>NZ_OCND01000002.1 GCF_900215535.1 Pseudoxanthomonas wuyuanensis | reverse complement strand
CCCTGCTGAATTACGGTGGTGCTGACACCGAGGCGTTATCGGGCGCGCACGCCGGGCTCTCGGCTCCTACGGTAGGGGAAACTCAAGACATAAGGCGTTAGATGGAAATTGCGACTCTTGCTGCGAGTTGTTGAGATTTGGAGACCAGAGTGGACAAATGCTGGGCAAACTCACTTGGCGGTTGTGACTCGATGTCGGGTGAGCACATCTTCAGTAACGCCATATTTAAAGCGGGCTGTTCCTGTCCAATTGTCATCGAGGGCGTACGGCGCGTTAGAGGTGGAGAGCCGACTCATGGTGCAGAGAAATCTAACATCCTCTGCCGGCATCACAACTCTCTGCTGAGTCCGCTCGATGCAACAGCGGGACAAATTGCAAAGTTTCAGGCAGCCGCGAACGACGAGAGCTTCAATGGTTCAATCAACATTGAAGGCGAGCTCTTTGAGCGTTGGCTGTTAAAAACTGTTACAAACGTCGCTGCTGCTGGGTGGACCGGCCCAAAAAAATGGCGCCCGTCCGCTGAGATTGTGCAAGCAATTTACGGATACACCAAAGTTCCAGAACGCCTTGGCCTATACAGCGTGGATGGTGTAGACCCGAACCATCGACCGTCAGGCGGGACAACGTTTACACCGCTCCATATGTCCACACCTCAAGGAATGATGCTAGCTGGCGCATACGTGACTATTCACGGTATGCCTTTGTTGGCGGCATTTCACACTCAGCTTGCCCAAAGCCTTGAGGCAGGAGCACTTCCTGGCATGTTGACTCACTTCTCAAGCGAAGGTCTTCGGCACCTACACCATCCAGGGGCTATTGTCATGTCACGGAAGCGTGGTAACCCGGTGATCATTGGTCTGAGCTGGAATGGACTCTTGCGGTATGCGGACGGCACTACCGCTGTTTTTCCTAGGCCATAGCTCACCGGGTTGCCACCTAACAATTCAAGCCGAAGCCGCTTCGCGAGTCGGCTCAATTCAGGCGATAGACCGCTATATGCATCCTCGTTATTTCATTACCAACCATCGGCTTGTGGCTGGCTCTCCAGAGGTGTCCACCTTCGCGTTTGGACGATTCGAGAGCACCGAGCAAGCTGAAGCGGTCGCGTGCAGCAAGTATGGCCAATACGGGTCAACTGTTTTAGCTGTTCGCCAAGAAACAAAAAGCGAGGCAATTGCCTACGTCGCGGGTCGATTCGTTATCCGCACGCTTCGGCTAGTCTTTGGAGCCAGTGTTGCGCTAGCAGCGTATATCTTCCTATGGGGCCCAAATCCCCGCCTAGGTACGGTGCCTTTCGGCCAAATGACTCTAGACATGCTCTTGGGCGGGCTAGTTCGCGGCGCCATGCTCTTAGTGGCAGCCTGGCTAGCATGGTATTCCGCATTCGGCGAGGGGCCTGATGCAAAGTACAAGTAGTGGTTGGCCGCAGAGGCCTAACTGTTCATTCGAGCCGAAGCCGCTTCGCGGCTCGGCCTAATTCAGGAGTTGGACCACACTAGCAATGAACTGGACATCCCTCATGCAATTTCTACAGCAGATCTGGGCAGTCCTCAGCGACTTCGCGAACTCGGCATTTGCGAGCGCTTCCCTGTCTGCTTTAGCTGGTGCCGGTCTGGGTGTATGGGGGGCACAGAGAGTTGCAGAGCGCGGAGCTAGAGGCAAGGAGCTTCTGGAAAGTTTGAGGCAGGCAAATGCGGTAATTGTTCTAGCAACAACAATCGCTAATCACGCTTTCGCACTCAAACGGCAACACATCTCACCGCTGTCTCAGCGGTACTTCAAAGATCGTGACATAGCCCTTGCCTACCACGCCAGCATTCTTAACGGTGGATCTCCGAAGCCAATTTCATTTCAAGCGGAAATGACGAAGATCACACCCGTGACGATACCGCTAGACGCACTTAAGAACTTGGTCTACTCCGCTCAACTAATGCCAGGCCGTGCGCTTGCTCTGGTCGCAATCGTTGAACAGTCCGTATGTGAGCTAACTAACGCCATAGAGATGAGGACAGAGCAAATAGACACGTTCCGTAGCGCAGCTTTGCCTGAGCACATCTTTTTCCAAGATTACTACGGCCTACAGCGTCGCGACGGCGACACAAACTCGATGTACCACGACTCCATGGTCTCAATCACACAGTACACCGATGACTTGGGATTTTTTTCCACTGAGTTGGCAGATGAGATGCAGACCCACGCTGGACTTGTGCGCGATAAGCTTCTCAAATTTCGGAAAGACGTTCCAAAAGTGAGTACGGTTGACTTTTCTCCGGCCCGTGAGTCTGGCCTTATCCCGCCTAGAGAAAACTACGAGTCGTGGCTATCTGGCTTCAAGAAGCAGGATCAGTAGCTGCGGCCTAACGCCTGAGTTAAGCCGCTCGGAGAGTGCATAGCATGCCCAAAGATCTGTCAGCCCAGGAAGCAGCGGGCATCATTGAGTCGGCGTTTGTTCCCCTTCGCTGTGTCGCGGAGCCTTGGGACAATGACTATCGGATTCGGTTCCGCATCTTCGACAGCAATGATAAGCCTATGCTTCGTATGGACGCGGTGCTACGTCCGACGTTCCAGGACGCAAAAAGCCTCGAGTTTTTGCTCAATCAGGTCCGTGGCCGCGTGGCTCGAAAAGGCATAGAGTTGGCGCCGTGGTCGCTGCCCAGCCGGCCCGATCCCGCGGCGGCCTAATGATTCAAGCCGACGGCGCTTCGCGGCGCGACTTATCCTTACGCAGCCCTTCCATTTCAGTAATCACCTGGTCCGCGTAGCGCCAAGTCCAGGCAGCCACGTAGCGAAGCGCTGTATCGCGGATTGAGAAGTCTCGATAGTGCCGCCCACCCTCTAACCAGCGATGGGCTCCGATTACGGTTATGACCCGACCCTCTAAGGGTTGAACGGTAGCCACTGCCGAACCTTGGCCGTCCACCACGATGTTGCGGCCCGCTGGCATAGGCCGGCGGTGTTGCTTCACATGCGGCAACTGCCAGCTAAAGCGCTCGGGCAGCATCGGCAGGTCTGCAGCATCGGGCGGAACGAGGCCAGGATGCTGAGACGGACGTTCACGTCCTTTTGGGGAGGGTTGGACCTTTTGCATATCAGCCGGAATCGTACGCCGCCGCGTCACACATGGTGAGACCGTCCGGCGTATATTCCGCCTCATGTGCTACTCCGCCATGATTCAAGCCGACTACGACCGGTTCTGCCGCCTGCACGGAGCCATCATGAGCTTGGAGGACTTCGCGGCGAACGTCTGGGACGCGCCCAACCGCGAGCGAAAGCGGAAGGACCGCCGGCGTATGCCGAAAGCGATCGAGGATTGGTTCCTGCGACCGCAGCGTGAGAGCTTAGGGCAGGAGATTGGCGAGGCCATACGCGAGGCGCGGGCTCAGGAGCAGGCCGAATTAGCCAGCGACCTGGTCGACCAGGTCGAGCGCAAAGCGCTCAACGAGGCGAAGCTGGCCACTAAGCCGACCAAGACCGCGGCGGAAGAGGTGCGCAAGGCCAGCAATAAGATCACTCAGCTGGAGCGGCGCATTGCCGATGCAGAACGCGTGCAGCTGCTGCCGCGCGACTACCGATTCTTCCCGCAGTGGTGGCTCCCCGTGTTGGTGATGGAGGGCGGCCAGCTGGTGCTCAAGCCGATGCGCTACATGCTACGCAAGCCCGGTTCGCCGGCATCATCGGACTGGATCGAGGCCAAGGCCCTGGCCAATGGCAAGAAGACCCCGCGCCGGCTCAGCGGCACATATAACGCCCGCCGCGACAACCTCACACGCTGGTGGCAAGACCAGTTCGGCCACAAGCACGGCGTGGTGCTGATTGACAGCTTTTTCGAGAATGTTTCACTGCATAAGGTGGAGGGCCGGGAGCTGGCACCAGGCGAGCCCGACGTTGGCGTGGAGGTCCAGTTCACTCCCGAGCCACGCGAACCGATGCTGATAGCGTGCATCTGGGACCACTGGGAGGGGGCGGAAGAAGATCCGTTCGACAGCTTCGCCTTCATCACCGATGACCCGCCGCCGGAAGTCGCCGCCGCTGGCCACGACCGTATCCCGATCCGCTTGCAGCTCGACAACCTCATGCCATGGCTGACGCCGCAGGGCCGCACGGTCAAGGAGCTGCAAGCAATTCTGGACAGCCGGCCCGAAGCATTCTATTGCCATGAGATCTCGCGGGCAGCCTAATCCCGCAGGGTGGCCTTGGGCAGCGCCAGCGCCGACTTCGCTGGTCTGCATACAGGAGAGTCAGCGAGGGCCAACCGCCATGCCTTTAGGCCGAAATTTTGGGATGCCCATCGGAGACGGGTAACAAAGGTAATCAGGAAATCTAACTTGCACTTTTAGCCATAAATTCAATAGGTTAGATGAGTAATTAGAAGGTAATAAAAGGGTAATTTCTTGGTTACCAGATTACCTTTTGGGGAGGTAACCTTTTCCCAGAATCGAGCCCTTACGAATCAACAACATAACCTCGTGCCACCTCCGGGGTTACCTCTGATTACCTCTACGGGTTACCTCCTCTTTTGCCGTTAATTCAATGACTTAGCTACTTTTGGCCGGTGGCGATTACCAGTTACCTCCTTCCGATGGGCATCCAAAAAATCCGGGCCAGACCCGCGGGCGCTGATGGACCGTCAGAACGCATCCGAAAGTGCCCCTTTCGTGCGGGGTTCCGCAGGCTTGCGCGCAGCTCAAGGTGGCCCGCATGGGCGCGCTCTGGCACAGGCGAGCGCATGCCGCAGGGGTGCAGAAAAACCCGGCCACATAGCCCGCAGGCGTGGCGGGGCGACGACTGCGCGCGCCAGGAGCTAGAGTGACCACTAGCCTCTTTGAACGCTAAGGAATTGTTAAATGGACTGGGATGGTGCAAGACGTTTCTTCACCGCAGTGATGGGCAGTTCTGCACTGTGGGGCTTCCTGGGAGTGCTGACGGGCGGCGCGCTGACATGGTGGCAGGCGTCGCGAACTCGCGAGGCGGAACAACATCAGGATCGACAGTACGCGGCAGCGGCCTTGTCAGCCCGCCTGCAGCGCTTTGTATTGGCGTGCGCTGATGCTGCATTCGATGATGGAACGGTGTATGGACGTCCTGCCAGTGAAGACTCTTATTCGCCTCAAACCCCGACGCCGGAATTGACCTACGCCGGCATCGACATCCAGTGGCGTTCCCTACCGGCAGCGGTTGTGGACGACGCGTTCAGATTCGAAATTCGGGTGAGCGACGTTGCGACGACACTGCATGGGATCAACGAGTACGACACCCCGCCGTACGATTTGTACATGTTCGAGCGCAGGAAGCTCTACGCGACCTTAGGCATCGAAGCAGAGGAACTAGATGCTCAGATTCGCGCGGCAGTGAAGATGCCTGGGCGCAAGTCGCCCGGCTCGACATGGTCGAGGTTGAAGGCTGAATTGCATTCCCTTGAGCTAAAGGAGCAGAAGAGAAACAGCAGCCTTGATATAAATCTGCAGCAAGAGGCAGGGAGTCGCCCTTCAGCGACTCCCTAGCAATAGCTGGTTAGAGGGCAGCCAAGCGCTGGCCCGCCACTTCGACATAGTGGTCCGTCATCTCGCATCCAAGCCAGCTGTAGCCCTCCAACTGCGCAGCCACCAGCGTGGTACCGGATCCGGCGAACGGATCGAGGACTCGCCCGCCCTCCTCGCAGATCCGCACCAGTTGCCGCATGAGCGCGGTCGGCTTGCCGGTCATGTGCAGCTTGTCCGCCTTGCGCACGGGTTCACGGATGACGCCGGGCAACACGGGGGCGCGACGCTGCAGGGGCATGCTGCCCTTGCTTCCCCACACCACGTATTCGGCCTGGTTGCGGAATCGCCCGAGTTGCGGCCGCACGCCTTCGGTCTTGTCCCACACGGTGATGCCGCGCCAGGTGAAGCCAGCGCATTGCAGCGCGTCCGTGGTGAGCGGCAACTGGCGCCAGTCGGTGAACAAGCACACTGGCGCCCCTTCCTTGAGCAGACGGGCGCACTCGCTGAGCCACATCACCATCCAACGCAGGTGTGAGCGCTGGTCGCGTTCGTCGCCGGCAAAGTCAGCGTGCAGCGCGCTCTTACCGCCCTGTACGTACTTTTCTGACGGTGGCTTCTGGCGAGCCCCAGCGGTAAGCCCTCCGCTGGCATACGGCGGGTCGGTGATCAGTGCATCGAAAGAGCAGGCCTCAAGGGTCGGCAACAAGGTCAGGGCGTCGCCCTTCAACAGCTGGTTTTTCATTGGTAGAACCTTCGGTAAATCGCTCGCGGCGATCTGTCGGGAGGCTCTGGGCCTTCAAGTGATTGAGCGTGCCGCAGCGCGGGCACTTGATCTGAATCTCGTCATAGCCCTTGGCCCGGGCCAACAGCCGCGCGCACTCGCCACAACGCAGGTTGGACAGGCCGCCGGCGATCATTGCGCCACCTGTGCCAGTTCGAAGGCATCGAAGCGGATCACGTCGTGACCTACCCATTCGTTCAAGCGTTCTAGTCGCCGCTGGATGGCCGCCAGCTCGTTGAAGGCCCAAATGCTGGCCGCCTCACGGATGGAGCCGAAGCCGCCGGCATTCTGCGGCACGATGCCCAGCAACTGGGGCGGGATACGGAGTGATGCCAGCACGTCGTCACGCGTCACGCCTTTGATGCCGGTGAACTCGTCGCGCGCGGCCACTTCGCTGACCGGGATCAGTTGCATGCCATCTTTCTTGCCGTTTGGCGAGTGGAGGAACAGGTTGCGGAAGTTACCCGGCCCGCGCGCACCTTTCAGTGCCGTGCGCAGCGCGTTCACGTCGTCGTCGTTCACGCCCGGATCGTTCAGATACAGGATGAAGCCGGCGTGCGAACCGTTGTTGTAATACTTCCGGCGGAACAGCGTGGCCGACTCATTCAGCAGTGCGGACTGCAGCGCGGCCAGCCATTCGGGCAGGCCGTATATTTCCTGGTCAACGTCGGCTTCCCGCACCTGAAACACCGTCCCCGGCTCAAACGCGTGCACGTCTTTCCAGCTGCGCACCTGAAAGAACGTACCCGGCTCCACGCCGCGCCGCATGTACTTGGCCAGCGTTGGTCGCAGCACCATGGCGCTGCCGAGCATGGAATTGCGCCGCTCCAGGTAGGCCATCCCGAACGTGACCCAATCCGTGGCGAACTGCTCGAAAGCCTCGGCGGTCAGCAGGCGGTGGGGCCGGAACGTGCGCGCCAGCATGTTGACCTTGAAGCGCAGTCCCGACTGCAGGTAGACGTTGGCGCGCGTGGTCTTGGACAGGCCATCCAGCGACACCGGTGGCTCGTACCAGCGACCGTTCTGCCAGCATTCCAGGTACTCAAGGATGCCGCGCGACTCCAGTACGGGCGTCGGTTCGCCGAAGGTGAAGGCTTCCACCCGCCCCAGCGGGGTGACGGTCTCGGTCATTATGCGTAGATCTCCAAGGTGCTGCCGCTGGACTTGGCGTGCGGGCCTTCCAGCGGTTCGTTGTGCAGCGCATGCAGCAATGCCCATGCGAGGTCGGCATGGCCGGTCTCTTCGGTCCGGTTGGCCTTGTAGGTCATCTGGCGGCCACCGGCCGTCATCGTCTTCTTGATCGCCATCAGCGACTGCGTGAGATCGGTCCAGCCGGCGTCGTATTCCAGCCGGCCACTCATGATCACGTCATAGGCTTTCAGCACCAGCCGCGTCTTGACCTCGGGCGAGTAGCTGAAGGTGACCAGGTTAGGGAAGAACGTGCGCACAATCTGCGCCACGCCGGTGCCCATACCGGTGGTGTCGATGCCGATATAGGTCACCCAGTAGCGCTCGGTCACCCTACGAATGAACTCGGCCTGCGCGGCAAAGTCGCCACCCTTGAACTTGTGGCGCTCCAGCACGCGGAAGGTGCCACCCGGATTGCGCGGCGGCGCGATGACCACCAGGCCAGCGCTGTCACCGGTCTCCGCCGGGTCATAGCCCACCCACACCGGCCAGTCGCCGTAGGGGCGCTGCGCGAAGGGCTTGAACTCGCCCGCCCACGCGACCCAGCTGTCCACGCCGCAGCCCTCCAGCAGCGAGAGCGGGAACACACTGGCACTGTCGTCGACGAACTCGCACATCAGCAAGTTGGCGAACGCGTCCGGGCTGTACTCCTCGCGCAGCTCGGCAATGTCGAACAGATCGCAGCCGCGGCGCGCGGCATCCATGATGTTGACGATTTGGCGCCACACCCGGTCCTCGCACGCGCGACCGCGCTGCAGCGCGTCGTGCGAAACATCGATCGACACGCGTTGGTCGGCCGGCTTGCCCCGGTTGCGGCGCTCGCCGGTCCAGAACGAATAGGCCTGGTGCGCCATGCTGGATGGCGTGGAGAAGTAGGTCTTGCGCCACTTCTTGTGCATCGCCATGCCGCTGGCGACTTTGTTCAGCTCGTCAAAGCCGTAGGTCCAGAAGAACTCGTCGAAGTAGAAATTGCCGTGGTAGCCCTGCGCCGTGCGGGCGTTGGTGCCCAGGAAGAACAGCTCGGCGCCGTTGGGAATCACGATGCTGTCGCCACCGCTCAGATCCTTGTCCAACACCTCGCGGACGAACGACTGCATGTAGCCCCGGAACAGGAACGCCTGCGCCTTCGAGGCACTCAGGAAGATCTGATTGCGCCCGGTCTTCAGCGCGTCGATCAGCGCCTCGCGGGCGAAGTAGAACGTGGCGCCAATCTGGCGGGACTTGAGGATGGCGCGCGTGCGCAGGGTGCTGGCCTTGTACCAGTCGCGCTGATAGTCGAAGCACCCATCCAGGAAGGCCTGCTCCAGCCGCTCGATTTCGTCCTCGGTGAACTCGTTCTTGCGGGGCTTCTTCTTGGGGCCGGCGTTGCGATTGGCGATGGCCGGGTTCAGGTCCGTCTCGGTACCACCGCCCTGGTAACGCTGGATCCGCGCCTGCCGCTCCAGTTGCCGGTGCAGCAGGTCGATTTCCTTGAAGTCGCCGCCGCTTTTCTGGTCCTTGAGAATCAGCGTGACCAGCCGCTGCTCCAAGGCACCGCCAATGCGTTCCACATTGTCGGCACGGTCCCACTCGTCACGGGACTTCCAACTGTGTATGGTCTTTTCGTTTTCCCCGGTGGCCTCGGCGATCTCACAGACACGCCAGCCCATCCAATACAGGAACTTAGCCTGTCGGCGGGTATCCATCGGGAGTTGAGCGACCGCGCTATTCACCCCGATAGCGTGACGGCCGCCCTTCACTCCTGACACCCGCCGCCCGCGTATCGCAGGCATTTACATGCTGGCTGCATTGCCGCGGCTTTCCGCGCTGCCGACCATGGCGTATCGCATCCAATCGCGATGCAGCCACCAGTCGAGCAGAGGACAGCATGTCGGCCCAGCCCAAGAAGTTCCGTTCCAAGTTCTTCCGCGTTGCCGTGGAAGGCGACTCCACCGACGGCCGCGTGATTGAGCGCTCGTGGCTGAGTGACATCGCGGCGACCTACAACCCGTCCACCTATGGCGCACGCATCTGGATGGAGCACATCCGCAGCATGCTGCCGGATAGCCCGTTCCGGGCTTACGGCGATGTTCTGGCGGTGAAGACGGAAGAAGTCACCGTCAACGGCGAGAAGAAGCTCGCCCTGTTCGCTCAGATCGAGCCGACCGATGACCTGGTGAAGATGGTCAATGTCAGCAAGCAGAAGGTTTACACCAGCATCGAGATCGGCCCGAAGTTTGCCGGCACGGAAAAACCCTATCTTGTGGGTCTGGGCGTCACCGACTCGCCCGCCAGCCTCGGCACCGAGCGCCTCGCGTTCGCGGCCAAGCACCCCGAAGCCAATCTATTCGGCGAGCGCAAACAGCACGCGGACAACCTGTTCAGTGCGGCCAGTGAGGTGGCGCTGGAGTTCGAGGAAGTCACGTCCGAACCCTCCGCTTTGGATCGGCTTTTCTCGGCGCTGGGCGCCATCGCTGAGCGGTTGAACGGCAGCGCCAAGCCCGAATCCAAACCCGACCCGAAGCCAACGGACGCCGCCGACTTCTCCAGCCTGGCAACGGCGCTGACCGGCATCGCGGACCACCTCAAGACGCAGGGCGACCAGTTCGCTCAGCTGCAACGCGACGCCAGCGAACAGCGCAATCAGCTGCAGGCGCTGCAGGCCAACTACAGCGCCTTGCACACGCAACTGTCGGGCACGCCGTCGGGCACCCAGCCCACGCGCCCGCCGGTGACCGGCCAGCAGGGCAACGCTGCGCTCACCGATTGCTGATTCGTCCCGCCACCGACCTTCGCCCCTTTACGTTTTCCCGGAGACCACACCGCCATGCGCAACAACACTCGCCGCCTGTTCAACGCCTACCTGGCGCAGGTCGCCCAGCTCAACCAAGTCGATTCGGCCACCGTCGTGTTCAACGTCGATCCCGTCGTGCAGCAGAAGCTGGAACAGCGCACGCAGGAATCCAGCGAGTTCCTGAATCGGATCCAGATCATCGGCGTCGAGGAACTCAAGGGCGACAAGGTCGGCATCGGCGTCGCCGGCACCATCGCCGGCCGCACCGACACGACCGGCGCCGCGGTTCGCCAACCGCGCGACGTGGGTCAGACCGATAGCACCGGTTACGAGTGCAAACAGACCGACTTCGACACCGGGCTCAAATATTCGCTGCTCGATGCCTGGGCGCACCGACCCGAGTTCCAGACCATCCTGCGCGATGCCATCGTCAAGCGCCAGGCGTTGGATCGCCTGCTGATCGGTTTCCATGGCACCTCGGCGGCGGCCACGACCAATCGCGAAGCCAACCCGATGCTGGAAGACGTGAACATCGGCTGGCTGCAGAAGTACCGGTCCGACGCCCCGGCCCGCGTGCTGGACACCGGCAAGACGGCCGACAAAGTCATCATCGGTCCGAGCGCGGGGGCGGACTATAAGAACCTGGACGCGCTGGTGTACGACGCGGTGAGCAACCTGATCGACCCGTGGCACCGCCGCGATCCGGGCTTGGTGGTGGTGGTCGGCCGCAGCTTGCTGCACGACAAGTATTTCCCGCTGGTGAATCAAGACCAGCCGTCCACCGAGAAGCTGGCCACCGACGTGATCCTGTCGCAGCGCCGGCTCGGCGGCCTGCAGGCGGCCGAGGTGCCGTACTGCCCCGACAACGCGATCCTCATCACCTCGCTGGGCAACCTGTCGCTGTACTGGCAGATCGGCGGCCGCCGCCGCCACGTCAAAGAGGAACCGGAGAAGAACCGCGTGGCCAACTACGAGTCGTCCAACGACGCCTACGTGGTCGAGGACTATGGCCTGGGCTGCGTGATCGAGAACATCGAGATCGAGGCCTAACCCCTCATGGCCGACAGTCCCGCAAAACGGCACCGCACCCGCATCCTCGCGGCAGCGGAAGCCTTGAGGCAGCAAGCCGGCGCCCTGCGCGCCGGCGGCACCGAGTTCGAGCGGCACATGATGTTGCTGCAAGAACACCGCCTGCGTCTAAAGCAGATCCAGTCGGAGGAAGGCAAGGCCGAGTTCAAGCGCGACGCGCTGCACGAGTACAACGCCTACATCGAAGGCGTGCTGGCGGCCGATGCTGGCAGCCAGGACGAAGTGGTCACCACCGTGATGGTCTGGTGCATCGACGCGGGCCTGTACCAGCCGGCGCTGGATCTGGCCGACTACGTGCTGCGCCACCGGCTGGAAATGCCCGACCGCTTCAAGCGCACCACCGGCTGCCTGATTGCCGAGGAGATCGCCGAGGCGGCGCTCCAGACTCAGGACGGCGATTTCGATCCGGCGGTGATCGCGCGCGCCACGGCGCTGACCGCCGAGCAGGACATGCCCGACCAGGTGCGCGCCAAGCTCTACCTGGCCGCTGGCCGCGCCGTCCTGCGCAACGTGAGCGATGACACTCCTCTCTCCGGCGGCGCCCTGAGGCAGTGCGTGGCCGACCTGAAACGCGCCATCGAACTGCATGGCGCCTGCGGGGGCAAGAAGGATTTGGAGCGCGCCGAGCGCCTGCTGAAGAAACACGCCGCTGCCAGCGAGACCGGCACCCGCGGCTAACCGAGCGTCCCCGCGACCCCGCCGGCTCGGGGCTGATCCGCAACGTCATCTCTCCCGTTGCGGTGAAGCCCCGACCACCGGCGATTTATTCGAGGCTCCATGAGCGGATTCATTGCCAACGGCACCACCGCGCCGGCCACCGACATTGCCAACGGTCCCTTCTGGCCGCCGGTGAAGCCGGACGAGATCCGGGCGCGTATGCGGCTGGACGGCGCCATCGCCGCCGAGCGCCTGCGCGCGGCGGTCGTGGCGGCGATGATGATGGTCAATGATGACCTGGCCGACTGGCGCGCAACGCAGCACGCGGCCGGCTACGGCACGTTGGCCGACGTGCCCACGGAAGCCGTCGATGGCACCTCGCGCCTGGTGCAGCTGTACCAGCGCGCTATCGCCTGCTGCGCGGCGGCCGAACTGACCGAACGCTACCGCTCCTTTGATGCCAGCGACAGCGCCAACCAGCGCGCCGATGACTTGACGCCCTCCATTGATGAGCTGCGCCGCGACCAGCGCTGGGCCATCCGCGACCTGAAAGGCCAGTCGCGCGTCACCGTGGAGCTGATCTGATGCGCGTCCACGCCATGCAGGGCGACACGCTGGACCTGCTGTGCTACCGCCACCTCGGCGCGACCGCGGGCGTCGTGGAGAAGGCGTTGGAACTCAACCCCGGCCTGGCCGATTTCGGTGCAGTGCTACCGCACGGCACTGCCATCGTGCTGCCCGACCTCACCACCGCCCAGACGCCCGCCACGCGGGCGCTGGTCCAGCTATGGGACTGACCAATGGCCGAACCCACCTCCACCTCCTCTATCGCGGTGCTGGCCACCGGTATCGGTCTGGCGGCGTTGCTGCCGGGCATCGACGGCGACGCGCTGGTAGGCGCCTTCGCGGGCGGCACCTTGTTCGTCGTCTCGGCGCCGTCGCTGGGGATCTGGCTGCGCGTCATCTACCTGCTGGTGAGCGTCATCGCGGGCTACCTGGCCACGCCGGATCTGCTTCGGTTCGTGCCGCTCAAGTCGTCCGGATTGGCGGCGTTCTTCGCGTCGGCCGCCATCATCACCATCACGCTGGCGGTGATCGAGAAATGCAAGTCGCTCGATTTCAGCTGGATACGTCGCGGAGGCCCGCCCCGTGCCTGACCTCGTCACCTTCCTCACCTTCGCCGCCTGCAGCGCCATCTGCGGCCGCCTCATGACCTACCGTCGCGCGCCGGGCACGCGCTACCGCATCGGCGTGAGCGTGTGCGCCTGGGGGCTGGTCGCCTGCACGGGTGGCCAAGCGCTGCAGATCTTGCTGATCGGGGCGCGCTCGCACCCCAGCGGGTGGCAACTGGGCGTGCTGCTGGTGCTGGCCGTCCTGTCCTTTCGCGCCCGAGGCAACGTGGCGCGCATCCTCAAGGTCGATTGATGATTACCGCTCCCCTACTCGCTCACATCATGCAGTGCCCACCCGTGCGTGCCGAACGGTGGAACACCGCGCTGGCCGCCGCCATGCGCGAGTTCGGCATCAACAGCAAGCGCCGCGCGGCGCACTTCTACGCGCAGACTGGCCACGAGAGCCTGAGCCTGTCCAAGATCGAGGAAGGGCTGAACTACTCCCAGCCGCGCCTGCTGGAAGTGTTCGGCCAGCGCATCACCCCAGCGGAGGCGCCGAAGTACACGCGCAACCCGCAGGCGCTGGCGAATTTCGTCTACGCCAACCGCGAAGGCAACGGCAACGTGGCCAGCGGCGACGGATGGCGCTATCGCGGGCGAGGCCCCATACAGATCAGCCTGAAGAACCAATACATCGCCATCGGCAAGATGCTGGACCTGCCGCTGGCCGAGCAACCGGATTTGCTGTTCGAGATCACCACCGGCGCCCGTGCTGCGGCAGCGTACTGGAAGCTCAACGGGCTGAACGCACTGGCCGATGCCAACGATACGGTGGGCCTGTCCAAGAAGATCAACCTGGGCAACGCGCGCTCCAAGCGCACACCCGAAGGCCTGTCCGACCGCATCACCCGCACCAACCGCGCCCTCGCCCTGTTGGCAGCCTGACCCATGCCCTCCCCCCGCGCCATCGTGACGCTGCTGATCCTTGCCCTGATCGCTGCCCTGGTCGGCGGCGGCGTCTGGCAGCAGCACCGCATCGACGCCGCCCAGCAGGCTACGCGCGAGGCGCTGGCGCGCGTCAAGGCCGTCGAGGGCGAGCGGGACACCGCGCAGGAGGAAACGCGCCTGGCACGCGCCAACGTGCGTGTGGTGACCCAGTACGTCGACCGCGTGCAGACCGTCTACGTCCAAGGCAAGACCATCACGAAGGAGATTCCCGTCTATGTCACCCCGGAAGCTGACGCCGCTTGCGTTATTCCTGTTGGCTTCGTGCGCATCCACAACGCCGCCGCCGCCAACACCGCCGCGGAACCCTCCACCGGAGATCCTGATGCGCCCGCCCCCGGCCTTACGCTCTCTGCCATCGCCGAAACCGTCGCCGACAACTACACCCAGTACCACGCCCTCGGCGAACAGGTAATCGGCCTGCAGGACTACATCCGCGCGTCCTGCCCGGCGGCGCAGGCCGCACCATGAACAAACCGCAGTCCCTGCGCGACCACCTGAGCGCGGCCGTCGAAGACTTGCGCCGGGATCCGGAGCGCCTGCTGGTGTTCATCGAAGGCGGCAGCGTGGTGTCCACGCTGGCACCGGGCGCGTCGTTCGAGTACCGGTACACGCTCAAGCTGGTGGTGACCGATTTTGGCGGGCACCCCGATGCGCTGATGGTGCCGCTGCTGGACTGGGTCCGCGCCCACCAGTCCGAACTGTTGGCCAACGACCGCCTGCGCGAACAAATCCGCTTCGAGGCCGAGGTGCTGGCCAACGACAAGGTGGATGTGGAACTCACCCTGCCGCTGACCGAGCGGGTGGGCGTGCACCGCCACGCAGACGGTCGCGTGGAGGTGGAACACTTTCCCGAACCGCTGATCGACGGGCCGCTGCCCGCGCGGCACTGGCAGCTATACGTGATGGGCGAACTGGCCGCCGAGTGGGACGCACCGGGTGGATGAACTGCAGCAGTTGGAAGACTGGCTGGCGCCGCTGTTGGCCGACATGGCGCCGGCGGCACGTTCGCGGCTCGCCCGCCGCATCGGCACCGCCCTGCGGCAACACGAGAGCAAGCGCATCGCGCGCCAGGCCAACCCGGACGGTTCGCCCTATGTGCCGCGCAAGGTACCGCTGCGCGCGCGTACCGGCCGCATCAAGCGGGGCGTGATGTTCGCCAAGTTGCGGCAGGCCCGCCACCTCAAGGTGCGCGCCAACCCGAACGAGGTCACGGTCGGGTTCCTCGGCCGGGTGGCGCATATCGCCCGCGTGCATCAAGAGGGCCGCATGGACAGCGTGCGACCGGGTGGCCCGCGCGTGCGCTATGAGCAACGCAAGCTGCTGGGTTTCTCGCCTCACAGCCGCGAGCTGATCCGCGACCTGTTGCTGGATCACTTCGGCGACGTGTAACCCCGGCGCGCACACGCGACCCGAATGGTCGGCGCATCGCGCGCGCAAGACCCTACTCCGGTCCCCTTCCGTTACGGCCGGCATGTCCACCTTCACCGCTGTTGATCTCTCGCGCCTGCCTGCGCCCGAAGTCGTCGAGACCTTGGACTTCGAGGTCATCTTCGCGCAGATGCTGGCCCACCTGCGTCTTCTGGATCCGCAGTTCGATGCCCTGGCCGAATCCGATCCCACCTACAAGCTGCTGCAGGTGGCGGCCTACCGTGAAATGAACGTGCGCCAGCGCGCCAACGACAGCGTCCGTGCGGTGATGCTGGCCTACGCCAAAGGCGCGGATCTCGACCATCTGGGCGCTCTGCTGGGCGTGCAGCGCCACCAGTTGGATGCCGGCGACCCGTCGCAAAGCATTCCGCCCACCTACGAGAGCGACACCGACTTCCGCCGGCGAATCCAGCTGGCGCCGGAGGGCTTCTCTGTCGCCGGACCGGAAGGCGCCTACATCTTCCACGCCTTGAACTCGCATTCCGACGTGCTGGATGCCAGCGCCACCAGCCCGAGTCCCGGCGAGGTCATCGTCACGGTGTTGTCGCGACAAGGCGACGGAAGCGCCGCGCCCGCACTGATTGAGACGGTAGCCGGAGCGCTGGTGGATGACGCCGTGCGCCCGCTCACCGATCACGTCACCGTGCAAGGCGCGGAGGTGGTGAACTACCAGATCGTGGCGCGCGTATACACCTACGCCGGCCCGGACTCGGCGCTGGTGCTGGCCGAGTCCATGCGGCGCCTGGAGGCGTACATCGCCGGATCGCACCGATTGGGCCGTGACGTACCCCTGTCGGGCATCTACTCCGTCCTGCACTCCGAAGGCGTGCAGCGCGTGGAGATCGACCTGCCCGCCGCCGATGTGGTGGTCGACCGCACGCAGGCCACCTGGTGCACGTTGATCGACGTGGCGCATGGCGGCGTGGATGAATAGCCTGCTGCCGCCCAATGCGTCGAAAGCTGAGCGGGCCATCGAGCAAGCGATGGCGCGTCTTGCGGATGTCCCCATGCGTCATCGACACGTGTGGAATCCCGACGAATGCCCCATCGAACTGCTGCCCTGGCTGGCGTGGGCGTTGTCGATCGATGCTTGGCGCAGCAGCTGGCCGGAACACATCAAGCGCTCCCGCGTGCGCAACGCCATTGAGATTCAGAGACGCAAAGGCACCGCCGAGAGTGTGCGTCAGGTCGTGGCGGCCTTCGGCGGCGCGGTGCAACTGCGTGAGTGGTGGCAGCTGGAACCGCCCGGGCCGCCGCACACGTTCGAAATGGTCCTCACCCTGCAGGGCGAAGGCGGCGAGACCGCCACCGCCCAGTACGTCGAGGACGTTATTGCCGAAGTCGAGCGGACCAAACCGGTCCGCTCCCATTTCACTTTCACCCAAGGCCTGCAGGGCATCGGTGGCATCGGCGTGGGCGGTGCAGCCCGCGCGGCGGTGTATCGCCGGTTCTACCTGCAGGCCTTCGACGCCTAGGAGTACGCGTGAGCGGCTTGCCCATCATCCTCACCCCGCAGGGCCGTGCCGCCCTGGTCAATGCGGACAACACTGGCACCTCCGGCCTGCGCATTGCCCAGATTGGCGTGAGCGACTCCGCTGCTGGCGTCGCCGGAGATGTACTGCAAGGCGAGATCAAGCGCCTGGCGACATTCTCCGGCCAGGTGGTGGCCGACGATACCGTTCACGTCACCATTCGCGACGACACCAGTGCGGTCTACGGGATGCGCGCCTTTGCCTTGTACCTGGAGGACGGAACGCTGCTGGCCTGGTACGCCCAGGCCGAGGTGATCTTGGAGAAATCGGCGCAGGCCATCCTGCTGCTGTCTTGCGATATTCAGTTCGCGGGCCTGAATGCCACGGTGTTGGAATTCGGCGACACCAACTGGACCAACCCGATTGCCACTCCGTCCGTCTACGGCGTGCTGAAACTGGCGACGGCGACCGAAGCGATGGCCGGCGAAAGCGGCGTCGCAGCCATCACGCCGGCCACCCTGCGGTTGGCACTGAATGCGCGCTTTGGCGACGGTGCCCCCAGCGGGTTCGTGAAAGGCCTGCTCAACCTCGCCACAGCGGCGCTGTTGCGTGCCGCTCTGGGCCTGGGTAGCGCGTCGCTGCGTAACGAAGGTGCGGGCAATAGCCTGGACGCCGACATGCTGGACGGCCAGCACGGCGCCTATTACCACGACTTCGAAAACCTCACTAACGTTCCTGCGTTCGCGCCAGAAGTTCATGAGCACACGATAGCGAGCGTCACTGGCTTGCAGAGCGCACTGAATGCAAAGGCTGCCGTGGCGCACCAGCATAGCGCCGGTGACATCACCAGCGGCACGCTGGACCTCGCACGAATTCCGGTCATCCCCGCCATCTCGAAGGTTGACGCGATGACAGGCGGAGGCACCGGTGAATCGGCCTGGATACGGCTGAACGCCGACCGGGCCAACGGAGCGGTGGGCGGCTCGATTCGAATCGGCTCCGACGGATCCGTGTACTTCACTTTCAATGACGCCACAACGGTTCGGTTCGATACCGCCGGACAGATGACGAACGGCACCGTGCCCTGGGCGCGCCTGTCTGGCGTCCCCGCGTTTGCGTCATCGGCCCATACGCACACGACTCTGACGCGGGGAAGCTACCTCACCGGCAGCAACTACAACGGCGGCGCCTCAACGACATGGGCCGTCGATGCGACGACGACATCGAACGCTTCGAAGATCGTCGCGCGTGATGCCTCAGGCGACATTCATGCCCGGCTATTCCGTTCCGAGTATGCCTCCCTGAACGCCAATATCGGCGCCATCATGACGCAGGTGAATGCGGGCGGGGCGACGGACAACTACATTCGACCCTCTACGCCCGCACAGGTGAAGGCGGCGCTTGCAATGTCAATCGCAGACGTTGCCAACCTTCAAGCGACGCTGAATGCGAAGGCGACATTGAACGCTGCCGTGACGTTTCAAGATGTCACCGCATCGCGCGGCAACGGAACGGGCGTGATTTACTTCGGCAATGGAAGCCGCTACCTGTATTTTGACGGCAGCAAATACCAGCTCGTATCCGCCCCTTTGTTAGTTGGCGGAACGGTCACGGCGCCCGCTTTTGCGCAGTCATCGAGCCGTAGGTACAAGCGGCGCATCGAAACGATATCCGCGAGCGACGCGTTGACGCTACTGTCCGGCGTTCGTTGGGTGACGTACCGCATGAGGGCGGATGGGAGTCATGCGGCGGGGGCCATTGCGGAGGAACTGGCGGATGGGCCGCTGGATTTTGTTGTCACGCGCACCAACAACGGCGCCCCGGATGGCATCAACTATCAGCCGCTGTTCGTTCTAGCGTGCGCCGCGCTGCGCGGGTTAACTGACCGCGTCTCCGCCTTGGAGTCGAGGGCGTAACGCATGGCGAAGAATTTCACCAGTGGCGGCGTGGACTTCGATGACCTGTTCGACCCGGACATCATGGGCGACGGCCCGGCGGCGCCCTGGCTGACCAGCGGCGGCGTTGCGCTGAAATATGCGGCGCTGTCCTACGGTTCCAAACGCGCCAATGTCGGATTCACGAGTTCGACCGGCGTCGACGTGTCGAACCTATGGGCGGCGAAGGGTTCGGCGGTATACGTAATTGAAGGGCTGCACGGCAAGGGACTGCATGCCTCCGAGCAGGCGCTCACCAATCAACAAACCGTCAGCGCGCAGGTGAGTGTCGCACTCAGAAGCGACGGCACCTGGGCGGTGTTTGGCGCAACGACACGGGGGAGCTTTCCTCAGTCCGCGCCCACCTCCGGGACATGGCTTCCCTCTGGACAGAGTGCGTCGGGTTATCAAGTGCAGTTTGAGGTTGTATCTTCTGGCAGTGCGGATCGCCGGGTCACCACGTCGGCCGCCACCTACCAATCCCTGTCAGCCACCCAGACCGTTGGGTTCGTGTTGCCGGACTTTTCTGCGGTCAATGCCACCGAGCGCAGCGCTTCGGCGACGATTACGATACGGCTTCGCCGCGTATCGACGGGGACTGTTTCCACGACCGTGCTTTCCGCGTACCTGTCGACGACCGGTTACACATAAGCGCGGCCTCCTGCCGTTGAACTGCCCCAGGGCCGCGCGACTGTATAGCCGCGACCTACAACGTGCGCCCGATGCGTCAGCACGGCCAACCCCGCACCATCGTTGGCATGCAACGATCCAGCGATCTGCCGCGCACCTCCAACAATCAGATCCGCTTCGGCACCGTGTCCGACGTGGATCTGGACCGCGGGTTGTGCCGCATCGCCACCGGGGACATCCATTCCGACTTCGTGCCGTGGCTGGTGCCGCGCGCCGGTGAAACCATCGAGTGGTCCTCCCCGTCCGTGGGTGAGCAAGTCGTACTGCTGTCGCCCGGCGGTGATGTCACCGGCGCGGTCGCTCTGCGCGGCCTGTACTCGACCCAGTTTGCGCCCCCCGGCAACAGCGCAACGCTGCATCGGGTCAAGTACGCAGACGGTGCTGTCATCCAGTACGACCACGGCAACCATGAATTGGTCGCCACCCTGCCGGGCGGCGGCAAGGCCACCCTCACCGCCGACGGCGGCGTGACGGTCAATGGCCCCTTCACCGTCAACGGCGACACCACCCTCAACGGCCACACGCAGGTCAACGGCGACGCCGACGTGAGCCAGACTCTGACCGCGCAGACCGACGTGGTCGGGGGCGGCAAGAGCCTCAAGACTCACCCGCACACCAACGTCCAGCCCGGCAGCGGCGTATCGGGACCGCCGCAGTGAGAGGGATGAGCGCCATCGACGGTCGCGTGCTGGAAGGCATCGACCACTTGAGTCAATCCATCGCGGACATCCTGACCACGCCGATTGGCTCGCGTGTGATGCGCCGCGACTACGGTTCGCTGCTGCCCGAACTGATCGACGCCCCGTTCAACGGCGCCACACGGCTGATGCTTTACGGCGCCATCGCCACCGCGCTGATGCGCTGGGAGCCGCGCATCGAGCTGAGCAAGGTCGACGTGGCACCGGGCACCGAGCCCGGCGCATTCACCGTCACCGTCGAGGGGCGCCGAACCGACGTGCCGGCCTCTACCGACTACACCCGCCTGACTCTTCCCCTGACTTTCCGCGCCACCTGACCCGCCCGGAGCATTGCCATGACTGACCAGTACCACCACGGCGTTCGCGTTGTCGAAATCAACCAGGGCGTGCGCCCAATCCGCACCATCTCCACCGCCATCATCGGCCTGGTGGCCACGGGTGCCGGCGCCGACGCCACCGTATTCCCCCTCAACAAGCCAGCGCTGATCACCGACGTGAAAGGCGCCATCGGCCTGAGCGGCGCCACCGGCACGCTGGGCGCGGCCCTGCAGGGCATCGCCGATCAGGCCGACCCGCTCGTCGTCGTGGTCCGTGTGGAGGACGGCGTCGACGACGCTGCCACCACAACCAACGTCATCGGCGCCACCACCGGCGGCAACTACACCGGCCTGCAAGCGTTGCTCGCGGCGCAGGCCCAACTCGGCGTCAAGCCGCGCATCCTGGGCGCTCCCGGGTTGGACACCGAACCGGTCGCGGTCGCGCTGGCCGTGGTCGCCAAGAAGCTGCGCGCCATGGGCTACGTCAGTGCGGGCACCAGCGCCACCAAGGAAGACGCGGTGCTGTACCGCGACAGTTTCGCCGACCGCGAGTTGATGATCATCTGGCCCGACTTCGTGGCCTGGGACAGCAGCACCAGCACCGCCGCGCCCGCCTTCGCCGTGGCGCGCGCCTTGGGCCTGCGCGCAAAAATCGACGCGCAGCAGGGCTGGAACAAGACCCTGTCCAATGTGCCTGTGGCCGGCGTCACCGGCATCAGCCGCGACGTGCATTGGGATCTGCAAGACCCAAACACGGACGCTGGCTATCTGAACGCCGGCGACGTGACCACCCTGGTCAATTTCAACGGCTTCCGCTTCTGGGGCTCGCGCACCTGCAGCGCTGAGCCGCTGTTCGCCTTCGAAAGCGCCGTGCGCACCGCGCAAGTGTTGGCCGACACCATCGCCGAGGGCGTGGCGCTGTTCGTGGACAAGCCGATGCACCCCTCCACCGTCCGCGACATCATCGAGACCATCAACGCCAAGTTCCGCGAGATGAAATCGCTCGGCCTGATCATCGACGCCACCGCCTGGTACGACGAGTCGGCCAACAGCGCCACCACGTTGGCGGACGGGAAGCTGTTCATCGACTACGACTACACCCCCACCCCGCCGCTGGAGAACCTGACCTTGCGTCAGCGCGTCACCAGCCAGTACCTGGCTGACTTCGCCACCCGCGTGACGGGCTGATCACCCGCCGCGCCACGCCCCTTTTTCGGAGAACCCTGCAATGTCCCTGCCCCGCAAGCTCAAGAACTTCAACATGTTCGGCGATGGCGAGAGCTACCTCGGCCAAGTCGCCTCGGTAAAGCTGCCGGTACTGACGCGCGCCATGGAGGAGTACCGCGGCGGCGGCATGAATGGCCCGATCAAGATCGACATGGGCCAGAACGGCCTGGAGATCGAATCCAAGTTCGGCGGCTTCATGCGCTCGGTTCTCCGCCAGTACGGTGTGACGCGACACAACGGCGTGCAGCTGCGTTACGCCGGTGCCTACCAGCGTGACGACACCGGCGCCGTCGACGCCGTCGAGGTGGTCATGCGCGGCCGCCACGAGGAAATCGACATGGGCGATGCCAAGGCCGGCGACGACACCGAGTTCACCGTCAAGACCGCGTGCAGCTACTACAAGCTGAGCGTCAATGGCGTGGTCGAGATCGAGATCGACCTGGTGAACATGATCGAGATCGTCGGCGGCGTGGATCGCCTTTCCGAACAGCGCCGCGCCGTCGGCACCTGACCCCAGCGGCCCGGTCTTGCGCCGGGCCTTTCCTTCCTCCCGAGAGAGCAACCGCAATGTCCAACCAGAAAGCCAACCCCAACGCCACCGCCGCGCCCGCCGCTGACCCGAACTTCGTGGCGCTGGATGAGCCGCTCCGCCGCGGCGATCAGGAGATCACCGGCGTGACCCTGCGCAAGCCGCGTACCGGCGAGCTGCGCGGCGTGCCGCTGGCCCAGTTGCTGCAGCTGGACGTGGGCGCCCTGCAGACCGTGCTGCCGCGCATCACCACACCGACGCTGACCGCGCACGACGTGGGCAACCTCGACCCGGCCGACCTGCTCGCCGTGGCCACGGTGCTGTCGGGTTTTTTCATGACCAAGGCGGAGCGAGCGTCCCTGCCCGCGTAGAGAACGCCATGGCAGACGTGGCGGCCATCTTCCACTGGCCGCCCCCGGTGATGGACGAATGGACCTTGGATGAGCTGATGGCGTGGCGCGAGCGCGCCCGGGAACGGAGCGGAGCGGAGTAGTGGTAATGTGCGCCCATGGTCACCCTAATCCTCATTGCCGCCGTCGCCCTGCTTGTGCTGGGCGTGACGTTCGCGGCGCTGGCGCCGGTCTACCGCCGCATCGGCAACGCCGTACACGGAAAGCGCACGCGCTAATCCCGTTCGGAGCCGCCTGAGATGGGCGGCAACGAACTCAAGCTCTCCGTTGTCCTCGCCGCCATCGACAAGGCCACCGGGCCGTTCCGTCGCATCATGGCCGGCAGCAAGGGCGTGGCCAACGCCATCCGTACGCAACAAAGCGTGCTGCGCAAGCTCAACCACCAGCAGCGCGCCATGGATTCGTTCCGCTCGCTGGAAACGCAAGTGGGCGGCACCTCGCAGGCCTTGCAGGCCCAGCGCCGCCATCTGGCCGAGTTGACCGCCCAATACAACCGGACGGCCGAGCCGAGTAAGAAACTCACGCGAGAGCTGAAACACCAGGCCGCACACCTCGGCAAGCTGGTGCAGCAGGAAGACCGTCAGCGCAACGCGCTGGCCGCGCAGCGCCAGGCATTGGCCGCCTCCGGTATCGACACCCACCGCCTGGCCGTCCACCAGCACCGACTCTCCGGCGAAATCGACACCGCCAACCGCAAGCTGGGCGAACAGAAAGCGCAGCTGGGGCGCCTGCAGCGCGCCTCCGCCACGGCGGCAAAGATTCATCGGGCCGGTATGTCGACGGCGCTCCACGGGGCGGGCGCGGCGTTTGCGGGCCAGCGCGCCCTGCAAGCGGAAATGCTGCCGCTGGCCAAGGCCATGGCCTTCGAGTCGGCCATGGCCGACGTGCGCAAGGTGGTGGACTTCCCAACGCCCGAGGCCTTCCGGCAAATGGGCTGGGACGTGCAGGACCTGTCGCGTCGCTTGCCGATGCTGCCGGAGCAGATTGCGCAGATCGTGGCGGCGGCGGGCCAGGCGGGCATCGCGCGCAGCGAGTTGCTGCGCTTCGCCGAAGACGCCACCCAAATGGGCGTGGCGTTCGACACCACTGCCGAGGACGCCGGCCAGACCATGGCCACCTGGCGCACCGCGTTCCGGATGAATCAGGACGCCGTTGTGCAACTGGCCGACCGCATCAACTACCTGGGCAACACCGGCCCGGCGAACGTGCGGCAGATCAGCGAGGTGGTGAATCGCATCGGCGCGCTGGGCGAAGTTGCCGGCCTGCAGTCCGGCCCACTGGCCGCGCTGGCGTCCACCGTGGCCGGTATGGGCATCCAGTCCGAAGTCTCGGCCACGGGCATCAAGAACATGCTGCTCACGCTGGCGTCCGGATCGGCGGCGACCAAGCGCCAGCGCGCCGCGTTCAAAGCCATCGACGTGGACGCAGTGCAGATGGCCCGCTCGCTGCAGGACGATGCCGGCGGCGCGATCATGTCCGTGCTGCAGAAGCTGCGCCAGCTACCCAAGGCCGAGCAGGCCGCCACGATGACCACGCTATTCGGCCGCGAGTCGATTGGCGCCATCGCCCCTCTGCTGACCAACCTGGAACTGCTGGCTACCAACTTCGACAAGGTGGCCGATGCGCAGCAGTACGCCGGCAGCATGCAAGCCGAGTACGCCGCGCGGGTGGCCACGTCAGAAAACACGCTACAGCTGCTGAAGAACACGGCGCTGGTGATGGCGCAGTCCATCGGGCAAACGCTGATCCCGGACTTCAAGACGCTGGCCACGCGCACCAGCGAAGTCGTGGGCCGCGCGGTGGAGTGGATCCGCGCCAACCCCGAGCTGGTACGTGGCATCGCGCGCGTGGTCGTGGGTGGCACGGCCCTGGTCACCGTACTGGGCGGCCTGCTGGTCGCCGGCGGCTTCGCGGCCATGGCCTTTTCGCAGATCCACCATGCCGTGGCGATCCTGAGCGGCGGCCAAGGGTTCATGTCGCTACTGGGCACCCTGGGCCAGTTGGCCGGGCGCGTATTGCCGTGGCTGCTCAACGGCACCCGCCTGCTGCTGCCGCTGCTGGGCGGCGTCAGCGCACCGGTGCTGGCCATCGGTGCCGCCATTGCCCTCGTCGCCGCGCTGGTATGGAAGTACTGGGAACCCATCAAGGCCTTTATGGTCGGCGTGTGGCAAGGCCTGTCTGACGCCGCAGCGCCAGTGATGGCCGAGCTGCGCACCGCGCTGGCGCCACTGGCGCCGCTGTGGGACATGATCAGCGGTGCCATGGGCAAGGCGTGGAACTGGATTGAACAACTGTTCGCGCCATTTCAAGCCAGCAACGAGCAGTTGCAGGCGGCCACCGGCTACGGCCGCACGTTCGGCCAGATGCTGGGCACGGTACTGACGACCTCGATCGGCATGCTGGTGAAGGGGGTGGGCTGGATGGCCTCGGCCTTCATGACCGTGCACAGCGTGATCGTTCGCGTCATGGGCGGCATCTGGTCTTACGTCCAGGGGGCCTGGTCGCTGGTCACAGGCATCTTCTCCGGCGACGGTGTGAAGATCCGTGCCGGACTGCAGGCGATGTGGTCGGGTATCAACCAGGTCCTCGCCGGCTGGCCAGCCAAGATGATGCAGGCCGGCGTGGACATGGTCACGGGCCTCATCAACGGCATCAAATCGATGCTCGGCAAGGCCGGCGACGCGATCAGCGGTGTGGGCGGCGGCGTGATTACCCGCTTCAAGTCGCTGCTGGGCATCCGCAGTCCGTCGCGCGTGTTCGCCCAGTTCGGCCAGTTCACGATGCAAGGCTTCGCCAACGGCCTCGTGCGCGCGCAGGGCGGCCCATTGCAGGCGATGGCCGGCATGGGCCAGCGTCTGCGGCAGGCGGGCGCCGGTGTCGCGCTGGGCGCGCTGGCAGCGCCTGCGGTCGCCGTCGACCACCGCGAACCGATCACAAGCGTACGGCCGGTTGTCCAGACCGGTGGCGACACTTTCCACATCACGATTCAGGTCGGCGCAGGCGCGCCCGCGCAAGACATTGCGCTGGCGGTGCGCGCCGAGATTGAGCGATTGCAGCGGGAGAAGCAGGCCCGCACCCGCTCCCGCCTGGGCGACTACGAGGACTGAGGCATTCCACATGTTGATGGCGTTGGGCACGTTCGTGTTTTCTCTCCCGCAGCTGGCCTACCAGCAGTTGGAGCGCTCGCTGAGCTGGCGTCACGCCGCCAGTGAGCGCATCGGCGCACGCGCCGCGCACCAGTACGTCGGTCCCGGCGAGGAAACCATCGAACTCAGTGGCATCGTGGCGCCGGAATTCACCGGCAAGCCCGCCTCCCTCGCGCTGCTGCGCCAGCTGGCCGGCGAAGGCCGGCCGCTGGCGCTGGTCACCGGTACCGGCGAGGTGCTGGGCGCGTTCGTGATCACGTCCCAACGCGAGACGCAGACCCTGCAGTTCGATGACGGTACGCCGCGGCGCATCGAGTTTCAGCTCACCCTGCTGCGCACCGATGACGCACAGTCGGCCAATACGGGCGGTGGCGCGTGAGTAGCGTTGCCCCTTACGCGATACCGGCGTGGCGCGTGGTGCTGCCGGGCGTCGACCTGACCGAACGCCTCAAGCCACGGCTGCTCGATCTGACCCTCACCGAATGCCGGGGCGGCGAGGCCGACCAGTTGGAGCTTCGGCTCCACGACCACGACGGCGCGTTGGCATTGCCGCGCAAAGGCGTACTGCTGCAGGCGGCCATCGGCTGGCGGGACGCCGGCCTGGTCGACAAGGGCAGCTTCAAAGTCGATGAGGTCGAGCACAGCGGCGCGCCGGACGTGATCACCGTGCGCGCCCGCAGCGCTGATCTCACTCAACCGCTACGCACGCGCCACGAACGCAGCTGGCACGACACCACGCTGGGCGCCATCTTGCGCAATCTGGCCGGCGAACATGGCCTACAGGCGCGCATCGCCCCGGCGCTGGCCAGTATCGCTATCTCGCACCTGGACCAGACGGAAGAGAGCGATGCCAACCTCCTCACGCGGCTGGCGAAGCGGTATGACGCGGTGGCCACCGTCAAGGCCGGCGCGCTGATCTTCGCTCCCATCGGTGCAGGCACAACTCCCACCGGTAACGTGCTGCCGGGCGCGACCATCACACGCGCCAGCGGCGACCAGCACCGCTATTCAACCGCCGACCGTGATGTCTATACCGGCGTGCGCGCCTATTGGCACGACAAGGCAGAGGCGCAGCGCAAGTCCGTACTGGTCGGCCAAAGCGGCAACGCCAAGCGCCTGCGCGAGTCCTACAGCAGCGAGGCCGAGGCGCGCGAACAGGCGAACGCGGAATGGCAGCGAATCCAGCGCGGCGCCGCGAAGTTCGCCCTCATCCTGGCCCTGGGCCGCGCCGACCTGTACCCGGAACAGCGCATCACCGTGGCGGGCTTCAAAGCCGGCATCGATGGCGAATGGCTGCTGGCGCGCACGACTCACACCATCACCGGCTCGGCGGGGTTTACCACCGCTCTGGAACTGGAAACCATCGTTGGCGCGTAGGCCGGCATCAATCCAGGTGGGCGCCAACACAGTGGGCGATACTCGCTTCGCGTACCGTCCGTGAGTTGCGCGCGATGGCAGTTCGCTATTACCCTCCCTCCGGACGTTTGCCAAGGTAGGCCTGCACCTTCCCTTGGACGCATGCGGCATCACAGCCCGCCGCCGCCGGGCAACGTTTCAGGGGAAAATCGAATGTCTCGCATCAATGCGTTGCTACTAGCAACCGCAGCCACAGCCGTGCTCTGCATGGGTTGCGTACCTGTCAAATTCAAGAAGTCCCAGGTCTCTGTCAAAGGGGATATAGAGAGCACCATCGGTTCGTTGTTCGTGTGGTCAAGTGACGTTTCAGCTGCGATTGCGTATGGTCCCAAGGCCGGTCGCGGTCCCATCTGCATGCAACGTGCGATGACTGCCGGTGCGACTTCGGTTGAAGCCTCAGGGTCTCTCTCTGACGCGGCCCTTAAGCTCGCCGATCCCACGGCCAATGCTGAGGGGAAAGAGCTTGCCGGTGCCGCGCTGGCAGTGAGCAATGCGGTCATGGCCCTCAGCGTGTCCACGGAGCGCACGGCCTACTTGGACACTGGGCTGTTCTATCTCTGCCAGCTGCACGCCAATGGCGCCATGACCTCTCCAGAGTTCGCCAGCGCGGTGGAGAAGCTGATCGAAAAGAGCGCCACCATGCCAACAGCCGCTACGTCGCTGGGTCAGCTCTTCGCGCCGCAGTTGCAGCGCGGGCAGCGAGGAGAGGGAAACGAAGAGTCGTCAACTCCGGCCAAAGACGGGGCGCATGGCACGCCGAAGGCGGAGGGGCCGAAGCCCTGATCAGGCTGCCGCTACTGCCTGCGCCAGCAAGTTTTAATACGAAGGGCCGCCTCAGGGCAGCCCTTCTGCTTTTACGGCCTCGGGCCGCGCGGCTCATCGTCCGGCGGTACCGGCGCCGGTGGCCGGGAAACGTACTGCTCGGCCCGTTGCAACAGCGCACGCGCAGCGCGCTTGCGGTCCAGCAGGATCACGTTGGCGATGCGTGATGCAGGATGAGTGGCCAGAACGGCACTGTTGGCAATCGCCTCCAGCGCTTCGTCCGGGAGCTTAGAAAGCAGCGCCGCCAAGTCCTGCTCGCTCATGAGCAGGGATTGCAGGTAAGCCTCCAGCGTCGTCATCCTTAGCGCACCTGGCATTCGTTGAGGATGGGCGAACTCAGCATGAGGCCGCCACCCACGCACACCACAGCGATCTGCTGGCCCTTGCTGAGACCGGCGGCCACACTCGGATCCAGTCCGCGCGCATGGATGGAAGCAAAATCGTTGGGGGTGCGGATCTCTACGTACGCTTCGTCGGTGAAGTCTTTGCTGATGCCGGCAACGGTGCCTGACACGGCCAGTTGGTTGCCTTTGTACTTGTCGTCAGCGGCCACTTCATTGGCTTCATAGTCGGCGAACAACTTCGCCGCGGTGATCTCCAGCGGCAGCGGTTTGAGGTCAAGACCGGCCGGAGCCTCAACCGCACTTGCCGACGCCGATTCCTGCGCTGCCTTGGCACGTTCGACATAATCCTGGTAGCCGCCGCTGCCACTGATCGCGGCGGCGCCGAAGATCGCCAAGCCGATGAAATAGACGATGGGCGAGACGATGATCGATGCCAGCAACGGCAACAGGCCGCCTACCGTCTTGCCGCGAGCCATGACCACGATGGCCAGTATGAAGGCTACCAGGTTAAGCGGCCATCCAACGAACAGACCGGCGCCTGGAATCGGAATGAGGAACAGCAGCCAAGCGATGGCCAGACAGATCCATGTGGCTTTGACCGGTGCAGTGCGGCTATCTTGAGAAGTAACGGTGTTCATCGATTCCCCTTCTTTTGGTTTGGTAAAAAGCATCAAATGCCGTACCCGCGTCAGCAGGCTTGCCGGCGCGGTAGGCGATATCAGCGATACAGGCGATCAATCTCTACGGCAGCTCGAAGCGTTTGGCTGACGTAGACAATCTTGTCCAAGTGGTCGGCCCACTTGGGGTCGCCCGGATCAATCTGAGTGCGGAGTTCCTCAATCACCATCAGCGCACTTTCCAACAGCCCGCTGCGGCGGTGATTCGTTTGTGTGGCAGTCGAAAGGAGAGCATCCATATTCTTGAGTCCTTGTCGAAGAATGTGCGGCCGACTACGACCGTAGCGACGTGATTAGCGTGCGTAGCCAGTCCGGCAGGGTGGAACCAGAAGAAGGTGTGCGCATGTCGAGTTCAGCATCAATCTTTGCCAGTACTGCTTCCAGCTCGGCGATGGTGTTCTTCCGGCGCTTTGCCCAGGTGCCAGAATAGATTCGGATCACCATCCAGGCTGCGACGGCACTACCGATCAGCATGCCCAGCGAGGTCATGTCCTTGGTCACGGCATCTGCATCTGGCATGTTGGCAACTGCCTGCGGGATCAGCGACCACAGCCAAAAGACAAGAACTGCAAAGATCAGCGTCGGGATCGCTGTATGCGCGCGCCGATAGGTCAGCCGTTTGATAACGGTCTTTCTGACGTCTCTGAGCTGCTTACCATCAATTTCGGCAAGCTGTCGCGGTTGCCCTCCCACATTGATCACAAGGGTGGTGGCAGTCACGCTGCCGTAGATCACCTGACCAATGTTGGTTTCCGGGGGGAGGTTCTTACTTTCCATCTACAGTCCTTGAATGGGGAGCCGATTACATCGGCCGTCTTCCTTGAAAGTTTAGGCAGGACTCAGCGCTTCCTCTTTCTACCGACTTGAATTGTCGCACCAGACTGATCCACGTTGCCTTGGACGACTTGCGCAATGTCGCTTGCAGTGATCGTGTAGGCCGCCTGCGGCGTCGCGGGTGCAGCGGCAAGTGCTGCCATCACCACCTTCTTCACTTCGCTCGATGCCGAACGATATTTGGCGAGTAGCCGCGTCTCATCTGGATCGTGCTGCCCTGTCCGTCGCCCGGTCAGCACGTAAACGATGTCGATACCCGCCAATGAAGCGCCGGCAAGATAGCCGCCACCGGGGCATTGCTCGCCCGATTCGTACTTGAGTTGCGCACGCTTGGACACGTTGCAGACGGTCGCTAGCGCTTCCTGCGTGTATCCAAGCCGCTCCCGCTCTTCTTTCAATCGTCTGCCGAAGTCCATCCAGCCGTCTCCCTTTTTGAATTACAGTTCACCTTGACAGGTGAACAATAGTTCACCATCATTTCGCGCAACTCCACGCGATGGCCCGCGCATGTCCGACCGCAAAGCTCGCCGCAAGGCTTCACCCTTACGCACCGCAGAACAGGCTCGTGCTTGGTTACGGGACAACGGCATCAGCGCCGCACAGTTCGCCCGCGACCACAATCTGAGCCTGGACGCGGTAAAGGAAGTGCTCCTCGGTCGCAGCAAGGCCAACTACGGCAAAGCACACCTCGCCGCCGTGGCGCTCGGAATAAAGCGTAACCCCCAAATCCCCACGCTGTCACCTAAATCTACCCGGACCGGGTGAGGCATGGCTGTCTTCTCTCCGCGCCGCAAGGTCGTTTTCAGCTGCCCCGCTTGCGGTGCACACCTGATCAAGCGCACCAGCTATTTGCTTCATCAATTTCTGCGCCACGACACGTTTGTATGTGACAACCCCGTGTGTAGCGCGGCATTCAGCGGACACACCGAACTCACGCATCTGGCCAGCCCTTCCGGCATGCCGCACGCCCCGCCCTGCGAGCTGCCACGTACCCCCGGCTCACGTCGAGACAAGACGCTCGAAAAATACCGCGATGACGATCTGGCCGCGCGAAAGAGCGCACAGACCGAGATGACGCTGAGCTTGGCGGTAAACGCCGACAACACCAATGGCGGCGACCTTGACGATGATGACGTTGAGGAACCGGTTGCCGATGACCACGACGACTGAGGCCTCCTATGCAGACACGCATCACCCTGGCGGACCTTCCCCGGGAACAGCAGTTATGCCTGACCACCGCCGTGCGCTGTAACGGATTGGTCGCCCGCAAAGTCGGATGGGTTGGCGTGCACTTCCATGACAGGGAGGGTTGCGCCGTCCACCTATCCGGCCCAGTAGCCGCGCTCGTGCGCCGTGGCCTGCTGCAGATGTCGCAGGCTGGCAGCGCGGCCTCTCCGACCGACCACGGCATTGCCGTGATCAACGGCGTCGCCGTCGCGCGCGAGGTACTGGCATGACCCGTTATCGCGACCGCTACGAGATTGGCGCCCGCGTGCGTACGACGCGCGCGTCGGCCAACTTCTTCGCCAAGGGCCAGCACGGCACCGTGATCGCATCTTCTGGCGACGGTAACTACCGGGTGCGTTTCGATAGGGGCGATGCGTGGTGGCTCAATGAAGCCGAATTCAAGCGCATTCCCGAGCGGCGGGCGTCCTACGTGGAGCGGCTGGCGTTGGCTTGGCATCGCATCTTGCGCGGGAGCCGGGCATGAAGCGCCAACTGGGCAAGGTCCATCGCGACGGCTGGGCGACGGCGCAGGCGCCGCGCTTGGTGTCTGGTCAGCAGCTCCCTGACGAACTGGCAATGCCGGCGGTGAAATCCCGTCAAGCCGAGCGCCTGCGCGCCGAGGTCGAGGCGCACATCCAGGGCGGCGGCACGTACCTGGTCATCACCACGCCCACCGCGTCAACGCGGCGGGGGCGTGCATGACGCTGGTCGCTATCGCTTCGCGCCGGCACGCGTCGATGACGCACCGCCGCCAATCACCACGATTCCCCCTTGACACCTTCGCCGGTCGGAGCAACTATTCCCACGTCGCCGCAAATTCGGTGACCGGGATTGGTCTCCCGATTGAGATGCGCGCAAAAGCGCCCATATCCGATGCAGGCGCTTTTTTCATGCCCGGCCTCGGTGCCAGGGCTTGCTGCCAGCCAGTTTATGGTGGGCGGCGCGGTGGGGGCTTCGGCCCCGCCGGGTGGCGCGTCTCCCCGGTAGACCAACTCCGCGTCGTCCACCACCTCCGATTGGTCTCGGCGGTGGCGGACTCCACAACGACATGGAGTACGCGCACCATGAAACAGCACACCTCCGCCACGCCCGGCAACAGCCCGGCACGGCACATCGCCACCTACTTCGGCGCCATCGCCGACACCCTCGACTGGGAATACACCGATTGGCAGGCCCTCAGCGCCCGCCTGCAAGCCAGCGGCACGCCCATTGGCCAGCTGACGCTGCACCAGGTCCATGTGGCCATCACCGGCACCGTGCGCAGCGCGCACAAAGCGGGTGCCTGATGCGCACTCGCTATGCTGCCCAGTACGAACTGGACATCCCTGGCGCGGTCGCCGAGCTGCGCGTTGGCGCCGATGGAACCCTGCGCCTGGATTGGTTCTCCAGCACGCCGGAGCGCTTCCATGTGGCCACCGCACTGTTGGAGCGGGACGCCGTGTCGCTGGCCGGTGACACCGGCCTGAACCTCGGGCCGCTGACGCTGCTGATGCCACCCAAGCGCCTGCGTCTGCTGGCCGACGCATTACACGCGCACGGCTTCACCGGCTGCGCGTGGGCCACGACGGAGGGCGCGTAATGGGCAACGTGACCAAGCATCCCGCCAATGCCCCGCGCAAGCGCCACGATGATGGCCAAATCATCCCCGGCGACGACTACGACCGCCTGTGGCGCGCCCAGCAGGCCGCCATGCTGTTGGCCGCGATTAACAACGACGTGGCCGTGGCGGCAGGGGTCAGCCACGACGCCACCGCGGCCGTTGCCGAGTACATCCGCGACGACATGCTGGAGATTCTCAACCACTCACAGCTGACCAGCGAGTCCCTGTAACACCGCCCCGCAGGCCAGGGCGGTGCGCCAACACCGCTCAGGCCTGACCACCGACGTCAGGAGAGAGAGCCATGCAACACCCCAACACCACCGAGGCGGCAGGTTAACCACCCCATGCAAGAAGATCTGCGCCAGCAGGTAATCCAGCGGCTTGAGCGCGACTACAAGCTCAAGCTGCGTGTCGGCACGACGTACATGCGCGGCGGCACATGCCCGTCGTGCAGCAAGAAAGAGCTGTACTGCAACCATGCCAGCCCGTGGGTGGTGCGCTGCGGGCGCCAGGCCAAGTGTGGCCGCGAAATCCACGTCAAGGACGTCTACGACGATCTGTTCGACGACTGGAGCAATCGCCACCCGACGACCGACGCCAACCCGCACGCTGCGGCCGAGGCCTACCTGCAGCACGCGCGCGGCTTCGACCTGACGCGCGTGCGCGGGCTGTTCACGCAGGAGAACTACTACAACCCCAAACTCAAGGCCGGCAGCGCCACCGTGCGCTTCCCGCTGGAGCGCGGCCAATGGTGGGAGCGCCTGATCGACCGCCCGCACCGATTCGGCAAGATGAAAGCCCGGTTTGCGCCGGGCCAGAGCTTCGCCGGCACCTGGTGGGCGCCGCAGGAGGTCACCGAGCGGCTGGCCGAGGTGCAAGAACTGTGGATCGTGGAAGGCATCTTCGATGCGCTGGCGCACCTGCACCACGGCCAGGACGCCGTGTCGGCCATGTCCTCCAACCAGTTTCCGGAAGGCTCGCTGCGCAAGCTGCTGGAGCTGCGGCGCGGCAACCTGCCGACACTGATCTGGGCACCGGACAACGAGCCGACCGCACGCGACTACCTGCGCAAGCATGTGGCGCGAGCCCGCGCCATGGGCTTCCCCTGCAAGGCCGCGCTGGTCCCGCAGCGCGACCGCAAAGTGGATTGGAACGACCTGCATTTGCGTGCCCTGTCGCACGGCGACAAGGTCGACCAGGCGAAGCAGTGGGCCGACGATGTGGCCGAGGCGCGTTACCAGGGCGACCTGGTGCTGGCCAAGACGGCCAAGGACAAGGCGTTGCTGATCTTCAACCACGACGGCCGCCACGAGTTCCATCTGGAGTTCAAGGCCCGCCTGTGGTGGTTCGACTTCGACAGCAGCCGCTTCGAGAAGGTCAAGAAGGAATTTGTCGGCCAGCACGGCGAAGAGGACATCGACGAACACCTGCCCAAGCTGCAGGCCGCCGCCGCGTCGGTGCGCGAAATCGCCAACTGCTACCCGGAAGCGCTGTATTTCCAACGCAACGAGGTCACCGACGAATCCTGGTACTTCTTCCGGGTGGACTTCCCACACGAGGCGCCCAGCGTCAAGGGCACGTTTACCGCCTCGCAGACGCTCAACGCGCCCACCTTCCGCGACCGGCTGGCCAGCTTCGCGCCGGGCGCCGTGTTCGACGGCACCGCGTCGGAGTTGATCCACGTGATGAAGGACCAGCTGTTCAACATCAAGAAGGTCGACACCATCGACTTCGTCGGCTACAGCAAGGAACACCGCGCGTACCTGCTCGGTGACCTGGCCGTGCGCGATGGCGAGCTGGTGCAGGCGAACGAAGAGGACTACTTCGAGTTCGACAAGCTACGCCTGAAAACCACCCAGAAGTCGATCAAGCTGGAGATTCAGCGCGATGCCGACGGCTACCGCACCGACTGGCTGCCGTGGCTGTGGACCTGCTTCGGCACGCACGGCATGGTCGCCCTGACGTTCTGGTTTGGCTCGCTGTTTGCCGAGCAAATCCGCACGGCCCACAAGAGCTACCCGTTTCTGGAAGCCACGGGCGAGGCCGGCGCCGGCAAGACCACGCTGCTGACGTTCCTGTGGAAGCTGCTGGGCCGCAGCGACTACGAGGGTTTCGACCCGGCCAAGTCGTCGAAGGCCGGTCGCGCCCGTGCGATGGGCCAGATCTCTGGCATGCCGGTGGTGCTGCTGGAAGCCGACCGTAACGAGCCGGACAAGGCCCACGCCAAGACGTTCGAGTGGGACGAACTGAAGGACTTCTTCGGCGGCGGCACACTGGCCACACGCGGCGTGCGCAACGGCGGCAACGATACCTATGAACCACCGTTTCGGGGCACTATCGTGATCAGCCAGAACGCGGCCGTGGACGCCAGCGAAGCGATTCTGACGCGCATCGTAAAGCTGCACTTCAAGCGGCCCGAGGTCACTACGAACAGCCGCATCGCGGCCGACAACCTCAACGCACTGCCGGTCGAGTCCCTGAGCCACTTTTTGATCAAAGCGATCAAGGCCGAGCGCCTGGTGCTGGAGAAATTCGCCGAGCGCGCCCGCTTCTACGAGGCGGCGCTGCGTGAGCGCAAGGAAATCCGTGTCGAGCGCGTGATCAAGAATCACGCGCAGATGCTGGCCCTGTTCGATTGCCTGCGACTGGTGGTGGACATCCCCGTGCCGATGATCGAGGCCACGCGCGATGCGCTGGTGAACATGGCGCTGGAACGGCAGACGGCCATCAACGCCGATCACCCGCAGATCGTGGAGTTCTGGGAGGTCTACGAGTACCTGGAAGGGATGCAGGCCGGGCCGGTGGTCAACCACTCGCGTGACCCCAAGCGCATCGCCATCAACCTCAACGAGTTCTACGCCAAGGCCGCCCACCACTCCCAGCGGCTGGCCGATCTCAACATCGTGCGTGCGCTGCTGCGCAACTCGCGCCGCCACAAGTTCATCGACGCCAACACGGCCGTGAACAGTTACATCCGCGCTGGACAGCCTGATAAGCCGGCCATCGTGAAGTGCTGGGTATTCCAAGCATGAACACCGCGTCCCACCCCGCCGGCGGTTAGCCGGAGAAAGCGGGTCCGGCGGGCGGTGCGCCAACACCTCCCCTCGGGCCTTCCCCAACGAAGCTCAGGAGATGAGAGCCATGCAACAGATGTGCGGGGATGTCCCCACCACCGTTACACCTTCGCCGAGTCCAGCCACCGGACCCGGCGCGAACCCTACCACGCCGGTGGTTAATGGCGTGGATTTTGGCGCCCCCGGCGGCGATTGCCACGCCGAGGTGCACGTCCGCATCGAGCGGAACAAGGTGGTCCTTACCGGCGTGCTGCAGATGGGCGGCCGTGTGGAGGTTGTGAAGTGCTGGCAGCGCCGTGCGGGTCATGGCCGGGGCTGGATAACCAAGACTCCCGACTTCATCCAGTGCGCCGAGGCCCGGCTGAGCAAGGAGCTGGCCGAGTACCTGGACGGGCTGCGCTTTCCGTTCGAGGTGGCCAACCTGCTGCCGCGGCCGGTAACCGCTGCGGGCGTCGAGGCACGAGCGGCCGCCGCGACGGAGGTGGCCCATGCTTGATCTGGTCGCCCTGCTCGCACTAAGCGCCGCGCCAGCCGCTGGCGGTGCGCTCGTCTACCACCTGGTCACCACTCGCGCCCAGAAGCCCGCTCAGGCGGCGCTGGCGGTGGGCCAGATTCCGATGACCGTGCGCCGTCGGCGTGCGATGGCCGTGCGCCGGGAGGTGGCCCATGTCTGAGGCCTTCTGGCGCATGCGCCGAGAACTGGAAGCCGCCCACGCAATCATCGAGCTGGCCCGCTGCACGATGAGTTCCTTCGACCTGAGTCTGCTGGAACAGCGGGTACAAGACGCCAACCTGGCCGGGCGCGACGCGCTTCGCGCCCAGGACCGTACAGCCGCGCTCAGCGAGGCCGATAGCCTGGTGACGGATCGCCCGATCCTGCCTCCGCACACAGCCAGCATGCTGGGGCTGGTGGCCACCCTGATCGCACTTGGCAAGGCCGATGCCATCGCGGCCGCTGAACTTACCCGTGTTGCCAACCGCCTGCGGCGCACGGTCGCGAACTTCGGCGTAACGTTGATCGCAGACGAACGCGCACGCCAGTGCGAAATCGAGGGGTTCTCGCCGGCTGGCGACAGCGGCTACGGCGCCGAGGAGTTGGCGATGGCCGCGGCCTGCTACGCCATGCCCCTGAAGGATCCGCGCCGGACGGATGCCATGTGCTTCAACACGGCGCCCGAGGGTTGGCCGTTCGCCAAGAAGTGGTGGAAGCCGGCGCCCGTCACCAGCGACGGCCAAGGCAACGCCTACGTGGATCCGTCCGCCCGCCTGCGCGAACTGGTGAAGGCCGGCGCGCTGATTGCCGCACAGATCGATGCGCACATCGTGCGGAAGGGGTTGGCATGATCCGCATGTTCCGTCCGACCAAGACCAACGGCATCCAACAGGCCGCACGCATCGGTGCGGCCGTCATGTACTGCGGGGACAGCGAACGCATCATCGGCCAGTTGCAGCCGGTTGCAGCGGTGATCACCGACCCGCCGTATGCCGGCCGCACGCACCGTAATGCCAAGACCAACAAGAAGGGCGCGCGCGACAAGCAACTGGTGACGTTCGATGCGTTCACCGATGCGCAGTTCACGGTCGCCGCTCGCGCTTGGCTGTCGGTCGCAGAGGGCTGGTGCGTGGCGACGTGTGACATGCGCCACGGCCGGCTCCTGTACGACTGGCCCGAGTTCATCCGCCGGGGCATCTGGGTAAAGCAGAATCCCGTGCCGCAGATGACCGGTGACCGGCCTGGCCAGGGTCACGAAGAGATCGCCATCTTGCACGCGGGTAAGCGACGCAAGCGTTGGAATCGCCGTGGCGGTCCGGGGACGTGGATCACGCCGGTCTGCAATAAGGCCAGCGTGCCGACCGAGAAACCGCTGGCGCTGCTTCGCGCCCTGGTCACGGACTTCACCGCCCCTGGTGAAATCGTGTTGGACCCCTTCGCCGGCAGCGGCACCACAGGGGCCGCGTGCCTGGAGCAAGGGCGCGGCTTTATCGGCATCGAGCGCGACCCGGAACGTTTCGCCATCGCGGTGAAACGGCTGCGGGCGGCGGCAAAACAAGGAGGTCGGCCATGACTCAGCGCCAGGTCGACCACGACATGCCCTTGCCCCGCTGCCAGGCAGGGCATCTGGCGCGGCATATCCACGACTGCAGGCAGGCGACCGCTGGCGGCGGCCATTTCATCGAATGCCGGTGCGGCGCCACGAAGAAGTGCCCCGACTTCGACACGGCCCTGCAAGAGTGGAAGCGCATGCATCGCGTCCGCACACCACGACCACCGGCGGGGCCAGCTGAGAACGTGGTGCTGTTCGCCCTGTTCGGCACCGGAGGCAAAGCCCGATGACGGATACCAGCACGGAAGCCCACCGCCGCGCCTGTGAAGCGCGGACGTGGCTGCGCGAGGGCTATGTCACTGAGGCCAAGGTGGCCGAACTCATGCAACGAATCAGCGACAAGCGTGGCTGCGCTGCCGCCAACGAACTGCGCGAGGAAATGCGTCTGCAGTGGAAAAGCCGCCGCGAGTGGTGGGAGGGCGCACCGCTATGACCGAGAAGATCCTCACTTTCGCCGCACTACAGCGCATGTGTCGGCCCACGGGGCCGGCGCCCCGAGCATCCACCGTGGTGCGCTGGGCGGAGCGCCAGCACATCCGCTACAAGTACGATGGTCAGGGCGGCATCTGGACAACCATGGAGGCGCTGAACGCGGCTCTCGGTGTTTCGGCGCGACCGGTCTCCGCCAACGACGAACCGCGTATCGAGGACATGATTGCATGAGGCCTGGACGAAACAGGAAGTTCAATCCCGACATTCCAGCTCACATCGACCAGAACGCACTACCGGTGGGCATCTATTGGAGTGACAACCGATGGTTCATTTACGAACCTCACCCTGAAGGTGGCCGTCCGCGCAAGCGGACGGTGGCCTTCGCCAAGGCGCGGCTGTCGGAGTTGCACGCGATCATGGAGGTGGCTCGCGGCGGCGACAATCGAGGCTCGCTGGGCTACCTGTGCGATCAGTTCGTCAAATCCGGCGAGTTCAACTCGCTGGCCTCGGGCACTCAGAAGGACTACGCGCAGTGCGCAAGCGAGGCCAAAGGATTCGTGCTGACGGATGGGAGCAAATTGGGTGAGGTGCAGGTGGCCCGCCTGCGCGTGCCGGCCATCCAGCGCATGGTGGAGGCCATCGCAACGGGCCGGCAGGCCAGGGGCAAACTGCCGGCACTGGATCCGCGCCCTTCCAAGGCGAATCATGTCCTGCGCTACTTGCGCCGCCTGTTCGCTTGGGGTATTCGGTTCGGCCACTGCGAGCACAATCCGGCTCAAGGTGTTCGCCAGGCGCGCGAGCTGGCCGAGTTCAAGATGCCCGCCCCGGAAGTGTTCGTCGCCATGCTGGAATTCGTGCGAGTGCGAGGTAGCTTGACCGCTCACACTCGCGGGAGCGTTTCGCCCTACCTGCACGCAGTGATGCTGCTGGCGTACAACGTGCGACTGCGCGGCATTGAGGTAACTACGCTCACCGATGCCAACCACACCGAACAGGGCATCCGCACCAACCGCCGCAAAGGTTCGCGCGACAACATCACAGAGTGGAATGACGCGCTGCGCGAGGCTTGGGATTGGCTGGCCAAGTACCGCAAGGAGCGCATGAAAGCGCACGAGCGCCCTATCCCGCTGAAACCGGAACGGCGCCGCCTGCTGGTATCCCAGAGCGGAACACCGCTGACGAAATCCGCATTGGATTCAGCCTGGCAGCGCGCCATCACCATGGCGATCCGCGAGGGCGTCATCGCGGAAGAGGACCGTTTCAGCCTGCACGGCCTCAAGCACCGAGGCGTGACCGACACCGAGGGAAACTTCGGCGATCTGCAGGACAGCAGCGGCCATGTCGCTCCAGCAATGGTGAGGCGTTACGCGCACGACGTGCCGGTGGTGCAACCGCCCAAGCTGCCGAAGGCAACCGGCGATCAGTAGCCGTCACAGGCGCCCGTGGAACATCGTCACGGGCGCGAATTTTTCCGGGAATTTTTCCGGAGCCATCAAAAAAGGCACTTGGGGCTAACCTAAGTGCCTGATGCATATGGTGGGCCGTGAAGGATTCGAACCTTCGACCAAAAGATTAAAAGTCTTCTGCTCTACCGACTGAGCTAACGGCCCATGAAAACCCCGACATTGCGCCGGGGTGTGCATTCTAACCCAGCTGCGGCGCACAGCGAAATCCAGCGGGAAGCCGCCGGTTTGCGGGCGCGCTCAGGCGTAGCGGGTCGGATCCGGCACGTCGGCGTCGGCGAAGCCGGCCGCACGCAGTTGGCAGGCGTCGCAGTGGCCGCAGGCGCGGCCCTGTTCATCGGCGCGGTAGCAGGAGACCGTCTGCGCGAAATCCACCCCCAGCCGCACGCCTTCGCGCACGATATCGGCCTTGCTGAGCTTCAGCAGCGGGGCGTGGATGCGCAGACCGGCGCCTTCCACGCCGGCCTTGGTAGCCAGGTTGGCGAGCTTTTCGAACGCGTCGATGAACTCGGGCCGGCAATCCGGATAGCCGGAATAGTCGACCGCGTTGACGCCGCAGAAAATGTCCGTGGCGCCCAGCACTTCCGCCCAGCCCAACGCTACCGACAGCATGATGGTGTTGCGCGCCGGCACATAGGTCACCGGAATGCCGCCGCCGCCGGCCTCGGGGACCTCGATGTCGTCGGTCAGCGCGGAACCGCCGATGCTGCGCAGGTCCACATGCACGGTCTTGTGCGCCACCGCGCCCAGCGAATCGGCCACCCGCACGGCCGCTTCCAGTTCGGAGGTATGCCGCTGCCCGTAGCGCACGCTGAGCGCATGCACGGCATAGCCCTGCTCGCGGGCGATGGCAACGACGACGGCGGAGTCCATGCCACCGGAGAGAAGGACGACGGCTTTTTTCATGGTAGGTCGTGATTGGTGATTCGTGATTCGCGATTCGGACGAGGCATTGGCTGCCCCTGCAAATCACGAATCACCAATGACCAACCACCGGTCACCTTCCCGGCTCGTCGTCCCACAGCAGTTTGTGCAACTGCATCTGGAAACGCACCGGCAGGCGGTCGGCGACGATCCAGTCGGCCAGCTCGCGCGGCGGCAGTTCGGATTTGCTGGGCGAGAACAGCACGTCGCAGCGTTCGGCCAGGCGGTGCTGGGCGACCATGTCGCGCGCCCATTCGTAGTCGGCGCGGCCGCACAGCACGAACTTGACCTGGTCGCGCGGGGTCAGCAACGCAAGGTTCTCCAGCCGGTTGCGCGCCATTTCCTTGGAGCCGGGGGTTTTCAGGTCCAGCACCCGCGACACCCGCGCATCGACGCCGGTAATGTCGATGGCGCCGGAGGTTTCCAGCGACACGTCGTAGCCGGCATCGCAGAGCCTGCGCAGCAGCCCCAGGCAGCGCTTCTGCGACAGCGGTTCGCCGCCGGTGACGCAGACATGGCGGACGCCGTGACCGGCCACTTCGGCCAGGATGGCGTCGATGTCCCACCACTGCCCGCCATGGAAGGCGTAAGCGGTATCGCAGTACTGGCAGCGCAGCGGGCAGCCGGTCAGGCGCACGAACACGGTCGGCCAGCCGGCCGCGTTGGCCTCGCCCTGCAAGGACAGGAAGATCTCGGTGATCTTCAGCCGATCGCTGGACGACTGGACGATTTCGCTGGGGATGGACGCGGCATTCATCGGCACAGGTTACGCCGCTCGCCGGCGACGCGGTAAGGCGCGCCAATGGCGCGGATGTTCGTTTTCAGGCTGAGCCGGATGCGCCGTGGGCGCGCATGCCCGGGCTGGAATCAGCGGACCCGGCCCAACTGGATGGCGCGCAGGCGGTCATCGGCGGTACGGGCGACATCGCTGCCGGGGTACTGGCTGACCACGCTGCCCAAGGTGCGTTCGGCCCGCTCCACCTGGCCCAGTCCGTACTCGGACAGGCCCAGCTTGAGCAGCGAACCGGCGGCCTTGTCGTGGGTGGGATAGCGCTCCAGCAATGCGCGGAACTGCTGCGCGGCCAGTTCGTAATTCTGGGTGACGTAATAGCTCTCGCCCAACCAGTACAACGCGTTGGGGGCATAGACGCCGTTGGGGTACAACTCGAGGAAACTGGTGAACAACTGTGCCGAATCGACATAGTCGCCGGCCTTGAGCTTGTCGAACGCCACGTTGTAGGCGGTGCGCTCGTCGCCGGCCTGGGCCAGCGCGCCAACATCGCCATGCACGCGCGGAGCGGCGTCCGCGACTGCGGTGGCGGCAACCGGCACCGTTGGGGCAACCGGCGCTGCGGCAGTCCCGCCAGAAGGCACCGCCACCGGCGGAACCGCCCCGGGTACCCCGCCCTCCAGCCGGTTGAGCCGGCCGTCGAGGTCAAGGTACTGGTCGCGGTTGCGCTGCTTGATTTGTTCCAGTTCGTTCTGCAGCAGTTCGATCTGCTCGCGCAGCTGGCGCAGTTCGTTTTCCTGCTGGGTCACCCGGTTCAACAAATCCATGTTGCCCTGGTTGTTGTTGGCCTGGATCTCCAATGCGCTGACGCGGTCGGCCAGGCTTTGGCGTTGCGCATGCGCGGGTGCGGCGGCCACCAGGGCCGCCGCAAGTACCAGCATCGACTGTTTCGTCAGTGCCATCGCTTAAAGATCAGCGGGCGGTGTAGACGATTTCGACGCGGCGATTCTGCGACCAGCAGGATTCGCCGGACTCGGTGCAGACCGGACGCTCTTCGCCGTAGCTGACGACGGTCAGCTGCGAACCGGAACCGCCGTTGGCCTGCAGTGCCGAAGACACCGAGTTGCCGCGGCGTTCGCCCAGACCCAGGTTGTATTCGCGGCTGCCGCGCTCGTCGGCATGGCCTTCCAGGGTGATGCGCGAGGACGGACGGTCACGCAGGTACTTGGCATGGCAACCCATGATGGCCTGGAATTCCGGCTTCACCAGATCGCGGTCCAGATCGAAGTAGACCACGCGCTGGCGCAGGCAGGCATCGGTATCCAGATCGTTGGGGCCGTAGACGCCGGAGGTGGTCGGGCCGGTCGGCGTGGTCGGGGTGGTGACGGTGTCGGTCGGCTGGGTTTCCTTGACGGCTTTCTTACAGCCGGCCAGGACGGCCACGGACAGCAGGGACAGCATCAAGATACGGGCAGTGTTGTTCATGGTCATTCCTTGGGCTTATCGCGGGGAGTGGTGTGGGGACGAGAATTGTAGACGTAATTTTAACGTTTTGTGCGGTAGGGCGACCATGCCGGCTCACGTACATCGCCATCGGCCAGCACCAGGCGCTGGCGGACCCGGCCGTCGGCCGAGACAGCGTACAACACGCCGCGGCCGCCCTCACGCGCCGCATACAACAGCATGCTGGCATTGGGGGCGAAACTGGGCGATTCGTCCAGCGACCCCGGCGACAGCGACGACCAGCGCGGCGAACCCAGGCTGCTGTCCATCAGCGCAATACGGTAGGTGTTGCCGCTGCCCTGCGCCACGGCGATCTTCTTGCCATCGAAGGACACGGTGGGGGTGGCGTTGTAGCTGCCCTGGAAGGTCACCCGGGTCGCCGACCCGCCAGCGGCCGGCACCTGGTAGATCTGCGGACGCCCGCCGCGGTCGGAGGTGAAATAGATGGTGCTGCCGTCGGCGCTCCAGGTCGGTTCGGTGTCGATGCTGGAGGTGTTGGTCAGCTGGCGCAGCTGCTTGCTGGCGATGTCCATCACGTAGATTTCCGGGTTGCCGCTGCGCGACAGCGTCAGCGCCAGCCGGCTGCCGTCCGGCGAGAACGACGGCGCGCCGTTGATGCCGCGGAAACCGGCAACCTTTTCGCGCGCGCCGGTGACGATGTTCTGGATGAAGATGGCCGAGTTGCCGCCTTCGAAGCTCACGTACGCCAGGCGGCTGCCGTCCGGGCTCCAGGCCGGCGACACCAGCGGCTCGGCCGAGCGCACGATGGTCTGCGGGTTGTAGCCATCCGAATCGGCCACCATCAGCGCGTAGCGGGTGTTGTTGCCGCGGCCGGTGGCGGTGACGTAGGCGATGCGGGTCCAGAACGCACCCGGGATGCCCATGATCTTCTCGTAGATGGCATCGGCCATCTGGTGGGCGACATCGCGCATCGCATTGGCGCGCGCGGTCATCGCCAGCCCCAGCAGGCGCTCCTGCTTGGCGACGTCGAACAGCTCGTACTCGACCCGATAGGCGCCCTCGCCACCGTCGACCACCCGGCCGACGACGATGTAGTCCTGGCGCAGCGCGCGCCAGGTGGGGTACTGGATTTCGCTGCCGCGCAGCGGCCGTTCGACGATGCTGGCTTCCGGCAGCGTGCGGAACGCGCCGGAGCGCTCCAGGTCCGCGCGCACCACGCTGGACACATCGGTCGGCGGAGCGGCGGCCGAACCCTGGTACGGCATCGGCACCACGGTGATCGGCAATGCCGAGGCATTGCCGCCGACGATGTCGATTTCCAGCCCCTGCTGCTGCGCCGAGGCGGCGAAAGACAGCATCAGGAGCGTCAATGCGGCGATCAGGCCGGGGATTCTCTTCATCATGGGCAGGTTGTGCAGGGTCGGTTCATTGGGGGTACAAGGGATAGCAGCTTCCGCGTGAACGTTTTCGCAATTATGAACAAAATCGCGGCGCTCAGCGGTCCTGGGCCTGGAAATTGAAGTTCAGGGTGCGCTGGAACACCGATTCGAAACCCCGATACGGCAGCGGCTGGGCGCGCAGCACCGCCGCCTCCACCGAGCGGCGGCCGGCGGCGTCGTAGGGACAGCTGGGATCGACTTCGGCGCTGACCACTTCGCCCCCCGGCAGTTGGCGGATGGTGATGCGGCAGCGCTGGCCCAACGGTACCGAATCCGGCCGCACCCATTGCCGCAGCACCGCTTCCTGGATGGCGGCCGCGTACTGGGCGGTCAGATTGGCATCCGTGCCACCTTGTCCGGGCGTGCCGGGCGATGTGGTGCTGGCGGTGGTCGCCGGCGCGGGCGTGGCGCGCTCGCGGGCGTCGGCCAGCTGGCGCAGCTTCTGTTCGGCCAGTTGCGCCTCGCGCTGGGCCTGCGCACGCTGGCGGCGGATTTCATCGAGCTTCTTCTGCCGGTCCTCTTCTTCCTGCTGCTTGGCCAGCCGCTGCTTGCGTTCGGCCTCCAGCTGGCGCTCGCGCTCGGTCAGGTCGATCTGCTCCTGCCGGCGTTTTTCTTCCTGCTCCTGGCGGGCCTTTTCCTGCGAGATGGCCAGCGCGCTGGCGCGGTCCTGTTCGGTGGTGTCGGGGACCGGAATCCGCTCCTGCGCCTGCTGTTGCTGCTGCACCGGCGAATCCTGCGGCCGCGGCTCGGGAATCGGCTGCGGCGGCGGCACGGTTTCCTCCTCGGCAATCTCCTGCACCGGCGCCGGCAGCGGTTCGGGCTTGGGCGCATCGCGCATGGCCTGTTCGGCCGAACGGATGTCGGCGGTGGAGATCATCAAGGCCGCTTCGACCATCGGCGAACCGGCTGCCGGCTGCATGCTGCGCGACGGCGACCACCACCAGGCCAGCAGGAACAGCAGCGCGACCAGCAGGTGCACGCCGACGGCCAGCAGGACCGGCCGCCACAGATCGTCCTGGCCCAGCGGGGCCTGGCGGGGGAAGGCCTCAGCGTGCATTGCCGCCCGGCTGGCTCATCAGGCCGACTTTCTTCACCCCGGACTGCTGCAGCATGACCATGGTGTCCATCACCCGCTGGTACTCCGAGGCACCGGGGGCGGCGACGAACACCGGGGTATCCGGATTCTGCCCGACGAATGCGCGCAGCTTGGCCTGCAGCATCTCGGCGTCGATGGCTTCGGGCTTGCCGCTTTCCAGCGTCAGCGTGTAGCGGCCGCTGGCGTCGACGGTGACGATCACCGGATCCTTCTGGCTTTCGACCGAACGGGCGGTGGAATCGGGCAGGTCGACGTCCACGCTGAGGGTCAGCAGCGGTGCGGTCACCATGAAGATGATCAGCAGCACCAGCATCACGTCGATGTACGGGACGACGTTGATCTCGGACTTGAGCTTGCGGCGCTTGCGGTGCGGGGCAAAGGCGGCGGTCATGGCGGACTCCGCTTATTCGTCGGCCGAGGACTGGCGCTGCAGGATCGAGCTGAACTCCTCGGCGAAGGTTTCGTAGCGCACCGACAGCCGCTCGACCCGGGTGGTGAAGCGGTTGTAGGCCCAGACCGCCGGAATGGCCACGAACAGGCCGATGGCGGTGGCGAACAGGGCTTCGGAAATGCCCGGCGCCACCGAGGCGATGCCGGCCTGCTCGCCGCTGTTGAGCATGTCGTGCATGGTCACCATGATGCCGAACACGGTGCCGACCAGACCCACGTAGGGCGCGGTGGAACCGATGTTGGCCAGCAGCTCCAGGTTGCGTTCCAGTTGCCCGACCTCGCGCGCATAGGTGGCGCGCATCGCGCGCTGGGCGCCTTCCAACTGGATCCGGCCGTCGAGCTTGCGCTTGTCGCGCAAGCGGGCGAACTCGCGGAAGCCGGCTTCGAAGATGGCTTCCAGCCCGGTCACCACGCGATTGCGATCGGCCGCGCCAGCGTACAGCTTGCTCAGCTCAGCGCCGGACCAGAAGCGGTTCTCGAACTCGTCGGCGCCACGGTCGGCATTCTTGTAGATGCGCGCCTTGCGGAAAATGATCACCCAGCTGATCAGCGAGCCGGCCAGCAGCAACAGCACGATCAGCTTGACCGGCAGGCTGGCCTTGAGCATCAGATCGAAATAGTTGATACCGCTGTTGACGGTGCTGGCGGTGGCTTCGGCGGCGGCGGCGACCGCTTCTTCCGGCAGCGCTTCCACCACGGTGTCCTGAAAGGCCAGGAGCATTGCAATCATCCGTTGTTCCTCAAGGTTTTCGGATTGTCGGTATCGGTTGTGCCAGGGGGCAGTTCGAGCGATTTGAATGCCTGATACAACGCGTCAGGCAGCGCCTGGGGTTTGAATCCCGACGCGGTCAGCGCTGCCACCCGCACCGCGGCGGTCAGCAGAACCTCTTCGCCGCGCCGGATCGACTGGGCAAAGACCACGCTGGCGCGCTTGCACTGGCGCACTTCGACCGTTACCTGCAGCAGGTCGTCCAGCCGCGCCGGACGCAGGAAATCCAGTTCCATCGCACGCACCGCAAACAGCAGATCGTGATCCCGGCGCAAACGCTCCTGGCTCTGATCGTGCGCGCGCAGCCATTCGGTGCGCGCCCGCTCCAGAAAGGCGACATATTGCGCGTGATAGACCACGCCGCCAGCGTCGGTATCTTCCCAGTAGATTCGTGTCGGCCAACTGAATAGCCGTGAACCGGGAATAGGGAACGGGGAATCGGAAGTCAAGGGCAAGGCTCCTGCGGCCGGCTCATTATCGGGAAAAGCGCTGTGTTGGCAGCGGGGTCAGAACAGCTCCTGCGGTTCTCCGTTCCCGATTCCCGGTTCCCGCTTCGGCTGCAAGCCGAGGTGCCGGTAGGCCTTGGAGGTGGCCATGCGGCCGCGCGCGGTACGCACCAGGAACCCCTGCTGGATCAGGTAGGGCTCGACCACATCTTCCAGCGTGCCGCGTTCTTCCGACAGCGCGGCCGACAGCGATTCCACCCCGACCGGGCCGCCGTCGAAGTTGTCGATGATGGTGCGCAGCATGCGCCGGTCCAGCTCGTCGAAGCCCTCCGGGTCGACGTTGAGCATCTTCATCGCCGCGCGCGCGACGTCATGGTCGATCTGCCCGTCCGCCCGCACCTGCGCATAGTCGCGCACCCGCCGCAGCAGCCGGTTGGCGATGCGCGGGGTGCCGCGCGCGCGGTTGGCGATCTCGGCGGCGCCTTCGGCCACGCAATCGATGCCGAGGATTCTGGCCGAACGGCGCACGATCCGGGTCAGCTCCTCGGGCGTATAGAACTCCAACCGCTGCACGATGCCGAAACGATCGCGCAGCGGCGCAGTCAGCAGGCCGGCCCGGGTGGTGGCGCCGATCAGCGTGAACGGCGGCAGGTCCAGCTTGATCGAGCGCGCGGCCGGGCCATCGCCGATCATGATGTCGATCTGGAAATCCTCCATCGCCGGGTACAGCACTTCCTCGACCGCTGGCGACAGCCGGTGGATCTCGTCGATGAACAGCACATCGTGCGGTTGCAGATTGGTCAGCAGCGCCGCCAGATCGCCGGCCTTTTCGATCACCGGGCCGGAGGTGACGCGCAGGCTGACCCCCAGTTCGTTGGCGATGACATGGCTCAGCGTGGTCTTGCCCAGGCCGGGCGGGCCGAAGATCAGCACATGATCCATGGCTTCGCCACGGCCCTTGGCGGCCTGGATATAGATGGACATCTGGTCGCGGACCGGCACCTGGCCCAGGTATTCGTCCAGCCGCCGCGGCCGGATGCTGGCCTCGATGGCGTCGTCCTCGCGGGTGGCGCCGGCGGCGATGATGCGGTCTTCGGTCATACCGCCATTATGCAGGCAAGCGGCGGCGGGCCGTACCGGCACGGCCCCTTTTACCCGCGCATCGGCGATGCGTGGCACAATCCGCGGCCTTTGGCGCAGCCTGCGCAACGGGAACCCCACTTGGCCGCAAGCGGTCTCCAACATCCAGCCAGACTGATACCGCTGGCATTCCTGGCCGTCATCGTCCTGGGAACGCTGTTGCTGATGCTGCCGCTGGCGCGCGCGGACGCCGGCTCGGCGCCGCTGCTGACGGCATTGTTCACCTCGGTATCGGCAGTCTGCGTGACCGGGCTGAGTACTGTCGATACGCCGGTGTACTGGTCTGGCTTTGGTCAGGTGGTGATCCTGGGGCTGTTCCAGGTCGGCGGCTTCGGCATCATGACCGGCGCCACCTTGCTGGGCATGCTGGTCATGCGGCGGTTGCGGCTGGGCACACGGCTGGTTGCGCAGGCCGAGACCCGCAGCCTTGGCCTGGGCGATGTGATGGCGGTGCTGCGGCTGATTCTGACCGTGACCGTGGCGGTGGAAGCGGTGGTGGCCGCGGTGCTGGCGCTGCGGCTGCACTACGGCTATGGCGAAAGCTGGGGCCAGGCGCTGTGGAACGGGATCTTCCAGTCCGTTTCGGCGTTCAACAACGCCGGCTTCTCGACCTATTCGGACAGCCTGATGGGCTTTGTCGCCGACCCGCTGGTGGTGGTGCCGATCATGCTGGCCATCGTGCTGGGGGGGCTCGGTTTTCCGGTGCTGTTCGAACTCAGGCGCGAACACAGGCGCTGGGTGCGCTGGTCGGTACACACCAAGATCACCCTGCTCGGCAGCGCAATACTGATCTTCGGCGGCGCCGCGATGATCCTGCTCTACGAATACGGCAACCCCGGCACGCTGGGACCGCTGGAAGGCGGCGGCAAGCTGCTGGGCGCGCTGTTCCACTCGGTCACCGCACGCACCGCCGGCTTCAACACGGTCGATGTCGGCAGCATGCGGGTGGAGACGCTGGCGGTGAACTACGTGCTGATGTTCATCGGCGGCGGCAGCGCCGGCACCGCCGGCGGCATCAAGGTCACCACGTTCTTCCTGCTGGGCTTCGTGGTCTGGGCCGAGATCCACGCCGGCCGCGATACCACCGCCTTCCGCCGCCGCATCTCGGTCGAAACCCAGCGCCAGGCGCTGACGGTCGTCCTGTTGGGGGTGACCGTGCTGGCCGTGGCCACATTGCTGCTGCTCAGCGTCTCCGAGTTTCCGCTGCACATGCTGATGTTCGAAAGCATTTCGGCCTTCGCCACCGTCGGCCTTTCCACCGGCATCACCGCGGAGCTGCCGCCGGTGGGACAATCGATCCTGATCGTGCTGATGTTCGTCGGCCGCGTCGGCACCATCACCGTGGCCACCGCGCTGGCCCTGCGCAGCAGGCAGACCGCATACCGCTACCCGGAGGAACGCCCCATTGTCGGCTAAGAAATCCACTACTGAAAATGCAGACAGCGTGGTCGTGATCGGTCTGGGCCGCTTCGGCGGCTCGGTCGCCAGTTCGCTGGTGCGGCTGGGCCACGAGGTGCTGGGCATCGACGAAAACGCCGAAACCGTACAACACTGGGCCGATCAGCTGACCCACGTCGTGCAGGCCGATACCACCAACAGCGATGTGCTGCGCCAGCTGGGCATCAAGGATTTCGCGCGCGCCGTGGTCGGCATCGGCAGCGATCTGGAAGCCAGCGTGCTGACCGTGCTGGCGCTGGAGGAACTGGGCGTGCCCGACATCTGGGCCAAGGCGACCAGCGTCAAGCACGGCCGCATCCTGGAGCGCACCGGCGCCCATCATGTGGTCTACCCCGAGGCGGCGATGGGCGAACGCGTCGCCCACCTGGTCACCGGCAAGATGACCGATTTCATCGAGTTCGACGACGGTTTCGCCATCGCCAAAACCGGCGCGCCGAAGGAAGCCTGGGGCAAGACGCTGAGCGAGTCGGCGCTGCGCAGCAAGTACGGAGTGACCGTGATCGCGCTCAAGCAGACCCGCGCCGATCTGACCTATGCCAAGGCCGACACCATCGTCGAACCCGGCGATCAGCTGATCGTCGCCGGCACCGCGGCGCTGGTGGAGACTTTTGCCGCGCTGACCTGAGCCTGGCGGCCCGGACTGTCAATCGGAAGGCAACTGGCTCCAGGGGCAACCGCAAATCCCCCTTTGTAAAAGGCTCTTCTCCCAAGTGCGGGGAACACCTATGTGGAATCCGATAGCCAGGACAGTGCGGGACACGCCGTAAACACCCGCTGCGCGGGCCCGGCCCGCCATCGCAGATGGCGGGCGTTCGGCTGCGCGCGAAGCGGTGCTTCGCAAACGCTTGCCTCACCCTTGTGGGCTCTTCCGCGGCATCCATGCCGCGGACGGTCCCGCACTGCCCTGACCACCGGCTCCTGGACACCGTGGTCGGCGCTCGAAGAACAGCCATCCGAAGTCGCGAGCTGCCATCTGACCAAGGCGACGGCCGGTGGGCTGGGGGTGCGGAGAGCAGGCCAGGGGTGAGTCAAGGCGGTTTGCGCGGCACTGCCGTGCGCCTTGGCGAACGCCCGGCGCGCAGCGCCGGGCCGGTTCGGGCCGCGAAGCGGAACGAGACTGCGGCCCGACGTAAAGACACGAGGTCGTCAGGAGGGCGGAGCACCCCCAGCCTGACGACCGGCGACTCCCGCCGAGGCCAACATCCCCGGAAACGGGAGAAGGACCTTATAAAGGGGGTAGAGCCGAGCCTTTTCCGAATCCCGAGTCCCGAGTCCCGAGTCCCGAGTTTCCCGCCTAGATTTCCACCTGCGAGCCCAGCTCGACCAGCCGGTTGCCCGGAATGCGGAAGAATCCCGTGGCCGGAGCCGCATTGCGGTGCATCAGCGCAAACAGCTTGTCGCGCCAGATCGGCATGCCGCGGCGGCGGCTGGCAACCACGGTCTCGCGGCTGGCGAAATACGTGGTATCCATCGGATCGAAATAGATGCCGCCGCCGTCGCAGCTACGCATCAGCGCGGCCGGCACGTCCGGGGTTTCCATGAAGCCGAAGCGGACGATGACCCGGTAGAACCCGTCGCCGATTTCGTCCATGCGCAGGCGCTTGTGCGAATACGGCACGCTCAGCGTCTCCACGGTCAGGAACACGTTGCGCTCGTGCAGCACCTTGTTGTGCTTGAGGTTGTGCAGCATCGCATGCGGCACCACCCCGGTCTGCGCGGTCAGGAATACCGCCGTGCCCTGCACGCGCACCGGCGGCGCCAGCATCAGGCCGGGCAGGAAGGTATCCAGCCTGATGCCTTCCTTCTGGATTTCGGCGCTGAGCAGTTCGCGCCCGCGCCGCCAGGTGCGCAGCAGGGTGAACACCAGCACCGCGAGTGCCACCGGCACCCATGCGCCATCCAGGAATTTGACGCCGTTGGCAACCAGGAACGACACGTCGATGATGAAGAAGACCACGCACAAAGGAACCACCCACGTCCGCGCCTTCAGCCAGGTGGCCCGGGCCACCAGCGCCAGCAGCAGGGTATCGATCAACATGGTGCCCGAAACGGTAACGCCGTAAGCCGACGCAAGCGCAGTGGAGCTGCGGAACGTCAGCACCAACGCCAACACCGCCCCCATCAGCAGCCAGTTGATTCCGGGAATATAGATCTGGCCGATGGTTTCGTAGGAGGTGTGCTTGATCGCCATGCGCGGCAGATAGCCCAGCTGCATGGCCTGCCGCGCCACCGAGAACGTACCGGTAATCACCGCCTGCGAAGCGATCACGGTCGCAGCGGTGGCCAGCGCGATCATCGGATAACGGGCCCATTCCGGTACGCCGATATAGAACGGATTTCTGACCGCCGAGGGATCTTCCAGCACCAGCGCGCCTTGTCCCAGGTAATTCAGCATCAGCGACGGCAGCACGAAGAAATACCAGGCGTAACGGATCGGGCGGGTGCCGAAATGGCCCATGTCGGCATACAACGCCTCGCCGCCGGTCACCGCCAGCACTACCGCACCCAGGATGAAGATCGAGTGCGAGCCATGGGTCAGGAAAAACCGGAAAGCCCAGATCGGATTGATGGCCTGCAACACCTCCGGGTTGTGGCCGATATTGAAGATGCCGATAGCCGAAAGCGACAGGAACCAGACCGTCGTCACCGGACCGAATACTCGCCCTACCTTGGCGGTGCCGAAGCGCTGGGTGGCGAACAGCGCCAGCAATACCAGCACCGCGAGCGGCACGATCCAGTTGTGCAGCCGCGGCGCGGTCACCTCCAGTCCCTCGATCGCCGACAGCACCGAGATGGCGGGCGTGATGACGCTGTCGCCGAAGAACAAGGAAGCGCCGAAGATGCCCAAGATGCCCACCGCGTACGCCGACCAGGAACCTCTCTGCAGCGTGCGCTGGGCCAGCGCCATCAGGGCCATGATGCCGCCCTCGCCCTCGTTGTCGGCGCGGATGATGATGGTGACGTACTTCAGCGTCACCACGATCATCAACGCCCAGAAGATCAACGACAGCACCCCCAGCACGGTGTCGTGATCGGCAACGAGGCCGTAATGGCCGGAGAACGCCTCCTTGATGGTATAGAGCGGACTGGTACCGATGTCGCCGAAGACGACGCCGATGGCGCCGACGACCAGCCCTGCAAGGCCTGCCTTGCCGTGACCATGGCCGCCGGCGTGGCCAGCTTTTGCTTGTGGGGATTGGGTGGCGGACATGGCTGCCTAGCGTAGCGCGGAGGTTGTGAGAAGGAGCTCTAGATCGGCGTGCGCGTCAGCGCAGCGCCGACTGCAGCGCCTTGCGGATGATCAGGGCGGCATCGTCGCCGTCGGCGACCGCCTCGCGCGCCATGCGCGCCGCTTCGGCCGGCTTGTAGCCCAGCTGCTGCAGGGCGATGACGGCTTCGGACTGCGGATCGTTGGGCAGGCTGGCGCGGCCGGGAAGGCCGCCGGCCAGATCCGCGGCGCGGTCGCGCAGCTCCACCACCATCCGCTCGGCCGTCTTCTTGCCGATACCGGGGATGCGGGTCAGCGCGGTGACATCGCTGGTCTGCACCAGCCGCGCGAATTCGTCCACGCTGACGCCGGACAGCACGGCCAGCGCGATTTTCGCGCCGATACCGCTGACCTTCTGCACGTCGCGGAACAGCCGGCGTTCGCTTTCGTGCAGAAAGCCGTACAGCGATACGCTGTCCTCCTTCTGCGCATAGTGGGTGAACAGCGACACCTCGCGGCCGACATCGGGCAGGTCGTAGAACGTGCTCATCGGCGCTTCCAGCTCGTAGCCGACGCCGCCGACGTCGATCACCAGCCACGGCGGCGACTTGTAGGCAAGGATGCCGCGGAGGCGGCCGATCATGGCTGTACTCCGGGACCGGGGACCGGGGACCGGGGACCGGGGAAAGGCAAAAGCATCGGCAGGTACCGCTGTTGCATAGGTATCGGATCGCATGCGCCGCAGGGCCGGTGGAAGTATTGATTCCGGGTCCCCGGTCCCCGGTCCCCGGTCCCGTCATGCTTCTTCATTTCCTGCTCCACGCTTGGCGTACGTTGACGCCAAGACGATTGGCGGTGGCGCGCACATGCGCATGGGTCAATGCGATCGCCAGCGCATCGGCGGCGTCGGCCTGCAGTTTGCCCTGCAGGCCCAGCATGATACCGACCATATGCTGGATCTGCTGCTTTTCGGCGCCGCCGCGGCCGACCACGGCCAGCTTCACTTCCTTGGCCGCGTATTCGTGCACCGGCAGATCGCGCATCACCACCGCGCAGATCGCCGCACCGCGCGCCTGTCCCAGCTTCAGCGCCGAATCGGGGTTGCGGGCCATGAAGACCTTCTCGATCGCCACTTCCTGCGGCTGCCAGGTTCGGATGATCTCCGCCAGGCCGTTGAGCAGGATCTTCAACCGTTGCGGAAAGTCGTCGGCCCCCAGCAGCACCAGCGCCGTGTGAAAGGCATGCGTCGTCCTGCCCGCCGCATCCACGTCGATGATGCCCACACCGGTGCGCTGCGAGCCGGGATCGATACCGAGGATGCGGATGGAGCCGGGACCGGGAACCGGGGGCCGGGGGCCGGCGGAGGTGGGATGCTGGTAACTGGAGGCCACGACGGGAAATTCGCTGATGGCTCAGGCACGGGCGCGCATGCACGGACCGAATGCCCCGGTCCCTGGTCCCCACTGCCTGGTCCCGGCTTCACGCATATGCATCAGCGCCCAGCTCGGCATTCGAGTAGACGTCCTGCACGTCGTCCAGGTCTTCCAGCATGTCCAGCAGCTTGACCACCTGTTTGGCGGTATCGCCTTCCACTGCAATCTGGTTGTCGGCGCGCAGGGTGACTTCGGCCTGGTCGGCGGCCAGGCCGGCCGTTTCCATCGCGTCCTTGACCGACTGGAAATTCTCCGGCGCGACGATCACATCTATCGAACCATCGTCGGGGTAGACGACGACATCGTCGGCACCGGCCTCGATGGCGGCTTCGGTGATTCGGCTTTCAAACGATGACGCCTCGCCGGCGCCGGGCGCATAGCTCAGCACGCCCAGGCGCTTGAACATGAAGGCCACCGAGCCTTCCGTGCCCATGTTGCCGCCGCACTTGCTGAAGGCGTGGCGGACATCGGCCACGGTGCGCACGCGGTTGTCGGTCAGGCAGTCGACGATCACCGCGACCCCGCCAGGCGCGTAGCCTTCATAGCGGATTTCCTCGTACACCACCCCTTCCAGCTCGCCGGTTGCCTTCTTGATGGCGCGCTCGATCACATCCTTGGACATGTTGGCCGACAGGCCCTTGTCCATCGCCGTGCGCAGACGCGGGTTGTTGGCCGGGTCGCCGCCACCGGCGCGCGCCGCCACACCGATTTCGCGGATGATCTTGGTGAAAATCTTGCCGCGCTTGGCATCTGACGCATTCTTGCGCGCTTCGATCGACGGGCCTCTACCCATGGGTGTTTCCGGACTTGTTAAGAATACAAGAGCGCAATTTTACTCGATTGCGCCGTCCGCGCCGGTTCGCTCGGGGTCTGGCGGCTCAGGGAGCGAGCCCAAGGGCCCGTTCGCTGGCAAGGATGCCGCCGGGCTTACGATTCGCCATTGCGGGCAAAACGCCCTTGCCGCAGGAAATGCCCGGCCTGGTCGGCAGCGGGGCGCGAAAACACCAGTCCGGTATGGCTGGCCGGCACCAGGCAATGGTCGGCCAGGCCGGGCAATCGGGTCTCGGCGACCGCCACGGTACCGTCGGAGGGGCCGTCGAACCGGGTCAGCAGGCGGCCGATACCGCGCGCCACGGTGCCGGCCACCATGCCGATCTCGGTCCTGCCCTGCCAGGGCTGGCAGCCGGTCTGCAGGAACAGCGAGCTGCGTCCCAGCACCTGCGAGGTCCAGCGCCGGCGGCCCAGGCTGCGGGCGGCATCGCTGCCGCACAACGGCGATCCCAGGCAGACCATGCGCGGCACCGGCAACTCCGGCTGCTGCCGCAGCGCCTCCAGGCCGATCAGGCCGCCTAGGCTGTGCCCCACCAGATTCAACGGCGGCGAACCGGACAGACGGCGAATCAACCGCTCGATGGCGATCTCCGGCCCGCCGAACACGCTGGGATAGCCGAACAGTTCGACCTCGAAACCCTGCGTCCGCAACCGCCTGGCCAGCGGCGCCAGCCAGGTTTTGGCGTTCCAGATACCGTGAAGGACAAGTACATGCCGGGGCGGCGCGGAATCTTCGGATGTCATGCCCACAGTCTGTCCGAATCCAAGCTGCCGGGCCAACTTTATCTGTGGGAGCGGCATCTCGCCGTGGGCTTTGGGGCTTTTCGGCACGGCCGCAAGCGCGCGCGGCGGGACCCGCTGCTACGTCCCCTTCGGTGCCGGCTTGGCGGTCACCTGCGCGCCGCTTTCCAGCAGCGCGTTGGGCGCCAGCACCACCAGTTCGCCGGCGGCGATGCCCTCGAGGATTTCGACCTCCGCGCCAAGATTGCGGCCCAGCCGGACCGTACGGAACTCCAGCCGCGAGTCGCCGCCCAGTCGCGCCACCCGCGCACCGCCGGCGCCGGCCATCACTGCCGACAGCGGCACGATCACCGCGGGCGCCGCGCGCGGCACCTGCAGGCTCACCTCGCCGACCATGCCCGCCGGGATGCGTCCTTGCGGGTTGGACAGGCTCAGTTCGACCCGCATGCCGCCGGCATCGGCGGAAATGCTCTGCGCGGCGCGCACCACTTCGGCCTGGAAGTTTTCGCCCGCCAGTTCCGGGAAGCGGACATCGGCCCGCAGCCCGGGCCGCACCTGCAGCACCGCGCCCTGCGGCACGTCCACCAGCACCCGCAACGGGTCCAGTGCGTTGATCTCGAACAACGGGACGGCCGTGGCCGCATCGCCGACCACGCGGTCGCCGCGCTCGAGATTGCGGGCGGCCACCACGCCGGCGAACGGCGCCCGCACCACCTGGAAGGCCTGCCGTTCGCGCGCACTGGACAGGCGTGCCTCGGCCGCCGCCAGCGCCGCTTCGGCGGCATCGCGGTTGGCGCTGCGATCGCTGTACATCTCGCCAGAGACCGCGCCCGACCTGACCAGCACCGCGGCACGCTCGTAGTTGACCCTGGCCAGTTGCAGCGCGGCACGCATCCGGCCCACTTCGGCGGTGGCTTCGCGGACCGATTGATCCACTTCCGGCGCCGAGATTACCGCCAGCACCTGGCCGGCTTCGACCCGGTCGCCCAGATCGACGCGCCGTTCGCTGACGTACCCGGTGGCGCGCGGATACAGCTGCGCCGATTCGCCGGCGACGGCGCGCGCGGGCAGCCGCAATTCGTAATCGTCGGCGGCCGCCCGCGCCGGCACCGTCAATACCTCGGGCACCGCTGCGTCCGCCTGTTCGGCGGCGCTGCGGCTGCAGCCGGCCAGCGCCAGCAGCACGGCGGCAACGAAAATGCCCGCCATCGTCCGGGCCATGGGTAGGGTCTTCTTCATGCTACGGCTCCTGCGCCTGTGGCCTGATCGCCGGCGCTTTCGGTTTGCTGCGCGAAACGCCGGTTATGGCGGCGCCCCAGCACGGCAAGAATGGATGGCACCAGCACCAGCGTGGCCGGAGTGCCGAACAACAGCCCGCCGATCACCGCCCGGCCCAACGGCGCGTTCTGTTCGCCGCCCTCGCCCAGGCCCAGCGCCATCGGCACGATCCCCAGCACCATTGCGCTGGCGGTCATCAGCACCGGACGCAGACGCACCGCGGCGGCCTCGTAGGCGGCCAGTTCCTGGTCGTGCCCGGCGGCGATCAGATTGCGGGCGAAGCTGGTCACCAGCACGCTGTTGGCGGTGGATACGCCGATCACCATCATCACCCCCATCAGCGCCGGCACGCTGAGCGGCGTGCCGGTGACGAACAAGCCGACCGCCGCGCCGGCGATGGCGATCGGCAAACCGGACATCGCCACCAGCGGTTGCAGCCAGGACTGGAAGTTGACCACCAGCACCAGGAACACCAGCACCGCCGCCATCAGCAGGCCGCCGGCCAGTTCACCGTAGGCGCTCTGCATCTCGCCGGCCTGGCCGACGATTTCGATGCGGTTGGCCGGTTTCAGCTGCCGCTGCACATCGGCCACGATTGCGGTCAGGTCCGCGTAGACCGACCCCAGGTCGGTACCCTGCACATTGGCCAGCACGCTGACCGTCGGCGCCATCATCGTACGGCCCACGCTGGCCGGCACGCTGCGCGGCGTTGCCGTGGCGATATTGCGCAACAGCACCGTGCGCCCGTCCTCGCCAATCCGCAATGGCGTGTTGAGCAGGGTGTCGATGCCGGCCAGATCGTTGGGCTGGGCCTGCACCTGCACGGTGTAGGAATTGGCGGTGGCCTGCTCGACCCAGAACACCGGACTGACCGTGCCCGACGAACCCAGCACCGCCAGCACCGCACGGCTGGCGTCCTGCGCGCTGACACCCAGTTGCGCGGCGCGGCTGCGGTCGATGGCGATGTAGTACTCGGGCAGATCCAGCACCTGGCGCAGCATCACGTCCACCGCACCATGCGCATCGCGCAGCCGAGTTTCGATCTGGCGCGCGATGGCCAGATTGCCGGCGGCATCGCGACCGTTGACCCGTACTTCCAGCGCGCCCACCGCCGAGCCGGCCAGCGTCCGGCTGGTGGCATCGGGCGGACGCTCGAACAGTTTCACGTCGGGGAACTTCTCCGCCACCCGCTGGCGGATGGCCGCCAGGTAGCCGGCGCTGGAGCCATGCGGCGTGCGCAGCTGCACCATCACCTCGGCTTCGAACGAGCCGACCACCGCGCTGTCCACCCAGGCCAGGTTGATCGCGTCGGGAATGCCGATCTGCTCGTACACCGTCTGCAGTTCTTCGGCCGGAACGATGCTGCGGATCTCGCGCTGGATTTCCGCCAGCCGCTGCGCGGTCTGCTCCAGCCGGGTGCCGGTGGGCAGGCGCACCTGCAACCGGATCTGGCCGGCATCGACATTGGGGAAATACTCCCGGCCCAGCGACAACGCCGAGACCGCGCCCAGCGCCACCAGCAACAACGACGCCAGCGCCAGCACGCCACCGTGATGGCCCAGCTTCAACAGCAGCGCATGGTGGCGCCCGCGCAAGCCGTCCAGCGTGTGTTCGACCCTGTGGTTGGCCGCCAGCAACCAGCGCTCCATGCGCCAGCGCGGCTGCCCGCGGCTGCGGATGTCGGCCGGCAGCAGCAGATAGCAAAGGACCGGAATCAGCGTGCGCGAAAGCAGGAACGAGGATGCCATTGCGAAGATCACCGCCAGCGCCAGCGGCGTGAATACCCACGCCGACAGCCCGGTCATCAGCAGGATCGGCGTCAGCACGATGCAGATGGCCACGGTGGAGACGAATTCGGGGAACACCACCTCGCGCGCGCTGTCCAGGATCGCGGTGCGCACATCCTTGCCCATCGCCAGGTTGCGGTTGGTGTTTTCCACGTCCACCACCGCGTTGTCGACCAGGATGCCGATGGCCAGCGCCAATCCGCCCAGGGTCATCACGTTGAAGGTATAGCCCAGCAGTTGCAGCAGCGTCACCGATGACAGCAGCGCCAGCGGAATCGCCGACAGCACGATCAGGCTGGAGCGCCAGGAGCCGATGAACACCAGCACCACCAGCGCCACCAGTACGCCCACCAGCAGCGCTTCATGCCGGATCGAGGCAATGGCGTTGTCGACGAACACCGACTGGTCGAAGATCGGTTCGATGCGCATGCCCGGCGGCGCCGAGGCGGCGATCTCCGGCAGCCGCCCGCGGACCGAACGCACGATTTCCACCGCCGAGGCGCCGCCCATCTTGATCAGCGCCACCGACACCGCGCTGGCGCCGTCCATCCGCGCAACATTGGTCTGCAGCGCGCCGCCATCGCGCACCGACGCGACATCGCGCACGTAGATGACGTTGCCGCCGCGGGTGGCGATGGGCAGGTCGAGAAAGCCGGCAGCGGTTTCCGGGCTGGTTTCCAGCGCGATCTGCAGCTCGCGTGCGCCTTCGCGGATGGTGCCTGACGGCAGGGTCGGACTGCCGCGCTCCAGCGCGCCGGTGACCTGGGCCGGGGTCAGGCCATGGGTCTGCAGCGCACGCGGATCCAGATCCACCATGATCTGCCGCGCTGCGCCGCCATAGGGCAGGGTCATGCGGATGCCGGGGATGGACTGGATCTGCGAGCGCAACTGCAGGCGCGCATAGTCGTACAGCTGCGCTTCGCTCAGCGAATCCGAAGACAGCACCAGTTGCAGCACCGGCGTGCTGGATACGTTGTTGCGGATCACCAGCGGCGGCGAGGTGCCCGGCGGCATCCGCCGCAGAATGGTTTGGGAAACGGCGGTGATCTGCGCCAGCGCACGCTCCAGATTGACCCCCGGCTGGAAATCGACCCGCACGATACCGATGCCGTTGAGGCTCTCCGAACGCACTTCCTTGATGTCGTCGACATTGTTGAGGACCGCGATCTCCGAGAACGAGGTCAGCTTGGCCGCCATCTCCGCTGCCGGCAGCCCGCTGTAGGTCCAGATCAGGTTGACCGACGGAATCCCGACCTCGGGCAGGATGTCGGTGGGCATCCTGCGCGCGGACTGGATGCCGAACAGCAGGATCAGGATGGCCAGCACCCCGATGGTGTAGCGGCGGGACAGCGCGTATTGGACGATCCACATGGCGGACGTTTCCTGGAAACGGGGGAGCGGCGGAACCGCGACTCAGCGGTTGAGCTGGGCCATCGACGCGGCGGGATAGCGCGCGCCGACTACCGGCTGTTGCGCCATGACCTCTTCGATCTGGCTGCGTTCCTCGTCGCGCAGCGCGATCGCGGTGGCGGCAACGTTTTCCTGCAATCGTTCAATCCGGCGCGTGCCCGGGATCGGCACCACATCCGGGCCGCGATCCAGCAGCCAGGCCAGCGCCAGTTGCGCCGGCGTACAGCCGCGTGCCTCGGCAATCATCCGCAGCGCGCCGGCCAGGTTGCGGTTGTGCACCATCGCCTCGCCCTGGAACCGCGGCATGCGCCGGCGGAAGTCGTCCCCGGCCAGGTCGTCAACCTGCTGGACCGCACCGGCCAGGAAACCGCGCCCGAGCGGACTGTAAGCAACCAGGCCAGTACCCAGTTCGCGGCAGGCCGGCAGGATTTCCGCTTCGATATCGCGCGTCCACAGCGAGTATTCGCTTTGCAGCGCGGCAATCGGGTACACCGCGGCGGCGCGGCGCAAGGTCGCGGCGGCCGCTTCCGACAGCCCCAGGTAGCGCACCTTGCCGGCTCGGACCAGGCCCGCCATCGCGCCGACGGTGTCCTCGATCGGCACCTGCGGGTCGACCCGGTGCTGGTAGTACAGATCGATGTGGTCCACGCCCAACCGCTTCAGGCTGGCGTCGGCGGCCTGCCTGACGTATTGCGGCCGGCCATCGACAGCGCGCGCCGAAGCGTCATGCGGATCGCGGACAATGCCGAACTTGGTCGCCAGCACCACCTCGTCGCGGCGGCTGGCCAGCAGTTGCGACAGCAGCCGCTCGTTGGCGCCGCTGCCGTACATGTCGGCGGTGTCGAGGAAATTCACGCCGATGTCGAGCGCGTGGTGCAACACGGCCAGCGACTGCGCCTGATCGGCCGGGCCATAGAACTCGGACATGCCCATGCAGCCAAGGCCGATGGCCGACACGGACAGGCCGGAAGCGCCGAGCCGACGGCGCGGAACTGCGGATGCGGAAGGCATCGCGTACTCCGGAGGTTGGGGGAGGAGTACCGGTAAGGTAGATTCCGCGCTGTCGTCGGCGTTAGCTCATTGCTGCGACAAACTTGCCTAATTCTGCAAATCGTCCCCTGCGCGCGTGCCGAAGCCGGCCCGGATGCCGATAATCGGTTCGCACGACTCCCCCCGGACCGGACGCGCAAAGCCATGAGTCCTATGAGTTCCCCCAACCCGATCGCGCGCTATCCGCTGAATGCGCCGCAGACCGAACTGGCCGACCGGATTGCCCGTTTGAGTCCGCACGACGGCGTCCACGACACTCCCCTGCGGCAGTTGCAGACCATCCGCAGGAGCGCACCGACGCCGTGCTTCCCCAGCGTCTACGAGCCGCGGCTGTGCATCGTCGTGCAGGGCAGCAAGATCGCCATGCTCGGCGAGCAGACCTACCGCTACGACCCGCTGCACTACCTGGTCGTATCGATGCCGTTGCCGATGCTGGCCCAGGTGACCGATGCCAGTCCGGAAAAGCCCTACCTGTGCCTGCGCCTGGACATCGAACCGGAACTGATTGCGGATCTGATGCTGGATACTGCCGTCGGCATCGGCAGCGACCCGGCGGCCTGCGCGGCCTACGCCGCACAGATGACGCCGTCGTTGCTGGACGCGGTGCTGCGGATGATGCGTCTGCTCGATACGCCGGAGGATCTGAACGTACTGGCGCCAATGGCGCTGCGCGAGATCTTCTACCGGGTTTTGCTGGGTGATCTGGGCCATCACCTGCGCGACCTGGCGGTCCGCGACAGCCGCCCGCAGCGGATCGCCCAGGCTGTCCAGCTGCTGCGCCAGCACTATCTGGAACCATTGCGGATCGAAGCGCTGGCGCGTGCCGTGCACATGAGCGTGTCGTCGCTGCATCACCACTTCAAGCACGCCACCACGCTGTCGCCGCTGCAATACCAGAAGCAGCTGCGTCTGCACGAGGCGCGCCGGCTGATGCTGGCCGAAGGCCTGGAAGCGGCCGCAGCGGCGCACCGCGTCGGTTACGAAAGCCCGTCGCAGTTCAGCCGCGAATACAAGCGCCTGTTCGGCGCCCCGCCGCGCACGGAAATAGGGCAGCTGCGCGAGGCCTGAGCCGCAATCTCAACGCCGGCGTGGCCGCCGCAGGATGAATTCGTGGTCGCGGGTATTGCCGACCGGGAATTCGTAATCGCCCACCTTCTCGAAGCCGTAGCGCGCGTAGAAGCGCTGCGCGCCCAGGTTCTGCGACCACACGCCGATCCACAGCGTACGCGGACCGCCGCGCTCCAGCCACGCCAGCGCGGCATCGAACAACCGCGCGCCCCAGCCGCCGTTCTGGTGCGATGCCAGCACGTACAGGCGTTTGAGCTCGCCATCGCCGGGCGCTACCTGCGGATGCGGCAGACCGCAGGGACCGGCGGCAGCGTGGCCGACGGCTACGCCGTCCTCTTCCAGTAGCCAGACCGCGTAGTCCGGGTGCGACAGGATGGTGCGCTGCTTGTCGACCGTGTAGGCGTCGGCCAGAAAGGCCTGCAAATCCTCCGCCGGATACAGATGGCCAAAGGTTTCGGTGAACGTGCGCGCGGCCAGGTCGGACAGGACCTGGGCGTCTTCGATGGTGGCGCGGCGGATGGCGAGCATGGCGGAAACCAAATATGGGAGGTAAAAACGGCACGGTGCCCAACAACATAACAACTTCTTCGCCCACGCCCGGGGATGTCGACTTCGGCGGGAGTCGCCGGCCGTCAGGCTGGGGGTGCTCCGCCCTCCTGACGACGTCGTGTCTTTGCGTCGGCCGCAGGCTCGTTCCGCTTCGCGGCCCGAACCGGCCCGGCGCAGCGCGCCGGGCGTTCGCCAAGGCGCGCGGCAGTGCCGCGCAAGCCGCCTTGGCTCACCCATGGCCTGCTCTGCGCACCCCCAGCCCGCCGGCCGCCGCCTTCAGCGCCGGCTTCGGAAAAAGTGGAGATTCCTCAGGCTCAAGCCCCGCGTACAGCAGCTTATTCCTCTTCGTCCTCATCTTCCTCTTCGAGGTCCTCGTCTTCCTCATCCTCTTCTTCTTCGTCGTACTCGTAATCGTCTTCGCCGAAGTCTTCCCCATCCCAGCGGCCCTGGCCGTCGGGGACGAAGGTGACGGCCATTGCGTTCGGCGTGGCGCCCACGCGTACCAGCCAACCACCGAACACACGGGCACGTTCGGTCACCAGGCCGGCGTCCGAACCTTCATTGCCCAATTTTTCCCACTGCAGTGCAAAAGCGAACTCGGTCATGAGACAACTCCGAAAGTGAGACCCCTTGTTGCAAGGGGGCGGCGGGAGCCGCGGAGAATGGGAGACAACACCGGGAGCCGCCATTTCGCGCCTGCGAAATGACGGCGGCATGACCGCCGCTACGGCTGCGCCTTTTCCCGGACCCGGATGTGCACCTCGGCCAGTTGCTCATCCGGAATCGGCGATGGCGCGCCGGTCATCAGGCATTGCGCGGTGGTGGTCTTCGGGAACGGGATCACATCGCGTATCGACTCGGTGCCGGCCATCAGCGCGGCGATGCGGTCGATGCCGAAGGCGATGCCGCCGTGCGGCGGTGCGCCGTACTTCAGCGCGTCCAGCAGGAAGCCGAACTTGGCTTCCGCCTCTTCCGCACCGATGCCCAGCAGTTCGAACACCGCGCTCTGCATTTCCGGCCGGTGGATACGGATCGAGCCACCGCCGATCTCGTTGCCGTTGAGCACCATGTCGTAGCCGCGCGACACCGCCGTCCTGGCATTGGCACGCAGGTCGGCGATGTCGTCCACCGCCGGCGCGGTGAAGGGGTGATGCAGCGCCACGTAACGCTGGGCTTCCTCGTCCCACTCGAACATCGGGAAGTCGGTGACCCACAGCGGCGCCCAGCCGTCCCGCACCAGATTGAAGTCCTTGCCGGCCTTCAGCCGCAACGCGCCCATGAAGTCGGACACCTTGTTGTAGCCGCCGGCGCCGAAGAACACGATGTCGCCATTGCCGGCGCCGACGTGCCTGAGCAGTGCGGCAAAAGCTTCCTCGCTGAAGAACTTGGCGATGGGCGAACTGATCTCGCCGTTCTCGCCAAGCTTGACGTAGGCCAGGCCCTTGGCGCCGAACTTGGCCGCGTGCGCGGCGTATTCGTCGATCTGCTTTCTGGACAGGCTTGCGCCGCCGGGAATGCGCAGCGCGGCCACACGGCCGTCCGGATCGCCGGCGGCGGCGGTGAATACGGCGAACTCGCTGGCCTTGACCAGTTCGGCCACGTCCACCAGTTCCAGATCGATGCGCAGATCCGGCTTGTCCGAACCGTAGCGGCGCATCGCCTCGGCCCAGGTCATGCGCGGGAACTGCGCGTCCAGCTGGACGTCCATCACTTCCTTGAAGATGTCGCGGATCATGCCTTCCACGGTGTCCTGCACGTCGCGTTCGCGCACGAAGGCGAACTCCATGTCCAACTGGGTGAATTCCAGCTGGCGGTCGGCCCGCAGCGCTTCATCGCGGAAGCAGCGTGCGATCTGGTAGTAGCGGTCGAAACCGGCCACCATCAGGATCTGCTTGAACAGCTGCGGCGACTGCGGCAGCGCGTAGAACTCGCCCGGATGCATGCGCGCCGGCACCAGGAAGTCGCGCGCGCCTTCGGGCGTGGCCTTGGTCAGGATTGGCGTCTCGATGTCCTGGAAATCGCGGGCGTCCAACCAGCGGCGCAGCGCCTGCACCAGCTTGATGCGGGTGCGCTGCTTGCGCTGCATATCCGGCGTGCGCAGATCCAGGTAGCGGTACTTCAGGCGGATTTCTTCGCCCGCGTTCTCGTGCGCATGGAACGGCAGCGGCTCGGCCTTGTTGAGCACTTCGATGCGGGTGGCGATGATTTCCACCTTGCCGGTGCGGATCTTGTCGTTGACGCTCTGGCGCGCGCGCACCACGCCTTCGACCTGCAGCACGTCCTCATAGCCGAGGCTGGCGGCCACCTCGAACACCGGTGCGTTGTCCGGCTCCACCGTCACCTGCACGATGCCTTCGTGATCGCGCAGGTCGATGAAACAGACCCCGCCAAGATTGCGTGCAACGTCGGTCCAGCCGCACAGGGTGACGGTCCGGCCGATCATGGCCTCATCGATGAGGCCGCAGAAATGGGTACGCATGGAAGCTCCGCATGTATCGTCCGGCCGCTGCCGGAAGGGTTTAAAACAGCCGCAGGCTGGTCAGGTCCGCCTGCCGCCGCAGGCTGGTCAGGTCCGCCTGCCGCCGCAGGCTGGTCAGGCCCGCTTGCCGCCGCTGGCTGGTCAAGCCGGCTAGTTTACCCTGTGGAACGGTATCCGGCCGCCGTCGGCATGCTTGCGCGGCGTTAACGCAGCCGGACTAAGCTGGCCGCTCCGAGAGGGAGAGCGCCATGAAGATGCCGTTGATGCAGTTCATTCTTGCACTGTCGCTGGCTTTCATGGCCGGCACAGCGTCCGCCCAGGCCCAGCAACGCGCCTACGCGCCGGAAAACCTCCGCAGCCTGAGCGTTGCCGACCAGACCCGGGTCATCAGCCTGGAGTACTCCGAACAATCCAATGGCCGCCGGATTCCGGACGACCAGTTGCGCTTCTATCTGGACCAGATCAGGCAGTCCAACTGGACCTTCAGCCGCATCAAGCAGGACATCGCCACCTCGCTGGGCGGCAACCAGGGCGGCTGGAATCCCGGTTCCGCCGGTTCGGTGCTATGCCAGAGCGACAACAACCGCTATCGCGAATGCCGCACCAACTTCCGCGGCCCGGCGGTGCTGAGCCAGAACGTCTCGCAGACCCGCTGCGTGGAAGGCCAGAACTGGGGCAGCCGCGCCGGCATCGTCTGGGTCGACCGCGGCTGCAAGGGCCGTTTTGTCGAGGGCGCCGGCGGCGGCGGCCAGGCTTTCCGCTGCGAAAGCGACAACGGCCGCTATCGCGAGTGCCGCACCGGTTCCCGTGGCAATGTACGTTTGACCCGGCAGCTGTCCAGTACCCGCTGCATCGAGGGCAGCACCTGGGGCCAGCGCCAGGGACTGGTCTGGGTCAATGGCGGCTGCCGCGGCGAGTTCGTCCAGGCCGGCGGCGGCGGCTGGAATCCCGGCGCCGGCGACTACAGCGTCACCTGCAGCAGCCAGGGCGGCCGCCGCAGCACCTGCGCCTGGAACAGCCGCTATGGCCGGCCGCAGCTGATCCAGCAACTGTCCAGCGACAGCTGCCGCGAAGGCAGCAGTTGGGGTTACGTGGACAACCAGATCTGGGTGGACCGCGGCTGCCGCGCACGTTTCGGCGCCCGGCGCTGAATACGCAACCGGCCGCGGCCAGTTTGATCCGGCTCCGCAGAACCGCGTTTTCTGCGGGAGCGGCCGGCCAGGAAACGGCTCGCTGCCGGCCGCGGGTTCAACTGCCGGCCGGGGTGGCCGGGGTGGCGGCGTCCCCGTCGGCGCTGCCCCACGGCGCAGGCGGCAGCGGCACCTGCGTGGCCAGGTCGAATTCGACCTTGAACAAGCGTCCGCCCGGCCGACTGAGTTCGTAGACAAAACGCCGGTCCGGCTCGATTTCCATCGCCCAGACATTGGTCAGCGAAGCGGTAAGCCCTTCGCGCTCGAACAGGGCGACGGACTCGGCATCGACCGGGAACTCCTGCCGTTGCGCGGTGCCGGCCACGGTGGTCTCGCCACCGTACATCGTCAGCGCGTCTTCGCTGCCGTCCTCGTGGCGATGATCGTGCTTCAACCGCAGACCATCGGCGGTGCGGGTCAGTACCCAGGTACGCGAACGGTCGTCGCCGACATGGAAAGGAACCCGGAGTTCGCGCGTGGGCTCGTCGCAGCCGCGCACATGCATGACCAGCGCCCGGCCTTCGAACGCATCCGGCGTGGTCGGCCGGGGTTCGTTGGCGACGATGCGTCCCGCGAACGCCTGTCCGCAGTGCTGCGCCAGCGCGGCCAGGAACCGGTCCGCAGGCGCCGGCGCATCCTGGGCTGGCGGCGCGGTCGCGGCATCCGGCGGTGAAGAAGGCTTGCAGGCCGCCAGCAGCAGGCTGGCGGCAAACAGGGTCGGGAAGATTGCAATCGGATGACGGTTCATGGCGCCACCCTAACCGCAGCACAACAACGGTATCAAGTCGCCGCTGTGGAGGCCGCTGCGGGCTTGCTTTCCGGTTTGCTTTCTGCCTTCGCCGTCGCTGGCGCCGCTTCGGCCGGCTTGGCATCGCCGCCGGACTTGCTGGCGCCTTCTCCGCCATCGGCCAGGTTGCGCTTCTTGTCGCCGTCCTTCTTGAAGTCGGTTTCGTACCAGCCGCTGCCGGCCAGCCGGAACGCCGGCGCGGTCACCTGCCGCTTGACCGCGGCCTTGCCGCATTCCGGGCAGTTGTCCGGATCGGGATCGGAAAGTTTCTGCAGGCGGTCGAAGGAATGACCGCAGTCGGTGCATTCGAAAGCGTAGATAGGCATCGGAGGGCTCTGAAAGGCTGTAGCGGGCGGCGCGAAAGCGCCATCGCAAAGCGATGGTTCGCATTATTGGGGGCGGGCGGTACGGCTTCAAGATGCGGGACGGCCGACCCGCCCCCGCCGCCGAAAATTTTCTTCATTCCAATCAATATGTTATGATTTCGCCGTGGGAATCCATTCTTCTCCAAGGGGGTCGCGATCCTGTTGCGACTGACGGCCTTGCTGATGGGCGTGGCGCTGCTTCTGACCGGCAGCGGGCTTCTGGGTACCCTGCTGGCGGTGCGCGGCAGCCGCGAGGGCTTTGACGAACAGACCCTTGGGCTGATCATGTCCGGCTACTTCGCCGGCTTCTTCGTCGGCACGTTCTTCGCCCCGCGGCTGATTCGCCGCATCGGCCACATCCGCGCGTTCGCGTTCTACGCCTCGCTCGCGGCGATCGCCGTGATGCTGCATTCGATGTGGCTCAATCCCTGGGCCTGGGGCGGGTTGCGGGTGGTCACCGGCATCGCCCTGGTCGGGCTGTACACGACCATCGAAAGCTGGCTCAACGCCGAGCCCGATGCGCTGCGGCGCAGCCGGGTGTTTTCCGCCTACATGGCGGTCAATCTGTCGGCGCTGGCGCTGGGACAATTGCTGCTGCGTTGGGGCAATGCCGAAGGCGCCAGCCTGTTTGGCATCGCCGCCATCCTGGTCTGCGCCGCCGTGCTGCCGGTCAGCACGACGCGATTGGCGCAACCGGAAGTGCCCGACGTGCCGCACCTGCGTCCTAGCCGGCTGTACCGGCTGGCGCCAGTCGCCACCTTGGCCGCGGCCCTGTCCGGACTGGCGATGGGCGCATTCTGGGGTCTGACGCCGGTGTATGCCGATCGCGTGGGCATGGACGCCGACGGCGTGGCGATGTTCATGCTGACCGCCATCCTGGGCGGCGCGCTGCTGCAATGGCCGATCGGCTGCATCAGCGACGGCCATGACCGCCGGATCGGGTTAGCCATCGCCAGTCTGTTGGCCGCCGCCGTGGCGATGGCAACCTTGCTGCCCGCGGTGCAGGCGCACCGGCCGATGCTGTTTGCGCTGTTCTTCTGCTTCGGCGGGCTGGCGTTTTCGCTGTACCCGTTCGCGGTGGCGCACATGCTGGACTATCTGCCGCGCGAACAGTTGCTGTCGGGCTGCAGCAGCCTGCTGCTGGTGCATGGCATCGGCGCGGCGATCGGCCCGGGTCTGGCCGGCGCCGCGATGCAGCGGCTGGGTCCGCAGGCGCTGCCGCTGTATTTCGCAGCCGTGTTGTCGCTGCTGACGCTGTTCACGCTGACCCGGCTGGTGCGCTTCCGTCGCCTTCGCATCCACCCGGCCACGTTCCGTCCGATGCTGCGCACCACCCCGTCGGCGCTGGAACTGATGCCCGAAACCGAATCACCGTCCACTCAACAGAAGGAAGATCATTGACTGTTTCGAATATCACAACTCATACCTCATCCCCCCGCTCCACCGATACTCTCATCGAGCCACGCCTGATCCTGGCGACCGATCTGGACGGCACCTTCCTTGCCGGCTCTTCCGAAGACCGCTACCGGTTGTACCGCCTGGTCGACCAGCATCCCGAAATCCGCCTGATCTGGATCACCGGGCGCGGCCTGGAAGCGGTGATGCCGCTGCTGACCGACCCGTCCCTTCCCCGTCCCGACTACCTGGTGTGCGACGTTGGCGCCACCGTGGTCGACGGCAAAACGCTGCAACCGCTGCAACCTTTGCAATCGACCATCGATGCACGCTGGCCCGGCGACCAGACCGTGGCCGCGGTCATGCGCCGCTTTCCTGAACTGCAGCGCCAGGACGTGCCGCAGGAGCGGCGCTGCTCCTATTTCTGCGACCCGCAAACCCTGGAGCCACTGCGTTCGGAGATCGAGCAAACCGCGCAGGAACTGGGTTGCGCGGTTCTGTATTCGGCCGATCGCTACCTCGACATCCTGCCGCCCAAGACCGACAAGGGACGCACCTTGACCGCGCTGGCGCGCATGCTGGGCCTGCCGCGCGAGCGCGTGCTGGTGGCGGGCGATACGCTCAACGATCTGTCGATGTACGTGGCCGGCTTCCGCGGCGTCTGCGTCGGCGAATCGGAGCCCGCGCTGACCGATGCCACCGGCTCGCTGTCGGATGTGCTGCACGCCGAAGCGCCCGGCTGCGGCGGCATCCTGCAGGCCATCGGGCATTTCAAGCTGCTGGCCGAAGACGACCCGCACCTGACCGGCATGCCCGAACCGCGCAAGGGCGGCGCCGAACTGGTGATGGTCTATCACCGCCTGCCCTATGAGGAAGTCTTCGAAGACGGCGAAGTGAAGCGTCGCCAGCCGCGCTCGCCCAACGGCATCATTCCGTCGTTGCTGGGCTTCTTCCAGGGTGGGCAGAAGGGCTCGTGGGTCGCCTGGAGCATCGACGATCCCAGGCGCGGCCCGTTCGTCACCCATACCGAGGTCGATGCCCGACGCTACCCCACCCTGACAGCCGCGCGGGTGCCGCTGAGCAAGAGCGAAGTCGACATCTTCTACAAGCGCTTCTCGAAGGAAGCGTTCTGGCCGATGCTGCATGCCTTCTGGGAACGCGCGCGTTTCCGCGAAGACGACTGGAAGGTCTACCTGAAGGTCAACCGCAAGTTCGCCGAAGCCACCGCCGCCGAGGCCGCGCACGGCGCGACCATCTGGATCCACGACTACAACCTGTGGATGGTGCCGGCCTACCTGCGCGAGCTGCGGCCGGATCTGAAGATCGCCTTCTTCCACCATACCTACTTTCCGTCGGCGGACGTGTTCAACGTGGTGCCGTGGCGGCGCGAAATCATCGGCAGCCTGCTGTGCTGCGACTACGTCGGGTTCCACATTCCCCGCCAGGTGGAGAATTTCGTCGATGTGGTGCGCGGTGCGATGCCGGTGGAAGCGGTGTCGAAGGAGAACTGCGCGCCGCGTTTCCTGACCTACGGCTGCGCGGTCGGACTGGATACCATGACCACCTGCCTGAAGGTCGGCGACCGCAAGGTCGGACTGGGCGCGCATCCGGTCGGCACCGATCTGCGCCGGATCCGCGAAACGCTGGCCAATCCCGAGGTGCGCAACAACATCTTCAAGCTGCGCCGCGAAATCGGCGCGCGCAAGCTGGTGCTGTCGATCGAACGGCTGGACTACACCAAGGGCACGCTGGCCAAGCTGGAGGCCTTCGAACGCCTGCTGGAAGCGCAACCGCAACAGCAGGGCAAGGTGACGTTGTTGATGGTATGCGTGCCGGCCGCACGCGAGATGACCGTCTACCGGCAGTTGCAGACCCAGATCGAACAGGCGGTGGGCCGCATCAACGGGCGTTTTTCGCGGCTGGACTGGACGCCGGTGCGCTTCTTCGCCCAGGCGCTTCCGTTCGAGGATGTGGTGGCGCACTACGCTGCCGCCCAGGTGATGTGGATCACGCCGTTGCGCGATGGCCTGAACCTGGTCGCCAAGGAATTCATCGCCACCCAGGGTCTTGAGGGCGGCAATGGCGCGCTGGTGCTGTCCGAGTTCGCTGGCGCCGCGGCCGAGCTCAAGGGCGCGGTGCTGACCAATCCGCACGACCAGGCGGATCTGACCGCCGCCCTGGACCAGGCGCTGTCGATGCCCGAGGAGGAAGCCACCGGCCGCATGCGCCAGCTCTATGGCATCGTCGAGTACCACGATATCGACCGTTGGGGCCAGGAATTCCTGGCCGCGGTAGCCGGCTCAGACCAGATGCTTCACCAGAACGACAGTACCAGCGCCGCAGTGAGCAAGGCGCAGACCGCCATGCCCACGCGCAGCGGCACGGCGATCCTCCAGGAAGCTTCCTGACGTACCGCCGCCAGGCGATCCGGTTCGGGCGCACCGCCGAACCGGATCTGCCAGGCGGCCATCGCCAGACAGCTGAGCGCGAACAGCACGCCGGCCACGATGGTGAAATGCAGCGTCAGCCAGCCCAACTGCGAGCCGACGAACCACAGCAGGCTCAAGACGTGGCCGCTGACCGTGCCGTACAGCGCCGCGCGCGCGCCGATGCGCCGGTTCCACATCGCCATCGCGAATACCGCCACCAGTGGCGGCGTCACATAGGCGAAGGTCTGCTGCAGATAGGCGAACAGGCCCGGGAAGCGGTCGATCTGCGGCGCCCACAGCGCCGCCAGCGCCATCAATCCCAGCGTCAGCATGCGCCCCAGCCGCGCCAGCGCGCGCGTGTCCATGTGCGGACGGCGCGGTTGCACGAAATCGATGGCGATCAACGTGGAGGCCGAGTTCAAGGCCGAATCCACGCTGGACATGATGGCCGCCAGCAGGCCGGCCAGGATCAGACCGGCCACACCGGCCGGCGCATAACGGGAAACCAACTGGGCGAATACTTCATCGCCGCGCTGCAGATCCGGCAGCAGCGCCACCGCCATCGCCCCGGGCAGCACCATCAGGAACAGCGGCAGCAGCTTCAGTGCCGCCGCCAGCAGCGAGCCTCCCGCCGCCGCGTCGATGCTGCGAGCGCCAAGCAGGCGCTGCGACACGTACTGGTTCATCGTCCAGTAGTAGAAACCCAGAATCGGCAGGCCTATCAGCGTACCGAGCCAGGGCAGATCGGGATCGTCGAGCGGGCGGATCAGCGACAGGTGATCGGCCGGCACTGCCGCCACCATCGCCTGCCACGAAAAGTCGAACTCGGAAAACACCATGCCCGCAAGCAACGCCGAACCAGCCAGCAGCACCACGCTCTGCAACGCATCGGTATAGACCACCGCGCGCAGCCCGCCAGCGGCGGTGTAGATGCCGGCGAACAGCGCAATGCCGGCAATGGTCGGCGCCAGCGGCAACTGCGGGAAGAACACCTGCAGCACTACCGCACCGGCATACAGGCTGCCGGCGGTATCCAGCACGATCGCAAGGAATACCGTCACCGCCGACAGGTACTTGCGCATGCGCGCATCGAAACGCTTTTCCAGCAGTTCCGGCACCGTGACCAGCCGGTTGCCCAGCAACACCGGCACCACGAAACGCGCCGCGAACAGCAACACCAGCGCCGCCATCCACTCGTAATTGGCGACCGCAATGCCCGACGACCACGCTGCACCCGGCAGCCCGATCAACGTGGTCGATGAGATGTTGGAGGCGAACAGCGACAATCCCACCATGCCCGCACCCAACGAACGGCCGGCCAGGAACAGATCCTCGCTGTCGGGACTGCGCCGGGACACCCGCACGCAGACCACGACAAGTATTACGACATAGGTCAATAGAACGACGTAGTCGAGCGTGTGCAGCGCTCCCATCTTCCCCGCATCGATTGGATTCCCTTTCCAGGGAAACATGATTCCTCGTGCGGTTCAACCCGCAACACGGCTCCATTTCATGCGAGCATGCCACTCCGTGTCATCAAGTCGCAGGCGTGCGTGCCGAACTCCGGCCTGGATCATCCTGGGGTTGCCATCGCGCTGTGAAGCAAGCGCAGACGCCGCGGAACCGCCTTCGACACCGGCGGTCCATGTGCAGAACTTTCCTGCCGTCAGCGCAATCGCTGAGTTGCGGTATCGTCCGGTCCGACTTCCAACGGAACCCGGTCGCGAACAGCCACAGGCATAGAAGCCACGTCTCCGGCTGGCCCAGCGCTGCCTGGATCCTTGTCGTCGGCCGCATCGGCTGCGGTTTCCGGGATGACATCGGAGTCCGCATCAGCCGCGCTTCCGGCAATTGTCTGCGGGCCTCCGTTTCGCGCGCTCAACCATGCCATCAGCGAAACCGCCTTGGGCGCCTTGGACTTGGCAACTCCGCCGCAGTCCGGGCAATCATCGCTGGCATCATCGATGCCTGACATCCGCAACCGCTCTGATTGATGACCGCGCGGCCAAAAAGAGATATCGGCAACATAGCGCAGACGCGGGATGGCGGCCCTGCCTGGAGTAGTGCGGCGAACGCCCTGATTCGAATCCGCCATGCCTCCCGCCCCGGCCATCATCGACAGAGTCCCCAAGGAGGCGGCAACGCGTGCGGGACTGCCGGGATAGACGAAACCGGACATGCACGCACCGTTCTTGCATGCATAGAACGAGGGCCGGGAAACCACCCGATAGTTGGAATAGGACGGTGCCTGGCCCGGTGGCGGCGCGTACATGGTCTGCGTATAGATTTCCTCAATGCCGTAGTAGCGGTCCATCGTCTTGAGCAGCGGCTTGAAATAGCGAATCCTGCTGGCGCAACCGGAGGCTCCCTGGTTGAAGGCTTCAACGCAACTGCCGACATAACGCGATCCGCTCGAAAACTGGCCGGTTATGCGACGGTCATAGATGCCATCGTTGCTGATTGTCCAGTTGAGCGGGAAAGTCGTTACCGGCAGGCCATGGGTCCTGCTCTCCTCGGTTCCGCTGCCGTTGGAATCGCGAAACAACAGGTACTCGAAGGGACGAAACGTGTAGGTGGGAGCGCCCGATGCGCTGTAGCCGGACTGCCAGTCGCCCACCGCCGCGTCTGCAGGCAGGCTGTCGATGGCTTCGACCATGGTCAGGCTCATGCCAACCATGGTCTGAACTGCGCCTGTGTCATCTCTCCCGCTCGCCAGGTAAAGAACCGGCCCCAGCGAGCGGTATTGTCCCGCAAGGCGCCAGAACGAAGTGTCGGTCTGCGCGTTGACAATGCGCAGCACGCCTTGCGCGGCATCCAACGACCAAGTGAAATCCTCGGTTCCGAAGGCAACCTGCGGCTGCATCTGCTCATCCACGCTCCAGCCGTGCTCCACCGTGTAGCTGGCGGGAAAGCTGTTGATGGCATGCTTGACATAATCGCATTCGGCAAGGCTGGAAGACTGCGACAACCCGCCTACCTGCATGCACATCCATGGCAGCGTTCGGCGCAGCCCAGGAGTACCCGGCCATCCATCGCTACGCGACCAGGCTGCAAGCGCGGTGGAGGACAGGGTACGGTATTCGGTCAACGTCACCGGCGTTGCGCCAGGATTCCAGAGATCAACATCTCTCCACACCGACCGGACGGCCCAGATACTGACATCCTGCCCCAGCGTCAACCGGCGCAGGCTATGGCCCAGAGAAGTTCTCTGGATGATGCCGGGCGATGGCGCGGTCCGGTCATAGGTCCGGACTCCGGCGCCATTGGGCTGAAGGCCGACGACGCCGTCGCTATCCAAGCCGATCGCATAGTTGGGATCGACCAGTGGCTTATTTTCGTGCAAGTCGACGCTGCCATCGGCCTTGCGATGCAGCAGGAACAGATTGCCCGCGGTAAGCGGCATCTCGGCGTAGGGAACGCCGTCGATCATGACCAGCCGGTCGGGGATTTCGGAGATCGACTTCACCGGCGCCGCATCCTGCTGGGCAAAAAGATAGCCTTGGGACGCCAGCTGAAAACCGGATTGCTCGACATAGTTGCGGAAGGCATCCCGCGCCTGCAGCAACTGATAGCCATTGCTGAATCCTGCCGGCAGCGGCCATTCGCCGCTGGCCGCCGCCGACAATGCATACGCGACTGTCTCCAGATCGCGATTGGCGGCCGAACGCATGGCCTGCTCGAACTCGGCGACACTGGCCGCGTCACGCCCGCCCAGCGCAAACCTTACCAACCAGGACAAAGCGGTGCTGTAAGGCGATACCCGCAGCGACGAATGTTCGGCCACCACCACCTGCGAATCGCTGCCAGCCAGCATCCTCAACCGATCCGCGCTGCCGAGCACCGAACGGTAGTGCACGCGAGTGGCCTTGGCCTCGACGATCACCATGTCCAGCGGCGACGGCCGGCCGATATTTGCGGAGTATTTGTTGCCCTGCACCGTGGCCAGATAAGTCTGGCCGCCCACCGTCACGGTGACAGCCAGTCCAGTCGACTGCGGCGCCAGGCCGACGACTTCGCCGGACAATTTCAGTGCCGCGATCGGAATCCTTGGCTGTGAGCCGTTAACGCGAATCGCGGCGGCAGGCGTCGCCGCCGGTACCGGCTGCGATGAGCCGGATATGCGTGTAGACGCCGGAATCCCGCGGAATTCCGGCATCAGCGCTGCGGCAAACGCAGCCACAGAAGCCATGGCCACGACGGCCATCCCTGCCTTGGCAAATCTCATCTTGTTCCCCTGAACGCCATCCGGTCAGGCGACCCGCAATGGCGTTTCCTTTGCCCCCGGAAACGCCGCGGCACACCCCGGCCGGAAGAATCTACACGCAGGCATGGACGGCGTCGATAGCCTCGCTCGCGCTTGGGGGATGCAGCCCGGTTATCCGTGAACCGCCTCCGGCCCGGAGCATGGCTGCCAGCCCGTGCCAGGATTCGAAAAAGGGGCTGCAGCCTGATTCAGGTCGCATCCTCGTACAGCGCCGACCAGGCCTGTTCGGCCTGCTGCAGTTGCTGTTGCAGGGTTTCGCGCTCGCGGCCCAGTTGCGTGAGCCGGTCGGCATCGGAGAACACCGCCGGGCTGGCGAGCGCGGCGTCGGTTTCGGCCAGCCTGGCTTCCAGTTCGGCCACTCGCGCTTCGGCCTGGGCCAGCTTGTGCGGGTTGGGCGGCTTGCGCGCCGGCATCGGCTTGGCCGGCGGCGGTGGCGTGGGAACGGCTTCGGCCAGCTTCTGCTTGGTGCCCTGCGCGGCGGGGCGGCTGCGCAACCAGGCGGCATATTCGTCCAGATCGCCGGCGAACGGTTCGACCACGCCGTCGGCCACGCGCCAATAGCTGTCGCAGACCAGGCCGATCAAGTGGCGATCATGGGAAACCATGACAATCGCACCCTCGAAATCGCTCAGCGCCTCGGCCAGCGCTTCGCGCATTTCCAGATCAAGGTGATTGGTCGGCTCGTCCAGCAACAGCACGTTGGGCTGCTGCCAGGCCAGCAGCGCCAGCGCCAGACGCGCGCGCTCGCCCCCGGAAAAACCATCGACCACTTCGAAGGCGCGATCGCCCGGGAAATTCCATTTGCCAAGGAAGTCGCGGAACGCCTGGTTCGAGGCATCCGGCGAGAGGTCGCGGAAATGATCGACCGGCGATTGTCCTTCGTGCAGCGATTCCACGGTGTGCTGGGCGAAGTAGCCGATGCGCAGATCCGGATGGGCGCTGCGCTCGCCGGCAAGCGGGGCCAGTTCGCCGACCAGGGTCCTGACCAGCGTGGTCTTGCCGGCGCCGTTGGGACCGAGCAGGCCAATGCGATCGCCGGCTTCCAGGCCAAAGCCGACATCGCGCAGAATCACCGCGTCCTGGCCGTAACCTGCCTGCACCTGATTGAGCCGGATCAGCGAGAACGGCAGCCGGTTGGGCTGGGCGAATTCGATACGGAACTCGCGTTCGGCGCGCACCGCCTCGGTGCCGGTCATCTTGGCCAGCCGCTTCATCCGGCTCTGCGCCTGGCTGGCCTTGCTGGCCTGGGCCTTGAAGCGGTCGATGAAGCTCTGCAGATGGGCGCGCTCGGCCTGTTCCTTCTCGTGCGCGATCTGCTGCTGGCGCAGCTGTTCGGCGCGCTGGCGTTCGAAGTCGGTATAGCCGCCGACATAGAGCTTGGCGCCGCCGCCGTGCAGGTGCAGCGTGTGGGTGGCGACGTTGTCCAGAAACTCGCGGTCGTGCGATATCAGCAGCAGCGTGCCGGGGTACTTCAGCAGCCACTGTTCCAGCCACAGCACCGCGTCCAGATCCAGGTGGTTGGTGGGCTCGTCGAGCAGCAGCAGGTCCGACGGCATCATCAGCGCGCGGGCCAGGTTCAGGCGTACGCGCCAGCCGCCGGAGAACGCCGACACCGCACGCTGGTGGGTATCGGCCGGAAAGCCCAGGCCGTGCAGCAGCTTGCCGGCGCGCGCCTCGGCGTTGTAGCCGTCGATCTCGGCCAGGCGCTGGTGCGCGGCCGCCACCGCTTCCCAGTCTTCGCGTGCGGTGGCCTCGGCCTCTTCGCGCAAGACCGCGGCCACCACATCGTCGCCGCCAAGCACGAACTCGATGGCCGGGTCCGGCAGCGACGGGGTTTCCTGGGCGACGCTGGCGATGCGGACCTTGCCGGGCAAATCCACATCGCCCTTGTCGGCTTCCAGTTCGCCGCGCACGGCGGCGAAAAGGCTGGATTTGCCGGTGCCGTTGCGGCCCACCACGCCGACCCGGTAGCCGGCATGCATCGTCAGATCGACGTTGGACAACAACAGCCGTTCGCCACGGCGGAGGGCGAAATTGCGAAGGGAAATCAAGAAAGAACCTGCGGGAAGTGGCTGAAATCAGCGCATTAGTTTATCGGTAGCGGGCCATCACAGGTTTGTTAATAAATTGTTGACTTTCCTGTCATATGCAGGTAATTCAACCATGCTGCGGCGCAAAATTCGATGGGGTGACGCCCCTCGCTGCGCGCAACCGCTCGCTTCCACACCCTCTGGAGTAGCCATGACCCGCAAGCCGTCTCCCCTCGCCATCGCTGTCGTAATGGCGCTGGCCGCTTCCCCCGCACTGGCCCAGGAAGGCGCCAAGACGCTGGATACGCTGATCGTCACCGGCACCCGCGTCTCCGACCGCACCGTCGCCGAATCCACCGCTCCGATCGACATCATTACGCCGGAAAACCTGGCCTCGACCGGCACCGTCGAACTGGCGACCGCATTGTCGCGTGCCGTGCCCTCGCTCAATTTCCCGCGTGCCGCCATCAACGACGGCACCGACGCCATGCGTCCGGCGCAGCTGCGCGGACTGGCGCCGGACCACACCCTGGTGCTGGTCAACGGCAAGCGCTACCACCCCGGCGCCTTGGTCAACGTCAACGGCAGTCAGGGCCGCAGTTCCTCTCCAGTGGATTTGAATTCCATCCCGATTTCGGCCATCGAACGCGTGGAAGTGCTGCGCGACGGCGCGTCGGCGCAATACGGTTCCGACGCCATTGCCGGCGTCATCAACATCGTGCTCAAAGGTTCGGACCAGGGCGGCAGCCTGTCGGCCACCTACGGCCAGTACAGCGCCGGCGACGGCGCCCAGTACCAGTTGCTGGGCGACGCCGGCTTCAAGCTCGGCGAGGTCGGCAAGGTGCATATCGCCGTGCAGGGCGGCCACCAGGACCAGACCGATCGCGCGCGGCCCTTCCTGGGCACGGTAACGCCGACCAGCGCGCCGGCCGGCAAGGTCGTGCAGCGCTATGGCGACCCGGAAGTCGACAATGGTTCGTTTCTCTACAACGGTGAAGTCGGCATCACCGACTACCTGACGTTCTACTCCTACGGCCTGTACACCAAGCGCGAAACGCTCTCCAACGGCTTCTTCCGCCCGGCTGGCGATGCACGCAACATTCCGGAGATCTATCCGGACGGCTTCCTGCCGCAGATCTTCAACACTTCCACCGACGTCAGCGTCTCCAGCGGCATCAGGACCTACACCGACGGCGGCACCAACATCGACATCAGCTACACCTTCGGCTCCAGCGAGCTCGAATTCGACATCCGCAATACGCTCAACCGCAGCCTGGGGCCGACGTCGCCGACCCAGTTCTACGCCGGCGCGCTGGAATTCAAGCAGCATGTGCTGAACTTCGATTTCAACAAACCGCTCGACTGGGGACTGGCCTATCCGCTGACGCTGTCCTACGGCGCGGAGTGGCGCGGCGAGAAGTTCACCATAACGCCCGGTGAGCCTGGTTCCTACATCAATGGCGGCGCGACGTTGCCCACCACTCCCCCCACTCCCACCGCGGCCGGCGCGCAGGTGTTTCCCGGTTTCCGGCCCAGCGACAGCGGCAGCTTCGACCGCAACAACATCTCGGTCTACGCGGGTCTGGAAGGCGACCTGACCGACAAGCTCTCCGCCGGCGTGGCGGTGCGCTATGAGGACTACAGCGACTTCGGCGACACCACCACCGGCAAGCTCACCGGCCGCTACGCCTTCAATGATGCGGTCGCGCTGCGCGCCACCGTGTCCACCGGCTTTCACGCGCCCTCGTTGCAGCAGCAGTACTACCAGACCACCTCCACCAACTTCATCGGCGGCGAGCCGTTCGATCTGGTGACCTTCCGGGTGACCAACCCGGCCGGTATCGCGCTGGGCGCCGAACCGCTGAAGGCGGAGAAGTCCGACAACCTCAGCCTGGGTCTGGTACTGACGCCGATGGAGAACCTCTACGTCACCATTGATGGGTACCGGATCAAGGTCAAGGACAGGATTACGCTGTCGGAGAACCTGATCAGCGCGCCCGTCCGGGAGTACCTCAACGAAAACGGCTTCCCCACAGTAAGCGGTGGACGCTATTTCACCAACGCATTGGACACCACCACCACCGGTGTGGACATCATCGGCACCTATACCTGGAACCTGGCTGCCAGCAAGCTGGACTTCACCACCGGCTACAACTACAACAAGACCGAGATCGATCGCGTCGCCGAAAATCCTGCAGCGTTGGAAGCCATCGATCCTGATGCGCTGCGTTTTGGCCGCGTCGAGCTGGGACGCTTCGAAGTGGGGGCGCCGCGCGACAAGTTCTTCCTCAACAGCATCTGGACCAAGGGCGGCTTCAGCGTCAGCGCCACTGCCACGCGCTATGGCGAATTCACCATACGCAACTCCAACCCGGCGCTGGACCAGACCTTCGAACCGAAGTGGCTGCTGGATCTGTCGTTCAATTACAAGCTCGACAACTGGGACTTCACCCTGGGCGGCGACAATGTGCTCAACGAATATCCGGACGAGAACATCTTCGCAACCTCCACCTCCGGTCAGCTGCCGTATCCGTCGCAGAGTCCGTTCGGCTTCAACGGCGCTTACGCCTACGCCCGCATCGGCTACAAATGGTGATGCGCTGACGCAACTACGCGCGGCTTACTAAAGAAGCCCCGGAAAGCCAGTCTTTCCGGGGTTTTTCTTTGCAAGCGCGGCAAGTTCAACGGCACCGCGGAAACGCGAATCGCATCACGGATACGCATTTTCGACGAGCCATTGCCATCTGCCTGCAAGAAACCGGTGTCAGCGGCCGCGATGCTCGATAGCGCAATAGCCGTTGCAGCAAGCGTCCTGCAAACCGGCAGCCACGAGCGACGCCAAGGCGGCGAATGCGAATCGTTCCGCGCATATCGCCGTGCTAGCGTCGCCATGCCGTCAGCAGCGCTGGCGGCTTGGAGCGCGCTGCGGTCCTGCAGCAACGGCGATGGCGCGCCCCATCCACTCATCCTTTCATTGACGACGGAGTTGGGCATCGATGGCTTACAAAAAGCGTTTGGGGATTCTTGCAAGTGCGGTGGTGTCGATACTGGGCGTGTCTTTCGCTGCACAGGCGGGCGGACGGCCCGACCTGGTGGTCAACGGCCTGAAGGCCGGCCGGCCGCATGTGGCCGGCGAGTTGCTGGTGAAGTATCGCGACGGCGCCAGCACCGCCGGCCGTGAAGCGGTGCAGCACGGTCTGGGCGCGCAAAAGCTGGAAACGCTGCGCGGCGGTACCGCCAGGAAAGGCGAACTGGCGCTGTTGCGGGTGCAACCCGGCCTGGATCTGGCGGCCGCGGTGCAGGCCATCAGCGACGACCCCGCGGTGGAATATGCCGAACCCAACTGGATCTACACCGTCGGTGCGGTCTCCAACGACACCTACTACAGCAACGGGTCGCTGTGGGGCATGTACGGCGATGCCAGCAGCCCGGCCAACCAGTACGGTTCGCAGGCCGCCGACGCCTGGGCCAGCGGGCATACCGACTGCAGCAATGTGATCGTTGGCGTGATCGACGAAGGCATCTACTACGAGCACGAAGATCTGGCCGCCAACATCTGGTCCAATCCCTACGACCCCGTCGACGGCGTCGACAATGACGGCAACGGCTATATCGACGACGTCCGCGGCTGGGACTTCGACGGCGGCAGCAACAACATCAATTCCGGCGGCGCCAACGACGACCACGGCACGCATGTGGCCGGCACCATCGGTGGCGTTGGCGGCAACGGCAAGGGCGTGGCGGGCGTTTGCTGGACCGGCGTGAAGATGATCAGCGCCAAATTCCTCGGACGCCGCGGCGGCACCACCGCCAATGCGGTCAAAGCGGTGGATTACTTCACCGACCTGAAGGTGCGCCACGGCCTGAACATCGTGGCCACCAACAATTCCTGGGGCGGCGGCGGCTTCTCGCAGGCGCTGCAGGACGCAATCGCCCGCGCCGGCAACGCCGAGATCCTGTTTATCGCCGCCGCCGGCAACGATGCCTACGACAACGACGCCACCGCCAGCTATCCGTCCAACTATCCGAACGCCAACATCATCGCGGTGGCGTCGACGACCAGCACCGGCGGCCTGTCCAGTTTCTCGCAATGGGGCAGGACCACCGTGGATCTGGGCGCTCCCGGTTCGGCCATCTATTCGACCGTGCCCAAAACGTCCAAGGGCAAGCTGGTTTCCGGTTACGCCAGTTACAGCGGCACCTCGATGGCAACGCCCCATGTAACCGGCGCGGCGGCGCTGTACGCCTCGACTCGTCCCGGCGCTACCGCCGCCAACATCAAGGCAGCGATCCTCAACAGCACCGTGCCGACTCCGGCGCTGCAGGGCAAGACGGTCACCGGCGGCCGTTTGAACGTAAGCGATTTCTGACCGGCACGCGAGCCGGACCGATGCACTTGGAAAACCCCGGGTCCACCGGGGTTTTTCTTTTCAGCGGCGGTGATGGCCGCAATCCCCGGGCCGGCGCCCACGTTCGCCGTGCCGGTCTCCGCCGTCACGCTGCAAGACTGCCGGAACGCCGGAACGCCGGAACGCAGCATTCGATGGCGCGCTGGCGCCGTTCGCAGTACAACGGTCGCGGTATATCGCACGGCGGCGGCGTGCAGGACTGAACGCGCGGCTCAGCTTCGGATTGCCTCGCCTTTCGGCCATCGGCGACACTGGCATTTCACACCACTGAACGCAGGACCCGATGCAACACGACACCAGCCTCATCGACATCATCGCCGTCGGCCTTGCGGTCGCCTTCGTGCTGGGCGCGCTGGCCAACAGGCTGAAGTTGTCGCCGCTGGTGGGGTATCTGATCGCCGGCATGCTGGTGGGACCGTTCACGCCCGGCTTTGTGGCCGATCAGGATCTGGCCATGCAGCTGTCCGAACTGGGCGTGATGCTGCTGATGTTCGGCGTGGGCCTGCATTTTTCGCTGGAAGACCTGCTGGAAGTCAAAGCCATCGCCATCCCCGGCGCCGTGGCGCAGATCGCGGTCGCCACGCTGCTGGGCTGGGGCCTGGCCTGGGGCATGGGCTGGTCGCCGCTCAACGGCTTCGTGTTCGGCCTTGCCTTGTCGGTGGCCAGCACCGTGGTACTGCTGCGCGCGCTGGAAGACCGGCGCCTGCTGGATACCAGCCGCGGCCGCATCGCCATTGGCTGGCTGATCGTCGAAGACCTGGCGATGGTGCTGGCGCTGGTACTGCTGCCGGCGCTGGCCGGGGTGATGGGCGAAGCCGGCCAGAGCGATGGCGGAGTCGGCAGCGTCGCAGCGGCACTGGGCTGGACCCTGGTCAAGGTCAGCGCCTTCGTCGCCTTCATGCTGCTGGTGGGGCGCCGGGTGATTCCGTGGGTCCTGGAGCGTATTGCGGCGACCGGTTCGCGCGAGCTGTTCACACTGGCGGTGCTGGCCATCGCGCTGGGCGTGGCGTTCGGGTCGGCCAAGCTGTTCGGGGTGTCGTTCGCGCTGGGCGCATTCTTCGCCGGCATGCTGCTCAACGAGTCCGAACTCAGCCACAAGGCCGCCAGCGATTCGCTGCCGCTGCGCGACGCGTTCGCGGTGCTGTTCTTCGTTTCGGTCGGCATGCTGTTCGACCCCGGCATCCTGCTGACCTACCCGCTGCAGGTGCTGGCGACCTTCTTCATCATCGTGGTCGGCAAGTCGCTGGCCGCGTTCGCCATCGTGCGCCTGTTCGGCCACCCCAAGGACACCGCGCTGACCATTTCCGTCAGCCTGGCGCAGATCGGCGAGTTTTCCTTCATCCTGGCCGGGCTGGGCCTGAGCCTGAAGATCCTGCCGCAGGAAGGCCACGATCTGATCCTGGCCGGCGCGCTGCTGTCGATCGTCGCCAACCCGTTCCTGTTCTCGTGGCTGGGAAGGTGGCAGGCCAGAAGGGACGCCGGCATCGCTATCGCGCCGGAGCCCGAACTGCCGCCGGGCCCGTCGCTGGATGTTGCCGATCACGCCATCATCATCGGCTACGGCCGGGTCGGCAGCGAGTTGGCCAACGTGCTGCGCGACCGCGGCGTTCCGCTGATCGTCATCGACGACAACGCCGACCACGTCGCCCGTGCGCACGCCAAAGGCATCCCCGGCATCCGCGGCAGCGCCGCCGCCGACAAGGTGCTGGCCGAAGCGCATCCGGAGAACGCAAAGATTGCGGTACTGGCCATTCCGCAGCCATTGGAGGCCGGCGAGACATTGGCCAAGCTGCGGGCAATCAACCCATCGCTGACCCTGCTGGCGCGCGCGCACAGCGATGCCGAGGTCAAGCACCTGCTCGAACACGGCGCCGACGGCGCGATCCTGGCCGAACGCGAACTGGCGTTCTCGCTGGCCGAGATGGTGCTGTCCACACCGCCCTACCGCGCATTGCGGGTCAAGCCGGTCTAGCGACCGCCGGCCGCGTTGGCTCAACTGGCATTCGACAACCGCTGGACATCCGCCGCGGCGGCCAGCACCTCGGAAAGCGGTTGCGGGGCGGCGTACAGATAGCCCTGCACCCAATGCACGCCGAGCTCGCGCAGGCAGTCTTCGATCTCCGCGTTTTCCACAAACTCGGCCACCGTCGCGGCGCCGAACGCTTCGGCCACCGCCACCGACGCCTGCACCAGCGCATAGTCCTTGCCGCGCGCGGCCACATTGCGGATGAAGGAGCCGTCGATCTTGATGATATCCACCGGCAGTTCCTTCAACCGCGCAAAACTCTGCATGCCGGTGCCGAAATCGTCGATGGCGATGCGGCAACCGCGGCTGCGCAAATCGCCCAGCATCAGGTTGGCCGAGGCCGTGCTGGAAATGGCCGCGGTCTCGGTGATCTCGAAACACAATGCCGACAACGGCAACGGCGAATCGTCCAGCAAGGCGCGCAGCTCCATCCGGAAACTCGTCGATGCCAGGCTCTGCCCGGTCAGATTGACGGCAATCTGCCGGCAATGCGGCAACGCCTCGGGATACTTGCGCAACTGCCGGAACAGCGCCTTCAGCACCGCCAGGTCCAGCTCCGTGCCGCGCCCGGCCGCTTCGATCGGCCCCATGAAACGGGCCGGCGGAATCAGTTCCCCGTGTTCGTTGCGCAGACGGCACAGGACCTCACCGCGCAATTCGCCCGGCTGCGGCCGCACGCCGTCGGGTTGCAGGCGCAGGATCGGCTGGAAGTACAGCACGACGCGTTCGTTGCGCAGGCAGGCCAGCGCCTCGGTCGCATCCTGCATCTGCTGGCGCCGCGAGTGGCGCGACAACGCATCGCCGATTTCGCTGTAGCGCGGGCGGATTTCGCCATGCTGGCGCGCCTCGAAAGCCAGATGCGACGCGGCCAGCAATGCCGCTTCCATCGGTTCCGGCCGCCAATCGGCCAAGGCCGCCACACCCAGATAGGGCAGCAGCCGCAGCGCTTGGCCATCGGCGTCTATTTCGGTGTGCTCCACCAGCGCCACCACGCGTTCCCATAGATCCGCATCGCCATTGCGCGGCAACAGCGCGAACTGGCCGGTGCCCACGCAATAGGTATCGACCAGGCTCTGCAGTCGCCGCGACACCGCCTTCATCGCTGCGGCCTGCGTATCCAGGCCGAAACCGGTCACCAGCGAATCGGTCTGATCCAGCAGCAGGTAGCCCAGCTCCGCACGTTCGGCCGGCGGCTGCCCGGCGCGCTGGCGCAATGCTTTCAGGTTGGGAAGTCCGGTAACGGTGTCGCGCAGGGTTTCCTCCGACAGCCGTCCGGCCAACTCCAGCCGGTCGCGATTGATCGCCCACAGATAGAGCATGGCCACGACCAGCACGCTGACTTCCAGTGCGATATGCAGCAGGTTGAGAAATCCCAGCGCGCTGCTGCCGTAACCGGCGGTACCGGCAGTGGCCCAGACCAGCAGGAAGGCGCTGGCCGACAACAGCGTCATCGCATGGCGCGTCGGCAGCCGCAACACGCACCAGCCCAACACTGCGATCAGCGCGAACCGGTAGTCCATCAGCACCACGGTCGCCTCGACGGCGCCGAAGTGCGAATCGCGCAGCAACAGGGTTGCCCAGACGCTCAGCGCCAGGCCTATGCAAAGCAGAAGCGGCAGCCAGACTCCCCGAATCGGCAGCGGCGGCACCGCCGGGCGCCCACGCTCGCCCCATGCCGCCGCCAGCGGCAACGCGACCACCGCCATCCCGAAGTGCTTGGCAAAGAACGTCTGGAACACCGCATTGAGCGCGACCGCCGGGTTGGACACCACGATGATGCTGGCGCTCAGTGCCGCCACTCCTAGCGGAAACACCAGCAGTCCGATGACGGCCAACCGCAGCACCCCCTGCCGCTGCAGGCGGCCATCGGCCGGCCATCCGATCAGGCGCGCACAGAACAGCGTCCATGCCCATGACAACAGCCACGCACCGCCGCTCCATGCCAGCACCGACGCCGAACCGCCGCCGATGCTCCACTGCCGCACCATCCAGGCCACATAGGCGATGAACGTGACGCCGGCGAAAACGGCGCGGTCGCGCGACAGCAGCGCTATCGCAAACAGCAGACCAGCATGCAAATGAATCAACGAGGCCGGCAGGCGCACGCCCATGAAGGCGATTTCGTAGCTGGCGGGGATCTGTTGCAGCAGCACGCAGAGCGATCCCAACAGGATCAGCCTGCCGTATCGGCCGCGGAACCACGGACTCTCAAGGAATCGAGCGATGGGCATGCATTGGATACAGGCGTGCTTCCCCCAGCACGCCGCTATCCTGACATGAAACCGCCTGAAACCAACAACGGTCGCATCGTTTCAACCGACTGGTTCACAAAAAACGGAACTCCGTCACGGACGCCCCGACGCGGCAGGCCCGGCAGTTTGCCGGACCTGTCCTTTTGCGCGGCGCCCCAACGCCGCAGGCGGACTCAGGAACGCTTGCGGAACTGCAGATGCCCGCCTTCGGCATCGACCTGGATCGCATCGCCGGCACCGAACTCGCCGGCCAGTATCTTCTGCGCCAGCGGGTTTTCCAGCTGCGCCTGGATGGCGCGCTTGAGCGGCCTGGCCCCGTAGACCGGATCGAAGCCGACATTGCCCAGCAGCGCCAGCGCGGCGTCGCTGATCTCCATCGCAATCTGGCGTTCGGCCAGGCGCTTGGCCAGGTAGCGGGTCTGGATACGGGCAATCTCGCGGATCTGCGCCTTATCCAGCGGGTGGAACACGACGATGTCGTCCAGCCGGTTGATGAATTCCGGACGGAAGTGCGCCTGCACCACGCCCATCACCGCGGCCTTCATCTGCGTGTAACTCTCCGGGGTGTCGCCGGAAAGCTCCTGGATCAGGTTCGAGCCCAGGTTGGAGGTCATCACGATGACCGCGTTGCGGAAATCCACCGTGCGGCCCTGGCCGTCGGTCAGGCGGCCATCGTCCAGCACCTGCAACAGGATGTTGAACACGTCCGGATGCGCCTTTTCCACTTCGTCCAGCAGGATCACGCTGTACGGCCGGCGGCGCACCGCCTCGGTCAGGTAACCGCCCTCTTCATAGCCGACATAGCCCGGTGGCGCCCCGATCAGACGCGCCACCGAGTGCTTCTCCATGAACTCGCTCATGTCGATGCGGACCATGGCATCGTTGCTGTCGAACAGGAATTCGGCCAGTGCCTTGCACAGCTCGGTCTTGCCCACGCCGGTCGGGCCCAGGAACAGGAACGAACCGCTGGGCCGGTTGGGATCGCTCAGCCCGGCGCGCGAACGCCGCACCGCGTCGGAGACGACCTTGATCGCCTCTTCCTGGCCGATGACCCGGCCATGCAGGGCGTCTTCCATCTTCAGCAGCTTCTCGCGCTCGCCTTCCAGCATCTTGCTGACCGGGATGCCGGTCCAGCGCGAGACCACCTCGGCAATCTCCTCATCGGTGACCTTGTCCTGCAGCAGGCGGAAGCCTTTCTGCTCCACTTCCTGCGCGTCGCCCAGCTGCTTTTCCAGCGCCGGCAGTTGGCCGTACTGGATTTCGCTCATGCGCGCGTAGTCCTGCCGGCGCTGTGCGGCCTCCAATTCCAGCTTGGCGCGCTCGATCTGTTCCTTGATCCGGGTGGCGCCGGTCAGCGTGGCTTTTTCGGCCTTCCAGATTTCCTCCAGATCGCTGAATTCCTTCTGCAGGCTTTCGATTTCCGATTCCAGATCGGCCAGGCGTTGCTTCGATTGCGCGTCCTTTTCCTTCTTCAGCGCCTCACGCTGGATCTTCAGCTGGATCAAGCGCCGCTCCATCCGGTCCATCTCTTCGGGCTTGGAGTCGATCTCCATGCGGATGCGCGATGCGGCCTCGTCCATCAGATCGATGGCCTTGTCCGGCAACTGCCGGTCGGCGATGTAGCGATGGCTCAGCGTGGCCGCGGCGACGATGGCCGGATCGGTGATTTCCACGCCATGGTGCACGGCGTACTTTTCCTTCAATCCGCGCAGGATGGCGATGGTGTCCTCGACGCTGGGTTCGCCGACGAACACCTTCTGGAAGCGGCGCTCCAGCGCGGCGTCCTTCTCGACGTACTTGCGGTATTCGTCCAGCGTGGTGGCGCCGATGCAATGCAGTTCGCCGCGGGCCAAGGCGGGCTTGAGCATGTTGCCGGCGTCCATCGAGCCCTCGGCCTTGCCGGCGCCGACCATCGTATGCAACTCATCGATGAACAGGATGATCTGGCCTTCGTTCTTGGACAGATCGCTCAGCACCGCCTTCAGCCGTTCCTCGAATTCGCCGCGGAACTTGGCGCCGGCAATCAGCGCGCCCATGTCCAGCGACAGCACCCGCTTGCCGCGCAGTCCCTCGGGCACTTCGCCGTTGACGATGCGCTGGGCCAGGCCCTCGACGATCGCGGTCTTGCCCACGCCCGGCTCGCCGATCAGCACCGGGTTGTTCTTGGTCCGGCGCTGCAGGACCTGGATGGTGCGGCGGATTTCCTCATCGCGGCCGATCACCGGATCCAGCTTGCCGGACTCGGCGCGTTCGGTCAGATCGATGGTGTACTTCTCCAGCGCCTGGCGCTGGTCTTCGGCATTCTCCGATTGCACGCTCTCGCCGCCGCGGATCTTTTCGATGGCCGCTTCCAGCTTGGCCTTGTTGGCGCCCGAATCCTTCAGCGCCTTGCCGGCCGCGCCACTGTCGTCCAGCGCAGCCAGCACAAACCACTCGCTGGCGATGTACTGATCGCCGCGCTGCTGGGCCAGCTTGTCGGTGACATTGAGCAAGCGGCCCAGATCGTTGCCGATGGACAGATTGCCGGCCTGGCCGGAAACCTTGGGCAGCTTGTCCAGCGCCTCGGTCAGCCGCTCGCGCAGCACCGGGATGTTGACTCCGGCCTGGACCAGCAGCGGCCGCGTGCTGCCGCCGGACTGGTCCAGCAACGCGGTCAGCACATGCACCGGTTCGATCAGGTTGTGGTCGCGGCCCACGGCCAGCGACTGCGCGTCGGCCAGCGCCTGCTGGAAACGCGAGGTGAGCTTGTCCATCCGCATCGGGAAAACCTCGGCAAGAAGAGGCCGGCAAGCGCCGGCAGATGCTACCCAGATGCGGCTATGCGGCAGCGTTTCAAGGGGCTCCGGAGACGGGCGGTCAGCCGCAGGCCGGGTCGCGCCCCGTCATTTCCACGCCGGTCCCAGCGACGCCGTCGCTCGAAACGGCTCCTCCAACCCGAATCCATGCGGCGGACAGCCAGGGCTCCACGCCGCGCTAGAACGACACCTCCACCGCCTGCTGCGACCACAGCACCGACTGGTGCTTGGTCGCCTGCTTCCATGCCAGCCGGATCGCCTCGATATCGGCCCGGCGCAGCGGCGTATCCTCGTGCAGGATCACCAGCACCTTCGAATTCAACCGCTCCGGCCCCTGCGCCCCGCGGAACAGCCATTGCCCGTAAGCATCGAACACCGTCAGTCCGTCCGGGAAGCGCGGCGTCACCTCCTTGTCCAGGAATGCGCGCCATTGCGCTTCGCCAATGGCCGAATCGGCGTCGCCCTCGATGCCGACCCCAAAATACAGCTCGCTGCGGATCCAGCCCTGCGCCTGCTGCGGACGAGCGTCATCGCCCTGCAGCGATGAAGCGGCCGCATGCGCGGCGGGCTGACGCGCATGGCTGGCGCAGCCGGCGACCGCCAGGAATGTCGTCAACAACAAGGTTCGCAAGACCATATGGCATTCTCTCCGAAGCGGAATCAAAGCAGGTGCGATCGACGTCATTCCTACAAGGGTTGGTCGAGGAATCTGGCGCGTTGCGCTTCGGTGGGCACATGGCAAACGGTGGTCCCGAACCAGCGGTATCGGTTGCGCGCCACCCGGCGATACAGCCTATCGCGCAGCCATTTCGGCAGCAGCCTCATCGCCGCCGCGCCCCTCCATGGGCCGCCCAGATCGCCCAGGACACGGACGATGGCATCGGTATCGGTCCAAGCGCGGCCGTTTTCCACCAGCAGGAACGAGGCCGGCTCATCGGGGTCCAGGCCATGCGCCGCCAGCAGTGCCCGGCCGGCATCGGTCTGCATGGCGGCAAAGCGATAGCGCTGCCGGTGGTCGCGCTTCAACAGGAAGCGCACCCAGCCATTGCACAGCACGCAGATGCCGTCGAACACGATGATGGGGCCCGCATCGGCCAACCCGGCGCCGTCAGCCGACATCCAGCCAGCCTCGGTAATGGACCAGCAATCCAACGCCCGGTAGCACCGCGCGCACATCGAAACGGTAACGGCCATCCTGCTCGGATTCCCGCGCCCGCACCTCGCCGAACCAGCTCAGGGGTAGCGGAATGCCCAGCGCGTGCACGCGCGCGACCCGCCACGCCAGGGCCCCGCCTTCGACGTCCAGGCGAAAACCGAACCGCGCCAGCCCCAACTGCTCGCACAACAGGCCATCCCGAAACCACAAGCGCGATGGCATGCGGCGGCCACCGATGTGGCGCACCCAGCGCTCGCCCCGGGCATCGGCATCGATCTCGACCAGCAGCGGCCCCCGGCCCGCAGGCGGCAGCCGGGTCGCGGCGGCAAACAGCCGTGCGAGCCAGCCTTTGCCGCGTTCGACCTCCACCTGGCCGGCGTAGCGCTGGCGCCCTTGCCGCAGGTGCAATGCCCGCACGGACGGCGGCAGGTCCGCAAATCCGTCGCCGGCCGCGCGCGGGAACAACGGTCCGCCTATGGCTGCATCCATACCACCGTCGCCATGCGGCCGGTGCGGGCGTCGCGCCGGTACGAATAGAAGCGTTGCGGATCGGAAATGGTGCAGAGGCCGCCACCGGAAACCCGGGTGACGCCGGCCTCAGCCAGGCGCTGGCGCGCGAGTCCGTACAGGTCCGCATTCCAGTGGCCCGGGCGGGTGGCGGTGAAAGCGGACGCCGCGCGAGCGTCGCGCGAAACGAAGGCATCGAACATGTCCTCTCCGACTTCGTAAGCCTGTGGCCCGGCCGCCGGTCCCAGCCAGGCGACGATGCGTTCCGGAGCGACGTCCATGGCCGCCACGGTGTTTTCCAGCACCCCGCCCGCCAACCCGCGCCAGCCGGCATGTGCCGCACCGACTGCGGAGCCATCCTCGGCGGCGAACACCACCGGCAGGCAGTCCGCGGTGAGTATGGCCAGGACCACGCCGGGGGTGGAAGTGACCGAAGCGTCGGCAACGGGTTCGGCCCCCTCCCCTGCTGGCGTAGGAGCGGGGGTGGGGGCGGCAGCGTCAAACCGCAGCACTCCGGTGCCATGCACCTGCTGCAACCAGTGTGGCGACGATGGCAGCGCGAAATGCTGTTCCAGTGCGGTGCGGTTACGCGCCGCTGTCTGTGGGTCATCGCCACAGCGCGCGCCCAGGTTGAAGCTGTCCAACGGCGGCAGCGACCCGCCCAGACCGTGGCGCAGCGTGGTGAAGGCGCGTACACGGGGCGGTACAGGCCAATCCGCCCACAGCGCCGGGCTCATCGTTTGTGCGCCTGGCTGTCGGCGCGCAGGGCCGCCATCAGCGCCAGCATGTCGGCCGGCACCGGCGCGGATACCCGTACCGGCTGCCCGGAAGCCGGGTGGTTGAACTCCAGCGTCTCGGCGTGCAGCGCCTGCCGCTTGAAGCCGCGCAGTGCGGCGACCAGTTCCTCGCTGGCCCCCTTGGGCAGCCGCAGCGGGCCGCCGTACAGCGGATCGCCGACGATGGGGTACTTGATATGCGCCATGTGCACGCGGATCTGATGGGTGCGGCCGGTTTCCAGCCGACACTCCAGCGCGGTGTGCGCGCGGAAACGTTCGCGCAGCCGGTAGTGGGTGACCGCATCGCGGCCATCCTCGCGTACCGCCATCTTCAAGCGGTCGCGCGGGTGGCGGTCGATGGCGGCGTTGGCGGTGCCGCCGGACACCATCGCCCCCACCACCACCGCCAGGTACTGGCGGTGCACCTCGCGCGAGGCCAACTGCGCCACCAGCGAGGTATGCGCCGGCAGCGTGCGCGCCACCACCATGACCCCGGAGGTGTCCTTGTCCAGCCGGTGCACGATGCCGGCGCGCGGCAGCATCTCCAGCGACGGGTCCCGGTGCAGCAGCGCATTGACCAGGGTGCCGGTGGGGTTGCCGGCCCCCGGGTGCACGACCAGGCCAGCCGGCTTGTTCAGCACGAACACCTCGGCATCCTCATACAGGATGTCCAGCGGGATGTCCTCGGGCAGCGCATGGGTCTGGGTTTCCAGCACCGCGTCCAGGCTGGCGACCTGGCCGCCCTGGACGATATCGCGCGGGCGCACCACGGCGCCGTCCAGGCGGGCGTCGCCGGACTTGATCCACTCGGCCAGCCGGGAACGCGAGAATTCGGGGAAAAGCTCCGCCAGCACCGCGTCGAAGCGGCGGCCGGAGGCGTTGTCCGGCACCGTGGCGGTGCGCGGGGAGTCGTGTTCAGGGGTATCTGTCATGCGGGGAGGGCGGCACGTTGGCCGATTGTTCATGGCTTGGGCGGCGCCTAGGCTATCATCGACGCCTTGTTTCCCTGCCGCGGCCCGCCGCCAGCCCATGACCCAGCGCGTCTCTACCCGTTTCACCGCCCCCGCCCGCCTGCTTGCCCTGATGCTGGTCATCGCCGTCACCGGCACCGGCTGCGGCAAGATTTTCAAGCGCGACAAGTCGGCCGAGGAGAATCTGCCGGTCGAGGCCATCTACGAAAAAGCCCATGCCTCAATGATGAACGGCAACTGGGATCGCGCCGAAATCAACTTCCGCCGGCTGATTGCCCAGTACCCCTATGGGCCGTACACCGAGCAGGCGCTGATGGAAACCGCCTACGCGCAGTACAAGGCCGGCAAGCTGGATGACACGGTGTCGACCATCGACCGTTTCATCCGCACCTACCCCACCCACCGCAACATCCCCTACATGTACTACCTGCGCGGGCTGGCCAATTCCGGCCGCGACACGGTGTTCCTGCAGCGGGTATGGCGCCTGGACCCCAGCCGCCGCGATCTGGCCACGCCGATGCAGGGCTACAACGACCTGAGCATCGTCGCCGAACGCTATCCCAACAGCCGCTATGCCGGCGACGCTCGCCAGCGCATGGTGGCGCTGCGCAACCAGTTCGCCCAGCATGATCTGGACACCGCCGTCTACTACCTGCGCCGCGGCGCCTGGGTGTCGGCCGCTACCCGCGCCCGCTACCTGCTGGAAACCTATCCGCAGAGCGCCCACCAGAACGACGCGGTTGCGGTGCTGGCCGAGACCTATACCCACCTGGGCAACGATACGCTGGCCGCCGACGCGCGCCGGGTGCTGCAACTCAACGATCCGCAGCACCCATGGCTGGCCGGCAAGTGGCCGGACTATCCCTGGCAGGTGCGCAAGCTCAATCCGTTCGCCGGCGAGCGTTCGATCAACACCACCGACCGGCGCCGCGACGACTGAGCCGAAGCGCTTGCTGTCGAATGAAGAAAAAGGGCCGCAAGGCCCTTTTCTTTTTCCTTGCTCTTGTAGGAGCGAGGTGAGTCGCGATGAGGCGTTACCGGTTGGCGCGACTTCTCCACAACAATCTTCCCAGCGGCGTCAGAGCGCGTATTTGTTGGTGATCGGATAGCGGCGCTCGCGGCCGAAGGCGCGCTTGGAGATTTTCGGCCCAGGCGCGGCCTGGTGGCGTTTCCACTCGTTGATGCGCACCAGGCGCAGCATCCGGTCGACCACGCCGGCTTCGAAACCGGCCGCGACGATCTCGTCGCGCGACTGTTCCAGATCGACGTAGCGGTACAGGATGGCATCCAGTACGTCGTAAGGCGGCAGCGAATCCTGGTCGGTCTGGTTTTCGCGCAGCTCGGCCGAGGGGGGCCGGGTAATCACCGCATCCGGGATCACCGGCGCGCCGCCAACCGTGTTGCGCCAGCGCGCCAGCGCGAACACCTCGGTCTTGTACAGATCCTTGATCGGCGCATAGCCGCCGCACATGTCGCCGTAGATGGTGGCGTAGCCGACCGCGTATTCGCTTTTGTTGCCGGTGGTCAGCAGCAACCCGCCGAACTTGTTGGAAAGCGCCATCAGGATCACGCCGCGGCTGCGCGATTGCAGGTTTTCCTCGGTGGTGTCGGCGTCGCGGCCGGCGAACAGCGGCGCCAAGGCCTCCATGAAGCCCTTGAACGGCGCCTCGATGGAGACCGTTTCCAGCCTGACTCCCAGTGCCCGGCACTGTTCGGCGGCCAGGTCATTGGACAGGCCGGCGGTGTAGCGCGACGGCAGCCGCACCGCGGTGACGTTGTCCGCGCCCATCGCATCGGCCGCCAGCGCCAGCACCAGCGCCGAGTCGATGCCGCCGGACAGGCCCAGCCAGACCTTCTGGAATCCGTTCTTGGCGCAATAGTCGCGCAGCCCGCGCACGATGGCGCGCCAGGCCAACGCGTCGCGGCTCTCGTCGCCATCGTCCATCCACCGCACGGCGTTGAACCGACGGGACCCGGCATCGAAGTCCACCACCAGCCATTGATCGGTGAAGGCCGCCGCCGCCGGATGCACGACGCCGTCGCCGTCGGAAACGACCGATGCGCCATCGAACACCAGCGCATCCTGGCCGCCGACCACATTGAGATAGGCCAGCGCCACCCCGCTTTCCTTGACCCGTTGCGCGATCAGCGCATCGCGCTCGGCGTGCTTGTCGCGTTCGAACGGCGAGGCGTTGGGCACCAGCAGCAGTTCGGCGCCGGCTTTCGCGGTGCCAGCCAACGGCTCGGCGAACCAGAGATCCTCGCAAATCAACAGGCCGACCTGCACGCCATTGACTTCGAACACGCAGTCGCCGCCGTCGGGGTCGGCATCGAAATAGCGGCGCTCGTCGAACACCGCGTAGTTGGGCAGTTCGCGCTTGCGGTAGGTAGTTTGCAGATAGCCGTCACGCAGCACGCTGGCCGAGTTGTAGACCACGCTGCCGGCCGACTCCGGCCAGCCCACCACGGCGACGATGCCATGCGTGGTGGCCGCCAGCTCATGCAGCGCGTTCTCGCAATCGGAAAGAAAGCGCGGTCGCAGCAGCAGATCTTCCGGCGGGTAGCCGCTGATGGCCAGTTCCGGAAACAGCACGATGTCGGCGCCGTATTCGTCGCGCGCCTCGGCAATCATCGCCTTGATGCGCTCCAGGTTCTGCGCCACTGCGCCGACGGGGAAATCGAACTGGGCCAGGGCGATGCGGAGGGATCGGGACATGTCAGCCTTTCAACCTTCTGGTTCTGCCCCTTCCCCCGCTTGCGGGGGAAGGCTGGGATGGGGGCGAGCGTCCATGGGCCGGCAAAGGAGCCGCGCATGAACGCCTTCAAGATTCGCCATGCTCTCATTATTCCAGAAGCGCAGTACATGGAATCCCTTCCAGACTCCCGAACTCCGCTTGGCCCGCCATCCTGCCCAAACAGAAAGCCGCCCGAAGGCGGCTTTCTGTCGTAGCGAAAGGCGGTAGGACTTATTTCAGCCGTGCCGCAATCGCCGCACCCAGGTCGCCCGGCGAACGGACGATGGTGACGCCAGCCGCTTCCATCGCGGCGAACTTGCCTTCCGCGGTGCCCTTACCGCCCGAGGCGATGGCACCGGCATGGCCCATGCGCTTGCCGGCCGGGGCCGAAGCGCCGGCGATGAAGCCGACCACCGGCTTCTTGACGTGCTTGGCGATGTATTCGGCGCCCTCTTCCTCGGCGCTGCCGCCGATCTCGCCGACCATGATGATGCCTTCGGTCTGCGGGTCTTCGTTGAACAGCTTCAGGCAATCGACGAAGTTCAGGCCGTTGATCGGATCGCCGCCGATGCCGATGCAGGTGCTCTGGCCCAGGCCCACGTCGGTGGTCTGCTTGACCGCTTCATAGGTCAGCGTACCCGAGCGCGAGACGATGCCGATCTTGCCCGGCTTGTGGATGTGGCCCGGCATGATGCCGATCTTGCACTCGCCCGGAGTGATGATGCCCGGGCAGTTGGGCCCGATCAGGGTCACATCCGGGTATCCCTTCAGCGTGTTCTTCACCCGCAGCATGTCCAGCACCGGGATGCCTTCGGTGATGCAGACGATGACCTTGATGCCGGCGTCGGCCGCTTCCAGGATGGCGTCGGCGGCGAACGGCGGCGGCACGTAAATGACCGACGCGTCGGCGCCGGTGGCCTGGACCGCCTCACGCACGGTGTTGAACACCGGCAGTTCGATATGGGTGGTTCCGCCCTTGCCCGGGGTGACGCCACCGACGACCTGGGTGCCGTACTCCACCATCTGGGTGGCGTGGAAGGTGCCCTGCTGGCCGGTGAAGCCCTGCACGATGACCTTGGTGTTCTTGTTGACCAAAACGCTCATGTTGTTTCCTAGTCTCGTCCGGGGCTCAGGCAGCAGCGACGGCCGCAACGGCCTTCTTCGCGCCATCGTTGATGTCGTCGGCCGGCAGGATGGCCAGACCGGATTCGGCCAGCAGCTTCTTGCCCGCTTCCACGTTGGTGCCTTCCAGGCGCACGATCACCGGCACCTTGACGCCCACGTCCTTGACCGCGGCGATGATGCCTTCGGCAATCATGTCGCAGCGGACGATGCCGCCGAAGATGTTGACGAAGATCGCCTTGACCTTGTCGGACGACAGGATAAGCTTGAATGCCGTGGTCACGCGCTCCTTGGTGGCGCCACCGCCCACATCCAGGAAGTTGGCCGGTTCGCCGCCACTGAGCTTGATGACGTCCATCGTGGCCATGGCCAGGCCGGCGCCGTTGACCATGCAGCCGATGTTGCCGTCCATGGTCACGTAGTTGAGGTCATGCTCGGAGGCCAGCACTTCGGTCTCGTCTTCCTGCGCCTTGTCGCGCATGGCGACCAGGTCGGCATGGCGGAAGCTGGCGTTGTCGTCGGAATTGACCTTGCCGTCCAGCACGGCCAGATCGCCATTGGTCAGGATGGCCAGCGGATTCAGCTCGACCAGGGCCAGGTCCTTTTCGTTGAACAGCTTGTACAGGCCCATCATGATCTTGGTCAGCTGGCCCACCTGCTTGGCGTTCAGGCCCAGCTTGAAGCCGATTTCGCGGCACTGGTAGGGCTGCAGGCCCTGCACGAAGTTCACGTCCAGCTGATGGATCAGCTCCGGCGTTTCGGCGGCGACCTTCTCGATTTCCACGCCGCCCTCGGAGGAGGTGATGAAGGTGACGGCCTTGCTGGCGCGGTCGACCAGCACCGACAGGTACAGTTCCTTGGCGATGTCGGTGCCCTCGGAGATCAGCACCGCATCGATGGGCAGGGCAACGCCGGCCGACTGGTAGGTGGCCATGCGGGTGCCCAGCATGGCGGTGGCGTACTGCTTGACCTCGTCCAGGGTCTTGGCCAGCTTGACGCCGCCTGCCTTGCCGCGGCCGCCCGCGTGGATCTGGGCTTTGACCACCCAGAGATCGCCCGGAATGGACTTGGCGGCTTCGACCGCTTCTTCCGGCGTGCGCGCGACGCGCCCGGCCGGGACTGCAATGCCGTATTCGGCAAACAGTTGTTTTGCCTGGTATTCGTGGAAGTTCATGCGTCACCGTGGGTAGGGAACAGAAGTAAAGCAAGACACATCGCCCGAGCCCGGAACCCGTGGAAACACGGCCGGCGGCTCAGGCGAGCCCCCTATTGTCGCCGACCGGGGCGGGAGGCGCAAAACCAGGCGCTCGCGCCCCCTGCCAGCGGCAGGCCGGGTCGCGGACCTGTCTATACTGTGGCCCTCGTTCCGCGGGAAGCACGGGTTTGCGCCAATCGTTGATCCCACGCATCGAATCGGCGCCCGCCCGGGAGCTGTACTTCTTCGCCTTGTACCGGGTGCTGGAAGCCGGCCTGCTGGCGGCGCTGCTGTTCAGCCCGCTGGCCACCATGCTGGGCGAACCCCGCCATCCCATGCTCGGCACCGCGGTCGCCATCGGCTACCTGAGCGCCACCCTGCTGTTCCTGCTGCTGGCCCGGCAGCACCAGTGGCTGACGGTTCTGGTCTTCGTCAGCACCTGCGTCGACATCGCTGCCGCAGTGCTGATTACCCACGCCCTGCCCAGCGCCACCGCCGGCATCGCGATGATGCTGCTGTTCAACATCTCAGCGGCCTCGCTGCTGCTGACCTCGCGCTACCTGGCGCTGGCGGTGACGCTGCTGGCGGTCGGTGGCCTGTTCGGCGAGTTCCTTTGGGCCACCGTCAACGATGCGACCGACCGCTCGCTGGCCGAAGTCATGATGTTCGCCGCGGGCTACCTGGCGGTGGCCTACCTGGCCTTCCAGATTGGCCAGCGCGCGCGCAGCAGCCAGGCGCTGGCGGAAAAACGCGGGGCGGAAGTCGCCAACCTGTTCGAAATCAACGAGTTGATCATCCGGCGCATGCGTACCGGCGTACTGGTGGTCGATGCCGACAACCGCATCAAGCTGGCCAACGAGGCCGCCAGCGGGCTGTTGGGCGACAGCGGCGAAGGCCAGCACGGCGATCAGGCAACGCTGCTGACCAAGGCCGCGCCGGAACTGGCGCGCCGCCTGCAGCTGTGGCGCAACGGCTGGCAAGGCGAAGAACTGCCGCTGCAGCTGTCGCCGGAGCAGCCGGAAGTGCAGCCGCGCTTCGCCCGCCTGCTGGCCGACAGCGAAACGTCGATCATTTTCCTGGACGACGCCACCGTGGTGTCGCGGCGTGCCGAATCGCTGACCCTGGCAGCGCTGGGCCGGTTTTCCGCCAGCCTGGCGCACGAAATCCGCAACCCGCTGGCGGCGATCAACTACGCCGTGCAGTTGCTGGAGGAATCGGACAGCATCGTCGATGGCGACCGCCGGCTGCTGCAGATCATCCACCAGCAATGCCAGCGCACCAACGGCATCGTCGAAAGCGTGCTGGGCCTGGCCCGGCGCGAACGCGCCGTCCCGGAGCATGTGGATCTCAATGCCTTCGTGCGGCGCTTCGTCGACGAATACCAGCAGACGCTGTCCATCGAAACCGACAGCCTGGTGGCGGTGGTCGGCGCCAAGCCGGTCCAGGCGCTGATCGATGCCCGCCACCTGCAGCAGGTGGTGACGGTGCTGGTGCAGAACGCGCTCAATTATGGCCGGCTGCCAGGCGAACCGGCGCGAGTGCGGGTGCGCGTGTTCCAGGCAGAACAGCGGCCGACGATCGACGTGCTCGACCGCGGCCCGGGAATTCCCGAGGGCGTTGTCGCGCAACTGTTCCGGCCGTTCTTCACCACCTCCGAACACGGTACCGGCCTGGGCCTGTATATTGCGCGCGAACTGTGCCGCGCCAACCAGGCCTCGCTGGAATACGTCGCCGTTCCGGGCGGCGGCAGTTGCTTCCGGATAACCATGCCCGGTCCGCACTCACTGCTGCCGGCATGAATCGAACGGCCGCCATCAGCGCGCCCAGGCCGATGCGAACCACGTCACGTCAAACCGGGCTGGCCCTAGCAACGTTTCGCATTCAGCCGTTACACTCAACGCACAGGGGCTGAAGGGGGATTCATGAGCCAAGACCGTAGTGCCCTTATCGTTGACGACGAACGCGACATCCGCGAGCTGCTGGTATTGACGCTGGGCCGGATGGGCCTGCGCATCGATACCGCCGCCAATCTGGGCGAGGCCCGCGAGCTGCTTTCGCGCAACCGCTACGACCTTTGTTTCACCGATATGCGCCTGCCCGACGGCAACGGCATCGATCTGGTCGGCGAAATATCCCGTCAGTACCCGAGCACCCCGGTTGCGATGATCACCGCATTCGGCAATATCGAACTGGCGGTCGAAGCATTGAAAGCCGGCGCTTTCGATTTCGTCAGCAAGCCGGTGGATCTGACCGTACTGCGCGGGCTAGTCAAGCACGCGTTGGAACTGAACAATGCCGAGCGCGCCCCGCCCGTGCCGCCGCCGGAACAGGCCAGCCGCCTGCTAGGCGATTCGGTCGCCATGGCCACGCTGCGCGAAACCATCGGCAAGGTCTCCCGCAGCCAGGCACCGGTTTACATCCTGGGCGAATCCGGCACCGGCAAGGAGCTGGTCGCACGCACCATCCATGAGCAGGGCGCGCGCGCCGCCGGTCCGTTCGTTCCGGTCAATTGCGGGGCGATTCCGGCCGAACTGATGGAAAGCGAATTCTTCGGCCACAAGAAAGGCAGCTTCACCGGCGCCCACGCCGACAAGCAGGGCCTGTTCCAGGCCGCCAGCGGCGGCACGCTGTTCCTGGACGAGGTAGCCGAGCTGCCGCTGCCGATGCAGGTCAAGCTGCTTCGCGCGATACAGGAAAAAGCGGTGCGCCCGGTCGGCGCCTCGTCGGAGGTGCAGGTCGACGTGCGCATCCTGTCGGCCACCCACAAGGATCTGGGCGAACTGGCCAACGATGGCCGTTTCCGCCATGACCTGTACTACCGCATCAACGTCATCGAACTGCGCGTGCCGCCGCTGCGCGAACGCACCGGCGACCTGCTGCAGTTGACCCACGCCATCCTCGATCGCCTGGCCGAGCAGCACGGCCGCAACCCGCCGTCGGTGTCGCCCGACGCGATGGCGGCGCTGGGCCGCTACGGCTTTCCCGGCAATGTGCGCGAGCTGGAAAACATCCTCGAACGCGCGCTGGCCATGGCCGACGGCCACAGCATCGAAGTGGACGATCTGTACCTGCCGCAGAGCAGCAGCGCGGCGAAGAAGTTCAGCGAAGACTTCGACGATGGCGCCGATCCCGGCGGCACGCCGCTGGACGCCGACGCCGCCGGCGCCCTGCCCTCCTACATCGAGCAGCTGGAGCGCGCCGCCATCCAGAAGGCGCTGGAAGACAACCGCTGGAACAAGACCAAGGCGGCCGCGCAACTGGGCATCACCTTCCGCGCGCTGCGCTACAAGCTCAAGAAGCTGGGAATGGAATAGCGGCGTCGCCGCATGCCGGGCGCAGCAGCATCGCGAACAGCTTCTCAGCGGCCGGCAATGGCGATCACATCGTCCAGCAATGCCGCTGCGGTGACGTCGGCGCCCGCACCCGGCCCTTGGATCAGCAGCGGCTGCTCGCGGTAGCGGTCGCTGAAGATGGCCACGCGGTTATCGGTACCGCCGCCGCCGCACAACGGGTGCTCCGGCGCCAGCGCCTGCAGTCCCACGCCCGCACCATCGCGGTCGAAACGGCCAATGAAACGCAGTCTGGCGTTGTCGCGCTGGGCCAGGCCTAGCCGCCCGGCCAGCGGAATATCCAGTTGCTCCAGTGCCGCGTCCACCTGCTCCAGCGGCAGCGCTGCCAGCGTCGCGGGCACCAGCGATTCGACCTGCACCTGCTCGGCCTGCCACGGCAACCCCGCCGCGCGCGCCAGGATCGACAGCTTGCGGCGCACGTCCTCGCCGGACAGGTCGATGCGCGGATCCGGTTCGGTGTAGCCGGCATCGCGCGCCAGACGGACCAGTTGCGAAAACGGCCTCGAGCCGTCGTAGCGGTTGAACAGCCACGCCAGCGAACCGGACAGCACGCCTTCGACGCGATGGATGCGGTCGCCGCCGGCCACCAGTGCGCGCAGGCTGGACAGCAGCGGCAGGCCCGCGCCAACGGTGGCGCTGTCGCCATAGCGCGCACCGGCTGCCTCCAGCGAATGCTGGATCGCCTGCGCGCGCAGGGCACTGGCGCCGGTACCCAGCTTGTTGGCGGTCACCACATGCACCCCGCGCGCAAGCCACTCCGGATGCCAGTCGGCCACGGTCTCGCTGGCGGTGGCATCGACGACGATATCGCCGCCGCGCAGGCCTTCGTTCTCCGCCCATGGCGGCAGCGTCTGGCTGCGGACGGGGGCGGCGACGGCCTGGCCCAGGGCCTGGGCAGGATCTTCCCCGCAGCGATGCAAAGCCCGCGAATTGGCCAACCAGCCGAACGCCGGCAGGCGGACGCCGCGTTCGGTCAGTTGCCGGTAGCGCGCCACGAACGCGCTGCCGACCACGCCGGTGCCCAGCAACGCCAGCCGCGGCGCTGCCGCCACCGGCGCGTCGGCCAGTCGGACGACGGCGCTCATGCGTCGGCGAGTTTGCGTTTGGATTCGGCGGCGGCCAGTTCCGCGCGTGCCAGCGCACGGGACAGGTCCGCCAGCAGGTCCTCGGTCGCCTCGATGCCGACCGAAAGCCGCAGCAGCCCGCCGGAAATGCCGGCCTTGGCGCGGGCCTCGGCCGTCATTGCCGCATGCGTCATCGACGCCGGATGCGCGACCAGGCTTTCCACGCCGCCCAGCGATTCGGCCAGGGTGAAGTAGCGCAGGCCATCGACGAACGCACGCACCGCCGCCTCGCCGCCATCCAGCTCGACGCTCAGCATCGCGCCAAAGCCCTTCTGCTGGCGCGCGGCCAGCGCGTGGCCCGGATGCGAGGCCAGCCCCGGGAAATACACCTGCGACACCGCTGGATGCTGGTCCAGCAGCGCGGCGATGGCATCGGCGTTTTCCTGGTGCACGCGCAGGCGCGCATCCAGCGTACGCAGACCGCGCAGGGTCAGAAAACTGTCGAACGGCGAACCGGTCAGGCCCAGCGCATTGGCCCACCACACCAATTGCTGGTGCAATTCGGCATCGCGCGCCACTACCGCGCCGCCGACCACATCGCTGTGGCCGTTGATGTACTTGGTGGTCGAATGAATGACCAGATCGGCGCCGAATTCGATCGGCTTCTGCAAGGCCGGCGACAGGAAGGTGTTGTCGACCACCGTGATCGCCCCAGCCTTGTGCGCGGCATCGATGACGAAGCGCAGATCGGTGATGCGCAGCAGCGGATTGGACGGGGTTTCGATCAGCACCAGCTTCGGCGATTGCGCCAGCGCATCGGCCAGCGAGCGCGGGTCGGTCAGGTCGGCGGTGATCAGGTCGAAGTGGCCCTTCTTGGCCAGCGCATTGAACAGCCGCCAGCTGCCGCCGTAGGCATCGTGCGGCACCACCAGTTTCTCGCCCGGCTGCAGCAGCGCGTTGAGCACCAGGTTGATGGCGCCCATGCCGGTGGAGGTGACCACGCCGCCGGCGCCGCCTTCCAGTTCGGCCAGCGCCTCGCCCAGCAGGTCGCGGGTGGGATTGCCGCTGCGGGTGTAGTCGTACTCGCGCTTGTTGCCGAAACCGTCGAAGCTGAAATTCGACGACAGCACGATGGGCGGGGTTACCGCGCCGTAGGCGGTGTCGCGGTCGATGCCGGCGCGCACGGCGGCGGTAGCGGCACGACACGGGACTTCTTCGGCGGTTTCGGCAGCCTCGCTGTGGAACTGGCTGGTTTGAAGCTGGCTCATGCGGTTTCTCCGGTGCGCAGGGCGCTGGCGAGGATCGCGTCGATGCGATCGGTTTCTTTCAGGAAGGCGTCGTGGCCGTACGGCGAGCGCAGCACGCGCAGCTGGCCGAGCGTACCCAGCCCTTCGACCAGCGCCACCGAATCGGACAGCGGCACCAGGCGGTCGCCTTCCACCGCGACCACGGTGGTGGGCACGCCGATGGCGGCGGGATCGATGCGGTGCAGATCGATGGATTCGGACAGGCGCACGTAGGCGTTGATGGGGGTACGGGCGACGTATTGCGCGCCGGCAGCGTCCAGGTAATCCTCGGCAGCGCAGCGCACACGGCCGTTGACGATCTCCGGCGCCGCGTCGAAGCGCTCGTCGAACTCCTCCGGCGTGCGGTAGCTCAGCATCGCGAACTGGCGCGCCAGCGACAGGCCCTGTGCATCGGCGCATTGCAATTGGCCCAGCAGCACCGCACGCCGCTGCAACGCGCGCCAGGCCGCCGCGTAAGGATGCGCGCGGTGGGCGCCGCTGACGGCGACCAGATGCTGCAGCCGGGATGGGTGCCGCGCGGCCAGTTGCAGACCCACCAGTGCGCCGTAGGAGTAGCCGACAAAGGCATGCAGCTGGCCGATCGCCAGCGCATCCAGCAGATGGGCGATGGCGTCGGCCTGATCGGCGGTTTCGATGGGGACGTCCAGATGGCCGTCGGCGCCGATGAAGTCGATTGCCAGCAGGCGACGGCGACTTGGGTCGAGCGCGCGGCCGGTGCCGACCAGCGCATTCAGCCAGCCGGATTCGGGGAAGACATCGTTGGCGGCCAGATGGCGGTGCGCGGAAATGCCGCCGGCGACGAACACCACCGGCGCATCGGCCGGGCCATGCAATTCGTAGCGCAGGCGCACCGTCCGGGTGCCGGCGTGCCGCATCGCCAGGTCCAGGACGATCTCGCCGCGGCGCGCGGATGCGTCGTCGTCGCGCTGATACGACAGCGCATCAGCGACGGGCGAGACAGCGGTCGTGGCGGATTGCAGGGCGGTGTTGACGAAGCTCATGGCGGTATCCAATGGGAGTGGCCGTTCGCCTGGTCCAACCTGGCGAAAGGACTACAACCATCGAGCTTCGCGGAGCTCGCGTTCGCCGTGCAGAGGCACGGATCGAACCATCTTTCGGCGGACGCTCGCTTCTGGAAAAAGCGAAATCCCCGCAGGATTTGGCACCTACCACGGCGCTTGCGCGTCGCTGGCTGCCCCGGCATCAAAGGGCCTGTCCCTCCGCCGGTCTCGATGGTGAGGCCAGCTTGCCAGCGCAAAACCGGGATGTCAATCGCTTTATTCGGATAAAGCGATAGAGTTTTGGCCGCCTCCCTCCCGGAGACGGCGGCCATGCCGCATAATTTCCACATGACAAGGAAATTCCTGCCCGGCGCCCTGTGCGCCGCCCTGCTGTCCGCCTGCGCCACCGCCCCTGCTCCCAATGCCTCCCGCCCGCCCGCCCCGAGCGCTGTGACCGCGGCGGACGCGGTGCTGCCGGAAGCCTGGATTTCCGCGCCCGTCGCCGGGGACGAACTGGATTCGGTTGCCGCCTGGCCCACCGAGGACGGCGGGGTCTGGCTGATCGCCACCGCCAAGTCCAGCCACCGCTTGGCCGTCTACGACGGCGACAGCGGTCAGCGCCTGCGCACCTTCGGCGAACCCGGACACGGCCCCGGCCAGTTCAAGCGGCCCAACGGCATTGCCGTGTTCGGCGACGCCGTGTTCGTGGTCGAGCGCGACAACCGCCGCGTGCAGGTGTTCGAACTGCCCGATTTCATCCCGCGCGGCAGCTTCGGCGAGGAGCAGCTGCAGGTGCCCTACGGGCTTTGGCTGCACGAAACCGGGCCCGGCGAGCTGGAAGTGCTGGTTACCGACAGTTTCATGGCCGATTTCAAGACCGGTCTGTTGCCGCCAATGGCGGAACTGGACCAGCGGGTCAAGCGCTTCCGGGTCACCCTGGAAGGCGCCGGCGTGCAGGCCGACTACCTGGGCGCGTTCGGCGACACCGGCGAGGACGGGGCGCTGCGGATGGTGGAATCGATCGCCGGCGACCCGGTGCACGACCGCTTGCTGATTGCCGAGGAAGACCGCCGCGTCGGTTCGACCTTGCGCGAGTACTCGCTGAACGGACCCTACCGCGGCCGCAGCCTGCCTCCTTTCGACGCCGATGCCGAAGGCATTGCGCTGTGGGCCTGCTCGTTCGAGGATGGCTATTGGGTGGCCGTGGATCAGGTCAGTCCCACGCTGTTCCGGCTTTTCGATCGCGCCACGCTGGAGCCCCGCGGCGTCTTCGCCGGCGAGCAGGTCGCCAATACCGACGGCGAGACGGTGCATGCTTCGCCCACCGCCCGCTTCCCGGCCGGCGCGCTGTTCGCGCTGCACAACGATCAGTCGCTGGCGGCGTTCGATCTGCGCGACATCGTACGCGCCCTGCAACTGCGGGACGACTGCGGACGCTGAGCATGGCGATGCGAACCGCTGCAACCATCGCACTGTCCCTGATCCTGCTCTGCACGGGCCTGGCGCCGGCCGAGGCCGCCCGCCTGTACCGCTGGAAGGACAAGCAGGGATATACCCAGTACGGCGATCGTCCGCCGGAGGCCGGCGATCTGGCCGCCGACGGAGTGGATGTGATCCGCTTCCGCAATCCGCCCAGCGCGCTGGTCCGCCTGCGCCTGGAGAACAAGGGATTGCGCTACCAGGCCTGGGCCGACAATCTGATGCATGGCCCGGTCGAGGTGCAGTTGCGGTTCAAGCGCGACCGCAACGTGGTCGGCCGGCCGGCGTTGCCGGCGCGGGCGACGGTCCCGGCGCGCAGCAGCGTGCTGGTGGCCGACATCGTGGTGACCGACCCGATGCGCGGCGGCGATTTCGAATTGCTGCTGGATGCCCTGCCCGGCGACCCGGCCGCCCATCCCCAGGACTACGACTACCGGCTGCCGTTCGACTACGGCCGCGTGCGTGTCGATCAAGGCCCGGGCGGCAGCTTCAGCCACAGCGATGCGCAGAACCTGCATGCGATCGATTTCGCGGTGCCGGAGGGGACCTCGATAGTCGCTGTCCGCGAAGGCGTGGTGATGCAGGTCGAATCGGATTTCGACAAGGCAGGGCTGAATCGCGAGAAATTCGGCGGTCGCGCCAACTTCATCCGCATTCTGCATGCCGACGGCACGATGGCGGTGTATGCCCACCTCAAGCCCGAGGGGGTACAGGTGCGGGTCGGCCAGTATGTGCGCAAGGGCCAGTACATCGGCCTGTCCGGCAACACCGGTTTTTCCACCGCGCCGCACCTGCATTTCGCCATCCAGGTCAACCGCGGCATGCGGCTGGAGTCGATTCCGTTCCGCATGTTCGGCCCGCTCGGGCAGCTGAAGTTCCCCAGCCAGGAGCCGCCGGCGCCGGCGGCAGCCCCGCGGGCGCTATAATCGCCAGCTTCCCGTTCTCCAGTCGCGCCCGCGCGGGCGCCATCGCCATGTCCGCTGCTCCGATGTCAGCTGCTCCAATGCCAGGTGTCCCCGCCGAAGCCGCGCGCCGCCGCACCTTCGCCATCATTTCCCACCCCGACGCCGGCAAGACCACCTTGACCGAAAAGCTGCTGCTGTTCGGCGGCGCCATCCAGATGGCCGGCTCGGTCAAGGGCCGCAAGGCCGCGCGCCATGCGACCTCGGACTGGATGGCGCTGGAAAAGGAGCGCGGCATCTCGGTGACCTCGTCGGTGATGCAGTTCCCCTACGAAGGCAAGATCGTCAACCTGCTGGACACGCCCGGCCACGCCGACTTCGGCGAGGACACCTACCGGGTGCTGACCGCGGTCGACTCGGCGCTGATGGTGATCGACGTGGCCAAGGGCGTGGAAGAGCGCACCATCAAGCTGATGGAAGTGTGCCGCCTGCGCGATACGCCCATCATGACCTTCATCAACAAGCTGGACCGCGAAGGCCGCGACCCGATCGAGCTGCTGGACGAAGTGGAAAGCGTGCTGGGCATCCAGTGCGCACCGGTGACCTGGCCGATCGGCATGGGCAGCCGCCTGAAGGGCGTCGTGCACCTGGTCAGTGGCGAAGTGCATTTGTACGAACCCGGCCGCAACTTCACCCGCCAGGATTCGACCATCTTCGCCTCGCTGGACGATCCCGGCCTGGAAGCCAAGATCGGCGCCGAGATGCTGGCCCATCTGCGCGATGAGCTGGAACTGGTGCAGGGCGCTTCGCATCCCTTCGACCTGGACGCCTATCGCGCCGGCCGGCAGACGCCGGTGTTCTTCGGCTCGGCGGTCAACAACTTCGGCGTGCAGCCGCTGCTGGATTTCTTCGTCCAGCACGCGCCACCGCCGCAGCCGCGTGCGACCACCACGCGCAGCGTGCAGCCGGTGGAGGAAAAGCTGACCGGCTTCGTGTTCAAGATCCAGGCCAACATGGACCCGCAGCACCGCGACCGGGTCGCCTTCATGCGGGTGTGTTCGGGCCGGTTCACTGCCGGCATGAAGACCTTTCACGTACGCAGCGGCAAGGAAATGAAACTGGCCAATGCGCTGACCTTCATGGCCAGCGACCGCGAAATCGCCGCCGAGGCCTGGCCGGGCGATGTCATCGGCATCCACAACCACGGCACCATTTCCATCGGCGACACCTTTACCGAAGGCGAAGCCATCAGCTTCACCGGCATCCCCAACTTCGCGCCGGAACTGTTCCGCCGCGCGCGCCTGCGCGATCCGCTCAAGCTCAAGCAGTTGCAGAAGGGCTTGGCGCAGCTGTCCGAAGAAGGCGCCACCCAGTTCTTCCGGCCGTTGATGAGCAACGATCTGATCCTGGGCGCGGTCGGTACGCTGCAGTTCGACGTGGTCGCCTACCGGCTCAAGGACGAATACGGCGTGGAAGCCAGCTTCGAGCCCATCGGCGTGGTCACCGCGCGCTGGGTGCGCAGCGGCAACGCGAAGAAGTTCGAGGAATTCCGCGACAAGAACGCGATGAACCTGGCGCTGGATGCGGCCGGCCAACTGGTCTACCTGGCGCCCACGCGCGTCAATTTGCAACTGGCGCAGGAACGGGCGCCGGAGGTCAGCTTCCACGCCACCCGCGAACATGCCCACACCGTGGCCATCGATTGAGCTGGCCGCCCTCCTCGTCTTCCTCTCCTCATGTCTGCCGTGGGAGCGACGTAAGTCGCGATGAAGCGTTACCGATAATGCTTCATCGCGCTTACGTCGCTCCCACAATGGGATCGCCCCGCCCGTTGCGGCCGACTCCCGGCTGAAAGCCCCGCCAGGGTGCGGATGCGGGAAATGATGCAATGCGGTAACGTCGCCGCATGAGCCCCGACTCCTCGCCCGCCATGAACTCCCACGACCCCCATGCCGTCCGCCGGGCGGAGATCCGCGACGAAATCGCCAGCGCGTTGACCCACGGCCTGGGCGCGGCGGCAGCGCTGGCCGGCGGCGCGGTGCTGATCACGCTGACGGCGCTGCATGGCGATGCCTGGCAATTGGGCGCGGCCATCGTATTCGGCGTGACCTTGCTGCTGCTGTACACCGCCTCCACGCTGTACCACGCCATCCAGCACCCCATCGCCAAGGCGCGGCTGAAGGTGTTCGACCATTGCGCCATCTACCTGCTGATCGCCGGCACCTATACGCCTTTCACGCTGATCGGCCTGCGCGGGCCATGGGGCTGGAGCCTGTTCGCCGCGATTTGGACGCTTGCCGTGGCCGGGGTGGTTTTCAAGCTGTTCTATACCGGCCGCTTCAAGCTGCTGTCGACCATCATCTACATTGCGATGGGCTGGCTGGTGATCGTGGCGATCAAACCGCTGCTGACCTCGCTGGATGGCTGGACGCTGGGCTGGCTGCTGGCCGGCGGCGTGTTCTACACCCTGGGTACGTTCTTCTACCATCGCGAATCGATCCGCTACTCGCACGCCATCTGGCACCTGTTTGTCATTGCGGGCAGCGTCTGCCATTACGTGGCCGTCACCGAACAGGTGTTGCGGCCCCGGCTGCAGGGCGGCTGAACGGTACCAGCCTCGTAACTGAACCGTCGTTGCCGCTCACCCTGATGCGTTGACGCGGCTTTCGCAGGCCCTGAACGCCGGCCTTCTATATTGGCCGCATGGACAGCACGCGTTCCAGCAAGACGCGTTTTCTGCGCAGACCTCCTTCCCGGCGGGCTCTCCTGCTGCTGGCACTGGGCGCCGCGGCGCTGATTGCGTTGTGGGTCCTGTTCGACTGGAACTGGTTCAAGGGCCCGCTGGAAAGCCGGGTCAGCGCGCAGACGCAGCGCGAGTTCCGTATAGCGGGCAATCTGGACGTGGATCTGGGCCGCGTGACCACGGTTCGGGCCGGGCAACTGCGTTTCGGCAATGCGGCCTGGTCCAAGGAGCCGGTGATGGCGGCCGCCGAACATGCCGAGCTGGACATCGAAATCTGGCCGCTGATCTTTCGCCGCTCCGTGCGCATTCCGGAAATCCGCCTGGTCAAACCCTTGCTGCGGCTGGAAACCGGACCCGAAGGCAAGGGCAACTGGATCTTCGGCGACGATGATGGCAGCGGCACGCCGCCGACTTTTCGCAAAATATGGATCGAACAGGGAGCGCTGCGCTTTGTCGATGACAGGCGGAACACCGACATCCGCATCGACGTCAACAGCCTGCCTCCGCGCAGCAACGACAGCGCACCGGCCGTCACGCTGAAAGGCGGCGGCCGGTGGGCCAACAATCGTTTCACCGTATCCGGTCGCGCCGAATCGCCGCTGGAACTGCGCAACAGCGACAAGCCCTACCGCATCGATCTGCGCGCCAGCGCCGGCGCCACCCACGCCCACGCGCGTGGCGAGCTGGTCGATCCGTTCCGCTTGCGCGACTTCGATCTGCGCATGGCGCTGTCCGGGCAGAACATGGAAGATCTGTACCCGCTGTTCGGGCTGGCCATTCCCGCAACCCCGCCGTACCGCTTCGATGGGCGCTTCCGCCGCGATGGCCAGATCTGGCGCTATGACCGCTTCAATGGCGTTGTCGGCGACAGCGACCTGGGAGGAACCGCCATCATCGATACCAGTGGCGACCGCCTGCTGCTGAAGGCCGATCTGGCATCCAAACGCCTGGATTTCGACGACCTGGCCGGTTTCGTCGGCGCGCCGCCGCAGAGCGGCGGCGGCGAAACCAGCAATGACGAACTCCGCGCGCAGGCAGCACGCGCGGCCGCGGACACCCGCGTGCTGCCGGATACGCCATACGATCTGACCAAGCTGCGTTCGATGGACGCCGATGTCCGCCTGCGTGCGCAGCGCATCCTGGCGCCATCGCTGCCGCTGGACGACATGGACGCCCATCTGCGGCTCGAAGCGGGTCTGCTGCGGTTGGAGCCGCTGAATTTCGGCGTCGCCGGCGGCGATATCCGCTCCAACATCCGCATGGACGCACGCAAGCAGACCATCCAGACGCACGCGCAAGTGGCATTGCGCGGGCTGGATCTGGGCAAGCTGTTTCCCGACGCCGAGCTCACCCGCGACGCGGTGGGCCGCATCGGCGGCGATATCGCCATCCGCGGCACGGGCAATTCGGTCGCTGCCATCCTCGGCAGCGCCGACGGCGATATCGCTCTAGGCATGGGCCGCGGGCAGATCAGCAACCTGCTGATGGAACTGGCCGGGCTGGATATCGCCGAAGCGCTGAAGTTCCTGCTTACCAAGGACCGCGTCATCCCCGTCCGCTGCGCCTTCGGCGATTTCGCGGTCGACGACGGTCTGATGCGGGCCCGTGCGCTGGCGTTCGATTCGACCGACACCATCATCGTCGGCGAGGGCAGCATCAATCTGAAGGACGAATCGCTGGACCTGTTGCTGCGCCCGCGCCCGAAGGACCGCAGCATCCTGTCGCTGCGCTCGCCGCTGGTGGTCAGCGGCACGTTCAAGAATCCGTCGTTCCGTCCGGACTTCAAGCGCCTGGGCCTGCGCGGCGCGGCGGCGCTGGCGCTGACCACTATCGCACCGCCGGCGGCGCTGCTGGCGACCATCGAAACCGGGCCCGGCGAAGACAGCGGTTGCGGCGGCAGCTACGCGAAATAGTCCGGCCGGCGCCTTGGGCAAGGCCGGTCAGCTGGCGATATAGCGCTGCAGCTGTTCCAGTTCGACCTGCTGATCCTCGATCACCGCCTTGACCAGGTCGCCGATCGAAACCACGCCAACCACCTTTCCGGATTCGATCACCGGCAGATGACGGATCCGGTTTTCGGTGACGATTTGCATGCAACGGTCGACAGTATCGTTGAGACCCACCGTCACCACCCGCGCGGTCATGATGTCGCGCACCGCCGTGTCTGCCGACGAGCGGCCATGCAGGACGATCTTGCGGGCGTAGTCGCGTTCGGAAACGATGCCGGCCAGCTGCGCGCCCTGCATCGCCAGCACTGCGCCAATCCCTTTCTCCGCCATCAGCTTGATCGCCGTCAACACCGAATCATCCGGGCTGACCGCGAAGACCTCAGGGGGTTTGCCTTCCAACAGCTGACTTACCGTGCGCATGGGAGCCTCCGTCCGAACTGGGCTGTTGCCCAGAGGATACTCCTCCGGCAGCCGGTTGCCATACGTCGACCAGGTACAGCGGGCGCTGCTTGGATTCCTCGTACAACCGGCCCAGGTATTCGCCGATCAGACCCAGCGCAACCAGCTGCACGCCGCCCAGGAACAGGATCACGCTCATCATGGTCGGCCAGCCGGCCACCGCATCGCCCCACAGCATCGCCTTGATCACGATCCACAGCGCAAACGCGAAGGCGACCAGTGCCGTCAACACCCCAAGATAGGTGGCCGCGCGCAGCGGCGCGGTGGAAAAGCTGGTGATGCCTTCCAGGGCGAAGTTCCACAGCCGCCAAAAGCCGAAGTTGCTGCGGCCGGCCAGCCGCGCCTGGCGCCGGTACGGAATGGCGATCTGATTGAAACCGACCCAGCCGAACAACCCCTTCATGAAACGGTGGCGTTCCCGCAGTTGTTTCAATGCGCTCAGCGAACGCGGCGACAGCAGGCGGAAATCGCCGGTGTCGGCCGGTATCGGCGTTTTCGACAGCCGACCGATGAAGCGGTAGAACCCATGCGCGGTCGCCCGTTTCAGCCAGCCCTCGCCTTCGCGCTGGATGCGTGTGCCGTGCACATCGTCGTAGCCTTCGCGCCAGCGTGCGACGAACTGCGGAATCAGCTCCGGCGGGTCCTGTCCGTCGGCGTCCAGAATCATCGCCGCCCCCGCTTCCACCTGGTCCAGACCGGCGGTCAGCGCCGCCTCCTTGCCGAAGTTGCGCGACAGCCTCAGCAATGCCACCCGGCTATCGGCCTGGGCGATCCGCTGCAGCACGGCCCAACTTGCGTCGGTGCTGCCATCGTCCACATACAGGACGCGGCCTTCGATGCCGTCCAGTTGTTCCAGCGCCGCGGCGATCCGCGGATGCAGTACCGGCAGTGCCTGGGCCTCGTTGTGCGCGGCAATGACCACGGTCAGGCGTTGATTCGTCATGGCTCGGTCATTCCAGGGTTTCGAGATAGCCGGTGCCGCCGATCTGCCGGGCCTGCCGCTGTATCCACTGGCTGCGCCGTTGCACGTAGGGACCGGGGTTCCGGGCATCGTACCGGCGCGGAGACGGCAGCACCGCCGCCAGCCGCGCGCTTTCGGCGGCGGACAGGGCGGCGGCGTCCTTGCCCCAGAAGTGCCGGGCGGCCGCCTGCGCACCGTAAACGCCATCGCCGAACTCGGCGACATTGGCATAGACCTCCAGAATCCTGGTCTTCGGCCACAGCAGTTCGATCAGCAGCGCATACCAGGCTTCCAGTCCCTTGCGCACCCAACTGCGGCCCTGCCACAGGAACAGGTTCTTGGCCACCTGCTGGGTGATGGTGCTGGCGCCGCGGACTTTGCGCCCTTTGGCGTTGTTGATGCGGGCCTTCTCGATGGCCTGAAGGTCGAAACCATGGTGGTGGGCGAAATTCTGGTCCTCGGCCGCCACCATCGACAGCGGCAGGTGGGGCGAGATTCGCTCCAGATCCCGCCATTGGTAGGCTACCCGGAACGACCGCTGCCCCTGCCCCCAGGCCTCGGCCTGACGGGCCAGCATGAACGCCGTGAACGGCGGATCGACGAACCGCAGCACCGCAACCTGCAGCGCGCTGGCGGCGGCGAAAAGGAAGGGCAACGCCAGCAGCCAGCGCAGCCAGCGGCGAAGGCGCCCGGAACCTCCCGCGTTTCTCCGCGCGTTCATGCCTTCCCCGGCTTGAGGCGGGCATCGTTCGTCCCCATGCTATTGGCCTTCGTCGTTGCGCATCGGCGTCATTATGCCGATGCCATCGCTTATCCCGCATACCCAACCCCGGATTTCCCGTGACCGCGCCCCCGACCGATCGTCTGACCCGATTCCTGCTGCCCCAGGCAGGCGTCCGCGGCGTCAGCGTGCATCTGCACGACACCTGGCAGACCATTCTTGCCCGCGCCGACTACCCGGCCGCCGCCACTGAACTGCTGGGCGAGGCCTGTGCAGCGGCCGCGTTGTTCACCGGGCATACCAAGGTGGACGGCCGGCTGTCGGTGCAACTGCGCAGCCACGGCGCGTTGCGCACGCTGTTTGCCGAATGCACCGCCGCCGGGACCATCCGTGGCATCGTCCAGCTGACGCAAGGCCAGGATGCGCCGCGCGACCTGCGCCGTCTCGGTCAGGACGCGCTGCTGGCCATCACCATCGAAAACCCGGGACTGGACCCGCGCGAGCCGCAGCGCTACCAGAGCCTGGTGGCGCTGCAGGCGGGCAGGCTGGCGGAAGCGTTCGAAGACTACTTCCGCCAGTCCGAACAGTTGCCCACTCGCCTGCTGCTGGCCGCCAACGGCCAGCGCGCAGCCGGCCTGATGCTGCAGAAGCTGCCCGGCGACGAAGGCGACGCCGACGGCTGGATCCGTACCGGGGCGCTGTTCGACACGCTCGGCGAAGTGGAGTTGCTGGACACCCCCCCGGCTCTGCTGCTGCACCGGCTGTTCCACGAAGAATTGCCGCAAATCCTGACCGAGCGCCCAGTTCGCTTTGCCTGCTCTTGCTCACGCGAACGGGTAGCCGGCATGCTGCAATCGCTGGGGCAAGAGGAAGCCACAGCAGCCCTGTCCGATGGCATGGCCGAGGTGCGTTGTGAATTCTGTGGACAGCGCTACCTGTTCTCCGCTGAAGACATCGGGGAACTCTTTGCCCTACCGCCGGTCGGAATTTCTGCTCCTGACCGGCTTCAGTAGCCGTCGCACAGGGGATTGCGACACCCCGGGGACTTGTTAAGGAAACATAAATCGCATAGCATCGGTTCCCCTTCAGCAGGGGAACTCCGCCCGTCAAACGGAGTCTGAAGCCAGCCATGAACCTGCGTTGCCTCCGATTGCCATTCGCTGTGTTGCTCGCCTTGGGCGTGGCGGCGGGCGCGCATGCGCAATCCAGGACCCAGGCCAAGCCTGCTTCCGCCCGCAACGCCACCGCACTGCCTGTCTGGAACAACACCAGCGGCGAAGTCGAAGCGGTGCTGCTGCTGGAACCCACCGGCGAATCCACCGCAGGCGCCCGCTGGCGCTTCGGCAGCAACACGCTGACCACCGCCTTTGGCCTTAGTGCTGGCGACGAACTGGGCCTGGTCTGCAATCGCCAGAGCGGCATTGTGGGCAGCATCGGCAATCTCGCCAGCCATTGCATGCTGGCCACCCTGGGCGACGGCGACGACAACAACCCGCTCAGCCAGCGCGCCAGCGCTGGCGCGGCGCTGGCGCGCCCTGGCGGCCGGCTGGGGCTGTCGGTCGGCACCGGCCGCGACACGCTGCCCGCCTGGTTGTCGTCGGGCCGCAATGCCGGCAACCGCATCGAACAGAGCGATCTGGCCGTGTTCGGCCAGAAGGACATCGGCACCGAAGGCTTCGTTTCCATCGGCGGCACCGTCGCCCGTGCCCGGTTGGTTTCGCCCGCCGATGTCCCCGCCCTGGCCGACAACTGGAACAGCAAGAGTCTGAGCATCGGCGGCGGCTACGGCCCATTCAGCGCCAACATCATCGGCCGTGTCGTCGATGTCCCCGGCCAACCCGGCAAATGGGAAGGCCTGGGCCTGGGCGTCACCTGGCGCACCCCCTGGAGCGGCCAACTCACCGTGGGCGCCGAAAACGTCGTCACCCGCGGCAAGAATCCATTCTCACTGAATAATGAGAATGTCGACGAAGGCACCGTGCCTTACGTTCGGTACGAGCAGGACCTCTGAGGCGGGACATACCCTGCCGTAGGGTCGGAGCACCCGCTGCCTTCTCGTTGGCGTCGTAGCGCAGCATTGCAGGCATCCCCATTGGGTTAACTCGACCCCGCGGCCGCGGTGTCAAATTTACGTCGTTATTCTTAAATCTTTACAAGACTTTAATTCCTCTCCGAATCCGACTAGTATCCGGTCACCCCTCACTTTGCAGCTTTCAACGTTTGGTTGTGCTGAGGGCTACCTAAGTGTTCACCCCTATTCGGGAGAGAGAGAATGAACTGCAACACCACCAAACTCCGTGACGCGATTACCTTCGCGCTTGCGGTCGGAACAGTTTCGTCCGCAGGTATTGGCGCTGCCATTGCCCAGGAAGCAACGGAAACAACCACGCTGGACCGCATTGAAGTTACCGGCAGCCGCATCCGCCAGGTCGAACTTGAGAACGCGCAGCCGGTCCTGACGATCAGTCGCGAAGATATCCAGGCCGGTGGCTTCAACACCGTTGCCGACATCCTGCAAAACATCAGTTCCGCGGGCAATCCAACCTTCAGTCGCACCTCGCCGCTGACGGCCAACCAGGAAGCCGGTGGCCAATACATCGACCTGCGCAACCTCGGGGCTCAGCGCACCTTGGTGCTGCTCAATGGCAAGCGATTGGGCATCAGCCCCGATGGTTTCCAAGACGTTTCCACCATACCGTCTGTCGTGGTTGAGCGCATCGATGTCCTGAAGGACGGCGCTTCCTCTATCTATGGCTCCGATGCCATGGCCGGTGTGATCAACATCATCACTCGCCGGAACTTTGAAGGCGCCGAAGCCAATGTCTACTTTGGCCAGTACGACGAGGGCGATGGGCAGAAACAGACCTACGACTTCATGATCGGCATGGCAGGCGATCGCGGTTCGCTCACCATCGGGGCCGAGTACCACAAGGAAGACGGTGTCTGGGCTCGCGACCGCTGGTTTACCAACGACAGCTATCCGGGCTACCCGCAGTACAGCACCACGGTCGTCGGCCAGTGGGGCAATTGGCGCGTCGGCAGCACCGGCCCCTGGCAGGTCGCCGATCGTGGCAGCGATGCGCTGGGTCCCGGTGGTTGGCACAACCAGACGGCGGATGACACCAGCAAGCCGAGCGACCAGATGCATACGCTCACTCCGCTCGAACGCCGTTCACTGTTCGTCAGCGCAAACTACGATTTGACGGATAAGGTCCGTTTCGTTACCGACCTGGGCTACACCAAACGCCAGTCGTTCCGTCAGATCGCCGGTTATCCGACCCAGTCCCAAGCTGCCGCCATCCAGGCCCCAATGTCCGCCGCCAGCTATTTCAACCCGACTGGCGGTACCGACCCGGTCAACTGGCGTCGCCGTGGATGGGAAGTGCCGCGCACCACGGACACCAATCAGACCACTTGGCGCTTCACCGCGGCTTTGGAAGGCTCGTTCAACATCGGTGACCGGTATTTCGACTGGGATGCCGGCTACATGTACAACGAGAACGACCTCCAGATCATCAACAACGGCAACCTGTATATCCCCAACATCCGCCTGGCGGTGGGTCCGTCGTTCATGAATTCTCAGGGCCAGATCGTCTGCGGTACCCAGGGCCAGAACGGGGCGCCGGACAGCGTCATCGCCGGTTGTGTGCCGTGGAACCCGTTTGCCGGCTTCGGCACTGGCGCAGTGGCCAACTCGCTGGAGGATCCAGCAGTGCAGGCGTTCCTGTACAAGCAGGAACACGCGCTGGGCAAAACCGAGACCAACAACTACTTCGCCAACTTGACGGGTTCGCTGTGGACGCTGCCGGCCGGCGACCTGGCCTTCGCGGTGGGTGTCGAACACCGCAAGGAAGAAGGTGGCTTCACTCCGGACGCCATTGCGCAGTCGGGCAACTCCACCAACTTAGCTTCTGGTCCGACCTATGGTTCATACTCGCTGGATGAAGTCTATGCCGAGTTGAACATCCCGATTCTGGCCGACCTCAGCTTCGCCAAGGAACTGTCCCTGAGCGTGGCCACCCGTTACTCGGATTTCGACACCTTCGGCGACACCACCAATAACAAGTTCGGCCTGAAGTGGCGTCCGATCGACGATCTGCTGGTCCGGGCTACTTGGTCCGAGGGCTTCCGCGCCCCGACCATCGGCGACCTGTACGGCGGCACTACGGACACCTTTACCACGGGCTTCCGTGACCCTTGCGACAGCGTTTTTGGAGACGCCGCCGGTTCGCCCCGCTGTCTCCAGGACGTGCCTGCCGACTACCGCCAGCTGAAGCAGGGCTTCGAAGTCACCGACACACCCGCCGCCCAGACTCCGGTACCATTCCGCTCGGGTTCCAACCCCTTCCTGGAACCGGAATTCTCCAAGTCGAAGACCGTCGGCTTCGTGTACAGCCCCAGCTTTGCACAGGGCCTGACCGTTGCACTGGACTGGTGGAACATCAGGATCAACAACACGGTCGTTTCCGATCACCCGAACGACATTCTGAGCGACTGCTACGTGGCGCTGATCGAAAGCCGTTGCGGCCTGTTCTCGCGTGATCCGGCCCTCGGCAACATCGTCACCAACTTGTCGTATGGTGGCCGCAATGCCGGCTACACCGAGACCGAAGGTTACGACCTGGATCTGAACTACGTTCTGGATACCGACTACGGTCGATTCAACGCGAAGTGGTCAACGACCTACGTCAGCCTCTACGAACTCAAGTCGACCAATGATGCAGACACCGTCCCGGAACAGAGCAACGGCATCGCGGACAACAACGGCGTCAATTTCCGCATCCGCTCCAACCTGAACCTGGGTTGGACTCTCAACGATTTCGGCGTCACCTGGGGCATGCGCTATAATTCCGGCGCCAAGGAAGAGTGCTTTTTCGACGAGCATTGCTCGCACCCGAATTACCAGGCCCCATGGACTCAGGGCTCAGTCGTTCCAATGAACCGTGTTGGCTCGGTCACCTTCCACGACCTGCAGGTAAGCTGGTCTGCCCCATGGAACGCACGGATCGCGATCGGCGCCAACAACGTATTCGGCAAGGATCCACCGATCTTCTTCACCAGCCCGGCTTCTGGCTTTTCGTTCTACGGCGGTCACGACCTGGGTCGCTTCCTCTACGCCCGTTACCAGCAGAAGTTCTGATCCTGCTATAGCATCAGAGGTTGTTTGCATCGACTACAGCCCCGCAAGGGGCTGTAGTTTTTTGCCGCCAGAAAAGAAGCCAGCCACGTGCTCTCAACACCGGTGAAGTCCCGGGTTAGGCGCAGTGCGAGTTCGAATGCGACCTTGGGTTCGATCTGCCGCGGCCAGTGTTTGGCACAATGCGGGAAGCATGCATGACTCATCACACGGCCGATGCCCGCATGACAGTCCTCAGTGGATGCGATTCAACGACTACAGGAATTCATCAGATGCATCCGGATATTCAGCAGGCGATCGTCGCCCTGCAGCAGTGCCGCTGGGAACAAGCCGGAGCGTTGGCAGCCAGAGTACTGGACAGCTCGCCGCAGGATCCTGACGCGCATTACATTGCCGGCGTGTCACTGCTAGAGCGCAATGAAAACCTCTCAGCGTTGGGCCACCTGAAACGGGCAGCGGCACTGGACGGCTCTCGCATGGAATTCAGACTGCTCCTAGCCCGGACCCATGCTTCGCTACAGGACTATGGCGCAGCGCTGCAGGAAGCCGAGCGCGCAATGGAAAGGGTGGCCCCCGGAGACGCCCTGGCTCACGACACTCTTGGCGTGATCTTCAGCCAATGCCATGCTCACGCCAACGCATTGATTGCATTCCAGCGTGCGGTCGGCATCACGCCGACGAACGATGGATTCAGATTCAACCTGGGTACGACCCTGACATTCTTCGGCAGACTGGAGGAAGCCGAACACGAACTCGAAGCCTGTCTGGCCATCAACCCTCATCATTGGAGGGCACATCATTCTCTGGCACAAATCCGCAAGCAAACCATTGCCTCCAATCATATCCCGAGGCTTTCCAGGCTCATTGCCGGTGTAGTCGGCAGAGTGACCGCCACAACTTACTTGAACATGGCCTTGGCCAAAGAATTGGAAGACATAGGGGAGTACGAAAAAGCCTTCAACCACTACTCCATTGGCAAGCATACGCCAAAATCTCTGCTGGGATATTCGAGGGAGCGAGAGAACGCGTTATTCAACGCGCTGGCCTGCAACTTCCCATGGGCAGAAGCAGCCTTGTCTCCCACAGGTTGCAGCGAGGAAGGGCCGATCTTCATAGTCGGCATGCCCCGTAGCGGTACCACGCTGGTGGATAGGATCCTGTCCAGCCATCCGCTTGTACATTCAGCCGGCGAACTGCACTGCTTTCCCTCCGCCTGGAAAAGGGCACTAGGTGGGCCAGGATTCGAGATGTTCAATCCCGAACACATTTCCAAAGCCACGGATATTGACTGGGAGAGATTGGGAGCAGCCTACTTGGCCAGCACCAAGCCACTAGTGGGCTCGTCCCCATTCTTCACCGACAAGCTTCCGCACAACTTCATGTACCTGGGGTACATCGCCATGTCGCTGCCAAACGCGAAAATCGTGTGCGTGAGGCGCAATCCCATGGACACTTGCCTAAGCAATTTCAGACAGCTATTCGCACCCGAATCTCCGTATTTCGACTATTCCTACGATCTAATGGACACGGGCAACTACTACATTCTGTTCGATCGGCTGATGGCGCATTGGGACCAAGCCCTCCCCGGCAGGATATTGCAAGTTCGCTACGAATCTCTGGTCGAGGAGCAGGAGGCAAACATCAGGAAATTACTTTCCCATTGCAACCTACCTTGGGATGAGGCCTGTCGACGCTTCGAGAAAAACGCCGCACCAGTTGCCACCGCCAGTGCCGTACAGGTACGCGAAGGTATCTACCGTTCAGCCCTGGGCAGATGGAAGCGCTACGGCACGCAGATGGACGGCCTCAAACAGATGCTGATGGATTCGGGCATCTCTTGTGAATGAAGCTCTCGAACGACATCACCAGTCTTCCATAGAGTCGCAACGGGCGTTTTGACTTTCGATTCACATGGCGATTGAATCACGTCGAATCCAGCGTTCATCGAGCACGCCTACGATCTGTCGGACGAGGATGTCTGCGTGCGCTGGTTGGAGAACCCGTACTGGCAGCTCTTCACCGGGTGGTGTTCCAGACGAAGCTACCGTGCAACCCGAGTTCGCTCACGCGCTGGCGTCAGCGGCTGGGCGAGGTAGGGATGGAAGAGTTGCTGGCGCAGACGATTGCTGCGGCACGGTCGATGAAGGCGGTCGATACCCGGGAACCGTCGCGGGTGATGGTGGATACCACGGTACAGGAGGAAGGCCATCACCCACCCGACCGATAGCCGGCTGCTGGAAATGGCGCGCAAGAAGCTGGCACTGCTGAGCCGGCGCAACGGGATAAGGCTGGGCAGGCCTACGACCGTGAAGCTTCCGGTCTGGCCAGGAAGGCCGGGCGGCACGCGCACGCGCGCCGGTTCAAGCGGATGCGTCGGGCGTTGCGCGCCAGCGCACACTGCTGGGCCGAGTGACCCGGGATATCGGGCGGCAGTTGGACACCCTCGATGCAACCACCCTCGACCAGATGCAGGTCTGGCTGGAGCAGGCTGAGCGGGTCCGGAGCCAGCGTCCGAAGGACAGCGGCAAGCTGTATGCGCTGCACGCGCCGGAGGTGAAGTGCATCGGCAAAGGCAAGGCGCGCAAGCCGTACGAGTTCGGTGAAGGTGGGCATTGCCGTGCCCCGCCGGAAGGGGCTGGTGGTCGGCGCACGGAGGTTTGCAGGCACCCCATGCGACGGCCACATGCTGGAAGAACAGCTTGAGCAGCTCGGGCTCGTTAGCGGGCAGAAGCCGAAGACGGCGGTCGTGGATCCTGGCTATCGCGGCCGCGAGGTCGAAGGGGTCACCATCCTGCACCGGGGCAAGCCGAAACCGCCGCGAAAGCGTGCCGCGGGACCAGGCCGTGAAGCTGAATGGGTAATTGGCCGCCAGACGAGCTTGTCACGGGCAGGATCGAGGTCTGCCAGACAGACGCAGCACGCTCCGAGCCAGACTTGACCGGGCCTGCGAATCAAACCATGAGTCGCACCAGCGAATGTGCACCAGCACCGCGGCGTCGGCAGTTCGATCGAATCCTCCAATAGCGGGCAGGTCGCGAGTCCGCCTGTTCGGCTCGTCTGGCCACAGACCTCATCCGTCACAACCCCGGTCCCAGGCATTCCAGCATCGCGCTGCGCTGCAGCAGGCCCCTGCTCCAGCTATCAAGCCCCGCCGTTGAATCACCATACCCTTGACCATGACACCCTCCCGCCGCCGAGCTAAAGAGTGCAGCCTAGCTTGGCCAGCGACCGGCCTGATCTTTTGCATGGGCAATCTTCTGGGGCCACGCGGTGCGCCAACCTAATCGCTTTTACTCCCTGAACGGTTCGGGTTCATAAAATCGGGAATGAGTGCTCAAATGCTATGAATTATGGAGATTAACGACACTTTAATTCTTCTGAAACCAAGTCTATGATTGGGAAACCTGGCTTCTTGGCGGCTGCATTTGGACTGCCGGCCAGGCATCCCTAGGCACTAGACTCACTCGGAGAGAGAATGAACCAGAAGACCACAAAGCTGCGCGAGGCGATCAGCTTCGCCCTAGCTGTGAGTACGGCCAGCATCGCCAGTACGGGGGCCGTATTCGCACAGGAAGCCAGCAACGAAGCGAAGACTCTGGACACCATCGAGGTTACCGGTTCACGCATCAAGCGCGCAGACATGGAAACCTCCAGCCCAGTGTTCACGATTGATCGCCAGACTATCGAGAATTCCGGTGCTGCAACCGTAGGCGAATTCCTGCAGCGCAGTCCAGCCATCTCTGGCGCAGCTACCAATCCACAGGTGAACAACGGTGGCGGCGCGGGTGCGGCCACCGTAGATCTGCGTGGCTTGGGCGTGAACCGGACCTTGGTCCTAGTAGATGGCAGGCGTTGGATCGGTACCGTTTCCAATGCCAACGGTGCTGTCGATATCAACTCCATCCCGATGGGCCTAATCGAACGTGTTGAGATTCTGAAGGACGGTGCTTCGGCGATTTATGGATCAGACGCCATCGGCGGCGTAGTCAACTTTATCCTTCGCAAGAATTTTGATGGGCTGGAAGCCAGCGCTTTCTATGGTGTTTCTTCACGTGGCGACGCCAATACGGAACGCTATGACGCCATCTTCGGCATGACGGGTGAGCGCGGGCGACTGATGCTCGGTGCCAGTTACGACCAAGAAGATTCAGTCAGCGCCGCTGACCGCGCCTATTCCAGCCAACCCTACCAGCTGTATGCCGGTGAGCATGGCATTGGCGGTACCAGCCGCATCCTGACCGGCCGCTATGTCGTGCCGCGCTCCGCCGCCACTGGCGTGGATCTTACCGATCCAAATTGCGGAGCCGGATCCAATGTAGTATTGACCCGCATCGATGGCAGTCCCGGCTCGTCGCAATCGGACTTCCGCTGTTTCAATCCCTCCGCTGATGTCTACAACTTCCAGGCTGACGGCAACCTCAACCTGACGCCGCAGGAGCGCACTGCGCTGTTCTTGAGCGGAAACTATCAGATCTCGGACAACGTAGAGGCCTTCCTACTCGGCTCCTGGTTGCGCACGGACTCTGCTTTCTTTATCGCACCACTGCCGTTCGATGGCCGTGCCGCTGTAGATAATGTGCCGATCAGCGCGGACAGCATCTACAACCCCTTCGGTGTAGACATCACCGACGCCCGCCTGCGCCTGCGCGACTTCATTCCGACTCGTACCACACGTTTCGAGACAGAAACGTACCAGATCACGGCCGGCCTTCGTGGAGCATTCGGCGATAGTAGCTGGACGTGGGACGCGTCGTATGGCTACGGTCGCACTCCTCAGTCTTCGACGGTACGTGGTTACCTGTACAGCCCCGCCTTGACCGAGGCTCTGGGGCCTTCCATGATTGACCCTGCAACCGGCAACCCGATCTGCGTCCGTACTCCAGGTGACGCCGCAACAGCCATTCCGGGTTGTTTGCCCGTTAACTTTATGGGACCTGCACCGGATCCGAACACGCCCGCTGGCCAGGCGCAGTTGGCCGCGCTGGATTTGATCAATCCGACCATCCACAACACGAATGAGAATGTGCTGAAGGTCTTCAGCGCAAACGTCACCGGCGATTTGTTTGAACTTCCCGCTGGCATGATGTCATTGGCTGTCGGGGTGGAGAGGCGAGAGGAATCAGCAAGTTCCTCCAGCGATTTCCTGACCATCATTCCGCCGGGCGAAACAGTCTGTAAGATCACCCAGGAAGCTTGCACCTTCGGCGACATCAACGGTTCGTTCGACGTCAACGAAATTTATGCCGAAGCGCTGATTCCTGTGCTCTCTGACATGCCTTTCGCCGAGAAGCTGAACGTATCTCTGGGCACCCGCTATTCGGATTATTCCAACTTCGGTGATACGACCAATTCCAAGATCGGCGTGGAATGGAAGCCGGTTTCCGATCTATTGGTTCGCGCCACGTATGCAGACGTATTCCGCGCTCCGACCATTGGCGACTTGTTTGCACCTACCGTCCCCAGCGCAAATACCTACACCGACCCTTGCAACGGTTACACCGGTCAAGCGACGGCGGACCCTCGTGCTTGTGCCGGGGTACCCACCGACGGCTCCTTCCGCCAGAGCAACAGCCAAGTCACCTCGTTCCAAGTTGCCAATCCCAATCTGCAGCCTGAGCAGGGTGACGTGCTGACCTACGGTTTCGTCTACAGCCCAAGTTGGCTTGAAGGCTTCAGCGTGACGGTCGACTACTGGCGTGTGAAGCTGGATGACTTCATCACCAACTTGCCCGAAAACGTAATGCTGAACCAGTGCTATAGCTTCGGCCGGTTCTGCGATACCTTCGTTCGCGATGATAGCGGCGATGTTGCACAGATGACCAATCTCATCGGCAACTTCGGTACGATGAAGACGAGCGGCGTCGACATTGGTCTGCGGTATCTGTTCCCGGAAACCTCATGGGGCAGGTTCAGCTGGAACTTGGACAGCACCTATCTGGCTGAGTACGACGTACGGCTATTGGCTGGTGACCCGAGCAGCGACGTAGGTGCCTTCCCGGGTATTCCGGAAAGTAGTGGACTGGCAGGAACTTTCGTCGACTCGACCTCTTCTGGATTCGGTAACTTGGCCCGCTGGCGCGCCCTCAACGACATCAGTTGGAGGCTTGGTAATGTTAGTGCCAGTTTGACGACTCGTTACGTGCATCATGTCTATGAAGCACCGGATGTGGCAGACGTTACCGAGCCTGGTTATGTGGCAAAGCGTCGCGTACCATCGTTCACTCAGACCGACTTCCAGATCGGCTATCGGTTCGAAGGTCTGAACAACAGTTCGATCCAGATCGGCGTGCGGAACCTCACCGACCGTCAGCCGCCACTGGTCTATTCTGGTTTCAACGCCTCCACCGACATGCGGACCTACGATGCCATCGGCCGGTTCTACTGGATGCGCTGGACAGCCCGTTTCTGACGGGCTGAAGAAGCAGACGACCGCTGCGGTAGATGCCGCAGCGGTTATGTCCAGTGCACCGACGCTGCGGCATTTTGTCCGCTGCTATGACGACAATCTGCCGGCGGACCTTTGCCGCCGGCTGATCGACTCATTTAATACGCTGGCGCGCTTCCAGGTACGCAATGGTCGCGGCGTGCGTCCGGGACTGGAGAACAGTGCCTGGACTGAACTGGATGTCAGTCGTTTGTCCGATAATGCGTTCCTGGCTTTCTTTCGATCGCAGATCAGCGAACAACTGAAGCGCTACAATCAGGACGTCGGGCTGCCGATTCCTGTGCCGGACAGCCCATTGCTTAGTCCGCTAATTCTTAAACGCTACAACGCGGATGGTGAAGAACAATTCCAGACCCACTTTGATTCGATCAACGAAGTTTGCGACCGCTATCTAGTGTTCCTCTGGTATCTCAACGATGTGGAGGATGGCGGCCAGACGTGGTTTCCTGGATTGGACATCAGCGTGTCGCCACGTGCCGGACGGCTACTGATGTTTCCACCGTACTGGATGTACGCGCATCAAGGCCTGCCTTCTCCAAGCCAGGACAAATACATCCTGTCCACTTACCTACGTTTCCCGCAGCATCATTCCAGGCTATAGCCGTAGCGCTCCGCCCAAGGACGCAACAGGCCGAGCGTACGTTCGCCGAAATATCGCCGGTAGCGCTGCCAGCGGCCGATCGCTGACGAATTGACTGGCTGTATCACCTGCGAATAGCTGGGGGTATTAATTCGTCGATCGCGATGAGCCGCCTTCATGCTGAAGTCATCCTGCGTAGCTGTCCGCGCAAGTGACAAAAAGGCCATCACACGGTCCAACTGACCGTGAAAATCCGTCACCAGATCCTCGTAGCGCAATGTATGCACCGGCATGGGCGTTCTTGATATCTGCGATTCCCAATGCTCCATTGCGGCCGCATATGCCTCGGCCGTTGTTTCAATGGTTCGAAAAACAAGCGCCCCACCATTCATTCCAAATGCCTGCATATGGCAGCTGAGTACGCAATCACAGGGGTGGCGTAGCAGCAGCAACCAGACGCTTCTGGGAAACAGCCGCGCTACGTACGGCACTCGCGTCAAATAGAGTGGGTACTTGTCCACCAGCCTTCCATGCGGCACGACATGCCGCTCCACCTCCCGCCAGTAGATGCTCCGGGCAGTATGAAGTACTGCGGGATCGAGGCCATCCAATGCATCAGACAGGCTCTGGTCGCGCCAGCGGGGCAACCGCCACAACTCGGCAATGGCAGCCTCCAGCGCTGGCCGTTCGTCCAGCACACTCAGGGCTGGATGGGCATCAAGTACGCGCTCAAGCAACGTCGTGCCAGAGCGCGGAAATCCGACCAGGAATACTGGGTCTTGTGCAGTCCCATCCTCGATAGGCATCTGCCAAGCTACGGGCGCATCATGTTCGACCCGCTCTTTCAGCCATCCTAGAACGTCGTAGCGCGACACATTTGGAAAGCGCTGTTGGAACGCCACTTCCGCCTGCTCGTGCGCAATAGCAAGCGCGGCCATGCAAGCGTCAGGTTGGTCCGTACCGTCATAGCACTTGGCCAACTCAAAGTGGATCTGGGCCATCATTGCGCCTCCCGATGCAAGCGCTCTCCCCTGCTCCAGCAACACGGCAGCACCTGCACCGTCTCCCAATCTTCGTCGCAGCCTTCCCAGCGCCAATGCCTTCATGGCATCGATAGGTGCCTGGGCGACCGATTTGTGCAGTAGCAGCGCTTCAGCTTTGTCAAGGCGATTCAGCCGTTCGAATAACAGCCCCAACTTTATCCGTGACTCCACATCATCTGCATCCGCAATGAGCAAACGTTGGTATGCAGCTACGGCTCGTTCATCATCGCCTGCCTGCGCCAACAGCCATGCCAACACTCGCCGTTGCTCCTGTGTCAGCGCATCCTCTTTCAAGGACCCAACAAGTCCCTCTATCCGGTCGAAGTATTCCAGTTCGGCCAAGCATTGCGCGTACGCCAGACGCACGTCCACTGCATCAGGCTCCAGCGCATGCGCCTCAGCCAGCAGTTCTCGTGCCTGATCGAACTTCGCGCAGGCGAGCAAAGCCAAACCATATCCAAGCAAGTAGGCGGTCCCCTCTGCACCCATTGAATGTGCCCGCTCGAATGCTTCGACGGCTGCCTGTGGATCTCCCACCTCAAGACAGGCGTTACCAAGATTGAGCAAGTGCACCGGTTCGTGCGCCTGCTGCCGGGCAAGTCTCGCGAATATCTCCCGCGCCTCCTGTGGGCGTGCCTGTGCCGCAAGGCTGAAGGCAAGCAGGCTCAGCCACGAAGCGCCCACATCCCCATTCTGCATGTCCGCTAGCGCTTTTCGCGCCAGCATTTCGACCTGGCTGTACCGCCCCTCGTGAAATAGCGCCTCTACTCCTTCGATTTTCACACCTCGACTCCCCGTATCCCGAATGGAGACATCCTTTACTCCGTCAACTGCATTCTGTTGGCCAGCAAACGAGCGTGCGTTGAAGCTATCCGATACGCATTTCCGACAACATTCGTAATCTCATGAACATGACCGTAGCTGGAGCATTTTCATTTCAAGTATTGATTCGTCGCCCTCGCCAGGCCGGATTCCTTCGAAACAACACGCCTTTCCCTTCTCCCTTTGGGAGAAGGTGACGGACAGGGACGGATGAAAGAAGAAAATGTCCGCTTGCAAAAAACGCGAATAGTGAATCAATGCCATTCCCTCATCCACCCTTTGGACTCCTTGCCCCAAAGGGAAGGGGGCGGCTCCAGACGATATGTTATGGCCTGAAACGAAAATGCTCTAGCGCTACCAGGATAGCGGGGAACGGTCTATAGAGATGCTACTCCACCCGCACCTCCGCATTCCCCGAAAATGTGGTCACGCTGATGTCGCCGTCGCCGCTGCCGTAGCGGGTCTGGAAGCTGGAACCGGGGCCGCGGCGCTTTTCGATGGTGACGCCGGTCGCCTTGAGCCGGCCGCTGAAGCTTTCGCCGCGCACCTGTGCGGATGCGTCGCTGGGCAGGCGCAGGGTCAGGTTTCCGCTGACCGATTCCATCTTGATTTTGCCGTTGGTCGCCAGCCCCGTGGAGACGTTCGCGCTGCCGCTGACGGTGCTGGCGCTCAGTTCCTTGACGCGCTCGCCGTTGACGGCGACCAGGATGCTGCCGGAGACGGTTTCGGTGCTGATGTCGCCGTTGAGGCGGCCTTGCAGGCGGATGTCGCCGCTGACGGTTTCGGCAACGACGTCGCCGCTGTTGAGGGTCAGATTGAGGCTGCCGCTGACCGCCTCGATATCGGCCTTGGCTGGTGCGCCAATGGCGATCACATCGCCGCTGACCGTGTCGATGGAAAGCTGGCGCGGGGCGACGCCCGAAACGTCGACGTTGGCGGATACCGATTCGATGTCCAGTTCGGCCCGGACCGGCACGGTCAGGCGCAGATCGGTGGAGCCGGCTTGCCTGCCGCCCCAGCCGCTGCCCCTGGGGTACTGCACCCGTACCAGCAGATGCCGGCGGTCGCCCTCGACCACCAGCTTTTCGACGCCTTCGCCCAGCGTGCCGGTGATTTTCACTTCATCGCGGTCCCAGGCGCGGACTTCGATGCGGCCTTTGACGTTGTCGATATCGATACGCCCGCGTGCATCCAGTGGGCGGGTCTGGTCGATGGCACTCTGCGCGATGGCATCGGGGGCCAATGCGGTTGCGGTCAGCGCCGCGGCAACAAGCAGGGAACGGAACATGGTGGAGTCCTCAAGTCATCACGGCGCGCTGGGTCAGCGCCAGGCGCCGCGCGTAGGTGCGCCGCAACTGGTCCAGCAGGAATCGGGCATTGGGATCTGCATCGATGGCGCTGCGGATCTGGGCGGCGCTGCGATCCAGCGCCGCCAGCGCGGGGGCGATTTCCGGTGGCGTTCCGGCACTTTCCAGTTCGGCCACGGCGCCCTGGTAGTCGCGCGTCAGTGAAGCGGCTTCGCGTTGGAGCAACGGTTCGGCATGCGGTTTCATCACCCCCAATTGCCAGGCCAGACCCAGCGCCAGCAGCGCGGAGGCCGCCATCGCCCAGGGCATGATGCGATGGGACCGGGTGATCGGTTCCACCGGCTGGATGGGCGACTGCGGCGCCTCGGCGATACGGGCCGCGATATCCGGCCATAGATCGCGGGAAGGCGCCATGTCCTCGCGCATTGCCCGTAGGCGCCAGCGCAGCGATTCGTCTTGCGTGTTCATGCTTCTACTCCCAAACGTTCGCGCAGCAGGTGGCGTGCGCGGTGCAACTGGGCCTTGGAACTGCCCACCGCCATGCCCAGCTCGCCGGCAATCTCTTCGTGTTTCCACCCTTCCACGTCGTACAGCACCAGCACCGCGCGGGCGCGCGGCGGCAGCGCCGCGACAGCGCGCTCCAGGTCCAGCGACAGCGCAGTACCCTGCCCGGCCGAGTCGGGCGTACCGAAATCATCCAGCGCTTCATCATCGTCATCGAAACGAGGCAGGCTGCGCCGGCTTCGCAGTTCCATCAGCGCGGTGTTGACCGCCAGCCGGTGCAGCCAGGTCGCGAACGCGCTTTCGAAACGGAATTTCGGCAGCGCCTGCCAGGCGCGCACGAAGGCTTCCTGGGTCAGGTCCTCGGCGCGCACGCCCTGCCCGCCCACCAGCCGCACGATCACGCCATGCACCCGGCCGGCGTGACGGCGATATAGGCGCTCGAAAGCCGGGACATCGCCGGCCGCCGCCGAACGCGCCAGCGCGGCATCGGTTTCGGCGGCCGCCTCGGCGGCGGTCGTATCGGTCATGAAGTCGCTCACGGCTGGGTTCAGCATAACGACTTGGATGTCGCTGCGGGCCGCGTGGTTTAAACGGTCATCCGGATTTCGGCGCGGGAATGGACCGGTTCCGGTAATGCCTCTTCCGGCAGGCCGGCGCCGCACCGCCCACCGAAACAGCGCCAGGGAAACGGTCCCCGACCTGCGGCTATCGCGGCGGTCCGGACCGCGATAGCCGGGCGCGCTTCAACCAGCCAGCAGGGCGGCGATGCGCCGCTGTTCGTCCTTCAGCGCCTGCGGGGTGCGCGCGCCGAACTCGGCCAGGAATTGGCCGATACCGTCGAACTCCGCCCGCCAACCTTCCTGGTCGAACCAGAACAGCTTGACCCGGGCTTCGTCGGACAGCGACAGGTCCTGCAGATTGAGCGTATCGGCGTCGGGCAGGTAGCCGATGGGGGTTTCCACCGCTTCGGCCTGCCCCTTGACCCGTTTGATCATCCATTCCAGTACGCGCAGGTTGTCGCCGAAACCCGGCCACAGGAACTGGCCGTCGTCGCCCTTGCGGAACCAGTTGACGTGGAAGATCTTCGGCAGCTTGGCGCCGGCCTGGTCGAACGACAGCCAGTGCGCGAAATAGTCGGCGAAGTTGTAGCCGCAGAAAGGCTTCATCGCCATCGGGTCGCGGCGCATCACGCCAACCGCGCCGGTGGCAGCAGCGGTGGTTTCCGAGCCCATCGCCGCCCCCACCAGCACCCCGTGGGTCCAGTCGCGCGCCTCAAACACCAGTGGCACCAGCGAGGCGCGGCGGCCGCCGAACACGATGGCCGAAATCGGCACGCCCTGGGGATCTTCGGCTCGCGGCGAATAGCTGGGGCATTGCCTGGCCGAAACGGTGAAGCGCGAGTTGGGATGCGCGGCCGGGCCGTTGACCGGGTCGAACGAGCGGCCCTGCCAATCCCGCTTGGGCGTGCGCTTGTCCAGGCCTTCCCACCACGGCTGGTTGTCTTCGGTCACCGCGACATTGGTGAAGATGGTGTCACGGCCGATACTGGCCAGCGCGTTGGGATTGGACTTTTGCGAAGTGCCCGGCGCCACGCCGAAAAAGCCTGCTTCCGGGTTGATCGCATACAGACGGCCGTCGGCACCGGGGCGCATCCAGCAGATGTCATCGCCTATCGTCCATACCTTCCAACCGGCCTGGCGATAGCCTTCCGGCGGAATCAGCATGGCCAGGTTGGTCTTGCCGCAGGCCGACGGGAACGCCGCGGCGATGTAATGGGTCTCGCCCTGCGGGTTCTCGATGCCGACGATCAGCATGTGCTCGGCCAACCAGCCTTCGCTACGGGCCTGGTGCGAGGCGATGCGCAGCGCATGGCACTTCTTGCCCAACAAGGCATTCCCGCCATAGCCGGAGCCGTAGCTCTTGATGGTCAGTTCCCCGGGGAAATGCATGATGAAGCGGCGGTCCGGATCCAGCTCGCCGATGGAATGCAGGCCCTTCACGAACGCGCCGCCAGCCTCGCCCTCCCGCTCGATGCGCGCCAGCGCCGCAGCGCCCATGCGGGTCATGATGCGCATGTTGGCGACCACATAGGGCGAGTCGGTAATCTCCACGCCGCAGCGCGCCAGCGGCGAATCGATGGGCCCCATGCAATAAGGCACCACGTACAGGGTCCGGCCGCGCATGCAACCGGCGAACAGCGCATCCATCTTCGCATGCGCCTCGGCCGGGGCCATCCAGTGGTTGTTGGGGCCGGCGTCTTCCTGCTGGGGTGTGCAGACGAAGGTCAGATGTTCGACCCGCGCCACATCGCTGGGACTGGAGCGGTGCAGCCAGCTGTTGGGATGGGTGTCGGCATTGAGCGGCAACAGACTGCCATCGGCCTGCATCTGCCGGACCAGCGCGGCGTTTTCGGTGTCGCTGCCATCGCACCAGTGGATGCGGTCGGGCTGGGTCAGTGCGGCGACTTCGGCCACCCAGGCATTCAGGGCCTCCAGCCGACTGCCCTGGGAATCCGTCTTGAATAGGTCGACCGCTGCGTTCATGCCTTGCCCTCGAAGGTGAGACCAAAATGATACCAATGTCCCAAGCCAATAACGAGGACAACGATGAACGGCCAGTCAGCAGGTCACCTCGAGTAGGGGGAAAGGGCGCCGCTAGGAGATCTATTGCTGCCGTGGCCGGCGATACGGCTGGAACAGCTGCAACAGCCACGGCTTCTGCGCCAGCACCAGGCTGACGCCGATGCGTTCTTCGGCCGGCAGCGTGGCGTCGCGCGCCAGCAATGCATCGAACTCGCGGGCCACTTCCTCCAGCCGCTGCCGCACATGCCTGACCCCTTCGATGCTCAGCGCGCCGCTGAGCAACAGCAACGCGTCCTGCTCGCCATCGAACGGGTCAGCGAAGTAGTCGGTCAGCAGCGTGTGGCGGAAATAGCGCTCCATCGGGCCATCGGCACGCCAGCGGAAATTGCGTGCGGTCAGCGCCCTTCCGCGATTGCCCGGCATCAGTTCGATGATGCCCAGCCGGTCCAGCTTGACCAGCAATGCGGTCCATTGCGCCGGGGTGAAGCCGAAATGCGCCAGCGCATCGGCCTGTCGCCAGCGGTTGAGGGTCAGGAACAATGCCAGCAGCAGCGCTGGTTCGCCAACCAGCGCCTGCTCCTGGGCCTCGCTGAGCTGGGCCATGGCCTTGCGACCGCGGCTGGCCTCGGCGCTCAACTCGGCCAGGCCCACGTCCAGCGCATCGCAGATCTGTTCCAGCCGCTGCAGGCTCATCGCCCGTCGCGAAAACATCCGCTTGACCGCCGCTTCGCTAAGCCGGATCTGCGCCGCCAGATCCCGATAGGTCATGTCCTGCGCACGCAGACAGCGCTTCAACGCATCGATCAGATCGACAGAGACCGCCATGGGTATCGTATTCCTATACTGGTTGTTGCATCAGAGCTTACCTCGTCGACGCTCGTTGCAAGCAGATGACACCGGCCCCCATTCTGCGGCGTCCAAGGAGGAACCCGTATGGCCAGCACGACATCCCGTCCCGTTCCATTGCTGCTCGCCTTCGCCGGCTGCCTGTTGACAGGCTGGTCGGCCCCGGCCGCCAGCGTCCCGCAATCCGATGGCGCCAGCCGCCATTCGCAAGCGAGCCTCGCCGCGTCGGTGGAGGTGCCAGTGGCCATCGTGCATGCGCTGGGGCATGGCGCTTCGGCGGTGGTGTCCGGCATCGGCGCAGCGGCCGGCAGCGTGGCGGTCACGATCTCAGTGGCCGGCGCGGGTGCCTCGTTCGTGGTCTACCTGTCGGTGGACGCCGTGCGCCGGCTGGGCATCGCGGTCGGCACCGCGGTCAGCGTCGCTGCAGTGGCGACGGGCTGGATCATCAGCGCGGCCGGCGAAGCGCTGTGCTTTATCGCCAACGACAGCGTGCGCCCGCATATCCACAGCCATCGCTACGGCGGGTGAGCCATGGCACGCACTTGCTCCGCGATGCTGCTGTCGGGTCTGTTGCTGATGGCTGCGGCAGCCAACGCAGGCAACGGCTGCCAGCAGCAGGAAGTCGCGCCGCACAAGCTGGAGGCTGCGGCACGCACCGCATTGCTGGCGGCGGCGGCACTGGATGAGGTCGATGCGCCGGTCGCATTGATCGCACGCGTCGGTACCGACCTGTCCAAACAAGGCCTGGTCTACAGCCATGCCGGCTTCGTCGTGCGCGACCACGCGCATGGCCGCTGGACGGTGGTGCACCTGCTCAACGAATGCGGCAGCGACCGCTCCGGGCTCTATGCGCAGGGACTGGTGAACTTCTTCTCCGATGATCTGGTGAACCAGGATCTGCGCATCGTCTGGTTCAAGCCGCACGCGGCGGAACGCCTGAGCGAACGCCTGAAGCAGATGCCGCGCCACAGCCTGCACCATCCGCGCTACAACCTGATCGCACGTCCCGGCAGCGGCGACTATCAGAATTCCACCGCCTGGCTCGTCGAGATGATGGCGTCCGCACTGGCCGACCGCGCCGTGTACGACCGCGCCACCGCCTACGCTTTCGCCCGCAGCGACGGTTTCCTACCGGACACGATTCACATCCCCTATTCCAGGCGCGTACTGGGCGGATTGCTCTCGGCAAATGCCGATTTCACCGACCATCCGGTCGTCACCCGGCTATCGGGTGACTACCCCGTCATCACCGTGCGTTCAATCTTCCGCTACCTGGATCGGGCCGGATATGTGGAACGGCAGGAAGAATGGCGCGGCGGCAAACGACAAGCGCAACCAGGACCCGCGTAGCTCCGACCTCTTTCCTGACCTGTGGACACCCCATGTTCCTGACCCTGCTCGCCGTCACCCTGCTGTTGTCCGCCACCGTCGCCTGGGCGGTCAGTCGCGCATTCTCGCAATCCATCGAACGCATTCTCAGCCGCATCATCGCCGACAGCATCAGTGCGGCCTGGCTGCAGTACATGAAGTTCGCAATCCTGGTGGTCGGCATCTCCTCCGGCGTGCGCATCCATGAGCTGGAGCGCTATATCACCGCCCCGCAATGGGCGGAGAAAGCGAAGATTATCGCGTTGACTCCGGAACGCTGGGTGCTGGAGGTCTACCGTACGGTGATCGAGACTTTGCAGGGTATCGCCTGGATGCTGCTGGCGTTCTTCGTGGTGGCCCTGCTGGCTTACGTGGTGGCGAGGCTGTCTGAACTGAAGCGCGGCGGCGGTGCGGTGGTTCCCGCGCTCAACGGAACGCCCGACCTGCCGTCATGAACAAGCCGGCGTTGCGCGATGGCTAGGCCGGAATCAACGTCGAGATCACATGTTCCAGGTAAGCCTCGAATTCCTCATGCGTCATGCGCGGCTGCTGCAACTGCAGCGACAGCTGCAGGAAGCCTACGTAGGCTGCATAGGTCAGCCGCGCGCGATGGTAGGCATCGGTCCTGCCCAGGCCGGCCTGCCGGAACGACGCGATCAGATAGTCCATGCGACGCTGCGAAACGCGGTCGATCACCGGCTGCACCGCAGGGTGGTCCAGCGCCTTCAGCAGTTCGCTGTAGATGATATGCGGCTTCACTTCGTGACCGACCAGTTGGAACAGCGCACGCAGGCGCTCACGCGGGTCGGGGACTTTTTCCAGGCTTCCGAACACGCTTTCCTGTTCCACCACCTCCCAGCGCTCCAGCGCCGCCTGCAGCAAGGCGTCGCGCGACGGGAAATGCCAGTAGAAGCTGCCCTTGGTCACGCCCAGCCGGCGCGCCAGCGGCTCCACTGCCACCGCCGATACGCCTTGTTCCGCGATCAGATCCAGCGCGGCTTGCGCCCAATCCTCCGCGCTCAGGCGCGCGGTGCGGGGGGAGGTCGGTTGGTCTTCACGGGCGGCAGGCGTGCTCATAACCGCATTTAACCATACGGCGAGGTTTGTTGCGGTACGTTTGCTGCAACGCAACACAAAATCTTCAAAATCAAATGCTTGCGTTGCTTCACTGGGCAATAAACCGATTGACTACTCTAAATCCGGATGCCCATACTAGACCGTATGGTGACATCCCTTCCTCCTGCTGAGCTCCTGGCCAATTCGACACCGGCAACCAGCGTTCCGCGCACCGGCCTGATCGGCGCCGATGGCTTGAAGCTGTCTGCAGGAACATTCCCGGCGGCCATTCCGCTGCAGCCGCAAACCCGCCTGCTCTATGCCCATGGCTTCGGCCAGACCCGCAACGCCTGGCAACGAACCGGTAGCGCACTGGCCGCGAAGGGATACTCAGGGCTGGCTTACGACGCGCGTGGCCATGGCGAATCGCAGCGCAACGCGCCGGATCAGCCCTACAGCGGCGACCAGTTCGCCGACGATCTGATCATCGTGGCAGGCGAATGCTCACCGGCCCCGGTACTGGTCGGCGCTTCGATGGGCGGCCTGTTCGGACTCATCGCCGAAGCGCGCTGGCCGGGCCTGTTCAGCGCCATGGTGCTGGTGGATATCACCCCTCGCTGGGAATCGGCCGGCATGCAGCGCATTCTCGGCTTCATGACCGCCTTCCCGGAAGGCTTCGATTCTCTGCAGCACGCCAGCGACGCCATTGCCGCCTATTTGCCGCACCGGCGCACGCGCAAGTCGCCCGAAGAACTGCGCGAACTGTTGCGCGAAGGCGATGACGGACGTTGGCGCTGGCATTGGGACCCGCGCCTGGTCGACGAACTGGCGCGCGACAGCGAACAGCACCAGGACGCCATCGCGGAAGCCGCACGCGGTATCCGCTGCCCGATACTGCTGATCAGCGGCGGCCGCAGCGATCTGGTCTCGGAGCAGACCGTCGAGGAATTCAGGACGCTGGCACCGCATGCGCGCCACGTCCATCTGCCGCAGGCCACTCATATGGTGGCCGGCGACGACAACGATGCGTTTACCGCCACCGTGCTGGAATATCTGGCGGATCTGCGCACAACCAGCGCCACCATCGAATCCGGCTTCACCGAACCCGCTGCCACCGAATCCGTCCCCGGAGCAAGTCCATGAGCATTGTCGCCCCTTTTATCGCCTTCCTGCTGGTCGGCGCCTTTGCCGCCTACCACCGTCTGCGGCTGGCGTACTGGGCGGCCATCACCGCAACTCTGCTGGTCGCCTGCTGGCTGGTGGGCGCCAACCCGATCGCCACGGCCATCGCCGCAATCTTCGTGGCATTGATTGCGGTGCCGCTGCTGATTCCGGCCATCCGCAAGCCACTGATCACTTCGCCACTGCTGAAGTTCTTCCGCAAGGTGCTGCCGCCGCTGTCGCAGACCGAGCGCATTGCGCTGGAAACCGGTTCGGTTGGGTTCGAGGGAGAACTGTTCACCGGCGACCCGGATTGGAACAAGCTGCTGAACTATCCCAAGCCGCAGCTCACCGCCGAAGAACAGGCGTTCCTGGACGGCCCGGTCGAAGAGCTGTGCCGGATGACCAACGACTGGGAAATCACCCACGTCCACGCCGACCTGCCGCCGGAACTGTGGGACTTCATCAAGAAGAACAAGTTCTTCGGCATGATCATCCCTAAGGCGTACGGCGGCCTGGGTTTCTCGGCGCTGGCGCATCACAAGGTGATCCAGAAGATCGCCTCGGTTTCCAGCGTGGTCAGCTCCACCGTCGGCGTGCCCAACTCGCTGGGCCCGGGCGAGCTGCTGAACCACTACGGCACCCAGGAGCAGAAGGACTACTACCTGCCGCGCCTGGCCAGCGGTCAGGAAGTACCCTGCTTCGGCCTGACCGGACCGTTCGCCGGTTCCGATGCCACCTCGATTCCCGACTACGGCATCGTCTGCAAGGGCGACTGGAACGGCGCCAACGTGCTGGGCGTCAAGCTGACCTTCGACAAGCGCTACATCACGCTGGCGCCGGTCGCCTCGCTGATCGGCCTGGCCTTCCGCATGTACGACCCGGATGGCCTGATCGGCGATACCCAGGACATCGGCATCTCGCTGGCGCTGCTGCCGCGCGACACCCCAGGCGTGGAGATCGGCCGCCGCCATTTCCCGCTCAACTCGCCGTTCCAGAATGGTCCCATCCACGGCCGCGAGGTGTTCATCCCGCTGAGCCAGTTGATCGGCGGCGTGGAGATGGCCGGCAAGGGCTGGAACATGCTCAACGAATGCCTGGCCGTGGGTCGCTCCATCACCCTGCCTTCCACCGCCAGCGGTGGCGCCAAGGCCGGTGCGGTGGTGACCGGTGCCTATGCGCGCATTCGCAAGCAGTTCGGCCTGTCGGTCGGCCGCTTCGAAGGCGTGGAGGAAGCGCTGGCCCGCATCGGCGGCAAGGCCTACGCGATCAGCGCGCTGTCGCAGGCCACGGCGGCGGCGGTGGACCGCGGCGACGTGCCATCGGTGCCGTCGGCGATCGCCAAGTACCACTGCACCACCATGAGCCGCGAAGTCATCAGCGATGTGATGGATGTGATCGGCGGCAAGGGCATCATCCTGGGGCCGCGCAATTTCGCCGGCCGCAGCTGGCAGGCCGCGCCAATCGCCATCACCGTGGAAGGCGCCAACATCATGACCCGCAGCCTGCTGATCTTCGGTCAGGGCGCGATACTCTGCCATCCATGGGTGATGAAGGAAATGAAGGCCGCGCAGAACCCGGACTTCAAGGCCGGCGTGGAAGAGTTCGACCGCAACCTGTTCGGCCATATCGGCTTTGCGATCTCCAACGCGGTGCGCTCGTTCTGGTTCGGCCTGACCGGCGCCAAGATCGGTTCGGCGCCGGGCGACGACTACACCCGCCGCTACTTCCGCAAGCTGGATCGCTATTCGGCCAACCTGGCGCTGATGGCCGACGTATCGATGCTGACGCTGGGCGGCAAGCTGAAGTTCAAGGAGTCGCTGTCCGGCCGCCTGGGCGATGTGCTGAGCCACATCTACATGACCAGCGCCATGCTCAAGCGCTACCACGACGAAGGCGCGCCACAGGCCGATCAGCCGCTGTTGGCCTGGGCCTTCCACGACAGTGTGCACAAGATCGAACTGGCGCTGTCGGCCGCGCTGCGCAACTTCCCGATCCGTCCGGTGGGTTGGCTGATGTGGGCGCTGATCTTCCCATGGGGCCGTCGCGCCGAAGCGCCCGGCGACCGCCTGGGTCACCGCGTGGCGGCGCTGCTGATGGCGCCCAACGAAGCACGCGAACGCCTGGCCCATGGTGTGTTTCTGACCCCGTGCGCCAACAACCCGGGTGGCCGCATCGCCAGCTATCTGGCTACCGCCATCGCCGCCGAGCCGGTGGAGCGCAAGTTCCTGAAGGCGCTGAAGACCAAGGGCATCGAGGCGTTGGACTACGGCGCGCAACTGGACGAAGGCGTGCGCGAAGGCTGGATCACCGTGGAGGAGCGCAAGCAGTTGGAAGAGCTGCGCGCCATCACGCTGGAAACCATCACCGTGGATGATTTCGACGTGCATGAACTGCGTGCTGCCAGCTACTACGATCTGCCGCAGCACAAGCGCCAGCCGCGCGAAGCGGCCTGATCGCCGCTCCCCTTGCGAAGCAGGGGGAAGGTCGGGAAAGGGCAAGCCGGAGCCAGGCGTGTTTCCGAAAGGAAGCCGCATCGGCTGCGGCGTCCGCTTCGCATGCTCGATGGATATTCCATTTCGGCCGGGAACAATCCCGCCCCCGGACTCAACCCCTTCCCCCTCCCCTGCTGCGCAAGGGAGGGGCCTGAAAGCGAGCCTCCGATGAGCGCCAACGTCCTGAAGATCTACCGCAAGCTCAGCCGCAAGCCGTTCGGCAACTGGATGTTCTCGCGCCTGATCTGCTTCAAGGCACCGTACTTCGCCAGCATCCGGCCGCGCATGATGCTGTTGGAACCCGGTCGCGGCGAGGCGGCCATCGCGCATCGCCGCAGCGTCACCAACCACCTCGGCACCGTGCACGCCATCGCCTTGTGCAACCTGGCCGAATTCATCGGCGGGCTGACCACCGATGTCAGCATTCCGGCCTCGATGCGCTGGATTCCCAAGGGCATGACAGTGGAGTACCTGAAAAAGGCGGTCGGCACGATGCGCGCCGTCGCCACGCCGGAGTTCGTACCGCAGGACTCTTCCGAGGGCTACGAACTGCCGATGCTCGTGTCGATCAGCAACCCGCAGGATGAGATAGTGTTCCGCGCCCGCATTTCGATGTGGGTGTCGCCGAAACCGCGTGCCAGTTGAGGCGCTCCGAACGGTCGGAGGGCCGGCATGTCCAAACAACTGTTGATCCAGCTGGCGGGACTACACAGCTTTGGCTTCGCGCTGTTCCATCTGGCGTTCTGGAAGCTGTTCCAATGGCCTCGCGCTCTTTCTGAAACCAATGTCGCCACCCGCGCAGTCACCCAGATTCTCAATCTGCGGCTGATTTACGTTTTTGCCGGCGCCGGCGCCGCATGCCTCGTTTTTACCGATGATCTGCTACGCACGCCGCTAGGCAATGCGCTGCTGGGGTTCATGTCGCTGTTCTGGGTTGGCCGCACCATCGAACAGTTCGTATTCCTGCGCATCAATAGACCGTTGGTGCACATACTGACCGCGCTGTTCGTACTGGGCGCGTTGCTGTTCGCGCTGCCGCTGTTGTCCGGGTAGCGACTCCGCCATGCCGGGCAGGCAAGTCGCTGTGGGCTCTGCTGACGGACTGTTGCGACTGACATCACTCCTACAAGAGCGGGCTGGTTCAAAAGGCCACCAGCACAGCCGCCATTGCCGCAATGGCCGGGACGCCCTGTACGAAAAAGATGCGCTTGTTGACGCTGTATGCGCCATAGAGCGCAGCGACGATCACGCAGCCCAGGAAGAACAGCACCACGTTCCACTGCGCTGTGACCAGGCCCCATACCAGGCCGGCGGCCAGAAAGCCGTTGTAAAGGCCCTGATTGGCGGCCAATACGCGGGTGATTTCCGCTTTGTCCGGTGTGTTGCGGAAGGTCTTCAGCCCCAGCGGCTTGGTCCAGAAAAACATTTCCAGCACCAGGAAGTACAGGTGCAGCAGCGCGACCAGCAGCACCAGTGCACAGGCAAGCAAACTCATGCGAATCTCCCCACGCGGATTTGCGGCAAGCATAGCGCCAGTGGGCGGCGGCGCCCAGAAACCTGCTCGCATATCTGCGTCCCGGCGGCTTTCAACCGCAGGAATGGCTACCGCAAACCCTCCATATGGAAACCCGGACCTTTCCTGGCATGGCTCGATGGCAGGCACCGCACCGCGGGAACGCCACGGCTCTCGTACCCCGCCGCAGATCGCGTTGCTACGGCTTGGCGCTCGCATGCCAGGCTTTCAGCACCTCGGCCTCGCGTTCGGGGGAAATACCGGCCTTGGGTTTGGCGCGGCGTTCTTCCGGCAACGATAGCCACCATTGCAGCGTGTCGCGTACGGTGGCTTCCAGCGGCCGGTACTTCAGCCCCGCCGCCTGCGCGCGGACCGTGCTGCGCAGGCCGAATGCCGCGTATTCGCCGGTCGGCGGAATCCAGGCTGGCATGTCCTGCCAGGCGCTGACCTGTTGCTGTTCAAGGAAACCGGCCGGCACCCAGGTCACGCTGGAGCTGGCTGCTGCCGGCTGCTCGCAAGGCGCACGCACGCACTGGATCCGGTTGGCCTCCGTAGCGGCCTTCTGGCAGGCCGCCAGCACGGCGCCCATCGTCAGCTTGCCGGCCGGCGCATCGGCATTGAAGACATCGAAGTTGCGGGTCTCGAACAGATGGACGAGGAATTCGGCCAGATCGCGCACGTCGATGACCTGGGTTGGATTATCGGCCGCACCTGGCGCAAGAATCTCGCCACCGCGCGCCGCGCGCGCCGGCCAGTAGGTGAAGCGGTCGGTGGTATCGCCGGGGCCGACGATCAGGCCGGGCCGGACCACGGTGGTACGGCCGGGCAAGGCCGCTTCTGCCGCCTGTTCGCACAATGCCTTCAGGCCGCCATAGGTTTCGCCGGTGATCTCGGTGACGGTAGGGTCCGCCAGCGTGGCCACCGCCGCGGTTTCGTCGGCATGGGGCGTGCTGTTGTCGGCATAGACCGAAATGGACGAGATGATGAGGTACTGGCCCACGCGCGGGGCCAGCAGTTCGGCCGAGCGCTTGACATCGGCCGGCAGGTAGGCGGACGTATCCAGTACCGCATCCCAGCGCCGCTCGCCTTCCAGCGCCGCCAGATCGCTCTTGCGGTCGCCCCTGAGTTGCTCGATGTCCTGGAACTCCTCGCCGCTGAAGCGGGTGGGATTGCTTTTGCCGCGGTTGAACAGGGTCAGCTTGTGGCCGCGGTTGCGCGCGGCCTCGACGAAATGCGGGCCAAGGAAACCGGTACCGCCCAGGATCAGAATGTCCAGCGGTCCGGCGGATTTCCGGCCAACGGCACGGGCGGCGCCGGGCAACGCCATCCAGGCGGCGGCAACGGAACCGGCGGCCAGGAAGTCGCGGCGTGAAGTCATAAGAAACTCCGGTAGGCGCCGCTCAGGCGGCGCGTTCGGAAGGCAGCTTGGACTCCTCGCGCAGCAGCCGCCATGCGCCGAAAGTCATGCCGGCGGCGATCAGCAGGCCGGCCCCGAACACCACGTTGGAACCGAACGCCGACAGCAGCTTGTGCAGCCAGACGAAGCTCAGGTCGCCGCCCCGGTAGACGACCGTATCGATCGCCGCGCCGGCCTTGTAGCGCCACTCGCGGCCAACACGGGTATAGATGGTTTCACGCGCCGGCTTGGCCAGGCAGAACTCGCTGCTGCGCGTGACCACCTGGACGATGGCCACGATCATCGGCAGCGGCGAGGCCGACAGCACCGCATAGCCCAGTATGATTGCAGCGCCGGGAATCAACAGGGCTGGGGCGATGCCGAAGCGCGACATCAGCCATCGGGTCACCAGCAACTGCACGGTCAGCGTCAGCGCGTTCACCGCAAGATCGATGCTGGCGTAGTAGGCGGTCGCGGCCTGCGCATCGGGATAGAACTTGCGCACGATCGCTGCCTGTTCGTTGTAGAGCAGCGTGCCCACGCCCACGCCCATCACCACCAGCACCGCCATCCAGCGCAGCAATGGCTCGCGCGCTACCAGCTTGAGGCCGGCCAGGATCTCGCCGCCCATCGGGACCTCGCCGCTGGCGGTGCGGCGCTCCTGCTCGCGTGCCACCGCCCACAGACGCAGGCGCAACAGGCAGACGATGCAGGCGAAAAGAAAGCCGGCCGACACCAGCATCAGGTTCGCAATGCCGATGCGTTCGACGAAGGTGCGGGTGAGGATGGGACCGAGAATGGCGCCAATGGTCCCTGCCGCGCCGATGTAGCCGTAATACCTGCGCGCCTCGGCGTTGCTGTACACATCGGCCATGAAACTCCAGAAAACCGCCACCGCGAACAGATTGAATACGGTAATCCACAGGAAGAACGCCATGCCGCGACCCGGCACCCCGCTGTCGAACAACACATAGAACACCAGCAGGGTGGCAATGAAGAAGCCGTATACCGCCGGCAGAAACACGCGCCGCGGGTAGCGGCTGACCAGCCAACCGTAGGCCGGCTGCAGCAGCAGCATGATGATGAAGGTGCAGGTGAACAGCACCTGCAGGGTGAAGTCCTTCAGCGCCATCCCGCGCGCGGCGAAGAACTCGATCATGGCCGGCGGGAAGATCGCCTGCACGTCGGCCGAGGCTCCCATCGCCTCGCGCACCGGCCGCAGTACGTAATAGCCGCTGAGCAGGCAGAAAAAATACAGGAACGACCAGAACAGCGGTGGCGACTCGCGCAACGCGGCGCGGAACCGTTCCAGCGCGTGCGGTGTGCCGGCTGAAGCGTTCAAGCGGGCACCCTGCCCCTGTTTTGGTGATTGTCAGCCCACATTCGCGCGCAACCTCGCCGTCGTTACGCGCGCACGGTATCCGATGCACTGCAACATCGCCAGCGGTTTCATGGCCCGCCGTGTTCCAGAACCATGCGTTTGCGGCGGTTCGAATGCGTACGGCATCGCGCCGAGCATTTGCTCTACCCCCGCCGGCTAGCTTCGGCCGGTCTTCGGAACAGGTTGCTGCGTGTACGACATCATCATCATCGGCGCCGGTTCGGCCGGCTGCGTGCTGGCCAACCGCCTGTCCGAAGACCCGAATTGCCGTGTGCTGCTGCTGGAAGCCGGCCCGCGCGACTGGCACCCGTTCATCCACATGCCGGCCGGGCTGGCCAAGCTGGTGGGGCAGAAAGGGGTGAACTGGAATTACGACACCGCACCGGAGCCGCAACTGGGCAACCGCCGCCTGTGGTGGCCGCGCGGCAAGGTACTGGGCGGTTCCAGCTCGATCAATGCGATGTGCTATATCCGCGGCGTTCCCGCCGACTACGACGACTGGGCCGGCAACGGCGCCGAGGGCTGGGGCTGGAACAGCGCGCTGCCGTACTTCAAGCGCTCCGAGCGCAACGCGCGGGGAGCCGATGCGCTGCATGGCGGCGATGGCCCGTTGTACGTCTCGGACCTGCGTTACACCAATCCGTTGTCGGCGGCGTTCGTCGAGGCCGGAGCGCAGGCGGGCTACGCGCGCAACGATGATTTCAACGGCCCCCACCAGGCCGGTTTCGGCTTCTATCAGGTCACCCAGAAGGACGGTGCGCGCTGCTCCAGTGCGGTGGCCTATCTCAATCCTGCCCGCGGCCGGCCCAATCTGCATATCGTCACAGGCGCGCTGGTGCGGCGCGTGCTGCTGGAAAACGGCCGTGCCATCGGCGTGGCCTATGCCCGCCGCGGCCGCGAGATCCAGGTCCGTGCCGAACGCGAGGTGCTGCTGTGCGGCGGCACGATCAATTCGCCGCAGCTGTTGATGCTTTCGGGCATCGGCCCGGCTGCCCAGCTGCGCCAACATGGCATAGGCGTGCAGGTGGACGCGCCGCAGGTCGGGCAGAACCTGCAGGACCACCTGGACATCTGCACCTTGCAGCACTGCACCCGACCCGTCAGCTACGACCGCACCAGCGAAATCAGGACCGCCCTGGACTACTTCCTGCGCGGGCACCGCGGCCCGGGCAGCAGCAACATCGCCGAGGCTGGCGCGTTCGTGCGCTCGCCGCTGGCGCCGGACGGGCGAGCCGACATCCAGCTGCATTTCGTCCCGGCGATGCTGGACGACCATGGCCGCAATCGCCTGGCCGGCGACGGCTATACGCTGCACGCATGCTTCCTGCGCCCGCGCAGCCGCGGGCGGATAACCCTCGACAGCGCCGATCCGCGCGCTGCGGCCCGTATCGAGGCGAACTATCTGAGCGATCCGGAGGGCTTCGACCTGAAGATGATGGTCGAATGCGCCCGGTTGTCGCGCGAGCTGTTCGCGCAAGCGGCCTTCGACGATTATCGCGGCGCGCCGATTTTTCCGGCGCGCATGGACCTGTCCGATGCCGAACTGGCCGACTTCGTTCGCGCCAAGGCCGAGACCGTCTACCACCCTGTGGGCACCTGTCGGATGGGCAGCGACGACGGCTCGGTGGTGGATGCCCAACTGCGGGTGCGCGGCGTCGATGGCCTGCGCGTTGTCGACGCTTCGGTGATGCCGGCGCTGATCGGTGGCAATACCAACGCCCCGGTCATCATGATCGCCGAGCGCGCCGCGGATCTGATCCGCGGCAGGACGCCGCTGTAGGGCTCAGGACGGCTGACTGTAGGAACGAAGTAAGTCGCGATGGGCTTTCCCATGAGAGCTTCATCGCGACTTACGTCGCTCCTACAAAGGGGGGGCGACGCTCAGCCTAGCTCCGCTCCAGCATGGCCGGCAGCGGGCAGTGCAGCACGCCGCAGATGGTACGCAACAGCTCGGCCTCGGCCACACTGACGCGGCCATCGTGGCTGACGGCGGCGGTAATGGCTTCCACCATCACCTGCTTGGCCAGCGGGTCCAGCGCGTCCAGCGGCTCCCACACCTCATCCAGCGCCTGCACGCCCTGGCCAGGCGGCGCATACGGCATATGATCGCGCGGCAATATCCGTTGCAATCCGGCCAGGTAGGCGCGTTGTGCTTCTGCCGGTTCCGCATGACCGGCCTGCGCCACCACCGCCAGCAGAATCGCGAACTCGCGCTTGACGTTGCCCGGCTTGCGCCGTCCGAAACTGGCATAGCGCGCCGGGTCCAGCGATTCGCGCAGTTGCACCTGCAACAGCCGCGCCAGGCAGTATTCGAACAGCGACACCTGGCCATCGGCATGCACCACCGCTTCCACCGTGTCCAGGAACGTTTCCAGTTGCGGGCGCGGGCGCATCCGCAGGACCGGAAACACCAGTGCGGCCAGCGGCAGCCGCAGCATCGGATGCAATGCCTGCAGTTGTTGCTGGCGCAGCTCCGCGGCCTGGCGGGCGATGGCCTCGCCCATTCGCGACGTGATTTCGACGCGCTGTTTGCCGGCGATTCCCTCGCCATCGTCCAGCAGCAGCGCCAGCAACAGCGGCATCGCCTGATCGCGCTGGCGGGCCAGCGTGCGCAGCGCCGGGGTCAGCGTTTCCACCAGCGTGTGGGCACGGCGATAGTCGTCCTGGGCCGGCGTGGCCACCTGCGCGGCCACCATTGGCGGGGTGATGTCGAGCGAGTGCATGGTCGCCGGCAGCGGCTGCGGCATCGCTACCGGCCGCGATGAAGGCTGGGCCGGGGCGAATCCCATCGCGATGTCTTCCTGCAGCCCGTCAGGCGGCGCCACCGACCAGCGCCGCGACAGCTCCTGCAACTGCTGCGGGTTGAACAGCGGGTCAAGCTTGCGGATGCGCTCGATCAGCGGCGGATGGGTGGCGAACAGGCTGGAGAACGCCACGCCTTCGCCGAACAGCATATGGCTGACCTCCTCGGCCTTGCCCTTGTCGCTGAGCTGCGAACCCTCGTGCAGGCCGCCGATCTTCTTCAGTGCGCCCGCCAGGCCGACGGTCTGGCGGGTGAACTGCACCGCCGAGGCATCGGCCAGCATTTCGCGCTGGCGGCTGACACCGGCCTTGATCATGCGGCCGAAGAACAGGCCGATGCCGCCGACAATCATCGCCACCAACGCGACGATCAATACCGCCTGGCCTTCCCGGCCGCGTCCGGCGCGGCCGTAGATCAGTACGCGCTGGCCGATGATGCTGAGCATCATGATGCCGAACAGCACGCCCATCAGGCGGATGTTCAGGCGCATGTCGCCGTTGAGGATATGACTGAATTCGTGGGCGATGACGCCCTGCAGTTCGTCGCGGTTGAGCCGTTCCAGCGCCCCGCGGGTCACCGCCACCGCCGCATCGGAGGGCGAATAGCCGGCGGCGAAGGCGTTGATGGCGCTCTCATGCTCCAACACATACAGCTTGGGCGCGGGAACCCCGGAGGCGATGGCGATCTCCTCGACGATGTTGCGCAGCCGGCGCAGCTGCGGGTCGGAGGTGTTTTCCGGCACCTCGCTGCCGCCCATCTGCAGGGCCACCGTCTCGCCGCCGCCGCGCAGCGACGCCAGCCGGTACAGCGAGCCCAGGCCGATGACGGCCACCGTGGCCAGCGTGGCGAACGCCAGCAGGCCCACCATCGAGCCGCCGCTGGCGCCGCGCAGGCCGCCGAACACCACCACCACGGCCACGTCCACCGCCACCACGATGCCCAGCACCGCCAGCGCGAACAGCACGATCATCCGCGTGGAACTGCGGCGCGCGGCCGCCTGGTGCTCGAAGAAGTTCATCGGAAAGCCGGGAGTGGAGAATCGGGAGTCGGGAATCGGGAGGAGGCCGGTGCCATGGATGGTTCAGGGCAATCCCGAAGCGCGGCCGAAGCCAGCCAGGTGCTCCGCCGATTCCCCATTCCCGATTCCCGGTCGCTCAGAACTGCACTTTCGGCGCTTCGCGCACTTCCGCCTTGTCGGCCGGAATGTCCAGCAGCGCGGCCGGGGTGAAGTTGAAGGCGCCGGCGATCAGGCTGGCCGGAAATACCTCGCGCTTGATGTTGTAGGCCATCACCGCGTCGTTGTAGGCCTGGCGGGCGAACGCGACCTTGTTCTCGGTGCTGGTCAGCTCTTCGGTGAGCTGCATCATGTTCTGGTTGGCCTTCAGATCCGGGTAGGCCTCGGCGATGGCCAGCAGCCGCCCCAGGCCCGCATTCAGCTGGCCCTGGGCGGCGGCCAGTTGCGCCATGGCCGCCGGATCGCCCGGATTGGCCTTGGCCGCGGCCAGGCCGGACTGCGCCGCCGACCGCGCGGCAACCACCGCTTCCAGCGTCTGCCGCTCATGGCTCATGTAGGCCTTGGCGGTTTCGACCAGATTGGGAATCAGGTCGAAACGGCGCTGAAGCTGAACGTCGATCTGGGCGAAGGCGTTCTTGAAGGCGTTGCGGGCCGTAATCAGGCCGTTGTAGATGCCGACGCCCCACAAACCGACGACCACGGCCAACCCAATGACAATCATCAACAAGATGAACAAGATGGACATGGAACTTCTCCCCGTTTGTGCAATCAGAAAGTGCGGAGCTATTATCCGGACAGCTACAGCTTACGCAGGCCACGCGCACGATGAAAGACAAGCTTATCCGGTGCAGGCTGCAATCGGTGCGCATGGGACTGGCGGGCATGCTGCTGCCGCTGGCGCTGTCGTCCACCGCACAGACGCCGTCCAACTGGAATCCCTCGCCGGTCGCTTCCGCGCCGCACTACGAATCGCCGACCCAACCGCGCGCCTACCAGGTTGCGCTGAGCCAGCAACGCGTGCTGCCGCCGGCGCAGGGATTCGATGTGCGCATGTTCGAGGCGATGGCCGAGGAGCTGACCTACGGCCACCGCGTACCGGGCCTGGCGATGGCGATCGTGCAGAACGGCCGCGTGCTGAGCGCCCGTGGTTACGGCGTGACCGATGTGGTCAATCCGCAGCCGGTGGATTCGCATACCGTGTTCCGGCTCGCGTCGCTGTCCAAGGCCTTCGCCGGCACCATGACCGGACTGCTGGTTTCCGACGGTTCGCTGCGCTGGGACAGCAAGGTCAGCGATTACGTGCCCGGCTTCCAGCTCAGCGACCCATGGGCGACGCGGCGAGTCACCGTTGCGGATCTGCTGAGCCATCGGGTCGGGCTGAAGAACTACAACGCCTTCGACAGGGATATCGAGGCCAATGCCGAGTACTACCACGTTTCGCAGAAGCTGTCCTCCGCGCCGCTGACCTGCGCGCCGGGGCAGTGCTATGCCTACCAGAACGTCGCCTTCAGCCTGATCAGCGACGTGGTGTTCGCCGCCAGCGGCAGCTTCTACGAACAGGCCGTCGAGCGCAGGCTGTTCAAGCCGCTGGGCATGAACGATGCCAGCATGGGTCTGGCCGGCATCCAGAGCAGCGCGAGTTGGGCGCGCCCGCATGTGCGCAGCCGCAACGGCTGGGTATCGCTGACGCCCAAGCCCACCTACTACCGGCTGGCGCCCGCCGCCGGCGTCAACGCCAGCGCCAGCGACATGGCGCAATGGCTGCTGGCGCAGACCGGCCATCGCCCCGACGTACTGCCGGCGCCGCTGCTGGCCACGCTGCATGCGCCAATCATCGCCACCCCCAGCGAAATGCGCGCCGGCTGGCGGCGGGAGCGGATCTATTCGGCCAGCTATGCGCTGGGTTGGCGCGTGTTCGACTACGGCGGACAGAAGGTGGTTTTCCATGCCGGCGCGGTGCAGGGCTACCGCGGCCTGGTCGCGATGGTGCCGGAACGGGACCTGGGCGTGGCAATCCTGTGGAACGGCGACAGCAACGTCCCTTCCGGACTGTTGCCGACCATCCTCGACAAGGCCCTGGGGCTTCCGCTTCAGCCGTGGCTGGATACGCCGCTGACCGATGAGCTGCTGATGGCCGGGCCCGCCGCGCCGGTCAACGACAGCGGCAGATCAGCAACCCGCGCCGCCGCCTCTCCCGATTGAATCGAGCTGCCGGCACCGGCAGCCTGGTTCATCGCGGTTCGCTTTCCAGCAGCGCTTTCAGCTTCGCCAGGCCTTTTTCGTAGTCGCCACCCACCATCTTTTCGAACAGCAGCCCCATCCAGCGCGCGAACGGGTTGAAACCGTGTTCGGTATCGAAACTCCACGTCAGCCGGGTGGCGCTGCCCTCCGGGACCAGCGCATAGCTGGCGGTGGACGCATCCCCGCCGAACTCCAGCGCCACCACGATACGGCTGTGGGGAACGCTTTCGCGGATGGTCTGGCTGCCGCTGCCGACCGAACGGTCGCCAACCCAGCTCATCTTCGCGCCCACGCCATGGCTTGGACCCTCGAATGTGTAGGCCGCGTCCGGGTCGTACTCTGCCCACGGCGACCATTGATTGAAGCGCTGGAACGAGTCGAGCACGGCAAACACCTCCGCCGGCGGCCGCTCGATGACGGTGGTCCGTTCGACATGCGTACTGGCCGGAAGCAACAGGCCGCCAGCCACCAGCAACAGGCCCAGCAGCAACAGAATTCCCAGCAACCATTTCAACAGTTTCATCGCTCCGCCCCTTGCGGCCTGCCCGTAGAACCTGCGGCAAGGCTACACCGCCGGCCATAAAAAAACTCCCTCCCCGCTGGGCACGGGGAGAGAGTCTGATGGATACGGCTAATCGGGGCTGGCTTAGATCAGCGGAGCCGGGGTTGCCGGCAGCGCGACCGGGGCCGCTTTCTTTCGGGCTTTCTTGGCAGGCTTCTTGGCGGCCTTCTTCGCAGCCTTCTTGGCTGGCTTCTTCTTGGCTACTTTCTTGGCAGCCTTCTTGGCGGTTTTCTTGGCAGCCTTTTTGGCGACCTTCTTGGCTGGCTTCTTCTTGGCTACTTTCTTGGCAGCCTTCTTGACCGACTTCTTGGCGGCCTTCTTCGCCGGCTTCTTGGCTACTTTCTTGGCAGCCTTCTTGGCGACCTTTCTCACCGCCTTCTTGGCCTTGGCGACCTTCTTGGCGACCTTCTTGGCGGCCTTCTTCACTGCCTTCTTGGCTGCCGATTTCTTGGCGACCTTCTTGGCGGCTTTCTTGGCGGCCGGTTTTTTCTTCGCAGCTTTCTTCGTTGCCATGTGATGGCTCCTCGTCAATGAACTATGGATTGTTACGTCTGCTTACAGCATTTCTGCCCGGAGGCAGGCCCAGTTGCAAGAGCGCCGCGGGAGTCGGACCCGCAGGCAGCCGCCGGCACGCCAGGCGCACCGGTACGGATTGGATAGGGGCCGGCACCGCCGAATCATGGCCCCTCACATATACGAAAACACCCGCGTCGCAGAGCGGCACGGGTGCGTTGTCGGAAGCGAAATGCGTTTTCTCGGGGGAAGCGAGGCCTGCGTCCACCATGGCTTTGGCTTGGACGGTTGGCGCTATTGTCTCTCGCGCTGTCGTGTTGATCCGGCTCACTCGCTTTCGCAGGCATCTTCTGCTGGGCGAAACCTAATCACGCTTTTTCAAGGTGTCAACTGTTTTGCGAAACTTTTTTTTACCGCGTCGACGGCAGCTACCGGTCGTCCGCCCATGGCGAAGGCGCGCTGCGCGTGCGCCTTCGCCGAACGCGGCCGCACCCGCATCTTCGCGCAGAAAAAAAACACCTATAAAACTAGGCGTTTTTTATTTTCCTTTCGGCACAACGCGCCTTGCCTACGGCTGGCGCTTGCTTGTGCCGCTACTTCGCCAGGCCGCTTCGGCGTCCTAAACGGCAGCTAAAAAAAAAGTGATTTCCGATTGCCGATTTCGCGTCGCACAAGCCCGATTGCGCGAATTTGCGCGAACTTTTTTGCCTTCGCGCGGCACTGCCGGCAGGTATCGATGCGCGCGAGTCGCATCCCGATCCGCATCGGCGGCGGCGGCGGCGACACGCCGGCGCGAGTTTTTTGACGCCCGCAAACCGGGCGTCGCATTCGCTACCGGCGCTGTTCGACGCTGGCGGGTTGAACCATGCCGTCCGCAAACGCCCGGCTCCGATGCGAGCCATTCGCATGCGCGCAAAGCCGACGCCAAGGCGGCATCGAGGCATGCGGCGCAAACCGGTGGCTCAACGGCAGCCGGATGCATTCGCCTACCGTTCGTCGGCAGGCACGGCGCCGCCGTGGGCAGGATTCGGAAAGCGGCCATCGCCGGCATACGCCGCAAAGCAAACCGGCCGCACAAGGCGGCCGGTCGTGGCGCAGGAAGACCCTGGGATTTCAGTCTTCGTCTTCGAGCAACTCGGCGTAGTCGTCCGGCCCCAGCAGATCGTTGATCTGGTCCGGGTCCTCGATTTCCAGCACAAAGATCCAGCCTTCGCCATAGGCGTCTTCGTTGATGGTTTCCGGCTTGTCGGCGAGCGCGGTGTTGACCTCGACCACGGTGCCGGTGAGCGGGCTGTAGACGTCGGAAGCGGCCTTGACCGACTCGACCACCGCGCTGGCGTTGCCGGCTTCGATGCGGTCGCCGACGTTGGGCAGTTCGACGTAGACCAGGTCGCCCAGCAGGCCTTGCGCATGGTCGGAGATGCCGACCGTGACGCGGCCGTTGCCTTCAACGCGGGCCCATTCGTGGGATTTGAGGAATTTGAGATCGCCGGGAATCTCGCTCATGTTGGCACTCCGGTTTTTGCGTGTGGGCGGGGAACGGGTGGGTAGTTTAGCGGAGTAAATCGCCGGGGGAAGGCGGCAACGGATTTCAGTGGGCGCGGTAAGGGGGGCGGGCGCTCTGCAGCGCCTGCCCGAGCATCTCGATGCGGTCCTGTCCCCAGAACGCTTCGCCGGCCAGCACGTAGCCGGGCACGCCGGGCAGATCCGCGGCAGCGGCCGCTTCGGTATTGGCGCGGTAGGCGGCCTGCACCGCTTCGCCCGATGCCAGCGCCAGCACGGCGTCGGCATCATGGCCGGCCCTGGCCAGCAGTTCGGCAATCGTTTGCCGGTCGGCCAGGTTGCGTTCGTCCACCCACACCGCACGGAACGCATCGCGGATATAAGTTTCGGGATCGCGCTGCAGCCGGGTCAGCGCGATCGCCGCGCAGTCGGCCAGCGAACCGTCGACCGGAAAGAATGCCGGATGCAGGTTCAGCGGCAGTCCGCGGGCCTGCCGCCAGCGCTGCAGTTCCAGCAACCGGTAGCGCTGGCGCGAAGGCGTCCGTTGCCCCAGCGGCACTCCGCCAGCGGCAGCGAAGACTTCCAGCAGGCGCACCGGCCGGTAGGCCACCGTCGCACCGTGGCGATGCGCCAGGTCAAGAAAGGCCGCATGGCCCAGATAGGCGTACGGCGATACCAGGCTGAAGTAATAGTCGACTTGCGCGCCCGCACTCACTCAAGCACTCCCGGTTGCGGCTGGCCCTCGCGGACGAACGGGAACTTGACCACGCGTACCGGCACTTCCCTGCCGCGGATGTCCACCCGCACGTCGCCGGGAGCGCCGGCCGGCACGCGCGCGAACGCGATCGCCTTGCCCAGCGTCGGCGAGAAGGTACCCGACAGGATCTCGCCCTCGCCATTGGCGGTCAGCACTTTCTGGCCATGCCGCAGCACGCCTTTTTCGTCCATCACCAGACCGATCAACTGGCGCGGCGCACCGGCAGCCTTCTGCCGTTCCAGCACGCTGCGACCGATGAAGTCGCGGCCTTCGTCCAGCGCGACCGTCCACGCCAGCGCCGCTTCGTAGGGCGTCGCCGATTCATCCATGTCCTGGCCGTACAGGTTCATGCCGGCTTCCAGCCGCAGCGTGTCGCGCGCGCCCAGGCCGGCCGGTTTGACGCCGGCTTCCAGCAACGCATTCCAGAACGCCACCGCACTGGCCTGGGGCAATACGATCTCGAAGCCGTCCTCGCCGGTGTAGCCGGTACGGGCCAGGAACAGCGGCACGCCATCGCCGGTGACCGCTTCGATGGCGGCGAAGCGGCCGAGCTTGCCGGCGGCTGCGCGGTCGGATTCGCGTAGCAGCGTCTGCACCTTGGCGCGCGCGTTGGGGCCCTGTACCGCGATCATCGCAAAATCCGACCGTTCGCCGACCTCGACTTCGAAGGCGGCCGCCTGCTGCCGGATCCAGGCCAGGTCCTTTTCGCGGGTGGCGGCATTGACCACCAACCGGAAGAAGTCGTCGGCCATGAAATAGACGATCAGATCGTCGATGACTCCGCCCCGCTCGTCCAGCATGCAGGTATACAAGGCCTTGCCCGGACTCTTCAGCTTGTCCACCGAGTTGGCCAGCAGCCGGCGCAGGAACTCGCGCGTGCGCGCCCCGCGCAGATCGACCACGGTCATGTGGCTGACGTCGAACATGCCGGCATCGCGACGTACCTGGTGGTGCTCTTCGATCTGGGACCCGTAGTTGATCGGCATGTCCCAGCCGCCGAAGTCGACCATCTTGGCGCCGAGCGCGCGGTGGGTGTCGTTGAGGATGGTCTTCTGGATCATGACGGGTTCCCGGCTCAAAGACCGGCATTATCCCAGATGGCGCAGGCGCGCGCCGCAGCGCCGCGTCAAAGGCCGAAGTAGGCTTCGTTGATGCAGTCCACCTTGCCCGCCGCCGGCACGAATTTGCCGCTGGCCAGATCCAGCCGGCGCGCCCAGGCGACCTCGGTCAGGAACTCGTGTGCCGGGTCCTGGCGCACGACCGCCGCCAGCATGCCGTCGTCATGGCCATCGACGCGGCAAGTGCCGGTCTGCAGATGGAACTGCTCGCCGACCTTGGGATAGGGCTGGGCATCGGTGATCTCCCACAACGCCTGCTGGCCGTCGCGGCCGGCCAGGCGGGCGGCGACGATGTAGCGCGGCGCCGGTTCGGCATCGGCGTCGTCCGCCGCCTCGGCCAGCAACCCGATCGAATAATCGCAAACGCGATCATAGTCGCTGGAATCGGACAGGCAGCTGCCGCCGATGTCCTGCAGTCCGTCCGGATACGGCGGTACGGTGCGGCCAACCAGCCCGCTGGCCCATCCGGTCGCCGGCACCGCGGCGAGCAACCACCACAGGCACCAACGCATCTAGGCCTCCTGCACCTTCAGCGTCATCCCATCCACGGCGATAACCCGCACCGGCGTGCCTGCCGGCAGATCGGGACCCTGCACCACCCAGTACGCATCGCCCAGCTTGACCCGACCGCGGCCGCCAGCGATCGCCTGATCCAGCGGCGCGACCAGGCCGATCAACTGTTCGGCGCGGCGGTTGAGCAGCGGCTTGTCGCTCTGCCGCGCATGCGCGCGGAACCATTTACGGTAGATCTGGATCGAGACGAAGCTCAGCACGACGAAAGCCGCCACCTGCGCCAGCAGCGGGATTCCCGGGATCAGCAGCACGCCCAGGAACAGCGCGACCGCGGCAAAACCCATCCACAGCATGAACGCGCCCGGTGCCAGCGCCTCGGCCGCAAACAACAGCAGCGCTATCGCCGCCCAGCTGACCACATCCCAGCGCATGGCTCAGCCTCCCGCCCGCGGCGGCACGCGCGGCGGCGCGGCCTGCTGCTTGCCCAGCGCCTCCTTGGCCAGTTCGGCAATGCCCGCGATGGAACCGATGATGCCGCTGCTTTCCATCGGCATCAGCACGAACTTCTGGTTGGGTGCGGTGGCCAGTTCCTTGAAGGCCTCCACGTACTTCTGCGCAATGAAGTAGTTGATCGCCTGCACATCGCCCTTGGCGATCGCGTCGGACACCATCTCGGTCGCCTTGGCCTCGGCCTGGGCCAGGCGCTCGCGCGCCTCGGCATCGCGGAACGCGGCTTCCTTGCGACCCTCGGCTTCCAGCACTGCGGCCTGCTTCTCGCCGTCGGCGCGCAGGATTTCCGATTGCCGGGACCCTTCGGCTTCCAGGATCTGCGCGCGCTTTTCGCGCTCGGCCTTCATCTGCCGGGCCATCGAGTCGATCAGATCGCGTGGCGGCTGGATGTCGCGGATTTCGATGCGGTTGACCTTGATGCCCCACGGGTTGCTGGCCTGGTCGACCACGTTGAGCAGCTGCGCGTTGATGGTTTCGCGGTTGCTGAGCGACTCGTCCAGGTCCATCGAACCGATCACGGTACGGATATTGGTCTGCACCAGCGCAATGGTCGCAATCTCCAGGTTGGACACTTCATAGGCGGCCTTGGCCGCATCGAGCACCTGGAAGAACACCACGCCATCCACTTTCACCACCGCGTTGTCCTTGGTGATGACCTCCTGGCTGGGCACGTCCAGCACCTGCTCCATCACGTTGACCTTGCGGCCGACCCCATAGACCACCGGGATCAGGAAGTGCAGGCCCGGGGTCATCGTGTGGGTGTACTTGCCGAAGCGCTCCACCGTCCACTCATAGCCCTGCGGCACCATCCGCACCGCCTTGAACAGCACGATTACCCCGGCGAACAGGATGATGAGCGCCAGAAAACTTGTCTCGAACATGCCAACTACCCCTTCCTTTCCCTAGATATGGAGCGAGTATAGACGTACGCCAGCGGCCGGGATCCGGTCCGGACGCCGACGGTTGCGACGGTTTTGCCCGGTGCCGCATCCAGAGAGATACATGCCGCCCGTCTCCAGCTTCGCCATCGATGTACCCGACACCCTGCTCGACCGCGCCCGCGGCGGGCGGCAGGACGCGTTCGAGCAGATTTACCGCCGCTTCGAACGCCCGGTCTTCACCCTGGCGCTGCGCATCTGCGGCGACCGCGAAGAGGCTGCTGAAGTACTGCAGGACACCATGTTGAAACTGTTCCATCACATCGGCGACTACCGCGGCGGCAGCCCGTTCTGGGGCTGGCTGCGCCAGATCGCGGTCAACGAGGCGCTGATGCGGTTGCGGCGCCAGCGCCGGCTGGTGGCGGAAATCAACGTCGAAGAAGACGAGTTGCCCGGCGACAGCGGTCCCCTGCCGCCAGCCGCGGCCGATGCCGCACTGCTGCAGCGCGCGCTGGCGAAGCTGCCGGCCACCACTCGCAGCGTGCTGTGGCTGTATCACGCCGAGGGCTATACCCATGAGGAGATTGCCGGCCTGATGCAGCGCACGCCCAGTTTTTCCAAATCGCAACTCGCGCGCGGCACTCGCCGCCTGCGCACACTGCTGCAAATCGAGGAACCCGCCCATGCCTGATGCCAATGCCCCTATCGATGTCCCCGGCGACTGGCAGCAGGCGCTGGCCGCACTGCCGCTGGAGTCGCCGCCGCCCGGCGGCTGGGACCGCATCGCCGGCCGGTTGCCGCCGGTGCGACGCCGCCACCGGCGCTGGCCGGTTGCGATGGCGGCTGCCGCAACGCTGGCAACCCTGGCCGTCGTGCCGCTGCTGTGGTGGAGGGCTTCGCCACCGGCACCCACTGCGCCGGTGGCGACAAACCCGGCCGGCCCGCGGCCGGCAACCGAGACCGCCGCCGTTGCCGCCATGCCGGAACCGGCGGCCGAACCAGCATCAGCGTTGTCGCCGGCGACTGCGACGGAACGATTGGCGGATTCCCGCGGCAATCCGCCCGCGGCTGGCGCGACCGCCACGCCGGCGCCGCAGCGGACTACGGACCGGCCGGCGCGCGCCGCCGCGGCCGCCGATGCGCCGGCCACCGGCGACAGGGCGGTGGCCGGCACCGAACCGGCGCTGGAGGCGCTGTACCTGGAGTCCGCGCATCTGGAATCCCTGTTGGCCCAGATGCAGGACGAGCGTGTCGCCAGCGGACCGGCGATGGCGATGACCGTGGCGCTGCAGGACCGCATTGCCGTCATCGATCACGCACTGTCGCAGCCAGGCAGCGACGTTCCGCAGCGCGAACTCTGGCAGCAACGCGTCGATGCACTGCGGCAACTCGCCGGCCTGGAGGGGACCCAGCGCTGGCTGGCCGCCAGCGGCAATGCCGGCAGCGACAGCCTGCATATCTATTGAACCGAAAGCGCACCAGTCATGAGGTCAGCATGAAACTTCGCCACTCCTTTCTTTCCGTCTCGCTGCTGTCGGCCAGTCTGCTGTCGGCGGGCCTGTTGCTGGCGCCGGCCGTGCGCAGCCAGGACACCGCCGACGCCACGCGCCGGCAGGAGCTGGCCGCCGCCCGCGCCGAACTGCAGCGCGCCGCCAAACGGGTCGCCGAACTGTCGGGCGGCGCCGGCCGGCGCGGCGCGGCGATGGCGTTCGAGCGCAGCATCGAACGCAAGCCGGTCATCGGCGTATTGCTGGCGCCCGACCCCGAGGCGGGCGTCCGCGTCACCGGGGTGACGCCGGACAGCGGCGCGGCCAAAGCCGGCCTAAAGGCCGGCGATCAGCTGCTGCGTATCGGCGGCAAGGCCATCCAGGGCGATAGCGGCGAGCAGCGCAGCGAACGCGCACGCGCCGAACTGGCCGACCTGAAAGCCGGCTCGCCGATTTCGCTGACCTATCGCCGCGATGGCCGCGAGCGCACCGTCCAGGTCGTGCCGGAAATCGGCCAGCCGGTGATGGTGTTCAACTTCGGCAATGATGCAGTGGCTGCGCTGGATGCGCAGGCGCTGGCAGAGCAGGTCCGCGGCAGCCTGGCCTCGCTCGACGAACTGGACATCGACATCCCTGCGCTGACGCTGGGCATCGTCCCGGAAGTGCAGCAGGAGCTGCAACGCCTCGGCAACCCCGCCTGCAATGGCAAGGACTGCCTGCTGCCGGCGCTGACCGAAGCGTTCCGCTGGAACGGACTCAATCTGGCGTCGCTGGATCCGCAGCTGGGCCGCTACTTCGGCGCCGACCGCGGCGTGCTGGTGCTGTCGACCGGTCCGGAACTGGAAGGACTGCAACCTGGCGATGTGATCCGCAAGGTCGATGGCAAGCCGGTATCCACACCGCGCGAGGTGATGAATGCCTTGCGCGGCCGTCCGGCCGACAGCCAGTTGGGAGTCGAATACCTGCGCGACCGCCGCGCCGGCAATGTGCGCATCACCATTCCCAAGGCAATGCCATTGCGGATTCCATTGCCTGCTGTCCCGCCCGCGCCGCCTGCACCGCCGGCACCACCGGTTGCGCCGAAGCCGGCGGCGGCGCCAAGCGCGGGCTCGCTGCCATCCGCTCGCATCACCCAACGGATGTCGATTGCCGCTGGCAGAGCGCTTTGAACAGAGCCGGAACGATCAGAAGCGAACAACCAGAAAGCTGTCCATTCCCCTACTCCCCCGCGGCCCGCGGGGGCTTTTTTTTTTGGGGGGGGGGCTCCTCCAGCGAGAAAAGTCTTTACGAGGAGGTCGGTGGCCATCGGTTCCTGGACAGGTTTCCGGGTTCGGGAAAGAAATTCCGAAGCCTAAAAAATTTTTGTGGGAGCGAGGTAAGTCGCGATGAGGCTATACCGGGAAAGCTTCATCGCGACTTACGTCGCTCCCACAGGGAGGCTCTACTTCCCCTCACCCTCAAGAAAGGCGATTCCTTCCGAAGAGCAGGCTCGAAGCGCGTCAGCGCGCCGCCGACGCCGCCGGCGCAGGTTCGACCCATTGTTCGAACACGGCAGCGATGTCGGCATCGGCGACCGATTTGCCGGCCTGCACATCGCCGGCCTGGGTGAACAACGGAACGATCATCGCCATGCCGTCGACCTTGGTCTTCAGGTGCACGCCTGGGGCCTGATCCAGGTAACGGTCCCAGTGGCCGCGCACCTTGGCCCAGTAGTCCCGGGTCGCATTCCAGTAATCGTAGGCGGGCCTGAAGTCGGTTTCGCTGGTCTTCTGGTAGTCGTTGAAACCGAACTCGCGCGCGATCTCCTCGTGGCTGCCATCCGGCTTGCGCAGCACCTTGGTGTTGAACTGCTCGTGGGTCCATCCGTTGGGCGTCAGGGTGTGCCGGTTGACCACCGACAGCGCGTTGTAGTCGCTGCGCTTGGTGTATTCGCGCCGCGGCAACGGCCGCCAGCTCGGGTCGCTGGTCCAACTGGCGATGCCGTTGGCGTATTCCCAGCGCCCGCTGCCGCAGTAGCGCGGCGCATCGCTGACTTCATAGACGCACTGGGTCCAGGCACCGTCGGCGAGGCCGGCCGGAATGGCGCGCACCTGCCAGGTCTGATCGGCGGTGAACTCGAAGCGTTGCCGCGCCTGATACGTCCAGTCCTGCCGCCAATGCTTGGTGACATGGCCGCTCTTGGGATCGACCAGAATGTGCTGCAGCACGATTTTCTTCGGTACGCCGTCGACCGATGAATCCTCGACGACGATGACGGTCTCGTCGCCGCCGCTGCGCATCGCCGGCTGGCGCTGGTAACCGGGCTTCAGCAGCACGGTTTCGTCGAACGCGAAGTCGACCAGGTATTCGCCCTGCATCGCCAAGATCGACCGGCGATCGCGGGCAGCATCGTCCGCCCCGGGCGATGCGGCAAGGACGGGCGAACAGATGCCCAGCAGGGCGGACATGGCTAGCGGCAGTTTCATGGTTGCGTTCTCTGGTTGGGGATGACCCAGGTGCCGGCGTTGCCAGCATCGGGAGTTGAGGTTGTTCGCGCGGATGCCGTACGCGCCGCAGCGCCTGCGCAACAGCAGTCGTCCACCGGCAGTTCCCCTTCGGAGCCTTCGGCCAGCAGGATGCGGCGGGCGGTGGTCGCGCCCAACGGCGATATCCGCGCAGGGCTGGCGGCCAGCGCCCACGGCCCGGCCGGGTTGTGCAACAGATGCAGACGCAATGCGGACGCGCGCCATTTCTCGCCGAGCAGGCGACCGGCCAGCCTTCGCCACAGGCGCTCGCCTATGCCGCCGGCCGCTTCCGCTTCGCGGCAAGGCGGCAGCGTCGCCAGCAACCTGTCCCAGGCCAGAAAGTCGCTGTCCGGCAACAGGTACAGGCGCCAGCAACAACGGCCTTCGCCATCGAAGAACAGCAGGCTTTCGCACAGGCCGTCGCTGTCGACGCCGGCGCGCACCTCCGCACGTACCGCCTGCGTCCAGCCGCTCAGTTCACCGCCATGCTGGGGCCGGTACAGGCACAGCACCGTGCCCAGTGCGGCCAGCAGCTGCGGTTTCGGCAAGTCCGGCGGCGTCTTGGCGGCGGCGCCGGACGCCTCTGCCCGCAACACGCCGGCCATCGCCGCTACCACTCCACCGACAGGCTGGCGGACAGGTTGCGGCCGGGGCTGCTGTAGCGATCCAGCACGGCACTGCCGGCGCTGACCAAGGCGATGTCGCCGGCATCGAAGTACTTGCGGTCGGCCAGATTGAAAACGCCAACGTTGAAGCGTGCGCCGGGGGCGAAGTTCCAGTGCGCGAACAGATCCAGCACCGCATAGCCGCCCTGGCGGTAATACTGCTCCGCGTCGGAAACCCGACGCTTGCGGTCGACGAAGCGGCCGGCCAGTTCCGCACCCCAGACGCCGCGCCCGTACGCCAGTCCCAGCGTCGCGGTCAGCGGATCCACACTGTCCAGCGGCACGTCATCGGTCTTGTCCTGCCCGCGCGACCAGGCCGCCGCGCCGCGCAGCGACCAGCCATCCCAGGTTTCGGACAGCCTGCCCAGATCGACGCCGGCTTTCAGTTCGGCGCCGTAGATTTCCGCCTCGGCGATGTTCTGCGACTGGTAGACCCACAATCCGTCCGCGTTGCGTCCGATCAATCGCATCGAGTCGATGAAGTCGTCGTAGCGGTTGTAGTAGCCGGCCAGGCTGGCGTAGACCGCTCCGCCCGAGAAGCGCAGGCCAAGTTCCACCCCGTCGCTGGTTTCCGGCTTCAGATCCGGGTTGGCGATGGCGGTGTAGCCGAACATGACATTGGTGAAGCCGATGTTGACATCGTTGTACGGCGGCGAGCGGAAGCCGCGCGCATAGCCGCCGAACAGCGACCAGTCGCCGTTGAAGTGCCAGACCATGCCCAGCTTGGGCGACACGCTGGTCTCGCTGACATCGCTGGCGGCGACGCCGGGATTGTCCTCGGCGAAGATGTTGTCGACCTCCGGCTTCAGCCGGTAATGATCCACGCGCACGCCCGGCACCAGGCGCAGGCGGCCGTCGGCGAATGCGATTTCGTCCTGCACGTACAGCGCCGCGGTGGTGGTCTTGCTGATCGGGAAGTCGCGTACCGGAAACACGTCCGGCAGCATCGCAGGCGTGCTCGCGCCGGTCAGCGGGAAGGTGCGCAGGCCGTCGCGCTTCTGCCGCGTTTCGGCCCGGGCGACGTCCAGTCCATAGGCCAGATCGTGCTGCGCGCTGCCGGTGGAAAAGCCCTTGCGGACGTTGGCCTGCAGGCCGTATGTGCGCTGGTCGAAGTTGAATTCGCGCTCCCTGATGTCCCGCAGGGTCGGTGCCGGCAGGGTGCGCTCCTCGCGCGTGTACTGGGTGGTCTCGCTGTCCTGGCGGTAGATTTGCCAATCCAGGCTGTCGGCGAAACCGGCTCCGACCGCATCCATCTCGTGCGCGAACGATGCGCGGGCGCGTGTCTGGCGGTCGCGCGCGGTCTGCGAGTCCACCCACGCGGTGGCCGCGGGCTGCTCGGCGCGGTTGGTATGTGCGGTCAGCACATCCGTGTCGGTGCTGTCCTCGTTGCCTTCCACGGTCAGCTTGAACCGCTGGCTTTCGCTGGGCGCGAACACCAGCTTGGTCAGCAGGCTGCGGCCATCGCGCTCCTGCGGGTTGGGCCGGGTGCGCGCGGCGCCGACGCCGCCGACATCGCCCTGGTTCTCGGTTGCCTTGCCCTGGCGGTGGCCGACCGCCACCAGACCGCTCCAGCGCTCGCCGCCGAAGGCTGCGGTAGCGCCGCCGAACAAACCGTCCCAGCTGCCTTCGTAGCCCAGCTTGAAACCGAAGTAGGCGTCCTTGCCGTCCTTCAGGTAGTCCGAAGGATCCTTGCTGATGAACGAGACCACGCCGCCCAACGCATCGGAGCCATACAGCGAACTGGTCGGCCCGCGCACGATTTCCACGCGCTTGAGCGTATCCAGATCGACGAAGTTGCGGTTGGCGTTGGAAAAACTGCCGATGGAGAACGCGTCCGATACCGGGATGCCGTCGGTCTGGATACGTACCCGGTTGCCTTCCAGCCCGCGGATGCGGAAACCGCCCAGACCGAAGCGGCCGAAGCTGGAGGTCACCGACACGCCCGGCTCGTAGCGGACCAGGTCCTTGATGTTGCGGATCAGCCGGTCGTCCATCTGCTCGCGGTCGATCACATCGACCGTGTTGGGCACATCGGCGACGGCGCGTTCGGTGCGGGTGGCGGTGACCTGCACGCGGTCGAATTCGTGCATTGGCGCGTCGGCGGCATCGGCAGCGGTATCGGCCCGCGCAGTCGCGGCCAGCGCCAGCCACAGGGCCGACGTCAAAAGGGTATAGCGCATCGCTTTCACGGTTCCTTGGCAGATTGCCTGGCGGGCTGGCGTGACGATGGCTGGCGCCCAGGGGGAGAGATGACTTGGCCGGTCGCACCTGGACCGACGACTGCGGTCTTTGCCGCAGTCGGTGGTGTGGCGACCTGCCGGACCTACTTGGTCAGAATGAGCTTGTCGTTGCTGGTGTGGCGCAGCCGGTAAACCCGGTCGCCGTGGCGGATCAGGATCTCGCGGCGGCCCTTGAGCAGGCTGTCGCTGTCCAGGGCCTCATCGGCGGGTTGCGGTTGCGGCGCGCTGCGGGCGCGCAGCGACAGGGTTTCGGCAGTGGGCAGATGGGTGATGCGTGCGGTCATCCGGGTAGCTCCGTGGCGGAACGGATTCAGATGATAATGATTCTCATTACTTAGTCAATAGTCGCCCAGCGGCAGCCCGGCAGGCGGCAACTCAGCCGACCGCCGCTTCCAGCCGCGCCCAGACGGCATCGTCATAGCGCTGCACCAGATCCAGCGCCGACAGGTTTTCCAGCAGTTGCGGCAAGCGGCTGGCGCCCAGCACGACGGTCGACACGTTCGGATTGCGCAGGCACCAGGCGATCGCCAGCGGGGCCGGGCGTTCGCCGACCTCTGCGGCCACCGCGGCAAAACCGCGGGCGCGCTCGAGCCGGCGTTGGCCGCTGTCGCCGACGACCAGCTTCTGCAGCCAGCCGTGTTCCGGTTCGCCGAGCCGGGTCTGCGTACCGAAATCCTGGTCGTACTTGCCGGTCAGCAGCCCCGAGGCCAACGGCGACCAGGTGGTCGTACCCAATCCCAGTTCGGCGTACAGCGGGGCGTATTCCAGTTCCACCCGCTGCCGGTGCAGCAGGTTGTACTGCGGCTGCTCCATCGTCGGCCGGTGCAGATGATGGGCACGGGCGATCCTGGCCGCTTCGCGGATCTGCGCCGCCGGCCATTCCGACGTGCCCCAGTACAGCACCTTGCCCTGCCGGATCAGATCGTCCATCGCCCATACCGTTTCCTCGATGGGCGTGTCCGGGTCCGGACGGTGGCAGAAATACAGATCCAGATAGTCCACCCGCAGCCGCTTCAACGCCGCGTGGCAGGCTTCGACCACATGCTTGCGCGACAGCCCGCGCTGGGTTGGCGCCGGGCGATCGACCGCGCCGAAATAGACCTTGCTGGAGACGCAGTAGCTATCGCGCGGCATGCGCAGTTCATGAAGGGCATCGCCCATGACCCGCTCGGCCTCGCCATGCGCATAGGTTTCGGCATTGTCGAAAAAATTGACGCCGTGGTCGCGCGCGGCGGCGATCAGTTCGCGCGCCCGTTCGCGGTCCACCCGGTGGCCCAGGGTCATCCAGGCGCCGAACGACAGTGCGGACAATGGCAAACCGGACGAACCCAGGCGGCGGTACTGCATGGCGGACTCCACGGCCGGCGGCGGCGCGTCACGATGGAATGAGAAGAGTTTACCCACGCCTGCAGCCGGGCTTGTACAATGCGCGCTCTTCCTTCCGGGGAGTAGCCCATCCGTTGCGTGCGGGACCGTGCGTCAACATACTTGGCCATCGCCATGGCGTACGGGATCGAAGCGTAAAGCTTCCATCGGGCAAGACCGAAGGCAGACGCTGCGTGTCCCGGGCCGGGCTGCGCGGCGTTTGCCTTCGCTTACGCGAATGCCCGGCCCCGGAGCTGTTGATGCTTTCCCTGCAAGCCTTGCTGGTTTCCACCGGCACGGTCGCGTTGGCCGAAATCGGCGACAAGACCCAGTTGCTGGCGCTGCTGCTGGCCGCGCGCTTCCGCAAACCCTGGCCGATCGCGCTGGGCATCCTGGCGGCAACGCTGATCAATCACGCCATTTCCGCCTGGCTGGGCGCCGGCCTGTCGCGCTGGCTGTCGCCCGAATGGCTGCGCTGGGGCGTGGTGGCCAGCTTCCTGGCGGTGGCCGTCTGGACACTGAAACCGGACAAACTGGACGAAAAGGACGCCGCGCTGCCGGCCTTCGGCGCATTCACCGCAACCTGCCTGGCGTTCTTCCTGGCCGAAATCGGCGACAAGACCCAGGTGGCAACGGTGTTGCTGGCGACCCGCTACGAGCCGCTGTGGCAGATCGTCGCCGGCACCACGCTGGGCATGCTGTTGGCCAATGTGCCGGTGGTATGGCTGGGTCATCGTTTTGCCGACCGGCTGCCGCTGCGGCTGGCCCACGCGGTGGCGGCGCTGGTCTTCCTGGCGCTGGCGATCTGGGTCGGCTGGAATGGCGTCTAGAGCCGGCACGCAATTGCTTGATTGTTCGGCCCGCAAGCGCCGCGCCGCCGTTCAGGAAGGGCGGCCGGCGCGGCCTGCTAGACTGCGACGCTTCGAATAACAACAACGCGCTGCGGGGAATCCATGCTGGAAGTTTTGGGGCGGATTGGCTTCGGTCTGTTCGGGCTGGCGGTGCTGCTTGCCATTGTCTGGCTGTTTTCCAGCAACCGCCGTGCGGTCGACTGGAAGCTGGTGCTGACCGGGGTGGCGTTGCAGATCGTCATCGCCTGCTTCGTGCTGCTGACGCCTTTCGGCGCCGCGGTGTTCGACGCGCTCAGCGCCGGCTTCGTCAAGCTGCTCGGCTTCACCCTGCAGGGCAGCCGGCTGATCTTCGGTTCGCTGGCCGATCAGACGCTGGTCGGGCAGACCTTTGCGGTAGGCGCCGGCGATACCGAACCGGGGGCCTACAAGAAGTACGGTTTCATCTTCGCCTTCCAGGTGCTGCCGACCATCATCTTCTTCGCCTCGTTCATGAGCGTGCTCTACCACCTGGGCATCATGCAGGCGGTGGTCAAGGGCATGGCCTGGGGCATCACCAAGGTGATGCGGGTCTCCGGCGCGGAAACCCTGAGCGTCTGCGCCAACGCCTTCATCGGCCAGACCGAGGCGCCGCTGGTGGTCAAGCCGTACATCGCGGGCATGACCCGCTCCGAGCTGCTGACCCTGATGGTCGGCGGCATGGCCACGATTGCCGGCGGCGTGCTGGGCGCCTACGTCTCGATGCTGGGCGGCGGCGACCCGGTGCAGCAGGCCTATTTCGCCAAGCATCTGCTGACCGCCAGCATCATGGCGGCACCGGCAACGATGGTGATGTCCAAGATTCTGATGCCGGAAACCGGTACGCCGCTGACCCTGGGCAAGGTCGACGTTCCGGTGGAAAGGACCACCACCAACGTGATCGACGCAGCCGCTTCCGGCGCGGCCGACGGTCTGAAGCTGGCGCTGAACGTCGGCGCGATGCTGCTGGCGTTCACCGCCCTGATCGCGCTGATCAACGCGCCGGTCGGCTGGCTGGGCGAGATTACCGGCGTCAACGCCAACCTGGGCCGCGAACTGGATCTGTCGGTGATCCTGGGCTACGTGCTGGCGCCGCTGGCCTGGGTGATCGGCGTGCCGTGGTCCGATGCCATCGATGTCGGCGGCCTGATCGGCACCAAGGTGGTGTTGAACGAGTTCTTCGCCTATGCGCAGTTGTCCGGCATCCAGGGCGGAATGGAGCGCAACTCGGTGCTGATCGCCACCTATGCGCTGTGCGGCTTCGCCAATTTCAGCTCCATCGCCATCCAGATCGGCGGCATCGGCGGACTGGCGCCGGAGCGCCGCCACGACCTTGCCAGCCTGGGGCTGCGCGCGGTCCTGGGCGGCACCATCGCCACGCTGATGACCGCCACGATCGCCGGCGTGCTGTCGCATCCGGTCTGATGTTCTGTTGCCTCTACCTGTCAGGAAATTCTGAGTGATGAGTTCGGTCGTCGTCGTAGGTTCTTTCAATGTTGATCATGTCTGGCGCTGCGATTCGCTGCCGGCGCCTGGCGCAACCATCATCGGCCGCTACAGCACCGGCCCGGGCGGCAAGGGGTTCAACCAGGCGGTCGCCGCGGCCCGCTCGGGCGCAGCCACCACGTTCCTGTGCGCGTTGGGCGAAGACGCCGGCGGCGCAATGGCGCGCGCGCTGGCCGGTGAGGATGGCTTCCAGCTGACCGCCGAAGGCAGCGACCAGCCAACCGGCTCCGGCGGCATCTATGTCGACGCGCATGGCCGCAACACCATCGTGATCGGCCCCGGCGCCAATGCCGCGCTGAGCGTGGATTTCATCCAGCAGCAGCGCGCCGCCATCGGTGCTGCGGCAGTGCTGCTGGCGCAGTTGGAGTCGCCGGTGGAAACCATCGAGGCGGCGTTGATCAGCGCGCGCGAGGCCGGCGTGCTGACCGTCCTCAACGCCGCTCCCGCCAACGCGCCCAGCACCATCGGCGTACTCAAGCATGCCAACATCCTGACCCCCAACGAAACCGAATTCGCCGCCCTGCTGGCGCGCCACGTCGGCGAGCGTATCGAGGCCGACGACGTGGCCACGCTGGATGGCGGCAGCCTGCATGCGCTGTGCCGCAAGCTGCTGCCTGATGGCACGGTGGTGGTGACGCTGGGAGCGGTGGGCGTCTACGTTTCGCACGCCGACGATGCGCTGCGCGGCGATAGCCAGGCTTACTACCGGATCGCCGCCGAGCAGGTGCAGACCGTCGACACCACCGGCGCCGGCGATGCCTTCAATGGCGCCCTGGCGGCTGCGCTGGCGGACAACCCGGCGGCCGCGTTCGCCCAGCATGTGCGCTTCGCCAACCGCTACGCGGCCCTGTCCACCGAACTGCCCGGCGCCGCCCAGTCCATGCCCCGGGCCGCCGATGTGGCCGCGCGCTTCGGCGGCTAGGCCGCAACGTGTCAGGTCGTAGCAGATCCGCCATCCCGGCGCAGGCCCGGACCGGGCGCCCTGCGTTCCGGACGGCAGTGGGTTCGACCAACCATTCGGCTGTCAAAGGCCGACAGCCGAATGGCTGGTCATGCCGGTGGATTATCGATTTCGCGTAAGCGTCGAAACGAAGATGCCCTGGTTATTGTCGGGGGGAGCGTGAGCGGCCGGGAAGAAGCGCAAAGCGCACATCCAGCCGCTGAAAGGCGGTTTCAAGGCCGTTCTGACGAGGATTAGGGATTTCCGCAGCTTGGTGGATGCATCACAGCTGGCGACCCGTTAATTTGATAACGATTCTCGTTTACAATGGCGCGGTCTCTTTATCGACCCTTCGTTGCCATGACCGCCCCGCTTCCCCGCCTGCTCACCGTCGCCATCGCCGCCCTTCTGGCCCAGAACGCTTCCGCGCAGTCCCCGAGCGATGCGACGCAGCTCGACCGCGTCACCGTCTCGGCCAGCACCAGCCGCGTTCCCGATTCCGAAGCCGCGCTGCCCAACACCATCACCATCATCGACCGCGCGCAGCTGGAGCAGCAGCTGGCGCTGACCCAGGACCTGTCGCAGGTGCTGGCCAACCTGATTCCCTCCTTCACCCCCTCCCGCCAGAAGCTGACCAACGCCGGCGAGACCCTGCGCGGCCGCAAGCCGCTCTACCTGGTCGACGGGGTACCGCAATCCACCCCGCTGCGCGAAGGCGGCCGCGATGGCCACACCATCGACGCGGCGATGATCGAGCGTATCGAAGTGATCCACGGCGCCAACGCGCTGCAGGGCCTGGGCGCTTCGGGCGGCATCATCAACATCATCACCAAGCGCGCACCGCGCAGGGACGGCGAAAGCTTCCAGGAAGTGCACCTGTCGGCCAGCGCCGCGCTGCCCAACGAAAGCGACAGCGCCGGCTATCGCGCTTCGTACCTGTTCGGCACCCGTCGCGGCGCATTCGATTTCGTCGGCGGCGCGTCCTATGCCAGCGAAGGCCTGTACTACGACGGCGACGGCAACCCGCTGGCGATCAACGCGGTACAGGGCGATCTGATGGATTCGCGCAGCCACAACCTGTTCGCCAAAGGCGGGTGGAACCTGACCGACGACCGCCGCCTGCAGCTGACCGCCAGCCGCTACCAGTTGCAGGGCAACAACGACTACGTGGTGGTCGACGGCAACGCCGCTGCCGGCGTTCCGGCGACCTCCCGGCGCGGCGATCCGGAAGGCGAAGGCCCGCGCAACCGCACCACGTCTGTGGTGCTGGACTACGCCGACAGGTCGCTCGGCGGCGGCTACCTGCAGGCGCAGGCGTACTGGGTCGACTTTTCGGCGCTGTACGGCGGCAGCGACTGGGAGGACTTCTGGGGCGACGGCCGCGACCCGAACTGGTACGACCAGTCGCAGAATACGTCCGAAAAACTCGGCGGCAAATTCAGCTGGTCGCGCGGCGATCTGTTCGGTCTGCGCCTGCGCGCCACGCTGGGCCTGGACCTGGCCCGCGACACCACCTCGCAGGAACTGGTCCGCGCCGACCTGAACTGGGTGCCGGAAACCACCTACGAGTCCTGGTCGCCGTTCGTGCAGGCCGAGTGGTGGCTGACCGACACGGTGATGCTGACCGGCGGGCTGCGCTATGAGCACGGCAAGCTCGAGGTCGACGACTACACCACCATCCCGGCCAACAACGGCGGCAGCCAGTTCGTGCAGGGCGGCTCGCCGACCACCAGCGAAACCCTGCCCAACGTCGGCCTGGTCTGGGAAGCCACCGATGCGCTGAAGCTGTACGCCTCCTACGCCGAAGGCTATACCGTGGCCGATATCGGCCGCGTACTGCGTGCCGTGACCGCTGCGGGCAGCAGCGTCGACAACCTGGTCGACCTGTCGCCGGTCATCGCCGACAACCAGGAAATCGGCCTGGACTACGACGACGGCCGCTGGCTGGTGCACCTGGCCGTGTACCGGTCGGATTCGGATCTGGGTTCGCGGCTTGATTTCGATGCCGCCACCCGGACCTACAACGTCGCCCGAGAACGCACCGAGATAAAAGGCCTCGACGGCAGCGTGGCCTATCAGGTGCAGGACGACATGCGGGTAGGCCTTGCCTATGCCCGCACCCGCGGCCGCTATGACAGCAACAAGGACGGTCGCGTCGACAGCGACCTGCCGGGCATCAATGTCAGCCCCGACCGCGTGACGGCCTTCTGGGAACTGGCGTTTTCGCCTGCGGCCAACCTGCGCCTGCAGGCCAGCAAGGCGTATGACCGGGACTTCGATACGCTCAATTCGCAGACCGGACTCGTCCGCAGGACGGCCAGCTTCGACGGCTATACCACAGTGGATCTGCTGGGCCGCTTCAGATTGCCGCTAGGGACATTGAGCGTCGGCGTCGAAAACCTGTTCGGCGAGCAATACGTCAACTACTACTCGCAGGTCACGCCGCCGCGCAACGACACCTACACCGCCGGCCGCGGCCGGGTGCTGACAGTGGGCTGGTCGCACCGGTTCTGATCGCAGTCCACCAATGCCCCGCATGTTCCAACGCCAGGCCAGCCACATCATTCCAGCGCGTCGCCGTTTCCGCGCCGCGCTGAAGTGGCTGCACCTGTGGGTGGGCCTGGTTGCCGGGCTGGTATTCGCAGCGGTGGCGCTGACCGGGACGGTGATGGCATTCCAGCGCGAGCTGCTGCTGTCCGCGCAGCCGCAATGGACACAGCAGCCGGTTCCGTCGCTTGCCGTACAAGGCGCCGCGTTCTCCCGCATCGTGGCCGAATGGGAACCGCAGGGACTACGCTCGGCGGACCTTCCCTCGCAGAAGCTGCCGGTCTGGCAGGCGTATTTCCCCGAGGGAGTACGCCGCTACTTCGATCCGGCCAGCGGCGAGCTGCTGCTGACCCGCAGCACCGACAACGACTGGGTTTTGTGGCTGCGCGATCTGCATACGCACCTGCTGGCGGGCCAGGCCGGCGAACAGGCGCTGGGCGTATTCGGCCTGGTCGCGTTGTTCCTGCTGTTGTCCGGCCTGTACCTGTGGTGGCCGCGCTGGCGTGCGCTGGCGGCGAGCCTGCGCTGGTACGCGCAGCCGCCGGCACGCCGCTGGTTCAGCTGGCACCGCAGCGGCGGCGCGCTGTTGCTGCCCTTGCTGCTGCTGGTGACCGCGACCGGTGTGGCGATGGTTTATCACGATGCCGTACGCGGTTCGCTGCGCGTGATTTTCGCCGACGGCCCCGAAGCGGTGCCGCCAGCGCCGATCGCCAGGACGCAGCAGCGCATCGACTGGAGCGCGGTACTGCAAACCGCCCAGGCAGGCCTGTCCGCTGGAGAACTGCGGCGGATCGCGCTGCCGAAGGCCGGCGATGCGCTGATATCGATCCGTTACCGCGCTGCGGAAGAATGGCACCCCAACGGGCGCAGCGTGATCTGGCTGGACCCGTACCGCAACCGTGTCGTGCAACGGCATGACGCCACCACCCAGGGACTCGGCGCACGCATCGATGAAACCATGTATCCACTGCATGGCGGTTTTGTCGGCGGGCGCCTGTGGCAGTGGACGGTCGCGCTGTGTGGACTCGCGCCGCTGTTCCTGTGGCTGACCGGGCTGCTGTTCTGGCTGGCGCGCCGCCGCCGCGGCTGAACGGCGCGATTTCGCCCGAAGCGCCGGAGGGCGGATAATGGCGGCATGTCGCCCCCCGCCTTCCATATCGGTCCCTACCGCATCGACCCGCCGGTGCTGCTGGCGCCGATGGCCGGCGTCACCGACAAGCCGTTCCGGCAGCTGTGCAAGCGGCTGGGTGCCGGCCTGGCGGTGTCGGAGATGACCATCAGCGATCCGCGCTTCTGGAAAACCGAAAAATCGCTGCGGCGCATGGATCATGATGGCGAACCGGCGCCGATCAGCGTGCAGATCGCCGGCACCGAGCCGCAGCAACTGGCTGAAGCGGCCCGCTACAACGTCGATCACGGCGCGCAGATCATCGACATCAACATGGGTTGCCCGGCCAAGAAGGTCTGCAATGCCTGGGCCGGTTCGGCGCTGATGCGCGACGAGCCGATGGTGGCGCGCATCCTGGAAGCGGTGGTGAAGGCGGTCGCCGCGCCGGTCACGTTGAAAATCCGTACCGGCTGGGACTGCGATCATCGCAATGGTCCGGCCATCGCCCGCATTGCCGAGGACTGCGGCATCGCCGCGCTGGCCGTGCACGGCCGCACCCGCGATCAGCAGTACACCGGCGTGGCCGAATACGACACCATTGGCGAGATCAAGGCTGCCTTGCGCATCCCGGTCATCGCCAACGGCGATATCGATTCGCCGCAGCAGGCCGCTTACGTGCTGCGGAAAACCGGCGCCGATGCGGTGATGATCGGCCGCGCCGCGCAGGGACGGCCCTGGATCTTCCGCGAGGTCGCGCACCATCTGGCCACCGGCGAAACGCTGGCCCCGCCGCCGCTGCAGGAAATCCGCGATCTGCTGCTGGGCCATCTGCAGGCGCTGCATGCGTTCTACGGCGAACCGCAGGGCGTACGCATCGCGCGCAAGCACCTGGGCTGGTACGCCAAGGACCGTCCGGAACACACCGAAGCATTGCGGACCTCGTTCCGTGCGGTGGTCAACCGCGCCGAAAACGCAGACGCCCAGATCGCACTGACCCGCGATTATTTCGACGCATTGATCGCCGGCACCCTTCCGGGCTGGCCGATCGCCGCCTGAGCCGGAGGCCCCAATGAGCGACAACCCCACGTCCGCCGCCTATCTGCACGGTTTTTCACCGGTGGAACAGGCACGACTGATCAAACAGGCGCGGCTGCTGGAGTCCACCATCTTCAACAGCATCGACTACACCGGGGTAAAGCAACTGCTGGAAGTCGGCAGCGGCGTCGGCGCGCAGACCGAGATCCTGCTGCGGCGGTTTCCCGACCTGCGGGTCAGCTGCGTGGATCTGAACGATGCGCAACTGGAGGCGGCGCGGCAGAACCTGGCGCAGATGCCCTGGTTCGAGAATCGCTACCGCCTGCAGCAGGCCGACGCCACCAATCTGCCGTTCGCCACGCGCGAGTTCGATGCCGCATTCCTGTGCTGGGTGCTGGAGCATGTGCCCTCGCCCGCCCGCGTGCTCAACGAGGTGCGGCGCGTGCTGTCGCCTGGCTCGCCGGTCTACATCACCGAGGTGATGAATTCCTCGTTCTTCCTGGATCCGTATTCGCCCAACGTCTGGCGCTACTGGATGGCATTCAACGATTTCCAGTACGACAACGGCGGCGATCCGTTCGTCGGCGCCAAACTCGGCAACCTGCTGCTGGCCGGCGGCTACCGCGAGGTGCAGACCGAGATCAAGACCGTGCATTTCGACAACCGCGAACCGGGCCGGCGCAAGACCATGATCGCGTTCTGGGAGGAACTGCTGCTGTCGGCCGCCGAGCAACTGGTGCAGGCCGGGCGGGTGACCCAGGATGTGGTGGACGGCATGCGCCGCGAAATGAACGATGTGCAGAACGACCCGAACGCGGTGTTCTTCTATTCGTTCGTGCAGGCGCGGGCGACGGTGTATTGAATGGCGAGATGAAGGGCTAGAAACGAGGAACGAGAAACGAGTGAAAGGAAGAGCGTCTGGCTTCTCCCGCGGAAGGGACCGCTACTGCGGGTTTGATTCGGCTTGGGCGGTATCGGCGTCGCCCTCCACTGCCGGGTAACGGGATGCCACTTCGCGGGGCGGATCGACAGCAGTACGGAATGGCTGCTCGGACGGATTCCATATCCGCTGCCACATCGCCGCCAGCAACGCCCGCAACCCGCCGGCGCCGGAGACCGGCGTCGACCACGGCAACTGCAGCGGCGGGATCGCCTGCCATTTGTCCGCATGCCGCTGCGCCACCGCAAACTGGAAGCTGTAGTCCGGTTCCAGGCCCATGCGCAGGTCCGACAGCACCAGACGCTCATCCTGTACCTGCGCGCGCATGAAACCGCGGTTGAACCAGGCAAGACGCCGCACGGACGGAATGTCCCGCGCTTCCAGCAATGCCTGGGTGTTGGACGGATAGCCGCGGAACTTCATTGGCCCGCGATCGGCGACCACCGAATACTCGGCCTCCACATAGCCGCCGGGCGTCATCGCCACCACCCGCCACAGCAGCGTATTGAACGGCATCGGTACCGAGAAGCGCGGCGCGTCGGCCAGCCCCATGGCCGCCAGCGAGCGGCCGGCTTCGCGCTCGACCACGCCCTTGGCCAGCAACGACCAGCCCAGGTAGGCGCTGCTCAGTATCAGGCCCGCGACGACCGCGCGCTGCGCCAAGCGCTTTTCACCGGCAAGCCACGCCACGATGCAAGCAAGCAGCAACCACACCGTGTATGCCGGGTCGATAATGAAGACGCTGGACCACATGGTGGGCGGCGGCATCAGCGGCCACCACAGCTGGGTGCCATAGACCGTGAACGCATCCAGCAGCGGATGCGTGACCAGCGCCGCCTGGATGGCCCAGAACCAGCGCCGCGGCGACTCCGCCACCCGTCTGCCACGCAGCTTGAACAGCCACCAGATCAGCCAGCCGATGATTGGCAGCACGAACAGCGAGTGGCTGAAGCTGCGATGCACCGTCATCAGCGTTACCGGATTGTCGGTGAACAGCAGGATGGGCAGGCTGTCGAGATCGGGCAAGGTACCCAGCGCGGCACCCGCCAGCAGTGCGGCCCTGCGGTGGCGGGCGGGAGCGATGGCGGCGGCGACCGCAGCGCCGAGAACGATCTGGGAAAGGGAATCCATGCCCTAATCCTAACAGCGCTGCCTCTTCCACGGCTGTGGGAGCGACGTCAGTCGCGACCGCTGCCCCCTGTGAGCGCGTCTGGAAGGTCCACGGTCGCGGCTATGAATCTTTGCACACGGTTCAACAGGCGCGGATCTACACGGATGGAAACCATCGGGCGACTTTCGAAGGTATCCCATCATGGCAGTCGCGACTGACGTCGCTCCCACAACAGGACGCAGCATGGCCGACGCCGATCACGCCGCGCGCGGCAGCTCCGGCGCCACCAGCCGCAGCCGCGCCGGCACGACTTCCAGCACCTGCCCGGTATGCGACAGCAATTGCAGGCTGCCGTCGGCTTCTTCGCACAGCGCGGTCAGGCTTTCGACCCAGTCGCCGTCGTTGGCGTAGATCAACCCATCGCGCTGGAACAAGGCCGCGCGATGGATATGACCGCAGACGATGCCATCCAGCCCGCGGCGCTGCGCATCGTCCAGCCCGGCCTGCACGAACCGGCCGATGTAGCGTTCGGCGGCATCGCTCTGCCGCTTCAGGTACTCGGCCAGCGACCAGTAGCGCAACCCCAGCCGGCGGCGAATGCGGTTGGTGATGCGGTTGCCGGTCAGGATACGGTAGTACAGCCAGTCGCCGAAGCGTTCCTGCAAGCCGCCGAAGTGGGTGATGCCGTCGTAGTCGTCGCCGTGGGTCACCAGCAGGCGACGGCCGTCGGCGGTGGCATGGATGGCGCGGCGGCGCACCTGCATGGCCGGCAGCATCAGGCCGCAAAACCGGCGTATCGGGCGGTCGTGATTTCCCGGCACGTAAATCAGTTCTGTCCCGTTGCGCGCCAAGGCGTGCAGGTTCTCGATCACCCGATTGTGCGCGGCGTCCCATGCGGCCCGGCGCTGCGACATCCACCACAGGTCCACGATGTCGCCCACCAGGTAGAGACGGCGGCAGTGCAGGCCGGCCAGGAAGTCGGCGAACTCGGCCGCGTGGCAATGCTTGGAGCCCAGGTGGACGTCGGAAACGAAGACCGCGCGCTTCATCGGAGAGGTCGCGGTCCGGGGATTCATGCCGGCACCGCCTCGGGCGAAACCGGCCCCAGATAGCGCGCGCGCTTCCTGGGCCGGATGCGCTGCAGATCCACTTCGATCAGCCCGTCGATGGAATCGCTGAAGGCCGGATCCACGCCGAAGGCCAGGAAGCGCGCACCGCCAGGTTCGCACAGCTCGATGTACTGCTTGTAGAGCATCGGCACCGCGGCGCCGAGCGTATCCAGGTTGGCCTTCAACACGCGGAAAGCGGTCTCGGCATCCAGTTGGCCGAACGAAGGCGGTGCGGCGGTATAGCGGAACGGACGGCGCGAAACCGCCTCACCGCTGCGGTCGCCATAGTATTGCGCGTAGTAGCCGACGATCTGCTCGCGCGCGTGCAGCGGCAACGCCGCACTGATCGACACGGCGCCAAACAGGTAACGGATACGCGGATACCGGCGCAGATAGGCGCCGATGCCCTGCCACAGATAATCGATGCTGCGGCCGCCCCAGTACTCCGGCGCGACAAAACTTCGCCCCAGCTCCATTCCCTGCGCGACACGCGGCAGCGCATCGTCGGCGTAGCGGAACAGCGAAGCGGTGTACAGGCCTTTCAGACCGTGTTCGGCCAGCACCGGTGCGCCTCGTGCGACGCGATAGGCCCCGGCGATCTTCCGCGCCTGCGCATCCCACAGCACGATGTGTTCGTACCAGGCATCGTACGGGTCCACGTCCATCCGCTTGCCGGTGCCCTCGCCCACTTCGCGGAAAGTCAGCTCGCGCAGGCGGCCGATCTCGCGCAGCAGCGGCGAATCCGACGCCAGCCGGCCCACGCAGATGCGCTTGCCGTCGGCGGTGGAGCCCAGGCATTCCAGCGCCTCCACCGCGTCATTCAGCGCGGCGCGATCCACTTCGCGCACCAATGGCTCCGGACCTTCCGCCGCGGCTTCGCCGGAGCGGCCTATGGCGTACAGCGCGCGCCGCACCTGCGCGACGGCGGCATCGGCATCGGCCGCATCGTCGATGCGCATCGGCTGTCCCACGCGCAGCGCGATGCGGCGCTGGCTGCGCTTGAACATCTCGCGCGCCAGCAAGGCCGTCCCGGCCGGCTTCAGCAAGGCCGAAGCGCCGTAGAAGAAGACCGAATTGCGCGCCTGCACCCGTACCGGCAGCACCGGCGCGCCGGTATTGCGGGCAAAGCGCAGGAAGCCCTTGCGCCAGCGCGTATCGGTCACCCCGCGCGGCCCCAGCCGCGAAACCTCGCCGGCCGGGAACACGATGACGCATTGCTCGTTTTCCAGCGCCTGTTCGATGGCGCGCAGGCTTTCCGCACCGGGATTGCCGCCGAGGATGCGCACCGGCAGCAGCAGGCCGCGCAGGTTGTCGATGCCGGTCAGGAAGTCGTTGGCGACGATCTTCACGTCGCGGCGGATGCTGCCCACCAGGTGCAGCAACGCCATCGCATCCAGCGCGCCGGAAGGATGGTTGGCCACGATCAGCAACCGACCGCTGTCGGGAATGCGCCGGCGCTCGACATGGTCCACCGCGTAACGCAGGTTGAGGAAGTCCATCGCCGCTTCCAGAAACTCGAAATCGCGCAGGTGCGCGTGCGCTTCCAGGAAGCCGTAGGCGGCATCCAGTCCGGACCACCGGCCCAGCGTCTTCAGCAGCGGGCGGGCCACCCAGGCGCGGCGGCCGCGGAACCACTGCGGGTAGCGTTCGGCAATCTGTTGTTCCAGCGGGCGCATGTCGGTCGGCAAGGGCGTCGGCGGGTTTCGCCGCGCAGCCTGCGCCGGCTCGGCGACACGCCGATTGCGGTTTTGCGGCAGGCATGTGACAACGGCGGTCTGCGCCTCCAGCCCCCGGGCCTTAACTCCGCCGCAACCCTGAACGGGGCAGAATGCATGCTCCGCCCCGCGCGTGTATCATGCGCGCCCATCTTTCTATCCGAATCAAGGGATATAAGCCCGATGTCCAACTACCTCTTCACCTCCGAATCGGTCTCCGAAGGCCATCCGGACAAGGTCGCCGACCAGATTTCCGACGCCGTGCTGGACGCCATCCTGACCCAGGACAAGCGCGCGCGCGTGGCCTGCGAGACGCTGGTCAAGACCGGTGTGGCCATCGTGGCTGGCGAGATCACCACCTCGGCGTGGATCGATCTGGAGGCGCTGACCCGCAAGGTGATAGTCGACATCGGCTACGACAGCAGCGAAGTCGGCTTCGACGGCGAGACCTGCGGCGTGCTGAACCTGATCGGCAAGCAGTCGCCCGACATCAACCAGGGCGTGGACCGCAAGAAGCCGGAGGAACAGGGCGCCGGCGACCAGGGCCTGATGTTCGGCTACGCCACCAACGAGACCGCCGACTACATGCCGGCGGCGATCCACTTGTCGCATCGCCTGGTCGAACAGCAGGCCAAGGTGCGCAAGAAGAAGAACTCGCCGCTGCCGTGGCTGCGCCCGGACGCCAAGAGCCAGGTCACCCTGCGCTACGAGAACGGCAAGGCCAGCGCCATCGACGCCGTCGTGCTGTCGACCCAGCACGATCCGGGCGTCAAGCAGAAGGATCTGATCGAAGCGGTGCGCGAGGAAATCCTCAAGCCGGTGCTGCCGGCCAAGTGGCTGCACAAGGGCACCAAGTTCCACATCAACCCGACCGGCAAGTTCGTCATTGGCGGGCCGGTGGGCGACTGCGGCCTGACCGGGCGCAAGATCATCGTCGACACCTACGGCGGCTGGGCCCGCCACGGCGGCGGCGCGTTCTCCGGCAAGGACCCGTCCAAGGTCGACCGTTCCGCCGCCTACGCGGCGCGCTACGTGGCCAAGAACGTCGTGGCCGCCGGCCTGGCCGACCGCTGCGAAGTGCAGGTCTCCTATGCCATCGGCGTGGCCGAGCCGACCTCGATCTCGGTGACCACCTTCGGCACCGGCAAGATCGACGACCACAAGATCGAAAAGCTGATCCGCAAGCATTTCGACCTGCGTCCGTATGGCATCATCCAGATGCTGGACCTGATCCATCCGATGTACCAGTCCACCGCCGCCTATGGCCACTTCGGCCGCAAGCCGAAGGAATTCAGCTATACCGACGGCGCCGGCAAGCAGCACACCGCCACCGCGTTCTCGTGGGAAAAAACCGACCGCGCCGACGCGCTGCGCGCCGACGCCAAGCTGAAGTAAGCCGCGGCCCGCCCCACGGACGTAAACGAAGGGCCGCACTGCGGCCCTTTCGTTTTTTCAGCGCCCGCCGGCAATCACGGCCACGGCCCGGCATCGGAGCGCATCTGCTCGTGCAGGATGCGGCGGATCTCCAGGATCGCCTGCGGCGTCTCCTGCACGCTGTGCCAGGAGACGATTGCCTTCTCCGATTCGGCGCCATCCAGATGCGCGCTGCGGTAGGGCACCAGGCCGTCGTCCGACTCGGCCAGCGGCACCGACGGATCGCGATGTCCGACGATGGTGTGGTAGCGCACTCGCCGGGAAATCGGCAGGTCGGCGGTGGCGCGGATGAAAGGATCGGTATCGCGCAGGTTGTCGATGCTGGTGGGCGGCACGAACCTGGTGCCGTCGCCGCCCTGCTGGTCCTGGCCGGACAGGTCCTGCAGCACATCGCCGAAGCGTTCCAGCAGCGTTGCCGGCAACCGCACCAGACGCCCGACGAACCTGCCCAGCCCTCCCTCCGCCCGCGGCGTGCCGCGATGCGGCGCGGCGATGAAGATGGCGCGGTCCACCTGCGGCAGCGGCTGGAAATGCAGCACGGGCTCCAGCTTCCTGCGCACATGTTCGCCGCGTTCGCCCTGCAGGCGCGTTCGATGTTCGGCCAGCAGCGACTGCCAGATCGCCTCGCCCGAGGAAGACACCAGCAGGCGGCCGATCACCCCGCCCATGCTGTGTCCGATCAACACCATGTTGCGCGAGGCCGCAGCGTTGCCGTCGGGGTCGAAGCGATGCAGGGTGCGCGCCACCAGATCCTGGATCTCGGCGCGGTTGAACGCGATCGGCGCATTGGTCGGGTAGTACACCTGCCAGATCTGGTAGTGCCGGCGCAGCGCCTCGTCGCCCATGATCTCGTTGGCCACGTTGACCCAGGCCTCCGGGCTGCTGGCCAGGCCGTGCAGCATCAACAGGATGCGGCGGTCCGGGTCGTAGGGCTGCATCAGGTACAGATGCGCGCGGTCGATGCCGCGCTCGCGGCCCAGCATCGATCGCAGCGACTGGGCCGCAAAACCGGACTGCGCCAGCCACAGGCCATAGGCCGCGGTGAAGTTGCCGGCCAGCGGTACGCGCTGCCCGTGCAGCACCACTTCATCCTGGCGATACGGGTCGTAGGGGACCATCGTCACCGCATGGGTATGCAGCACTTCCCCCAGCGAGGCGCCTTCGAACTTGAGCAGCACCGTGGCCGGCGCATACGGCATCTCGCTGAAGGACGGCTGCCCGCGGCGCCAACGCGGCGATCCGTTGGCGGGCTGCTGCAGCGCAAGTCCGGCCGGGTCGCCCACCGCTTCGGGCGACACCTCCGCCACCAGTTCGGCGCCGAAGCCGTCGCGCCGGTAGCTGCTGCGCAGCCCGTCGAAGCGCAACGACGACGCCGCGACGATCGCCTGCGGCTGGTTGCTGCCGCCCGGCAGACGATAGGCCGATAGATCGACCCGCACCTGCCATGGCCCCACCCGCGCGCTGTCGCCATCCTGCGGGCCGGCCGTGCGCGAACGCGCGAACAGGCTCGCGACCACCTGCTGGGTGGCGTAGTTGTAGTAGTCGCGCACCTGGGTCTGACGGTCTTCGAACGCGCGTTCGCCCGGGCTGCGCTCGCTGAAGAAAAGATAGGCGTAGGCATGGCGCGCCGCTTCCAGCCACGCCTGCAGCGCGGCATCGCTCATCTGCGCCGGCTTCTTGCCGGTCAGCGCGATGGCTCTGGCCGTCCACAACTCCGACTGCGCGGCAAGCCGGCGCTCGGCGGCGACGCCCTCCACCTGGTCCAGCTGCTGAGCGCAGACGGCGCTGTCCGGCCGGCAGGTCTTCGGTTCGATACCGGCCACCCGCAACGTCTCCAGACCGCTCTGGCTGAGCTTGCCGGTACTCAGCACGTCGCCGCGCGTCATGGCGATGTAGTCGCCCGGACCGCGCGACTGCACGGTGACCATCGCGCAGCCGCCCAGCAGCATCGGCAGCGCCATCGCCGCGGTCAATGCGCTCAGGGTCTTCCGGATTGCCCGCATTCGGCTCATCGCAAGCTGCATGCCGGCCGCAAACGTGCCTGCCATGGCAAGCCATGCATGCCGCGTGTCGGGTGCAGACGCATGGGCGCTAATGGATAACCCGCCCCTGCCCGCCGGCTCCGCAGCACTTCTTGTACTTCAGGCCGCTTCCGCAGTTGCAGGGATCGTTGCGGCCCGGCTGCGGCTCGCGACGGGCAGGCTGGGGCCGCAGGTCCTCCAGCCGTTGCAGGTTCATTTCCAGCAGTATCGCCGGCAGATCCATGCAGGCCTCGAAGCGCTCCTGGAAATCCATCGGTTCCAGTTCGGGCAGATCCATTTCCAGCGCGTGGTCGCGGTCTATCACCGCCAGCGCCGCAATCAATTCCAGGTCATCGGCGATGTCCTCATGCGTCTCGGCCCATGCCGCCCAATGCTCCTGCCGCAGCGAAACGCCCTGCAGAAATCCGCTGGCCCAGCCGAACGCAAACGGGAAATCGTCGGGGATATCCGACAGGTCCGGCTCATCGGTATCCTCGCCTTCGCCATCGTCCTTCTCCGGCAGCATCAGGCAGGGTATCAACATCGCCTCGATTTCAGGGCTTTGCTCCTCGGCCGAGGCCTGCACGCGCCAGACGATGTGATTCCAGAAACGGATGATCCTTTCGAACGCGCCCTGCGCCTGTTCGACATCCTGCCACTGCCCTTTGGGCCAGATGAAGGGCAGGTACTCGCTAGGCATGACCAGCGCCGGTCCCACCACCAGGGCCGACAGGAACCCGTCCAGGATTTCCAGCGTCATGCCATCGCGCGCCTGCGCATGCTCGCCGAGGAACCAGGACAGTTCGTCCAGCTCCGCTTCGGTCATCGGTTCCATCATTGTTCTGCCACCAGCGCTGAAACTGCGGATACCCGGATGATACGTGAGTCCTGCAATGCACGGCAGGCAGCGGTGGCCCACCCGTGGCCGGATCCCGGGACAGGCCGTGAACTTTTGCGTAAGTCATCGCAAAGCCCGCAACACGCGCCAACGGCCGCATTCTTTTGGTCTACCATCGGCCGATGGGGAACCGAACCGACCGCCGACCGATCGCCGCGCGCGCCAGCGGTTGGGCGCAGAAACTCAGCGCCGCGCTGGCGCAATCGTCCATCACGCCCAACCAGATCTCGCTGCTGAGCGTTTTTTTTGCCGCCATCGGCGCAATGATGCTGGCGTGGTCGCCCAACCTGGCCGGGCTGCTGCTGTGCGCGGTGTGCGTACAGCTGCGGCTGCTGTGCAACCTGCTGGACGGCATGGTGGCGATGGAAGGCGGCAAGCAGACGGCGACCGGCGCGATCTTCAACGAGTTTCCGGACCGGGTTGCCGACTCGCTGCTGATCGTCGGCCTGGGCCACGCCGCGCAACTGCCATGGCTGGGTTGGCTGGGGGCGCTGCTGGCGGCGTTGACCGCCTATGTGCGCGTATTCGGCGGCAGCCTGGGGCTGGCGCAGGATTTCCGCGGGCCGATGGCCAAGCAGCACCGGATGGCGGTGCTGACCGCCGCCTGCGTGCTGGCCATCCTCGAGCGCTGGACCATCGGCAGCAGCTACAGCCTGCTGGTCGGCAGCATCGCCATTGCCGCCGGTTCGCTGCTGACCTGCGTCGGCCGTACCCGCGCCATCAGCGCGCAGCTCCGCTCCGGTCGCTGAGATGCTGTCGCGTCTGCTGGCGGCGACGGTCAAATTGTTCATCGGTGCCTATCCGCGCTGGCGCGGCAGCCAGCCCTCGCCGGCCCAGCGCATCTATTTCGCCAACCATGGCAGCCATCTGGACACGGTGGCGCTGTGGTCGGCGTTGCCGCCGCCGCTGCGCAGGCATACCCGGCCAGTGGCCGCTCGCGACTACTGGGGCAACGGGCTCCGCGAGATCGTCGCCCGGCGCGGCTTCAATGCGGTGCTGATAGAACGCGACCGCGACAAGTGCGATGGCGACGCCCTGCAGCCGCTGTACGACGCCCTGGATGCCGGCGATTCGCTGATTCTGTTCCCGGAAGGCACCCGCAACCATGAGCCGTTGCCGCAGCCGTTCAAGTCCGGCCTGTTCCACCTGGCCCGGCGCTATCCGCAGGTCGAGTTGATAGCGGTCTACCTGGACAACACCCGCCGTTGCCTGCCCAAGGGCAGTCCGGTGCCGGTGCCGCTGGTGTGCACGGTGCGTTTCGGCGCTCCGGTGGCGTTGCGGCCGGACGAAGACAAGGCCGCGTTCCTGCAGCGCGCCTGGCAGGCGGTGGCGGATCTGGCATGAATTTGTCGGCCGCCACCGTGCAACTGGACAGCTTTCTGCAGGCGGCCATCGCGCGCGCGCCGATGAAGTTCTGGTGGGTCATTGGCGGGGTGATCGCGCTGCTGCTGGTCGCCAGCGGCATCGGCTGGCTGCTGGGCCGGCGCAAACCCGGCGCGGTCGTCGACAACCTCAATGCGCGCATCCGCGCCTGGTGGGTGATGGCGGCGGTGCTGGTGGCCTGCTTCCTGCTGGGCAAGGTCGCCACGCTGGTGCTTTACGGCCTGCTGTCTTTCTTCGCGCTGCGCGAGTTCGTCACCCTGACCCCCACACGGCGCGGCGATCACCTGGCGCTGTGCCTGTGCTTCTACGTCGCCATCCCGCTGCAGTACTGGCTGATCGGCACCGATTGGTACGGCCTGTTCGTCATGTGCATCCCGGTCTACGGCTTTCTGCTGCTGCCGGCGGTATCGGCGCTGTCCGGCGATACCGAGCAGTTCCTGGAGCGCAACACCAAGATCCAGTGGGGGTTGATGCTGACCGTGTACTGCCTGAGCCACGCGCCGGCGCTGATGCTGCTGCGCATTCCCGGCTACGAAGGGCAGAACCTGATGCTGCTGTTCTATCTGCTGCTGGTGGTGCAGCTGAGCGACGTGCTGCAGTACGTGTTCGGCAAGCTGTTCGGCAAACGCCTGCTGGCGCCGCTGGTCAGCCCGTCGAAGACGGTGGAAGGCCTGATCGGCGGCGGCCTGTCGGCGGCCGGTATCGGCGCGGCGCTGTGGTGGATCACGCCGTTCACCCCGCTGCAATCGGCGCTGCTGTCGCTGCTGATCGTGCTGTGCGGATTCCTGGGCGGATTGGCGCTGTCGGCGGTCAAGCGCAGCCTGGGCGCCAAGGACTGGGGCGAGATGATCGAAGGCCATGGCGGTATCCTGGACCGGCTGGACTCGGTGGTGTTCGCCGCGCCGGTGTTCTTCCATGTGGTGCGTTACGGGTTCCAGTAGGGCGAAGCTTGCTCCGCTGCACCGCCGTCCGCTCCAGGCAGCGCACGCTGCAAGGGCTGCGCGCCGGGTCTGCGGGTATGCAGGCAAGGAAGAACGAGAACGTATGCGGAACACGCAACTGGGCGGTAGCGCCGCCAGGCGCGTCCGCAGGTCTGGCGCGGCGCGGTACAATGGCCCATGTCCTTGATGCAACTCCAGCGGGTCGACTTCAGTGTCGGCGGGCCGCTTCTCCTCGAACACGTCGACCTGAGCATTGAACCCAACGAGCGCATCTGCATCGTGGGGCGCAACGGCGCGGGCAAATCCACGCTGATGCGGCTGCTGGCCGGTGAACTGAAAGCCGACGACGGCGAGGTACGCCAGCAGAACGGCGTCATCGTCGCGCGGATGGCGCAGGAAGTCCCGCAGGATACTAGCGGCACGGTGTTCGACGTGGTCGCCGAAGGCCTGGGCGATCTGGGCCATCTGCTGGCGCAGTACCACCACGCGCTGCACGACGGCGATATGGACGCGATGGGCGAGGCGCAGGCGCAGATCGAGGCCCAGCACGGCTGGGATCTGGACCGTCGCGTCGAGCAGGTGCTGAGCAAGCTGGAACTGCCCGAAGACGCCGACTTCGCCGCCCTGTCCGGCGGCATGAAGCGCCGCGTGCTGCTGGCGCAAGCGCTGGTGCGCAAGCCGGACATCCTGCTGCTGGACGAGCCCACCAACCATCTGGACATCGATGCCATCGCCTGGCTGGAAGGCTTCCTGAAGCAGTTCGAGGGCAGCATCGTCTTCATCACCCACGACCGCAGCTTCCTGCGTTCGCTGGCCACCCGCATCGTCGAGATCGACCGTGGCCAGGTCACCAGCTGGCCCGGCGACTACGACAATTACCTGCGCCGCCGCGAGGAACGGCTGCATGCCGAAGCGCAGGAAAACGCCCGCTTCGACAAGCTGCTGGCGCAGGAGGAAGTCTGGATCCGCCAGGGCATCAAGGCGCGCCGCACCCGCAACGAAGGCCGAGTCACCGCACTGAAGGCGATGCGCCGCGAGCGCGCGCAGCGCCGCGAACTGTCCGGCAACGTCCGCATGGAAGTGGCCAGCGCGCAGAATTCCGGCAAGAAGGTCATCGAAGCCAAGGGCGTCACCCAGGCCTACGACGGCCGCGTGCTGCTGGACAACGTTTCGGCGACGATCCTGCGCGGCGATCGGGTCGGCATCATCGGGCCCAACGGCGCCGGCAAGTCGACGCTGCTGAAAATCCTGCTGGGCGAACTGGCCCCGCAGCAGGGCGAAGTGACGCTGGGCACCGGCCTGCAGATCGCCTACTTCGATCAGCATCGCAGCAAGCTGGATGAATCGCTGACCGCGCTGGAAAACGTCGGCGAGGGCACCGACTTCGTCGAAATCAACGGCAGCCGCAAGCACATCATCGGCTACCTGCAGGACTTCCTGTTCTCGCCCGAACGCGCGCGCGCGCCGATCACCCGGCTGTCCGGCGGCGAACGCAACCGCCTGCTGCTGGCCAAGCTGTTCGCGCAGCCGTCCAACCTGCTGGTGATGGACGAACCGACCAACGACCTGGACGTGGAAACGCTGGAACTGCTGGAAGAACTGCTGGCCGACTACAAGGGCACGCTGCTGCTGGTCAGCCACGACCGCGAGTTCATCGACAACGTGGTGACCAGCACCCTGGTGCTGGAAGGCCAGGGCCGGCTGGCGGACTACGTGGGCGGCTACAGCGACTGGGTGCGGCAACGGCCGGCGGCGCTGTTCGCGACCGAACCGGAGCCGGCGTCCAAGCCCGTCGCCGCTCCCGTGACGGCCGTCGCCGCCGCAGAACCCAGGCGCAAGCTCAGCTACAAGGACGCGCGCGAACTGGAACAGCTGCCGGCCAGGATCGAAGCGCTGGAAACCGACATCGCCCGGCGCACCGAGGCGATGAACGACCCCGCCTACTACCAGCAGGACGCCACCGCCCTGCTCAAGGCCAACGAAGCGCTGGCCGCTTTGCAGGCCGAACTGGACACCGCCTACCGCCGCTGGGGCGAACTGGACGGCTGATCGGTCTGTAGGAGCGACATCAGTCGCGAGCTCTTCCCTCCCCATCGCGATACGCGTAAAGGCTCGCGCCGGGGCGGCGCTCCTACGGGGAACGGCGCCTATGCTGTTCAATTGTTTCGGTCGCGACTGACGTCGCTCCCACAAGAAGCGCTCGGCAATACCGGCTCAGCCGGTGTTCTGCACGCCCTGCGACACGCCGTTGATGCTGGCCACCAGCACGCGCAGCAGGGTGTCGTCTTCGCGGCCGCTGTCGCGCCAGCGCTTGAGCAGATCCGCCTGCAGCACGCTGATCGGGTCGATGTAGGGATTGCGCAGCCGGATCGACAGCGCCAGCCGCTGATCGTGCTGCAGCAGCCATTCGTTGCCGTTCAACTTCATCACCCATTCCAGCGTGAGCGCGTGTTCGCGCTGGATGCGCGGGAAGAACTCGTCGTGCAGCGGGCCGGCCATGCGCGAAAACATCTGCGCGATGCTCAGGTCGCCCTTGGCCAGCACCATCGAGATATCGTCGAGGAAGGTCTTGAAGAACGGCCAGTCGCGGGCCATTTCGTGCAGGGTTTCTTCGCCGCCGGCCTCGACCACCGCCTTCAGTCCGCTGCCCACGCCGTACCAGCCCGGAATCACCGCGCGCGCCTGGCTCCAGGCGAACACCCATGGAATCGCACGCAGATTGGTCAGCGCCGCATCCTGGCCCAGCCGGCGCGAGGGCCGCGAACCCAGCGTCATCCGCTCGATCACGTCGATCGGCGTGGCATTGCGGAAATAGTCCATGAACCCCGGCGCATCGACGAAGGCGCGGTAGGCCTTGGTGCTTTCCGCAGAAACCCGGTCCATGACCTCGCGCCACGGCGCCTCGCGCGGTTCCGGCGGACGCGGACGCAGGCTGGACACCAGCACCGCACCGGTAGCCTGTTCCAGCGAGCGCAGCGCCAGCGCACGGATGCCGTACTTGCGGTGGATGACCTCGCCCTGTTCGGTGACGCGCAGCCGTCCGTCCACGCTGCCGCGCGGGGACGCATCCACCGCGCGCGTGGTCTTGCCGCCGCCGCGGCTGATGGACCCGCCGCGGCCGTGGAAGAAGGTCAGCTTGATGCCCAGTTCGTTGGCCGCCTGCAGCAGTTCCACCTGGCCGCGCTGCAGGCCCCAGCGCGAGGCCGCAATGCCGCCATCCTTGCCGCTGTCCGAATACCCCAGCATCACCATCTGCACGTTGCCGCGCGCGGCCAGGTGGGCGCGGTAGACCGGGTCGGCCATCAGGTCGCGCAGCGTGTCCGGGCCGTGCTGCAGATCGCCCACGGTTTCGAACAGCGGTGCGATATCCAGCGGCACATGGCCATCGCCATCGACCAAACCGCCGCGGCGCGCCAGCGCCAGCACGGTCAGCACGTCGGCGCGGTTGTGCGCCATGCTGATGATGTAGGCGCCCAGCGCCTCGGTGCCGTGGCGCTGGCGGGCGTCGGCCAGGGTGGCGAACACGGCATCCAGACGCCGGTTGGTCTCGTCGTCGGCCGCCGGCAACGGCTTTTCGCCGCTGGCATAGGCGCCCAGCAGCGTGCCGCGCTCCACCGCATCGCGCGATTCCCAGCCATCGTCGCCCAGCGCCGCGGCCACCGCACGCGCATGCACGCTGGATTCCTGGCGCACGTCCAGGCGCGCCAGGTGGAACCCGAAACTGCGCACGCGCCAGGCCAGCCGGCGCACCGCGAACCAGCCGGCATGGATGCCGCGGTTGGCTTCCAGGCTGCGCAGGATCAGATCGACATCGTGCGCGAATTGCTCCGGCGAGCCGTAGCCTTCCGGGCGGTCTTCCAGCGTGGCCTGCAGGCGCGCGCGCATCAGATCGTTGAGCAACCGGTACGGCATGTCGCCATGGCGCGGGCGCGACTTTGCGGCGGCTTCCGGCAACAGCGCGCGGTATTCCTCCAACCGTGCCAGCACTTCCGGCGAAACGCCGACGACAGACGTGGACTGGCTGAGCAATGAGGTCAGCTGCCACAGTTCCTTGCGGTAGCGGGCAAGAATGGCCGTGCGCTGCGCCTGCAAGGTGGCGGCAATGGTGCCGGCGTCGACATTGGGATTGCCGTCCATGTCGCCGCCCACCCAGGTGCCGAAGCGCAGCAGCCGCGGCAGATGCGTGGTGACCTCAGGCGCCGGGCCGTAGACCTCGGTAATGGCGTTTTCCAGCGTTTCATACAGCACCGGCATGACCCGGTACAGCACTTCGATCAGATAGAAGCCGACGTGCTCGCGCTCGTCCTCCACGCCCGGACGCACCGGCGAGGAATCGGAGGTCTGCCAGGCCGAGGTCAGCGCCATGCGGAAGCGCGCGATGTCGGTGGCGCGCTCGCCGGGCGTGCGCTGGCCATCCAGATCGTTGATCAGGCTGGCGACCATCAACTGTTCTTTTTCCAGCAGCGCGCGGCGCACGGCTTCGGTCGGATGGGCGGTGAACACCGGCTCGATGTCGATCCGCGGCAGCCACTGCGCCAGTTCGTCCAGGGTCACGCCCTGGGCTTTCATCTTCAGCAGCGCATCGTGCAGGCCGTCCGGCTGCGGCGTGCGGCTGCCGGTGCGCTGGTAGTCGCGGCGGCGGCGGATGCGGTGCACCCGCTCGGCAATATTGACGACCTGGAAATAGGTGCTGAAGGCGCGGATCAGCGATTCGGCTTCCGCCGGCGGCAAACCGGCCAGTTGCCCTGCCAGCGACTGCGGCGGGGCGTCGGTCTGGCGGCGGGCGATGGCGGTCGTGCGTACGCGTTCGACTTCCTCCAGGAATGCCGGCGAAACCTGTTCGGCCAGCATGTCGCCAACCAGCGCGCCGAGGCGGCGGACATCGTCGCGCAACGGCGCATCGGGCGGAGCGAACTCGAGACTGCGGGGTTCATTCATTGCGACAGACTGGCGGGCGGTCGGAGGGGATTCCGAACATAACCCAATCGGGCCGTCTTTTGTGCACCGCCACATGCGATGGCGACCGGTTTTGCCCGTTGTCCGGCAAGACAAGCCCGGGCAGCGGGAATGGTGCGCAAATGGTACGGAAACGACGCACCTGCGGCGCCGTTTCCGCGCACCGTCCGCTCAGCGCGCCACGGCGGAAGGCGCCGGCGCGGGCTGTTTCAGATAGGTCTCCAGCCAGCGATTGGACTCGGCCAGCATATGCAGGATCGATTCGCGGGCGCGGTAGCCATGCGATTCGTTGGGCAGCATCACCAACCGCGCGTTGCCGCCCAGGCCCTTGATGGCCGCATACATGCGTTCGCTCTGGATCGGGAACGTGCCCGAGTTGTTGTCCTGCTCGCCATGGATCAACAACAACGCATCCTTGATGCTGTCGGCATGGTTGAACGGCGACATCGCGCCATAGACATCGCCGGCCTGCCAGAAATTGCGTTCCTCGGCCTGGAAACCGAACGGCGTCAACGTGCGGTTGTAGGCGCCGCTGCGGGCGATGCCGGCCTTGAACAGCCGCGTATGCGCCAGCAGATTGGCGGTCATGAACGCGCCGTAGGAATGCCCGCCGACCGCGATGCGCTGGCGGTCGGCCACGCCGCGGCGCACCACTTCATCGACTGCCGCCTCGGCGCTGGCAACCAGTTGCGGCACGTAGGTGTCGTTGGGTTCCTTGTCGCCTTCGCCGACGATGGGCACCGAAAAGTCGTCCAGCACCGCATAACCCATGGCCAGGAACGCCTGCGGGCCCCAGTAGCCGACCGCGTTGAAGCGATACGGCGAGTCGGTCACCTGGCTGGCGGCCTCGGCCGATTTGAACTCGGACGGATAGGCCCACATCAGCATCGGCAGCGGACCGTCGCGCCTGGCATCGTAACCGGGCGGCAGATACAGCGTGCCGGTCAGATCGACACCATCGCCGCGCTTGTAGCGGATCTGTTCCTTGCTGACGCCTTTGAGTTGCGGCGTGGGGTGCGGGAAACGGGTCAGCGCGCGCGGCTCGGCTTGCGCCTGCTGCAGATCGCGCACGTAGAAGTTGGCCGGCTCGTCCTGCGATTCGCGCGCGGTCAACACGCGCTGACCGGCGCTGTCGAGCACGGCGTGCGGCGCTTCGTAGTACGGCGGCTGCGAATGGAACAGGCGCACGCTTGCGCCATCGCGCAGATCCACGCGGTCCAGGAACGGGCGGTCGCCTTCCGGCGATGCGCCGTCGCCGCGGCGGAAGATGCTCTCGCCATCGGCGATCAGCAGGCGGGACTGGCCGTTCTCGTCGACGACGGTGACCGGCCTGCCGGGATCGTTGTAGCGGTCCTCGTACGAGCCATCGCGTATCAGTTGCGGGTCGCGGTCGGCGTGATCCGGCGCGATTCGCCATTCCCTGACCTGGCGGGTTTTCCACCAGTATTCGCTCAGCAACGCCAGCTCGCCGCCGCCCCAGTAGATGCCGCCGTAGCGCATGCCCAGCCGCGCCAGCGTGACCGGCGGGCGCTCGAACGGCGCCGCCTGCATCAGCACCGCATCGCGGATGTCGGCGTTGCGGGCGGGATCGCCGCCGTCCTGCGCCTCGGCCCACACCAGCGTAGCCGGTGCGTCGCCGCGCCATTCGATGTCGCGTACGCCGGTCGCCACGGCGTCGTTGCCGGTGGGCAGTCCTTCCACCAGCGGCAGCTTGGCCACCTCATGCACCAGCCGCCCCTGCAAATCCAGCACTTCGATACGGCGCGGGAAACGGCGATACGGCACCAGATACGAGAATGGCCGCTCGATGCGCTGGTTCAACAGGTAGCGGCCATCCGGCGAGGCTTCCACCGACAGCGTCAGCGCCGGCACGCCGAGTCTGGCCACGTTGCCGGCCAGATCCACCAGCGCCGTCTGCGAGCGCAGGTAATGCTCGAACAGGCGCGCATCGGTTTCGTTCTTCAGCAGGTCCTGGTAGGTGCGTATCTGGGTGACGCCGTTGCCCGACTGGGTCTGCTGCGTATTGGGGCCAACGGGAATGCCGCCATCGGAAGCCGGCGCCTCGCCCTGCCCCTCCGGCAGCAGCTGCACCAGCAGGCGCTGACTGTCAGGCATCCAGCGATAGCCGCGGCCGGCCACCGTGTTCAATGGCTGCGAAATCAACCGCCGCGCACTGCGCGCTTTGACGTCGATCAGCCACAACTCGTTGCTGCCGCGCCTGGCGTCGACCTGGTTGAAGGCGATGTAGTTCTGATCCGGCGACCAGCTGGAACTGGCCACCGACAGCGGCTGTGGCAGTCCCTGGATGCGGATTTCCTTGCCTGATGCGATCTCCAGCAGCCACAAATCGCTGCCGAACGAGAAGCGGCTCTGTGCGTAGGTGCGCGGATTGATGCGCAGGCCGGCCAGCTTCAGCTCCGGCTGGGCCACCACGTCGATGCCCGGCAGCGAAGGCGTCTGCGTCAGCGACAGCAGATCGCGGCGGGGACTGATGGCCAGCTGCGGCGGCCGCGGCGCATCCACCAGCGCCTGCAGCGCCGGCGGCGGCAATTCGTAACCACCGGCAGCGGACGCAGCAGCCAGCGCCGGGGCTTCTTTTGCCGGGATGGCCGCGGACGGCAGCGCCAGAAGCAGGAACAACCACAGCAAACACCGGGAAATGGGCATGGTCAATGCTCGGCTTTCAGAGAATCGGACCGGAAGGGTAACCGCAGACCTGCCCTGCCGGCCTGGGCCAGCGGTCATACCTGGCCATCCCTTCATCCGGAACAAGCGATATAATGGCGCGCCTCGCCGAGGGGCGCTGCGACCGCGGGAACTACGCCACGGCCAGGCTCGGCAGGACTTTTTTGTAACGGCGCCCGGTCAAGAATGCGAGTCCGCTCGCCAACTTTCCGGAGCTACATATGAACGCCGTACGCCAATTCTCCGCCGAAGGCGACTACAAGGTCGCCGACATCTCCCTGGCCGAATGGGGCCGCAAGGAGATCGACATCGCCGAGCACGAAATGCCCGGCCTGATGTCCATCCGCAAGCAATACGCCGCCGCCAAGCCGCTGAAGGGCGTGCGCGTGACCGGCAGCCTGCACATGACCATCCAGACCGCCGTGCTGATCGAGACGCTGGTGGACCTGGGCGCCGACGTGCGCTGGGCCTCGTGCAACATCTTCTCCACCCAGGACCATGCCGCCGCCGCCATTGCCGCCACCGGCACCCCGGTGTTCGCCTGGAAGGGCGAAACGCTGGAGGAATACTGGGACTGCACGCTGGATGCGCTGAATTTCGGCGGCGGCAAACTCGGTCCGCAGCTGGTCGTCGACGACGGCGGCGACGTCACCCTGCTGATCCACAAGGGCTACGAGCTGGAAAACGGTAGCGACTGGGTCAACACCGCTTCCTCCAGCCACGAGGAACAGGTCATCAAGAACCTGCTCAAGCGCGTGCACAAGGAGCGTCCGGGCTACTGGACCGACGTGGTCAAGGACTGGAAGGGCGTCTCCGAAGAGACCACTACCGGCGTGCACCGCCTGTACCAGCTGGCCGAAGCCGGCACGCTGCTGGTGCCGGCCATCAACGTCAACGACTCGGTCACCAAGTCCAAGTTCGACAACCTGTACGGCTGCCGCGAATCGCTGGCCGACGGCCTGAAGCGCGCGATGGACGTGATGCTGGCCGGCAAGGTGGCCGTGGTCTGCGGCTACGGCGATGTCGGCAAGGGCTCGGCGCACAGCCTGCGCGCCTACGGCGCCCGCGTCATCGTCACCGAGATCGACCCGATCTGCGCGCTGCAGGCGGCGATGGAAGGCTTCGAGGTCAACACCGTCGAAGACACGCTTGGCCAGGCCGACATCTACGTCACCACCACCGGCAACAAGGACATCATCACCATCGACCACATGAAGGCGATGAAGGACCAGGCCATCGTCTGCAACATCGGCCACTTCGACAACGAAATCCAGGTCGATGCGCTGTACAACCTGCCGGGCGTGCAGAAGATCAACATCAAGCCGCAGGTGGACAAGTTCGTATTCGCCAACGGCAATGCGATCTTCCTGCTGGCCGAAGGCCGCCTGGTCAACCTGGGCTGCGCCACCGGCCACCCCAGCTTCGTGATGTCCAACTCGTTCTCCAACCAGACCCTGGCCCAGATCGACCTGTGGGCCAACAAGGACGTCTACGAAAAGACCGTCTACCGCCTGCCCAAGCATCTGGACGAAGAAGTCGCCCGCCTGCACCTGGAAAAGATCGGCGTCAAGCTGACCAAGCTGACCAAGGAACAGGCCGACTACCTGGGCGTGCCGGTCGAAGGCCCGTACAAGCCGGACCATTACCGCTACTGAGCGGATTGGCTGTTACGGATGAAACCGGAACGGGCGCCGAAAGGCGCCCGTTCTTTCGTTCAGCGGTAGCTCGCTTTCGACTCTGCAGCACCGCCGCCGCCATGACCGAATGCCCCACCCTCCATCGAATCGTCGACAGCTCCACGCAATCACATCCATCGCGATATAGCGATATAATTCCCGCCAATCCTGTCCGAACCGCGCCCATGCCAGCCATCAGCTTCGAGTTCTATCCCCCCAAGACCGACGAACAGCGGGCGCAGTTGGACCGCACCGCGGAGAAGCTGAAGGGGTATGCGCCGGAATACGTTTCCTGCACGTTCGGGGCCGGCGGCTCGACGCTCAGCTACACCTCCGAAACGGTGCGCCATCTCAACCAGAAGCACGGTTTCATGGCTGCGCCGCACCTGTCCTGCGTGGGCGGCAGCCGCGAGGAAATCCGCGAACTGCTCAAGCTGTACCGCGCCATCGGCTGCAAGCGCATCGTCGCGTTGCGCGGCGACCTGCCCTCGGGCATGGGCCACCCCGGCGACCTGCGCTACGCCTCGGATCTGGTGGCCTTCATCCGCGCCGAGCACGGCGACAGCTTCCACATCGAAGTGGCCTGCTATCCGGAAACCCATCCGCAGTCCGAGGATGCGCTGGCCGATCTGAAACACTTCAAGGCCAAGGTCGATGCCGGTGCCGATGGCGCCATCACCCAGTATTTCTACAATCCCGACGCCTATTTCCATTTCGTCGATGCGGTACGCAAGCTGGGGGTGGACGTGCCTATCGTCCCGGGCATCATGCCCATCGCCAACTTCACCCAGCTGCGGCGCTTCTCCGAGGCCTGCGGCGCGGAAATCCCGCGCTGGATCGGCAAGCGTATGCAGGCCTACGGCGATGATGCCGACAGCGTGCGCGAATTCGGTGCCGACGTGGTCGCCCGCCTGTGCGAACGGCTGATCGCCGGCGGCGCACCCTCACTGCACTTCTACACGCTGAACCTGGCCAAGCCCACGCAAAACGTGCTTGCCCGGCTTGGCGGGTAGCGGGCATTGCTGCGTGGCTGAACGCACGGGCACTTCCCCGCTCGTTCCGATGACGCAGGTGGCCGGCGTCGGGTAGTCTGAGCGGATGCTTCGCGTCCTGTTGCCGCTGTTCCTGCTTTGCATCTGCTCGCTTGCGCCGGGAACCGCGGCACTGGCCCAGAATCCGATCAAGCGCTGCACCACGATGACCGGCGAAACGGTCTATACCGACAAGCGCTGCGAGGACGTGGGCGCGATGGACCGCCTGCCCGATGTCGGCGCCGCCGGCGGTGCGGTGTCGGGAGGCCACCTCTACCGTGGCGGCTGCTCGCGCACGCTCAGCGACCTGGTCTATCAGATCACCGCCGCCATCGATGCGCAGGACGTCAACCGGCTGGCCGGCGTCTACCAATGGGGCGGGATCTCCAACAGCGCCGCCAACCGCATCCTGGACCGGCTGGAAGCCATCGTGCAACGGCCGCTGGTCGATATCGTGCCGGTGCGTCCCGAACCTGCCCCGATCATCGACGAACTGGGCAATGTCATCGACCAGAATAGTGATGGTTACTATCCGCAGACCCAGCCGCAGCGTCCCGTCGGCCTGCGGCTGGAGCAGACCCTGAAGAACGGCAGCACGCCCTCCAGCACCGTCCTTGGGTTGCGGCGCAGCTACAACTGCTTCTGGATCACGTTGTAGGCACGTATGGGGGCGAATGCAGGAGCGACGTGAGTCGCGATGGGCCGTTTCCGTGAAAGCTTCATCGCGACTCACGTCGCTCCTACAAGGGATTCCGGTAGTGGCACAATGGGCCGTCACCGAGGAGCGCAGCCATGCAATTTCCCGAGAAGATCTGGCACAACGGCGCCGTCAAGCCATGGGCGGAAGCCACCACCCACGTCATGGCGCACGCCATCCACTACGGCTCTTCGGTGTTCGAAGGCATCCGCGCCTACGAAACCCCGAAAGGCACGGCGATCTTCCGATTGGACGATCACAACCGGCGCCTGTTCCAGTCGGCCAAGATCTACGACATCCAGATTCCCTACACGCTGGCCGAGATCAACGCCGCATGCAAGGAAATCGTCCGCGTCAACGGCTTGCGCAGCGCCTATCTGCGGCCGGTGGTCTTCCGCGGCTATGGCGGCATCGGCATCGCCGCCGAGACCCCCATCGATGTGGCGGTGGCGGCCATGGCGTTCGGCCGCTACCTGGGCGAAGGCGCCACCGAGAACGGCATCGACGCCTGCGTTTCCAGTTGGCAGCGTTTCGCGCCCAACACGCTGCCGGCCGGCGCCAAGGCCGGCGGCAACTATCTGTCCGGACAATTGGTCACCCGCGAGGCGCGCCGGCACGGCTATGGCGAAGGCATCGCGCTGGCGTCGACCGGCCTGCTCAGCGAAGGCGCCGGCGAGAACCTGTTCCTGGTCTTCGACGGCGAACTGCATACCCCGCCAGCCAGCGCGTCCATCCTCAGCGGCATCACCCGCAACTCCATCATCCGGCTGGCGCGCGACAACGGCATCAACGTCATCGAACGCGACCTGCCGCGCGAATACCTGTACCTGTGCGACGAGCTGATGATGTGCGGCACCGCCGCCGAGATTACGCCGCTGCGTTCGGTCGACGGCAAGCCGGTCGGCGACGGCAAGCCCGGACCGGTCACCCAACGGATCCAGCAGTTGTTCTTCGGCCTGTTCGACGGCAGCACCGAGGACCGCTACGGCTGGTTGGATTATCTCTGACTGTGGAGCCGCACTTGCCAGGGGCTGTTGCCGTTTCCCAAGCAGGCCGCTCTTCGCTGTTGCGTGGGACGCGAAGCGCCGGAACCAGACAGCTTGTGGGAGCGGTGTGAGTCGCGACCGGAAACATCGATGTCGCAACTCACCGGTGTCGGCACGCCGGCGTCACTCCCACAGAATCGCTTTTCGATCCGTGCACGCCAAACAAGGAGCGGCTCCGCCATCAGAAGCGGGCATCGCTCCGACGTAGAGCCGATCTTGCCCGGCTCCTCGGCGCCCTCTGCCGACACGCGAAATTCAGCGGAGCGAAATCCGCTCCACGCATTTCAGCTTGCGCCGACAGCTTCGCCATCGGCGGAAAAGCGCAGCATCGCAACCACGCCCTTGTGTTCGCCCGGACGCACGCTGACCTGCCAGCCGTAAAGGTCGCACAGCCGGCTGACGATCGACAGGCCGATGCCGCCGCCCTGCGAATGGCCGGCATGGGTGCCGCGATAGCCGCGTTCGAACAGGCGCGCGGCGTCTTCGGCGCTCAGGCCCGGGCCGGAATCGATGACTTCCACGCCGTCGGGCAGCAGCTTCACCACCACGTCGCCTTCCATCGTGTACTTGACCGCGTTGCCGATCAGGTTGCCCAACGCCACCGACAGCACCGTTTCCGGCGCATCGACGGTCAGTTCGCTATGGCCTTCCACGCGCAGCGTCAGCGCTTTTCCGCCCAGTTGCGCGCGGTGCGCTTCCAGCAGTTGTTCGGCGACCTTGGCCACGTCGGTGTTGCCGTGGCCGCGTTCGTTGCGCGACAGCAGCAGCAGCGCGCTTATGAGGTCCGTGCACTGCTGCTCGGCGCGCTGGATGCGCTGGATGCGGGTCCTGGATTTTTCGTCCAGATCCGGGCGCGACAGCATCAGCTCGACGGATCCGCGGATGATCGCCAGCGGCGTGCGCAATTCGTGGCTGACGTCGGCGTTGAACTCGCGGTCGCGCTGGACGACTTCGGTCAGGCGGTCGGAATAATCGTCCAGCGCTTCGGCCAGCTGCCCGACTTCGTCTTCCGGAAAGTGCGGGGCCAGCGGTTGCGGGTCGCTGCTGCCGCGATAGGCGCGCAGGCGCCCCGCCAGCTCCGAAACCGGACTCATCACCCGCGATGCCGCCCACCAGCCGACCAGCAGCGACAGCAGGCTGAACAGCAGTACCGAAATATAGAGCGCACGGTTGAGCTGTTCCTGCCCGCGCAGCGTCTGGCTCATGTCGTAGGCAAGGAAGAACCAGGCATCTGGCGTCTTGCGCACCGCCAGTTTGTAGGAAAAGGAATCGCCGTTCTCGTCCACGCCGCTGAGGTTGTGGATGCCGTCCTTGAAGTCGTACCAGTCCGGCTGCTCCAGCCGCAGCCGTTCGAAACCGTCCGGCCGCACGATGCGCGCACGCATCTGCTGCACGGGCAGGTCCACGTTGTCCGGATTGATGGTGTAGCGCCGCCAGAACTCGTCGATGTTCCGGTTCATCACGTCTTCGACCAGTTGATCTTCCACGCGCTGCCTGGCGTAGTCGGTCAGATAGGCGAACAGCGCCGTCAGGCCGGTGCCCAACAGCACGAAAGACAGGATGATGCGGGTGCGGAGCCGTCGGCGGAAGCGGCGGTGGCGGCGCTGGCCGGTCGACTCAGCTGCTGGCATCTGGCGCGGCGATTCGGTATCCAATGCCATGCCGGGTCTGGATGAACGGCGTGTCGAACGGCTTGTCGACCACCGCGCGCAGGCCATGGATGTGCACGCGCAACGAATCCGAATCCGGCAGTTCCTCGCCCCAGACCCGGGTTTCCAGCTCCTGCCGGGTGACCACGGCCGGCGAGGCCTCCATCAGCGCCTGCAGGATCTTCAGCGCGGTCGGATTGAGCTGCAGCAGCTTGCCCTGGCGCCGCACTTCCAGCGTGTCCAGGTTGTATTCCAGCTCGCCCACTTCCAGCACCCGCGTCTGCACGCCCTTGCCGCGGCGCGACAACGCGTTCAGGCGGACTTCGACTTCCTGCAGCGCGAACGGCTTGATCAGGTAGTCGTCGGCGCCGGAATCGAAACCGGCCAGCTTGTTGTCCAGCGTATCGCGCGCGGTCAGCATCAGTACCGGGGTCTGTTTGCGCGCCTCGTTGCGAAGCTTGCGGCAGACCTCCAACCCGTCCATGCCCGGCAGATTCAAATCCAGCACGATGGCGTCGAACTCATGCACCACCGCCAGGTGCAGGCCGGTCACGCCGTCGGCGGCAAAATCCACCGTGTGGCCCCGTTCTTCCAGGTAGTCGCCGAGATTGGCGGCGATATCGCTGTTGTCTTCTATGACAAGAATGCGCATCAGGCCTTAGCCTCCTTTATTGTGAATGCCGGTCGGCCGCACCGTGCCCCAACGCTGGGGTTGTGCCGATGCCCGACCATGCTTGTGCGGCGATGAAGTTGCCGGAATCAACCGCCACATCGTTTCATACCTTGCAACGAATAAGGGATCGAATTTAGCCAGCGCCCGGCGCGCCAGCAAGTGCGGTATCGCCGCAGCCATTCCCGCGGCGGGCCGAAGGCAATAAAAAAGCCCAAGCGGGTGGTCGCCCGCTTGGGCCAAGTAAAGCCCCGATTACCGTAATCCTGTGCTTTCCACTGGATGCCACTGGGAGGAACGCAGAGCTGCGGTCCGGACAAGGCTACGCAGGCTTCGATTAAACGACCGTTAAAGGCGATGTTAATTTACCGTGAAATTCCGGCTCCGGTCACGCTGGAGGCTGAATCCGCCCTATTCAGCATGGGCGGCCACGTAATCCACGATGCGCCCGGCGACGTCGGTGCCGCAGACAGCCTCGATGCCCTCCAGCCCCGGGGTGGAGTTGACTTCCAGCACCAGCGGCCCGCGCCGCGACCGGATCAGATCCACCCCGGCGATGCCCAGGCCAAGCACATGGGCGGCACGCACCGCCATGGCCTGCTCATCGGCGGTGGCGGCCACCGCCTCGGCACTGCCGCCGCGGTGCAGGTTGGAACGGAAATCCCCCTCCGGTGCCTGCCGCCGCATCGATGCCACTACCTGTCCGCCCACCACGAAACAGCGCAGGTCCGCGCCTTCGGCCTCGCCGATGAACTCCTGCACAACGAAGTTGGCGTACAGGCCGCGCAACGCTTCGACCACGCCGCGCGATGCGGACGGCTTTTCGGTCAGCATCACCCCCGCCCCCTGGGCGCCTTCGGTGAGCTTGATCACATGCGGCGGCGGACCCAGCATCGACAACAGGTCCACGGTGTCGTCCGGGTAGTCGCCGAAGACCGTGACCGGCAAGTCGATGCCCTGCGCCGCCAGCAACTGATGCGCGCGCAGCTTGTCGCGCGCGCGCAGGATGGCATCGGAAGGATTGGGCGCATAGCTGCCCATCAGCTCGAACTGCCTCAACACCGCGGTACCGTAACGGGTCACCGATGCGCCGATGCGCGGGATGACCGCCGAATAGCCGGCGATGGGCCGGCCCTTGTAGTGCATGCCGAATCCGTCCGAGGCGATCCGCATGTAACAGCGCACCGGATCCAGCACCCGCACCGAATGCCCGCGTTCGCGCGCGGCCTCGACCAGCCGCCGGGTCGAATACAACTTGCTGTTGCGGGACAGGATGGCCAGTTTCATGGGCATGGCGGGGAAGTTCCAGCGACGACAGCGTGCCATACCAGCGCTGCGCCGGCATGACAGCCGGGCAACGCAACGGAAGAAATCGGGAGTGGAGCGGGTGAAGGGAATCGAACCCTCGTCAGTAGCTTGGGAAGCTACAGCTCTACCATTGAGCTACACCCGCTGGGGAGTGCGCAGTCTATTCCGCGCCCGGACCCGGACGCAATGCGGCGCCGTCGCAACGGCGCCGCAGGCTTATCCCGGCAAGGTCAGAAGCTGCCGCTGACGGTGGCGAACACGCCGGAGTTGCTGCCGCCCTTCTGGTTGACGGTGGTGTTGAGGCCGATATCGGCGTCCAGGCCGAACAGCCGGGTGCGGGCGCCCAGCACCACGGTGCCGTAATCGCGGTCCTTGTCCAGGCCCGGCACCGCGTACGGCGCCATCCCCGGCAGCGTCTGCACCTGCGCGAACACTTCCTCCGGCGGCTTCTCGAACTCGCGGTCCACGGTCAACCGCGCATACGGACGCACATGTTCGTTGATCGCATAGCTGGCCTGCCAACCGATGCTGCCGATCAGCGAATCGAAGTCCTGTTCGCCATGCACCAGCGCGGTCGAGGACGGGTTGCTCTCGGTATAGCCGTCCACCTTGATCCGCTGCGACAGCACGCTGGCCACCGGGCCGTGGCGAAGCAGGCCCTCGCCGAACTGGTAGCCGGCGCTCAGGCCGATGCTGAGGTTGCTGCCGTCCGGCGAACCGCTGTGGCGGCGCGTGGCCGTCCCCAGTTGCACGTCGCGGTCCACATCGTAGGACAGCCAGCTGTAGCTGACCTGCCCGTTGACCCAGACGTTGTCGCCATACCAGCCGGCAAAGCCGCCCAGGGTGGCATCGGACTCGTCGAAACTGCCGCGGCGCAGGCCGAAGTCCTGCTTGTTGCGGCCATAGCCGGCAAAGCCGCCGAACACCATCGCGCCGCGCGACCAGTCCACGCCGAAGGTGCCCGCCGGGCCGGCGCCGTCGAAGTCGTCGCCATGGTCGTAGCGCAGCATGTCGCCGCGCAGGTCGCCCCACCAGCGCATGCCGTCGGCCTCGGGCTTGCCGCTGACGTGGTGGGCAACGCGCTCGGCGCGGCCGCGGCCGATGACCGATGCGGCATACGGCAGCACCGCAATCTGGCGCGGCCCTTCCAGTATCGACAGCGCGTACTGCGACAGCATCCGGTGGGCGCCGGTGGTCGGGTGCACGCCGTCGGCGAACAGGTAGTTTTCCGCCGCACTCGGGACAACATAGTTGGCCGGGCTGCAGGTCAGCGAGGATTCGATGTTGCAGGCCGTGCCGGTCACGTTGACGAAGCCGTAGGTGGCCGGAGCGGCCACGACCTCGCGCAGGAAGCTGAAGGTATCCACCGGGATTACCCGCAGCCCCGCCGCCCCCAATCCGCCATAGAGCGCGTTGTTATAGGCCATCGCCAGTTGCGTTCCCGCAGCCGCGCCGGCCGCGCCCTGCGCCATGAACTGCGGGGTCTGCCCCAGGTCGGGGATATTGGGCACCAGCACGTAGCGCGCGCCGTTCTGCTGCAGCGCGCCGACGATGCCGACCTGCGTGGTCACCGCAGAAGCAATCGTCGTCAGCGGCTCGCCGCCGGCCACCGCGAACAGATCGTTGGCCCCGCCCCACACGGTGTAAAGGGCGTTCGGGTCCGCGCGGCCGCCATTGGCGGCCAGATAGGTGCTGACCTGGGTCGCCAGCGACGGCACCGGCCCGAGCGGGCTGGTGCGTTCGACATTCAAACGCGAACCGCCGACGGCGTAGTTGTCGCCGCCCTGGTTGGCGCTGGTGGCGTCGGTACCGTAGTAGTCGGCCAGGAATTCGGCCCAGACCAGACCGGGATTGGTGCTGAAGCGGCCCAGAATTGCCGCCGACGGCCCGCCGACCTGCACCAGTCCCGGCCGGAACGAGCCCGAGTCGGTCAGGCTGTCGCCGAAGAACACGGTCTTGGAATAGGGGTTGTCCTGCGCCAGCGCAGGCATTGCCGCCAGCGCCAGCGACAGGGCCAGCAACGAACGAACAGGGCTTTTCAGCGATTTCATGGTCTCTCCGGGACTTGAATGGAACAACTTGAATGGGACGCTTGGACCGGCGCGGTAGCCGCCGCGCTCTGCCGTACGGCTGCGCATGGCGGGCATGGTTTCACCAAGCTCCCCCGCATTCACGCTGCAACGCGTCAATGCGCAACGCGCCTCCGGCCGTGATGCGCGATGGCTGGCGAACGGCGACAATGGCGGCATGAACATCCAGCTCAATGGCCAATCGCGGCAGATTCCGGCCGCAAGCACGCTTTCCACCCTGCTGCTGCAGGAAGGCCTGGCCGAGCGCCGGGTCGCCGTGGAGGTCAACGGCGAAATCGTTCCGCGCGGCCTGCACGGCTCACATGCGCTTCACGAAGGCGACCGGGTCGAGATCGTCCACGCGCTGGGTGGCGGCTGAAACGCCGATGTCGCGCGGTTTTCGGCGATAATCGCCCGATGCCCCACGATACCCCTACCGACCCGCTGGTGATTGCGGGAAAAACCTACCGTTCCCGCCTGCTCACCGGCACCGGCAAGTTCAAGGATTTCGAAGAAACCCGGCTGGCCACCGAAGCCGCCGGCGCCGAAATCGTCACCGTCGCCATCCGCCGCACCAACCTGGGCCAGTCGCCCAACGAGCCCAACCTGCTCGACGTGCTGCCGCCGGACCGCTACACCATCCTGCCCAACACCGCCGGCTGCTACACCGCCGACGACGCCGTGCGCACCTGCCGGCTGGCGCGCGAACTGCTGGATGGCCACACCCTGGTCAAGCTGGAGGTGCTGGGCGACCAGAAAACCCTGTACCCGGACGTGGTGCAGACCCTGGCCGCCGCCGAGACGCTGGTCGCCGACGGCTTCCAGGTCATGGTCTACACCAGCGACGACCCCATCCTGGCGCGCCGGCTGGAGGACATCGGCTGCGTGGCGGTGATGCCGCTGGCCGCGCCGATCGGCTCGGGCCTGGGCATCCAGAACAGGTACAACCTGCTGGAAATCATCGAGAACGCCAAGGTGCCGGTGCTGGTCGATGCCGGCGTCGGCACTGCGTCCGATGCCGCCATCGCGATGGAACTGGGTTGCGACGGGGTGCTGATGAACACCGCCATCGCCGGCGCGAAGCACCCGGTCCTGATGGCCAGCGCAATGCGCAAGGCGGTCGAAGCCGGCCGCGAAGCCTTCCTGGCCGGGCGCATCCCGCGCAAGCGCAATGCCTCGGCGTCCAGCCCGATCGATGGGCTGATTGGGTGAGCCGGCGCGCTTGCGAGCCACAGGCTCCCGCGCCGGCGACCGCCCGGCCACGAATGGCCGGGCCGGATGTTCCGAAGAACGCATGGTCGCGCCAAGGATGGCGGACGCATCCTCCGCTGCGCAAAGAAAGAGATCTCAGTTGACCGACCCATTCTCCAGCCCTGGCGCCAAGACCCCGCCCAAGCCGTTCACGGTGACCGAGGGCCGGCGCGAGGTGCGCAGCTTCGTACTGCGTCAGGGCCGCTTCACCGAAGCCCAGCAGCGCGCGTTCGATACCCAGTGGCCGCGCTACGGGCTGGATTACACCGGGCAATTGCGCGATTTCGACGCGGTATTCGGCCGCCAGGCGCCGCGGGTGCTGGAGATCGGCTTCGGCAATGGCGAGGCCTTGCGCTATGCGGTGGCCAACGACGCCGGCCGCGACTACATCGGCATCGAGGTGCATGCCCCCGGTGTGGGCCGGCTGCTCAATGCGCTGGCCGAAGACGGCAGCGATCATGTGCGCCTGTACCACCATGACGCGGTGGAAGTGCTGCGCAACGAAGTGGCTGACGGCGCGCTGGACGAGGTACGCATCTACTTCCCCGACCCCTGGCACAAAAAACGCCACAACAAGCGCCGACTGATCCAGCCCGAATTCGCCGCACTGCTGGCAGCCAAGTTGCGCAACGGCGGCCGCTTGCATGCGGCCACCGACTGGCGGGACTATGCCGAACAGATGTGGGACGTGCTGGACGCCACTCCCGGCCTGCGCAATCGCGCCGGCCCGCGCGGCCATGTGCCGCGTCCGGACTGGCGCCCGCAGACCCACTTCGAGACCCGCGGCCAGAAGCTGGGCCATGGCGTGTGGGATCTGCTCTATGACAAGCAGTGATTGGTGATTGGTGATTGGTGATTGGTGATTGGTGATTGGTGATCACGATTGAAAATTAGGCACTCCATCTTTGCGCGTTTCAGTCCCGTGGCCGCTGCCATGGAAGTCCGCCGCATGCGCTTTTGCGAATCGCCAATCACCAATTACCAATCACGAACCACGAATCGCGCATCACCAATCCCCAATCACGAATCACGGCTGCCGTAATGGAAAACGCGCTGACGCTGACCAACGACATGAAGCTCGTCCTCGGGCTGGTCGGGTTCACGATGGCGATGTTCCTGTTCGAACGCATCCGCGCCGACCTGGTCGCGCTGGTGGTGCTGGTGGTGCTAGGGCTGACCGGCCTGATCGCCCCGGAGGAAATCTTCGGCGGCTTCTCCGGCAACGCGGTGATGAGCATCATCGCCACGATGATCCTGGGCGCCGGCCTGGACCGCACCGGCGCGCTGAACCGGCTGGCCTCGTGGCTGCTGCGGCGCGGCCACGGCATCGAGCAGCGGCTGATGCTGATGACCACGGCCATCGCCGGCCTCAATTCCTCGTTCATGCAGAACCCGTCGGTGATGGCGTTGTACCTGCCGGTGGCCTCGCGGCTGTCGTCGCGGACCGGGCTGTCGCTGCAGCGGCTGCTGTTCCCGATTGCGGCCGCCATCGTGATGGGCGGGGCGCTGACCATGGTCGGCAACTCGCCGCTGATCCTGCTCAACGATCTGCTGATCTCGGCCAACAACAACCTGCCGTCGGGCATGGCGACGCTGGAGCCGCTGCGGATGTTCGCGCCGCTTCCTATCGGCGTGGCGCTGCTGGCGGCGTCGCTGCTGTATTTCCGCTTCTTCGGCGACAAGAAGCTCAAGGACGATCCCGACAACGGCGTGGTGACCCCGGCGCGTACCGAAAGCTACTTCGCCAGCACCTACGGCATCGAAGGCGACGTGTTCGAACTGGTGGTCACCGCCGAGAGTCCGCTGGTGGGCATGTCGCTGGGCGAGGCCGAGGCGATGCACGACGCCCCGCTGATGCTGGCGCTGCAGACCGGCAACGACACCCGGCTGGCGCCGCCGGCGGACATGCGCATCTGGGTCGGCAGCGTGCTGGGGGTGATGGGCGCGCGCCAGGCGGTGGCCGATTTCGCGCAGAACCATTTCCTGCGCATGTCGTCGCGCCTGCGCCACTTCGGCGACCTGTTCAATCCCAGCCGCGCCGGCATTTCCGAAGCGGTGATTCCGCCGACTTCCAAGTTCATCGGCAAGACCGCCCGCGACCTGCGCCTGCGCAAGCAGAGCGGCATCAGCCTGCTGGCGATCAACCGCGACAAGAAGGTCATCCGCGAAGACGTGCGCACGGTGACCCTGCGCGCCGGCGACATGCTGGTGTTCCACAGCATCTGGCAGGATCTTGGCCAGGCGGCGGAAAGCCGCGATTTCGTGGTGGTGACCGACTACCCGAAAGGCGAGCAGCGCCCGCACAAGTTCAAGATCGCGATGAGCATCTTCGCCATCACGGTGGTAATCGCGCTGACCTCGCGGCTGCCGGTGTCGCTGACGCTGATGACCGGCGTGGCCGGCATGCTGCTGACCGGCGTGCTGCGGATGGATGAAGCCTACGCGGCGATCAACTGGAAGACCGTGTTCCTGATGGCCGGGCTGATACCGCTGGGCTGGGCGATGGACAGCAGCGGCGCCGCGGCCTGGGTCGCCGGGCACACGGTGGAGCGGCTGCCGGAAGGCATTCCGATCTGGGCGCTGGAGATCGCCATCGCGCTGCTGACCACCGCGTTTTCGCTGGTCATCAGCCATGTCGGCGCCACCATCGTGATGGTGCCGATGGCGATCAACCTGGCGCTGGCCGCCGGCGGCAATCCCACCGCGTTCGCGCTGATCGTGGCGCTGTCGGCGTCCAACAACCTGATGACCGCCTCCAACCCGGTGATCTCGATGATCACCGGCCCGGCCAACTACACCTCGCGGCAGCTGTGGCGCGTCGGCGGACCGTTGTCGCTGACCTATACGCTGGTGGTGGTGGTCGCCGTCAACATCATGTTCTGGTGGGGCGGACGGGCGGGATAATCGCGGCGCTCCTACAACAGCCGTACCTGACCATCGACCACTTCGACGGCCACCGGGCGCAGCGCATCGCCGCGGCAGGGGCCGGCCACGCAGAGGCCTGCCTCCAGTTCGAACGAAGCGCCATGCGCGGCGCAGATCAGATGGCCCTGCTTGTCCTTGAGAAACTTGCCCGGGGCCCAGTCCAGCCGCCGGCCCGCATGCGGACAGATATTGAGCCATGCGCGGACCTGCCCGCCCTGGCGGAAAAGCAGCAAGGACTCGGCATCGTCGCCAATGGTGGCTTCAATCTCGGCGAAACCGCCATCCTCGATGTCATTCAGCGCCAGCAATCGCATCGGATTTAACGAAGTTCTCACACAGTCATGTTTCTGTCACCCGATACTGCCGCACCGGCCCCGTCCGCATTCTGACACGACGTCCCCCGATGTTCGCCCGACAGTTCCATTTCAACAGCTTCCGTTCCGCCTTTGCGCCGCGCAAGCCGCGCCATCCGTTGCTGCGCCTGGCAGTGGGATTGCTGGGCCTGGCGGTGCTGTGCGTGCTGGTGTTCGTCAGTGTGTTCGTTGGCGCAGCGATGATCGCCGCCGGATTGCTGTACAAGCTGTTCCGCCAGCGCGGCAAGCCGGTGGCGCGCCAGGGCAGCGTGGTCGACGGCGAATACCGCGTCGTCCGCAAACCGGTACTGCCGCTGTCGCGATAAACCGGCCGGCCGCGCCCGCGCCCACTGAGGCCATCGGCCCTCTCAGCCGCAAACGCGTCGCAACGCGCCCGTGCGGTGAACAATGTGGTGTTGGCGTGATTTCTCCCGAAAACGCACTTCGGCCTACGCCGCGGCCATGCTTCCCCTAAACTCTGTGCCCTCGCCCGCACCGAGCCGCCCATGACCGACATCATTCCTGCCCCGCCGCAGCCGCGCGTTCCCGTCCGCGGCGGAAACGCTTTTCCGGTCCGCCGCATCTTCTGCGTCGGCCGCAACTTTGCCGATCACGCCCGCGAAATGGGCGCCAGCGCACCGGCTTCGAAGGCCGACCGCGGCCAGCCGGTGTTCTTCCACAAACCGGCCGATGCCATCGTCACCGGCAATGCCGATGTGCCCTACCCGCCCGGCACCCAGGACCTGCACCACGAAGTCGAGCTGGTGGTGGCGCTTGGCCAGGATGCGCCGGCCGGCCCGTTGTCGCGCGAGCAGGCGCAAGCGCTGGTGATCGCCTACGGCGTCGGCCTGGATCTGACCCGCCGCGATCTGCAGGCCGCGGCCAAGGCCAAGGGGCTGCCGTGGGATACCGGCAAGGGCTTCGATCATTCGGCGCCGATCAGCGAACTGGTGCCGGCCAGCGAGGTCGGCGAACTGGACGCGCGTACGCTCAGCCTCAGCGTCAACGGCGAAATCCGCCAGCACGGTTCGCTGGCCGATCTTATCTGGGACGTGCCCGACATCCTGCATGAGCTGTCGCTGCTGTACGCGCTGCGCGCCGGCGATCTGGTGTTCATGGGCACACCGGCCGGCGTGGCGGCGCTGAAGCCCGGCGACCGCTTCAACGCCCGGCTTGAAGGCGTGGCCGAACTGCTGGGCGCCATCGTCGCCTGAACCGGTTGTGCGATACGCTTGCGCCGCGGCCATCCGGCCGCGACCGTCCTCGGTTCGGAACGCGCCAGATTGCTGCGGCCGAATCCCCTTTCCGTAAAGCGGCAAGACGCCCGGACTATCATCCGGGCACCGCATCCATAAGGAGACAGGCATGGGAATGATCAGCGAGTTCAAAGAGTTCGCGATGCGCGGCAACGTCATCGATCTGGCCGTGGGCGTGGTGATTGGCGCCGCGTTCGGCAAGATCGTCACCGCGCTGGTGGACAAGATCATCATGCCGCCGATCGGCCTGCTGATCGGCGGCGTCGATTTTTCCAAGTGGGTGTGGACGCTGAAGCAGGCCGGCGTGGATGCGGCGGGCGAGGCGGTGCCGGCCGTGGCCATCGGTATCGGCGAGTTTCTCAACACGCTGATCCAGTTCGTCATCGTCGCGTTTGCGATCTTCCTGGTGGTCAAGGCCATGAACCGTCTTGCCCGCAAGCAACCGCCGCCGCCGGCCGCGCCCAGCGAAGACATCGTATTGCTGCGCGAGATCCGCGATTCGCTGAGGAAATAATTGGCACACAGCATTCCCGGACATCAACACCAACGGCACAACAACGGCGGCCGCGGGCTGCTAAGCTCGCGGCTTCGTCTTTCCGGGAACCCTTCATGCGCTTTGCTCCGCTGCTGCTCGCCCTGGGCCTGACCGGCTCCGCTTGCGCCGCCTCATCCGAAGCCGGCAAATCCGAAACCCAAGCTTCCGAAACCCATATCCCCGATGCCGCACTGACTGTCGCCGCGCAATTGCGCGAACAGGCGCTGGCCGACGGCACCGGCTGGCGGGTCGTTGAATCGCTGACCACCGAAATCGGCCCGCGCCTGGCCGGCAGCGAGGCCGACGCGCGCGCGGTGGCATGGGCGCAGGCCAAGTTCAAGGCGCTGGGCTTCGACAAGGTGTGGTTGGAGCCGGTGACGTTTCCCAAATGGGAACGCCGCAGCGAAAGCGCGGCGATCGTCGGCAAGCATCCGCAACCGCTGACCGTCACCGCGCTGGGCGGCAGTCCGGCCGGCACGGTGGAAGCGGAAATCGTGCGCTTTCCCGATCTGGCCGCGCTGGAGGCGGCGCCGGAAGGTTCGCTGGGCGGCAAGATCGCCTTTGTCGACTATCAGATGAAGGCCGCGCGCGACGGCAGCGACTACCGCAACGGCGGCGCGATCCGTTCGCGCGGTCCGTCGGCGGCGATCCGCAAGGGCGCGATCGCATTTCTGATGCGTTCGGCCGGTACCGACAACCACCGTGTCGCCCACACCGGCATCACCCGTTTCGACGACGGCCTGACGCCGGTGCCGGCGGCGTCGCTGACCATCCCCGATGCCGACCAACTGGCGCGCCTGCTGGCCCGCGGGCCGGTACGCGTGCGGCTGGCGCTGGATTGCGGCTGGGACGGCGAATACACCTCGCAGAATGTCATCGGCGAAATCACCGGCCGCGAAAAGCCCGACGAAGTCGTGCTGATCGGCGCGCATCTGGATTCCTGGGACCTGGGTACCGGGGCCATCGACGACGGCGCCGGCATCGGCATCACCATGGCCGCCGGCCACCTGATCGGCAAGCTCAAGCACGCGCCCAGGCGCAGCATCCGCGTGGTCGCCTTCGCCAACGAGGAACAGGGCCTGCATGGCGGCAAGGCCTATGCCGAAAAGCACATCGGCGCCATCGGCAAGCACCAGATCGCCGCCGAAAGCGACTTCGGCGCCGGCCGCATCTATGCCTTCAACACCGGCGCCCCGGCGCATGCGCGCAAGGCGACCGAGCAGATCGCACAGGCGCTGGCGCCGCTGGGCATCGAGTACGCGCCCGGCCAGGGCGGCGCCGGTCCGGACATCAGTCCGTTTGCCGCCAAGGGATTGGCCTGGGCCTGGCTGGCGCAGGACGGCAGCGACTATTTCCATCTGCACCACAACGCCGACGACACCCTCGACAAGATCGACCCGCAGGCGTTGGCGCAGAACGTGGCCGCCTACACGGTGTTCGCCTATCTGGCGGCGGAGGCCGATGGCGATTTCGGCAGCGCGTTGAAGGCGGATCCGGCGGCCAGCGAGTAAGCTAGGCGCACCCGCCGCTCACGACGGATCCACGATGCCAAAACGCGCACGCCAGGCCGGCAACGCGGTAACCATCCTCGATGTGGCCAGACACGCCGGCGTGTCGCCGATGACCGCGTCGCGCGTCATCAACGACAACCCCAATGTCGGCGAAGCGATGCGCGAGCGGGTGCTGGCGTCGGTCAAGACGCTGGGGTACCGGCCCAACCTGGCGGGCCGGTCGCTGCGTACTTCCAGCACCGCGCGCATCGGCGTGCTCTACAGCAATCCCAGCGCCGCCTACCTCAACCAGTTCATGCTCGGCATCCTGGAACAGAGCAGCCTGAGCGGCAGCCAGGTGCTGATCGAAAAATGCAGCGGCATCCGCAGCCAGCGCGCGGCAACCCAGCGCCTGCTGGACGCCGGCGTCGACGGCGTCATCCTGCCGCCGCCGCTGTGCGACTCGGCGCAGACCCTGCAGGAACTGGACGAGCGCCAAATCCCCACCATCGCGGTGGCGACCGGCGCGCCGCAGGAGGGCGTCGGCTCGGTGCGTATAGACGACTACCAGGGCGCGCGCGCGATGACCCGCTACCTGCTGGACCTGGGCCACCGCGATATCGGTTTCATCAAGGGCGATCCCAAGCACACTCCAAGCGCGTTGCGCGCGGCCGCCTTCTTCGACACGATGGCCGAAGCCGGCATCCAGGTGCCGGCGGAGCATGTCGCGCAGGGAATGTTCACCTACCGCTCCGGCCTGGCCGCCGCGGCCGAACTGCTCAAGCGCAAACGCCGCCCTACCGCCATTTTCTCCAGCAACGACGACATGGCCGCGGCCACCATGGCGGTCGCGCATGGCATGGGTTTGCGGGTACCCGAAGAGCTGACGGTCGTCGGCTTCGACGACACCCCCGTGGCCACTACCGTCTGGCCCGAGCTGACCACCATCCATCAACCGGTGACGGCGATGGGACGTACTGCCGTCACCCTGATGCTGGAAGAGATCCGCCGCAACCGCAGCGGCCGTCCCAAGGCGCAGGTCCACCAGGTCATGAAGTACACGCTGGTCAAGCGCCAGTCGTCGGCACCGCCGGCACGCTAGGTTTCGGCGGTTCTCCTGCCTTTCCGGACCGGCGGCATCTGCTGTCGCCGGCAATCGTGGTAACCTTACCACGACCGTCATGCAGCGGCGTGCAGCCATGGCCGGCGGCCCGTTCGGCCGCTGCCGGATCACTTACTGGAGCGAGAGTCTGATGCAAAGCGAGCCCGTTTCCGACCTGCCATCGCCAGATTTCCGTTCGCGCGATTTCCTGCTTGGCCACATCGCCGACACCATGCGTTTCTACCACCCGCGCTGCATCGACCCGCGCGGGGGCTTTTTCCACTTTTTCCGCGACGACGGCCAGATCTACGACGCGCATACGCGCCACCTGGTCAGCAGCACGCGCTTCGTCTTCAATTATTCGATGGCCTACCAGGCGTTCGGCGACGCCGCCTATCGCGACGCGGTGGCGCACGGCATCGATTTCCTGCGCCGCGTCCATCGCAACCCGGTCAGTGGCGGCTATGCCTGGGTGTTGCGCGATGGCGAGGTCGTGGACGCGACCAACCATTGCTACGGCCTGGCCTTCGTCGTACTGGCCTATGCCAAGGCGGTCGAAGCCGGCTTCGCCGAAGCGGCCGCCTATCTGGACGAGACCTGGGATCTGATGGAACGGCATTTCTGGGAGCCCGCATACGGACTGTACGCGGACGAGGCTTCAGCCGACTGGGAGCTTTCGCCGTATCGCGGCCAGAACGCCAACATGCACGCCTGCGAGGCGTGGCTGGCGGCGTACGAAGCGACCGGGCAGAAGCGCTTCCTCGAACGCGCCGCATTGCTGGCCGACAACATGACCAATCGCCAGGCCGCGCTGTCCGATGGCCTGGTCTGGGAGCACTACCGCAGCGACTGGAGCGTCGACTGGGAATACAACTTCGGCGACCGCAGCAACATCTTCCGCCCTTGGGGCTACCAGCCCGGACATCAGACCGAATGGGCCAAGCTGCTGCTGATCCTGGACCGCCACGCCCCGGCCGAATGGCGCCTGCCGCGCGCACGCGCGCTATTCGATCGGGCCATGGCGCTGTCCTGGGACGAGGCGTTCGGCGGCATGGTCTACGGAACCGACCGCGAAGGCGGCTTCTACGATGAGGACAAGTACTTCTGGGTGCAGGCCGAGTCGCTGGCCACCGCCGCGCTGCTGGCCAGCCGCACCGGCGAACTCCGCTACTGGGACTGGTACGAGCGGCTGTGGGAGTACAGCTGGCAGCATTTCGTCGACCGCCAGCACGGCGCCTGGTACCGGATACTGCACCGCGACAACAGCAAGTACAGCGACGAAAAGAGCCCGGCCGGCAAGACCGATTACCACACCATGGGCGCCTGCTACGAAGTGCTGAGAGTCCTGTAAGGGGACTGCACGCAGTAAGCCGAGCTGGTTCGCCGCCGCCTTCCTGATCGCCTCGGGCGGAGGTGTTCATCTGGCTGAAGCGCTTGCTGCGCCAGTTGTAGGCCGCCCGCCTGCGGCTAGTCCTGCCGGTACCAGAGGATGGCGTTGGCCTGGTGCTTGGATTGCCGCCGGTCGGCAGGGGTTGCCGCCGATGTCCTTGCCGTCGGTATCGGCACCGGAATAGGCGTAGTCGACGTTGACGCCGAACCCGCTCCGCCAGCCCGGCAGGAAGTCGAAAGCTGCGGGTAACGATGGCGTCGCGATCTAGCTGGCAATGCTTGGCCTTTACGGTACCTGGCCCGGCGCGGCGGCCTGCTTGCCCCTGCTTTCCAGCCATCCCATGCGCACCAGCAGGCCGTAGCCTGCGATGCATGCGTAGCAGGCCACCGGTACCAGCAGCGCCAGCGCCAAGCCGACCTGATCGGCCACCACGCCAGTCAGCAGCGGCACCACCGCGCCGCCGACGATGGCCAGGCACAGGATGCCGGAACCGCCTGCGGTGTCTTCGCCCAGTCCGTCGATGGACATGGTGAAAATGGTCGGGAACATCACCGAATTGAACAGGCCGATCGACAGGATGGCGACGGCGGCAGGCAGGCCTTCCAGCACCACGCCCGCCAGCAGTCCCAGGCAGCCGGCGCTGACGGCGCATACCGTCAGCACTACGCCGGGCGCAACGAAGCGCAGCACGTAGGAACCAATGAAGCGGCCCACCATCGCCAAGCCCCAGTACACGGAGATCAGATTGCCCGCCGCATGTTCGGAGGTGGTGGCGCCGACCATGATCAGGTAGTTGACCAGGGCGCTGCCGATAGCGACTTCGGCGCCCACGTACAGAAAGATCGACAGCGCACCCAGGCTGAGCCGCGGGTGGCCCAGCAGGCGGAAATAGTCGCCGTGCCCCACCGGACGCACCGACGGCATCGGCGAGCGCCGCACCCACCAGCACACCGCCGCCAGCAGCACCAGCACCGCGGCAATGATCATGTACGGCAGGCGCACATGGCTGGCCTGCTCCACCCGGAAGGCCTCCAGCGCCGCAGCGCTGAGTCCTGCTTCGGGTTCGGCGACACCGGCAGCGAGGATCATCGCCGAGCCGAACAACGGGCCGATCATGGTGCCTACCGAGTTGAACGCCTGGGCCAGCGTCAGCCGGCTGTGCGCGCGGGCCGGATCGCCCAGGCCCGCCGCCAGCGGATTGGCCGCGACCTGCACGATGGTGATGCCGGCGGCCAGCACGAACAGCGCTGCCAGGAACGCCGGATACCAGCCCATCGAAGCGGCTGGCGAAAACATCAGGCAACCGCCGGCCATTATCAGCAGCCCCAGCACGATGCCGCGCAGGTAGCCGATGCGGCTGATCAACAGGCCGGCCGGGATAGAGACGATGAAATAGGCCAGGAAGAAACAGAACTGGGTCAGCATGGCCTCGGCATAGCTGAGCGAGAACGTGGCCTTCAGCTTCGGAATCAGCACGTCCACCAGCACGGTGCAGAAGCCCCATGCGAAGAACAGCGTGATGACCAGCGGCAACAGCCGCGTCGAGGCGCGCCCGGTCACCGCATCGGCCGCGTTGCCGACAATACCGCCACCTTCGTGCATTGCATTCTCCAATCGTTTGCCGGGTCGTCCGCGTTGGACGACCGCCGGTTTACCGTATTCCGCGCCAGCCTGACCGGCTGGCGCAGGTTTGCGCTTGCATCAGTACATCGCCGTGAAAATCGCTGGCCAAGCCGGTTCCACGTTGCATCCGCGCAGCTTCGCCCGGCGCCGTCGGCGAAAGCTTACGGCACCTGCCCGGATGCGGAATCACAGGATTGTCTTGGTCGGCCGCTGGCAGCGGGCATTCGATCGTGGCGCGGTGCCGCTGCGCACGCGCCGAGGCTGCCGCCAGCTGGGCGGGCGATGCTGCCAACGTCGGCAGGCCGGCGGATCGGCCCTTGTTCTTCAGCATCAGACCCTCCCAAGCCCTTATGCCGCTTTATGCGCTTTGGTAACGTTACCCAATAGATCTGGCGATTACAACCGGCGGCGGCGGCGTCCCGGCATGAAGACCTGTTCATGTTCTTTCGCCATCTTTCGCAGGAGCGTGCCGGGTCTGTGGCCTGGCGTTGGCAGCCTTCCTGAACTGCTCTCGCCGGGCCTCTGCTGAGCCGTTGAAGATTGCGGTGCCGCCGCCGGTTCGCCACCCAGCCGGGGAACACGCGATCGCACCTTCGCTGTTGGGGCCGGAACTGCAGTGGCTCAGATGCTGCCGCTGCAACGCGCCGAACCGGATTGGCTGCGTGCTTCTATCGGTGGGATTGTCGCCATTGCGCCAGCAGCACCGCCGTGGCCGCGGCAACGTTGAGGCTCTCGACCGCGCCAGTGCCGGGGATGGACAGGCGCAGGTCGCAGGCGGCGGCCAGTTGCGCATCCATGCCCTCGCCTTCGGCGCCCATCACGTAGATCAACCGCTGCGGCAATGCCGTGGCGAACAAGTCGGTGCCGCCGCGTACGACCGTCGCAGCCAGCACGAAACCCGCGCCGCGCAGCTGCGCGATGGCGCCGGCCTGATCGCCCATGCGCACCAGCGGCACCTGTTCGGCGCCGCCCTCGGCCACCCGCGCCGCGGCGCCGGACAGCGCCAGCGGCGATTGCTGCGGTTGCAGGATGGCCTTGGCACCGAAATGCGCTGCCGAGCGCAGGATGGCGCCGAAATTGTGCGGATTGCCGACGCCGTCCAGCCAGATCGCCAGCGCCGGCCCTGCCGGCAGATCGCGCAGCCAGTCGGCCAGCGGCGCCGGCTCGGCTTTCAGCACCTCGGCAACCACGCCCTCGTGATGGGCGCTGGCCGCCAGCTTGTTCAGATCGGATTCCTCGACCACCCGGTAGCCGACCCGATGCTTGACGCACCAGGCCAGCAGCGGTTGCAGCTGCGGAATGCGGTAGTCGGCCAGGTACAGCTTGCGGATGGCCTGCGGCCGCCGCGCGAAGACCGCCTGCACCGCGTTGAAACCGTACAGGCGCAGCTCGTTCCTGCTCGCCGCCGCCGGCCGCGCCGGTTCATCGCTGGACAGCGGGCGCGGTTTGACCGGCGCGCGCGCGCGGCCTTCGCCGCCGGGTCTGCTGTTTTTCCAGGGGTCGTTCACGTCAGTCCCGCTTTTCCCAGAACTTCGCGTTCCTGATGCCCAGCGCCTGCGGATCGAATTCCGGTTCCTTGCCCGCCTTCTTCTGCGATTCGTAGTCCTTCAGCGCCTTCAATGCCGGCCGCTGCAGGATCAGGATGGCGATGATGTTGAGCCAGGCCATCATGCCCACGCCGATGTCGCCCAGCGACCAGGCCGTACCGACGCTGCCGATGGCCGCATAGGTCACCGCCGCCATGATGCCGATGCGCAGCAGGAACACCAGCCACGGCCGGTGCACCTTGCGGTTGATGTAGGTGATGTTGGTTTCGGCCATGTAGTAATAGGCCACGATGGTGGTGAAAGCAAAGAACAGCAGCGCCAGCGCCACGAAGATCTGGCCGAATCCGGGCAGTACCGACTCCACCGCGCTCTGCGCAAAACCCGGTCCATGCACCACCCCCTGCAATTGCTGGACCAGATATCCGGTATGCAGGCCGGTGGCCGGATCGATGGGGCTGGCCGGGTCGTAGACGTTGTACATGCCGGTGGACAGGATCAGGAACGCGGTGGCCGAGCACACCAGCAGCGTGTCCACGTAGATCGAGAACGCCTGCACATAGCCCTGCTTGGCCGGGTGCGAGACCTCGGCGGCGGCGGCGGCGTGCGGGCCGGTACCCTGCCCGGCCTCGTTGGAATAGACGCCGCGCTTGACGCCCCACTGCACCGCCAGGCCCAGCACCGCGCCGAAGCCAGCCTCCATGCCGAAGGCGCTCTTGATGATCAGCATGAAGATTTCCGGCACCTGCTGGATGTTGATGAACATCACCACCAGCGCGACCAGGATGTAGGCCAGCGCCATGAACGGCACCACGATTTCGGCGAAGCGGGCGATGCGCTTGACCCCGCCGAAGATGATGAAACCCAGCACGATCACCACGCCGGCCGCGGTCACCGCCGGTGCGATGCCAAAGGCGTTGTTGAGGCCCGAAGCGATGCTGTTGGCCTGCACGCCCGGCAGCAGGAAACCAGTGGCGATCACGGTCACCACCGCGAACAGCCAGGCGTACCACTTCAGCCCCATCGCCTTTTCGATGTAGTAGGCCGGGCCGCCGCGGTAAAGGCCCTTGTCGTCCTTTTCCTTGTAGATCTGCGCCAGCGTCGATTCCACATACGCGGTCGACGCGCCCAGGAACGCCACCATCCACATCCAGAAAACCGCACCCGGCCCGCCGAACGCGATGGCGGTGGCGACGCCGGCGATATTGCCGGTACCGACCCGGCCGGACAGCGACATCGCCAGCGCCTGGAACGAGGACACGCCGGCTGCGGAGGACTGCCCGGTGAACATCAGCCGGATCATTTCCTTGACCCCGCGTACCTGCATGAAGCGCGTGCGCAGCGAGAAGTACAGCCCGGCGCCCAGGCACAGGACGATCAGCGGCGTGCTCCAGATGATGCTGTCGAGCAGGCCGATGATGCTTTCGAAGGTCAGTTTTTCCACGCGGCGTTCTCCAGAAGCGGGGCGCATGCCGGCACGGCATGGCAGGACGAGCCCGATTGTCCCTGATCGGCGGCGGCTTGGGGACCCGGAACTGCCGGTCCCACGCTCCAGGCGGGTTTTGGCGGGACGCTCCCGCAGGTCTTCCCATGCCCTCCGAAGCCGGTTGTCTCGCTTGACCAGCCATTGGGCTGTTGAACAACGCCGAAAAGGTTCTTCTCCCGTTTCCGGGGATATCGGCTTCGGCTTCGGCCTCGGCAAGAGCCGCCGCCTGACGGGCTGGGGGTGCTCCGCCCTCCCGACGATGTCGTGTCTTTAAGTCGGGCCGCAGACTCGTTCGCGGCCCGAACCGGCCCGGCGCAGCGCGCCGGGCGTTCGCCAAGGCGCGCGGCAGTGCCGCGCAAACCGCCTTGGCTCACCCATGGCCTGCTCTCCGCACCCCCAGCCCGTCGGTCGTCGCCTTTCGCGAGATGGCAGATCGCGACTTCGATAGGCCTTGCTTCAAGCGCCAGCCAAGTGTCCAGAAGCCGGTGGCCAGGGCAGCGCGGGACCGTCCGCGGCATGGATGCCGCGGAAGAGCCTGCATGGGTGAGGCAAGCGCTTGCGAAGCACGGCTTCGCGCGCAGCCGAACGCCCGCCATCTGCGATGGCGGGCCGGCCCCGCATCGCGGGCATTCACGGCGTGTCCCGCACTGTCCTGGTCACCGGATTCCATAGCCATTCCCCACGCTTGGGCGAAGAATCTTTTTCAAAAGGGAGACAACCGGCTTCGGAACAACGTGGGGAAACCTCAGGCGGCGGTAAAGCTTCATCGCGACTCACGTCGCTCCCACACAGTCGGGAAAAAGAAAGAACTTGTTGGAAACCTCAGGATTACGCGGGCTCGTTCCGCAGCAGCCGCGAGAAGATCCTCAAATCATGCAGCCCGTCGGCCTTGCGTACGGCGGCGCGGAGGATGCCCTCAGGCTGGAAATCGTTCTTCAGCAGCACCCGCGCCGAGGCCGGGTTGCTGTCCAGCACGCTGGCCTGTAGCCGCGTCAGATTCAACGATTGCATCACCCAGGGCACGTAGGCGGCCACGATACGGCTCATCAGTCCCCGGCCCCAATGGCGCTGACCCAGCCAATAGCCCAGTTCCGCACCGTGGCTGCGCTCGCCGCGCCCGGGGTGCGCGCCTATGCCGCCGCAGGCCTGGCCGTCGATCTCGATGGCCAGCACCGGGTCGGCCAGATTCACCACCTCGCCGCGCAGAAACGCCTCGCCGTCGGCGCGGGTATAGGGATGCGGAAAGCGGGAGCTGAGCCCGCGCGGAACGCGCTCATCGTTGGCGTGCAGCAGCAGCGAATCGAGATCGTCCCCGCGCCATGGCCGCAGTACGAAGCCGTCGCCGACGATGCGCACGTCCTGCAGCGCAGGCGGCGACGCCGGCTCAGCCATGGCCGCCGACCGGAGGCGTGGCCTCTTCCAGCTTGGCCAACTCGTGCGCCACCGCCTCCGGCGAGCGCGTGAACGGCGCCAGCAGCGCGTAGAACGCCGGCACCACGAACAAGGTCAGCAGCGTCGAGAACGCCACGCCGAAGATCACCACCACACCGATGGTGGCGCGGCTGGCCGAACCCGGGCCGCCGGCCAGCACCAGCGGCACCGCGCCCATGATGGTGGCGGCGGCGGTCATCAGGATCGGACGCAGGCGCACCGCCGATGCCTCGGCGATGGCGTCATGCACACTGCGGCCGTCGTCGCGCAGCTGGTTGGCGAATTCGACGATCAGGATGCCGTTCTTGGCGGCCAGTCCGATCAGCATCACGATGCCGATCTGGCTGAACAGGTTGAGCGTGCCTCCGGTGACCCAAAGGCCCAACAGCGCGCCGAACAACGCGAACGGCACCGTCAGCATGATCACGAACGGGTGGATGAAGCTCTCGAACTGCGCGGCCAGCACCAGGTAGACGATCAGCAGCGCCAGGGTGAAGGTCAGCAGGATCGCGCCGCCGGCCTCCTGATACTCACGCGACTCGCCCTTCCAGTCGATCTGCGCGTAGTCGGGCAATTCCTCGGCAACGACCTGCCGGGTCCACGCCAGCGCCTCGCCCATCGTATAGCCTGGCGCGAGCCCGCCGCTGATGGTGATGGCGCGCAGGCGGTTGAATCGGTTGAAGCTGCCGGGTTCGGCGATCTCGCTCAGCGTCACCAGGTTGGACAGCGGGATCAGCTGATCGCCGCTGCCGCGCACATAGGTGTTCTCCAGATCCGCCGGCGAGGCGCGGTTGTCGCGGCCGGCCTGCAGCATCACATCGTATTCCTCGCCGTTGTCGACATAGGTGGTGACCTGGCGCGAACCCATCATGGTTTCCAGCGTGCGGCCGATCTCCTGCACCGATACGCCCAGGTCGGCGGCGCGGTCGCGGTCGATGTTGACCCGCATCTGCGGCCGGGTTTCCTTGTAGTCGGAGTCGATGTCGACCAGGCCGGGATTCTCCTCCATCCGCACCATCATGCGGTCGCGCCACTTGGCGATTTCCTGGTAGTCCGGCCCGCCCAGCACCAGCTGGTAGCGCTGGCCGCGGCTGCCGATCAGGCCGCCGGGCACGTTGGCGCGCGCCTGCACGCCGGGCAGCTTGGCGAATTCCCGGCGCAATTCGCTGACCACCTCTTCGGTGCTGACGTCGCGCTGATGCCAGTCCTGCAGGAACACGATGACCTGCGCGGTATGCATTTCCTCGCTGGCGCCCCAGCCGCGCGGCGCGCGCGAGTTGGCGCGCTGGACCGGCTTGTCCTCGCCGATATAACCGGCCAGCACCCCTTCGACCTGTTGCAACTGGCCAACCGTGTAGTCGAAACCGGCGCCTTCCGGTCCGTCGACCATGACGAAGAAACGGCCGCGGTCCTCGGCCGGCGCCAACTCGCTTGGCACACGCCAGACCAGCAGGATGGCCAACACCGCACAGACCGCCATCGTGGCCAACATCATCGCCAGGATGCGCCGGCCCGGCAGCGCGACCAGTCGCGAAATGCGCTGTCCATAGCCGCGGCTGATGCGGCCGAGCTGGCGGTTCATCCAGGCATTGAAGCCGGTTTCCTTGCCGTGCGGGCGCACCAGCTTGGAGCACATCATCGGGGTCAGCGTCAGTGCGATGAACGCCGACAGCGCCACCGCGCCGGCCAGCGCCACCGACAGTTCGCGGAACAGGCGGCCGCTGTTGCCTTCCATGAAGCCCACCGGCAGGAAGACCGAGACCAGTACCGCCGTGGTGGCGATGACCGCGAAGGCGACCTGGGCGGTGCCGCGGCGCGCCGCGACCAGTGGCGGCTCGCCCAGGTCGGCGCGCCGCTGCACGTTTTCAAGCACCACGATGGCATCATCGACCACCAGGCCGATGCACAGCACCAGCGCCAGCAAGGTCAACAGGTTGATCGAAAAACCGAATGCGTACAGCGCGATGAATGCCGCCACCAGGCACACCGGCACCGTCACCGCCGGAATCAGTGCCGCGCGCAGGCTGCCCAGGAACAGCCAGATCACCAGCACCACCAGCGCAATGGCTTCCAGCAGCGTCCAGTAGACCCGCTTGATGGAGGCATCGATGAAGACGGTGCTGTCGTAGGCGATGAAGATGTCGGTGCCTTCGGGCAGCGTCTGCTGGATGCGCTCGGCTTCGGCACGCGCCGCCCGCGCCACGTCCAGCGCATTGGCGGTGGACGTGCGCACGATGCCCAGGCCCACGTTGGGCACGAAGTTGCTGCGCAGATAGGCGCGCCGCTCCTGCGGACCGAGTTCGACTTCGGCCACATCGCCCAGCCGCACCACGTAGCCGTCATCGCCCTTGCGCAGCGGAATCTGCTTGAACTGCTCCGGCTGCCGGTAGCCGCGCTCCATGCGCAGGGTGAAGTCGCGGGTCAGCGATTCGATGCGTCCGGCAGGCAGTTCGATGTTCTCGGTGCGCAGCGCGGTTTCGATATCGCCGGCAGTGATGCCGCGCGCCGCCATCGCGTCGCGGTTGAGCCAGATGCGCATCGCATAGCGCTGGCCGCCGCCCAGTTGCACCCGTGCCACGCCATCCAGCGACGACAACCGGTCGACGATGTAGCGGTCGGCGTAGTCGGTCAGCTCCAGCGTGTCCATGGTGTTGGAACGCATGTTCAGCCAGACGATGACATCGGCGTCGGCTTCGACCTTGGCGATCTCGGGCGGATCGGCTTCGTCGGGCATCCGGTCCATGACCCGGCTGACCGCATCGCGCACATCGTTGGCCGCCGCTTCGATGTCGCGGGTCAGGCGGAACTCGATGGTGATGTCCGAGCGCCCGTTGCGGCTCTGCGATTGCAGGGTGTTGATGCCCTCGATGCCGGACAGCGCGTCCTCGAGGATCTGGGTGACCCGGGTTTCGGCCACCGCCGCCGATGCGCCCGGATAAGTGACCTGCACCGAGACGATGGGCGGGTCGATGTTCGGCAGCTCGCGCAGGGTCAGCCGCAGGAACGACATGATGCCCAGCACGATCAGCAGCAGGCTGATCACCACCGCCAGCACCGGCCGCTTGATCGAGATGTCGGACAGCTTCATCGCTTCAGCCCTGCCGTGCAGGCTGCGGCGCCTTGCCGGCGCCATTGCCATTGCGCGGACGGGGTTCGGCTTCGGCTACCTTGACGCCCGGCCGCAACTTGCCGGTGCCGTCGACAACGATGCGCTCGCCAACGGCGATGCCCTGGGTGATTTCCACTTTGCCCTCGCGGCGCACGCCGGCGCTGACCGGCGCCTGCTCGACGCTGCCGTCGGCCTTGACCCGGTAGACGAACAAATCGCGCCCCACCTGCACGACCGCGATTTCCGGAATCACCAACGCCTGCCGCTCGGGGCGGAACAGGCGCACGTCCATCAGCATGCCCGGCCGCAGATCGCGGTCCGGATTGGGAAATTCCGCGCGCACGGTGACCGCGCGCGTGCCCGGATCGATCCGCGCATCGATCGTCTGCACGGTACCCTCGAACTGGCGGCCGGGATAGGCGGCCGCGGTGGCGGTGACGGTATTGCCGATGCCGACCGAAGCCAGCGCCGCCTCCGGTACCTGGAAGTCGACGTACATGCGCGAGATGTCGTCCAGCGTGGCGATGACCGTGGTCGGCGTAATCAGCGAACCGGGGCTGACCTGGCGGATGCCCAGCACACCGGAGAACGGTGCGCGCACCGAACGGTCACCGATCTCGGCGCGCATCTGCCGGACCCGCGCCTCGGCCGTATTCCTCAACGCCAGTTGCGTATCCAGCGCCGAGCGCGCGACCAGTTGCTGATCGGCCAGTTCCTTCTGCCGGCGGTACAGCTGATCGGCTTCCAGATAGGTGGCCTGCGCCTGCACCAGCGCTGCCTGCTGGGCGTCGCCTTTCAGCGTGATCAGGCGCTCGCCGGCGCTGACGTCCTGGCCGCTTTCGAAGTGCACTTCCTGCACGATCTCGCTGACCTTGGCGGTCAGGGTCACCGATTCGCGCGCCTTGGCGGTGCCCAGCGCCTGCAGCGTGTCGTTCCATGCCGTGGTCTGCACCACCTGGGTGGTGACCGGGATTGCGGCGGCGGCGGCGGCGGGCTGGGCCGATCCGTTCCTGCCGCAGGCGGCAAGCGACATCGCCAGCACCACAGCACAAGCCGCGCGAATCCCGAATCCGCTGAACATGGACAACCCCGTAATTATCGTTACCCGGAGTTTACCGGTCCGGCGTGAACGCATGGATTGCCCAATGCGTTGACAGGGCCATGACTAAAGACCCTTGCGCATCACCGGACCCGCGCCGCGCACCTCGAAGCGCTGCGCCCGCGTACCGCCGCATGGCATTGTCCGCGCCGGCTGCCGGCGGCACCGACGCAACCCTGGCAGAGACGGCGCGGCGAGCATACCGCACCGTATCGCTGCGGTGGCGTGAAGATCAGCGCTTTTCCAGATCCAGCGCCTGCAGCACCTGCAAGGCCAGTTCTTCCGGGGAGTGGGCGCCGGCATCCAGGTGCAGCTCCGGCGACTCCGGCACCTCGTACGGCGAGTCGATGCCGGTGAAATTGGGAATCTGCCCCGCCCGCGCCTTGCGGTACAGCCCCTTCACATCGCGCTGCTCGGCCACGGCCAGCGGCACGTCGACGAAGATTTCCACAAACTCGTCCTGGGCGAAACGCGCGCGCGCCATCCGCCGCTCGGCGCGGAACGGCGAGATGAAGCTGACCAGGACGATCAGGCCGGCATCGGCCATCAGCCGGGCCACCTCGGCGACGCGGCGGATGTTCTCGACGCGATCCTCGTCGGTGAAGCCGAGATCGCGGTTGAGGCCATGGCGGACGTTGTCGCCATCGAGGATGAAGCTGTGGTAGCCCAGCGCGTGCAGGCGCTTGTCGACCAGATTGGCGATGGTCGACTTGCCGGCGCCGGACAGCCCGGTGAACCACAGCACCTTCGGCGTCTGCCCCTTGATGCGCGCACGCGCGGCCTTGTCCACATCCAGGTGCTGCCAGTGCACGTTGCCGGCGCGGCGCAGCGCGAAGTCCAGCGTGCCGGCGGCGACGGTCGCATTGCTCTGGCGGTCGACCAGGATGAAGCCGCCGAGCGTGCGGTTCTGCGCATACGGCGCGAACACCACCGGCTCATCCAGGCTCAGATTGCAGTAGCCGACCTCGTTGAGTTCCAGCCGCTTGGCGGCCAGATGCTCCTGCGTGTTGACGTCGATGCGATGCTTGATTTCGCTGATGCTGGCCGACACCGTGCGGGTGCCTATCTTCAGCCAGTACGGCCGCCCGGGCAGCAACGCGGCATCGTCCATCCACAGCAGATGCGCGGCGAACTGATCGGCGACTTCTGGCGGGTCGCCGGCGGCGGCGATGACATCGCCGCGGCTGATGTCGATTTCATCGGCCAGGGTCAGCGTCACCGCCTCGCCGGCACCGGCGACGGCGACTTCGCCGGCCGGTCCCAGCACCTGGGTCACCCGCGAACGGCGCGCCGATGGCAGCACCACCACCTCGTCGCCTGGCCGGACCTGGCCGGCCGCCAATGTGCCGACGAAACCGCGGAAGTTCTGGTGCGGGCGATTGACCCATTGCACCGGCAGGCGCAGGCCGCTGCCGGTTTCCGGCACCTCGATCGCCACCGTCTCCAGATGCTCCAGCAGCGCCGGTCCGTCGTACCACGGCGTGCGCGCCGAACGCTGCGACAGGTTGTCGCCCTCCAGCGCCGACAGCGGAATGCACTGCACGTTGGCGATGCCCAACTGCGCGGCCAGTTCGCGGTAGCGCTGCTCAATGTCGTCGAACACGGCCTGATCGAAGCCGACCAGATCCATCTTGTTGACCGCCAGCACCACCTGGGAGATGCCCAGCAGCGAAACGATATAGCTATGCCGGCGAGTCTGCGGCAGCAGGCCCTTGCGCGCATCGACCAGCACCACCGCCAGGTCGGCGGTGGAAGCGCCGGTGGCCATGTTGCGGGTGTACTGCTCGTGGCCGGGGCAGTCGGCAACGATGAACTTGCGCCGCTCGGTATCGAAGTAGCGGTAGGCCACATCGATGGTGATGCCCTGCTCGCGCTCGGCGGCCAGGCCGTCCAGCAGCAGCGCGTAGTCGATCTCGCCGCCGCGGGTGCCGTGGCGTTTGCTGTCCGAGGCCAGCGCGGCCAACTGGTCGTCGAACAGCCGCTTGCTGTCGTACAGCAGCCGCCCGATCAGCGTGCTCTTGCCATCGTCGACGCTGCCGCAGGTGATGAAGCGCAGTAGCGGTTTGGATTCGTGCTGCTTAAGGTAGCTGGCGATGTCGGATGATCGGGACCCGGGACCCGGGACCCGGGACCCGGAAAAACCCGGCGCTCCCCGACCGTCGCTGTCGCTGTCGCCGTCCCCCGGTCCCCGGTCCCCGGTCCCCGGTCCCGTCTTCGTCACGCCCATCAGAAATACCCCTCCAGCTTCTTCTTCTCCATCGACGCCGTGGGATCCTGGTCGATCACCCGGCCCTGCCGCTCGGACGAGGTCGTCACCAGCATCTCGGCGATGATCGCCTCCAGCGTGTCGGCCTGCGATTCGATGGCCCCGGTCAGCGGGTAGCAGCCCAGCGTGCGGAAGCGCACCTGCTTCACCATGGGCACTTCGCCGGCGCGCAGCGGCAGCCGCTCGTCGTCGACCAGGATCAGCGCGCCGTCGCGTTCCACCACCGGGCGTTCGGCGGCGAAGTACAGCGGCACCACCGGGATGTTCTCGCGATAGATGTACAGCCAGATGTCCAGCTCGGTCCAGTTGGACAGCGGGAACACGCGCACGCTTTCGCCGCTGTGGATGCGGGCGTTGTACAGATTCCACAGTTCCGGGCGCTGGTTCTTGGGATCCCAGCGGTGCTTGTCGCTGCGGAACGAGAACACCCGTTCCTTGGCGCGGGATTTCTCCTCGTCCCGCCGTGCGCCGCCTATCGCCGCGTCGAAGCGGTAGTGATCCAGCGCCTGCTTCAGGCCCTGGGTCTTCATCACGTCGGTGTGCACGGTGGCGCCGTGGCTGATCGGGCCGATGTCCTGGGCGATGCCGTCCGGGTTGATGTGGACGCGCAGATCCACGCCGGTTTCGGCGGCGCGGCGGTCGCGGAAGGCGATCATCTCGCGGAACTTCCAGCGCGTGTCCACATGCAGCAGCGGAATCGGCGGCGGCGCCGGCGCGAACGCCTTCAGCAGCAGGTGCAGCAGCACCGAGCTGTCCTTGCCCACCGAGTACAGCAGCACCGGGTTGCGGAAGCCGGCCGCGACCTCGCGCAGGATGTGGATGCTTTCAGCCTCAAGGCGGTCGAGGTGGGACAACGGGGCAGCAGCGCTCATCAAGGATGCGTCGGGAACGTCGGTAGGGGGAGATTATCAGCCAGGCCGGCCCGGGCCGCTCCGCTGAGGACGCCGAGTATTCCTGCCCGCGCCTACCTTATAGAAATAAGCGCAGGCGATAAGTCCATAACCAGATGTCCTTTCTGAACGCGTCGATGCCTCTCTAGCATCGGTGCTCCACTCTTCAGATGGACCCGGCTGATGACCGCAGCATCGCCCACGCTGGCCCCCAGTCCCCTGCCCGACGAACGCAAGGCCTTGCTGGCGCGCGTGGTCGAAGGCCTGGATGGCGCCTCGCTGTGGTGGCTGTCCGGCTATGCCGCCGGCCTGGCGCAGGCGCATGCGGCCCCGCACCTGGCGCTGCTGCAGGGCCTCCCCCAGCCCAGCGCGCCCGCCCAGGCCGGCCAGCGCCTGACCGTGGTCTACGGCAGCCAGACCGGCAATGCCAAGCGCACCGCCGAAAAGCTGGCCCACGATGCCGAAGCCGCCGGACTGGCGGTGCGGCTGCTGCGCGCCGATGCCTATCCGCAGCGCGAACTGGCCAGCGAGCGCCTGCTCTACATCGTCATCAGCACCCAGGGCGAGGGCGACCCGCCGGACGACGCCATCGGCCTGGTCGAGTACATCGCCGGCAAGCGCGCGCCCAAGTTGCCGGAGCTGAAGTACGCGGTGCTGGGGCTGGGCGATTCCAGCTACGCCGATTTCTGCGGCATCGGCCGGCGGCTGGATGCGCGCCTGGCCGAACTCGGCGGCCAGCGCCTGTTGCCGGCCGGCGAAGCGGATCTGGACATCGAAACCGTCGCCGCGCCCTGGCGCGAACAGGCCCTGGGCCATGCCCGCGAATTGCTGAAGAGCGCCGCCGCGCCGCTGGCCACGGTCACCCCGCTGCGCCCAGCCGCCGCCGCGCCGGCATGGTCGCACGACAAGCCGTTCGCGGCCGAACTGCTGCTCAACCAGCGCATCAGCGGCCGCGATTTCAAGGGCAGCCGGTTCCAGCAGTACGGGCCGGCCAGCAAGGATGTGCGCCATATCGAACTGTCGCTGGAAGGTTCCGGCCTGCACTACGAACCCGGCGATGCGCTGGGCGTGCGCCACCGCAACCCGGCATCGCTGGTGGACGCGGTGCTGCAGACGCTGCAGCTGGATGGCGATACCGCGGTGTCCGAGGCTGGCGACACGCTGCCGTTGCGCGAATGGCTGGCGGCGCGGCGCGAACTGACCAAGCTGTCGCGGCCGTTCCTGGCCAATCACGCCGCGCAATCGCGCGCCGACGAATTGAACGCGTTGCTGGCGCCGGACCGCAACGCCGAACTGGCCGCGCTGCTCAACAGCCACCAGCTGATCGACGTGCTGCGCCGCTGGCCGGCCGGCTGGGACGCGCAGGCGCTGGTCGCCGCGCTGCGTCCGCTGACCCCGCGCCTGTATTCCATCGCCTGCAGCCGCAAGCGGGTCGGCGAGGAAGTGCACCTGACCGTCGACGTGCTGGGCTACCAAGCCTTCGGCCACCCCCATACCGGCGCGGCCAGCGGATTCCTGGCGGCGCTGGAAGAAGGCGCCAGCGCGCCGGTCTACATCGAGGTCAACGAACGCTTCCGGGTACCGGCGGATGCCTCGCGCGACATCATCATGGTCGGCCCCGGCACCGGCGTGGCGCCGTTCCGCAGCTTCGTGCAGGAACGCGCCGAGACCGGCGCCAGCGGCCGCAACTGGCTGCTGTTCGGCGCCCAGCATTTCAACCGCGATTTCCTCTACCAGACCGAATGGCAGGACGCGCTGCGCAGCGGCGAACTCCACAGGCTGGATTTGGCCTTCTCGCGCGACCAGCCCGAGAAAATCTACGTGCAGGACCGCCTGCGCGAACGCGGCCGCGACGTCTACGACTGGCTGCAGAGCGGCGCGCATTTCTATGTCTGCGGCGCCATCGCGATGGGCAAGGACGTGCATGCCGCACTGACCGACATTGTGTCGCAGCACGGCGGCGTGGATGCCGATGGCGCTGCCGAGTACCTGGCTTCGCTGCAGCGGGAGGGGCGATATGCGCGCGATGTCTATTGAATGTTGGGGACCAGGGACCGGGGACCGGGGACCCGGAGAAGCGGCGACCCTTGCCGTTGCATCTGCCCTTGCTCTTCCCCGGTCCCTGGTCCCTGGTCCCTAGTCCCTGGTCCCGCAAATGAGCCATTCCGTAGAAGACATCAAATCCGAAAGCAAGCGCCTGCGCGGCAGCCTGCTGGAGAGCCTGGCCGATCCGGTCACCGGCGCGCTGCGCGAATCGGACCAGACGCTGATCAAGTACCACGGCAGCTACCAGCAGGACGACCGCGACATCCGCGACGAACGTCGCCGGCAGAAGCTGGAGCCGGCCTACCAGTTCATGATCCGCACCCGCACGCCCGGCGGCGTGGTCACGCCGGAGCAATGGCTGAAGCTGGACGCCATCGCCACCAGGTACGCCAATCATTCGCTGCGCATCACCACCCGCCAGGCGTTCCAGTTCCATGGCGTCATCAAGCGCGAACTGAAGGCCACCATGCAGGCCATCAATGCGGCGCTGATCGACACGCTGGCCGCCTGCGGCGACGTCAACCGCAACGTGCTGGTCGCCGCCAATCCGCTGGAATCGCGTGCGCATGCGCAGGTGCAGGCCTGGGCGGCCAGGCTGTCCGAGCACCTGCTGCCCAACACCCGCGCCTACTACGAGATCTGGCTGGATGAAGAGCGCGTGGCCGGCAGCGGCGAGGAGGACGAGCCGATCTACGGCGCCACCTACCTGCCGCGCAAATTCAAGATCGGCTTCGCGGTACCGCCGGTCAACGACGTGGACGTGTTCGCCAACGACCTGGGCTTTATCGCCATCCTTGAAGATGGCGAGCTGGCCGGCTTCAACCTGGTCATCGGCGGCGGCATGGGCGCCACCCATGGCGATCCCGAAACCTATCCGCGCATCGGCAACGTGGTCGGCTTCCTGACCCCGGAGCAGCTGCTGGATGTGGCCACCGCCGTGGTTACCACCCAGCGCGACTACGGCAACCGCGAACTGCGCAAGCGCGCGCGCTTCAAGTACACCATAGACGACCACGGACTGGCCTTGATCGTGCAACAGATTGAAAGCCGCGCCGGCGTCTCTCTCCAGCCGGCGCGCGCTTTCGTTTTCGAGCACAACGGCGACCGCTATGGCTGGGTCGAAGGCGAGGATGGCCGCTGGCACCTGACCCTGCACCTGTTCGCCGGCCGCATCGCCGACCGCGCCAATGCCCCGCACCTGACCGGTCTGCGCGAAATCGCCAACGTCCACCGCGGCGAATTCAGGATGACCGCCAACCAGAACCTGGTCATCGCCGGCGTGCCCGCCAGCGAGCGCGAGCGCATCGATGCGCTGGTGCACAGCCACGGCCTGGACAGCGGCCAGCACCTGGGCAGCGCGCTGGCGCGCGCGGCGGTGGCCTGCGTGGCGCTGCCGACCTGCGGCCTGGCCATGGCCGAAGCCGAGCGCTACCTGCCCGACTTCACCGCCAAGCTCGAGCCGCTGCTGGACAAGCACGGCCTGCGCGATGCCCCCATCCTGCTGCGCATCTCCGGCTGCCCCAATGGCTGCTCGCGCCCGTACCTGGGCGAAATCGCCCTGGTCGGCAAGGCGCCGGGCCGCTACAACCTGATGCTGGGCGCCGACCACCGCGGTCAGCGCCTGAACACGCTGTACCGCGAGAACATCACCGAACCGGAAATCCTTGCAGCGCTGGATCCGCTGCTGGGCCGCTACGCCGGCGAGCGCGAAACCGGCGAGGGCTTCGGCGACTTCCTGCACCGCAGCGGCATCGTCGCGCTTCCGCCCTACCCCACACACCGACAGATCGCACTGGAACTGCACGCATGAGCGCCCCCGCACCCGCCGTTACCTCACAGGACAGCGACCGCATCGCCGAGGCGAACGCGCTGCTGGAGTCGCAAACGCCGCAGCAGCGCATCGCCTGGGCGCTGGAGAATGGCGCGGCCAACCATGCGATGTCTTCCAGCTTCGGCGCGCAGGCTGCGGTGCTGCTGCACATGCTCACCCAGCAGAAGCCGGACATCCCGGTCATCCTGATCGACACCGGCTACCTGTTCCCGGAAACCTACCGCTTTGCCGACGAACTGCACGAACGGCTCAAGCTCAACCTGCAGGTGTTCCGTCCGCTGGTCAGCCGCGCCTGGATGGAAGCCCGCCACGGCCGGCTGTGGGAGCAAGGCGTGGTCGGCATCGAGCAGTACAACAGCCTGCGCAAGGTCGAGCCGATGAAGCGCGCGCTGAAGGAACTGGGCGTGCAGACCTGGTTCACCGGCCTGCGCCGCAGCCAGTCCAGCACCCGCGCCAATGCGCCGGTGCTGCAGCAGCGCGAAGGCCGGCTGAAGGTCAATCCCATCGTCGACTGGAACGATCGCGATATCTGGCAATACATGAAGCAGCACGATCTGCCCTACCACCCGCTGTGGGAAGAGGGCTATGTCTCCATCGGCGACTTCCATACCAGCAGCCGCTGGGAGCCGGGCATGCGCGAGGAAGACACCCGCTTCTTCGGCCTGAAGCGCGAGTGCGGCATCCATATCGACGTGTAGTTGGAGGCTGGGAATCGGGAATCGGGACTGGAGACCGGGGACCGGGGACCGGGGACCGGGGGAAATTTTCGCAATGGTTGTTGCGCCACCAACCGTTCGGAAAATTCCGACAGTTGGCAGGCGGGATCGCCGACAACGATTTCGGCGTTCGCCGGATAGCCGCAGGCATGGAGTTTGGCGAACCTGTGAATGCGGCATGACCCGCATTCGGCGCTCAGAGTCGCCGCCCAACCAACCATTCAAGGAAGAACTTCATGACCAGGAACGGACGCATCCGTTTTTCGCTCGCCACCGGCCTCGCGCTGCTGCTGGCAGCAACCGCGCACTCCCACGCGGCTCCGCCGCAGAGCTTTTCCGGCCCCTTCGTCGACACTTCCGCCTACCTGCAAAGCGACGCCCATATCGATGCCTGGTACGGCATGACCTGGGCGCTCAAGCGCAACTTCGATGAGATCTGCGGCGATACCTTCTGCGAGGGCGAGTTCAGCAACATCGAATCGCTGCGCTACCGCTGTTCGGTGCACCGGGTCAGCGGCCGCATCGGCAGCTGCGTCTGGGTATTTGCCGCCAGCAATGAAGAAATCGAGCCGGCCACGGGCAAGATCGGCGTGCAGGAAGGCTTCTGGCACTGCCGCACGCCGCTGCCGGCATACACCACCATCGAGGAACTGCTGACCGCGCTGGCCGGCGAGCAACCGTTGTACGCGACGCTACCCGGATCAAGCCGGTCGATCTTCGATGGCCTGATCGACTGCCTCTGATCTCCGGCGGGGCGGGCAGGCACCATTGCCTGGGTGCCTGCCCGCCGCGGCTGGCGGCTTGTCCCGGCGCCGGGCCAATGCCGCAAACCCGTCGCCCGCGCCGTTGCCTGCAATGCGTCGGCAACTGCCGCACCCACGCCGCAAGGCGCAGCGCCAGCCAGCGGAACTGCCGCGTCGTTGCCGCCGCGGCGACCGGCAAGCCATGGTTCCACACCACGGTTTATCCGCTCCATCGCCGTTTCCGGCGTTTTGTCGCTCCGGCCAACACAGCGCCGGAAGAGGCCGTTATGCTCCCCGGCATTCCAAACGCCGGTACCCGCCGTGTTCGCCAGTCTGTTCCTCGTCACCCGCATGCTGATCGCCTGGACCGTCGCCATCATCGTCGCCGGTTTCGTCTGGAGCGGTCTGTTCAGCGGCATGAATCGGGGACCGGGTTGGTTCTTCGGCCTGTTGGCGATGCTGGTGATGGTGTCGGTGCTGTTCAGTACCGTGTCGCATCTGCGCCGGGTCTGGCTGATCGCCGGCCGCCTGGACAGCGACATCCTGTCCAGCCGCCAGCGCCGCCAGATCGAAGTGCCGTTCGAGGCCGGCGAAACCTTCGATCTGCTGGATGCCGCGCTGCGCGAGCTGCCGCGCAGCGAGGAGATCGAAAGCGCCCGCGACAGCCTGCAGGTGAGCGCGCGCATCCGCCGCGTCGATCCCTATGCCAACAAGCCGCCGTCGCGCTTCAACGTGTTCGCCCGTTTTGCGGTCAAGCGCAACCAGGTGCTGGCCACGGTGACTCCGCGCGATGGCACCAGCAGCATCACCCTGATCTGCGGCCCCGATGCCGACGCCTGGACCGACCTGTTCACGCTGGACGACGGCACCAACCTGGAAAACGTCGAAGCGATCACCCGCGCCATCACCCGCCGCGTTGCCGACCGCCGCCGCGGCGAAAAAGCCGCCAGCCAACAGACGGTGACCGAAAAGGAACTGACCGTGGCCAAGCTGAGCCTGCTGCACGCCCAGGTCGAACCGCACTTTCTCTACAACACGCTGGCCAGCGCGCAGTTGCTGACCCGTACCGACCCGGCGCGCGCCGACCAGATGCTGGGGCACCTGATCCAGTACCTGCGCCGTTCGCTGCCGCGCACCGAGGACTCGCTGTCGACGCTGGGCGAGGAGCTGGAACGCGCGCGGGCCTATCTGGAAATCCTCAAGATCCGCATGGGCTCGCGGCTGAACCTGCAGATCGAAGTGCCTGACGAGCTGAAGCCATTGCCGTTCCCGTCGATGATGCTGCAGACCCTGGTGGAGAATTCCATCAAGCACGGGCTGGAGCCAAAATCCGGCGGCGGCACCGTCTGGATCCTGGCGCGCGCGCACGACGACGATGTCTCGGTCACCGTTGCCGATGACGGCCTGGGCTTCAACGCGCAGAGCAGCGGCACCGGCATCGGCCTGAAGAACGTGCGCGAACGGTTGCGCCTGGCCTATGGCGCTGCCGCCTCGTTCGCCATCGTCTCCAATTTCCCCAGCGGCGTGGCCGCGACCATCACCCTGCCCGCCGGCACCGCAGGAGCCCACAGCCATGCTTAAGTGCGTCATCGCCGAAGACGAGGAACTGCTGCGCACCGCGCTGGCGGCGACGCTGCGCGAGGTATGGCCGGAACTGGACATCGTTGCCGAATGCGAGGACGGAGCCGCGGCGCTGGAGGCCATTGCCGAGCACCAGCCCGAGGTGGCCTTCCTGGACATCCGCATGCCCGGCCTGACCGGCCTGGAAGTGGCCGGCGCGCTGGCCGAGACCAGTCCGCACACCCAGGTGGTCTTTGTCACCGCCTACGACCAGTACGCCATCGATGCCTTCGAACAGGGCGCGGTCGACTACCTGCTCAAGCCGATCGCCCGCGACCGCCTGGCCGCGACCGTGCAGCGGTTGCAGGCGCGCGCCGCGGCCGGGCAGTCCGGCGCCGGCGCGCTCGACGCGCTGTTGCGCAGGCTGTCGGCGCATCTGCCAGGTTCCGCGCGCGAGCCGCTGGTATGGATCACCGCCAGCGCCGGCCGGGAAACCCGCCTGATCATGGTGGAGGACGTGGCCTACTTCCAGGCCGACAACAAATACACCGTGGTGATGACCGCCGATGGCGAGGCGCTGCTGCGCAAACCCATCCGCGAACTGCTGGATACGCTGGACCCCACCATCTTCAAGCAGATCCACCGCTCCACCATCGTCAACCTGAAAGCCATCGCATCGATTGCGCGCGAAGACAGCGGCAAGGGCAAGGTCCGGCTGAAGACACGGCCGGAAACGCTGACCGTCAGTCAGCCGTTCATGACCCTGTTCCGCAACATGTGACGGAAGGACGTTTCGCCGGCGGGCGCCTGCGCCCGTCTTCCGAGAAACCATCGAGGTATTGGCCATGCGCATCATCGTTCCGGCAATTTCCGCCCTGCTGTCGCTGGCCGGTTGCCACGAGAAACCCAGCGTAACCAGCGAAGTCCGTTCCAGCCGCGATGGCGTGGCCACGCTGCACAGCAGGGCCACATTGAAGGACGGCTCTGCCCGCTTCCAGTGCCTGCGCAGCCAGAGCGGCCGTTGCCATTACCTGGTGTTCGCCGAAGGCTGCCCGGACGTCTCGGCGGGAGAATCGCCAACGGCCGACTGCGACGTGAAGCCGGTGGACAGTTTTTCGCTGGTACCCGGCGACGAAAAGCAGTTGCCCGGCCTATCGCGCGATTTCCGTCATTGCGTGGATGCCATGGCCATGCCGGCGGCGCCGCAGTGCCTGAACTGAAACCAAGCGCCCACCCAATCGCAGGCTTCCTTCTACGTCAGTGCGAAGGTTTTGCAGCAACCTGCAGCGTCCTGCCGCCGCACCCCATGCATTTTCGATAGATCTGTCCGCGGCGGTTCAGGCGCGGTCGCGACATCAGCCCGCCGCAGGCGCAGCGCAGCTCGCGCCCGCGCGCCCAGCGCCATAGCCGCCAGCTGGCGTGCATCGCCCAGATCATGCCGATCAGGATTGCCAGCAGGAACGACAGCGAAGCCAGCCGCGGGGAGAAGAATCCGCCGAACATGCGCTGCGTACGCGCGATCGTTTCGGCAGCGACCAGGCCGCCGACGACGATCAGCACGGCCGGAGCGTACATGCGCAGCACCATCTTCGAAATCAGCTTCATCCCACTGCCCCCACCTGCCGGCGCGCACCGACGCCCGCAGTAAAGCGCGCGCGGCGACGGGATTCAACTGGTGATGGTCTGGGTCAGCGATTCCCAGCTCGGCGGCTGCGGCCAGTCGGGGGCCTGATTGCCGTCCAGCACCCGCCGCAGGTCGCGGCGGTCCACCTGCGGCGCCAACACGTGCACCAGTTCCAGTGCGTAATCGCGCAGCACCCGTTCGCGCGGCAGCACCGCCCAGGCAATGCATTCGGCCACTTCCTTCGGCGCCGGCCAGGCGCGCAGATCGGTATCGCTGGCATTGACCGCCATCTCGGCCAGCAGCCCTACGCCCAGCCCGGTGCGCACATAGGTCTTGATCAGGTCGGCATCCAGCGCCGTCAGCGCGATGGTCGGCTCCAGGCCGACGCTGGCGAAGGCGCGTTGCAGCGAGGACTCGGGCCGGGTGGAGGATTCGTAGCTGATCAGCGGCTGCCGGGCCAGTTCGCGCATGCCCGGCACGCTGCCGGCCTTATCCAGCGCATGCCCGCGCGGCACCAGCACCAGTCGCCGCCAACGGTACAGCGGTACCGCGATGCCGGCCTGCGGCTCGTCGCCGGCGGTGCTGATCACCGCGATATCGGCATCGCCCTGGCTCAACAGGTCCAGCGCCTGGCTCTCTCCGGCCTGCTGCAGATGCACGCTGACCTGCGGATAGTCGCGCTTGATGCGGGCGATGGCTGGCGGCAGCACGAAACGCGCCTGGGTGTGGGTGGTGGCCAGGATCAACTGGCCCTGGCTTTCGCGGCGCTGGTTGGCCGCATAGGTGCGGATGTTGTTGGCTTCGGCCAGCACTGCGCGGGCGCGTTCGATCACCTCGCCGCCGGCCGGGGTAATCGCCTCCAGGCTGCGCCCTTTGCGTACGAACAACAGAAAACCCAGTTCGTCTTCCAGTTGCTTGAGTTGCTTGGACAGCCCGGGCTGGGTGGCGTGCACGCGCGCGGCCGCCAGCGTGATGTTCAGATCGGCATCCGCAATGGCGACCAGGTAGCGGAGTTGGGTCAGCGTCATCGGTAGGGAGTCTCTGGCGACGGGCGCATCGGCGTCTGCGCCGGGCGCGTCACGGGATGGTCCATGAATGTAGAGGATTTAGCCGGACCGTAGCTGCCTATCCTTATAACTGCAAGGAATATGGCAACAGGACATCGTCATTTCCTTGCCCCTGCGAGCCGGCGTTACGGTCATCGCCCCCGTCGATCATTCCTTCCATGACCGCACCGCTGTTCCCGCTATTTGCCGATCTGCGCAACCGCGCAGTGCGGGTCGTCGGCGGCGGTGCCGTGGCCGAACGCAAGGTCGAGGCGCTGCTGCGGGCCGGGGCACTGCCGCGGGTCGGCGCCCCGGTCCTCAGCGCCCGCCTGCAGGCATGGCACGACCAGGGCCGTATCGAATGGCAGGCCGGCGAATTCGGCGAAGACTGGCTGGACGGCGTCTGGCTGGTCATAGCCGCCACCGATGACGCCACCGTCAACCGGAGCGTGGCCACCGCCGCCGAGGCGCGCCGGCTGCTGGTCAACGTGGTCGACGATGCCGAGCTGTCCAGCTTCCAGGTGCCGGCGGTGGTGGACCGCGGCGCCTTGCAGATCGCCATCTCCAGCGGCGGCGGCGCGCCGATGCTGGCGCGGCACCTGCGCAAGCGACTGGAGATCCAACTGGACGACGCCTGGGGCGAGCTGGCCGCCCTGTTCGCCCGCCAGCGCGAGCGCATCCGCGCGCGCTTCCCGGATCCGGGCCAGCGCCGCCGCTTCTTCGAGCAGTTGCTGGCCGGCCCGTTGCCGCGGCTGTTCCGGCAGCGCCAGCAGGCGCAGGCCGAAGACCTTTTCGAAACCTCGCTGCGGCAGACCGCCACCGCGCCGGCGCAGGGCTCGGTCACCCTGGTCGGCGCCGGACCCGGCGATCCCGGCCTGATCACGCTGAACGCGTTGCGCGCGATGAACGAAGCCGACGTGATCCTGCATGACCGCCTGGTCAGCGACGACGTGCTGCAGCTGTCGCGCCGCGATGCCGTGCGCATCGAAGTCGGCAAGTCCGCGCAGGGCCACAGCGTGCGCCAGGAGCAGATCCACACGCTGATGCTGGAGCACGCCCGCGCCGGCAAGCGGGTGGTGCGGTTGAAGGGCGGCGATCCGTTCGTGTTCGGCCGCGGCGGCGAAGAGCTGGAATTCCTGCGTGCGCACGGCATTCCTTATGAAGTCGTACCCGGCGTCACCGCCGCGCTGGCCTGCGCCGCCTATGCCGGCATTCCGCTGACCCACCGCGATCATGCGCAGTCGCTGCGCCTGGTCACCGCGCACTGCAAGGACTCGCAAGACACTTTGGACTGGGCCGCGCTGGCGCAGGAGCGGCAGACCCTGGCGGTCTATATGGGCGTGGCCGGGCTGGACAACTTCCGCGCCCGCCTGCTCCAGGCCGGTCGCGCGCCGCAGACCCCGTTCGCGCTGATCGAAAACGGTTCGCGCGCCAACCAGCGCGTGGTCACCGGCACCCTGGCCGATCTTCCCGACACCGCGCGTTGCCACCAGGTACGGTCGCCGGCGCTGCTGATCCTGGGCGAGGTCGCCGCGTTGGCCGGCACCCTGCACTGGTTCGGCGCCGCTCCGCTGCACGCCGCACCGCCACATTCCGCCAACCTGCAGGCCCCTACACTGCCGCAGGCCGCCTGACCGCTTCCGACCCGGAGATCCGCATGGCCATCTACGACAACATCCTCGACACCATCGGCCGCACGCCCGTGGTCAAGTTGCACCGCGTGGCGCCCAGCCACGTCAGCCTGTACGCCAAGATCGAATCGTTCAATCCCGGCGGCTCGGTCAAGGACCGGCTGGCGCTGGCAATCATCCTGGACGCCGAAGCCAAGGGCCTGCTGAAGCCCGGCGACACCATCGTCGAAGCCACTTCCGGCAACACCGGCGTGGCGCTGGCGATGGTTGCCGCCGCGCGCGGCTACAAGTTCGTCGCCACCATGGTGGAGACCTTCTCGATCGAGCGCCGCAAGCTGATGCGCGCCTACGGCGCGAAAGTGATCCTGACCCCGGCCGCCGAGCGCGGCAGCGGCATGGTGCGCAAGGCCGAGGAACTGGCCGCCAAGCATGGCTGGTTCCTGGCCCGCCAGTTCGCCAACCCGGCCAATCCGGCCTACCACCGGCAGACCACCGCCGCCGAAATCCTGCGCGATTTCGCCGGGCTGCGGCTGGATCATTTCGTCACCGGCTGGGGCACCGGCGGCACCCTGACCGGGGTCGGCGAAGTGCTGCGGGTGGCGCGGCCGGAAGTGCGCATCACCGCCTCCGAGCCGGCCGGCGCCTCGCTGCTGCTGGGCAAGGAATGGCAGCCGCACAAGATCCAGGGCTGGACCCCGGATTTCGTGCCGGAAGTGCTGAACCGCGATGTGGCCGACGAGATCCTGCCGGTCACCGATGCCGACGCCATCGCCACCGCGCGCCGGCTGGCGGCCGAGGAAGGCATCTTCGTCGGCATCTCCGCCGGCGCCACCGTCGCAGCCGCGTTGCAGGTCGCCGAAAAGGCCAGCGAAGGCTCGGTGCTGCTGGCGATGCTGCCCGACACCGGCGAGCGTTATTTCTCCACGCCGCTGTTCGAAGGCGTCATCGAAGGGTCGGACGACGACTGGCTGGCATCGCTGGGCGAGGCCGCCCTGCCCTGAGACGGCGCCTGCGGAAGGCAGCTATCGCCAAGGGCTTCGCGCAGGGCGGGCCCTGGCCCGCCATCGCCATTGCCATCTTTCGGCCGCTCCCGCCAATCATCGAAACCGTTGTCGCGCGGCGGCGGTGCCAACCAGACCCGCCATCGCGTTCAGGGATAGCAGGCCAGGGCCGGCCTGCGCGCTGCGAACCAGAATCGAGCTGCTGCACATGGACGAACGCGTGCGCGATCGCAGGCACGAAGCGGCTTCCGGATCCGGGTGCAGGTAGCGCGTGGCGCAAAGCGCCTCCGGCCCGATCTGCACGCCGGTATCGGGAGAAGCCGCAAGGCGGGTCACCGTGCCGGTTTCGACGAATCTTCCGCCGGCGCGCCCGCTTCGCAGTCGCGCGTCCACGTCCATTCCAGCTTCTGGCCGGCATCGCTGCCATCGTCCACGCGCGCATGCAGGGTGTCCGCGTCCACGCGGCGATAGATCACCCGGCGCGGAAAATCGTGCGCGGGATTGGCGAAGACAATCCTGTCCGCGGCCGCGCTGTCGACCGGGAACGCTACCGCATCCTTCCCGTTGGGTTGCGCCAGGAACACCCAGCGGCCGTCCTGCCGGGCGATACGCATGAACTCGAACCCCGCTGCCCGGCCGTCGCGCGTGTCGCGATGCATGCCCAGCAGCAGATCGCCTCGCGGGGCCATCCAGGTCTCCTCGCTGAAGGTCTTGCCCTGCACGCCGCACCAGTGGCCGGCCAGCCACGCCAGTTCTTCCGCACCGGCCAACGGCGAGGCCAGCAGGAAGCATGCGGCCAATCCTGCAACGATGGTTCGCTTCATGCTTCCTCCTTGCTCCCGGTGATGCCTCAGTACATCGGCCTGCCGTCGCTGTCCGTGGTCACGGTGCAGATTTCGACGATCGTCCAGATGTACATCGGAATCCAGAGCAGCCAGCAGGACAGCACACTGATCAGCAACTGGATCAAGCCCTTCTGGTTGTAGCCGGCATAGAAATTGTGGATGCCCGGCAGGCCTATCAGACCCAGCAGCGCGCCGAACAGGATGAAGCTGGTGCGGTTCTTCCCCTGTGCCACTGCCTGCGGGAAATACCCTGTCGCCACACCGCATTGCGGGCACACCACCGCCTGGTCCACCACTGCTTGCCCGCATTGCCTGCAGAACATGTCGCTCCCCTTCGTATCGATGGCGAACGGTAGCAGGTCGCGGTACCGGAGGCGACTTTCCGTTGCCGCAATAAACTTGCGGCGAGCGGGGCAACAGGTCCGGCGCAGGATTGCCGGGCAGCCGGGACCGGTCGCGTTTCACGCCGCTGCAGGGATGCCGCTACAAAGAACGGTTCTGGCTTTGCCGCGTTGCGCCGTATGCAACGCCCCGGTATTCAGCGGCGTCCGCGCGCCGGCAACGGCAAATCGCGACTGACCGCCGGCTCGTCCACGCGCAGATATTCGATGGTATCCACCGGGCCCCAGAAGCGCAGCCGGTCTTCGCCCACGCCTTCCGAACCGTCCGGAAATTCGGCCAGCCGCCGTCCGCCGGCGTCGCGGGCCAACAGGGTCTCCTGCTTGCGCGCCTTGGCGACATCGGCCCTGCAGGCCGCGGCAATGCCCACATAGCCATTGCCGAGATCCTGGAAGCAACCCGCTTGCTCCAGCCGCTGGACGACCGGCCCGATCCGCTGCGGACAGATCGCCCGGACCGCGACCGGCTCGTCGCCGAATGCGCTGCGATCCAGCGCCCAACCGACCCAACCGGGATCGCCCGAGCGGAAGAGATCGTTACGGCTGCGCCGCTCCACCCCATAAACCGGGCTTCCCGTCGACGACAGCGGCCGCGCTTGGCAGAACCTGGCGGCGGCATCCTGCAAATTCCCGCGCAGCGGCACCAGCACCTTGTAGCCGGCCTGGTCATCGACCAGCGTGTCGAAGGCTTCCAGCAGCGCCTGTCCGGTTACCGCCGCTGCCGGCGCACCCACCGGTTCGCTGGCGTGGCGGACGCCGATCAGCGCGCCGCCTGCAAACAGGTCGGAGCCATTGGCGAAGATCCAGGTATCGGGTTGCCACTGCAACGTGTAGCGGCGCAATTCGATCGCGGCAATGGGTTCTGCCGTTATCACCCGGTAGCGCGGGTTGCTGTACCGCGAAGACAGCGGCGGCGGATTTTCTGGCGCCGGCTGCAGCAAGTGCTCGCCATAGGGAATGGCGACATGGCGAATCGGCGTGCCCTGCGCATCCAGCGGAGCGATCACCCAGATGTCCTGTTCGCTCCCGGCCGAAGCGGCATGCTTCAGCTCGACCCAGCGCTCCGACCACTCAAGCGTCGGTGACGATGGTCCGGCCTGCTGGCCGCGCGCGATCACTTTTTGCTCTTGCAGCTGGTGCCCGCCCAGTTCCAGATCCAGCGCGATGGTCGCCAGTCCGTCCAGCGCCTCTGCCTGCAACGCTGGCGGCAGCCGGAACGGGAACTGCTCGTCGCGCTCGTCCAGGTCCAGATTCTCCTGGCCGGCTGTCAGTTCGAACAGGCGGTTGGGAATGGCCTCGATATCCGGCAACGGCTCGCCATTGGCATCCAGCAGGCGGGCATTCTTCAAGCGCATGAGGAAACGTCGCGGCCACTGGCCCGCCGCAATCACGTCGTACTGCCCGGACAAATCGATCCGCGGACGCGGATGGCTTGTCTCATCGATACGGAAGATCAATCCCCCGCGGATGCGTTTCCATTCGGCTTCCGGCAGGCCGGCGATCGCCATCTGCTTCAGATGGCTGTCCAGATCCCGCAGTTCGTCGGCAGGCACCGCTTCGCCGCGGAATTCGGGCGACGCCAGCAGCACTTCGAAATGCTCCCGGTAGGCTTTCCAGTCGGCCGCATCCCATTGGGTGGCGGTCATCGCCACGGCATGCCGCTGGCTGATGGCCAGCATCCGCAGCTGCATCGGCTCGCTTTGCCCCGGCACCAGGCCGTCGGGCAGCGACAATGTCAGCCGTGCCTCCACCGGCATGCCCGAGTCACGGCGCAGCACCTGGTAGCCGGTCAGCGCGGCGCCCTCGGACGAGCTTGCCTGCATCTCCAGTTCCACCTGCTGCGCATCCAGCGCAGCAACCCGCATCGTCCACGCCAGTTCGCCCAATCCCGGGACTTTCTGCGTTTCGCGCAAGCGCTGGCCGACACTCAGCTTTTCCGGCAGCGCGAACGGGCGCACGCCGACCGCGTCGCCGATGCGCGCCAGCGCCTCGCGCACCTGCGGTCGGTGCCTGGCCAGCGCTTCCAGCGCCTGCGGGTCCGCCGCGCCCACCGAAACGACGCGGCCCGATCTGTCCAGGCGGGTCTCGATGCCGCTGCCCAGAAACGCCGCCATCGCCGCATCGTCGGCATAGTCGGCGTCGAGCTTGTAGGAATCGCCGCGCTGGCCGTAGCCGGCATCCAGTTTGAACCACACCGTGCGCGCGCGCAGGCGGCTGCCGTTGCCGTCGGAGCGCAACGTCACCGGCATCAGCGCCTGCTGGGTGATCAGCGCCTGGCCGCTGGCCGGGCCGATTTCCTGGCGGACGAAATACGCATCGTCGTAGCTGGCGGCCGCAGCGTTGCCGGCGAATCCCGACAGCGCCAACACGATGGAAAAAACATGACCCGCCGGACGGCGGAACCGGGTGCGATCCATATGCACGTTTCCCTGTAGTTGCTGCAGTGACGGTGAAAACAAAACGCCGGCACAAGGCCGGCGTTTTTTGACGCTGGGATTATCCCATCACGCCGACACGGGCATCAACCTTCCCACTTGCCCAGCGCGGCCAGGCCGTTGTCCTTGGCGCGCGCGTAGACGGTGGACTGCGCCTTGGCGAAGTTGCCCTTCAGATCCTGCGACCACAGCTTCAGTGCGGCCTGCTGCATGGCGCGGCCATACGAGAACGACAGCGGCCACGGCAGATTGCCGAGCTGGTTCATCGCATTGAGATGCGCAGTGGCATCTTCATCGCTCTGGCCGCCGGACAGGAACACGATGCCCGGCAGAATCGCCGGCACGGTGCTCTTCAGGCACATCACCGTGGCATCGGCCACTTCGTCCACGCTGGCCTGCTCTTCGCAATCCTTGCCCGGCACCACCATCGATGCCTTCAGGATGGTGCCCTCCAGCATCACGTTCTGTTCGTACAACGCGCCGAACAGCGAACGCAGCGTGGCTTCGGTGACTTCGTAGCAGGTTTCGATATCGTGGCTGCCGTCCATCAGCACTTCCGGCTCCACCATCGGCACCAGGCCCTGTTCCTGGCACAGCGCGGCATAGCGCGCCAGCGCATGGGCATTGGCCTCGATGCAGGTGCCGGAGGGGATGTCATCGCCGATGGTGATGACCGCGCGCCACTTGGCGAAGCGCGCGCCCAGCGCGTAGTACTCCTTCAGGCGCTCGCGCAGGCCGTCCAGGCCCTCGGTCACCAGCTCGCCCTGGCAACCGGCCAGCGCATGGGTGCCCTTGTCGACCTTGATGCCGGGAATGATGCCGTTGGCGGCCATGTACTTGGCGAACGGCACGCCGTCCTTGGTGGACTGGCGGATGGTTTCGTCGAACAGGATGGCGCCGGAGATGTAGTCGCTCAGCTTGGGCGTGGTCAGCAGCAGTTCGCGATAGGCGCGGCGGTTTTCCTCGGTGTTTTCGATGCCCACGCCGGCGAAACGCTTGGCGATGGTGCTGGTGGATTCGTCGATCGCGATGATGCCCTTGCCCGCGGCGACCATGGCCTGGGCGGTTTCGGCAAGCTGTTCGATGCTCATTAGGTGTCCTGACGGCGGCAGCGGGGAATACCAATTATAGCCCGCCGCGGCGTCAGCATTCCGTCAAGCGCCGGCCATAAACCGGGCCGGCATCGTTGCGGCGGTCTTCGGCACCCGGGGAAGGGCACCGAATGCCGGTGTCAGCCGACCGTGGCATACAAGCAATGGCCGGTCTGTCGTGCGCTTGCCTTCCGGTTCGGCCGGCCGCTGCCTTGAAGTCCGCTGGCCCGGGTAACGACAGCCCGCCAAAGCGGGCCGCCGGGCGGGTTACAGCTCGCCCAGCCCCTCGGGCTTGCCATCGCTGCCGATCTGCAACAGACGCAGCGTGTTGGTGGCGCCGTGCTGTTCCATGTGATCGCCGCTGGTGAAGATCACCCGGTCGCCCTCATCCAGCAGCTGGCGATCGCACAGGCAGCGCAGCGATTCGCGCGCGGCTTCGCGCGGGGCCAGCCCGCGGCTGTCGAAGGCGATCGGAAACACATCGCGCATCATCGCCATCCTGCGGCGGGCGCCGTCATGGCGCGAAAACGCATAGATCGGCGCGCTGGAGCGGAACCGCGACAGATAGCCGGCGGTGCCGCCGGATTCGGTCATCGCCACGATCGCGCGCACCCCGATGTGCTCGGAAACGAACATCGCGGCCATCGCGATGGCCTGATCGGCGCGCACCAGATTGCGCGGCGCCTTTTCGAAATCGGTATCCATCTCGAACTGCTTTTCCGCACCCAGGCAGATCCGGGCCATCGCCTCCACCGCCTTGACCGGGTAGCTGCCCGCCGCGGTTTCCGCCGACAGCATCACCGCATCGGTGCCGTCGATGACCGCGTTGGCCACGTCAAGCACTTCGGCGCGGGTGGGGATGGGGCTGTCGACCATCGACTGCAGCATCTGCGTGGCGGTGATCACCACCCGGTTGCGGGCCAGCGACTCCTTGATGATCTTCTTCTGCAGGCCGGGCAGTTCGGCATCGCCGATTTCCACGCCCAAATCGCCGCGCGCCACCATCACCACATCGCTGGCGTCGATGATCTCGGCCAGGTTGTCGATGGCCTCGGTGCGTTCGATCTTCGACACCAGCGCCGCGTCGCAGCCATGCTCGCGGGCGATGCGGCGCGCATCGTTCATGTCCTGCGCGTTGCGGCAGAACGACACGGCGATGAAATCCACGCCAATCTTGGCGACGATGCCGATCAGTTCCTTGTCGCGCTCGGTCAGCGCGCCCAGCGACAGACCGCCGCCCTGCTTGTTCAGCCCCTTGCGGTCGGACAGCGTGCCATCGTTGAGCACGGTATTGACGATGCGTTCGCCTTCCACCCGCACCACCTGCAACTGCATCAGGCCATCGTCCAGCAGCAGCACGTCGCCGGGCGCGACGTCGCCAGGCAGGCCCAGATAGCTCACCCCGACCTGCGATGCGTCGCCGGGCGGCGCATCGGCGCTGGCCACCAGATCGAAGCGGTCGCCGGCCTTCAGCTGCACCTTGCCCTCGGCGAAACGCTCGACGCGGATCTTCGGGCCTGGCAGATCCGCCAGGATGCCGACCTCGGCACCGGCGCGCTGCGCGGCGGCGCGCACCGCGGCGGCGCGCTTGGCCTGGCCGGAAGGATCGCCATGCGAGAAGTTCAGCCGCACCACGTTGACGCCTGCGCGAAACAGTTCGTCCAGCACGCCCGGCGGATCGGTGGCCGGTCCGAGGGTGGCGAGGATCTTGGTGCGGCGCTGGCGTGGTGCGGTCATGGTTTGTCCCTTGAAAACCCGGCAAAGCTACCACAACGCATCGTGACTGCGATGACCTGAAAAGAATAAAGCCGCAATCCGTTTCGCCCTGTCCAGGGACAACGACCGCACGCGTCGAAGAATCGGCAGAAAACGGCTTGTTTCCAGCGCTTTCCCGCATCCGCCGCACTGGTATTTTTTTGGTCTCGAATCGCGCGCCCGTGCTGCGGTCGCACACATGACCGGTTGCGCATCTGCGCGCTTCGCCTGTCCCGGCTGCTGGGCACCGGGCCCCGCTCCGCCAGGGCCTGCTGTTGTTCCGATGCCGCCGCCGGACCCTGGCGGGCCACCGCGTTCAGGCCGCCAGCAGCGCCGGCAGTTCCTGCGGATGCTGGGCCAGCCGTACCGCGCCTGCGGTGCGCAGCTCGGCTTCGTCGCCGAAGCCCCACAGCACGCCGATGTTGCGCATGCCGTGGTGGCGCGCGCCTTCGATGTCCATGCGCCGGTCGCCGATCATCCAGCACTGTTCCGGCGCAACCGACAACCTGCGCATGGCCTCGGCAATCAGATCCGGTTTGAAGCGGCGCTCGCCGTCGTCGCTGGCGCCGACGACGTCCTCGAAGCAGTGGCCGAACGGCAGGTGTTCGGCGATACGGCGCGCGAAACGCTCGTTCTTCGACGTCACCACCGCCACCCGGTGACCGGCCGCATGCAGGGTTTCGACCGTTTCGCCGATACCGGCATAGATCGTGTGCTCGCTCCAGCCGCGCCTGTCGTAGCGCTGCCGGTACAGCTCCAGCGCCTGCGTCACCAATGCCGGGTCGTCGAGTTGCGATTGGAAGCTGTCGCGCAGCGGCGGACCGATCCATCGCCGCAGCTGCGACGGCACCGGTCTGCCCAACTGCGAGAAGGTGTGCTCGATGCCGGCAACGATGCCCGGCTCCGAGTCGATCAGGGTACCGTCCATGTCGAAGAACAAGGTTTCCCGCATCACTGGCCGCGCGCCTGCAGCGCCGCCACCGCCGGCAACGTCTTGCCTTCCAGGAATTCCAGGAACGCGCCGCCGCCGGTGGAGATGTAGCTCACCTGGTCGGCGATGCCATACTTGTCCACCGCCGCGAGCGTGTCGCCGCCGCCGGCGATCGAGAACGCCTTCGATTCGGCGATCGCGCGCGCCAGCGTTTCGGTGCCCTTGCCGAAGGCGTCGAACTCGAACACGCCCACCGGCCCGTTCCAGACCACGGTGCCGGCGGCCTTGATCAGCTCGGCATAGCGCGCGGCGGTATCCGGGCCGATGTCCAGGATCATGTCGTCGGCGCCGACGCCGGCCACCGGCCTCACCGACGCCGGCGAATCGGCCCTGAATTCCTTCGCCACCACCACATCGGTAGGCACCGGGATGTCGGCGCCGCGCGCCTTGGCTTCGGCGTCGATTTTCCTTGCCGTATCGATCAGATCGGCTTCGTACAACGATTTTCCGACCGCATGGCCTTCGGCGGCGATGAAGGTGTTGGCGATACCGCCGCCGACGATCAGCTGGTCGACCTTGCCGACCAGGTTGGACAGCAGTTCCAGCTTGGTCGAGACCTTGCTGCCGGCCACGATGGCCAGCAGCGGCCGCGCCGGTTTCTCCAGCGCCAGCGCCAGCGCGTCCAGTTCGGCCATCAGCAGCGGGCCGCCGGCTGCGGTCTTTGCGAACTTGATGACACCGTGGGTGGACGCCTGCGCCCGATGTGCGGTACCGAACGCATCCATCACGAACACATCGCACAGCGCCGCGTACTTCTTCGCCAGTTCCTCGTCGTCCTTGCCTTCGCCGGCATTCATCCGGCAGTTTTCCAGCAGCACCAGCTGGCCCGGGGCGACATCGACCCCATCCACCCAGTCCTTGATCAGCGGCACGTCGGCGCCGAGCAGTTCCGACAGCCGCCGCGCCACCGGCGCCAGCGAATCGGCTTCGCTCCAGACCCCCTCCTTCGGCCGGCCCAGGTGCGAAGTCACCATCACCGCCGCGCCTTTTTCCAGCGCCAGCTTCAGCGTCGGCAGCGACGCGGTGATGCGCTGTTCGGAAGTGATGCGGCCCGCGTCGATCGGCACGTTGAGATCTTGCCGGATCAACACGCGCTTGCCGGACAGGTCGAGGTCGGTCATTCGGACGATGGACATGGGCATTCCTGAGGGGGAGACAGGCGCCTATTGTCCGGGCTGGGCGCGGATGCGGCAAACCCGCGATTGGGCGCCGGATGCACCGGTGGGGCGGGCCGAAAGAGGGTTCTTCCTTTCAAGTGTGTGGGGGGGGGACATCCATGTGGAATCCGATGACCAGGGCAGTGCGGGACACGCCGTAAACACCCGCTGTGCGGGGCCGGCCCGCCATCGCAGATGGCGGGCGTTCGGCTACGCGCGAAGCGGTGCTTCGCAAGCGCTTGCCTCACCCCTGTAGCTCTTCCGCGGCATCCCTGCCGCGGAAGAGCCCGCACTGCCCCGGCCACCGGCGCCTGGACACCTGGCTGGTGCTGGAAGAAAGGCTTTACGAAGTCGCGAATCTGCCAACTCGCGAAAGGCGCCGGCCGGCGGGCTGGGGGTGCGCAGAGCAGGCCACGATGGCCTGCGGCCCGACGTAAAGACACGACGTCGTCAGGAGGGCGGAGCACCCCCAGCCTGACGGCCGGCGGCTCTTTCCGGAGCCGAACTCGCCGAAACCGAGCGCTTCGGAGTGGGCGAAGAAACCTGAAAAAAGGAAGATTCAGAGGGATTTGCTTTGGGCTGTTGTGACGCCAGGTGCCGTGCAAGTTCTCCCCTCACCTCTCTTTCAGATGTTTTAACCGCCCAATGGGGTCAAGGGGAGAAGCAAACGCAGCGTCAACTGAATCCCTGAAAGAATTTGTGGGGAGACCTCAGATCTGGGCCTGCCCTGCGTCATTCGGCGGGCTTCTTCAGCAGGCTGAAGGCCAGGCCGGCCACCAGCGCGGCGCCGCCAATCAGCAGCGCCCACAACAACCAGGCCTTCCAGTCGCGCGGGGGTTCGATCGGGCGTAGCGCCGCGGCGCCGGCAAGTTCGGATCCGGCGCCCACCGTTGCAGCCGCCGGTTGCCAATCCACGCCATGCTGGCGCCGCAGCGCCTCCATCGTCCGCCCCAGCGGTGCCGGCGCGCGCACCGCGCGCGCGCTGCCGGCCACCAGCGCATACGGCGGTTGGCCCTCGGTCATGAACACCAGCACTTCCGGGCGGTATCCCAGCCGCAGCACCGGCGCCTTGCTGTCGCCGAGCGGCGCGCGCGCCGACAGCCGCCAATGGCGGTCGCGCAGGACATCGCGCAGAGGCTCGGGCATCGAACGCTCCGCACGTTCGCCGCTGCCCAGTTGGTAGGCCACCCATGGGCCGGCACGCTGCTGCCAGGGCATGTCGGCCGCATCGCGGCTTTGCAGCGTCCATTCGGCGGTGCTGTTGCCCGGCAGGACCACATCGGCGCGTTCCATCGGGAAACGCCCATCCAGTTCGAACTCGAAGTACTCGCGCCCCTGCTCGACGCTGCGGCGTCCATTCAACGCCTGCCATTGCCAATCCGGCGTGCCTTCCGGCGGCACCAGCTCCGCACGCACCGCCGTAATCGCAGGCACCGCGCCAAGCGCCAGCGGCAACAGGCGCAGGTAACGGAAGCGGCTGGCGAACTCGATCCGTCCGTGGCGCAGATTCTCGCCGCCGCGGCGCAGGTCCAGCAGCGGCGCGGCTGCCTCCAGCGTCTGCCAGCTGCGCAGATCGTCGCTGCCCTGCACGCGCAGGGTCTGTTCGATGGCCGCACCGTTGGACGCCCATTCCAGTTCCAGCGCGCGAATCGGCCGCTCCACATCCGAAGCATCGACCAGCCAGCCCGAACGCCTGGCATTGGCGGCCCCGCGCTGGCTGACTTCAGTGGTCACCCGGCGCACCGCGCCGTCGGCATCGCGCTCGGCGATCAAGGCGATATCGGCGCCGCTGCCGGCGGCGGCGGCCGGCAGCGGGAACCAGCGCAGATCGCGCAACGGCAGCGCCGGGTCCAGCGGCCGTTCGGCGCTGAACAGCGCCGCAGGCACCGGTTGCCCGCTGCCGTCGACCACATCGATATCGCCCAGATCGGCGCGCTGCACCTGGCGATAGACCGCTTCCGGAAGCGCAACCTTCTGCATGCCGCTATCGGCGTTGGCCAGTTCCAGCCGCCATTGCCACGCGTAATCCTCGCGCGCGGCCGCCAGCGCCATCAGGGGCAGCAATGCCAGCAACAGAGCGGTGGATTTCTTCATGCGGCGGTTTCCTCGGTATGCGCACGCGGCGGCGCCGGCGCCAGGTAGCCGACCACGGTGCACAGCAGGCCATAGGCGATGAACGAGGCGATGCCCAGCACGTTGCCCAGGTTACCGCGATCCACCAGCACCAGCTTGATCAGCACCACGCCCATCAGCACCGCGCCGGCCAGCCACAGGCCGCGATGCTCGCGCCGCGAACCGACCACCCAGCCCAGCACGCCCAGCACGCTCCAGACCACGGTCAGGCTGGTCTGCGCCAGGCTGGTGGACAGCAGCGACTCGTTCCAGCGCACGCCGCCCCAGTGATGGACCGTATGCAGCACGCTGGAGGTGATGAAGACGAACGACACCGCGGCCAGTTTCATCCAGCGGATCGAGCGCAGCATCCGCGGTGCCGATTCGGACCAGAACCAGCATGCCGCCAGCGCCAGGACCGACAACTGCGCCAGTTCCAGCGGATTCAGCAGCGGCAGCCACGGCAACGGCGCACTGCCGCCGCTGCTGGTCAGCGCAAACAGCCAGCCCAGCGACAGCACCAGGAAATACGCCGATTGCAGCGCGGTGCGGGCGGCGTCGAAACGCGTCCCCAGCGGCTGCGCCAGCCACGGCCAACGGAACAGCGACAGCGCGGCCACCGCCAGCCACGGCAAGCCGATGCCCAGCACGCGCCAGCCTTCGGCAAGTTCGAAGCGATCCGCCAGGTAGGCGAACAGCAGCGACAGCACGAACGGCCATACCAGCCACCAGACGAACTGCGCGGCCACCGCATACCCATCCGGATGGGCACGCAGGCTGACCAGACTGCGCAGGCCCAGTACCGCGAATGCCGCCCAGGCCAGGATGCCGGCGCCTGCAAACGGTTGCCCGTGCAGCCAGGACTGCGTCAGCGCCAGCGGCACGGCCACCGCCAGCGCGCCCAACGTGGTCATCGCCAGGACCGCGTCCGGACGGCGGCGATGCACTTCGGCGGCCAGCCAGCCGGTCACCGCGGCGAACGCCAGCAAGGCATCGGCCTGCTGGTCGCGTGCGATGAAGCGCTCGATCTCGTTGATGCCGTTGCCGAGCCACCACAGCAGGCCCCACAGATAGTAGGGCAGCGCCAGCATGTTGTTTCCGTGATCGCGGCAGGCCCACGCGCTGGCGAACGCTGCCAGCGCGATCAGCAACGCGCCCATGAACACCGGGTTGGCGATTGCGGTCGCGGCGTAACCTGCGCCTATCGCAAACGCCAGCGCGGCAGCCAGTTGCAGGCCCGCTCCGGTCAACTGCGGCAGCCAGCGCTGCTGACGCAGGCCCAGCCAGACCAGCGCGGCGCCTTCCAGCGCGAACACGCAGGCCGTGGCCTGCGCCGACAGCGCCAGCGGTACCGACAACGTCGCAAACCCCACCGCCAGCAATGCATAGGACTGGCCCAGCGCAGCGAAGTTGAGGCGGCGCAGGAAGGCCCATGCCAGCCCCGCGTACAGCGCGCCCAGCCCCAGCGCGCAGAACGCCAGCGGCAAGCGGTCGCCGCGCAGCAAACCGGCCTGCAGCGAGAAAGCGATCAGCGGCGTGCCGAACACCAGGCAGCCGTCGATGAAGTCGCGCCGGCTGGCCGGCTGCCGGCGCGCGAAGAACATCGGGATCAGCAGGTAGAACGCGAAGAACAGCAGCAGGAACGGTTCGGTGCTGGCGAACTTGCGCGGCTGGTAATCCAGCACACCCCACAGCGTGCCGATACCGAAGGTGAAGACGAAGCCCAACAGGTTCAGCACCCGCCACGAACGCCACCAGGCGATGCCCAGAATGGCCGCATTCAACACCGCGTAGTAGGAGAACAACGCGACATGGTTGCCGCTGCCGGTGGACAGCCAGATCGGCGCCAGGAAACCGGCCAGGATCGCGAACACCGCCAGCGCCTTGGCGTTCTGCAGCACCGCCAGCATGCCGGCGCCGGCGATCAGCACCACACTGAGCGCGAACGCCGCGCCGACGGGCATCATCCCGTGCATCTTGAAGGCGGCGAACACCGTCAGCAGCAGTACGCCGATCGCGCCGCCCTGCAGGCTGAGCGCAAAGATCCGGTTGCTGTCGCGCTTGCGCCAGGCAAACCCCAGCGCCGCCAGCGCCGCAGCAGCAATGCCGGCCAGCCGCAGTTCGATCGGCACCACCAGCAGGCCCTGGTCGCTGGCGTATTTCAGCAGCGCCGCCACGCCGGCGAACAGCACCAGCACGCCGATCTTGACCGGCACGTTGCCGACGGTGAACCAGCGTTTCACCGCGCGCGCGGCGCGGGTAAGGATGTCCGGCCGCGACGGCGGCACGGGCTGGCGCGGGCCTTGCTGCGGCTGCGATGGCCTTGGCGGCACCAGTGGCAGCGGAGAATGGGACGTGCCGGCCGGACCGGCCGAGGCGGCGGTTTCCGGCAGTGGCGGCGGCGAAGCCACGGTAGCTGGCGGTGGCGCGGCTGCGGACGTCGGCCGGGCAGGCTCGCGTTCCTGCGGCACCGGCACGGGAGGGATCTGCGGCGTGGCTGCGGCCTGCGGGCGCGCCGTTTCGGCGCTGCGGGCCGGTGCGGGGCGGTCGCTGGTGCGCAAGCGGTGGACTTCGGCCTCCAGCGCGGTCACGCGCCTCTTCAGTCCGCTGATCGCCACCAGTGCCGCGATCATCAGCACCGGTACCGCCAGTACCGCCAGTCCAACCAGTAACAGGATCCCCGTCAGCTCATCCATTCCATGTCTCCACTGCGTCTCCCGCTGACGGAAGCCAGCCGGCCGTTCCAATCGATTCGAAACCGGCCCGAATCGATCCCCGCCCCTGCCCTCTCCCGCGATGCGATGGGAGGAAGAGGGAGTCGCTCAGCTATTCGAAGGCCCCTTCTGCAAGCGGCAACCGAAGCAGCCTCATGCAATCCCCCCGCTTTTGCAAGATTGTTCGTGCCGGTACCGTAAAGCTGCGCCAACGGTAGCGAAATGCGATACCGGATGCCAGATACGACAGGAGCGCCGCAAGGGCGCTCCTGCCGGGACAGCGATGGTTCGGGCCGTTTACTTGCCGGCGACCACGCGCACCATTTCCAGGCACTTGGTGGTGAGCCTCACGGGGCGTCGCACCACTAGCCGGCTGCGACGACCTTCACCATTTCCAGGCACTTGGTGGTGAGCCTCACAGGGCGTCGCACCACTAGCCGGCTGCGACGACCTTCACCATTTCCAGGCACTTGGTGGAATAGCCCCATTCGTTGTCGTACCAGCTGACCAGCTTGACGAAGGTGCCGTCCAGCGCGATGCCGGCATCGGCATCGAAGATGGAGGTGCGGGTATCGCCGCGGAAATCGGTGGCGACCACCTTGTCTTCGGTATAGCCCAGCACGCCCTTCAGCGCGCCTTCGCTCTGCGCCTTCATCTCGGCGCAGATCTCGGCGTAGGTGGCCGGATTTTCCAGCTCGCAGGTCAGGTCGACCACCGACACATCGCTGGTCGGCACGCGGAACGACATGCCGGTGAGCTTCTTGTTCAATTCCGGAATGACCACGCCGACCGCCTTGGCCGCGCCGGTGCTGGACGGGATGATGTTCTCCAGGATGCCGCGGCCGCCGCGCCAGTCCTTGTTGGACGGGCCGTCGACGGTCTTCTGGGTAGCGGTGGTGGCGTGCACGGTGGTCATCAGGCCGCGCTTGATGCCCCACTTGTCGTTGAGCACCTTGGCGATCGGCGCCAGGCAGTTGGTGGTGCAGGACGCGTTGGAAATGATCGCCTCGCCCTTGTAGGTCTTGTCGTTGACGCCGTAGACGAACATCGGCGTGTCGTCCTTGGACGGCGCCGACAGGATGACTTTCTTGGCGCCGGCATCCAGGTGCTTCTGCGCGGTGGCTTTGTCCAGGAACAGACCGGTGGACTCGATGACCACTTCGGCGCCCACTTCGTCCCACTTCAGATTGGCCGGATCGCGCTCCTGGGTCAGACGGATCTTCTTGCCGTTGACGATCAGGGTATTGCCTTCGACCTTGACCTCGCCCTTGAAACGGCCATGCACGGAATCGTACTGCAGCATGTAGGCCAGGTAGTCCGGCTCCAGCAGATCGTTGATGGCGACGATCTCGATGTCGCTGCCGAAATTCTGCACGGCCGAACGCAGCACGTTGCGGCCGATGCGGCCGAAGCCATTGATACCAACCTTGATCGACATTGCTCAAAACTCCTGCGGCCGCGCAACACGCGGCGGGGTTGACGGGAACGGCATTCTAGCAGGGGCCATGCAAAGCCGCCGTCGACGCCGGGCGTGGCGGGCAGATCGGCGATTGATCCTGATCAAGGCGCCGGGCCGCGCAGGGGCGGAAACTGCGCCCAGTTCCTAACCCCGAGCCATAAAACATGAAAAAGTCCATCATCGCAGCCTCCCTTGCCGTCGCGCTGGCCGCCAGCGCCCTGCCCGCCCTGGCCCAGTCCCAGGGCGACTGGACCCTGGGCATCGGCGTCCACCAGGTCAACCCGAAATCCGACAACGGCAGCCTGGCTGGCGGCACCCTGCCGCTGGACATCGACAGCGACGTCAAGCCCACCATCACCTTCGAATACTTCCTGCGCGACAACCTGGGCCTGGAAGTGCTGGCCGCACTGCCATTCAAGCACGACATCTCCATTGACGGCGTCGGCACCGTGGGCAGCACCAAGCACCTGCCGCCGACCGTATCGCTGCAGTACCACTTCAACAGCAAGGGCACGGTCTCGCCGTTCCTCGGCGCCGGCCTGAACTACACCACCTTCTTCAGCGAGGACACCCAGGGCGCGCTGGAAGGCGTGGATCTGAAGCTGGAGGATTCCTGGGGCCTGGCCGCGCATGCGGGCATCGATTTCAAGGTCGGCGAACGTGGCGCCATCCGCGTGGACGTGCGCTGGATCGACATCGACACCGACGTCAAGGCCGATGGCGTCAAGCTGGGCACCGCCAACATCGACCCGCTGGTCTACGGCGCCGCATATGTCCTCAAGTTCTGAGTAAAGCATCCATCGTGTTGGGGGGATGGGCCATGTCGGTTAAAGTGACCGGCATGGCCCGACTCATTGCATCGCTGCTGGTTGTTTGTCTGCTGTTGCCCGCGCCGGCCCGTGCCTGGGGTCCGGTGGGGCATCGCCTGATTGCGCGGCTTGCCGAAGCCGATCTTTCGCCGCAGGCGCGCGCGCAGATTGCCGAACTGCTGGCCGGCGAAGCCGATCCCAGCCTGGCCGGCATCGCCAACTGGGCCGACGAACTGCGTGCCGACGATCCGGATCTGGGCAGGCGCAGCGCGCGCTGGCACTACGTCAATATCGGCGAACATCAATGCGGGTACGAAGCCGCACGCGACTGCCGCGGCGGCCATTGCGTGGTCGAGGCCATTCGCGAACAGGCCGCCATCCTTGGCGACCGCGGCAAAGCGAAAACGGAGCGGTTGCAGGCGCTGAAGTTCGTCGTCCACTTCGTCGGCGACGCGCATCAGCCGCTGCACGCCGGCTATGCGCGCGACAAGGGCGGCAACGACTTCCAGATCAACATCGACGGCGAAGGCAGCAATCTGCACCGGCTATGGGACAGCGGACTGCTGAAGACCGCCGGACTCGATGAAGACGCCTACCTCAAGCGGTTGCAGGCCATGCCGGCCGGTGTCGATACGGCTTTTCTGACAGCGGCCGCGCCGGTGCAGTGGGCCCAGCAATCGTGCGCCCTGGTGCTGCAACCGGGTTTCTATCCGCGCCGCGCCAAACTGGACCCGGCTTACGTACGGCATTACCGGCCGGTCGCCGAACAGCGCCTGCGGCAAGGCGGCGCGCATCTGGCGCAACTGCTCAACAGCGTGCTCGGCTCGTCCTGACGCAACTGGGAGTCAACTGTATGACTTCTCCGTTTCTCCGTTCTTTGCTCGCGGTAGCGCTGGCGCTGCTTTCGTCGGGCCTGCTCTCGTTGGGTCCGTCCGCGCCGACGGCGCAGGCTGCCGAGCGCCAGCCCGGCCTGACGGTGTTCGCTGCCGCCAGCCTGAAGGAAGCGATGGACGAAGCGGCGACCGCCTACCAGCGCAGACAGGGCGTTGCCATACGGGTGTCGTATGCGGCCAGCTCCACGCTGGCCCGGCAGATCGAACACGGCGCGCCGGCGGACGTGTTTTTCTCGGCGGACCTGGAATGGATGGACTATCTGCAGCAGCGCGGCAACGTCGATCCCGCCGCACGGCACAACCTGCTGGGCAACCGGCTGGTGTTGATAGCTCCGCGCAATCGCGCGGCAAGCGTGGACCTGCAGCGGCCCGGCGCGTTGGCGGCAGCGCTCGGGAAGGGGCGCCTGGCGGTGGGACAGACCAGCAGCGTGCCGGCCGGCAAATATGCGCGCGCCGCACTGCAATCGATTGGCGCATGGGACAGCGTGCATTCGCGATTGGCAGAATCGGACAGCGTGCGCGCCGCGCTGATGCTGGTGGCCCGCGGCGAAACCCCGCTGGGCATCGTCTACCGGTCCGACGCCAGCGCAGAACCGGCCGTACGCGTGGTGACGACGTTCCCCGCCGACAGTCATCCGGCCATCATCTATCCAGTGGCTGCGCTCAACGGAACGGGCAAGGCCGCGGCTGACGCATTCGTGGACTGGCTGTCTTCGCCGGCAGCGCGGCCGATTTTCGAACGGCGCGGCTTTGCCGTGCTGCGGCGGGACTGAACCTTGTTCGGGTTTACCCCGGAAGAACTGACCGCGGTCGCGCTGAGCCTGAAAGTGGCCACGGCCGCATCGCTGGCCAGCCTGCCGTTCGGCGTCGCGCTGGGCTGGCTGCTGGCGCGCCGGCGGTTTCCGGGCAAGGCCTTGCTGGACGCGCTGGTGCATCTGCCGTTGGTGCTGCCGCCGGTAGTGATGGGCTACGCGCTGCTGATGCTGCTCGGAACGCAGGGGCCGCTGGGCGGATGGCTCGAACAGCATCTGGGCATCGTCTTCGCGTTCCGCTGGACCGGCGCGGCCCTGGCCTGCGCCGTGATGGGTTTCCCGCTGATGGTGCGCGCTATCCGCCTTTCGCTGGAAGCCACCGATCGCCGCCTCGAACAGGCCGCCTCCACCTTGGGTGCCGGCCCCTGGCGGGTGTTCTTCACCATCACCCTGCCGCTGGCCTGGCCGGGCCTGATCGCCGGCACCGTGCTGGGGTTCGCCAAGGCGCTGGGCGAGTTCGGCGCCACCATCACCTTCGTTTCCAACATTCCTGGCGAAACCCAGACGTTGTCGTCGGCGATTTACGGGCTGATGCAGGTGCCCGGCGGCGAGTCGGGCATCTGGCGGTTGGCCGCGGTGGCGGTGGCGATCTCGCTGGCGGCGCTGCTGCTGTCCGAGTGGCTGGCGCGCCGGCATCGCGGTAGCGAGGAACACTGATGCTGCGGCTGGATATCGAACTGCGGCGCGGAAGCTTCCAGCGCCGGATACGGTTGGAGTCGGACGCGCGCGTCACCGCGCTGACCGGTCCTTCCGGCGCCGGCAAGACCACCGTGCTCAATGCCATTGCCGGCCTGGTGAAACCGCACGCCGGGCGCATCGAGGTGGATGGGCGCTGCCTGTTCGACAGCGCGCAACGCATCGACGTGCCGGTGCATCGCCGCCGCATTGGCTACGTGTTCCAGGACGCGCGGCTGTTCCCGCACCTGGATGTCCGCCGCAACCTGCTGTACGGCCGGCATGGCCACAACCCGACGCCGCAGTTCGGCTTCGATGCGGTGGTGGAACTGCTGGGCATCGGCGCCCTGCTGGCGCGGCGCACCGCCAATCTTTCCGGCGGTGAGGCACAGCGCGTGGCGATGGGCCGCGCACTGCTGTCGCAGCCGGCGCTGCTGCTGTTCGACGAACCGCTGTCGGCGCTGGACCAGGCGCGGCGCGAGGAACTGATTCCCTACCTGCAGCGCCTGCGCGACCAGACCCGGCTGCCCATCGTCTATGTCAGTCATCATCCGGAGGAAGTGCGGCGGCTGGCGGACGAGATCCACACGCTGGACTGAGCCGCTAGCCGCAGAACCGTTTTCCGTAGGAGCGACTTAAGTCGCGACCGGGGTCGCTCCCGCAAGGTTGGACGTGTCCCGGCTAGTCCGTGTCTGCGGACTCGATTGCTGTGACGGCGAATCTGCCGCCAAAGCACCCAGCCGCTGCGACAACAGACTCCGCTTTACGACACGTTCAATGCGGTGCTGAAGCGACCTTGCGCTCGCCGTTTCTGACTTCGAAGGTGAACGCATACGACAGGCTCACCGGCACGACGCGCGCTTCCGTCACAGCACCACTGCAACCCCGACCATTCCAGTCGCGGTCGCGGGTGGCGGCATCGGGATAGCTGCAGAACATGGCCGGATCGAACCGCCATTGGCGCACGCGGGCCAACGCAGCGGCATACAACGGTGCCGCTTCCTCCGCCATCGCGCAGCCGGTACCCGGTTGCGGCTCCGGCCTGCCCACCGCACCCGCCTCATCGACCACGAGGGAAATGCAGACCGTGGTCGGCGGCAGTTCCCGTCGCAGCGGATAGTCCGGCGGAAAGTCCGGTGGCGGATTGGCATGCGGTACAGGAAACACGAACGCCTGATGATCCTGCATGGCGTAGCTGGCCGCACCTTCGGGCAGGAACATCCGCTGTCCGACGGTCGTCGTACGTGTGGCGCAACCGCTGCAGGCCGTCAGCAGTAACGCAATCATGCACAGCCGGATCATTGCCGCAGCGCTGCTTTGCGGTTGCCGCAGTAAATCTGCCTGGGCGGTTGCGCGTCTGTCCGGATCGCGTCGCATTCCATTTCGCTGATATCGGCAACATCGACATCCACAACGCTCCAGTCGTAGGCATTTTCATCGATCCCCAAGGGAACGGGTGGCGCCTGCACCGGCGGCGGCGCCTGGAAATCGATAGGCACCCTTACCCATCCCTGCACCGGTTTGCCGTCCTTCAGCGCGGGCGAGAAAGTCCAGCGCCGAACCGCCTCTATCGAGGCGGCATCGAAAACGCCCGCCGGCTGCGAATTCTCCACTCGCACGTCCTTGGCCTTGCCATCCGCTCCCACCAGGATCCTCAACAGCACGCTACCGGAAATTCCCTGTCTGGCGGCGTCCGCAGGATAGTGGGGCGGCGGAAGGTGCGGCGCCGGCGTTGCGCCATCCGCGACGGCGGTCTGCAACGATGCGACGGAAAGGATCGGCGCGCCGCTGCCGGCAGGATCCTGCGCAGTCTGCAGTACGCCCTGACCTGTACCCGATGGCAGCCGAGATGGCTGTGCGGCCCACGCGATGGCAGCGGCGGTGAGGATCAACAATAAGGCCACGGACTTTCCCGCCAGCGTGCGGCGGCGGCCAGGCAAAGGACGTTTCAGCATGGCGATGCGCTCCTTGAGCGAATGACGGGTGTTCCAGTGGCATGCCAGCGGCACCACCCGCGCCGCCAGTTGGGTTTTCAGCATGGCCTCGCCGTAACCGCGGCGTTGTTGCGGAAAGCGCGCGATGACCGCCTGGTCGCAGGCCAGTTCCTGATCGTGGCGGAAGCGTTGCGCCGCCAGATGGAGAAGCGGGTTGAACCAGTACACGCAACGCAACAGGGCCAGCACCGCATTGACCTGAAGGTCGCCGCGGCGCAGATGCACGCGCTCATGTTCCAGTACCAACTGGCGTTCCTGCTCGTCGTAGCGCCAATCGAAATCCGCCGGCACGACGATGCGAGGGCGCAGCAATCCCACAACCGCAGGCAGCCCCTCGCTGACGCCTGCCTGGATCAGGCCATCGGCGCGCCGGCAGGCCGGACCCAACCAGCGGCGGAAGCGGCGCTGCTGCCAGATCTGCAGCGCAAGCACCGCCAGCACGCCTGTTATCCAGGCGCAGACAAGAACGGGTTCGTAACCAGGGTACGCGGCTACATCCGCTACCGGCGTTTGCGCCATGGCGAGTTGCGCACGCAGCGGAATCGCCTCGGCCGGGCCGACCCTGGCAGGCAGCAGCACCGCCAGTTGCGCAATGGGCACCAAAGCCCAGAGCAGGTAGACAATGCGTGCGCCAAAGCGCGACCCGATCCAGCCGCGCAAGGCCATGACCAGCACGATGGCCGCGCTGCTGGCGAGTGCGGTTTCCAGCAGGACGTGCAGGATCGCCTTACTCATCGTCCAGTTCCTCCAGCAGCTTCTTCAACTCGGCGATATCGGCGGCAGACAGCTTCCCGCGTTCGCTGAAATGCGCGACCAGCGGCGCGACGCGGCCACCGAACAGGCGCTCCAGCAGGCCTTCGCTCTGCTGCTGCACCCAGGCTTCGCGCGCCAGCACGGGCGAGTACAGGTAACGGCGGCCCTGTTTCTGCGCCCGGATGGCACCCTTGTTGAGCAGGCGGTTGAGCAGCGTCTTGACGGTCGGCTCGGCCCAGCCGGTGCGTGGGGACAGGGCGGCGACCACGTCGTCGGCAGCAAGCGGGTGGGATTGCCACAGCACTTCCATGACCAGGGCTTCTGCTTCGCTGACCGGCATAGTGATTACATCCGTAATTTTTGTTGATTACGCGCGTAATCGTTCGTCTTGTCAACCCCCGTCGTTGCCGTTGGTCGGCATGTCGGCCAACATCGTCGCCATGACTGTCCTACTGGAAAGCCTCGACGACGCCGTCGACTTCATTCTCCAGCACTCCCCGGCGACGCTGCGCATGGGCGCACCGCTGGGCATCGGCAAGCCGCACCGGCTGTTGAATGCGCTGTATGCGCGCATCGAAGCCGACGCCAGCCGACGCTGGCATCTGTACACCGCGTTGTCGCTGGATCCCCCTGCGGGCGGCAAAGGCCTGGAAGGGCGCTTTGTCGGGCCTTTCGCGGAGCGCCATTTCGGTGCCGGCTTTCCGCGCCTGGCCTATGTGCAGGCGATGAAACGCGATGCGCTGCCGGCGCATATCCAGGTCGAAGAGTTCTACATGCAATCCGGCGGCCTGATGAATTCGGCCCAGGCGCAACGCGGCTACGCCAGCCTCAACTACACGCATGTTGCGCGTGCCCTGGGCGAACGCGGCGTCAATATCATCGTGCAGAAAGTCGCACGCGAACCGGCAAGCGGCCGGCTTTCGCTGTCCTGCAACACCGATCTGACCCAGGACGCGGTCGAGGCCATCGTCGCCCGCGGCCTGCCGCGTCCGCTGCTGGTGGCCGAGATCGATCCGCTGTTACCGTGGATTGGCGGCAGCGCCGTGGTGGAAGCGGATTATTTCGACGCGGTGGTGACGCCGCCGGGGCCGTATCCGCAGCTGTTCGGCCTGCCGCGCCAGCCGGTTTCGGATACCGACTACGCCATCGGCCTGTACGCCAGCACGCTGGTGCGCGATGGCGGCACCCTGCAGATAGGCATCGGCGCGCTGGCCGACGCGCTATGTCATGCGCTGGCGCTGCGCCATACCGACAACGGCACCTACCGGCGGGTGCTGGCGGCATTGGACCCCGATATCGAGCGGCACCCCACGGTGATCGCCAGCGGCGGGCTGGAACCGTTTGCGGCCGGCCTGTACGGCTGCAGCGAAATGATCAACGAAGGCTTCAAGCGCCTGGTGGAAACCGGCGTCATCCGCCGCAAGGTGGTGGACGATGAATTGCTGATGCGCCGTATCGCCGACGGCACCGCCAACCTGGGCGACCAGGCACGGCTGGAACGCGATGGCGAATACCTGCATGGCGCGTTCTATCTGGGCTCGCCGGAGTTCTACCAATGGCTGCGGCAGTTGCCGGACGACCAGCGCCGCGCCATCGGCATGCGCCGGATCAGCGAGGTCAACCAGCTCTACGGCAGCAACGAGAACCTGGAACGGCTGCAGCGCCGCGACGCACGCTTCTTCAATTCCTGCATGATGGCGACCGCACTGGGGGCTGCGGTTTCCGACGGGCTGGAGGACGGCCGCATCGTTTCCGGCGTCGGTGGCCAGTACAACTTCGTGGCCATGGCGCATGCGCTGGACGATGCGCGCTCGGTGCTGATGTTCCGCGCGGTGCGCGACGACGCCGGCAGGCCGCAATCGAATGTGCGCTGGAACTACGGCCATACCACCATCCCCCGCCATCTGCGCGACATCTACATCAGCGAGTACGGCATCGCCGATCTGCACGGCCGCTGCGATGAGGATTGCGTGACGGCGATGGCGGCCATCACCGACACGCGCTTCCAGTCAGAGCTGCTGGATACCGCCAGGCGCTCGAAGAAACTACGTGGCGATTTCGCCGCAGCGCCCCGCTGGCGGGAAAACACGCCGCCCCACCTGAGCGCGAAGCTGGCGGCGTTCCGCCGCGACGGCACCCTGCCCGATTACCCCCTGGGCAGCGATTTCACCGGGGTGGAACAACGTTTGGTGAAGGCACTGGGTTGGTTGAAGGCCAGCACCGCAACGCCACGGACGAAGCTGGGCACCGTGCTGCGTGCGCTTTCCACTTCCAGCGACGACGCCGAAGCCATGCAACGCATGGGACTGGCCTCCCCCGCCAGGTTCGGCGAACGTCTCGAAGCCAAACTGCTGGCGTTTGGGTTGCGCGAGACTCGGCCGGGCCGGGGCAATGCGCAATAACCGGGTTTCAAAACAAAGAAGCCATGGCGCACTGTCGCGTGCCATGGCCCCTGCCTGCATCGGTTTTCGGCTTTCTGCCACCTCAGAGGATTCCGAACCCTCTGAAGGCTGCGGTCGGGGCTGACGCCCCTCCTGCAGGCGCCGGTCAGCCCAGCGCCTTCGCCGCTTCCACCACCTTGTCGACGGTGATGCCGAAGTGCTTGTACAGCGCATCGGCCGGCGCGGAAGCGCCGAAACCGGTCATGCCGATCACCGCGCCGTCCAGGCCCACGTACTTGCGCCAGAAATCGGTGATGCCGGCTTCCACCGCCACGCGCTTGCGTACCGCATTGGGCAGCACCGACTCGCGATAAGCCGCGTCCTGCCGGTCGAACACGTCGGTCGACGGCATCGACACCACCCGCGTCTTGACGCCTTCTGCATCCAGCACCGCCTTGGCCTGTACCGCCAGGCCGACTTCCGAACCGGTGGCGATCAGAATCACGTCCGGGGTGCCGTCGGCACCGGCCAGCACATAGCCGCCGCGGGCGATATCGGCCACCTGCGCCTGGCTGCGCGGCTGATGCGCCAGGTTCTGCCGCGAGAACACCAGGCAGCTGGGGCCGTCCTTGCGCTCGATGGCGGCGCGCCAGCACACCGCCGACTCCACCGCATCGCAGGGACGCCACACGTCGTTGTTGGGGATGTAGCGCAGCGAGGCCAGGTGCTCGATCGGCTGGTGGGTGGGACCGTCCTCGCCCAGGCCGATGGAATCGTGGGTATAGACGTGGATGTTGTGCGCCGGAATCAGCGCGCTCATCCGCACCGCGTTGCGCGCATAGTCGCTGAACACCAGGAAGGTGGCATCGAACGGAATGAAGCCGCCATGCAGCGCCAGGCCATTGCCGATCGCGGTCATCGCGAACTCGCGCACGCCGTAGTACACGTAGTTGGCATCCGGGTCGTCGGTTGCGACCGACTTGCTGGCCTTCCACAGGGTCAGGTTGGAATGCGCCAGGTCGGCCGAACCGCCGATCAGCTCCGGCAGCAGCGGCGCGAACGTCTCGATGGCCATCTGCGACGCCTTGCGCGAGGCGATGGTCGGGCCGTCGGCCTGCAGCTTGGCGATGTACGCATCGGCGGCGGCAGCGAAGCCTTCCGGCAGTTCGCCGTGCGAACGGCGCGAGAGTTCGGCCGCTTCCTGCGCATACTGCGCGGCGTATTTGTCGAACAGCGTGTTCCACTGATCCTCGCGCACCAGACCGCTGTTGCCGGCGCGCCAGCCGTCGTAGATTTCCTGCGGAATCTCGAACGGCCCATAAGGCCATTCCAGCGCCTTGCGGGTGGCTTCCAGTTCATCCATGCCCAGCGGCGCGCCGTGCGAGGACTCCTTGCCGGCCTTGTTGGGCGCGCCAAAACCGATCGTGGTGCGGCAGCAGATCAGCGTGGGCTTGTCGTCGGACTTCAGCGCGGTCTCGATGGCGGTCTTGATTTCGACCGGGTCATGGCCGTTGACGTTGCGCACCACCTGCCAGCCATAGGCCTCGAAACGCGCCGGCGTGTCATCGGTGAACCAGCCAGCGGTATTGCCGTCGATGGAGATCTTGTTGTCGTCCCAGAACGCGACCAGCTTGCCCAGGCCCCAAGTGCCGGCCAGCGAGGCGGCTTCGTGGGAAATGCCTTCCATCAGGCAGCCGTCGCCCATGAACACCCAGGTGCGGTGATCGACGATGGCGAACTCGGGGCGGTTGTAGCGCTGCGCCAGCAGTTTTTCGGCCAGTGCGAAACCCACGGCGTTGGCAAAGCCCTGCCCCAGCGGCCCGGTGGTGGTCTCCACGCCCGGGGTTTCATGGCGTTCCGGATGGCCGGCGGTCTTGCTGTGCAACTGGCGGAAGTTCTTCAGTTCCTCCAGCGGCAGGTCGTAGCCGCTCAGGTGCAGCAGCGCGTACTGCAGCATCGAACCATGGCCGTTGGAAAGGATGAAACGGTCGCGGTTGAACCAGTGCGGGTTGTTCGGGCTATGGCTCAGGTAGTCGTTCCACAGCACCTCGGCAATGTCGGCCATGCCCATCGGCATGCCGGGATGGCCGGACTTGGCGGCTTCGACCGCATCGGCGGCGAGGAAACGGATGGCATTGGCAAGCTGGCGGCGGCCAGGCTTATTGGAGGCAGGCGTCGTCATGGAGTGGGGCTGTTGGGAAGCGACCGCGGGAATACGGGCCGCCCATTGTCCCACAGTCATTGCTCCCGACTGAAATGGCCTTCTCCGAGCCTGGCTAGAAAAAGATCTTCTCCCGTTCCGGGGATAACGGCTTCGGAAGCAGGCGTCGTCCCGACCGGAACATGCTCCCCGGCTCGGTCAGCCATCCATGGCTGACTCGCCGCCGCAGGCCCGCTTTGCGGTCCGGCCCGGCGCAGCGCGCCGGGGGTTCGCACAGGCGCGCGGCAGTGCCGCGCAAGCCGCCTGTGCTCACCCCTGGCCTGCTGTCCGCATGCTCCGGTCGGGACGCCGCATCGGTAATTCGTTGTTGCTGTTTCTGTCGATCGTCGCCGAAGCACTGTTGGCCGACGTCAGACAGAGCCGCGTCCTGGCGACCGGGAACCGCGCAGAGCGCCACGGATGGCGCGCGCCCGAGTCAGGTCAGGGTGAGGGCGGACTGCTTGCGCGGCATCGCCGCGCGTCCGCGCGAACCCGGCGCGCTGCGCCGGGCCGGACCGCGAAGCGGCCTGATCGAGGGTAAAGCGGCTCCCGGTCGCCAGGATACGGCGGCCGTCCGGAGCCCGCACGAGCGATCCCGTAGTGCGTCCCCTCACATCGGGGAAAAACCTAAAAAACAAGAAGATTCAATCGCTTGGCCAGGAAACGGGGTTTGCTGCCGGTACCAGACTGGCGGCCGGACCGCGACAGCGTCAATGTCAATCCGCGCCGGCAGGGGCCTGGGTCGGCAACACGCCCCTTTCTCCTCGCGCAATCACCACCGCACCGACCATGTCGCCGGTGACGTTGACGGTGGTCCGGCACATGTCCAGGAAGCGGTCCACGCCCAGGATCAGGCCGATACCCTCCGGCGGAATCCCGAACATCGCCAGGATCATCGCGATCACCGGCAGCGAACCGCCCGGCACGCCGGCGGCGCCGATGCCGCCCATCACGCACAGGCCCAGAATCGTGATCTGCTGGACGATGCTCAGATCCACGCCGTAGAACTGGGCCAGGAACAACACCGTCACGCCCTCGAACAGCGCGGTGCCGTTCATGTTGGCGGTGGCACCCAAGGTGCACACGAAGCGCGACACCGAACGCGGCACGCCCAGGCTTTCCTCGGTGATCTTCAGCGTGGTGGTCAGGCTGGCGCTGGACGAAGAGGTCGAGAATGCGGTCAGGATGGCCGGCTCGGCGCGCTTGAAGAACTGCAGCGGCGACATCCGCCCCAGGAACCACAGCAGCAATGGCAGCACGATGAAGAAATGGATGCCCAGCGCCGTCACCACGGTGCCGACAAAGCGCGCCAGTTGCACCAGCACCTCGAAGCCCAGCCGCGCGGTGATGGTGAACAGCAGCGCGGCCACCGCGTACGGGGCCAGCCGGATCACCCAGCCGATCAGGGTCAGGCAGATTTCGTACATGCCCTGGCAGACATCGACAAAGCTGCGGGTCGCCTTGCTGCGGATGACGGTGGCGGCAATACCGATCATCAGCGCAAAGAACATCACCGCGATCAGGTCGCCACTGGCGGCCGCGGCTACCGGATTGCGCGGCACGATGTTGAGCAGCAACTGGATGCCCGAGGGCGCCTCCCGGCCCTTCTGCGCAATCTCGCTGCCGCGCTCCACGCCCTGCGCGATCAATGCGGCGCGCACGTCCTCCGGCAAGCCGACCCCGGGCTGGAACAGGTTGACGGTAATCAGGCCGATGGTCACCGCAAGGGTGGTCACCAACATGATCCAAAGCAGCGTCTTGACCCCGATACGGCCCAGCGACTGCGGGTTGCCGATTTCCACCACGCCCAGCACCAGCGCCGAAAAGATCAGCGGAATCACCAGCATGAACAGCAGGCGCAGGAACAACTGCCCGATCGGGTCGGTGACGTAGGTAGTCACCGTTTCCAGCCAGCCCGCATCGGCGAAGTAGAGGTTTGCGATGACCCCGGCCACTGTGCCGACCCCAAAGCCGATGGCCATTTTCCAGTGCAGGGGCATCGACTTCTTACCGGAAACCATCGATTCGGACATGCGCACGACCCGGGAAAGGAAGCCGGCAGCTTAGCAAACCGCAGGACGGTCGCCGGGCCGGCCCGGGGTTACCGCTGCGGATACAGCGGCGGCAGCGGCGAGGTTTCCGGCGCGGTCGCCGTCCGCCATACCGGCCCCTTGCGGAATGCCTCGCGGATGGCGCTGCGCGCGGCGCTGGCGTCGCCGCCGGCCCAGCAGGCGCGGCGCAGGTCCTCGATGGCATCGCGCTGCGAGGCCTGCTGCAGGCGCGCGGCCAAGGCATCCAGATCCCGGGCGGGCGGCGCCGCAAGTCCGCATAGCACCTGCCCTACCTCGACCAGATCGGCGCCGTCCAAGGCGCGCTTCAGATCGGCCAGGCTGTGGGTGGCGGCAGCAGGCGCTGCGTGCTCGCCGGCAACGGCGGCGCGGCGTGCGGGCACGATTGTCCGCCGCTGCAGCGCCCAGACCAAGGTCGCCAGCCACAGCAGCGCAAAACCTGCCGCCAGCCACCGCCAGGGGCCGGCATCGGCCGGCGACGCTTCGGGCCCCAGCACCAACGCATTGCCGGTTCCGCTGGCACCGGCTGCGGCGGCATCGGGCGAGGCGGCCGCCGGCGCGGCGAAACTTCCGCTGCCGGCGGCCACCGTCAGCTTCAAGTCGGGCAACGACGCGGTCTGGGCGCTGCCGGCGCGCACGTCCCACCAACCCAGCGACGGACCCGGGATGAGCAACGGCCCGGCCTGGTTCGGCACCACCGAATAGCGCCGGGTCAGCCTGACCTGCGGGGTCCCGCCGGCGAAGCTCTCGTCGTACTGCGGCGGCTCGGCGAACACCTGCGCACCGGGCACCGACGGCGACGGCAACTCCGGCAGCTGCGCACGGATTGCGCCGACCGCCAGCACTTCCACCGTCAGCGTCGCCGCCTCGCCGGCGCGCAGCGTCTGCGGCGCAGCAACGTAACGCATGCGCAGATCGCGCAACGGCAGCCACGGTTGCGGCGCATTGGCCGGCTGCGGGCGCACCTCGAGCGTACGCGCGCTGCCGGCGGCGCGCATTTCGCGACTGTTGCCGCCAAGAAAATCGTCCATCCAGCCGCCGGCGCCACGGCCGACGAAACGCGGCGCCGGCAACGTCATCGGACCGCTGCGGTCGGGCACCAGCAGGAAGCGCCGTTCCACCACGTTGTAGCGGCGGCCATTGATCTCGCGGCTGGACGTGATGTCATCGCCGATTTTCTGCAGCAAGGCGCCTTCGGGCGTATCCAGATCCAGCTGACCCGACGCCAGCGGCACCGCATAGTGCAGCCGCACCGACACGCCGACCGCCTGTTGCACGTACGGCTTGGCGTCATCGACGACGGTTTCCAGAAACACCCGCGCATCGCCGCCGTTGGCGGGAGATCCCGGCGCCGCCGTGACCTGCAGCGTCAATGGCGCGGTGCGCTCGCTGCCAACCCGCAACGACGGCAGCGTCAGCTCGCCCGCGCGTTTTGGCGTCAGCGTAATCGCATACAAGGTGCGGCTGGTCATCTGTCCGTTGACCAACCGCACCGAACGGCTGCTGGACTGATCGCTGAGTTCGAAATCGTCCATCAGCGGGGTCAGGTCCGGTGCCGCCGAGGCCAGTCCGGTCTCGATGTTCAGCGTCACCGCTTCGCCCAGCGCGACCTGCGGCTGTTCCAGCCATGCGCGGGTTGCCGCCTGCGCGGACGGCAGCCCCAGCCAGCACGCCGCCACAATCATGAGCGTGACGATGATGTTGCGCTTCATTGCCCTTCCCTCAACCGGCGCTCGTATTCCAGCCGGAACTTCGTTTTCAACAGCCCGCCCGGGTCATCGGGCACCCGCCGCAACCAGGCTTCCACCGCCTGGCGCTGCTCGCGTTGCTGCGGCGTTTCTGCGGCGTTGGCCGGTTCCGCTTTTGCATCGCCTTGGCCAGTCTGTCCGGCCGCCTGCGCCATGGCCTGCTGCATGCGTTCGCGTTGCGCGGCGTCGGCGGCCTGCTGGGCCTGGGCATCCTCCGGTGGCTCGGGTTCCGGCTTGGACTCGGTCGGACTGCCGGCCGGTTTGGCCGGTGCCTGGTCCGACCGCTGTCCGGATTCGGAAGGACGTTGCTGCGGTTCGGCCGGGGATGGCGGCGCGGGTTCGGTTTGCCTCTGGTCCTGGCCGGGTTGCGGTGGCGACTGGCCATCGCCCGGCGGTTTGTCTTGGCCCGGCTGCGGTGGCGGCTTCGAAGATCCGCCTCCTGGCGGTTGCCGCTTGCGCGCCGCATCGACCGCGGCGCGATTGGCGACGGCATCTTCCATGCCCGGCCGCTGCTGCAAGGCCCGGTCGTAGGCGGCAATGGCCTGGTCGTACTGGCCCTGCCTGGCCAGTGCGTTGCCCAGGTTGTACCAGCCCTCGGCGGTTTCGATGCCATTAAATGCCTGTTCGGCGGCTGCAAAATCGCCTTCGCGGTAGGCTTGCGCGCCCTGTTCCAGACGTTGATGCGCCTGCTGGTCGGGACGCTGCCACCAGTCGTTCCCGGCGGCGCTGGCCGCAGGCGCCAGCGGCAGCAGCGCGCATGCCAGCAGCACCGGCAACGCGCCGCCGCGGCGGAATGCCAGCAGCGCCAGCAGCATCAGCGGCGGCAGCAGCCAGTAGCCTTGATCCTGCCAGGCACCGCCGGTCTGTTCCGTCGCAGCGCCGGACTGCGCCTGTTGCGGTTCCAGCACGCCAAGCTCGCGCAGATCGCCGTCCTCGCTGGACAGTGGCATGTAACGGCCGCCTCCCGCCGAGGCAAGTGCGCGTAGCGAGGCCGCATCCAGGTTCGCCCGCGCAATGGCGCCCTCGCCGGTTCGGTACGGCGCGCCGGCCGCGGTCCCCAGACCCAGCGCGGAAACCCGGAATCCCTGCGCGGCAGCGGCGGCGGCGGCTTTTCGCGCATCGCCGTCGGCCTGGTCGGTCAGCAGCAGGATGTCGCCGCGTTCGAACTGCCCCTGCCGCAGCAGGCGCACCGACCAGGCGATGGCCTTGTCCGCGCGCTGCCCCTCCACCGGCATCACTTCCGGCGACAACGCGTCCAGGAACAGCGCCAGATTGGCGACATCGTCGGTCAGCGGCGCCACCGTGAAGGCCTCGCCCGCATAGGCGACCAATGCCACCTGGCCGCCGTTGCGCTGGCGCAACAGCGCGTCGATTTTCGCGCGCGCCTGCAACAACCGCGATGGCGGCAGATCCGGCGCGGTGATGCGTTGGGAAAGATCCAGCGCAATCACCAGCGGGGACTGCGGCTGCCACAGCGGTTGCGGCGCCTGCCGCCAGCTCGGCCCCGCCAGCGCGGCGACCGCCAGCAGCCAGGCCAAGCCGATCCATGGGAAATTCGAACGCAAACCCGGCGCCCGTTCCAGCAGGTGCGCCAGCAGGTGCGGGTCCACGGCTTGGCGCCAGACATTCTCGCGCCGCCGCCGCACCCGCCACAGCGCCCATAGCAGCGGCAAGGCCAACAGCGCCCACAGCCAGTGCGGACGGAGAAAATGCAATGACTGCCACCAGGCCATCATCGCTGCCGCCCCGGCCAGGCCAGGCCCAGCAAGCCCACCAGCAGCGCCAGGGCCAGCGGCCACGAATAGCGTTCCAGCTGCGGTCGTACCGCCTCGCCCGGGCGCAGTACCGGTTCCAGCCGGTCCAGTTCCGCGTAGATGCCGGCCAGCTCGGCGGTATCGCGTGCGCGGAACGAACGGCCGCCGGTCTGTTGGGCAACCTTCTTCAACGTGGCTTCATCGATTTCTTCGCCACCGCCGCCCGGCAACGGCATCGGCACACCGAAGATCGACATCATGCCGCCGTCGCTGCCGAAGGCGATGGTATGCACGCGCACGCCTTCTGCCTTGGCCAGTTCGGCAGCTTTCAACGGCTCCAGCGCACCAGCGGTGTTGACGCCGTCGGTCAGCAGGATCAGCACGCGCTGGCCTTGCGGCTGATCGCGCAGACGCTTTACCGCCAGGCCGATGGCATCGCCCAGAGCGGTTTCGCGACCGGCCAGGCCGACCACGCTGTCGCGCAGTTGTTCGCGCACCGAATCGCGATCCAGCGTCAGCGGCGTCAACGCATACGCGCGCTGACCGAACACCAGCAGGCCGACCCGGTCGCCCTGGCGCCGGTCCAGGAAGTCGGCCAGCACCGCCTTGGCGGCGGTCAGGCGGTCGACCACCGCCCCACCCAGCTCCATGTCGGCTTCGCTCATGCTGCCGGAAAGGTCCACCGCCAGCATCAGATCGCGGCCCTGCTGCGGTGGCGCTATGGCTTCGCCCCATTCCTGCGGCCGGGATATCGCCGCGCACAGCAGAAACCACAACAACCACAACCAGGCCGCGGTGCGGCCGCGCCTGCCCATACCGCCGGAACGGGTTATCGCTTCCAGTTGTCTGCCGTATGGCACCCTGAGCGCATCGGAAGAACTGCGTCGCGCCGGCAGCAACCAACGCGCCAGCCACGGCAACGGAAACATCAGCCATGCCCACGGCCAGGCGAAGCCGGCAAACGCGGGATAGATCTCATTGAACGCCGGCAGCGTCATCGGCGCCCCGCCATCAGTTGCAGGAAGCGCCTACGCGCCAGCGCGCGAAAGCGCTCAAGCGCCCCTTCATCGACGACCTGCCGCCAGTAACCGCCCTCCAGCACGATGCGGCCGGCGCCGGCCGAGAATCCGCCGGTTTGACCATCGAGAAAACGCAGCCAATCCTCGCCCTGCAACCTGTCCGCCTTCGGATCGACACGGCGCGCGGCGCGCCGTAGCAATTCGGAAATCGCCGCGATCTGCTGCACCGGCCCGGGCTGAGCGCACGCTTCCTCGAACAGCCGCTGCCAGCGCCGGCGACGGCGGCGACGCAACCACCACCAGCCGCCAAGCGCCACCAGCACCGCCAGCGCAGCGGCAAACAGCAGCCACCATCCCGGCGCCGGCGGCCATGGCGAAGGCGCCGCCGGAACCTGGACATCGCGCAGCACCAGGGTCGTGACGAACATCAGGCCACCTGCGGCTGCGCACCGCCCAACAACGGCAGCCAGGATTCGCTGGCGGCATCGGTCTGCAGCGAATAGACGCGCACGCCACGCCGCGGCAATGCCTCCAGGGCGGCTTCGAGCGGTTGCAGGAATTCGCGCTGCCAGCCCAGCCGCGCGCCCGGCTGGGCAAGATCCAGTTCGACCCGGCGGTCGCCCAGTGCGAACGGCAGCAATGCCTGCGGCGGCTCGCGCTCCAGCGGGTCGGTCAGCAGCAGCACCACGACTTCATGGTGCGCCGCCAGCGCCGGCCAGCGCGTCGGCGGAATCCGCGCGATGCTGCGCGGGTCTGCCAGCACCACCAGCCGCGACCCAGGCCGCAGCAGCCGGCCGGCATGATCCAGCGCCACCTGCAAGCCGGTGTCGTCCAGCGGCGGCCGCGCATACCAGCGCACCAGCGCATCGAGCACGCGCAGTGCGCCGCGCGGACCGGAAGCCGGAGGCACCGGCGGCTCCTGCGCACTGCCGCGCAGAATCGCCACCCGGTCGCCATCGCGGACCGCCGCCCACACCGCTACCGCGCCGGCGCGCGCGGCCTGCACCGACTTGAATCGGACACGGGTGCCGAAGTACAGCGTCGGCGCGGTATCGGCGACCACCAGCGTCAACCGTTCCCGTTCGGCCTGGAACAGCTTGGTATGGGTGCGGCCGCTGCGCGCGGTCAGCCGCCAGTCGATGTGGCGCACGTCGTCGCCGGCCACATACTCGCGCGACTCGGCGTATTCCATGCCGCGACCGCGCAGGCTGGACTGTGCAGGGCCGGCCATGTTGTGGCGGCCCTTGCGCGCCGGCGGGCGGCGCTGCGCAACCGCACGCAAGGCCACCAGTTCGGCCAGGGTGGGCTGGATGCCGTCGCCGGCGGCAACCGGCGGTAGCGCAGCGGTGAAGGTGGAGGAGGACGATACTGCCATCGTGCATCAACCTACCGAAGAGGCTGCCGCCAGCCAGGCTGGCTGAGCATGCTGGGAAGCTGCGGCTGGCGGCGGCCCATTCCCGAATCCCGAGTCCCGAATCCCGGCGTCAAGGCAGCGGAACGATATCGAGCAGCATGGCGACCAGCTTGTCGCCGTCCCAGCCCTCGGCCGTGGCCTCATAGCTGGGCAGCACGCGATGGCGCAGCACATCCGGCGCGATGGCGCGGACATCCTCGGGGGTGACGTAGTCGCGCCCGGCCAGCCAGGCGCGCGCGCGCGCGCAGCGCTCCAGCGCAATCGAGCCGCGCGGGCTGGCGCCCCAGGCGATGCGCCGCGCCAGTTGCGGGTCGTAGCGGCCGGCATCGCGCGATGCCAGCACCAGTTCGATCAGATAGCGTTCCAGTTGCGGTGCAACGTGCAGATCCAGCACCGCCGCGCGGGCGGTGAACACGTCCTCGACCGGCATGCGTTCCAGCAGTGCCGCTGCCGGTTGCAAGGCGTCGCGCGCACGTTCGCGCGCCAGTCGCAGGATTTCCGCTTCGGCATCGGCTTCCGGATAACCGATGCGCACATGCATCAGGAAGCGATCCAGCTGCGCTTCCGGCAGTGGGAAGGTGCCTTCCTGCTCGATAGGATTCTGCGTGGCCATCACCAGGAACAGCTGCGGCAATGGATAGGTATGCCGGCCGACCGTGACCTGACGCTCGCCCATGGCCTCCAGTAGCGCCGATTGCACCTTGGCCGGAGCGCGGTTGATTTCGTCGGCCAGCAGGATGGGGTGGAAGATCGGGCCGGGCTGGAACTCGAACCGCCCTTCCTGCGGCCGCCAGACCTCGGTGCCGGTCAGGTCCGCCGGCAGCAGGTCCGGGGTGAACTGCACGCGGGCAAAATCCGCCTGCAGTCGCGAGGCCAGCGCGCGAATTGCCGTGGTCTTGGCCAGCCCCGGCGCGCCTTCGACCAGCAGGTGGCCATCGGCCAGTAGCGCGATCAGCAGCCGCTCGACCAGCTCGGCCTGTCCGACGATGGTCTCGCAAAGGCCATCGCGCAGGCGCTGGAAGGCCGAATGCAGGCGCGTATCCGCCTGCGAGGATTGGGTTGCTGGAGACGCGGCCGCGGTCGGGCCGTCCATCGTGGAATCGTCTGGATTGGCGTTCATAGGCCGATTCTGACCGATGTAAGCCGATTTGGTTCATCGCGCTGCCGACAGGCCAATCTGCAGTTCAGCCGATACAAGCGCCTGGCAGGCCAGTGGAATGACGAAGATGGGCCGCAATGCGGCCCATCAAGCTACTCAAGAAAAACAAAAGTCAGCGCTTTGTCAAGGGCAAACCTGACCGATTTGCGCACGACAAGACAGCCCTCCCCCAACAGGGTATGACCCGTTGCAAAGAAGAGACACAGTACCTGCACCGCTAGTGACTATCGATTGCCCCTGCGATAAAGAACCGTTAAATCCAGGAGACTGGATATAGCATCTCGAAGTGGAACCCCCTCCCGATGCCTGTGTACATTCGACGACCGCGGGTGATTTGATTGCCGCGAAGTCCTGGTTGGAGCTGCCTGCCCTTGAAGAGGCAGTAATAGTTTGTTCTGGTGAACATGCTGTGTCATCAATCCGCGCAGAACAAGACAGAGACCCTCCCACAGGGTATGACCCGGTGCAAGAAAGAGACACGTTACCGGCACCGCTAGTGCCTATCGATTGCCCAGCCATTATAAGTCCGCTCCATCCTGGGGATTGGATAAAGCATCTCGTGTTGGTGCCTCCCGATGCCTGTGTGCAGGTAACCTTAGCAGATGACGCTACAGTCGCATTCCCTGAAGTCGAATTACCATTCCACGCCCTGGCACTAATCGTTTGAGTTGCAGCACTAGCAGTATTTGCGAAAAAGAATCCCGCAATTAGTACGAGGGATGAATAGAAAGAGACCTGACTTTTCATTATTCGCTCCTTGATTAAACAGCTTGTGTGTTGACCAGAGGTGCCGCTCCCACTCACGGACCGCGATTAACCCTTCGCTACCCGCAGCACCTTCGGCGTAACGAAGATCAGCAACTCGGCTTTTTCCTTGCTGCGGCCCTTCTTCTTGAACAGGTTGCCGAGGAACGGGATATCGCCCAGGAACGGTACCTTGGAAATGCTGCTGCGGTCAGTGAACTCGTAGACGCCGCCGATCACGACAGTCTGTCCATCGTCGACCAACACCGCTGTGTTGATCTCGCGGCGGGCCAGCTCCGGCACCTGGCCGAAGTCGCCGAGATCGATAAAGCGGATGACCTCATCCTTCTTGACGTTCAGCGACAGGAATACGCGGTTGTCGCTGGTAATGGTCGGGGTGACCTTCAGTTCCAGCAGCGCTTCCTTGAACTGCACGGTCGGCGTTGCGATGCCGGTGCCGCTGCCGGTCACGGTCAGGTAGCCGACTTCGCGACCCTGCTTGATCACCGCCTCGCGCTGGTTGGTCGTGACCAGGCGCGGATTGGAGATCACTTCGCCGCGGCCTTCTTCCTGGAGCGCCGACAATTCAAGATCCAGACTGAAATTGTTGCCAAGCAAAGTATAGGCGATTGCACCGGCCGGATTACCGCCTGACGTGAAACCACCCGCAGGCAGGCTGACATTGAGTCCTCTACTATCAAAATCACCGTTCTCGATGATTTCCTGGTTGGACCCAAGACCACCGCCGATGACCTGGGTACGATCACCGATTCTACGACCCGATACACCAAAACGAGCACCAAGATCGCGTGCAAAGCTATCGGTGGCGATAACGATGCGCCCCTCAATCAGCACCTGATCCACCGGACGATCAATCACCGCAATCAGCTCGCGCATCTGCGCGACCTTCTTCGGGATATCGCTGATCATCAGCGTATTGGTGCGCTCGTCGGCAACGATGCGGCCGCGCGAAGACAGGAAACCATTCTCGTCCTGGCTGCTACCGCTGCCGCCACTGCCGCCGCCGCCGCTGCTGCCGATACCCTTGGCTTCGGTAAGCGCCTTGAAGATGGCCGAAGCGTTGTGGTAGTTGACCTGGATGTAGTCGGTGATCAGATCGACGCGGTTCTCGATGGCGATGCGCGCGTCTTCCTTGTCCTGCTCGAACTTGGCCAGCTCCGGTTGCGGCGCCACCCAGACCACACCGCCCTCGCGGCGCTTGTCCAGGCCCTTGGCGCGCAGCACGATGTCCAGCGCCTGATCCCACGGCACGTTGACCAGACGCAGCGTCACATTGCCCTGCACCGTGTCCGACGCGACGATGTTGAGGTTGGACTCTTCGGCGATCAGCTGCAGTACGGTGCGCACCGGCACGTCCTGGAAGTTGAACGTCACCGGACGGCCGCTGTAGGGACGGGCGGCGGCCTGGACCTGGGCGGCAGCAGCGGCAATCGTCGAGCTTGCGGTGGCCGAACCGACCGCCTGTTGCGCGGCACGCGGCACGATCTCGACGACATACTCATTGCCGGTCTGATAGGCCAGCGATTCGAATGCGCCGTTGGTGCTCAGCACCAGCTGCGTGCCGTTGCCCTTGCTGTGCGCATCGACGCGCTGCACCGGGGTGGCGAAATCGACCACGTTCAGCTGCCGCTGCAACGACAGCGGCAGTTCGGCGTTGCCGACATCGACAATGACATTGTCGCCCTGGTTGCGCAGATCCGGGCTGGCGCCCTCGCCGTTGAAGCGCAATATCAGACGTCCAGCACCGTCCTCACCCCTGCGGAAGTCGATGTTGGACACCGACACCGCAGCGGACTGGCCCTGTGCCTGTCCATTGGGCGCAGCAGCCTGCGCGGGGCCGGTCGGCGAAGCGGCGCTGACGGTGCCGGCGGCAGCCAGCAGGCCGATCGCCAATCCCAGTGAGCAGAGCCGGAGCATGGCCAAAGGCCGTGCAGGCCGCAGGCGTTGGGCGTTCGAAGCGGTCATCGTGTATCCCCTAATCATTGATCTTCAAGCGCAATCGCCGCCGGACGTTCCAGCCAGCCACCCGCGCCGTCCGGCACCAGTTCCACAAGTTCTATGCCATCTTCCCGGACGGCGGTAACGCGACCGTCGCTTTGCCCCAAGTAGGCGCCCGGCCGGACCCGGTGGGTCACCTTGTCCGGCGCCATCACCAGCGCAATCAGGCCCGGCCCACGCCCCAGCGTGCCGACCATGTCCAGACTGTCCAGCGGGTACTGCTCCAGCGTTTCCTTGCGGCGGTTCGGATCCGGCCGCAATCCGCCTGCATCGCTGTTGCTCCAGGCGTTGCTGAACGGATCGCGCATCCCCTGCGCCGCATACTCGAAGGTTTCGAACTGCTGCATGACCGGCAACGGATCCAGCGGCGGCGCCGGACGCGCGCGTACATCGGCAACCCATTTCTGCAGGTTGGGAGCATCGCCCGGCGTGCTGGTGATGCCGCGCCCGCATGCGGACAGCATCAGAATCACGCACAGCGCCACGCCTGCGCGGACGAGTTCATGCTTGCCCGGATTCATGCGCCACCTCCCGCTTTCGCCGCTTCGGCAGCCTTTTTCTCCTGCTCCGCGGTCTCTTCCTCGTCCAGGTAGCGGTAGGTCTTGACCGTGCCCGACAGCTCCAGCGCACCGCGGCTGGTGATGCCGGTCTTGCTGTCCTTGGGCTTGAGCGAGATGTCATGCATGGTCAGGATGACCACGCGCGGCAGCGAGGCGACACCGCTGACGAAGGCGCCGAACTGGTGGTAGCTGCCAACCATGCGCAAGGCGATGGGCTTCTCGGCGTAGAACTCCTTCGGCGATTCCGGACCCGGCTGGAACAGCTCGTTGGCCAGGCCGCTGGACAGTGCGGTCTGCGAGATGTCGATGATCAAATCCGGCATTTCGGTCCGGCTGGGTAGCTGGCGCAGCATCTGCTGCAGCACCTGTTCCATTTGCGCCAGTTGCTGCTTCAGCGGTTCCAGGTTGGAGGCCCGCCCCTGCTTGTCCTCGAAATCGGCGCGCAGCTGGCTTTCCTGGCGCTCCAGGCCCTGCAGCTCCTCGCGCTTGCCCTTGATCAGCAGGAAATAGGCCAGTATCAGGATGAACAGACTGATGATCACGCAGAAACCGATCTTGGCGTTCTGCGGCCACGCGCCGATGTTGTTGAAGTCCAGATTCTTCAACGAAGTCTTTTTCTGGCTCATTATTCGCCCTCCGAGGCGGCCGGAGCAGTGCCAGCCGATGCCGGTGCCGTTCCTTCAGCCGCTGGCGCGGGTGCCGTGGTCGCAGGTGGTGCGGCCGCAGGCTGCGCCTCGGCAGCAGGAGCAGACTCCACCGCAGGCGTCGCCGTAGCCGGGTCGGCGGGCGCGGCGCCTTCGGCCTCGAGCAGCGGTTGCTCCCCTTCCGGCGTCGCATTCGGATTGGCCAGCAGCACCTTCAGGTTGAACATGTACGGCAGCGCGCGGCTGTCGCTGACCAGGGCATTGCTCTTGGCGTCCTTCTCATCGGCCTTGGCCTCGATGATGGACAGATCCGGACGGGTCATCCAGCCGGAACCTTCCAGGTTGCGCATGTAGGCGCTGACGCGCGCGTTGGACTGGGCGCGGCCTTCCAGGGTCAGGATTTCGCCTTCCTGCTTGATGTTGGACAGCGCCACGCCATCGGGGATGGTGCGCACCAGCGAATCGAACAGATGGACCATCTGCGAGCGGTTTGCCTGCAGTTGTTCGATGACTTTCTTGCGTGCCAGCAGGCGGTCCTTCTGCTTGTCCAGCGCCTCGATTTCCTTGATCTGGACCTCGACCTTGGCGATCTCGTCCTTCAGGAACTGGTTGCGCACATTCTGGCCGCTGATCTGCTGGTCATAGTGGAACCAGATCAGCCCGGACAACAGGAAACCGATGATCGCCGCGGCGCCCAGCATGGCGTAGAACTCGCGCTGACGCTGCTCGCGGCGCTCGGCGCGCCACGGGAGTAGGTTGATTCTTGCCATCAGTCAAAGCTCCTCAAAGCCAGGCCGGTGGCGATCATCAGGGCCGGGGCATCCTGGGCCAGGGCATGCGCCTGGACACGGGGGCCAAGGGTCATCTGGGCCAGCGGGTTGGCGACGATGGTCGGCACGCCCAGCTGCTCTTCCACCATTTCGGGCAACCCCGGCAGCGCGGCGCAACCGCCCGCCAGCACCACCTGATCGACCCGGTTGAACTCGCTGCCCGCGTAGAAGAACTGCAACAGGCGGCTGATCTGCTGGACGGTGGCTTCCTTGAACGGCTCCAGCACTTCGATTTCATAGCTTTCCGGCAGCCCGCCCTGGCGCTTGGCCAACCCGGCTTCCTCGTAGGTCAGCCCGTAGCGGCGCATCACCTCGTCGGTCAGCTGCTTGCCGCCGAACACCTGTTCGCGGCTGTACAGGCTGCGCCCGCGGCGCAGCACGTTGAGCGTGGTCATGGTGGCACCGATATCGATCAGCGCGACCACACCGTCCTGCGGGACCGGCAGGTCGTCGGCCATCAGCGCGAAGGCGTTCTCGACCGCGAAGGCCTCCACGTCCATCACCTTGGCGGTCAGCCCGCCGAGCTCCAGCGCCGACTGGCGCAGCTCGACATTCTCCGAGCGCGAGGCGGCCAGCAGCACCTGCAGCATCTCGGGGTTGTTGGGCATCGGGCCCAGCACCTCGAAATCCAGGTTCACTTCCTCGATCGGGTAGGGAATGTAGTTGACCGCCTCCAGCTCGACCTGGGCTTCCAGGTCGGCCTCGTCCAGTTCGGCCGGCATCGGGATGATCTTGGTGATCACCGCCGAACCGGCGACGGCAGCCGCGGCATGCTTGGCCTTGCTGCCGGCGCGGGTCACCGCGCGGCGTATGGCCTCGCCTACCGCCTCTACCTCGACGATGTTCTTTTCCACCACCGCGTTGGGCGGCAGCGGCTCCACCGCGTAGTGGTCCACGCGATAGCGGTTACCGACACGCGACAGCTGCAGCAGCTTGACCGCGGTCGAACTGATGTCGACGCCGATGAGCGGCGACTGGCTTTTTGGGATTAGCCCCACGGTCTTTCCCCTTCCGACGGGCACTGGACGGACTTGCGTGCGCCACATTAATAACTAAGTTTTTACGCTTGGCAACCGACGTTTTCGTGGCTGTGCTGCTTGTCACGTTTCTCGAAGGTTGTCGCCCAAGCCCCTGTTTCCCCCGGGAACGCCTTGGGCGGTCCCATCTCTAATCTATACTCTGCCATAACAAATTCTGCAATCGGAAAGCACTGGATGCCCCGTTTTCGTCGCTTATTGCGCTGGACCTTGATCACGTTTATCGCTTTTTCCCTGCTGGGCCTGGCCGGCCTGGGGGCGCTCTACTACGTGGTGGCGTCCAAAGTCCCCGATGTAGAGTCCCTGCGCAATGTCGAGCTGCAGGAACCCCTGTACGTCTACGCCAGCGACGGCAAGCTGATTGGGCTGTTCGGGGAGACCCGGCGCTACCCGGTCAGCATCCAGACCGTCCCCGAACGGGTCCGGCAGGCCTTCATCGCCGCCGAGGACGCGAACTTCTACCACCACCATGGCGTGGACCCCAAGGGCATTTCCCGCGCGGTCTGGCAGACCCTGACCAAGCGCGGGGGCCGGGTGGCCGGCGGCAGCACCATCACCCAGCAGGTGGCCCGCCAGTTCTACCTCAGCTCGGAGTACAGCTATACCCGCAAGCTGGTCGAAATGATGCTGGCCATGCAGATCGAAAAGGACCTCAGCAAGGACGAGATCCTGGAGCTATATCTCAACAAGAGCTTCTTCGGCAACCGCTCCTACGGCGTGGTGGCGGCGGCCGAGTACTACTACGGCAAGCCGCTGGATCAGCTGACGCTCGCCGAGACCGCCACCCTGGTCAGCGCGCTGAAGTTCCCTTCCAGCGGCAACCCCATCAGCAACCCGGTCCGCAACCACCAGCGCAGCGCGTACGTCATCGACCGCATGCTCGAGGACCGCTATATCAGCGCTGCCGAGGCTGCACAGGCCAAGGCCGAACCGATGCACGCCAAGCCGCATGAGCGGCCGGTCGAAGTGTATGCGCCGTACGTGGCGGAAATGGTCCGCCAGGAGATGATCGCCCGTTTCGGCGGCGACATCCTGACCAAGGGCTACCACGTCACCACCACCATCGATGGGCCGCTGCAACTGGCCGCCGACCAGGCCGTGCGCAGCGGCCTGAGCCTGTACGACCGCCGGCATGGCTGGAACGGGGTGGAACGGCACTTCGACGTGGCCGATGATGCCGATGCCAAAGCCCTTGCCTCGCACCTGAGCGGGATTCCGGCCCAGGCCGGGCTGGTTCCGACCATCGTCGCGAGGACCGGCGGCGACGGCAGCGTCACCGTGGTGCGCGCCAGCGGCGACGAACTGACCCTGCCTGCGGCGGCCAGCAAGTGGACCGGCAAAACCCCCGCGCAGTTGTTCAAGCGCGGCGACCTGGCCCGCGTCTCGGCCGGCAAGGAAGTCGGCGAATTCGTCATCGACCAGATCCCGCGCGGCCAGGCCGCGCTGGTGTCGCTGGATGCCGAAAACGGCGCGCTGCGGGCCATGATCGGCGGCTACAGCTTTGCCGGCAACAAGTTCAACCGCGCCACCCAGGCGCGCCGCCAGCCAGGCTCCAGCTTCAAGCCTTTCCTCTATGCCGCGGCGTTCGAGAAGGGTTTCAACCCGGCCTCGATCGTGCTGGATGCGCCGGTGGTGTTCCGCGACCGCCGCGGCCATATGTGGCGGCCGCAGAACGACGGCGGCGGCTTCCGCGGCCCGATGCGCCTGCGCGAGGCGCTGGTGCAGTCGCGCAACCTGGTCTCGGTGCGCCTGCTCGACGGTATCGGCGTGCCGTTCGCGCGCCAGTACATCAGCCAGTTCGGCTTCGATGAGGCCGAGCTGCCGCCCAATCTGTCGATGTCGCTGGGCACGGCCTCGCTGACGCCGATGTCGATGGCACGCGGCTATGCGGTGTTCGCCAACGGCGGTTCGCGGGTCACGCCCTGGTTCATCGACGAGGTCAAGGATCGCGAAGGCAATGTGATCTTCAAGGAGAATCCGGCGGTAGCCTGCCGCAGTTGCGGCCACAACAACGGCGCTACCGCGTCCAGCAATGCCAATGTCGTCGACGGCTTCAATTTCGGCCCCGCGCAGTCGGCCGCACCGGAGCCGCTGAAGACGTCCGAGCCGGCGCAGGCGCAGAAGCCGGCCGACCCGGATGCGGTGATCGCGCCGCGCGCGATCGACGAGCGCACCGCCTACCAGCTGGTTTCGATGATGCGCGATGTGGTGCAGCGCGGCACCGGCACCGCCGCCAGGGTGCTGGGGCGCGAGGACGTGGGCGGCAAGACCGGTTCGACCAACGAGCACCGCGACGCCTGGTTCGCCGGATTCGGCGGCACCTACGCCACCGTGGTCTGGGTCGGGCGCGACGATTTCCGTTCGCTGGGCTACCGCGAATACGGCGGCAAGGCGGCGTTGCCGATCTGGATCGACTACATGCGTGCGGCGCTGAAGGACAAGCCGGTGGCGCTGAACGAGCCGCCCGCGGGCATGGTCCAGGTCAATACCAACGGCGTGACCGAATGGGTCAAGGCGGAAGACCTGGATCGCATCCAGCAATACGATTTCGGCCTGGAAGACGCGGTGCCGGACGAATCGGCGTTCGACATCTTCTGAGGACCGGCTCAACGTCGGTCCGACCGGTGGCGGCGCGGTGCCGCGGCCACCGGTTCATGAAACTTCGTGTACATTCGGGCCAGGTTTCGACGCGGAGGCTCCCCATGCACCACGCCCGCCAGCATTCCGAAACCCGCACCCGCGAACGCCGCCAGCGGCTGGCCCATGAGGCCGCCCGGCTGATGGCCGAAGGCGGCATCCGCGACTTCCACCAGGCCAAGCTCAAGGCGGCCAGCCGGCTGGGCATCCACGACGACGCCTCGCTGCCGCGCAACCGCGAAATCGAACAGGCCCTGCGCGAATACCAGCGACTGTTCCACGGCCAGGCGCATACCGCAGGCCTGCGCACGCGCCGCGAAGCCGCCCTGCGGGCGCTGGCCTTCTTCGAAGCGTTTTCGCCGCGGCTGGTCGGCCCGGTGCTGGACGGCACCGCCGACGCCCGCTCGCCGGTGCATCTGCACCTGCACAGCGACGACCCCGAGGCGGTGGCGCGCTTCCTGGAAGAACACCGCATCCCGGCCGAGTCATCGACCCGCCGGCTGCGCATGGACCGCGAACGCGTCGCCGACCTGCCGGTATGGGTGTTCAGCGCGGAGAACCTGAGCTTCGACCTGACCGTCCTGCCGCATAACGCATTGCGCCAGGCGCCGCTGTCGAACATCGACGAGAAGCCGCTCAACCGCGCGTCGGCGGCGCAACTGCGGCAATCCCTGGCCGACGAGGAAATCGCCGGCTACGAGGCCGGCTGAACCCAACCCGCGGCCGCTGTCCGGTCGTCGCCGCCTTTTCCGGTTCAATGGCTGCAGGTTCCTGGGTGTCAACCACCCCGGGGGGGCATGTGGACGGTTCCAGCGGATACGGCCAGCGCTTGGTCCGCATCGCCCGTGAAGCGATGGAGTTCCCCGTGCTCCGGCAAATCGCGCGTCCCCTGTATCGACGCTACTTCCGGCGCCCGTACCCGCACGGGAACCTGTACTACGGCATATTCCCCAGCTATGCGCAGGCGCTGGCACAGGCGGCGGGATTCGCCTCCCCGCAACTGCCCTCGCACTACGATGTGGACGCTGCCGGACGGCTGTATCGCTCCCAGCTCCAGCAGGTGCGGATCTGCGACTACGCTGCGATGTTCTGGCTGGACCGCATGCTGGCTGCCGGGGTACGCCGGGTGTTCGATCTCGGCGGGCATATCGGACAGGCCTATTACGGGTTCGGCAGGTACCTGCGGTTTCCCGAGGATCTGGACTGGTGCGTGCACGACGTGCCCAAGGTGATGGCCAGCGGACGACAGTGGGCATCGGCCCACGACGCCGGCAAACGCCTGCGTTTCGACAGCGACGCGCTTGATGCCGACGGCACCGACCTGCTCATCAGCAGCGGTGCGCTGCAGTACCTGGACTACACGCTGCCGGAGCTGTTGGCGAAGCTGGGAAACCCGCCTGCCCATGTGATTTTCAATCTGACGCCGATGCATCCGCAGGCAGGGTTCTTCACCTTGCAGAATCTGGGTATCGCCATCTGTCCGTACCGCGTCATCGGCATACCGGAAATGACCGAACGGATGGCCGATCTCGGCTACCGGATACGCGACCGCTGGGAACTGCCCGAACGCGCGCTGCGAATCCCCTTCCATCCCGACTACACGATCGATCGCTATTACGGATTCTATTTCCAGCGAAGCGTGTAGGGTTCCGTAAGCCTTCTTCTGCCGGCGCGGGGATGTCCGGGGCGCGTTGGCGCAGGGAAGGAAACGCTCGTCGAAGCGGCAAGCCGCCACGCGCGCAAAAGGCCGCAACCGGCAGGACGGAGGCGGCCGAACCCAGGAACGGGAGCAGAAAAAAGGAAACGCCCCGCAATGCGGGGCGCCTGGTTCCCTGCGGCGACGCAACGGCTCAGCGCTGGTCGATGCCCTTGTAGTCGCGCACATCGTAGCCGGTGTAGATCTGGCGCGGACGGCCGATCTTGGCTTCCGGGTCGACCTGTTGTTCCAGCCAGTGCGCGACCCAGCCGGCGGTACGGCCTATGGCGAACATGACGGTGAACATCTCGGTCGGAATCTTCAGCGCCTTGTAGATGATGCCGCTGTAGAAATCCACGTTGGGGTACAACCTGCGCTGCACGAAGTAGTCGTCCTTCAACGCGGCTTCTTCCAGCCGCATCGCCACTTCCAGCAGCGGATCGTCCACGCCAAGTTCACCCAGCACCTTGTGGGTCATCTCGCGGATGATCTTGGCGCGCGGGTCGAAGTTCTTGTAGACGCGGTGGCCGAAGCCCATCAGGCGGAAGCCCGACTCCTTGTCCTTGGCCTTGGCCACGGCCGATGCGACGTTCTTGGCATCGCCGATCTCTTCGAGCATCTTCAGCACGGCCTCGTTGGCGCCGCCATGGGCTGGCCCCCACAGCGCGGTGATGCCGGCAGCGACCGACGCATACGGATTGGCGCCGGTGGAACCGACCAGACGCACGGTTGAGGTCGATGCGTTCTGTTCGTGATCGGCATGCAGGATGAACAGCAGGTCCAGCGCCTTGGCGACCACAGGGTTCATCTCCAGCGGTTCGCTCGGCACCTCGAACATCATGTGCAGGAAGCGCTCGACATAGGCCAGATTGTTGCGCGGGTAGCGGATCGGCCAGCCGATGGAATAGCGGTAGGCGGCGGCGGCCAGGGTCGGCATCTTGGCCAGCAGGCGGATGGCGGCCAGGCGGCGCTGTTCGGGATCGTTGAGATCCAGCGTGTCGTGATAGAACGCCGACAACGAGGCGACGGTGCCGGCCAACATCGCCATCGGGTGCGCATCGTAGTGGAAGCCGCCCAGGAAGTTCTTCAGCGACTCGTGCATCATCGTGTGATGCGTGACTTCGTGATCGAATGCGTCGAATTCGGCCTTGGTCGGCAGTTCGCCGTTCATCAGCAGGTACGCGACTTCCAGGAAGCTGGACTGCTGGGCCAGTTGCTCGATCGGGTAGCCGCGATAGAGCAGCACGCCGTTGTCGCCATCGATGTAGGTGATGGCCGACTTGCAGCTGGCGGTGGCGGTAAAGCCGGAATCGTAGGTGAAAAGACCGGTTTCCCTGGTCAGCCTGGAAATATCAACGCAGTCGTTGCCAAGCGTGGGTTTCAGGATCGGCAGATCAACCGATTTGTCGCCTGCGGTCAGCGTGACCTGGTCAAGTTCGGACACAGTGTGCGCTCCTTACATGGGAAGCGCCGGCCCGCAGGGCGGGCGGCGTGTGAGGGGAGTCCACGGCATGAACCATGGATAACCCAATTATCGCACACGCCTCTTGGAGCCGTCGCTCGAATGCAGGCCATAGCAGACCAAAGCATAAGAGCCCGGCAGGCTCGGGAATCTCGCAGACGCTCGGATCCGCAAACGCAAACGGCCGCGCCCAGGGCGCGGCCGTAGCTCTGCGCAAGGCAGAGGAAAATGCGTATCAGCGCGCGTAGCGCTTCTGGAACTTGTCGATACGGCCGCCGCTGTCGATGACCTTGTGCTTGCCCGTGTAGAACGGGTGCGAAGCCGAGGAGATTTCGATCTTGATCAGCGGGTACTCGTTGCCGTCTTCCCACTTCACGGTTTCCTTGCTGCCCAGGGTCGAGCGGGTCAGGATCTTGAAGTCGGAGGTCACATCGTGAAACACGACGGCGCGGTATTCGGGATGGATGTCGGCCTTCATGGCGGGCACACCGTGTTACGGGAAGGGAAGAGCGGCATTTTAGCCCGCCCTTCCCTGCCGGCGCAAGACCCGGCACTGACGCGGCCGGGAGCCGGTTTTCAGCCGGCCGCCAGCGCCGCCTGTATCAGGGCCTCGAACCGGGCCTGATCGTAGCGCATCAGGAGGCTGGCCTTGTCCGGGCGGCCGCCTTCCCGCCGCCAGTCGACCACGGTGGCGCCGCGGGCATGGCTGCCCTGCAGCTCAACGGCCAGCGGCCGATCCAGCAGTTCCAGCGCGCCCTGAGGTTCCAGCGCGAACGCCATCGCCAGCGCGTCGGCCGCGTACCAGTAGTCGCCGCGGCGGTCGATCGACCACAGCCGGGTCTTCTCCGAGATGCCGGCATAGAAGCGGGCGCGCGCCGAATCAGCCTTCAGCCAGTCGACCACCTTGTCGTGGTGCAGGCCATGGGCGATGGTGGCCTCCCAATCGGCCAGTTCGAAGCGTTCGAACGCCTCGAACACGATATGCGCCGCTTCCGGGTCAAAATAGATGTTGAACTCGGCCGCCGGGGTGATGTTGCCGTGGCCGGTCACCGCACCGCCCATCACCACGAAACGGGCGACCCGCTGCGGCAGGGTCGGATCCAGCTTGAGCGCCAGCGCGATATTGGTCAGCGGGCCCAGCGCCACCAGCAGCAACCGGCCGGCGTACTGGTGCGACAGCCGCAGGATGGCCAGCGCGGCGTGTTCGGCCTCGGCCTTGCGGGCCGGTGGCGGATAGCCGATGTCGCCGAACCCATCCAGCCCGTGCACATAGCCGGCATCCGGCGAAGCGTGCAGCAGCGGCACCGGGGTACCGGCGAATACGGGCACGTCCGCGTTCGCGATTTCGCACAACTTCAACGCGTTGCGGACGGTGTGCTCCAGGCCGACATTGCCGGCGGCGATGGTCAGGCCTACGACGTCGTGGCGGGCATCGTTGAACGCCATCAGCAATGCCAGGGCATCGTCCACGCCCGGGTCGGTGTCGATCAACAGCGGAATCTTGTCGCTCATCGGTGCTCTGTCTTCCTGTACTCGGCCCGCGAGTCTGGCATCGTTGCGTGGCGAGCGGAAGACGGCAGAGGCTGGAGGATTGCCGGAGCCGCGACGGATTGCCGGCAAGTCTTGTCGCGACCCGCATCGTTGCTACAGAGAAACTCCGGCCGCGCGTTATGCCGATGCATAACGCGCCGCGCCGCCGACCCAGCGTTCGACCAACCTGTCGGCAGTCGCCGGCGATTCGGCCAGCAACCGGTCGGCCAGATCCCGCACCTGCGGCAGCAGGCCGGCATCGCGCGCCAGGTCCGCAACCCGGAATGCGGCCAGTCCGGTCTGGCGCGTGCCCAGCAGTTCGCCTGGCCCGCGCAATTCCAGGTCTTTTTCGGCAATGAGGAAGCCGTCGTTGGTCTGCCGCAGCGTCTGCAAACGCTGCCTGGCCATCATCGACAACGGCGGCTGGTACAGCAGCACGCAGCTCGATGCCTTGGCGCCGCGCCCGACCCGGCCGCGCAGCTGGTGCAGTTGCGCCAGACCCAGTCGCTCGGCGTTTTCGATGATCATCAGCGAAGCGTTCGGTACATCGACGCCGACTTCGATCACGGTGGTGGCCACCAGCAAATCGGTATCGCCCTGTTTGAAGGCGCGCATCGCCGCCTGCTTTTCCGCCGCCTTCATCCGCCCATGCACCAGCGCCACGCGCAATTCCGGCAAGGCGGCCGAAAGCTGTTCGAACGTGCTTTGCGCAGCCTGCGCTTCGATGCGCGTCGTGGCGTTGCCGTTGCCGCCGGGTTTACCGTCTTCCTCGCTGTCATCGATCAGCGTGCAGACCCAGTAGGCCTGGCGGCCTTCGGCGCAGGCGCTGCGGATGCGCTCGATCAGTTCCGGACGGCGTTCGGCGCTCAGTGCCACGGTCTGCACCGGCGTGCGTCCCGGCGGCAGTTCGTCGATCGCCGAGACATCCAGATCCGCATAGGCGGCCATCGCCAGGGTGCGCGGAATCGGCGTGGCGGTCATCACCAACTGATGCGGGACTGCCAGCTTCGCCGCGCCCTTGTCGCGCAGCGCCAACCGCTGGTGCACGCCGAAGCGATGCTGTTCGTCGACGATGGCCAGCGCCAGGTCATGGAACACCACCGCTTCCTGCATCAGCGCATGGGTGCCGACCACTACCTGCGCCGCGCCGGAAGCCACTTCCTCCAGCACCCGCGCCCGCGCCTTGCCGGTCACCTTGCCGGCCAGCCAGGCCACCCGGACGCCCAGCGGCTCCAGCCAGCCGCGCAGGTTGGCCAGGTGCTGTTCGGCCAGCAGCTCGGTCGGCGCGGCCAGGGCGGCCTGCTTGCCGGCTTCCACCGCCAGCATCGCCGCCAGCGCGGCGACCACGGTCTTGCCGCTGCCGACATCGCCCTGCACCAGCCGAAGCATCGGCGAAGGCTGCTTCAGATCGGCGCGGATCTGTTTGAATACGCGCTGCTGCGCACCGGTCAACTGGAACGGCAGCGCCGCCAGCAGCTCCGCCGCAAGCCGGCCACGGCCGGCCAGCTTCGGCGCGCGATGCTGCTGCAGGGCGATGCGCTGGCGGCGCAGGCTCAGGTGGTGGGCCAGCAATTCCTCCAGCGCAAGCCGGCGCTGGGCCGGGTGCGTGCCCAGCGTCAGCGCGCCCAGATCGGCGTCGCGCGGCGGGCGATGCATCGTCAGCAGCGCATCGCGCAACGAGGGCAGGCCCAGCCCCTGCAGCATCGCCGGCGGCAGCAGTTCCAGCACGTCGGTGCCCGGCAGCTTGTCCAGCGCCTGAGCGATCAGCTTGCGGATGGTCGCCGGACCGATGCCTTCGATGCTCGGATAGACCGGATCCAGCGCCTGCCCCAGCGCGGCATCCTCGGCATCGCCGAGAACCCGATAGCTGGGGTGGACGATTTCCAGCCCATGCTGTCCCGGCTTGGGCGTGCCGTAGCAGCGGACCCGGGTGCCCACCGCGAACTGCGCCACCTGCGCGGCGCGGAAATGGAAGAAGCGCAACACCAGGGTGGAATGCGATTCGTCGCCAATGGCCACCCGCAGCACCGGCCGGTAGCGGAAACCGCGCTCGACCGCTTCCACCCGCCCTTCCACCTGCGCCGGCTGGCCCGGGCGCAACTGCCGGATCGGGGTCAGCGCAGTGCGGTCCTCGTAACGCAGCGGCAGGTGCAGCCACAGGTCCTGCAGCGTCAGCAATCCGCGCGCCGCCAGCTTCTCGGCCACGCGCGGCCCCACGCCGGGCAGGTGGCTCAGCGGTTGCAGGGAAAGTCCGACGGCGGCGCCGTCTTGTCGTATCGGCATTGCTAGGGCCTGTTAACGCTATTGGGACAGGTCACGCCGGCACTGAGTGCGTGCGGGACAAGGAAGAACGAGGAAATGTATGTCGATACACGCCCGAGTGATGACGCGGTACCGTGCGCACTCAGTGCCGGCCCCCTATCAAGTATGGCCAAGTACGGGGCAGGCTCTTCGGGTTGCTTTCCAGCGCTCGCCAGGCGGCCGCGCGCGGCTTGAACAGGCGGCCAGCCTGCCGCTGCGCCGCGCGCAATCACCTGACAACCGCTGGAAAGCAACGTGACCTGTCCCAATAGCGTTAACAGGCCCTAAGCATGCCGGGATTGGCGAAAAACAAAAAGTTTTTCTCCCAAGTGCGGGGGGAACGTCTATGTGGAATCCGGTGGCCAGGGCAGTGCGGGACTCGCCGTAAATACGTCCTTGTAAGCTCTTCCGCGGCGTCCATGCCGCGAACGGTCCCGCACTGCCCTGGCCACCGGCTTCTGGACACCTGGTCGGCGCGCGAAGTACGGCCTTCCGAAGTCGCGATCTGTCATCTGTCCAAAGGCGACGCCCGGCGCGCTGCGCCGGGCCGGTTCGGGCCGCGAAGCGGAACGAGCCTGCGGCCCGACGTAAAGACACGACGTCGTCAGGAGGGCGGCCCCCCCCCAGCCTGACGACCGGCGGCTCCCACCGAAGCCGACATCCCTGGAAACGGGAAAAGAACCAGACAAAAACCCCGACGCTGGCCGCGCCGGGGTTTCGGCTACGGGAGAAGATACCGGCGCAGCTTCTGGCAACTGATGGCGTCAGAACTTCAAGCTGACTTCCATGCCGTAGGTGCGCGGTTCGCTGACCACCGCGCCGACCGTGCCGAACGCCTCCCTGCCGTAGACGTTCAACTGGGTGACGTAGCGGTTGTCGAACACATTGTTGCCGTAGACCGCCCAGTTCCAGTGGCCGTCCGGCGATGCCCAGGCCAGGCGCACGTCGGTACGGTTCTGCGACTGACCGGTGGAAAAACCGGGGAAACTTGCGCAATCGCCCGAATCCCGGTTGTAGTCGTTGCCGCGGCAGGCGCCGCGATAGGCGTGCCGCAGCGCCAACCGCAGGTCCCCGGCAGTGCCCAGGCGCCAGTTGTAGTGGCCGCCGATGGCCGCCGACCAAGACGGCTCGCCGGTGGGCTGGCCATCCAGATCCAGCAGACCGGCGGCAGTGTCCACAGCGTAGTCCTTGTACTCCGAGTCGATGTACGCCGCATTGAAATCCAGGCCGAACGCATCGGTGACCTGCCAGCGCAGATCGAAATCCACACCGTAGGCTTCCACATCGCCGGTATCGATCACGAAGCGGGGAATGGTGCTGGTGTTGTCCAGCCGGATCGACTGGCGGTTGTCGTAGCGGTAATGGAAGACCGAGACGTTGTAGGCCAGCCGCGCCTGCGGCAGCGCGTGCTTGATGCCGACTTCCGCGTTCCACACGTCCTCGTTGTCGAATTCGCTGCCGATCTGCAGGGCGTTGAATCCGCCGGCCTTGTAGCCCTTGGCCAGCGAGGCGAAACCCATCAGATCGTCGGTGAAGTGGTAATCGACGACGAAACGCGGGCTCCAGTCGCTCCAGGAATCGCTGGCGCGATTGAGCACGCCCTTGTTCATCATCGCCGGCGGGTCGATGAAGGCCAGGTCGAACACGAACATCTCTTTCGGCACGCCCACCAGCGCGAAGAAGCCGGCTACCTCCAACGCATCGAGGGTGGCGTCCAGGGTGGGCGCGCTGCGCTGGTCGTTGAACCAGCTGAAGTCCTTTTCGTCGCGCGTGTAGCGCAGGCCGAAGGTCAGGTTGAGCTTGTCGTTGACGTGCCAGATGACATCGCCGAAGCCGGCATAGGCCTTGGTCCGCAGCGTATTGCGGAAGGTCTCGTTCCAGTCGTGCCCGAGCAGGCTGAGCGGAATGCCGTTGGCGGCCAGCACCTGCGAGAAGAAACCGAACAGGGTGCCGTCCGGCGTCGGCGCCAGACCCAGGTTGGCCACCGCGGTGTCGACCGCGGTGCTGGTGGTGTTGACTTCGCTGGTCTGGCTGGCCGCTTCCTCGTAGTAGCTGACGCCTGCCACCCAGTCGAAACGGTCGCTGGCGCCGCTGAACTTGAATTCCTGGTACTTGTTTTCGTTCGACTCGCGGTTGGTCGTGTCCAGGTACAGGTAGGGCCGGTTGGTGCCATCCTCTTCCACCCGGTTCAGCGAATCGAACTGTCGCCAGGCGGTGGTCGAGGTCAGGTTGCCCCAGCCCATGGCGTGATCGACGATCAGCGTCACCCCGTCGAAGGTGCGCCACTCGGCGCTGGCGCGGGTGTCGTTGAAAGTGCCGATTTCGCGCGGGTCCAGATAGCTCGATGGGTCGGCCGGCGCCGACGGAAGGCCCGGAGTTGGCGGCAGCGGCACGATGCCGGTGGTCGGGCGCCCGCGCTGGTCCAGGTTTTCGTGATCCCAGCTGATCAGCGCGGTGGTGTTGTCGCCCAGGCCCAATTGCCAGCCCGCGCGCGTCGCCCAGACGTTGTCGCCGCCCAGCTCCTTGCCGGTGGCCGCATCCTGCACCCAGCCATCGCTGTGGTTGATGAGCCCGGTCAGGCGCAAGGCGGAGCGATCGCCAGTGGCCACATTGGCCATCGCTTCCAGGTACTGCTTGCCGTAGTTGCCCAGGCGCAGCTTCACCGCCGCTTCGGTCTCGCTGCCGGGGCGCCGGGTGATGATCGACACCGCGCCGGCCGCCGTGTTGCGGCCGAACAAGGTGCCTTGCGGGCCCTTCAGCACTTCGATGCGCTCGACATCGGTCAACGGCAGCAGGATGCCGCCGCTGCGGCCGGTGTAGACGCCATCGATGAACACGCCGACGGCCGGATCGGTGCCGATGCCGAAGTCATCGGTGCTGATGCCGCGCAGCGCGATTTCCGGCTGGGTGGGCTGCACGCTGTTGATGCGCAGGCCCGGCACGAAACTGTCCAGGTCGCCCATGTCCTCGGCGGTGACGTCCGCGATGATCTGCTCGTTGAGCACCTGCAACGCGATCGGCACGTCCTGCAGTTCCTGCTCGCGGCTCTGCGCAGTCACCGTGATGGCGTCCAGGGTAACGGCGTCGGCCGTTGCCTGCTGGCCCCAGGCTGGTCCCGCCGCCGCCAGCAGGGTGCATCCTCCGAACAAGACACGACGCATGCCGATGATCAGATCGCGTTGCTTCAGTTCCATCACTCTCTCCCAAGAAGCGGTGTGTGCGCTGACCGCTTGCTGGCGGCCGCAGGTTTCGGTTCTCTTTCCCGTTCCGCCGACTGTTGCGCTAGCTGTCGCAGGCGCCCTGTTGCTGCTCTATCCATTGCCGGATCAGCGCCACGCCCTCGCGGTGGATCACCGAACGGCCCAGCTCGGGCATCATCACCGCCGGATCGTCGCTGTCCATGCGGAAGGCGAGGATCGATGCGTCGGCATCGCCCGGCACGATGCCGTAAAGGCGGCCGCCGGTACCCTTGCCGGCGGCGATGGGCTGCTTGCAGAACCCCAGCTTCAACCTGTCCCTGGTGGCGGCATCCAGCGACATGCCCGAGGTCAGCGCCGGGCCGGTCGGGCTATGGCAGTGGCCGCAATTGATATCCAGGTAGGCGCGCGCGCGGTCGTCCAGGCTGGCATGCGTATCGGTCCAGTCCGCGGCGCGCGGCGCCTGGCCGGCTTCCGGCGCGCCGTCCAGATAACCGCTGCGCGACCAGCGGAGCAACTGGTTCTCGCGGCCATCGGCGTAGTCGAAGTCGCGATTGAGGTGCCTGGCCTTCGGCCCGATCGGGGCAATCTGCCGCGAACGGTTGTCCGTGGCATGGCAGCCGGCGCACTGGTTCTGGTCCGGCACCTGGTAGGCCACCTCTTCGCGCTGTCCCTGCGCATCGATCAGTTGCAGCGGCAGCAATGCGCCAGCACGCTGCAGCACCGCGTCGTTCTGCTCGTCATTCCAGACGTAGGGCAATGCCAGCCAGCCCTGCTCGCGCCGCACCAGCAACCGGGTCTCGATCAGGCGCACCCGGCGCAGATCCAGCGTTTCATCCTGCAGCCCACCGTCTTCCGGCGCCTGCCGGGCCACCAAACCGCCGTCCCAGCGCGCGCCCTGCGGCAAGGCATAGTAGAAAGTCTTGCTGATGATGGTGCCGACCGGAAATTCGAAGGTTTCGTTTTCGCGGTATTGCGCCGCCTGGCCTTGCGGCATCCACACGGTGCGCAGCTTCAACGCGTAGTCGCTGAACAGCGGCGAGTTCAGGTCGTAAGGGAGCACGCCGGGATTCAGCCGCAGACGCTGGTCCTGCAGCGTCAGCAGCTGCCATTGGCTCAGCCGCTGCGGCTGGCCTTCGGCAAAAAAATGCACCTGCGGCTGCGGTCGGCAGGACGCCAGAGCCAACAGCGCCAGCATCAGCGCGACGATGCGCCTGCCGCCCTGCGCCATTGCTCAACCCCGGCCCAGGTCCACCGCCGGCAGCGGCGGCAAGCGGCAGTCGAACGCGCGCGCATCCTTGCCGGGATTCTTGTAGCCGCCGGGCCCGTCGGCATTGATCACACCGCTGACATCGTGCAGGCAGATCTGCGGGCCGCCGCCTTTCTTCTTGTCGACATAGCCGTCCCACAGCACGTCGGGAAAACGTCCGCGCAGACCGTACATCGCCACCTTCAGCGCCTTCAGATCCAGCCCGTCGGGCGATCCGCCGCCGCCGGACAGCTGGTTGCCGTGCACATGGATGCGTTCGGGATACGGATCGAAGGTCTCGGACTTGCTGGAGTCCTTGTAGCCGGTGGAATAGACGCTGGAGATGATGATGTTGGCGGTGTCGTTGTCGGCGATGCGGTTGTTGAAGATTTCGATATCGTCGTTGGAATTGACCACGATGCCCGAACCGGCCGGCACGCTGGCTACCGGGGTGCCCTTGGCGCCGAAGTTGCCGGTATTGTTTTCGAATACCTGGTTGTCGAACACGCGGATGTTGCCACCCTGCTGCGACAGCCCCGGCATGTTGAACACCAGGATGCCGCCGGTGTTCCTGGTGGCGATGTTGTCGTAGACATCGGCATTGATGGTGTTCTCGATTTCTATGCCGGCCACATTCAGCTCCGCGCGGCTGCGGCGCACGATGACGCCATCGGACTGGCCCACATAGATGCCGGCATCGGAGGCGCCAATGGCCACCGAGTCCTCGATCAATACGTTCCTGGTCAACACCGGGTAGAGGCCATAGGCGCCGTTCTTGGTACTGGGACCGCCGGTCCACTGCACCTTGACGCCGCGGATGGTGACGTTTTCGGATTCGCTGATCTTCAGCCCGTCGCCCCTGGAGTCCTCGATGGTCAGGTGCTCGATGGTGAAATCGTCGCCGTTGACCAGCAGACCCTCGGCGCCGGCCTTCTGTCCCTTGAAGCTCAGTACGCTCTTGTCCATGCCGGCGCCGCGCAGGGTGACGCCGTCGGCGCGCAGGGTCAGGCTGTGGTCGAAGGAGAAGCGTCCGGGCGGAATCTCGATAACCTCGCCCGGTTTGGCGTCCAGCAGCCGTTCGTGCAGGGTCCGCGCAAAGTCCGCCGCGCCGGCCGGCACCGCCGCCGTCTCCGCTTCGGTGCCGCTTCGCCCGCAGCCGGCCAGCGCCAGCGCCACTCCCAAACCCCAAAGCCCTCGCCGCATCTCGCGCTCCCCGGTTGGCCGGCGCCGGTACGGCCCGCCGCCTGACGACAGGCAAGTCTTGCCCCGGGGCGGCACCGCACAGGAGGGCAGGAGCGGCATACTAGGGGGGGCAAAGCGGACAAGCTGGGAGCGTGCTTCGATGCATCGCAATTCCACGGGCAACGTCGACTGGCGGCTTTCCATCGCCAACCTGCCGACCAATATGCTGTGCGGCCTGGTGCTGCTGGCGGGCGAACTGGGTGTGGGCTGCGAAGACTGGTTTGCCGGTATGCGCCTGAGCGTGAACGAAATCCACGACCCCAGCGCGCGTGTTTCCTATCGCCAGGCCAGCGAGATCATCCGGCGCGCGCTGCGCGCCTTGCCCATCGACGATGTGGGGCTGGTCGTCGGCGGCAAGCAGAATGGGGGAAATTTCGGCCTGCTGGGGCTGGCGATGAAGACCGCCCCGACCTTCGGCGAGGCGGTTTCGATCGGCCTGACCTATCAGCGCGCCAACGGTCCGTTGATGGAACTGGCGATGCTGCCGGCCGGCGAGGATGCGGTGACCATCACCGCCACCGCACCGGAGAGCAGCGCGGATCTGCTGCCGTTCCTGTGCGAGGAAATGTTCGCCAGCGTGCTGATGCTGGCGCGCGAACTGGCCGGTCCCGAGTTCAATCCGCTGCGCCTGGATTTTGCCTACCCGCCGCCGGCCTATGCGCAGCGCTACACCGAAGTGTTTCGCTGCGAAGTCCGCTTCGAGCAGCCGCGCAACGGCATGATGGTGGCGCGCAGATGGCTGGATCTGCCGTTCCAAAGCTACAACCCGGTGACCTCGCGGCAGGCGCTGGCGATGTGCCGCGCACAGCTGGAGGCCGAATCCGGCTGCGGCGAAACCACCGCCGCAGTCGAGCGGCAGTTGCGTCCGCGCCTGCACGAAAACCCGCAGATGAGCGATGTAGCCGCCTTGCTGCACCTGAGCGAACGCACCCTGCGGCGCCAGCTGGCCGCCGAAGGCACCAGCTTCACCGCCATCCACGACCGCATCCGCAGCCAGCGCGTACTGGAGCTGCTGCATACGCCGCAGCTGACCATTTCGCAGATAGGCAATCAGGTCGGCTTTACCGACGTGCGCGAATTCCGCCGCGCCTTCAAGCGCTGGACCGGTCTGACCCCGAGCGAGGCGCGGGCGCGGATGGCCTAGCGTTTCTTCAGTCGATGACCATCACCGCGTCGACTTCGAACGCGGCGCCCTTGGGCAGGCCGGCCACCTCGATGGTGGAACGGGCCGGGAACGGCGAAACGAAGTACTCCTGCATCACCGCATTGACCGCGGCGAACTCGCCCAGATCGGTCAGGTACAGGCCCAACCGGACGATACGGTCCAGCGAACCGCCGGCCGCTTCGGCCACCGCCTTCAGGTTGTCGAACGCACGCCGGGCCTGCGCGCCGATATCGCCTTCGACCAGCGCGCCGGTAGCCGGGTCCAACGGAATCTGCCCCGAGAAATAGACGGTATTGCCGGTACGGACCGCTTGCGAGTACGGGCCGATGGCGGCGGGAGCGTGGTCGGTCTGGATGATCTGGCGTGTCATGGGAATTCCTGTGTACGGCATTCCTCGCATTCTAAACTGTGGGAGCGACGTGAGTCGCGAACCGGCGCCGGAAAAGCTGTCGGAGTGGTGCCGGCATACCGGCACCGGTCGGTCGCGACCGGAAAACTTGCCGCGCACTGGCGGTCGCGACTGATGTCGCTCCTACAGGAGACTGAGTCCTGGCTTGCGCCTACTGCCGGCGCACGCCATGGACCACGTTGAGGCGGCGCAGCCGGCGCATCACTTCGGCCAGGTGATTGCGGTCGCGGACCTGGATGGAGAATCGCAACACCGCCACGTTGATGTCGCGTTCCAGGTATTCCACCCGCTCGATGTTGGACTGGCTCTTGGCCACCGCGGCGGCCACCTGCGCCAGCACGCCAGGGCGGTTTTCCACGTCGATCAGCAGCGAAGCGTCGTAGTCGCCGGTGACGCTGGCGTCCCAGGCGATCGGCACCCAGCGCTCGGGCGACTTGCGGAACTCGCTGACGTTGGGGCAGTCCAGCCGATGCACGACGATGCCCTTGCCGGCGGTGTGGTAGCCCATGATCTCGTCGCCCGGCAGCGGCTGGCAGCAGTTGGCGAAACTGACCACGCCGCGCTCGCTGCCGTTGATCAGGATCTTTTCCTGCGAATGGCGCGAATGGCCGCCGCTGCGCAGCTCGGCGAACGCGGTCAGCGCCTGCGCCGCCTGCGCCGGCATCCAGTTGCCCAGCGCCACATCGGCCAGCAACGCCTCCAGACGCGGGTAGCGGTGCTCGGTCAGGAACGCGTCCAGCCGCTGCTGCGGCAGCCGCTCCAGCGAACTGTCCAGCGCTTCCAGTGCGCGGTCGAGCATGCGATGGCCCAACTGCACCGCGTCCTCGTGCTCGAGCTGCTTGAGCTGGTGGCGGATCGACGTGCGCGCCTTGCTGGTGACCACGAATTCCAGCCACTGCGGTTTGGGCGCGGCGGACTTGGCGGTGATGATTTCCACGCTCTGGCCGCTGGCCAGCTTGGTGCGCAGCGGCACCAGTTTCCTGTCCACCCGCGAAGCCACCGCCCGGTTGCCGACGTCGGTATGCACCGCGTAGGCGAAATCGAGCGCGGTGGAATTGCGGGGCAGCGCCAGAATCTTGCCCTTGGGCGTGAACAGATAGACCTCGTCCGGAAACAGATCGACCTTGACGTTGTCCAGGAACTCCAGCGATGAGCCGGCCGCGCGCTGGTTTTCGATCAGCTCGACGATCCAGGCGTGCGCGCGGCTTTGCGCGCTGTTGGGGCTTTCGGCGCCGAACTTGTAGGTCCAGTGCGCGGCGATGCCGCGCTCGGCGATCAGGTCCATCTCGGTGGTGCGGATCTGCACTTCGATCGGCGAACCGTAGGGGCCGAACAGCACCGTGTGCAGCGACTGGTAGCCGTTGGCCTTGGGGATGGCGATGAAGTCGCGGAAGCGCCCGTCCAGCGGCTTGTACTGCGCATGCACCGCGCCGAGCGCGTGGTAGCAGGTCGGCACCGTGTCGACCACCACCCGGAAACCGAACACGTCCATCACCTGATCGAAGCTTTTACCCTCCCCGCGCATCTTGTTGTAGATGCTCCAGGGCGTCTTGATGCGGCTGACCAGCCGGTGCTCGATGCCTTCCTTGGTCAACCGCTGCGACAGATGCGCCTCGATCTGCGCCATCGATTCGCGCCGCACCACCGGCTGGCTGCGGATGTGTTTTTCGATGATGGCGTGGCGCCAGGGATGCATGGCGCGGAAACCGAGATCCTGCAGCTCGGACTTGACCAGGTTCATGCCCAGCCGCTGGGCGATGGGTGCGTAGATCTCCAGCGTTTCGCGGGCGATGCGCTGGCGCGCCTCGGCGCTCTGCGCGCCCAGCGTGCGCATGTTGTGCAGGCGGTCGGCCAGCTTGATCATGATCACGCGCAGATCGCGCGACATCGCCAGCAGCATCTTGCGGAAACTTTCGGCGGCCGCTTCCTGGCGGTCGCGGAATTTCAGCTTGTCCAGCTTGGTGACGCCTTCGACCAGCTCGGCCACCGACGCGCCGAACTCGGCGGCGATTTCCTCGCCGGTCAACGGCGTGTCCTCGATGGTGTCGTGCAGGATCGCCGCGATCAGCGTCTCGGCGTCCATGCCCAGTTCGGCCAGCACGCGGGCCACCGCCACCGGATGGGTGATGTAGGGCTCGCCCGACTTGCGGGTCTGGCCGATATGCGCGGCGGCGCCGACTTCCCACGCGCGCCGCAGCAGCGGCAGCTGTTCCGCCGGCAGGTAGCTGGCCGCCTGTTCGAACTGGCGAACATACTCCGGCGCCGTTTCGTCTTGCGGCGAAGCGGGTTTGCGGAGCGCTTTGGCGGTGCGGCCTGGGTTCATGCCGCCAGCCTATGCCAGACGCAGGACAACGGCAATTGACGGGTACGAAAAAGCCCGCTGACGCGGGCTTTTTCTCTGGCCGGTTTAGCGCCGGCTCACAGTCAGTCGTCGCCCTTGGACAGGTCGTCGTCGGCGACCACTTCAGCGGCGGCCCACTCCAGCGCCTCGCGCTCGGCGCGCTCGCGCTCGGCCTTCTCGACGCGGTCGATCAGATCGTTGTCGATCTTGCGGGCGGCGATTTCGCGCAGCGCCAGCACGGTCGGCTTGTCGGCGCTTTCGCTGTTGTCGATGGTCGGCTCGACGCCGTTGGCGAGCTGGCGGGCGCGCTTGGCGGCCATCGTAACCAGGTCGAAACGGTTGTTCACAACTTCCAGGCAATCTTCAACGGTGATGCGGGCCATACGGGCTCCCGGCGACCCGGGGGCCGCGCAGCGAATAGGGAAAGGGCCGGCGATTGTAGGTGCGCGGGGGCGAGAGCGCAAGCCGGCCTTTCAAAATCAATGACTTGGGACGGACGCAAGCCTGGAAAGCGGCTTTTCGACACGGATTGGAGCCAACCAAAGCGGAGCGGACCGAATCGAGCGGAACTGGGCAGGGGCACGGCCGGCCAAGCCCGCCCGGCTCTGCAAAGCACGACTCGAACCCAGTGGCAGCGGTGCCGGCACCGGCCAGTCGCAACATCGTACTTCCAGCGCGGCTCACGCCGCTCCCACAAGGCAGCGAGCAGCCATGGTCGCTTCCGCTCCGATCGGTCGCGAAAAAGTCTTGCTCGTCGGCCAGCGTCCGCGGACAGCTACGCCAGCAATGTCCGCAGCAACTGCTCGTGACGGATCTGCTGGGCTTCGCGGCGCAGCCGGCTGGCGATGAAGATGGCATGCATCTCGCCGACGGCCTTGTCGAACACGTCGTTGACGATGACGTAGTCGAATTCGTCGTAATGCGACATTTCCTCGCGCGCGGCGGCCAGCCGGCGCTGGATGGTCTCCTCGCTGTCCTGCCCGCGGGTCCGCATGCGCTGTTCCAGCGCGTCGCGCGATGGCGGCAGGATGAACACGCTGACCGCGTCGGGCACCTTTTCGCGCACCTGGCGCGCGCCCTGCCAGTCGATTTCCAGCAGCACGTCCTTGCCGGCGCACAGCTGCGGTTCCACCGATTGCCGCGCGGTGCCTTTCCAGTCGCCATGCACCTGTGCGTACTCGAAGAAATCGCCGGCACGGATCATGCCCTTGAACTCGTCGGCGCTGATGAAATGGTAGTGCTGGGCGTGGCGTTCGCCAGGGCGCGGCGCACGCGAGGTGAACGAAATCGACAGCGCGATGCCGGGATCGCGCTGCAGCACCGCATTGACGATGCTGCTTTTGCCGGCGCCGGACGGCGCAGCGACGATATAGAGGGTTCCGCGCATGGTCGTCAGGAACGAGTGCGAAGGAACGAGGAACGAGTGGCCATTGCCGCCTCGGTCGGATCTGTTTTCATCGCCGCACCTTCCCCACTGGTTGCTCGTTCCTCATCACTCGTTACTCGATGTTCTGCACTTGTTCGCGGATCTGATCGATCAGCACCTTCAGTTCCACCGCCAGGTTGGTGGTGCGGGTATCGACCGACTTGGAACCCAGCGTGTTGGCCTCGCGGTTGAACTCCTGCAGCAGGAAGTCCAGCCGCCGGCCGACCGGTTCGGCCTGCTTGAGCACGCGGCGGATCTCCTTGACGTGGCTGTCCAGCCGGTCCAGTTCTTCGTCCACGTCGAGCTTTTGCAGCCACAGCACCAGTTCCTGCTCGACCCGGCCGGGGTCGGCCGGCTGCGACAATTCCGCCAGCCGGGCTTCCAGTTTCTGCCTCTGCCCGCTGCGGATCAGCGGAATCAGCTCGCGCACGTCGGCCGCGCGCGCGGCGACCGCATCGACCCGCTCCAGGATCGCCTCCGCCAGCTTCTCGCCTTCGCGCTCGCGCGCGGCGACGAACTGGTCCAGCAGCGTGTCCAGCAGCGCCAGCGCCCCGGCCTGCAGCGCCACCGGATCCACCGCCTTGCTCTGCAGAACGCCCGGGAACTGCAGCAGGTCGGTCAGCTCGGTACGCAGGCCGGGGAAGCGTCCCGACAGGTCCAGCGCCAGTTCCGAAAGCTGCGCCAGCGTACCGATGTTCAGCTGCAGGCTGCCCTCGCCCTCCGGGCTGCGCAGGCGCAGGCTGAAATCGAGCTTGCCGCGCGAGACCCGGGCGGCGATGCGTTCGCGCAGCGCCGGCTCCAGCGCGCGCAGTTCCTCGGGCAGGCGCAGGCCCAGCTCCAGGAAGCGGTGGTTGACCGCGCGCAACTCGCAGGCCAGCGTGCCGCCCTCGGTGACGCGTTCGGCGGCGGCGAAGGCGGTCATGCTGCGAATCATGGGAAGTCCATAACGTACCAAAGCGCGAATGGTAACCTAGCAGCCTGCCGGACTTTGGCAGGCCGGGCTGCAAATCCGCCTGCGCGGCCCAGTTTCCGCCGATTCCCGACCAGGAGATCCCGCTCTTGGCCTGGGGATCGTCAAGAAACTGACCTCGCGCAATCGTCTTCGCCTCGACCCCCAAAGCCCGACAGGCTGCCAGCGCGTCTCCGGGAACCCAGACTGCCGGTTCCCGCCTGCCCCCACTCCTGCTCCGGATTACTCGATGTCATTGTCCCGTCCCAGCGGCCGCGCCGCCGATCAGATGCGCCCGATCAGCATCCAGCGCGGTTATACCCGCCACGCCGAAGGCTCGGTGTTGATAAGTTTTGGCGGCACCCGCGTGCTGTGCACCGCCAGCGTCGACAACAAGGTGCCGGGCTTCCTGCGCGGCAAGGGCGAAGGCTGGGTGACCGCCGAGTACGGCATGCTGCCGCGCGCCACCCACAGCCGCAGCGACCGCGAGGCCGCACGCGGCAAGCAGGGCGGCCGCACGCTGGAGATCCAGCGCCTGATCGGCCGCGCGCTGCGCGCCTGCGTGGACCGCGGTGCGCTTGGCGAGCGCACCATTACGCTGGATTGCGATGTGCTGCAGGCCGATGGCGGCACCCGCACCGCCGCCATCACCGGCGCCTATGTGGCGCTGGTCGATGCGGTGAACTGGCTGAAGGCCCGCAACGACATCAAGCCCGGTAAAGGCGGGCGCGACCCCATCCACGGCGCGGTGGCCGCGGTTTCGGCCGGCATCTACCGCGGCGTTCCGGTGCTGGACCTGGACTATGCCGAGGACAGCGACTGCGACACCGACATGAACATCGTGATGAACGATGGCGGCGGTTTCATCGAGCTGCAGGGCACCGCCGAGGGCCACGCCTTCCGCCGCGACGAACTGAACGGGCTGCTGGCGCTGGGCGAGAAGGGCATCAATGAGTTGTTCGCCGCCCAGCGCGAGGCGCTGGCGGGATGATGTCTTTCCCGTAGGAGCGACGTCAGTCGCGATAGGCCTTCTCAGTAAAGCTTCATCGCGGCTGACGTCGCTCCTACAGAAAAAACCTGCAACCGCCCTGATGCCATGAAACAGACCCTCAGCCTGATCACCCTGGTGGTCGACGACTACGACACCGCCATTGCCCACTACACCGGCGCGCTGGGCTTTGCGCTGCTGGAAGACACCGACCTGGGCGGCGGCAAGCGCTGGGTGCGGGTCGCGCCGCGCGGCAGCAGCGAAACCAGCCTGCTGCTGGCCGTGGCCGGCAACCAGGCCCAGCGCGCCCGCATCGGCGACCAGACCGGCGGGCGGGTCGGCTTTTTCCTGCAGACCGACGATTTCTGGCGCGATTACCACGCCATGCGCGCCAACGGCATCGCGTTCCTGGAAACCCCGCGCGAGGAAAGCTATGCCACGGTCGCGGTGTTCCAGGACCGCTACGGCAACCGCTGGGATCTTCTGCAACCCAAGGAACCGGCATGAAACTGGTACTGGCCTCCTCCAACCACGGCAAGCTGGAAGAACTGCGCGGCCTGCTGGCCGACGCCGACATCGAACTGATCGCCCAGTCCGACCTGGGCGTGGCCGACGCCGACGAAACCGCCACCACCTTTGTCGAGAACGCGCTGATCAAGGCGCGCCACGCCAGCCAGCTGACCGGCCTGCCGGCGCTGGCCGACGACTCGGGCATCTGCGTGGATGCGCTGAACGGCGCGCCTGGGCTGTATTCGGCCCGCTACGCGGGCGAGCACGGCAACGCCAGCCGCAACATCGACAAGCTGCTGGACGCGATGAAGGATGTGCCCGACGGGCAGCGCGGCGCGCATTTCTATTGCGTGCTGGTGCTGCTGCATCACGCCAACGACCCGCAACCGCTGATCGTCGAAGGCCAATGGCACGGCCGCATCCTGCACGCGCGCCGCGGCGATGGCGGCCACGGCTACGATCCGGTGTTCTTCGACCCGCAGCACAAGCAGTCCGCGGCCGAGATGGCGCTGGACCTGAAGAACCGGCTGAGCCACCGCGGCAAGGCGCTGGCTGCGCTGCGGCAACGGCTGCAGGCCGGCGCGCGGTAGACTGCCGGCATGTTCGCGGCGATCTGGGAATACACGGTGCGGCCGGAAGCGGCCGACGCGTTCGAGGCCCTGTACGGCCCCGGCGGCGAGTGGGTGGTGCTGTTCCGCGAACACCCCGGCTACCGCGGCACCGAATTGTTGCGCAGTGAGATCCCCGACCGCTACCTGACCATCGACCGCTGGGACAGCCAAGCCGCATACGACGCGTTCCTGGCGGCGGAAAAGCCGCGCTATGCCGCCCTCGATGCGCTCGGCGACGCGCTGACGCTGGAAGAGCGCCGCATCGGCCGCTACACCGCAGCCGGCTGACTTCATCCCATGCTGACGCCCCCGCCACTGTCGCTGTACGTCCACCTGCCCTGGTGCGTGCGCAAATGCCCCTACTGCGATTTCAACTCGCACCAGGGCAAGGGCGCGCTGCCGTTCGAGGACTACATAGACGCGCTGATTCGCGACCTGGACCTGGACCTGCCGCTGGTCTGGGGCCGTACCGTGCACAGCGTTTTCTTCGGCGGCGGCACGCCCAGCCTGTTTCCGCCGGAAGCCATCGACCGTTTCTTGCAGGCCGCCAGCAGCCGCCTGCGCTTCGCCCCCAGTTGCGAAATCACCCTGGAAACCAACCCCGGCACCGCCGAGCACGGCCGTTTCGACCGCTACCGCGCTGCCGGCGTCAACCGCATCAGTTTCGGCATCCAGAGTTTCGACGACCAAAGCCTGAAGAAACTCGGCCGCATCCACGACAGCCAGGAAGCCGAGCGCGCAGTCAAACTGGCGCAGGATGCCGGCTATGACAATTTCAACCTGGATCTGATGTATGCGTTGCCCGGGCAGACCCTGGCCATGGCCGAACGCGATCTGGAGCGCGCCTTCGCCCTGCAGCCGGCGCATATCTCGCATTACCAGCTGACCCTGGAACCGAACACGATCTTCTTCGCGCGCCCGCCGCAGGGCATTCCCGACGACGACCATGCCTGGGACATGCAGGAGCATTGCCAGGCGCTGCTGGCCGATGCCGGCTTTGGCCATTACGAGGTCAGCGCCTATGCCCGGCCCGGCCGGCAATGCGCGCACAATCTCAATTACTGGCGCTTCGGCGACTACCTGGGCATCGGCGCCGGCGCGCACGGCAAGATCACGCTGGGCGCCGAACAGGCGATCCTGCGCCGCTGGAAGGTCAAGCATCCCACCGCCTACCTGGACCGGGCCGGCACCACGGCATCCCACGGCGGCGACGAGCGCGTCGCGCCGGAACGCCGCCCGTTCGAGTACATGTTGAACCTGCTGCGCCTGCACGAAGGATTTTCGCTGAGCGCGTTCGAAGCCGCCACCGGCCTGCCGCGCGCGGCCATCGCACAGCCCCTGCAGACCGCCCTCGCCTCCGGCTGGCTGGAAACGGCCGGCGAACGGGTGCTACCGACCGCACTGGGCCGCCGCTTCACCAACGATGTGGTGGAGTTGTTCCTGCAACCCTGAGGCAAACGCGGAAGCCCCAGTTGCGCCGACGTGCGGGATGTTGCCAGCGCACAGGCATCGCGGCGGCAGTCCCGCTGCAGGGCCGCCGCCGCTGACGCGGTGAAATGCTGTGCAGACGGGCCTTGCTATGATAAACCTCGCCCATACAAGGAAAGGCTTCGCACGCAACCGATGTCCACCGCGCGACCCGCATCGCCATCCGCGTCTCCGGCCACCATCGCCAGCGCATCGCTGCCGCCGCGCGTGCGCAAGATCCTGCAGGACTTCTTCACCCATATTTCACCTGACATCATCAACGCGCTGAACGGGATGCTGCCCGCGTTCGAACAGCAGTTGTTCAAACAGGCCGAACTGGCGCGCAGCAACCATCGCCAGGCCGAGCAACTGGCCAATCTGCGTACCTTCCAGCGCAACAGCGGCGAACTGGTGCCGCATTTCATGTTCGCCCTGGAAGCCGAACTTGCGCGCATCCGCCTTCCTCCGGCCAGGCCCAGCGATGCGCACGCCCCGGTGGAGTTCCGCACGCTGACCCTGGTCGAAGATGCGGTGATGGACCGGGAAATCGTGCTGCACGACATCGGCCGCCGCCACGAGGCCCGTGCCGCTACCGCGGTGCTGCTGCTGGGCCAGCGCTTCGGCGTCCTGGCAGGAACCCCCGCCTTCGACGCCGAGCGGCTGCCGGTGGGTCCGCAGGCGCTGTGCCGCTTCTTCCTGCATGCGGCCGAAACGCTGGAACTGGATCTGGAATCGCAGTTGCTGCTGTTCCGGACGTTCGACCACAAGGTGATGTTGAACTACAACGAGTGGGCCGAAACGCTGAACCAGTACCTGTCGCAGGCCGGCGTACTGCCGGGGCTGATCTTCATGCCCCGGCGGGTCCGGGCGCAGGACAGCGCCGCCGCGCCGGCACGCCACCCCGGCAATGCGGGCGGGCCGCGCCCGTTGACCGGCTGGCAGGGCCAGGCCGTGCCGTCGTGGCATCAACTGACGCCGCAGGCGCTGCAGGCCGAATCGGCCGCAATGCCTGCCGGTGCCGGCAGCGGCCAGGCACCGCCAGAGCCGCACGCCGGCGCTTCGGTCCCCGGCCCGGGCGGCAATGAAGAGGTGGCTTCTTTCGCCTCGCTGCAGCAGTTGCTGTCGATGTACCGCGATGCCGCCGGCGGCAGCGGTGCCGGCGGCGACACCCATCCGGGCGCTGCGGTGCCGGCGGGCAGTCCCGCCGCCAGCGCCGTTGCCCGGGAACCTGGAGCCTCGACACTGGGCGGCGTGCGGCCGTCCGATTCCACCGCTGCCGACGCAACCGGTACCGCGCCGCCGGTACGCAAACTGCTGTCGACGCCGGCGGTACTGGACGCATTGAAATCGCTGCAGCAAACGCCGCAGGCGCAGGAGCCGGGACAGCCGCGGCGGCGCGTGCAGGATCTGCAGCAATCGCTGCTGCAGCAGGTGCGCAGCGAACACGGCCCGCAGGCCGCGCTGGCCAGCGCCGACGCCGACACCTTTGAGCTGCTGGGCCTGCTGTACGACCAGATCGAGCGCGAAGTGCAACAGGATGCGCCGGCCGCGGACCTGCTGGTGCAACTGCAGGTGCCGGTGGTGCAGGCGGCGCTGCGCGACCGCGAATTCTTCCTGCGCGCCCAGCATCCGGCGCGCGAGCTGCTCAATGCGGTAGCCGAATCCGGCGCCACCTGGCTGGACCCGGACGAAGTCGATCCGCAGTTGGCGCACAAGCTGCACGAAGTGATCAATGATGTCGTTGCCCGCTACGACGGCGATGATGGGGTATTCGATCAGGCCAACCAGAGCGTGCAGCAGCACCTGCGCGTAGCGGCCCGCAAGGCCGAGCTGGCCGAGCGCCGCCACGTCGAGGCCGCACGCGGCAAGGACCGCCTGGAAGTCGCCAAGCAGCGCGCCGCCGAAACCATCCAGACCGCGCTGCGCGACCACGAGCAGAAGCCGCAGAAGTTCGTGCAGGCGTTGCTCAACCAGGCCTGGGCCGATGTGCTGACCTTGACCCTGCTGCGTAATGGCGACCAGTCCGACGAGTGGCACCAGCAGTTGCAGACCACCCTGCAGATCGCCGCTGCCACTACCTCGGCCGGGCAGGCAAACCCGGATCCGGAACTGTCCACCCGCATCGAGAAGTCGCTTACCCAGGTTGGCTACCACGACGACGAAGCCGCCGCCATCGCGCGCCGCCTCTCCAGCGCCGAGGGCGACGACGAAACCACCTCGCGCACCGAATTGACCGCGCGGCTGAAGGCGCGCGCGCGGGTGGGCGAACAATCGGCGGCCAGGAAAAAACCGCCGCACCCGCGCACCGAGCGCGAACAGGAATGCTACGACTACCTGCGCACGCTGCCGTTCGGAACCTGGTTCGAGTTCGCCCGCAACCAGCAGGGCGACATGCAGCGGCAGCGCCTGTCCTGGTTCAGCCCGATCACCGGCAATGCGCTGTTCGTCAACCAGCGGGGCCAGCGCGTCGGCGAACACTCGCTGGACTACGTGGCCCACATGATGGCGCAGGGGCAGGCGCAGGTGGTCACCGAAGACAAGGGGCGGCTGATCGACCGCGCCTGGAATGCGACGCTGAAGGCGCTGCGCAGCCTGACCGGCACCGCCAGCAACGGGGCGGCACCCACGGGAGGCGCAGCATGAAGGAATTCCGCCGCGCGCGCCGCCGCAGCGTTCCCGAACCGGTGGCGGTGCTGGACACGATGACCGAACAGATCATCGGCCGGCTCGGCAACGTTTCCGAATCGGGAATGCTGCTGGTCGCCAGCAGTCCTGTCGTCGATGACGGCCTGTACCAACTGCGCTTCCACATCCACGACAGCCGCGGCCGCGAGATTCCCATCGAAGTCGGCGCGCATGTGCTGTGGTCGGCGCAGGCCAATACCCCCGGGCAGTCGTTCGCGGGACTGCGCTTCCTGACCATCGACCCGGCGCCGCTGGCGGCGTTGCGCGAATGGGTCAACGCACCGGGCGCCAGTACGCGCTGAGCGCCGCTGCCTGCGCGGCAGGCATTGCGCGAGACCCGGGAACGCGAGCGCCAGGCGGTCTTCCGCGCCCCACCACCGACGCGCCGGCCTAGCTGCCATCTTGCGCACTGCGCCGGCACACGGATTGCGGCAAAATTGGCGTTCATCCGCACGAGCCACCGCCATGAACGCAAGCATTCCCCCCGGCGTCGACGTCGCCTCCCTGTATGCCGGGCATCTGGCCACCATGAAGGCACGCGCGGACGAAGCGCTGGCGCGTGGCGGCTTCGATCACCTGGTCGTCCCCAGCGGCACCCAGCACTACCAGGTGTTCGACGACCGCGACTATCCGTATGCGGTCAACCCGCAGTTCAAGGCCTGGCTGCCGTTGACCCGGGTGCCGCACAACTGGCTGGTATACAGCCCCGGCCAGCGGCCCAAAGTCATTTTCCACCAACCTTTCGATTACTGGCATGTGGTGCCGGACGCGCCCAGCGGCTGGTGGGTGGAGCACTTCGACATCCACATCATCCGCAAGCCGGATGAAGCGCTGGCGTGGCTGCCCAAACCTTCGACCCGCTGCGCCATCCTGGGCGAACCGCAAAGCGCGCTGGGAGAATACGTCCCCAACAATCCCGAGCCCACGATCAACTACCTGGAATACCAGCGCTCGTACAAGACCGCGTACGAAATCGCGATGATGCGCCAGGCGCAGCGGCTGGCGGTGCGCGGCCATCGTGCGGCGGAGGCGGCGTTCCGCGAAGGCAAGAGCGAGTTCGCCATCCACATGGCGTATTGCGCCACGGTCGGTCAGGACCTGGGCGAACTGCCCTACAACAACATCGTGGCGTTGAACGAGCATGGTGCCGTGCTGCACTACCACGAATTTCACCGCACGGCGCCCACCCCGGTGCGCAGCTTCCTGATCGATGCCGGGGCCAGCTTCCATGGCTACGCCAGCGACATCACCCGCAGCTATGCGCAGCATGCCTCCGGCGAGTTCCAGGCCATGATCGACGCGGTCGATGCCGCCCAGATCGCCATGACTGCCCAGGTGCGCGCCGGCGTCGACTACAGGCAGTTGCACATCGATGCCCACCTGAGCCTGATGGGCATCCTGAAGGATTTCGGCGTCATCACCGTATCGCCGGAAGCCGCGCTGGCCACCGGCGTCAGCGCCGCCTTCTTCCCGCACGGCCTGGGTCATCCCATCGGCCTGCAGGTGCACGACGTGGCCGGCTTTGCCGAAAACGATCGCGGCGGCAGGATCCCGCGCCCGGACGGCCATCCCTACCTGCGCATGACCCGCATGCTGGAGCCCGGCATGGTGGTCACCATCGAGCCCGGCATCTACTTCATCGACATGCTGCTGGACGAAGTGAAAAAGAACGGCCACGCCGGCAGCGTGGACTGGGCGCGGGTGGACGCCTTCCGCCCCTACGGCGGCATCCGCATCGAAGACGACGTGCTGTGCACCGAAGGCGAAGCCGACAACCTGACCAGGCTCGCGTTTGCCGAGGCAGCCTGAGACGCCGCGCCGGATTGTCTGCCGGCGCGCCGGTTCCGCGCTGGCCGACTCGCTTCGGACATTCCCAATGGCCCGTCGGCCGGTACCATCCTTGAACTTCAGGGCAGTTCGGAGTTTTCCTTTGGCAACGGGAAGATCACCAGGATTGTCGACCGCAGCTGATCGCACCCCCAATCAGAGTCGGCGCCGTTTCCCGGCCGGCCTTGGCCACAGCAGGTTCCAATGAAACATCTCATCCAGCCGATACAACTCGATGCCAGCGCCGAAGCATTGCTTGCGGAAAATGATCTGCCCGTCTCCGACCTGCAGGGCAATTCCAGGATCGTGCTGTTTGGCTGCATCAGCGGCGCGCAGTTCTCCGGCATCGTGGGGTTGGAGCTGTATGGCGACGTCGCGCTGCTGAGGTCATTGGCGGTATCGAAAGCCGCGCGCGGCAACGGCCTTGGCAATGCCCTGGTCGCGCATGCCGAGCGGCATGCCGCGCAGCAAGGCGTGCATTCCCTCTACCTGCTCACCACCACGGCCTCCGGTTTTTTCGGCAACCTTGGCTATCGCTCCGCGGCGCGCGAAACGGCGCCCGCCGCCATTGCCGCGACACGCCAGTTTTCGAATCTCTGCCCGTCCTCGTCCGCCTTCATGGTCAAGGCGCTTGGTAGTTGACCGTACAGAGCTCCCGATGCCCAAACCTGCTCCCGTTCCCGATCTGACCCCCGGCCGCTATCGACACTACAAAGGCAACGACTATGAGGTTGTGGCCGTAGCCCGGCACAGCGAAACGCTCGAACCGGTTGTCGTCTATAAAGCGCTCCATGGAGACGGCGGCCTCTGGGTCCGCCCGTATGCCATGTTCTGCGGGGAGGTGGTCGTTGACGGCCATCCGGTCTGCAGGTTCGCTCCCATTGCACCAGACATGGCCGCAGACGGCTCCATATGACCATCACCATCGACAGCATGCGTGGGCGGACCGCGTCTGCGCTTTCGAGTGGCCCATGACGCTTGACAAACCGATGAGTCCTTCACGCAAGCTGGCCGCGATCAAGGCCTTCCATACCTTGGTTTGGGCCTTCTTCGCCGGCTGCATCCTTGCCATTCCGTTTGCGGTTTACTTCACCCGCCTGCGCATGGCGGGCGTGCTTATCGCCATCGTCTTGGTTGAGGTCATGGTGATTGCGTTCAACCGCGGCCGTTGTCCGCTCACGGCCGTTGCCGCTCGCTATACCCAGGATCGGGCGGACAATTTCGATATTTTCCTGCCGGTATGGCTGGCCAGGTACAACAAGGCCATCTTTGGTTCACTCTTCGTCGGGGCGCTGGTATATACGCTGATCGTATGGGCCCGCAACCAGGGAGTCTGACGATCCACCCGCCTTAGTGTTCCGCAGGTCATGGGGTATTGATAGGACCCCTACCCGGCAACGGCCCGAGCACCGGTCGGCCTGGTACAGGCATCAATTCAGTGGGAGCGCACTGTGTACGATTTCAAGTGGTCCGATTCCGAGAAGAAGCTGTCGCGCCGGGTGTTCGATGCAGCGCTGCAGGCGGAGCTTGCCGAGATCGTCGCGGACTTCAAGGCCAAGGCCTCGGCTATCACGACGGCGCGTGAGATGTGGCCGCTTGAGCAATTCCTTGCCCAAAGTGCCCGTGAAATAGACCGGAAGTACGATTACCGCTATTCGCGGCTTATCGGTGTCTTTGCCACGTTGCTTCGCGAGGGCCGCATCAGCGAGGAACAGCTTCAAGGCCTGTCCGAGGAAAAGCGCTGCTGCATCCGGAGGCTCGCTTCGCTGTAACCGGAGCCAGGCGCCATCGATCCGTCCCGGGAAAGCGGAGCGCGGATTGCGCAGGAGCGCTTCCGGCTGCGGCATTGCCGCCGCAACCGGTAGCGGCCTGCGCCGCCCTGCAGGACGCCGCCTTTCGACTGGCCGCTCCTGCAATCACTCGCCGGTGCCGGGTTCCACGTAGCGTTCGTGCAGTTTCACCGGCGCGCGCGCGGCGTCGGTGCTGCGCTTGCGGATCCACAGGTTGATGAGTTCCACGAACACCGAGAACGCCATCGCCGCGTAGATGTAGCCCTTGGGAATATGCTGGCCGAATCCATCCGCCATCAACACCAGCCCGATCATGATCAGGAAGCTCAGCGCCAGCACCTTGACGGTGGGATGGCGGTCGACGAATCCACCGATGGGGCGTGCGAACACGATCATGAAGCCAACCGAGATCAGCACCGCCGCCACCATCACCCAGATTTCCTTGACCATGCCGACCGCGGTGATGATGGAATCCAGCGAGAACACGATGTCCAGCAGCATGATCTGCACGATGACGCCGCCGAAGGTCGCCGCAGCCGTGGCCTTCACTTCTTCCGAGGCGCCTTCCAGCTTCTGGTGGATTTCGTGGGTGGCCTTGCCGATCAAAAACAGACCGCCGCCAATCAGGATCAGATCCCGCCAGGAAAAATCGTGGCCGAACACTGCGAACAAGGGGTTGGTCAGGCCGATGATCCAGGCGATGGAAAACAGCAGCGCGATGCGGGTGACCGCCGCCAGCAGGATGCCCAGCCGGCGCGCCTTGTCGCGCTGCTGATGCGGCAGTTTGCCCGCCAGGATGGAGATGAAGATGATGTTGTCGATGCCCAGCACCAGTTCCAGTGCGGTCAGGGTGGCCAGAGCGATCCAGATTTCCGGATTGGCGAGCGATTCGAGCATGTGACAGGGCCAGTGGTGTTGTCGGGGAAGGGAGCGGCGCAGGCGGCGGCCGCAAACGGGCCGACTATAGCGGAGAACGCCTGTTGGCGGCGGGTGCGCCATGGGCTTGCGGCGGGCATGTAATGGAACCCGTGGCAACGATGCGGGAGCGGCGTCCCCGCCACGAGCGCTTTCCCGCAGATGATGCGCCAATCCGATGAAGAGTTCGCGGCCGGAAGGCCGCTCCTACAGCCAACCGGACCGCCGTTAGAGCGTGTTATGACCTTTGGGATGAGATGCGTTGCGCGCCAGCGCCGTTGCAGCAAGGCGTCCGGCGCGGTCCTTGGGTGGTGCCCAAGGCAAGCCGGGCAACGCGGCTGCGGCGGCGCTGGCGCGCAACCCTTCGGGAAGGCCGCTGTCGCGGCGCCATGCCGCGTTGCACGCCTTGGCCAGGCCACCAGCCTGACCGGCGGCGTGCGCCTTGCCTGGCACCGCGACAGCAGCCTTCGCACTCACCCCAAAGGCCATAACACGCTCTATGCGTGGGCGGCCGCCATCTCGGCTTCGATTTCATCGGCGCTGCGCGCCAGCGCATCGGTCAGCACGCGGTGGCCGGCCTCGGTGATCAGCACGTCGTCCTCGGTGCGGATGCCGATGCCGCGCCACTGTTCGGCCACGCCGGTATCGTCGGCGGAGACGTAAAGGCCGGGCTCGATGGTGAACACCATGCCCGGTTCCAGCAACCGCGACTGACCGTCGATGCGGTAGTCGCCGACATCGTGCACGTCCAGTCCCAACCAGTGGCCGGTCTTGTGCCGGTAGAAACGCCGGTAACTGCCATCGGCGATGTTTCTTTCCAGCTTGCCTTTCAACAGGCCCAGGCGCAGCAGGCCCTCGGTCAGGGTGTGGACCGCGGCATCGTGCCCGGCCTCGTACGGCTTGCCGGGCATTGCCTGCGCCAGCGCGGCCGCCTGCGCGGCGCCGACCAGATCGTGCAGCGCGCGTTGCGCCTTGCTGAAACGGCCGTTGACCGGAAACGTGCGGGTGATGTCGGCGGCATAGCCGCGGAACTCGGCGCCGGCATCGATCAGCACCAGATCGCCGTCGCGCGCCTGCGCATTGTTGGCGCGGTAGTGCAGCACGCAGGCGTTGCCGCCGGCGCCGACGATGCTGCCGTAGGCGGGCCAGGCATCGCTGGCGCGGAAAACGCGCTCCACGTCCGCCTGCAGTTCGTATTCGTGAATTCCCGGCCGGGCCGCGCGCATCGCCGCGCGGTGCGCCTGCACGCTGATATCGGCGGCCTGTTGCATCAGCCTGATTTCGTCCCTGGATTTGAACAGGCGCAGTTCGTGCAGCAGATGGCCCAGTTCCAGGAATTCGTGCGGCGGTTGCGCACCCTGCCTGACCTGCTCGCGGACGTGCCGCACCCAGCCGATCAGCTTGAGATCGAAGTCGGCATCGCGGCCGAAGTGGTAGTAGACGCGCGAACGCCCTTCCAGCAGTCCCGGCAGGATTTCGTCCAGATCCTCGATGGGATAGGCATCGTCCATGCCGAAATCCTCGACCGCTCCCTCCTGCCCGGCACGCGGTCCATCCCAGCCTTCGCGTTCGGGATCGCGTTCGCGGCAGAACAGGATCGCCTCGCCATGCCTGCGGCCGGGGACCAGCACCAGCACCGCTTCGGGTTCGGGAAATCCGCACAGGTACCAGAAGTCCGAATCCTGCCGGTAGGGGTAGTGGGTATCCAGGCTGCGCACCCGCTCCGGTGCAGCGGGCAGCACCAGAATCGCGTCATTGCCGGCCAACCGCATCAGCTGTTTGCGGCGGCGGGCGAACTCGGTTGCGGAAATGCCGGTCAGCGCCTTCATGCAATCGACCTGGTTAGGGCCTGTTAACGCTATTGGGATAAGTCACGTTGCTTTCCAGCGGCTGCCAGGTGGTTGTGCGGGGTGCAGCGGCAGGCTGGCCGCCTGTTCCAGCCGCGCGCAGCCGCCTGGCGACCGCTGGAAAGCAACCCATGGGGCCGCCACTGAGTGCGTGCGGTACGGCGTCATCACTCGGGCATGTATCGACTATCGACATACACTTTCCTCATTCTTCCTTGTCCCGCACGCACTCAGTGGCGGCGTGACCTATCCCAACAGCGTTAACAGGCCCTAGTTCAAGCTCTGCCGGTGGCGCGGCCCCATCACGCAGTCGCCATGCAGCAACAGCGCGGCGACGCGGACGAATTCCTCGATTTCGGCCAGGGCATCTTCATCGTCTTCATCGTCGCTGCTGTCCGGCGCCGCCTGGGCCAGGCGGGCCATGTCCTGCAGCGCTTCGGCGCCTTCGTCGGACAGCGGCGGTTTGGCGCCGGCGGCAAGCCCGAACCCGCCCAGAAAACCGCGGCACCAGGCGAACACCGCCTCGGCACGCTCGTTCAACGAGGCGTCGGCCCCCGGCAGCAAAAGCTCGAAACCGAAGCTGCGATCTTCCAGTTGCGCCACCGTGGCGGCCCGCAACTGGTCCAGCGCATCGCCGCTTTGCGGTGCCGGCAGTTGCGGATCGGCCAGCACGCTGGCGGTCCAGTCCTGCGCGTCGCTGCCGCCGCCGGCCAGCCAGCCGGCCAGCGCGCCATGCAGTTCGGACGGGTCGGTACCCAGCGCCCCCTGCCGGGAAGCCTGGGCAACGTCATCAAAAGAAGGAAGCTCAGCCATGGCTCAACGCGATCCGCGCCGGAATACGGACAAGATGCGAAGTGTAGCAACGAAAACCCCGGACACGGCTTGTTGTGCGGTTGCGGCCATGCCTAAACTCGACAATCCTTGGCTATATACGCGGCCAATCGTCCTCTCCATGCCCATTGCCCTCGTCGCTGCAGTTTCCGCAACGGCCTTTCCGGCTTCGCCCTTGTGGCCGCGGCTGCCGCTCATCCTGTTGGCCGGCGCGGCGCTGTTGGCGGTGATCGCCATCGCCACCCGCCGCCACTGGCAGCCCTGGCTGAAGACGCGCCGGCAACCTGTCGAAACGCTGCGCAGCGAAGCGTTGCGCGTGCGCGACGAGCGGCTGAAGCTGGCGCTGTGGGCTTCGGGCGAACAATTCTGGGATTACGATCTGATCCAGCGCAAGCTGTACCGGATGCGTACCGAGGAAGTGTCGGCGCAGGCGGCGGACATCACCGTGTCGACCCGCCATGGCGAAGTGCCGCCGATCCACCCGGAAGATCTGCCGCTGGTGATGGAGCGCCTGCGCGTGCACCTGCAGGGGCGCACGCCGCTGTTCATGTCCGAGCACCGGATGGACCTGCACAACAACGGCCGCTGGGCCTGGATACGCGCGCGCGGGCGCGTGGTCGAACGCGACGCCGACAGCCGCCCGATCCGTATCGCCGGCACCGCCCGCGACATCACCACCAGCCGCAATGCCGAGTACGAACACCGGATTGCCGATGAGGTCATGCGCAGCATGAACGAAGCGGTCGCGGTGCTGGACTGGGCGCAACAGTACGTCACCATCAATCCCGCCTTCACCCGCATCACCGGCTACAGCGGCGACGAGATCGTCGGCCAACCGGCCAACATGCTGGACAGCGGCCAGCACGACGAGGCGTTCTTCGACCGCATGGAAGCCGAACTCCAGCACACCGGGCACTGGTCCGGCGAGGTCTGGAAGGTACGCAAGGACGGCGAGGAAATCCTTTGCCGCATCGAGACCAACGTGGTTCCGGACGCGTGCGGCGAGCGCCAGCTGTATGTGCAGGTGCTGACCGACATCACCGAACAGAAACGCGCCGAGCAGGAACTGCGCTACCTGGCCAACTACGACACTCTGACCAGCCTGCCCAACCGGTCGCTGCTGTCGGAGCGGCTGTCGCGGGCCATCGTGCGGGCGCGGCGCGAACACGGCCATGTCGCCGTGCTGTTCATCGATCTGGATCGCTTCAAGGACATCAACGATTCGCTGGGCCACGCCACCGGCGACCGCATCCTGCGCGCAGCGGCCGCGCGCGTACAGCAGACCGTCGGCGCCGAGCACACGGTGGCGCGGTTGAGCGGCGACGAGTTCACCGTGGTGCTGGAGGACCTGGATTCGGTCGGCGACGCCGAGGAGGTGGCCCAGCGCATCATCGAGGCGTTCAAGTCGCCGCTCAACTTCGGCGAACGGCTGGAGATGTCGGTGTCGCCGTCGATCGGCATCAGCCTGTACCCGCAGCACGCGCAGGTGCCGACCGAACTGCTCAAGCACGCCGACACCGCCATGTACCAGGCCAAGGCGATGGGCCGCCACACCTACAAGGTGTATTCGGAAACGATGGACGAAAAGAACCGCCACCGCGCCATCCTGGCCAGCGCGCTGCGGCGGGCGCTGGACCGCAACGAGCTGTCGCTGGCCTACCAGCCGCGGCTGGCGCTGGCGCAGAACCGCATCACCGGGGTGGAGGCGCTGCTACGCTGGCAAAGCCCGGAGTTCGGCGAGGTTTCGCCGGGCCAGTTCATCCCGTTGGCCGAAGAAACCGGGCTGATCCTGGAAATCGGCGCCTGGGCGCTGCGCGAGGCCTGCCTGACCCTCAAGCAATGGCACGCCAGCGGCCTGGAACAGCTGACCGTATCGGTCAACGTGTCGGCCAATCAGCTGCAGCGCGGCGACCTGCCCGAACTGGTCGCGCGTACGCTGGCCGAGACCGGCATCGCCCCCGCCCGGCTGGAACTGGAACTGACCGAAAGCGTGATCATGGCCGACCCCGAACAGAACGCCGACACCCTGCGCGCCTGCCGCCGGCTGGGCATTTCGCTGGCCATCGACGACTTCGGCACCGGCTATTCCTCGCTGGCCTACCTGAAGCGGCTGCCGCTGACCACGCTGAAGATCGACCAGGAATTCATCAGCGACCTGACCCACGACAGCGACGACGAAGCCATCACCAGCACCATCATCACGATGGGCCAGTCGCTGGCGCTGAGAGTGGTGGCTGAGGGCGTGGAAACCTACGACCAGTACGAATTCCTGCGCAACCACGGCTGCGACGAGGTCCAGGGCCACTGGGTCTCGCAGGCGCTGACGCCCGAGCAGTGCCTGCGTTTCATCCGCGAATACTACCCCGGCTCGGGCGTCCGGGCGGCCTCCTGAGCGGTAGACCGGCGCCATCGCTTGACCGCCTGCCGGCTGCATGCCTATCGTGGCCGCCATGAACAACGCCGACGCCATCGAACAGCTGCGCAGCCTGGCCGCGCGTATCCAGGAACTGGCCGATCGCTGCCAGCGGTTGACCGACGAGAACCGCAGCCTGCGCCATCAGCAGGAACAACTGGTCGGCGAGCGTTCACAGCTGCTGGCCAAGAATGAACAGGCACGTTCGCGGGTGGAAGCGATGATCACGCGGTTGAAATCACTGGAGCAGCATACGTGAGCGTCAACGAGCCGGTCAGCGTGCATATCCTGGACCGCGAATACACTGTAGGCGTGGAAGCCAGCGAACGTAGCAGCCTGATGGCGGCAGCCAAGCTGCTGGACAGCAAGATGCGCGAGGTGCGGGGCAGCAACCGCATGGCCGCGGTCGACCGGGTCGCGGTGCTGGCCGCGTTGAACCTGGCGCACGAACTGCAGCAACTGCGTGATGAACAGCATGCCCGCGACAGGGAGCTGACGCGCACGCTGGGCGATCTTCACCACAAGCTCGACGCCCTGCTCGACACGCCGCGCTGATCCGGCCGCAAGGCGCAAAAAGCCCGTAAAAAATGGCCTTCTCGTTGCGGCATGGCCAGCGCCAACTGAATCCCCGCCGACGAACGGGCTATGCAATTCCGGCGATGCCGCTATACTGTTTTCGCGTCCTCTGCTGTGAACGACAGCGCGCGCAAACATTCGCCTTGTCCCTTAATTGCGACCACGGGGAGGCAACGGAAGCCGGGAGTGCATGTCTGCCTAGCAGCGGAAAGCCCGATGGCCCCCAAGCCTTCCCACTTGAACCCCGGGTTCAAGGTCGTTTCGCGAGCATCGGCATGGCGGAGGACGTATTTTTTTATCTGCTGCGAGAACCGTGGGAGCGACTTGAGTCGCGACCGGAGCTCTGTTCCGCGCATTGCGTTTGATCGCGCTTTTGCCGGTTCTTTTCCCTGCTTGCCGTGGCGGCGCGTCCGGCGGCATGGCAGCACAGGAAGAATTCCGGCGCACCTCAGATCCATGGCGGTGACAGCGGCGTGAGTCGCGATGGCGCCTCACGCCAACGAGAAGCATCCGGCAAATTCGTCCGTGCCGCCGCAGCGGCCATTTCCCTGCAAATTCCCGCAAGCCGCATCGCAGCGGCAGCCGTGGCCAGACCAAACTCCCAGCCGCCATCCCGAAGACCGTAGAATGCCGCGCATGAATCCGTCCTGCGCGCCACCCCAATGACCACTGACCGGAACGCGCTGCGCCGCGATCTGCGCCAACGCCGCCGTTCGATTCCCGCCGCCGAGCGCATCGCCGCCGCCGACGCGCTGGCCGACCGCCTGCTTGCCCTGCCATTCGCGCCCCAGTCCGGTTATGTGGCCGGCTACTGGTCGATGCAGGGCGAAATCGGACTGCACAGCTGGCAGGTAAGGCTGCCGAAGCCGGTGATCTACTGCCTGCCGGTGCTGCACGAGGACAGGTGCCTGCGCTTTGCGCCGTGGCGTCCGGGCGATGCGCTGGTGACCAACCGCTACGGCATTCCCGAACCCGATGTCGCCTCTTCGTCGGCGCTGGATGCGGCCGCGATGGCGCTGGTGGCCATGCCGCTGGTGGGATTCGACGCGCACGGCCAACGGCTGGGCATGGGCGGCGGCTGGTACGATCGCAGCTTCGCGTTCCGGCAGTCGCAGGCCGCGCCACCGTGGCTGGTCGGCGTGGGCTTTTCGGCGCAGCGCATCGAGCCGCTGGCGGCCGAGGCCTGGGATGTGCCGGTGGACGCCATCTGCACCGAACGCGACACCCTGCTGTTCGCCCGCTCGCCCGCCGGATCTCCCGCATGACCGCACGCAAACGCTACTGGCTGATGAAATCCGAACCGGACACGTTCTCGATCGACAACCTGCGCAAGGTCGGCACCGAACCGTGGAACGGCGTACGCAATTACCAGGCGCGCAATTTCATGCGCGACGGCATGCAGGTCGGCGACGGCATCCTGTTCTACCACTCCAATTGCACGGTGCCTGGCATCGTCGGCATCGCCAGGGTCGCCAGTGCCGCCTATCCGGACCCGACCCAGTTCGACCGGAAGAGCGACTATTACGATCCCAAGAGCCGGCCGGAGGAACCGCGCTGGATGCTGGTGGACGTGGCATTCGAGCGCAAGCTGGCGCGGACCATCGCGCTGGAGGAAATCAAGCAACATGCCGATGCGTTGGGCGAAGGCTTCGCGCTGACCCAGCGCGGCAACCGGCTGTCGGTGATGCCGGTGACCGCGGCGCAATGGAAGTACCTCCTTTCCCTGGAATAACCCATGTCCCAGAACGAAGCCAAACGCCTGGCCGGCGAAAAAGCCATCGAATACGTCGAGGACGGCATGATCGTCGGCGTCGGCACCGGTTCCACCGTGGCCTACTTCATCGACGCGCTGGCCGGCGTCAAGGACCGCATCAAGGGCGCGGTGTCCAGTTCCGAACAAAGCACCGCACGCCTGCGCGCGCACGGCATCGAGGTGATGGAACTCAACCACACCGGCAAGCTGGCGCTGTACGTCGACGGCGCCGACGAATGCGACGGCTACAAGCGGCTGATCAAGGGCGGCGGCGCGGCGCTGACGCGCGAGAAGATCATCGCCGAAGCCAGCGAGACCTTCGTCTGCATCATCGACCCGGCCAAGCAGGTGCCGGTGCTGGGCAAGTTTCCGTTGCCGGTGGAAGTGATTCCGATGGCGCGCAGCCTGGTGGCGCGCGAAATCCTGGCCATGACCGGCGGCCAGCCGGTCTGGCGCGATGGCGTGGTCACCGACAACGGCAACTGGATCCTGGACATCCACGGCCTGTCGATCGTCGACCCGGTGGGCATGGAGCGGGATATCAACCAGATCCCCGGCGTGGTCAGCGTGGGCCTGTTCGCGCGCCGTCCGGCCGACGTGGTCATCGTCGGCGGACAGCCGCCGCGGGTGCTCTAGGCATAACCGGGGCGGCGCTGCCTGGTCGCGCCGCTGCCCCATCAGGCATGGCTTGGCGGTGGCGCGTGCGGGCGCGCTATCGTTTTCCCAGCGCCCGCACCAGTTCCCCAATCAGTTCGCGCTGTTTGACCGGCAATGCCAGAAAGGCATCGATGACCTGACGTTCGCGAGCGCCCGCCGCCGCTGCCGGCCAGGCCGCCCGCGTTTCGGCCACCCGGCGCTTGCCGGTGCCGAAACGCAGCGCATGCGGTTCCACCCCCAGCACCGCCGCCAATACCTGCAGCTTGTCCTGTTCGGGCATGGAACGGCCGCCAAGCCAGCGCGATGCCGACTGGAACGTGACCGAACGGCCGCGATAGTGCGTATTGAACAGGCGGAACAGCACGGCCGGCCGCGGCTCGTAGCCGGCCGCCTGCATCGCCTCGGCCAAGCGGCGGGAGAATTCCTGGCGTTCGTTGCTCATGGTCCGGCACGTTACGGAGCACGTTCGCCGCGAATTCACTATTTGCGCTCATTGTGATTAACTTATCGCTTCCAATCAATGGAAGCGATTGGTCCACTGCCATGGCCGCAATCCGCAAACCCTTCCTGCAGCCAGCGCCAACGGCGCCGGGCAACGCGCACGCGATGCGTCAACGCACATCTGCCGGCCAGTTGCGGATTGCGCCATCACCGGCCTGCTTCGTCAGGGACGACAGCGCGCGCGCAAAGCGCCGGCGCTCCGCGGCGAATTTCCGCTATGCCCGCCCATCTCAAGGAGAAGCGCCATGGTTCCATCGCGCCTAGCCGACGCAGCGGAAGCCTCGTACCGCCAGGAGGCCTACCGGCAAAACTATGCCGAGATCCTGCAGCAGCACCGGGACCCCGGGGTTGCCGTGGCGGAACTGTTCCTGTTCCGGTTCTGGCTGTCCGCGCACACCTGTCAGCTGTGCGCGCACCGTCGCGCGGCCGACCAGAAGGCGCTGTCGGCGCCGGCCGTTGCCACCGTGCCGCCTCCCGGCTGGCGCGCGCCCAAGACTGTGGAGGGGGTGGACGTCGAGGCGGCGCTGGGCGCCGGCATCGCCACGCTGCTGGAAAGCCGCTTCGATCTGTACGACCGCTTCTTCGCGCTGGGCCGCAATACGTCGGATCCGCTGGGGCTGAAGGCGGTCTCGCTGGCGCTGGCGTGCCAGTTGTTCGAGCAGCCGCCCCCGGCCGTTCTTGCCTACCTGACTGCGAAAGCCAGGGAGCAGTTCATCGCTGTCTCCGGCGCCTGCCAGGCGGACGATGATGACCCGGCCAGTCGTTGAACGGCAACGCCACGGCCAGGTCAACCGTGAAGCCGCCAGGGGTCGGCGCAGCCGCTCTGCGGCCGGGCGCCGGAGTCCTGGCGGCCTTGACGCGGGCCACCGCTTGACCGAAGGTGCGGCGTCGCCAATGGAGCCATCCCCATGCCGTTCATCCGCTGTCTGTTGCCCGCCCTTCTGTTGCTGCTCTGCGGCTGCGCCAGTGCCGGCGACAGCTGGGTGGAGCTGGCCGGCGAGCGCTTCCAGGTGGAAATCGCCAACGACGATGCCGCGCGCGCGCGCGGACTGATGTTCCGCGACGAGCTGGCCGCCGGTACCGGCATGCTGTTCATCCACGAACGCGAAGAACCGCAGGCGTACTGGATGAAGAACACCCGCATTCCGCTGGACATCCTGTACTTCGACAATGCGCGCAAGCTGGTGGCGCAGCAGCGCGACGTGCCGCCGTGTTCGGCCGGCAACGCCTGCCCGTCCTATCCCAGCAAGCGGCCGGCGCGTTATGTGCTGGAACTCAACGCCGGCGAAGCCAAACGGATGAAGCTCGAAAATGGCGCGGAGCTGCGCTTCGGCGGGGACATTCCAACCCCGCAAGGGCAGCCGTGAAAGACGATCCCGCATCGAACGACCGCGCGCAGCTTCACGTAAGCGGCTGATTCGCAGGGGTAGGCCGGCGACGCTGCCGGCAACGTGCAGGACGCGCTTTTCCCCACCGGCCGGCAGGGCTTGATTGTGCCCGCGATTGCCCCCAATCTTCGGCCATGGGGGCTCGAATGACATTGCCGGATTGGAATTCGCTGGCGACGCAGGCCGACGAAACCCTGCCGCTGCTGGAAACCGCGCTGCTGATTGCGCGCGACGAATACCCGCAGTTGGATGCCGACCTGTACGACACCCTGGCGCAAAGCCATGCCGAGCATCTGCGACCGGAAATCGAGGCCATCGAAGCATGGCCGTTGAAGATGGCGGCGATCAACCGCCACCTGTTCGATGAACTGGGCTATAGCGGCAACCACGACGAGTATTACGACCCGCGCAACAGCTACCTGAACGAGGTGTTCGAGCGGCGTCTGGGCAATCCGATTTCGCTGGCGATGGTGCAGATGGAAGTCGCGCGCCGGCTTGGCGTGCCGCTGGACGGGGTCTCGTTCCCCGGCCATTTCCTGGTGCGGCTGCCGGTGGACGACGGCCTGCTGGTGATGGACCCGTTCAACGGCGGCCGGCCGCTGGGCGTGGACGAGCTGCGCGAGCGCGCCAAACCGCACCTGGGCGGCGACATTCCCGACGACAACGCGCTGCTGCACATCCTGGACCCGGCTTCGCACCGCGCCATCCTGATCCGCATCCTGCGCAACCTGCACGGCGTCTACGCCGAGCGCGAGGAATGGGACCGCGCCGCGCGCAGCGCCGACCGCGTGCTGAAGCTGGCCCCGGATCAGCCCGAAGCGCTGCGCGACCGCGGCCTGGCCTATCTGCATATCGATCACCGCCACGGCGCCCGCCACGATCTGACGCGCTATCTGCAGTTGGCACCGGAAGCCCCCGATGCCCATGCCTTGCATGAGCGCCTGGTGGAACTCAACGCCGGCGGCGCCGCGCGGATGCATTGAAGCCGGTCTAAGGGCTGTTGCCGTTTCCCGAGTAAGCCGCTCGGGAAACGGCAACAGCCCTTAGTGTCCCTGTAGGAGTGGTCCCGGCATGCCGGTGCCGGTGTGTCGCGATGAGGCTCTACCGGTAACCCGTCGCGACTTACGTCGCTCCTACAACAGCAACGGAGCGGCGGCCCCCTAGTCGGCCTCGATCATCTCGAAGTCGTCCTTGGTCACGCCGCAATCCGGGCAGGTCCAGGTATCGGGGATGTCCTCCCAGCGGGTGCCGGGGGCGATGCCCTCTTCCGGCAGCCCGGCAGCCTCGTCGTAGATGAAGCCGCAGACCACGCACATCCAGGTGCGATAGGTGGTGGCGGTGGTGTCGGTCATCGGATAATACGCAGGCGGGGGACTGCCATTGTCCCACTCATCCCTTTCCACCGGAAGTTTTGCCGATGAATTCCCACTGGCCGCAGCCCGGGCCGGCGCCGCGCGGCCTTTACCTGGTCACCCCGGACCAGGCCGACACCGACCGCCTGCTGGCGCGGGTGCGGCCGCTGCTGGCCCATGCGACCTGGCTGCAATACCGCAACAAGCAGGCAGGCCGCGCCCTGCGGCACGAACAGGCGTCCGCGCTGCAGGCGCTGTGCGCGCAGGCCGGCGTGCCGTTGATCGTCAATGACGACGCGCATCTGGCCGATGCCATCGGCGCGGCCGGCGTGCACCTGGGCGAGGATGACGGCGACATCGCTGCCGCGCGCGCGCTGCTGGGGCCGCAAGCCATTGTCGGCGCGTCCTGCTATGACGAACTGGCCCGTGCGCAGCGTGCGGTAGCCGCCGGCGCCAGCTATGTGGCCTTCGGCGCTTTTTTTCCTACCCAAAGCAAGCTCACGACCCGTCGTGCCGACCCGCAGCTGCTGGCCCAAGCCGCCGCACTGGGCGTGCCGCGGGTGGCGATAGGCGGGATAACCCCGGACAATACGCCGGCATTGATCGCCGCCGGCGCGGATCTGGTGGCGGTGATCGGCGGTGTGTTCGATGCGCCGGATCCGGTGGCCGCGGCCCGCGCCTACCGCGAATGTTTCACGAAGCCATGACTGCCCTGTAGGAGCGACGTGAGTCGCGATGAAAGGTCGGTAAAGCTTCATCGCGACTCACGTCGCTCCTACAAAACGCTCTCTTGGATGGAACACTTATGAACCACGACCAGTCCCATGCCCTGTTCGCCCGCGCCCAGCAGCTGCTGCCCGGCGGCGTCAACTCGCCGGTGCGCGCGTTCAAGTCGGTCGGCGGCGAGCCGTTCTTCGTCCAGCGTGCCGACGGCGCCTGGCTGTTCGATGTGGACGGCAACCGCTATATCGACTACGTCGGCTCATGGGGGCCGATGATCGTCGGCCACAACCATCCTGCGGTGCGCGAGGCGGTGCAGGCGGCAATCCAGAACGGCCTGTCGTTCGGCGCGCCGTGCCCGGCCGAGGTGGCGATGGCCGAGACCATCACCCGGCTGGTGCCGTCATGCGAAATGGTGCGGATGGTCAACTCCGGCACCGAGGCCACGCTGTCGGCGATCCGGCTTGCGCGCGGCGCCACCGGCCGCAACCGCATCGTCAAGTTCGAAGGCTGCTACCACGGCCATGGCGATTCGTTCCTGGTCAAGGCCGGCAGCGGCATGCTGACCCTGGGCGTGCCGACCTCGCCGGGCGTGCCGGCCGGGCTGAGCGAACTGACGCTGACGCTGAGCTACAACGATGCCGACGGCGCCACGCAGTTGTTCGAACAGTACGGCAACGAGATCGCCTGCCTGATCATCGAGCCGGTGGTCGGCAACGCCAACTGCCTGCCGCCGCGCGCGGGCTATCTGCAACATCTGCGCGAATTGTGCACGCAGCACGGTGCGCTGCTGATCTTCGACGAAGTGATGACCGGTTTCCGCGTCGCCCTGGGCGGCGCGCAGGCGCTGTACGGCGTCACTCCGGATCTGACCACGTTCGGCAAGATCATCGGCGGCGGCATGCCGGTGGGCGCCTATGGCGGCCGCCGCGAACTGATGCAGCAGATTGCCCCGGCCGGCCCGATCTACCAGGCAGGCACGCTCAGCGGCAATCCGGTGGCGATGGCCGCGGGCCTGGCGATGCTGGAGCTGATCCAGGCGCCGGGTTTCCACGACCGGCTGACTGCGGCAACCCACGCGCTGTGCGATGGCATGGAAGCGGCTGCGGACGCGGCTGGTGTGGCGCTGACCACCACCCGCGTCGGCGCGATGTTCGGCCTGTTCTTCACCGACCAGCAGGTGGACACCTATGCGCAGGCGGTGGCCTGCGACACCGCCGCGTTCAACCGCTTCTTCCACGCCATGCTGGAGCGTGGCGTCTACCTGGCGCCGTCGGCGTTCGAGGCCGGCTTCATGTCGGCCGCGCACGATGAAGCGGTGCTGGCGCAGACGCTTGACGCCGCGCGCGAAGCGTTCAAGGCGGTGGCGGCCGGATGAAGCCGCGCATCCGCCAGCTGCTGTTCGACTTCGACGGCGTGCTGGCGCATTACCAGCACGAATTGCGTATCGCGCACCTGGCGGCGTTCGCCGAGTGCCAGCACGAGCGCGTACGCGAAACGCTGTTCGACTCCGGCCTGGAAACCGAGTACGACGGCGGCCTGATCGATACGGCCACGTACCTGGCGCGGCTGGGCGACGGCATCGGTACGGCGGTCGACGAGGAAATCTGGATCGGCTCGCGCATGGCCGGCAGCCGCGCCGACGAAGGCGTACTTGCGCACATCGGCGCACTGGACCCTGCCTTGCCGTTGGGCGTGCTGACCAACAACGGGCTGCTGATGGCCAACGCCATCGCGCGCATCGTCGCGCCGGTGTTCCCGCGCCTGGACGGCCGCGTGCTGTGCAGCGGCGGACTGCAACTGCGCAAGCCGGACACCGCGATCTACGCGCGTGCGCTGGAGCAGTTGGGCTGGGAGGCCGGCACTACGCTGTTCGTCGATGATGTGTTCGCCAACGTGCAGGGCGCCCGCAGCGCCGGCCTGCATGCGGAAACCGTCGGCGATGCCCGCGCGCTGGGCAGGGTGCTCAAGCGCTACGGACTGGTGTGATGCATCTGCTGCAGGAGCGACGTGAGTCGCGACCGAGCGCCGACGATAGATACGAAGCGATAGTTCGCTAACCGACGCGTAGCGGCGTGTCGATCACTGCGATGGTGTTCCTGCCGCGCGGTCGCGACTCACGTCGCTCCTACGGAGTGGACGTTCATTTCGCCGCGAAGGCGCGCAATGCGGCGTGCAGGCGCTTCAGGCCTTCGGCGATTTCCTCGTCGCTGATGTTCAGCGCGGGCACCAAGCGCAGCACGTCGGGGCCGGCCTGCAGCAGCAGCAATCCCTGCGCGGCGGCATGATCGAGGATCTCGCCGGCGCGCCCGGCGTATTCGGGCTTCAGCACCGCTCCCAGCATCAGGCCGCGGCCGCGCACCTGGGCGAACAGGTTCAGTTCCTGATTGAACGAATCCAGCCCCTGCCGCAACGCGGCGGCCTGCCGCGCCACGTTGTTGGCGATCGCCGGCGCGGCCAGCTTGCGCAACGCCACCCGCGCCACCGCCGCGGCCAGCGGATTGCCGCCGAAGGTGGTGCCGTGCGCGCCGAACTGCATGACCTCGGCGACCTTGGGCCCGGCCAGCATCGCGCCGATCGGAAAGCCTCCGCCCAGTGCCTTGGCCAGCGTCACGATGTCGGGGACGACTCCGTCCTGCCAGTGCGCGAACAAGGTGCCGGTGCGGCCCATGCCGCTCTGGATTTCGTCCAGCGCCAGCAATGCGCCGTGGCGATCGCACAGCTCGCGCACCGCGGCCAGGAATCCCGGCGCCGCCGGCATCACTCCGCCCTCGCCCTGCACCGGCTCCACCAGCACCGCGGCAACGTCGCCGCAGGACATGGCGATTTCCAGTTGGGTGAGGTCGTTGAAATCGACATAGCGGAAACCGGCGGGCAGCGGTTCGTAGCCTTCCTGATACTTCGGCTGCGCGGTGGCGGTGACCGCCGCCAGCGTCCGTCCGTGAAAGCTGCCGCGGAAGGTGACGATGACCCGGTGATCCGGCGCGCGGCCCTGGCTGGCGGCCCAGCGACGGATCAGCTTGATCGCCGCCTCGTTGGCCTCGGCGCCCGAGTTGCACAGGAACACCCGCGAGGCGAAGCGCGATGCGGTGACCAGTTCCTCGGCCAGGCGCAGCGGCGGCTCGCTGTAGAACACGTTGCTGGTGTGCCACAGCTTGCCGGCCTGCTCGGTCAGCGCGGCGACCAGATCCGGATCGTTATGGCCCAGGCCGCACACTGCGATACCGGCCGACAGATCGATGTACTCGTGGCCGTCGCGGTCCCACACCCGCGCGCCCTGGCCGCGCTCCAGAATCACATCGCGAGGCCGGTACACCGGCAGGTAGTATTTTTTTCCGGTGGCAAGCAGGTCTGGGGTGTTATCGGCGGTCATGGCGGAAGGACATCGGCGGCAGTTCGCCGGCCATTGTCGCCGATCGCGCGCCGCTATGCGGCACAATGCGGCTACGCAGCAAAGGAGACTTGTCCATGCGCCTGTTGTCGGCTCCCCAGCTCAATCCGGCCAGCGAAGACGGCTGGCGGCGGCGCTGGTTCGACATCATCTTCCGCCACGACACCCCGCCGGCGCGCAACTTCGACCTGCTGCTGGTGCTGGCCATCGTAACCAGCGTGACCGTGATCGTCGCCGACAGCGTCGCCGACATCCACGCCCGCTACGGCGGCTGGCTGTACGCGCTGGAGTGGGGGTTCACAATCCTGTTCAGCGCCGAATACGCGCTGCGGCTGGCCACGGTGAAGCGGCCGCTGCGCTATGCGCTGAGCATCTGGGGCGTGATCGACCTGCTGTCGATCCTGCCGACCTACCTGTCGCTGCTGCTGCCGGGCAGCCAGAGCCTGCTGGTGGTGCGCGTCCTGCGCATCCTGCGGCTGTTCCGCATCCTCAAGCTGACCCAGTACGTCGAGGAAAGCGGCGTGCTGCTGGGGGCGCTGTGGCGCAGCCGGCGCAAGATCCTGGTCTTCGTCAGCACCGTGCTGACGCTGGTGGTGATCTTCGGTGCGCTGATGTACCTCATCGAAGGTCCGCAGCACGGCTTCACCAGCATTCCCACCAGCATGTACTGGGCCATCGTGACGATGGCCACGGTGGGTTTTGGCGATATCGCGCCGCAGACCACGTTCGGACGGCTGGTGACCTCGGTGCTGATCCTGATCGGCTACAGCATCATCGCCGTGCCCACCGGCATCTACACCGCCGAGCTGGTCAGCAGCCTGCGCGAGGCGGAGGCCGACCGCGGCCACCTGGACCGCCGCGGCTGTCCGGACTGCGGGCTGGAAGGGCATGAGCCGGAAGCGCTGCACTGCCGCCACTGCGGCCACCCGCTACCGGCGCCGACGCCCTGACCGCATCACTCGGAAAACGCGATCTCCGCCGCTGGCAGGGCGCGGATTTGCGGTCCGAAACTGACGATCTCCGGCAGCGTGGCATTGTGGTGCGCACGGATCAGCGCCGCGCTGGCGTGCGGCTTGTCGTGGGTGGTATGCGCGTCGGCGGCCAGAATCACCGCGTAGCCGTGCGCGGCCGCGCTGCGCGTGGTGGTGTCGACGCAGAACTCGCTGGCGTAGCCGCAGATCACCAGTTGTTCCACGCCCGAAAACGCCAGCACCTCGTCCAGCCCGGTGCGCAGGAACGCATCGGGCGTGGTCTTGCGGATATGGTGATCGCCCGGCTGTACCTGCAGTTGCGGATGCAGCGCCCAGGCGGGCGAATCGGCCTCCAGGCCGCCAGCGCGTTCGTGCTGGACGAAGATCACCGGTGCGCCGGCGGCGCGTGCGCGCTGCGCCAGCTGGTTGATACGCCCGATAACCGCATCGGCATCGGCAGGACGCGGCTCGGGGTCGAACAGTCCGCATTGCACATCGATCACAACCAGGGCGGAATTCATGCTTACCTGCGGGTTGGGGAACGGGCTACCAGCTTCCGGTATTCGGCATCGAAAGCCAAGGCTCCTGCGGCGGCAAGCGGTCGCCTTTCTGCAACAGTTCGATCGAGATCAGATCCGGACTGCGCACGAATGCCATGCGCCCGTCGCGCGGCGGCCGGTTGATGAGCACGCCCTGCGATTGCAGGTGCGCGCAGATGGCGTAGATATCGTCGACTTCGAAGGCCAGATGGCCGAAGTTGCGCGCATTGCCGTAATCCTCCGGCGGCGATCCATCGGCCGGCGGCCAGTTCCAGGTCAGTTCGATCTCCGCCTCGGGATTGGCCGGCGCGCCGAAATACACCAGGGTGAACCGGCCTTCGGCATTTTCGATGCGCCGGGTCTCGGTCAGGCCCAGGCCTTCGGTGAAGAAGCGGCTAGTGGCGTCCAGGTCGTGGACGCGGATCATGGCATGCAGGTATTTCATGGCGACCTCATTGGAGTGGTGATTTGCGCGGGCGGTTCACGCGGCAACGGCGCAACCGTATCGGTGCGGACGCGCGCAAGCGGAAAGGCGGGTCCCTTTCGCACCGCGAGGAGACCGGATGCCGACATCAGCGCTGTTCCCGGCAGTATGGATGCAGTTGCGCCGCCAGATCGTCGAGCCGGGCGCGCGACGCCGGCGGCGGCAGGCCGCCCGGATAGAGGCGCAGCAATCCGTCCCGGTGCAGGCGCGGTTGCAGATGCAGATGGAAATGCGGCACCTCCTGCCCGCCCGCCTGGCCGTTGGATTGCCACAGGTTGAGTCCGGGCGGATCGAAGCAGGCGCGCAACGCCTTGGCCACACGCACGGCAAGCTGCATCACCTCCGCGGCGGTGCCCGGTTCCAGCGTATAGATGGTTTCCACATGTTGCCGCGGTATCACCAGCACATGACCGGGCACCGGCTGGCGGAGGTCAAGAAAGGCGATGGCCTGCGCGGTTTCGGCAACCAGGCTGGCCGGTGCGGTACCGGCGGCAATGGCGCAGAACGGGCAATCCGTCATCACGCGTCCACAAACAGATCCGGCAGCAATGGCTGCGAAGGATCCACGGCGTACTGCGAGAAATCGTCCATGCCAGCCTCGCGCAACACCGTCTCGTCGATCAGGAACCGGCCGAAGAACCCGGCCGCCGGCCGCACCAGCACCGCATGCGCGGCATCGGCGACGATGTCCGGCTTGCGGCAGCGCGGAATCTCCACGCCGGGAATCATGTTGAGCGCGTCGGTGGCGATGATGGTGCGCGGCCATAGCGCGTTGACCGCCACGCCCTGCGGGCCGAATTCGCCAGCCAGGCCCAGGGTGACGAAACTCATGCCCATCTTGGCCAGCGTATAGCCGGTATGCGGCGCCCACCATTTGGGATCCAGCGACGGCGGCGGCGCCAGCGTCAGGATGTGCGGGTTGGGCGCCTGCAGCAGATACGGCAGGCAGGCCTGCGCGCACAGGAAGCTGCCGCGCGCGTTGACCTGGTTCATCAGGTCGAAGCGCTTCATCGGCGTGTCCAGCGCGCCGGCCAGCCAGATGGCGCTGGCGTTGTTGACCAGGATGTCGATGCCGCCGAAGGTGTCCACGGCGGCCGCCACCGCCGCACGCACGCTGTCCTCGTCGCGGATGTCGCACTTCAGCGCCAGCCCCTGCCCGCCAGCGGCGGCGACCGCCTCGGCCGCGCTGTGGATGGTGCCGGGCAGCTTGGGATTGGGCACCGACGACTTGGCCGCGACGGCGACATTGGCGCCGTCACGCGCGGCCCGCAGCGCAATGGCCAGGCCGATGCCGCGCGAGGCGCCGGTGATGAAGAGGGTTTTGCCGTGCAGCGTCGCCATGCTGGCTCCTTTGGGGTAAACGGTGAATGGCGAAGTCGGCTGCTTCGCAGCCTGTGAAGGGAAAGCCAACAGCCAACGGGTTCAATGCCTCGCAGCGCCATCGGCGCGACTTTACTATCGACCCTTTACCGCTCAGGGTTTCGGCCCCTGCCCTTCATTGTCTTCCCACTTCAACAGCTTGCGGGTGACGAAACGGTAGACCGGCTTGCCGGTGCGGAACCAGGCATCGCGCAGCCAGGAATGGCGCTTGAGCAGGCGCCGTTCGACCGGGGTCAGCGCCTGCGGGCAGTACATGCGCTTGTGTTTGAGCAGGTGGCGCAGATCCTCGCGCGCCAGCAGCCGCATCCAGCGCGAACGCGGCCGCCCGCGCACCGCCAACTGGAAATCGATCACCGCCGGACTGCCGTCGGCCAGCACCAGCCAGTTGGCTTCCTTGGCCAGGTCGTTGTGGGCGATGCCGCGGCGGTGGATCTGCTGCAGCAGCCGGCGCGCGGCGTGGAAATAGGCGACATCGCCGCGCGGCGGCCGCTGGTACATCGCATCGCCTTCCATATAGCTGCGGTCCAGCCGCACCCCGTCCCAGCCCAGCAGTTGCGGCGTGGCCGGCTGTCCGGCCAGTTGCCGCAGCGCCAGCGCCTCGCGCCGGGCCAGCCGCCAGGCCGGCAGCCGCAGCCACCACGGCGAGGCCGTCAGGTCGCGGCGCACGAAAACCCCGCGCCCGTCGCGCATCAACGCGATGCGGCCGAAGCTGTCGGCTTTCAGGGCGGCGATTTCAATCGGTTGCGTCGATGCTTTCACCGCCACAGTTTACGCGCGCCGCCGCTGCGACGGACGGCTGCCAGTCACCCGGCCCGCCTATAATCGCCGCCAATGAATTCCTCCTGGTTCGATAACCTGCTGGCCTGGATCAGCGCGCATCCGGTGGCCGCAGGCGCGGTGATCTTCGCGATCGCATTCTGCGATGCGGTGATCGTGCTGGGAACATTGGTCCCGGCGCTGCCGCTGATGTTCGCGGTGGGCGTGCTGATTGGGCTGGGCGAACTGTCGGGACCGTACGCCTTGCTGTGCGCCGCGGTGGGCGCGTTTGCCGGCGACGCCACCAGTTTCTGGGTGGGCCACCGCTGGGGGCCGCAACTGCGCAGCCACTGGCCGTTCAGCAAGTACCCGCAGTTGCTGGGCCGCGGCGAGCTGCTGTTCCGCCGCAATGCCCTGAAAAGCATCCTGATTGCGCGTTACGTCGGTCCGATACGGCCGTTCGTGCCGGCGGTGGCCGGCATGCTTCGGATGCCGCTGCGCCGCTACGTGCCGGCCAGCGGTTTTGCCGCCCTCTCGTGGGCGGCGCTGTTCCTGCTGCCGGGCTGGATGCTGGGGCATGCCTACGATGCGGTCGCCGCGGTCGCCGGCCGGCTGGGGCTGGTGCTGGGGCTGCTGCTGATCGTGCTGGCGCTGGCCTGGGCGATGGTGCTGTACACCTACCGTTGGTTCGCCGCCCACGCCGACGCGCTGCTGGCGCGGGCGCTGCGCTGGTCGCACGCGCATCCGGTGCTGGGACGGTACTCGGAGGCGCTGTTCGATCCGCGGCGGCGCGAATCGGTGCCGCTGGCGCTGCTGGCAATCCTGCTGTTGGCCATCGTCTGGGTATGGTTCGCGTTCCTGGTGCTGGTCATCGGGCACGGCGAACCGCTGACGATAGACCTGGCGGTACACGAGCTGATGCTGGCGCTGCGCAACCCGCTGGCCGACTACCCGCTGGCGGCGGTCGCCTCGCTGGGCGACGAGCAGGTGCTGACGCCGGCCGCGCTGCTGGTGCTGCTGTACCTGGCCTGGCGCAAGCGCTGGATGGCGGCGGCGCACTGGCTGGCGGCGCTGGCGTTCGGACTGGCGCTGACCGCCTGGCTGGGCGCATCGGTGGACATTCCCAAGCCGCCTTCGGTCAGCAGCGGCTTCGGGTTTCCGTCCATTGCGGTCACCATGGCCACCATCACCTTCGGCTTTTTTGCGGTGCTGATTGCGCGCGAGCTGCCCGGCCGGACCCGGGTCTGGCCGTACCTGGTCTCCGGCGTGGTGGTGGCGCTGATCGGCTTCGCCCGCATCTATCTGGGCGCGCACTGGCTCAGCGATGTCATCGGCGGCATGTTGTTCGGCATCGTCTGGTTGCTGATCCTGGGCATCGCCTATCGCCGCCGGATGGTGCGTTCGTTCTGGATCAAGCCGCTGGCCTGGCTGTTCTATGGCGCGTTCGCCGCCGCCGCGCTGTGGCATGCGCCACGCAACATCGCGCCGATGCTGGCGCAGTTCCAGACCCCGGTCGTACTCCAGACCATGGATCTGCGGACGTGGTGGGACGATGGCTGGCAGCGATTGCCGGCGCGGCGCAATGAATTCGACGACGAGCAGCGCTGGCCGCTGGATGTGCAGGTGGCCGGCCCGCTGGCACCGCTGCAGGCCAGCCTGGAAGCCGACGGCTGGCGGGCGCAACCGCAGGCCGGCTGGGAGCAGGCACTGACGCTGCTCGATGGCGATCTGCCCGACCAGCAGCATCCGGTGCTGCCGGCCACGCTGGATACCGAGGCCGAAAGCCTGCTGATGCTGCGCAACGGCGAACGCCCGGACGAACTGTTCGCGCTGCGGTTATGGCGTTCCAACCGGTTGCTGCAGCCCGGCGCCGAACCGGTCTGGATCGGCAGCGCCCAGGTGCTCAAGCACCAGCGCGCGTTCGGCCTGTTCGGCTTGTGGCGGCCGCTGCGCGAGGCTCCCACCGCGTTGGAAGCGGTCGCCGCCGCCACTGCCGGTTTCGAACACGCGATCGCGCCGCATCCGCAGTCGCAGCTGCCGGTGCTGCGGTTGCGCACGATAGGCGAGGAACCCTCAGAACCCGTTCCCGATCCGTCGTGAGCGAAGGCAGAGCCTGTCCGGTACCTGATACGGGGCAGGCCATGGCGGAGCGGAGCAAACGCAGCGCAGCAGGAGCGTGAACAGGTTCTCAGGCGATCAGTGACAGCAAGCGATCCAGGCGCGCATGCGGATCGTCTTCCTGCAATACGCTCAGCCGCTGGGCGGCCGTTATCGGCAGCAATTCGGCCAGCCGCCAGCCGACCCAGGCGGCATGATCCATCTGCGTCGGCGTCACCGCGATGGCGGCATCGCCGATCTGTGCCAGCAGGGTCTGCAGCAGCGTCGCCAGCAGGCCGTGTTCGGGCCGCAGCACGTCGTCCGGGTCCAGCGCGCGCCACTGCACATCCGCCGTCACCAGGCCGTTGTCGCGTATGCGCGTGCGCTGCACATGGAAGCGGCGCTTGCCGCGCAGGCGCAGCGTCAGCAACCCGTCCGGTCCGGTGTCGAAATCCTCGATGACCGCCTCGGTGCCGAATGCCGCCGGCGTGGCCGGCGCGCCGGCCTCCTCGCCCTGCAGGATCAGGCAGACGCCAAAACCGCGGCCGCTGCGCCCGCAGTCGCGCACCAGATCCAGATAGCGGCGCTCGAATATCCGCAGGCTCAGCGCCGCGCCGGGCAGCAGCACGGTGTGCAACGGGAACAACGGCAGGTTTTCGTCGGAAGGCATCAGGCGCAGTTTACGGCCGCGCCCTGGTTTGTGAAGCAGACGTATTCGGCACGGCACGAACCGGCGGCCACCCTGCCGGATGGCCGCCGGTCATAACGCCAATGGCAGGACTCAGTGACCTACGGCCTTGCGCGCATTCACATGGCCGGCGCCGAACGTCTCGTCGTTGCCCGGCTTGCACAGATCGTCGGCCGAAGCGCGCAGGATCCGCGCCACTTCCGAAGGCGCTAGCTCGCCGCCATGCTTGCCGATGATCAGCGCGGCAACGCCGGAAACATGGGGCGCGGCCATGCTGGTGCCCGCGGACCAGCCGTAGCCGCCGGTGCCGGAGGTGGTGCTGAACACCATGTCCCAGACCCAACAGGCGCGAACGATTCCCTTGAAGGTGCAGTCTTCTTCGCCCGGATAATCGTAGTTGCCGCCCGGTGCGCCAAAGTCGATCGCCGACTGGCCGTAATCGCTCAGGCCAATCCATCGCGACCGATGCGGTGCGCCGGCGGCTTACCGCATCCTACGTTGGCTACGTTGGCGGCGAACCGCGCCGCATGCCGCCGGTAGGATGCGGTGAGCAAAGCGAGCCGCATCGGTCGCCGGAAGGCACCCACAAGCGCCAGCAATCTACGCGCGCGCCTGCAACTCCGCCAGAAACCGCCGCGGCGCGCCGTCGAAGCCGCCGTTGGACATGAACACCACGTGGTCGCCGGAACGGACCAGCGCCGCCAATGCGGCGATCAGCGCATCGGCGTCCGGTACCGCGCGCGCGTGGCCGCGGATCGCCGCGATGACCTTGCCGGCGTCCCAAGGCAGCTCGGGCCGTTGCAGGAACACCACCGCATCGGCGCTGTCCAGCGAAGGCGCCAGTGCGTCGGCATGCGCGCCCAGCCGCATCGAATTGCTGCGCGGCTCCATTGCCACCACGATGCGCGCGTTGCCCACTTTGGCGCGCAGGCCCTGCAACGTGGTATGGATGGCGGTCGGGTGGTGGGCAAAATCGTCGTAGACGGTGATGCCGCCGGTTTGGCCGATGACTTCCATCCGCCGCTTGACGCTGCGGAACTGCGCCAGCGCCGGCAGCACGCTCGCGATGTCGACGCCCACCGCATGCGCAGCCGCCAGTGCGGCCAGGCCGTTGAGCACGTTGTGCCGCCCCAGCAGCGGCCAATGCACCTGGCCGATTTCGTTGCCGTTGTGAAGCACGGCGAAAGCGCTGCCGTCTTCGTCGATCAGCCGCGCGCTCCATTCCAGCGCGCTATCGGACGCGCTGCCGTGAAGCCCGAACCGCTCCACCGGCGTCCAGCAGCCCATCGCCAGCACTTCGGCCAGATACGGATCCTGGCCATTGACGATCAGGCGGCCGCGCCGCGGCACCGTGCGCACCAGATGATGGAACTGGCGCTGGATGGCCGCCACATCCGGAAAGATGTCGGCGTGGTCGTATTCCAGGTTGTTGAGGATCGCCACCAGCGGCCGGTAGTGGACGAATTTGCTGCGCTTGTCGAAGAATGCGGTGTCGTATTCGTCGGCCTCGACGATGAACTCGCGCCCCTTGCCGATGCGCGCCGACACGCCGAAATCCTCGGCCACCCCGCCGATCAGAAACCCCGGTTCGCGGCCGGCCGCCTGCAGCAGGTAGGCCAGGATGGTGGTGGTGGTGGTCTTGCCGTGGGTACCGGCCACCGCCAGCGTGTCGCGGCCGGGCAGGACATGTTCGGACAGCCACTGCGCGCCGGAGGTGTACTTGCGGCCGGCATCCAGCACCGCCTCGACCGCCGGGTTGCCGCGCGACAGGGCATTGCCGACGATGACCTCGTCGCAATCGACGGCGATGTTCTGCGGCAGGTAGCCCTGGGCCAGCGCGATGCCCAGCGTTTCCAACTGGGTCGACATGGGCGGGTAGATGGCCTGGTCGCTGCCTTCCACGCCATGCCCCAGTTCGCGCGCCAGCGCCGCCACGCCGCCCATGAAGGTGCCGGCGATGCCCAGGATGTGGAGTTTCATTGAGGGCCGGGAATGGAGAGTGGGGAGTAGGGAATGGAAGGCCGCGTTGATCTGCGGCAACGGTATCTTGCGAATGTTCCGTGGGCAGAAGCGGGACAGGGCACCGATTCCACCATTCCCGATTTTCTATTCCCCATTCCCGGCTTCACCCAATCAGCCCACTTCCTTGGCCGGCGCCAGCGCTTCCACCAGCCGGCTGAATACCTCATCCAGCGAGCCGACACCGTCGACGACGGTGAGCTGGCCATGCTGGCGGTAGAACTCGATGACCGGAGCGGTCTGGTTGTCGTAGACCTTCAGGCGGGTGCGGACCGATTCCGGGCTGTCGTCGGCGCGGCCTTCGGCGGCGGCGCGGCCGGCGATGCGCTCGACCAGCAGTTCGGTCGGCACTTCCAACTGCACCGCGTAATCCATCGGCTGGCCGATCTTCTGCAGCAGCGTGTCCAGCGCATCGGCCTGGGCCAGATTGCGCGGATAGCCATCCAGGATGAAGCCATTGGCGGTGTCCGCACGGCTGACCCGCGATTCCAGCATGCCCAGCAGGATGTCGTCGGACACCAGATCGCCGCGCGCCATCACTTCCTTGGCCTGTACGCCCAGCGGGCTGCCGGCGGCGACTTCGGCGCGCAGCAGATCGCCGGTGGAAATATGCGGAACCTGCAGGTATTCCTTCAGACGCGCCGCCTGAGTGCCCTTGCCCGACCCGGGTGGGCCCAGTAGAACCAATCGCATTGTGCTACTCCCGAACTAGAATCCTGCTGGCGGCCGGCGGCGTTCAGGCTCACGCCACGCCCACGCTGCACCGCGTCATATATGTGAAGCTTACCGCATCCCCGCTACCCGGATCGAACCGAATATGGCCAACGGCACCCTACTTTATGCGCAGTCCGGCGGTGTCACCGCTGTCATCAACGCCTCCGCGGCGGCCGTCATCGGGCAGGCGCGAGCCCGCAAGGTCAAGGTACTGGCGGCCCGCAACGGCATCCTCGGCGCGCTGCGAGAGGACCTCATCGACACCTCCAAGGAATCGGCCGCCGCCATCCGCGCGCTGGCGCATACGCCCGGCGGCGCGTTCGGATCGTGCCGCTACAAGCTCAAGTCGCTGGAGGCGGACAAGGCCAAGTACGAACGGCTGCTGGAGGTCTTCAAGGCCCATGACGTACGCTGGTTCCTCTACAACGGCGGCAACGACTCGGCCGATACCGCGCTGAAGGTGTCGCAACTGGCCAAGGCCTTCGGCTATCCGCTGACCTGCATCGGCGTGCCCAAGACCGTCGACAACGATCTGGCCGTCACCGACACCTGCCCGGGCTTCGGTTCGGCCGCCAAGTACACCGCGGTGTCGGTGCGCGAGGCTGCGCTGGACGTGGCGGCGATGGCCGAAACCTCGACCAAGGTGTTCGTCTACGAAGCCATGGGCCGGCACGCCGGCTGGCTGGCCGCCGCCGCCGGCCTGGCCGGGCAGACGGCGGATCAGGCCCCGCACATCATCCTGTTCCCCGAGCGCGCCTACGACGAGGCTGCGTTCCTGGCGCAGGTCAAGCAGGTCGTCGCCAGGGTGGGCTGGTGCGTGGTGGTGGCCAGCGAAGGCATCCAGACCGCCGACGGCCGTTTCGTCGCCGATGCCGGCGGCGGCAAGGACTCGTTCGGCCATACCCAGCTCGGCGGCGTGGCCTCCTATCTGGCCGGGCGGGTCAAGGACGAGCTGGGCATGAAGGTGCACTGGACCCTGCCCGACTACCTGCAGCGTTCGGCCCGGCATATCGCCTCCAAGACCGACTGGGAACAGGCGCAGGCGGTCGGCAAGGCCGCGGTGCAGTTCGCGCTGAAGGGCCAGAACTCGGTGATGCCGGTGATCGTGCGCAGCTCCGACGCGCCGTACCGCTGGAAGATCGAAGCCGCGCCGCTGACCAAGGTGGCCAACCACGAAAAGAAGATGCCCAACGGCTTCATCCGCAAGGACGGCTACGGCATCACCGCCGCCGCGCGCAAGTACCTGCAACCGCTGATCCGCGGCGAAGCCTACCCGCCCTACGGCAGCGACGGGCTGCCCAAGTACGTGGCGCTGAAGAACGTGGCGGTGAAGAAGAAACTGCCGGCGTGGGAAGGCTGAGCGCTGCCCCGTTCGCCGCATTCACCGGGAAAGGCATGACCATTCGCATCGTCCGCCTGGGCTCGCCCCGTCTGAAAGAGGAAGGCCTGCGCATCGGCACGGTACGTCGCCCGCCGCGCGGCGTACCGAAGTCCGAGTTCGCCGCGCAGGACTGGTACGACCTGTGGTATCCCAATCTTGCCCCCAGTGCGGACCTGGTGAAACAGGCGCAGGGCGCGAAGACACCGAAGGAGTGGGCGGCTTTCGCGAAAGAGTACCGCGCCGAGATGGCCATGCCTGACAACGCGCGTACGCTGGACCTGCTGGCCGCGCTGTCGCACCAGACGAACTTCTCCGTGGGTTGCTACTGCCAGGATGAAGCGCGCTGCCACCGCTCGGTGCTGCGCGAGCTGTTGCGGGAACGCGGAGCGCGGTTGCAGTCCGAAACCTGATCGGGCAGAACCGCCGACGGACGAATCGCAACGGCCGTGCGAACGGCAGCGGCACGGGCCAGATCGCGGTTTGCCGACCGCAGCCGAGCGACGCTGCGCCGAGCGACAACAGCACCCGCTTATTCGCGCCCGTCCAATGCCGGCGAGTACGGCACCGGCAACAACAAGCGGTCTTCAATCCCGCCTACCATCGGGCCTTGCGCTCGCGTGCGGGCCTTGATGTCGGACCATTCCTGGTCGGCCATGAAAGCGGCCCACTGCTTCTCCTGCGTGGCCTGATCGGGCCATTCCAGCAGATAGACGAACTCGGTGCGGTCCTGGTGACGGGTTTCCCACATCGCCAGGATGCGGAAGCCGTGGCGGGCCATGATGCGCGCGGCGTGGTCGCGGAAGCGATCGTGGAAAGCGCCCTTGGTGTCTTCGAATATCTCGTAGATGCGCAGTTGATGGATGGGCGATGGCTGTGCCGGCTGCGCGTAGGCCCTGGCAGGATGCCAGGTGCACAGGAGCAGGACGGCGGGCAGCACCAGCATCATCGTGCGCAAAGCGGCGCGTATGCCGGGGTTGGCAATGGAGGTGGCAAACAAGCCGTGCGAGCGCATGCACGCGTCTCCTGACAGAGGGGGAGTGCCATTCTCCCTATCTTGCAACAACCGCTGCACACGCCTCGTCGCGGATGCGGCACGTTTCGCCGCGTACGCCCGCGCTTGGCAGCAGATTGCAGAATCGTCATGCCAGGCGAGTGGTACCAAGGTGGCGGTTCGGGTTGCCGGCGAGGCTTGAAGGTTGCGGAGATTCCGCTGCCTTGCACTGGCGCCCCAGTTGGCGGCGCCCCCTTTATGAGCTAGCTTTAGCGCAACGGGGAGAGGGGACAACCATGGGGCAGATACGGCTGCAGCTGGCGGCCTGCGCTTTCGGCTGGCTGATCATCGCCAACGGCATGGCGCAGGACATGGCATCGCAATCCGCCCATGTGGCGACTGAAGCGCAAAGCGCGGACGAGCGAACAGCGGAAATCGGGGCTTGCTGTCCGTTGGCCGAAGGCACACCGCTGGTGCTGGAGCTGCTGGACCCCATCAATTCCGCCAGCTCCAAGCGTGGCGACCGTTTCCGCCTGCGGCTTGCCGAAGCGGTGCTCTTCGACGACACCATTGCCTTGCCTGCCGGCATCGAGGGCGTCGGCGAGGTCGTCCATGCCGAACGTTCGCGTGGCGGCGGCAAGCCAGGCGAGCTGCTGCTGGCCGCACGCTACTTGTCCTATCGAGGCCAATCGATAAAGTTGCGCGGCCTAAAGCTCGGCGGCAGCGGCCGCGATACCAGCCACGTGGCATTGGCGGTAGCCACTGGTGCCGGACCGTTCGCACACTTCATTCGCGGCAAGGAAATCGAGATACCTGCGCAGACGCTGGCTTCAGCCAAGCTGGGGGAAATGCTGCGGTTGCCGCCTGCGGAAGAATCCGGCGGTGCGGCCATCACCGATCCGATGCAACCCGACAAAGCTGGAACGGAAACCCTTAGCGAAGATTCTTCACCGCCAACGCAACCTCAACAGGAGTAATTTGAATGCTTGTCACACTTAGCCGTTCCATTCTATGCCTTGTCCTGCTGATGCCTGCCATCGGTCTGGCCCAGCAACAAGCCGAGCCCGAAACCCCGGCGGTGGTCGGCGATGTAGCGCCCACCATCGATTCTGCTGAGCCGGAAGCGGTTGCTGACGAAGTGGCGGATGAAGCCGCAGATGCAACAGAGCAGGAAGCGGAGGTTTCATCCGGCACTGGCATGATTCCAGCACCGCCTGAGGGCAAAGGCCAGATCGTTTTCTTCCGCGAAAAGAAATTCGCTGGCGCGGCAATTCGCTACAAGGTGCGCGAGGGAGAAACCGAGTTGGGAAAACTGAGCAGCGGCACCTACTTCGTCCATGTCGCCGAGCCAGGTCCGCATGAATACACCGTCCATTCGGAAGCCAAGGACATCCTGAATCTGGAAGTGGAGCCTGGGGAAACCTATTACGTCATCGGTTCGGTCACCATGGGCTTCATGGCGGGACGGCCCAATCTTTCTCCGTCCGACGAAGCCGTCTTTTCCGCCATGTCGAAGCAGCTGAAAGTCGCCAAGTAGGCCAAGCGCCTGCCGTTCTGCCGACCATGGCGGAAAACGATCCACCTCCAGCGCAGAACCGGATCAGGTCCTGGACTTTTGGGGGAATCGTCGGTACTTGCATGAATGTCGTGGGAGCGACGTGAGTCGCGACCGGGAGTCATCATGTCGCGACTCACGTCGCTCCTACGGCGTTCAAAAATCTCTCCTGAACCCTAACTCTAGGGACAAGCCTCGCCTTCCACCGTCATCTGCGCGGCATACATCGGTATCTGCGGTTGTTGGCCGGCGGCGGCCTGCTGCTTGGCCTCTTCCAGGTAGATGCGTGCCTGACCCTGGCCGTCCAGCGCCGGCGTCGCCGTCGCCACCGGCTTGCGCCAGACGCGGACGACCGCCTGCTGGGCCGGGCAGGCGGCGCTGGGGATGCGGATCAGATCGTTGAGTTTCCAGCCGGCCGCTTCCGAGGGCTGCGCCTTGGCGAAGTCGACGAAACGCGCGCGCGGCTGGCACTGCGGGCTGATGCGCACCACCGCGAAGCGATAGGGTTCGGCGCCATCGCCGGTGAAGGCGCCTTCGATGCGCGCGCAGGCTTCCGGGATCTGGCGCACGGTGTGCACGGCGCCGACCGCCTGCGCGGTGGCCGCCGCCTCGCGCTTGATCTCCGGCACAGGCTCGGCCGCGGCCAGGGACAACGGCAACAACAGCACCAGGGCGGCGCAGACGGAAAAGGGGCGCATCGCGGGCTCTCCTTTGGGCGTTGGGGCCGCAAAGGCTGTCATGCGGCGACTGAACCCAGCCGCCACGTCTGGCGGCGCAGCCGCCTTCGGTTCATACTCGGGTCGGCTCCAGGGATTGTCTGAACAGGTCGGAACACATGCTGCCGCCATCGCAGCGGTGGGCGTACTCAATCGTTCAACAGGCTCCACCGGGATTGGGTTCCGATGTTCATGCGTTCGCTGGACAACATCCATCCACCTTGGGAGGGGTCATGCTGGAACAATACGGTTTGACGCTGGCGCTGGTCTGCGCGGCAGTGGCGATTCTTTACGGCATCATTTCGGCACGCTGGATCCTGAAGCAACCCGCCGGCAACGCGCGGATGCAGGAGATCGCCAACGCGATCCAGGAAGGCGCCAGCGCCTATCTCAACCGGCAGTACACCACCATCGCCATCGCCGGTTTCGTGTTGTTCCTGCTGGTCGGTTTCTTCCTCAGCTGGCCTACCGCGGTCGGGTTCGCGCTGGGCGCGGTGCTGTCCGGCGCAGCCGGCTACATCGGCATGAACGTGTCGGTGCGCGCCAACGTGCGTACCGCCGAAGCCGCGCACAAGGGGCTCAGCGCGGCGATGGACGTGGCCTTTCGCGGCGGCGCCATCACCGGCATGCTGGTGGTCGGGCTGGGCCTGCTGGGCGTGGCCGGCTACTACCTGGTGCTGGGCTGGATGGGCATCACCGGCGAGGATGCGCTGCATGCGCTGGTCGGACTGGCGTTCGGCAGCTCGCTGATTTCGATTTTCGCGCGCCTGGGCGGCGGCATCTTCACCAAGGGCGCCGATGTCGGCGCGGACCTGGTCGGCAAGGTCGAGGCCGGCATTCCCGAGGACGACCCACGCAACCCGGCGGTGATTGCCGACAACGTCGGCGACAACGTCGGCGACTGCGCCGGCATGGCCGCGGATCTGTTCGAGACCTATGCGGTCACCGTGATCGCGACGATGCTGCTGGGCAGCCTGATGCTGTCCGAAGTCGGCCGCAACGCGGTGCTGTACCCGCTGGTGCTGGGCGGGGCTTCGATCATCGCCTCGATCATCGGCGCATTCTTCGTGCGGGTGAAGCTTGGCGGCTCGATCATGGGCGCGCTGTACAAGGGCGTGATCGTCTCGGCGGTGCTGGCGGCGGTCGCGTTCTACCCCATCACCACCGCGCTGATGGCCGACTCGCCGTATGGCGCGATGGGCCTGTACGGCTGTGCGCTGGTCGGGCTGGTGCTGACCGGCGTGATCGTGTGGATCACCGAGTACTACACCGGCACCCAGTTCAAGCCCGTGCAGCATGTGGCCGCGGCATCGACGACCGGTCACGGCACCAACATCATCGCCGGCCTGGGCGTGTCGATGAAGTCCACTGCGCTGCCCGTGGTCGCGGTATGCGCGGCCATCCTGATCGCGTTCTGGCTGGGCGGCCTGTACGGCATCGCCATTGCCGCCACGGCGATGCTGTCGATGGCCGGCATGATCGTCGCCCTGGATGCCTACGGCCCGATCACCGACAACGCCGGCGGTATCGCCGAGATGGCCGAGCTGCCGCCGGAAATCCGCAACATCACCGATCCGCTGGACGCGGTGGGCAACACTACCAAAGCGGTGACCAAGGGCTATGCCATCGGCTCGGCGGCGCTGGCGGCGCTGGTGCTGTTCGCCGACTATACGCACAACCTGCAGACCGCCAATCCGGGCGTCAGCTTCACTTTCGACCTGTCCAATCACATGGTCATCATCGGCCTGCTGATCGGCGGGCTGATTCCTTACCTGTTCGGTGCGATGGCGATGGAAGCGGTCGGCCGCGCGGCAGGTTCGGTGGTCGAGGAAGTGCGCCGGCAGTTCCGCGAAATCCCCGGCATCATGGAAGGCACCGGCAAGCCGGACTACAGCAAGGCGGTGGATCTGCTGACCAAGTCGGCAATCAAGGAAATGATCATCCCGTCGCTGCTGCCGGTGGCGGTGCCTATCGTGGTCGGCCTGTTGCTGGGGCCGCAGGCGCTGGGCGGGTTGCTGATCGGCACCATCGTCACCGGCCTGTTCGTGGCCATTTCGATGACCACCGGCGGCGGTGCCTGGGACAACGCCAAGAAGTACATCGAGGACGGCCATCACGGCGGCAAGGGCAGCGAGGCGCACAAGGCCGCGGTCACCGGCGACACCGTCGGCGATCCGTACAAGGACACCGCCGGCCCGGCCATCAATCCGCTGATCAAGATCATCAACATCGTCGCGCTGCTGCTGGTGCCGGTGCTGCCGGTCGATGGCTGGCTGGGTTCGGCGACCGCGGCAACCACGACGCATGCGGCCGCGATGTCCGCGGATGATGCATCATTCGTCGCCGATGGCCGGCTGGGCAAGGTGTATTTCGACACCGGTTCGGCGGTGGTGCCGGCCGATACCAGCGCGCGCTTGTCCGGCGTGCTGGGAACGCTGCATGCCAACACCGATGCCCGCGCGCGCATTTCCGGCTATCACGACAGCACCGGCGATACGGCGGTCAACGAGGAACTGGCCAGGCAACGCGCGCAAGCCATCCAGCAATGGCTGGTGGTCAACGGCATTGCCGAAGCGCGCATCGATCTGGACAAACCGGCGGTCACCACCGGCGACGGCAGCGCCGACGAGGCGCGGCGGGTCGAGGTCAAGGTCGAATAGCGCGAGTCAGGTGCTGCACGTCGTACCACCGTAAACCAGATAGCGGCTTCGGAAGGAGTCGCCGCCCGGCGGGGCAGGGGTGGCTCCGCCCTCATGTCGGCCGTCCTGCCTCAAACTCGGGCCGTGGGCCCGTTCCGCTTCGCGGCTCGGACCAGCCCGGCGCAGCACGCCGGGCGTTCACCAAGGCGCGCGGCAGTGCCGCGCAAGCCGCCTTGGCTCATCCATGGCCCACTCTCCGCCCCCCCCCGCCCCGCCGGTCGTCGCCTTTCGCGGAAGTGAACGTTCGCCACTTCGAATGGTTAGTTCCTGAGCACTGGCCGCCTGTCCAGAAGCTGGTGGCCCGAGCGTTGCGGGACCGTACGCGGCATGGATGCCGCGTAAGAGCCTACATGGACGTATTTACGGCGTGTCCCGCAATGCTCGGGCCACCAACTTCCACGTAGACGTTCCCGCACTTGGAAGAAGAACCAAAAAAAAGCCGGTGGTCGCTTTTTTTAACCCCACATCGCACTCACGACAGCGCATCGGCCAGGATCTTCTGTCCGGCCGCGACCGCCGCTTCGGCTTCTATCTTCTTCTGCGCTTCCTGCGCCAGCATCGCCGGGCAGCGCGACATCATGTAGTCGACGTCGAAGTTGAGCTTCTCGACCAGGAAATCCACGAACGCGCGCACCTTCGGCGACAGCATGCGCCCGCCCGGGAACACCGCGTTGAATTCCAGGTCCGGGCCGACCCAGCCGCCCAGCACGCGGCGGACCACGCCGCTTTCCATGAACGGCTTGATGGTCACATCGCTGGCCAGCATCAGCCCTTCCCCGCACAGCAGGCCGCCGACCAGCACCGACGGATCATTGGCAACCATGATCGGATGCACGGCGAATTCGCCGTGCTCCTTGCCGTTGCACAGCTGCCAGCTGGCGCGGCCGTTATGGCGGGTATTGCTGACCACCAGCGTGCGGTGATGCTGCAGATCGTCCGGATGCAGCGGTTCGCCGTGACGCTCGATGTACTCGGGACTGGCGAAGATCTGGGTGCGGAAGGTGGCCAGCTTGCGCGCGACCAGCGCCGAATCCGACAGCGACCCCAGATGCAGCGCCAGATCCACGCCATCGCCGATCAGGTCCACCTTGTCGCTGGTCAGCACCATTTCCACCCGCACCTCCGGGTGCACGCGATGGAATTCGCCCAGCAGCGGCGCCACCCACGAAATCCCCGCCGAATACGGTACGGTGAAACGCAACCATCCGCGCGGGCCGCCCTGCAACTGGCCGACCGCGCTTTCGGCCTCTTCCAGCTCGCGCGCGATGCGCTGGCAGTGTTCGTGGTAGACCGCACCGGCCTCGGTCAGGCCCAGCCGGCGCGTGGTCCGGTGCAACAGCTGCGCGCCCAGCCGCGCTTCCAGCTCCTGCACCTTGCGGCTGACCGTGGTCTTGGGAAGGCCCAGCGCGTTGGCTGCGCCAATGAAGCTGCCCTGCTCGACCACCTTGACGAAGATCAGGGTGTCGTTGAGATCGTGGCTCATCGGGGTACTCCGACAGGGGCGGACCGAATTGGACCGCCAGCGGGATTATTATTCCCCTAAATCCGGACTAATCAAGTCCCAGTTTTGGGCATAACGTAGCGGCCTGTCATTGCTGGCCCGTCTCCCCCATGCCGCTGTCGTCATTCTATCGCCGCTTTGCCCGCGCAGAATCCTCAGCCGATTCGGCGGTTTCTTTGTGCCTCTCCTCGTCGGAACGCCGGCCGGACCTGACTGCGCGGGATCCCTCCCCCTCCCGTCGCAGCCAGGCCGGCGGCGCGCCGTGGCAAGAGCCGGTGGGTTTCGCTTACCCGGCGCTTTTCGGGATTATCCCGCCACCGGGAGTAAAAGTCCCATGAATGGGATATTGATGGCCACCCGCACCGGCGTCGCCCCGGTTCGCAACCCGCTGTCTCCCCGTGTGCACCGGCATGCTGGTGCGCGCACTGACAGCGCCGCCAGCGACAAGGCGGGGAATCGGGCAATCCAGGCGCTGAGGACGCTGCTGCGGCACGTCTTCCGGTCAAGCTGGGCAATTCCTCAAGCCGCTGCGAATACCGATGCCGGCATTGGCCCCACCGGCTCCGGCCGCGGTCTTGCGTTGGCGCTGGGCCAACCCGGCGATGGCGATGCCGAACAGGATTGTGCAATAGCCAAGCAGGATCCGGATATCGCATCGGCCGGTCACGCACGCAGACTTTCCTCCATCGCCGGTATCCCGCCCGGCAACGCCATCGAAGGAACCGCCGTGTCGATCGCCGCCCTCCCATCCCAGCTGCAGAATCCGACAGCCACCGGCCGTGCGGCCGGCTGGCGCTGGTGGCGGGCGCTGTCGCGGATGTGGCGCGGCACTACGGCAACCGAAACAACCGAGATCCGCTTCGTGCCGCCTGCGCGCCCGTTGCCATCGTTGGGATTTCGCGAGTTCACCGCACCGCGCCGCCTGCAGGGCGGTGGCGCATTGCGGCTGCGCACCAAGGCGGCCGGCCGCATCGCTGCGTTCGATGGCCTGCAATCAAAGCGGGGCCGGCAGCGATGAGCGGCGGCATCCTCCATCCCGAATCGCTGGTGCTCGGCGCCAGCGGCACGGTCGGCTTTGGCGTGGTCGGCGCATTGCTGGAAGCCGGCAGCCCGGTGCTGGCGCTGGGCCGCGACGGTCCGCGCATGCAGGCGTTGGCCCAGCATTTTGCCGAAGAGCCTGCGCTGTCGTTGATGACCTCCGGCTGCATCCAGGACGATCGCGATGCCGCTGCGCTGGTCGCCACCTTGCGCAAGCGCAAGCGGCCGCTGCGCGCGGTGTTCGCCAGTCTCGGCAGCGCGCCGGAAAGCGGGCGCCTGCTGGACCGTCCCAGCCGCCTGCTCAGCGACAAACTGGAGCGGGACCTGATTCCACACCTGGCCGCCGCCCGCCATCTGCTGCCGCTGCTGGCCGAATCCAACGAGACCGCGCACTACATACTGATCGGCGGACCGCATGCCGAACGCGGATGGGCCGGCTACGGCCATGCCTCGGTCGCCGCATCGGCGCTGCGGATGCTGGCGCAGGTGCTGCACGAAGAAGCGCAGGCGTTGGGCGTGCGCGTGCAGATGCTGTCGGTGGATCATCCGATCAGCACGCCGGCCAACGCATGCAATGCCTGCGCCGAATGGCCCAGCGCGCTGGCGGTCGGCCGCTGCGCGGTGTCGCTGCTGAGCTGTCACGAAGCGCCCAAGCCAATCGTCAGATACAACGCGGCCCGCGCTCAGCCCCCGCTCAGCACGCTGTTTTCCGACTACACGCCGGCAAGCGCGCACGGGTAGCCGCTCGGGCGACGATGCATCCGCCGCTTGACCTGAAGTTTACTTAAGGTCCCAGACTTCGCAGCCAGTTTTTGCAACCCCTCCCCTTCCCCACTACGAGATGCCTCCGATGAACCTGTCCAGATCTTTTGCGCCGCGCACGCCGCGGATTCTCGCTTTAGCCGCTTTCAGCGCGTTGGCCATCGCCGTCATCAGCGGCTGCAGCGGCCAGGCCAGCGAGGGCGGCCATCCGCCCGCGCCGGAAGTCAGCGTCGCACCGGTGCTGATCAAGGAAATCAGCCAGTGGGACGAGTTCAGCGGCCGCGTGGAAGCGGTCGAAACCGTGCAGCTGCGTCCGCGCGTGTCCGGCTACATCGACAAGGTCAACTACGTCGAAGGCCAGGAGGTGAAGAAAGGAGACGTTCTGTTCACCATCGACGACAGCAGCTATCGCACCGAACTGGCGCGCGCGCAGGCGGAACTGGCGCGCGCGCGCACCCAGGCCGAACTGGGCCGCAGCGAGGCTGCCCGCGCCAAGAAGCTGTCCGAGCTGCAGGCCATTTCCACCGAGGAGTACGAACAGCGCCGCGCCGCCGCCGACCAGGGCGGCGCCAACGTGGCCGCAGCGCAGGCCGCGGTGAACGCAGCGCGCCTGAACCTGGAATGGACCCGGGTGCGCGCGCCCATCGACGGCCGCGCCGGCCGCGCACTGGTCACCGCCGGCAATCTGGTCAGCGCCGGCGACGCCGCCAGCGTGCTGACCACGCTGGTGTCGCTGGACAAGGTGCATGTGCATTTCGACGCCGACGAGCGCAGCTTCCTGCGTTATGCGGAAATGACGCGCAACGGCGAACGCCCCAACGAGCGCGACGGCAAGGTGCCGGTGCAGGTGGGCCTGGTCAGCGAGAACGGCTTTCCGCACCAGGGCCTTGTCGACTTCCTGGACAACCAGGTCGATCGCAGCACCGGCACCATCCGCGCACGCGCCCTGCTGGACAACAGTGAGCGCCGCTTCACTCCCGGTCTGTACGCGCGCGTGCGGCTGCTCGGCAGCGGCCAGTTCAATGCCGTGCTGATCGACGACAAGGCGGTGCTGACCGATCAGGACCGCAAGTACGTCTACGTGGTCGACGACAAGGGCCAGGCGCAACGCCGCGACGTGACCCTGGGCCGCACCGCCGACGGCCTGCGCATCGTCCAGCACGGCCTGAAGTCCGGCGATCGCGTGGTGGTGAGCGGCGTGCAGAAGATCTTCTTCCCCGGCATGCCGGTCGACGCCAAGGCGGTGGCGATGGGCGGAACCGAGCCCGCACCCAAGGTAACGATGAAGTAGCGCCCCTCCCCTGCCAAGGCAGGGAAGGCCCGGGCAGGGCCGCGCGCCATGCGCAGGTTTGATGGCGCCGACCCAACCCTCTCCCAGCCCCGTATCGACTACGGGGCAGACCCTGCCCCTGCCTGCTCAGGGGCAGGTCTAGAAGCGTTTACTTTCAACTTTTCAGGAACCCCCCATGGACTTTTCCAGATTCTTCATCGATCGGCCGATCTTCGCCGCGGTGTTGTCGATCGTGATCTTCGCCGCCGGCCTGATCGCCATCCCGATACTGCCGATCGGCGAGTACCCTGATGTGGTGCCGCCATCGGTGGTGGTGCGCACGGTGTACCCGGGCGCCAATCCCAAGGTCATTTCCGAAACGGTGGCCACGCCGCTGGAAGAAGCGATCAACGGCGTGGAGGACATGATGTACGTCAAGTCCGTCGCCGGCTCCGACGGCGTGCTGCAGCTGACCGTGACCTTCCGTCCCGGCACCGACCCGGATGAAGCGGCCGTGCGCGTGCAGAACCGCGTGGCGCAGGCGCAGGCGCGCCTGCCCGAGGACGTGCGCCGGCAGGGCGTGACCACGCAGAAGCAGTCGCCGGTGTTCCTGATGGTCGTGCACCTGATATCGAAGGACGGCAAGTACGACTCGCTGTATCTGCGCAACTACATGCGCCTGCACGTCAAGGACGAGCTTGCGCGCATCCCCGGCGTGGGCGATGCGCAGCAGTTCGGCGGCGGCGACTACGCCATGCGCCTGTGGCTGGATCCGGACAAGGTGGCCGCGCGCGATCTGACCGCCAGCGACGTGCTGCGCGCCGTGCGCGAACAGAACGTGCAGGTCTCGGCCGGCCAACTGGGTGCCGAGCCGATGCCCAACGGCAGCGACTTCCTGCTGCCGATCAACGCCAAGGGCCGCCTGGAGACCGTGCAGGAGTTCGGCGACATCGTGCTCAAGAGCGGCAACGACGGCGAGATCGTGCGGCTGGCCGACGTGGCCCGTATCGAACTGGCCGCTGGCGACTACACGCTGCGCGCACGGCTGGACGGCCAGAACGCCTCGGCCATCGGCATCTTCCAGGCGCCCGGCGCCAATGCGCTGGAAATCCGCGACGCGGTGGTGGCCAAGATGGACGACATCCGCAAGACGCTGCCGCCAGGCGTGGACATCGTCTCCATCTACGACACCACCATCTTCGTTCGCGACTCCATCAAGGCGGTGATCACCACGCTGCTGGAAGCGACCCTGCTGGTGGTGCTGGTGGTGATCCTGTTCCTGCAGACCTGGCGCGCCTCGATCATTCCGCTGCTGGCGGTACCGGTGTCGGTGGTGGGCACGTTCGCCGTGCTGTACCTGCTTGGCTATTCGATCAACACGCTGACGCTGTTCGGCCTGGTGCTGGCCATCGGCATCGTGGTGGACGACGCCATCGTGGTGGTGGAGAACGTCGAACGCCATATCGAACACGGCGCCACGCCACTGGAGGCCGCGCACCTGGCGATGAAGGAAGTCTCCGGCCCGATCATCGCCATCGCGCTGGTGCTGTGCGCGGTGTTCGTGCCGATGGCCTTCCTGACCGGCGTCACCGGCCAGTTCTACCAGCAGTTCGCGGTGACCATCGCCATCTCCACGGTGATCTCGGCGATCAACTCGCTGACCCTGTCGCCAGCGTTGGCGGCCAAGCTGCTGAAGCCGCACGACGCGCCGAAGGACCGCCCTGCGCGCATCATCGACCGCCTGTTCGGCTGGCTGTTCCGTCCGTTCAACCGCTTCTTCAAGCGCAGCTCCGAGCGCTATGAAGGCGCGGTGTCGCGCGCGCTGGGCCGTCGCGGTGCGGTGTTCGCGGTCTACGCGGCGCTGCTGCTGGGCGCTGGCGTGATGTTCCAGGCGGTGCCAGCCGGTTTCATTCCGGTGCAGGACAAGCTGTACCTGATCGCTGGCGTGAAGATGCCCGAAGGCGCTTCCATCGAACGCACCGACGCGGTGCTGAAGAAGATGGCCGCCATCGCCAAGGAGATCGAAGGCGTGGAGAGCGAGGTGGCGTTCCCCGGCCTCAATCCTCTGCAGTTCACCAACACGCCCAACAACGGCGTGGTGTTCTTCACCCTCAAGCCGTTCAACGAACGCAAGAACAGCGCCGAGCAGATCACCGCCGAACTGAACCAGAAGTTCGCCAGCATCCAGGAAGGCTTCACCTTCGCCTTCATGCCGCCGCCCATCCAGGGCCTGGGCAACGGTTCGGGCTGGTCGCTGTTCATCGAGGATCGCACCCGCCTGGGCTATGGCGAACTGCAGAACGCGGTGCAGGCGTTCCAGGGCGCGGCAGCGCAGACCCCTGGCCTGGGTTATCCGATCAGCAGCTACCAGGCCAACGTGCCGCAGCTGGATGCCGAGGTCGACCGGGTGAAGGCCAAGGCGCAGGGCGTGCCGCTGACCGATCTGTTCGACACGCTGCAGACCTACCTGGGCTCGGCCTACGTCAACGACTTCAACATGTTCGGCCGCACCTGGCAGGTGATCGCGCAGGCTGACGCCTCGTTCCGCGACGATGTCGAAGACATCTCCAATCTGCGCACCCGCAACGCCAACGGCGAGATGGTGCCGATCGGCAGCATGGTGAACATCAAGCAGACCTACGGTCCGGACCCGGTGATCCGCTTCAACGGCTATCCGGCCGCCGACCTGCTGGGCGACGCCGACCCGCGCGTGCTGTCCTCCGGCGAAGCGATGGCCAAGGTGACCGAACTGGCCCAGCAGGTCCTGCCCACCGGCATGGGCATCGACTGGAGCGACCTGAGCTATCAGCAGGCCACCCAGGGCAAGGCCGCGCTGGTGGTGTTCCCGCTGGCGGTGCTGCTGGCCTTCCTGGTGCTGGCCGCGCTGTACGAAAGCTGGACCCTGCCGCTGGCCGTGATCCTGATCGTGCCGATGACGCTGCTGTCGGCGTTGCTGGGCGTGTGGGCCACCGGCGGCGACAACAACGTGTTCGTGCAGGTCGGCCTGGTGGTGCTGATGGGCCTGGCGTGCAAGAACGCGATCCTGATCGTCGAGTTCGCCCGCGAGCTGGAACTGCAGGGCAAGAGCATCGTCGAGTCGGCGCTGGAAGCCTGCCGGCTGCGCCTGCGGCCGATCATCATGACCTCGGTGGCATTCATCGCCGGCACCGTGCCGCTGGTGCTGTCCACCGGCGCTGGCGCCGAAGTGCGCTCGGTCACCGGCATCACGGTGTTCGCCGGCATGCTGGGCGTCACCCTGTTCGGCCTGTTCCTGACCCCGGTGTTCTACGTTGCGCTGCGCAAGCTGGCCAACCGGCCGCTGGTATCGCACGGTCCGGCGCCGCATGCCGCGGCCGAATCGGCCACCGCGCACGTTTGATTCTTCCCTCAAGGAGTTACCCATGAACAGTTCTTCAAAAATCGCGCTGGTCACCGGCGCCACCCGCGGCATCGGCCGCGAAACCGTACGCCAGTTGGCCGAAGCCGGCGTACACACGCTGCTGGCCGGCCGCAACCGCGAGAAGGCGGTGCAAGCCGCGCTGGATCTGCAGGCCCAGGGCCTGCCGGTGGAAGCGATCACGCTGGACGTGACCGACCCGGCCAGCATCGCCGCGGCCGCCAGCGAGGTCGAACAGCGCCATGGCCGGCTCGACATCCTGGTCAACAATGCCGGCATCCTGGTCGACGATCCGTCCAGGCAGGTGTCCGAACAGTCGCTGCAAGCGTGGCGCACCACCTTCGACACCAACGTGTTCGGCCTGATCGCAGTGACCCAGGCGTTCCTGCCGCTGCTGCGCAAGTCCGCCGCCGGCCGCATCGTCAACGTGTCCAGCGCACTGGGATCGGTGGCATTGCACAGCGACCCGTCTTCGTTCATCTACGACTTCAAGCTGCCTGCCTACAACGTGTCCAAGAGCGCGGTGAATGCATGGACGGTGCAACTGGCCTACGAGCTGAAGGACAGCGGCATCAAGGTCAACACCATCCATCCAGGCTACGTGAAAACCGATATGAACCATGTCGAAGGCGAACAGCGCGGTGAGCTGGACGTGCCCGACGGCGCCCGCACCAGCGTGAGGCTGGCGCTGATCGACAACGATGGTCCTACCGGCGGTTTCTTCTATCTGGATCAGGTGCTGCCATGGTGATGCGCACGCTGGTAGCCGCTATCGCCACGGTCTTGCTGGCCGGCTGCATGACGGTGGGACCGAACTACGCCGCACCCGAAACCGCACCCGCCGAACTGCAGAGCGTTGCCGAAGCCGGATTCGACCAGGGCCACCCCATCGCCAACTGGTGGGGCCAGTTCGACGACCCGGTGCTGGACCAACTGGTGCGCGAGTCGCTGTTGGCCAATCACGACGTACGCATTGCGGTAGCGCGGGTCAACGAAGCGCGCGCGGTGTTCAGCGAACGCCGGCTGGATCTGGCCCCGCATGTCACCGCCGCTGTCGAAGGCACCCGCAGCAAGCAGCCGGTCGAAGGCGCCGGGCGCGTCGAGACCGACACCTACACCGCCGGCTTCGACGCCGGCTGGGAACTGGATCTGTTCGGCCGGGTCAGGCGTTCGGCCGAGGCGGCGTACGCGGACCTGCAGGCGCAACGCAACGATCTGCATGCCGCCCAAGTCACCGTCGCCGCGGAAGTGGCGCGCAATTATTTCGAGTTGCGCGGCACCCAGAAGCGGCTGGACGTTTCCCGCCGCACGCTGGTCAATCTGGGCGAAACCCAGCGGCTGACCGAATCGCGCTTCGATCTGGGCGCCGGCAGCCAGCTGGACGTGCAGAACAGCCTGGCGCAGGTAAAATCGGTGGAAGCCGAAGTGCCGTTGCTGGAAGCGGCCGAAGCGCAATCGCGGCACCGGCTGGCGGTGCTGATCGGAAAGCGCCCGGGCGAACTGGACACGCTGCTGAGTGCGCCGCAGCAGGCGCCGGCCTTCGCCAAGGCCCTGCCGATCGGCGACACCACCCAGCTGCTGCGGCAACGCCCCGACGTGCGCGCGGCCGAGCGCAGACTGGCCGCCGCCACCGCCCGGGTTGGCGTGGCCACCGCGGATCTGTTTCCACGGGTCAGCCTGCGCGGCTTCATCGGTTTCCTGTCCGGCGGCTGGAGCAATCTGGTCGATGGCGACAACCGCGCCTGGTCGGTGACGCCCTCGATCAGCTGGGCCGCATTCGACATCGGCAGCGTGCGCGCACGCTTGCGTGCCAGCCAGGCGCAGGCCGACGGCGAGGCGGCTCAGTACGAGAAAGCCGTGCTGGGCGCACTGGAGGACACCGAGAACGCACTGCTGTCCTATGCCAAGCGGCAGGCACAACTGAAACTCCGGCTGGAACAATCCGTTGCCGCAACGCGCGCCGCGGAACTGGCCGAAGTCCGGTATCGTGCCGGCTCGTCGGACTTCCTGACCCTGCTGGACGCGCAACGCTCGCAACTGACCGCCGACGATGCGCTGGCGCAGGCCGAGGCCGGCGTCAATATCGGCGTAGTGGCGATCTACAAGTCGCTGGGCGGCTGGGGCGAGCAGGACGTTGTGCCGGCTCTGGCGGCTCAGCCCTGAGCTTGTGCGCAAGCCGAACCGATGAACGATAATGCGCCGTTTGCCCGATCCGGCAGCGGCGCCCGATTCCCCCTTTCCCCTCCGAGTGATGCAAGTGTTTTTGTCAGCCCCTGTTAGCCGGCCGGACGCCGGTCCTGCTCGCCTTCCCCTGTCGTTTCGTCGCCATCGCCTGGCGCGCCTGCTGATGCCGCTGGCGATGGCCTTCGCGTCGGTGCCTGCCTTCGCCCAGCAGACCGACGATTCGCGCTACAGCGCATGGTTCGTGCAGGCCGGCGTTTCCGAGAACAACCAGGCGCTGACCGTTGGCGCCACCCGCGACTGGCGCTGGCAGAAGCAGTACCGGCTGGGCCGGGTCACCGGCTACTGGGAAGGCGCGGTCGGTCGCTGGCTGGTCAATGGCCGCGGTTCGCACGATGTCACCCAGGTTGGGCTGACGCCGGTGCTGCGCCTGTATCCGCAAGCCTGGCAGCCGGGTTGGTTCATCGAAGGCGGAATCGGCGCCAACGTCATCTTCCCGACCTACGACGATGGCAAGAAACGCTTCAGCACCACTTTCCAGTTCGGCGATCATCTTGCCGTCGGCAAGCGCTTCGGACAGCAACGGCAGCATGAATGGGCGGTGCGCTTCCAGCATTTCTCCAATGCCCGCATCGAACGCCCCAACCCGGGCGAGAACTTCCTGCAGCTGCGCTATTCGCGCCAGTGGTAGGGCTGACGCCGGCGAGTGCACCGACGAAGCGGGCGCATCCACTGGATGCGCCCGCTTCACGTTCACGGTTTGCGGTCAATTAATCGGCCGAAGCGACGCTGAGCGCCGACGCATCGACCCGGGTAACGCCATCGATACCGCGGGCGACTTCGACCGCCTTGTCGATCTGGGCCTGGCTGCTCACGCTGCCGGACAGATGGACCTGGCCGTTGACGGTTTCGACCTTGATATCGAGGCCCGATACGTCCTCGGTGGCCAACAGATCGGCCTTGACCTTGGTGGTGATCCAGGTGTCGTTGACCGGTTGTTCGGATTTGCTTCCGGCCTCTTCGCTCTCCGGCGGGTTCGCCAGCGCGTTGCCAGCGGCAAACGACAGCGCCAGGGAAAGCGTGCCGACCAACAGCGGACGCGAAACCATGCGGTAGTTTTTCATGCTTGCGTACTCCTCAATGTAGGACCACGCGGGCAGTGTCTGCGCGCGCGCGTACAACACCGGTGAAGAACGCTTTAAGTTGCCGTATTGCGTACTGTGCGATTCAGCGTCATCACAGTTGGATGAAAACCCATCCTGCGCCGACTATCATGCAGGCACAGCAAGAGCATGGGCCCGGCAATGAAGACTCTCCAGGTGGCGCTGATCGGCTATGGCTTTGTCGGCAAGGTTTTTCACGCCCCGCTGATCGCGCATACCGAAGGCCTGAACCTGCATACGGTCGTATCGCGACAACCCGACGTGGTGGCCGCCGCCTTTCCGCAGGTTCGCATCGTCGCCGAGGCCGATGCCGCATTCGCGGATCCGGCGGTAGATCTGGTCGTCATTGCCGCGCCGAACAGCGCGCACGCGCCACTGGCCGAAGCTGCGCTCCGGCACGGCAAGCATGTGGTGGTGGACAAGCCGTTCACGGTGACGCTGGCGGAAGCGCAAAGCGTGCTCGCCCATGCCGAGCGTTCCGGACGCGTGCTGAGCGTGTTCCAGAACCGCCGCTGGGATGCGGACTTCCTGACCGTTCGGAAATTGATCGCCAGTGGCCGGCTGGGCGAGGTCGCCGAATTCCACTCCCATTTCGATCGTTTCCGGCCGCGGGTGGCCGACCGCTGGCGCGAGCGCGACGAGCCGGGCGGCGGGCTCTGGTTCGATCTGGGCCCGCACCTGCTGGATCAGGCGCTGCAGTTGTTCGGCATGCCGCAGGCGATCTTCGCCGACCTGGCGCAACAGCGCGCGGCGGCCAAGACGGTCGACTACTTCAACGTGCTGCTGCGCTACCCGCGCCGCCGGGTGGTGCTGCATGCCGGTTCACTGGTGCCTGCCAGCGGTCTGCGCTTTGCGGTGCATGGCACGCGCGGCAGCTACCTCAAGCACGGGCTGGACGGGCAGGAGGACCGCTTGCGCGCCGGCGGCATGCCCGGTGAGCCCGGCTGGGGAACGGATACGCAGCCGGGCCAATTGACCGTCGACGAGGGCGGCACATTGCGGACGGGGTCGGTGGCAAGCGTGCCTGGCGACTATCGCGAGTATTACCGGGGCATGCGCGCTGCGATCATGGATGGGCGGCCGCCACCGGTGACGCCGCAGGAGGCGTTGGAGGTGATGGGGTTGATTGAGATGGGCATTCAGAGTTCGCTGGAGCGCAGGGAGATTGCTCTGTAGCTTCGGTTCTCCGACGGTTTTTATCTATTTTTTCCGGATCTGATTGAGAACTATCGCTAAGTCTCTGGCGTACTGAAGATGGCCTTACATCTTTATCGCTCGACGGGGAAAACAACAGCAAAAGCTTTCGCACCTCAAGGTGCGAAAGCTTTTCAACTCGCTACGGCTCCAAGAACCTTGGCCCCGGTCCCTGCTCCCCCACCTCATCCTTCGGATTGCGCAACGGACAATTCTTCAGCGACAGGCAGCCGCAGCCGATGCAGCCGTCCATCTGGTCGCGCAGGCGGGTCAGGCGCGCGATGCGCTCGTCCAGATCCGCGCGCCAGCGCGAGGACAGCTTCTGCCAGTCCTGCGCGGTCGGCGTACGCGCCTCCGGCAACGACGACAGCGCCTGCTGGATGTCCGCCAGCGGGATGCCGGTACGCTGCGCCACCTTGATGATGGCGACCCGGCGCAATACCTCGCGCGGGTAGCGGCGCTGGTTGCCGGCGTTGCGCCAGCTGTGGATCAGCCCCTTGGATTCGTAGAAATGCAGCGTCGACACCGCCACCCCGGCGCGCGCCGCCACTTCCCCCACCGTCAGCTCCATCTTCATTCCCGTGCATGCGGCCTTGCCCATCGCCACCTCGCTTGACCTTAAGATTGGTTGAGGTTTTAACCTGCCCGCTCCCATTCCGGCAACCCCTGATTTCATGAACGACAAATTGCGACTGGCGATGATCTATGGCAGCACCCGTGAAGGCCGCTTCTGCGACATCGTGGCCGACTGGACCGCGGCGCAGATCGCCCGCCGCGACGAGTTCGATCTGGATCGCATCGATCCGGCGCTGCTGGATCTTCCCGACCGGCACGGCCGCCATGGCACTCCGGATCTGGTCAACCTGCAGCAACGCATCTGGCGAGCCGACGCATTCGTGGTGGTGACGCCGGAGTACAATCACGGCTATCCGGCGGCGTTGAAGTTCGTGATCGATTCGGTGCAGGGCCATTGGCAGGCCAAGCCGGTCGCGTTCGTTTCCTACGGCGGCAGGAGCGGCGGCCTGCGTGCGGTCGAGCAGCTGCGGCAGGTGTTTTCCGAACTGCATGCGGTCACGGTGCGCGATTCGGTCATCTTTCCGATGGCCTGGAACCGCTTCGGCGACAATGGACTGCCGCACGACGCCGAAGCCAGCGCCGCGGCCGGCGCCGGCATGCTGGCCCAGTTGGCCTGGTGGGCGCACGCGCTGCGGCAGGCACGCGCCGGATGGCCCTATCCCGCCAGCTGATTCCGCGCAGGCGTTTCCCTTCACCGCGCGCCCTTGGTGCGCAAACAGGCAATCACATGTTCCGATTCTTCGAAACGCGGGTGAACCCTTATCCGCAGGGCGAACCGACCACGCCGCCGCGGAAGCTGGCCGCGTTCCTGTACCACTACTCGCGCCCGTTGCTGCCTTGGCTGCTGCTGATGTCGGCGCTGACTGCGGCCATCTCGGTGCTGGAGATCACCTTCTTCAACTTCATGGGGCAGCTGGTCGACTGGATGGGCGCAACCGACCGCGCTGCGTTCTTCGACGTTCATGGCCGCGCGCTGGCCGGGATGGCGGTGCTGGTGCTGGTCGCGTTTCCGCTGGTGGTCCTGGGGCAGTCGCTGATCATGCACCAGACCATCTTCGGCAATTACCCGATGATTGCGCGCTGGCTGTCGCACCGCTATCTGCTGCGGCAGAGCCTGGCGTTCTTCCAGGACGAGTTCGCCGGCCGCATCTCGCAGAAGGTGATGCAGAACGCGCTGGCGGTGCGCGAAGCGGTGACCAAGCTGCTGGACGTATTCGTCTACGTGATCGTCTATTTCACCGGCACCATGCTGCTGGTCGGCAGCGCCGACCCGTGGCTGATGCTGCCATTGGGCCTGTGGCTGCTCGGCTACCTGGCGATCCTGGTCCAGTTCGTGCCGCGGCTGCAGAAAGTGGCCATGGCCCAGGCCGATGCGCGCGCGCTGATGACCGGGCGCATCGTCGACAGCTATACCAATATCCAGACCATCAAGCTGTTTGCGCATACCGACCGCGAGCAGGACTACGCGCGCGATGCGATGGACGGATTCATGCAGACCGTGCACCGGCAAATGCGGCTGGTGACGCTGCTGACGTTCACCCTGCACACTCTCAATGCGCTGCTGCTGGCCGGCATCGGCGGCATTTCGGTCTGGGCCTGGCAGCAGTCGGCCATTTCGCTGGGCTCCATCGCCGTGGCGATCGCGCTGGTGATGCGCATCCGTTCGATGTCGCAGTGGATCCTGTGGGAAGTCGCCGGCCTGTTCGAGAACATCGGCACCGTACAGGACGGCATCGGCACCATCGCCCAGCCGCTGGCCATTGCCGACGCGCGCGGCGCCGGGGAGCTGACGGTGGAACGCGGCGAAATCCGCTTCGAGCAGCTGCAGTTCCACTACGGCCGCGAGGCCAAGGTCATCGACGATCTGTCGCTGACCATACGCCCGGGCGAGAAGGTCGGCATCGTCGGCCGCTCCGGCGCAGGCAAGTCGACCCTGGTCAACCTGCTGCTGCGCTTCTACGACCTGGAGGGCGGACGCATCCTGATCGACGGCCAGGACATCTCCCGGGTCACCCAGGAATCGCTGCGCCGCAATATCGGCATGGTCACCCAGGACACTTCACTGCTGCACCGCTCGATCCGCGACAACATCCGCTACGGCCGGCCCGACGCCGACGAATCCGCGGTGATTGAGGCGGCGCAGCGCGCGCATGCCGATGGGTTCATCCGCACGCTGGCCGACCCCAAGGGCCGTACCGGCTACGACACCCAGGTCGGCGAACGCGGCGTCAAGCTGTCCGGCGGCCAGCGCCAGCGCGTGGCCATCGCGCGGGTGTTGTTGAAGGACGCGCCTATCCTGGTACTGGACGAAGCCACCTCGGCGCTGGATTCGGAGGTGGAAGCGGCCATCCAGGAGCAGTTGTACACGCTGATGGAAGGCAAGACGGTGATCGCCATAGCTCATCGGCTGTCGACCATTGCCGTGCTGGACCGGCTGGTGGTGATGGACGAAGGCCGCATCATCGAGACCGGCAGCCACGAGGAATTACTGGAACGCGATGGCCTGTACGCGGCGCTGTGGCGCAGGCAGTCCGGCGGCTTCATCGGCGTGGAGTTGGAAGAGGTTTGAACCGGGGACCGGGGACCGGGCAAGGCTCAGGCTTCACTTCCTCCTTTTCCGGCGCTCTTCAACAACCGATTGGCTGGTCAAGGGGGATGACCCACCATTCGGCGGTTGAAAAGCATTTGAGGGGGATTTGTTTTGTTCTTCAAAAGAACAAAAGCAAAACAGCAAATCCCCCACCCGATGGCGCGGGTACCTGTGTGCTTTTAAAAAGGCTCTTCTCCCAAGGCGGGGAACATCCATGTGGAATCCGATGGCCAGGGCAATGCGGGACACGCCGTAAACACCCGCTGCGCGGGCCCGGCCCACCATCGCAGATGGCGGGCGTTCGGCTGCGCGCGAAGCTGTGCTTCGCAAACGCTTGCCTCACCCCTGTGGGCTCTTACGCGGCATCCATGCCGCGTACGGTCCCGCATTGCCCTGGCCACCGGCTTCTGGACAACTGGCCGGCGCTCGAAGAAAGGCCTTCCGAAGTCGCGATCTGTCAGCTGCGCAAAGGCGACGGCCGGCGGGCTGGGGGGTGCGGAGAGCAGGCCATGGAGGGCCTGCGGCCCGACGTAAAGACACGACGTCGTCAGGAGGGCGGAGTACCCCCCAGCCTGACGGGCGGCGGCTCCTACCGAAGCCGAGCTCCCCGGAAGTGGGAGAAGAACCCTAGAAAAAGTGGCTGTCTGGCCTCGCTTCCTGACTCCAGCTTGGAAGCGGGCCATCTGGCTGCCTTTTCCTATCCCAACCAGCCGCGCGCTGCCGCCTTGCGCGAGTATCCCAACAGCAACAGCGCAATCACGATCAGCACCGCCGGCATCACCAGCCCTGCCGGACCGAAGGCCTGCCAGGCTGGCGTGAACAGGTAGGCCGAGATCATCTGCACCAGCAGGCCAAGCAGCGACACCGTAAAGAACAGCACCGCCCAACGCTTCTTCAGCAACAGGCCGAGCGCACCGAGCACGCCACCGAACACCGCCACCGCGAAGGCGATGTTCAACCAGGCCGGTGTGGCTTCGTACACCTGGCGCTGCTCGGCCGGCATCGCCGCCAGCGCTTCCGGCGTCATCATCATCTGCATGGCGAACATCGCCACGCCCAGCAGATTCCACAGCAACGCCAGCACCGCAACCACCCAGAAGCTCTTCGGACGCACGGACGAATCGACAGTAGCCATCATTTCCTCCCCAGGACGCGATTGAACCGCCGCCGAGCATACGCCTGTCGGCGCAGGCGTTTGCGTAAGCCCGGTTATCATTTTGCCCGCAGGCTTATCGCGGCGTCACCCGCCAGATCGCGTTGCCGACATCGTCGGCCACCAGCAGAGCGCCTGCGCGGTCGATGACCACCCCGACCGGCCGGCCGCGCGCATTGCCCTTGCCGTCAAGAAAGCCAGTCAGCACATCCTGCAACTGGCCCTGCGGCCGGCCATCGGCGAACGGCAGGTAGACCACCTTGTAGCCCACCGGATCCCTGCGGTTCCACGAACCATGCAGGCCGATGAAGGCACCGCCGCGGTAGCGTTGCGGCAGCAGCTCGCCGGTATGGAACGTCAGTCCCAGCGCCGCCACATGCGCGCCCAGCGCGTAGTCCGGCGCAATCGCAGTAGCCACCAGATCCGGACGCGGCGGCTTCACCCGCGCATCCACATGTTGGCCCCAGTAGCTGTAGGGCCAACCATAGAAGGCACCTTCGCGCACCGAGGTCAGGTAGTCCGGCACCAGTTGGTCGCCGATCTCGTCGCGTTCGTTGACCACCGTGTACAGCGCACCGGTCTGCGGTTCCCAGGCCAGGCCGACCGGATTGCGCAAGCCGGAAGCGAACACGCGGCGGGCGCCGGTAGCGGGATCGATTTCCAGCACCGCGGCGCGGTCGGTTTCGTTGTCCATGCCGTTTTCGCCGACGTTGCTGTTGGAGCCCACGCCCACGTACAGACGGCTGCCGTCGGCGCTGGCGACCAGGCTCTTGGTCCAGTGGTGGTTGATCGGCCCGCCCGGCAGATCGGCGACCTTCACCGGCGCGGTAGCGATGCGGGTGTCGCCCTGGCGGTAGGGAACCCGCACTACCGCATCGGCGTTGGCGATATACATCCAGTCGCCGATCAACGCCATTCCGAACGGCGAAAACAGATCCTGCAGCAACACGCTGCGCGTCTCCGCGATGCCGTCGCCGTCGGCATCGCGCAGCAGGGTGATGCGGTTGGCGCTGGGTACGGCGGCGCCGGCCTTCTTCATGGCGCGTTTCATGAACCAGCCGCGCAAACCGCCCGGTTCATCCGGTTTCGGCGGCGCATTGGTTTCGGCCACCAGCACGTCGCCGTTGGGCAGCACGTACAGCCAGCGCGGATGATCCAGATCCCGTGCGAACGCCTGCACCGCCAGGCCTTCGGCCGGCTGCGGCGCGGCGCCCTCCGGCCAGCCGACGGCAGGTGCGATGTTGACGGTGGGAATGCGCTGGCGCTTGGCGGGCGGCAGTACCGGCTCCGGTCCGGTTTCGCCGAGACCGCTGACCGGCTGTCCGGAGCAACCGGCAGAGGCAAACGCGAGTACGACGATCGCAACGATGCGATTCCAGCGGCGGCTCCAGCGTGGCATGGCGATTCCTGATGCCCGGATCGTTCATCAAGCTAACCGGGGCGGCGGTAAACACCGCGTCAACGGCGACGGCCGCGGAATTCGCGCAGTGCTGACATTAGAGCGTGTTATGAACTCTGGGATGAGATGCGTTGCGCGCCAGCGCCGTTGCAGCAAGCCGGCCGGCGCCGTCCTTGGGTGGTGCCCAAGGCCAGCCGGGCAACGCGGCTGCGGCGGTGCTGGCGCGCAACCCCCGTATCAAGTACGGGGCAGGCTCTTCGGGAAGGCCGCTGTCGCGGCGCCATGCGGCGTTGCACGCCTTGGCCAGGCCACCAGCCTGACCGGCGGCGTGCGCCTTGCCTGACACCGCGACAGCAGCCTTCGCACTCACCCCAAAGGCCATAACACGCTCTAGAGCGAATAGTTTGAAAGGAATCACTCCGGAGAACGGCATGCACGGTACCCCCAAACCCCGCGACAACCGCCAAAGCGATCCGCAGAAATCCGACACGCCCGACAAGTACCGCAACGACAAGGCGCAATGGAAAGCGCCGGATCAGCCCGACCACACCGGCACGCGCGGACGCCGCGACCCGGAAAAGGACTACCCGGGCGTCCACGACGGCAGCAAAGACCGCTGAGCCCCGGCCTTGTCCTCGCCGCTCAGGCCTCGTTTTCGGCGCTGACGCTCAGCTGCGGCGTGCCGTCCCGGTCCAGCCGCAGGCGGATCTGGATGGGGCGGCAGCAGACCTGGCAATCTTCGATATACGACTGCTCTCCGGCGGAGTCGTCGACAAAGACGGTGATCGTTTCGCCGCAGTACGGGCACACGATGTCCTCGGCAGGCAACGACGCCATCGCTACGGGCCCTGGCGCATCGCCTGTCTCAGGCCGAACCCAGCGGAAAGATGTCGCGCACCTGGTCCAGCCACAGGTAATGCGCCTGTTCGGGATGTTCCAGATCGTCCAGCCGCAGCACCGCGTTGATGCCTTCCTGGCCATCGCTGGTGCGGAAGATCTGCGCGCTGGGACGGGTGGCGACCACGCCGCGCAGGGCGCTGCCATCGTCCATCGTCAACTGCACGATGGCCTCGTCCGGCAACGCGGCGATATTGGCTTCCAGCAGGGCGACATCGGCGGCCTGGGTGAACACGCGGTCGGGTAGCTGCAACTGGCTCATGGCGGCATCTCCTGTGGGGATGCGGCGACGCTAACGCCTGAAACGTAAGAGGCCGTGAATGGCGGTGCCGGCCACACGGCGATGCGAGCCCCGCGCGCCGGGAATGCGGCAGGCCCTGCCCCACCGCGCCCTCATCGCCGCCGCAACAACACCAGCACCGCTTCGGCGGCCGCTTCCGACGAAGCCGGATTCTGGCCGGTGACCAGATGGCCGTCGGTGACCACATGGCTCTGCCAGTCGCCAGCGCGGCTGTAGTGGGCGCCGTTGTCGGCCAGCATGTCCTCCAGCAGGAACGGCACCACGTCGGTCAACCCCGCCACCGCCTCCTCGCTGTTGCTGAAGCCGGTCACATGCTTGCCCTTGACCAGCGGCTCGCCCAGCGCGCCCCGCGGATGGCGCAACACCGCCGGACCATGGCAGACCGCCGCGACCGGCTTGCCGGCGGCGAAGGTCTTCTCGATCAGCGCGATCGAATGCCGGTCTTCGCACAAATCCCATAGCGGGCCGTGCCCGCCGGGGTAGAACAGCGCATCGATGTCCTCATCCGCCACCTCGGCCAGCTTGCGCGTCTGCGCCAGCGCCGCCAGCGCTTCGGCATCGCCATTGAAGCGCACAGTGGCCGGGGTCTGCGCGTCCGGCGCCTCGCTCTTGGGATCCAGCGGCGGCTGCCCGCCCTTGGGCGAGGCCAGCACCACCTCGGCGCCGGCATCCTTGAACACGTAATACGGCGCGGCGAATTCTTCCAGCCAGAATCCGGTGGGCTTGCCGCTGTCGCCAAGCCGATCATGCGAGGTCAACACCATCAGGATTTTCATGTTCCGCTCCGTGCCGCGCAAACGCGGTCCATCCGCTTCCGATCTCCTTAGTAGCAGCCGCACCGCTAAGCTTTCGTGACCGCGCCGAAGCGGCGGCGCTGCCGGCTATCCCTGCTTGATGGCGTGGCCGCCGAATTGGTTGCGCATGGCCGCCAGCAGCTTGTCGGTGAACGAATCGTCATCGCGCGAGCGCAGCCGTTCCAGCAGCGACAGCGTGATCACCGGCGCGGCGACGTTCAGCGCGATCGCCTCGGCGGCGGTCCAGCGGCCCTCGCCGGAATCCTCCACATACGGCGCAATGCCGGCCAGGGAAGGGTTCTTCTTCAACGCATCGGAGGTCAGATCCAGCAGCCAGGAACGCACCACGCTGCCGTTGCGCCAGATTTCGGCGATCTGGTGCAGATCCAGCGCGAATTCCTGCTTGTGCTGCAGGATCGCAAAGCCCTCGGCGTAGGCCTGCATCAGCCCGTATTCGATGCCGTTGTGGATCATCTTGCTGTAATGCCCGGCGCCGCTGGGCCCCACCCGGCCCCAGCCGCTGTCCGGTGCCGGCGCCAGCGTGGCGAACAACGGGCGCAGGCGTTCGACTTCGGCTTCGCCACCGCCGATCATCAGGCTGTAGCCTTCGCTCAGTCCCCACACGCCGCCGCTGGTGCCGCAATCGACATAGGCGATGCCCGCGGCGGCCAGTTCGCCGGCGCGGCGCTGGCTGTCCTTGTAGAACGAATTGCCGCCGTCGATCACGGTATCGCCCGGCGCCAGCAACGGCAGCAGCGCGGCCAAGGTGTCATCGACGATCTGCCCGGCCGGCACCATCAGCCACACCGCGCGCGGCGCAGCCAACGCGTCCACCAGTTGCCGCAGCGATGCGGCGGCCTGGATGCCGCGCCCGGCAGCCTGTTCGCGCGCCGCCTCGCCGGGGTCGTAGCCGACAACCTGGTGCCCGCCACGGACCAGCCGCTCGGCCATATTGGCGCCCATCCGGCCCAACCCGATCATTCCCAGTTGCATATGCATTCCTCACCGATTGTGTAGGCCCGAGCCTACCCCAGAACCCGATGGCGCCGTGGCAACGCCGTGCCAAGCCGGCACATCCGGTCACTGCCCGCACCTGCCGTTCCGCACCGCCATGCGGAGTAGACTGGCGCCTGTCGACGCTCGCAATCGGTCGCGCCGCAACGGAGCCGTTGCCATGCAGGTACTTGTCACCGGAGGCAGCGGCTTCATCGGCCGCGCACTATGCCAACAGCTGTTGCAGGCCGGGCATCATCCGACCGTGCTGACCCGCGACGTCCGCGCCGCCGCCCACCGCCTGCCCGGAGTGCGGCTGATCGGCGCACTGGACGAACTGGAACGCGCCGACGCCGCGGTCAACCTGGCCGGCGAATCGCTGACCGCAGGCCGCTGGAATGCCCGCCGCAAGCAGGCGTTCCGCGATTCGCGCATCGGCACCACGCAGCGCTTGCTGGCCTGGCTGCAACAGCGGCAAACGCGGCCGGCGGTACTGGTTTCGGGATCGGCCATCGGCTACTACGGCCCGCGCGACGACACGCCGCTGGACGAAACCGCCGCACCCGGCAACGACTTTGCCGCGCGGCTATGCCGCGACTGGGAAACCGAGGCGGCCAAGGCGGCCGGACTGGGCGTACGCGTCTGCCTGCTTCGCACCGGCATCGTGCTGGGCGCCGACGGCGGCGCGCTGGGCAAGATGTTGCCGCCATTCCGGCTGGGCCTGGGCGGTCCGATGGGCAGCGGCCGCCAGTGGATGAGCTGGGTGCACCGCGCCGATCTGGTGCGGCTGATCCTGTGGCTGCTGGAAAGCCAGGATGGCAGCGGCGCCTACAACGCCACCGCGCCGCATCCGGTGACCAACCGGGAATTCGCGCAGACGCTGGGCCGGGTGTTGCGGCGGCCGGCACTGCTGACCACGCCGGCGCCGGCATTGAGATTGATGTTCGGCGAGATGGCCGACCTGCTGCTGACCGGCCAGCGCGTGGTGCCGCAGCGCGCACAGGCGCAGGGTTTCGAATTCGCTCATCCGCAGCTGGAGCAGGCGCTGCGCGATTTGTTGGCGTGACGGCCTGCGCCTTGCAGAACCAACTCGCTACCGGTCGTCCAGCAGGAAGTTGCAGATCATCCCCGCGCAGCCACCGCTGTCGAGATCCAGAATAGGCGAGTGGCCGGCATGGCCGCGCGGGAATGGCGCATGCGGAGGAAGCAGGAACACCACTGCGTTGGCACCGGACAGGCCATCGGGAATCACGAAGTCCCTCTGTATCAGATAAGCAGTGCCATGACGCGTGAACTCGTCGAACCGCTCACCGATGCGGCGCCCGCTGGCCACGGCATAACGTTGTTTCCAGCGTTCCAGGTCGCTTGATGTCGCCAGCCGTATCTCGCCGCGGCGCAGCGCTTCGGCCAGGCCGGCTGCGCCGTCGCTGCGCCGGCCCGCGATGTCTTCTGTCGGGTCCGGTTGCGCCGTCGGCCGCTCGGCATAGCGGGCCAGCAACTGGGCTTCGGTCACCGTGGGCGGCGGCAATGGGCGCGGCGCGGGCGCAACAAGCGCCGGCACTGGTGCAGGCATCGGTGTTGGGGCTGCCGCTGTAGCGGCGGGCGCGATCGTCACCGGCGCATCCGCTGGCGGAGCCGGCACAGCTTCAATCGCCGCCTCGCCATCAAGATCAAGCATGTTCCGCAGCGGCGCATAGTGGGCAACCAGACCGTAGGCAGCCGCGGCCAGCGGCACCAGCAGCAGCCAGGAGTACTGACGGCTTGATGGCGGTGGCTCCTGCGCTGGCAGCCAGCGGCCGCGCAGCGGTGGCGTTCTTTCCTTGCTCATTCTTGTTGTCCCTGACCGGCATCCTGGACAGGAAAATAGCAGAATCCGACTCTCCCAGCGGGGCGGATTGCACCGTTCTTCATCGCATGCCCACAGGCCCGTAACGTCCGCGCCGATAACTTCGGGCTCGAGCACGCTGAAGGAGAACATGTCATGGCCGCCACCAAGAAGCGCGTCAATCCGCCGCAGCGGCAACGCCGCCAACCCGGCCGCCAGAGCGCGATGCATCCGCAGCCGGAAACCATTCGCGACAGCTATCGCGGCAGCGGCAAGCTGGCCGGCAAGGTGGCGCTGATCACCGGCGGCGATAGCGGTATCGGCCGCGCGGTGGCGGTGCATTTCGCCCGCGAAGGCGCGGCGGTGGCCATCGCCTATCTGTCCGAGGACGCCGATGCCGCCGAAGCGCAGCGACTGGTGGAAGCCGAAGGCGTGCGCTGCCTGCTTGTCCGCACCGATCTGTCGACACCGGCGAATTGCCAGAAAACGGTCGACAAGACCGTCGCGAAACTGGGTGCGCTGGACGTGCTGGTCAACAATCATGCCCAGCAATACCCAGTCGAACAGGCCGAAGAACTGACGCCAGCGCGCGTGCGCAAGACCTTCGAGACCAACCTGTTCTCGTTCTTCTATCTGGTCGATGCGGCGCTTCCGCACCTGCCTGACAACGGCTGCATCATCAATACCGGCTCGATCACCGGCGTGCGCGGACACGCCACGCTGCTGGACTACGCGGCAACCAAGGGCGCCATCCACGCGATGACCTTTTCGCTGGCATCGTCGCTGGCCGATCGCGGCATCCGCGTCAACGCGGTCGCGCCGGGTCCGATCTGGACGCCGCTGATACCGGCCTCGTTCGATCGCAAACAGGTGGCCGAGTTCGGCTCCGACACGTTGATGAAGCGGCCCGGGCAGCCGTCGGAAGTCGCGCCGGCCTATGTCTTCCTGGCCAGCGACGATGCCAGCTTCATCACCGGGCAGCTGATCCACATCAACGGCGGCGGACACATCTCGGCCTGACGCGGCGACGGCCGGCGGTGGCCAGCCGCGTCACGGCAACTCGACGGTGCCGCGGCCGACATCGCGGCCGCCTTCCTGCACCAGGAAGCCGAGCTTGTCGCGCGGCAGAGTGACATCTTCGCGGCAGCGCCCGCTTATCCGATGGCTGTCGCCGGGCGAAAATGCGGAGACCGGCTGACTCATGTCCAGCACGCAGACCACCTCGGTCGGCGCAGCGTCGAACAGCAGGGTTGGCCGATAGTTGGCGGGGAAAGCCTCATGCGCGCTGCCGGCTTCGCGCGGCGCCATCGTCACCATTGCGACAAACGGCTGCTCCGCCTGCAGGATGACGGTATCGGCTTCGGTGTCTGCGGGCGCTGGGGTCGCGACCGCAGCGGCCGGCGGCGTCGGCTCGGGTGGCTGGCTGGATTCTTCGCCGCAGGCGGCGATCAAGCTCATGGCAAGGGCCAGCAAAACGGCACGGGCGGATCGATGCGCGAACATGCGGATATCCTCGGATGGAGCCGCCTGATTATCCGCATCCGCGGTGAACGCCATGTGCCGCCAGGCGGCGGGCACGGCTGTCTCCGGAGGCAGCCGCCACCGGCTAACATGCCGGCATGAACAGTGAACAGATGAAGGCGTTCTGCGCCGCGTTGCCCGGCGCCACCGCAACCCTGCATGGGCCGCCGGCCAACATCCTGACCTATGCGGTCGGCGGCAAGCGATTCGCCCACTTCAAGACCAGCGATCCGGAACGGTGGCGTTTCAGCTTCAAGGCAAGTCCGGAGCGCTTTGTCGAACTGACCGACATCCCCGGCGTCAAGCCGGCGCGCTGGCTGGGCCGCTACCGCTGGGTGACGGTGGTCGACGTGCGCACGCTGCCCGAGGCCTATCTGACCGAACTGGTGCGCTGGTCGTACGAGGCCGCGCTGGCGACGTTGGGCAAATCGCGGCAGGCGCAGATCCGCGCTGGTTGACCCGCGCCGCGCCGCGTTTGCCAGGCAAGGGGCAACCGCCGCACGGTGCGCGTCCCGGGAGCGCCCGCGCCGCCCTTGCGGCGGCGGCCCCGTCAGTTGCCGCCCAGATAATCCGACTTGCCCAGCGGAACGCCGTTGCTGCGCAGGATGGCGTAGGCGGTGGACACATGGAAATACAGGTTCGGCAGCACGAATCCGAACAGGTAACCGCGGCCATCGAAGCGCAGATCGCCGCGGCTGCGGGTGGGCAGCAGCACTTCGCGCGTTTCGCTGCCGTCGATCTGTTCGGCACTGAAGCTGCCGAGGTATTCGATCGTCCGATCCAGCCGCGCATACAGTTCATCGAATCCGGTTTCGGTATCGTCGAAACGCATCGACTCCACCCCGGCCAAGCGTGCGGGGGCGAACTTTGCCGTATCGGTCGCAATCTGCACCTGCCGCAGCAACGGCAGCATGTCCGGATACAGCCGCGACTGCAGCAATACGGCTGGGTCGTAGCCCTGCGACTGCGCATGCGTCTGGCCCTTGCGCAGGATTTCGCGCAGGTTGCGCAGCGCACGCTGCAATACCGGAACCGAGGCCTGGTACATCGAAAGCGATTCGCTCATGGGTCGTACGGATAGTGGCGGGAGCGGCAAGCTTAGCCAGTAGCGGCGGATGCGATTAGCCATGCATTTCGGGAGAGACCATCCCAAAACACCTGCGGATTTTCCGCTCCGCGCGCGGCACGCGCCGCGCGCGATGGTGCAACGGTTCGATGCCTGGTTGCGTTCCACTGACGGGAAGCTGCGTCGCCTGTCTTCGCATTTGAAACCACCGCATCGCGCCCATCTATGGCCTGCAACGATGGCTGCGCCGGCATTCCGCCGGGACCCGTCGTCGAATCCATCGCCGCTCCCTTCCCCCGCGTTGCGATGGCTGATGCAGGAGTTTGCAATCCATGAACAAGAACAACACGTTGCTGTCCACCGCTCTGATTGCCGCCCTCGCCGGCGGTGCCGTCTTTGGCGCCCAGGCAGCGGAAGACCGGGGCTTCTACGCCGGTGCCGGCGCTGGCCAGTCGCTGGTCGACGAAGGCAGCTACGACGACGAAGACACCGCGTTCTCGGTGTTCGGCGGCTATCAGTTCAACCGCTATTTTGCGCTGGAAGGCGGCTACGCCGATCTGGGCAGCCTGGAAAGCGATGGCGTCGGCCGCGATCTGGAAGCCAGCTCGGTCTATCTGACCGCGGTCGGCATCGTGCCGTTCACCGAGAAGTTTTCCGGCTACGCCAAGGCCGGTTTCCAGCGCTGGGACCTGGACGCCGGCATCCCCGCCCTTACCGGCACCGGCGATGACAGCGGCACCGACCCCACCTACGGTGTCGGCCTACAGTACCGCTTCAACGGCAACGTAGCGTTGCGCGGCGAGTACAGCCGTTTCGAGATCGAAGACGCCGATGTCGATCTGGCGCAGGTGCAGGTGCGCTTCGACTTCTGAACCGGCGCCACAGGCAGGGCAAAGGCCGCCGGTGCGCTGGCGGCTTTTGCCTGGGTGGCGCTGCGGGTTTAGCATGCCCCGACCTTCCAACGCAGTCCTGCAGCCATGTCCCGCTGGCAAGATCTGATTCGCGATGTCGCCGACTTCCCCAGGCCCGGCATCCTGTTCAAGGACATCACCCCGGTGCTGGCGGATGCGGACGGGTTCGAGGAAGCCGTGGAAGCCATGGCCGAGCCGTGGCGCGGCATGGCGCTGGATGCGGTGATTGGCGTGGAGTCGCGCGGTTTCATCCTGGGCGCGGCGCTGGCGCGCGCGCTGGGCACCGGTTTCGTGCCGGTCCGCAAGCCCGGCAAGCTGCCGGGCGCCACCCTGACCGCCGAATACGCGCTGGAATACGGCAGCGACCGCCTGCAAATCCGCACCGACGCGCTGCCGCCCGGCGCACGCGTCATCGTCGTCGACGATGTCCTTGCCACCGGCGGCACCCTGCGCGCGGCGGTGGCGCTGGCGCAACGGCAGGGCGCGCATGTGCTTGGCGCTGCAGTGCTGGTGGAACTGGGTTTCCTGCAGGCGCGCGACCGCTGGGACGCTGCATTGCCGCTGCGGGCCGCCGCGACATTCTGATTAGCGCTTGGGCCTGACCGGCGGCGTGCGCCTTGCCTGACGCCGCGACAGCAGCCTTCGCACTCACCCCAACGGCCATAATACGCTCTAGTCGCGCACCACAGTGATGTATGCACCGGTGCCGATCACGCGGAACGTATCGCTGTCCACCCGCTGCAGGGCGCTGCCGTCTTCCAGCTGGTAAACCGGCGCAGGCTGCGCTGCCGCCGCCGACGTGCGGCGCTCGTTGTCGCCTGCGCGGCGCAGCACGTTGACCTTGCAACGCGTGCCGGCCTGATCCTGGGCGAAGAAATAGTCGGTGTTCATGCCTTTCTCCTGGGCCACGGGAGGCCAAGGTACGCCGGCTTTCGTTAACTTGCCGCTAGAGGGATGTGCAGAAATCGATGCGCGGCGCGGCCGATCCGGGCTTTCCCGCGCGTTGCCAGGCGCTACGGGCTTGCGGGATTTCCCGGGCCGGAGACGCCGCCGTCCTCTTGCCGCCGCCGGCGTCCGAGCGCGTACCGGCCCGGGCCGCGGGCGCTGAAGTAGAACCCGAGCATCGCCAGCACGCTGGCCGGAAACGCCGCGCGTATGCCGGCGTGCGCGTCGACCATCGCCACCGCCACGATGAAGTTGGCGGCGCAGAAGATTCCCGCCGTGCGGAAGCCCAGGCCGGAGATGAAGGCCAGGCCGCACAGGCACTGCACCCATACCGACAACGGCGCCAGCAGGCTGGGGTACGGGAAGCGGTGATAGGCCAGAAACGCGGCGAACTCGGACATGCGCTCGGCGCTGGCGATGTTGTCGGCAACTCCCCATACCAGGAAACCGCCAACCAGTACGCGCAGCGCGGCCAGCGCCAGATCCTCCCACCATTCCATGCGCTGCCGGCCGCGCGGAAGCGATGTGGCGCTGGCGCTGATCATCGGCAAATCGTCCCCTCCGCTGCACATGGCAGACGCATTCCATCGGAGATGGCGAGTATCCCGCCGGTCGCCGGGGTTGCAATACCCGCCGCCAAAGCCGCCCATCCGTGCATATCCATCTGCCTGCTGGCGCGCAGAATCGAAAGTTAAGGATTCGTAATTTCTTCAGGCCGGCCCAGCCGCGCTTCCGTTTCCTTTTCTGGAGTCACGAATGTACAAGCTCACACTCGCCACCGCGGTCCGGAGGGCGTTGCTGACGTCCGCCAGCCTGGCGACCGCCCTGCCCGCCGCCCACGCGCTAGCGCAACAGGGCGAGCCCGGCGGCGCGAACCAGGCCACCACGCTTGACCGCATCGAAGTCACCGGCACCCGCATCCGCCAGGTCGACACCGAAACCTCGCAGCCGGTGCTGACCATCAGCCGCGGCGATATCGAAAAGCAGGGATTCGCCTCGGTGGCCGACATCCTGCAGAACATCAGCGCGGTCGGCACACCGCCGATCAGCCGCGCCCAGCCGCTGTCCTCGGGAGAAGCGGTCGGCGGTACCTTCATCAGCCTGCGCGACCTTGGCGCACAGCGCACCCTGGTGCTGCTCAACGGCAAGCGGCTGGGCATCACCACCACCGGGCTGCAGGATATTTCAACCGTGCCGGTGGCTGCGGTGGAGCGCATCGAAGTGCTGAAGGATGGCGCCTCGTCCATCTACGGGTCCGATGCCATCGCCGGCGTCATCAACATCATCACCCGTTCCGGGTTTGAAGGCGCCAGCGTCGGAGCCTACTTCGGCCAGTACGGCGAAGGCGACGGCGATACCACCATCGGCGACTTCGTGATGGGCTTCAGCGGCGACCGCGGTTCGTTGACCATCGGCGCCGAATGGGCCGACGAGAAGCGGGTGGCCGCTGCCGACCGTCCGTATTCGCGTTACCCGCGCTCGCACTACCACCCGGACGACGGTTGGACGCCGGTGGGCCAGTACGGCGGCTTCGCCGTCACCAGCGCCTTCCCGTTGCCGGGATTCGCCAACGGCCGCTATGTCCTGCGCGAAGGCGGCGATCCGCGCAACCCGGCCGACTACCGCCCGCAGAACACCAACTCGCAGCAGACCGACGACAAGACCAATACCAACCTGCAGACCGATCTGCGCACTCCGCAGGAGCGCCGCGCTCTGTTTGTCGACGGCATCTACGACATCGCCGACAACGTGCGCTTCCGCACCAACATGATGTACAGCATGCGCGACAGCCTGCGCCAGATCGCCGGCTATCCGTACCAGGCACTGGCCTTTGACACGCCGATGTCGGCCGACAGCTACTTCAATCCGCTGGGCGTGGAAATCGACAACTGGTGGCGCCGCACCTGGGAGATCCCGCGCCAGACCCGCGCCGAACTGACCACCTATCGTTTCAGCGGCGTCTTCGAGGGAAGCTTCGAACTGGCCAATCGCTTCTTCGACTGGGATGTCGGCTATCTGTACAACGAGAACAAGCTGGTGCAGACCGGCACTGGCAACATCAACCTGACCGCCCTGCGCGCGGCGGTTGGTCCGTCCTTCCTCAATAGCGACGGTGTGGTCCAGTGCGGCACGGCGGCAGCCCCCATCCCGCTTTCGCAGTGCGTGCCGTACAACCCGTTCCTGCCCTTTGGCGATACTCGCGCCGGCGGCCTGACCGGCAACCAGGCGCTGCAGGATTTCCTGTTCCCGACCTCGCACGCCACCGCCAAGACGGAAACCACCGTCATCACCGCCAACCTGGCCGGCACCCTGTTCGCACTGCCGGCCGGCGACCTGGGCTTTGCGATAGGCGCGGAAAACCGCAAAGAGGAAGGCAGGTTCAGCCCCGACTCGCTGGTGCAGAGCGGCAACACCACCGATCTGGCCAATTTCCCCACCGGCGGCAGCTATACGGTGGACGAAGTCTATGCCGAGTTGCAGATTCCGCTGCTGTCCGATCTGCCCGGCGCGCGCGAACTGAGCCTCAACGTGGCAAGCCGCTACTCCGACTACGATGCCTTCGGCGATACCGTCAACAACAAGTTCGGCTTCAAGTGGAAGCCATTGGATTCGTTGATGATCCGCGGCACCATCGCCGACGGTTTCCGCGCCCCGACCATCAATGATCTGTACGGCGGCGGTTCGCAGACCTTCGACACCTATACCGATCCCTGCGACACGGTCTATGGCGCGTCGGCCAGGAGCGCGGCGGTCCGCGCCAGCTGCGCCGCCGGACTGCCGTCCGGCGTCAATCCCGATACCTTCCGCCAACTGGCCCAGGGCTTCGTGCCGACCACCAATGCCGCTGCGCAGACGCCGGTGGCCTTCATCACCGGTTCCAACCCCGATGTGAAGCCGGAAGAATCCACGTCCAAGACCCTGGGCGCAGTCTGGAGCCCGGGCTTTGCGCAGGGCCTCAACCTGGCGCTGGACTGGTGGGAGATCCGGGTCGAGAACACCATCATCAACGACACTGCCAACCTGATCCTCAACGACTGCTACATCAGCAACATCGCCTCCCGCTGCACCGCTTTCGAGCGCGACCCGCTGACCGGCATCGTGACCAACCTGAAACGCACGCCCATCAACGCCGGCTATCGCGAAGTGGAAGGCTTCGATTTCGATGTCGCCTACCGCCTGCCCACCGACAGCTGGGGCAATTTCGCCATCCAGTGGACCAGCACCTACACCAGCCGCGACGAACTGGTCACCACCAAGGACCCGGTGACCCATCCCAATCCGTTCACCGGCGTGGGTTTCGCAAGCACGGTCACGGGCACGCACTTCCGCATCCGCTCCAATCTGAACTTGAGCTGGGAGTCAGGCGCGTGGGGCGCCAGCTGGACCGCGCGCTATTTCTCCGGGCTGAAGGAGCAATGCCTGAGCGTGACGCAGTATCCGGATGAGTGCACCGATCCGGCCTACCGCGCGCCCAACAACCAGGGCGTTTCGGTGCAGTCGGCCTACAACCGGACCGGTTCCAACACCTTCCACGATCTGCAGCTGCGCTGGAACGCGCCGTGGAACGCCACCGTCTCGGTCGGCGCCAACAATGTGTTCGACCACGTAGGACCTGTGCTGTACAGCCAGCCCAGCGCGAACGTCTCGTACTTCGGCGGCTTCGACATCGGACGTTTCATGTACATGCGCTACGTGCAGCGGTTCTGACCGCAGCCTGCTGCGTCGCAGCGCACTCGATGGTACGGTCCCGCAAGGGGCCGTACTGTCTTGCCCAGGCGCTCAGGCCAGGCCGAACGCGCTGCGCACCACCTGGCGGTAGCTGCGCCCGGTACGCAATACCGCGCCTTCGCGCAGATGCAACAGATACTGTCCGCCGCCGCCGGACTCCAGGCTGTCCACCGCATCGATGCGAACCAGCGCCGATCGGTGCACGCGCACGAACCTGGAAGGGTCCAGCCGTTCCGCCAGTTCGGCAATCGTGCCGCGCAGCAGGTAGTCGCGGCCGCCGACATGCAGTTCGACATAGTTGGCCTGCGCGCGCGCCCAGCTCAGCTCTTCCACCATGATGACCCGCGTCCGCCGACCCACCGATACCGCCAGGCGGGCGGCATAGTCCGTGCGCGGCGGCACGGCGCTGGCCGCCAGCTCGGGCGCACGCACCCGGTTCCGTACCCGTTCCAAGGCGGCATGCAGGCGATCGGCCGAGAAAGGCTTGAGCAGATAATCGGCGGCATCCTCGTCGAAGGCATGCACCGCATGTTCGGCGTAAGCGGTCACGAAGACGATCTGCGGGCGCGCGCCCGGCAGCGCCTGCAGCACATCGAAACCGTCCGCATCGGGCATACGGATATCCAGGAACACCACATCGGCGGCGGTGGACCGCAGTGCGCCGATGGTCTCGCGCGCGGATGCGCACTGCGCCACCACCTGCACCGCATCCATCTGCCCGAGCAACCGCTGCAGGCGCGCGCGCGCCAGCGGTTCGTCGTCGGCAATCACCGCTCGCAGCGGGCGATTCATGCCGCCAGTTCCAGTGCCCGGAGAGGCAGCCGGACCCGCGCGACGGTACCGTCGTCGCCGGCGGTACGGGTCAGCTCGAAGGCGTGGTTCTCGCCATACAGCGCGCGCAGCCGCGCACGCGTGTTGGCCAGCCCAATGCCGTGCCCGTTGCCGGGCTGGGCCGGATCCGCCTGGCCATCGTCATGCACTTCCAGTACGAGCTCATCGCCGCTGCGCCTGACCCCGACCACCACGCGTCCGGGCTGCAGGCGTGGCGCGATGGCGTGATGGATGGCGTTCTCCACCAGCGGCTGCAGCAGCAGACGCGGCACCGGCACCGACAGCAGGCTGCGATCGATTTCCCAGTGCATATGCAGGCGATCGCCCAGCCGCATCTTCTCCAGATCGACATAGCGCTCCAGCAGCGCCAGTTCCTCGCGCAAGGGAACCTGCTGCACGCTCGAGCGGTCCAGGCTGGCGCGCAGCAACTGGCCCAGCGATACCAGCATCCGGTCGGCGGCGGCGGGGTTGCGGTGGACCAGTTCGGACACCGAGTTCAATGCGTTGAAAAGAAAGTGCGGATTCAGCTGGGCCGACAGCGCCTGCAGCCGCGTCTGCATCAGACTGGCCTCCAGTTCGACGGCATGGCGCTCGCGCTGGTTGGAACGCTCGTAGTAAAGGAAGGCGTGGGCGACGCCGACGATCAACCAGCCAATCAGGAAGTTCTTGGCCACGCTGGCCGTCAACACCAGCGAAAACTCCGGTAATTCGGCGTACCAGCCGATCCAGCGGTTGAGCGCGTATACCGCCAGCGCACGCAACAGGATGATCGCCAGCACGGCCATGGCGTGCAGCAGCACCGGCAAGGCGATGCGGTCGCGTCCTATCGGAAAACGCTGCACCAGGGCAAGCAGGCCCACGGTCAGCGGCACCCACAGCCAGGCGCTGGCCAGCCCGGTCCGCAGCGCATGTCCGATCTCCAGGCCCGTCCCGGGCGCGGCGGCATTGCGCAGAGTGAGCGTTTCGACCGAAAGCACCACGCCGAACAGCGTCCAACCGGCAAAGACGGTCCACCACAGCAGGGACTTTCGTCGGAACATGCCGGCAGGCTAAGCAGATCGCCTTGCCGGCGCAACCGCGCTGGTGTCGTTGGTCCCTGCAGATGGACGGTTGGTCCCGGCCGGGTTGAATCCGCACATCGTCGCGATCAACGTTGGCGCATCCGAACGCAGTGGGAGCACGTATGTACTTCGACCGGCCAGCGACCGCGACGCCTGCCTGCGGCGATTTCTCCCCGGCCTACGACAACCGCCTGCCGGCCGCGGCAACGGCCATCCCGCCCGCGCTGGCGCTTCGCTATTCGCGGCTCAGGCTGGGGGAAGCGCTGTCGCCGGAAATGCGTCATCCGGATGTCCTGCATCTTGTCCATGGCAGCGAACGCGGCGCGCGGTTGCGGGTCCCGCGGGATTGGCTGTCGGTGTCGTTGCCGCTGGGCGCACAACTGCGAGTCGATGCCGAAGAGCTGGGATGGCCCATCGAGCGAGGCAGCGTGCTGGTGTGGCGGGGCGCGGTCCAGCTGGCGTCCGGAAACGGCGGGCACTGGCTCAGTCTGTGCGGGTCGCCGCAGGCCTGGCATCGGGCGGGAGCGGATGCGGGCCTGCTGGGCGAGTTGTTCGCCGACGAGGGTCGTTGCCCGCCCCTGCTGGCCCGGTTCCTGGTGCGGATGGCGCAAGCGCTGCGCAAGGCCGACGGCACCGGCGTGGCGGCGCCCGAGCTGCTGGCCGGGGCATGCGTGCTGGTACACGAACAGCAACGGCCGCTTCGCGAGCTGCTGCCACGGTGTTCGGGCCGTACGACCGCCGCCCGCAGGCGCACCCTCGCGCGCTTGCTGCGCATACAGCACCTGATCCGCAGCCAGATCGGCCGGTCGCCGGATATGGCCTGGCTGTCGCGCCAGGGCAACTACTCCACCTGGCACCTGAGCCGAATCTATCGCGCCGCGTTCGGGCATACGCCCAGCGAGTATGCCGCGCGCCTGCGCTTGCAACGCGCGCTGCACCTGGTGCGCGACACCGCCCTGCCGTTCTGCGAAATCACCGAAGCCTGCGGCTTCGAAAGCCAAAGCTCGTTCTGCCGCGCATTCAAGCAGTTTTCCGGAATGACCCCTGGCGCTGCCCGCAGCGCGGCAATCCGCTCGCGTGCCGCCGCTGGAATCCCCTGCTGAACCGGCCCGCGATCATCGCTTCTGCGGTGGTAGCGGCTTCGGCCGCGGGAGCGCCCATTCCTGCCAGACCCATCGGGCCGCTTGCCGACACGCGCTGGCTACGCGTACGCGATGCCGCCTGCGCTGCAGGTTTCGCGCTACCGGAGCGCAATGCATCCGTGCCTGTTGACCTCAACCGCGCTTGAGGCCGGAAGCTGCGCGTCCACCCAACTTCCGGAGTACCCCGCGATGTCGCCGCCGTCCGCACCACCGCAGGAGCCGATGCTCCGGTTCCGCAATCCCGCAGGCCTCTACGACCCGGTCCCCAACGGTTATTCGCACCTGGCCATCGTGCGCGCACCGGCGCAGCTGATCCTGGTCGCCGGCCAGGGCGGCGAAGACGCCAACGGCCAGCTGCCGGCCGACTTCGCCGGCCAGGTGCGGCAGGCCCTGCAGAACCTGCAGACCGCCCTGCGCGCCGCCGGTGCCGGCCTGGGCGATGTGGCCCGGATCACCGTACTCATCGTCGACCACAGCGAAGAGCGGCTGCATCAATTCGGGCAGGCGTGGCAGTCGCTGCTGGGCGACCTGCCGCCGCCGCCCTGCACGCTGATCCCGGTGCCGCGGCTGGCGCTGGATGGAATGCTGTTCGAGATCGAGGCCACCGCGGCAACCTCGCCCTGAGGCACGGCTCGTCGGCGGCAATGCCCGCCGGCGGGTTCCCGGGCCGGCCGGGAGCCGTCAGGACAGTGCCCGTTCAATATCCTGCAATGGCGAATTGGTCAGCGTCTTGGCGATCTCGCCAATCATCCGCTGCTGGGTTTGCTTGTGCAGCAGCGGCCGCATCCTGCCCAGCGTCTGCGGGTCGGCCACCAGCACCAGATGCGTGTATTCGTCCTTCAATGCGCCGTTGTTCAGGCCGATGGCCAGTTGCTTGGCGAAGGTGGCCTCGTTGATCTGCTGGCCGCTGGATTCGGTAGGCACGCTGCCGGCGGGGCCGTCATCGTCCATGTTCATCAGCTCCAGCATGTCCTGCTGCTGCAACGTCAATGTCTTGCCATCGCCGATATTGCGGAACACGCGCGCGCCCGCGCCGTCGGCCACCACAACGACGGTTCCGGCTGGAATTCTTTGCATGCTGCGTTCTCCCGTGTGAGGACTGCGCCGCATTGCCGTTCAATGCAGACGCCTGCGAGTATAGGAAGACGCTTGTTACGCCGATGATTAGGGCGTGTCGCTTGCCCGCTGCCGCGGAAGGACAAGGTATAGCGATGTCCACGGTCCGTGAAGGCAGCGCTGAAAAAGGCCGGACCCCGGTGTTGCCCTGACGCGCATCGGCACAGGTCCTATCCCAGGCGCGCCGGCGGCCCCTGGTCCGGCAGCAGCGCCCGGCGCAGCGCCGCTTGCGCGAGCAGGCGGGTGGAATCGAGCGTGGGCAACGGCGAATTGCCGTCATGCATGAGCAGCGGTATTTCGGTGCATCCGAGCACCACCGCGTCGCAGCCTTGTTCCCGCATGCGGCCGATGACGTGCTGGAAGTAGGCCACCGCGTCGGGCTCGAATACGCCGTACACCAGATCTTCCATGATGATGCGGCTGATCTCGGCACGTTCGTCGGCGCCGGGGCGCACCAGTTGCAGTCCGTGCGCGGCGAACGTTCGCGGATACACCTCGCCGTCCACCAGCCACTGCGTACCGGTCAGGCCCAACCGGGCGAAGCCGCGCGTTACCGCCTCCTCGGCCACCACTTCGGCGATATGCAGCCATGGCAGCGGCGAGCGCGGCGCCACGTAGTCCATGGCGCGATGGATGGTGTTGTCGGGGCAGATCAGGAACTCGGCGCCGGCGCGGGCCAGCTTGTGCGCCGACGACAGCATCAGCTCGCCAACAGCCTGCCAGTCGTCGCGGTCGATGCAGGCCACGTAGTCGGCCAGCGAATGCGAATGCATCGACAGTTCCGGATGCGCGTGCGGACCCAGCCGCCTGGCGCCCTCCAGGCAGACGGTGCGGTAACACAGTGCCGCGCCTTCGGCGGAACAGGCGACGATACCGATGTGCTGAGGCATGGGCTGTTCGCAGCGATGGCCTGGCCCGCATTCTTGCCGCTAGCGGCGCCGGTTGCCAAGCCTGCCGGCAGCAGCGCCCGCCATCCGATTGCCGGTTCGCAGGCGGCGGGCACCGCGGTGCCCACCGCTCCTCCGGCTGGCCGCTGCTGCGTACTATTGCGCAGCTACAGCATCCTCTTGCGCGCCTGTTCGGCGCGCGATGCGCCGATGGCGGTCTCGACATGCTTGACTTCTTCCGGCGGCGGCAGCACCGCCGGCATGCCAAGCGACTGAATCCACAGTTCCCGCGTCCAACCCTGGGTGTGGTAGAGATGATGGTCCTCATCCTGCTCCACCGCATCGAACGCGGCTTTCAGGACTTTGGCGTGCTTGCCGCCGGCCTCGGCCACCCGGCCGATCAGCGCCCAGTTCTGGTGATCCTTGATTTCGGCCAGTACGACGCACTCGGCGGCGACCAGTTCGGCCGCTGCCGGCTCGGCGTTCTCGATCGCCATCTCGATGGCGGCGACCAGCGATGCGCCGTGGTGGGCGACGACCATCCGGCCCGGGCTCTGCTCTTCGGTATCCATGCCAAGCTCCTCGAAAACCCGCGTCAGCACCTGCTCGTGGGTCCGGGTCTGCTGCAGGTATTCCTGCCATTCCTGCAGCAGGTCTTCGTTCTGCGCCGCCTGAATGGCTGCGCTGTAAACCTTGATGCCGCCACGCTCGGTTTCCAGTGCCTGCAACAGCAATTCGTGCACCTGGGGCGCGTCGGTCCGGGTCGCTCTGGCCATTGGGGGTAACTCCCTTGCGCTTGCTATGGGCTTACGGTTGTAGACCGCCATGCGCAAATTCCAAGTGAAGTTTTCGTCGCCGCCGCATGATTCCTTGCCGGCGCGACGATCCGGCAGCGGCGCCATCCGCGCCGCGGACGACGGCACGGGCCGGGTCATCCGCGTTGCGGCTGGCCCGGACGTTCTAGAATGGTCGCCAGCCCGCCCGGCGGCCGGCAGAACCGGAAAACCGATGATCAACAATGACGTGCTGCGAAGCATCCGCTACATGCTTGACCTGAGCGACAACAAGGTGGTCGAGATCACCCGTCTGGCAGATGCGGACTTCCCGCTCGAGCGCGCGGACGTGCAGGCCTATCTGAAGCGGGACGACGAGGATGGCTTTGTCGCCTGCAGCGACCGCGTGCTGGCGCACTTCCTGGACGGCCTGGTTTTCCACCACCGCGGCCGCGACGAAAGCCTGCCGCAGCGGCCGGTAGAGACCCGCATCACCAACAATGTGGTGCTGAAGAAGCTGCGGGTAGCGTTCCAGCTGAAGGACGTGGACATGCACCAGATCTTCCAGGACGCCGGCTTTCCGGTCTCCAAGCCGGAACTGTCGGCGCTGTTCCGCCAGCCCGGGCACAAGAATTTCCGGCCCTGCGGCGATCAGTTGCTGCGCAACTTCCTGAAGGGCCTGACGTTGCGCCTGCGGAACGGCAGTTGAAACCAGTCGGGCAAGGCGCCGAATGTAGAGTTCCGCGCGCCGGAAGACGCCGCTCCGCTCAACCGCCGGGCCGCTCTACCAAGGCGGCCAGTTTCTTCGGCGCCAGCAGGCAATAACTGTCGGCAACGAGATCGGCGATCTCGTCCCAATCGGTTTGCGCGTCGATCGCGATACCGGCGATATCGGGCCACCACACCGGCTTGAAGAATGGACGGCGGGTAAACCGTGGCGCATCCAGGCGTGCGCTGGAGCGGAAGGTCAGCACGGTGATTGGCCCGTCACTGCCTGCGGCGCGGGCGTAGGCCGGTGGCCAACCTTCCGCCACCACCAACACATGGGCAAAGTTGTGCTTGCGTACCATCCAGCGCGTGCCCACCCATGCCTGCTCTTCATAGGCCTGCGGAAACTCCAGGCAAATCGCCCTGAGCCTGGTCAGGATTGCTGCTGCGACGTGCATACGTTCGGACATTGCTCCCTCCCGTCGTTCTCCGTCTCCGGCGCATCATAGGGGAATCCATCCTCACCTAGGCGCCGGCACCGGAAAGCCCGGCCCGCGGCGCATCGGGAGATTCCTGAAGCGTTCCCGCGCCGCAATGGCGGCGCTCTTTCACGCTCCCTGCATCGGATCTGGCGGCAAGCTGCGCGCTCAGGCGATGCTGTCCCTCTCCGCGCTGTCGATCCGCGCCGCTCCCCATCGTCGTTGCCATGAGAGCCTGCGCCGAGCGGCTCGCCCATCTGTCAGGAGCCCATCATGTTGCAGGATCATCCCCTCTACGCCTATCTGCCCGCGAACGATGTGACGCGTGCGCGCGAGTTCTACGAAACCCGATTGGGGTTTACGCCCGAAGAGGAACAGGCCGGCGGCGTCACCTATCGTTTCGGCGAAGGCACAGCCTGCTTTCTGTATCCGACGCCCAATGCCGGCACGTCCAAGGCCAGCCAGGCCTTCTGGCAGGTCGAGGACGTCGAACGCGAAGTCGCCGAGCTGAAAGCCCGCGGTGTGGTATTCGAGCACTACGATATGCCCGGTGCTGTTGCCGGCAGCGACATCGTGACCGCCGGCGGCGCGAAGGCGGCGTGGTTCAAGGACACCGAAGGCAACATCCTTGCGCTGATCCAGCCGATCTGAAGCAACGGCGCATCTCGCGGCCGCGGGCTGCCGCGGGACAAAGAGGTATCCGCGTTCGCGGTTTTGTCCCAGGGCAATGCCGTATCTCAGGTGCGTCTTGCATGCATCATCACAATGCCAGCCGCGATACGTGGGCAGTCTTGAGGTACCCCGCGGCCTGCCGCAGGGGCGTTTGCCGCGCAGGCGGTTGGCCGATGCTATAAATCCGCTTCCATCCACCCGGGAGCCATGCCATGGAAACCGAAGAACTGCATCGCGGCCGCCTGATCGATCACATCCAGCTTGTGGTGCGCGACCTGGCCGCCAGCCAGGCCTTCTATGCCGCGGTGTTCGATGCGCTGGAGATTCCGATGGGCGGCACCGGCGACGATTATTTCTGGGCCGACGAACTGTTCGTATCCACCGCCTACAGTCCGGCCGCGCAGGGCGAACTGACCGGCCGGCATCACCTGGCCTTCCAGGCGCAGGACCGGGCCATGGTCGATGCCTTCCACAGGGCTGCGTTGGCCAGCGGCGGAACCGACAACGGCGCACCGGGCGAGCGCCCCTATCATCCCGGCTATTACGCGGCCTTTGCGCTGGACCCGGACGGCAACAACATCGAAGCCGTCTTCCACGGCCAGGCCCAGCGCAGCGCCGACTCGGTGAAGATTACGTTCTGATTTTTCGGCAGCAGCCATGCGCCAAGGCGGATGGCCCATGACTTGTTCTTTCAAGCCGCTGGTGCCTTGGGGAAAGTGGTTCAGGCCAGCAGCCAGCAACCGAACACCGGACCGGCGCTGTAGCCCTTCTCCGGTTCGATGCGGATGCGCAGGGTTTTTCCGCGCAAGGCCGTTGCGGGAATCGGGTAGTCCACATCGACGAAGGCGTTTCCGCGGTTGCCGTCGAGCGTCTCGAAGGCGATCTGCCGGCCGTTGGCCAGGATCCGGAACCGGCGCCGGTAGTCCCCGCCCCAGTAGCGCAGCCGCAGCGACAGCGGGCCCGGCGCCGAACGCAGATCGAACTCGATGTAGCCGCCGGTGCGGGCGTCGCGGCCTTTTCGGCGGCGATAGGACAGATCGTAGGAACTTTCGCTGCGCAGGCCATGCGCTTTTTCGGAAGACTCATCGCCCAACTGGATGCTGTCCAGCGCCTGCGCGTCCAGTTGCGCGGTCGCCTTGGCTTCGGCCTGCTTCGCAGCCGAAGCCTCTTGCCATCCGGCCGGGTCGAGCAGCTTGAAGTAAACCGCGCTGCGGCGATCATGCTGGGCATAGAACGGAGCGAAGCTCAGTGGGCCGGGGCGCGTCACCGTCGGTGCCAGGTAGTGCCCCGGTTCGCCTTGCGGCTGGAAACCCAGCAGCACGTCACCATCGGCGACCAGCACCGGGTCCGGCGCGTCGTAGGGCTGCGTCGATGCCCCCAGGTCGGCCGCCATAACCAGCGGTCCACGCAGGATTGCCACCGTATGCGGATCGTCGGCGGTCGCCTCCAGGCGCAGGTCCAGCGGCAGCTCAAGATTCAACGTGTCGCCCGCGCGCCAGCGTCGTTCTATGCTGGCATAGCCATCGGCCAGCTCAGCCTTGACGGCGCGCCCGTTGAGTTTCAGCATCCAGCCCGCGGCCCAAGCCGGAATCCTCAAGGCGATGCGTGTCGGCACGCGCGCCGACGTCTCCACCACCCGCAACGCGGCGGTGCCGCCCAGCGGCAAGGTGCTGTCCAGCTCCACCACCATGCCCCGCTCGGCCCAATCGAGCTTCGACGGAATGTAGAGGTTGACGAACAGCGTGTCCTGGCCCTGCCAGTAGATCGAATCGCCGAACTGCGCATGGCTCTCCATGCCGGAACCGACGCAGCACCAGAAATCGTCGAACGGCTTGGAGAAGCTGCGCGCTTGGCCCGACATCAGCGGCATCATATAGGCGAACATGCCGGTTTCCGGGTGCTGCTGCGCCATCACATGGTTGAGCAGCGCGCGTTCGTAGAAGTCGAAGTACGAGGCCTGCGGCGTCCACTGGTACAGGTGCCGGGTCAGCTTCAGCATGTTGTAGCTGTTGCAGTGTTCGCAGGTCTGCTCGGTGATGAATTCGGAGATCGAATCCGGCGTCTGGAAATATTCGCGGTCGGAATGGCCGCCGATCGCGTAGGTGTGGTGCGCGACCACGGTATGCCAGAAGAACCGCGCCGCCGCGGCCGGCTCCGGGTCGCCGGTCAGCTCAGACTGGCGGGCCATGCCGATCAGCTTCGGTATCTGGGTGTTGGCGTGCAGCCGCGCCAGCTTGTCCTGCTGGGCGACCAGCGGGTCCATGACCTCGCGATGGCGTAGGCGCTCGGCCAGTTTCAACCAACGCGCATCGCCGCTGCGGGCATGCAGCTCGGCGAAGGATTCGTTGAGTCCGCCGAATTCGCAGCTCAGCACCTGCTGCACCTGGTCGTCGTCGAGTTTCGCGAACACACCGTCGACGTAGCCACCCAGCTTTTCGGCCACCTGCAGCGCCTGCGCGTTGCCGCAATGCGCGTGGGCGTCCAGCAGTCCGGCGAACAGCTTGTGCCAGGTGTACAGCGGCGCCCAACTGCCGTTGAGGTAGAACGATGCGGGCCGGATATCGCCACCCACGATCTCGTCGAACAGCACGCGGCCGTTCTCGATCTCGCCCGCTTCGTTCTTGCGGGTGAATCCGGCGACATAGCCGTCGCCGCTGTGATCCTGGCACAGCGCCAGTTCGGCGACGATGTAGTCCGCCCGGCGCCGGCATTCTGGATCTCCGGTCTGCGCATGCATCAACGACAACGCGCTCAGGTAGTGCCCCAGCGTGTGCCCGGCGATGGTGTCCGCCTCCCAGCCGCCATACACCTGTCCCTTCGGTTCCAGGCCGGAATGGCGGCGGAAGTTGTGCAGCAACCGGTCCGGTTCGAGCGAATACAGGTAGCGGCGGTTGGTCTGCAACGAGTCCAGGAACAGCGAAGGCTTCAGGCGCACGTCGCGCAGCGCGAACGGCCTGACCCGGTGCGGCGCCGATGCGGCCGCTTCCAGCGGAAACCGGGCGAAGCCGGCTGCGGCGGCCAACGCGCTCCAGGCGATGAAACGGCGCCGCGAAAGATGGAGATTCATCGGAAAGTCTGCTCCCTTGTTGAAACGCCGCCGGCGCAGGACGCGCGCAGGCGGCGAGTGGACCCTCGGCGGGCGGGCTGCGGCGCCCGCCCAACCTGTCGGTTCATAACTTGTTCCAAGTCTGTCGCGAGCGCAGCCAGAACCTGCCCTGTACCTGATACGCGCCAGATGGCAAGCACGGTAAAACTCCGAACAGGTTCTCAGAACGTCACGGTCACCCGAGCCCACAGGTAACGGCCCAGCACGTCGTACGTGGTCACGTCGGTATTACCGTTGTTGGCGTTGTTGTTGTAGTACAAGGGCGGCTGTTTGTCGCCCAGATTGTCCACGCCCACGTCGACCCGGGTATGCCAGTCGCTGAAGTCGTAGCCGCCCTGCAGGCTGTGGTAGGTGTAGGCGCCGATTGCGCGTTCGACCGCCGGCACCGCGGAGTCGGCCGAGAGATTCTGCCGCGCATCGGTGCTGCCGATCGATGTGTGCCCGACATAACGGACGCGCCAGCCGGCACTCCAGGGCCCCTGGCTCCAGTTCAACGTGGCCAGCGCGCGTATCCGCGGGAAGTTGCCGTAGGAGTAGGTGTACTTGCCGGCGTTGTGGATCACCACGGTGCCCGGATCGCTCGGGTCGGGGTTGATGTCGTAGCGGGCGACATAGGTGCCATTGAGGCTGGCGGTGAAGCGGCCCCAGGCGGTTTCCGGCAGGCGGTAGTTGGCACCGAAGTCCACGCCCTTGGTCCACAGCTGGCCCAGGTTCACCGTCGGCTCGCCGATGTAGTAGATGGTGCCGTTGTCGTTGCGGTGGATCAGCGGGCAGAACGCGCTGGCGGAGTTGGCGTAGCACTGGTTGAGGACGGTCTGCGCCGACACCGTGGCGATGGTGTCCACCAGGTTGATGCGCCACACATCCGCGCTCAGCGACAGGCCTTCGGCCCATAGCGGATCGTAGACCACGCCGAAGTCGTAGGACTTGCCGGTTTCCGGCTTGAGGCCGTCGTAGCCGGCCACCAGTGCGCCGGACGTGCGCGCGGATACCTGCGGATCGGCCTGCTGGTAGCTGCCGTCGGTCGGCACGTTGGCGCAGGCGACGTCATTGCCGCCGGTGTAGCCGTTGCAGGGGTCGATGGCCGAGGCTGCGTCGCCGCCGATGCCCGCGTACAGTTCGCTGATGTTCGGCGCGCGGAACACCTCCGACACCGTCCCGCGCAGCAGCAGGTTCTCGATGGGCCGCCACTCCACCGCCAGCTTGCTGTTGGTGGTGCTGCCGACCGAGTCGTAGTCGGAAAAGCGCGTGCCGATGGACAGGTTGAGCGAATGCACGAAGGGTACATCGCCCAGCAGCGGGATCAGGGTTTCGGCGTAGGCTTCCTTGACGCTGAAGCTGCCGGTGAGCACCGTCGTACAGAACTCGATGATGCCGCACAGTCCTTCCAGATCGGCCACCGCCAGTTCGTCGGTACGGGTCGAGGTGCTTTCCTTGCGGTAGGACACGCCCACCGCAAGGTTGACGGTGCCGGCCGGGAGGTCGAACAGGTCGCCGTTGGCATTGGCCTCGAACTGCTTGACGGTGTAGGTGCTGGTGGCGACCGGGTTGACCACGATGGCCTGCAGGGCTTCGACGGTGGCCGGATCGTTGGTATTGAAGATGTTGATCGGCGTGCAGCCGGCGATCACGTTGCCGGCGGTGCCGCACTTGACCACGCCGTCGCTGTCCAGGAACGATGGTCCGACCGCCTGGTTGAAGGCCGCATAGTTCAGGAAGCCGTTGTTGACCGATTTCTGGCGGACCCGCCCGTAGCCGGCGTTGACGTCCCACTGCCAGGAGCTGTCGCCGAATCCACCGCGCAGGCCGGCGTTGGTCTGCAGGTTGTAGGTGTTGTACTCGTATTTGCGATTGCCTAGCGACACTAGACGGGTATTGAACGTGTTGTAGGTGGTGCCGGTGGCGCGGTCGGCGCCGAAGTTGATGCCGAACGGGTTGTAATAGCTGTCCGCCGATACCAGGAAGTTGTCACCGATGGCGAAGATCGGCACCGGCGCGATGACCGACGCCGAGTGGGTCTTGGTGAAATAGGCGCTTGCGTAGGCCTCGACGCTGTCGGTCACGCGATAGCTGCCCAGCACGAAGGCATTGGTGCGTTCCTGCGGCGTCTGGATCAGATTGAACGGTTGATAGTTGTAGGAATCGGCGGTGGCGTCGTAGCAGTGGTAGTCGCCCTGCGAAGTCGGGCCGGCGCCGGTGGCGCTGTCCAGCGTAACCCGGGAACAGCCTGCCGCGTCGGCCAGCGCCGCCGCTTCGGCGGAGCCATCGTTGAAACTGATGGTGCCGTAGGGCGTGGCCGACGAGCCCTGCTTGACGGCTTCGCCGTTGACCAGATTTAGCGCATCCCTGGAGAACGCGCGCTGCGCCGCCGACACCTCGTCAATCTTGTGGTACGACACCCCGCCAACCAGACTGGCCCGGTCCCAGGCATGGCCGGCAGTCAACGAATAGTTGCGGCGAACGCCGTCGCCGCGGGTGGTCTGGCCGTAGTCGGCGCTGGCCTGCACGCCCTCGAAGCGATCGCGCAGGATGAAATTGACCACACCGCCAATGGCGTCGGAGCCGTAGACCGCCGAAGCGCCGTCGCCCAGTACTTCGACGCGTTCGACCATCGAAGCCGGAATGCTGTTGACGTCGTTGTAGGCCAACCTCACGCCATTGACCAACACCAGCGTGCGCTTCTCGCCCAGGCCACGCAGCGAAATGGCCGAGGCGCCGGTGCCGCCGCCGTTGTTGACGTTGGGGTTGGTGGCGTTGCCGGCGATGGCCGGCAATTCCTGGATCAGATCGCCCAGCGTCGCCTTGCCTGTTGCCTCGATGGCCTCGCGGCTGATGGTGGTCACCGGGTTGGCGGTTTCGGTATCGACGCGGCGGATACGCGAGCCGGTGACGGTCACGCTGTCCAGGGTCCTGGTGGCATCGTCGGCGGCCGGCGCTTCCTGCGCTTGCGCGGCGCAGGCGGCGACCAGCGGCAGCGCGACGGCAATGGCCTGCACCAGCGGCCTGCGCGTGCGTGGAATGGCGAAAGAACGGGAAGCGCCACGATGATGCGTGGGGTTGGACGACAACAGTACTTCGGCGGACCGCATGGGTGTCTCCTCGACGACTCGGTTGGGCTGTTTTGGGATTCTTCTGGGTAAAAGGCGCCCCTGCCGGCCTGGGCCAGCACAAGAAAAACGCCTGAAATCCGCCGCACACGGCTTTTGCGATGCGGGGCAAAACTGCTGTCGCCGGCCTGCCGCGTCTTTGCGCGCGCATGGCCGCATTGCTGACCCCCGGTGGCGGGCGGCAGCGATCGAATCGCCGCGTCGCACACCTTGCGCCATCGTCGAAGACGGCCGGCACCTACGCCTGCTGCCGCTCCCGAGGGCATTGGTTGTTCGTGTCACCTCCGGCGTTCATGTTTAGGTTGGGGCCGCCATCCATGCCGGGTGCGCGATGTCACGCGTTGGTCATGGGGCCGGCTTAATCTCATCGTGCATGCGCGATGGCCCGCGCGTCTTGTCGCAAATATCGTTCCTGGGTGCGGAATACGGCATGTTTTCAGGCATGCTGCCGCGGCGTTGCTTCTCCCGGACGCCTGCGCATTCAGGCATAGAAGGCTTGCAGTTCGATGCGCGTGCCGGGGCGCCCGGCGATCGGTAACGCATCCCCGCGCCTTCCACCCGGCGTCGCTTCCACGCCGTCCACGAATGCCCTAACCAACCGCTTTCCAGTTGGAAGCCGCAGGCTGAGCCAGATGCCGTCAGGCGCGGCGGCGGGCAGATCGACATGGCCGTCGATGCGCTGGGCCTGCGCGTCGGCGCGCAAACGCAAGCCGACCTTGCCCCAGCGCGTGGGCGCGCCGGCGATGGCGATCTCCTGGCCGCTGGCCAGCCACTCGCGCGGCACCGCGCGCGCCAGGTGCAACTGCTCACCGGCACTATCTTCGAACACCAGCATCCAGCGCAGCAGCAATGGAATGGTCAGCTGCGCCGGCATGCAGAACAGCGGCATGCCGCCGGTGATGCCGCTGACCTCGCCCGCCGTCCAGCCGCCGCGCGTATGCGCGTGGTAGCGGTGCGCGTACAGGAACAGCAGGTATTCCTCGATGCGGTCCAGGCGCAGCAGCTGTTGCGCATAGCCGTAGGAAATGAAACCGAGCAGATCCCGCGATTCCGGGCTGGGCGGCGCGATGTTGGCCACCACCCCAAGGCTGGTGCCGCCGTGGCCGCGCACGCAGTCGATCACCAGGTTGGCCAGGTCCTCCGGCAACACGTCGGCCTGCAGCAGCTCGGCGTAGACGCGGTGCGGCCATCCCTGTTCGCTGGGGCTTTCCTGCAACAGCGACTGGCGGAAGGTCAGTTTGGCGCCAGGCAGCGGACCGATGTAGGGCGGCTTCAGATCGTGGCGGATATTGGCGCGTAGTGTGCGCTCGGTCTGCACGCTCAACTGCTGCGCGCGCCCATGCCAGCGCTTTGCGGTGGCCGCTGCGCCGGTACCGCCGATGCGCGGCCAGACCGGCGCGATATCCGCCAGCCCGCGCGCCGCCAACGCGCTGTTGGCGTAGTACGGCTTCCACCACAGCGTGGGATCGGGAAACAGGCAGGCATCGGATTCGTTCCAGCCGTGGATCAGGCCGTGGCCCGGCGCATTGGCTGGCAGTTTCAGGCTCTGCTCGTGCAGATCTTCCAGTATCTGCGCCGTGGCTTCGATCTTGCCGCGGTGCTTGCGCAGCAGCGCGGCATCGCCGGTGTAGCGCAGGTAGCGCGCCATCAGCGACAGAATCAGGCCGAACTGGCCGACCTCAGGCCCGCGCATGTTGGGCATGCCGTCGGCCTGCACGAAATCGTTGAAGTAGCCATCCAGCACCGCCGCGGCCTGTTCGAAGCGGCCCCACTCCAGGTTGGCGTACAGCGAGCTGGTGAAGGTGTCCTGGAAGCCGTCGTACTCGTTGCCGTAGTAGTCGCGCTCCACCGCGCCGTACTTGGGGTAGGTGCCGCCGGGGCGAACCACCAGCTCGCGCGCGAAGGCGAAGCGCGCCATGTCGTTCCAGCTGGGGTCCGGCAGGCTGGCCTGCACGGTATCGCGCAACAGCTGTTGCCAGTAACCGGCAAAGCGCAGCAGCCCGCGGTAGAAGTCTTCGGCCGTCGCGCTGCCGCGTCGCGGCGGGAATTCCGGATAGCTGTGCGTGTAGATCGTTTTGGTCGCCCTGCCGTCTTCCACCAGCACGCTGCGATGCCAGGTCTGCACGATAAAGCGGTCCTGCGCGCGCACGTCGGCGAACACCAGCAGGTCGTAGTGGCGGTTGGCCGATGTCGGCAGCACCTTGTGCACCGCCGGCATCCAGCCGCCCAGCAGCCCTTCATGGCGGCGCTTGATCAGCGGCACGTCGCCAAGTTCGGCGAAGGCATGCTCGGGCCGCCAGGTGCGGCTGCGGCCGTTGGGCAGGATCGGCATCGTGTCCAGCGCCTCGCGGGTGCCGACGAAGGTCGTCCACGGCCAGCGCCCTGCGTGGTCCTTGGGATCCAGCAGCGAGGCCGGCGGCGGCGCGGCATCGCGCACTTCCTGTTCCGACGGGTCGCCATCGCGCAGCAGATGGTCGGCCAGCAGATCGGCATCGGCCAGCGCTACCTCGGCCAGCTTCATGCCGAAATACGGCGGCTGGTCGCTGGGAAATGCGGCTTCGGTACGTTTGCCCAATGCCAGCATGCCCGCGGCACTGACGAAGCTGATCGCGCCCTGCGGCGTGCGCAGGTCTTCGTACACGGTCCAGTCGATCCCGTCCTCGCGGAATTCGCAGACGCGGGTGTGGCCGTGCAGGCCGGTTTCGTCCACGGGTTGCAGCACCGGCTTGGCCAGCACTGCAGAAGCGGCTGCCGGCGCTGGCGCAGGCGCCGCAATACCGTCGATGGCCAGGCCGGAACCGGCCGCCGCGGTGGCGGCCAGGCCATGTTGCAGGAACTGTCTTCTATCCATTGCAGCGCTCCGGTACGTTGCTTGCCAGTGCGGCCATGCTGCGGCACGCATCCGGTGGTGTCTTGTCGGTGGCCGCATACCTGCATGCGGAATTTCGCACAGAACAGCGCTTGTCCGGAGTGGCCAAGCGGGCGCCGCCATGCTCAATGGATGCCCACGGTGACCTTCAGTACATAGGGGTCGCGGCTGCGGAAGTTGAGGCCGTAGTCGGTCTCATCGCCGTTCAACCAGCGCACGGTACGCCACTTGCCGTCCACGTAATGGCCCTGCTCCACCTTCAGCAACTGTCCGTACTTGCCATCGTCCGCGTCGCGCACGAATTCCACCCGCCCCTGGAAGCCGGTGACCAGGAACACGTCCGGTTCCAGCTGCACCACCAGCACGCGGCCGGCGTGGTCGGCCGTGCCCGGCAGGATCGCCGGCGCGTCGCCCCACATCGGCGCACCAAACGACACCCGCGCCTGCCACTGGCCGAAGCGCAGGACCTGCTGCGGCGCGCCCGGCTTTTCCACCGCCGCCTGCAGGCGTCCTTCGAACGCGGCGCTGGCCAGCACGCGCTGCATCGGCGCCAGCAATCCGAAGCCGGCGGCGTGCGCGTCGATCGCCGCACGGTTCTCCGGCGTGTCCTCGTTGCCGTCGATGCCGAATACCGAAAAGCCCAATCCGCCCTTGCCCAGCACATAGAAGTGGTACGGCGCGGTGGCGGCCTCGAAGCCGGTTTCCGACACCCAGGCCGGGTTGTCCGGCCGCGCATACTGATCCACGACCTTGGTGTATTCGTTGTAGTCGTTGGTGTAGATGTCGGTGCCGATGAAATCGATGGATGGGGTGACCGCCCGCCACAGATCGAACACGTTCCAGGTCGCGCCGCCGCTGGGATAGTCCAGCCCCGGATATTTCTTGCCCTTGTAGCGCAGCCAGGTATTCACATAGAGCGGCAACGGATTCTCGGCCCTGCCCGCCGCTGCCACCTGTTCGATATAGACGGCGTTGCTGTAGGCACTGAAGGCCTCGGCGGCATCGGCGCCGAAAACATCGGTCCAGGTACCGGCCGGTTTGTTCAGCGCGCGGACCACCGCTTCTGGCACGGCACCGCGGAACGCGCGCTCGCCGGCTTCGCCGTGGTCGCGCACGGTGCCGATGGCGCCGGGCTCGTTCTGCACCTGTACCAGGATGACGGTGTGGGTGCCTTCGTCGACCTTGCGCAGGTGGCGCATCAGTGCGGCGAAGGCGCGCTTGTCCGCGTCCACGTTGGCCTGCGCATGCGGCGACAGCACGTCCACCGGCACGCCGTTGGCATCCAGCATGCGCGGATAGGTGACGCGGTCGCGCTTGATCCATTCGGGCACGTAGTGCATCTGCCCGTTCTTCCAGCTGCCGAACCACAGCAGCGCCAGGCGCAGGCCGCGCGCACGCGACTGCGCGATCAGCGCGTCGATGTTGGCGTAGTCGTAACGGCCGGGCTCGGGCTCGAACTGCTCCCAGTACACCGGCGCCTCCAGCGTATTGGCGTGCAGCGCGTCCACGTCCTCCAGCGCCTGCGGCAACACCTGCGGCCAGGCGCTGGAGTTGTGCAACTGCGCGGCCATGATGCTGTAGGGCGCGCCATCGACGAACAGCGCATGGCGGCCGTCGCGGCTGACGAAGCGCGGCATCTCGGCGGCAACGGCAAGCGCCGGCAGCAGCGCCGCAAGCAGGCAGGCAATGGCGCGCAGGAAAGACATCGGTTGCGGCGGCTTTCCGAGTGCTCCGGTTCCGGTCGACCGCCCTGGATTACAGAGACCCTCGCCTGCACTGCTCACCAAGCGCTGCCTACTCGCCATCGTCTTCCTCCAATGCCAGTTCGTCCGCACGCAACCCGGTGCGCGCGCCCCAGTGATAGATGAAGAACGCGATCGCCGACACGCTCAGCGTGTCCCAGGGATGGGCGATCCAGCCCGTGCCGCCGAAGGTGCCCAGGTAGGACACCACCAGTACCAGCGCGAAGAACACGATCAGCCACAGCGAGCACTGCACCTGGCGCAACAGCCGCGCGCGCCCCGCCGCCGCGGGCAGCTTGTAAAGCACATACAGCACGAACATCGCGATCTGCAGGCCGAGCAGCCACGACAGCGTTTTCCAGGTGGACCAGTAGACGATCAGCGCGGCGACGATGAACGACAGCGGGCCGAGCACCGCCATGCCGCGCAGGTGGAACGGTCTGGGCAGCTCCGGCGCGCTGCGGCGCAGCGCGGCCACGGTGACCGGCGCCACCGCATAGCTCAGTACCAGCGCCGCCGATACCACCTGGATCAGCGTCTCCCACGACGGGAACGGCAGGGTCCAGAATACCGACAGCGCGAAGCTCAGCCACAGCGCCGGGCGCGGGATGCCGGATTTGGCGTCGACTCGCGTCAGCACCGGCAGGAAGCCGCCGCTGCGCGCCCAGCCATAGATCACGCGCGGGGTCGCGTTCATGTAGATGTTGCCGGTGCCGCTGGGCGAGATCATCGCATCGCAAATCACCAGCGCCGCCAGCCAGCCCATGCCCAACACCAGCGCGATGTCGTGGTACGGCAGCGAGAACGTCTTGCTGATGCCGTCCCAGCCCTGCGCCAGCTGCTCGGTCGGGATGCCGCCCAGAAACGCCAGTTGCAGCAGCACGTAGATGATCGTGGACAGCACCACCGACAGGATCAGCGCGATCGGGATGTTGCGCTGCGGATCGCGCACCTCGCTGGCCACCGACACGATGGGAGTCAGCCCGAGGTAGGCGAAGATGATGCCGCCGGCCGAGATCGCCGCCGCCACGCCGGTCGCGCCCGCCGGCGCGAATCCCTGCACGTGCAGGTTCTGCGGGTTGAAATGCGCCATCAGCATCACGATCACCAGCACCGGTACCAGGAACTTGAACACGCTGACGATGTTGTTGGCGGTGGCGAAGGTCTTGACGCTGAAGTAGTTGAGCAGAAAGAACACCACCAGCAGCGCGAACTGCAGCAGCCAGCCGCCCAGGCTGGGGTGGGTGCTGGCTGCCTGGTTCAGCGACGGGAACCAGGCCGCGGCGTACTGGCGCGCCGCCTCTGCCTCGATCGCGATCAGGCTGGAGAACGCGATCAGGGTGATGAAGCCCATCATCCAGCCGAGTAGGTTGCCGTGCGAATACTCGGGGTAGCGCACCACCCCGCCTGCGCGCGGCAGCGCCGCACCCAGTTCGCAGTAGATCAGGCCCAGCAGCAGCACGGCCACGCCGCCGACGATCCAGGAAATGATGCCGGCAGGACCGGCGATCGCCGAGACGTGGCTGGCCGCGAACAGCCAGCCGGAACCGAAGATCGAACCGAGCCCGATGAAGGTCAGGTCGGTCAGGCTGAGACGCTTTTGGAACTTGCCTTGTGGAGCCATGGTTCCCCCGATGGAAAGATCGCGGTCGACAGCGCTGCAGCCGGGTGTCGCGCGTCTGCAGGAATGGGTGTTGCGGTCAGTGCGCGCCCGCTGCCGCCGGCGGCTTGCGGCGCTCGTCGATGTAGCGGTCTATGCGTTCTTCCAGTACCGGCAGCGGCACCGATCCCAGCGCCAGCACGGCGTCATGGAAGCCGCGCAGGTCGAAGCTCGCGCCCAGTTCGGCTTCGGCCTTGGCACGCGCGCGTTCGATTGCGATCTGGCCGATGTAGTACGACAACGCCTGCCCGGGCCAGGCGATGTAGCGGTCGACCTCGGTGCCGATCTCGTGCTCGCTCAAGGCGGTGTTGTCGCGCATGAAGGCCACCGCCTGCTCGCGCGTCCAGCCCTGGTGATGGATGCCGGTGTCCACCACCAGCCGGCAAGCGCGCCACATCTGGTAGGTCAGGTAGCCGAAGGTTTCGTAGGGGGTGTCGTACAGGCCCATTTCCACGCCCAGCTTCTCGCTGTAAAGAGCCCAGCCTTCGCCGTAGGCGGAGATGTAGGTGTAACGGCGGAAATCCGGCAGGCCTTCGTGCTCGGCGGCCAGCGACATCTGCAGCGAATGGCCGGGCGAGGATTCGTGCAGGGTCAGCGCCGGCAGCGTGTACAACGGCCGCGACGGCAGGTTGTAGGTGTTGAGCCAGTAGGTGTCCAGGCCGCCGCGCCCGCCGGTGTAGAACGGCGCCAGATCCGGCGGCACCGGCTGGATGCCGAAGCGCTGGCGCGGCAGCAGGCCGATGTAGCGGCCTATCTTGGCGTCGACGCGCTTGGCCAGCCAGGCCGCGCGCATCAGCAGCTCGTCGGGCGTCTTGGGATAGAACTGCGGATCGGTGCGCAGGAAATGCAGGAACTCGGCGAAGCTGCCCTTGAAGCCGGTCTGCTGGATGGTCTGCTCCATCTGCGCGCGGATCTTGGCCACCTCATCCAGACCCAGCGAATGGATCGCATCCGGCGCCATGTCCAGGGTGGTGAACTTGCGGATCTGCGCGCGGTAGTAGGCGGCGCCGTCCGGCATCGCATCGGCCGCCAGCGTGGTGCGCGACTGCGGCAGGTACTCGTCGCGGAAGAACGCCAGCAGTTTGCGGTAGGCCGGCTGCACCGAACCGGCGATGGCCTGGGCCGCCGCGGTACGCAGCCGGGCCTGTTCGGCCGCAGGAATCGTCGCCGGCATCTGCTTGAACGGCGTGTAGAACAGGTTGTCTTCCAGTTTCGAATCGGCCACTTCGGCAATCGACGTATCGCGCCCGGCCAGGGTCACCCGCGGCACGCTGAAGCCACGTGCCAAACCCGCGCGCATATTGGCGATCTGTTCGTCGAAATAGCGCGGAACGTCGGCCAGTTGCGCCAGGTAACGGCGATAGCTTTCGGCATCGTCCAACGGCCGGCGCGCGGTGAAGCCCAGGTTGGTCCAGAACGCGGTATCGCTGTTGAACGGCATCTCCCAGTCGCGCAGGCGCTGATCGGTCAGCAGGCTTTCGATCTGCTGGTGATAGACCGCGTAGTTGACCGGGTCTTCGCCGCTGAGCTCGGCGACCGGAATCGCCTCCAGCTCTTCCAGCACCTGGCTCCAATAGCGCTCGCGCTCGGCTTGCGCGGCGGCATCGACGCGCGGCAGGCGGTCGGCCGGCTTGCCCTGGCTGTCCTCGTCGTCGGCGCCGGCAAACTGGCTGCGGCGCCAATCCCATTCGCGTTGGTAAAGCGCCTTGAAGCGCTCGCCGGCGGATGCATCCGCGGCGGATGCGGAATCGGTGACAATCGCCGCGGCGATCATGAAGACGGCGAACAGGCAGCGGTTGGCGAAAGGTTTCATCGCGGCTCCGTGGCGGCCGTGGAAGGGGATGGCGGCTGGCCGGCCTGGACGGCAGCCACCCACGCCTCGACACGCCGGCTCAACAGATCCAGCGGCATCGCGCCGCCGCCGAGGACCTGGTCATGGAAGGCGCGGATATCGAAGCGCTCGCCCAGTTCGCGGCGGGCCCGTTCGCGCAGGTCCAGCAGGTGCAGTTGGCCCAGCTTGTAGCCCAGCGCCTGCCCCGGCCAGACGATGTAGCGGTCGGTTTCGGCCTGGATGCTGGGCTCGTCGTCGGAGGGATGGGCGTGGAAGAAATCGATCATCTGCTGCCGCGTCCAGCGCTTGGCATGCACGCCGGTGTCCAGCACCAGGCGGTTGGCGCGCAGCAGTTCGCCGCACAGGCGGCCGTAGTCGCTGTAAGGATCGCGGAAGAAGCCGATCTCCTTGCCAAGACGCTCGGAGTACAGCGCCCAGCCTTCGATGTAGGCGTTGTAGCCGCCCTGCTGGCGGAACGCCGGCAGCGGCAGCGTCTGGGCAAGCGAGATCTGCAGGTGATGGCCGGGCACGCCTTCGTGATAGGCGGTGGTCTCGATGTTGTTGAGCGTGCGATGGGCGAAGTCCCCGGTGTTGACCATCACGATGGCCGGACGCGAGCCTTCCGGCGTGCTCTGCCAGTACTCCGCGCCGGGCGCCCCGTTCTCGCGGAACGCGGACATCGAGCGCACCTCAAGCGGCACCTGCGGCAGCGCGCCGAACAGCTTGGGCAGTTCCGGCTGCATCGCCGCGATATAGCCGCGATAGCCATCCAGTATCTGTTCGCGCGAGCGGGCAAAGCGGGTGCGGTCGGCAGCTACTGCCGAGCGGAATGCAGCCAGATCCGAATAACCCAGCGACCTGGCGATGGCGGTCATCTCGGCTTCGATGCGCGCCACTTCCTGCAAGCCCGTCTGGTGGATCTGCTCCGGCGTTTTGTCGGTGGTGGTCTGCGTACGCACCTGGAAGCGGTAGCGGCGTTCGCCGTCGGGCAGCGACCAGACACCTTCGTTGTCGCGGCCCTGTGGCGCGTATTCCCGGTCCACGAAGTCCGCCAGCTTGCGGTAGGCCGGGCGCACCTTGTCGTCCACCGCCTCGGCGTAGGCGGCGCGCAGGCGCGCGCGCTCTGCTTCGGGGATCGCATCGGGGAATTGAGCGGCCGGTTTGGCGAACGGATTGTCCAGACCGGCCGGCGCGGCAATCGCGCGCGCCTGGTCCGGAATCTTCCGCAACAGGTAGCGCGGCTGCACCAGGCCGTCTTTCGCGCCCTGGCGCGAGGTCTCGATCAACTGGTCGATCAGCGCGGGCACCGCGTTCAGACGCGCCAGGTAGTCCTGGTAGTCCTTCAGCGTGGCGAACGGAAACGACGCCGCGTGGCCGGGCAGCGCCAGATGCACGCCGCCGACCGGCTCCAGCGGCATCTCGTGGTTCTTCAGTTCGATGGCTTCAAGACGGTCGCGCAACTGCCGCAGCATCATCTCGAGGCTGAGCCGCTCCTGCTCGCCCAGGCCTGCGGAGTCGATGGCGTCGAAGCGCTCCAGAAAGCCCTGCGTCGCCCGCCGCTCGGCTTCCACCGCCTGCAGCGAATAGTCGGTCCAGCGGTCGTTGTAGCGGGTGTCGCCGATGATGCTGGCGAACTCGGGACTGCGCCGGAGCTGGTACTCCCACTGTTCGGCCAGCAGATTGCCCAGCGCCTGGCTGCGGGCCTGCGCGCCTGCCGTCTGTCCGGCCGGCGCGGTTTGCGGTTGCTGGCAGGCGCCCAGCAGGCCGATCGCGATCAGGCCGGCGATGAGGAAGGGAATCGGCTTCATGGCGCGTTCTCCGGAATCATGTCGGTCGCGGCAAACTCATGCGAACGGCTGGTCGATGGCGGGCGATGGCGGGGTGAACCAGGCCGCGCCCTCCTCGGTGACGTGGAAGTGATCCTCCAGGCGCACGCCAAAGCGGTCCGGAACGACGATCATCGGCTCGTTGCTGCAGCACATGCCCGGTTCCAGCGCGGTGGCGTTGCCGCGCACCAGGTACGGCGCTTCGTGCACGCTCATGCCGCAGCCATGGCCGGTGCGGTGCGGCAAACCCGGCAACCGGTAATCCGGGCCCAGGCCGGCGCGTTCCAGCACATCGCGCGCGGCGCGGTCCACCGCTTCGCAGGCGACGCCGGGGCGCACCGCGGCAAAGGCGGCCTGCTGCGCGGCCTGTTCCAGATCCCAGATGCGCTGCTGGTCGGCGTCGGCACGGCCGAAGATCCACGTGCGGGTGATGTCGGACTGGTAGCCCTGCACGCTGCAACCGGTGTCGATCAGCACCAGTTCGCCTTCGCGCAGATGCTGCACGCCGGGGATGCCGTGCGGGAACGCCGTGGCGTGGCCGTACTGGACGATGCAGAACGTGGAGCCGTTGTCGGCGCCCAACGCGCGATGCGCGGTGTCGATGAAGCGCACCAGCTCATCGGTGCCGATGCCTTCGCGCGCCAGGCCAGCCGCCAGCCGGTGCACCTGCAGGGTCATGTCGCAGGCCTGCTGCATCAGCGCCAGTTCGGCCGGCGACTTGCGCATGCGGCAGCCGTCGACGATGGCGGTGGCATCGATCACCCCGGCGGCGCCCAGATGGCCGGCCAGGCCGGTGGCGATGGCGAAGGCGGCACCCGGATCCAGCGCCAGCGTGCGCGCGCCGCGTTCGCGCATGGTCTGCGCGACCAATGCATAAGGATCTTCGTGTTCTTCCCACAGCCGCTTCTCGGCCGGGATTTTCAGCACCGCATCCAGCGAACCTTCCTCGAACGCCGGGCAGACCAGCACCGGGTCGCCGGACCGGGTCAGCAGCATCGCGACCAGGCGCTCGCTGGCGCCCCAGGGCACGCCGGTGAAATAACGCAGCGACGTGCCCGCGCCTATCAGCAGCGCGTCTGCGCCTTGCGCGCGCAGCAGGCGGCGCGCGTGCTCCAGGCGCTGCTGGTACTCGTCCGGCTGGATCGGCAATGCCCGATGCGGCAATGGCGCCAGTTGCGCCATCGCCTGCTCCAGGTCGAGTCCGCCGATCTGCGAAGCAGCGCTCATGATGCCGCTCCGACGTCGGCGGTGGTCCAACCGCCATCGATCAGGCGCGGCACGCCGCCGGGATTGCGGTCGCGCAGCTCCGGCGGCAACAGCGCATCGGGCACGCCGTCATAGCTGTGCAGGGCGGCGAAGCGGCGGATCGCCGCCGGCATGCCGACCGAAGTGAAACCGGGATGGCCGGTGCTGGGGAAGGGACCGCCATGGTTCATCGCCGGGCTGACCGTCACGCCGGTCGGCATCTTGCTGGCGATCAGGCGGCCCACGCGCGGGCGCAGCGCGGCGGCGATGACCGTCCACGCCGCATCGTCGCTGCCATCGGCGGCGCGGTAGAGCGTGCCGGTCAAGTTGCCTTCGAACCCGCGCGCCAGCCTGGCCATTTCGTCGGCGCCGGATGCGCGCACCAGCAGGCTGACCGGACCGAAGACTTCGGTCTGCAATGCGCGCGGGTTGGCCAGGAAAGCGGCGGCATCCACGCACAGCAGCGTCGGCGCGTGGCGGTAGCCGGGACCTTCGACCGCATTGCCGCTGGCTAGCACCTGCGCGCCGGCATCGCGCAGTACCGACAGCCCCTGCCGCAGATGATCGAGCACGCCCTGCGAGAACACCACGCTGGGCGCGGCCGCCGCGAAGTGCGCGCTGGCGGCTGAGACAAAGGCATCGCCCACCGTACCCGCGGGCACGATCGCGATGCCCGGATTGGTGCAGAACTGGCCGCTGCCCAGCGTGCAGGAGGCAAAGAATTCCTGCGCCAGCGCCTGGCCGCGTTCAACCAGCGCGCCCGGCAGCAGGAACACCGGATTGACGCTGGACAGTTCCGCATAGCACAGCACGCCGGCCCGATCCGCCGCGGCCTTCAATGCCAAGCCGCCGCTGCGGCTGCCGGTGAAACCAATGGCGCCCAGCCGCGCGTCGCCGGCCAGCGCCAGACCCAGCGCATTGTCGAAGTGGTAGAGCATCTGCACCGCCGCGGCCGGCAGGCCGGTCTTGACCAGTGCGGCATGCGCCAGTTGCGCCAGCCGCTGGCTGGTGGCCGGATGCGAGGGATGCGCCTTGGCGATCACCGGGTTTCGCGCAGCGATGGCCGAGGCGAAATCGCTGCCGGCGATGGCGTTGAACGCGAACGGAAAATTGTTGGGTCCAAAAATCAACACCGGCTTGGACAGCGGCGCCAGGTGCGCTCGCAGGCCGGCGCTGGTGTCGATCACCGGCTGGGTCCAGCCGTAGCCGCGCACCGCCCTGGCGGCCTGCCGCAACTGGCCGCTGGTGCGCGGCAGTTCGTTGCCGCGCAGGCGGGTCGGTGCCGGCAGCGCGGTTTCCGCATGCGCCAGCGCCACCAGCGTATCGGCGTCGGCATCGATGGCGTCGGCATAGACGTCGAGGAAGGTGGCTATCTTCTCCGGCGCAGCGGCAGCCAGTTCGTCGGCCACCGCCACGGCGGCGGACAACGCGGTTTCGACGTCGGCCGGGCCGCAGACCGGGAACGACGGGCCGATCTCATCGCCGGTGCCAGGGTCGCGTGCGCGGAAGACGCCAAGCGATTCCCGCGCCGGCAGCCATTGGCCGGCGATCAGCAGCGGTTCGGCGGCCAGGCTCATCTCAACGCCCCGGGTATGCGGCGATGGCGCGATCGATGACCTTCAAGGCCGCTTCGCGTTCGTCGCCTTCCAGCACCAGCCGCGGCGCGCGCACGCGTTCGCTGCCCAGACCGACCTTTTCCTGCACCAGCTTGATCAGCTGCACGAACTTGGGCACGGTGTCCAGCCGCAGCAGCGGCAGGAACCAGTCGTAGAGTTCCTTGGCCGCCGGATAACCGCCGTCGCGCGCCAGTTCGAACAGCTTCACCGACTCCTTCGGATAGGCGTTGACCAAACCGGCAATCCAGCCCACCGCACCCATGGCCAGGCCTTCGACGATGGCATCGTCCATGCCGACCAGCAGTTCCAGCCGACCGCCGACAAGTTCCTGGATGGCGGCAAAGCGGCGCACGTCGGCCGAGGATTCCTTGACCGCCTGCAGGTTGGCGAATTCGCTGGCCAGCTCGGCGATCTGCGCGGGGCTGAAATCGGTCTTGTAAGCGACCGGATTGTTGTACAGGATCACCGGCAGATGTGTGGCGGCGATCACCGCGCGCACATGCGCGCCCATCTCGCGCCAGTCGGTGGAATACACATACGGCGGCAGCACCATCAATCCGCCGCAGCCGATCTCCTTGGCCGCCTTGGCCAACCGTACGGCCTCGTCGGTGGACAGCGCGGCGATGCCCGGTACCACCGGCGCACGGCCGTCCAGCGCCTTCACCAGCGTCTTCAGGATCGCGATCTTGTCCTCGAAGCTGAGCGTGGCCGCCTCGCCCAGCGAACCCAGCGGCACGATCGCGGTGCAGCCGGCATCGATCAGCGTGCGCGCATGCTCGGCCAGGAAGGCGTGGTCGATCTGGCCATCGGCGGCGAACGGAGTGGTGATGGCGGGCAGGACGCCGCGCCAGAAGGAGGCATTGCTCATGGAAGTACACCTTGCGAGTCGGTTGAAAAGGATTCGGCCAGCGTTGCCAGCCGCAGGGGAAACAGCGGCGGCCGGCGGCCGTCGTCGTGGTTGTCGCCAAGGGGGAAGTCGCCGGGGGAAAACAGGCCCAGCTCGGCCAGCGCCGAGCCGCAGATGCGGCCCTGGCAGGCGCCCATGCCGCAGCGCGTGGCCAGCTTGGCGTCGCGCGGGTTGGTAAAACCGTGCAGCGCCGACAGCGGGACGTCCTCGCAGCGGCAGACCAGCGTTTCCGGCGTGGCCAGCGCGCGCACGCGCGGCGCCAGCGCAAAACTGCGCTGCAGCTGGCCGGCGAAGGCGCGCGCATGCCGCCGCTGCGGTCGCAGCGCGACCGCGGCGGCGCTGGCGCCGGCGGCGTGATGACCGGCCATCCGGCCTTCGATCAGGGCGGTATCGCACCCGCCGATGCCGCAGGTCTCGCCGACGGCGTAGATGCGTTCGACGCTGGTGCGCAGCGCATCGTCCACCGCCACCTGCGCGTGCGTACCACTGCGCTCCAGGCGGCAGCCCAGCAATTGCGCCAGCTCCACATTCGGCACCAGGCCGTAGCCCACCGCCAGCTGATCGCATTCGATCCGCTCGACCCCGCGCGGACCTTCCACTTCCACCGCGGTCAACCGGTCTTCGCCCAGCGCGGCACGCACCAGCGTCCCAGTGCGGTAAGGAACGCCCAGCAGGCGCGCGCGCAGCGCCAGCGCCTGCGCTGCCTTGCCCGGCCAGCGCGGCAGGCGCGCGGCGAAAGCGAACACCTTGCGCCGTGGCGCCTGTTCCGCAATGCCCAGCACCTGTGCGCCATGCGCGCGCAAGCTCGCCGCCGCCGCCAACAGCAACGGCCCGCTGCCCGCCACCAGCACGCGTTTTCCGGCCACCGGCCAGCCCTGCTTGGCCAATGCCTGCGCACCGCCGGCCCCGGTCACGCCGGGCAGCGTCCAGCCGGGGAACGGCAGCAACAGCTCGCGCGCGCCGGTGGCCAATACCAGCGCCTCCCAGTCAAGCCAGCGCGCGCCCTGCGGGCCGTCGACCCGCAGGCTGCGCTCCTGCGCCATCAGCACCTGGGTCTGCGCCAGCCATTCGATCCCATCGGGCAGCGATTCGATCAACCTGCGCGCTGCGCGTGGCGACGGCAATGCGATGTCGCCGCGCCAGACCTGGCCGCCGGGCTGCGCCTGCGCATCGATCAGGCCCACCCGCGCGCCATGGCTGGCCGCCGCATGCGCCGCGGCAAGACCCGCCGGACCGGCGCCGATGACCAGCACGTCGTAGTGCGCGCGCGGCTCAGGCATCGGTATGCACCTGCATGCCATCGCGCGCCGGCGTGACGCACGCGCGCAGCAGATCGACGCCGTCGATGGCGACCCGGCACTCGAAACAAACGCCCATGCCGCACAACGGCGCGCGCGGCTGGCCCGTGCACGAGCGGCGAAAATGCGGCGCCACCCGAGCGATGGCGGCGGCCACATTGCTGCCGGCGGGCACTTCGACCGCCTGCCCGTCGACATGCAGGTGGATGCTGCCGGCAATACTCATGCCGCCACCCGCGCCGGTGCGTATGGCGCCGGTTCGATGGCGGTGGCGCGGCCAAGCATCAGATCCATCAACAACCGCGCGCTGCCCAGCGCAGTGGTCACGCCCAGCCCTTCATGGCCTGCGGCCACCCAGACATTGCCCCGCTCCGGCACCGCGCCCAGATAGGGCCGGCCATCGGGCGTGGCCGGACGCAGGCCGGTCCATACACGGATCGCCTGCAGATCGCGCAGCATCGGCAGGAAGGCGAAGGCGCGTTCCAGCATGCGCCGCAGCAGCGGACCCGAGACGGCGCGGTCGGTCGCATCGAACTCGCGCGAGGAACCGATCAGCAACTGTCCGGTCGGACGCGGCTGCACGTTGAAGGCCACGCTGCTGTCGGCATCGCCATGCGCGCTGTCGGCGTAGCCCAACTCCAGCAACTGGTGGCGCACCAGCGCCGGATAGCGGTCGGTGATGACCAACTGCCCTTTGCGCGAACGCATCGGCAACTCCGGCAGCAGTTGCGGCAGCGCGCATCCGGTGGCAACCAGCACCGGCCCCGAGAGACGGCTGCCGTCGTCCAGTCCGACGCCATCGCCGGCCAGCGCCACCGCACGCCGGCCGGCGAACAGCTGCGCGCCGTTGGCGCAGGCGCGCGCGACCAGGTGGCGTGCCATCCGGGGCGGATATACCACCGCTTCGGCCGGTGCCAGCATGCCGCCCGCCAAGCCTGGGACGAGTTCCGGTTCGCGCAGGTACAACTCCTGCGCATCGACGGCGCGCGCCTGCAATCCGGCCGCCTGCAGCCGCGCGATTTTCGCGGGCAGGCGCGCCATCTCAAGGTCGTTCCGCGCCACCCACAACGTGCCGCAGCGGCTGAACTCGGCTTCGGCCAGTTCGCAATAGCTGTCCCACAATCGCAGCGAATACGCCGACAGCGCCAGTTCGGCCGGGTCGTCGTCCATCGCCACCAGGTGCCCCATCGCCGCAGCGGTGGAGCCGCCGCCGATGGGGCCGGGTTCGACAATCGCCACACGCAAGCCTTCGCTGGCCGCCGCCTCGGCGCAGGCCGCGCCGACGATGCCGGCGCCGATGACGATCAGATCGTAGGTCTTCATCCCGCGTCCGCGTCGCCGGGACCGATGCCCCAGGCAAACGGATCGCCCGGTTCGATCAACAGCTGCGAGCGGGCGGTGAGATAGGCCTGCCCGGTGATGCGTGGCGCAATGCCGCGCGCGGTGGCCGTATACACGCCTTCGAATACGCTGCCCAGGATGCCTTCCTGCCGCCAGACCTGCCCTTCGGCCAGCTTGCCGTCGGCAGCCAGGCAGGCGAGCTTGGCGCTGGTGCCGGTGCCGCAGGGCGAGCGGTCATAGGCCAGGCCGGGACACAGCACGAAGTTGCGGCCATCGGCAGCATCCGCGGGCGATGGACCGTTGATTTCGATGTGGTCGATCTCGCCGCCCTCGGCACCGGCAATGCCGGCGGCTTCCAGCGCCTGCCGGATCGCTTCGGTGTAGGCGGTCAGCTCGCGCTCGCGTTCGAACAACAGCGGCACCGGCGTCCGGTCGGTGATGAAAAACCAGTTGCCGCCCCAGGCGATATCGCCGCGCACCATGCCGTAACCGGGCACTTCAACGGCAACGCCGGCGGCATGGCGGTAGCTTTCCACATTGTCGACCGAGACCCGACCATCGCCATGCAGTTCCACGCCCACCGTTCCCACCGGCGTCTCGATGCGATGCCGGCCCGGGCCGATACTGCCAAGCTCGGCCAGCGTGCGCACCACGCCGATAGTGCCGTGGCCGCACATGCCCAGGTAGCCGACATTGTTGAAGTAGATCACGCCGGTGCAGGCATCGGGATCGTCGGCCGGCAGCAGCAGCGCACCGACCATGGTGTCCGAACCGCGCGGTTCGCAGGCCAGCGCACTGCGCCAGCGATCGAACTGCAGGTGGAACCGTTGCCGGCGTTCGGCCAGCGTACCCCCGCCCAGATCCGGAAAGCCGGCCACTATCACCCGGGTCGGTTCGCCGCCGGTATGCGAGTCGATGACGTCTACAGTATGCATAGCGCATGCTCGCCGTCGGGCACCATCGCGGTCTAGCAATGGATGGTCCGCACGAATGCGGAAATTTGCATAATCGCTGGCGGTACGGAAAAACCGGAACAGGACCTGCTGGCGCACCCGGGCGAGGTAGGATATGACTGGAACGGCAGATGCGGAGCCGCTTGGAGCGTTCCGGCCGGCATCGGACAAATCGGGAAAATCGCCGATTCGTCGCGATGCCCGACGCTTGCACGGATGTGCGACACAAGGAGGATCACTACCCATTGGGCCGTCGGCCGAGCCGGCAAGGCGGCCGTACCGACAGAGACACCGGACTATGGATGTAACGATTTCCGCCGACGAACTGCAGACCTTGTTCGATGCGTTGCCGGATGTGGTGTTCTTCGCCAAGGACTGCGAGGGGCGCTACACCCATGTCAACCTGACCTTGGTCGCGCGCCTGGGCCTGAAGCATCGCGGCGATGTGGTCGGGCGCACCGCGCTGGAACTGTTTCCGCTGCGGTTGGGCGGAAGCTACATGGTGCAGGACCGGCATGTACTTTGCGGCGAAGTCATCGAGAACCAGCTAGAAGTGCATCTGTTCCCGAATCGCATCCCGGGCTGGTGCCTGACCTTCAAGCGCCCGCTGTGCGTCAACGGCGAGGTGCGCGGGCTGGTCGGCATCTCGCGCGATCTTGGCCAGCCCGACAGCCGCCACCCCACCTACGAACGCCTCAGCCGTGCGCTGGAACACATGCAAGCCCACTATGGCGAAAGCCTGCGCGTGCAGACGCTGGCCGATCTGGCGGAAGTATCGGTGTCGCAGCTGGAGCGCCATTTCCGGCGGGTATTCCAGATCACGCCGCAGCAATTGCTGACCAAGCTGCGCATCGAGGCGGCGATGCGGCTGCTGCATGGCGAGGACTCCATCGCGTCCATCGGCCTGGCCTGCGGCTTCGCCGATCAGAGCGCCTTCGCGCGCCAGTTCAAGACCATGGTGGGGATGACGCCGCGCGACTACCGGGCAATGAACCGCAGCGGCGCCACTCCGTTACCGGACTAGGGCCCACGCCGCCGCGCTATGCGATCGCGGCGGCATACGCGCCTGGTGCCGTGTCGGAAACCAGCGCGCGCGACGCGAACTGCTGCTCGTCCGCGCTCAGCGCCGTAAGAAACTCCACCTGCCCGCCGGCATAGCTGGCCACCGCAACGCCATCGCGGTACAGCACGCGCGCGCCGGGCACGCGCGACACCCGGCTGCCTGCGATCAGCGAGCCCAGCAGGTTGGCCGGATCGGCCGCAGACAGACGGACGAAGCCGCCATCGGGCGGGCGCCGCCGGACCTGGCGCATCAGGCCGACCGCATCGGGCAACGCGAACTGTTCGCCGGGAATGCCGGCGATGAAGCGGCCGCCGCGGATTTCGCCGCGCGCTTCCAGGCGCTGGTAGACCCGCACCAGATCGCGCCACGGCGGAAGCCACGCCGCCTCGCGTTCCAGCAGCCGCCAGCACACCACGCCGTAGCGGCGCAGCAGCGTGCGGGCGATATGTTCGACAGCTTCGGGCGACTTGCCGGCGCCATCGGCCGAAGCGTCGGCGCGGCGCCGGATCAGCGCCCAACGGCCGGCATCCTGGATGCCGAACAACGCCACGCGGCGGCGATGGCGCGAGGATGAGGGCGCGCGTTTCGATGCCGGCACCAGCAGCGCGCGCAGGCCCGCATAACTGTCGCAATGGATGCGGCCGCGGATCACCAGTTCCGACAACGCGTCTTCCAGTTCGGTGCGCAGCAGATGCGCGCCATCGGCAATCTCGTCGAAGAACGAGGCGCCGTGCTGCGCCAGGAAGTCGGCCACACGCTGGGCGCGCGAACTGAGGCCGCTTTCTTCGCCACAATCCGGTGCCAGCCGCGTCCACAGCGGCGCGGTCCGGCGCGGCAGCAACAGGATGGGGGTGGAGCGCAGCGAGCCGCCGCCACGTCCGCTGCTGCCTTCGCTTGCGTTGGGACGCAGGCGCGTCCACAGGGTGCGGCCGGCCGTGCACAGGTCGTCCAGCCAGCTGATCGAATAATCCTTGACGCGCGCAGGCAGCAGTTCGGTCTCCCAGATCGCCGCCGGCGCCTCGAAGCCTTCCAGTTGCGCCAGCACGCCGGCCAGCGCCTCCGGCCCGCTGACGCGTGCCGGTTCGGCCACGCGCTGCCAGTCGAACAGGAAGCGGGCGAAATCGCGCGGCTCCACCGGTTCTATCTCGCGCCGCAGGCGCTTGAGCGTATAGCGGTGGATGCGCGCCAGCAGGTGGCGTTCGCACCACTCCTGGGCCGGCGCGTCCGCGCTGAAGCGGCCCTGCATCACATAGCCTTCGCTCTGCAATGCCAGCAGCGCGGCTTCCACTTCCTCCTGCGGCAGGCGCAATGGTTCGGCGAGTCCGGCCACAGGCGTGGGGCCCAGCGCGGTCAGCCGCGAACGCAGCAATTCGCGCAGCGCGCCTTCGCGCGACCAGGCGACCCGCGCGAACTCGGCAGGCGCGGCGATTTGCGGCTGCAAGGCGGCGCCGGGATACAGCACGGCCATCTGCGGGAGTTGTTCGGCCGCCACCCACAGACCGGCGTCGCCTGCAGCCAGGAGCAATCGGGCCGCACGGCCATTTTCGGCCAGCATTCCCAGCCAAACCGGCCAATCGGGCTGGCGCGCGGCTTCCTGATCGGTGAGCACGCCGAGTCCGGTCAGCGCTTCATGCACCTCATCGGGATTGCGGGCTTGCGGCCAGGCTTCCTGGCGCACCGCCTCGATGGCTTCAGGATCCAACCGGCCCAGATCGTCGGTATTTTCCGGATCGGCGTAGCGGCGGCTCTGCACGGCCTGGGTGCGGCGCTCTTCCAGCGGCGCGTCGTCCAGGTAAGCGTACGGCCGCGCGTTCAAGGCTTCGGCGGCGAGCGGCGAAGGCGCGGGAATATCGCGCGCAATCACTTCCACTTCGCCTGCTTCCAGGCGCCGCAGCAACTGCAGCCAGCCGTCGGCGTCCATGGCCTCGTGCAGGCAATCGTGCAGCGTCTGCCCGACCAGCGGATGGTCGGGCACCTCGCGTTCGCCGACCAGGTTTTCGGCGCAGGCCACCTGGTCGGGAAATACCGTGGCCAACAGATCTTCGGACTTCATCCGCTGCAACTGCGGCGGCACCTTCTTGCCGCCGACAAAGCGCGGCAGCGCCAGCGCAGTGGTGGCGTTCCAGCGCCAGCGCACGCCGAACAGCGGCGCGTCCAGCAGCGCCTGCACCAGCACATCCTGCGCGGAGGCCGAATGCAGGTAGCGGAAGACTTCGATCAGCGGAAAGCTGTGGCTGGTGGAAAGCGACAGCACGATGGCGTCTTCGGTCGCCGCGGCCTGCAGTTCGAAATTGAACTTGCGGCAGAAGCGCTTGCGCAGCGCCAGGCCCCAGGCGCGGTTGAGACGGCTGCCGTAGGGCGAATGGATCACCAGCTGGGTGCCGCCGGATTCATCGAAAAAGCGCTCCATCACGATGCGCTGCTGGGTGGGCAAGGCGCCCAGCGCGGCGACGGCCTTGGCCAGGTAATCGGCGATCTGGCGCGCGGCTTCTTCGTCCAGGCCCACTTCGGCGGTCAGCCACCGGACCGCGGCATCGGTTCCGTGCGCGGACAGTTGCTGTTCGATGCCGGCACGCAGGCGCGACACGCCGTGCGAGAGTTCGTCGCTGCGACCGGGCGCCTCGCCCAGCCAGAACGGGATGTTCGGCGGTGCGCCCCTGGCGTCCTCCACCCGCACCCGCCCCGGTTCCACCCGCAGGATGCGGTAGCTGGCGTTGCCCAGCTGGAAGACGTCGCCGGCCAGGCTTTCCACCGCGAAATCCTCGTTGACCGTGCCGATCTTGTGCGCGTCCGGCTCCAGCACTACGGTGTAGTCGCCGGTCTCGGGAATGGTGCCGCCGGACATCAGCGCCGTCATCCGCGCACCCTTGCGCTCGCGCAGGCGGTGGTGGACCGCGTCGCGATGCACATAGCCCGCGCGCGGGCCGCGGCGGGTGGTGAAGCCTTCGGCCAGCATCTTCACCACCGCGGCGTAGTCCTCGCGCGACAGCTGCGCATACGGCCAGGCGCGGCGTACCAGCGCGAACAGCTCGTCTTCGTCCCACTCGCGGCTGGCGGTTTCGGCGACGATCTGTTGCGCCAGCACGTCCAGCGGCGCGAGCGGAATCCGCAGCGCGTCCAGTTCGCCGCGGCGCACGCAGTCCAGCAGCGCGGCGCATTCGATCAGTTCATCGCGCGACTGCGGAAACAACCGCGCTTTCGGAATGCCGCCCACCGCGTGCCCGGAGCGGCCCGCACGCTGCAGGAAGGTGGCGATGGAACGCGGCGAGCCCAACTGGCAGACCAGGTCCACATCGCCGATGTCCAGGCCAAGCTCCAGCGACGCGGTCGCCACCAGCACCTTCAGATCGCCGCGCTTCAATCGCTGTTCGGCGTCCAGACGCGCCTCGCGCGCCAGGCTGCCATGGTGCGCGGCCACCGCATCCTTGCCCAGCAACTCGCCCAGGTGGCGCGCGGCGCGCTCGGCCATGCGCCGGGTGTTGACGAACACCAGCGTGGTGCGGTGCCCGCGCACCAGTTCCGCGACACGGACATAGACCTGTTCCCACTGGTCGTTGGACATCACCGCGCCCAGCGGCGTTGGCGGCAGTTCCAGCGCCAGATCGCGCCGCTTGCCGTAGCCGATGTCGACGATTTCGCAATCGGGCCTGCCATCAGCCACCGCGCCGGCGCCAACCAGGAACCGCGCCACCTCGTCGATGGGCTTTTGCGTGGCCGACAGGCCTATCCGCGTCAGCGGCCGTCCGCACAGCGCTTGCAGGCGCTCCAGCGACAGCGCCAGGTGGCTGCCGCGCTTGCTGTCGGCCGCCGCATGGATCTCATCGACGATGACCGTGCGCACCGGCGACAGCATGGTCCGGCCGGAAACCGAGCCCAGCAGCACGTACAGCGACTCCGGCGTGGTGACCAGGATGTGCGGCGGCTTGCGCAGGTTCTGCTGGCGCTCCTTCGGCAGCGTGTCGCCGGTGCGCACGGCGGTGCGGATTTCCACATCCGGCAAACCCAGGCGCGCCAGTTCGGCGCGGATGCCGGCCAGCGGCGCTTCCAGGTTCAGGTGGATGTCGTTGGACAACGCCTTCAGCGGCGACACATAGACCACGCTGGTTTCGTCGGGCAGACCGCCGGGCTGCTGCAACCCCTGCCGCACCAGCTCGTCCAGCGCCGCCAGGAATGCGGTCAGCGTCTTGCCCGAACCGGTGGGCGCGGCCACCAGCGTATTGCGTCCGGCGCGTATCGCAGGCCACGCCGCGGCCTGCGCCGGCGTGGGGCCGGGAAACGTGCGCCGGAACCAGTCGGCGACGGCGGGATGGAAAGCGGTCAGCGGCATGAAGAGCGATGCTCTAGGAACAAGGAATGAGGAACGAGGAACGAGGAGTGAGGAGTGAGGAGTGAGGAGTGAGGAGTGAGGAGTGAGGAGTGAGTGGGAAGCGGGCCGGGGCTCGGCTGGCGGTCCTGGCTATCGGCGTCGCGTGGCGCCGGACAGAGATGAGGGTAATACGCGGCAAGCCAATTTACCGAATGTGAACATCAGCTGCGCGAATCGCTTCACCATGCTGACAGCCACCGGAACGGAACTCCCGACCGATGCGACGGCGTTCAGGGTTTGACCCTTCAGTTCTGTCGGATCGGCCGAAATGGATACCATGAGGGCAGTGGGCTGACGGGAAGGGAGGGCCATGCTGGTGCAACGGCTGCGCGCGGACTTCAAGCTTGCGGTGGTGATGCTGTTCGGCATCATCACGATACTTGGGGTAACCCCTTTCGCCATCTACCGCTTTGCCAGCGGCGCCCCGCTGGTCGGCGCCATCGATCTTGCCATCGTGCTCAGCATCAGCGTGGGTGTCGGCTATGCCTGGCGCACCGGCCGGACCGGCGGGACCACGCTGTTTCTTGCCATCATCTACACCGTCGGCTGCGTCGCCGTTGCCCACCTGATCGGAGTCGCCGGGGTGCTCTGGACCTATCCGGTGCTGCTGGCCAACTTTCTGCTGGTCCGCAGCAGCTATGCGGTGGCCGTGTCGGCACTGGCGGTGCTCGGCGTGGCCACCTGCGATCCGTTGCTGGCAAATCCCGCGCATCAGGTCGTCTTCATCGCCACCGCGTTCGTGGTCAGCCTGTTCGCCTATGTGTTCGCCTCGCGAACGGAAATGCAGCGGCTGCAACTGGAGGCCGTCGCCGCCCACGACCCGCTGACGGGCGCCTACAACCGGCGCGGGATGGGTGCCGAGCTGACCATCGCCATGGCCGGCAGCATCCGCACCCGCTCGCCGCTGGGGTTGCTGGTGTTCGATCTGGACCGCTTCAAGCTGGTCAACGACCGTTACGGACATGAAGCCGGAGACCTGGTGCTGGTGCGAATTGCCGACCTGGTGCGCGGCTCCACGCGCATCGGCGACCGGTTTTTCCGCCTGGGGGGCGAAGAGTTCGGTTTGCTGGTCCCCGGCGTGGACAGCGGTTCGCTCGCGGCGGTCGCCGAGACCTTGCGTGCCGCAGTGGAGCAGGAAATCCATTGCGGCGACCAGCCGGTGACGATTTCCATCGGAGCCACGCTGTTCATACCCGGCGAATCGGCGGCCGATCTGCTGGCGCGCGCCGACGAAGCCATGTACCAGGCCAAGCGCGAGGGCCGCAACCGGGTGGTATGCCGCATCCCCGGCGAACACTACCCGCCATCATCCGCAGCGGCCGCCGCGCACCTGCGGCACCGTCGGCATCCGGCGCAGGCGGGCACAAGCGCAGAAGCCAACGAACGCAGGATCCCGTAGGGCAGGCCTGGCCTGAGGTAGCCCCACATTTTTCCGAAGCCAGTCGTCCCCCTTGACCAGCCAGTGAGCTGTTGAAAGACGCCGAAGAGGGTTCCTCGTTCAAGTGCGGGAAACGCCTACCTGGAACTCGGTGGCCAGGGCAGTGCAGGACACGCCGTAAACACCCGCTCTGCGGGGCCGGCCCGCCATCGCAGATGGCGGGCGTTCGGCTACGCGCGAAGCGGTGCTTCGCAAGCGCTTGCCTCACCCCTGTGTGCTCTTCCGCGGCATCCATGCCGCGGACGGTCCCGCATTGCCCTGGCTACCGACTTCTGGGCACTTGGCTGGCGCTCGAAGAAAGGCGTTCCGAAGTCGCGCTCCGTCATCTGCCCCAAAAGTCGCTGGCCGGCGGGCTGGGGGCGAAGATCTGGCCAGGAGTGAGCCAAGGCGGTTTGCGCGGCACTGCCGCGCGCCTCGGCGAAGAAGAATTGGTGGGAATACCTCAGGCCTTAGCCCGACAGACAAGCCGCCATGCTTCATGACGCTTTCCCCAATCCACCGCATGGGAGCCACGACTCCGGCGGCAATGCTGCTGCGGCCCGGAAACCCAACCGCCCGGTTCTGGACAACCACGGCGGTACGGTTGTGGTGTAATCCGGCGCACCCCGGCTACCGGAGATTCCCATGCCCCAGCCACCCCGCCAAAAGGCCAGCGACTTCGACCCGGAAGTGCTGCGCCTGTTCGACCAGTACGTGCACGGCCAGATCGACCGCCGCGGTTTCCTGCTCGGCGCAGCGCGCTTTGCGGTGGGCGCCGCCGGCGCTGCCGGCCTGCTGGCCGCGCTGAATCCGCAGTTCGCCGCCGCCCAGCAGGTCAAACCCGACGATGCCCGGCTTGCGGCCGAGTACCTGGAATTCCCGTCGCCTGCCGGCTACGGCAACTCCCGCGGCTATCTGGTCAAGCCGGCGAAGGCCGACGGACCGCTGCCGGTGGTGCTGGTGGTGCACGAAAACCGCGGCCTCAATCCGCACATCGAAGACATCACGCGCCGGTTGGCGCTGGAAGGCTTCATCGCCTTCGCGCCCGATGCGCTGTTCCCGCTGGGCGGCTACCCGGGCGATGAGGACGCGGCGCGCGCGCTGTTCGGCAATCTCGACCAAGCCAGGACGCGCGAGGACTTCCTTGCCGCAGCGCAGATGCTGCGCGGAATCGCCGGCGGCAACGGCCGGCTCGGCGTGGTCGGCTTCTGCTACGGCGGCGGCATGGCCAACTTCCTCGCCACCCGCCTGCCGGATCTGCAGGCGGCCGCGCCGTTCTACGGCAACGCCGCGCCGCTGGAGGACGTGCCCAACATCAAGGCCGAACTGCTGGTGGTGCTGGCCGAACACGACGAACGCATCAACGCGGCCTGGCCGGAGTACGAAGCCGCACTGAAGCAAGCCGGCGTGCGCTACGCGCTGTTCCAGCCCGCCGGCACCCAGCACGGCTTCAACAACGACACCACGCCGCGCTACGACGAAGACGCCGCACGCGAGGCCTGGCGCCGCACGCTGGAGTTGTTCAACCGTACGCTGCGTGGCAATGCGGATCTGGGTTCGCCCGCTTAGCCGCCTGGACGGTCGCGACTTGCCGGTCAGACCGGTCAGGGAATGCATGCTCCCGTCGCAACGACGGAACGTGCAGCCCCTAGGATTTCAAGAACGCCAACAGCTCGGCATTCAGTTGTTCCTTGCTGGTGTCGCCCAAACTATGCGTTCCGCCCGGGTAGATCTTCAGCGTGGCGTTCTTGACGAGCTTCGCCGACAGCATCGCCGATGCTCCAATCGGGACGATCTGATCGTCGTCGCCATGGATGATCAACGTCGGCACGTCGAACTTCTTCAGGTCCTCGGTGAAATCCGTTTCGGAAAACGCCTTGATGCAGTCGTAGGCATTCTTGTGCCCCGACAGCATGCCCTGCATCCACCATGACTGGATCAGTCCCTGCGACACCTTGGCACCAGGGCGGTTGAACCCGAAGAAGGGGCCGCTGGCGACATCCAGGAAGAACTGCGATCGATCCGCCAGATAGGCAGCGCGGAATCCATCGAAGACTTCCATGGGCAGGCCGCCGGGATTGGCTTCGGTCTTGAGCATGATCGGCGGCACCGCACCCATCAGCACGGCTTTCTTTACCCGCTGAGTGCCATGGCGACCGATATAGCGGGCGACTTCACCGCCACCGGTGGAGTGGCCGATCAGCGTGGCGTCTTTCACGCCGAGATGGGCGAATAGTTCCGCCATGTCGTCGGCATAGGTGTCCATGTCGTTGCCATCCCACGGCTGGCTGGAGCGTCCGTGGCCTCGTCTGTCGTGGGCGATGCAGCGGTAGCCGTTGGAGGCCAGAAAAAACATCTGCGCTTCCCACGCATCGGCGCTCAACGGCCAGCCATGGCTGAAAGTGACGATGGGACCGGTGCCCCAGTCCTTGTAGTAGAGCTGGGTGCCGTCTTTGGTGGTGAAGGTGGCCACGGTCGTGTTCTCCTGCGTTCGGATTGGGGAAGGATTGTTTGCGGGCACGCGGGTAGCAGCGGCCAGAGCGTGCAGCGGAATCGCAGCGGATGCTGCCAGCGAAGCGGCGCCGATCATCAGATTGCGGCGTGTTGCGTCCATCTCGGATGGGACCTTCGACGTCTTCATCACGCCATCTCCGAGACGGCGCGCGAATCGGCCAGGCCGCGCTGCAAGCACCGCAGCCGAACCACCTGCGCAATGGCGCCTGCCAGGAAGACCACGAAAGCGATGCCAATGGCTTTCTGCAAGTTCGGATCGTCCGGACCGGTGGCCCACGGCGCGCCAACCGGCAACCGCGTGGAGGTTTCCGTGAACGCCGGAATCATGTGAAAGAACAGCGTCAGCGAGTACGAAATCGTTTCGACATACCGACCTAGCCGGCCGAACGCCCTGCTGTAGCCTGCGACCCAGGCGATGCCCAGCACCAGCAGCGTGACGACGCCCAGCGCGTGCGGCGCGCCGAAGCCGCCATGCTGGAAAATAAAGAACCCAGTCAGGCAGGTCAGCACGGTAGTGGCCACGTAGGTCTTGCCCAACCCGTTGCGTGGCGAAATCTCCCTGTCGCGGAACAGCGCAGCCAGCGCCGCGGCAACGGCGATCAGGCTGATGGCGGTATGGATGATACCCACTGTGGTCAGGCCGAGCATGGTGCTTTCCGCAAGGAGTGAAGGAATTCGTCGGTGTAACGGCTCCACCGGCACCAGGCCGCTGCGAGCGCGCGGAAGGGATTGAAGTCCGCCGGTATCGAGCGACGGGTACAGCGCCGACTGTTCAGGAGCCTGCCGCTCTTCGTGAAAAGCGGATTGCACAATCGTGCTCAACGAAACCTGTTTCGCCCAGATTTGCTCGGGGTTGAGCGATGTAGATAGCCCGGCTCCATGACCAGGGATGAGCCCCTGCCGGTCAAACGGAGTTTGTTTATGACTCCCCGGCAATTCCATGGTCACCATGCAACCGGAGCGACGATCAACCGGGCAAGATCGGCCCTATGCGAAGCGCAATGTCGGATTGGACCGCGTTCAAGTCTCGATGATGCCGCGTTTGAGCGCGATGGTTACCGCATGCGTGCGGTCGCTGGCGGCCAGTTTGGAAAGGATGCTTTTCATATGCGCCTTGACCGTTTCTTCGGAAATGCCCAGCTGGACAGCCACGCGCTTGTTGGCGTTGCCGCCGGCCACCTGCCTCAGCACCTCTATCTCGCGCGCGCTCAGCGCCTCGCTGGAGGCATATTCGGCGATCTCTTTGGCGATTTCGGCAGGAACGCGCTTTCCGCCCGCATGCACCTGCCGGATGGTGTCGACCAGTTCCTTGCGCAGCATGCTCTTGAGCAGGTAGCCGGACGCACCGGCCTTGAACGCACGCAGCGCCTGGACATCGCCGTGGTAAGTGGTCAGCACCACGATGCGTGCCGAAGGCGAACGCTCACGGATTGCGGCGATGGCATCGATGCCGTTCATCGCCGGCATCTGCAGATCCATCAGAGTGACGTCGGGGTGATGAGCGGCGAACTGCTCAACCGCCTCGATGCCGGTAGCCGCTTCCGCCACCAGTTGCATGTCCGGCTGGCCGCCGATCACCGCGGCGATGCCTTCACGCAGCAGCGGATGATCGTCGACCACCATGATGCCTATACGGTTGCCGGTCGTCTGCACAGTCGCTTCCTCATACGTTGGCAAAGCATACGCCTCGCCGCTCAATCGCGGTCACGGCGGCCGAAAAGCGCGCGCAGCCCTTTCCAGCGCGATGCTTTCAGGCAGGGCCGATAGGCGGAGTCGGCGGGTATTCTGAGTTCCACTTCGGTTCCGGCGCCGGCCCGGGACCAGATGCTCAATCGTCCGCCGATCCGGGCGGCCCTTTCGCGCATGCCCGAAAGGCCCCAGTGCCCGGGCCTGCCGCCCTCCAGCACTTTGGCGTCCACACCGCGTCCGTCGTCCACGAAGCGCAGCCGCAGTTCGTCACGGGCATAGTCGATCTCCACCTCGATGGTGCCAGCGTCGGCGTGGTGATAGGCGTTGAGCAGAGCCTCGCGCCCGATGCGGAATATCTCGTCGCGCACCAGCGGGTCCAGCGCCTGCGCCAGGCCCTTGGTCGCAATGCGGAACGTGGCCGGATGTTCCTCCGCAAGCTCTTCGGCAACCTTGGAGAACACTTCCGACATATCGCCCGAATACTGCGTGGAGGCACGCAGATCGAGTACCCGTTCGCGCCCTTCCACCAGCACCTGGTCGGCCCGATCCAGCGCACTCTCCATTGCCATGCGCGCCGGGTCGCGCGGCGGTATCGTTTCGGCGACCGCCTGAAACCGCAGGATCAGCCCATGAATGCTTTGCAACAACGTATCGTGCAATTCGCGCGCGATGCGCTCGCGTTCCATGTGGCGCTCGTGCAAACGGGTGCGGATGTGCAGGCCGAGCTGGCGCAGGCGCAGCAGGTACAGCAGCCATAGCGCGCCGGTGCCGACCAGCACGCACAACAACACGAACCATCGGCTCTGGAAGAACGTCGGCGCAATACTGAAATCCAGGCTCGCGCCCTGCTCGTTCCACACCCCATCGTTGTTCGCGGCGATGACGCGGAAGCGATAGTCGCCGGGGCCCAGGTTGGTGTAGAACGCCTGGCGGCGCGTGCCCGCGTCCTGCCAATCCGCTTCGACGCCTTCGAGCCGGTAACGGAAACGGTTGCGCTCGGCCAAGGTCAGGCTGGTGGCGGTGTAATCGATCTCAACGCGGGTGGTGCGTTCTTTCAACCTGATCGGCGCGCAGGACGCCTGCACCATGCCATCTGCCGCCAACGAACGAATGGACACCATCGGCGGCCGAGGATTGCGGTGGATGCGGGTCGGGTCTATCCACGCCGCGCCCTGGTTGGTGGCGAACCACAGCAAGCCGTTGTCCGTCCTGATGATGGTCGAAACCGCATGGGATTGCACGGCGATACCGGGCAGTCCGTCTTGCGCGTCGAACAGCGTGTAGAGCGGCTCGTATCCGGATTCGGTCACAGCCCGGCGCAGCTCCGTCGCGGCGATGCGAACAGCACCCCGGTTGCCGTTCAGCCACAGATCGCCCTCGGGCGTTTCGGCAATGCCAGTGATGCCCGTGAATTCGCTGCCCGGCTGCTGCAGCGAACGGAACCTGCCGCCGTCCAGCAACGCGATGCCTTTTTCGCCGGCTACCACCACGTTGCGCTCGCTGGCGCTGATAGCGGTGACGTTGCCGACCCGCAGGCCTTCCTGCTCGCCATAGCTGCGGCTTGCGCGCGCGTCCGAGCTCGCCACCCGGCTTCCGGCATAACCCAGCCACATGCCGCCGCGCGCACCCGCCGCCAGCACGCTCGGCAGCGCATCCGGCAGAACCTCCACCTTGTTCCAGGTTCCATTGCGGTAGCGATAGACTCCTTCGCCATCGAGCGACAGCCACGCAACACCGGTTCGGTCCGATCCCAGCGCACGGATTTCGTGCGCGGTCCGGTTCCCTGGCAATGCAATCTGCCGGCGCTGGCCGCCGTGCAATCTCCATAGCCGTTCGTATCCCACCAGCCAGAGCACGCCGTCGGCGCTTTCGTGCGCGGATGTTATGCGCGGCAGAGAGTGCATGACCGCTTGCGTGGTCCTCCCGTCGGTACGGAACAAGGTGCCACCGCCAACCAGGGCGACCGAGTCGCCGGCGCCGCTGGTCAAACCGTATCCCAGATGGGCAAACTCGGCCACTTCCGCCAGCGCAACGACGTTGTTGCGGCGAAAACGGTTGAGCCCAAGATTGGTACCCACCCATACATTGCCTTCGTTGTCCTCCAGCACCGGCACGGCCATGTCGGAAGTCAGGCCCTGGCGTTTGGAATACGCCTCCACTCCGGTTCCCCCGCCCCTGGCGCTCTGCTCCGTGGCGCCGGCAGGGAAAGGCACCCGATAGACGCCGCCGCGCTCGGCCTCCGTTCCCCACAGGCTGCCGTCGCTGTGGAACAGCATGCGCTTGGACTGCAGCGTTGCCAGTCCGGGCACCAGCCGGTACGCGGGCTTGGCGGATTCACTGGCAACCGGACGCGTTCCATGCAGGCTGTCGGAGATCCAGACGCTGCCATCCGGCGCTTCGGCCAGTACGGCGTACGGCGCGGAACTCACGCCAGTACGTGCGAACGCGCGGGCTCCTGGCCTGGCATAAACCACGGTGTCGCCCGTGGCGACCCATAGCGTGCCGCGGGAATCCACCAGCACCCAGTCCGCGTGCGTCCAAGGATAGTTCCAATCGGCGCCGACGGTATGCCAACGCCCATCGCGGAAACGCGCCAACCCGTGCACCGTCGCGATCCAGATGGTTCCGTCGTTGCCGCGGGCAATGCGGTACACCGCCCCGTCCGGCATGCCGTTGCCCGGTGGGTAGTGCACGATGCGGTCCGGCGTCATCACGCTGGCGCCGCCAGCGTAGTAGCCGATCCAGGTTTCCTCCGCGCCGACAATGGTCAGCGCGGTGATGTTGTTCGACAGCAGCTGCGCGCCAGCCGGCGGCTCCCGGCGCTCGAACCGGATTCCGTCGAATCTGAACAGCCCGCTGCCCGTGCCCAACCAGAGAAACCCGTCCGGCGCCTGAGCCAGCGCCCAGATGTCGGCAGGGGCGCCTTCGCGGATCGTCCAGGTGCTGTGGTGGAAGCTGGACAGGCCCTGATCCGGTTCGATCGCCATTGCCGGGACGCACATGGCGATGGTCAGCATACCCGCATGCAGGCACGTGAGAATCCATCGGTACGGCAACGTGAGCGAAAGCATCTGCAGCGATTTGTCCAGGTAGGCCGGGGGTGCTTCGACGGAAAGACGCGATCGGCCACCGGTTGGCTGAAGCGGTCCTTCTCCAGGACGCAATCGTACGGACTGCGCCACGCTGCGTCAGCGTACCTACCCTTATGGGGGAGCGGGTCGTCACCCGGATCGGGGTTTCGGCCAGTCGGTGGCTGCCGGCATCCTGTTTGCGCAAGCGCAGCCAACGGCACCGCAGCGTCGTGACATGCGCCGTTGGCAGCAAACGCCCAATGCCCTGTCCGATACGGGAACACATCGTGCCAGAAGCCGCCTCTTCCTCCAGTCCGGTTCAAGCGGCCGCAGCGGCTCCCTGCGCTGCCGAACCGCATACCCGGATCGCATCCCACGGCCTCAGCGCGCGTGCGCTGGAGCGGACCCTCGCCTATATCCACGAGCATCTCTGCGAAAGTTTCACGCTGGCCGATCTGGCACGCGCAGCCTGCATCAGCCGCTTCCATTTCGCGCGGATGTTCCGCGTCAGCGTCGGCAGCAGCCCGATGGAGTACGTACTGAAAACGCGCATGGAAGCGGCCAAGCGGATGCTCGTCCGCGGCGACCAGAAGATCGCCGCGACCGCCGCCGCGCTCGGCTTCTTCGACCAGAGCCACTTCACCCGCACTTTCCGCCGCTTTACCGGAGTGTCGCCGCGCGCCTTCTCGCGCCTGCATCCGCATTCGGGGTCCGAAGACCCCGCTTGCCGTTTCGGCCGCGCGTCCTTCCATCGCTAGTCGGAGCCCGCAGCGCGCACAACGCATGCGCGCGGCCAATCCGTCCGATTCCGCTAAACAATTCCTACCGCAAGGAGAAACCCCAATGGCCAAGGCCACCACCGCCGCCGCCAAGCTGCTGCTGAGCCCGCAGGACCATACGCTGATCCTGATCGACTTCCAGTCGCAGATGGCTTTTCCGCTGCGTTCGATGGATGTCGCCCTGCTGCGCAACAACGTGGCGCTGGTGGCCCAGGGTGCGGCAGGGTTCAAGGTGCCGACCGTCGTTACCACGGTGGCGGCGGCGAGTTTCTCCGGCCCGCTGTTTCCGGAGGTGCCGGCGGCGTTTCCCGACGCCACCGTGTATGACCGCACCAGCATGAATTCCTGGGAAGACAGCCAGATCACCGGCCAGGTCAATGCCATCGGCAAAGCGCGTATCGTGCTTGCCGGCCTGTGGACCAGCGTATGCATCGTCGGTCCGGCGCTCAGCGCACTGGAACAGGGCTTCGAGGTGTATGTGATCACCGACGCCTGCGGCGACGTCAGCGATGAGGCGCACGAGCGCGCGGTCACCCGCATGGTCCAGGCCGGCGCGTATCCCATCACCAGCCTGCAATACCTGCTGGAGCTGCAGCGCGACTGGGCACGCGGCGAAACCTATGGTCTGACCACGGGCATCGCCAGGAGCCACGCCGGCGGCTACGGGCTTGGCATTCAGTACGCCAAATCGATGTTCGGGGGCGAGGAAGGCCACTGATGGCGCGGTCGCGCTCTGACCATCGCATGACGGAAACCGCTGCAGGCGCTCCCGATGATCGATGACCCCAACCGTCGCCGGCTGTTGCAGGGCGTGGCGGTAGCCTTCGCTTCCGGTCTGGCAGGCCGCGGCATCGCTTCGGGCATGGAGGGCAAGATGGCCGACCTTATCGTACGCAACGCACGCGTCACCACGCTGCATCCCGAGCTTGCTTCCGCGAGCGCGCTGGCGATCGCCGACGGCAGCATCGTCGCTGTCGGCAGCGACGCCGAGGTGATGGCCTACGCGACACGCGCGTCCCAAGTAATCGATGCGCAGGGGCGGCGCCTGATTCCAGGCCTCAACGACAGCCACACCCATCTGATACGCGGCGGGCTCAACTACAACATGGAGCTGCGCTGGGACGGCGTGCGCTCGCTGGCCGACGCGATGGCAATGCTGAAACAGCAGGTCGCACGTACTCCCGCGCCGCAATGGGTGCGGGTGGTCGGCGGCTTCAGCCAGCACCAGTTCGTCGAGAAGCGGCTGCCGACGCTGGACGAGATCAACGCGATCACGCCGGACACGCCGGTATTCCTGCTGCATCTCTACGATCGCGCGCTGCTCAACCGCGCCGCGCTGCGCGCGGTGGGCTACAGCAAGGACAGTCCGGACCCGCCCGGGGGCCGGATAGAACGCGACAAGGCCGGCAATCCCACCGGTCTGCTGCTGGCCAAGCCCAACGCGCTGATTCTCTATGCAACGCTGGCAATGGGTCCGAAGCTTCCACCGGAATACCAGATCAATTCCACCCGCCATTTCATGCGCGAACTCAACCGGCTGGGCATCACCTCGGTGATCGATGCCGGCGGCGGCTTCCAGAATTATCCGGAAGACTACGAGATCATCCACAAGCTGCATGCCGACGGCGAACTGACCGTGCGCATCGCCTATAACCTGTTCACCCAGAACAAAGGCGGCGAAGTCGCCGACTTTCAGCGCTGGACGCAACTGCTGCGGCCGCGCCAGGGCGACGACATGCTGCGCCACAACGGTGCCGGCGAGATGCTGGTGTTCTCCGCCGCGGATTTCGAGGATTTCCGCGAACCGCGCCCGGACCTTCCCGACGGCATGGAGGGCGAACTGGCCGACGTGGTACGCCTGCTGGTGCAAAATCGTTGGCCTTTCCGCATCCATGCCACCTACGACGAAAGCATCTCGCGCGTGCTGGATGTCTACGAACAGGTCGACCGCGAGGTTCCATTCGACGGCCTGCATTGGATCGTCGATCATGCCGAAACCATTTCCGAACGCAACATCGACCGCGTGCGCGCGCTGAACGGCGGCATCGCCATCCAGCACCGCATGGCATTCCAGGGCGAGTTCTTCGCCGACCGCTACGGCACCGACATGCTGAAGCGCACGCCGCCGGTACGCCGCATGCTCGCCGCAGGCGTTGCGGTCGGCGCCGGAACCGATGCCACCCGCGTGGCCAGCTACAACCCCTGGATATCGTTGTATTGGCTGGTCAGCGGCCGCACCGTGGGCGGTATGCCGATGTACGGCGACGACAACCGGTTGCAGCGCGAGGAAGCGTTGCGATTGTGGACCCATGGCAGCGCCTGGTTTTCCGACGATCAGGACCGCAAAGGCCGCCTGGCGGTGGGACAACATGCGGATTTTTCGCTGCTGTCGGCCGATTTCTTCAGCGTGGAAGAGAAGGCTATCAAGGACATCACCAGCGTGCTGACCGTGGTCGGCGGAAAGATCGTGCACGGCGATGAAGATTTCTCCCCGCTGGCTCCGCAGCTGCCGGCGCCTATGCCGGATTGGTCGCCGGTCAACCGTTTCGGCGGCTACCGGGGCGGCAGCCTGGCGCAGGCCAGCGCTGCGTTCGCGTCTGCGCACCTCCATCCGCACGGCCAGACGTGCGCCATGCACGGGCATGGGCATGCCTCGCAGCGCCAAACGCCCAGCCGCGACGTGCGCGGCTTTTGGGGTGCGCTGGGCTGCTCCTGCTACGCGTTCTGACATGGGAAACCAGCCATCCGCCGCACTGCCTCCCGGCCCCTGGGCGCCGTTTTCCCAGCCAACCTTCCGCGCACTGTGGTTGGCGATCCTGGTCGGCAACATCGGCACCTGGATGCACGATGTCGCGGCCGCCTGGGTCATGGCCGAGCGGACCGGTTCTGCGCTTTGGGTCGCCGCAGTGCAATCGGCAACCACCTTGCCGGTCGTGTTGCTGGCGCTGCTGGCCGGAACGCTGGCCGATACCGTCGACCGCCGCAAATACCTGATCGCCGCCCAGCTATGGATGTTCGGCATCGCCACACTGTTGGCGTTGCTGGCGCAGGCCGATCGGCTGGAGCCGTGGTCGCTGCTTGCGCTCACCTTCGCGTTGGGCGCCGGCGCGGCCATGGCCATGCCGGCACAGGCCGCGGCCACCTCGGAACTGGTCCCGCGCGAGATGCTGGCGCCTGCGGTTGCGCTGAATTCGGTGAGCATGAATATCGCGCGTTCGGTCGGTCCTGCCCTGGGCGGTTTGGTCGTGGCGCAGTTCGGTGCGTCCTGGGCATTCGCCATCAATGCGTTGTCGTTCCTCGGCGTGGTGGTGGTGCTATGGCGCTGGAAACGCGCGCCATCGCCATCGCTGCTGCCTCCGGAACGCTTCGGGAGCGCGCTGCGCGCCGGCCTGCGCTACGCTTCGCACGCCAACGTATTCCAGTCGGTGTTGGTGAAGTCGGCCAGTTTCTTCGTGTTCGCCAGCGCCCTGCCTGCGCTGCTGCCCATCGTGGTGCGCAAGGATCTGGCCGCCGGTTCCGGAACCTATGGCTCCCTGCTGGGCTGCATCGGCGTCGGCGCCGTCCTGGGCGCACTGTTGCTGCCGAAACTGCGCATGCGGATGGATCACGACCGCCTGGTGCTGGCGGCGTCGCTGCTTTGTGCGTTGTCGCTGTTGGGCCTGGCGTGGATACGCCAACGCGAACTGCTGTTTCCGGTGATGCTGTTGAACGGGCTAGCGTGGATCAGCGTGCTGTCGTCGCTGCAGATCGCGGCGCAGACGTCGGTGCCGCCATGGGTGCGCGCGCGGGCGCTATCCCTGTACATCGTTGTGTTCGCCTCGGGCATGGCCGCCGGCAGCCTGCTGTGGGGAGCGGTGGCGCAGCGTTGGGACACGGCTTTCGCGCTTACGCTGGCGGCAATCGCAACCTTGCTTGCCTCGGGATGGGCGCTGCGCTTCCGCCTGGGCGCGGCCGATGCGCTGGACATCACGCCTTCGGCGCACTGGCCCGAACCGCTGCTGTCTATCCCGCACGACCAGGATCGCGGCCCGGTCCTGGTCACCGTGGAATACCGCATCGCGCTGGAGGACCGGGTCGCGTTCCTGGAGCGCATGCAGTGGCTGGGCCGCAGCCGCCGCCGCGATGGCGCGGTGCAATGGGGCGTGATGGAAGACACCGCGGCGCCCGGCATCTATCTGGAGTACTTCCTGGTCGCCTCTTGGCTGGAACATCTGCGCCAGCACGAACGCGTTACCGGGGAGGAGCGTCGCCTGCAGGACGTGCTGCGCCGCCTGCATATCGGCGATGCCCCACCGCAGGTCAGGCATTTCATCGGCGGCGCACCTGCGATCCACGCCCCGCTTTCCGGAACCCACTCCGACATTTAGAGCGTGCTATTCACTTTTGGATGAGATGCGCATGAACTGGAAACTGCTGCTCGGCATCGCGCTTGGTTTCGCCATAGGCTTTGGCTGTCGCGCGTCAGGCATACCGGTGCCTGCACCGCCGCTGCTGGTAGGCGCTCTGCTGGTGGTGGCGATGACATCGGGATATCTGCTGGCGGAAAGATGGCTGACGCGCCGCGCCGCTGCGCATGTCGCCGACTGCGGTGGCCCGACCGGACAAACCGCCGGTAGGGTACAGCGATGACGGTGTCGCTATTCGGCCTGTTTTTGGCGTTGCTGATCGGCATCGGTTGCAGGCTGCTGGACATTCCCTTGCCCGCGCCGCCGAAGCTGCAGGGGGCGCTGCTGGTGGTCGCAATGACGCTTGGTTTCCTCGCCGGCGATTTCGTTTTCCGCTGAGGCAGGCGCCTCCATGCCTCAGGGGCTGTTGCCGTTTCCCGAGCGGGGCCGCGTCATCGCCCGGGCGTTGACCAACGTCCGCGTCCTCACTCTTCCTTGCCTCGAACACGCGCAATTGCGGCGCGGCCGGCTCGGGAAACGGCAATAGCCCCTAGCGCAGCACGATCAGCAGCACGCCGGTGATGGCCAGTATGGCGGTCCAGATCTGACCCGGCATCGCAGCACGCGACCAGCGGCGATGCATGGCGATGCCGCGGCAGGCGCCGGCGGCGGCGATGCCGGTCATGACCAGCATCGCCGCCATATGGACACCGACTACCGCCAGCGCCAGGGCCAGCGAGCCCGACGCGGTGATCGCGCGGGCCGGATCATTGGCCAGGCACAGCGGCACCAGCGCAGGTACCAGCATCAGCCCCGCCCCGTGCGCGGTGGCCATCAGGAACGACCAAAGCGCGATGCCGGCATGGCTGGCGTGCGTGCCGGCAGGCGTGCGTTGCCTGGTGCCGGCCAGCCAGCGGTACGCAGCCACGCCAACCAGCAGCGCGCCGGCGGCGGCGTGGATCCGGCTGCGCTCCATCGATACTCCCAACGAGAAGACGTAAGCCACCAGGGCGATCGATACCGCGTGCCCGATGCCTATCGGCAGCAGCGCACGCCAGGCCTGCCTGCTGTCGCCCGTCTGCGCGCCGCGCGCGGCGGCGAACATCCAGCCGTTGACCGGGCTCAGGCCATGCGCGGCGCCGAGTCCGGCAATCGCCAACCACGGCCACAGTTCCGACATGGCGCAATCATCCGGCTCAGCGGATCGGCCGGATCAGCGCTGTCCGGCGCAGCACGAACCGGCGGCCGGTGCCGCGGCCGCAGGATCGGTCCCGTAGCGGTCGTGGTGGCGCACCCACTCCATGCCGTAGCCCAGGCCATCCTCATCGCGCCCCTTGGGCGTCAGGTCCAGCAATGCATAGGTGTGCATCATCACTTCGACCCCACGCCCATAGCGAGAGTAGGTGTGGAAGACTTCGCCCGCATCATCCTTGCAGAACACGCTGATGCCGGGCGCCTCTTCATGCGGGAACGGCTGCATGACGTAGTTGTAGTCGACCTTGCCCGAAGACATTTCGTCCTCGCTGAAGTTGACGCCGAAGTCGTGGTTGAAGTCGGTGCCATGGGAAGAGACCCATTTGAACCGCCAGCCCATGCGCTGCCGGAAGCGCTCGATATCGGCCAACGGCGCGCGCGAGATCGCCAGAAACGTAGTGTCGCGTTGCGCCAGATGCACCGTCGCACCGTCGTTGTGGTCAGCCATGTACGAACAGCTCTTGCAGCCCTGCTCCCAGCCCGGCGCGAACATGAAGTGCTGCACCAGAAGTTGGCGGCGGCCGTCGAACAGTTCGGCCAGCGTGCGGGGACCTTCCAGCGTGTCGAAGACATACAGCTTGTCCACGCGCACCCACGGCAGCGCGCGGCGCTCGCGCGCAATTCGGTCATGCAGGCGGGTCAGCTCCTTCTCACGCACCAGCAGTTTGTTGCGTTCGGCCAGCCATTGATCCTTGGACACGACCGGATGATGGGCGGTAGCAGGTTCGGAAGCGATAGCGTTCATGTTGTTTTCCTCAGTGATGGTGTTGACGGTGCGCTCTCCCACTCCGGGAGCCGCTTTGTCCGCGCACAGGCGTTGCGTGAGAGGGCGGGCACGCGCGGATTCGGTTATCAAACCGAAGACGTCCCGATCGGGGCGGTTCGCCCTGTGCCGTGGACGGAATCGGATGTGCACGGGTACTTTGGCGTCCGCCAGCCGGGCCAGCGCTTCCCGGCTGCGGCCGGCTGTCGGCAATCAGGCCGTGGTGCGTTTCGGGCGCCGCACCGCGCGAACCTTCCCGGCCCCGCCGCCGCCGCAATAGAACAGGTCCGCGCCGTCGGATTCGAGCCCGCTGACGCCAACGCCTTGCGGCATCTGCAGCCGCTCAAGCACGGCGCCGCTGTGCGGATCGATGCGGCGGATTTCGCTCTCCTCGTCCTCCCAGGTGCCGTGCCACAACTCGTCGTCGACCCAGGTCACGCCGGTGACGAAGCGATTGGATTCGATGGAGCGGATGACGGTGCCGGACTCCGGATCGACCTGGTGGATCCTGCGACCGCGGTACTGGCCCACCCACAGGCTGCCCTCGGCCCAGGCCAGCCCCGAGTCGCCGCCGTTGCCTGGCGCCGGAATCGACTTGATCACATCGCCAGTGGCCGGATCGATCTTGTCGATGCGCGTTTCGGCAATCTGATAGAGATAAGTGCCATCGAAGGCGGTGCCGGCATCGGCGGCATGTTCCAGCGTGCGAGTCGGTTCGCCGCTTTCCGGATCGAAAGCGAGCAGCTTGTCGCCGATGGCCGCCCAGACATGGCGGCCATCGTGGGTGACGCCTCCCACGCTGTCGGCGCCGGCGAACGGACCGTATTCGCGGACGATCTCGGCCGTATGCGCTGTCGCCTGGGACTTGTCTGTACTCGGGTTGCGCTTCATGGCTTGGCCTCCTTTGCGCCGGGAGCGACGCTGCAGGGCCAATCTACCCGGGCGGGAGCGCAGTGGGGAGTAACAAGATCGTCGTGAATCCCGTCAGCGGCGGCGCCAGCCAGCGCTGCGCCCGTGCGCGTCCGAACGAGCGCACCCGTCCGGCGGCTTCCAGCTCGGCCAGTGCGCGTTGCACGGTGCGCTGGCTGGCCCCCAGCGCCAGTGCCAGCGCCGATGTGGACCAGGCGGCGCCGTCGGTCAGCAAGGCTTGCAGCGACGCCTGCTCGCCGTCGATCGGCGGCACCAGGACGACGACCTCCCGGCGTACGCGCGGCACCAGCGCAAAGCCGCGGGCGGTGGCTTCGATGGTGGCCAGCGGCGCGATCAGCCTGCGCAACCGGCCAATTTCCACGCGCAAGCGCGCGCGATGGGTCTCATCCGGATGGCGGCTGCGGAAGGCGCGCATGATCAGCCCATCGCGCTCGACATCGCCGGGCCAGCCTTCGGCCAATGCGCGCGCCAGGGCGAACAGCACCGGCCTGCGCGCCAGCGGACACCACGCATCGCCTGTGCGCAGGCCGCGGTGGCAGGCATCGACAACCAGCGCACCGGCAGCGAGCCGCGCTTCGATCTCGTCCAGCCGCAACGGCCGCTCGTGGCCGCCGTGGATGTGCCGCGCCGCAGGACGTTCGAGCGCGGTGCGCGCTTCGGCGGCTTCGGCCAGCAGCGCCGGTATGCGCGCGCGCTCTGCGGCCTCGTACGCGCGGTCCAGCGCCGCGCGCGCCGGCGCGGTGCGCAGCGTCCGCAATGCGATCTCGGCTGCGGCCAGCCCCGCCACCGCCGCCAGCGCCGGCGGCAGGCCGCGCGTATCCACGCAAACCAGCGCGGCGTCGGCGTCTTCGATGCGGCCCAGCAGCAATAGCCGTCGCACTGCGATCAGCCGTGCGTGCATGGCATTGGCGCGGTCGGCGCGCGCTTCCAGCGTCGCGGCCGCGGCTGCCAGCGCGCGCGGCGAGCTGCCGAAATCGCGCATCGCCAGCGCCACCTCGGCCTCGGCCACCACGCAACGCGCGCGCGCCAGAACCCCGCGGTCGCCAAAGCCGCGCGCCGCGCGCCGAAGCAGCTCGCGCGCACGCGGGTGTTCGCCCAACTGGGCCATGGCAATGCCGCGCAGCGCAAGCGCGGGCGGGTCATCGCGCAGAGCGATGCGCTTGAGGGCGCCGAGCGGATCGCCGGCAGCGAGCGCGCGAGCGGAAGCGGCAATCAGGGAGTCCATGGCGACAGGCTAACTCGCCGCGCAGCTTCGCGCCTGTGGCGCCGTCTGGCCAGGCGCTCGCCGGAACCGCTCTCGGCAAGCGCGCATTGCCGCCGCGTACCGGACTCGGGAAGCTGCGGCCTCATGCCGTCCGGCCGCGACCCGGCGCCATCACCGCGTGGCAACGCAGACGCGCTACGCAACGCGGACGGCCGTCAGAGTCCGTGGACCGATACTTGTTCCGAAACCGCGGCTACGGCAGCGGGACAACGAAATCGCAGAGGTTCCCCGAGGTGGGGACCGGCTTGGCACCGAACGATGTGTACAGCTTGATGGCGCCGCTGTTGTCGGCGCGTACGCCCTGGAACACGAGCTCGCTGCATCCGCACTGGCGCGCCTTCGCCCGCAGCTCTTCAAGCACGACCGTGCCATAGCCTTTCGAACGATGAGAGCGGGTGATTTCGATCTTCGCAAGAACGAACCGGGAGCCCGGCTGGAACCATCCGTGCGCCCTGCCGCCCAGCCGGTTCTTGACCCAGGCCTGAATCACGTAATGGTGGCGCTCGCCGCTTCGTCCGTAATGCCAGTCTGCTTTGAGTTGTAGTGAACTGGCTATCAGCGGAAACCCAAGAAAGTTGAATGTGCGGTTCGATGCCTGGAGCGGATGGCTTGCCAGGTTGGCCAAGCCCTGCCGAAGCAGATTGCAAGCTCCTCCGCAACCGCGGCGGACATCATGCGCGCCCGACCCAAGCAACGGACCGAACGGCTTTATACACCGGCCGACATGAATCGACAGGGACCGCCAGCGGACGCCCGCCGGGATCGCGCTGCGCTGCCAAGCGCCTCCCGCCGGGACGAAGCGTCCATTCCCTGTGCCGCCAGCGCCTCAATCCGTCTGCTGGCCGGCCGCCGGAACGATAACCCGGCAGTGCCCGGCAGCAGCGCGCCAGCGAAACGGCATGTCGCGCGCTTCTGCAACGCCACGGCGTCACAGCGACGCGGCGATGCGCTCGCGCAGCCACTGATGCGCAGGATCGCGATGGCAGCGTTCGTGCCACAGCATGGCCATCTCATAGCCCGGCACCTCGACAGGCGGCTCCACCACCCTGAGCGCGTGGTTGCCGCGCACCAGGCGCGACGGCAGCATCGCCACCAGGTCGGTTTCCGCCAGCACCGAAATGACGAACAGGAAATGCGGGACCGACAGCACCACCCGGCGCGTCAGTCCTGCCTGCGACAGCACATCATCGGTGACGCCGCGGAATCCGCCGCCGTCGGGCGACACCACGACGTGCTCCAGTCTGCCGAACTGTGCAAGCGTGGGCCGCCGTTTCAGCTGCGGGTGGCCGGCACGGCCCGCCAGCACGTACCGCTCGCGGAAGAGCGGCCGCCGGTGCAGGCCGGCCGGCGCGTCTTCGCTGGTGTGGAAGGCGAGATCGATCTCGCCCTGCTCGGCCTGTTTGGCGATGCGTGACGGAAACAGTTGTACGACGGCCAGGCGGGCACCGGGCGCGGCCGAACGCAAACCGGCCAGCGCCGGCAACAGCACCGTCGATTCGGCGTAGTCGGCTGCCGCGACCCGCCAGGTATGGCTGGCTTGGGCGGGGTCGAAGGCGCGCGCCGGCGCCACCGCGTGCTCCAGCGCCTCAAGCGCCAGGCGCAACGGTTCGCGCAACGCCTCGGCCCTGGCGGTGGGCCGCATGCCCCGCGGCCCCGGCAGCAGCAGCGGGTCGCCAAAGATGTCCCTCAGCTTGGCCAGATGCACGCTGACCGATGGCTGCGAGAAATGCAGGCGCTGCGCCGCGCGGGTCACGTTCTGCTCCGAGAGCAGGACATCCAGCGTCACCAGCAGGTTGAGATCCAGCCGCCTCAAATTAACCACTGCTATACCTGAAATTTTGGAAATTCATTTCCAATATACCTTAGCAGGAATCAGCATGGCTCATCAGCAAAGCAGGAGCCCTGCCATGAACGTGCTTGTCGTCTATGCCCACCCCGAACCCAGGTCGCTGAACGGATCGCTGAAGGACTTCACCGTCAAGCGCCTTCAGGACAACGGCCATGCCGTCCAGGTTTCGGATCTGTATGCGATGGACTGGAAAGCATCGCTCGACGCCGCCGATTGCACGGATTGGCAGCCCGGCGCGCGCTTCAATCCTTCGCTGGCCTCCAAGCATGCCTACGCCAACGGCAGTCAGAGCGAGGACATCGCGCGGGAACAGGACAAGCTGCGCTGGGCCGATGCGCTGATCCTGCAGTTCCCGCTGTGGTGGTTCTCGATGCCGGCCATCATGAAAGGCTGGGTGGAACGGGTCTATGCCTACGGCTTCGGCTACGGCGTTGGCGAACACTCCGATGCGCGCTGGGGCGACCGTTACGGCGAAGGGATGCTGGCGGGAAAGCGGGCAATGCTGGTCGTTACAACGGGCGGATGGGAGCCGCACTACGGACCGCGCGGCATCAACGGCCCCATCGACGACCTGTTGTTCCCCATCCAGCACGGCACCTTGTACTACCCCGGCTTCGACGTGCTGCCGCCGTTCGTGGCCTACCGGACCGACCGCATCGACGATGCGCAGTTCCTGGAGATCCGCGACAGGCTGGGTCAACGCCTCGATGATCTCTGGAAGACCGCGCCGATACCGTTCCGTCCGCAGAACGCGGGCGCGTACAGCATCCCGGATTGCACGTTGCTGCCGGATATCGCGCCGGGCATATCCGGTTTCGCCGCGCATATCGCCTCGGAAGAACCCGAGCGCGCCGCAACCGCCGACATCGCCGCGCCTGCCATGCAGTACGCCTGAGGCCCGGCGCCTGTTGACCGCGGAGGCGTCGCTTTCTGGCTCGGCGGCAGGCGGACGTCGTATTCCATCCCCATCGCGCGCGATGCCGTGGACGCTTGCAGCGGATATCCTGCAGCCAAACGGTGAACCGGTCGGGAGCGGACTGCCATGAAGAAGAGAATGCCTTGGCTGCTGGCGGCGGCGCTGGCAGCGGCCGCGCCGGCGTCGGCGCAGCAGGCGCCAACGGCCTATGACCGCGCCATCGCCGCCGGGTACAAGGCGCTGACCATGTGCAGCGGCCTGTTCAACGCGGGCCGGGAGCAAGCGCAGATCGAGGCGACCGAATTGAACGGCATCTATCCCGAATACGATGCGCTGGTGCCGACGCTCGCCTCCGAAGTGGATGCCGGCCGCAAGATGGTCGCTGTCCCGTTCGACGATGCGCTGCCGCCGCGCATCGCGGCGTGGCGGCCCAATCTGGGCTGCGTCCAGCTTCCCATCGGCGCGGGCGCGGACGCGCTTGCCGCCCTGCCCCGCTTCGATGCCGCGGCTCCCGCGCTCGACCGTGAACCCTGGCCGCTGGGCGACAAGGACGCCAGCGCGCGGCCGACCGGCGATCGGAAGCGCTTGCGCCAGAGCGTGGATGCCGCATTCGATGGCGCCAGCCATGGCGAAGCAAATCTGACCACCGGCGTCATCGTCGTCCAGCGCGGCCGCATCATCGCCGAGAAATACCGCCAGGGCTTCGGCCCGCATGTTTCCCAGCGCACCTGGTCGGTCGCCAAGAGCATCGCCGGCACGGTCGTTGGCGTTGCCGTCGGCGAAGGCTTGATCGACCCGGCGCAGCCGGCGCCTGTTCCGCAATGGCAGACCCCTGGCGACCCGCGCGCCGCCATCACGACCGATCAGCTGCTGCGCATGGCCAGTGGCCTGCATAGCAGTACCGCCGGCAATCGCACCGATGCGCTCTATTTCGGCGGCGCCGCCGTCAGCGAAGAAACGGTCGCATGGCCGCTGGAAGCACCCCCAGGAACGCGCTTCCGCTACGCCAACAACGACATCGTGCTGGCCATGCTGGGCCTGCGCACACGCGCAGGCGACGACGCCAGGGCGCTCGCGTTTCCGTTCGCCGCGCTTCTGTGGAAAATCGGCATGACCCGCACCGTTCCCGAAACCGACTGGAAGGGCAACTACGTCATGTCCAGCCAGGTGTGGACGACGGCGCGGGATCTGGCCCGGTTCGGCCTGCTCTATCAGCAGGATGGAGTCTTCCTTGGCGAGCGCATACTCCCGCAAGGTTGGGCGAAGTACGTCGCCACGCCGTCGGGCCCGCAGCCCGGCGGCGATTTCGGCTATGGCGCCACTTTCTGGCTGATGAACAACTCGCCCGGCGTGCCTGCCGATACCTATGCCGCCTTCGGCAACCGCGGGCAGTACGTGGTGATCGTGCCCGGCCAGGAAATCGTCATCGTCCGCCGCGGCGAAGATCCCTCCGGCAAGCGTTTCGATATCGCAAAGTTCACCGCGGACGTACTGGCCGCGCTCAGATGACAACGGGCATCGCCGTCATCGCGCGGTCGGCCCTCTTCACCCGGCCGGAAAGCCGCGCCCGGTAAGCGGCAGCTTACGATTCAAGTCCCGATTTGCGCTGACCACGCATGCTATCGAGGTGGAACACGCCAATGGCCGGCAGGCTGGCGGTCTTTACCCGCCCATATCGAGGGCGTATAAACCGACCCCGGGGCTGTCTGCCAAGCATCCTCCCTTCTCCCGGCAACGGTTCAACCTGGGGTGTTTTTTATGAACAACTCAACGCTTACTCCGCATCTTGCCGTCAATGATGGCGAGGCAGCGATTGCCTTCTATGAAAAGGCGTTCGGCGCCACGCTGGAAAACAAGCACCCCGCCGATGATGGCAAACGATTGATGCATGCGCATTTGAACCTTGGTACCGGTGCGCTGTTTCTGCACGACGAATTCCCCGAGTTCGGCGGAGAGGGCGCGCAGGCGCCCACGCGCCTTGGCGGCGCGAGTTGCACCCTGCACCTGGAGGTTGCCGATGCCGACGCCGCCTGGGAGCGCGCGCTCAAGGCCGGTGCCGGCGTGCTCATGCCGCTGGACAACCAGTTCTGGGGCATGCGCTACGGCCAGATAAAGGATCCTTTCGGCCATGTCTGGTCGATTGGCGGACCGGTGAAGCAGTAGGCCCGATGAGTTCGGCCACGCTACTGGTTGTCGCAATCGTCGTGGTTGTCGATGTCGCCGCATCGGTGCTCGTGCTTCGCAACGCGGTGTTTTCCCGATCCCAGCGCTTGCTGCAGCTCGCGTTCATCTGGAGCGTCCCGTTCGTCGGTGCGATCGTCTGCGCCGCGTTTGCGTCGTCCCACGCGCATGGCGCGGTTTCGCCCGGCGCCATCGACCCCGTTTATCTGCCGCCGGACGGAGCCCCGGCCGACAGCCCGGGCGTGGCTGGCTGCGACGGTGGCGATGCCGGCGCCTGCGGGGACTGATCAGCCCATCTGACCGATGGTCCGGCGGAAGCGGGCCAGCGCGATGGCGAAGAAGACGGCGCCGATTGCGGCGATGGCCAGCAGCTGCGGCCACACCACGTCCAGACCGGCGCCGCGGTAGAGGATGGCCTGCGAAGCGGAAACGAAGTAGGTGGTCGGCGCGGCCAGCATCAGGTTCTGCACCAGCTCGGGCATGCTCTCACGCGGGGTAGAACCGCCCGAGAGCATCTGCAGCGGCAGCATGATCAGTATCAGCAGCAGCGCGAACTGCGGCATCGATCGCGCCAGCGTGGCCATGAAGATGCCCATCGACGTGGTGGCGAACAGGTGCAGCGCGGCACCGGCCAGGAACAGCGCGATCGAACCGTCGATCACCACCTCCAGCGCGCCCTGCACCACAAACACCAGCGACACCGCCGCCGCCAGCAGCACCACCAGGCCCATCGACCAGGCCTTGGCCAGCATGATCTCGACCGGCGTCACTGGCATCACCAGCAGGTGTTCGATGGTGCCGTGCTCGCGTTCGCGGATCAGCGCCGCGCCGGCCAGCAGGATCGACAGCATGGTGACGTTGTCGATGAGTTCCATCAGCGCGCCGAACCAGCTGGGGTCCAGCGTGGGGTTGAAGCGCGCCCGCAACACCAGATCCACCTGCGCGCTGTCGCTGCCGCGGTAGCGCTGCACGAACTCGCTGACCTCGCCCAGCACGATCTGCTGGACGTAGCCGCTGCCGGTGAACGCCTGGCTCATGCGGGTGGCATCGACGTTGAGCTGCAGCGCCGGCGCTCGGCCGGCCAGCACGTCGCGCTGGAAGTCGGGTGGAATATCCAGCACAAAGGTGAAATCGCCGGCATCCAGGCCGGCGTCGACCTCGGCCAGCGAAATCATCGCCGGTTCCACAAAGTGCGGCGGATAGAAGCCGGCGGCGATGCGCGCCGACAGCGGCGAACCGTCCTCGTCGACGATCGCGATAGGCGCCTTGTTCAAGGTTTCCGGCACCGCGGTGGCCGAGCTGTAGATCGACGCGCTGAACAGGAACACCACCAGCGCGCCCAGCATCGGTTCGCGCCACAGCCCCCACAGCTCCTTGATGCCCAGGCGGTAGATGTTGGCGACGCGGCGCAGCATGCTAGTCGCCCTGTTTCTTCAGCAGCGCGATGGCCAGCGCCATGATGACCGGAACGGCCAGCAACAGCGGCCAGAACGAGGACGCCAGGTCGCCGAATTCCAGCGCCTTGTTGAACACCCCGCGGCTGATGGTCAGGAAATGGGTGGCCGGATAGATCCGGCCGATCAGCGCGCCTGCGCCCTCCAACGAGGACACCGGATCGATCATGCCGGAGTACTGGATCACCGGAATCATGGTGCCGATCATGGTCATGAAGATCGCTGCCACCTGGCTGCGGGTGAAGGTCGATGCCAGCAGGCCAAGGCCGGTGGCGCAGACCGTGTACGCCAGCGCGGCGGCCGCCAGCGTGACGAAGCTGCCGGTGATCGGCACGCCGAACGCGGTCACCGCCAGCAGCGTCATCAGCAGGAAGTTGAGCATCGCCAGCGCAACGTAGGGTGCCTGCTTGCCCAGCAGGAATTCGCTGCGGGTGACCGGGGTGACGTAGAGATTGACGATGGATCCCAGTTCCTTTTCGCGCACCACCGACAGCGCGGCCAGCATTGCCGGGATCATCATCAGCAGCATCGGGATCACCGCCGGCACCATCGCCGGCAAGCTTCGAATGTCCGGGTTGTAGCGGAAGCGGGTCTCGACCGTGGCGGCGCCGGCGCTGGCCTCCCGCCCCAAGCGGTGGCGGGCGGTATCGATCAGCCAGCTCTGGTGCATGCCCTGCACGTAGCCCTGCACGGTCTCGGCGCGGCTGGGCATGGCGCCGTCGATCCAGGCGCCTATCTGTACCGCATTGCCGCGTTGCAGATCGCGCGCAAAGCCGGGCGGGATTTCCAGCGCCAGCGCCAGTTCGCCCTTGCGCATGCGCCGGTCCAGGTCGGCATAGTCGGCCAGCGCCGGGCGTTCGATGAAATAGCGCGAGCCGGACAGGTTCAGCGCGTAGTTGCGGCTGAGCGCGGTCTGGTCGCGGTCGAGCACGGCAAAGGTCAGATCCTCCACGTCCATGCTGATGCCGTAGCCCATGATGAACATCAGGATCAGGCTGCCGGCCAGTGCCAATGTCGCGCGCACCGGGTCGCGGCGCAGTTCCAGCGTTTCGCGCAGCGCATAGCTGCCGGCGCGGCGCGGATCGAAACGCTGCCGCCGCGCCGCGCCCACCGCCGCTTCGGTCCAGACGTCCGCGGCCGTCTCTTCGCCGCGCGCGCCGGAATCTTCCAGGTAGCCGATGAAGGCCTGCTCCAGCGTGGCCGCGCCGCGCTGCCGGGTCAGCCCGGCCGGCGTGCCGCTGGCCAGCACGCGGCCGGCATGCATCAGCGAAATGCGGTCGCAACGCTCGGCCTCGTTCATGAAATGGGTGGAGACGAAGATCGTCACCCGGTCGTTGCGCGCCAGTTCGATCATCAAGCGCCAGAACTCGTCGCGCGCAACCGGGTCCACGCCCGAGGTCGGCTCGTCCAGGATCAGCAGTTCCGGCTTGTGCACCATCGCCACCGCCAGCGACAGCCGCTGGCGCATGCCCAGCGGCAGGCTGTCCGGCAGCGCGTCGCGCACCGCCGCCAGACCGAAACGCTGCGCCATTTCCTCCACACGCGCCCGGATGTCCGGCTCCGGCACCTGGAACAGCCGCGCGTGCAGCACCAGGTTCTGTAGCACGGTCAACTCGCTGTACAGCGAGAACGCCTGCGACATGTAGCCCACGCGGCGACGCGTGGCGATGTCCTTCGGGTCCACCAGGTGGCCGAACAACCAGGCCTGGCCGGCGCTGGCCGGCAGCAGGCCGGTCAGCATCTTCATCGTGGTGGTCTTGCCGCAGCCGTTGGAGCCGAGAAAGCCGAAGATCTCGCCGCGGCGGATGCGCAGGTCCACGTCCTGCACCGCGACAAAATCGCCGAAGCGCATGGTCAGGCCCTTGGCCTCGATCGCCACGGTCTGATCGTCGTCCTGCAAGGGCGGAATGACAATCTGGCGATGATTGCGGCGCTTTTCTTCCGGCAACAGCGCAACGAACGCGGCCTCCAGCGACCGGCTCCCGGTCTGCGCCAGCAGCTGCGCCGGCGTTCCGCTGGCCAGCACCCGGCCGGCGTCCATCGCCGCCAGCCAGTCGAAACGCTGCGCTTCATCCATATAGGCGGTGGCCACGATCACCGCCGTGTCCGGACGCGCGCGGCGGATGCGCGCGATCAGTTCCCAGAACTGCGCGCGCGCCAGCGGGTCCACACCGGTGGTCGGCTCGTCCAGAATCAGTAGATCCGGATCGTGGATCAGCGCGCAGCACAGGCCCAGTTTCTGCTTCATGCCGCCGGACAGCTTGCCCACCGGACGCTGCAGGAACGGATACAGGCCGGTGCTGCGGGTCAGTTCGTCGATGCGGCGGCGGCGTTCGCCAGCGGCATGGCCGAACAGGCGGCCGAAGAACTGCAGGTTCTCTTCCACCGACAGCGTCGGGTACAGGTTCCTGCCCAGCCCCTGCGGCATGTAGGCGATGCGCGGACAGACCTGGTCGCGGTGGCGGCGGCTGGCCATGTCGCCGCCCAGTACCTGCACCTGGCCCTGGCGGATGCGGCGCGCGCCGGCCACCAGCGCCAACAGGCTGGACTTGCCCACGCCGTCGGGCCCGATCAGGCCGGCCATGCAGCCGCCCGGGATTTCCAGGCCGACCTCATCCAGCGCCACCGTCTTGCCGTAGCGCAGCGAGACCTGCTCCAGGCGCGCGACCGGCGCAGGCGCGGCGCTGCTCACTCGGGCAGTCTCACCGCCAGTTCCGCCGGCCATTGCGCCTGCTCGTCGATCTTCAGCCAGGCAACGCCGGGCACGCCGGTCTTGACGTAGGCGATGTGCTTTTTCAGCAGATCGCGATCGATCTTGGCCTTGACCCGGAACATCAGTTTCTCCCGCTCGCTGGCCGTTTCCACCGTCTTTGGCGTGAACTGGGCAGTGCTGGCCACGAACGATACCGTGGCAGGAATCACGTACTCCGGTGCCGCATCCAGCACGATGCGCACGTCGCCGCCCATCGCCACCTTGCCGGCGACGGTTTCGGGCAGGAAGAACGTCATGTAGACGTCGGACAGATCCACCAGGTTCAGTACCTTGCCGCCGCCTCCCAGCACTTCGTCGGTATGGGCGATGCGGTACTGCACGCGGCCATCGCGTGGCGAACGCAGCGTGGCGTCTTCGATCTCGGCATCGATGCGCGCAATGACGGCAGCGGCGGCATCGACCGCCGACTCCGCGCCGATCATCTGCGAGCCGGCGGTTTCTATCGCCGCGCTGGCAGCCGCGGTCTGCGCGCGCGCGGTGGCCAGAGCGGCGATGGCGCTGGCCTGCTCGGTCACCGCATCGTCCAGCGCCTGCTGCGAGACCAGGCTCTGCGCCGCCAGCGAACGGGTGCGCTGCAGGCGCTGGCGCGCGGCATCCAGCGCGGCCTGGTACTGCGCCACCGTGGCGACCGCGGCCTGGTGCTGGCTGCGCTGCTGGGTGACGTAGAAACGCGCGGTGGCCACTGCGGTCCGCGCCTGCGCCAGTTGCGCCACCGCTTCATCGCGCTGCGCCTGCAAGGTCTGCGTGTCCATCCGCGCCAGCGGCTGGCCGGCGACGACGAACTCGCCCTCCTCCACCATCACCTCGCGCAGGCGGCCGCCGGTCTTGGCGGCAATATCGATCTCGGTCGCCTCTATGCGGCCGTTGCCGCTGACAAATCCCTCGCCCGGTCCCTGCGACCGCATCGCGCGCCAGGCCGGTACGGCCACGGCCACCACCACCGCCACGGCCGCGATGCGCAAGATCCAGGTGCGGTATTTCCTGTCCATTGTGACCCTTGTTGCAATCGGTATGACAAGGCGGTGCCGCTCCGCGGCTGGCCGGACATGCGGGTTTACCGGAATGGAAGCGCGATTGTGCGGTGTTTGCAGGCGCATCTCCGGCACGACCGCGCCGACACACGTGCAGCCTCCCATGCCGGCAGCGGTGGAACCTTGACCTCGATCAATCCAAGCCCATCCGGCTCTGGAGCGCGGCGGGCGGCGGGCGGCGGGCGGCGCAGCCGATGGTTTCCGTCGCGGTCGGCGACTCCGGCGCGGCGCGAGATTCAAGCCACCACTTTGGCCGCGATGGCGACTGCAGGCGCCGTATTCGCTTATTGCGACCCTGGCCAGCGTCCGGGCGTTGGCTGATAGCCTCGTATGAACAGGCCCACGGCATCATTGACGTGGGCCGAAAGCTCCGTTCCGGGAACCAATGGCTCGCCGATCAACAGTGCGCGTAGCGTAGGCGCGCCTGCAATCAAACCCAAGAACTGCGAAGAGGCGCGCGCATAGTCCGAGATGGCAAGTTGCCCCCGGGCCGTTTCGCGTTTGAGGAATTCCTGCATCGCCTTGTCATAGCGCCCAAAACAGATGTCCCAGTACCTACTGGCGCGGCGCAGGGAAACCCGCCTTGAAGCGGTCGGCGCACGGTGCAGGCCTTTTGCCGTTGGCGCGGTGGCGAGATCAAGGATGACCTGGGCCGCCGCCGTCAGCCGCGCATGCAGCGAGCCGCCCAGAGCGGACAACGACTCCCGCGGATCCGGAATCCCGCGGATCATGTCGTCCAGCGCCGTCCTGAACAGCGCATCCTTGCTGCGGAAATAGGCGTAAACCGTCGCTTTGGACACGCCCGCGCACCTGGCGACCGCGTCCATGCTGGCCAGCTCCAGACCATTGCTGGCGATCAGCCGTTGCGCTGCCCTCAGGACGGCGAGCCGCTTGCCGCTGGCCGTGCCGGCATCGCTCCCGCCGGCGTCCCTGCCATTGCGCCTGCCGCAGGTCACCGCTGGCGGCCCGAAGCTGCCAACGCATCCTGCGCCGGGCCCATTTCGCTCCATCCTCCGCCCATGGCCTTGTAGCAGGTTGCCAGGTTGGTCAAACGCGATAGCCGGGTATTGATCAGCGCCTGTTCGGCACTGTAGAGCGAGCGCTGCGCCTGCAAAGCGTCCTGGTAGCCGTCGATGCCTCGCTGGAAACGCGCCATCGACAAGCGGTAGCTGTCGGCGGAGGCATCCACCAGCGCTTGCTGCGCCTCAAGCTGCCGCGCCAGCGCGCTGCGCTGGGCAAGCGCATCGGACACCTCGCGAAAAGCGGTCTGGATGACCTTCTCATAGCGCGCCACTTCGATGTCGCGGCTGACAGTGGCGACATCAAGATTGGCGCGGTTGCGTCCTCCATTGAAGATCGGCAGCGATAGGCGGGGCACAAAGCTCCAACTGCCAGTCCCGCCGCCGAACAGATCGCTCAACCCTGCGCTGGCGCTGCCCGCGCTGGCGGTCAGGCTGATGCTGGGGTAGAACGCCGCCCGAGCGGCTCCGATATTGGCGTTGGCGGCCTGCAGGTTCCGCTCGGCTTCCAGGATGTCGGGCCTGCGCTGCAGCAATTCCGATGGCAGGCCCGCAGGAATGTTGGCCAGCAGGTTCGCATCGGCGCTTGCCGTGTCCGGCAGCGTGGTCGGCAACAGGTCGCTCGGCAGCTCCGTTCCGGCAAGCAACGTCAGCGCATTGCGATCCTGGGCCACTTGTGCGGTGTAGCGCTGCACGTCCACCCGCGCGCTCTCCACGGTGGTCTGCGCTTGCCGCAGGGTCAGCGCCGAGGTCGCGCCCAGTTCGAAACTGCGCTGCTGCAGGCGATAGCTGGCGCTCTGGCTGGCCAGGGTGTCCTGCGCCAGCTTCAGCAGATCCTGGTCTGCGGCCAGGCTGAGGTAGGCCGTGGCGATTTCCGCGACAAGACTGATATGCGCGCTGCGGCGCGCCTCGGCGGTGGACAGGTATTGTTGCAGCGCTTGTTCCTTCAGGCTGCGCACGCGGCCGAACAGATCCAACTCATAGCCGCTGAAGCCGAGGGTGGCGCTGTAACTGTGCGACACCGCCGGCTGGCCGCTGGCCGACAGATCGCCCGGGGTACGGCTTCCGGTTCCGCTGGCCACCCCTTCCAGGTCCGGGGCCAGGGCCGCGCGCTGCACCCGGTACTGCGCACGCGCCTGCTCGATGTTGAGCGCGGCGACGCGCAGGTCCCGGTTGTTGGCCAACGCCAACTCGATGACCTGCTGCAGCCGGCTATCGGTGAACACTTCGCGCCAACCGATGTCGGCCACCGGGACGGCACCCACGGCCCCGCTATCGCCGGTGAACGCTTCCGGCGCGGGAAAAGCGGGGCGTTGGTAGGCCGGCATCAGGCTGCAACCGGCCAGCAGGGCGGCCATCGCCAGGGCAACGGGTGTCATGGATATGCGGATCATCTCAGGCTCCCTGCGGCACCGACGTTGCCGCGCTCGCTTCCACGCCGACACCGCGCTTGAAAAGGCCGCAGACGATCACGAAGAACAGCGGCACGAAGAAGACCGCCAGGATCGTGCCCGACAGCATGCCGCCGATCACCGCGGTACCCAATGCGTTCTGCGCACCGGCGCCGGCGCCGCTGCTCAGCACCAGCGGCAGCACGCCAAGGACGAACGCCAGCGAGGTCATCAGGATCGGCCGCAGGCGCATGCGTGCGGCCTCCAATGCGGACTCGACCAAGCTCTTGCCGCTCTCGTGCAGTTCCTTTGCGAACTCCACGATCAGGATCGCGTTCTTGCAGGCCAGGCCGATCGTGGTCAACAGACCCACCTGGAAGTACACATCGTTCATTTTCCAGGTCAGGAATGCGCCGACCAGCGCGCCCAGCACGCCCAGCGGCACCACCAGGATCACCGAGAACGGAATCGACCAACTCTCGTACAGCGCCGCCAGGCACAGGAACACGATCAGGATCGACAGCGTGTAGAGCATGCCGGTCTGGCCGGTGGAGGCCTTCTCCTGCCGCGACAGCCCAGTCCATTCGTAGCCGATGCCTGGGGGCAGCTTGGCCACGGCCGCCTCGACGATGGCCAGCGCCTCGCCGCTCGACGCCGCGCCAGGCATCGCCATGCCCAGGATCTCGACCGACGGCATGCCGTTGTAGCGTTCCAGACGCGGCGAGCCGGAAGACCAGTGGGCGGTAGCGAACGAGGTGAACGCCACCATCTCGCCGGCGCTGTTGCGCACATACCAGCGGTCGATGTCCTCCGGCACCATCCGGAACCGGGCGTCGGCCTGCATCATCACCTTCTTGACGCGGCCCTTGTCGATGAAGTCGTTGACGTAGCGGCTACCCCAGGCGGCGGAGAAGGTGTTGTTGATGTCGTCGATCGACACGCCCATCGACTCCGCCTTGTGCGGGTCGATCTCCAGCTTGAACTCCGGCGCGTCCTCCTGGCCGTTGGGGCGCACCGCCACCAGCCGCTTGTCCTTGGACAGCTCGGCCAGCAACTGGTCGCGCGCCTGCATCAGCGCGGCGTGACCGAGGTTGGCGCGGTCCTGCAGCATCAGGTCGAAACCGGTGGCGTTGCCCAGTTCCGACACCGCCGGCGGCGCAAACGCGAACGCCTTGGCATCGCGGAGGGTGGCGAAGAACGCGCCGGCCTTGGCCGCAACGCCGGTCACGCTCTGATCCTCGCGGGTGCGCTCGTCCCACGGTTTTAGCTTCACGAACAGCAGCGCAACATTCTGTCCGCTGCCGGCAAAGCTGAAGCCAGGCACCGCAAACATGCCATCGACCGAATCCTGCTGATCCACCAGGAAGTGGTGCTCGATCTGCTCGATCACCGCAAGCGTGCGCGCATGGGTGGCGCCCGGCGGCAGTTGCACCAGTCCGAACAGCGTGCCCTGGTCCTCATCCGGCAGGAAGCCGACCGGCAGCTTGGTGAATCCTGCCGCCACCAGCGCCAGCATCGCCGCGAACACCAGCATGTAGCGCCGCTTCCTGCCCAGCATGTGCCGCACTCCGCCCTGGTAACGCTGGTTGCTGCGGTCGAACATGCGGTTGAACCAGCCGAAGAACCCCTTCTTCTCATGATGGCCTGGCGCGATCGGCTTGAGCAGGGTCGCGCACAGCGCCGGAGTCAGCACCATCGCCACCAGCACCGACAATGTCATCGCCGAGACGATCGTGATCGAGAACTGGCGATAGATCACGCCGGTGGAGCCGCCGAAGAACGCCATCGGCACGAACACCGCAGCCAGCACCAGGGCCACGCCGACCAGCGCGCCGGTAATCTGCCCCATCGACTTGCGCGTGGCCTCCTTCGGCGGCAGGCCGTCCTCGGCCATCACCCGCTCCACGTTCTCCACCACCACGATCGCATCGTCCACCAGCAGGCCGATCGCCAGCACCATCGCAAACATGGTCAGCGTGTTGATGGTGAACCCGAACGCGGCCAGCACCCCAAAGGTGCCCAGCAGCACCACCGGCACGGCGATGGTCGGGATCAGCGTGGCGCGGAAGTTCTGCAGGAACAGGTACATCACCAGGAACACCAGCAGCACCGCCTCGACCAGCGTGCGCACGACCTCCTCGATGGAGATGCGCACGAACGGCGTGGTGTCGTAGGGCTTCTGCACATTCATGCCCGGCGGGAAGAATGGCTCAAGCTCATCGATCTTGGCGTCGATGCCGCGCACCGTGTCCAGCGCGTTGGCGCCGGACGCCAACTTGATGGCAAGGCCGGCGGCCGGCTTGCCGTTGTAGCGGGCGGCGGTGTTGTAGCTTTCGCTGCCCAGCTCTATGCGCGCCACATCGCGCAGGCGCACCTGCGAACCGTCCGACTGCGTGCGCAGCAGGATGTCCTCGAACTCCGCGGCGGTCCGCAGCCGGGTCTGGGCGGTGATGGTGGCGTTGATCTGCTGGTTGGCCGCCGCCGGCAGCGCGCCGAGCTGGCCGGCCGACACCTGCGCATTCTGCGCCTGGATGGCGGCGCTGACGTCCAGCGGTGTCAGGTTGAAACTGGTGAGCCTGTCGGGATCCAGCCACACCCGCATCGAGTACTGCGAACCGAACAGCGTGGTATCGCCCACGCCCTCGACGCGGCTGATCGCTTCCTGCACGTTGGCCGCCACGTAGTCCGACAGGTCCGACTCGTTCATGCTGCCGTCTTCGGAGGTGAAGGCCAGCACATTGAGGAAGTTGGAGGCGGACTTGGTGACGGTCACGCCCTGCTGCTGCACTTCCTGCGGAAGCAACGGGGTGGCCAGCGACAGCTTGTTCTGCACCTGTACCTGCGCGGTGTCCGGGTCGGTGCCGTTTTCGAACGTCAGGGTGATGGTGGCCTGGCCGCTGGACTCGCTGGTGGAGGCCATGTAGCTGAGCCGGTCCAGGCCCTTCATTTTCTGCTCGATGACCTGGGTGACCGTGTCTTCCAGGGTCTGCGCCGAAGCGCCAGGGTAGTTGGCGGTGATGGAAACGGCTGGCGGCGCGATGGCCGGGTACTGGGCGATAGGCAGGATGGTGATGGACAGGATGCCGGCCAGCATCACGACAATGGCCAGCACCCACGCGAAGATCGGGCGATCGATGAAGAAACGTGCCATGGCGGTCAGGCGTCCTTAGCGTTGGGCGCCAACGGCGGCGGACTTGTCGCCACGGGGCTGCCAGGGCACGGTCTTGACCTCGATGCCATCGCGCGCGCGCGGCAGGCCATCGACCACCAGCACCTCGCCCGGCTTCAGGCCGCTGCGCACCAGCCACTGGTCGCCGACCGTGCGCTCGGTTTCCAGCACGCGCAGTTGCAGCTTGCCATCGGCTGCGACGACAAAGGCCGTCGGCTTGCCTGCGCCATTGCGCAAAACTGCCTGCTGCGGCACCAGTATCCCCCGCCCTTTCACGCCCTCCTGCACGACCGCCTTCACATACATGCCTGGCAGCAGATCGGCATCCGGGTTCGGAAACACGGCGCGCAGCGTGATCGAGCCGGTGTTCTGGTCCACGGTCACGTCGGAAAACTCCAGGCGGCCCTCCCGCGGATAGGTGCTGCCGTCCTCCATCACCAGGCGAACCTTGGCCGCGCCGGTCCCGGCTGTTTCCAGATCGCCCTGGGCCATGGCCTGCCTGAGCTTGAGCAGCGAGGCGCTGGATTGGGTGACGTCAACGTAAATGGGGTCCAGTTGCTGGACGGTGGCCAGCGGGTTGGCTTGGCTGGCGGTCACCAGCGCGCCGGGGGTCACGCTGGATTTGCCAATGCGCCCCGAGATCGGGGCATCGACCCGCGCGTAGGCAAGGTTGATGCGCGTGCTTTCCACGTTGGCCTTGGCCGCCGAGACGTCCGCCACGGCCTGCCCCAGCGCGGCGGTGGCATCGTCGTAATCCTGTTGGCTGACGGCCGAGATCGCCACCAGGTCCTTGTAGCGGTCGGCTTTCAGTTGCGTGGTGCGCAAGTTGGCCTGGGCCTTGGCCAGGGCCGCAACGCTGCTGTCGTACGCGGCCCGGTAGGTGGCCGGGTCGATCTGGTACAGCGTCTGACCCGCCTTGACGTCGCTGCCTTCCCTGAACTTGCGCGCCTGGATGATGCCACCGACCTGGGGCCTGACTTCGGCAATCAGGTAGGGAACCGTCCGCCCAGGCAGTTCGGTGGTCAACGTGACCGGCTGCGCGCTGACGGTCATGACCCCCATCTGCGGAGTGCCCTCCTCGGGCGGCGCACCTCCGGGCGGGGCGCCGCAGGCGCTCAACAGCAGGCAGGCCGCCAGGGCGGCCAAAGGCAGGTGGAACGGGACGACAGGACGCATGGGGGCTCTCCGGGCAGGAATACGGAACAGAACACGACTAAACGGTACGGTTCGGTATCCTAATAGTCGATTTTCGGGCTGTCAATCATTTCTGCCCACATCGGTATACTTAAGGCCCCATTCGAGGTCAGGCTGATGCGCGTCCGGACAGAAGCCAAACGCGAGGCGATTATCGAAGCTGCCGCCGAGGTCTTCCTGGAGGCAGGGTTCGAGGGCGCCTCGATGTCGCAAATCGCGACCCGCGCGGGCGGTTCCAAGCGCACGCTGTATGGCTACTTCCCTTCCAAGGAGGAGCTCTTCGTCGCGGTGGCCCACAGCGTGGCGGAACGGTTTTTCCAACCGGTGCTGATGACGCTGCAGGAAACTACCGAAGACCTGCCGACGGCGCTGCAGCGCTTTGGCGAGGACACGCTGGGTTTCCTGTGCAACGAACAGTCGGTGCAGATGTGGCAGACCATCATCGGCGTTGCGGGCCGCTCCGATGTGGGTGCACTGTTCTTCGAGACGGGCCCGAAAAAGGGCATGCAGCACGTCGCCGATTTCCTGCAGCGGCAGATGGATCTGGGTCGGCTGCGGCAATCCGACCCGATGATGGCCGCCCGCCACCTGCACGCATTGCTCGAATCCGAAACGCTCATGCCCCGTCTGTTCGGATTGCTCAAGGCGCCTTCCAACGCGTATCTGCGCGAGGCGACACAACGGGCCCTGCAGACCTTCTTTGCCGGCTACGCGCCTGCGGCCGTCCAGACCGCTGGCGATCCGGCCTGCCAATAGCCACCTTATCTGCGCAGCTACGGTTTTGGGACCGGACCGGCGCCAGCCAAACCGCCAAAGCCGATGACCGGTGCCGATTAGCGTCGTGTCTCGGCTATTGCTCGTCATCCCCGCGAACGCTGGGATCCATTTTGTTTTTCGCCTTCAAGCACAAGCTGGCTCTCAGCTTTACCCGCCATTCGGCTGTTGAAGGCCGCCGGCATCACCAGTGGCGGCTGAGACACGACGCTAGCCGGGCACCACCAGGATGCCCGGTCCGGCCGCATGGGCTTTGTCCTGCGGGAGCCTACCGCTCCAGTCTGACCGGATCCGGCGGACCTTCCGGTTCTGGCTCCAGCGGGGGCGGGCGCGATACACCGTCGGCCGGCGTGCCCGGCAGTTAGAACGTCACGCGGTCGAACAGGCGGCGGTAGAAGTCCTGGTTCTGCACGGTATTGCTGCCCACCCGCACCAGATTGGCGTTGCTGCCGCCAATGGGGACCGGCAGCGACACCGAGCCGATCATGCTCACGCCCACGCTGGCCGAACTGGACTGCGACTTCAGCGCATAACGGTCCTCCACCGCATTGATGAAGACGATAGCGCCGCCGCCGGAGCGCGGGACGCAGGTTGCAAGCACCTTGAGCTGGGTGTGCACGTCGGACTCGGGCTGGAAGTTCTTGAGCGCCTCCACCGCCTCGACGGTCTGCTTGGCAATCATGTACTGTAGCCCTGTCCCAGCAGCGCGCGCCGCGTGGCCTCGCAGGCGATGGCCGGCGCCACCGGGTAGCTGCGCGAATAGGTGTCCTCGGCACCGAAGGTCTCGCCCAGCGGTGGCGCCTCGGCCTTGCTGCGGCCGGAACCGCAGGCGGCCAGCGACAGGGCCGCGGCGAGGGCGATGGATGGCCAGAGAAACTTGACGAGGGACATGGGGCTGCGCGGGTTCAAGACCGGCCCGAGTGTAGCGGCCGCCGCGTGCAAGGCATCTGAACGCGCCGCTTCAACTGCAACAAGCGCGTCTCCCCCTCCCAGCGCTGGCGCGTTCCTGCCCGACCTTCTCTACCGCCGGTCAAAGCACGTCGATGGCGGCGCCGGGCGTTAGCCGGATGCGCTGCGATCGACCGTTGAAGACCAGATCGGTATCTGTCCCGCCGATGCTGCGCAGCGCTATCCGGGTCGCCTTGCCTCCTCGCCACTCCAGATCCACGACAAAGCCGCCGCGCGCAGCGATGCCGGTAACCCGGCCCTGCTCGGCCCAGGCCTTCGGCAGCGCCGGGAGCAGCCGGATGTGGCCAGGCCGCGAATACAGCAACATCTCCAGCATCGCCGCGGGGGTGCCGAAATTGGCATCGATCTGGAACACCCCGCCGAGCGAGGGGTCGCCATGCTGGCTGAGGTCGTAGATGTCGAAGAAGTTCGGCGCAGTGCCGTTGCTGTGAACGACCGATGGCTTCAAGTTGGTGTTGACCAGCGCATAGGCGCGCTCGCCATCGCCCAGCCTTGCCCAGCACAGCGCGCGCCAGGCGCAGGCCCAGCCAAAGCTGTCCATCCCGCGCGCTTCCAGCAGTTTGCGCGCGGCCGCGACCTGCTCGTGTGGCGCCAGGTCCGGGTGCAGACGATGGCCGGGAAACAGCCCCATCAGCGGCGACAAGTGACGGTGCCGGTCTTCGCCCAGGTCATCGGGCGACATCCATTCCTGCAGCTGTCCAGTGACCGGACTGATTTCCGGCAGGTACAGCCGCTGTTGCAGTTCGGCGATGGTTGCGGCGTAGGCGGCATCGCGGTCGAGCAATGCGCTGGCCTGGCGGTATTGCCCAAACAGGTTCCATGCCAGTTCCTGCGCATAGGCGATGCCGCGCGCGTTTTCCGGGCCGTGCTCGGGCGACCAGTCGTAGTCGTCGACCAGGCGTTGCTGCGGGCGGCCATCGGCGCCGGTCACCTCCAGCTCAATCAGCCGCGCTTGCCAGAATTCGCAGGCGCCCTTGAGCAACGGGTAGATCCGCGCCAGGTAGGCGCGGTCCTGGCTGTATTCGTAGTGCTGCCACAGGCTGTCGCACAGCCAGGCGTTGCCAGCCGGGTGCCAGTACCAACCGTTGCCGCCGAATGGGTTTGTCGAGATCGCCACGGTCCAACCGGCGACTTTGCCGGAGGTGTTGCGGAAGCGATTGCGCGGGTCGTTGAAGTGGGCCTGGGTGATCTGCGTCCATGCCGGCAATTGGGCCAGGCAATAGCGGGTGAGCGCGTCGAAGCACGCGCCCAATCCAGCCTGGTCTGCCAGCCAGTAATTCATCTGCAGATTGACGTCGTTGTGGTAGTCGCTCATCCATGGCGGATCGTTGTTCTCCAGCCACAGCCCCTGCAGATTGATCGGCAGCCCGTCGCGCGACGCGGCGATGGTCAGGTAGCGGCCAAACTGCAGATACAGCGCCTCCAGTTCCGGGTCCGGCGCCGCAGCGCTGCGCGCCTGCAGCCGCTGCCAGGTGTCGAGCGCGCGTTGCGCCGGACGGGAACGGCCCAGGTCCACCTGCAGGGTGCCGAACAGAGCGCGGTAGTCGGCCACATGGGTGTACAGCAACGCATCGGGCGCGACCTGAGCCACCGCCGCACAGCGCTGCCTGGCCACCGCCTGCGGGTCCATGTCCGGGTCCCGGAAGTCCCTGGCCAGGTCGGGCACATAGTTGCTGCCGCCGCACACCACGATGCTCAGCGCGCTGCAGTCGCGAAAGTGCAGGGTGTCGCCATGCGCTTCCACACTGCCGTCAGCGGCGCTCAACTGCACGCAGGCCCCATGGCGAAGGCCGTTGCCCAGCACGCCGGAAAACCCCAGTTGCCCGCTTGCATCGCTGCTCACCGCTGCAGCGTGCGCACTGACCAATTGCAGTCGGCCGCTGTGGCGGCCGCCGCCGCGCTGACTCAGCTGCATGACGATGGCGTCGTCAGGATGGCTGGCAAACGCGGTACGGGTGAATTGCGCACCACCCAGCGTGTAGCCCACGCGCATGCAGCCGTTGCTGAGGTCCAGCTCGCGCCAGTAGTCGCGCAATTGTGCCGGTGCATGTCCGTCGAGTTCGAGATACAGCCTGGCCAGCATCACGAAGCTGCCAAAGTTGTCCTTCTCGTAGGGGAACTGGCCTTGCGCATCGAGCACATCGTTGCGGCCCCCGGTCCACAGGCTGGCATCGGACAGGTACAGGAAGTCGCGGTCGGGTGCGCCGCCAACCAGCGCACCCAGCCGGCCGTTGCCGATGGGCAGTCCTTGCCGCAGTACCTCGGCCTCGTTGGCGGGGCTGTCATAGGGCATCCGCAGCGCCTGCGCCGCCGGCAGCAGCGGCGAGACGGCCGGGCGCACGGGAACAGCGCGCGTGCGCGCGAACGCCGGCAGGCCCAGCAGCGGCAGGATGGCGGCAACGACGCCAGAGTGCTTGAGAAACGCACGCCGCGACGCATTGGCCGCCGCCCTTGTGAAATCGCTCATCGTATCGGCTCCAGTCGGCGCCCCGCGCGTGGTCGCAACGATGGGCAGAAGCGCCTTTGTACCTGTCGCGCGTCAGCCAGGGAAGCATGTCTGCAAGAAAATCGAACCTGACCCCTGTGTCACGGCGCGCGGTAGCCATGGCGGCATCGTCCAGCCGGTTCTCGCGGTACAGCGGCGCGTACCCGGCGGCGAGCAGCAACTGGTTGCGCTCGCGCAGCGGAACCTCGAGGCGGTCGGACAGTCGCAGCACCACCGCGCGGCTGGGAACCGAGCGTCCGGTCTCGATAAAGCTCATGTGCCGCGGCGAAATCCCTGCCAGGTGCGCCAGATCGAGCTGGGAAAGGTAACGGCGCTGGCGCCAGTCACGCAGTTGTTCGCCGAACGGACGGGGCGACGGGGCGCGAATGCTCATGGTCGCGAGTATAGCGCTGACCCGCAGGAGCCCTGGTTGAATGGCGGGTTGTTACGGAGCCAGCACAGGCATATGCATGATCGCCACGGCCACGACAAACGCACCGCATCTTGCATGCCCACTGTAGTGGCCGCGGGACGTATGTCCGTGGCGGAATCCGCTGCGCGGGTTCCGCCCTACGGGTTGCTCCACCTTCTCCAACTGTTCAACCGCCCTGCGTCCTTCAGATGGCAGGACGCGCTACGGGAGCTTGAACTTGCGCGTGGAGCGCAGCGGCCACAGCGAGGTGAAACTTGCTCCACCGACCAGACGGTAAGCGGCCGACAAACCGTGCAAGATGCCCTTGTCTTCCAGCACGCTTCGCGCGCGCCGGAAGGAGTCCCGCGGCTCGGGCGTCAGCATGAAGAGATTGATCTCTTTCGGGCTTACGTCGTAGCCCTCCAGCTCGACGGCATCGCCCAATGCCCGCTTCAGATCGGCCTCTATCGTCGCCAGGAATGCTTCGTCCGCCAGCGACGCGCGCCAGAACTTGATGATGAGCTGGTAGTTCATTGCGGGATTGTAGAGCCTGGCGCCCGCGTGGGGCGTGCAGGGCACACCAGGCGGCGGGTGGGTTACCTACTCGCATGCCGGCGGCCACGCCGGATTCGCGCCCGGCTTCAGGTCGATCAGGAACAGTTCGCCGGAATCTCCGCCATCGGCCTGCGCAAACAGCAGCCGCTTGCCGTCCGGAGACAGCAGCGGGCCGACCTGGAACACATCCTCGCGTGCGGGCACGCGGCCGCGTTCGCGCCAATCTTCGCCGATGCGGTCGTATACATACAGGTGCGAGCGTTCGCCGCGGTTGGCCACCACCACCATCACCTTGCCGTCTTGCGACAGCTCGGCTTCGTATTCGTCGTGCGCGGAGTTTGGCGGTGCAGGCAGCGGCTCCACGTGCCAGCGTCCATCGGCCTGAGGAATCGCGAAGTAGAGATCGCGGCCGCCCGGACCGCCGGGACGGTTGGAACCGAACAACAGCCGGCCATCGGGCAACTCGCGCGGCAGCAACTCCGTGTATGGGCTGTTGACCGGTTCCGGCAGACGCTGCGGCTGGCTCCATCGCCCGTCGGCGCCACGCTCCGCTTTCCAGATATCCAGGTCCTCGCCATTGTGCCGGGCGCTGCCGTAATACAGGCGCTGGCCATCGGGGCTGAAAGCGGGGTCGGTTTCCAGCACCCCGGCGGCGGCGGCGAACGGCGGCTCCTGCGGAGACCTCCATTGCCCGCCTTCGCAACGCGAATGCAGCAAGCGGTAATTATCGAACTGGCGATCCGCGCGGAAGAAGAACAACTCGCGGCCATCGGGCGAGAACGTCGGCGAGGACTCGTACTGGTCGGTGGACAGCGTGGGCGGCGTCCAACGCACCGGCGCGGTTGTCTCGCCGCCATGCCGGTTCGCTTTGGCATGGCAGGCAGGTGCAAGGCTGGTGATGACGAGCAGTAGCAGGCAGCGCAGCAGCATGTCGTTTCTCTGGGGTGGCAATCCGGCCAGGACGTTAGACAACCCTGCGGTCGGCAGGAAGCAAACATTCCGCAAGGCAGGCTTGAACTGATTTCAATACATGCCGCGCTCTGCTCAAGGCGCATGCCGGCCACCCCGCGCACCGTGGCCAGCCAAGTCCTACGAAGGAAAACGAGGGGAAACCTCAACACCTGACCCCGCTCTTGCGGGGTCGACGGCAATGACGCCGCTCAGCAGTTCGATGATGGCAACGGCGACGCGCTTCTTTGGCTGGGACAATCGACCCAGCGCAACCAGTCCGCGACTCTCAAGCTCGTCCTGCGCGAAGTCCTTGAGGATGACAGCCTCGCCGCTCCCCTCCAGTGCTGAGCGCGCCGTGCCTCGCCCGGTGGCCAGCCACTCGAAACTGACGTCCGTTTCCAGCGCAATCCGGATCAAGTGCGAGACGCTCGGCGTCGTTCCCGCCGCGTTCTCCCACTGACTCACCGCGCTTCGCTTGATGTTGAGGCGATTGGCCAGCTCCGACTGCGTGATCCTGGACAGGTTGCGTGCGCGCCGGATTCTCATCGGCAAATTCATCATAGGTCACCTCCTTGCAAGTCCTGTGGTTAGCCGAACTGATTGGAAAGCAACGCTAATCCAATCCTGTAAAGCGAGGCTTACCGTCTGTCGCCGGGCACCGCCGCCACATGGCTCCGTGCGCATCGCGGCAGTTGGGAGAGCAGCGCTTTACGTGGTAAACGCGGTTTCGACCGACGAACGGCAACCTTTGGTAGCCGATTTCCTGCCAACGGCACGTGACTTCTCATGAGCGAATGTCCGCTCGACATAGGAGGTCATCATGATCATTGCATGGCGCTGGATATGCATTTTCCGCGACCCAAGGACAAAGCGCTGTCTGAGGTGGATCAGAATCCCGATCATCGTGTGGTTCGAGCGCTTCTTCGAGTTGCCGCCGCGGCCGGATCCGCCGTGGCTACGCGGTGAAGGGATACGGCCGGAGCTGGCGCACGATCTGCAAGTCCTGGCCACGATCGACGCGCTTGCGCAAACCTTGTCGGAACGCCCGCAAAAGGCGTTGCTGGAATCCGTCCAGAAGCAATTCGACGCACTGGATCTTCCGGAAGACATGAAAATCCTGTCAGACCGCGATCTGGATGGCGAGGCGAAGTCATCGTAATCCGCAGCAGCAACGCGCGGCGGGACCGCCATCGGCGGTTCCGCTGCCGGTGTCGGGTTTCAACGTCTTCGGGACGTTACGCAGCCCTCCGCCCGCGAAGCGGCTCATCCGCCGGGCGGGTTTTGCCCTGTGGGGGCTTGCGGTTCCTGCGTAACCGGATCCGGCGGACCTTCCGGCTCCGGCGCGGGCGGCGCGTCGGCCGGCGTGCCCGGCAGGTAGAACGTCACGCGGTCGAACAGGCGGCGGTAGAAGTCCTGGTTCTGCACGGTATTGCTGCCCACCCGCACCAGGTTGGTATTGCTGCCGCCCATGGGCACCGGCAGCGACACCGAGCCGATCATGCTCACACCAACGCTGGCCGAGCTGGATTGCGACTTGAGCGCGTAACGGTCCTGTACCGCGTTGATGAAGACGATAGCGCCGCCGCCAGAGCGCGGGACGCAGGTTGCAAGCACCTTGAGCTGGGTGTGCACGTCGGACTCGGGCTGGAAATTCTTTATCGCCTCCACCGATTCAGGGGTCATCTTGCCGATCACATAGCCCTGTCCCAGAAACGCCCGCCGCGCGGCCTCGCAGGCCAGGGTTGGCGCTACCGCATAGCTGCGCGAGTATGTGTCCTCGGCGCCGTAGGTTTCGCCCAACGGCGGCGGCGGCTCCTTGCTCCGGTTCAGGCCGCAGGCGGCCAACGAAGAGACCAGTACGATGGCGAGCGCGATGGATGGGCAGGGCAATCTGGCGAAGGACATGGCGGATGCGCGGTTTTGGAGTGCGCCCCGAGTGTAGCCACAGCGGCGTGCAAGGCGTCTGAACGCGCGGATCCAGCCGAATCCGGCTACCTTCATGCCGCGCCGGCGGCGCCCGTCAGCGCGGGCGGTAAATGGCGCAGAGCTTGTTGCCGTCCGGGTCGCGCACATAGGCCAGATACATGCTTCCCAGGTCGCTTTCGCGCAGCCCCGGCGGCGCTTCGATGGACACGCCGCCGGACGCCACCGCCACATCGTGGAACCGCTGCGCCTGCTCGGCCGAACCGCACTTGAAGCCGATGGTGCCGCCGTTGGCGCAAGTGGCCGGCTCGTCGTTGATAGGCTGGCTGACGCAGAAGGTGTTGCCGTCGTGGCGGTAGAACAGGCGCAGATGACCGGACGGCGCCCGGTGCTGGAACGGCTCGCCCACCCCAAGCACGCCAAGCACCGCCCCATAGAATCGCTTCGAACGCTCGATGTCGTTCGAGCCGACCACGATGTGATTGAACATGTTCGCTCCCGTAGTGAGATGACGCCAACCAAGCCGACTCGCGCCCGCCGGTTCCATAAGGCCGCGAGTCTACGTGATTCGACCCCAAGCCCCGTAGGGCGGAACCGCCAACGGCGCGCAGCCTGGGTTGGCTTTATCAACCCAGCCTACGATCCACGCTGGCTGTGGTTCCTTCGTGCCGCAGGAACTTACAGTCAGCGGAACAGAGTCGTCGAATCCTCGACGAAGGCAAAGCGACTGAGCACCCACCCTTGCGATCCGCGGTACCACAAGAACCACCAGACGATGGCATGTTGGTCGAACCGGTGCAGGAATACCGCCCTGATCATGGAATCACCGACCGTGTCGTTCCGCAGCAGTTCGTAACCGATGCTCTTGCCGAAGCGGTCGTCCCATGAGTCCTGTTGCTTCGTGACCTGGACGACGAAAGTATCCAGTTGCTCTCGGGTCACGACAACATGCGGGAAGCCTAGCTCGAATCCCTCGGCAACCCTTCCCGCCGCCACGTCCTGCATGATGCGATCCGACAGCGCGACGGCGGCATCTGCCGTCGGCAGTGCCTGCACCGAGCCCACCACACGGCTGCTTTCGGCGGGCGCTGGCCTGCTTGCCAGCAGGGCTTGCAGTTTCTCGTTGAACGCCTTGTAGACTTCCGCGTCGTCGACCTTCGTCGTGGTCGCGCGGTTGGCGGCAACGTTGGCCGTCAGCGATGCTTCGCGGAAGCGTGCGCCCAGGTCGCTACCATAGAATGCCACCAGGGCATCGATGTCGTCGCCTGACAACTCTTCCTGCAAGGTGCGCGCAAAGGCATCCTCCGACACTGCCTGATCGTAGTCACAACCAGCTTTCATCATGTCGCCATAGAGTGCTGCCGCTGCCGGCCACTCCGGTTCGCCGGGCCTGATCCCACCCAGCAGCTCCGGGTTCGCGGCATAGGTCTGCTCGATGTCGTACTTCTCCATCTGCTCCCGGCATACGGCGATGCTGTCCTGGAACGCCTGGGCGACCCCCATGGCATCGGAAAGCCGTTTACCTTGCAGCGCTTCCGTCGCGAGGGCAGGCGGCGTCACCGCCACTCCTGTCAGCAGGCACGCCGCCAACATGCCGTTGCGCTTAATCCCTTGCTTGAACATACGTCCCCTTCTGTTGGTGTGCGCGCCAACGATTCAGGCGGCCCGGTATGCCTGACAGGTTTCAGTCCCTGTCCTTGCGTTCCCCGATTTCCCGGTGCGGCCCGGGCGCGCGTGCAGGGGAACTATGCCATGTCAGGCAGCCAGTAACCCTGGTTAGGCCAACGACCGCACTCGGGGAACAGGGAATAGGAAACGCTAACGCTCAACATCCGCAAGCTGCGGAAACGGTTCGAAGCACTCGATCAGCATATCGGTGAGCACCCGTACCTTGCGTGCCGGATGCCGGCCTGGCGGGCGGACGACATAGATGCCTGCCGGCGGGGGCGGATAGCGCGTCATGACCGGGACAAGCGCGCCGGAGGCCAGGTACTCATTGGTGAGGCCATCGGGAAGCCAGGCGATGCCGAGCCCTGCAACGGCGGCGGAAATGAGCGCCGTACCGTTGTCGGCCTTGAAGCGCCCCCGTGGATGCGCCGTGACGACCTCGTCGCCATCCATGAACTGCCAGGTTTCCGTTCCCTGCATCAGCGCCTCATGGGCGGCCAGGTCCTTCGGCGTTTCGGGAGCGCCGTGCGCTTTGACATAGTCCGGACTTGCGACCAGCTTTCCGTGAAGCGGCCCCACGCATCTTGCGATCAAGCTGGAATCGGGCAGGTAGCCAACCCGGATCGCGCAATCGAAACCCTCTGCGACGATATCGACGAAACGGTCGCTGTAGGCGGTATGGACGTGCAGCTGCGGGTGACGCCGCGCCATTTCCGCGAACACGGGAGCGAAGTGAGTCGGGCCGAAAGAAAGCGGCGCGGCAATCCGCAAGCGACCGCGCAACTCACCCGAGGGCAGGAGCGCGTCCATGGCCGCATCCATCTCGGCACAGGCCCTGGCCGCATGGTCCCGGAATGTGAGCCCCGCTTCGGTCAGGGCAGCGCCGCGGGTGGTGCGTGCAAGCAGCTGGATACCGAGTTCGGCTTCCAGCCGGGCGAGCTGCCGGCTGACGATCGACTTGGAAACCCCCAGCCGGCGCGCGGCGGGCGAAACTCCCCCTGCGTCGGCGACTTCCACGAATGTCCGCAGCGCTTCGATATCCAACCTGAGGTTCCCGGTTTTGCGATACAGCGTGACACAAGGATAGCCAGTCCGGCGTTGCCGGATCTGCGACACAGCTTGGCACAAAAAGGCCCTACCGCCGTGCGGCCGGGAGTGACAAGGTTTGGCCCCCAGGCAGCGCATTCGTGGGTGCGTGCCTCGCCGCATATCCCCCCTCCCCGCGACAACAGTAAGGATATCCCCATGACGTTTCGAAACGGCCTTGATTCGCTTCTTCGGCCCGAAGATTCGGTACTGGTGCTGATCGACCACCAGCCCTACCAACTCAGCAATCTCAACAGTCACGACCCGCACATGGCCGTCAACAATGCGGCGGGCCTGGCCAAGGCGGCGAAGGTCTTCGGCGTCCCCACCATCCTGACCAGCGTGGTCGAAGACCGGGGCGGCAAGATCTTTCCGCAAATCACCAATGTGTTTCCCGACCAGGAAGTGATCGACCGCACCTTCATCAATACCTGGGAAGACAAGAAGGTGGTGGATGCCGTGAAGGCGACCGGCCGCAAGCAACTGATCATCGCTGGGCTGTGGACCGAGATCTGCGTGGCGATGCCGGCAATCCAGGCCGCGGGCGAAGGCTGGGATGTAACCGTGGTGACCGACGCTTCGGGGGCAACCTCGGTCGAGGCGCACGAGGTGGCGATCCAGCGCATGGCCGCAGCTGGCGTGAACCTCATGACCTGGCTGGCGCTGGCATCGGAGTGGCAACGCGACTGGGCCCGGAGCGAAACCGCGGTGGCATTGAACGATGTGGTGATCCAGCACGCGGCAGGCAGCGGCATCGCCTACCTATGGGAGCAGCAACTGCTTAACACACCGGTGCCGGGCGCCGCAGGCTGACCCAGGCGGGATGACGGGAACATCGTGCGAGGCATCGCAAGAAAATACCGATGGCTTGTCGAGCCCCCGCCATCCCCTCGCACCAGGATTGATTAGCCAGTAGCCCGGGTAACCCTGGGATACGGAGGCACCCGGTTACTGGAGCGTGATGTGTAAAACACCCCGGGTGCGGCCGTTGGCCTTACCCGGGCTACGCTCACCGACATGCTCAAGCAGCACACCGCAAGCAACTCGTAGCCCGGGTAACCCCGGACGTGATCCGGGGGCACCCGGGGATGTCTCAACGTTCGCCAAACCTTCCACCAACATCAGGCGCCGCCGCCCAGTCCAACGGCAACCAACCATTGCTCACGTAGCGATGGAAGGTGGAATACGGCCATTCCGCCACCGCGCCGACCAACCCATGTTTCACCGGGTTGATATGTACGTAGTCAACGAGGGCTTGTAGCTCTTCTTCATCGCGCACGGTGCGTTCCCAATACCGCGGTTGCCACGCGGACGGGGAACCCGGTTCGGAGGTGCGCCGGGTGAATCCCTTCTTGATGTCCTGCCACAGGCGCGGGTAATTGGCCGCATCATCCTCCATGCGGATGACGGCATGCAGATGCTCCGGCAGGACCGCCGCAGCGATCACGGTATGCGGTACGCGGCGTGCCGCCGCCCGCCACGCATCGCGCAGCGCGTCTATCTCACGGACAAGCAGGTCGCTCCTGCGGTCGCGCAACGTTACGGTGAAGAAGTACGTTGCGCCTGCAATCCGATTGCGGCGATATCCGACCATGGGCCGAGGTTACCCGACGCGGTCTACGTAAGCTATACCAGAGGTCGCGCCGGAGAACTTGGTTTTCCCGTGTGAATCACCCCGGGTGCCCCCGGATCAAGTCCGGGGTTACCCGGGCTACTTGCTTCGTCCAACGGTGTAGCCCGGGTAAGGCCAACGGCCGCACCCGGGAAACGGAAGGGTGACGTGTAGAGCACTCCGGATGCCCCCGGCTCAAATCCGGGGTTACCCGGACTGGCTGCAACCGCGAATGCGGACGCTAGTCCGGAAACACCACCACGCTAATGCCTGCCGGCAATTCGCGCTGCCGTACTTCCTGGCCGTCGCTGCGCGGCGTCCAGGGAGTTTTTCCGACGCCATCGATGCTTTCGTAGCCGCCCAGCGCGCGGAACCGTTCGATGGCGAACGGCAGTCCTTCGCCACCCAGTGCGGTGGGTCCGTCGGCCAGGTTGAAATGCAGTTGCGGATCGGAAGCGCTGCCGGTGAAACCGACCTCGGCGATCTTCTGTCCCTTGCGCACGCGCTGCCCGGGAGCCACGCGCACACTGCCTGGGCGCAGGTGGCCGTAGAAGGCGAAGCGCCCGCCGCCCAGGTCCAGCGAAACGAAGTTGCCGCTGCCGGTGTCCAGCGAGTGATCCGATCGCTCGCCCAGGCGACGCCGTTCCGGCAGGTCGTTGCGCACATCCGCCACAACACCGTCAGCGACCGCCAACACATCTTCCCCGTGACTGTAGGCATCGCCGGCAAGGCCGCTCGAACGGTCCGACTTGCGGCCATCGGCATCCAGTTTCACCCAATCGACCGCAAAGCGTCCCGGCATGCGCGCCTTGCCGTCGATGGCGTAGATCACGCGGCGGTGGCCGCGCTCCCAAGCCGGGTCGTAGATGGCAACCCAGGGACCGCCGCGCAGCGGTGGCCCCAACGCCATCGCCACATCCCCCGCTACCGCAACCGGCGCGCCTTCCACCTGCGCTATGGAGGCCTCACCCTCGACAGCGCGGTAGTCGACGCGGTGCCTGAGCGCGCGCGGGGCGGATTCGCCCGGCGGGAAGGCCAGTTCGAAAAAGACGATGCCGCGCCGTCCGGGCTCGATCGGGGCCAGTGCTTCCGCACGCCATTGCAGGCCCGAGCGGTCCAGTTGCCGCTCCAGGGCTTCGCCCTCGAAAGCCGCCAGCGCCTTGCCGGACGCCGCATCCAGCACTTCGACGCGCACCGGGTCCAGCGGCCGCCGCGAGAAATTGGCCAGGTGCAGCTCATAGAACAGACGCGCCTGCCCATCGATGGCGACCGGCGTTGGCGGCACCGGCACGCTCAGGTCGAAGGACTCCTGGATTCCGGACTGCGCCATTGCGGCGGCGGGTAACAGGCAGAGAAGCAGCCAACATATGCGTTGCTTGCGAAGGGATGTCTTCATCGGGGTTCCTCGGGTCAAGCGCCAAGCGGGATGCCATGCCATCAGATCGATCCCTGTGTAACCGCGGCGCAACCGCTGCAACCAGTGCCGGCAGTCACGCCGACGCTCCAGGCAAAACCGCCAGGCGCAGGGTGCATATCCCGTACGGTATTTATTCCCGCCGTTCCCTCAAGCAGCTTCGTCTTTCAGGAAATCAACAAATGCCCGCAGTGGCGAAGGCACATGCCGGCGGTCGTGGTAGTACAGGTACGGGCCCTCGAATGCCTGCCACCAGTCTTCCAGCACCGGCAAAAGTTTCCCTTCCTCCAGCAATGGCCTCAGGTATTCCTCGAAGGTGTAGATGATTCCCGCGCCCCCCAACGCGGCGCCCACCTCGAGATCCTGCGAGGAGGTCAGCAGCGGCCCCTGGGGCGGGATGCGGACGATGTCGCCGTTGTTTTCGAATTCCCACACGCCGAGTTTCCCGCTTTCGAAACGGTGGCCTATCAAGCGGTGAGCGAGCAGGTCCCGGGGATGTTGCGGCACGCCGTTCTTTTCAAGGTAGCGGGCAGACGCCGCGGCGACGAAACGCTGCCGGCGGGGACCGATGGGCACGGCAATCATGTCCTTGGCCAGGCTTTCCTCGTAACGCACGCCAGCGTCGTAGCCCGCGGCAATGATGTCGATGTGGGTGTTGTCCATCGCCACTTCGACGTTCACCCCGGGGTATCGCTCAAGGAACGCGGGGATCAGGCCAGGCAGCACGAAGCGGGCCGTCGGCACCGGTACGTTGAGCCGCAAGGTGCCAACCGGCCGCTGCGTGTTGTCGTCCAGGTCGTTGAATGCGGCATCTATCTCCTCCAGCGCCGGCCGCAACCGCTGCAACAGGCGGGCGCCCGCCTCCGTCGGAGTCACGCTGCGCGTCGTGCGGTTGAGCAGCCGGACGCCCAGGTCCGCCTCCAGCCGCCGGATGCAGTCGCTGAGGGATGAGGCCGACATGCCGCGTTTCTGCGCCGCAACGCGGAAGCCGCCCGCCTCCACCACCGCTGCAAACAGCACGACATCGCTCAGATGGGGCTGGCGCACTTGTCTTTCTTCCTCATGCCGGGACGCGATTGTACGAACAACCGTACACGGCATCCACTTTTATACGGCTTATCGGATGCAATCAAGACCTCAACAATCGGTTGGCACCGACGCACCGGCTTGCCGGTTCGAACGGGCGCGTCGATCCACCCCCAAGAACGAGGATTGAACAATGACGAATATTCGAACGCAGCCCCTGTCCATCGGCCGCCGGCTGTACCGCAGCGGCCTGGTGGCAGTGGGCCTGCTGTTGGGCGGCCTGCTGCTGGGCGGCCTGCTCCAGGCCGGCAGCGCGCTTGCGCAGAGTTCCCCAAAGCCGGACTGGAACCTGACGGACATGCCCTCGCAGGCCGGGCGCATCTTCCTGGTGACCGGCGGCACCAGCGGCATGGGCTACGAAGATGCCAAGGCGCTGGCCGGGGCCGGCGCGCGGGTGGTCATCGCGGCCCGCAATCGGCAGCGCGGCGAGGAAACCATCGCCCGCATCAGACAGCAGCATCCCCAAGCCCAGGTGCAGTTCGAAGCGGTCGACCTGGCCGACCTGGCCTCGGTGCGCGCGCTGGGCGAACGCCTCAACGCCACGCTGCCCCGCCTGGACGGCCTGATCAACAACGCGGCGATCATGGCGCCTCCCCAGCGCGGGACATCGGCCGACGGCTTCGAGATGCAGCTGGCCACCAACTACATCGGCCACTTTGCCTTGACCGCGCAGGTGTTGCCGCTGCTGCGCAAAAGCGATTCCGCCCGCGTCGTCACGTTGTCCAGCATCGCCGCCGCGCGCGGCCGCATCAACTTCGCCGACCTGCAATCCGAGCAGAGCTATGACGCCTATGCGGCCTATGCCCAATCCAAGCTGGCATGCCTGATGTTCGCGTTCGAACTGCAACGGCGCAGCGACTCCGAAGGCTGGGGAATTCAAAGCCTTGCCGCCCATCCAGGCGTTGCGGTGACCGAATTGATCGCGCGCGGTCCCGGCCTGGACAGCGAGTTCGGACGCAACTGGGCCAGGGACCGCGACCACTATCACTCTGCCGCGCAGGGGGCCTTGCCCACGCTGTACGCGGCTACCGCGCCCGAGGCGCAAGCCGGGGCCTACTACGGGCCTACTGGCCAGGATGAACGGCGCGGACCGCTCGGCTTGGCCACGGTGCCTCCCGCCGCAAGCGATGCAGAAGCCGCTGCCCGTCTGTGGACGGTCACCGAACGGCTCACCGGCATCGGCTATCGCTGAGGAGGAGCGCCATCATCATGCTGTCAGCCATCGTATCGCGGCGCCTGGGCGCGGCCATCAATGCCGAACGCCACGAGCTGATCCCGGCTTTGACGGGGTTTGCGTTGTTCTTCTGCCTGTTTTCCGGCTACTTCATGCTGCGGCCGGTTCGCGAGTCGATGGGCATCATGGCCGGGGTCGAGAACCTGCAGTGGCTGTTCACCGCGACGTTCGTTTCCACGCTGGTGGTCGTGCCGCTGTTCGCGTGGCTCAGCTCCAGGGTGCAGCGCATCCACTTCGTCAATTGGGTGTATGGGTTCTTCTGCCTCAACCTGGTGGCATTTGCGGTTTCGTTCCACCTCAGCAGCGACAACGTCTGGGTGGCGCGGGCGTTCTATGTGTGGATCTCGGTCTACAACCTGTTCGTGGTCTCGGTGACCTGGAGCCTGATGGCCGACGTGTTCGACGGGCGCCAGGCCAAGCGGTTGTTCGCCTTCATCGCCGCCGGCGCCAGCGTCGGCGGTCTGGTCGGACCGGCGATGAGCGCCCTGCTGGTGGCGGCCATCGGCCAGGTCGGGCTGGTCCTGCTGGCAGGCCTGCTGCTGGCCATCGCCCTTGCGCTCAAGTTCTCGCTGATGCGCTGGCGCGAGACAGGTGGCGCCGGCAGGCCCGGGGCGCCGCCGGCGGAGAGCACGCGCAGGCCCATTGCCGGCAATCCGTTCAGCGGCCTGACCCGGGTCGTGCGCTCGCCCTACCTGCTGGCGGTCGCCGGCTTCGTGGTACTGCTGGCCACGGTGACCACCTTTCTCTATTTCGAGCAGGCGCGGCTGGTGGCCGAGCACTTTCCCGACCGCGATTCGCAAATCAGGGTCTTCGGCATCATCGATGTCATCGTGCAGGCGGGAGCGTTGCTGTCCCAGGTGTTCATCACCGGGCGCATCGCCCAGAAGATGGGCGTGCGCATGCTGCTGGCCATCGTCCCGATGATGGTCTGCGTGGGCTTCATCGGCCTGGCGCTGGCGCCGACCTTCGCCATGCTGGCAATGCTGATGATCGTCCGGCGCATCGGCGAGCACGCCTTCGTCCGGCCGGGGAGGGAAATGCTGTTTGCGCCGCTGGATGCGGAGGCCAAGTACAAGGCCAAGGGCTTTATCGATACGGTGGTCTACCGCGCCGGCGATGCCACCAGCGCGTGGGTCAAGAGCGCACTGGATTTGCTGGGCCAGGGCGCCATGCTGGTGGCGCTGGTCGGTGCCGCCTGCGCCCTGGCATGGGGCGCACTGGGCTGGTACCTGGGCAGGCAGGCAGACCGCTTGAGCCGGAGTGCCGTCACCGGCGATGGTCAGCCGAGCACCGTACCCGGGTAACGGCAGCGTAGCCCGGGTAAGGCCAACGGCCGCACCCGGGGAATGGAGGAGTGACCTGCAGAGCACTGCGGCCCGGACTTTTCTAGGGCAACGCTGAAAAAATCAAAGCTCGTCATCCCGGCGCCGTTGGCGGGGAGCCTTTCAGGAGCAGCGCCCTAGCGGGCGAGCTCCCGTATGTATGCGCAGAACATGTCAGCCATACCATCAGCGTAGGTTTCGATTTCGGCGGATGATCGCGGGCTTTCCGAAAATTCCTTGCCCACGGTGCTGAGGGTCGTGGCAATCAAGTCGCAAGCCAATGAACGCACTTCCGCGGTCGCCTTCGGCAGAACTTCCATCATGAAGGCTTCGAAAATCAGGTCTGCCGAAGACTTGATCGCCTGGGCTTCCGGCGCGTCGCGGTAAAGAGGCGCTGCGTCGTTAAGCTCTACCCGCATCGCGGCTTCATCGCACTCCGACCTCACAAAGGCATGAACCAGAAGCCGCAGCCTTTCCAGGGGCGCCTTGCCGGCGTCCTGCAGGATGGTTCGCCACATCTCCGTGGTCTGCTGCCACTCATCGCTTTGCAGGCGGAACAGGATTGCCGCCTTGTTGGGGAAATACTGGTACACCGACCCAATGCTGACCCCCGCCTTCTCGGCAACCCGGGCGGTGGTGAATCGCTGCACGCCTTCGCGGGCCAAAACCTGAGTAGCGGCCTCCAGGATCGCCGCCACAAGATCCGCCGAGCGCGCCTGTTTGGGCAGCTTTCGTGTCGAAATCTGCGGGATTTTGCGATTGGCCATCGCGCCGATTGGTCCGCCGAGGAATGCGAATAGAAAACGCCGCCATTGGCCCGTACTCTGCCAATGCGACGAATCAATCGCATTTTAGCTTTGGTGCCCCATAGCGTCCATCGCAGAAAGACGTGGTTGGCCGCTCCACTTCAACCCAAGCCAATCGTCTCCACGTACCCGAAACTCATCCAGCAACTCCTGGGAAATCAACCGATGCATCCTTTCACCGACACGGCAAATCGCATGACGCTGCTTGGCACGCTCATCTTCATCCTTGGGTGCGGCGGGTGCAAAGCGGACTCTCTCCCCGAGCCGTCTTCGGCATCCGCGCAGCCTGAGGCGGGCAGGCCTATTCCCATGGCAATCGACCAGGCATCCCGGGATTCGGGTGCAATGGTGCTCAGCAGGGCAAAGGCTTTCATCGCTACCCTCAGCGCTGAGCAGCGGACCAGACTCCTGCAGGACTACACCTTCGCCAACGCTTCCCGGTGGCACACCTACCCGCAGTGGGCGCTTGGCAAGAACAAAGCCAGAATCGGACTGGCCCTGGGCACGTTGTCGGCCGAGCAATGGCAGGCGTTCAATGGCCTGCTGGCGGCAGCCACGGGCAGTGGAAAGGACGAGGGCTACGATGAGATCCAGCAACACCTGTCGGTGGACGACTGGATCCGGCAGAACGGAGGCCGGGAGGGTTATGGCAGGGGCAATTTCCATGTCGCCTTTCTCGGGCCCCCTTCGGACACCGGCACTTGGCAACTGCAGTTCGGCGGCCACCACCTCGCCCTGAACAACACCTACCGCGATGGCGTCCTGGTGGGCGCCACGCCCTCGTTCAGAGCCATCGAGCCTCACACGGCCATCGAGCATGACGGCACAATCCTCAAGCCCCAGCTTCAGGAATGGGAAACGTTCGTCGCCCTGCTCGCCTCGCTCGACCCAGCGCAACGTGCCGCCGCCAAGCTTTCCCGCAAACAGGACGAGCTGTTGCTCGGCCCTGAGGCAAGGAAGAAGGACTGGAACTTCCCCAACAAGCCCGAGGGAATCCCGGTCTCTTCCCTGACCGATGAGCAACGTTCCCTGCTGATGAAAGCCATCGGCTTGTATGTGAACGACATCTCCGACGCAAGCGCCGCATCCATCCTCTCCCGCTACCGGAGTGAGCTGGGTTCCACCTACCTTGGCTTTTCCGGCTCCACCTCGCTCACCAACGAGGGCGACTACGTCCGCATCGATGGCCCCACGGTATGGATCGAGCTTGTCATGGATCCCCCTTACTCCACCGACTCGCCTCACGTCCACGCCGTATGGCGGGACAAGTTGACCGACTACGGCGGCACCAAGCCGTGATGCCGCCCACTCGGTGAGTGCAATGCGTGGCCCAAGCAATGTAGCCAGTAGCCCGGGTAAGACCAAAGCCGTACCCGGGGAACGCGCGCGCAATCCAACCTGTCCCGGGCGCACCGCGCTTACCCGGGCCGGCTACGCGGCTCCCGCTCTACGAACTGGTGCAAACCAGGCTCTTGCCGAAGGCAGGAACATCATGACGCCAACGGCGATGCGCGCAATCACACCTGCTGTGAGCAGCCAATCGTCAGGGAACGGCCGCATCCACGGCGCCTGTGTCGCCAGCGTCACCACAGGCAAAAACGTCAGGAATGCGATCCACATCCGAGCCCACTGCATGCCTCGCAACAGCGCCCAGCTGATGCCACCGACAAACCCGGCCACAAGCAACCACGCGGGAACCGAAAGTTCAGGCGCGTCCAGTCCATTCAACAACGCCCGCGCGATCTGCGTGAGAAAGGCGAATACATACAACGCCACCGCCATCTTCACGACGAGTGGTGCAGGCGGCCGAACGTAGACCGGTAGCGGAACGCCGGAAGCCTGATAGGGATTTTCGGTGCCGCTCATTGTTTTCGCCCCCGTGTCACCGCGTGTCCTGGCCTGTGGTTCCAACTCCAACCGCACTACCGGCGTTTACGCCGTCTTGCCAACCAAGCGACCAAGCCGACCAGCAAGCCGATGACGCCACCTGTCGCGCCCTTCACGGCAATAGGACCCCAGTCCAGCCCGCCGCCTTTCAGTTTGCTGGCCGTCATGGCGACCGTTGCGTGGAACCGTTCAACGCCAGCAATGCGTCAACGCTGCTGCCCAGCGCTTGTTTCGCAGTCTCAATATCAGCGGGCGTGGACGAAGCCCGGTAGGCATAGACCATGAGCGGTTTGTTGGCGACCAGCACCATGGCGCCAGCACAGACGGCATTGATGGTCAAAGGCTCGCCATCGACGTTGATGGTCAAGGGAATAAACACGACGAAGCGCGCTTCGTTGTCCGTCTGGACGTAGACCTGCGGCGCCGCCACCTTGCCGAGTTCCATACGCACCGGTTTTCCCGCTGCCTCGCTCATGCGCTGGTTGCGTTCGCCGTCCTTGGCGAGCTGGGCATTGACATCCACCTTGTCCATTACGGCCGTCGCCTGGACCAGCAAGCTGCGCCAGTCCGAAGCGCTTACGGTATGGGATTCCAGGCTGCGGTTCGCTTGCACCATGAAGTAGGTGTCCTTGACCGCACCACCGCCGGCAAGCAGGGTCTGGATATCAGCAGGCGTATAGAACGCTTCGACCAGGCGGTTTTCCGGCGGCATGGCCGCTTGCAGGTACTGGGTAAGCGCCGGCGATTCTTCGCTGACGCGCACGTAACCGGCCGGCATGTCGTACCGCAGGCTTGTGCCGCCCACCTCCAGCTCCACTTCCGTCGCCGCCGCCCAACCCGCGGCGAAGAACAGCAACAGCGCCATCCCTCTTACCCACATAGCTTTCCTCCTTACAGACAGAATGTTTACCCGGCCGAGCCTGTTCTTCCCATTCCCGCCGGACTCCAAAGACAGCATACCTTTCCAGGCAGACATCCTGTCCTGTTCCGGTACGAAACGGCAGGCAACAGGCGTAGGGCGAGTTTCAACCCGATGTTTCCCCAACCACTCTGCCATAGCAAGTAGCCGGGTAAGCACGGCCTAACCCCAACGAAAAAACATCTTGCTTCGAAGTTTGAACACGCGCAGGTACGCGCAACAGATCAGGCCCCGCACAATCATCATCAGCGGAACCCCAAGAATAACTATCAGATACTCTGATGCATTCTGCGTAATGACAAGCGAACAAAAGAAACCTCCAGCCAAAGATGCGGCAGCTATCAAGGCATCCGAGATAGGATTCAGGTAGTTGTGACTACCACAACGTTTGCAGGTCAACTGAAAAAATTTTCTGCTGCCAGCGCCGGCAGAGAAGATTTCTGTTTCCTTTATCCTTTTATGGCAGCTTGCGCAGTGCCCGGTCCGTCTTGCAAGCATTCATGCTTCCCTGAGCTGATGGCCATTCATTTGGCGGATTCCGCTTTACGAGGGCGTTCCAAGCAAGCGCACTATCTCAGCCCTCTCTTTCAGAGTCCGCTGGAATCCCGCGGGATAGACGGGCTCGTAAGCATCGCCCTTCAACAGGAAGATGCCGGTGGCACCCGTCAAGTCGTCCTGCATGGTACCCAGCGAGTAGTGCCACATCTGCCACAGCGGCACACGCAACGTGCGCGGCGGCGGCTTCGTGCGGGCAAACAACACTTCTTGCACCTCAAGATTGAACCGCATCTGGTTCGGCAATCCGGGGCCTGTCCTGGCATTACGCTGGGTCAGCGGCCGTCCACGGCCATCGACCATGTCGACGCTGACAATCTTCGCGACGACCACATGGTCTGCCTCGCGTACCATCTCTTCCAGCGGCTTCGGCAGGACGCTGGTGGCCAACGCCAGGCCTGGCAGGCACATCGCCAAAAGCAGCAATATGATTCTCATGGGCTCCTCGATCTTCCTGCCTGACGACCGCACCAGCGCGCCTTGAATATCACGCCCTCCGGCCCTTTTCCGCAGCGGCTCATTTCGCCACGAACTTCAGCGGGCCGGTGTAGTCGGGCCACGCGATGGACGACGGCCCGCGCGTGTTCAATGCGGACTCCGGCATATCCTCGGTTTCGGTCACCGCACGCGTCATCAGCGTGGGCATCCAGAAGTTCACGGCAAAGGTAGCATCGCGCCGGATGATCGGATTGATCGACAAGGTGGTGGTCTTACCCGGCTCGATACGGAACACCAGCACATCCTCGTTGACGAAGGCGCCGCGCTCCAGGACCTTCTCCACGCTGAAACTCGTGGTCATATCCAGTCCGATGCCGGTCACCTTGTACTCGCCCGCGGGCAGCGACAGCGTCTCCTGCTGGCCGTAGCGGGTCATGTGGCTGATCGGGAAATCGATGAATTGCTTGTTGACCAGCGTAAACACCAGCTGCCGGTCGCGGATGCCCCATTCAAGCGCACCGCTCTGCAGCCGGCGCGCGACCTTCTTGGGCAGTTCTTTCTCGCTGGTGAAAGGCTTGATGTCCACCACCAGCGTGCCCGTCTCCGCCGCCGCTAGCCCGTCCTGCACCGGTATCGTGTCCTGTGCCAAAGCCGGTGCAGCCACCAGCGTGCCGGCCAGCACCAGCAGGCCTGCCATAACTTTCCGCATCATCGTTCCCCAGGTTGGGTGCGCCCCCGCGCACTAGGCGACATTCTGGCCGGGAACTGCCTGTGCAGGCAATGCGCCTGACGCCGGCGACCGAACGCCCCGCTCTGGCTACACCTTCCGCTTGCGCGCCTGCTTCCTTGCGCCTTGGGTCAGGTGTCGGCCATCCGGTGCGGCGCGCGGCGCGCGGGCATCGCCTCGCTTGGGCGACACCGACCTGAGAAGCCTCTGGAAGTTGGGGCACGCCAGATGGGAGGGAGCCGGGCAATCCGCGACATGGCGGACGGCATTGCGCAACACACGAAGCCCGGCAATCTGCCGGCCCAGCTCATCGGCCTTCGCATGCAGGTCCGCACGGGGAATGCCCAGGGTCCCATCGCCTCCAAACATCCCGGCGATCTCTTCGAGCGAGAAGCCTGCCACCTTCCCCAGCTCAATGAGCGAAAGTTTCAGCAGCACGCCCGGGTCGAACTGCCGCCGCAATCCGTTCCGGCCCACCGAACGAATCAGTCCGATTTGCTCGTAGTAGCGCAGGGCCGAAGGCGACACCCCGGACCGACGCGCCACCTCGCCAATATCCATCGCGCCCATGCTTGACCTCAAGTTGACTTGCCTCGCAACAGCGCCCAGCTGATGCCACCGACAAACCCGGCCACAAGCAGCCGCGCGGGAATCGAGAGTTCGGGCTGGTCCGGTCCATCCAACAACGCCCGCGCCAGCTGCGTGAGAAAGGCGAATACATACGACGCCACCGCCATCTTCACCACGCGTGGTGCGGGCGGTCAAATGCAGACCGGTAGCGGAGCGCTTGACGCCTGATAGGGCGTTTTCGGTGCCGCTCATTGTTACCGTCCCATGTCACCCTTACTCAGGTTCGGGAAACTCCATAACGAAACGCGCCCCGCGGGCCGCATTCGCGTCGAGCGACAGACGTCCGCCTTGCCTTTCCATGATGCATTTCGCGATAGCGAGCCCCAGACCCGCGCCGGAGCCAGAGGCATTGGGACCGCGCCGGAACCGCTCGAACAGAGACGCAGCGGTATCCGCAGCGATTCCGGGCCCATCATCGGCAATGATCACAGTGGCAGGACCAGCGGACAGCGTGATCGAGGTGCCGGCGGGCGTGTACTGAATCGCGTTCTCGATCAGGTTGCGGAAGACCAGGCGCGTCAGTGTTGCATTCCCGTACGCAGGCACGGAAGCGTCGGGCGTCGTGGCGATCACGTAGTGCTCTGATTCGAGCGCAACCGGCGCCAGCTCCCGAGCTACTTCCAGCGCTACGGCGTGAGCGTCGAACGCGGCAAACTGGAACTGTTCCTGCGAATCGAGGCGCGCAAGACAGAGCAGTTGCTCGACGAGCCGCGCGAGCTGTTCGATTTCGAACGTAACATCGCCAAGCTCCTGCGCCGAGAAGCGGGACTCAAGCCGTGCTCGCAACGTCGCAAGCGGGGTACGCAGCTCATGCGCGGCGTTGGCGGTAAATTCCCTCTGCACGCGATAGTCAGCTTCCAGCCGACCGAGCGAGGCGTTGACTGCCTGAACCAAAGGAACGAGCTCCCGGGGAAGGTTTTTGGCGTGCAACCGCTCGTCCAAACGATACAGCGACAACATCGAGGCCTGATACGAGACGGCACGCAAGGAGCGAAGCGACGACAGCACCGTCACGACCACGACGCTGACCACGGCGACCAACAGCAGGGCAATCGGCCAATACAGCTCGTCCAACGCGCCGAGCATAAGCTGGGCGACCAGACTCTCTGGATCTTCGAGATTCCGCACCACACGCAACCAGTATGGGCCGTGACGATCATCGAGATGAAGCGCCGCAGCCATGATGCGGCTGCCCGACACCGCATCCGTTTCCAGTTGCATGACGACCTGCCCACCGCCTTGACCGGCCGGCAATGGGAGATCAGGCGCAGAGAAACCGCCTGACGCCAGCATCGTGCCATCTGCGCTCAGCAATTGATAACCGTTCAACGCATCCGGTTGGGCGTAGAACGCTTGCAGGTGCCGTGGCAACTCGAGGCGCGGCGGGTCCGTCCCCGGCACAATCGACGCACGCAGATCCTGCACCTGGATGGCGATGCTCTGGCCTTCCAGACCCCACAGCCCTTCGCGAAATTCGAAGTACAACACCAGATAGCTGCCGGCCAGCGCCAGCACGACCACGATGGTCAGTCGAACGACCAGTGCTCGAAGCAGGGATGGGGCTCGCATCGAGCCGCGCTCAGGAGGCAAGATAGCCAAGACCGCGCAAAGTCCGGAGCGAAACATCAGCGCCCGCGGCCGCGAGCTTCTTGCGCAACCTGTGCATCTGCGTCTCCACCGAGTTGGCGCTGCGCTCTTTCTCGAAATCGTACAGGCATTCGGCAATTCTCTCCTTCGATATGACGCGCCCCTGATTGCGCAGCAGCGCTTCGAGCACGACCAGCTCCGAGCGTGTCAGATCGAGCGGCGTCTCGGCGACGGTGGCGACGCGTGCTGACGTATCCAGCTTCACGCTACCGAGCGTCAACGTGCGACCCAACGCCGCGCCCGGACGACGCAACAGCGCGCGCAGCCGAGCGATGAGCTCCTGCATCGCGAATGGCTTGACGAGATAGTCGTCCGCGCCGCAATCCAGACCGCTCACGCGATCCTCCACCGCTCCCAGAGCGGTGAGGATCAGCACGGGCGTCATGTTTCCTCGTTCACGCATTTCCTTCAGCGCATCGAGGCCGGTGCCATCCGGAAGCATGAGATCGAGCACGGCGGCATCGTAGTCGGCCGCCCGCCAGACCCGCAGTCCCTCGGATGCCGAGGCCGCGGTGTCGACCGCGAACCCTTGCGCACGCAGGCTCTCCGCGACGGCCTGACAGAGGCGCTGGTTATCTTCGATGAGGAGCAATCTCACTGGGCCACCTTAGAGCGTGTTATGCACTTTGGAGCACCTTCCCGCGCGCCTGGGCCGCTGCGACCCGGCGTTGCGGCCCTTGCCAAGGCCACCAGCCTTGGCGGCGGCCCGCGTCTTGCTTCGCAACGGCCCAAACACGCGGATAAGGCACCCCAAAGTACATAGCACGCTCTAGCGACCGGCTCATTCGCCTGGCGTCCAAGAGTATTCGAACCGGAGTCCGATGGTGGGCAGCGGCTCGTCGAGTCCTTCGATGATGTTGACGCCGCGACGTTCGTCCCATTCATAACCGTTGGCGTTCTCGCGACCGTAGACGTTCAGGATATCCAGATAGGCAACCAGGCTCAGCGGGCCGAAGCGGCGCTGGTAGTCCGCGCGCAGACTCAGCGAATGATAGGCTGGAAGACGCTCGGCGTTGGTGCGCGTGAGCTCCTTCGAGTAGCGCACGGGGCCTGCGCCTCCCAACACGTCGCTGTGCACGATGAACGCATCGGTGGGCCGGCCCGAAGCATATTTCCATTTCGCCGAGAATGTCCAACGATCGCTCGGCTGCCAGGCGCCGACGATACCGAACGCATGCGGCCGATCCCAATCCGACGCATACTCCCCTTCGCCCAGCCTGTCATCGCGGCGGGCGCGCGAGTATGAGTAGGTCGCCGAAGCGCTCCAGCTGCGGCTCATGCGCTTGGCAAGCATCAGATCCACGCCCGTCGCGGATCCCTCGCCTCTGTTGGTTGCGGTGTTGGTGGTCTGATCGTCGAACACGATCAGATCGTCGAGCTTCTGATAATAACCTTCGGCCGAAAAACGCAGGTCCTGGCTCAGGTGCCGGGAATAGCCCAGCACCAACTGCGTGGAGCGTTCGCTCTTCAGATCCAGGTTGGACGGATCGGCAGCGATATCAAGATAACGCGGTGCCTGGTAGTACACGCCACCTCCGGTCCACACCCGGGTGGCCGCATCGTGCTGCCAACTCACCAACAGGCGCGGGGCGACGTTGGACTTTCCGGAAAATCCATCGCGCTCGTAGCGCACTCCGGGTGTCCACGTGAAATCGCCGCGGGTCCAGGCGTAGTCGGCATACGCGGCCATCTGCGTCTCCGAAGCCTTCAGCCTTGAGTCGTATTCCTCGGGCGTCAGCACGATGTACTGTTGTGTCGGGTCGGGGCGAGGGTCCGACTGCCTGTACACATACCGTGTCCAGTCGCCGGAGAGACGGCGGTCGAAGTCCAGATCCACGCGGGCGACCCGCACGCCGGTGGAGAAGATCCCATTCGCGCCGAGTATCGTGCTGAAATCGCTGCGCCAGCCAATCTCTGTTTCACGCTCCTTGACGCGCAGGATGTCCTCGCGGACCGGCGTCGTTGCAGGGGTCGGGTCGGGACCGGCGAGATCCGGATAGGCCTCGCCCTCCGTGCCCGTCATGTCGCTTTTTCGGTAATAGAACGTGTTGCGCAACTGTGCGGCATCACCGGGAGACCACCGCCAGGTCACCCCAAGCAATGTGCTGTCCTGCCTCGAATCCTCAAGCCCCACGTCCTCGAAGTTTTCGGACGCGAGCGCATTCTCGACCGTTCGCCTGGAATCTTCTTTTGCGGAAATCGCCAGCAGCTCGAGACGATGATCGTCGTTCAGCTCGGTGACGGACTTCACGATGACGTCCGTCAGGCGCTGCGTGCCGATGTCCTTCTCATCGATCGCATCGAACAGGCGGCTGAAATCGAACCGGCGCGCTGAAAGCAGCACGCTGGTGTTGTCGGCCACATAGCTCGGCCCGTCATAGTCCGCCTCGATGCCGATGATGTCGACACGTGCGCCGGCCGTGGAGCTCACGGGGTTGCCTTCGGCGATCTCGAGCTCAAGCAGCGATCCATTCTTGCCGCCCTCGGCCGCCCGCCAGCCACCCGGAGAAAACTTGGCGCTGCCGATGATGTTCGGCGCGAAGATCGAGTATCGTCCGCCGCCATCGACGGCTTCCTGCTCGCCGAACGACTCATCGAAATGCGCAACCTTGTCGAAAGGAATGCCATCGATCAGGATCAGGTTGTCCCGCGGCCCGTTGCCGCGCACGGTGAAGCTTGAGAACTCACCCGTCGAGACGACGCCAGGCAGGACGTCCAGCGCGCGGAACACATCGCCTGCGCTGCCGGGATTGCGCCGTATCTCTTCACGTTCCAGCAGCACGGTGTTCGGCGTTGCCCGCGGATCCCCCGCCGTTGAGCGCGCCGAGACAACCACTTTGTCAAGCACCACCACATCGCCCCCACGCACCAGCGCGAACTCGACGGCGGTCGCTCTGCGAAGCACGACCCGTACATCCGCCTGTACGGCTTTCAGATAGCCCTGCTCTTCTACCTCGACCGAATACACACCTTCCGGAACGCGATCGAACAAAAACTCTCCGGCGGCATCGGCTTCAACCGTGCCGTGGACGCGCTGATTGCGGATGATCTGTACCGTCGCCATCGGCACTGCCCGTCCAGTCACGGCATCCACAATGCGCCCGCGAACGGCGCCCGCCGCCCCCTGTTGCGACGCCTGGCCATGTGCCGGAAGTGAGACAGAGGTATACACAAGAGCGAACAGCAGCAAGAATCGATGCGGCATCGACGGGCTCCTCGAACGGTTGGTCGTTATCGGCGAGCCATGCTAGCAATCGAGTCTGTCGCGAAACTTGCCGGAACGGGGGTCAGAGTACTTTTCTGACAGGCCGGGGCAGCTGTTTCCGACTGTGGTTTGCTCTGAATCCTGATACCGCCCCCTCGCGCATTGGGAAACAGTGGTCCTCCAGCCAATGGAGGAGCGAATATGCCAAGGATGAAGCGCCTGGACCTCCCGGGCGTGGCGCAGCATGTGGTGCAACGGGGGAATGACCGGCAGGCCTGCTTTTTTCGGGAAGTGGACTACGTGCGCTACCTGCAAGACCTGCGCGAGGCGGCGATCAGGTTCGAGTGCCGCGTGCATGCGTATGTGCTGATGACCAACCACGTACATCTATTGGTAACGCCGCATGGTGCAGGTGCGGTGTCCCGCATGATGCAGGCATTGGGCCGGCGTTATGTGCGCTACATCAACGACTCCGTTGGCCGCACCGGCACATTGTGGGAAGGCCGGTACAAAGCCAGCCTGGTCGAAGACCAGCACTACCTGATGACCTGCTATCGCTACATAGAGTTGAATCCCGTGCGTGCCGGGATGGTGGCGGAGCCCGCGGATTACCGTTGGTCAAGCTATCGCGCCAATGGCCTGGGGCAGCACGACCCCTTGGTGAATCCCCATGAATGCTACCTGCGGATCGCCGACCATGCTTCCGAACGGTGCGCGTTGTACCGCGAACTCGTATCCCAAACCATCTCGGACGACGATTTGGAGGCGATACGCCGTTATGCCCAGCGACAGCGCGCATTGGGTTCCGACAAGTTTCAGGCGCAGATCGAGCAACAACTGAAGCGGCGAGCGGGGCTCGGTCGCCCCGGACGACCAGCAAAGAAAAAGGTACTCTGACCCCACAGCCTCAGCCCCGTTTTCTCATGAAGGTCAGGTGCGTGACGCCGCTCGGCGTTGAGACCACCTCTATGTCGTAGCCCTGCTCAAGCGCCTCCAGGCCGTCCCAGACCCGGACCCCGCGACCGAGCACGATCGGGACCTGGACGAGGTGCATGTTGTCGACGAGCCCGGCGGCAACGAAGTCGCGGACCACGGTGGCGCCGCCACCAATGCGCACGTCCTGGCCGCCGGCCGCTTCCCGTGCGGCCTGGAGCGCCTCGGCCGGGGATGCATCGAGAAAGTGGAACGTGGTGCCGCCCGCCATCTCGATCGGTGGTCGCGGCCGGTGGGTAAGCACGAAGGTCGGCGTGTGGAATGGCGGATTCGGGCCCCACCAGCCCTTCCAGTCCGGGTCGTCCTGCCAGCCGGGTGGGCCAAACTTGTTGGCGCCCATGATCTCGGCGCCGATACCGGGTTCGTGGCGCTCCGCGAAGGCGTGGTCGGCGCCCACCGTCCCGCCGGTCTTTTTCCAGAAACGAGTGGCGAACATCCATTCGTGGAGCCGCTCGCCGGCGTGGCCGAACGGGGCTTCCTTGGACTGGGGCTCGCCGGTAGCGAAGCCGTCGAGCGAGATGGACAGATTGTGGATCCGGGTGAGGGACATCGGTGTGCTCCGTCGTAGGCTGCCTGTCGGCATGCGATGATGGGCCCGGCAGCGCGTCGTCGTCTTCGGCGGCCAGGGTGGCGTCTATCTCTACGACGAACAACGGACGCTCATCTCGACACTTGATCGCATGGTAGAGGCTGAAACCGGGATAGATCGTCTGCCCGCACTTGGACAAGACCGGGTAAAAACGTACTCTGACCCCGTTTTTGCGATCTATTGGTTTCCACGGCTTGAGCCGCTGCTCTTCCACCTCATCCAGGATGGCGCGCACGGCTTCCACGCCGTCATAGATGGCCTGCCCTATCATCGACAGCGTGTGATCGGCGAATTCGTTCAGCGCCTCCCTCAGCAGGGAGGCGCACACCCGCAAGACAGCAGTAGGCTACGGCCAAACTTCCCCGGAAGCCTCTAGCGAGATTACGTAGATACCCATACCGCCATCGCACATGCCAAGGGCCAGCTTCCTGTCTCGCTCGGCGTACCACATCAGTACACCATCACCATCGCTATCGATCCCAGGCTGAAGAAAAGCTCTTCCCACCACCTTTACTTTTTTGCCGTTCCATTTTTTTCTTACAGGGTCGGCATAAAAAAAATCTGGCAATGCGAGTTTTGCGCATTCCTCGCCAGACAAGAGAAGGGCTGCCCCTGCAGGTTCCCCAGGATGTAGATATAGCTTCCCTTCAAGCGCACAGGTCATTCCGGCTGCGCAACTGTCGAACTGCTCGTGGCTAGGATTGTGTGCACAGCCAAGAACCCCCCACGCTGACAAAAACGAAGCTATTAGCACCCGTCGTTTGTGGTTTGACATGAGACTCCCGAGCCACCTTGGTGTTGAGTTATCCCCTAGTATTCCGCGCGAAACATTAGTTGGAACAGACGAACGGGTGAACCTCGAACGTGAGCGTTCGCGTGGGATCGGCAGCGATAGTCGCCGCATCGCCGAAGGCCGCGTAAGGCAGGATGCCGCGCACCACCTGGCCAGGCTCCACGCGCAGGTTGCCGCACCCGCCTGGACAGTACGCGCTGCCTGTAGGCAACAGTTCCTTCTTTCCGCTGGAGATCGTCAACGTAGCGCCGTCGAATCCCGCCGGCAGCGCTTCCTCGGCTGGCCAGGCCTCCTTCGACAGGCAAAGTGGCTCGGCTGCCTTGGAAGTCAGGGTCAGGTCGAAACGTTGCTGGGCCGGGTTGTCGGCAATAGCCAGGGCGAAGTCGACGGGTGCCGCCCAACGAATGGGCGCCGATGACGCGCAGGCGGTGAGCATCAGCACCAAGATGGAGAAAGCCAGCCTCACCGCGCGTGATCCATCAATTGGTCATGGCTGAGCAGCCACCTGCTGGTGTATACAAGCCAGGACATCAGGCTTTAAGGCAGATGCACTGGCGTCGCAAGCGGCCTCGGTTTGCCACCCGACGACCGTATCTCCCTGTACGTGGAACGTACTGAATCTGCCATTGGTTGCAGATAGGAACCTGTCTTTTCCTAGCGTGGTAGTGACAAAGCTACCACCATATTCCTCGAATACGTCGTAGCCGATCCTTGAGAAGAAGATGTACGTTCCATCCTTCTCGCAACAAGCAGGATTCAACTCGGCGCTGTATCCGCTGACGACAAAATTAACCTCTTTCGGAGCCGTGCCTTTCAGGACATCGTGCACTTCAACGACAACATACCTATTTACACCGGGCGTTTTTTTCGATGGCTCAGTCATCGTGATGACCTTGCCTACGAATATAGCGTCAGAAGCATCGACTTGTTCTTTGATGCACATCCGCCGAGTCTCGCGTGACTCGGCGCTGCTGATGCCCAGTACCATCAGGATTGCCGCAACTGACAGAATTTTGCTTAACCATCGTCCTGGCATTGTCGCTATTCCTTACGTTGCCAAAAACGAAGCAATTAGTACCCGCCGCCTGTGGCTTGACATGAGACCTAAAAGCGTCCGCTACTGATTGATGTGAAGCTAATCGAGTTGCTGGATGGTCTCTGCAAAATCAGCGTCAAAAAGAGGGGTGGTCTCACATTCAACGCTCGTAAAACCACGTTTGGAGCAGACCCGGAAGTTCAACAAAACATCGGCCAAAGCCATCCTTGCTGCAGCGTCGCTTGCACCGAAGGCATGCACTTTTACTCCTGTCGGATACGAGATCCTCAACTCCACCGCCTTACTCTCTTTCGTGTCGCGGTACGAATTGACCGTCACATCAATACCGCGCACTTTAAACTTTTTCAAGCGAACGGCACTATCAGACTCTCGCTCTGGGATGGTCCCAACGTAAACGGAAAAAAGAGGTTGTGCGTCGCTCCCCTGTACTTGATAGATCTCGAAGTCAGGGCCAGAGCGCTGCGTTACAACTGCACCGTACGGCTTCCTGAAACAGAAGACGTAGCTGAAGACATCACACGGGTATTTGGCATTGCCTTGAATGACAGGCGTGCTTCTATCATTCGTGCCATAGGCCGAACCAGGCGTGGCTGAAAGGGCGGTAACGGTACCGAATAAAACTGAACACAGAAGCGCTCTCATGGCTATTGTCCAGAATGCTGATTTTTGGGCTCCCGCATGATCTCATTGATCACAGTATCGGTCATACGCCCCGGCAGCTGATTCATGATGTCGCCCGCACGATTCGGATCAGGTATTTTATTGCCAGAAGCATCTCGGGTGTATGCATCGTCCGCGCCGCCAAGATGATTTATTTCGTGCTCACCAACACCGTATTGGAAAGCACGGCTTGTCACATCAATCGACGCTTTGGTTCCACCTAGGGATTCGGCATAGTTGCCGCCCGTTCCGGCAGGATGGTCGGTGGGACCACTAAACATCTTTACTTCGTTGCGCAGACCTCGCGGTGTATCCTTGGTAATTTCTGTGACTTTGAAGTCAACCTGAGTCGGCTTTCCGTTGACGTTGTACACACCACTTTGGGACTCGAAACCTTTGGTCACCGTGGAAATGTTGTCGGGTGTGGCGCCGGGTCCAGTGAAACGAGTAGGCATTTCGACTCGAATCCGTCCTTCCTCGTGAATGATGCGCGCAGCTCGCCCGTCCGGGTCGGTAAACCGATACGGATTGTTGTTGCCGTAGTAGTAGCGGTTGAAGTTCGCGCCTGTTTTGGTGTTGGCCGACACAGGATCTTTCGAAACGAAGCGCGCCGACGCACTGGACGCTATAGCGCACAACGCTAGGGCTAAAGCTAGTTGAGTTACTCGCATCATTGTCCCCTTCGCGCTTTCTCGCGCTGGATGGATTGTAGGTAGTTCGCTTCCTGTTCGGGCGTTTTGACCACCCACCCCAGTTGTTCGGCCTTGGTGAACCAGGCCAGGTTCTCACCGCTCAGCCGTGAGTAGTCGGCCTGCTGCGCCAGCGGAATATCCGACGCCTTCGGATAGCGGCGGACGTAGCGGTCTTGCACCTGTAGGTAGTAGGCGTTGGCCTTCCATACCATCGCCACAGGATCCTTCGGATTGGCGTCCAGCGCCAAGTCGGCCACCGCCATCAGAGCATCGCTGTCGCGCTGGGCGGCGTAATGCTCCATCAGCGTGCTGGCGATGACGCCAACGCTCTCGCGCGGCGTGAGCGGACGCAGGTAGATGCCATTTTCGATGGCAGTGGGCGTAATGCCGGTCTCGTGCTCGTAGCTGCTATCGAACTTGAACCCGCCGGCCGTGGCTTCGACATTCACCCAGGCCTGCTGGGCGTCGTCGGCGAACTTCGCCAGCACATGGCTGGGCGCGGTGGCTAACGTGAGCGGCAGGTCCAGGCGTTGCCCGAGGATGACCAACAGAATCGGCATGCTCACGCAGTTGCCTTTGCGCGTTGTCAGGTAAGTGGCCAAGCGCTTGTTCGTCGGGTTTTTGCCCAGCGGATCGGTCAGATCGTAAGTGAACGGCCAGCCCTGGTTCCAAGGGCCGGGTTGGTAGAGCGTCTTGAGTAGCGCATCCAAGCGGTCCCGCGCAGTGGCCTCAACGGGGATGTTGCCTTGGACTGCCTTGGTCCAGGTGTCGAGCTCACGACGCACGGCCGCAGTGTCGGTGCTGGGGTCGATGAGGCTGTCTACGACGAGCTTCGCGTCAGCATAATCGACGCTGGATTCGGGCTGCTCAAACTGGGCGCGCAGCGGGGAAAGCTCAGCTGCCGCCACCATCAATGGGGCAAGCGACGCAACGCATGCGCTCCATGCGACTCGAACGACCCAACCGCGGTGGATTCGTCTCCCCATGCGCTCCTTGCCCCCGTCCTATGGGCAAACCATACCGCAGCCGCTGAGAGGCTGCCACGGGGCAAGGCCCCCGGACGTGACTCCCGTCGCCACCGCATCAAAGTTAGCCAGTAGCCCGGGTAAGGCCAGCGGCCGCACCCGGGAAACGGAACGGTTCCGTGTAGAGCGCCCCGGGTGCCCCCCGGATCAAATCCGGGGTTACCCGGGCTACACCAACTCACCGCGGCTCAACTGCCTCCGGCCCCCTTGGTCGAACGTCGGCCCTGGCAAACCGGGCCGACGGCGAACACAACAAGCCAGTAGCCCGGGTAAGGCCAACGGCCGCACCCGGGGAATGGAACGATGACGTGCAGAGCACCCCGGGTGCCCCCGGATCAAATCCGGGGTTACCCAGCTACGCTGGCTTTAGTCGCTCGTCGGCCCGGGGCAATCCGGGCCGACGACACAACGCCGCATACGCCTTACTGCAGCGTCCGGCTCACACCATCCCCAAACCCAGACTCCAACCCCGGCCTTGCAAACCCCACGTCGTACACCGCCCGCGTTTCACCCACACGATCTATCGGTTTCCGCTGCTTTAACCGCTGCGCTCGAACCTCGCCCAGGATGGCGCGTACGGCTTCCACCCCGTCATAGATGGCCTGCCCTATCAGCGGCAGCGTGTGGTCGGCGAATTCGGCATCGTGGCTGCCTGCCACCACATCGCCGTTAGCGGAGATCTTCTCGACAAGAAGGCCCAGCGCGTCTATCTGACCCAGCGTGACGCCGAAGGAATAACGCTCGGCGACCGCGGCGGAAATCTCCTGCATCTTCTCAGGCGCATCGTCTTCTTCCCCTTCCTCTTCCTCTTCCTCTTCCTCTTCCTCTTCCTCTTCCTCTTCCTCTTCTTCTTCGGCATCGGCATCCGCACCTGCTGCTTCCGCTTCCACCTTCGCCGCGTTCACCCTCGCCTTCCGCTCCGCGGGCCACGACAGCTCTTCCAACACCAGGTCAACCTGCTCTGACAGCAACTCCAGGCAGATCGCAATCTCTCCTACCCGCACGTCGGGCGTGCTTTCGTTCGCCTCGTCCGACGTACGCGGCTGCGCCAGCCGTGACAGGAACTCCGTGTAATCGCGCAGCTTCTTCAGCCGGAACTGGCTGTCCTCCGGCAGAAAATAGCCTGGCGTGCCCAAATCGCTCGATTCATGCTTCGACATCGTTGCCTCCTTATTCCATTAAGTGACCCGCCCACAGCGGACGGGAAGTCGGGAGGTTCGAAACCGCTAAGAGCCGGCGGGCATATTTCCCTTGCGGGTGTTGTATTAGCCGCCCTCCCGACGCAGGCATCGCGTCGGCTTGTGCCTGTGAAAAACAGGCACAAAAAACCCACCGGTTTGACGGAGGTGGGTACCGCTCTTAGAGGAGTTTCGACGCTCCTTGACCCAAATCGTGCATCTACGGAATGGCGGTTGTCAACCGTTATCGCGATGAATTTACCAGATGCGCTTTGACCCCGATTTTCGTTGGGCGATGGCCGCTTCTGCAGTGCCATCGTGGGCTCTAAAGCGCAGCGCGAACTAGGTCCCCCCGCCCCCTTCTGGTTAGCACCCGGAAACGGCAGCTTCAATGGGGTGAGCCGCGCTCTACCCGCCCTATGTTGGTTTATAGACTTCTCGTCCAGTGCGCCTCACTCACGATAGCTAGCGGTACGCCACTATCTCGCAGCTCTATGGCCTTCATGATCTTCGTTCCTGCATTACTGGTAAGCCAATCCCGCGAACCAAGTTCTCCAATCACAAGATAGTTTGACTTCTTAGCTGGCGCGCTGATCAGGATACCTCCACGCAACTCTATCTCCTCGACAACTTTTTTTCTTGGCCCGTAGCCGAAAGTTCCCGTCACGACGAAGATGCCCCCCGAGAAGGAAATGACTGGCTCCGGATCATCGATGGGCAACGTCGTAGATTTCGACGCCGTCTGGGCATGGGCGTCAAACGCCTCGCCGCCCACGAATCTAGCGAGCGTGTCGTGCAAGTCCGCGGACTCCTCCGCGTCGATCACACCATCTTTAAGAATCTCGGACAGCACGCGATAGATAGACGAGAACGGATACTCCGAAACGAAGGAGGCATTTCGCTCCATCCAATCCTTAAGGAACTCCGCCTCCATCTGGCTGACATGTCCATCCGCCAGCAAACCTCGGCACAGCCCCACGAGCTCACTCGACGTCCTTTCCGTTCGCCGATCAAACGTTATAGAACCACTCGGAGCGCGATCTTGTGACATTAGGTTCTCCAGCCGCTATTGATACGCCCGTCCATGCTCACATCCGAGAGCATGGGCCAATGGATGAAACACAACTGCTATGACTCATCCGTCAGGAACTGTTCAACGCTGATTGCTTGAACGCCAAGAGCTCCCGCTTTTTTTTGAGCGCATCGCACTCCGCGCTGCGTTCGTCTCGCAAGTTGGTCGCAGCTATTAGAACGTTGGAATCAAGTATGGCTTGCATATGGGTCATAGCGCCTGAAGTAGGCCGACCCGCGAAGCGGGTTCGGATTGAATTGTTAGATATGTTCCTGTCGACTCACTCACCTTTGCTTAGAAGACTCTTGAGTGTGCTGATCTGGCCGAGAGCAGCACTGACATGGTGCGAACGGTCGTGGCCGTTATCTATGTCGTATCCGACCGCCGCGTTGATGTGCAAAGCGCTCGTAGTCAGCTTTTCAAGCAAGTAGCCATCCAACTGTTCCTCGGTCTCTTCGAACTGTGCAACGATAGAACGGGTTGCGGCATAGACGGCTGCCTTTTCAAAGTCTGTGGTGGCTGTAGAAGCAAGCTTGGCAAGATCATCCAAGCGAGCAGCAAGAATCATAGGGTCGTTCATATTCTCTCCAAACACGTCTAGCGCTTGAACGATTGATTAGGTGCCAACTGCGAGCCGGTACATGTGGTGGCCGTGTTGCCAGTCGGCCGCATCGCAAACTTTAACAAACTGGAACCCAAAGGAAGCGAGAAGCGAAAGACTTGCAGTGTTATCGGGATGGACCGTCGCCTCGATAGCGGCAGCACGAATAGTTGTGGCACGCGACAGCAGAACACCGGCAGCCTCACGGCCGTATCCCTTCCCCCACGCGGCGCGTCCAAGAACTATCTCTAGCGCAACCTCGTCCCTGAAAGGCAGGGTGGGACTAAAGGCCGCGCGACCCAATAGCTCACCGGTGGAGGCTAGGCAGACAGCCAGCGTGGTAGCGCTTGGGCAGCTTTTGGACATTGAAGCGATCCAACTATCACGTGGTTTCGCCAAAACTCCGCCAAGGTATCTCTTTACCTCGGTATCGCACTCAACCTCATACAACGCTTCAACATCTTCAAGTTCAAGTGCACGTATCGAAATGCGAGAGCCGCGGAGCGGTAGCTCAGTTGCGATCGGATGGCTCATTGGCAGATAACGCCTGAACTGAGTCGAGCCGCGAAGCTTCGACTTGAACGAATTATTGGACCTCGCTTGCCATGTCAAGTGCGCAGCCTGTGATCGCTGAGACCGCAGTGACAAAGGCAATGAGGATCTGCTCATCTGGAAGGATGGAGAAAATGGGGAAGTCAGTGGCATTGCCCGCCGGCCCACTGCCAGGGCGCTCTACGCGCACGACGTTGAGGTAGCGTCCATCTTTGGCTCCGGCCCAATCTCGATCTGTACCAGGTTTCTTCTGGATCCAGGCACGTTTGTAGCCTGTCTCTCCCTGTCGCCACTCGATAAACGGCTGGCCCTTTGTGTCGTGCTGAATCTTCATGATTCCTCTATCTTTTGCTGTGAGGCCTAGCGCCTGAATTAAGCCGACACGTGAAGCGGGGTCGGCTGAAACTGTTGGGCCAACTCACGAGATGCCAGCTTCTTGGTTGGCTTGCTGGATTGCTGTTGAAAACTTTGACCATCTAGCTTGCGAAATCATGCCCTTTGGTAAGCCAAAGCTGACAATGGACTGTATCCGAGAATGCAGGGGGCTTGCCTCTGCGCGTAGCCCGAGCTTGAGAATGCCGCAATAGTAGAGCGTGGCGATGTACAAAGCGCCCTCATCCTCAGACATCTTGGTTTTCCATGCATTGTCGATCAGCTCAAGGTAGGCCAGCATGCCCGGAAAGCTTGGATTGTCCCGAGTAGCAATCTGATATTCATTATTGAGCTTGGCATCGACGGCGCCGTTGTACTCCTTGCGATCACGAAAACCGAACATACGACCTCCTTGTTGGCCAAACCACCTAGTGGATGGACGTCAGGTCCAGTTATACGACTTGCCCGCAATGGCACTAGCCGACGGTATCCCCTTGATTGTTTTCAATCCTATTCCCCTGGGATCCGGCTAACAAGCCGACGTACAACCGGACCAAGATCGCCCTACAAACCTGAGCTATCCCGCAGTCTGGCAGGCAGGCTGCCCAGGAAAAATAGCCCAGTCCTTCCCGATGCGAAACGGGCTTCATGGCTTTTCCATGGAAAAGTACGGAAGCCTAAGCCTTTGAACTTTATACAAAATATAGGTGAATTCTAATCTTTGGTCGAAGGTTCGAATCTTTCGCGACCCGCCAAACAGATAAACGACCTAAAGGGGGCGGAGGTAGTTAAATGACTTAGTTCCCTCCTCCCCCTTTAGAACGACCCCGGACTACCCGCAAAGAAAAATGTGATCTGATCCCTGTTTTCCTCAGTAGGGGGCGGTGGCACGTAACGTCCCCGGTACCAAATCCTCAGCCTCTCGATGATTGCCATAGTCTTCCTCCAAGTTCCCAACGAGGCTGTAGAAAAGTCAGACGCCCACCAGCGACATATCATTCATCCTCATCCCCTTCTTCGTCATCATCCTCCCTCTCCCACCACTGAAAGTACTGCGTCGCCTCACCCCAACGACCGCGTTGCAGGTTGAGCCTGGGCTCTGATATAGCAACTGAAACAGCTTCCAGCGTGTTTAGTGCAGCCGCAACGGTTTGATGCACGGCTGCTGTATCCGTGGAAAGCTCATGGCGCTCCGTGACCCATTGAGTGCCGAACCACGAAAATCGGTTCCATCTTTCGGAAAGATGGTCTGTTCGATGGCATTTCAGGCGTCTAAACAATCTGTCACTGCCGGCTCCTGTTTGGCCTACATACACAAGATCGTAGTCAGCATACAAAGCATAGATGCCACGTTGCTCACGAAAGTCTACGCATCTTGCCCGAGGGCTTCGGCTTGCGGCTCCATACAAAGTTCCAGCATTGTTTGGACGACCCCAGAAAACTCGGTCGATCCGCCAGTGAACTCCATAGCTTCTAATCACGACAGTCTCCGCATGGCGGCTAGCGCCTGAATTTAGCCGACCCGCGAAGCGGGTTCGGCTTGAATGCTAGGCCGCGCCACGCACACGGACGTGGATTGCCTCAGCCAAGTTTGAGTGGAACGAATCAGGCTCCAGGTCCCTGGGTTGCTCGTCTATGACGGTCTCCATGATCGCGTCGACGGCGGGACCAAAGCGTGGAAAGTGGATTTCCAGTCCGCAGGAACAGCGAAGTACGTACTCATCATTCGACTGAACATACCTTTCGCTCATAGGTGCACAGCCGACGTGCGTAAACTGATACGCGCCGAAGGAGATTTCACGATCCTCGTTGGGATCGTACACAACAAGCTCAACGTTCATTGATGCTCCATCGCGGCCTAGCGCCTGAGTTAAACCGAGCCGCGGAGCGGCTTCGGCTTGAGTGAACTGTTGGGCTCACCTCGTAGTACATACGGCAACCCCGTAGATGGAAGGCATGAGGTCGCCAAGCGCACCAAAGAGTGTGCCAAAGACTGCCGCAGTGAAGCTGATGTGCATGATTCGCTGCTGCAAAGTGATGCCGCTACGGAGCTTGCGAGTGAAACGATCCGGGTCAGCGAAGATGAACCCTTGAAGGAACACGGCGCCACCAACAAGGACGGCTCCTAATCGTGGAGGCCAACAGATGTCTCCGGCGACAACAGTAAGCAGCGCGCACAACGCGAACGTACCAAAGGTGAGCAGTGCCGCTAAGAAAGTGCTGAACCACATCGCGATGGCCCCCAGTTAGCCCAACTACCTAATAGACGGAATCCAAGGCCGGCTACACTACTTATCCATACCGCGCCATATGAAATACGACCTAAAGGCGAACTAAAAGGGACGGAGGCAGCTAAATGAATTAATCCCCCCCTGTCCTCTTTAGCTGTGCTTTGAATCTGTACCAGTTCACTGCAAAGCGCCCATGACGCCTGGCCTGCGGTATCGAATCCACATTGGTTGCTCCCCAGCAACGCATTCCCGGCCTCCATGGAAACATCGGGAACGGGCGAGCACAACGTAAATAATTCACACCTGATGGCAAAGGCTTTTTATGCTGCGCCCTCCGACCCCTAGAGTTCGACGTAAAGGGTATCTTTCGGGAGAGCTGGACTTCAGTTCTTCGGCTTACTGTCGCCGATTCGCCGCATGGGCCGATCACGACCTAGCATCAGTGATTGCTGGAGACATCCTGCGGCCCCTCAACAGCAACGCTGGTCAACCGATCCGCGGGTTTTGCTCTACCGGCTGCGTCTTTCGTCCGGGCCGTAGATTCCATCGCATCCGCCAGCACCATCTCGTAGAGCTGTACGCGCAGCCGCATCAGCGAGGCAACCCGGGCGATTAGCCATGTGATGACCAGGAACAGGCCAAGCATCGCCTGCCAGAGGGGAATAGCCAGCAGCTGTTCCCAGTTCCGGATGGCTATGAACAGCGCTGCGAATATCGGCAACAAGCCCAGGCGATCCGCGCTTCCCGACAGCAGACCAATCTTTGCGGCCAGTCGTTCCTGGACCACGCGTGCGAAATCCAGATGCTGCTGCAACCTGTCTTGCGGAAACTCCGAGAGCCAGCGCGCCAGGCTGCGGAACTGAGCCAGATCGTGATCCAGCTGTTCGACCTGCTCGTCCTTCCAACGCCACATACCACGCGCAAACACCCACATCGACCTGACGAAGTACGGCAGGTAGAACGCCACAGCCACCCACACCCCGGACCGCGCCAGATAAACCATCCACATCTGCGGCTCGAAGAATCTGATCAGCAGCGAAGGCGCCAGGCCAAGCACCATGCCCAATGTGCCAAGTGCGTTGAGAACCACCAGCCAGCGCGGTGTGTTTAGCACAGCGGCCGGACCATCCGGCATCTCGCGAATGCGGGCTTCAAGCGTTCTGAATGAAAGAAGATGCTTTGTCATCTGACGTCATTCCGTTGATCTGATAAGTAAACCTGACCCCTTTTTTTTAGAATGGATCGCTCCGCTTGATCCATCCTACGCGCTAGCAGGCCTAGCATTGAGGCTGCACTGCAACGCCAATCCATAAGCCCGCTCCAGATGTGGCGCTAGATCGCCCTCAAGCTCTTTGTGTTGGCTAACGACGACCGGCACATCTGAATCGCCAAGCCTGCGCGTGAAGAGCAGCCATGAGAACAAATGGGGTGTCGTTTGAACCAGCGAGTGCCCAGCTGACGAGGCCAACTTCCTGGCCTTCTGATCATCGGTAAGCACTGCTTGGCCGGTCCTCATCGCGAACGCGATGGAGGATATCTCACCCATACCTAGCCGCTTGCGATTCTCAAGAACGGTTATGTCCTGCAGGCCTCCGATGTCGCAAGAGTGTGCCACGAACTCACCTCGCAGCTGCTCTGCCTTAAGTCGCCTCCGCAGCTCGTGATCCGCGTTAGTTGGGGACTTCCTCGGCTTGATCAAGCATTCATATTGAACAAATGAGGTGATGCAGAAGTCGCAACGCGCCTCCTTAGCCGCAGAACGAAGGCGAATCGAAGAAAGAATGTTCCAAACTGAGCAGGTATCTGCAACATTCACCGGATGGAAGTTAGACGGGTCAATTGACATACAGACTCCGTCCATACAGCCTTGCCAGCTCGCTGAGTTCGCCTCGACTACAAAGGAGAGCTTCGGCGAGGCGGCCGAGGCTAATCACTCCCTCCCTGTAACCGTCAAAGCAAAGCCCTACGTAGTGATCTGAAAGGCCACGCTCCAACAATTCAGCCTTTCGGGCGCACTGCATGTCATTGAGTGCGGCGGGTAGCTCAGGTTCGAGCTTGGCCTCGCGCGGTACGCGGAAGCGCCGAATGCGCTCACTGACCTCTGCATCGACGACACCCGCCTCCTTGAGCGCGATACCTAATGCATCGCAACTCACTCGAAGTTCGTTTGCCCAATGTTGCGCTTCCGTCTCGCTCCAAGTAGCAACTGCAGTAAAGCGGCGCAAAACCTCAGGCGGCATTAGGTAGCACGAGGCGAATCTATTAGCTCGCACTTCGAGCATGTCAGAATCCTGCGGTTTGAAGTAGCTCACGCTCGGGCCTGAACCGCTATCAAAAATAGCGTGCGCCATCTCATGTGCTGCACTGAATCGCTGCCGATAGATGTCTTCGCTATAGTTCACTAGGGCGCACTTGCCCGCCACGGGGTGCATTATGAAGAGGCCCGAGATGGCCGAATTCCCAAGTTTCCGCCGAAAAACGTGGAGACCTGCAGATCGGAATTCATCGTAGATATCGCGAGGCACCTGTCGGTCGCCGTGACCCATAGCTTTTCGGAAAGCTGCAGCCGCGGTCTCTCCATGTCCTTTGAAGTAGTTTCCTGTCGGCGAAAAGGTGAAAGGCTGCGGCGCCCTCCCCAGCTCCTGCGTCAGTAGCTCCTCCGTTTCACACAGATACAAGAATTCTTGAATCGAAGCACGATCCTGCTTTGAGAACTCCCGACCATGCGCACGATAAAGGATTTCAGTCTGCTCGAACGGCGCCGATTGCTCGTTGCTAATGAAGTACTTGAAGTCGCAGCGGTAATGGTCCGCCAGGATGAGAACCTCGTCGCCCGTCGGCTCTTGCAAGCCCTCTTCGATTGAGCGCAGGCGTGCAATCTCGATACCGGTAGCTGTCGCCACTTCCTCGAGAGTCTGCATAAGCTGGGCGCGATACTTCGAAAACTTTTCGCCCAAAGCTTGAAGATTAATCGCCATCCGCTTTCATCACATCACCTCGACGTTGGATAGACGGCATGACTACGGCACCAGAACTTACCTGTCCGCCAACCGACTTAGTGGCCCCGAATACTCTTCGATTAGCGAATTCAGTGGATCGGCCGACCCGAAGAACGCCTGTGAATCCACGCCTTTAATCGGCAACAAACCGAGCTCCGTACGAACGGTTTTGATCGCCCCCGCGCTGACTTGCTTCTTCCATCCAGGAAACCCAATGTTAGCGACCCTTGAGGCTCGACGCTCCGGCTTCCCAAAGAGCCCAAGCACTGGGCGCCGCGTTTCATACTTCACTACATCGATGTAGTTCCCGCTTGGATTCTCTAGGCCCGCGGAGAACTTCGTGTTCAGAATCCTGTTCAGATCCTGGAATGTAATCGTGTAGCTGCGCCGATCAACTTGACGAGTATTCCGCTTCAAAAAGTCGGCAATAAACCTAATTTCAGCATCGGGAACATCACTCTTCTCCATATCCGCAAACCGTCGGTACTTCGCAAGCGAGTCTTCCGCAACCTCAACTACGAAATCTTCTAGCTCGCGCTGAGAAGTTGTTGGAACTCGATTGTTTTTTTGGAGAAAGTAAAGCGTCACCAACAAGGCAGTGCGCTTATTCGCATCGTGGAAAGGATGATCTTTTACGATCCCATACAGCAATGTCGCGCATCGCTCATATTCGTTACGCCACTTCTCCATGCCTCCGAATGAAACAAACTGACGATAGACGGCAGAGTGAAGTAGTGAAGAGTCGCGCGGCCCAATACCACCAATTCCAGTGCCCGCGTCAAAAAAGTAGTCCGCAATAAGGAAGTGAGCCCGTAGAACATCGTAGATGCCTACCGTGTTTCCCGCCGAATATGGGTCGTCAGGAAACTCACGCATCCATCGTTCGTATTCCGCTCTTACTTCGCTGCAGATGAAATCCATTCAAGTGCGGCCATATCTATCACCCACACTTCGAATACCCACAGTTCAAACACGTCGCGCAGCCATCCATGATGACCAGCGCTTTGGTGCTGCACTTGTGGCAGAGTGTGGCTGAGGGGGGGAAGCTGGTGCCGTCGCCGGTGACGGCGATGTCTTCGGTGCCGTTGGAGGAAGAAGCAGAAGCACCCCCTTCCGCCCTTCGGGCACCTTCCCCCGCTGGCGCAGGGGAAGGGGAAGAAGCGGGGGATGCGCTTACATCAGAGTTTTTTTTTGCGCGGTTTTCGTATTGGGCGCGCTTTTCGGCCAGGATGGCGCGCTGGTGGTCGCTCATTTCCGGGTCGTGGATAAGTCCAATGGACTTCATGTGTTCTTCGACGATGGCGCCCAGTTCGGCCACCAGCGAGGGCATGTAGACGCCGCCGGCCTTGAAGTAGCCGCCGCGCGGGTCGAACACGGCCTTCATTTCATCGACCAGGAAGGTGACGTCGCCGCCCTTGCGGAACACGGCGCTCATGATGCGGGTCAGCGCGACGATCCATTGGAAGTGCTCCATGGACTTTGAGTTGATGAAGATCTCGAACGGGCGGCGCAGTTCGTGCTCGGTGCCGGCGTTGAGCACGATGTCGTTGATGGTCACGTACATGGCGTGTTCCACCAGCGGCGATTTGATCTTGTAGGTGCTGCCGATCAGGACTTCCGGGCGCTCGATGCGCTCGTGCATGTGGATGATGTCGGCCTTGGGCAGTTCGGCTTCGGCCTTGGCGCGGCTGATCGACTCGACCGGAACGGCCGGCGCGGATTCGCGCGCCTTGTCTTCCGGGGTGAGCACGCTGTAGCCCTTGATTTTCTTGTCGATCTTGACGGCCATGACTTTGGAATCCTGTTATTGCGGTTGCGGTGTGATGTGGCGTGTTGCGGTGGGGCGAAGAGCGCACCCTCTGCCCAACCCCTCTCCCGTCAAGGGAGAGGGGCCAAGGCACAGGCTTACTTCTTAGCTTTCTTTACGGCTTTCTTCGGGGCTTTCTTGGCGACCTTTTTGGCCGCTTTCTTGGGTGCTGCTTTCTTGGGTGCTGCTTTCTTTACGGCTTTCTTGGCCGTGGCCTTTTTGGCGACCTTCTTCACGGCTTTCTTGGCGGTCTTCTTGGTTGGCGCTTTTTTGGCGGCGGCTTTCTTGGCGACCGTTTTCTTGGTGGCTTTCTTGCCGGCGGCCTTCTTCTTCAGGCTGGCGGCTTCGGCCTTGGCGCTGGCGCTGGCGGCGGCGAGCTTTTTCTTGGCCTTGGCGACGGTTTTCTTGACCGCCTTGCTGGCCTTGTCGGTACGCTTGGCGACTGCTTTCTTGGCCTTGGCGATGTCGGCCTTTACGGTTTTGCGGGCCTTTTTTGCGGCTTTTTTGGCCTTGGCTACCGTGGCGCTGGCGGTGGAGGCCACTGCTTCGCCGATTTCCATTGCCTTGTCTTTCATGTTTTCAGCGGCGCCGGAAAGCGTCGCCGTGACACCATTACCGTTGCTCATGACTTCTGCCCTCCTGTGGGCGTAGGTTTGTTACGACGCCGATGCTATACCTGATGCTGGTTGCTGTGGAGATGGACCGATGTTTGGTTCATCGCCTGGGGTGAGGAAGAGCGATTCGCTGCGCTCGTCCCCCCTCATCCTGCGAGGGGAGAGGGGTGAAGCTGGAGCAACAGCAAAAGCTGACCCCTCCCCAACCCTCCCCTGCTTCGCAAGGGAGGGGGTTGAAGCTGACCCTCCCAACCTTTGCTTGCTTCGCTTGGGAGGGGTTGAAGCTGAGCCCTTCCCGACCTTTGCTTGCTTCGCTTGGGAGGGAGAGGGGTGAAGCTGGAGCAACAGCAAAAGCTGACCCCTCCCCAACCCTCCCCTGCTTCGCAAGGGAGGGGGTGAAGCTGACCCTCCCCTACCTTTGCTTGCTTCGCTTGGGAGGGGTTGAAGCTGGCCCCTTCCCGACCTTTGCTTGCTGCATGGAAGGGAGAGGGGGTGAAGCTGGAGCAACGGCAAAAGCTGACCCCTCCCCAACCCTCCCCTGCTTCGCAAGGGAGGGGGTAGAAGCTGCCCCTCCCGACCTTTGCTTGCTTCGCTTGGGAGGGGTAGAAGCTGACCCTCCCAACCTTTGCTTGCTTCGCTTGGGAGGGGGTAGAAGCTGGCCCTTCCCAACCTTTGCTTGCTTCGCTTGGGAGGGGGTTGAAGCTGGCCTTTCCCGACCTTTGCTTGCTTCGCTTGGGAGGGGGTAGAAAGGGTTTAGAACTTGCCGTAGTAGCCTTCTTTGAGGGCGTCGAACAGGTTGGCGGCGGTGTGCATTTCGCCGTCGTATTCGATTTGTTCGTTACCTTTGACCTCGACCGTGCTGCCGTCTTCCAGCTCGAAGCGGTACAGGGTGTTTTCCAGGTCCGCTTCCTTGACCAGCACGCCCTGGAAGGCGGCGGGGTTGAAGCGGAACGTGGTGCAGCCCTTCAGGCCCTGCTGGTGGGCGTAGCGGTAGATGTCCTTGAACTGCTCGTACGGGTAGTCGGTGGGGACGTTGGCGGTCTTGGAGATGGAGCTGTCCACCCACTTCTGCGCGGCGGCCTGTACGTCCACGTGTTCCTTGGGGTGGATGTCGTCGGCGCTGATGAAGTAGTCCGGCAGCTTGGCGTCGGCGTCTTCGGCAAACGGCATGGCCTTGGGGTTGACCAGGTGGCGGTAGGCCAGCAGCTCGTACGAGAACACGTCCACCTTTTCCTTGGACTTCTTGCCCTCGCGGATCACGTTGCGGCTGTAGTGATGGGCGAAGCTGGGCTCGATGCCGTTGGAGGCGTTGTTGGCCAGGCTCAGGCTGATGGTGCCGGTGGGGGCGATGGAGCTGTGGTGGGTGAAGCGGGCGCCGGTTTCGGCCAGCTCGTCCACCAGCTCCGGCGCCACTGTGGCAATGCGCTGCATGTAGCGGCTGTACTTGGCGTGCAGCACCTTGCCGGGAATCTCCTGGCCCACCTTCCAGCCGTCCTTCACCATTTCCGGGCGCTGGCGCAGCATGGCGGCGGTGACTTCGAAGCGCTCTTCCATGATGGGCGCGGGGCCTTTTTCTTTCGCCAGGGCAAGGCCCATTTCCCAGCCGGCCACGGCCATTTCGCGGGCGATGGCTTCGGTGAATTCGCAGGACTCGGCGCTGCCGTACTTGTGCTTGAGCATGGTCAGGGTGCTGCCCAGGCCCAGAAAGCCCATGCCATGGCGGCGCTTGCGCAGGATTTCGGCGCGCTGCTGTTCCAGCGGCAGGCCGTTGACCTCCACCACGTTGTCCAGCATCCGGGTGAATACGCGCACGACTTCCTTGTATTCCTCCCAGTCGAAGCTGGCTTCGTCGGTGAAGGGCTTGCGCACGAAGGTGGTCAGGTTGACCGAGCCCAGCAGGCAGGCGCCGTACGGCGGCAGCGGCTGCTCGCCGCAGGGATTGGTGGCGCGGATGTTTTCGCACCACCAGTTGTTGTTCATCTCGTTGACGCGGTCGATCAGGATGAAGCCCGGCTCGGCGTAGTCGTACGTGGAGACCATGATCATGTCCCACAGGTGGCGGGCGCGGATCTGGCCGTAGATCTTGCAGGCCACCAGGCCGTCGTCGCGGGTCACGTAGTTCTTGTGGGTGGGCCACTCGCGCCACAGCACCTGGGTGGCGTCGTCCACGTCGATGTCGCCCTGTTCCTTGGCGTTGACCGGGAACACCAGGGGCCAGTCGGCGTCGTTGTCCACCGCTTCCATGAAGCCGTCTGTTATCAATAGCGACAGGTTGAACTGGCGCAGGCGGCCGTCTTCGCGCTTGGCGCGGATGAAATCCTTGACGTCGGGGTGGCCGATTTCGAAGGTGCCCATCTGCGCGCCGCGGCGGCCGCCGGCGCTGGACACGGTGAAGCACATCTTGTCGTAGATATCCATGAAGGACATCGGGCCGGAGGTGTAGGCGCCGGCGCCGGCGACGAACGCGCCGCGCGGGCGCAGCGTGCTGAATTCATAACCGATGCCGCAGCCGGCCTTGAGGGTCAGGCCGGCCTCGTGGACTTTTTCCAGAATGCCGTCCATCGAGTCCTCGATGGTGCCGGACACGGTGCAGTTGATGGTGCTGGTGGCCGGCTTGTGTTCCAGCGCGCCGGCATTGGAGGTGATGCGGCCGGCGGGAATGGCCCCGCGGCGCAGCGCCCAGACGAAACGTTCGTACCAGTAGGCGCGCTTCTCGGGCGTGGCCTCGGCGTCGGCCAGGGCCCGGGCCACGCGCTGGTAGGTGCCGTCGATATCGGCATCCAGGGCCTGGCCCTGCTTGGTCTTCAACCGGTACTTCTTGTCCCAGATGTCCTGGGAGGCCGGCTGCATGGGAATCTGATCTGCCGCTGCCGGTTGGGTGTTGATGGCTTCGAGGCGCACCGTACTCATGATCTTGTTGTTCTCCTTGGTCCTGCACCCGCTTTACATGTCTGCGGGCGGCTACTGCCGCCCACCCCTCACTACCGGGCCGGAACGACGGCGACAGCCCCGCACGCGGCCGCATAGCATGCGCCGCGCAAAGTGGCTGGAATGTGTTGGCGGGTCCTGCAAGGAAGAACGCTCACCCACGGTCACCATCGTCTTTTCGCGCCCTGCCGACAGGACGCCCGTTTACCAAGAAACCCTAGTTCTTGGGCCCGTTTCGCACCAAACCGCTATATGTAGTGGCGGCACGAGGTATGCAAGCTACGCCCGGCCTGCCGGTCTGTCAACCGGATTGACAAGCGCTTTTTTGTGGCCAGCCATCCATGGCGGCCACCCTTGCGGGCCGTCGCTGACGCGACGTCATAGATTTGGTTCTTCTCCCGTTTCCGGGGATGTTGGCTTCGGCGGGAGCCGCCGCCCGTCAGGCTGGGGGGTGCTCCGCCCTCCTGACGACGTCGTGTCTTTACGTCGGGCCGCAAGCCATCCCTGGCCTGCTCTCCGCACCCCCCAGCCCGCCGGCCGTCGCCTTTGGGCAGATGGCAGATCGCGACTTCGGAAGGCCTTTCTTCGAGCGCCGACCAGGTGTCCAGAAGCCGGTGGCCAGGGCAGTGCGGGACCGTCCGCGGCATGGATGCCGCGGAAGAGCCTGCATGGACGCATTTACGGCGTGTCCCGCACTGCCCTGGTCACCGGACTCCACATGGATGTTCCCCGCGCTTGGGAGAAGAACCAAAAATTTCTCCGTGAAACTTTTTGCCCTGGCTGGCGGCGGTCCGGGCCGGCCGCGGCGGGCGAAAGGGTGAACTTCATTGCCGGTTTAGGGGTCGGGACGCAGACTCGTTCATATTCGGCGGGCGGGCTTGAGTTCGGCCGCCGCCGCCGCGACTTTCCAGACACTGACAGCCCACCGGAATGAAACCACCGATGCGCCCGCTACCGACCCTGCTTGCCCTGACCGCCGCTGCCGCCTTTGGCGGATTTGCCGCGATTTCGCTGCACGAAAACCTCAACCAGCCGGCCCAGGCCGCGCCCGCGGCCATGGCCGCCGTCCCCACCGCCGCGGCGCTGCCGACGGCAGTGGGCGGCCAGCCGGTGCCGTCGCTGGCGCCGATGCTGAAAACGGTGATGCCGGCAGTGGTCAGCGTGTACACCACCCAGCGCGTGCGCATCCGCAACCCGTTTGCCGACGACCCGTTCTTCCGCCGGCTGTTCCCGGACATCCCGCAGGAGCGCATCAACCAGTCGCTGGGCTCGGGCGTGATTGTCGATGCCGCCAAGGGCTATGTGCTGACCAACCATCACGTCATCGAAGACGCCGACGATGTGCAGGTGACGCTGGCCGACGGGCGCACGCTGAAGGCCGAATTCCTGGGTTCGGACGCCGATACCGACGTGGCGCTGATCCGCATCCCGGCCGAGAACCTGACCGCCATTCCGCTGGCCGACAGCAGCCTGCTGGACGTGGGCGATTTTGTCGTGGCCATCGGCAATCCCTTCGGGCTGAGCCAGACGGTCACCTCGGGTATCGTTTCGGCGGTGGGCCGCAGCGGCATCCGCGGGCTGGGCCTGCAGAACTTCATCCAGACCGACGCCAGCATCAACCCCGGCAATTCCGGCGGCGCGCTGGTCAACCTGCAAGGGCAGCTGGTCGGCATCAACACCGCCAGCCTCAACCCGCGCGGCAGCATGGCCGGCAATATCGGCCTGGGCCTGGCCATTCCGTCCAACCTGGCGCGCGATGTGATGCGCCAGCTGGAAGCCACCGGCGAGGTGGTGCGCGGCACGCTGGGCCTGGAAACCCAGACCGTCGACGCGCGCCTGGCCACCGGCCTGAAGCTGGACAACCCGCGCGGCGCGCTGGTGACCCGGGTCTACGCCGGCTCCGGCGCGGCCGCGGCCGGCGTGCAGACCGGCGATGTGATCGTGGCGGTCAACGGCCAGCGCATCAACGATGCGCCGTCGCTGCACAACTTCGAGGGCCTGCAGCCGGTGGGCAGCACGCTGAACCTGGAAATCAGCCGCGACGGCAAGCCGCTGACCTTGCGCGCCAGCCTGAAGGAACAGCCGCGCGCAGTGGCCGGCGAAACGCTGGACCCGCGCCTGAGCGGCGCCAGCTTTGCCGACTTGCCCGAATCGCTGCGCCAGTCCGGCCTGCAGGGCGTGCAGGTCAAGGAAGTAGCCCGCGGCAGCCGCGCCGCGCAGAACCAGCTGCGCGCCGGCGACGTGGTCACCGCCGCCAGCAGCGGCGACTTCACCGATCTGGCCGGCTTCCGCGCCAGTTTCGAACGCAAGCCCCCGCAGTTGGTACTGCGTATCCTCCGCGGCAATGCCCAGGGCACGCTGCCGATGCAGTGAAAGAGCGAGGAACGAGAAACGAGAAACGAGAAGCGAGAAACGAGTGAAGAGGAGTGAGAAACGAGTGAAAAGGCGAGGAACGAGTGAACGCGGCTTTCGCTTCCCCTGGGCGGTGCTGTAGCCGAGCGGAGGAGCCAGGAGCGAGGCGTGAGGAGTAAAGAGTGAGTGAAAGAGGTCAGCTTTTCACTCGTTTCTCACTCCTCTTCACTCGTTTCTGGCTCTTCTTCACTCGTTTCTCGTTCCTCTCCACTCGTTTCTCGCTCCATCTGCGTTACGCTGACCGGGCACCCCCTTTTTTCCGCTGAAGGAGTAGACGATGAACATGCCCACTGCCACCGATGCCGTGAAAGAGAACCTGGGCGAGGCCGGTTCGCATCTGAAATCCGCTGCCAGCGCTGCCGGCGAGGCCATCAAGGGCGCGGCCAGCGCCGCCAGCGAGGAACTCAGGCTGGGCAAGGCCAACGTGAAAGCGGAGCTGGCCGACAGCGGCCTGGCCGGCCTGGCCGCCGCCGAGTCCGGCGGTGCCGCCGCCAAGGAGCAGGTCGATGCGCTGATGGACAAGGGCCGCGACCTGATCGACAGCGCCGCGGATCTGATCCGCGAACGCCCGCTGGCCTCGTTCGGCGTGGCCTTTGCCGCCGGCTGGATCATCGCCAAGCTGGCGCGCAGCGGCGGTGGCGACAAGTAAGCGCGCGTGACCGATAGCGACGACAGCGCGGGCGCGGAGAAGGCGCCCAGCCTGGAACAAAGCCTGCGCGAAGTCGGCGCGGCCGGGCGCGCCGCGTTCGGTGCTTCCCGCGATACCGGCCGCGCGTTGCGCCGGCTGGTGTCGGCGGATCTGGCGCTGGCGCGCAGTTCGCTGGGGCGCGCGCTGGCCTGGGTGGGCGTGGCGGTGGTGTTTGGCGGTTCCGCCTGGCTGCTGATTGCCGGCGCGCTGATCGCGCTGCTGCAGCGCCTGGGCTGGTCGTGGCTGCAGTCGCTGTCCTTTGCCGCGCTGCTGAGCGTGGCGGTCACCGCGCTGGCGGTATGGAAGGTGTCGCGCTACTTCGACCACGCCGGCATGCATGCCACCCGCCGCCAGCTGAGCCGGATGGGCCTGTTCGACGAGGACAGCGAGGACGAGGATCCGCCCGTGCGGGAAGAGCAGGTACAGGCAGGAAACACGCAGAAGGGAAGCCCGCAACGATGAACTTCGAAGCGCTGCAGCGGCGGGTGGAACGCGCCGAACGGCTGGTCGAAGGCCGTGCCGAGGAAGCCCGCGGCCAATGGCAGATACTGAAATCCGCCTGGCGGCAGGGCTGGACGCCGCTGCGCATCGTGGTGGCCGGCGGCGTGACCGGCTTCCTGGTCGGACGCTCCGAACCGCTGCGCGCGATGACCGGCGCGCGCTGGCTGCAGATGGTCGGCTCGATCTCCGGCATGATCGCCAGCCTGCAGGCCGCCGCCGCGGCCGAACAGGCCGAAGAAGCAGCCGAATCGGCCGAGGCCACCGCCCCAGATGCGCAGGCGCAAGGCGATGACAGCGGCTACGCGGAAGAACCGCTGGTCGACGAACGCTTCGACGAAGATCCGGTGACCGCGGTCCAGCCGCGCCCGGCCGAGGCGGCGACCGAACTTTCCGAACGCTGACAGGGCCCGAGGTTTCTGACTAGCACGATGCTTCAGTTCCCTTCTCCCTTTGGGAGAAGGTGCCCCGAAGGGGCGGATGAGGGAATGGCAACGACTCGCCATCCACCTTTGCTACAAGCGGACGCTTCCTTCCCTCATCCGTCGCTACGCGCCACCTTCTCCCGTAGGGAGAAGGAAAGGCTCAATGCCTTCACCCCAAAAGGGAGAAGGAAGCTGAGATTCGACTCAGGAGCGCATGCACCCACCCCGCGCTGCATCATGCGTTACTGACCTCCCAGGCGCGATAATCGCGGTTCCGCAGCCGCCGTTGGAAGGTGCCCGCCATGCCGTCCCCCGACGAACCGCTGCCAGCCGATCCGCAACCTGCCGAGGCCGCCACGCCACCGCCGCGCCCGCGCGCATCGGCACCGCTGCTGTTGCTGACCATCCTGGCGGTCGGCTTTACCTTGTGGGCGGCACAGCCGGTGCTGTTGCCGGTGCTGCTGGCGATGTTCTTCGCCCTGGTCGGCAATCCCATCATCCGCCTGCTGCGGCGGCTGTACCTGCCGCGTTTCATTGCCGCGCTGCTGGTATTGCTGGGCGGGATGACCGGCGCGGCGCTGCTGGGCAACCAGTTGCTGCCGCCGGCGATGGAGTGGGCGCGCCAGGCCCCGCGCGAAATGCGCCAGTTGGCCTCCAAGCTGCACGCGCTGACCAAGCCGGTGCAGGACGCCAACCAGGCCGCGGAGAATTTTGCCCGCGCCGCCGGCGGCACCGCCGGCAAGCGCCCGCCCATCGTGCTCACCGCCCAGGACGACCCGTACCGGCGGTTGCTGGCCACGCCGCGGCTGCTGGCGTCGATTCTGGCGGTGGTGCTGCTGACGTTCTTCTTCATGGTGTACGGCGACAACCTGCAGCGCAACGCCATTGCCCTGCTGCCCGGCCGCCAGCAGAAGAAGCTCACCGTGGGCATCCTGCAATCGATAGAACGCGAGGTGTCGCGCTATGTGCTGACCATCAGCCTGATCAACCTGGTGGTGGGCATGGTCTTTGCCGGCGTGATGTATGCGCTGAAGTTTCCGCTGGACGAGGCGCTGCTGTGGGGCACGCTGGTGGCGCTGCTGAATTTCGCGCCCTACGTGGGGCCGCTGATCGGCGTGATGCTGATGCTGCTGGTGGGCTTTGTCACCTTCGACGAACTGTGGCAGTCGCTGCTGCCGGCCGGCGCCTATCTGGCGTTGCATACGCTGGAGGGTCAGTTGATCACGCCGATCGTGCTGGGCCGGCGGATGGCGTTGTCGCCGTTGGTGCTGATCCTGGCGTTGATGTTGTTCGGTTGGATGTGGGGAATCATCGGTCTGTTGTTGGCGGTGCCGTTGTTGGTCTGCATCAAGTTGGTGTTGGCCAAGGTGGAGGGAATGGAGGGGTGGGCACGGTTGTTGGAGTAGGGGTTGCTGGTTTTTTTTACTTCATTCCTATGAAAGCTTTGACCAACTCTGCTGGCGAAGAGCTTTGACCAGCTCTGCTGTTGAAGAGCGTTGACCGGCGTTGCAGTTGAAAAGCGGTTGACCAGCTTCGCGGTTTAGAAGCGTTTCGCACCTGGCGGTGCGAGTTACTTTTCTTGTGTGGCCAAGAAAAGGTAACCAAAAGAAGGCCACCCCGGCGGCGCGCCCTCCGCGCGTTGCGCTACGGGTCCGCAAGCAGGCCGGGAATTTCCGGACGGCACATCCATGTGCCTTCCGGAAACGGCGCGCGTCGTGCGCGCCGCCCCTGCGGGGTTTAACCCGTCCCGCTTGCCGCGCCTCAGGGGCCCCTTGAAAAGCAACCGCAAAGGCAACTGCAAAAGCGAAAGCTGGCGCACGGGCAGCCTGAATGTCCGTTGTTGCTGTTGTTGTTGCTGTTGCTGTTGCTGTTGCTGTTGCTGCTGTTGCTGCTGTTGCTGTTGCTGTTGCTGTTGCTGTTGTTGTTGTTGTTGTTGTTGCTTTCAGCTTTTGACTTTTCGGGTCCCTTGAGGCGTGGCGGAGGGGACGGGGAAGAACCCATAGGGCGGCGCACATGGACGTGCGCCGTTTCCGGAAGGGGCAGGATGCCCCGTCCGGAAATCCCCGGCCCCGCAGCGTACCTGGAGCGCACAGCGCGGAAGGCGCGCCGCCGGGTGGTCTTTCTTTTGGTTACTTTTCTTTGGCCACGCAAAGAAGCGCTTTTCAACAGCCGAATGGCTGGTCAAAGTGACTCGCGCCGACAGGTGCGAAAGCTTTTCAACAGCAGCGCCGGTAAACACTCTTCAATAGTTGAGCGGGTCAATGCGCTTCAACAGGAAGCATGTCAACGTCCGTCAACAGCAAAATCCGCTCAACGCCCACAGTCGGCAAGACAACAACACCAAAACCCGGAATACCCCCAATCCAACGCCCCCACCCCCTTCGCGCTAAAATGCCGCCAATGAGCTTCCCCCTGCGCGCCATCACCCTCGACCTCGACGACACCCTCTGGCCGTTCGCCCCGATCGGCGCACGCATCGACCAGGTCCTGCACGACTGGATGCGAGTGCACAGCCCGCGCACCGCCGAACGCTTCCCGGTGGCCGCGATGCGCGAATTGCGCGAACGCTCGTTCGCAGAAAATCCGCACCTGCACCACGACCTCAGCGCGCTGCGGCGGCTGACCCTGCAGCAGGCGCTGGCCGAGAGCGGCGCCGACCCCGAACTGCTGGAACCGGCCTACGAAGTGTTCTACGCCGCGCGCAACCAGGTCCAGTGCTATCCCGATGCGCTCGACGCGCTGGCGCGGCTCGCTGCCAAAGTGCCGGTGGCGGCGGTCAGCAACGGCAATGCCGATCTGCAGCGGATCGGCCTGTCGCAGCATTTCGTTTTCCAGCTGGGCTCGCGCGAACACGGCGCCGCCAAGCCCGACGCCAGCATCTTCCACGCCGCCTGCGCGCGGCTGGGCGCCGCCCCGGGCGAAGTGCTGCATGTGGGCGATCACATCGAGATGGACGTGCTGGGCGCGGCCCGCGCCGGCCTGCGCAGTTGCTGGCTCAACCGCGAAGCGCAGCGCTGGTCGCATCCGTCGCTGCGCCCGGATCTGGAATTCCACACCCTGACCGCGCTGGCCGACTGGCTGGATGCGCATCCCTCTTTCGCCACGGAGCATGCCGCCGCATGAGCCTTCCCCACGGATTCACCGACATTTCCTCGCCCTCGCTGCCGCTGCATGTGCTGGAGCGCAGCCAACTGGCCGACTGGCGCGCCAGCCAGCCGGCCGCCATCGGCGCCTGGCTGGATGCGCAGAACTTCACCGCCGCGCCGGGTTCGCTGCTGGCGCTTCCGGGCGAATCCGGCATCGGCGGGGCGATTGTCGGCATTGGCGATCCGCTGGACCCGTATTCGTACGCGCATGCGCCGTTCGCGCTGCCGCAGGGTAGCTGGCAGCTGGCCACCGCGCTGGAACAGGCGCAGCGCGCGGCATTGCAACTGGGCTGGGGCCTGGGCAGCTACCGCTTCGATCGCTACAAGCAGCCGCCGCGGTCGCCGGCGCGGCTGGTGCTGGAACAGGCCGACGCCGAGGCGCTGGACCTGCTGGCGGCCAGCCTGCGCGTGCGCGACCTGGTCAATACGCCCACCGAGCACATGGGCCCGGACGAGCTGGAAGCCGTTGCCCGCGAGATTGCGCAGGCCCATGGCGCGAGCGTCGAGGTGACGGCCGGCGATGAACTGCTGGCGCAGAACTTCCCCGCCATCCACGCGGTGGGCCGCGCCTCGCACCGAGCGCCGCGGCTGATCGCGCTGCGTTGGGGCCAGGCGGACCACCCGCATGTGGCGCTGGTCGGCAAGGGCGTTTGCTTCGACACCGGCGGGCTGGACATCAAGCCGGCCGACGGCATGCGCAACATGAAGAAGGACATGGGCGGCGCGGCGCACGCGCTGGCGCTGGCGCAACTGGTGATGGCGCGGAAACTGCCGGTGCGGCTGACCGTGCTGGTGCCGGCGGTGGAAAATGCCATCGGTCCCAATGCGTTCCGCCCCGGCGAAGTCATCGCCACCCGCCAGGGCATCAGCGTGGAGATCGACAACACCGATGCCGAGGGCCGGGTCATCCTGTGCGATGCGCTGACCTATGCCGGCGAGCAGTCGCCGGACATCGTGCTGGATTTCGCCACGCTGACCGGCGCGGCGCGCATTGCGCTGGGCCCGGACCTGCCGGCGCTGTTCGCCAATGACGATACGCTGGCCAACGACTGGATTGCCGCCGGCGAGCAGCTGCGCGACCCGGTCTGGCGGATGCCGTTGTGGCGCCCCTACCTGCGCTACCTGACCAGCAACATCGCCGACCTGGCCAACGCCGGTTCGCGCATGGCCGGTGCGGTCACCGCCGCGCTGTACCTGGAGCGCTTTGTCCCGGCCGGGCAGAAGTGGGCGCACCTGGACGTGTACGCCTGGAACGACAGCGACCGCCCCGGCCGCCCCGCCGGCGGCGAAGCGCTGGCCCTGCGCAGCGCCTACGCCATGCTGAAGGCGCGCTACCCGGGTTGAGGCGCGCTTCCCGCTTCCCTGCTCCCTGTAGGAGCGACGTCAGTCGCGACAGCGCCCCGATAGCCGCTCACCATGCAAGGCGATGAACGCACCACCGCACGCCCGAATGGAGAGAACAACCTGCCTTCTGCACGGGTGTTGAGCGCGCGGTCGCGACTGCGCCCCGATAGCCGCTCACCATGCAAGGCGATGAACGCGCCACCGCACGCCCGAATGGAGAACAACCTGCTTTCTGCGCAGGCGTTGAGCGCGCGGTCGCGACTGACCCGCACCGGCATGCCGGCGCGACTCCTACAGGCGACAACCTGCAGCGTCCTTTACAACCAGCCCCGCTGCCGCGCCAGCCGGTAGGCTTCGATGCGGTTGCCCACGCCGAGCTTGCCGATGGCCTCGGACAGGTAGTTGCGCACGGTGCCTTGCGAGAGGTTGAGCTGGCGGGCGATCTCGCCGGCGGACTGGCCTTCGCCGGCCAGCCGCAGCACCTGGCGTTCGCGGTCGTTGAGCGGATCGGCGTCGGACCACGCTTCCAGCGCCAGTTGCGGATCGATGGCGCGGCCGCCGCGATGCACCTTGCGCAGCGCCTCGGCCAGATCCTCGGCAGGCGCATCCTTCAGCAGATAGCCGCAGACGCCGGCCTCCAGCGCACGGCGCAGAAAGCCGCTGCGGGCGAACGTGGTGACGATGACCACCTTGCACGGCAGCTCCTGCCGGTGGATGCGCTGGGCCAGCTCCAGCCCGGTCAGGCCGGGCATCTCGATGTCGGTGACCAGCAGATCCGGCTTCAACCGCTGCAGTTCGCGCCAGGCGCTCTCGCCATCCGCCGCGCTGCCGACCACGTCGATGTCGTCCTCCAGGTTCAGCAGCGCCGACAACGCGCCACGCACCATGGCCTGGTCTTCGGCAAGCAGTACGCGAATCATCGGCGGCATCGGCAGCAAGGGACGGCGTACACGCTATCAAATCGCAGGACGATTGGTTGCCCGCTGCAGGAGCGATGTGAGTCGCGACCGCGCGCCCCGGTGCCTGCGCAGAAAGCGGGTTGTTCTCCATTCGGGCGCGCTGCGGCGCGTTCATTCCCTTGCATGGTGAGTGGCTATCGGGGCGCAGTCGCGAAGTCTTGCAGACACCGGCAATGCGAAGGGACACGGATGACAAGCCAGTGCCTTCGGTATTCATCCGCTTTCATCCGTGTCGAATGGCTTGCGACTCACCCTCACCGGCTTGCCGGCGCGACTGCCACCATGTCTTCAAGCCGATGGGGCTCGGAGGGTGCATCCCCCGCTTCGCCCGACGGCAGCGGCAGCGTGACCTCCACGCAGGTGCCCTGCCGCGGTACGGACTCGATACGCAAGCGGCCGCCGCGCGCTTCCACCCGTTCGCGCATGCCGGTCAGGCCATTGCCGGGCGCCATCGCGCCGCCGACGCCATTATCGCGGACGTGCAGGGTCACCTGCTGCGAGTCGCTCTGCAGCGATACCTCGGCCAGGCTGGCGCGGGCGTGCCGCTGGATGTTGGTGACGGCCTCGCGCAGGGTCAGCGCGAGCACGGTTTCCAGTTCCGACGGGATCGGCGCTTCCTCGGCGGTATAGCGGAAGGCCACGCCGTCCGATTCCAGCAGCAGCTTGGCCGACGCCAGTTCGCCCGCCAGTCCGGCCGCACGGATGCCGGTCACCGCACGCCGCACCTGCGCCAGCGCATCGCGCGCGACCCGGCTGACCTCGTCGATTTCGCGCCGCGCTGCGACCGGGTCGCGCTCCATCAGCCGGCCGGCCAGGTCCGACTTCAGCGCCACCAGCGACAAGGTATGGCCCAGCAGATCGTGCAGATCGCGGCCGATGCGTTCGCGTTCGGCCAGCGCGGCCAGGCGGCGGACTTCGTCGTGCGAAAACTTCAGTGCCGCTTCGCGCTCGTGGTTGATGCGTTCGACCGTCACCATGGCAGCGACCACCGCGGTGACCACCGGCATCCATACCAGCGCCTGCCACGGATAGCCCAGATGGCGCGCGTAGACCGCCAGCACCGCATTCAGCACGGCCAATAGCGCGAAGTAGCCCAGGATCGAGCGCCCGCGCCGCGGCTGCAACATCACGCAGCCGAATACGAAATAGCTCAGTCCCGACGGGTACCACGGCAGCAGCGCCAGGCACATCCCGACGATGGCCAGTGCGCAGGCGCGGGCCCTGCGCGGCGCGGCGATCAGCGCCATCGCATACAGCCACAGGAACAACGGGTACGACACCAGCGTAAGCAAGGCCCACAGCGCGGTGTAGCCGAACGCGCCCCCCGACATCGCCGGGGTCAGGAACACCCACACCGTCCAGACCAGGTGGATGGCCTGCAGCCACGGCGAGCGCCCCATGCGCAGGTCGTGCGCGGCCAGCGAATCCGGCTGCGGCGTCAGCCAGCGGGGAAGCGGAGGCAGTTTCACGGTCGGCTCCTCTGATGGCCTGCGGCCATTCTGCGTCTGCGCTGCGGCTGTGATAAGTGGCGTTGTTCAGACGAATCAGATGACATCTGTCACTGGAATCGGCCGCGGCCGGCCGCCACCATGCACCGCCATGCCGGCCACCCGTGGCGGCCGGCCGCCGGCGCGAAGTGACTTCCGGCAGCTAGGCTCGTGTAGCCTGTGCGGTCACACTTGCCCCATTGCCACGTCCAGGTAAGCGATGAACAGCCCGAACACCTCCGCCGAACTGCTGAAGGAACTCCGCATCGACCGCAAGACGCCTGCGCCGCAGCCAGGCTCCCGGCGCGGCCTATGGATTGCGCTGATCGCCGCGGCGGTGGTGCTGCTTGCGGCGCTGGCGGCCTGGGCGATGCTGGGCCGCAGCAAAGCCATCGAAGTACGTACCGCTCCCACCGTAGCGCTGGGCAATGGCGGCGCCTCGGCGTCGGTGCTGGACGCCTCCGGCTACGTGGTGGCGCGGCGGATGGCCACGGTGTCGGCCAAGATCACCGGCAAGGTCAAGGACATCCTGATCGAGGAAGGCATGGTGGTGGAGGCCGACCAGGTCATGGCCACGCTGGATCCGATCGATGCCAATGCCTCGCGCGCGCTGGCCGCCGCCCAGTTGCAGGCCGCGCGCAGCCAGGCCGGCAGCATCCAGGCGCAGCTGCTGGAAGCCGACGCCAACGCCCGCCGGCTGGACACGCTGGTCAGGCAGCAACTGGTGTCGCAGTCGCAGTTCGAGCAGGCCGTCGCCCAGCGCGATTCCCTGCGTGCGCAGTTGGTGACTTCGCAGCGCAACGCCCAGGTTGCCGCCGATCAGCTGCGCATTGCCGACCTGGGACTGGACAATACCGTCGTACGCGCGCCGTTCGCCGGCGTGGTGATCGCCAAGGCCGCGCAGCCGGGCGAGATCGTTTCGCCGCTGTCGGCCGGCGGCGGTTTCACCCGCACCGGCATCGGCACCATCGTCGACATGGATTCGCTGGAAGTGGAAGTGGAGGTCAACGAATCCTTCATCGGCCGCGTGCAACCGAAGATGCCGGTGCAGGCCACGCTGAACGCCTATCCCGACTGGCAGATCCCCGGCGAGGTCATCGCCATCATCCCCACCGCCGACCGCAGCAAGGCCACGGTCAAGGTGCGGGTGGCGCTGAACGTCAAGGATCCGCGCATCGTGCCGGACATGGGCGTGCGGGTGAGCTTCCTGGAAGCGGCCAAACCCCAACAGGCCGAGCAGCCCAAGGGCGTGCGCGCACCGGCCGCGGCGGTGTTCGAACGCGACGGCAGCCAGCGCGCGTTCGTGGTGACCGAAGAAGACATCGCGGAACTGCGCACGCTGAAGGTGGCCGGCAAACTGGGCGACGACGTCCACGTCAGCGAAGGCCTGGCCCCCGGCGAAGCGGTGGTGCTGGATCCGCCCGCCGAACTGACCAACGGCGCCAAGGTGAAGCTGGCGGAAGAGTAGACAATATCGAAGCGGCGCGCGCGGGGATTCCGACGCTGCGACGAAATCGATGAAGTGAAAAACTGTTGCTGTTGCTGTTGCTTTTGACTTTGCTGTTGCATCTGCTCTATTGAGCCGTAGAGCGAGCCGAGCACCGCAGGCGGATACGGCCGAAGAGGCGCCCTTGTCTGAGCGCAGCGAGTTTGGGCGCCGTGCCGTATCCGGCGAGGAGCGCAGGGCACCGATGCGGCTCCATCGCATCGGCGAGTGTCAGGCTCAAGCGGTTTTGGTTCCTTTTGCCAAGACAAAAGGAACTCGCGCGAAAGCGCGGCTTTCAACGGCGAAGCCGGTCAAGCTTTTGCTCTTGCAGTTGCAGTTGCAGTCGCCAATATCGCCGTCATCGGATCTACCTATGCAGACCAATGCAGCAAGGCACCGGTCTCAATCAGGACAGAACCCGCCCTGAATTACCCGTAAAAATCGCAGTCCCAGGACACAGCACCCCGAACGCCACCGAAGGAAAACGCCCATGTCATCACTGGTCTCCATCCGCAACCTCACCAAGACCTACCAGCGCGGCCCCGAGAAAGTCCAGGTGCTGCACGGCATCGACCTGGACATCACCCACGGCGACTTCGTCGCGCTGATGGGTCCGTCCGGCTCGGGCAAGACCACCCTGTTGAACCTGATCGGCGGGCTGGACAACCCCAGCGGCGGCGAAATCGACATCGAAGGCCAGCGCATCGACCAGATGAACGATGCCCAGCTGGCGCAGTGGCGCAGCCACCATGTCGGCTTCGTGTTCCAGTTCTACAACCTGATGCCCACGCTGACCGCGCAGAAGAACGTGGAGCTGCCGCTGCTGCTGACCAAGCTGGGCGCGGCCCAGCGCAAGCGCAACGCCGAAGTCGCGCTGCAGCTGGTGGGCCTGGCCGACCGCGGCTCGCACCGCCCCAACGAACTGTCCGGCGGCCAGCAGCAACGCGTGGCCATCGCCCGCGCCATCGTTTCCGACCCCACCTTCCTGATCTGCGACGAACCGACCGGCGACCTGGACCGGCATTCGGCCGAAGAGATCCTGGGCCTGCTGCAGCAGCTCAACCGCGAGCACGGCAAGACCATCATCATGGTCACCCACGACCCCAAGGCCGCCGAGTACGCCACCCACACCATCCACCTGGACAAGGGCGAGCTGACCGACACCCCGGCGACGCACTGACGCATACCCGCTCTCCCTGTCCAACGGGAGAGATTGGAGGAACGTGCCGTCGGACTCGCGTTTACGCGGGACCACGCACTCCTCCCCGATCCTTCCCTGCCTTTGCGGGAAGGGAGTCAAACACGGAGGCACCATGAAATATTTCTCCCTGATCTGGTCCGCGTTGTTCCGCAGCAAGACCCGCACCCTGCTGACGCTGCTGTCGGTGGTGGCGGCATTCCTGCTGTTCGGCCTGCTGGACTCGGTACGCGTGGCATTCACGTCCGGCGGCGGCGTCGCCGGCGCCGACCGTCTGGTCGTATCCTCGCGGCTGTCGCTGACGCAGATGCTGCCGCTGAACCTGGAGCAGAAAATCGCCGCCACGCCGGGCGTGCAGAAGGTCGCCTATGCGGCCTGGTTCGGCGGCATCTACAAGGATCCCAGGAATTTCTTCCCCAACTTCTCGGTGGGTCCGGGCTATCTGGATCTCTACCCCGAGTACATCATTCCGCCGGAGCAACTGAAGGCGTGGGAGCAGGACCGCACCGGCGCGGTGGTCGGCGAATCGCTGGCCAAGACCCACGGCTGGAAGATCGGCGACACCATCCCGCTGCAGGCCACCATCTTTCCGCAGAAGGACGGCAGCAACGCCTGGCCGCTGACCTTGCGCGGGATCTTCCGCGTGGCCGACGACAAGAAGAAGGGCGAAGAGAACCAGTTGCTGTTCCACTGGAAGTATTTCGACGAGGCCAACCAGTACGTCAACGGCTACGTCGGCTGGTACATGGTCAAACTCGACAACGTCGATCACGCCACCCGCGTGGCCAAGGCCATCGACGCGATCTCGGAGAACTCCGACCGCGAGACCAAGTCGCAGACCGAGCAGGCGTTCAACCAGTCGTTCCTGAAGCAGTTCGCCGACATCGGCTTCATCGTCACCGCCATCATGGGCGCGGTGTTCTTCACCCTGCTGCTGCTGACCGGCAACACCATGGCGCAGGCGGTGCGCGAACGCATTCCCGAACTGGCGGTGCTGAAGACGCTGGGCTTCAACAACCGCACCGTGCTGCTGCTGGTGCTGGCCGAATCGGTGCTGCTGGTAGTGCTGGGCGGCGCCATCGGCATGGGCCTGGCCGCGGTGATTGTGCCGGGACTGGCCGCCGCCAGCCGCGGCGCCATGCCGGTGGGCAGCGTGCCGCTGGAGACGTGGCTGATGGGCCTGCTGCTGATGGTGCTCATTGGCGTGGTGGTGGGTACGCTGCCGGCGATGCGCGCAATGCGGCTGAAGATCGTCGATGCGCTGGCCGGGCGCTGACCGTGAACCGCAACCGCCTGCGCGGCGCTGCCGCGAGTTTTCCAAGAACCCCCGGCGCGCAACGCCGGGCCGGATGGCAGTCCATCGGCATTGGAGTTGAGCGATGAAGAACAAGAAATGGTTGTGGAATCTGGTTTCCGTGGTGCTGCTGGCCGTCGGCCTGGGCCTGTGGATCGCCCTGCCATGGCAGGGTGTGCTGGGCGTGGTGGTGCTGGTGGGGCTGTGGCTGGCGTTGACGCGTAGCGGCCGGGTGGCGCTGGCGGCCACGCGCATCGGCATCGCCAGCCTGCCGCAACGCTGGGGCGCCTCGTCGGTGATCATCGTCGGCATTGCCGGCGTGGTCGGCGTGCTGGTGGCGATGCTGGCGATGGGCGAAGGCTTCGAGGCCACGCTGAAGCAGACCGGCAACGACACTACCGCCATCCTGCTGCGCGGCGGTTCGCAGGCCGAGACCAATTCGGTCATCAACCGCGATCAGTCGCCGCTGATCGGCAGCCTGCCCGGCGTGGCCAAGGATGCGCAGGGCCGGGCGGTGATGTCGGCCGAGCTGTCGCAGGTGGTCAACCTGCCCACCGCCAGCACCGGCGAGGACGCCAACGCGCAGTTCCGCGGCGTCAGCGATGCGGCCTGGGCCATCCGCCCGCAGATCAAGCTGATCGAAGGACGCAAGTTCAATGTCGGCGTGCGCGAGATCGTGGTCGGCCAGGGCGCCAAGGGCCAGTACCGCGGCCTGGAGGTCGGCAAGACCATCAAGCTGGGCAACCAGGACTGGACCGTGGTGGGCGTGTTCGCCTCGGGCGATGCGTTCGATTCGGAGCTGTGGACCGATATCGAAACGCTGTCCTCGGCCTACGACCGCCGCGCCTACCAGTCGGTCACCGTGGGCCTGGACGGCAAGGACGGTTTCAATCAGTTGAAGGCGGCGTTGGACAACGATCCGCGGTTGAAGCTGGACGTGCAGACCACGCGCGACTACTACTCCAAGCAGACCGAGATGCTGACCAACCTGATCCGCATCCTGGGCATGGTCATCGGCAGCATCATGGCCGTCGGCGCGGTGTTCGGCGCGCTCAACACGATGTACGCGGCGGTGGCCGGGCGCGCGCGCGAGATCGCCACCATGCGCGCGATCGGATTCCGCGGCCTGCCGGTGGTGATGGCGGTGATGCTGGAAACCATGCTGCTGGCGCTGCTGGGCGGCGTGCTGGGCGGCCTGATTGCCTGGGCCGTCTTCAACGGCTACAGCGTGGCCACGCTGGGCTCCAACTTCAGCCAGGTGGTGTTCCAGTTCAAGGTCTCGCCAGGACTGCTGTGGAGCGGACTGAAATGGGCGCTGGGCATCGGCCTGGTCGGCGGGCTGTTCCCGGCGCTGCGCGCTGCGCGGCTGCCGATCACCGCCGCGCTGCGCGCGCTTTGAGCGCTGGGGCCTGTCCCCGCCCGCAGCTGGCACTCCCCCCTCTCCCGCTTGCGGGAGAGGGTTTAGATTCGTCCCGCTTGCGGGAGAGGGTTTAGATTCGTCCCGCTTGCGGGAGAGGGCCGGGGTGAGGGCCCGCGGCCATGCCGCCCCTTGTCCGCCCTGACCCCGTCTCCGCCGCTGCCAACCTCGCTGCAGATGGCACACGACAGGCGGCGGCACGTTGTCATCAAGCTGTCATCGTTTTGAGGTAGCGGCGTTCCGGGTAGATGCGTATGGTGGCCGGCCCTCACGGTTTCTTCGCCATCATGTTGCGCCTGCTGCTTCTGGCCTGCGCCTGCCTGTTGCTTACCGGCTACGCCTGGTCCACCGCATCCACTTCGCTGAGCGAACGCCTGGTCGCCCCGGGCGGCGTTTCGCCGTTGCTGCCCGAGCAGCGCATTGCCGCCGCACTGGCCGCGTTGCCCAACCGCAGCGGCCAAATCCGGACGCCGGCCGGCGTAGCGTTGTTCTGGCGCGCCATCGATCCGGGCGACTACCGGTTGCGCTACCGCTACCGCGGCATCGGCAGCGACGCCGCGCATCCGCAGCAGCTGGATTTTTCGCTGGATTTCAGCGCGCCGAAGACCGCACCGCAAACCCCGCGCGGCACCGTGGTCCTGCTGCATGGCTGGATGATGGATGGCGACTCGCTGCTGCCATGGGCGCTGCAGCTGGCGCAGGCCGGCTACCGCAGCATCAGCATCGACCTGCGCAACCACGGCCAGTCCGGCCACGCTGCGGCCGGCTATGGCACCCGCGAGGCGGCCGACGTGGCGGCGGTCATCGCCACGCTGCGCCAGCGCGGCGAAGTGGTCGGCCCGCTGTACCTGTTCGGCGTTTCCTACGGCGCCGCCACTGCGGTGTTCACCGCGCAGGCAATGGGCAGCGAGGTCAGCGGCGTGGTGGCGATGGAGTCGTTCGCCAATGCGGGGCGCGGCATCCGCGACATGCTGCCGTACATGCTGACCATCCCGCCGACCGACTGGCGGAGCTGGGTCGCCATGCAACTGGGGCGCTGGCGTTATGGGCACCAGGACATCGACAAGGTCATCGCTGCCGCCGACGCCAAGCTGGCATTGAACCTGGACCGGGTGGATGTGGCCGCGGCGCTGGCCACGGTTCCCGCCTGTGTGCTGCTGCTTCACGGCGAGGAAGACAGGCACATCCCGGTCAGCCACGGCCGCCGGTTGGCATCGGCGTCGGCGCGGGCGCGCTATCTGGAAATCGCCGGCGAAAACCACCTCAGCCTGCCGATGCGCATCGATACGCTGGGCACCACCGTCGATGACTGGTTTGCGCAGACGCAAACGGCCGGTGAGGCATGTCCGCAACCGCAGTTGCCGGGATAGCCCTGCTTGAAGCGGTCTTTTTTAACAACGTCTTGATGCAAGAGCCCTGTGGCGCAGCAGTCAGTTGCGCACATCCTCCGCATCGAGCCAGCCGCGCGCGATGGCCGCGCGCAGATCCTCGGCAGTGTCCACATCCAGCGCCAACTCGGCATTCGCTACTCGCGCCACTTCGTTCTCCGGCAAGGCCGCCAGTATCGCGCGCAATCCGCGATCCTGATCCGGCGCCTGCGCCAGCAGCGCGGTAGTCACCACGGCGGGGATGCCGCAGGCATCGCCATAATCGGTCAGCGCGCATTGCGCGCGCGAGCGCTGCGCCGCATCCAGCAGCGCCCGCAGATGTCCGGCTTGCAACGCCGGTTGATCGCAGGCCAGCAGCAGGCAGCGGCGCGGCGGCGTGCCCGATGACGCCAGCGCCTGCGCGGCCGCACGCAGACTGCTGCCCAGACCCTGCCGCCAGGCCGGGTTGTCGACAATCTGGACCGGCAGATCCGCGCAGGCGGCGGCGATTTCCGGCGCGTGCGCGCCGGTCACCAGCAGGATGCGCTGCGGTTGCGTCGTCGCCGCCAGCCGCAGCGCGCGGTGCACCAGCGTCTCGCCATCGCGGCTCAGCAATTGCTTGGGCCGGCCCAGGCGCTGGCTGCCGCCGGCCGCCAGCACGATGGCCGCATGCGCATTCACAACGGGCGCCCGTTGCGCCAGGCCTGCAACTGCGCGGCGATGCTCAACGCGATCGCTTCGGGTCCATGGCCGCCCAGATCCAGCCCCACCGGCGAGCGCAGGCGCGCCAGCAGCCGCTCGCGCGCGGCCGGTGCCAGTAGGCGGAACAGATCGTCGCGGCGGCGCGGCGGGCCCAGCAGGCCGACGAACGGGATGGCGGTATCGGCCAGCGACGCCAGCGCCTCACGGTCCAGTTCGAAATGATGGTGCATGACCAGTGCCGCATCGAAGCGGTCATCGGCCACCGCCTTTGCCGCCGATGCAGGTGTGGCTTCGATCGTATCGTCGGCAGCGTCGCGCATCGGCAGCCAGCGCGGGCGCCGTTCGATCAGCCGGATCATCCAGCCGGACTGCCGCAGCAACGGCAACAGCAGCGGCGTTTCCGGTCCGGCGCCGAACACCGCCACCGCCGGCGGCGGCGCAATCGACACCTGCATGGTGGCCGTTGCCGGCCAGGGCGGCGGCGACGCGCTCATCCGCCACCGCTGGCGCTGATCGCCGACGCTGGCGGCCAGCGCGCCATCGGCCTGCAGTTGCAACCGCAGTTCGCCCTGGCGCTGGCGCCATGCCTGCACCAGTTCCGCCCAACCCGGCGTGCGCTGCAGCGGTATCAACGCAATGCGCAGGCGGCCGCGGCATCCCAGCGCCGAACCGGCAAACAGATCCTCATCGTCGCGGGTGTCGATTTCCATCCATGCCAGTTGCCCATCGCGCCCGGCCTCCGCAGCGCGTTCGGCGATCTCCGGCTCCAGGCAACCGCCGCTGAGCCAGCCCCGCTGCTGCTGTGCCGGTCCGAACAAGGCCATGCCGCCGGCGCGCACGTAGGTCGATCCTTTGGTGTCGATCACCAGCGCCAGCACCGCCGGCTGCGCATCGGCTGCCGCGTGCGCGGAGTGTTCGAGGATGTGGGCGTGGCTGGACATGCGCATCAAGATGGCCCAGGCCAAGGCGGATTGGCAACTGCGAAAACCCCGGATATCGCAGCCGCAGCGGGCGCGTCAGGAATCGGGCAAACATCCTGCAGGATCAGGCAATCATCTGGGCGCCACGGCAGTTGGCAAGCGGCGCGGAGGGGGCGTAATGTCAACCATTCCCAAGCCACCGCCAGGGAGTCGCGATGAAGCTGCACGTCAACGGTTCGGAACACGAGATCGATGCCCCGCCCGACATGCCGCTGCTGTGGGCATTGCGGGATCTGATGGGGCTGACCGGCACCAAGTTCGGTTGCGGCATCGCCCAGTGCGGCGCCTGCACCGTGCACATCGATGGCGCGCCGCTGCGCGCCTGCGTCACCCCGGTGGCCGCCGTGGAAGGCAAATCGATCACCACCATCGAAGGCCTGTCGGCCAACGGCGAGCACCCGGTGCAACGGGCCTGGGCCGAGCTTGATGTCGTGCAATGCGGCTACTGCCAGTCCGGGCAGATCATGTCCGCAGCGGCATTGCTGGCGGCGATACCGACCCCCAGCGACACCGATATCGATCAGGCCCTGGCCGGCAACCTCTGCCGTTGCGGCACCTACCAGCGCATCCGTGCGGCGGTGCATCGCGCCGCGGAGATCGGCAAGGCTTGAAGGTTTTCTCCCGCTTGCGGGAGAAGGGTGGAGCGAGGCTGCGGTTCAACCGGCAATGGAACCAGTCCCGGCCCCGCCGCTCCACCAGGCTTCATCCGGCGCGTCGCGCCGACGTCTCCCGATGGGGAGATGACAACAGACACCGGAGATTGCCGTGAACGCTGTCACCCGCACTTCCCGCCGCAACTTCCTCAAGGCAGGCGCCGCGCTCGGCGGCGGCCTGGTCGTGGCCTTCGTCGTGCCTGGCGCCAGGCGCCTGGCGATGGCGCAGCAAGCCGCGGCCGCCGATGGCGCGAGCGGCGCATTCGCGCCCAACGCCTACCTGCGCATCGGCAGCGACGACAGCATCACCGTGCTGTCGGCGCATGCGGAGATGGGCCAGGGCATCTGGACCACGCTGCCGATGCTGATTGCCGAAGAACTGGATGCGGACTGGTCGAAGATCCGGGTCGAGCACGCGCCGGCCGCCGAAGCCTATTTCAGTTCGGTGTTCGGCATGCAGGGCACCGGCGGTTCGACCACCACCTGGTCCGAATTCGATCGCTATCGCCAGGCCGGCGCAGCCGCGCGCGCGATGCTGGTGCAGGCGGCGGCAACGCGCTTCGGCGTGCCGGCGTCCGAGGTCCGTACCGAGAACGGCGAGGTCATCGCCGGCAACCAGCGGCTGCGCTACGGCGCGCTTGCCGACGATGCCGGCAAGCTGGCGCCGCCGGCGATGGACACGCTGAAGTTGAAGGACGCCAGCGACTGGCGCGTGATCGGCAAGCCCACCAAGCGCCTGGACACCCCTGAAAAAATCACCGGACAGGCGAAGTTCGGCATGGACGTGCAGTTCGATGGCCTGCTGACCGCCGTGGTTGCGCGCGCGCCGGTGTTCGGCGGCAAGCCCCGGTCCATCGACGACACCGCCGCCAAGGCGATACCCGGCGTGCGCCAGGTGCTGCAGGTGCCCAGCGGCGTGGCGGTCGTGGCCGATCACTACTGGGCAGCCAAGCTGGGCCGCGATGCGCTGGTGATCGACTGGGATCCCGGCGAGCATGCCGCGCTGGACAGCGACGCGCTGCGCAGGGAATTCTCCGCACTGGCCGATACGCCCGGCGCGGTGGCGGCGCAGGCCGGCAACGTCGACGCCGCATTGGCCGGCGCCGCGCGCACGGTCGCCGCCGAATATGCCGTGCCCTACCTGGCGCACGCGGCGATGGAACCGCTGAACTGCACGGTCAAGCTGCAGGCCGATCGCTGCGACATCTGGTGCGGCACCCAGTTCCCGACCCTGGATCAACGCAACGCCGCGCGAATCACCGGGCTGGCGCCGGAGAAGATCTTCATCCACACCCCGTTCCTGGGCGGCGCATTCGGCCGCCGCGCCACGCCCACTTCGGACGTGGTGAGCGAGGCGGTCGAAATCGCCAAGGCCGCAGGCGCGCCGGTCAAGACGGTGTGGACGCGCGAGGACGACACCCGCGGCGGCTACTACCGTTCGGCCTTCGTGCAGAAGGCCAGCGTCGGCCTGGACGAGAACGGCATGCCGGTGGCGTGGCGGCAGGTGCTGGTGGGCCAGTCGATCATGGCCGGCACCTTCATGGAGGCGATGATGGTGCGCAACGGCGTGGACCACACCTCGGTCGAAGGCGTGTCCGATTCGCCCTACGTCACCGGCACCGCCGCGCACCGGGTCGATCTGCATTCGCCAAGCACCGGCATTCCGGTGCTGTGGTGGCGTTCGGTCGGCCACAGCTACAACGCCTTTGTGATGGAAAGCCTGGTCGATGAACTGGCCCATGCCGCCGGGCGCGGTCCGCTCGAGTACCGGCGTGCGTTGCTGGCCAAGCATCCGCGCCACCTGGCTGCGCTGGAACTGGCCGCCGAGAAGTTCGGCTGGAGCGCGCCAGCGGTACCCGGGCGCGGACGCGGCATCGCCGTGCACGAATCCTTCGGCAGCTTCGTCGCCCAGGCCGCCGAGGTTTCGGTCGAGGACGGCGCCATCCGCGTGCACCGCGTGGTCTGCGCGATCGACTGCGGGCCGGCGGTCAATCCGGATGCGGTGCGCGCGCAGATGGAATCGGGCATCGCCTTCGGCCTTGGCGCGGCCCTGCATTCGACGCTGACGCTGCGCCAAGGCCAGGTGCAGGAATCCAACTTCCACGACTACCGCGTGCTGCGCATCGACGAGATGCCGGTGGTGGATGTGCACATCGTGCCCAGCACCGAAAAGATGGGCGGCGCCGGCGAACCCGGCACGCCGCCGATCGCCCCGGCGGTGGCCAATGCCGTGTTCGCGTTGACCGGGCAACGGCTGCGCGAACTGCCGCTGCGGCTGTCCGCCGCCCCCGCTGCCGACAACGCGGCCTGAGGAGACCGACCCAATGCGTATCCTGCTGCCCTGTCTTGCCCTGGCCGTGCTCACCGCCTGCGGCCCGCGCATCAGCCCCGAACAGAAGGCGCAGGCGCTGCAGGCCTTCGCCACCGTCGAACAGGTATTCCAGCACCCGCGCTGCATCAACTGCCATATCCCCGGCGATGCGCCGCTGCAGTTCGACAGCCAGACCCGGCACGCGATGAACGTGGTGCGCGGCCCCGAAGGCAAGGGCGCGCCCGGCCTGCCCTGCGCCACCTGCCATGCCGAGGCCAATCCGCCGGCCGGCTACGGCCCGCATGCGCCACCCGGTGCGCCGCACTGGCAGTTGCCGCCGCCGGACCAGAAGATGGCCTGGATAGGCCTGCCCGCCGCCGAGCTGTGCGCGATGATCAAGGACAAGCAGCGCAACGGCGGCCGCGACTTCGCCGCGCTGACCAAGCATGTGGCCGAAGACAAGCTGGTGCTGTGGGGCTGGGAACCCGGCGGCGACCGCGCCCCGGTGCCGGTGCCGCATGACCGCTTCGTCGCCGCGTTCACCGCCTGGGCCGATGCCGGCGGCCCGTGCCCGGAACCGGGCGCCACCGCCCGCGGCGATGCCCAGCATTGAGCGAAGCCGCGCCATCGGAACAAGAACCTGCTGATAGTTCCATGTAGGAGCGACGCGAGTCGCGATGGAGCTTTACCGGTAGAGCTTCATCGCGACTCACGTCGCTCCTGCAAGACCAGCCTGTCCTCACCCTGTCGGCAAGCGGCTTCTATCGAAGCCTCACTGCCCTACTGCCGCAATCCGTACGATGCGCACGCCTACTCCGCTGCCGCGGGCACCGCTGCCGGTCGTCGGCGCGAACGCCACAGGCCGTCGCTGGCGAAGATCAGCAGGCCCAGCCAGATCGACGCAAAGCCGACCGCGCGGTCCGGGCCGAAGGCTTCCTTGAACACCAGCACGCCGATCAACAGCTGCAATGACGGCGCGATGTACTGCAGCAGGCCAACCAGCGACAGCGGAATCCGCCGCACGCCATAGGCGAATCCGATCAGCGGCACCGCACTGACCACGCCGGCGAAGATCAGCAACAGATCGATGCGCCAGCCCCAGTCGGCGACAAAGCCGCCGCCGTGGCCCATCTCGCCCCACACCACGAACGCCAGCGCCGGCAGGAACAGGTAGACGCTTTCCACGCCCAGCCCGGCCACCGCATCGACCGAGATCAGCTTGCGCAGCAATCCGTACAGGCCGAACGAGAACGCCAGCCCCAGCGCAATCCACGGCGGCGATCCGGAATGCCAGGTCAACCAGGCCACGCCCAGCAGCGCGAAAGCGACCGCCACCCATTGCGCCGGACTCAGGCGCTCGCGCAGCAGCGCCACGCCCAGCACCACGTTGATCAGCGGATTGATGAAGTAGCCCAGACTGGTTTCGACCACATGGCCGGCATTGACCGCCCAGATGTAAAGGCCCCAGTTGAACCCGATCGTCACGCTGCTCAGTGCCAGCGTCGCCAGTGCGCGCGGTCGCGCCCGCATCTGCCGCCACCAGCCCAGGCCGTTGCTCAGCAACAGCCAGCCGACCACCAGCACGCCGCTCCAGATCACGCGGTGGGCCATGATGTGCAGCGACGGCACGGCGTCGAGCAGGCGCCAGTACAGCGGCACCACGCCCCACAGCACGAAGGTCAGGGCGGTGATGGCCAGCCCCTTGCGATCCACGGCGGCCGGGTTCATGCGCTGCGCCTGGCCTTGGCCAGCGTAATGATCACCACGCCGGCCAGGATGACCGCCATCGCGCCGAACTCGCCGGCGCTGAAACGCTCGTTGGCCAGCCAGGCACCCAGCGCCACCGCGATCACGGGATTGACGTAGGCGTAGCTGCCGGCCAGCACCGAGCGCACGTTGTGCAGCAGCCAGACGTAGGCGGTAAACGCAATGATGGAACCGAACACGGCCAGGTAACCGACCGCCAGCGCGCCCTGCACGGTCCAGTCGCTGTCGAAGCGCTCGCCGCGCAGCAATCCGGCCGCCATCAGCATGAAGCCGGCCAGCAGCATCTGTGCGGCAGCGGCCATGAACGGCGACGGCAGTTCGCGGCCGCGCGACCACACCGAACCGTAGGCCCAGGCGATCGGCGCAATCAGCAACAGCACCAGGCCGGTTGGGGTAGCGGTCAGGCTGCCGCCGGCATTGAGCCAGACCACGCCGGCGAATCCGACCACGATGCCCAGCCATTCGCCGTGACTGGGATGCTGGCCGCGCATGGCGCCGAACAGTCCCATCCACAGCGGCACCGACGCCACCGCCACCGCCGCCAGCCCGGAAGAAACCGTCTCTTCGGCCAGCACCACTCCACCGTTGCCTACCAGCAACAGCAGCGCGCCCATCACCGCCAGATTCTTCCAGTGCGCGCGCGTCGGCGCGGCCACCCCGCGCCAGCGCAGGAACGCGAACAGCACGGCGCCGGCCACGACGAAGCGGCTGCCGGAAACCGCCAGCAACGGCGGAAAACCGCCTTCCAGCGCAAAGCGGATTCCCAGGTAGGTGGAACCCCACACGACATAGACGATGGCCAACGCAGCGGCGACGGCCCAGCCGGCACGCACAGGCGCGGCCGCAGTGGAGACGGAGGAAGTCATGGGAAGCAGGGGGAGCTGTCAGGCACCCATTCTAGGGCAACACCGGGTCGCCGGAACGTCGCCATGCCGGTATGCCATGTGAAAGGATTGATACGGCACATTGCATTTGGCTCAAGTCGCGCCCGCGCCCCGATAGCCGTCCGGTATGCGCGATGAAGAACGCGCCGCAGCGCGTCCGAGATGGCGAACGGCTCTCTCTATCGTTCCTCGGATTCGCGGTCGCGACTCACGTCGCTCCCACAACAAGCACTCCCACAAGAAATCAGGTCAAGCCCGTTCGCGTTCGAGCAGGCTCTGTTTCATCGGCAGGCCCCAGCGGTACCCGCCCAGCGAACCATCGCCGCGAACGATGCGGTGGCACGGCACCACCACCGCCAACCGGTTGCGCGCGCAGGCGCTGGCCACTGCCCGCGCCGCGCGCGGCTGGCCCAGTTGCTGCGCCAGCGTGGCGTAACTCAGGGTCTGGCCGGCCGGGATTTTCATCAACGCTTCCCACACCCGTTTCTGGAAACTGGTGCCCATCAGATCCAGCGGCAGATCCGCGCTCAGGCCGGCCAGGCGGTCGGCCACTGCGCGCAGCCGCGGGGCAAGGAATTCGTCGCGGCCGGCATCTACCCGCTCTATCGCCGCCTGCGGAAATTCCTGCCGCAGCCGCGCTTGCAGCGCTTCGGCATCGCCGCCCAGCTCGATGGCGCAGATGCCGCGCTCGGTCGCCGCCACCAGCGCCTTGCCCAATGCGGTATCGACCATCGACCAGCGAATCTCCACCCCGCTGCCACCGGCGCGGTAGGTGGCCGGGGTCATGCCCAGCCGGCTGGAACTCTGCTCGTAGACCCGCGATGGCGACCCGTAGCCGGCGTCGTACAGCGCGGTGGTGACATCGCTGCCGGCCCGCAGCGCCGATTTCAGCACGCCCAGCTTTTTCTGCGCCAGGTATTCGGCCGGGCTGATGCCGTAGCGGGCGCGGAAGCGCCGTTGCAGATGCGAGGCGCTCAGTCCGGTGCGCGAGGCCAGCTGGGCCAGCGTCGGCTCGCCTTCATCGAGCAGCCGGCGCGCCTGCTGCAGGGGATCGGTCTTGTTCGACATGAGGTTCATGCCTGCAATGTAAAGCGGCCGCAATGCGGCCGCTATCCGGATCTTGCGCCTGGCCCCGGTACCCGCCCGGGTTGCGCTTACTCGGCCCAGCGGCCGGGACCGCTGGATTCGGGCAGTACCTGCGCCGACAGTTGGCGGTCCTGGCCAAGCACGTCGATGGCGTCGGCCAGGATGGCGGCCGACTCGCGCAACAGCGGGTCCGGGCGCTTCTCGGCCAGCTTCTCGCGCGCGGCATCCTTGACGATGTCGCGCTCGGCCGCGCCCAGCCCGTCGTCCAGCGAATCGTCGGCCAGCGGGTCCAGCGCCAGTCCCAGCGCGCGGCGCTCTTCCTGCCGCTGCTTGCGCTGGGTTTCCTGCCGGTCGCGCTCGGCGCGGCGCTCGGACTCGTTCAACGAGACGTACTTCTTGGCCTTTTCGGCGCGGAAATGCGCCACATCCTCGGCCCACCACTGGAACTCGCGGTCGTCGACCACGCGCGCGGCGTGGCGCGCTTCCAGGCGCGGCAACAGCGGGGCAAAGTTGCCGTACTGGGTGTGCGGCACCGCGGCGATCTTGGTCCACGGCAGCGCGTTGTCGTAGGTGTTTTCGCCGTATTCGGTGGCATCGACGCTGACCGGGAACGCGATGTCCGGCACCACGCCCTTGTGCTGGGTGCTGCCGCCGGCCACGCGGAAGAACTGCGCGATGGTCAGCTTGACCTGGCCGAAGCGGGGCTTTTCGTTGGCCGGCCAGCGGTCCAGATCGACCAGGTTCTGCACCGTGCCCTTGCCGAAGCTGGTTTCGCCGATGACCAGGCCGCGGCCGTAGTCCTGGATGGCGCCGGCAAAAATCTCCGAGGCCGAGGCCGAACCGCGGTTGATCAGCACCGCCAGCGGCCCGTCCCAGGCCACACCGGGTTTGCGATCGCTGTTGACCGTCACCCGGCCGCCGGATTCGCGCACCTGCACCACCGGGCCCTTGTCGATGAACAGGCCGGTCAACTCGATGGCCTCGTCCAGCGAACCGCCGCCATTCTGGCGCAGATCCATCACCACGCCGTCGACGCCGTCGATCTTGAACTGCGCCAGCAGCCGCGCGATGTCGCGGGTAGCGGAAGTGAAGTCGTTGGGATTGCGGCGGCGGCCTTCGAAGTCCTGATAGAACGCCGGCAGCTTGATCACGCCGATGCGGCGCTCGGGCTCGCCGGCACCTGCCGGGACGACAATGGTCTCGGCCTTGGCGGCCTGCTCTTCCAGTTTGACCTTCTGCCGGGTGATGACCACCTGCTGGTGCGCGCCGTCGATGCCGGCCTCGGCCGGAATGTATTCAAGGCGGACCTTGGTGTCCTTCTTGCCGCGGATCTGCGCGACCACATCATCGATGCGCCAGCCGATGACATCGGTCATCGGACCGGAGGCGCCCTGCCCGACCGACACGATGCGGTCGCCGACCTTCAGCTTGCCGCTCAGATCGGCCGGACCGCCCGGCACGATTTCGCGGATGGCGATCAGATCGTCCTGCCGCTGCAGCACCGCGCCGATGCCTTCCAGCGAAAGCGACATCGACTGGTTGAAGTTTTCGGCCGTCTTGGGCGTGAAGTAATCGGTATGCGGATCGATGGCGCTGGTATAGGCATTGAGGAACGTCTGGAACACGTCCTCGCTCTTCAGCTCGCCGACGCTGCGCTTGAGGTTGGCGTAGCGCTTGTCCAGCGTCTTGCGGATGTCTTCGGGCTTCTTGCCGGCCAGCTTGAGCCGCAGCCAGTCGTTCATCACCGACTTGCGCCAGATCCCGTCCAGTTCCTGCGCGTCGGCCGGCCACGGCGCCTTTTCGCGGTCGTATTCCCAGCGTTCATCGCCGCTGAAATCGAAATCCTGCTTGAGCAGCGCGCGCGCGTAGGCGACCCGCTGATCGACGCGCTGCCGGTAGACGGCAAAGATGTCGTAGGCCGGCTCCAGATTGCCGCTGCGGATCGCATCGTCCATCTGCGTCTGGTAGGGCGCGAACTTGGCGATGTCCTGCGCAGTGAAGAACTGCTTGCCGCCATCCAGCGCTTCCAGGTAGCGCTTGAACACGTCCTGCGACAAGGCGTCATCCAGCGCGCGCGGCCGATAGGCATAGCGGCTGTCGGACAGCAGGCCGTAGACCAGCTTGGACGTGGTGGCCTGATCGGCGGTCGGCGCGGTGGCAGGCAGCGCGTCGCCATCGGCACGCGCCAGCAGCGCCAGCGGCGTGACCAGGGCCAGCGACAACAGCAGAACGGGGAATTTCTTCAATTTCATCGGCTACTCGCGGCCGTTGGGGCCAGTAAAAGGATGCTGCGGTGGGCTCTGACAGGCAGACAGTGCCGAAAGTTGCAGCGCTTGTCATCTGCCTGCAGCCAGGCTATCGGCAGCCTAGCCCGGGAAATGTAGGAAAAAGTGAACGGTTCCCGGTACGACCGCAGCGTACCGGCCCGCTGCCTTCACGCGGGCACTGCATGGCGTGCCCTGGCCCGCCATTGCGGCCGGCCGTTGCTCGGGGGCGGCGGTTCCGAGGATTGTTCGAACGGGTCGGATGAATGGCGGTGGCGAGCCGGGCCCGCCTTACGCGGCGACGCCGGCTCCGGCGGCCTGCTGATCGGCGTGGTAGGACGAGCGCACCAGCGGGCCGGAGGCGACGTGGCTGAAACCCAGTTCGTAGCCGTAGAGCTCGAACTCCTTGAATTCGTCCGGGGTCCAGTAACGCATCACCGGGTGGTGGTGCGCGGTCGGCTGCAGGTACTGGCCGATGGTGACCATGTCCACGTCATGCGCACGCAGATCGCCCAGGGTGGCCTTGACCTGTTCCATCGTCTCGCCCAGGCCCAGCATGATGCCGGACTTGGTCGGCAGCTGCGGATGCTGCTGCTTGAAGCGCTGCAGCAGGGTCAGCGACCACTGGTAATCGGCGCCCGGGCGCACATTGGGGTACAGATCCGGCACGGTTTCGATGTTGTGGTTGAACACGTCCGGCGGATTCGCGGAAAGGATTTCCAGCGCGCGATCCATGCGGCCCTTGCCGCGGAAATCCGGGGTCAGGATCTCGATCCGGGTCCTGGGCGAATGCTCGCGGATGGCGGCGATGCAATCGACGAAATGCTGGGCGCCGCCATCGCGCAGATCGTCGCGGTCCACCGAGGTCACCACCACGTATTTCAGGCTCATGTCGGCAACGGTGGTGGCCAGGCTCAGCGGTTCGCCGGCATCCGGCGGCTTGGGACGGCCATGGGCGACATCGCAGAACGAGCAGCGACGCGTGCAGACCTCGCCCAGGATCATGAACGTGGCGGTGCCATGGCCGAAGCATTCGTGGATGTTCGGGCAGCTGGCTTCTTCGCACACGGTGACCAGGCGGTTTTCGCGCAGCTTGGCCTTGAGCCGGGCCACCGAACCGTCGGACGGAATGCGCACGCGGATCCACGACGGCTTGCGCAGCACCGGCGCGTCTGCGAACTGCACCGGCGAGCGCGAAATCTTGTCGCCGCCCAGCTGTTTGGCGCCGGTTTCCAGCGGGGTGGCCGGAGCGGCGGCATTGACGACCTGAAGCGGAATCTGGCGGGTGGAGGATTCGGACATCCGACAATTCTAAACCCTTCCGCCACCGGCGCCGCAGGCGGCTTTGCCGGCCTTGCCGCAACCCTGCATCTGGCCTGCGGCCGCAGAGCCGGCGTTCAGTCGCGACCACGGGCAGTTTCGCTGGCGGCGCAGGCAATAAAAAAGCCCGCAATGGCCAGGCCAGTTGCGGGCTTTGCTCCCTCCCCCACGTCGGGATGCGGGGCCATCGTGAAGGACGTTTCACCCATCTTGCACGCTGCACTGCAAAACAGCACTGAAGAGTACAGTTGGGGGACTCAGCGCCGGTTAATGCCAAAGTCGGCAAAGGCATTGCCAGCATTGGATGTTACCGATATCAGACCAATTCGCCGGTCGCGCCGGACCTGGGCTCCCTACCGCTGGCGGCACCGAAACTGAATAGGGAAGGAGGGTCCAAGTTGCGCAAATCCGGACCTGAGTGTGGTACCCGCGCCCTCCGGCAATGCGCCCCCAGATCCAGCGGACCACCCCGCCACGGCGATGCGATGGTCATCGTTTCAGGGCGAGCGACTTCGCCTTGCCTGCCGATACGGGCGCCAGCCGAGACGGGGCAAGCTCGGCTCCCATCGTGCGCGTACCCGGAGCGTGACTACCCACTGATGACACGCCTATGCCGCCTGCGCGGTGCGCCGCTCGCGCCGCCGCCGCACCGCTGCGGCCAGCCGCTCCAGCACCTGTGCCGATTCCTCCCAGCCGATGCAGCCGTCGGTGATGCTCTGGCCGTAGGTGAGCGCCTGGCCCGGCAGCAGATCCTGGCGCCCGCCGACCAGATGGCTTTCCACCATCGCACCGATGATGCGGGTTTCGCCGGCTTCGATCTGGGCGGCGATGTCGTCGATCACCAGCGGCTGGTTTTCCGGGCGCTTGCCGCTGTTGGCGTGGCTGGCGTCGATCATCAGCCGCGCCTCCAGGCCGGCCTTGGCCAGCACCTGGCTGGCCGCTTCGACGCTGGCGGCATCGTAGTTGGGCTGCTTGCCGCCGCGCAGGATCACATGGCAGTCCGGATTGCCGGCGGTGGCGGCGATGGCCGAACGCCCGTCCTTGGTGACGGCCAGGAAATGATGCGGATGGCTGGCGGCGCTGACCGCATCGGCGGCGATCCTGATGTCGCCGCTGGTGCCGTTCTTGAAGCCGACCGGGCACGACAGGCCCGAGGCCATTTCGCGGTGGATCTGGCTCTCGGTGGTGCGCGCGCCAATCGCGCCCCAGGCCACCAGGTCGCTGATGTATTGCGGGGAAATGGTGTCCAGGTATTCGCAGCCGGCCGGCAATCCCAATGCGTTGATATCGCGCAACAGGCCGCGCGCCAGCCGCAGGCCGCGGTTGATGTTGAAGCTGTTGTCCAGATCCGGATCGTTGATCAGGCCTTTCCAGCCCACCGTGGTGCGCGGTTTTTCGAAGTACACGCGCATGACGATTTCCAGCTCGCCGCCCAAGGTATCGCGCAGCGGCCGCAACCGATCCGCATATTCCATCGCCGCTTCCGGATCGTGGATGGAGCATGGCCCGATCACGACCGCCAAGCGGTCGTCCTGGCCATGCAGGATCCGGTGCAGCGCCCGGCGCGCGCCGGCCACGGTATCGGAAGCGGCATCGTCGCAAGGCAGCTCGGCGATCACTTCGGCCGGGGTGCTGAGGGTGTCGAGCCTGCGGATGCGCAGATCGTCGGTGTAGGGGGGCACGGGTTGCTCCTGTTGCAAGGGTTTCCGCTGGCGCGACGGCAATAAAAAAGCCGCCAGTTGCGCTGGCGGCTCAAGGGGATTCTCCGAGTGAAACTTCAGGATGAATGCTGCCCTTCCTCCGCCAATGGCATTGGAAATCCGTAATACCAGAAGTAAAAACGGTGGCAGGAGAGAGTCATCGCCTGCATTGATAGCACAGCCTTTTGCGGCTTGCGAATGTTTCATCTGCAACCGCCGCGGAGGCGAGTGTAGGAGTCGTGCCGGCATGCCGGCACGGGTGAGTCGCGATTGGGCTTTACCGGTAAAGCCTCATCGCTACTCACGTCGCTCCTGCAGGGAAAATGATCGGGCAACAAAAAACCCCGCCTTTCGGCGGGGTCTTTGTGGTGCGGTTGCAACGGGAAGCGGGACTTAGAAATCCATGCCGCCCATGCCGCCCATGCCGCCGCCCGGCGGCATCGCCGGTTCGTCCTTCTTCGGCGCTTCGGCCACCATGGCTTCGGTGGTGATCATCAGGCCGGCGATCGAGGCCGCGTTCTGCAGCGCCGAACGGGTGACCTTGGTCGGGTCCAGGATGCCGAAGGCGATCATGTCGCCGTACTCGCCGGTCTGGGCGTTGTAGCCGAAGTTGCCTTCGCCGCTGGCGACCTTGTTCAGCACCACCGACGGCTCTTCGCCGCAGTTGGCGACGATTTCGCGCAGCGGGGCTTCCATCGCGCGCTTGGCGATGTTGATGCCGTGGTTCTGGTCTTCGTTGTTACCCTTCAGCTCGCCGATGGCCTGCAGCGCGCGGATCAGGGCGACGCCGCCGCCCGGGACCACGCCTTCTTCCACCGCCGCACGGGTGGCGTGCAGGGCGTCTTCAACGCGGGCCTTCTTTTCCTTCATTTCGACTTCGGTGGCGGCACCGACCTTGATGACGGCCACGCCGCCGGCCAGCTTGGCCACGCGTTCCTGCAGCTTCTCGCGGTCGTAGTCCGAAGAGGTCTCTTCGATCTGCGCCTTGATCTGCTTGATGCGGGCCTGGATGCGGTCGGCTTCGCCGGCGCCATCGATGATGGTGGTGTTTTCCTTCGACACCACGACCTTCTTGGCGCGGCCCAGGTCGTTGATGGTGGCCTTTTCCAGCTGCAGGCCGACTTCCTCGGAGATCACCGTGCCGTTGGTCAGCGTGGCGATGTCTTCCAGGATGGCCTTGCGGCGGTCGCCGAAGCCCGGCGCCTTGACGGCGGCAACCTTGACGATGCCGCGGATGGTGTTGACCACCAGGGTGGCCAGCGCTTCGCCTTCGACCTCTTCAGCCACGATCAGCAGCGGCTTGCCGGCCTTGGCCACGCCTTCCAGCACCGGCAGCAGTTCGCGGACGTTGGAGACCTTCTTGTCGTGGATCAGGATGAACGGGTCGTCGAATTCGACCTGCTGGCTCTGCTGGTTGTTGATGAAGTACGGCGACAGGTAGCCGCGGTCGAACTGCATGCCCTCGACCACGTCCAGTTCGTTCTCCAGGCCCGAACCTTCCTCAACCGTGATCACGCCTTCCTTGCCGACCTTCTTCATCGCTTCGGCGATGATGTCGCCGATGTTGGAATCCGAGTTGGCCGAAATGGTGCCGACCTGGGCGATGGCCTTGTCGTCGGCGGTGGGCTTGCTGATCTTCTTCAGCTCGGCCACGGCGGCGACCACGGCCTTGTCGATGCCGCGCTTCAGGTCCATCGGGTTCATGCCGGCGGCGACCGCCTTGGAACCTTCGCGGATCAGCGCCTGCGCCAGCACGGTGGCGGTGGTGGTGCCGTCACCGGCGTTGTCGGAGGTCTTGGAAGCGACTTCCTTGACCATCTGCGCGCCCATGTTCTCGAACTTGTCGGCCAGTTCGATTTCCTTGGCCACGGACACGCCGTCCTTGGTGATGGTGGGGGCGCCGTAGCTCTTCTCGAGCACGACGTTGCGGCCCTTCGGGCCCAGGGTGGCCTTGACGGCATTGGCCAGCGTGTTCACGCCGCGCACCATGCGCGAACGGGCGTCTTCGCCGAAACGGATATCTTTAGCTGCCATTTGAAACTCCGGAAATGGGGAACTGAGAATGGGGAATCGTTAGAAGCAAAATGACATTGCGGTGGATGGAGATCGTGGTGGTAAATCGACGCGAAGCGCTTTTCCGATTCCCTGTTCCCGATTCCCCATTCCCGCCTCGGCGTCAGCCGAGGATCGCGAAGATGTCGTCTTCTTTGACCACCAGGTAGTCGGTGCCGTCCAGCTTCACTTCGGTGCCGCTGTACTTGCCGAACAGGACCTGGTCGCCAACCTTGACCTTGGGCGCGCGCACGTTGCCGTTGTCCAGCACCTTGCCTTCGCCGACGGCGATGACTTCGCCCTTGATGGGCTTTTCGGTCGCCGAATCGGGGATCACGATGCCACCGGCGGAAACTTTCTCTTCTTCGGTACGCTTGATGACCACGCGGTCGTACAGCGGCTTGATATTGCTCATTTCAATCCTCTTTAAGTGATTGATTGGACTGGGAAAGGGGCGGCGATGTTAGCACTCGCACATGACGAGTGCCAGCAACGCGGGCGCAAAAACCCGGCACGAGCGCCGGATTGCCCAGATGTTGGGGCCTTCGACTGCGATTCAAGGGCCCGCCTGCGACAAATTTTCCGCGGAAGAGCCCTGCCCGGGTCTGCGATAATCCCTGCCCAATGACTGTTCGCCTTGTCTTCTGCACCTGCCCGGATGCCGCCAGCGCCGAGCGCATCGCCGATGCGCTGGTGGAGGAGCGGCTGGCCGCCTGCGTCAATCTGCTGCCCGGAGTGGCTGCGATCTACCGCTGGCAGGGCCGGGTCGAACGCGCCAGCGAGGTCCTGCTGCTGATCAAGACCAGCGGTGCGCGGCTGGAGAAGCTGATCCGGCGCATTCCCGAGTTGCATCCCTATGAACTGCCGGAGGTGCTGGCGGTCGAAGCCGGGGCCGGCCTGCCCGCCTATCTGGACTGGGTCGCCTCCCAGACCGCCGAGGACGCCTGATCCGATGATATCGCTGCGCCGCTTGCTGGCCCCGCTGACCCTGTGCCTGGCCGCCCTGCCCGCGCAGGCGGCGGACCTGGACGATCTGCTGCCGGTCGACCAGGCCTTCGCGCTCAGCGCCGCCGCGCCCAGCCGCGACCGTATCGAAGTCCAGTGGAAGATTGCCGACGGCTACTACCTTTACCGGCACCGCACCAGCGTGCAGGCCGGCCCCGGCTTCGACGGCGGGCCGCTGCAACTGCCCAAGGGCAAGGCGTACACCGACGAATTCTTCGGCGATGTCGAAACCTACCGCGGCCAGCTGACTGCCACCCTGCCCGGCAGCGCCGATGCCGGTGCCGACAGCGTCGCGCTGACGATCAAGTACCAGGGCTGCGCCGATGCCGGCATCTGCTACCCGCCGCAGACCCGAACCCTGACCGTGGCCTTGCCGGCGGCCGGCGCAACCCGGAGCGGTGGCTTCACGCCGCTGGGGCGCTTGTCGCTGCCCGGTGCGGCATCCACCGCGCCGCAGTTCGACCCGCCTGCCGGCAGCGATGCGCTGCCGCTGCCGCAGGAGCAGGCGTTCGCATTCGAGGCCATCGCCTTCGACGGCAACCAGCTGCTGCTGCGGTTTACGCCGGCCCGCGGCTACTACCTGTACCGCGATCGCACGACGATGACGCTGCAAGGCGCCGACGGCATCGCACTGCAGGCGCCGCGCTGGCCGAAAGGCGTGCCCCACCGCGACGAGCATTTCGGCGAGGTCACCGTCTATTTCGACCAGGTGGAAGTGCCGGTGCCGCTGCGGCGCAACCACGCCAGGCCGGCCGATGCGATGCTGCAGGTGACGTTCCAGGGTTGCCAGAACGATGGCATCTGCTATCCGCCGATGACCCGGCAGGTCGCGCTGTCGATACCGGCAGGCAGCATCACCCCGGCCGATCAACCGGTCACCGCCGCACCGACCGTGCCCGGGCTGTCGTCGCCGGCTGGCATCGATGCCGCCGCCGGGGAAGATGCCGCAGCCGGCGTCGCCGGCGATCCGTCCGCCACCGATTCCGCGGATGAATCCGCCGCCGACGTTCCGCGCACCACGCCGCCGGAACAGTTGCTGCGCGGCAACTCGCGCGCGCCCGCCAGTTTCCTGCTGGCCCTGCTGCTGGCGCTGGGCGGCGGGCTGATCCTCAACCTGATGCCGTGCGTGTTGCCGGTGTTGTCGCTGAAGGCGCTGTCGCTGGCCGAAAGCGGCCGCAGCGGCGGGCACGCGCGCAGCAGCGCGCTCTGGTACACCGCCGGCGTGCTGGTCAGCTTCATCGCCATCGGCGCGCTGGCCATCGCTTTGCGCGCGGCCGGGCAGGCGCTGGGCTGGGGCTTCCAGTTGCAGCAACCGCTGGTGATCGGCCTGCTGGCCTATGTGATGTTCGCGGTCGGCCTGAGCCTGTCGGGGGTGTTCGCGATCGGCTACCGGCTGGCCGGTGCCGGCGCGGCGCTGACCCGGCGCTCCGGGCCGGCCGGGGATTTTTTCACCGGCGTGCTGGCGGTGGTGATTGCCAGTCCATGCACGGCGCCGTTCATGGGCGCGGCGCTGGCGTTCGCGTTCGCCAGTCCCACGCCGCTGGCGCTGGCCGTATTCGCAGCGCTCGGCCTGGGACTGGCGCTGCCGTTCCTGCTGATCGGTTTCGTGCCGGCATTGGCCAACCGGTTGCCGCGCCCGGGCGCCTGGATGGAAACGCTGAAGCATGCGCTGGCGTTTCCGATGTACCTGACCGCGATCTGGCTGCTGTGGGTGCTGGGCAAGCAGCGCGGCGTCGATGCGCTGGCGCTGGTGCTGGCCGGTATGGTGCTGCTGGCGGCGGGACTGTGGTGGTTCCAGCGGGTGCGTATGGCCAGCGCGCCGCTGCAGCGCGCGCTGGCGGTGCTGCTGGCGGTCTCCGCGCTGGTGCCGCTGGCGATGGCGCAGCGCCTGCCGCGCAATGCCGCCGCCGTGCAAGCGGTCGCCGGCACCGTGGCCTATTCGGCCGAGCGGCTGGCCGCGCTGCGCGCCGAAGGCCGCATCGTCTTCGTCGACATGACCGCCGACTGGTGCGTGACCTGCAAGGCCAACGAGCGCGCGGTCATCAACACCGATGCCTTCCGCGAACTGATGCGGCAGCATGATGCGGTGCTGATGCAGGGCGACTGGACCAATGTCGACCCGGCCATCACCGCATTCCTGGAGTCGCACAAGGCGGTCGGCGTGCCGCTGTATGTGGTCTACCCGCGCAGCGGCGGCGCCGGCGAAGTGCTGCCGACCGTGCTGACCCACCGCCGCGTGCGCCAGGCGCTGGAGCGGGCGGCGCAATGAAGGTGACGCCGTTGCGGGTGGTTGCGGTGGCCGTGGCCGCCGGCGCGCTCGGCGTGCTGGCCAGCCTGTGGTACGGCGGCAGCCCGCTGCTGCGCAGCGAACCCGGCCAGCGCGCGCTGCAGGCGGTGATGGAAGCCGATGCGCCAGCGCCACCGCCGGGGGTAACGGTGGCCGGCCGCGGCGATCCGATGCCATCGATCGCCTTGCCTGATCTGGACGGCAACATCGTCGATCTGGCTGCGAACTACCGCGGACGGCCGTTGCTGATCAACGTCTGGGCCAGCTGGTGCGGCCCCTGCATCGAGGAAATGCCGGAGCTGGACCGGTTCGCCAAATCGCAGCCCGCCGACGGCGTGCAGGTGATCGGCCTGGCGCTGGATACCCCGGACGCGGTGCGCGATTTCCTGGGCCGGATTCCGGTCGCCTACCCGATAGTGCTGGACACGCCCGGCCCGGCCGACGCCAGCGTCTGGCTGGGCAATCGCAAGGGCGTGCTGCCGTACACCGTGCTGATCGGGGCCGACGGCCGCATCGCCAAGCAGAAGATCGGCCCGTTCCGGCATGGGGAAATCAGCGGCTGGGCGGGGGAATGAGGAGCGAGAAATGAGGAGTGAGGAGTGAGGAGTGAGGAGTGAGGAACGAGGAACGAGGAACGAGGAACGAGGAACGAGATAGGTTCCGCTTTGCCTTCCGCCCTTGACCAGCCATTCGGCTGTTGAAGATCGCTGTAAAAGCGGGATTGAGAGGATTTTCTTTGGCAACGGCCAAAGCAATTCCCCGGCGCCGGCTGACGCGCGCCCCTTTTGATGAAAGGGAGCTCTCCTCTCTATACCAACTCCCAACCTCAGGCCAGGCCTCACTCCTCACTCCTCGTTCCTCACCTCTCATTTCTCACTCCTCATTTCTCACTCCTGGCTGTTTTCAAACAAGCACTTAAAACGCGACGAACTTCGGCGATCTGGACAGTATCGCCGGCTTCAAGCAGACTGCCGCCCTTCCGCTGGAGTGCTCGATGGCAAAGCTGCTGGTTCTGCATGGCCCCAATCTCAATCTGCTCGGCAGCCGCGAGCCGGAGATCTATGGCCGCGCGACCCTGGCCGACATCGACGCCGGACTGGCCGCCCAGGCTGCGGCGGCCGGGCATGCGCTGTCCAGCCTGCAGTCCAATGCCGAACATGAACTGGTCGACCGCGTGCAGGCCGCCCGCGACGACGGCACCGGCTTCATCCTGATCAATCCGGCCGCCTTCACCCACACCTCGGTGGCGCTGCGCGACGCGCTGGCGGCGGTGGCGTTGCCGTTCATCGAAATCCACCTGTCCAACCCGCACAGCCGCGAACCATTCCGCCATCACAGCTATTTCAGCGATCTGGCGGTCGGGGTGGTCTGCGGCTTCGGTGCCGACAGCTACCGCTATGCGCTGGATGCGGCACTGCAGCGGCTGGCCGGGAGCGCCGCGGCATGAGAACGCTGCTGGCAGCGCTGGGACTGGCAGCGATGGCGGTCCCGGCCTGGGCCGACCCGGTGGGCTGCGACCCGCCGCTGTCGACGATGGAAAGCGATCTGTGCCAGTCCCAGGCGGTGGAACAGGCCCAGGCGCAGTTGGATGCGTTGTACCAGCGCGTGTTGCGCAGCCTGGCCGACGAACAGGCCTGCCCGGTCAGTGCCGCCGCCTGCGGCAACGCGCAACTGGCCCTGGCCCAGGCGCAACGGCATTGGGCCGCCTTCCGCGATGCGGACTGCGAGTCGGCCTACGCGTTCCATTCCGACGGCAGCGGCCGCAACAGCGCGCGGCTGCACTGCCTGGCCGGCCACATCAGCGCGCGCGAGCGCCAGCTGCACGAGCATTTCGAAATCCGCTGACCGGTCCCGGCCAGCCATTCAATCCCGGACGGCACCGCCGTCAAAACCAAGAGGCCCCTATGGATCTCCGCAAAATCAAGAAACTCATCGACCTGCTGGAAGAATCGAACCTCGCCGAAATCGAAATCAAGGAAGGCGAGGAGTCGGTGCGTCTGGCACGCGTACCCAAGGGCAACTACGCCGCGCCGGCGCCGGTGGTGACGCACGTCGAAGCGCGCCCGGCGGCGCCGATGCCGATGAGTTCGCCCACCGAGGCCTCCACCGGCGGCAGCGCCAAGCCGGCCGCCAGCAACCTGCCCGAAGGCCATGTCGTGCGCGCGCCGATGGTCGGCACGTTCTACGCCTCACCGTCGCCGGACAAGCCGCCGTTCGTCAGCGTCGGCCAGGCGGTCAAGGCCGGCGAAACGCTGGCCATCATCGAAGCGATGAAGATGTTCAACCCGATCGAAGCCGATGTTTCCGGCACCGTGCTGGCGGTGTTGACCGAAAGCGGACAACCGATCGAGTTCGATCAGCCGTTGTTCGTGATCGGCTGAACAGCCGGGACCGGGGACCGGGGACCGGGGACCGGGAAAGGCAAAAGCCGAAAAGCGCTCGCGCTTGGCTCTTGCTCTTCCCGGTCCCCGGTCCCCGGTCCCCGGTCCCGAAGACATCCCATGCTTCGGAACCCCATCCCATGCTAGATAAAGTCGTCATCGCCAATCGCGGCGAAATCGCGCTGCGCATCCTGCGCGCCTGCCACACCATGGGCATCCGCACCGTGGCCGTGCATTCCACCGTCGATCGCAACCTCAAGCATGTGGCGATGGCCGACGAGTCGGTGTGCATCGGCCCGGCGGCCTCTGCCGACAGCTATCTCAACACGCCGGCGATCATCGCCGCAGCGGAAGTCACCGACGCCCAGGCGATCCATCCCGGCTACGGCTTCCTGTCCGAGAACGCCGACTTCGCCGAACGGGTGGAGCAGTCCGGCTTCGTCTTCATCGGCCCCAAGGCCGACACCATCCGCCTGATGGGCGACAAGGTCGAAGCGATCCGGGCGATGAAGGCCGCCGGCGTGCCGTGCGTGCCCGGCTCCGGCGGTCCGCTCGGCGAGGACATCGTCGCCAACACCAAGATCGCGCGCGAAATCGGCTATCCGGTGATCATCAAGGCCGCCGGCGGCGGCGGCGGCCGCGGCATGCGCGTGGTGCATGCCGAGGCGGCGCTGGGCAACGCCATCTCCACCACCAAGTCCGAGGCCAAGGCGGCATTCGGCAATGGCGAGGTCTACATGGAGAAGTTCCTCGAGAACCCGCGCCATGTGGAGATCCAGGTGCTGGCCGATGGCCAGGGCAACGCCATCCATCTCGGCGAACGCGACTGCTCGATGCAGCGCCGCCACCAGAAGGTGGTCGAGGAAGCGCCCGCCCCCGGCATCAGCGAGGAGCAGCGCGCCGAGATCGGCAAGGTCTGCGTGGAAGCCTGCCTGCGCATCGGCTACCGCGGCGCCGGCACGTTCGAATTCCTGTACGAAAACGGCCGCTTCTACTTCATCGAGATGAACACCCGCATCCAGGTCGAACATCCGGTCACCGAACAGATCACCGGCATCGATCTGGTCTGCGAGCAGCTGAAGATCGCCGCCGGCCACAAGCTCAGCATCAAGCAGAGCGACATCGTGCTGCGCGGCCATTCCATCGAATGCCGCATCAATGCCGAGGATCCGGAAACCTTCATGCCCAACCCGGGCCTGATCCAGCATTTCCACGCCCCGGGCGGTCCCGGCGTGCGCGTGGACACGCATATCTACGAAGGCTACCGCGTGCCGCCCAACTACGATTCGATGATCGGCAAGCTGATCGTGCACGGTCCGGACCGGCAGACCGCCATCGCGCGCATGCGGGTGGCGCTGAGCGAAATGGTCGTCGACGGCATCAAGACCAATATCCCGCTGCAGCAGCGCATCATGCGCGACCAGGGCTTCCAGGCCGGCGGCCAGAACATCCACTACCTGGAAAAGCGCCTGGCCGAACGCAAGAACAAGTCGATCGCGCTGGTGTAGCCGTTCGCGCGCGTGAGGGGAATGGATCCTTTCTTCTTTGCGGTCAGCGCGGTCCGGAGTTCGGCACGGGCGCGGGCTGCTGGCTGCCTTTCAGCGTCCGCGTGCCGGCGCTGGAGGCGGGATTGACCACCATCACCGTTTCCGATGAGCCATCCGGCCAGACGATGCGGAACGTGCTGCCCGGCGGCAGCGAGGAGAACGGCGCGCCGCTGGAGGCGCGATACACGGCGGCAGCCTGCGCCGCGCCCAGCGCGCGGGCCGGTTCGGGCGATTCGACCGACGTCACCGCCACCTGGGTCAGCCGGTGGTACTTCGGACTCAGCGTATCGATCACCACCGTGGCCGCCATTGCGGTATAGGACACGAACAACAGAATCCAGAACCAGGATTTCGCCCTCTGTACGAGCCGTGTGCGATTCATTTCATGACTCCAGTGCCGTACAACAGATCATCCACCATCACATTCAAATCCTCGGCGCTTTGCCGTGAGACGCCCGCATCGCGCACGAAGGCTTCGAAATCCTGCGAATCGTCCTTGGAACAGATCCCGCCGGCTGCGCAGTAGGTCGTCATCAGCGTTCCGCCGGGGCCGCATTCCTGGCCCAGCCTGCAGGCGGCCACCAGCCAGCTCAGTTCGGTCAGCGGCGTACCCGATATCTCGCCGAAGTATGCCTCCTGCCCGCTCGCCGGCAGTCCCATCGCCGGCGATATTGCGACGTAGGCCTCAGGATCCTGCGACTCGACCACGCGCTCGATCAATCGGCGTATGTATTCTTCGCTGTCGATCAACGGCCGCCCAAGCGCCAGCAGCGACGCTTCGGCGGCCAGACTTCCGGCTTCGGCCGCCTGCCTGCGCTTGCCGTCGATCCGCTGCGGCGAAAGATCGTCGCCGGGAACGAAACGCGCGCAACGCCGGCCGACCCGTTCGCGGGCCGCCAGCATCGACGCGCCGCTGGCCAGCCGCAGTTCGGCGAGGGTGCGGGTATCGCGGGAATATCCGGCCGGGTCCGCCGCGAACGCGGCGCAGTAGTCGTAGATGCGGCTGACGATCCACAACGCCTGCGGATCCCCGGCATGCTCGCGCGCGGCCAGGCGCTGCGCCAGCGCATACAGATCCGGCGCGGTTTCGAACTCGCCAACCAGCGTGGCCGCACCCCTGGCGGCGGCGCGCGCCATGCCCGGCGATCTTCTATCGGCCACCGGCAGCGGTGAAGGCGAATCCAGCGACGGCGCCTGCTGGCGCCCCACCGTTCCTGCGGGCGCGGCATGCTCCCAGCCGCGTTTCCACAGCAGCAACAGCGCCAGCAAGCCGATCATCGCCAACAGCAACAGCGTTCTGGCCGATACGGGCGATGAGGGTCGGGCCAGCAGGCGCGGCATCAGGTCGCCGGCTCCGGTCGGTGCGCAAACACCAGTTGCCTATTGAGGTCTGACAAGCTCATGGCGGCAGGGGGCGCTTCGTGCCCGTTCTCGCTATCGCAACGGATGACGGGCGGCAGTGTAAACGAATCCGCCGGCGCGACCGTTCACGGCCCACGGCAGAGGCCTCCAGCCGCATGCGGGCCGCTACCGGGCCATTCGGTTACGATCCGCCGGCACCTTCCCGCAAGCCGCAGGGCGCCACCGCGCCGCATCGCACCATGCCCTATCTGGAACTTTCCCTCCGCTGCGCCGAATCCGAACAGCCGCGCTACGAAAACGCACTGGAGGATGTCGGCGCGCTGTCGGTCACGCTGCTGGATGCCGATGCCGACACCAGCAACGAACACGCCATTCTCGAACCCGGCGTGGGCCAGACGCCGCTGTGGAATGCGCTGGTGCTGACCGCGCTGTTTCCGGCCGAGACCAATGCGCTGGCGCTGCTGGCGGCGCTGGAGTCCTTCGACCCCGGCCTGGCGTGGACCGGCGCCAGTTTCCGCACCGTCGAAGACCAGGATTGGGAGCGCGCCTGGCTGGACCAGTTCAAGCCGATGCGGTTCGGCAAGCGCACCTTCATCGTGCCGTGGAATCACGCCCTGCCCGAGCAGGCCGCTACCGCCGGCGCCGCCGTGATCCGGCTCGACCCCGGACTGGCGTTCGGGTCCGGCACCCATCCCACCACCGCGCTGTGCCTGCGCTGGCTGGATCAACTGGCCGATACCGGCCAACTGCAAGGCCGCGAGGTGCTGGATTTCGGTTGCGGTTCCGGCATCCTGGCGCTGGCGGCGCTGAAGCTGGGCGCCGCGCAGGCCGTCGGCGTGGACAACGACCCGCAGGCGCTGATCGCCACCGCCGACAATGCCGCGCGCAACGAGGTCGGCGACCGCCTGTCGGTCTACCTGCCCGAAGACGAACCGCAGGCCAGCTACCCGATCGTCGTGGCCAACATCCTGGCCTCGGCGCTGGACGCGCTGGCCGAAACCCTGGCTGCGCGCGTGGCCGCGGGCGGGCGCATCGCCCTGTCCGGCATCCTGCATGGGCAGGAAGGCGAATTGCTGGAACGCTATGCGCCATGGTTCGACGGACTCGCCGCCCATCGCGACGGCGACTGGATGCGCATCGACGGTGTACGCAGGGCGTGAGCGGAGACGGCCTTGATGCGACGCGCACGCGGGTACCCCGGCATGATTGAATAGCCGCATGTTCATCGCCTGCCCTCACTGCCACGAACTGGTCGCCCCCCATCCGCAGTCGCGGCAGCCGCCGGAACTGTGTCCGCGTTGCGACGGCGCGCTGCAGATGCCGGCGAGCGACGAAAACACCGCACCGGCCATGCCGGTCGCACCCAGTTTTGCCAGCCTGTTGCGCGGCACCGAAGCGCCGGCCGCGGCTCCGCCGCCGACGCAGGTGGCCGGGTCCGCCATCGAGCCCGCAACGGAGGTCGGACCGCCCGTCGAGGAGGCAACGCCGCCGGCTTCGACAACGGATGCGCCTGCGGCGGCCGCCTCGGCCGACACCGAATCGGAAGCCGGCACGGCACCGGAGGCGACGGCGGCATCCGCGCCACTATCGCCTGCCGCCAGCGCCGGGATGCTCGCGGACGAAACAGCGCTGTCCAGCGAGCCGCGCGCAAGCGCATCGGTCGACGCAGCGACGGGCGCGCATGGCGATGAAGGCACGGCCTCCTCGGTAATCGTTGCCCCGGTCGCCAGCCAGGCAGCCGCCCGCAGTCGCGGCCCCAGTTTCGTCCGCAGCCAACGCACCACTGCGGTGCAGACGGGGACGGCAAAAGGGCCGTGGTGGCTGCTGGGCGCCTTGACACTGCTGCTGGCGATACAGGTGCTGCTGGCCGACCGCGCGCGGTTGGCGATGGATGCCGGCTGGCGCCCGCTGCTGATGTCGATGTGCGGCGTGTTGCGCTGTTCATTGCCGCCATGGCGCGAGCCGGAAGCCTTTGTGATGCTCAGCCGCGATGTCCGGCCCGTCGCTGAAGCACCGGGCACGCTGCAGGCGCAGGCGAGCTTTCGCAACGATGCGCGCTGGCCGCAACCCTGGCCGGTGCTGCTGCTGACGCTGAAGGACGCCGACGGCCGCACCCTGGGCGCGCGCGCGCTGCTGCCGGCCGAGTACCTGGACGCGTCTGTCGACAGCAGCGAAATCGCCGCCGGGCAAAGCGCCCAGGTCGCCGTGCGGATACGCGAACCCAGCGCCAACGTGGTCGCCTACTCGTTCGACTTTCGTTAGGGCATGCCGCCGCAGGTGCAATCCAAAGCAGATTTTGCATAAACCGGATGCGCCGGCCGGGCTCAGGCGCTAGACTCGTCCCCCCGCCGAAGGTCCACAACCGCACAGGCGGATCTTCTATCCAGTTGCATCAGGGGATTCGTGTGAACGCCGCCTCCACCCGCCCAGACAGCACCCGCGCCGCGCCCAGGCCGCCGCTGCGCGAGCACGTTGCCCAGTCCGTACGCCGCTATCTGCGCGATCTGGACGGTTGCGACGCCGATGACGTCTACGAAATCGTGTTGCGCGAGATGGAGATCCCGCTGTTCGTCGAAGTGCTGAACCACTGCGAAGGCAACCAGAGCCGCGCCGCATCGATGCTGGGCATCCACCGCGCCACGCTGCGCAAGAAGCTCAAGGACTACGGTCTGGTCTGAGCGCGGATTCGCCGCGCCGGGTGGTGCCAGCCGTCGGCCGGAAGGCGCCACGGCTATAATTGCCGCTTCCCTTCCGCTTCGCCTGCCAATGACCGCCAATCTCACGCCCATCCGCCGGGCTCTGCTTTCCGTTTCCGACAAGACCGGCCTGATCGATCTGGCCAAGGCGCTGGCCGCACGCGATGTCGAACTGCTGTCCACCGGCGGCACCGCCCGGACCTTGCGTGACGCCGGCCTGGCCGTGCGCGACGTGGCCGAGGTCACCGGTTTCCCGGAAATGATGGACGGACGGGTCAAGACGCTGCATCCGCGGGTCCATGGCGGCCTGCTCGGCCGCGCCGGCCTGGACGAAGCGGTGATGGCCGAACACGGCATCGCCGCGATCGACCTGCTGGTGCTGAACCTGTATCCATTCGAACAGGTCACCGCCCAGGCCGACTGCACATTGGCCGATGCGGTCGAGAACATCGACATCGGCGGCCCGGCGATGCTGCGTTCGGCGGCAAAGAACTTCGCCCGCGTCGCGGTGGCTACCGATCCGGCGCAGTACGGCGCCATCATCGAAGAACTGGACGCCAACGACGGCGCGTTGTCGGCAGCCACGCGCTTTGCGCTGTCGGTGGCCGCCTTCAACCGGGTGGCCCAGTACGACGCGGCCATCAGCAATTACCTGTCGGCGGTGACCGACACCGCGGCCGCGGTGCCGGCGCGCAGCGAATACCCGGCGCAGATGAATTCCAATTTCATCAAGGTCATGGATCTGCGCTACGGCGAGAACCCGCACCAGTCCGGCGCGTTCTACCGCGACCTGTATCCGGTGCCCGGCACGCTGGCCACCTTCCAGCAGTTGCAGGGCAAGGAACTGAGCTACAACAACCTGGCCGATGCCGATGCGGCCTGGGAGTGCGTGCGCCAGTTCGACGCGCCGGCCTGCGTCATCGTCAAGCACGCCAATCCCTGCGGCGTGGCGGTAGGCGTGGCCTGCGGCGATGCCTACGAATTGGCCTACGCCACCGACCCGACCAGCGCGTTCGGCGGCATCATCGCCTTCAACCGCACGCTGGACGCGGCCACCGCCAAGGTCATCCTGGAACGCCAGTTCGTCGAGGTGCTGATTGCGCCGGACTACGAGCCAGGCGCGCTGGACTACGCGACCAAGAAGGCCAATGTGCGCGTGCTGAAGATTCCGCATGGCGATGGCCGGAACAACTACGACAGCAAGCGCATCGGTTCGGGCCTGCTGCTGCAGTCGGCCGACAACCGCGGCATGACGCTGGACGAGTTGAAGGTGGTCACCCGGCGCGCGCCGACCGAGGCCGAACTGCGCGATCTGCTGTTCGCCTGGCGCGTGGCCAAGTACGTCAAATCCAATGCCATCGTCTATGCCCGGGACAACCGCACCATCGGCGTCGGCGCCGGGCAGATGAGCCGGGTGTATTCGGCGCGCATCGCCGGCATCAAGGCCGCCGACGCGAAGCTGGTCGTCGAAGGTTCGGCGATGGCTTCCGATGCGTTCTTCCCGTTCCGCGACGGCATCGACGCCGCCGCCGCCGCCGGCATCAAGGCCGTCATCCAGCCGGGCGGATCGATGCGCGACGGCGAAGTCATCGCCGCGGCCGACGAGCATGGCATTGCGATGGTGTTCACCGGCGTGCGCCATTTCCGGCACTGACCCGCGCATGCCCGCCCCGGTGAAATCCGCAGCCAGGCGTCCGGCAAAATCCGACCCGCTGGGTCTGGGCGCATTTGCCGCAACCGCCACTTCGCCCAACAAGCTGGCCTACGTGGATGCCGCGCAGCGGGCGGTGCTGTACCACGCCAACTGCTTCGAGCTGCTGGACCGCATCATCGACCGGCACCCGGATGGCTACTTCGACATGGTCTTCGCCGATCCGCCGTACTTCCTTTCCAACGGCGGCATCACCTGCCACGCCGGCAAGATGGTCAAGGTCGACAAGGGCGAATGGGACCGCAGCCGCAGTCCCGAGCTCAACCACGAGTTCAACACCGAATGGCTGCGCCGCTGCCAGCAGGCGCTCAAGCCCAACGGCACGCTGTGGGTCTCGGGCACCCATCACGTCATCCATTCGGTCGGCTATGCGATGCAACAGCTGGGCATGAAGCTGCTCAACGACATCATCTGGGAAAAGCCCAACCCGCCGCCGAATCTTGCCTGCCGCAATTTCACCCATTCCACCGAAACGCTGATCTGGGCGGCCAAGACCGAAAAGAGCAAGCATCTGTTCCACTACCGGCAGATGAAGGCCGACAACGACGGCAAGCAGATGAAGTCGGTATGGCGGCTGACCGCACCGGGCAAGGACGAGAAGTCGCACGGCCGCCATCCGACCCAGAAGCCGGTGGAACTGCTGCTGCGCTGCATCGAGGCTTCCACCAATCCCGGCGACAGCATCTTCGATCCGTTCAACGGTTCCGGCACCACCGGCGTGGCCGCGCTGCGCAGCGGCCGCCGTTATGTCGGCAGTGAGCTGGACCCGGAATACGTCAAACTCACCACTTCCCGTTTGAAGGCGGCAGGCGCTCCATGAAAATTCTCGTCATCGGTTCCGGCGGCCGCGAACATGCGCTGGCCTGGAAGCTGGCCCAATCCCCGCGCGTGAGCCAAGTGCTGGTGGCGCCCGGCAACGCCGGCACCGCACGCGAAGATGGCTGCCGCAACGTCGACGTCGGCGCCACCGAGATCGACAAGCTGGTCGAACTGGCCCGGCGCGAAGACGTCGCGTTGACCGTGGTCGGTCCCGAGGCGCCGCTGGTCGCCGGGGTGGTCGACCGCTTCCGCGCCGAAGGCCTGCGCATCTTCGGCCCCACCGCAGCGGCCGCGCAATTGGAAGGCAGCAAGGCGTTCGCCAAGGATTTCCTGGCCCGCCACGGCATTCCCACCGCCTTCTATGCGGTGTTCACCGAGGTCGAGCCGGCGCTGGCCTATCTGCGCGACAAGGGCGCGCCCATCGTGGTCAAGGCCGACGGCCTGGCTGCCGGCAAGGGCGTGATCGTGGCGATGACGCTGGCCGAAGCCGAGGCGGCGGTGCACGACATGCTGGCCGGCAACGCGTTCGGCGCGGCGGGCGCGCGCGTGGTCATCGAAGAATTCCTGGAAGGCGAGGAAGCCAGCTTCATCAGCATGGTCGATGGACGCACCGCCTTGCCGATGGCCACCAGCCAGGATCACAAGCGCGTCGGCGACGGCGACACCGGCCCCAACACCGGCGGCATGGGCGCGTACTCGCCGGCGCCGGTGGTGACGCCGGAAGTGCACGAACGGGTGATGCGCGAGGTGGTCGATCCGACCGTGCAAGGCATGATCGCCGACGGCGTTCCGTTCACCGGCTTTCTGTATGCCGGCCTGATGATCGACGCCGACGGCGCGCCCAAGGTGATCGAGTTCAATGTGCGTTTCGGCGACCCGGAAACCCAGCCGGTGATGATGCGCCTGCAATCGGACCTGCTGGATCTGATCGAAGCCGCGCTGGACGGGAAACTGCATGCGGCCTCCGCGCAGTGGGACCCGCGGCCCGCGCTGGGCGTGGTGATGGCGGCCGAACGCTACCCGGACACTCCGCGCCTGGGCGATGTGGTCAACAGCTGGGACGTGCCCGATGTGGACGACACCAAGGTCTTCCATGCCGGCACCCGCCTGGATGGCGACCATGCGGTCACTTCGGGCGGCCGCGTGCTGTGCGTGTGCGCATTGGGCGACAGCATCGCCGAGGCCCAACGCAAGGCCTACGCGGAGGTGGCGGGCATCTCCTGGCCCGGCGAATTCCATCGCCACGACATCGGCTGGCGCGCCATCGCGCGCGAGCAGGGCTGAGCCGGTTGCCGAGCGGCGGTACCCAGGCCGCTTGGACGCACCATAGCCAGAACGGAAAACGGATCTGCTAGGCTGCGCCGAACCCACGGAGGGCGCATGTCCAGCTACAGCCAGTTTTCGCTGCTGAAACAACGGCGGTTCCTGCCTTATTTCACCGTCCAGTCGCTGGGCGCCTTCAACGACAACGTCTACCGGCAGGCCATCATCGGGCTGCTGATCTTCCTGGGCGCCAGCACCGAGGAACGCTCGCTGTACGCGATGCTGGCGCCTGCGATCTTCATCCTGCCGTACTTCCTGTTTTCGGCCATTGCCGGCCAGATTGCCGAGAAGCTGGAAAAGCAGCGGCTGATCGTCATCACCACGGCAATGGAAATCGCCATCATGTCGCTGGCGGCGGTCGGCTTCCTGCTGCAGAACATGCCGGTGCTGCTGATCGCGCTGTTCTGCACCGGCGTGCAGTCCACGCTGTTCGGCCCGGTGAAATACTCGGTACTGCCCTCCATCCTCAAACCCGAGGAGCTCACCGGCGGCAACGGCCTGGTCGAGATGGGCACATCGATTTCCATCCTGTGCGGCATGATCGCCGGCGGCATGATCTTCCAGATCGCCGGCCAGCACGGCCCGCAGACGGCCGCCATCGCCATCGTGCTGCTGGCCGTGGCCGGCAACCTGATGGCGCGGCTGATTCCGCGCATGGAAGCCGGCGCGCCGGAACTGAAAATCCGCTGGAATCCGCTGCCCGAATCGCTGGCGGTGCTGCGCATGGCCAAGCGCCAGCTGGCGGTGCGCAACGCCATCCTGGGCGTGTCGTGGTTCTGGTTCTTCGGCACGCTGCTGACCTCGCAGCTGCCGGCCTATGCCGAACTGCACCTGGGCGGGCTGTCCGATTCGGCCGCGCTGTACGTGTTCGCGCTGGCGCTGTTCTCGGTCGGCACCGGCGTTGGCTCGCTGCTGTGCGAAAAGCTGTCGGCGCGCACGGTCGAAATCGGCCTGGTGCCGATGGGCGCCTTCGGCATGAGCGCATTCCTGCTGGACCTGTACTTCGCCCGGCCCGGCCTGGCGCCGGTAGGCGGGCTGGAGCTGGCCGCGTTCCTGCAGCAGCCCGGCAGCATCCGCCTGATCGTCGACCTGCTGGGCATCGGCCTGTTCACCGGCATCTTCGTGGTGCCGCTGTTCGCGTTGATCCAGAGCCGCAGCCCGAATTCGGAGATGTCGCGCGTGTTCGCCGCGCTCAACATCCAGAACTCCGGCTTCATCGTGCTGGCGGCCATCGTCGGCATCGCGCTGCAGCGCGGGCTGGGCTGGACGATTCCGCAGGTGTTGCTGGCGTTGGCCATCGCCAATGCCGTCGTCGCGCTGTACATCTTCACCATCGTGCCCGAATTCCTGATGCGCTTTCTCAGCTGGCTGCTGGTGCGCACGCTGTACCGGCTGCGCCTGCACGGCATCGAGAAGAACGTGCCGGATGAAGGGCCCGCGCTGCTGGTGTGCAACCACGTCAGCTACATGGACGCGCTGATCCTGGCGGCCAGCATTCCTCGGCCGGTGCGCTTTGTCATGTACTACAAGATCTTCAACATCCCGGTGATGAGCTGGATCTTCCGTACCGCCAAGGCCATCCCGATTGCCGGCGCCCGCGAAAACCCGGAGCTGATGCAGCGCGCCTTCGATGAGATCGACGCGGCGCTGGCCAATGGCGAGATCGTCGGCATCTTCCCGGAAGGCGCATTGACCCGGGACGGCGCCATCGCACCGTTCAAGTCCGGGGTCGAGAAGATCCTCGAGCGCCGCCCGGTGCCGGTGGTGCCGATGGCGCTGCGCGGCATGTGGGCCAGCATGTGGAGCCGCCGCAGCGCGCGCGCCGAAGGCGGCCGCCTGGATCGCATGCGGGTACCGCGGCGCTTCCGCGCGCTGGTGGAAGTGGCCGCCGCCGAGCCGGTCGACGGCGCCGGCGCAACCGCGGAGCAACTGGAAGCCAGCGTGCGCGAATTGCGCGGCGATGCGGCCTGACGCTTTGCCTGCGCGGCGGCGTCGGTTAGGCTAACGGCTGGGGAAAGCCATCAACATATCCGTCCGGGGCCGCTCGCCGGCACCGGATCCGAACGCACCTGGATCATCGTCTTGAGCTCTGTACCGCCGCTGCCGCCGCAAGCCACTGCGCCCTATATCCCCAACCATCTGGTCTGGGCCATCCTGACCACGCTGTTCTGCTGTCTGCCGATGGGCATCGTTTCGATCGTCTACGCCGCCCAGGTCGACGGCAAGCGCGCGGCCGGCGATATCGCCGGCGCGCTGGAAACCTCGCGCAAGGCCAAGTTCTGGGCCGTCCTGTCGGCCTGCGTTGCCATCGTTCCGCTGACCTTGTACCTGATTTTCGCTTTCGTCGTTGGCGGCCTCAGCGTACTGGCCGGCTGAATGGCCAGCCACGCACCACCGCCTGGCGCGCGCCGGAGTACCAGGCGACTTATCGCCGGCGTCAACAGGCCCTAGACTACCCCCGCAACCCTTCCTCTCGTCATCACCACACGGAGTATCCCGATGAGCGCCACCCCTCCTTTTCCCGAAGCACAGGCACACGGCAGTATCCCCAACTATCTGGCGTGGTCGATCATTTCCACCGTGCTGGCCACCTGCCTGTGCTGCCCGCTTGGGCTGATCGGCATCGTCGCCATCGTGTTCTCCTCGCAGGTCAACAGCAAGCTCAACCAGGGCGACATCGAAGGCGCACGCCGTTCTTCGGCCAACGCCAAGATCTGGTGCTGGGTGGCGACCGCGCTGGCCATCATCGGCCTGCTGATCAACATCGTCATGTTCGCCACCGGCGGCATGGATGCTTACCTGCAGATGATGCAGCAGTACCAGTAAGCCGCAATGGCAGCTGCGATGCGTCCATGGCATATCGCAGCCCTGGCCGGGGCCGCAATCGCGGTCCCGGCCGGGGTCTGGCTGCTGCGCACCTACGATCCCAACGCCGCCGGCAGTCCGTTCCCGCCGTGCATGTTCCAGGCCTTTACCGGCTATTTCTGCATCGGCTGCGGGCTGACCCGCGCGCTGCACGCGCTGGTGCATGGCGATATCGCCGGCGCGTTTTCGATGAATCCGCTGGCCATGCTGATGCTGCCGGTCATGCCGTTGCTGGTAGCCGCCGCCTACGGCTGGCAACCGCGCTGGCTGCAACCGCTGATGCGGGTGGTCGGCGAACCGAAGTTCTGGCTGGTGGTGCTGCCGGCGTATTGGATTGCCAGAAACCTGCCGTGGTTTCCATTTACTTTGCTGGCACCGGGCTGATCCCAAAGCCGTGTCAGCGGCAAGTCCACCACGCGCTGCGGCGCGCTCTGTTGCATTGGCGCCCTCGTGCTGCAGTGGCGCGGTTTCCATTTACTTTGCTGGCACCGGGCTAACCGCGAAGCCGTATCGGCGGCAGGCTCCCCACGCGCTGCGGCGCGCTTTACCTCATTGGCGCCCTCCTGCTGCAGTGGCGCGGTTTCCATTTACTCTGCTGGCACCGGGCTGATAGAACAGCAGCCGTGTCAGCGGCAAGTCCACCACGCGCTGCGGCGCGCTTCCAAGAACCTGTTCGCGCTCTCCGGCGGCACGCAAGCGGCTACCTTGTGGGAGCGACGTAAGTCGCGATGTGATGCTTCCATCGCGACTTACGTCGCTCCCACAAGGATTCTGTTCGTGCTTTGCATCGTGTTTTGTAGAGCCGATTTGGGCCGGTTGGCCGCTGCTTCGCCCTGCGGCGCGCGGTTGCGAGATCGTGAACACCTTCGTAGTGGCGCGGCTCCCCACGCGCTGCGCAGCAGCTTCCTTTCGCGAAGCGGAGGTCAGCTGACCCAGCCGGCAATCACGAACAGCGCCATCAGCGCCATCCACAACAGCAGGATGCGCCAGACCAGGCTCATCGCATCGCGCAGTTCGGGCAATTCGCGCAGTGTCTGCACCATGCCTTCGCCGGCATATTCCTCGGCTTCCTCATCCAGCTCGCAACGCACGCTGGCGCGCGCCGCGTTGCCCAGAAACCCCGTTTCCAGCTGCCAGGTATTGCCGCCCGCCTGGCGCCAGGCATTGAATACGGTGTCGAAGTTGCCCACCAGCGCCATCGCCAGCGTCATCAGTTGGGCAACCGGCCATTCCAGCACGGCCAGCAACCGGCGCGCCCCCGCCAGCGTTCCCACCGGCAGCAGCATCGAAAACCGGTCTTCGCCGGCCAGCGCGGCCAGGCGATACGCCAACGCGCCCACCGGACCCAGCAGCAGGAACCAGAACAGCACGCCAAACCAGCGCCGCAGCGCATTCTGGAAGACCGCCTCGACCAGCGCCGGGCCGTCGGCGGCGGCCGTATCGGCCTGCGGCCATAGCCGGGCAATGGCTTCCCGGCGCGCCTGCGGCTCGTGCGCATCGATGATGGCTTCGACGTCCACGTCCAGATCGCGCGGGCCCCAGCTATAGACCAGTACCAGGATGCCGAACAGCAGGCCGGGGATGCCGAACAACGGTTCCCGCAACAGCCACTGCAGCAGCGCTACCGCCAGCAGCGGCGGCAGCAATGCCAGCGTGATGCCGTAAGGGCCGCGCCAGAAGCTGCTTTCGGCAGCTTGTCCGTCCCACCAGCGCAGCCATTGCCCATACCAGTGGAACTGCCGGGCGGAGGTCACCAGCGCAGGCGCCACATGCCCCAGCACCAGCGCGACAACCACCGCAATCAGCGTAACGGACATGCGAACCCTCCCTGAACGGATTCTAGCCTGCGCTTGTTAAGGTGAGGTCTGAGCAGGCGATTCGGCGCCGCGACTGCCGACTGCACCGGCGTACCAATGTTCAATCAGCGAGCGCGCGATCGAAATGGCCGGCGACAGCAGGATGCCCTGGCCATCGTCGTGTTGGTCGCGGCGCAGCGCTGCGCCGATTTCTTCGGCGCTGAACCAGCGCGCGTCCTCCAGTTCCACGCCGTCCACCTGCGGCGGATCCGGCTCGGCCTGCGCGGTGAAGCCCAGCATCAACGCGCCAGGAAACGGCCACGGCTGCGCGGCCAGGTAGCGGCTGCTGCGCACGCGCACCCGGGTTTCTTCCAGCACCTCGCGGGCGACCGTCTGTTCCAGGGTCTCGCCAGGCTCGACAAAACCGGCCACGACCGAATAGCGCCGTGCCGGCCAGCCCGGCTGCCGGCCCAGCAGCAGGCGCTGGCCATCGCTGACGGCCACGATCACCGCCGGATCCACCCGCGGATACTGGTCGGCGCCGCAACCGCTGCAATGGCCCAGATAGCCGGCGCGGCGGAATTCGATGGCGCCGGCGCAGATGCCGCAGTAGCGCGTACGCGACTGCCAGTGCAGCAGCGCACGCGCCAGCGCGAACGCGCCGGACTCGAACGCCGGCCACGCCGCGGCCGCGCGCCGCAATCCCACGCGCTGCGGCGCGGTATAGGCCAGCGCATCGCCGGCCACGGCAAACCACGCCACGTCCTGTTTCAGGCCCAGGAAAATCGCCGCACCGGGGCCGCCCCCCAGTTCCGCCCCGCTCGGCGCCTGCAGCGAGCCGTCGGCGTCGGCATAGGCCTGACCCTCCTGGTCCAGCACCAGGATGCGCGCCTGCGGCCACATCGCCGCCAGCGCTGCCGCGTCGTCGCGCAGGTGATCGGCGCGATCCAGCGGGTCGCCGGCAAAGGCGAAACCGGACAACAAGACATCGGAAGGCGGCGAAGTCCCTGTCACGTCTGGCTGCGGCGGGTACGCGGTTAGATGCTGAAACTGCTGCCGCAGCCGCAGGTGGTCTTGGCGTTGGGATTGCGGATCACGAACTGCGCGCCCTGCAGGCTTTCGCTGTAGTCGACCTCGGCGCCCATCAGGTACTGCAGGCTCAGCGGATCCACCAGCAAGGTGACGCCATCGGTGTCCACCGCCAGATCGTCGTCGGCGCGGTTCTCGTCGAACTCGAACCCGTACTGGAAGCCCGAGCAACCGCCGCCCTGGATATAGACGCGCAGCGCCAGCGCCGCGTTGCCTTCTTCCTGAATCAACTCGCGCACCTTGGCCGCAGCCGAAGCGCTGAAGTCGAGCGGACGATCGATCGACTGGTAGTCCGGCGCAGCGCGGCCGGCGGGAAGGGGAACGACAGTAGTCATGCGCATCAGGATGAGGGCAGCGGGCGGTTACTTCAAGCCGGAGGCGTCGCCGGCGCCTTCCTTGGCGGCCGCGGCGGCCCAGCTGAAGGACTGCTCCACCGCCGGCCCGTTCTGCGGCACCAGCCGCGCGATGACCCGGACCGGCTGGAAATCCGCCGGCAGCACCAGATCGCCTTCGACCTGCTGGAAATACTTGAACGAATAGCTCACGCCGGGAGCGTCGTCCTGCTGGCGCAGATCCGACCAGGCCAGTTTTTGCAGCTTGCCGGCGCGGGTGCCCTCGACCGATACCAGCAGGCGGCCGGCGTTGATGGCGCCGCGGTTGAGGTTCTGGGTCAGGGTTGCGGTGAAGTGCCAGGCCTGCTCGGTCTGCGGCTGCAGCTTCAGCTCGTGCACGGTCAGGCCGCGGCGCTGCGCGGTGGCGCCGACAAAGCGCTCGTAGAACGCCACATCGGCGCGCAGGCCGGCGATTTCCTCATCGCGCTCGGCCAATGCGCCCTGCAGATCGCGGTTGGCATCGCGGCTGATCTGGTCCGAACGCGCCAGCGTGGCGGCGCGCTGCTCCAGCGCGTCGATCTGCTCCTGCTGGGCCCGGAACTGGGCCGGACTGGGGGCGTCGCCCGAGGCGGCCAGCACCTGCCACAGGCCCCAGCCGCCGAACAGCAATGCCGCCAACAGCACCGCCCCGATTCCATACAGCCATAGCCGGCCGGCGCTGGTGACGGTCGCGGGGGTGGCCTGATCGCTCATGGCCCATCCTAGCCCGGCCCGGCTGTGGGGGCTCTGAACGGTGGCTGCGCCCCGGAATGGGTTCTCAGGCTTCAGCCAGCGCCGGCGTTTCCTGGAAGGCCGCCGGGCCTGCCGCCGTTGCCTCTGCATCGGCATGCACCAGCCGGCCGGTCAACTGCGCGCCGGCGCTCATCTCGACCACCTGGTAGTGCAGATTGCCGTGGACGCGGGCCTTGGCCGCCAGCTCGATGCGGTCCCTGGCATAGACATCGCCGGTCATGCGGCCGTTGATGATCACCACCGGCGCGCTGATTTCGCCTTCGATGCTGCCCTGTTCGGCCAGCGTCAGCACCGCCTTCTCGCCGTCCTGCGCGACCACCTTGCCCAGGATGTGGCCTTCCACGTACAGCCCGCCGCTGAAGGAGATGTCGCCGCGGATGATCACCTGGGGACCTATCAAGGTGTCGATGGACTGCCCGTCGGGACGGGTGGGCTTGGGTTTGAACATGGTTATTTTCCTCCGGCTGAGGTGGCGAGTTTCCAATCGAAAGCCTGTTCCACAGCCACATCTTCGCCCCGAAGCTGGACCTTGACGCGCTGTGGGGTGAAGTCGGCCGGCAGCATCACATTGCCGTCCAGTTGCTGGAAGTAGCGGAACGAATAGTCCTGCCCGCTGGCGCGCGGGGTCTGCCGCAATTCGTCCCAGCCCACCGTGGCCAGCTTGCCGGCGCGCACGCCCTCGACCGAAAAGCGCATCTGGCCCTGGCTGATGGCGCCGCGGTTGAGGGTCTGGGTCAGCATGATCTGGTACTGCCAGGTGCCGCCGGGTTCGATGGCGAACTCGGCCAGGTGCACGCTCAGCCCCTTGCGCTGGCCGGTGGCGCCGACCAGGCGTTCGTAGAAGGCGACATCGGCGCGCAGGCCGGCGATCTCTTCGTCGCGTTCGGCCAGGCTGGCCTGGATTTCGCTGTTGGCCGTGCGGCTGATGCGCTCGGAGACGGCCAGGGTGGCCTCGCGCTGGCTCAGCTCGCGCACCTGCGCGCGTTGCTCGTCCAACTGCCGGGTGCTCATCTGCAGGCGCTGCCTGACCGACGCCAGCTCCGGCGCAGCGCGCCAGGTCGCCAGGCTCCATGCGGCAGCGATGGTGGCGACCCAGGCCAGGGCAAGCACGGTCGGCAGCCGCCAGCGCCGGCCACGGGGCTGGCGCAGGACAATCTGATAGCGGGAGGGCGGATGGGCAGGCATACGTCGAACGCCGCCGGACGCAGCCGGCAGCCGGATTTGGCGCCTATACTCGTGGGTTCAACAGAGCCGTTGAGTCTATAGGGAATCGCCGGCATGTCCGAAGCACATCTTTTCGTAATTGGGATACTGTTGGCATGGATGGCAGGCATCCGTGTCTACCTGACCGTGTTCGGAATCGGCCTGGCCGGCGCGCTGGGCTGGCTGGAGCTGCCGCCGGCGCTGCAGGCCACCCAGAGCTGGTGGGTGCTGGGCACTTCCGGGGCGCTGGCGCTGACCGAGTTCTTCGCCGACAAGATTCCGGGCGTGGACTCGGCCTGGGACCTGCTACAGACCCTGGCGCGGGTGCCGGCCGGCGCCTTCCTGGCCGCGGCCACGTTGTCGCCGGACGGCGAGCTGGGCGCTGGCGTGCTGGCGACCGGCGCCGGCGTGGCGCTGACCAGCCACCTGCTGAAAAGCGGCTCGCGCGCGCTGCTGAACGCATCGCCGGAGCCTGTCAGCAACTGGGGAGCCTCCCTGACCGAAGACACGCTGGTGCTGGGCGGGTTGGCGTTGGCCTTTTCCTACCCCTGGATCGCGTTGGTGATCGTTGTGGGGGTTTCCGTGTCGTTGGCGCTGCTGGTCTGGTGGGCCTGGCGCAGCCTGTCGCGCGGGTTGAATCGCCTGCTGCAGCCGTCCCCCGGGGATTCTTCCGCCGCCGCCCGCCGTTCCACCCTGCCGCATTGATGCCAATGAAACTTCGCATACAAATCCGTGAACTTCATCGCATAATAGGACCCAAGCTTGGGGAAGCCGCCTGATGTCCGCAATCGATTCCGCGTCACGTCCGCAGGATGAAGCTCCGCGGCAGCGGCTGCGCGCCGAAACGCCGCCGGCCCGTTACTGGCGCCGTTGGGTAGGCGACGCCGCGCTGGTTGACGAGCCGCCTGCTGCGCCGGCGGTTGCCGTCGCTGCGTCCGTGCCCGTGGCCGTATCCGTCCCTGTGCCGGAAGTGCCGGAACCGGCCGCCGCCAGCGACCGACCGGCTACCGCGGACATTGCGACCGCCGTCGCAAAGCCGCAACGGGCGGCGGCCTCCCGCAAGAGCCCAGCCGTTCCGCCGCCCCAATCGGCTCCCGCGCCTGCCAGCGCCCCTTCCCGGGCCGACGGCGGCGGCGGCGAAAAGCCGGACGATCAGACCCCCTACCGCATCCTGGTGGTCGAAGACGACCGCGGCCAGGCGCTATTCGCGCAAAGCGTGCTGCATGGCGCCGGCATGCAGGCCGAAGTGCAGATGCAGTCCGATGGCGTGGTCGCGGCCATCCAGCGCTTCAAGCCGGACCTGGTGCTGATGGACCTGCATATGCCGGGCCAGGACGGCATGACCCTGACCATGCAGATCCGGCAATTGCCCGAATACCTGCATCTGCCGATCGTGTTCCTGACCGGCGACCCCGATCCGGAGCGCCAGTTCGAGGTGCTGGAAAGCGGCGCGGACGATTTCCTCAACAAGCCCATCCGCCCGCGCCATCTGATCGCCGCGGTCTCCAATCGCATCCAGCGCGCCCGCCAGCGCGTGCTGCCCACCGTGCCGCGTGCGCAGGCATTCAACAGCGACACCGGCCTGCCCACCCGCATCGCCGTGCTCAACCAGCTTTCCGAGGCGCTGCAACAGAAAGCCGGCGGCGGCCTGTTCTTCATCGAAATCGCCAGCGCGCTGAGCCTGCGCGAACGCTTCGGCTACGCCAGTTTCGAACAGCTGATCAACCAGGCCGGCCGCCAGCTGGCGCAGAGCGCCGCGCCATACCCGCTGGCGCGGTTGAACGACAACAGCTTCCTGATGCTGGCCCGCGACATGGATGAGGCCACCCTGGAAGAGCACGCCCAGCGCTTGCGCGAGGGGCTGATCCAGCACCCGTTCCAGGTCCGCGATCACGAACCGCTCAACCTGCGCGGGGCGATTGGCTATACCGCGCTGTCGCACGGTTTCCCCGACACCGGCAGCGCTCTGGAGGCCACCGAGCGCGCGGTGCTGCAGGCGCGCCTGAAACCCAGCAACCTGGCCGCCTTCGCGCCGGCGCAGCCGAGCGAGGACGCGCCGCGCATCTCGCTGGAGGACGGCCAGTTCGAGCTGGCCTACCAGCCCATCGTGGCGGTGGCCGGCAGCGGCCAGGCGCAGTACCAGGTGCTGCTGCGCATGCGCCAGCAGGACGGTTCGCTGCTGCCCGCCTCGCAGGTGATTCCGGCCGCCGAAACCGCCGGCGGCATCGCCCAGATCGATCACTGGGTGCTGGAGCACGCGTTGTTCCTGCTGGCCGAACGGCAGGCGCAGGGGCCGTCGATACGCTTGTTCGTCTCGCAATCGCCGCGCACGCTGGCGCGCGAATCGCATGCGCAGTGGCTGCTGGAAGCGCTGGCCGAACGCGGCATCGAAGGCACCTCGCTGGTGATCGATCTGCGCCTGGCCGATGCGCTGATCCACAGCGTTACCCTGCGCCAGTTCTGCCAGCGGCTGATGCCGGCCGGGGTGCAGTTCTGCCTCAGCCAGTTCGAACCGGGCCCGGAAGCCGACGCGCTGCTGACCCAGTTGCCGCTGGGTTACCTGCGGGTGGCCAGCCGCTACGCCAGCGCCCATAGCGATCTGGCGCTGCGCGATCAGCTGCGCGGGATCATCGACCGGGCGCACAACGCCGGCCTGCAGGTCATCGGCCAGCAAATCGAGGATCCGCAGGCGGCGGCGGCCATGTGGATGGGCGGCATCGACTTCATCCAGGGCAACCTGGTCCAGGCGGTCGGCAGCGAACTCGGCTTCGATTTCCACAACGCGGTGCTTTGATGCCGGTACCCAAGCGTGCGCCGGTGACGCCCTGGCTGGCGACAGCGACGGCGCTGGTCACCTTGACCGCACTGGCGCTGTCGATGGCCGGCGTGGCCGGTCCGTGGGCGACGGTCGCCATCGCCGCCGCTGCCGCGGCGTTGCTGCTGGCGGCAATCGCGGCCTGGCAGGCGGGCGCGCTGTCGCAGCGCCTGGCCGGCAGCCAGACGCGTGCGGCGATGGCCGAATCCGAACGCGACGGTTTGCAACGGGAGTTGCAGCGGCACAGCCAGCTCGAGCGGGAACTGATGCTGGCCAAGCAGGCGGCCGAATCGGCGGCAATGGCCAAGGGCGAATTCCTGGCCACGATGAGCCACGAGATCCGCACCCCGCTCAACGGCATCGTGCCGATGCTGGACATGCTCTCGCGTGCGCCGCTGGCGCCGGACCAGCGCGAGATGCTCAACACCGCCAGCGCCTCGTCGCTGCAGCTGCTGCGCATCGTCGACGACATCCTGGACTATTCCAAGCTGGAAGCGAACAAGCTGGAGCTGGAAATCACCGGCTTCAACCTGCGCGAACTGCTCGACGGCGTGCTGCAGCTGATGCATCGGCCGGCCGAGAACAAGGGCCTGCGGCTGAGCCTGCAACTGGACCCGGCGGTGCGGTTGCCGGTGCGCGGCGACCCGGTGCGCTTGCGGCAGGTGCTGAGCAATCTGATCGGCAATGCGATCAAGTTCACCGAGCGCGGTTCGATCACCGTGGTGGTGCGGCGGCTGGGCGAGACCCCGGCCCAGCACCTGCTGCGTTTCGAGGTCCGCGACACCGGCATCGGCATCGACGAACAGGCGCAGGCGCGGCTGTTCCGCTCCTTCACCCAGGCCGATGCGTCGACCACGCGCCTGTACGGCGGCACCGGGCTGGGCCTTGCCATCTGCAAGCGCATCGTCGATCTGATGGGCGGGCGCATCGATGTGGTGTCGGAAACCGACCGCGGGGCGACGTTCTGGTTCGAAGTGCCGCTGCTCAAGGTCATTGGCGATCTGCGCAACAACGGCCATACCCGCGATTATGGCCGCGTGCTGCTGGTCACCCCCGACAGCCGCCTGCGCCAGCGGCTGTCGATGCTGCTTTCCAACTGGGGCCTGCAGCTGACCGCGGTGGAAACCACCCAGGAGGCGCTGGACCGCCTGCGGACCGCCAGCGAACAGGGCCGCGCCGATTACGCGGCGGTGCTGGCCGATGCCAGCGGCATCCGCAGCACCGCGCTCGCGCTGCACCGGGCCATGGCCCGGCGCCCGGATCCCGGCGCCACCCGCCTGGTATGGCTGTATGGCGATGACACTATTCCGACCGAACTGCATGCCGGCAGCACCCTGTTGTCGCGGCAGTCGCCGGATGCGGATCTGCGCGCCGCCCTGCTCGGCAGCCTGGCCGACGACAAGCCCGCCGGCGCGGACCCGACCGAACTGATCGAACTGTTTCATCCCCCCGAAACGGTGCCGCCTTCTGCTGTCCCCCAACCGCCTGCACCGGCGACCGCCACCCCGACCTCCTTACCACCTGCCAATGAAGGCAACGCGATGAACGCGACTGCGGAAAGTTCCCCCGAGGTCAGGCTGCTGCTGGTCGAAGACAATCCGGTCAATCTGCTGGTCGCGCAGAAACTGCTGGGCGCGCTGGGTTTCGACTGCGAAACCGAGGTCAATGGCGATCTCGCCTACAAGCGGCTGTGCGCCGAAACCTTCGACCTGGTGTTCATGGACTGCCAGATGCCGGTGCTGGACGGGTACGCCGCCACGCGCCGCTGGCGCGAACGCGAAGCCGAGCTGACGCCCGGACGGCGGCTGCCGATCGTGGCGATGACCGCCAACGCGATGGCCGGCGACCGCCAGCGCTGCCTGGATGCGGGCATGGACGACTACCTGGCCAAGCCGGTTTCGCGAGAGCAGTTGGAAGGCTGCCTGCACCGCTGGCTGCCGGACAAGCTGCGCCTGGTCCTGCGCAATGCGCCGGCCGCGCCGGCGGCGGCGGAGCCGGAAACTCCGCCCGCGCCGTCACCGCTGAGCCGCGCGCCGGCCGCGCCCGCCTTCCCGGTGCTGGATCAGAGCATGCTGGAGGAACTGCGGGAAATCGCCGGCGACGAAACCACCCGCATCATCGCGCTGTTCCTGGAAGACGCGCCGCGGCTGATCGCGTTGCTGGAAAAAAGCGCCGCGGTTCCCGACCTGGACGCCATGCGCGATGCCGCGCATACGCTGAAATCCTCCAGCGCCAATGTCGGCGCGATGGCGCTGTCGGCGGCCGCCAAGCGGGTCGAACTGGGCGCCCGCGCCAACAAGCTGGACCGCCCGGCGGTTGCGGTCGCGCTGGTGATCGCCGAATACGCGCGCGCGCGCCTGGCGCTGCAAGGCTATGCCTCGCAGCAGCTGGGGCAGCCGCTGGCCGCGTTCGCGGCGGCTCAGTCTTCCAGTTTCGTCAACAGGTAGTTCGGTTCGCCGATACGGTCGATCAGCGACAGCTGGGTTTCCAGCCAGTCGATGTGCTCTTCTTCCGAATCCAGGATGTCGGCGAACAGCTGGCGGCTGACATAGTCGCTGACGCCTTCGCAGTACTGGATCGCCTCGCGCAGCAGCGGCACGCCTTCCATCTCCAACGCCAGATCGCATTCCAGCAGCTCGCGCGGGTTTTCGCCGATGCGCAACTTGCCCAGGGTCTGGAAGTTGGGCAGGCCGTCCAGGAACAGGATCCGCTCGGACAGCTTGTCCGCGTGCTTCATCTCGTCGATCGATTCCTTGTACTCATGTTCGGCCAGTTCCTTCAGGCCCCAGTTCTTCAGCATCTTGGCGTGCAGGAAGTACTGGTTGATCGCGGTCAGCTCGTTGTAGAGCGCCTTGTTCAGGAATTCGATGACTTTGGCGTCGCCTTTCATGGCCATGTTCCGGGTTGCGGGGGACGGCGGCAGGTTAACCCCTTCGCCTGCCACATGGCGTAACGCGAATCGTGTTCACTTCGTGGCGCTCGCGTCGGCGCGCGCCGCTTCGCCCGCGGCAATGCGGCGCGCGGAAGGCTCAGGCGGCCTGGGACAGGTTCAGGATGGGGAAACGGTTGCCGCTATCGCCCTGGGACGGTTCCAGCAGCGCCGCCGCAGTGTCCAGGCAGGTGCCGCAGTTGGCGCCGCAACCGGTACGCATGGTCAGTTCCGCCACGCTGCGGCAGCCGCTGGCGGCGGCCTCGCGGATCTGGCGTTCGGTGACTCCGTTGCAGATGCAGACGTACACGGTGGCGGGAGCGGGCGGCAGGCCGGGTTGGCCTGGGGGCTATTCCATCGCGAATGCGAATGATTGTCAATTGTTGCCGGCTTCGGTGCCCTGGCCGCGTTTACGCGGCGGCCGGTTTCGCGGCCGCGGGCGGCCCCGGGACGGTTCGCCCAGCCGCAGGTCCGGCAACGCCTGCGGGACGGCCTGGTTACCGGCCACGCCACGGGCGAACGGGGCCAGGTGGTTCAGCGCCCGCGCATAGACATGGCGCTTGAAAACGACCACATGCTCCAGCGGGTACCAGAAATCCACCCAGCGCCAGTGGTCGAATTCGGGGGTTTCGGTGGCGTCCAGGCGCAGATGGGCCTCATCGCCGACCAGCCGCAGCAGGAACCAGACCTGCTTCTGGCCGATGCAGACATGGCGCTCGTTGCGGCGGATGGCGCGGTGCGGCAGCCGATAGCGCAGCCAGCCGGGAGTGGCGCCAAGCACTTCGACGTGCTCGGGCAACAGACCGGTTTCTTCACGCAACTCGCGGTACATGGCCTCGACCGGCGTCTCATCGGTGTTCATGCCGCCCTGGGGGAACTGCCAGCCGTCCCGGCGCACCCGGCGCGCCCAGAACACCCGGCCATCCGGACGCATCAACACGATGCCCACGTTAGGTCGGTAGCCGTCCGGATCGATCACGATGCGGACTCCTGAAAATCTACTGTCCCGGACTGTGCCACGGCCGCGACCGGCCCACAAGCGCGCACTCAAGGATTGACAGGCGGCCGAAGGGAAGGAAAAATACGCGGTTCCATTTGCGGCTATGTAGCTCAGCCGGTTAGAGCACAGCACTCATAATGCTGGGGTCGGTGGTTCGAGTCCACCCATAGCCACCATGATTCCCTTGGGAATCAATGTTGTAGAGAAAACCGCCCGCGTGGCGGTTTTTTTGTGGGTGCTTGTTGGAGCGAGCTGGCTGGTTGGGAGCCGGCTTTATGGCGGCTTACGAGCGAGGGCCTTCGTCGTAGCAAAGCAGCGACTGTGAACCTTCGCTACGCTGAAGCTTCCAGCTGAACTGGTCGCTTCCCGGCATCAAAGCGAAGCCGTTAAGCTGAATGGCGACAGGAAAGGTCCCTACTTCCTTGCCAAGAACCATCAAGACCAGTTCCGTGGTGGCAAAAAAATCTCCGCAGCCCCCATCAAATTCGCGTTGCGGGTCGAACTGCATCGATTGCAGCCCAATCTCGACTCGATCCCCTCGTAGAATCGAGTAAACCGTATCTATCTCGTCAAGCTCTTGATCCGACAACTCATACGAGGCGGGAAGCTGGAAGCCTGACGCGCAGAACTTTGCGATTGCGTGCAGTTTCGACAGATATGCCAAATGACCAAAGACCGGGAACATCTGCGAGATCTCGGATTCACCGAGAACTTTAGGTACTCGTGCTACCTGAAAGTCGAAGCAAAGCCATACCGACCGCTTTACAGTAGCTTGCTCAAACCACTCCGCGAAGCCGGTGAGCGCTGAAAGGCTGGCGAGGACCACTGGAAAGGTATCCAGAGGTGTTAAATGGACAGACTGATGTTCGCCTTTGTTCCACCCTCGCTGGGATCAAATTCGGCCCGCAAGCTCAGTGGTAGCTGCTCGCCGTCGCTGAGCACCGCAAGCCCTTTGGCGCCTCGGTAAAGCTTTGAGTTGATCCGAACCGACGGCGCCGTAAGACTGTATCTGTCCCCCGGAATCAGGGTTACCTGCACTGCTTCGTTACGGAGAGGCCGCATGGAAATGCGGCCGGTCAACCCGCGCCCTGTTCCGATCTCATCGAACAGAGGCGATCCCGTCATTCGGAACTCGGCAGCGTCAAACTCAACCGGCACGCCGTAATTGATAGCGTCTCGCAAATTTTCGACGTTGGCCTTCTGCTGGACAGGCTGGATCACGAGCTCTGCCACAAATTCATCACTTGGCTTTGCCGCAGAAAACTTGTAGCTCTCCCGACCATTGACGTAGCCGACCCGCACCGTCAGTCTCTTATCAATGCTTGAAAGATGAGCAGCGCGTTCGCTGGCCACCATTGCGATGGCGCCCGCAAGATCATCGCGGAATACATTCAGACCGGGGCTGCCTACCACTGGCAGGCCCGATACGCCCAAGATCACTCTTGAAACCTTCCCGCGTGACCACTACGGCCGCGTTTTCGGCGCCATGGCCGGACAGTGCACGGTGGCCCGTCCGCGTGGGCGACCGCGTCCCATCCAGCGTGAGTGAACCTGGAACCTTCTAGGCCGCAAAAACGTTATCGCTCGCGCTGAACAATTCATTGGATATGACACGACGTGCCTGCCTATGCTTCGCCTTGAGGTTGAACCATGACAGCTCGTGACACAACGACAGCAGCCGGCAACGCGAAGCCCTGGAACGCCAGCTGGTGGCGTAGCGGAACCGCAAAAAAGGTGCCAGGGACAACTTCCCGAGGCTGCGCCGGGCAGGGTGGTCGCCGGCCGAGACTAATTGTCTTGACACCCCTTTTTGCTGCCGAATCCCTGTAGACATCAATGGTTGAAGTTATGCACAACTACAAATCCTCCTTTGCCGGGTTCAATTCACTCTGGTTTGCGTCATGCCTGGCATTGAGCACGCTCGCTCATGCGGCGGAACCCGCGACTCGCGCCAAACCTTTTGAATGGAAATCCGGCGAGCCCCTGATCAAGCCTCCCGCCGATGCCAAGGATATCCATGGTGTCAAAGACCCGACCATCGTCTACCACGACAACCGATACCATGTTTTCATGACCACGGCCGCGGTAACGGGCTGGGGCATGGCCTATACGAGCTTTGCCGATTGGGACGAAGCGCCGAAGGCGCCCCTGTTCATGCTCGACCAGTCCCCCATCGGGCCGGGTTACCGCGCAGCGCCGCAGGTTTTCTATTTCGCGCCGCAAAAGCTCTGGTATCTGATCTACCAAGGCGGCGACCCGTTGTATTCCACGACCAGGAACCTGGCCGATCCCGGCTCATGGACGGCGCCGCAGCCCTTCTACCCGACCATCCCGGAAAGCATCAAGGACGCCAAGGGCAAGGCGGCCTGGCTGGACTTCTGGAACATCTGCGACGACAAGAAGTGCCATCTGTTCTTCACCGACGACCACGGCAGCTTCTTCCGCGGTGAAACAACGGTGGAGCGCTTCCCCCATGGCTTCTCCGAGCCGGTTATCGTCATGAAGGAAAAGCGCGAGGACATGTTCGAGGCGAGCAACACCTACAAGATCACCGGCACCAACCAGTACTTGACGCTGATCGAAGCGATCGGGCCCAACGGCAGGTACTTCCGGGCCTGGACAGCCGATCGCCTGGACGGCAAGTGGCAACCCACTGCCGACGCCAGGATGAACATGTTCGCTGGCGCAGAAAACGTCAAGTTCAACGGCCGGATCTGGTCCGAAGGCGTATCCCATGGCGAACTGATCCGCGACGGCGTCGACCAGACGCTGAGCATCGACCCCTGCCAGCCGCTGAGATTCCTCTACCAGGGCTTGGACATGGAAAAAGACAAGAAGTACGAATACATCGAACTACCCTATCGGCTGGGTGTGATCAGCGCCACCGCGCCCAATGCCATCAGCGAGTTGTGCAAGAAATGAATGCAGAAAAGCCCTTGAGTGTAGTGAAGAGCAGCGTACTGGCGCTTGCAATGCTGGCGACCGCGCCAGTGTTCGCCGCCGTGACCATCGACATCGATCCGGCCAAGCCTGGTGCCGTCATCAACAAGAACGTCTATGGTCAGTTCGCCGAGCACCTGGGCACCGGCGTCTACGAAGGCATGTGGGTCGGCCCGAAGTCGAACATCCCCAACACCAGGGGCTGGCGTAATGACGTGGTCGGCGCGCTCAAGGAGTTGCATGTGCCGCTGGTGCGCTGGCCGGGCGGCTGCTTCGCCGACGTCTATCATTGGCGCGACGGCATTGGCCCTCAGGACAAGCGCCCGAGCAACGTCCACAGCAATGGCAGCGTAGAACAGATCAACGCCGTCGGCACGCACGAATTCTTCGACCTGATCGACATGCTGGGCGCCGACGCCTACGTCAACGGCAACGTCGGTACCGGCAGCGTGCAGGAGATGTCCGATTGGGTCGAGTACATGACTTCGGAGAGCGGTTCGCCGCTGGCCAGGCTGCGTGCGCAGAACGGGCGCGAAAAGCCGTTCAAAGTCGCCTACTTCGGTATCGGCAATGAGCTGTGGGGCTGCGGCGGCAACATGAAGCCCGACTACTACGCGAACCTGTACAGCAATTACGAAGCGTTCCTGCGGGCGCCCGCGCAGTCCAGACCGAAAATGATCGCCAGCGGCGGCAGTGGCTTCGACACCACGTGGACCGACGTCCTGAGCAAGGAACTGAAGGGTCGCACGATCGGCATCAGCGTCCATCAGTACACCATCGCAGGCGCCACTTGGGAGGACAAGGGCGCGGCCCTCGGCTTCAAGGAAGGCGAGTGGATCTCGATCCTTGCCAATACCTTGAAGATGGATCAGCTGATCAAAGATCACGTAGCGGTACTGGACAAGACCGATCCCGAGAAGAAGATCGGGATGATGATCGACGAGTGGGGCACCTGGTATGACGACGCCGACAAGGGCGCCAGAAGCGCGCTGTTCCAGCAGAACTCCCTGCGCGACGCGCTCGTGGCGGCGCTCAACTTCCACATCTTCCATGAGCACGCGGAGCGGGTGCCCCTGACCACCATCGCGCAGATGGTCAACGTCCTGCAGGCGATGATCCTGACCGACAAGGAGAAGATGGTCCTGACCCCGACCTACTACGCGTTCCAGATGTATGTGCCGTTCCAGGATGCCACGTCGCTGCCGCTGGCAATCAAGGACAATACCCGCTACACCCTGGGCGAAGTGACCATTCCGGGCGTGAGCGCTTCGGCGGCGCGCGCCAAGGACGGCAAGCTGTACCTGGCACTGGTCAACACCGATCCGCACAAGCCGGTCGATGTCGCCGTCAACGTCGCCGGCACGAAGGTCAAGGGCGCGGTCGGCCGCGTGCTGACCGCCGCCGCAATGGATGCGCACAACTCGTTCCAGAATCCGCAGGCCATCAAGCCGGCGGCGTTCAGCGCGCGCGCCGCAGGCGGCAAGCTGTCGATCAATGTGCCTGCCAAAGCCGTGATGGTGGTCGCTTTGAAGGAGTAGTCGCCTCGCGGTCACCTTCAGCATGCGCGCCCCGAACGCGAACGCACATCTTGTATCCGCTTTTGGACGCTCAACTCCTCATGAAGAAAACAACCCGCTCCGCTGTCGTTCTCTTGTCCGCGTTGGCTGCACTGCCGGCGACGTCACTCGCGCTCAACCCGGTTATTCAAACGATGTACACCGCCGACCCGGCCCCCATGGTCCATGACGGCACGCTCTACCTGTTTTCCAGCCACGACGAAGACGTCGGGGAGCCCAACAACTTCAACATGAAGGACTGGGTGCTCGCCACGACGACCGACATGGTGAACTGGACCCAGCACGGCGCGGTCGCCTCGCTCCGGGACTTCCCCTGGGCCGCCAAGGAGATCTCCGGCTGGGACGGTTTTGACAACGGCGCCTGGGCTCCCCAGGCGATCGAGCGGGATGGCAAATGGTATCTCTACGGCCCGGTGCAAGGCCGGGGCATCGGCGTGCTGGTGGCGGATAATCCGCTCGGGCCCTACACCGATCCCCTCAAGAAACCGCTGATCGCCGGCCATGCCGGCGGCCTATACGACAGCATCGATCCGACCGTTTACATCGACGACAACGGCCAGGCCTACCTTTACTGGGGCAATCCCAATCTGTGGTCGGTGAAGCTCAACAAGGACATGATTTCCTACGACACCAGCGTCGGGGAGAACGGCATCATCCGCCATCCGATGACCGTCAAGGCCTTGGGCGAGCGCAACCCTCCGGACACGCAAGGCACTACGCTGCCAAAGCCTGCTTTGCGCGGCACGTCATACGAAGAGGGTCCCTGGCTCTATAAGCGCAAGAATCTCAATTACCTGTTTTTTGCCGGGGGTCCGCTCCCCGAGCATCTCGCCTACTCCACCGGCCCCACACCTGAAGGCCCGTGGACCTACGGCGGTGTCGTCATGGTCCCGCAAAACGCCTTCACCAACCACCCGGGCGTGATCGACTACAAGGGCAAGACCTACCTCTTCTACCACAACGCCGAACTTCCGGGAGGCGACGGCTTCAAGCGTTCGGTGGCCGTCGATGAGTTGACGTTCAACCCGGATGGCTCGGTCCCGATGGTGCAGCCAACCAAGGAAGGGCCGGCACCGATCGCCACGCTCGATCCCTACCTGCGGGTCGAAGCCGAGACCATCGCTTGGTCTTCCGGCGTCAAGATCGAGCCCAGCAGCGCCGGCGGCCAGAATGTACGAGACATCCACGATGGGGACCACATCCGGTTGCGCAATGTCGATTTCGGCGCAACCGGCGCGCGCGCCTTCACGGCCAGCCTCTCCAGCACGGCCAAGGCCAAGCAGGCCACCGGGGCGAAGATCGAGATTCGTCTTGGCAAACTCGATGGCCAGTTGATCGGCACGCTGCCGGTCTCGGGAACCGGCGGCGAATGGAAGCCGCAATCAGCCCGGATCTCCGGAGCCTCCGGCATCAACGATCTCTTCTTCGTGTTCCGCGGCGCGGCCGGCGAAGAACTGTTCAAGTTCGATCACTGGCAATTTTCCCAGCGCGACCTGGCCGCGGACAGTGCCTCTGTCGCGTCTGAGCCCCTTCCGGCAGCACCGGCGGATCCTGCCCACAATCCACTTATCTGGGCCGACGTCCCGGACATCGCCATCATCCGCGTAGGAAAAACCTACTACATGAGCAGCACGACGATGCACATGAGCCCGGGCCTCCCGATCATGAAGTCCACGGACCTGGTCAACTGGAGCATGGCCTCCTACGCTTATGAAACCCTCGCCGACAACGAAGCCCTCCGCCTCGAAAACGGCAAGAACGCCTACGGTGCCGGCTCCTGGGCCAGCAGCCTGCGCTACCACGACGGCGTGTTCCATGCCTCGACGTTCTCCGCCACCAGCGGGCGCACCCACGTCTACACCACACGCGATCCGGATCGCGGCCCGTGGAAAGAGACGAGCTTCGAACCCGTGCTGCATGACCACAGCCTGTTTTTCGACGACGACGGCCGCGTTTACATGGTCTACGGCGGCGGTCGCATCACGCTCGTCGAGCTGAAACCCGATCTGTCCGGAATCAAGCCCGGCGGCGTCAACAAGGTCCTCATCGAAAACGTCAACACCCTCTTCGGCGACGACCTGGGCGGGCTCAATGGCGAGGGCTCGCAGCTCATCAAGATCGACGGCCGCTACTACCTCTTCAACATCGCCTCGCCCGGGAGCCGCTGGGCGCGCACCGTCATCGTCCACCGCGCCGACGCCATCGATGGTCCCTACGAGGGCCGCATCGCGCTCGATGATCGCGGTATCGCCCAGGGTGGCCTCATCGACACCCCGGAAGGCAAATGGTATGCCTATCTTTTCAAGGACAACGCCGCCGTCGGTCGCATCCCCTATCTGGTGCCGGTGACCTGGAAGGACGGCTGGCCCGTGCTCGGCGAAAACGGCAAGGTGCCGATGACGCTCGACATCCCCGCCGGCGGGCAGGGCGTCTCAGGCGCCTCCGGCATCGTCGCCTCCGACGAATTCGACCGCCGGCCCGGTGCTCCCGACCTGCCCCTCGCCTGGCAATGGAATCACAATCCCGAACCGCGCGACTGGTCGCTCACCAAGCGCCCGGGTTATCTGAGTTTGGTCACCAGCCGGATCGTTTCCTCGCTGCCCGAGGCCCCCAATACCCTCACCCAGCGCACCTTTGGCCCTGACAGTTCCGCCACCACCCGCATCGACGTGAGCGGCATGAAAGACGGCGACTGGGCCGGCTTGGCCGCTTTTCAGAAACAGTATGGTTTTGTTGGCGTAAAGATGAGCGGCGGCGCCAAATCTCTCGTCATGGTGAGCGCCGACTCCGACCATCCCGAGGAGATCGCCTCCATTCCCCTCTCCGGCAAAACCGTTCACCTCAAGGTCGAATGCGAATTTGAGCCCGCGCCCGAATTCGCCCGCTTCTCCTACAGCCTCGACGGCAAATCCTGGACCCCCATCGGCCGTCCCTCGGCCCTTGCCTACACCTTCCCGCACTTCATGGGTTATCGCTACGCCCTCTTCTATTATTCGACCAAGACCGCAGGCGGCCGTGTGGACTTCGACTACTACCGGATCGGGCAAAGCGGCGGCTCGCGCTGACCTGCGCCGGACCGGCCATGCCGCACTCGGGATCAATCGCTTTTCAGCAGGTAGCGGATGTCGTGCCGGTAGACCTGCCCCGGCCGCAGGATGGTGCTGGGAAAATCCGGCTCGTTGGGGGCGTTGGGGAAGCTTTGCGGTTCCAGGCAGATGCCGTGGCCCAGCTGCGGGTGCGCCTGGTCCAGCTTCTGGCCGGCATAGAACTGCAGCGCCGGCTTGTTGCTGCTCAGCTGCAGGGTGATGCCGCTGTGCGGCGAATGCAGTTCGGCGCTGCATTGCCGTCCTGGTTCCATCACCAGGCAATGGTCGTAGCCTGCGGTTATCGCAAGCTGCGGGTGGTCCGCCGGCTCGCCGATCTGGCGGCGCTGACGGAAATCGAACGGCGTCGCGGTCACCGATGCGATTTCGCCGGTCGGGATCAGCGCGGCATCGGCAACCGGCAGGTAGCGATCCGCCGGCACGGTAAGCCATTGCTGCGCGGCCGGAATCCTGGGGTCGCCGGCAAGATTGAAATAGGCATGGTTGCTCAGGTTGACCGGTGTGGGCGCATCGGTATGCGCCTCGAACAGCAGTTCCATGCTGTTGCGGTGGACACGGAACGTGGCGGTGACCTCCAGTGTGCCGGGGTAGCCTTCCTCGCCTGCCGGCGATCGATAGCCCAGGCGTAGTTCCGTTTCCGAGCCGTCCAGCCGCCGCCAGACGCGGCGCCCGAAGCCGAGCGTGCCGCCATGCAGATGATTGCGGCCTTCGTTGGCGCTCAGAAGGTAGCGATGGCCATCGAGTTGGAACTGCGCGCCGGCGATGCGGTTGGCGAAGCGTCCTACGATGATGCCAAGGTTGGCGGTGTCGCGCCGGTAGGCTTCCAGCGTGGGCAACCCCAGCACCAACTCCGTACGCCCGTTGCGGGCGGGGAAACTGAGGCGGCGCAGAATGCCGCCGTACTCAAGCACTTCAGCCTGCAGGCCATCGGGCTGGCCCAGGACAAACGCGTGGATCGGTATGCCATCGAGATGGCCGAACAGGCTTCGTTGAATCACCGGGACTCCATGGGCAGGATGGCGGCAGGAAAGCGCCGAAGCGTTGATGCGATGCCGGGCCGCCGCCGCGCGGCTTCCTGCGGCGACCGACCGGCGCCGGCACGCCGCCATGATTGCTGCAGAACGAAGGTGCTGGCGGGACGGCCCAGCGCCAACGTTACCGATTTCATTCCAGCGTCAGGACGAATCCCCCGCGCGCCGGCACTTCGATCTGCAGCTTTTTATCTTCTCCCAGGCGTACCTCTTCGCGACGGAACGACAACGGCCCGTCGCCGTCGGCGATCAGCGTTCCCGCGGAAGCTGCGCCTGCCAGCTCCGACAGGTCCAGCTGCAGCGTCGTGCTTTCGGCTTCGGCATTGATGCCGGCCACGTACCAGCGGCCATCGCCTTGGCGGGCGAACACCGCCTGCTTTCCGGGATAGCCGGCGATGTAGCGGCTGTCGTCCCACACCGAAGGTACACCGCGCAGGAACTCGCGCACGTAGTCCGGCGCCTTGGCCATGCCTTCCGGGATTTCGGGGTAGTGCTGGATGCCGGAGACGAACAGCACCGATTGCGCCAGTTCGAAGGCCGGCGTGGTGCGGCGTTCGATTTTGTTGATCCGGTCCAGCACCATCGGCGTGAAGTCCATCGGATCGAATACATTGCGCGTGAACGGCAGCATCGTCGCATGCGTCGGGGCCTGATCGGCGTTGTGCTGATCGAAAGTGATGAACTCCAGCCCGCGCACCGCTTCGACCGTCATCAGATGGGGATAGGTCCGTTGCCAGCCGCGCGGCAGCGTGGCGCCATGGAAATTGAGCAGGAAGCCGTACGGCGCGGCGTCTTCCATGATGTCCAGGTAATAGCCGATCACCGACTGGCCGTCGCCGCCGAAGAAATCGATCTTCAAGCCGGCCACACCCATCGCCTTGAGGCGGTCGAATTCGCGGATCCGATCGGCACGGGTCAGCATGCGGTCACGCGGGGTCTGGTGAGACTGGTTCCAGTCGCCGGCGGAGTTGTACCAGAGCAGGATCGCCACATCCTTGCCGCGCGCATAGTCGATCAGTTCGCGCACGCGCTCGTAGCCGATCTGGCTGTCCCACATCGCATCGATCAAGGTGTAGCGCCAGCCCATGTCGGCGGCGTAGTCGATGAAGCGCTTCTGCACCTCAAAGACCGTCTGGTCATCGCCCAGCAGCGGCCAGCTCCACGATGCCTTGCCGGGAACAACAGCGCTTGCCGGCACGTGGCTGGGCGGATCCGCCAGGTCGGTGCCCAGTGTGGATTCGGCGATGGTCTTCAGGCTGCCGATGGCGATGATGCGCCACGGCGATTGCCACGGCAGCGGGAGCTCGGGATTGACCGGGCCGTTCTGGAAGTTTTCGCGCGGATCGGGAAAGCCGATCCGGTATTCGCCCGCGGCCTTGCCATCGAGCAGGCGGCTGCCGGCGTGGCCGCGCGACAGGCTGCCTTCGCTCAGCAGCAGCCAAGTGTCGCCGCTGCGGAACAAGGCCGGGTATACCCAGCCGGTGCCAAGCGGCGATGGCGTGCCGACCGCGACGTCCTGCAGGTAATACTCTTCGTAGGAGGGATTGGTTTGCGCAAAGCCGGTCTTGGCGACCGACATCGGCTGCAGCCAGGCGCGCGCATCGTCGGGAAAACGGAAGGCGGTGGTTTCCTCGCGCAGGCGATGGACGCTGCTGTCGGCATCGGGGAAGCGGTAGCGGAACGCAACGCCGTCGTTGGATACCTGGAAGACGATATCGAGCCGCTGCCCGGCGGCGGTGCGCCAATGGAATTCGCGGCGGTTGCCCAGGTATTCGTGGTGGCGACGCTTGCTGGTCAGCAATTCGTAGCTGTCCGTAACCGTGGTGACGGCGCCGGCTTCCTGCAACTGCAGGCCGCGGGAAAAATCCGCGTCTTCCAGCACCAGGCCCAACGGCGCCGGCGCCAGGACTTCCTTGCCTTCGCGTGCGATGGCGTAATGCGGGGTTCCCTGCGCATCCAGCGTTACCGCTACCTGCAACCTGCCGTCAGGACTGGCGACCTGGCCCAGCGTGCGCGCAGCTTCTCCGGCCGCCGCCGCAGGCCCGGCCAGCGTCAACGCCAGTGCCAGCGATACGACGATGCGCGAGCCGCCGCGATACAGCGCCCGCCCGAACGGGAGCAATGGATTTTCCACAGGGGCGGCGACAGGCGGTATCCGCACCTTGTCCGATTGCATCGCCATGGCGGCGGTCTCACAAGGATGTTTCATCAGGCAACTCCCAAAGTCAGGCGGCGGGTTCGTTCGAACACCCGCTGCAACAGGCAGAACAGCAACAGCAGCACGCCGATGGCGATGCGCGTCCACCACGAACTCAACGTGCCTTCGAACGCAATCAGGGTCTGGATCAGTCCCAGCACCAGCACGCCGACCAGGGTGCCGGCCACGTAGCCGCGGCCGCCGGACAGCAGCGTGCCGCCGATCACCACCACCGCAATGGCATCCAGTTCCAGCCCCAGCGCATGCAGGCCGTAGCCGGACAGCATGTAGAAGGTGACCACCACCCCGGCCAGCGCCGAGCAGAAGCCGCTGAGCGCATATACCGCAATCCGGGTGGCGGCAACCGGCAATCCCATCAGCAGCGCCGACGATTCGCTGCCGCCAATCGCATAGACGGTGCGGCCGAAACGGGTGGCGTGCGCCAGCACGATGCCGGCGGCGACCGCCAGCAGCGCGATCAGCGCCGACAGCGACAGCGAATATCCGCCACCGACCGGGATGCGCAGATAGGCGACGGCGGTCATAAGCGGGTGATCGATGCTGATCGAATCGACGCTGATCAGCGTGGCCGCGCCGCGCGCCAGGAACATCCCCGCCAGCGTCACCACAAACGGCTGCAGCCGGAAACGCTGGATCAGCAGGCCCATGGCGGCGCCGTAGACGGTGCCCAGCGACAGCGCCAGCGCTATCGCCGCCAGCGGGTGCCAACCCTGCCGCTGCACCAGCGCCGCCAGCAGCACGGTGGTGAAGGCGATCACCGCGCCCACCGAAAGATCGATGCCGCCGCTGAGAATGACGAAGGTCATCCCCACGGCGACAATGCACAGGAAGGCATTGTCGATCAGCAGGTTCAGCATCACCTGCGGCGACAGGAAGCCCTCGTACAGCACCCCGCCGGTCGCCGCCATCGCCACGAACAGCGCCACGGTAACGGTCAGCGGCAGATACTTCGGATCGAAACGTCGCCGCTGCATCGGCTCCTGCTGGCGGCCGGAGGCCGCCGTGCGGGCGCTTTCGTTGCGCGCGTTCATCGCATTTCTCCGCCCGCCGGACGGCGCCGCAGCAGGCCGCGCATGCTGGCGCGGAAATCGGCCGACTGCAGCAGCATCACCACGAACACCAGCGCCGCCTTGACCATCAGATTGATCTGCGGCGGCACGCCAATCGAATAGATGGTGGTGGTCAGGGTCTGGATGATCAACGCGCCCAGCACGCTGCCGGCCAGGCTGAAGCGCCCGCCGGTCAGTAGCGTGCCGCCCAGCGTCACCGCCAGGATCGCGTCCAGTTCCAGCAACTGGCCGGCGTTGTTGGCATCGGCGCTGCGCACGTTGGAACTGACCAGAATGCCGGCCAGGCCGGCACTGAACGCGCAAAACACATACAGGCCGATGGTGATCGCGCGCGCCGGTACGCCGGCCACATGCGCGGCCAGCGGGTTGCCGCCGATGGCGCGCACGAACAGGCCCAGCGCGGTGCGGTTCAGCGCCACGTACAACAGCCCGCAGACCGCCGCCACCACGAACAACGAGAACGGCAACCCCAACAGGTAGCCGTTGCCGAAATAGAAGTACGGTGGGTAGTAGATGGTCAGGATCTGGCCGCCGCTGATCAGCTGGGCAATGCCGCGGCCGGCCACCATCAGGATCAGCGTGGCCACGATGGGTTGCATGCCGGCCCTGACCACCAGCAGTCCGTTCCACAGCCCGCACAGCGCCGCTACCGCCAGCGCGGCCGCGACCGCCAACGGCATCGGCAGGCGGCTGCCGGCGCCTTCGCCACCGGCGATCATCCATGCCGCAACGGTAGCCGAGATTGCCAGCACCGCGCCCACCGAAATATCCAGCCCGCGCGCGGCGATCACCAGGGTCATGCCCAGCGACACCAGGATCAGCGGCGCGGCGCGGTTGCCGATGTCGATCAGGTTGCCGTACAGATGGCCCTCGCGCCATTGCAGCGCCAGGAAACCAGGATTGAGCGCGCCGTTGCCCAGCAACAGCAGCAGCAGGGTCAGCGCCGGCCAGAACAGCGGGTGCGCCAGCGCGCGCCGCGGCCAGGAGGTTCTGCCAGGGTCGCGTTCGACGGCCATCGCCTATTGCCCCGCGATCAGTTCGAACACCGCATCCTCGCCGCAGCCGCCGGGCAGTTCGCCGGCCTTGCGGCGGTCGCGCATCACCGCGATGCGGTCGGATACGCGCAGCAGTTCCTCCATCTCGGCGGATACGAACAGCACCGCCATGCCGGTACGCGCCAGCCGCAATATCTCGTTCATGATTTCCTGTTTGGCGGCAATGTCGATGCCACGGGTGGGCTCGTCCAGCATCAGCAGCTTGGGTTCGGTGGCCAGCCAGCGCGCCAACACCACCTTCTGCTGGTTGCCGCCGGACAGCAGCGCAACCGGCGTTTCGATGCTGGCGGTCTTGATGCCCAGGGCGTCGACGAAACGGCGTGCGATGTCGTTCTGCGCGGCGCGCGAAAGAAAACGCCGCCATCCCCGCCTGGCCTGCAGCGCCAGCACGATGTTCTCGCGCACCGACAATTCGGCCACGATGCCTTCGGTCTTGCGTTCTTCCGGGCACAACGCCAAGCCGTGCGCCACCGCATCGGCCGGACCGTGCAGGCGCACGGCCTGGCCGCCGATGCGCAGCGTGCCGGTTTCGGCCCGATCCAGGCCGAACAGCAGCCGCGCCAGTTCGGTGCGGCCGGAGCCCAGCAGGCCGCCCAGTCCCAGCACTTCGCCGCCGCGCAACTCCAGATCGGTCGGCGCCAGCTGGCCGCGCCGGCCCAGCCCCTGCGCCTGCAGCACCATCTGGCGCGGTACATCCGCTTCCGCCGCCGGCCGCGCCGCCGGCGCCGCGGCCATCTCGCGCCCGACCATCGCCGCGATCAATGCCGCATGCGGCAGGTCCGCGGCCGCGTACTCGCCCACGCAGCGGCCGTTGCGCAACACGGTGATGCGATCGGAAACCGCATAGACCTGATCCAGAAAATGAGTCACGAACAGGATCGCCATGCCGCGCTCGCGCAGGCGGCGGATCACTGCGAACAGTTCCTCCACTTCGTGCTCGTCCAGGCTGGAGGTCGGCTCATCCAGAATCAGCACGCGCGCCGACACGCCCAGCGCGCGCGCAATGGCGACCATCTGCTGCACCGCCACCGGGTACTCGCCCAGCAGGCGATCCGGATCGATGCGCAGATTCAGTTCTTCCAGCAGTTCGCGCGACTGCCGCCGCACGCTGCGCCAGTCGATCAGTCCGCTCCAGCGCTGGCGCGGAAAACGGCCGGCGAACAGGTTCTCGGCCACCGACAGGTTGGGGCACAGGTTCACTTCCTGGTAGACCGTGCTGATGCCCAACCGCTGCGCCTGTACCGGACTGGCCGGCGCGATTGGCTGGCCCTGCAGTTCCAGCGTGCCGCTATCGGCCGCCAGCACGCCGGTCAGCACCTTGATCAAGGTCGACTTGCCGGCGCCGTTCTGGCCCATCAGCGCATGCACTTCGCCCGCGCGCAGGCACAGGTCCACGCCCTCCAGGGCCGCGATGCCGGCAAAACGCTTGCCGATGCCGCGTGCCTGGAGAACGTGGGAGGAGCCTGGGGGGGAGGGACCTGCGTTCATTGGCGTTGCCCGCGCCGTTCAGTAGCGGCGGGTCGGGAAGACTTCTGCGGCCTGTTCGCGGGTGAACACCGATTCCTCCACAACGATGCGCTTGGGCAGCGGCCGGCCTTCGCGCACCGCATGGATCGCATCGACCAGTTGCGGACCCAGCAGCGGGTTGCATTCGACGGTGACGTTGAGCTTGCCGGCCATCATCGCCTCGAACGCACCGCGCACCGCATCGATGGACACGATGACGATGTCCTGCCCCGGCTTGAGCCCGGCTTCCTCGATGGCCTGGATGGCGCCGATGGCCATGTCGTCGTTGTGCGCGAACAGCACATCGATACTGCTGCCCTCGGCCTTGAGGAACGCCTCCATCACTTCCTTGCCCTTGGCGCGGGTGAAATCGCCGCTTTGCGAACGCACCACCTGGAAGCGCGGGTTGGCGGCAATGACTTCCTTGAATCCCTTCATGCGGTCGTTCGCCGGCGCCGAACCCACGGTGCCCTGCAGTTCGACGATCCGCACCGGCTCCGTGCCGTCCTTGAGCGGCGACTGTTCCAGCAGCCAGCGCGCGGCCTTGCGGCCCTCCTCGACGAAATCCGAACCGATCAGCGTCACGTACAGCGAATCGTCGGACACCTTGACCGCGCGGTCGGTCAGGATGACCGGGATGTTGGCGGCCTTGGCTTCGCGCAACACGGTTTCCCAACCCGACTCGACCACCGGCGAAAACGCGATCACATCCACGCGCTGGGCGATGAACGAACGCAGCGCCTTGATCTGGTTTTCCTGCTTCTGCTGCGCATCGGAAAAGCGTAGCTGGATGCCGGCCTCCTGCACCGCCGACTTGATCGATTCGGTATTGGCGGTGCGCCATTCGCTCTCGGCGCCGACCTGGCTGAAACCGAGCACGATGCGCTCGCCTCCGGCCGGGTTCTTTTCGCCGGAGCACGCCGCCAGCATCGCCATCAGGCACGCCGCGGCAACCGCAAGATACTGCTTCATTGTCCCCACCTCCTATCACAATCACGCTGGCGGCAGATGCGGCACCGGCGGCACCGCAGGCCTGCCGCCCACCCTCCCAGGCGGGCGTGCGGGTCAGTTATTCGGTCATGCGCTGGTATAGGCGGTCTTGACCGTCGTATAGAACTCTACTGCGTAGCGGCCCTGCTCGCGCGGGCCGTAACTCGATGCCTTGCGGCCGCCGAACGGCACATGCGGGTCGACGCCCGCGGTCGGCAGATTGACCATCACCATGCCAGCCTGCGCATGGCGCTTGAAATGGGTGGCGTACTTCAGCGATGTGGTGGCGATGCCCGCGCACAGACCGAACTCGGTGTCGTTGGCCAGCGCCAGCGCGTGCTCGTAGTCGTCGGCGCGCAGCACCGCCGCTACCGGGCCGAACACTTCCTCGCGGGCGATGCGGTGCTGCGGCTGCGCGGCGATCAACGCCGGGCTCAGGTAATGCCCGGGCGTGTCGAGCTCCAGCAGTTCGCCGCCGTGCAGCAGTTCGGCGCCTTCGCTGCGGGCGATTTCCAGGTACGACAGATCGGTTTCCAGTTGGCTGCGGCTGGCGACCGGGCCGATGTCCACGCCCTGCGCCAGCGCATTGCCCACTTTGATCTGCTGCAACCGCTTGCGGGTGCGGGCGATGAACTCGTCATACACCGGCGCCTCGACGATCAAGCGGCTGGAAGCGGTGCAGCGCTGGCCGGTGGAGAAGTACGCGCCGTTGACCGCGATCTCCACCGCCTTGTCCAGATCGGCATCGGCCAGCACCACCAGCGGGTTCTTGCCGCCCATTTCCAACTGGATCTTCAGCCCGCGCTCGGCGGCCTGCTTGAGCAGGCGGTTGCCGGTGGGCACCGAGCCGGTGAAGCTGAGCGCATCGATGCCGCGGTTTTCCACCAACGCCTGGCCGACCACGCGGCCGCTGCCGATGGCCAGATTGAACACGCCCGCCGGAAGCCCGGCGCGGCTGAGGATTTCGGCCAGCGCCCAGGCGCAGCCGGGCACGATCTCGGCCGGCTTGAACACCACCGCATTGCCGTAGGCCAGCGCCGGGGCGATCTTCCAGGCCGGGATCGCCAGCGGAAAATTCCACGGCGCAATGATGCCGACCACGCCGACCGGTTCGCGGGTGATTTCGACATCGACGCCGGGGCGGGTGGAGGCCAGCTTCTCGCCGGGAATGCGCAGCGCCTCACCGGCGAAGAACTTGAAGATCTGGCCGGCGCGGGCAGCCTCGCCGATGCTTTCCGGCAGCGTCTTGCCTTCCTCCTGCGCCAGCAGCCGGCCCAGTTCCTCCTTGCGCGCCAGGATCTCGCTGCCGACGAAATCGAGCGCATCGGCGCGCTGCTGCGGCGAACTCAGGCCCCAGGCACGCTGTGCCTGCGCGGCCGCGGCGATCGCCTCATTCACCTGCGCGGCATTGAGCGAACCGTATTCGCCGACCGGACTGCCCAGATCGGACGGATTCTCATCGGCGGCACTGTCGGCGCCTGCAATCCATCGACCATCGATGTAGCTCTGGAAACGTTGGCTCATAACGGAAAGATCCTGTTCATAGCGGGCGTACCGTACCCGGTTCAAAGCCGCCCGGCACGCGCGCCAGCGGATTGCGCAGCGGCGCGCCCAACGCGGGCAGATCGATTTCGAAGCAGTCGCCCGGCTCGGCGCGCACGCCGTCGGCGAAGCTCAGCGTGGCGGTGCCGAAGAAGTGCAGATGCACGTCGCCGGGGCGGCGGTGCGCGGCGTACTTGAAATGGTGGTATTCCAGATTGGCCAGCGAGTGGCACATGTTGGCCTCGCCGGTCACGAAGGGTTTCTCCCAGATGACCTCGCCGCCGCGCCGGATCCGGCTGCTGCCCTGCAGATCGCGCGGCAGTTCGCCGGTGCGCAGTTCCGGCCCCACCGCGCAGGCGCGCAGCTTGGAATGGGCCAGCAGCAGGTAGTTCTGGCGTTCGGTGACGTGGTCGGAAAACTCGTTGCCGATGGCAAAGCCAAGCCGGTACGGCGTGCCGTCCGGGCCGATCAGGTACAACCCCACCAGTTCCGGCTCCTCGCCGCCGTCCAGCGCGAAATCCGGCGACGGCAACGGCGCGCCGGGCGCCACCATGATGCTGCCGTCGCCCTTGTAGAACCATTCCGGCTGCGCGCCGGCCTGGCCAGCGGCGGGGATGCCGCCTTCAACGCCGGCCTGGAACATCTTCATCGAGTCGGTGAGCGTGCCGCTGCTGGCCTGCTGCTGCAGGTTCTGGTGCATCGCATCGCGCGCGGCCGCGCTGCCCAGGTGGGTCAGCCCGGTGCCGGTGACCCGGCAGTGCGCCGGGTCCGGATGGGCCAGCGGCGACAGCACCCGCCCCTGCGCCAGCGCTTGCGCGTAGTCCAGGCGCTGTTCGCCCAAGGCGGCGCTGGCCAATGCCTGCAGCGGCTGGCCGGCGGCAATGGCCGCGCTGGCCAACGCGTAGGTGCTGTCGAAGCCGGACAACAGGCGGACGCTGCCGCCATCGGCGTCGACCGCGCCGGTCCGCGCGACTCCGGAATCGTCTATCAGCTGGATCAGTCGCATGCGCTCCGCCCACCGGTGAAGTTGGCGCACACCGGCCCGGGCCCAGCCTGGGTCAGTGTGCCCCGCTATTCTGCGTCCAGGAGAGATAGCCAACAAATGCAATTTTGGGCTTAACCTATACCCATACTCATATGGGATGACCAGCCTGATGTCGCAACAGAGCAAGCCCTGGTTCGCCCGCGCCCGGCTCAAGACCCGCCAGCTGATGCTGCTGCTGGCCATCGATGAGGAAGGCAACATCCACCGCGCCGCCGACGCGCTGAACATGTCGCAACCGGCCGCCTCCAAGCTGCTCAAGGATCTGGAGGAGATGATGGAGGTCACGCTGTTCGAGCGGCTGCCGCGCGGCATGCGGGCGACCTGGTACGGCGAGATCATGATCCGGCATGCGCGCATCGCACTGTCCAGCCTGGGCGAGGCCGGCCGCGAAATCGACTCGCTGAAGGCCGGCTACACCGGCAACGTCAGCGTCGGTGCCATCGCCGGCCCGGCGATGACGCTGTTGCCGATGGCCATGAGCCGGATCGCCGATGAATACCCGCTGCTGCGGATGTCGCTGCTGATGGAAAGCAGCGACGTGCTGCTGGAGCGGCTGGCGCAGAACAAGCTGGACATCCTGATCGCGCGGCTGTTCGCCCGCCACGACAAGCGCAACCTGCATTACCAGGCATTGGCCGAAGAACAGGTCTGCGCCATCGCCCGTCCGGGCCACCCGATTCTGGAAACCGGCACCCCGTCGCTGGACCAGCTGGCCGCCGCGGCCTGGATCCTGCCGCCGGCCGGCAGCGTGCTGCGCCACCGTTTCGAGCTGATGTTCCAGAGCGTCGGGCTGGACCCGCCGCGCCGGATCATCGAGACCTCGGCGCTGGTATTCCTGACCAAGATGCTGGAACAGAGCGACCACCTGGCGGTGGTGCCGGTGGACGTGGCGCGCCATTACGCCGATCACGGCATCGCCGCGATCCTGCCGGTGGAACTGTCCTGCAAGATGGACGCGTTCGGCATCATCACCCGCACCGACTGGCTGCTCTCGCCCGGCGCGCAGATCATGCTCAAGGCGCTGAAGGATGCGGCCGCATCGGTTTACGGCGTGCAGTTGCCGATGGAGGAAGTGCCGGTGTGATCGCTGGTCGAATAGCCTTGTAGAAGCGACGTGAGTCGCGATGGCGCTTTCATGGGAAAGCCTCATCGCGACTCACGTCGCTCCTACAGGACAGATATCATTCGCGAAAAGACTTGCGGGCACTCAACTCCAGCCCGCATCCACCACGAATTCCTGCGCGGTGCAGGCGCGCGCGTCGTCCGAGGCCAGGAACAGCACCATCGCCGCGATGTCCGCCGGCACCACCTTGTCGGGCAGGCACTGGTTGCGCTGCAGTTCGCGCTCGCCGGCTTCGTCCAGCCATAGCCGGATCTGGCGTTCGGTCATCACCCAGCCCGGGGTGACGATATTGATGCGGATGCGCTCGGCGCCCAGTTCGCGCGCCAGTCCGCGGGTCAGTCCGTCGACCGACGATTTGGCGGTGGCGTAGGCCGGATAGCCCGCGGTCTTGGTCTGCCAGCCGGTGGAACCCAGATTGACGATGGAACCGCCGCCGAGCCGGCGCATGCCGGGCACCACCGCCTGGATGGCGAAGAACGCCGGACGCTGGTTGATGGCCATGCGCCGGTCCCAGTACTCCGGAGTGACCTCGGCCAGCGCGTGGCGGTCGTCGCTGCCGACATTGTTGACCAGCACATGGAAATCGCCGAGTTCGCCGGCCGCATCGGCTATCGCTGCCTGCAGCGCCGCCACATCGGTCACGTCGCAGCGCCACCACCACGGGCGCGGCAATCCGGCGTCAGCCAGGCGTGCGACCAGTGCCGCGCTGTCGTCCTCGGCAATGTCGATGAAGGCGACCGCCGCCCCCTGGCGCACGAAGGCCTCGACCAACGCTGCGCCAATCCCGGAACCGCCGCCGGTGATGAAGACGCGGCGCCCACGCAGGCTCGGGTAGACGGTGGCGGACGCTTCGGAGGCAGGGTCGAACTGGGCGGTCATGCGGTCGGTTTCCGGTGTCGGGCGGGCGGAGGAAATCAGATATCAAAAACAGTATTGGTATCTTCAATTATTTTATTTTTGCAATATCAATATGCCTTGTAGGATGACCGCCGTAAAGCGGAATCCGGGTCGGCGCTGCGAATGGATGCCGGGCTCCCTTCCCAATCTTCACCACAGGATCTGGCAAGCATGGGCGCTCCAAAGAAGCCGGCATCACGCAGCCAGGCCTGGTTCGGCCGCGACGGCAAACAGGGTTTCTACTACCGCAGTTGGCTGAAGAGCGCCGGGCACCCGCACGACATGTTCGATGGCCGGCCGGTCATCGGCATCTGCAATACCTGGTCGGAACTGACCCCGTGCAACGGCCACTTCCGCGAGCTGGCCGAACACGTCAAACGCGGCATCTACGAAGCCGGCGGCTTCCCGCTGGAATTTCCGGTGATGTCGTTGGGCGAAACCCAGATGCGCCCCACCGCGATGCTGTTCCGCAACCTGGTCAGCATGGACGTTGAGGAATCGATCCGCGCCAACCCGATCGATGCGGTGGTGCTGCTGATGGGCTGCGACAAGACCACCCCGGCACTGCTGATGGGCGCAGCCAGCGTCGATCTGCCCACCATTGGCATCTCCGGCGGCCCCTCGCTGTCGGGCAACTGGCGCGGCCACCCGCTGGGTTCGGGCACCGGCGTGATCCAGATGTCGGAAATGGTCCGCGCCGGCGAATTGTCGCAGCCGGATTTCAACGAGGCCGAGGCCTGCATGCAGCGCTCCAAGGGCAGCTGCATGACCATGGGCACCGCCTCGACGATGGCCAGCATGGTCGAAGCCCTGGGCATGTCGCTGCCGGAGAACGCAGCCATTCCCGCCGTCGATTCGCGCCGTTACCGGCTGGCGCAGCTGAGCGGCCGGCGCATCGTGCAGATGGTGCGCGAGGACCAGCGCATGTCGCGGGTACTGACCCGGCAGGCGTTCGAGAACGCAATCCGCGTCAATGCCGCGATTGGCGGCTCGACCAACGCGGTGATCCATCTGCTGGCGCTGGCCGGACGCATCGGTGTGGATCTCAAGCTCGACGACTGGGACCGGCTGGGTTCCAAGCTGCCTTGCCTGCTCAATCTCAAACCCTCCGGGCAATACCTGATGGAGGATTTCTTCTACGCCGGCGGCCTGCCGGCACTGATGCGCGAGATGGCCGAACACCTGCACCTGGACGCAGCCACTGTTAGCGGTAACACGATTGGCGAGAACATCGCCGATGCGCCGTGCTGGAACCGCGACGTGATCCGGCCGCTCAGCGAACCGTTCAAACCCGAGGCCGGCATTGCCGTGCTGCGCGGCAACCTGGCGCCCGACGGCGCGGTGATCAAGCCGTCGGCGGCTTCGCCGCAGTTGCTGCGGCACCGCGGCCGCGCGGTGGTGTTCGAGAACATCGAAGACCTGCACGCGCGCATCGACGACGAGCAGCTGGACATCGACGCCAGCTGCGTGATGGTGCTGAAGAACTGCGGCCCGCGCGGCTACCCCGGCATGGCCGAGGTCGGCAACATGCCGCTGCCGCCCAAGCTGCTGCGCCAGGGCGTGACCGACATGGTGCGCATTTCCGATGCGCGCATGAGCGGCACCGCCTACGGCACCGTGGTGCTGCACACCTCGCCCGAAGCCGCCGCCGGCGGCCCGCTGGCGCTGGTGCGCAATGGCGATTTCATCGAACTCGACGTCCCCGGCCGGCGCCTGCACCTGGACATCAGCGACGAGGAAATGGCCGCACGCCGCGCCCAGTGGCAGGAGCCGCCGCGCCCGGCCCGCGGTTGGTACAAGCTGTACGTCGACCACGTCCAACAGGCCCACCTGGGCGCCGACCTGGACATCCTGGTCGGCGGCAGCGGCGACGCCGTGCCGCGCGATTCGCACTAGGGCGTGCCGCCGGTTTCCGCGCGCACGCCCTGCTTGCGATGGTCAGGCGGCAACCCGGTTACTTTTCTGTCGCCTCAACCGCAATGGCGTCAACCGGAGCCTCAAAGGCAATGAAAAGAACGCAGGGCTCCCCTTCTGCGCAGTCGGCTTCATGCGGAAGCCGGGCAGGACCGTACGCATATGAGCCAGGCCTCAGGACCGTTCGCTCATGGCCGTTGTAGGTGACGTGCAATTCGCCTGAAACCAGGACCATGCGCTCCGCCGACGTGTGCCAGTGGGGAGGAATCGAGGAACCCGCCGGTACCTTGAAAAACACGTCCGCGTTTTCCTTGGCCGGGTCGCCGTGAAGCACGGCAATTGCGCAGCCCTCGGGGAGAAAGTCCGGGCAAGGCCCCCACTGGAGCTGCGAATCCTGATGGGTCCATGCCAGTGCGGTTTGTCCCGCATTGTCCTGCGCAAGGACGGAGCTGGCCGGAAGGATGAGCAACGATGCCGCCAGGTACAGGTGCCGATACATATGTCACCTCCTACTTGTGGTGCGGGGGAGCTCATCTTGCCCCCTAATGGCCGACATAACCAGCGACCCGCCGGCGCATCCAGTGGGACGCGCGCCCGATGGAATGGCCGGGCGCCAGCCGCCTCGACGGCCCCTGTTGTCTATGCCTGAATTGAGCCGGCGCGTCCTCGATACGGAACCGGCTTGAACGAATGGCTCGGCCGAAAGCTAGCGCAACTCCTTGCGGATCATGAGCTTGAGACCAGACCAGATGTCGCTGACGGCGCAGACCTTGATGTCGACGAATCCGAGGGGAAGGCAGACTTCTCGGATTGTGTCTTCGGTGATGTCGGTTGGAACTTTGGAAGCCTTTTTGGGCCAGGAAACCCAAACGACACTATCCGGCCTGATGTCCTTACGGAGGGACGCCAACTCCCGCTCCAGCACCGACCGGTCAACGGCAAAGACATGAACCAGGTCCGCCGATTTCGTAACCTTTCCGGTAATAAGAACCCCGGGTGGAAGAGGTGCAACCAACTGCTCATAGTCGCTTGGCGCGTGCCGAGTGACGAGCGTTGATCCGGCAGAAATGCCGAGCTTCTTGGCCAGGGGAGTGCCTGAATAGCCGGAAAGGTTCGTCATGTGACCTGACACCTGAACTAAGCCGACCCGTGGTGGGGCAGCGGATAGGTGCGTGCTAGCGTAGCGTAAAGGCACCTGGCCGGTGCCCCGATACGGGTTCGGCTCGAATCAACTGTCAGCGCACATCGCTGTACCGGGCAAGACGCTCCTCCAAGTAGATGGGCAAGTCAGCCTCCCGCACGGAAAAAGCAACATGCTGATAGGAACGCTCCTGGGGCGGCATGCCTTCCATTGCAGCCAGCCAAGTACCGCCGAGCACAAAGAATTTCTCGCGGGACAGCGAATAGTTGCGGCTGGCACTGTCATAAACCTCGCGCGCTCCAAGCCCCTCGCACAAGAAGGTGGCCATGCGGTCGAGGTCCCGGACGATAAACGTGATATGGCTGATACCTTCCATGGGCCCAACGCCTTGAATCAAGCCGGCCCGCGAAGCGGGTTCTGCTTGAGTTGTTAGGCAGCATGGCAAGAGCATCGCACGACGCAACTCCATGAAAATCTCTTGGGCAGGCTGAAAACAATCTGCCGGCGTGAAGCTGCCTGGACCAAATGAGTCTGAGAAAACATCAGAGATTGCCAGGGCGATCTCATCGATGCCGTAAAAAGCCGGAGCTCTAGCGGTGATCTTTGCAATTTGATCGTCAAACTCGTCCGAGGGCGCTCCCTCGTTGATGAGATTGTACGGATCCCAAGCGCGGATGATGGCGCCGATGATCTCCAATGCCTTTTCGTAGTCGCGACGATCTTTCACTGCTGCCTAATGCCGGCCATAACCGGCGGCCAACTCGTGCGCGCCAAGGGCGCGTGCGAGTTTTCCGTCCGTGTTGATGGCGTTGTTGGGCTCGGTGCATCGATGCATGCACGGCTCCGGAGATGCTGTGGCATTCTTCCTAAGCATAGGGGCTCGTTGTGGGCTCGCCTGCGCTGTTCGTCCAGATGTCGTCCGGGAGCGAACGGTCGCGGTGACAGACTCGATCATGGTTCGGGTAGGTGATTCTGTCGACAGGCGCCCGCGTGCCGACGATTAGACAACGCGTTACGTTGCCGCTGCGGTTCTCGAGACAATGGCCGACAGGTATCCCCGCGCGAAATGTCGCCGCGTCCCCAGGTCGCAGCAGCGTTTCGGTGTCGCCCTCAATCAGTGTGATCTCGCCTTCAAGGACATAGACCAATTCGTCCTCGGCACTGTGCCAGTGCTTGATAGATGAGCGAGATCCCGGCTGCAGAAACTCGACGAAGGCGCCAAACTGAGTAAGACCACCTGCCTCGCTGATCCAAAGAATACGGTTCGGTTCGCTCGCGCCCTCAGCCAGGCTTTCCTCTGCAATGAAGCGATCCGGAGTAATCGCGGTCATATCCACGCCTCAACAGATGTCATTTCCGTTCCTTTGAAGCCCAATGCCTGAACTAAGCCGACCCGCGAAGCGGGTCGGCTTGAATGAACTGTCAGGCTGCATCGCCGTTTGTCCAGTGCCATGTGACGTCACCTGGAGCGACAATGGACTCAACGACGGCCCGAATGCCTTGAACCAATGATGCTGCCTCCATGTACGGCGGCTTGTCGCGGCCGAACATCTTGCGCGGAAAGCGCCGCAAGGACAGAAGCCAACGATCCTTGGAGCCATCCACGTTGCAGCAGTGAACCGCAAACTCCGAGCCCGTGTCCGGCGAGTACTCAATGAACCAACCCCAATCCTCAAAGTTTGGATAGCTAGTTGGAACACCACGTTTAGCCAGCTCTTGCGACAGCCAAAAAGCCAGTTCTGCGCCGTAGACACCGGGATTGACTTGGCAATCCTCTGGCAGCACCGGAGAGAATTGCTCGGACTTGAACTCCACAACGTCGCGAATCGTGTCCATGCGGCCTAACGCCTACTAGACCGCAAAGTGCGGCATAAACCAGATTCTGATGAGGTCCGTGTACTGCGTCAATTGCCGGAATGGCCTCGATATCAATGGCTTGTGGACGAGGTAACCGCACCGGTGCCCCGGTTGTCTGGTCAATATCCGGCGCGGCTGCCGTCATAACGTTTATGGCGGCAATGGCGCCGTTGTATCGGGTGATGTCGCGGCCGATGGGAAGGCCGCAGCTCGAGCGCTGTTCTCTGCAACTTCAGGAGAACATTGGGCGATCTTGACCGGCTGGCATCCTTCGGCCCCTGGTTCGGGGCTGAAGGCAAAACACGGCGCCACCTTGCGCGGGCTCGCTGCCCGCCCGGTTCAAGGCGGTCAGCGGACCCTTGGCCGCGTTGAAGTACCGGGTCAGGCGGGTACGCATGTCAGGCAGACAGCCATCGGGTATCGGCGACGGCACCTGCAGTCCGAATTCGCCGCGGTACTCCTGCCCGGCATCCAGGTCCGGCGGCTTGCCCTGTTTGATGCTGCGTACCGCGCGTTCCGGACCACGCAGGCGAAACTCTTCTTGAAGGACGACCAGCTTCGCTGTTGGCGGCCCGCCGAATGTCTCCAGCACTGGCCGTCTGCCCGACGGTATGCCGCATCCCTGCGGCACCGGTGCGCGGCTCAGTTGGCCGGCTGGTAACGCAGGCTCAGGCCGTATTCGCGGCCGGGCCGGTTGTACCAGGCGATCGTTTCGTAGTCGCGGTCGAAGACGTTGTTGGCACGCGCCTGCAACGTCCAAGACGGATTGATCGCATATTCCACCCGCAGGTCCAGCGTGGCATAACCGCCCAGTCGCTGGGTGTTGGCGGCGTTGTCGTAGCGCTCGCCTGCGGCGTTGAAGGTCAGCCCGGTACGGAAGGCGCCGAAGCTGCGGTCCACATCGATGCGCGCAGTGTTGCGTGCGCGGCGCGCCAGCAACTTGTTGTAGTTGGCATCGTTGGAACGGTTGCGCGGGTCGACATGGCTGAACTGGGTGGACAGGTCGAAGCCGGCCACGCGCGCCTCGAAGGTCAGTTCGGCGCCGCGCAAACGCGCTTCTTCGGCCTGGATCAGATTGAAGGCGCTGTCGTAGCCGATCAGATCATCCACCTTGGTCTGGTAGATGTTGAACGTCCAGTTCCAGCGCTCGGCGTATTGGGCCAGGCCGACGTTGACGCTGGTGGACTCTTCCGGCCCCAGATCGGGATTGCCCGAGAACGGGAAGTACAGTTCGTTGAAGCTGGGCGCGCGGAAGCCGGTGGCCACGCTGGTGTTCAGGCGCAGGCCGTGGGCGAAATCCAGGCCCCAGCCCAGGCTGCCGGTGGTGTGGTTGCCGAACTGCTCGTTGTCGTCGTTGCGGACGCTGGCCTGCAGGCGCTGGCGGCCGACCCGGCCCTGGTATTCGACGAACAATGCCTTGTTGTCGCGGTCATCGACCGCGTAACCGGTGGTGCTTTCGATGGCGTCTTTCTGCCAGTCGGCGCCGGCGCTGAGCAGGTGCTGCTCGGCCAGGGAGAAATCGGCCTGCACCGAGGCGGTATCGCGACGGGTGTCGAAGGTGCTGACGTAGGCGCGCGGGCTGCCCGCCTGGGCGAAGTAGTTGTCCGACTTGTCGTAGGCGCGGCCGGCCTGGACGGCGACGTTGATGCGTTCGGTGGGCGTCCAGCTCAGCTTGCTGCCGAACACCTGCTGGATGTTCTCGGCCTCGTTGCCGCCAAAGATGCTGCCGTCGAACTCGTTGAACGCGCTGGCATGCAATGCGTTGGCTTCCAGCCGCAGCGTGTCGGTGAAGGTGTAGCCGCCGCGCAGGTTGACGGACCTGTTGCGGTAACCGTCGCGGTCGGGCTCGTCGGCGAAGCAACCCTGGAAGGTGGCGGCCGAGCCGCGGCAGGCGTTGATGCCGTCGGTGCGCTGGTAGGCAAGGTCGGCGCCGAACCAGCCGCGCTCGTTGCCGCCGCCCACGCCTGCGCTGGCCTCGCGCAGGTTGTGGCTGCCGATGCCAACGCGGAAGCGGGGACGCAGCGCGCCGCGGTCGCGGCGGGTGAAGATCTGGATCACGCCGCCGATGGCCTCCGAGCCGTACAGGCTGGAACGCGGCCCGCGAACGATCTCGATACGGTCGATCTGATCGATCGGAAGATCCTGGAACGACGCCAGTCCGGCGGTCGCCGAGCCCACGCGGATGCCATCGACCAGCACCAGCACATGGTCCGAATCGGCGCCACGGATGTTCAACGTGGTCAGCTTGCCGCTGCCGCCCTGGTTGGAGAACGACAGACCGGCCCTGCCCTTGAGCAGGTCCAGCAGCGAACGCGCCTGGGTGCGTTCGATTTCCTCGCGGCCGATCACCTGCGCCGGCACCAGGCTGTCGCGCAGCGCGACCTCGGTGCGGGTGGCGGTGACGATGATTTCGTCCAGATCGGTGGTCGCGGCGGCGGCCATCGCCAGCCCGGGCAGGCCCAGCGCCACGGCCAGGGAAAGGGTGCGGAGGACCGGAGAACGGCCCGGAATACGGTACTGCATGAGGTTCAACTCCATCGCGCAAATGCGCAGCAAGCCAGTGGAGTTGCCAGACGAAGGAAAAAACAGCGGACAGCGCAGCGCGCGGCACGCCACGACGCCCTCCGCATCGCAACCATGGAGGATCCGCCGTTCCCCGGCACAGGTCCGGAACAATCGGCGATTCCATGCTCCAGGCCGGTCTCCGGGCTTGCGAGCGAGTGCGGCGCACTCGGCCGCGGCGCCTTCCCGTGCGATGCACAGTGGCGGATGCCGCGGTTGGACTCGCTTACCGTTGCGGGGGCAGCGCCGGAATCGCCTGTCGGCTCACCGGCTTCCCGTTTCAACCCATTGGCGAGTGCCGCCGGGTCACCTGAAGCGCGGCGATTATAGAGCCTGTTGCGGCTTTTGGGACGGCGCTGCCGCCACGTCAGTCTTCGCCGGCGTCGTCGGGCGAATCGAACAGGCTGGGCGAAGGCGCGTCGTCGTCGTCCTGCATCTGGGTGGTGGTGACCGGCCCGGCGGCGGGCCGGCCGCGCGGTGGCGGCAGCAGCGCAGTGGCCGCGTCATAGGCCTGCAGCAGTTCGCCGCGGCGGTCGTCGGGCAACTGCTGCCAGTGGCAGTCCAGCAGCGCGCCTTCCAGCGCATACAGCAGGTTGAGGCTGGGGCGGAAGCCGGCGCGCTTGACCCGCATGAACGCTTCCACCGAACCGACCGCGGCCAGATCCTCGTGCGATCGCAAACCCACCTGGCGCAGCCATGCGGCGGATTTGGGGCCGATGTTGCGCAGCTTGGCTGCGCTCACGTCAGCGCATCCACGTAGATCTGCGCAATGGCTTCCAGGCCCTGCTGGTCGGCTTCGTCGAAACGGCCCACGCGCGGGCTGTCCAGGTCGAACACGCCGACCAGTCGGCCATCCTTGACCAGCGGCACCACCAGTTCCGAACGCGAGGCCGCATCGCAGGCGATGTGGCCGGGGAAGGCTTCGACATCTTCGACCCGCTGGGTCTGACGGGTGCGCGCGGCGGCGCCGCAGACGCCCTTGTCCAGCGCAATGCGCACGCAGGCGGGCAATCCCTGGAACGGTCCAACCACCAGTTCGGCGCCGTCGTAGAAATAGAATCCGGTCCAGTTCAGATCCGGCAGCGAGTGATAGACCAGCGCGGCCAGATTGGCGGCGTTGGCGATGCGGTCGGTTTCGCCCGCCAGCAGCGCGCGCGCCTGGCCGGCCAGCTGCGCGTATTGTTCCGGCTTGCTGCCGGTCAGGGTTTGGGCGGCGAATGACATCCGCCGATTCTAGCGCTTATTGATCGGAAACGAATTCATCGGGAATCGACCGGTTCTGCTTGTTGTTGTCAACGCGGAGAAGAGATGAAATCGGACAGCACGGATGATTCTCCGCATGCTGCGCCGACTATCATGCCGACGATGTTCCGCAACGAGAATCCGATGAACGAGACAAGACCGGCCGGCGGCCGCTGGCGTGCCGGCGGCGCCGGAACGGCGTTGAACGCCGGTACCGAAGGCATCCGCGCCCATGCGTAGCGTGTTCGTCACCGGCACCGATACCGGCGCCGGCAAGACCCTCGCCTCGACCGCGCTGCTGCACGCACTGCGCGCGCGCGGCCTGCGCGCAGTGGGCATGAAGCCGGTCGCCAGCGGCTGCGCGCAGACCTGCGATGGCTGGCGCAATGAGGACGCGCTGGCGTTGTTGGCCGCCAGCGACCCGCAACCGGCCTACGGCGATCTGAATCCCTATGCGCTGCCGCTGCCGCTGGCGCCGGAAATCGCCGCCGGCGAGGCTGGCGTGTCGGTGCAACTGCCCGCAATCGCCGCCGCCTTCGACAGATTGCAGGGCAAGGCCGATACCGTTGTGGTGGAAGGCGTCGGCGGCTGGGCAGCGCCGTTGTCGGCCACGCTGGATCAGGCCGATCTGGCGCGGCAACTGCAGTTGCCGGTGGTGCTGGTGGTCGGCCTGCGCCTGGGCTGCCTGAATCATGCGCGGTTGAGCGCCCGCGCCATCGCCGCCGACGGTTGCCGGCTGATCGGCTGGATCGCCAGCGAAGTGGACCCGCTGATGGAACGCCGCGACGAGAACTTCGCGCTGCTGGGCGCCCGCATCGATGCCCCGTGCTGGGGCCGGCTACCCTACCGCCGGGCGCCGGATGCGCGCGCGCTGTCGGCCTGTCTTACGCTTCCGGATTGAGCGCAGCCGGCGTTCGCGCGCGGCCGTTCCAAAGTCCGGGCATAAAAAAACCCGGCAGCGGGAGGGAGCTGCCGGGTCGGATTGCGCGGAGGGAGGGGAGCCGCGCAAAGACGGGTATTGCCTGGATTCGTTTACTTGGCCTTGGCCGGCTTGGTCGCCTTGGCGACGGAAGCCTGCACGCTCTCGGTGGCGGTTTCGAACTGGCTCTTGGCCAGCTGGCCCAAGGCTTCGCTGGTCTTCAGGGTCAGGCCGAACACTTCCTGGCCGGCCGCAACCAGACGCTCGGTGTTGTCCTTGGCCACCTGCAGGCCCTTCGGCCACAGGGTCTTGTAGGCTTCCAGGTCGTGGGTCTCGACCAGTTCGCCGAAGAAGGCGGCGGTGGCGTCGATGTTCTTTTCGAAGGTCTTCAGCTGGACGCCGAACACGGTTTCGGCATTTTCCAGGGCCAGACGGTTGGCGCGCGCAGCGGCAGCGGCGAACTGGTGGGTAAAGGTGCTGAAACTGTCGTTGAACTGGGCAGACATGGCGTACTCCAATGGGATTGCCGATTTGTGCGTTGCAGCATAACCCCATCTTTGTTGCAGCGCAACAACAACCGCCACCGTTTCCGACGAACGGTCGATTCCTGTTCAGATTCAAAGGCTTGCCGTCACCGCTCCCAGGCAGGCGACCTACCGGAGTGGTGCCGGCACCGTTGAGCCGCTTGACCAGCCATCGGGCCGTTGAGAGCCGTCGCTCCTACCGGAGGGCGCATCGCAACCCCGGCCTGCAAAGCATTCCTGCCGCGGCCCTCAACCGCGGTAGCGGCTGCCGGCGGTGCAGGTTTCATGCACCACCACTTCGCTCAGCAGCGGCAGCTGCGGTTTCAGCTGTTCCCAGATCCACACCGCGATGCGCTCGCTGGTGGGGTTCTCCAGGCCTTCGATGTCGTTGAGGTAATGGTGGTCCAGGCGTTCGTAGATCGGCTTGAACACCGCCTTGATGTCGGCGAAATCCATCACCCAGCCGGTATGCGGATCCAGATCCCCGGAGACGTGCAGCTCGATGCGGAACGAATGCCCGTGCAGGCGCGCGCACTTGTGCCCGGCCGGCACGTTGGGCAGCCGGTGCGCGGCTTCGATGGTGAAAACCTTGAAGATGTCCATGCCGCCATTGTCCGCCCTGCGTGCCGGTGGCCGCAATCGTCAGCGGGCAATCCTGGCGGCGGCCGGCGCAAAGCTGATGCGCCTGCGTTCACCGATGCGGTCCCGATCAATCTCGCCTTCCACCAGCTCATAGCCCAGCAACGCAAAAACCCGCGGGCCGATGAACAGCGGACGGGCGTTGCCGTACCAGTCCACGCAACTGGCCTTGCAGGCGTCGTCAACCGCAACCGCCGCCGAAGCATCCAGCTGCCCCATGCGCGACAGACGCAGCGCCCGGGCGCGCAGATACAGCACCGACGCCGATTCGCCCAGATAGCGCTGCATGCCCTTCGGCGCGTGCCCGACGATGGGCAGGCCGACGATGCCTTGCGAGGCGTCCTGCCGCTTGTAGAAAAAGCCATGCGTCCGCGTCTCGCCCTGCGCCGCATCGTTCTGCACGAACGTGGCCGCCAGTGCGGCGCGCTGGTCCAGCCGCATGCTGGTGAAATGCAGATCGCGGCCGGCGCTGCCCACCAGGATAGCGTCGCTGCCCAAGGCTTCGATGCGTTCCACCGCGTGGCTGAGCACCAGGGCCTGCGGCGGCGCGCGCCCGGAGAAGCGCAATGCATAGGCGACCGCGCGGGCATCGGGATCGTGCTCGCGTCCCCAGCGGGCTTGGCCATCGCCGGCATAAATCAGCCAATCGCCGATGAAACGGTTCTGCGGATCCTCGCCCGATATCGGCGGCAAGGGCAGGTAGTCCGCGCCCTTGGCCGCGGTGCTGCCGTCGCCAAAGTCCGACAACCGCACCCGCAGCAGGGCGGTATCGCCCTCGGCGGTTTCCGCCGCCCACATGCCCTCGCCCTTCGATTCCGTGGTGAGCAGCACATTGAGATAGCCGCCGGCATCCTGCAGGAACGACAGTTGATCGACCGGACCGCCGCTGGTCTTCAATGCGGAGGGGGCGGTGCCATCCAGCGGAATCCGGAATACTGAAGACCGGTTCGGCTGTCCGTGATCGCGATACTGGGTGGTCCAGACAAACACCGAATCGGCCGAAACATAGAAAACGCGCCCTTCCGGCCCCAGCACGGCAGTCGATTCGCAGCGCATTTCACGTTTCGACAGATCGCAACGGGTCACCGTGTGCAGGGCGATGTCGTCCTCGTAAGGGTCCAGCGCATCGTCGGTCCGATAGATGCGCGTCGCCGGCAGGATGCGCTTGAAATCATCCGGCGTGGAATGAGGATGCCAGCGGCGCAAGGCCGGATAGAAATCGCGGCGTTCCAGCCGCCAGGGCGCGATCGACAGCGGCGTGTAGAAGATCAGCTGATCGCCGATCAACCGGCTGGCGTAGTTGCGCGACGAATAGTAGTCGTTGCTGCGCAGTTGATAGGTGTCGCGGTAGCTCAGCCGGCCGGCCGCGTCGATATCGAACAGGCCAACCTCGGTACCGCCACGTTCGTAGCTGTAGCCGATGACGGCGATGGTATCGCCGGCGATCAGCATTTCGTCGTACCAGGCGCCGCCGGGGTTGGCGCTGGGCGCGTAGGCGTCAAGCACCGATACCGGCTGCAGCGCGTCGCCACCGATCCGCACCGTGAACAGGCGCCCCCGACGCAATACCACCAGATGCTCGCCGTGCTGCTTGACGATGCCGCCTTCGTCCACGCCCTGGGTCTGGACGTTGGTGATGGACTCGGCAGCGCCTTCTTCCAACCGGCTTCCGGTCACCTGGATGCTGTCCAGCGAGGGGCTTCCGGCGTAGGCGTCGGCAGCTGCCGCTACCGGCGCCGGCATCGGTGCCATCGCAACGACGGCTTCCCGTTCTCGACCACGCTGTTGTTGCTGCGCCTGCCATCGCTTCAGCAGCTTCTCGAATGCGGCTTCGCTGGCGAAGGCCTGCATCGTCTTTTTCGGCGAAGCCTCACCGGTTTCAGCGGCCTGGCAACTGCCGACCATCAGGCACAACACCGCCAAACCCAATCCGTGCATGCGCATGGCAACCCTCCCCGGTCCGATACGCGGCCACCCATGGACGCGCTTCAATCTAGCAAACGCTCCAGAAGGGGAAAGGGGTTGCTGCCGACATCCGTTCTGCATGACAGCCGCTTGGGGGACCATCCGGTCGCGCTTCCCGGATCGCAATAAGGGACCGCGCGCGGCTCCCGCTTGCCGAAAACGTCCGCAGGCCCAATAATCGCGCCCTTAAGCCAGCAGCCGTTTTCATCCGGGTCCGCCAGCGATTTCTCCTTCTGTCAGGAAATCGCCATGAAAACCGCCGTACTGCTGGCCGCCTTGCTCGGCCTGCTCGCCGTCGATACCGCGAGCGCCCACACCCCCTACCTCGCACCCGCCAGCTTCGAGCCGATGCACGGCGGCATGGTCACGCTGGACGCGGCCTTCGGCGAAGAATTCTTCGTGCCGGAAGTGGCGTTCGACCACAGCGAGTTCCGGGTCACCGCTCCCGACGGCAGCACCGCACCGATCGACAACGTGCAGCGGCTCAAGACCCGCGCCGTGCTCGAGCACCATCTGGCCGCCGGCAAGGGCACCTACCGCTTCAGCACCGGCCCGCGCCTGGGCGCGATCTTCCGCACCTGGGAAGTGGACGGCAAACAGGAAAGCAGCCGCGACCCGGCCAAGCCGCTGCCGCCGGGCGCCAGACTGCTGGCCCATTACCAGTCGCTGTCGGTTTCGGAGGCCTACATCACCGCCGGCGCGCCGACCCAGCCGGCACTGAAACCCTACGGCAAGGGCCTGGAACTGGTGGCGCTGACGCATCCCAGCGATCTCTACGTCACGGAAAACTTCGAGTTCCGCATCGACTACAACGGCAAACCGCTGGCAGGGCAGATCGTCGAAATCTTCCGCGCCAGTGGGGACCGCGCCAGTCAGAAGCCGGTCGCCACGCTGACCACCGATCCCCAGGGCAAGGCCAGCTTCGCGCTGGAATCGGAAGGCGTCTACCTGGCGTTGATTCGTTACCGCGGCAAGGCCCCCGACGGCGCCGCCGCGCCCATGCACGGCTACAACTACACGCTGAGTTTCCGCGTACTGGAACAGTGACGCCATCACTCTCTCTCTCGACACAATAAGCAAGAGGAAATTCGATGAAAAAGCACCTGTTGGGAATGGCCCTGGGCACGCTGCTGGCCGCCGCACCGGCGATGGCGCAGCAGGCACAACCGAATCGCACGCGCGGGCCGCAAGCCGAACCGGCGGCCGCGGCCTTTCTGGAACAATTCGACAGCGACCGCGACGGTGCCGTCAGTTGGGAACAGTTCGTGCAGTTCCGCAAGCAGCGCTATGCCGACACCGATGAGAACGGAGACGGCACGGTCGATACGGAGGAGTACGCCAGCGAACACCTGGTGCGGCTGGACCGCCGCCTAGAAACCGCCCGCCAGGGACAGGTCGAACAGACCCGGGTGCGCTTCAAGGCGCTGGACAAGGACGGCGACGGCTTGATCAGCCGCGCCGAATACGACGCTTCGGGCGAGCGCGCCTTCGCCCATTTCGAGAAGAGCGCGGGTCAGGCGGAACCGTCGCGCACGCAACGCCGCAGCCCGCTCAACATGCCCAGCACCCACAGCCGCACCGGCATGCTGGAGATCTACGATGCCGACGGCGACGGCAAGGTAACCCGGGCCGAATACGATCGTGGCCGCGATGACGCCTTCGCCCGCACCGACACCGATGGCGACGGCCGCTTGGACGCGGACGAATACCTGGCCGAGTTCGAAGACCGTCTGGACCGGCGCATCGCCAGTACGCGCGAATCGTCGACTCAGCAGGCGCATGTGCGCTTCAAGGCGATCGACAGCGACCACAATGGCCGGATGACATGGGACGAATACGCCGCCTCCGGCAAGCGCGTGTTCGAACGCGCCGACGGCAACGGCGACGGCATCGTCGATGCGCGCGATCCGGCACCGTCGCAATCGCACGGACGCACATCATCGGCCGCGCCGCCGCGCGGCAGCGACGCGCGCTGATTCCCGGCCACTGGAGCCCGACATGAAGTGTGGCTGGAAAGCTGCGCTGTGGCTGGTGGCTGCCTGCGCATGGAGCGCGCAGGCAACCACACCGCAGCGCTATCAACGCGAAGACGTGCTGGGGACCTCGTTCGAGATGATCGTCGCCGGCGACGATGCGCACGCGGGAGCGGCCGTGGACGCAGCGCTGGCCGAGATTCAGCGTCTGGAGGCGGTGCTCAGCACTTGGCGTAGCGACAGCGAACTGGCGCACTTCAACCGCGGCCGGTCCGATGGCCAGGTATCGGCCGATCTGCGCGCGGTGCTGGCCGCTTGCGAACACTGGCGCGAAGCGAGCGAAGGCGCCTTCAGTTGCCGGCTGGGCGGGCTGCAAAACATCTGGCGCAATGCCGCCGACAGCGGCCTCAGCGAATTGCCGGACCGCATCGCGCTGCGCCAGCGCGCGCGCGCTATTGCACGGATCGAATTCGATGCCTCGGCCGAAGCGCTGGCGCAGCCGCCGGAACTGCAATGGCAGGTCGACGGACTGGCCAAGGGCTACATCCTGGACCAGGCGATGCAGCGCGCACGCGCGGCGGCACCGCAGGCCGGCGGCATCAAACTGGATATCGGCGGCGATGCGATCCACTGGGGCGAACCAGCGCCCGGGCAGGCCTGGCGCGTGGCCATCGCCGACCCGGCCGCACCACGCGACAACGGCCCGGCCATCGCCACGCTGGCGCTGCGGTCGCAAGCGCTGGCCGCCAGCGGTCACCGCAGCCGCGGCTACCGCATCGGCCGCCGCCACTACAGCCATATCCTCGACCCGAGCGAAGGCTGGCCGGTGGCCTATGCGCCATCGGCCACGGTGGTCGCCGCCGATGCCGCCAGCGCCGACGCGTTGGCCACCGCGCTCAGCGTGATGCCGATCCGCGACGGGCTGGCGCTGGTCGAAAGCCTGCCCGGCACCGAAGCGCTGATCGTCGGCGAACGTGGCGTCGCCTTCGCCAGCAGCGGCTGGCATGCGCTGCTGGCGACCGATGGCGGCGAGCCGGCAACCGAACCGGAACGGCTGGCGATCGACTACGAGATTCCCGCGCAGGCCGGCGAACGCTACCGCCGCCCCTATCTGGCCCTGTGGATCGCCACGCCGGACGGCGAACCGGTGCGGCAGTTGCTGGTGCTGGGCGACCGTTCGCGCTGGCTGCACGAACTGCCGCAATGGTGGCGGCACTACGGTCGCGACGACGAGGCTGCGGTACATGGCATCGCCCGCCCCACCCGCGCGCCCGGACAGTATTCGCTGGGCTGGGACGGACGCGACGATTTCGGCCGCGCGCTGCCGCGGGGCGACTATTTGCTGCAGGTCGAGGCCGCGCGCGAGCATGGCGGCCACGAGCGGCTGAGCCTGCCGTTCCGGCTGGACGGCACGGCCGTGCTGCAACAGACGCAAGGCCGGCGCGAGGTTGGCCGCATCGAATTGCGAACCGCACCCGGCGCCTGGCCATAGCGCGGCCCGCCCGCTTCCCCCACCCAGCGAACGTATCGGCCGGCAACCCCGGCCCTCCGCAGCCAGGAACAACGCCTGTCCATCGCAGGCGCGCAGACATTCCTTTCATCACAACTGCGGAGTACTCCATGAAGCAAACCCCCACCCTGCTGGCGATAGCCGTCGCCAGCTGCCTGTCGATACCAGCGCAGGCCGAAACCACCGCCGACGATGCGCGTACCTTCGACCCCATTGAGGTCAAGGGCGAGCGCAGCGAACGCGCATCGGCCAACCAGAACGTCACCGTGCTCGACGCCGACGACATCGAGAACGAGATGGCCCAGGGCATGGAAGACCTGATCCGCTACATCCCCGGCGTCAGCATCGTCGACCTGGGCCGCTTCGGCGACAACGGCTTCAACATCCGCGGCCTGGAAGGCGACCGCGTGGCGATCTCCGTCGATGGCCTGAGCCTGGCCGAATCGCTGGAAACCACGGCGGCCTACGAGTTCTTCCGTGCCGGCCGCGGCGGCATCGACACCGACGCGCTGAAGCGGGTGGAAGTGATCAAGGGCGCCGACGCGATCAGCGCCGGCAGCGGCGCGCTGGGCGGCGCGGTGATGTTCACCACCAAGGATCCGGCCGACTACCTGAAGGCCGAGGGCAACGATACCTACATCGGGTTGAAGTACGGCTATACCGGCGCGCGCGACGAAAACATGGGCACGCTGACGCTGGCCAACCGCACCGGCATCGTCGAATCGATGCTGGTGTTCACCCGCCGCGATGGCCATGAAGCCGAATCCTGGTACGACACCACCGTCGAGCGCAGCGGCACCGGCCGGCGCACGCCGGATCCGATCGACAGCCAGAGCGATCACCTGTTGGCCAAGCTGGATATCGTACCCAACCAGGCGCACCGCTTCGGCCTGGTGTGGGAACGCAGCCGCGCCGACAACCGGGTCGAAAACCTGTCGCGGGTCTATGCGCCCGGCTACCTGGAGCGCTGGGGCGACGACAGCAACGACCGCGACCGCTACGGCCTGCGTTATGTGTGGAAGGCCGGCAACGCCGCCTTCGACCAGATGCAGGCGCAGGTCGACCGACAGCAGACCGACAGCCGCGCGCTGACCACCATCCTGGCCGGTTCCGGTTGCCCCGGCGCCACCACGCCCTGCCTGCGCAGCGAGGATCGCGCCACCGAGCAGACGCTGGATCGGGTGGCGGTGGATTTCTCCAAGGATTTCGCCGGCGTGCATGCGCTGATCTACGGCGCCGCCTGGCAACGCCGCGAAGTCGACTTCACCGCCGTCGATACGCGCTGGCGCAACGACGGCAGCGTGGCGTCGGTGACGGTGGATCCATCGCAGGTACCGCATACCGATGTCGATGCATGGAACCTGTATCTGCGCGACCGCGTGAGCCTGCTCGACGGACGCCTGACTGTCACCGCCGGCGCCCGCTACGACCGCTACGACTACTCGCCCGACCTCGGCCCAACCTTCGATGACGATACCGGTACCGTGCGCGATGTCAGCTTCTCCGCGCCGACCTGGCAGGCCGGCGCCAGCTTCGAGTTCGTGCCGGATCACTCGCTGTGGGCGCAGCTTGGCCGCGGCTTCCGCGCGCCGACGGTCGGCAACCTGTACGCGCCGACCACCACCTCCACGGTCACCGAAGTGGCCACCGGCAACGAAGCAACGGCATGGAGTGCGGTGGCCAATCCCAACCTGGAAGCGGAGAAGAGCCTAAATGCCGAGATCGGCTACCGCTGGCAGACCGAACGCATGCAGCTGGGCGTATCGCTGTTCCGCGACAAGTACGACAACTTCATCGAAAGCGCGCAGTTCGTGCAGAACCCGGACGTGGAATACCAGATTTGCGGTTTCAGCGGCTGCAGCACTTCTTTCGGCACCACCTACACGATGCCGGCCAACTACGGCGAAGTCACCGTCAAGGGCGCCGAACTGGAAGGCCGCTGGCTGCTGGGCGAGGCCTGGCAGCTGCGGCTGGCGTACTCCCATGCCGAAGGCGAGAAGAAGAACGGCGACCCGCTGGAAAGCATCAGTCCGGATCGCGGTGTGCTGGGCTTGCAGTACCTGGCCCCACAAGGCCGCTGGAGCATCACCGGCAACCTGACCCATGCGCTGGCCAAGAAGATGAAGGATGCGCAGCTGAGCGAAACCGGCGACTTCTTCCAGACCACCACGCCCGACTTCCTCAGTGAGGCCTACACCGTGTTCGATCTGTTCGGCAGCTACAACGTCAGCGACCACCTGCGCGTCAGCGCCGGCGTCTACAACCTGTTCGATGAGCGCTACTACCTGTGGTCGCGCATCCGCCTGGTCAACGAGGGCACCAATACGCTGTACGGCTACGTCACCGGCGAAGGCATCGGCCGCTACAGCGAACCGGGCCGCAACCTGCGACTGACGGTGTCGTATCGGTTCTGATCCGGCCAATCGGTGCGCGCTCCTGCGGTTCAAGACGGCGGAGCGCGCGCCGCAAAAATTTCTTCAACCAAGGCAGGGAACGTCTATGTGGAAGCCGTTGGCAAGCGTTCGGGAAAAACATCCGAAGCGCGGTTTCTGTAGGTTTTTTTCGAGTGCCGGCAATCTTTGCAGAAGTCGGTGGCCATGGCGTTGCGAGACCGTACGCGGCATGGATGCCGCGTAAGAGCTTACATGGGTGAGGCAAGTGTTTGCGAAGCACGGCTTCGCGCGCAGCCGAACGCCCGTCATCTGCGATGGCGGGCCGGGCCCGCATAGCGGGTATTTACAGCGTGTCTCGCAACGCCATGGCCACCGGCTTCCATGTGGACCTTTCCTCTCGTGAGGGAAGAAAAAAAACACCGGCTGCAGCAGCGTCGATGACGCCGACCGCAACCGGTGTTGGATGCGACCGCACGCGCCGGTGAACCGGCGCGTGCGTCCTGCTCAGCTGGCGCTGCGGCGCGGGCCGCCGCCGCCGCCATTGCCCTGACGGCCGGCAAAGCCGCCCGGCTTGCGGGCGCCGTCGCGCTGGCCGCCGTGCTTCTTCGGGCCGGCGTGGGCGTGGCGCGGGGCGTCGGCGTGCGGACGGCGGGCGTGCTTGCGCGGCGCCTGGTTGCCGGCCGGGCGTTCGCCCGCAGGATTGTTGTTGCCCCAGCGGATCGGCGTCTGCGGCTCGAAGCCGGGTACGTCGCGGATTTCCACTTCGCGCTTGAGCATGCGCACGATGGCGCGCAGCAGCTTGGCCTCGTCCTGGGCCACGATGGAGATCGCCTCGCCCTGCGCGCCGGCACGGCCGGTGCGGCCGATGCGGTGCACGTAGTCCTCGGCCACCATCGGCAGGTCGTAGTTGATGACCCGCGGCAGCTGGTCGATGTCGATGCCGCGTGCGGCGATGTCGGTGGCCACCAGCACGTTGATGCGGCCGCCCTTGAAGTCCTTCAGCGCGCGCAGGCGGGCGCCCTGCGACTTGTTGCCGTGGATCGCCGCGGCCTTGACGCCGCTCTGTTCCAGGAATTTGGTCAGCTTGTCGCAACCGTGCTTGGTGCGTCCGAACACCAGCGTCTGCACGCGGCTGTCGGCAGCCAGCAGGTGCAGCAGCAGATCGCGCTTGCGGTTGCCGTCGACCGGATGCACGCGGTGCTGGATGGTATCGGCCACGGTGTTGCTGGGGGTGACCTGGATCTGCTGCGGGTTGTGCATGAACTCCAGCGCCAGCTGCTTGATGCTTTCCTCGAACGTGGCCGAGAACAGCAGCGTCTGCCGGCCGTTGCCGACGGCGCCCGGCCTGGGCAGCTTGGCCAGGATGCGCTTGATGGCAGGCAGGAAGCCCATGTCGAGCATGCGGTCGGCTTCGTCCAGCACCAGGATCTCGATACCGGACAGATCCACGCTGCGGCGATCGATGTGATCGATCAGCCGGCCCGGAGTGGCCACCAGCAGATCGACGCCGCGGCGCAGCGCGTCCAGCTGCGGGCCCATGCCGGCGCCGCCGTAGATGGTGGTGCTGGGGATGCGCAGGTACTTGCCGTAGCCGCGCAGGCTGTCGTGCACCTGCACGGCCAGTTCGCGGGTGGGCGCCAGGATCAGCGCGCGCGGCTTGCGCGGGCCGCTGCGGCTGACTTCCTGCGGCGAGGTGGCCAGGTGCTGGATCAGCGGCAGGCCGAACGCGGCGGTCTTGCCGGTGCCGGTCTGCGCGCCGGCCAGCAGGTCGTGGCCTTCCAGCGCCAGCGGAATGGCCTGGGTCTGGATGGGGGTGGGCTGGGTGTAACCCTCGTCGTTGAGGGCACGCAGCAGGGCGGGCACCAGCCCGAGATTTTCGAAAGACATGCGGTAAAGCTCCAAAGTCGGCCGGCCGGGCACACATGCCGACGCTCGCACAAGCCTGTGCGGAAACGTTCGACGCGAGATGCGGTGCGGCCGTTACTCGAAGCGTTCCCTGAAACCGCGCTGCGAGAGGTGTTGCGGAGACCGCCAAAGCGGCGGTTCCGAGTTTGCGCAACGAAAGAAGTCGGAGCGGAGCGGGCGCGGAATCCCTGGGGAATTCCGGCGACGGCGGACCATTGGGGAAACAAACGGCCGCTGGCAAACGGCGCGCACTGTAACCGATCTTGGACCGCCGCGGGGAAAAACCTGCCGGCGGCCGGCCGCGGCGTTCATTTGCGGCAGGCCGGAACGGCCGCCGCCAGCGCGCCCGCCCTGCCGTATCATGGCGGCATTCCCGAGGGTGCTGCCGCCGCCATGAGTCTGCGTGTCCTGCGTGTCAATGGAGTTCCGACGCCCGCGAGCGGGGCGTCCGGCGGCGACGGCGGCCTGTCGCAGGAGGGCGGCTGCGCCGGTTGCCAGGTCCGGCACCTGGCCATGTGCGCGGCGCTGCCGCTGGAGCAGGCGCGCGAGCTGGAGGCGATGGCCGGCGACATCACGCTCAGCGCCGGCCAGTTGCTGGCGCGCGAAGGCGACAACCGGCGCGGCGTGTTCACCGTCACCGCAGGCGCCTTGCGCCGCATCCGCCTGCTGCCGGACGGGCGCAGGCTGGTGGCCGGTTTTCTGATGCCGGGCGACTTCATCGGTTTCAGCGGCGCCACCCGCTACCGCCATTCGATCGAGGCGATCGTCGACAGCCAGCTGTGCGCGTTCGCCACCCGCGACATGCGCAGCCTGTGCGAACAGCACCCGCAACTGGAACGCGAACTGCTCGATCGCGCCTGCGTGGAACTGGACGCCACCCGCGACAAGCTGATGTCGCTGGCACGGCTGAACCCGCTGGAACGGCTGGCCGGCTTTCTGCTGGACATGGCCGCACGCCGCCGCCGCCGTGGCTGGAGCGATACCGAAGTCACGCTGCCGATGACGCGCTCGGATATCGCCGACTACCTCGGCCTGACCGTGGAGACGGTCAGCCGCAGCTTCACCCGGCTGCGCCAGGAAGGCGCCATTGCCACCGACGATCCGCACCATGTGCGCCTGCTGGATCCCGCGCGGCTGGAAGCGCTGGCCGAAGCGCGCGGCTGAGGTCTGTGGGAGTGGCGCCGGCATGCCGGCACGACTCCTACAGCCGCGTACGGCGGTTTCGATGATTGGCGGGAAGGCCCGAAAGATGGCAATGGCGGGTCAAGACCTGAGGTATCCCCACAAATTCTTCTTCGCCCACTTCCCGGGGAGCTCGACTTCGGCGAGAGTCGCCGGCCGTCA
>NZ_OCND01000005.1:117500-360748 GCF_900215535.1 Pseudoxanthomonas wuyuanensis | reverse complement strand
GTGGCCTGGCGCTCGCGCAGGGCGAACCGGCGCAGACCAGCGGCAAGCAGGAGCGCTACGAAAACCTGCTCAACCAGTACCTGTTGCGCTGACGCTGCGGGCAGGGTCCGGCCGCGCGTGCCGGACCGCCGGAGCCACGGCCGGCGTTGGCCCGCACGCCGGTACAAGACGCAACTGCGAAGGGAGTGAGGCTATCGATGTCGGACATTCTTTCCAGCACCGCGGTATCGCCACGGCGGCCTGTCCATCAGGGCCGGCGCCGGGACTTGGCCGTGGCTGGCCGGCGCAGCCTGGCGGACGCGTGCGGGGACTATCGCCGCAGGCCGCGGAATCCGCGCCGCGGCATTCCAGGATCAGCCGTTCTTGCCGCGCTTGCGCGCCGACAGCGGCGCCACGGAGTCGCGCGTGATGAGCCGGTGCGGCACCACATGGTCGACCAGTACGCGGGTACTGCGATCCCTGCGGCGGATGCTGCGCAACAGGACGTCGATGGCGGTGTTGGCCATCGAGGCGATGGGTTGATGGATGGTGGTCAGCTCGGGCCATACCGTCGTCGCCGCCGACGTGTCGTCGAAGCCCACCACCGACAGATCGCGCGGCACGTCCAGGCCGCGGCGGTGCGCCACCGAAATCGCGGCCGCCGCCATGTCGTCGTTGCTGGCGAAGATGGCGGTGGGCGGCTTGCGTTGCGACAGCAGCTTCTCGGCCGCCTTCAGGCCGGACCGGTAGGTGTAGTCGCCCTGTTGCACCAGGCTGTGGTCCAGTGCGATGCCGGCCTCGTCCAGCGCGGCCTGGAAGCCTTCGAAACGGCGCGCGCTGGCGCTCTGCTCGGCACGGCCCTTGATGAAACCGATGCGGCCATGGCCCTGCGCAATCAGGTGTTCGGTGAGCTCCTTGCCGGCGCGGAAATCGTCGATGCGCACGCAGGAGATGTCTTCGCTGAAGCGGCCCGAGGCGATCGCGACCACAGGCACTTTCGCGCGGATAAGCTCCATCACCGCCGCCCGGGAGTCGCAAAGCGGCGGCGGCAGGATCACCCCTTCCACTTTCTGCGCCAGCGCCCGTGCGGCCTTGCGTTCGGCTTCGGGATCCAGATCGTCCCAGTAGTCGATGACCAGCTGTATGGCCGTGCGCGAGGCGACGCGCAGCAGGCCGACCAGCAGCTCGCGCAGGTAGGCGCCGCTGGGATTGGTGTAGATCAGCGCGATGCGCGTGTGCTGCGCGGCGGCAAGCGAACTGGCGGCAAGATTGGGCGTGTAGTCGAGCTCGCGTACCGCGCGCATGACCTTTTCCCGGGTGGTATCGCGGACTTTTCCTTGCCCGTTGACCACGCGCGATACCGTCATCGGCGAAACGCCCGCCAGTGCGGCCACCTCGTCGATGGTGACGGCGCGGCTCTTGCGGCGGACGGATTTTCTGGGTTTTTCCAACGTTCGTTTCCTAAATCGGCCGGCGACCATCGGCGCCGCCAGGCAGACACCGTGTTGCGCGCGTCGCGGAGCCCCAATGAAACTTGAGTCGGCGCAGAATGCGCAAACGCTGAGGATGTTACCGTTAACCGGCGGGGCGGGCGACAGGTTTCGCCCTGGCGGCGGGTGCGCCGTTGCGGCGGGAGCGGCGATGTTCCGCCGCATCGTCGCTGCGGCCGGGGCGGCGGCTGTTGCCGCATGCTGGTTGGCCGGCATGGCGTATGCGCCGCAGGCCCATGCGGAAGACGGCTACGACCTGTGGCTACGCTACCGGCCGGTCCAGGCGGAGCGGACGGGAGACTACCGCGCGCAGGCCGCGCAGCTGGTGGCCGCTGCGGCCACGCCCACCCAGGCGGCGGCGCGGGACGAGCTGCTGCGGGGATTGGCGGGGTTGCTGGGCACGGCGCCGCGGCTGTCGGAAACCGTCACCCGCGATGGCGCGGTGATCGTCGGCACGCCTTCGTCCTCGCCATTGATCGCCAAGCTCCGGTTGCACACCCTTGCATTGGGACGCGAGGGTTATCTGATCCGCAGCGTCTCGGTGGAAGGCCGCCAGGCCACGGCGATCGCGGCCAACGACGACATCGGCGCGCTGTACGGCGCATTCCACTTTCTGCGCCTGCTGCAGACCGGCCAACCGCTGCAGAATCTGGACATACGCGAGTCGCCGCGGGTGAAGCTGCGTGTGCTGAACCACTGGGACGACCTGGACGGCCATGTCGAGCGCGGTTACGCCGGTGCTTCGATCTGGGACTGGCACAAACTGCCGGACTGGCTGGATCCCCGCTATGCCGACTACGCGCGCGCCAATGCCTCGCTGGGCATCAATGGCACGGTTCTGAACAACGTCAACTCCAAGGCACTGAGCCTGACGCCGATGTATCTGGAAAAGGCTGCGGCGCTGGCGGAGGTGTTCCGTCCGTATGGCATTCGCGTGTTCCTGAGCGCGCGCTTCAGCGCGCCGATCGAAATCGGCGGGCTGGAAACCGCCGACCCGCTGGACCCGGAAGTCAAACGCTGGTGGCGCGCCAAGGCCGGCGAAATCTACCGGCTGATCCCGGACTTCGGCGGTTTCCTGGTCAAGGCCAACTCCGAAGGCCAACCGGGCCCGCAGGACTACGGCCGTTCGCACGCCGACGGCGCCAACATGCTGGCCGATGCGCTGGCCCCGCACGGCGGCACGGTGATGTGGCGCGCCTTCGTCTATTCGCACGAGGAACCGGACGACCGCGCCAAGCAGGCCTATAGCGAATTCGTGCCGCTGGACGGCAAGTTCCGCGACAACGTCATGGTCCAGGTGAAGAACGGCGCCATCGATTTCCAGCCGCGCGAGCCGTTCCATCCGCTGTTCGGCGCGATGCCGAAGACGCCGCTGATGATGGAGTTCCAGATCACCAAGGAATATCTGGGCTTTGCCACCCATCTGGTCTATCTGGCGCCGATGTACCAGGAAACGCTGGAAGCCGACACCCATCGGCGCGGCCCAGGGTCCACCGTGGCCAGGGTGATCGATGGCTCGCTGCATGGTTACGCGTTGACCGGCATGGCCGGCGTGGCCAACATCGGCGCCGACCGCAACTGGAGCGGTTCGCACTTCGACCAGGCCAACTGGTACGCCTATGGCCGCCAGGCGTGGAATCCGTCGCTGGAGGCCCGCGATATCGCCGAGGAATGGGTGCGGATGACGTTCTCCAACGAGGCCGATGTGGTCGCGCCGGTGGTCGGCATGATGATGGGTTCGCGCGAGGCGGCGGTCGACTACATGACCCCGCTGGGCCTGCACCATCTGATGGGGCGTGGCCATCACTACGGGCCCGCGCCCTGGATTGAAGGCGGCCCGCGCGCCGACTGGACATCGGTCTACTACCACCGCGCCACCGGCGAAGGCATCGGTTTCGACCGCACCGCCAGCGGCAGCAACGCCGTTGCGCAGTACGCGCCGCCGGTGGCGCGCCGGTTCGGCGATCTGGAACAGGTTCCGGAACAATTCCTGCTCTGGTTCCATCATGTGCCATGGGACTACCGGACGCGCTCCGGCCGGCCGCTGTGGGACGAACTGGTGCACCGCTATACGCGCGGCGTCGATTACGTGCGGCAGATGCGCGAAACCTGGCGCGGACTGGATGGCCGTATCGACGCGCAGCGCCATGCGCAGGTGGCGGCCTTCCTGGCCATCCAGGAGAAGGAGGCGCAGTGGTGGCGCGATGCCAGCATCGCCTATTTCCAGACCTTCTCCGGCCGCCCGCTGCCGGCCGGCGAGGCGCCGCCGGCGCATTCGCTGGACTACTACCGGTCGCTTGAGTTTCCGTATGCGCCAGGAGACGGACGATGACCGCGCGGGCCTGCAGGTGGCTGCTGCCGATGGCGATGGCATGCCTGCTGGCGTGCCCATCGGCGGCGCAGGCAGTCGAAGGCGGCGAGGCGCCGCTGCTGCATGCGATGTTCCAGGATCACGCGGTATTGCAGCGCGACCGGCCCATCCATGTCTGGGGCCGTGCACAACCGGGCGAGGAGGTGAGACTGGCCTTTGCCGGAAAGCGCGCGCGCGGCCGTGCCGGCAGCGACGGGCGTTGGCAAGTGCAGTTGCCGGCGCTGAAGGCGGGCGGTCCGCATGCGCTCACCGTGAGCACGGACAGCGGTGCGACCCAGACCGTGCATGACGTGCTGGTGGGCGATGTCTGGCTGTGCTCGGGCCAGTCGAACATGGAACTGCCGGTCTGGCGTTCGCTGGATGCGCGCGCCGAGATCGCCGGCGCGGGCAGCGACAGCATCCGCCTGCTGACCGTACCGAAGGCCGGCAGCGTGAGGCCGCAGGACGGCTTCGCCGAGCCGGCGTCCTGGCAGCGGACCACGCCGGACACATTGCGCGACTTCTCCGCGGCCTGCTTCTACTTCGCGCGCGAATTGCAGAAGCACGTCGATGTACCGATGGGATTGATCAACGCCGCCTGGGGCGGTTCCCGCATCCAGGCCTGGACCAGCGGAGCGGCGCTGCGCATGACCGGCGGTTACGACGACGCACTGGATGTACTGGAGCAGTACGCTGGCGATCCGCTTGCCGCAGCCGAACGCTGGGGCGGGATCTGGAGCCGGTGGTGGCAGGGCCGCGCCGGTACGGCCGCCGGCGATGAGCCCTGGAGTTCCGCGCCTGCGGCCGCTGCGGGCTGGCGCAATGCGCCGCGCGAGCTTGGCCCGTGGGAACAATGGGGGGTGCCGGAACTGGCCGCGTACGACGGCATGGTCTGGTACCGCACCACGGTGAAGCTGAGCGCGCAGCAGGCGGCACAGGATGCGGTACTGGCGCTGGGTCCGATCGACGAAACCGACATGACCTGGGTCAACGGCCGCGCCGTCGGCAGCACCTACGGGCCCGGCGCAGGACGCGAATATCCGTTGCCGCGGGGATTGCTGCGCGAGGGCGACAACGTCATCGCCATCAACGTGCTGGATACCTACCGCGATGGCGGCATCGCCGGGCCTGCATCGGCGCATGCGGTGCGGCTCAAGGACGGCTCGCGCATACCGTTGAGCGCTGGCTGGACGTACCGCGCTGCGCCCGGATTCGACTGGCCGCCGAGCGCGCCGTGGCAGTCGGCCGCGGGGTTGTCGACGTTGCACAACGGCATGATCGCGCCGCTCGGCCGCTACGGCCTGCGCGGCGCGCTCTGGTACCAGGGCGAATCCAACACCGGCAACGGCGCCGGCTACGGTGCGTTGCTGCAGACCTTGCGGGAAGACTGGCGGGCACGTTTCGGTGCCGATCTGCCGCTGCTGGTCGTGCAACTGGCCGGCTACGGCATGCCTGCCGCGCAAACGGGCGAAAGCGACTGGGCGGCACTGCGCGAGGCGCAGCGACTGGCCGCCGCCGAAGATCCGCGCACCGGGCTGGCGGTCGCCATCGACATCGGCGACCGCTACGACATCCATCCGCCCAACAAGCAGGAACTCGGCCGTCGCCTGGCGCGCGCGGCGCGGCATGTGGTCTATGGCGAAAAGCTGCCGCCGTCCGGCCCGGTGCCGCTGGCGGCCAGCCGCGAAGGCGAGGCGGTGGTGGTGAGTTTCGGCGATGTCAGCGGCGGCCTGGCCGCCTACGGCGCCGACCAACCGGTCGGCTTCGAGCTGTGCGCCGCCGCCGCCGGTACCTGCCGCTACGCCCGCGCCGAGATCCGCGGCAACCAGGTGTTGCTGCGCGCACCGCTGGCGGCGCCGGCGGTGCGCGTGCGCTACGGCTGGGCCGACAGCCCGGTCGTCAACCTGTTCGACGGTGCCGGCCTGCCGGCAGGCCCGTTCGAAATACCGATCCCGCCGGCCCACCCATAACGAGCCATTCCATGAGTACGCAGACCGCCTCCGAAACACCCGCGCAAGGTTCCTTGCGGGATCGCGAGATCGTCGATGCCAAGGTCATCGTCACCTGTCCCGGGCGCAACTTCGTCACCCTGAAAATCACCACGCGTTCGGGCGTCACCGGCTTGGGCGATGCCACCCTCAACGGCCGCGAACTGGCGGTGGCGTCCTACCTGCAGGACCATGTGGTGCCCAACCTGATCGGCCGCGATGCCGGCCGCATCGAGGACCTCTGGCAGTTCCTGCATCGCGGCGCGTACTGGCGCCGCGGCCCGGTCACCATGACGGCCATTGCCGCCGTCGATGTGGCGCTGTGGGACATCCTGGGCAAGATGGCGGGGCTGCCGCTGTACCAGCTGCTGGGCGGCCGTTCGCGCGAAGGCGCGCTGGTGTATGCGCACGCCAATGGCCGCGACATCGCCGAGGCCAGCGATCAGGTCGGCATGTACCGGGAACAGGGCTTCCTGGCCATCCGTGCGCAATGCGGCGTGCCGGGCGTCAAGAAGGCCTACGGCATCTCCACCGGCACCAAGCCCTACGAGCCGGCCGAAAGCGAACTGCCCGCCGAAACGATCTGGAATACGCCGCGCTACCTGGAAACCGCGCCGCGCCTGTTCGAGCAACTGCGCAAGGATCACGGCAACGAGGTCGAACTGCTGCACGACGTACACCACCGGCTGACGCCCATCGAGGCGGCACGGCTGGCGCGCGACCTGGAACCGTACCGCCTGTTCTGGCTGGAGGACGCCACGCCGGCGGAGAACCAGAAATCGTTCGAGCTGATCCGCAAGCATTCGGTCACCGCGCTGGCGGTGGGCGAGGTGTTCAACTCGATCTGGGACTGCAAGCATCTGATCGAAAACCAGCTCATCGACTACATACGCACCACGATCGTCCATGGCGGCGGCATCACCCATGTGCGCCGGATCGCCGATTTCGCCGCCCTGCACCAGGTGCGCACCGGCTTCCACGGCGCTACCGATCTGTCGCCGGTATGCATGGGCGCGGCGCTGCATTTCGATACCTGGGTGCCCAACTTCGGCATCCAGGAATACATGTTCCATTCGGATCAGACCAACGCGGTGTTCTCGCACGATTACGCATTCCGCGCCGGCCGCCTGCATGTGGGCGATACGCCGGGGCACGGCGTGGACATCGACGAGAAGCTCGCCGCAAGGTATCCGTATGCTCCGAAGCAGCTGCCGATCGCGCGGCTGGAAGACGGCACAATGTGGGATTGGTGATGGATAACATTCAAAATTCTCTCCTGTTCTCGCCATCCCGGCGCCTGCCGGGAGCCAGCGCCTTGAGCGCGGATGAGCGCAAACCCGCGCAGTTCGCCCGTACGCGGGAACGACGCAGATCCGGCATCGCCGGAATCCTTTGCGCATGCCTGCTGTCGATCATCGGCCCGGCATCCGCCGCCGAACCCGTGTTCTTCGACTGGTTCGAATACCGCGGCCACGACGCCGTGTTCGAAGCGCCGCTGCCGGAAGGCCACTACCGCAATCCGGTGCTGGCCGGCTTCCATCCCGATCCCAGCATCACCCGCGCCGGCGACAAGTTCTATCTGGTCAACTCCAGTTTCGCCTACTTCCCCGGCATTCCGGTGTTCGAGAGCGACGATCTGGTGCACTGGAAGCAGATCGGCAACGTCATCGAACGGCCGTCGCAGCTGGACTTCGACGGCCTGGGCATGTCCCGCGGCGTGTTCGCGCCGGCCATCGAGTACCACGACGGCACGTTCTACGTGGTCAATACCGCAGTGGACAGCGGCGGCAACTTCATCGCCACGGCCAGGGATCCGGCCGGTCCCTGGTCCGATCCGACCTGGCTGCCGACCATTGGCGGCATCGACCCTTCGCTGTTCTTCGACGATGACGGCCGCGTCTATATCCTCAACAACGACGCGCCGGAAGGCGAGCCGCGCTACGACGGCCACCGCGCAGTCTGGATGCAGGAATTCGACATCGCCAGGCTGCAGCCGTTCGGCCCGCGCAAGGTGCTGATCGACGGCGGCGTGGATCCGTCGACCAACCCGATCTGGATCGAAGGCCCGCACATCTACAAGCGCGACGGCTGGTACTACCTCAACGCCGCCGAAGGCGGCACCGGTCCCCAGCATTCGCAGGTCATCCTGCGCAGCCGCCAGGTCTGGGGACCGTATACGCCGTATGAAAACAATCCCATCCTGACCCAGCGCGATCTCGATCCCGCACGGGCGCACCCGGTGACCAACGCCGGTCACGCCGATCTGGTGGAAGGTCCCGACGGCCGCTGGTGGGCCACCTTCCTGGCCAGCCGCAACTATGGCGGCGTGCACTACAACACCGGCCGCGAAACCTATCTGCTGCCGGTGGAATGGAAGGATGGCTGGCCGACGATCCTCCCGCCCGGCCGCGAGATTCCCTATACCGCACCCGGGCCGACCTTCATGAGTGGCCCAGCGGACCAGGCGCCATCGACCGGCAACTTCATCTGGCGCGACGAGTTCGATGGCCCCACGCTGGATCGCGCATGGATGTTCGTGCGGGTGCCCAAGCAGGCGTGGGCGGACCTGGGCGTGCAGCCTGGCCAGCTGGCGATCACGCCGCTGGCCGAAGGCCTGGACACGCTGCGTAATCCGTCCTTCCTGGCGCGCCGCCAGCAGCATCTGGCGTTCGAAGCCAGCACGGCATTCATGCTGCCCGAGCCGGGCACGGAAGCGGGTATGGCCGCGTTCCAGAACGAAACGCACTGGTACTTCCTCGGCGTGCGCCGCAGCGGCGGCAAGGCCGAGCTGTTTCTCGAGAAGAGCAGCGGCGAGGCGGCCGAAACCATCGCATCCGCGATGATCGAGCCAGGTGAGCGCCTGAAGCTGAAGATTGCCGGTAACGGCGGTGCGTACTCTTTCGCTTACGACGCCGACGGCCGAGGCTGGCAGTGGCTCAAGCAGCACGACGACGGCACCATCCTCAGCACCGATGTCGCCGGCGGCTTCGTCGGTGCCACGCTGGGGCCGTACGCGCGCGATGTGCAGGACAAATAACTGGTTGTAGGAGCGACGTGAGTCGCGATGAAGCTTTCAAGGGAAGTCTCCATCGCGACTCACGTCGCTCCTACAAGAAAGATCATGATGTGAGAAGGAGATCGGAATGCAATCGATGATGTTCGACGGAGTACGCAGTCTTCCCAGCAAACGCCTTGCCGGCGGCCTCGCCGCAGTGGCGCTGCTCGCATCGATGGCGCTGCCCGCGTACGCGGCCGAAGCGCGGAAGCCGGAGACGGCAGCGCCTGTCTACCTCGACACCGCACGCAGCTTCGAAGAGCGCGCTGCCGACCTGGTGTCGCGGATGACGCTGGAAGAAAAGGCCGCGCAGATGCAGAACGACGCGCCGGCCATCGAGCGCCTGGGCGTGCCGGCCTACGACTGGTGGAACGAGGCGCTGCACGGCGTGGCGCGCGCCGGCGGGGCCACCGTATTTCCGCAGGCGATCGGCATGGCCGCCACGTTCGATGTGCCGCTGATGGACCAGATATCGGAGGCGATCAGCGACGAGGCCCGCGCCAAGCATCATGAGTTCGCCGCACGCGGTCAGCGTGGGCGCTACCAGGGCCTGACCTTCTGGTCGCCGAACATCAACATCTTCCGCGATCCGCGCTGGGGGCGCGGCCAGGAGACCTACGGCGAAGACCCGTATCTGACCGCGCGCATGGGCCTGTCCTTCGTGCGCGGTTTGCAGGGGGCGGACCATACGTATCGCAAGCTCGACGCCACCGCCAAGCACTTCGCCGTGCACAGCGGGCCGGAGGCCGACCGCCACCACTTCGACGTGCATCCGTCCGCGCGCGACCTGTGGGAAACCTACCTGCCGGCGTTCGAGGTGCTGGTCAAGGAGGGGCAGGTGGCCTCGGTGATGGGCGCCTACAACCGCGTCTACGGCGAATCGGCCAGCGCCAGCCAACTGCTGTTGCGCGACATCCTGCGGCGCGACTGGGGTTTCAAGGGCTACGTGGTCTCCGACTGCTGGGCGATCCGCGACATCTGGGAGAACCACAAGATCGTGGCTACCCCGGAAGAGGCCGCCGCGCTGGCGGTGAAGAACGGCACCGAGCTCAACTGCGGCAACACCTATGCCCAGTGGCTGCCGGTGGCGGTGCGCAAGGGCCTGTTGACGGAAGCCGAAGTCGACGACGCGGTGACGCGTCTGTTCGCCAGCCGCATGCGCCTGGGCATGTTCGACCCGCCGGAGCAGGTACGCTGGGCGCAGATTCCGACCTCGGCCAACCAGTCGCCGGAGCACGATGCGCTGGCCCGCAAGGTTGCCCAGAAATCGATGGTGCTGCTGAAGAACGACGGCGTGCTGCCGCTGTCCAAGCAGCTCAGGCGGGTGGCGGTAATCGGCCCGACCGCCGACGACACCATGGCGCTGCTGGGCAACTACTACGGTACGCCGGCCGCGCCGGTGACCCTGCTGCAGGGCATTCGCGAGGCGCTGCCGCAGGCCGAGGTGATCTACGCGCGTGGTGCCGACCTGGTGGAAGGCCGCGAAGATCCCGCCGCCAATCCGCTGATCGAACCGCAGTACCTGCGTCCGGCCGCCGATTCCAGCGAACGCGGCCTGCGCGGCGAGTACTTCCGCAATCGCGAACTGTCCGGCGCGCCGACACTGGTGCGCGTGGACCCGCAGATCGGCTTCAGCTGGGACCGCGGCTCGCCGACCGATAACCTGATGGCCCGCGGCGAAGTGGGCCCCGGCCAGGACATCCCGGCGGACAACTTCAGCGTGCGTTGGAGCGGCCAGTTGCTGCCGCCGGTTTCGGGCACCTATCAGCTCGAAGCCGCGGCCAATGACGGCGTCCGCCTGTATCTGGACGGCAAGCTGCTGCTGGATCACTGGAGCGACAACGAGCGCCTGCGCGCCCACAGCGCCAGCGTCGAACTGCAGGCCGGCCGCGCCTACGACCTGAAGCTGGAGTACTACGACAACGAGCGCGATGCCGGCGTGCGCCTGGCCTGGAATCTGCCCGGCGCCAAGCCGCCGTTCGAGCAGGCGCTGGAGGCGGCGCGGCAGGCCGACGCGGTCATCTTCGTCGGCGGGCTGACCGGCGATGTGGAAGGCGAGGAAATGACGGTCAATTATCCCGGCTTTGCCGGCGGCGACCGTACCGACACGCGCCTGCCCGCCACCCAGCAGAAACTGCTTGAAGCCCTGCATGCCACCGGCAAGCCGGTGGTGCTGGTGCTGACGACCGGGTCTGCCCTGGCGGTGGACTGGGCCAAGCAGCATCTGCCGGCCATCCTGGTGGCCTGGTATCCCGGCCAGCGCGGCGGCAACGCCGTGGCCGACGTGCTGTTCGGCGACGCCAATCCGGCCGGGCGCCTGCCGGTGACCTTCTACAAGGCTGACGAGCAACTGCCGGCGTTCGACGACTACGCCATGCGTGGCCGCACTTACCGCTATTTCGATGGCGAGCCGCTGTACCCGTTCGGGCATGGGCTGTCGTATACGCGCTTCGCCTATTCGGGCCTGCGTCTGGACCGCAGCAGCGCCGGGCCGAAACAGCAGGTGCGCGTTTCGGTGAAGGTGAAGAACACCGGCCAGCGCGCCGGCGACGAGGTCGTGCAGCTGTACCTGCATCCGCTTGAACCGCAGCGCGATCGCGCACGCAGGGAGTTGCGCGGCTTCCAGCGCGTGACCCTGCAACCGGGAGAGGAGCGCGAGGTGTCCTTCGCCTTCACGCCCGAAGCCGATCTGCGCCACTACGACGAACAGCGCAAGGCGTATGCGGTCGATGCCGGCGACTACGAAGTGCAGCTGGGTGCGTCGAGCGCGGATATCCGCCTGCGTCAGCGGATCAAGGTCAGGCAATAGCCATGCCCCTGGCCCCAAACTCTTGCACCCCCGCGGGCCGATGATTTCCGCTGACGCCCTCCGCCTGTCCGATGCCACCCTGCCTTCGCTGCCGGGTGCCGTCGCCCGGCCGGCCTACGACCGCGGCAAAACCGGCATCGGCATCGTGCATATCGGCGTCGGCGCGTTCCATCGCGCGCATCAGGCGGTCTATATCGACAGCCTGCTCGGCGACGAGCCGGACTGGGCCATCTGCGGCGTGTCGCTGCACAGCAGCGAAGTGCGGGACGCGCTGCGGCCGCAGGATGGCCTGTACACATTGGCGTTGTTGGGCGAACAACCCAGCCAGCGCGTCATCGGCTCGATTCGCGAACTGCTGTGCGCGCGCGACGAACCGGCGGCGGTGCTGGCGCGGCTGGCCGATCCGGCGGTGCGGCTGGTCACGCTGACCATCACCGAAAAAGGCTATTGCCTGGCCGGCGACGGTCTCGACGCCGCGCATCCGGACATCGTCCGCGACCTGGCCTCGCCCGACGCTCCAAGGGGAGCGATAGGCTACATCGTCGCCGGGCTTCGCCTGCGCGAGCGACATGGGCTTGCTCCGTACACCGTTCTCAGTTGCGACAACCTGGCCGACAACGGCGGCAAGCTTCGCCGCGCGGTGCTGCAGTACGCCGAGCGCATCGACGCAGATCTTGCGCACTGGATCGACACGAAAGTCGCCTTTCCGCGCTCGATGGTCGACAGCATCACCCCGGCCACCGACGACAGCTTGCGCGAACGCGTTGAGCGCGAGCTGGGTGTGCACGATGCCTGGCCGGTGCAGCGCGAGCCTTACACGCAGTGGGTGGTGGAAGATCGCTTCTGCAATGGCCGTCCTGCGCTGGAGCGCGTCGGCGTCACCATGAGCGACGACATCGCCGGCTACGACAAGGCCAAGCTGCGCCTGCTCAATGCCCCCCATTCGACCCTGGCCTACCTGGGATCGCTGATGCAGCTGGAAACGGTGGCCGATGCCATGCGCGAACCGCTGCTATCGGGCTTCGTCGAACGGCTGATGCGCGAGCACATCGTGCCGGCCACCGATCTGCCTTCCGGTTTCGGCGCAGGTGGCTACGTCGACGCGATCCTCGAACGCTTCCGCAACCCGGCTATCCGGCATCTGCTGTCGCAGATTGCCTGGGATGGCTCGCAGAAGATCCCGGTGCGGCTGCTGGCCACCATCGCCGATGCGCTGGCGGCAGACCGCCCGATCGATCGCCTGTGTCTGCCGGTCGCCGGCTGGCTGCGGTTCGTGGTGCGCCAGGCGCAGGCGGGCGTGCCGTTGGTGGACCCGATGGACGCGGCATTATCGCGGGCGGGACGCACAGCAACGGGAGATGCCGCGCACGATATCGCGGCCTTCCTCGCGCTTGAGATGGTGTTCGCGCCGTTGTCGGGCGATACGCGTTTCGTTGACGCACTGCGGACCGCCTATGCCGCACTTGGTGAGGCGTCGCGGGAGCAGGTTGCCTCCGCGCTGCTTGCGGCCACTGGAAGCTCCCATGCCTGAGCGCTTGCATGGCATGCCGAAGCTGCGCTGGCCAATGGCGGGGTTGGTCATGCTTGCCGCGGCACTGCTGGTTGTCGGCGCAGAGCCCGGTGCGCAGCAGCATCCGGACGCGGCGACAGCGGAACAAGCGAACACGACGGTCGCGCGATCCTCCGTGGTCGGGACCGATACCAGCGAGTTCGAAACCCCAGGGCGCAGCAACCGGTCAGGCCCGGTTTCAGGCAGTGCCAACCTGCAACACCTTGCGCTCGCCAGCGAACGCGAGCCCGTGAATTCCGATCCGATGGATGACCTGCCATGACCCCCACACTGACCCGACATGCCACCGCCGACGGCCCGCGCTGGGCGCTCGACGGCCGTTATCTTCCGCAGCATTTCACGCTGTCGCATTGGTTGGCGGCGCCGGGCGAGGAGGCGCGCGCGCAACTCGCGGCGCTGTCGCGCGGCGATGCCGCCGATGCGCCCCTGCTGGCGCCCGTGGAAGACACCCAGGAAGTCTGGGCCAGCGGCGTGACCTACCTGAGCAGCCGCATGGCGCGCGAAGCCGAGTCGCAGAGCCGCGACGTCTACCAGAAGGTGTACGACGCCGAGCGTCCGGAACTGTTTTTCAAGGCCAACGGCTGGCGAGTGGCCGGGCAGGGCGCACCGATCCGCGTGCGCGCCGACAGCGGCTGGGACGTGCCGGAGCCGGAACTGGTACTGGTGTTGAACTCGGCCGGCACGATCGTCGGCTACACCACCGGCAACGATGTGTCCTCGCGCAGCATCGAGGGCGAAAACCCGCTGTACCTGCCGCAAGCCAAGGTCTACGACGGTTCCTGCGCGATGGGTCCGGGCATCCGCCTGTGCGACGCCGCGCGACTGCGCGATCTGCCGATCACGCTTGAGATCAGCCGCGGTGGCGCGGTGGTGTTCGCCGGCGTCACGCGTACTTCGCAGATCAAGCGCCAGCTGGAAGAACTGGTCGGCTGGCTGTTCCGGGAACTGCGACAGCCGCTCGGCGCTTTCCTCTTCACCGGCACCGGTGTCGTGCCCGGCGAAGATTTCAGCCTGCGTTCCGGCGACGTGGTGCGCATCGACATCGATGGTCTGATCCTGGAGAACCCCGTGCAATGAGTGCCAGTACCGAACTGCAGCCGATCCTCGTCGACGGCGATTGGACCACGCGTGACCTCTAGGACGCGCAGTGCATCGGCGGACAGCCGGACACCTGCGAGCCGCGGCGCGTCACGACGTCCTGGCGTGTCGCGGCGTGCCCCCGGCGACGCCTGCCGGAGCACGCCGTGAGCGCCCTTGGTTTCGATCTCGACGTCTTGCTTGGCGACGGCACGACGCTCGCCCGGTCGCGTACCTCCGGCGAAGGTCCGCCCGGTCGTCTGCCGATCGATGCCGATACCCTGCGCGACTCGCCCAGCGGGCACCTGTTCGGCATGACCCAGAACGCCGGCATGGGCTGGCGCGCGTCGGAAGTGGCGCGTGACCCATACCTGATCGTCAGCACCCAGGGCGGCCTGCGCGCGGAAGACGGTTCACCGGTCGCGCTTGGCCTGCATACCGGACACTGGGAGATCGATCGCATGGTGCGTGCGGCGGCCGAGGCCTTCGCTGCGCACGAGGGATTGCCGTTCTCGGTGATGTGCTCGGACCCTTGCGATGGCCGCACCCAGGGCACCACCGGCATGTTCGACAGCCTGCCGTACCGCAACGATGCGGCGGTGGTGATGCGGCGCCTGATCCGCTCGCTGCCAACGCGCCGCGGGGTGCTGGGCGTGGCCACCTGCGACAAGGGGCTGCCGGCAACGATGCTGGCACTGGCCGGCTGCGCCGACCTGCCCGGCGTGATCGTACCCGGCGGCGTCACCCTGCCGGCGCGCGGTGCCGAGGATACCGCGATCGTACAAACCATCGGCGCACGTTTCGCGCACGGACTGATCGACCTCGACCACGCCGCGGCGATGGGTTGCCGCGCCTGTGGCTCGGTCGGGGGCGGCTGCCAGTTCCTGGGCACCGCCGCGACCTCGCAGGTGATCGCCGAGGCGCTCGGCATCGCGCTGCCGCACAGCGCGCTGGCGCCGTCGGGCGAACCGGTGTGGCTGGATATCGCACGACGTTCGGCGCTTGCGCTGGTGCAACTGGCGCGGCAGGGCACGGCGCTGTCGGCCATCCTCACGCGCCAGGCGGTGGACAACGCGCTGGTGGTGCACGCCGCGTTCGGTGGATCCACCAACCTGCTGCTGCACGTGCCGGCTATCGCGCACGCCGCAGGGGTCGAACGTCCGACGATCGACGACTGGATCCGGGCCAACCGGGCCACGCCGCGTCTGGTCGATGCGCTGCCAAACGGGCCGCGCCACCACCCGACCGTGCAGGTGTTCATGGCTGGCGGCGTGCCGGAAGTGATGCTGCACCTGCGCGCGATGGGCCTGCTGCACCTGGATGTGGCGACCGTCACCGGGCGATCGCTCGGCGACAACCTGGACTGGTGGGAACGCAGCGACGCGCGCCGAATCGCGCGCGAGCGCCTGCACGAACTCGACGGCGTCGATCCGGCGCACGTAATCATGGGACCCGATGCGGCGCGCGCCGCGGGCATGTCCAGCGCGCTGGTATTTCCGCGCGGCAACCTCGCGCCTGACGGCGCGGTAATCAAGGCCACTGCCATCGATCCCACGGTGGTGGATGCCGACAACGTGTACCGGCACACCGGTCCGGCACGCGTGTTCGCGTCCGAGCGCGAGGCAATCCGTGCCATCAAGTCCAAGGGCACCGGGGCAGTGCAGCCCGGTGACGTGGTGGTGCTGGCCGGCTGCGGTCCTGCGGGCACCGGCATGGAGGAGACCTATCAGCTCACTTCCGCGCTCAAGCACCTGCCCTGGGGCAAACACGTGGCGGTGATCACCGATGCGCGCTTCTCGGGCGTGTCGACCGGCGCCTGCATCGGCCACGTCGGTCCGGAAGCACTCGCGGACGGGCCGATCGGCCGGTTGCGCGACGAGGACGTGATCCGCATCGAGATCGACCGCAACAGCCTCGTGGGTCGCCTTGATTTCGTCGGCACCGATGCCGCCGCGCCGCTCGCGCCGGAGGCCGGCGCCGCGCTGCTCGCCGCGCGCGAGCTGCATCCGGCGATCACCGCGCATCCGCGCCTGCCGGCCGACACCCGGCTGTGGGCCGCGCTGCAGGACGCCAGCGGCGGTACCTGGGGCGGTTGCGTATACGACGTCGATGCGATCCTCGCCACGCTGCGCGCCGGACGCGAGGCGTTGCGGGCACAAGGCGATGCGTGGCGCGGTGCAGGTGGGGAAGGACACGAATCTGGCACCGGAACTGGCGGACACGCGGGAGGTCCGCGTTGAAACGGCCTGCAAGCGAAGGCGTCGCGCCAGTTCCCGCGCGCCGAACCGACAACCACCATCCACCGCTATGAAGCCTGACAGCGGTTGCCGGGGAGGGCGCCATCCATGACCATGTTCCTGATCATCGTCGCGGCGATCGCGCTGCAGATCTTCCTCACTGCGCGCAAGCTCAGCCCGTTCCTGTCGCTGCTGATCGTGGCGATCCCGATGGGCCTGTTGCTGGGCCTGTCGCCGCAGGACCTGCTCAAGACCATCGACAACGGCGTCGGCAGCACCCTGGCCGGGCTGGCGCTGGTGATCGTGCTCGGTGCCATTCTGGGCAAGGTGCTGGAGGAAAGCGGCGCCGCGGAGAAGATCGCCGCCACGCTGATCGCGCGCTTCGGCGAGAAGAACATCCAGTGGGCGTTGCTGCTCACCGGCTTCCTGGTCGGCATCCCGCTGTACTTCAACGCCGGTTTCATCATCCTGGTGCCGCTGATCTTCTCGCTGGCGCGCAAGACCGGCCTGCCGATTCTTTACCTGGCCATTCCCACGGTCGCCTCGCTCAGCACCACGCACTGCTTCCTGCCGCCGCATCCGGGCCCGGTGGTGCTGGTGAACGCATTCGGCGCCGACATGGGCCTGACCCTGTTGTACGGCATCGCCATGGCGATCCCCGCAGTGATCATCGCCGGCCCGCTGCTGGGCCGCCGCCTGCAGGTGATCAATCCGCCGTTGCTTGACCTGTTCGCGTCCAGCACCGAGCACAAGGAACTGCCCGGTGCCTGCAGCTCGTTCCTGATTGCGCTGTCGCCGGTGCTGCTGATCAGCGTGTCGGTGCTGGCCGATGCTGTGCTGCCCGAGGGCCTGGCGCGGACCGCGTTGCTGTTTCTCGGCAATCCCACGGTCGCGCTGCTGCTGGCCACTCTGGTCGCGTTCTGGTGGCTCGGCCATCGCCGCGGCGTGGACCTTGCGACGCAGACCCGCTGGCTCAACGCCGCGATCAGCAGCATCGCGGTGATCCTGCTGATCATCACCGCCGGCGGAGTGTTCAAGCAGGTGCTGGTGGACAGTGGCGTGGGCGCCACCATCGCGTCCTTCAGCAACACCTGGCAGATGCCGCCGCTGGTGTTCGCGTGGCTGGCCACCGCGATCCTGCGGGTGATGATTGGCTCGGCCACGGTCGCGGTGATCACCGCCGCCGGCATCGTCGGCCCGCTGATCGCCACCACCGACGTTTCGCCCGAACTGATGGTACTCGCGGTCGGTGCCGGCAGCGTATTCGGTTCTCACGTCAATGATTCGGCATTCTGGATGTTCAAGGAGTTCTTCAACCTGTCGATGAAGCAGACCTTCACTTCATGGACGGTAATGGAGACAACGATCTCGATCGTCGGTCTGGCCGGCGTGTTGCTGCTGGAGCAGATGATTCGATGATGGGATCGCACGAGAGCCGAGTCCGCGTTGCGGCCTTCGATGAGGGTGACACCCACCTACTAGGTGTTCGACCTGCACCAGGTGCATCAGGGTGCATCGCTGCTGCCGGCGCTGCACGCCTCGGCCTCGCGCAAGGGCGATGGGCCGCTGCAGGTGCCGATCGTCAATCTCGATCCGGACCGCGAGGCGGACGTGCTGCTGGCAGTCAGCGGCCTGCGCATCGGACGTGCCGCCGGCTGCGTGATCACGGCCACGCGCATGGACGAGCATCCGGATTTCGATGCCCCCGGGCGCGTCTCGCCCGTGCCGCTGGACGGTATCGAGGTTGGCGCGGATCGCGTGCAGCTGCGCCTACCGGCCAAGTCGATCGCGGTGATCGAGCCAGCGGGCTGGGCCAGCCGGTCATCCCTCGCGCACCGGCGATGCCGGGGCGCGGCATCCCACCGGGGGCAAGTGCGACTTTCCCGGGCCATGGGGCGCCAGGGAAATGATCTCACGCGGGTATGGCAGGGCCACGGCCGGGCACGGAAGAAAGATGTTCCTGCGGCCGCAATACCCTGATCAGCGCGGCAAGTTCCTCGTCCATCATTCCGGCGGTCTGGGCCAGTCTAAGCCAGCGGTCCATCAGCGCGGGGAGATCGGTGTTCAAGCCCAGCCGTTGCGACTCGGTCAATATGCGCCTGACCGCCGGAACGGAAATGCGCAGCGGACTTTCGCTGATGCTGAAGTCGGCCGCGGCAATCACGCCGGCCTGGTGCTCAAAGAAGGCGCCAAAGCTTGACGCCATGCTGTTGACCAGACGCCCGTAGGTCGCCACATCGATGCCGCTGGCTTCAGCGACCCGCGCACCATGCAGAAATCCGGCATAGGCGCCATAGACGTGGGACAGGGTGGCCAGATCCATGCACGCGGCGTCCTCGATCTTCTCGCCCAGATGGATCGGGTTTCCGGCAAGGATGCGCAACAGCGGTAGCGCCTGCGCAAAGCAGGATGCCGGACCGGAGACCAGCAACGGCGTGTCGTCCGTCCCCATCTGGCTGGGAGCGGCCTGTATGGCGCCATCCAGATAACGAGCGCCGCAATCATGGACATGCGCTGCCAGGCGTTTGACTTCTTCCGGCCCGCCCGTGCCCAGATTGATGATGAGCTTGCCGTTCAGCGCCGCAGGCACATCGTCCGCGTGCAGGATGGCGTCTGCCGCCTGGTAGTCGTAGACGCAGATCAGCGTGACCGGGCTGGAGGCAATCGCCTGCGAAGGCGTGCCGGCCAGCGTTGCACCGCGCGCCAGCAGCGCTTGCGCTTTTGCGGCGCTGCGATTCCACAGGTTGATTCTTTTTCCGCTCTTCAGCATCAGATCGGCCAGGGCAAGGCCCATGGGGCCCAGTCCGATGACGGTCACGTCATTCAGTGGTCTTGTCTCCATGCGGGGGAGGCGCAATCGGGCTGGCCTTTGCAGTGGTAGGCGGCAAGTGGAAGACGGCCGTGCTGTGGGAACTGGCCGGCGGTCCTCTCCGCTTCGGCGAGCTCAAGCGGAGAGTCAAAGGTGTCAGCGAGAAGATGCTCATCCAGCAACTGCGCGAACTGGAACGCCACCAACTGATCACCCGCACGGTATTCCAGGAAGTGCCGCCGCGGGTCGACTACGCGCTGACCGAGTGGGGCGTGCGCCTGAATGAAGCGCTGGCGCCGGTTGCCGACTGGGGTGAGGCCTATGCGCGCGCAACCGGGCGCTATCCTGCTTGAAACGGCGCCGGGTATGGATGGCAAACCCCCTGCGGTGGCGATGGCCATCAACCCTGTACGCTGCCGGTGCATGCATCGGCAGCGTCGTGCGCCACGGCGGGCGCCTTACCGCGTGGCTGGCGGTCCCAGGTAGAGCAACGGAATCGGCCGGGTCGCGGCCACCACCTTCGACAGCACCACGTTGTCATCCAGGCGCCAGACCTTGAGGGTGTGCGTGCCGGCGGGGGTGTCCGGGAACACCGCCTGCAGCACGCGCACGTTGTCCTCCACCGCGCGGTTCCAGTCGCGCTGCTCTTCCAGCGTGGTGGCGGTGGGCGAGGGCAGCAGCTTGTCCACCAGCACCTGCATCGGCCCGTCGTTGACCGAGACGCCGATCCGCTGCGAACCACGGCCGGTGGTGTCCAGGGTGGGCGAGAGATGCAGCTGCACGCTCATGTCGCCGGCGTGTTCGATCGTGATGTCGTACTCCAGGCGCACGTTGTCCTGTTGCGTGGTTGGCGCACGGCCCTGCGGCAGCGCCAGTACCGAGCCCCGGGTGCGTCCCAGATGCGCGATCGCCTGCCAGCGCAGCCCGCTGCCATTGACGGCCCGGCTGTAGTCGGGTGCCTCGATGGCCACCACGCCCTCCATAGACGGCTCGAACGCAGATGCGAACACGACCGGCCGCGCCGCGCCCTTGTCCTCGACCCGGCGCACGGCCGGCATGACCTGCGTGGCCGGCTGCTGCCAGTTGGTGTAGCCGATGTGCACCTGCGCCATCATGCCGTCCCACTTGCCGTCGAGCATGCGGTGGTAGGCATCGGTCAGGGCCTGGTCGCGGGCGAAGGCTGCCTCGGCGCGGTCGGCGAATATGTTGGCGCGCGCGTCGTTGGCCGCCGCCAGGCGCCGGTTCCAGGCCACCGCGTAGTACAGCTGGTACAGGTTGGACATCGCCGCGATCGGGTGCTCGACCAGTTGCACGTAGGCTGGGTGCTGGTGTGCGGGCATGCGGTTCCTGATGGCGACCATCTCGCGTTGCAGCGCCGCCCACTCCTGCACCATCTGGCCAAATTCCATGCCGTTCAGCACCTCGCCGTGCTGGTCGCTGATCATGAAGCTGCCAGGGTGGATCAGTTCGGGCTTGCGCCGGGCCGCGTACTGGCTGTAACGCGTGACCAGCTCGCCGATGGCCTTGGCGTGGGCAGGACCGAAGCTGGCACGCGCCCATTGCTCCGGATAGCGGGCCACGGCATCGGCGGTCATCGCCTCCGGATTCCAGGCCTGGTCCATGAAGAACGACAGCGGGAATTCCATCGGTTTGATGTCGCCCACGTTGACGATCCACAGCGCCCGCGCGCCGCGCGCGTAGGCCAGATCCATCTGCTGCCAGGTCTTCTCGATCTGGGTGGTGTTGAGCCACTTGTAGTTGCGGGGCGCGCCCACGTAGTCGAAATGATAGTAGACGCCAAAGCCGCCTGCGCGCTCCAGGTCGGTGGTCGGCAGGCGCCGGATCTGGCCCCAGTTGTCGTCGGCGAACAGCAACGTGACATCGTCCGGCACGCGCATGCCGTGGTCGTAGTAGTCCTGCACTTCCTTGTACAGCGCCCAGACCTGGGGCGTGCGTTCGGCCGGCTTGCCGGTGACCTCGGCGATGATCCGCCGCTGATCGGCGACGATGTTCTCCAGCAGGCGGGTGGCGGTGCCCTCGGCCATGGCTTCGTCGCCATCGCCGCGCATGCCCAGGGTGACCAGGCTTTCATAGCCGTGGCTATCGCCCTTGGACATCATCCGCTCGATGCCGCCCCGCCAGAAGCGGCGCAGGTTGTCGGCATTGCTTTCGTAGTTCCAGGCGCCACCGGTGACGCCGTGGTCGGTATTGCGGTGCCATTCGTCGTGCGCGCGGGTCATCGGCTCATGGTGGGAAGTGCCCATGACCACGCCCATGGCGTCGGCCAGCACCATGTTCTGCGGGTCGTCGTCGTTGAAGGCCTTCGGCGGCCACATCGCCGGCCACAGGTAGTTGCCCTTGAGTCTGAGCAGCAACTCGAAAACGTGCGCGTACATCTGCGCGTTGATGCCACCGAAGCGCTGCCTGGCCCAGGTATTGAAGGCCGGATCCTCATCGTTGATGAAGAAGCCGCGGTACTTCACCTTGGGTGCATCGGCATGCCAGCCGGCGGTGATGAAGACATTCTCCTGCCTGGCCACCGGCACATCGGCAAACCAGTACCAGGGCGACACGCCGATCTTCGCTGACAGGTCGTAGGTCCCGAACACCGCACCACGGCGGTCGGCACCGACGATCGCCAGCGCCCGCGCCACGCCCGGCAACGGCTGCTCGACCACGACCTGGCGGAAGGCTTCCCATTGCCCGGGCATGTCCTGCACGTCCAGTTTGCCGGCCTGGATCATTCCATCGATAAGGGGACTGTGTCCGGCCACGCCGATGATGACCGGATGGGCCCCAGCGGACACTGCAACGGGGCGTGGCGCGGCGGTGCCACCGACGCGGCCCAGGTCGGCGGCGAAGTTGTCGGCCGCATGCCGGAGCGCGGGATCGGCGGTGGCATCGATGATGACAGCAGCCGGTTTTCCCGCGTCAATCAAGGCAAAACTGCCGGCGGTCCTGCTGGTGCATACCGATGCCTGTGTCTGGCAGGCGAGCACGGTTGAAGCCAGCGTGGACGTGACCAGCAGGGTGGCGATGGCGAGCAACAAGCGCATAAGGGAATTACCTGTCATGTAGCCTTGGTTCTGAAGCGGAACGGCGCGACGATGCGACCGCGGGCATAGGCGGTGTTCTATCGATCAGCCTGCAGCGCGGGCACCGCCAGCACCGCGTCCAGCGCGGGTTTCGGTTGGCCATCGCGGTCGAACAGCAGCGGGTAGTTGGTCCGGTGCGGAATCGGGTAGTCGTTCTTCCATGACATGCCGTCGTGCACGCCCCACAGGCTGACCCGCGAGATCGCATCGCGCTTGCGGTGGAAGATGCCGAACAGTTCGGCATAGCGTTCGCTCAGTTGCCGCTCCATCTCCGCCGGCAGGCCGTCGGGATAGGGGTCGAGGAAGCGCTTGAACTCCTCCAGCTGGAACTGCGGGTGTGCCATGCCGGTGCCGATGATCTGTCCTTGCTTGGTCAAGGGCAGCACGTCCACATCCAGTTCGGTGATCATCACCTTCAGGCCCAGCGCCGCATAGGCGTCGATGGCCGCCTCGATGTGCTCGGTGCGCGGGTAGTTCAATCCCCAGTGGCCCTGGATGCCGATGCCGTCGATGCGGATGCCCGCCTTCTGCAGCATCTTCACCATGCGCACGATGCCATCGCGCTTCTGCGGCCGCCAGGCATTGAAGTCGTTGTAGTACAGCTCCGCATCCGGCGCATGGCGCGCGGCCGCTTCGAAGGCCGCACGCACCACCGCATCGCCATCGCCGACCGTGCGCGTCCAGATCGTGTCGCGGTACTCGCCGTCTTCGCCGATGATCTCGTTCACCACATCCCAGGCGTGCACGCGGCCGGTATAGCGGCCCGCCACGGTGGCGATATAGGCGCGCATCCGGTCCAGCTGCCGTGCCGGCGTGTTCGGCTTGCCGGCATCGTCCTGGAAGAACCACTCCGGCGTCTGGTTGTGCCAGACCAGCGTGTGGCCGATGATGAACATGCCGTGCTTTTCGCCGAACGCCACAAAGGCGTCGGCGGCCCCGAAATCCCATACGCCGGGCTGCGGATGCAGCACTTCGGCTTTCATCACGTTTTCCGCAGTGACCGCGTTGAAGTGGATGGGCACCAGCGCCTGGGACCGTGCATCCTTGCCCGAGACGATGTCGTCGTTGACGGCCACGCCCAGCAGGAAGGCCTCGGCATACGCCTCCTTCAGACTGTCCGGGGCGCCGGGCGGTTCTGCGGCGGCGCTTGCGCCAAGCGCCAGGCCGGCGAGCAGCGCCAGGGTCAGGAATGTCGTCTTGCGATAGCGTGCAGTCATCCGGCAGGTTCTCCCAGTATTCACAGCCTTCACACCCGGGTCCCGTGGCGCAAGCGGAAGCGCCATCGTTCGTGCTTGCGGTACCAGCCGAAGCCCCAACTGGGCAGCCGGCCCATGCTGCCGTGTGGGCCTTCGGTCAGGAATGGCCCTGCGATGGCTCAGTCGTGCGGCAGATCGACGTGAGCACCAGTATTGGTAACGCGGTGATGCGGCGGCTGATGCTCATCTTGGAAAGGATCCATGTGCATCTGAAACGTACGGGAGCGACGTGAGTCGCGGTGGAGCTCTACCGGGAAAGCCCCATCGCGACTTACATCGCTCCTACAAGGCGTTGCGAAGGAAGGGCGATCCATATCAGAGCTTGTAGGCCCGCTTCGGCAGCCGGTAGGCGAGATCCATGGCGACCTCGGTGGCCTCGTCTTCATCCAGCCGGTGTTCGGCCACCAGCTTGGCCAGGAACGCGCAATCGACGCGGCGTGCGACATCATGCCGCGCGGGAATGGACAGGAACGCGCGGGTATCGTCGTTGAAGCCGACCGTATTGTAGAAGCCGCCGCTGGCGAGGGTCTGTTCGCGGAAGCGCCACATGCCTTCCGGCGCGTCGTGGAACCACCAGGCCGGGCCCAGGAACAGCGAAGGGTAATGGCCGGCCAGCGGCGCCAGTTCGCGCGAATAGGCGCTTTCGTCCAGCGTGAACAGAATCAGCTTGAATCCCGGCTCATTACCGAAGCGGTCCAGCAATGGCTTCAGTGCATGCACGTACTCGGTGCGCAGCGGGATATCGGCACCCTTGTCGCGGCCGTAGCGCTCGAACAGGCCCAGGTTGTGGTTGCGGAAGCAGCCCGGATGGAGCTGCATCACCAGGCCATCGTCCAGGCTCATCGCTGCCATCTCGGTGAGCACCTGTGCGCGGAACAGTTCCGCGTCCGCCGCAGTGGCCACGCCGCGCACGACCTTGTCGAACAACGCGCGCGCCTGGGCTTCGGACAGGTCGGCGGTCGCGGCGCTGGGATGGCCGTGGTCGGTCGAGGTGGCGCCCATCGATGCGAAGAAGGCGCGGCGCCGGCGGTGCGCGCGCAGATAGCCAGGCCAGGTGTGGACGTCCTCGCCGGTGATCTCGCCGAACCGCTGCAGTGCTTCCGGGAACTGCTCATGTTCCGGATCGACCACCGGGTCCGGGCGGTAGGCGGTGATGACGCGCCCGCTCCAGCCGCTGTCGCGGATGGCCGCATGCTGCTGCAGCGGATCCAGCGGCGATTCGGTGGTGGCGATGACCTCGATATTGAATCGCTCGAACAGCGCGCGCGGGCGGAACTGCGGTGTCTGCAAGGCCCCGGTGATGCGGTCGTAGTAGTGGTCGGCACTGCCTGCCTCCAGCCGCACGCGCAGTCCGAAGATGTCGTGGAAGACATGGTTCAGCCACAGCGACGATGGCGTGCCGCGGAACAGGTGGAAGTTCTCCGCGAACAAGCGCCACGCCGCGTGCGGCTCCACCGCGGCACGGGTGCCGTCGCTACGCGGGATGCCCAGCGCATCCAGCGCGACACCCTGGCTGTAGAGCATGCGGAATACGTAATGGTCCGGGACAAGCAGCAGTTCGGTCGCATTGGCGAATGGCGCATTGCCGGCGAACCAGCCCGGGTCGGTATGGCCATGCGGGCTGACGATGGGCAGATTGGCCACCTGCGCGTAAAGCCGCCGCGCGATCGCGCGCTGCAGGGCATCCGGCGGGAACAGACGGTCTTCGTGCAACGCAAGGGTGGAGTGCCCATTCATGATGTCGATCCGTTCTTGATGCTGTGCCGCGAATATGGACTGTCCAACCCGGTTTTTCGAATGTCCCGGCCGTCATCCCAGCCAATGCGAGGATCCGTTCTGCCGTCGCTTCCGGCATCGGCAACGACAACATGGATGGCCAGCCTTCGACCGTTGAAAGGTCCTTCCGGCGTTCGCCGAAACGGCGGAAAAAACGGGCGCATACGCTCGTCCTGTAGCTAACGCGCCACTGCGGGCGTGGTAGCCGTACCCGAACCGGCTTCACCGCGAACATAGCGCCTCAGCCACGTCAGTGCAGGACGCTCGCTTCCATCCTCTCGAACCAGGTAGGCGCGTTCTTTCTCCCGCCATAGGCCGGGGCGGAAACCCCACAGGGTGATGCCACGGACGGCCGGATGCTCCCAGAACACCGGGAAGATACGCTGGTAGTCGCGCAGCTGTTCTTCGTCGCTGGGACCATCGATATCCAGTTCGGTGACATAGATCGGCAGGCCGGTCTTGGCCAGATGGTCCAGGTTGGCGCGGTGCACCGACATCGGCGTCTCCGCGGTGGTGGCGAAGGCATGGCCCTGCACGCCGATCGCATCGACCAGTTTCTCCTGCTGCAGCAGTTCGACGATTTCGCGATAGCGCCGCGTGGCGTCCTCGCTGTTGGTGATGCTGTAGTCGTTGATCATCAGCGTGGAGCGGGGGAAATGCCTGCGCGCCAGCCGGAACGACTCCAGGATCCAGTCCCAGCCGCTGGCGCCGCTGCCGCCCAGCGCCTGGATATAGTTGCCGCCGCCTTCGTCGTCCTTGCCGGGCGGGTCGTTCAACGGCTCGTTGACCACTTCGACGAAATCCAGCTCCGGGTAGCGCCGCGCGACAGCGGCGAACCATTCCTCGATTTCCTCGCGTTGTTCGGCCGGCGGCAGCGTCTTGATCCATTCCGGTTGCTGGTTGCCCCAGATCAGCACGTGCATCTGGAACGGAAAGCCGTTGGCTTTGGCGAAGCGGTACGCCTCGTCCAGCGCGCTCCAGTCCATGCGGTCGCGCTCGGCTTCCACGCTGCCCCACTTGCCGGCGTTCTCCGGCGTGACCTTGTTCCAGTAGTCGGCAAAGCCCGGCGCCTGCGCCGGACTGTACGCACTGCCCAGGAATTTCGGTTGGCCCGCGGCCAACGGCGCAGCCTGCGCCTGCCAGGCCAGCGGCAGCGCAAGCAGCAGGGCGGAAAAGGCGGTGCGGGCGTTTTTCATGTCGTCCCTCCCAGGATCAGAGCGATTGCGAAGTTGCAGGCCCGGTGTCCAGCCGCGCGGGCTGCAGCCGCGGCGCCAGCGCGTGAACGACCGCCAAGGCGACCAGGTATGCCGAGCCGGCCATCAGGAACAGCGGCAGGTAGCTGCCGGTGGCTTCCAGCAGGAAGCCGGTGAAGGTGGCGATCATCATGCCGCCGACCGCGCCGGCAAAACCGCCCATGCCGACCACCGAAGCGACCGCATGGCGCGGAAACATATCCGAAGTCAGCGTGAACACATTGGCCGACCAACCCTGGTGCCCCGCGGTCGCCAGCCCGATCAGCCCCACCGCCAGCCACAGGTTGTCCGCCTGCGCCGCAAACACGATCGGCACCACGCACAGCGCACAGACCAGCATCGCGCCCTTGCGCGCGCGGTTGACGCTCCAGCCCAGCTTGATGAAGCGACCGGCCAGCCAGCCGCCGGCGATGCTGCCCACGTCGGCCAGCACGAAGATCACGATCAGCGGCAAGCCCAGTCCCAGCAGCGTCAGGCCGTACTCGGCGTGCAGGAATTTGGGCAGCCAGAACAGGAAGAACCACCACACCGGGTCGGTGATGAACTTGGCGGCAACAAACGCCCAGGCCTGGCGGTGGCGCAGGATGCGCGCCCACGGCACCCGCACGGCGGCTTCGGGCGGATCGCTGCGGATGTGCGCAAGCTCGGCAGCGGTCAGCCGCGGCTGCTGTTCCGGCGGGCGGTAGGTCAGCAGCCATGCGGCCAGCCAGGTCATGCTCAACACGCCGGTGACCAGGAATGCCGCCTGCCAGCCCCAGGTCACCGCGACAATCGGCACCATCAGCGGCGCGACGATGGCGCCGATGTTGGAACCGGAATTGAAGATGCCGGTGGCCAGCGCGCGCTCGCGCCGCGGAAACCATTCGGCAACGGTCTTGATGGCGGCCGGGAAGTTGCCGGCCTCGCCCAGGCCCAGCATGAAGCGCGCCAGCATGAAGCCGACCACGCTGGCGGCCAGCGCGTGGCTCATTGCGGCAATGCTCCAGACAGCGATGGCGATGGCGTAGCCGATACGGGTGCCCAGCCTGTCGATGATCGCGCCGGTGCAGAGCAGGCCAATGGCATAGGCCGCCTGGAATGCGGTGACGATGTAGCCGTACTCGATCTCGTTCCAGCCGATCTCCTCCTGCAGGAACGGCGCCAGTACGCCCAGCACCTGGCGGTCGATGTAGTTGATGGTGGTCGCCGCCAGCAGCATGGCGCAGATGCGCCAGCGGTACATGCCGATCTTCGCGCTGGATTGGCCGGCGGCGGTGGGGAACTCGCTCATGCGCGGCCCGCCGGCAGCGATAGCGGTCCGGCCGGGAGCGCAGCGGCCGCGGCTGCCATCGTCTGGCTGCGGCGACGATTGCTGCGTTGCAATACCGCGTATGCGCCGGTGGCCATGGGTTTCATCGCTGTTTTCCCTGCGGACAAGGCGGAAGCCCGCTTGCTTGATAGCGCTATCATTATCACAGGCATACTTGCCGATGCTACTGGCGCTGCCGCACAGGGCCGTCGAATGCGCGCGGATTGCAAAAACCCCTATGTTGCAGTGCATCGCAAGCCGGCCATGCCTGTTTGGACGATGTTGCTATGCAGCGTGCGGGGGCTGGAATGATAGCGCTACCATCAAATCAAGTGAGGCCGAGGCGGCACAGGCTGTCAGGTTTCCAGCCAGAGGCAATCCGCCACCGGCGCGCACTGCCATGCAACTGCGCGCCGTCGATCACCAGAAACGGGAGGGAGTACGGTGCAAGTCCATATCGCAAGAACGGCGTTGTCGCTCGCATTGAGTGCGGCGTTGCTTGGCATGGCCAGCGCTTCAGCCATTGCCCAGGAGCAGGCGCAGCAAGAGGCAACGCCGTCCGCGGCCGCGCAGCCGGAGGCGGTCACCGAGCTGGACGGGGTATCGGTCACCGGCTACCGCCGCAGCCTTCAGTTCTCGACTGACGCCAAGCGCGATTCGACCGGCTTCACCGACTCGATCTTCGCCGAGGACATCGGCAAGTTTCCGGACCAGAACATCGCTGAATCGTTGAGCCGCGTTCCCGGCATCCAGCTCGGGCGTGACGTCAACGGCGAGGGCGTGAACGTCGCCATTCGCGGCCTGGGCACCAGCTTCACCAAGACAACGCTCAATGGAAGCTCCGTTGCCACCGCCTCCATCGGCCTCAACGCCCAGAACCAGAATCGCGAAGTCGATCTGAATCTGCTGCCGACCGAATTCTTCACCCAGCTGACGGTTCACAAGACGCCGATGGCCAGCCTGCTGGAAGGCGGGGTATCGGGCGTTGTGGACATGCGCAGCGCGCGGCCGTTCGACAACCCGGGCACGCACTTCACCTACCAGTTGCAGGCCGAATACAACGACATCAGCGAAAAGACCAGCCCGCGCGGCTCGATCATGGGCAGCTGGACGAATGAAGCCGGCACCTTCGGTGCGCTGGTTGGGGTTTCCTCGGTGCGTGGAAAGATTGGTGTCGAGGGCTTCGAAACTATCGGCTGGACGAATCCCGGCCTGACCTACAACCAATGCGGATTGACGCCGCCTACCGGGACCCCGGCCACCAACCAGCCGGCGGAGTGCAATATCAATGGCGGCGGCAACTGGCGCATTCCGGATACGGTGCCTGACAACGCATCCACCATTGGCGCAGGCTTAACACCGGGTGCACTCATTACCCGCGACATGTTGCTGGCCCTGAATCCCGGCTTGACCATCGACCAGATCAGCGATGCGTTGGTCCCGCGCTTGGGCCGGCCGGTGCACATGTCTGGCGACCGCGACCGCGACAGCGTGGTGGCTTCGTTCGAATGGAAGCCCAACGAGGACATGAGCTTCTACCTGGATACGATGTACTCCAAGGCGCGCCGCACCAACGAGCGTCTCGCCATCAACCTGGTCATGCGCAACTTCGCCGCCAATGGTGCCATCCCGATCGACATGCAGCTCGACGGCAATAACGTCATCACCAGCGCGACATTGGCCAATGCGCAGTTCTTCCTGGAAGCGCGGCCCTACTTCGAAGACGTGCAGTTCTGGAACATCAATCCGGGTGCGCAGATATTCTTTGGCGAGAACGACAACATCAAGCTGGATGTGCAGGCCAACCTGGGCCGCAGCTGGATGTTCCGTGAATCCCCTACCGTCCTGGTCAACACGCCGTTCACCACGATCCAGTACCTCAACCAGGGAGGCGACTTCCCCACCTGGCAGACCGACCTGGATCTGAACGACCCGAACCTCGGCTGGACCTGGGAAGGCGGGCGCGTCAACATTCAGAACGAAAAGCGGGTCACCGAAACCCAGGGTGCGCGCGCCGACCTGCAGTTCGGCGACGACAGAAGCAACATCACGGTGGGCATCGCCTATGACGAAGCCGAGCGTCGTATCCAAGGCTTCGACAATAGCGCGGCGTGGGAAGACGTTGCCTGCCGCGGGTTGAACCCCGACGGCTCCGTGCCCGATCCGCGGCTGCCATGTGCGGGCGGTCCGCTGGCGGCCGTACCGAACGCCAGCCTGGCGTCGTATCTGAAGCCTGGGCCGCACGGCTTCGTTACCGTCGATTTCGACCGTTTCAAACGCGACACGAACTACTACGAACTGCGCGACAACGCACCGGAATCCGGTGCCGCCAACACGGCGGCGTCCACCGGCGGCGTCCATGAGAAGAACCTGGGCTTGTATGTCGAGCTCAACGGCGAAGCGGATATCTTGGACCGCCCATTGCGCTTCAACGCCGGCGTACGCTACGTCACCACCGATCAGGAGACGCGCGGTCCGGTTCAAACCGGAACGGCCCGCAACTATGTCACCCTGAAGTCCGACTACAAGGAAGTGCTGCCATCGTTCAGTGCTGCGTGGGACGTGGCCGAAGACGTGGTGCTGCGTATGTCGGGCTCGCGCACGATGACCCGCCCGAACCCCAGTTACATGCTGCCGAACACCAACTTCAGCGATCCGGTGGCGCAGCAGGCGACCCGAGGCAATCCCGATCTGACGCCATACCTGTCCACCAACTTCGATATCGGTGGCGAGTGGTATACCGGCGATGAAGGCTTTATCGGTCTGACCCTGTTCGACAAGCGCATCGACGGCTTCACCGTACTGGGAACGCAGACCATTCCGTTCCGCGAGCTGGGCATTGCGTTCGAGGATCTGAACGACGGCCAGCGCGGTGCGATCAACGCGCGCGGTGGTCCCGATGCTGCGACGGTGACGGTGCAGCAGCAGGTCAATGCCGATGGAACCCTCAACATACGCGGCTGGGAAGCCATCTGGGTGCAGCCGCTCGACAAGTGGGTGAATGGCCTGGGCTTCATGGCCAACTACACCAAGATCAAGCAGTCGGCCGAAGGCGACGCACCGGCCGTGGCGGTGGGCGTGGCGCCGGATCTTTGGAATGCCACGGCCTATTGGGAAAACGATGTTGCCTCGGTGCGTCTGTCCTATACCTGGACCGATGACATGATTGCCTCCCAGACCAACGAGAACGGGATCCCGTACGCGCGGCGTACGATCGATGCGCGCGGCCAGCTCGACCTTTCTGCCAGCTACACCTTCACCTCGCTACCGACGGAGCCGCAAATCACGCTGAACGTCATCAACATCACTGGTGAACCGATGCGCCAGGCGTTCCATTGGGACAATGCCACGTACGAGTACTACGACCCGGGGACCACCGTCATGCTGGGGGTCCGGGGCAAGTTTTGAGCGCTGATCCATTTTCGCTTCCCTCCACGGTCCACTCCGGCGCCCCGGTGCCGGGTGGGCCGTCTTTTTCGGCGCGCCCAGCCGCATTGCGCGGGACAATGCCGCCGGCGATTGTCGCGCTGCGCGCCTGGATTGGGATAACTTGATCGCAATCGAATCGTCCAAGCTGTTTCCGCCACTCCGCCCGCAACGAGAACACTGTCGCCATGCATAGCACTTCGGAAAAGCTGTCGGTCATGGAGAAAGTGGGCTACAGCCTGGGCGACCTGGCGGCCAACCTGATCTTCCAGACGCTGGTGACGTTTCTGGCGTTCTTCTATACCGATGTGTACCGGATACCCGCCGGCACCGCCGCCACCATCATCTTTGTGGTCGGCCTGCTGGGAGCGTTCGTATTCACACCCATCATCGGCATCCTGGCCGACCGCACCAGCAGCCGCTGGGGCAAGTTCCGGCCCTGGATCCTGTGGACCTCGATTCCGTTCGGCGTGCTGTCGCTGCTGGCCTTCAGTACGCCGGACCTGGGTGCGCAGGGCAAGGTGATCTACGCATTGGTGACCTATACGCTGCTGGTGCTGGTCTACGCCGCCAACAATCTTCCCTATTCGGCCCTCAGCGGCGTGCTGACCGGCAACATGGGCCAGCGCAACAGCCTGTCGGCCTATCGCTTCGTGGCGGTGATGATTGCGCAGTTCATCATCCAGGTGCTGCTGCTGCCGCTGGTGCTGATCCTGGGCGGCGGCGACAAGGTCCAGGGGTTCCAGAACACGATCGCATTGTTCGCCGTGGTCGGCACGGCGTTCTTCCTGATCACGTTCTTCACCACGCGCGAACGCATCGTGCCTGCGCCGGAGCAGAAATCCGGCGTCCTGCAGGACCTGGGCGACCTGGCCAGAAACGGCCCGTGGCGGGTGATGCTGGCGTTGACCATCCTGGTGTTCGCCAACCTGGCGCTCAAGGGCGGCATGTACATCTACTACTTCCAGTACTACCTGAGCGAGCCGCACCTGGCCGCCTTCCTGCAGGGGGTGGGCTTCAACGGATTCATCGATGGCTTGAACGCGCTCCTGACCAGCGCCGGGTTGGCCGGATTCCAATGGCCGCAGGATGCGCCCACCTCGGCTTTCAGCCTGTTCAATGCCGGCGGCATCATCTTCATGATCGTCGGCATCGGCTTTTCCAGGCCGCTGGCCGACCGCTTCGGCAAGCGCGACGTGTTCGGCGGTGCGCTGTTCGCTTCCACGCTGTTCCTGCTGGCGTTCTATTTCTTCCCGCCCACCGCCATCGCGCTGGTGTTCGGTTCCTTCATCCTGCACGGCTTCTGCTACGGCATCACCATTCCGTTGCTGTGGGCGATGATTGCCGATGTGGCGGACTACTCGGAGTGGAAGAACAACCGCCGCGCCACCGCGATCATCTTCTCGGCCATGCTGTGCGGCCTGAAGATCGGCCTCAGCATCGGCGGCGCCCTGGTGGCCGGAATTCTGGCCGTATACGCCTACGAAGCCGGCGCAGCGGTGCAGCCGCCGCAAGCCGTCACCGGCATCCGCATGGCCATCAGCGTGTACTGCTCGCTGCCCTTCCTGGTGGCCGTCGCGCTGCTGTTCTGCTATCGCATCAACAAGGCCATGGAAACGCGCATCGAACAGGATCTGCGCATGCGCCGGCTGCAGGCCGGCGCGGCCCCATGACTGGCTTTCCTACTGAACAGGTACCCGTAATGTCCGACGAACCGGCGTCCGATCTTCATATGCTGGCCAGCCAGGCGATTTCGCAACCGCTGGTCACGCATATCTATACCGCCGATCCTTCGGCCCACGTATTCGAAGGCAGGATCTACGTCTATCCCTCCCATGATATCGATGCCGGCGTTCCCTTCGACGACGAAGGCAGCCACTTCGGCATGGAGGACTACCATGTGCTGCGCATGGATTCGCCCGATGGCGAGGCGGTGGATTGCGGCGTCGCCCTGCATGTGAAGGACGTGCCGTGGGCCGAGCGGCAGATGTGGGCGCCGGATGCCGCCTGCAAGGATGGCAAATACTTCCTCTACTTCCCTGCCAAGCGCGCCGATGGCAGGTTCCAGATTGGCGTGGCCACGGGCGACGGCCCCGCCGGCCCGTTCGCACCCGAGCCGGAGCCCATCGAAGGCAGCTACTCCATCGATCCGGCGGTGTTTAGCGATGGCGACGGCGCCAGCTACCTGTACTTCGGCGGCATCTGGGGCGGACAGCTGCAGAAGTACCGCGACAACGTCTACGACCCGGCGCATGGCGAGCCGGCCGACGACGCGCCGGCGCTGGGCCCGCGGGTGGCACGATTGAGCGATGACATGAAGCGTTTCGCCGAAGCGCCGCGCGAGATCGCGATCCTCGACGAAGCCGGCCAGCCGCTGCGGGCCGGCGACCACGCCCGCCGCTATTTCGAAGGACCGTGGGTGCACCGCTACCGCGGCAGGTACTACCTGTCCTACTCGACCGGCAATACCCACTTCATCTGCTATGCCGTGGGCGACAACCCGTACGGCCCGTTCACCTATCAGGGTAAGATCCTCACCCCGGTGGTCGGCTGGACCACCCATCACTCCATCTGCGAGTTCCAGGGCAGGTGGTATCTGTTCTATCACGACGCTCTGCTGTCGGGCGGGGTGACCCATCTGCGTTCGGTCAAGATGACCGAGCTGCATTACGACGAGCATGGCCGCATCATCACCATTCGCCCCTACGCCAACCGGCGCCCGGCCGCGCGTGCCGCGGAATGACGCAATGAGCGCCGCCGCGTGCGGCCCGCTGATCGCGATCGCCAGCGGGCCGTTGTCGGTGGATATTGCCGCGTCCGCAGGGGGCAGGATTGCGCAGATCCGGCAGGGCGGCGCCGAATGGCTGCTTGGCTACGGCGAACAGAACGCGGCGCCGATCGCCTGGGGCAGCTACCCGATGCTGCCATGGGCCGGGCGCATTCGCCACGGCCGGTTCGGTTTCCAGGGCAACCCCTATCAGTTGCCTTTGGACCATGGCGAACACGCCATCCACGGCGTTGGCTACAAGCTGCCATGGCAGGTGGTCGGGCATTCGCCCCGGCATGCCGAGCTTTCGCTGCAGCTGCCCTGCGATGCGCGCTGGCCGTTCGGCGGCAGCGCCTGGCAGCGTTTCGAAGTCGACGGGAACCGGTTGCGGATGGAGCTGTCGGTGACGGCCGGCGCGCAGGCGATGCCGGCGGTGATTGGCTGGCACCCGTGGTTCCGCAAGCCCGAGCGGATCGAGTTCGCGCCCACCCAGGCCTACCCGCGCGACCGCGACGGCATTGCCATCCTGCCGCTGGCGCCGCCGCCGCCGCGGCCATGGGACGACTGCTTCATCAATCGCGAACCGGTAATCCTCCACCGCGGCGGGCAGAGCGTGCGGCTGACGTCCGACTGCGCGCATTGGGTCGTCTACGACGAACGCGACGACGCCACCTGCGTGGAGCCGCAAAGCGGCCCGCCCGACGGCTTCAACCTTGGCCCCACCCGGCTTGCGCCCGGCGCGACCTGCGCGGCGTGGTTTCTGATGGAGTGGCTATGACGCGGAAGACCCGCGCAGGCACGCGCCGCCGGACTTCAGCCAAGCGCTTCGCGGCTGCCCTCCTCACAGGGTGATGGCCGTACGCACGGCATTTCCGCCTTGGCCAGGAAGTGGTCGACGGTCCGCGCCAGAAACTGGAAATAGAGATCGATGTAGCTGATCCCGTTGTGCCGGTCGATCACGTAGGGATTCATCAGCGTATGCCGCAGGATAAGCAGGCGATCTTCGGCGCAGTCCGATGCCGTGGACGGATCCAGGCCAAGCGCGCGCAGGATGCGATGCATCCCGTCTTCCCCCACCGCGTCCTGGCGCAGGCTGGTGATGGAGCCGAAGAACTCCTTCAGTTGCAGCGGTTGGCTGGGGTCGCAGCGCAGTACGCCGTGCAGCTTGCGCAGGAATGCATTGGCCACGCCGATGTCGGTATTGCCGGCCGGGTTGAGCGCCAGGCAGACCAGGTTGCTGTCCGGCGCAAACGGCACCAGTACGCGCAGGCGCGGCTGCATGTCCTGCGCGAATCGTTCCGCCCGCATCTGGAAGGCTTCGGCGGCCAGAATGGTCTGCGCCTGCAGACGCCCGAAGTTCGCGTAATCCAGCGGCAGCACCTTGTGGGTGACATAGGCCGCCGCGGCGCTGGCGCCGGGCTTGGATCCTTCGGGTATGAACTGGCCCAGGCTGCGGAAACGCGTCAGGTAGTCGTCTGCGCTGGCGGCGTGGAACACGTAGTCCGCCTCTTCGGTCAGCAGCGCCATCGCACGGTTGTCGCGGCACACGAATGCGCCCGATCCGTACGGCAGGTAGCCGAGCTTGTGCGGGTCCACCGTGACCGAATCGGTGCGCGCGATCGCGCCGAAGGCGGCATGGACCTCGGCCGCCGGAAACGCGCGGAATCCTTCGCGCACCGCGTCCAGGCTGCGCAGTCCGCCATCGGGCTGGCGGAACAGCGAAGCCAGATAGCCGCCCCAGGCGCCATCCACATGCACACTGAAGCCGAGTCCGCGCGCAGCATAGCGATCGCGCGCGTCGGCCACGCCGTCGACCGGATCGACGGTGCCGTACTCGGTAGTGCCCAGCACCGCAACCGCCAGCAGCACCGGCTGCCGCTGCCGCAGGCAATCGGCCAGCGTTTCCTCCAGCGCCGCAAGATCCAGGCGCATGCCGCGCTCGGGCAGCAGCCGCAGCTGGCCGCGGCCAAGACCCAACAGCTTGACGCCCTTGCTCCACGAGTAGTGGGCGGTCACCGGCGCCAGTACCACCGGCGTGCGCAGCTGCGGATGCCGCGCGAAGAATCTCGCCAGGCCATGCTGTTCGAGCCGTTCGGCCGCCACAGCCGCCTGCCAGCGGCGCCGTGCCGGTGCAGCTTGCAGCGCCAACCATGCCTGCCAACGCCCCAGCAGCCCGATGGCGGCGGCCGGCGCAAGATTGAATGCGCTTTCGTCATCGTCCGGCACGCCGATTTCGGGCACCTTGGCCGCGCGCAGCGCCACCGGAAAGGCTTTCAACGCCAGTGCCAGCCGCAAGGCCTGATAGTTGGCCAGCGTGCCGCCCGAGGTCAGGTGCCCGAACGCGCAGTCCTGGCGCGCCGGATCGTGCGGATAGCCGAGCATCCGCGCCAGCTGCAGGCCGACCTGCACCTCCAGATCGACGGTGACCGGCGCGGCATCTTCGCTGACGTTGTTCGGGTTGTAGGGCAGCGTCAGCATCTGCGCCGCCAGGCCCGGGATGAGCAAATCCGAGACCATGTGCCCCAGATAGCGCGGGCTGTGGAACGGCACCGACTTCTTCAGCGCCGCCGACAGCTGGTGCAGCTCGCGCCGCAGCCGCGCTTCGAATGCCTGGTAGTCCGGATGGTGCGCGGCGCTGGTCGGGATGGCCGGCGGATCCTCGGGGTGAAAATTGCGCCGCCAGTAGACGTGATCCCGCAGGAACTCGACCACCAGCTTCTCCAGCAGGCTGTCGTTCTCGCCGTAGGGCCCCAGGAAACAGGCATCCAGCGCCGGATGGGTTTCGGTATCGATGGACATGGACGGTTCCTGCTCTGGCGGGCCGACGCGGCGGCGATCCGCAGCGGCGCTGACGATGGCAGACAGCCTATGCCGCCAACCGGTCATGTCCCTTGATTCTGATCAAGGCCGGACCGGATTGCGCTATTGGCTACGCTTGCGCGGCCTGGGGCGCGTGCGCGGCTTGCCGCCGTCGCGCGGGGAGGCGTCCCTGGCCGCGAGGCCGCCGCTGCCGTTCATCTGTTGCAGCCATGACAGGGCATCGACATACGCAAGGAACTGCTGGAGATAACCGGGCGAGAGTTCGCGCATCAGCGTCAGCGAGCGGTGGACCAGGCTGCCGGAGTTGAGCGGGCCGGCGGTCATGGGCGAAGGTTCCAGCGAACGCCGCACCTGGCTGGCCGTACGTACGCTGGCCCAGATCTTGCGGAAGTCGTGCAGTGCGTCCAGTTGCGGAAACGCGGAGCCGGATGCGCCGCTGTCTGCCGCGCCGCCATCGCGGGCCGCGGCGCGGCTGGCGAGGCCGTCGACCAATGCGCCCAGCGCACCGCGCGCCGGCGCCGTGCGGCGCCCGCGGTCCGGGGCCTTGAACGCGGTCCGCTCCAGCGCGCCGGCGTAGTCCTGGATCAGGCCCGACAGCTTGCCTTCCAGTGCGCGCCGCGTCTGGCCGCCATGATCGTTGGCGCGCCGGTGCAATGCCTCCATGTAGTGGAAGGCAACGGGATCCATGCGGTCGGCGCCTTGTTCGCGCCAGGCAGCGAGGACCGCGTGACCGGGCATCTGCTTACCGCGCATCGGACGACAGGGCTGCGCGATGCAGCCTTGGGACCGGAGCGATTTCCACGCGCCGGTTGTTGGCCCGTCCTGCCTCGTCGGCGTTGGAACTCACCGGCTGTTCGGCGCCGAACGCAGCGGCGAAGACCGACGAGGCGGGGACGCCTTCGGCGATCAACGCGCGGGTCACGGTCAGCGCGCGCTGGGCGGACAGCTCCCAGTTGTCGGCAAAGCGGCGGTTGCTGCCGCGAACCTGGCGGTCATCGGTGAAGCCGCTGACCATCAGCACCTCGTCGCGCGCGCGCAGATAGCCCGCCAACGGCGCCGCCAGGCTCTTGAGCACATCCCGTCCTTCCGGCTGCAACTGATCGGAGTTGAGCGCGAACAGCACGTTGCCGCGGATACCGATGCGTCCGTCGGCAAGCGTGATCCGGCCGGCGGCCAACGGCCCGGCCAGCGCCTGCTCCAGGGTCTGGCGGCGCTGCGTTTCGAGCTTGCGCTGCGCGATTTCTTCCTTGAGCTTTATTTCCAGCTGCAGCTGCACCGCGATGACGCCGACCAGGATCAGCACGAATGCGCCCAGCAGTATCGACATCAGGTCGCCGAAGGCGGCCCAGACCGGTGCCGAAGCATCGCCGTCGTCGTGGACATCGGTGTTGATGTCCAGGCTCATGCCGCCTCGGCCTCCGCCGATGCGCGCTGGCCGGAAAGCTGCTGCAGGTCTTCGATGATCTGCCGCTGCGCGAGCATGCTCAGGTCGATGACCTCCCTGGCCTGCGCGACGTAGTACGCCAGTTGTTCGTCGCTGCGCGTCAGCGACTTCTCCAGCGCGTCTTCTATCCCCTGCAGGCGGTTGGCCAGCGTGTGGTTCGATTCGCCGAAACTCCGCGCGGCGGCGGCGAAGGCCTCGCCCAGGCTTGCCACATCGACCGCGCCCACGGTGAGCTGATCCGCGACCGCGCCGAGCTTGCCGGTCTCGGCCTCGATGTGGTCGGTGAAGCGGCTGCCAACGCGGTCCAGCAGATCCGCCGAGGCCGCGACCAGCGCATCGATGGCCGCGCGCTGTTCGGTCGAGGCATGGTTGACCGCGGCCAGCAGGGTTTCCAGCGTGCCCATCAGCTGGGTGCGTTCCTCCAGCATCGCGGTATCGCGCACCATGCTGTCGGAAAGCTTCTGGCGCAGCTCGGCGATGACCTCGGCGGCAGCCTTGGGCGCTTCCGAGGCGGCATCGACCAGCCGGGAAATCTGCGCGATGGTCTGGCTGGCGTGCGCCTGCGTGCGTGCGCCAATCTCGTCGGCGGTCCGCGCAAGGACGTCGCAGATGTCCTGATTGCGGCGCGCGCTGTCTGCGCCTGCCTGCGCCCAATCCTCGCGCAGGGCCGCGGCCATCGCGGCCAGCGATTCGCTCCAGGCCGCCAGCCGCTGCTGGTCCTGCGCGGCCAGCGCCGTCGTCAGTTCGGCATGCGATTGATCCACGGCGCGCAGCAGCGATGCCGCATGTTGCTCGAAGCCGGCGGCGGCGGCGGCCAGCGCGTCCTGGTTTCCGGCCGCCAGCGCCGCGTTGACGTCCTGTTGCCGCGCCAGCGCCTGGCTCCACGCGTCGGCCACGTTGCCGGCGGTGGCATCGAGACGGGCGGCGACGCCCTCCAGCAGACCGGCCGAGCGCTGTTCGAACGTGGCGCCGAAACGATCCAGTGCGCCGCGCAGATCCCCGGTAAGCGCTTGGTTGGTTTGCCGCTGCGCGGCCAGCGACTGGTTCCAGATATCGGCCACAGTGGCCGTGCTGGCTTCAAACCCGTTCGACAGCGCCTGCAGCTGCCGCTCCACGGCCTGGGCGACGGTGTCGCGCAGCGCGGCGGTTTCGCGCGCCATTGCGGCCATCGTCGTGGCCATGACCGGCTGCAGGGCCTCGCTGGCGGCGCGGACGCTGTCGGCGATGCTGTTCTGCAACGACTGCTCCACGGAAGCGGCCAGTTGCGCGTAGACGGCCTCGGTCCGCTCATGGAACGCATTCTGGCTGGCGGATTGCCGTTCGGCTGCAGCCAGGTTTTGCTGCTCGATGGCGGCCATCATCATCTGCAGCCGGTCGATCAGCGCCGGCATCAGCTCGGTCTGCCGCTGCAGCAGCCTGAAGGTTTCCTCGCGGTGGTGGGATTGCGAATGCACGCGCAAACGGGTGGCGATCTGCGCATCCAGCGCCTGCACCGCCTGCAGCCGCTCGCGCCTGCGCAGGGCCGACAGCAGGCCCAGCATCGCCGATGTGGCCACGCCCGCGATCGACGTGCCGAACGCGAACCCGAGCCCCTTCACCGGCGCCGCCAACGAGTCGCGGATCGCCTGCAGATCGGTGGCCGTTTCCAGCGCCATGCCGGTGCCTCTGAGCATCGCCATCATGCCCAGCAGCGTGCCCAGCATGCCCAGCAACACCAGCAGGCCGACCAGGTATGGCGTCAATGCCGGCCCGGGCAGGGCAACCCGCTGGCCTTCGATGCGCTGGCGCACCGCGTTGCGCAGGGACGGATGCAATTGGTCCAGCCAGTCCTCCAGATGGGACGGCGGTGCGGCCAGGCCGGCCAGGCCGCTTTCCAGCGTGGCGGTGGCCTGCCGGTAGCGCAGCAGCTCCAGTCCGCCGGCCACGTAGCCGGCGCCGATCAGCAGGGTGACGGCCAATCCCAACGGGTTCGAGCCCAGGTAACCGGCGCCGATCCAGCACACCGCAAGCAGGCCGAGAGAGAAAACAACAAGATCAAGCAGATATCTGAACATGACGTCCTTGGGAATGGCTGCGAAGCGCTGCAAGCAGGCCTTCCAGCGGTAGAAAACGGACATCCAGCTCGGCAAGCAGCACGTTCTGCATGTCCCTGCGAAACACATCCAGCCACGCCTCGGCGTCGCCCGGCGCCTGCGGGTTGTTGCGGACTTCGTGTGCGGCCAGGCGCAGGCGCTCGAAGTGCTCCCCGAGCAGGTTGGGAACCGTGGCCAGCAGCGCCTGTTCGCGCGGGCTCAGCACCTGCTCCATGAACGCATCCAGTTCCGCCAGCCGCGCCATGTCCGCCGATGTCCTGGCCAGCATGTCGCGCAGGCGCCCGCGCAGTCGGCCGGTGGCGGTCAGCATGGCGCGCTGCATGGCCAGATAGTGCTTGCGGAAGACCGCGTAGTCGGCTTCTGCCGGCACGCCAGGGACTGCACCGGGCAGACCGGCAGGACCGGAGTGCGCGGGAGCGGCCAGTCCATCACCGCAGGCGATCGCGCCGGTCAACGTCGCCCGCGCATCGGCGCATGCGGCTTCTTCGGCACCGTCGAAGACCGGCCCTGCCGGCCCTGCCGCAGCCGGCCGACCGTCGAGCACCCTGGACAGCGCCACGGCCCGCGTCCAGTCGATCCACTCGCTCAACCGCTCCGGCAGCGATGGACAGGACGGCGGAACGCCGCCGTCGGTGAGGCGGGCAAGCAGGCGAATGAACGTCGGGCCACGAACCAGTGCCCGTTGAGAAGCTTCCAAGATGCGGCAGGCCAAAAAAACGGCCATTTTACAGGGAGCCGCCGTGAGGGGGGCGATGGGCCACCGCGAAAGGCAGGGGAGGACGAGCCGTGAATGATGATTGCGGCCCCATGCCGTGCGCAGTGGGCGCCATGCCGCCGATGGCCAGTAAGATGCCTGCATATCCGCCGGAATGCTCGCGTGGCTAAACGCACACACCCTTACCTGTACAGTGCCGCGTTCCGCCCTGGGCTGGAACTGGACCATCAGGCGTATCCATTCAATATTCCCGCCGTTCGGGAAATGGATTGCATCGAGTTCCACCCGAACGTCACGTTTCTGGTCGGCGAGAACGGCGCCGGCAAGTCCACGGTGCTCGAAGCCATCGCGCTGGCACTGGGTTTTGGGCCCGAGGGAGGGACGAAGAATGTCCAGTTCAGGACGGTCGAGTCCGTCTCTCCCTTGTCCGACGCCCTCCGTCTTTCGCGCGGTACGCCGGCACCGCGCGACGGTTATTTCCTCAGGGCCGAAAGCTTCTTCAATGTCGCCTCGTACATGGACGAGGTGGGCTATACCGATGCCTACGGCGGTTCGCTGCATGCCCGCTCCCACGGCGAATCCTTCATGGCCGTACTGGTGAGCAAACTGCGGGGAAACGGCATCTATCTGTTCGACGAACCGGAAGCCGCCCTCTCGCCCAGTCGCCAGCTGGCGGCCTTGCGCGCCATCCACCAGCTTGTCGAAGACCACTCGCAACTCATCATCGCCACGCACTCGCCGATCCTGCTCTCGTATCCGTTCGCCAAGATCGTCCTCTTCGACCGCAGCGGCGTCAGCGAAGTGTCCTACCAGGACACAGAACACTATGCGATCACCCGCGATTTCCTGAACCACTATCCGCGAAGGCTGGAACAATTGCTGTCGGACGAAGATGCCTGACCGGGCGTGGGTTCACTGAAGCGAGATTTCCGCTTCTGGCCGGGAACTGCGTGATCGTATGGGGAAGCTTTCGACTCAGGCGGTGTGAAAACTCCACGCGTCTGGCGAACACCTGCCTTGTACGCCGATGTGGAGCGGCCCACCGAACTCGAATGTTTTCAAATCGACGTACGTACCTGACTTTCGGACAGTCTTTGTCCAGCAATCACTGCAGGTCCGAGTTTTTCACACGGCCTCGGCCGAAAGCGGACATCCGGAAGCTTGGCGCTTCGTCCGTCTCACTCGAATCTGACCAGATTCAGCGCCGGCAGCGGGCCTCCGGGAAACTGCACCAGCTGCCTGCTTACCGCGAGCGAGCTAGCCGGGAATACGCGCGATCACCTTGATCTCGAAATCGAAGCCGTAAAGCCACGTCACCCCGATGCCGGTCAGCGTGGGATGCGGGGCCTCGCCCCAGAACTCGGGCACGATCTCCCATGCCTTCTCGAAGTTCTTTTCCGGATCGACGATGAAGACAGTCACGTCCACCACATCGTCGAACGTGCAGCCGGCCTCGGCCAGGATGGCGTTGAGGTTGCGGAAGGCCAGGCGCACCTGCTGCCCGAAGTCCGGCTCGGGCGAGCCGTCCTCGCGGCTGCCCACCTGCCCGGACACGAACAGGAAGCCGTTGGCGCGCACGGCCGGCGAATAGCGGTTGCGTTCGTAGAGGGCCCGGCGGCCCGGGGGAAAGACCACATCGCGGGTGTTCATGGGGAGTTCCTCGCGGGGCAGGCGGCCCCGGTACATGCCGGTCACTCTAGGCAGGTGCAGCCGGCGGATAAACACGCCAAACGCGGGATCACTGTTTGTAGAATCCAAACAATCCCGTCCCCTGGAGCTCGCATGGACCGTATCGACGCAATGCAGGCCTTCGTCCGCGTCGTGGAAACCGGCAGCTTCACCAAGGCCGCCGACACGCTGCAGGCCAGCAGGACGCGCGTGACGCAGCTGGTGCAGCAACTGGAAGCGCACCTGCGGGTGAAGCTGCTTCACCGCACCACGCGCAAGGTCAATGTCACCGCCGATGGCGCCGCCTACTACGAGCGCGTCGTGCGCCTGCTGGCCGACCTGGACGATGCCGAGACCAGCCTGTCGGCCGCATCGGCATCGCCGCGCGGACGGCTGCGCGTGGATGTGCCCGCGCCGTTGGCCAGTCTGGTCCTGGTACCCGCCCTGCCCGAGTTCCATGCGCGCTACCCCGACATCCAGCTGGATCTGGGTGCCAGCGACCGCAAGGTGGACCTGATCGACGAGAACGTGGACTGCGTGGCGCGCGGCGGCGAACTTACCGAGCCGTCGTTGCGCGCGCGCCATGTGGCGGACCTGCGACTGGGGGTGTATGCCGCGCCCGATTACCTGGCGCGTGCAGGCAGGCCAGCGCATCCGCAGGTATTGGAAACCGGCCACCACCGCATCATCGGCTATCGCGGTTCGCGCGCAGGCGCGCCGCTGGCGTATGCGATGCGACGTGGCGACGAGCAGGTGCGCGTGCATGGCCGCTATGCGCTGTCTGTGGACGACGGCAATGCCTATCTCGCAGCCGGCATCGCGGGACTGGGCGTGCTGTGGCTGCCGCAGTACATGGCGCAGGCACCGTTGGCGCACGCCCAGCTGGTGCCGCTGTTCGAAGACTGGCAGATCGATCCGATGCCGATGTACGTGGCCTTCCCGCCCAGCCGGCATGTCAGCCGCAAGCTGCGCGTGTTCATCGACTGGATAGTGGAGCTGATGGCCCAGCATGCGCCGGCCATCCAGCCACCGCGCTAGCCCGCATTCCTGCGAAGGCCGGCAGGACGCAGCACAGACATGAAGCGCTGCTAAGGGCACAAAAAAGGGAAGGCGCCAGCGCGTCTTCCCGCCACAAATTTATATAACAGCGAGGGGCTTGCGGCAAGCCCGGGTGCGCGCTGCAGTATCGCCGGCCTGCCGACATGGCAGCCCACCGGAGCGGCACCACGATGAGCGATACCGAGACCTACTACCACGGCACCAAGGCGAAGCTGGCGCCCGGCGACCTGATCGCCCCCGGTTACGCCTCCAACTTCGGCAAGCGCAGGACCGCCAGGTATGTCTATCTGAGCGCCACGCTGGAAGCGGCCACCTGGGGCGCGGAGCTGGCAGTCGGCGAAGGTCGCGGCCACATCTACATCGTCGAGGCGACCGGGCCGTTCGAAGACGATCCCAACCTCACCAACCAACGCTTCCCCGGCAACCCCACCCGGTCCTACCGCACCCGCGACCCGCTACGCGTACTCGGCGAAGTCACCGACTGGGTCGGCCACACATCCGAACAGCTCAAGGCCATGCGCGACCACCTGGCCGAACTGGATCGGCAAGGTGTCGAGGCGATCGAGGACTAGAACCTGTTCACGCTCTGTCGTGAGCGAAAGCAGGGACATGGGCAGGTTCTGAGGCGCGCGCTCCGCTTTCATCGCCAGGCCACAAGCGAGGTCTTCCGAACGTACAGGGATTGGCTGCGATGGCGGCGTTCGAGCCGAAGCGGACATCGGGGCTCAGGAAGTCGTTTCCTCCTTGGATGCGTGCTGCCGGGCGTTCCCGAAGAAACTCGATAAAGCGCTGCCTTTTTGCGGGCAGCAGGCGCGTTTCAACTGAGTGAGGCTTCGCGGACGCCTGCGCAGGCGCTGCGCGCAATGGACGCGTAGGGATTCACGTAGCCGGGAGCGCCAATTGCGTCCGTCTGCGCGGATTTGCTCCAGATAGGAGATGCGAGACTGATGGTAACGTAAATACAATATGGTCACTCGTTGCCCATCTCTTGGGCTGGGCGTAAGCTTCAATCCATGAACGAAGCGACCACCTATCCCGTTTCGGCCCGCGGTCCGGCCGACCACGACGTGCGCGATCAGATCGTTGCCGCAGCTACCGAGCACTTCAGCCGATATGGCTACGGGAAGACGACGGTCTCCGATCTGGCCAAGGCCATCGGCTTTTCCAAGGCCTACATCTACAAGTTCTTCGAGTCCAAGCAGGCCATTGGCGAGATGATCTGCGCGAACTGCCTGCGCGAGATCGAAACCGAAGTCAGGGCGGCCATTGACGAAGCTGAACGGCCGCCCGAAAAGCTGCGGCGGATGTTCAAAGCGGCCGTCGAGGCCAGCATGCGCCTGTTTTTCCGGGACCGTAAGCTCTACGAAATCGCCGCTTCGGCGGCCGGCGAGCGCTGGCAAGCTGCCCTTGCCTATGAAGAACGTATCCAGAACCTGCTGCAGGAGATCCTTCAGGAGGGCCGACAGAGCGGGGATTTCGAGCGCAAAACGCCTCTTGATGAGACCTCGATGGCGATCTATCTGGTCATGCGCCCCTATCTCAACCCGCTGCTGCTGCAGCACAGTTTCGACTACACCGACGAGGCGCCGGCGCAGTTGTCCAGCCTGGTGCTCCGCAGCCTGTCGCCTTGATAAACAAATTTCTGTGACTATTGACTAATTTAGTCACAAGACCCAGTATGCGAGTCCCGATCATCTCGTCGATGGGACTCCCATGCTCCGGCGCCGCCTCGTTGCCTCAACCGTCGTCTGTGTATTGCCGTTTGCCCTGGTCGCATGCGGTGGAAAACCGCAGTCCGATCCGCGCAGCGAAGCGCCAGTGGTGCGCGCCGCCGTCGTCCAAGACGCGCCGTCCGCGTCACGTTCCTTCACTGGAACCGTAGCCGCCCGGGTGCAAAGCGACCTGGGCTTTCGTGTCTCCGGCAAGGTACTGGAACGGCTTGTGGATACCGGGCAAACCGTCAAACGCGGCCAGCCGCTCATGCGTATCGATCCTGCCGATCTGAAGCTTGCCGCTCATGCGCAGCAGCAAGCGGTCGCCGCCGCGCGGGCGCTGGTGCGGCAGACGGCGGCGGATGAAGCCCGCTATCGCGAGCTGCGCGGCAGCGGCGTGGTATCGGCTTCCTCCTACGATCAGATGAAGGCCGCGGCGGATACCGCCACCGCCCAGCTCAGTGCAGCCCAAGCCCAAGCCGAAGTCGCCAGCAATGCGAACCGCTACGCGCAGTTGGTGGCCGATGCCGATGGCGTGGTCATGGAAACGCTGGCCGAACCCGGGCAGGTTGTTGCCGCCGGGCAGGTCGTGGTTCGCGTTGCCCATGCCGGACATCGCGAAGCCGTTATCCAGTTGCCGGAAACCCTGCGCCCGGCGGTCGGTTCCAGCGGACAGGCCACGCTTTTCGGCAAGGCAGGTGCTGCCGTTCCAACCACACTGCGACAGCTCTCGGATGCTGCGGACCCACTGACCCGGACTTTCGAGGCGCGCTATGTGCTTGAGGGAGAACTGGCCAATGCGCCCTTGGGCACCACCGTCACCATCCGGACCCCAAACGGATTGCCTTCGGCGCAGGACGGCTTGCAGGTGCCCATTGGCTCGCTGTTCGACGCCGGCAAGGGGCCGGGCGTGTGGGTCATCAACGGCGAGCCGTCGAAAGTGAACTGGCGGCCGGTCGCGGTCCAGCACCTGGATGATGACGGCGCACGCATCGCCGGTCAGCTCAAGCAAGGCGACCGGATAGTCGCGTTGGGCGCACACCTGTTGCGCGAAGGCGAGCGGGTGCGAGTGGCCGGTCAGGCCGCCGCCGCGGCGACCGATGGAGCCCGTCCGTGAGCGAGGGCCGTTTCAACCTGTCAGCGCTTGCCGTACGCGAGCGATCCGTCACCTTGTTCCTGATCTGCCTGATCTCGTTGGCGGGATTCGTTTCGTTCTTCAACCTGGGCCGTGCCGAAGACCCGGGCTTCACGGTCAAGGTGATGACCATCATCACCGCCTGGCCCGGGGCCACGGCGCAGGAAATGCAGGACCAGGTGGCCGAGAAAATCGAAAAGCGCATGCAGGAGCTGCGCTGGTACGACCGGACCGAGACCTATACCAGACCCGGCTTGGCCTTCACGACGTTGACGCTGCTCGACAGCACTCCGCCTTCCGAAGTGCAGGAACAGTTCTACCAGGCCCGCAAGAAAGTCGGAGACGAGGCAGGCAACCTTCCGTCCGGCGTGATCGGGCCGATGGTCAACGACGAATACGCGGATGTCACCTTTGCCCTGTTCGCGCTAAAGGCCAAGGGCGAACCGCAGCGCCTGCTGGTGCGCGACGCAGAGACATTGCGCCAGAGGTTGCTGCATGTGCCCGGGGTCAAGAAGGTCAACATCGTAGGCGAACAAACCGAGCGCATCTATGTCGAGTTCTCGCATGAGCGGCTGGCGACGCTGGGCGTCAGTCCGCAGGATGTGTTCGCCGCGCTCAACAACCAGAACGTCCTGACGCCGGCTGGATCCGTGGAGGCCAAGGGACCGGAGGTGTTCATCCGCCTGGATGGCGCCTTCGACGAACTGCAGAAAATCCGCGACACGCCGGTGGTGGCGCAAGGCCGCACGCTGAAGCTGTCGGACATCGCCACCGTCAAGCGCGGCTATGAAGATCCGGCGACTTTCATGATTCGCAACGGCGGCGAACCTGCGCTGCTGCTGGGCATCATCATGCGCGAGGGTTGGAACGGTCTTGACCTGGGCGAGGCGCTGGACAGCGAGGTCGATACGATCAACGCCGAACTGCCGCTGGGCATGAGCCTGACCAAGGTCACCGACCAGGCCGTCAACATCAGCGCGGCGGTCGACGAGTTCATGATCAAGTTCTTCGTCGCGCTGCTGGTGGTCATGCTGGTGAGCTTCGTCAGCATGGGCTGGCGCGTGGGCCTGGTGGTTGCCGCCGCCGTGCCGCTGACGCTGGCGGTGGTTTTCGTGGTGATGCTCGCGACCGGCAAGAACTTCGATCGTATCACCCTGGGGTCGCTCATCCTGGCGCTCGGCTTGCTGGTGGACGACGCCATCATTGCCATCGAAATGATGGTGGTGAAAATGGAGGAGGGCTACAGCCGCATCGCCGCCTCCGCCTATGCCTGGAGCCACACCGCTGCGCCCATGCTATCGGGCACGCTGGTCACCGCCGTCGGCTTCATGCCCAATGGCTTTGCCCGGTCCAGCGCGGGCGAGTACACCGGCAACATGTTCTGGATCGTCGGTATTGCGCTCATCGCGTCCTGGGTGGTCGCCGTGATCTTCACCCCCTACCTGGGCGTCAAACTGATCCCCGACTTGAAGAAAGTCGAAGGTGGCCATGACGCGCTCTACGATACGCCACGCTACAACCGATTCCGCCAACTGCTGGAGCGTGTGATCGCGCGCAAGTGGTTGGTCGCTGGCTCAGTCGTGGGCCTCTTCGTCTTGGCCATACTCGGCATGGCGGTTGTCAAAAAGCAGTTCTTCCCGATCTCCGACCGGCCCGAAGTGCTGCTCGAGGTGCAGATGCCCCATGGCACATCGATCACCCAGACCAGCGCTGCTACGGCGAAAGCGGAAGCCTGGCTGGCCAAACAAGAGGAGGCCAAGATCGTCACCGCCTACATCGGCCAGGGTGCGCCGCGCTTCTACTTCTCGATGGGACCGGAGCTACCCGATCCGTCATTTGCCAAGATTGTGGTGCGCACCGATAACGAGGACGAGCGCGAGGCGCTGAAATACCGCCTGCGGCAGGCGATCGCCGATGGTCTCGCCCCGGAGGCCCGCCTGCGCGTGACCCAACTCGTCTTCGGCCCTTACTCGCCGTTCCCGGTGGCCTACCGGGTCACTGGCCCTGATCCGGACCAACTGCGCGGTATCGCGGCCGAGGTGCAGCAGATCATGGAGACCAGCCCGATGATGCGCACGGTCAACGCCGATTGGGGCACACGCACGCCCGCGTTGCACTTCACCTTGCAGCAGGATCGATTGCAGGCCGTAGGGCTGACCTCCAGTGCCGTGGCGCAACAACTGCAATTCCTGCTGACAGGTATACCCATCACCGCGGTGCGCGAGGATATTCGCACGGTGCAGGTCGTCGCACGCTCGGCCGGCGACATCCGTCTCGACCCCGCCAAGTTCGGCGATTTCACGTTGGCCGGCGCCAATGGGCAGCGCATCCCGCTGTCGCAGGTGGGCGAGGTCGACGTGCGCATGGAAGAACCGGTCATGCGGCGCCGTGACCGGATGCCGACGATCACCGTGCGGGGCGACATCGCCGATGGCCTGCAGCCGCCGGATGTGTCGGCGGCCATCACCCGCCAGCTCCAGCCTATCGTGGAGAAACTGCCGAAGGGCTACCGTATCGTTGAGGCCGGTTCCATCGAAGAGTCAGGAAAGGCAACCAAGGCCATGTTGCCGCTGTTTCCCATCATGCTGGCAATCACCCTGCTCATCATCATCCTGCAGGTGCGCTCGATCTCCGCGATGGTCATGGTGTTCCTGACCAGCCCGCTGGGACTGATCGGCGTTGTACCCACCCTGATTCTGTTCCAGCAGCCATTCGGCATCAATGCACTGGTCGGTTTGATTGCGCTGTCGGGAATCCTGATGCGCAACACGCTGATCCTGATTGGGCAGATCGACCACAACATAAAGGCAGGACTGGTTCCGTTCCATGCGGTCGTCGAGGCGACCGTGCAGCGTGCCAGGCCGGTGATCCTGACCGCGTTGGCGGCGATCCTGGCCTTTATCCCGCTGACCTCATCGGTGTTCTGGGGCACGCTCGCCTACACGTTGATAGGGGGCACTTTCGCGGGAACCATCCTGACCCTGGTGTTCCTGCCAGCCATGTACTCCATCTGGTTCAAGATCAAGCCAGTCCCCGCGCACGGCTGAGCCGTCTTTCATCCCAATCACCCAATCGAAGGAACTGCCATGTCCAATTCCAAAGTTGTCCTTGTTACCGGCGTGTCCTCGGGCATCGGGCGCGCCACTGCAGTGAAGTTTGCCAAGCAGGGTTGCCAAGTGTTCGGCACCGTGCGCAATACGGCAAAAGCACAGGCGATACCCGGTGTTGCACTCATCGAGATGGATATCCGCGACGATGCGTCGGTTCAACGCGGAATCCAGGCCGTCATCGCCCAGGCCAAGCGCATCGACGTGCTTGTCAACAGCGCTGGCGTGACGCTGACCGGTGCGACCGAGGAAACGTCGATCGCCGAAGCCCAGATGCTGTTCGACACCAATGTCTTCGGCATCCTGCGCACGACCAAGGCGGTGCTGCCGTACATGCGCGAGCAGCGCTCCGGCCGCATCGTCAACATCAGCTCGGTGCTGGGCTTCCTGCCGGCACCTTACATGTCGCTGTACTCGGCGTCCAAGCACGCCGTCGAAGGGCTGTCCGAAACCCTGGACCACGAGGTTCGCCAGTTCGGAATTCGCGTGGCGCTTGTCGAACCGTCCTTTACCAAGACCAACCTGGATGTCAATGCGCCCCAAACAGCGTCCAGAATCCCCGACTACGGCAAAGAGCTTGGCACCGTTTCCCAGGCAATCCAGAACAACGTGCAAAAAGCGCCCGCGCCCGATGGCGTTGCCGACACCGTCGCCGATGCCGCTTTGGGGGCATGGAAAATGCGGCGTACGCCCAAAGGCGAGGCCTCTCTGTTGGCCAAGTTGCGTCGCTTCATGCCAGCCGGCCCCGTCGAGGCAGGCCTGAGGAAAACGTTCGGGCTTGCCTGAACTCCTCTGGACCCGGGCAGTTTCCGAGGAGCTTCATCGATGGCATTGCCAGCAGCCCTCCCATATCGAAGCAACGTTCCAGGATGTGCAGGTCGACACCGACGGGACTGCAGCGTCGGTTGCGTTCGACTTCGAGTTCCTGCGCGATAAGGACTTCATCAATGTCGGTAGCGAGGACTGGCTGCTGGTCCAGACGGACGCTGGCTGGAAGATCGCATCGGTTGCTTGGTCTCAAATCCCGGGCTTGCGCGCGGTGAAGCTTCTTTTGAGAGCCATCATTCCCACGCGACGCTTGCCATTGAATGCCGCTGTCGATGGCGGGAGCGGTGAAACAAGCGGGTACCGTCAGTCGATAGGCTTGAAGGAGTCAATGCTGCACGCAGTGCGTCACTGGCTTTTCAGCAACCTCAGTTCGAACAGCCTGGCCGTGCGTCGGTCCGGCTGGGCGGACAGTTTGACCGTGATGCCGCGCTCCACAGCGGCGCGGGCCAGGTCGTCTGGCAATACGAACGCGTGGTCGACGAAGGTATCGCGCGGCGAGCCGGGCAGGGTGATGGTGGCGAGCGGGCGGTCGTCCACATGCAAGGCAAAGCCGTCGTTCTGGTCGTCGCCATAGAAGGTCAGCAGTAGCGCGGCGGCGGTATCCGCGGGGGTGCCGGCGGGCGCCTTGAGCCGATAGGACAGCCACTTTCCGCTGTCGCGCCAGTGGCGACCGAGATGGGTGCCTGCGCGCGTGTCCGCTCCGTGGAACTCATGCTCCACTTCCGGTTGCTGTTCGCCGGGCTGCACCCGGTCCAGCGTTTGCGCTTCCCGCGCCTGCCGGGCGCGTTCGTCGGCTTCTATCTGCGCCAGCACTGCCGGGTAGCCGGCCGCCGTGGCGGTGCGCCAGTACGCCATGTAGCGGCTGTCGTGCAGGCGGAAAAAAGGCTCCAGCGTCAGTTCGCGGAACTCGCCGGGCCGGATCAGCTTGCGGGCGCTGAAGGTGAGCGGCCGGCCGGGAACCGGCTCGATGCCCGCTGCGAGCGTCGAACGCTCGCCGATCAGCATGGGTGCGCGATCGAGCGGAAGATAGGGCCCGGGCGCGATGTGGCTGCCGCGTCCGTCGTCGGCAATCAGGCCCTGCAGATCTTCGCTGCCGGTGCGTGCGCCCAGCATGAGCGGGCCATGCGTGACGGCCACGTAGTCCGAGCCATCGGGCAGGTTTTCCACCTGCGTGTGCATGGGCAACCGCAGTTGCACGCGATCGCCATCGGACCAGGTTCGGGTGATGCGCGCATAGGACGAGGGCGACGACGCCAGCGGCCACCGGCGTCCGTTCACGCTTACCTGCAGATCGCCGGCCAGCCAGTGCGGATGGCGCAGCGCCAGGGTGAAGCGCTGCGGCTTGCGCGTCGATACGTGCAACGTCGTCTGCGCTTCATCGGGGAACCGCGTCTGCTGGCGCAGGGTCACCTGGCGCGCGCGCCACTGCAGCGTCGAGGCCATGTACAGGTTGACCGCCAGCGTGTCGCCGTCGTGCGTATAGGCGAACGCGCCGTGGCGGCCGGGATTTTCCATGCCGGTGCCGACGCAGCACCAGAAGCACTGTTGCGGCTGCGAGTACACGCGGTAGTGGCGCGGGCGGATGGGGGTGAAGTAGACCAGTCCGCCGTGTTCGGGATGCTGGCTGGACAGGATGTGGTTGAACAGCACGCGCTCGTAGAAATCGGCGTAGCGCGCCTGCGGATCCAGCCTGTGCAACAGCAACGTCAGGCGCAGCATGTTGTAGCTGTTGCAGGTTTCCGGGCCTTCGCGCGATTCCACCATCGGGCGGAAGTCGTCGGCCGGATTGAAGTGCTCGCGCACGCTGTTGCCGCCGAAGGCGATGCTGCGCCGCTGCGAGACGATTTCCCAGAAGAACTTAGCCGCATCGATCCAGCGCGGGTCGCCATCGAGCTCGCCGATGCGGGCGAAGCCGATCACCTTGGGTATCTGGGTGTTGGCATGCAATCCGTCCAGGCGATCCTCGCCGCGCAGCAGCGGGTCGAGGATGGCGCGATGGCTGAAGCGGCGGGCAAGGGCCAGGTAGCGCCGGTCGCCGGTGATGGCGGCGACATCGGCCAGCACTTCGTTCATGCCGCCATGCTCGGTTTCCAGCAGGCGCTGCATCTGTGTCTCGTCCAGCCCGGACACCAGCCGCTGCGCCCAGTCGGCGAAGTCGATCAGCATGTCGCGGGCGGGCCGCATGTCCGCCAGCAGCCAGGCATCGCGCAGGCCCGCGAATGTCTTGTGCAGGTTGTAGAACGGCACCCAGGCGCCATCCAGGCTGAAGCCGTGGGCGTCGAAACCGCCCGCGGCAACACGCTCCCACAGTTGCCGGCTGCCGGGCACGCCACCGACGTAGCCGTTGCCATTGCTGCGCTGGCATTCGGCCAGTTCGCCGATCATGTAGGCCAGACGTTCGCGCATGGCCGCGTTGCCCCGGGCCGCTTCCTGCGCCAGTGCGCTCAGGTAGTGGCCGGCGGTGTGGCCTTCCAGCCCCATCGATTCCCAGTTGGGATACTTCGCCGCACGTGGCGTCAGCGCGGCCTCGATGCGGAAGGGCGCCAGCAGGCGATCGGCGTCCAGGGCGGCCAGATAGCGCAGGTTCACCGCATGGGAATGCGCAAACACCCCATCGCCCAGCGCGATGTCGCCCAGCGGAAAGACCTGCGCGCGCGCCGCACCGCCGGACAGCGCCCAGCCGAAGCCGGGAAGCGCCGGAAGCGTAGCCGCCAAAACGGCGCTGGCCATGAATTTTCGCCGACCGTTGTCCAAGAGAGCGTTCCTGATAGAGAAGTGATGACCGAACCGGCGAGAGAATCGCCTGAGGCATGCGATCGAACCGGCCGCCCGCGCTCAAGCGCCAGCGCCGCCGTCATTCTCTGCCGGGCATGAAGGGCAATCCAATGCCAATCCGGGCATCGGGCGATTCCTTATGCGCAGGGCTGCTTCCAGGCCCAACCCGCAGAGCCTGCTTCCACTTGATGGGATGACGCTCCGGCGCGCATCCGGGAACGGCGCGGCCTGGTCGGGATTGATGGCACGCCCTGGGTCCGGGGATGCGGGGGCATGGGCCTGTCCCGGCACGGGTACGGATTCGTCGCAGGAGAAATGGCGCGCCCGGAGGGGTGAGAGGCCGCGTCTGCACGCCACTGGCGTGCGCGGCATCGAACGCCTGAGCGCAATGCGCGAAGGCCGGGAATCACGATGAAGTGCCATCGAAGATGGCGCGCCCGGAGGGGTGAGAGGCCGCGTCTGCACGCCATTGGCGTGCGCGGCATCGAACGCCTGAGCGCAATGCGCGAAGGCCGGGAATCACGATGAAGTGCCATCGAAGATGGCGCGCCCGGAGGGGTGAGAGGCCGTGTCTGCACGCCATTGGCGTGCGCGGCATCGAACGCCTGAGCGCAATGCGCGAAGGCCGGGAATCACGATGAAGTGCCATCGAAGATGGCGCGCCCGGAGGGATTCGAACCCCCGACCAATGGCTTCGGAAGCCACTACTCTATCCGGCTGAGCTACGGGCGCACGGGAGGCGCATTCTAACGGGAAACGGCGCGTTTGGCCCGTTTTATGTTCGAGCCGCCTTGCCGCTGCCGACGCGCGCGCCAATCCGGGCGGCCTGCTAACCTGATCCGATGGGTTACGAACGCTATGAATCCGCTCCGCAACCGCGCTGGCGCGAACGTCTGGGGCAGTACTGGAAACTGGTCCGCGGCGACCGCCCGATCGGCGTGCTGCTGCTGCTGTGGCCGACCTGGTGGGCGCTGTGGCTGGCCGCGGGCGGGGTACCGGATCTGTGGACGCTGTTCGTGTTCACCGCCGGGGTGTGGCTGACCCGTTCGGCCGGCTGCGTCATCAACGATTACGCCGACCGCTGGCTGGACCCGCAGGTCGAACGCACGCGCGGGCGGCCGCTGGCCACCGGCGCGGTGTCCGGGCGCGAGGCGCTGCTGGTGTTCGCGGCGCTGATGCTGGTGGCCTTTGCGCTGGTGCTGACGCTGAACCGGTTGACCGTGTACCTGAGTTTCGCCGGCCTGTTCCTGGCCGCCAGCTATCCGTATCTGAAGCGCTACACCTATCTGCCGCAGGTCTACCTGGGGTTGGCGTTCGGCTGGGGCATTCCGATGGCGTTCGCGGCGGTGCAGGGGGAAGTGCCGCCGCTGGCGTGGGTGCTGTACGGGGCCAACATCCTGTGGGCCACCGCCTACGACACCTGGTACGCGATGGTCGACCGCGACGACGACATCCGCGCCGGGTCCAAGTCCACCGCCATCCTGTTCGGCGACATGGACCTGGTGATCCAGGGCGTGCTGTACGCGGCCGTGCTGTTCGCACTGGTCCTGGTCGGCCGCCAGGCCGGACTGGGTGTCTATTACTGGGCCGGCCTGGGCGCGGCTGCGCTGCTGGCGGCGTGGGAATTCCGGATGGCGCGCCGGCGCGACCGCGACGGCTGCTTCCGGGCATTTCTGCATAACCACTGGATCGGCGTGGCGGTGTTTGCCGGCATCGCCCTGGATTCCGCTCTGGGCGGTTAGCGGCTGTCCCCACCACTTCTTGCGAGGATTGCCCAATGAAGAAACTGCTCTGCTGGCTGGTCTTCACCGCGCTGGCCGTGCCGGCGTTCGCGGGCGAGGCGCCGCCCTCGCGCGAGCACCTGGCGCCGCCAGGCTGGGAAGGCTCCTATCACGGCATCCACTATTCCCCGGTGGTGAAGATCGGCGACCGGGTCATCGTGTCGGGCATCCCGGCCATAGAGGGCGACAACGACGAGGCCAAGGTCCGCTGGATGTTCAACCAGTTGCAGCGGCACCTGGAGCAAGCCGGGGCGACGCTGGAGGATGTGGTCGAGCTGACCAGCTTCCATGTCGCCCGCGATCACGCCGAATTCCGCGAGCGCATCGAGCCGGTGCTGCGCGTGCACCGCGAGTTCTTCAAGGACCACTACCCGGCGTGGACGGCGGTGGGTACCTCGGCGCTGTTTTCGGTCGATGCGCCGATGGAACTGCGCGCCGAAGCGGTCATCGGTTCCGGGCGCGCGCCCAGGGCGGATATTCCGCAACCTGAGCGCAAGCCTGCGGCGCAGCCCTGACCGCCAGGCCCCTGTTCCGAAAGGCGTCACGGCACCCGCGCGCAGACCCAGGCATCCACCCGCGCCACTCCGGCCCGGCGCAGAACCTTGGCCGCCGCATGCAGGGTGGCGCCGGTGGTCATCACATCGTCGATCAGGGCGACGTGATCGGGCAGCTGCGCCTGCGCACGGACGGCGAACGCGCCACGCAGGTTGCGCCGGCGCGCGGCGGCATCGAGTTCGGATTGCGCGGCGGTGGCGCGGGTGCGCAACAGGGCGTCGGCCATCAGCGGCAACGCAAGCGCGCGCGCCAGCGGTTTGGCCAGTTCCAGCGCCTGGTCGTAGCCGCGCTGGCGCAGCCGTGCGGCATGCAGCGGCACCGGCATCAGCGCCTGCGGCCGCGGCGCTGCGGCCAGCGCCTGCGCCATCAGCCCGGCCATCAAGCGGCCGGCAGCCAGGTCGCGGTGGAATTTGAAGCGCGGCACCAGCCGGTCCAGCGGAAACCCGTAGACGAAGGCGGCATGGGTCTGGCTGACCGGCGGCGGCGTTTGCAGGCAGGCGCCGCACACGCCGGATTCCGCCAGCGGGATGGCGCAATGGCGGCAAGCGTCGCCGCTCCAGGGCAGCATTTCGGTACAGTTGCCGCACAAATCGCGGCCGTTGGCGCCGCGTTCGCCGCATAACAGGCAGCGCGGTGCGAACAGCCAACGCTGGGCAGTGGCCAGCCAATTGTCAACTTTGAAAGCATCCATGCGGTTGACAGTCTTGCTTCCGGTTTCCAGACTTCCCGGACTTTACCGCCGCGAGCCCGCGATGTCCGCCCCAGCCCCCGTTTCTTCCGACCTCCGCCACGACTGGCAGCGCGGCGAACTGCTGGCGCTGTTCGAGCTGCCGTTGCCCGAACTGCTGCACCGCGCCGCCAGCGTCCACCGCCAGCACTTCGACCCGGCGCAGGTGCAGGTGTCCACGCTGCTGTCGGTCAAGACCGGCGGCTGCCCGGAGGACTGCGCCTATTGCCCGCAGGCGCAGCGCTACGACACCGGCGTGCAGGCGCAGAAGTTGATGGACACCGCGGCGGTGCTGGAAAAAGCCCGCCAGGCCAAGGCCGCCGGCGCCTCGCGCTTCTGCATGGGCGCGGCCTGGCGCAGCCCCAAGGACCGCGACATCCCCAAGGTGGCCGAAATGATCCGCGAAGTGAAGGCGCTGGGCCTGGAAACCTGCGCCACCCTGGGCATGCTGAAGGCCGATCACGCCCACGCGCTGAAGGATGCCGGGCTGGACTACTACAACCACAACCTGGATACCGCGCCGGACTTCTACGGCGACATCATCCACACCCGCGACTACCAGGACCGGCTGGACACGCTGGAACACGTTCGCGACGCCGGCATGAAGACCTGCTGCGGCGGCATCGTCGGCATGGGCGAATCGCGCGAACAGCGCGCCGGCCTGCTGCAGGCGCTGGCCAACCTGCCGGCGCATCCGGATTCGGTGCCGATCAACCGGCTGGTGCAGGTGGCCGGCACGCCGCTGCACGGCACCGCAGAGCTGGACCCGTTCGAGTTCGTCCGCACCATTGCGGTGGCGCGCATCGCCATGCCGCGCTCGATGGTGCGGCTGTCGGCCGGCCGCGAAAGCATGAGCGACGAGCTGCAGGCGCTGTGTTTCCTGGCCGGGGCCAATTCGATTTTCTACGGCGAGAAGCTGCTGACCACCGGCAACCCCGACGTCGAGCGCGACCAGGCGCTGTTTGCCCGGCTGGGCCTGCGGCCGATGCCGGTGCAGATGGAAAACATGCACGACGGTCACAGAAACGACGGACCCGGCAGCGGTACGGTGCACGCTGACATCACCGAACCCGCGCCGCTGTGCGGACGGGCGGCGTAGTCGGGGTTGTAGACAGGGGGCTGGGACAGCGAACATAAGAACCTGTTCAAAGTCTTGCTGCGCTTGCCATATGGCGCGCGTGCGGTGCTCGAAATGCTCATGTACCTGGACGTACACTGCGCTTTCTGCGCTCCGCCACGCACCGTATGGCTGCGCTCGCGACAGACTTTGAACAGGTTCCGAGGCCTGCGCATCGGCGCAATGGCCTCGGCGCCGCTGTCCGCGTTGGTGCCTGCCGGTATGCAGCCTGATCGATCCCCACCCCTGCAGCCCAGGCATCCGTTCCCATGACCCGTCCCGACATCCAGCAACGCCTCCTGGCCGCGCGCAAGCAACGCATCGCCCAGGGCCGCGCGCGCGTTCGCCGCAGCATCGGCCGCCGCGACGGCGTGCGGGTCGAGGTCAACGGCCGCTGGCTGACCGAATTCAGCGGCAACGACTACCTGGGCCTGGCCCAGCAGTTCGAAGTGATCAACGCGCTGCAGGACAGCGCCGCGCGCGATGGCGCCGGCGCCGGCGCCTCGCACCTGGTCAGCGGCCACTATGCGGTGCACGATGCGCTGGAGCGCGACATTGCCCAATGGTTGGAATACCCGCGGGCGCTGCTGTTCGGCAGCGGTTTCCTGGCCAACCTGGCCGTGCAGCAGGCGCTGCTGGAAGACGGCGACGTCTGCGTGCAGGACCGGCTCAATCACGCCAGCCTGATCGACGCCACCCGCCTGGCCGGCTGCAAGCTGCGCCGCTACCCGCACCTGGACCCGGAAGGCGCGCTGCGCCAGCTCAAGCAGGCCCCCGAGGGCGCAGCGATGCTGGCCACTGACGGCGTCTTCAGCATGGACGGCGACGTGGCGCCGCTGCGCGCGCTGAGCCTGGTGGCGCGCATGCAGCAGGCGCTGTTCTACGTCGACGATGCGCACGGCATCGGCGTGCGCGGGCCGGAAGGCCGCGGCAGCGTGGCCGAAGCGCGGATGAGCGCGGCCGATGTGCCGCTGCAACTGATCACGCTGGGCAAGGCGCTGGGCGGCTATGGTGCGGTCGTGGTGGGCAATGAGGATCTGATCCAGCACCTGTCCGAAACCGCGCGGCCGTACATCTACACCACCGCGCTGCCGCCGGCACAGGCCGCAGCCACCCGCGTGGCCGTCAAACACGCGCGGCGCGATCAATGGCGCCGCGAAAAGCTGATGGAACTGGTCGAGCGCTTCCGCGGTGCGGCCCAGCGCCGGGGCCTGGAACTGATGGCGTCCGAATCGCCGATCCAGCCGGTGCTGTGCGGCGAGGACACCAACGCGCTGGCGCTGTCGTCGGCGCTGGAAAGCGCCGGTTTCCTGGTTCCGGCCATTCGTCCGCCGTCCGTGCCCGAAGGCAAGGCGCGGCTGCGGGTGACGCTGTCGGCGCTGCATTCGGCGCAGGAAGTCGATGCGCTGGTCGAAGTGCTGGCGCGCTCCTGGGACGCGGTGCAGCGTATCCGCGCGGTGGCGTGACCGCACCCGGCGCCGAGCAACTGCTGGTCCGGCGACCAGTCTGGCAGGCGCTGTCGGATCTCTATCTGGACACCGATGTCGACGCGCTCCACGCGCGCGTCGCACGCGTGCTTGCGCAGTCGCCGTATTCGCTGGACGTGCTGTGGCGGATCCTGCGCGATGAAGTGCATCCGGCGCTGCGCTACAACCTGTCCGGCGTGGCCGGCGAGTGGGCCGGATTCGACCCCGGCTGGCTGGCCGACCGGATCGTCCGCCGGCTGGCGCGGCCGCGTTGGCGGCGGCCGTTCGGCTGCCTGTTCTGCGGCTACCCGCGGCAGCAGTGGAGGATCCTGGCGCCGTTGATCCAGCGCGAGCGCGGGGCCGGGTAGCGCCGCGCCGCCGGTGCGCCGCCCAGGCGGCGCCTGTCCGCCCCGCATGAGGGCGTTGCCGCCGACGCCGCGCGGCGGATCGGCGACAATAGCGCCATGCATATCGAAGTCACAGGCAGCGGCCCGCCGCTGGTGCTGATCCACGGTTGGGCGTTGCATGGCGGGGTGTTCGCCCCGCTGGTCGAACGGCTGTCGGCGCATCATCAACTGCATCTGGTCGACTTGCCCGGCCATGGTCGCAGTCGCGACGCCGGAATACCGCTGGCGCTGGAGCCGGCCGCAAACGAAATCCTGGCGCGCACGCCGCCGGCGGTCTGGCTGGCCTGGTCGCTGGGCGGCCTGTTCGCGTTGCAGGCCGCCGCGCTGTCGCCGCAGGTGCGCGGACTGGCGATGATTGCGGCCACGCCGCGCTTCGTCCGCGGCCAGGATTGGACTCACGCGGTCGAGCCGGCGGTGTTCTCGCAGTTCGGCAGCGAACTGCAGCAGGACTATCGCGGCACGCTGGAACGCTTCCTGGCGTTGGACACCATCGGCTCGGAACACGCACGCGCCGAACTGCGCACGTTGAAGCAGACGCTGTATGCCCGCGGCGAGCCGGCGCCGGTCGCCTTGCAGCAGGGGCTGGGACTGCTGGAACAAAGCGATCTGCGCGCTGCGCTGCCGGCGTTGTCGGTGCCCAGCCTGTGGATTTCCGGCCGCCGCGACCGGCTGGTGCCGCCGGCCGGCATGCGCGAAGCCGCTGCGCTGGCGCCGCAAAGCCGCTACCTGGACATCGCCAGTGGCGGCCACGCGCCGTTCCTGGGCCATGCCGACCAGGTGGCGCAGGAAGTGCAAAAGTTCATGCACAATCTCCAGATCCCTGCTGTGGGAGCGACGTGAGTCGCGACTGATTAGTGGTGAAAGCCTGACCATTTTCCATCCGGACGCGCTGCGGCGCGCTCGTCATCGCGCACGCTGCGTGCTTCGCGCGGCGCCATCGCGACTCACGTCGCTCCTACATGACAGTTCCAGAACTATTCCGCCAATGACCCGTACCTTCGACCAACGCCATATCCGCCGCGCTTTTTCGCGTTCCGCCGGCAGCTACGACGCGGCGGCGGCGTTGCAGCACGAGGTCGAAAAACGCCTGCTGGAATCGCTGGACTATCTGGGCGAGCGCGTGCCGCAGGTGTTGCTGGATGTCGGCAGCGGCCCGGCGCATGCAGCCGCGGCGATGCGCAAGCGCTGGCCGCGCGCGCAGGTGATCGCGCTGGATCTGGCGCTGCCGATGCTGCGCCAGGCGAAGAAGCAGGCCGGCTGGTGGAAGCCGTTCGCGCGCGTCTGCGCCGACGCGCGCGCGCTGCCGCTGGCCGAGGCCAGCGCCGATGTGCTGTTCACCAACCTGTGCCTGCAGTGGGTCGAGGATCTACCGGCGGTGTTCGCCGGCTTCCGCCGCGTGCTGAAGCCGGGCGGGCTGTTGCTGTGCTCCACCTTCGGTCCGGAGACGCTGCACGAACTGCGCGAGTCCTTCGCCCAGGCCGATGCCGTGCCCCACGTCAGTCCGTTCGCGCCCATCGCCCAGTTCGGCGATGCGCTGATGATGTCCGGCTTCCGCGACCCGGTGCTGGACCGCGATCGTTTCACCTTGACCTATGACGATCTGCCGGCGCTGATGCGCGAGCTGCGTGCGATGGGTGCGACCAACGCGCTGCACAACCGCCGGCATACGCTGACCGGACGCGCGCGTTTTGCCGCCGCCACCGCGGCCTACGAAACGTTCCGCGGCGCCGACGGCAGGCTGCCCAGCACCTGGGAAGTCATCTATGCCCACGCCTGGGCGCCGCCGCCGGGCGCGCCGATCCGCGGGCAGGGCGAGGAAATCGCCGCGGTGCCGTTGTCGTCGATTCCGATCCGGCGCCGGGCGGAATGACGCGGCAAGCGTCGCGGTTCACCTTCCCCACTCGCTGCGGCTCGTTATGCCCGGCGCGTGCTCAAGAGTTATCGGGCGCCACCTGGCGCAACCAGTCCTGCAGGTTGTAGTAGTTGCTCACCCGTGCGATGCGGTCGTCGCGGATCTCGAAGAACGCGCCGCCGGGCAGCACATAGCGCTGGCCGTTGGCCGGCGGCAGGCCTTCGTCGGTGTGCCGGTACTGGCCATGCACGACGTATTCGGCAGCGGCGCGGTTGCCGTCCAGCGACGCCAGCACCACGATGTCGCGCAACTGTTCGCTGTAGCTGGCGTTCATCCGTTGCAGGAACGCGGCAAAGGCCTCGCGCCCCACCTCGCGCGCGCCCTGGTTCAGATCGTGGGCCACGTCGTCGCTCAGCAGCGCCAGCATGCCGTCCCAGTTGCCGCGGTTGAACGCGGCGTAGTAGGTCAGCACCAGCTCGGTGGTGCGGTCCTGTTTGCGGTTGCCGTCGATCTTCATTGTCGTGGCTCGGGTCTGGCAGGAACCGATCATCATACCCGCGCCGGACTCAGCGAGGTTCGGCAAAGCGGTCGCGATGGAAGAAGTACATCTCCGCCAGCAGGAAGCGCCAGCGGGTGGCGAATGTGCGGAAACGGCTGGTGGGGGTGGGCGAGCCCAGCGCGTCGATGCCCACTTCGCGGCCGACGCGCAGCGCGCGGGCCATGTGCAGCGGGTCGCTGACGATGATGGCACGGTGCAGATCGTGGGTCTGCATCAGCAGCGCGGCCTGGCGCAGGTTGTCGCGGGTGTTGCGCGAAACCGATTCGATCAGGATCGCCTCGTCCGGCACGCCCTGCCGCAACGCATAGCGGCGGCCGACCTGCGATTCGGAAAAGCGCGCAGCGGCGCCGCCATAGCCGCCGGTGAAGATGATCCTCGGCGCCAACCCGCGCTTGTACAGGTCGATGCCATGGCGCAGGCGCTCCTCGAATACCGGCGAGGGCTTGGCATCGTAGGCGGCGGCGCCAAGCACGATGATCACATCGGCCGGCGCGGCCTGGTCGCGCTGGCCGACCAGGCTGATGTAGCCGGCCACGCCGGCCAGCCATAGCAGTATCAACAGCAGCAGGCGCCACAGCCAGCGTCCCAGCCCGGCCTTGCGCCGCCGCCGCGCCGTGCTCACGCGCGGCTCCACGGCAGGGCATCGAGATCGACATTGCCGCCGGACAGGATGACGCCGACCCGCTGTCCGGCGAAGCGCTCGCGCTGCGCCAGGACCGCGGCCAGCGCAATTGCCGAGGACGGCTCCACCAGCAGCTTCAGGCATTGCCAGATCAGCCGCATCGCGGCGATGGTATCGGTGTCGTCGACCACCGATACCTCGACCGCATGCGCTTGCAGCACGCGGAAATTCGGTTCGCCCAGCGTGCCGCGCAGGCCGTCGCAGATCGTATCGGGGGTGAAATCGGGCTGGCGCGTGCCCGTGGCCAGCGAACGCGCGGTATCGGCCGCGCCGGACGGTTCGGCGCCATGCACCCGGCAATCCGGCGCCAGTGCCGCTGCGGCAATCGCGCTGCCGGCCAGCAGGCCGCCACCGCCCACCGGGGCCACCAGCGCGTCCAGCGGACCGGCGCCGTTGAACAGTTCCAGCGCCGCGGTGCCCTGGCCGGCAATGACATGAAAGTCGGTGTACGGGTGCACCAGCGTGGCGCCGGTCTGCCGTTGCACCTCTGCGCAGGCCTGTTCGCGCGCGGCGATGGTGGCGGCGCAGCGGTGCAGCGTCGCGCCATAGCGCTGAATCGACGCCAGTTTCGCCGCTACGGCGCCTTCCGGCGCCACGACATGGCAGGCGATGCCGCGGGTACTGGCGGCCAGCGCCAGCGCGGCGCCGTGATTGCCCGAGGAATGCGTGACCACGCCGTTGCCGGCTTCGGCTTCGGGCAGCGCCCAGACCGCGTTGCAGGCGCCGCGGAACTTGAACGCGCCACCGCGTTGCAGCGGTTCGGCCTTGAAATGCAGCCGGCAGCCGGCCAGCGCATCCAGCGTCCGCGAACGCAGCACCGGGGTGGCCTGGGCGTGCGGCGCGATGCGCGCAGCGGCGGCCAGGATGTCGTCGAAGACAGGCAGGGGCAGGGGCATAGCAAAAGGTTAACGCATGCGACGCCGTCTGCCCGGTGTCGCGGTGCCCGGTCGGTTGCCGGAAGGCCAGACTGGCCGCGGCCTGAGCGGGTTTTTCCGGGCCGGGGAGGTTAAGCACGGATTCAATGCCCGGGGCCGATGCTGCAAGGGCTTTGAAAACAGGGGGTAGCTACCGCCATGAACAAGAAAGTCCTGCTGGCCGCCGTGTTCGCCACCGCCCTGAGCGGTTGCGCGACCTATGACTACGCCGGCGGCAGCGCGCCTGGCGGTTACTACCACGGTCGTCCGACGACCGAGTATTACGGCCCCTACTACGGCGGCTATGGCTACCCCGGCACCAGCATCTATATCGGGTCCGGCTATGGCTACTACGGCTACTCCCGTTACCCGTACTACGGGCACTACAACCCGTATTACCCGTACTACCCGCCGCGTTACCGGCCACCGCGTCCGCACGACCCCGGCCACGGGCAGAAACCGCCCAAGCCGCCCACCGGCAGCGGCAACCGGGCGCCGCCGTGGCGCGACCCCACCAATGGCGCCTGGCGCGAATCCGGGCAGGTGATGATTCCGCCACGCCATGAGAATCGGGTTACCCCGGCGCCCAGCGCGCCGCGGGTGCGCAGCGAGGTCCGGCCACCGACATCTCCGGCGCCCCGCCAGGCACCGCCCGCCCGGGTGGAGCGCTCGCAACCGGCGGTGCGGAGCCAGCCGCGGAGCAGCAATCCGCGCGGAATACGCGTTCAGGAGCCCTAGAGGCCATGGAAAACGGCCTGTTGGCGCGCTCAAGGGCGGCCTGGACACAGCGCCAAACCTAACGGAAGGGGCCTCGAATCCTGGCTATTGCTTTGCGGCGCCGGCAGTCGCAAGCTAGCTAGCAGGAGTTGACCGGTTGCGTCGCTTTCTGACGTAACTGGACAATACAAGCTTCAATGTCGACGTTCGGTGGGGAAATCTGGATCCCCCCTGTTCCGGCCCCGCCGGACGTCGGCGCCAGACAAAAGCCCGGCAATGCCGGGCTTTTTTACGGGTGGCGCGGTATTCTTGCGGGCATAAAAAAGGGCCGGCAGTCCCCCGACTACCGGCCCCGGCATCCCCGACGTGCGCCTGGCTGGCCCCTGTTCCAATTCCAACCCGCGCCCCTGGTCGCTTGCCACATCGGGTGCCAGCTGGGTGAAGCAGAAAGCGTGCCAACTTTGCCGGTTGTGCGGCTTCGCCGGCTTGCCCACTACCGAACCACGCAGCCGGGCGCTGCCCGCCGTTTCCATCCAATGACTGCCATGAACCCGTCTTTCCACCAGTACCAAGTGATCATCATCGGCGGCGGCCATGCCGGCACCGAGGCCGCGCTGGCGGCCGCGCGCGCCGGCGCACGCACGTTGCTGCTGACCCACAACGTGGAAACCGTGGGCGCGATGAGCTGCAACCCGGCCATCGGTGGCATCGGCAAGGGCCATCTGGTCAAGGAAATCGATGCACTGGGCGGGGCGATGGCGTGGGCGGCCGACCGTGCCGGCATCCAGTGGCGCACGCTCAATGCTTCCAAGGGGCCGGCGGTACGTGCGACCCGTTGCCAGGCCGACCGTGCGCTGTACCGCAGCGCGATCCGCACGGCGGTGGAATCGCAGCCCAATCTGACCCTCTTCCAGGCCGCGGTCGACGATCTGATCATCGACAACGGCAGCGTACGCGGCGCCATCACCCAGACCGGGCTGCGCTTCGAGGCACCGGCGGTGGTGCTGACCGCCGGCACCTTCCTGGCCGGCAAGATCCATGTCGGCGAGACCCAGTACGCGGCCGGCCGCGCCGGCGACCCGCCGGCCACCGCGCTGGCGCACAGGCTGCGCGAAGGGCTGTTCGTGGTCGACCGGCTGAAGACCGGCACGCCGCCGCGCATCGATGGCCGTTCGCTGGACTATTCGGTGATGGAGGAACAACCGGGCGACAGCCCGTTGCCGGTGATGTCGTTCATCGGCGATGCGGCCGCTCATCCGCGCCAGGTCTCGTGCTGGATCACCCATACCAGCGAGCGTACCCACGAGATCATCCGCAACGCGCTGCACCGTTCGCCGCTGTACAGCGGCCAGATCGAAGGCATCGGCCCGCGCTACTGCCCGTCCATCGAAGACAAGGTGGTGCGCTTCGCCGAAAAGGCCAGCCACCAGATCTTCGTCGAGCCCGAAGGCCTGGACGTGGCCGAGATCTACCCCAATGGCATCTCCACTTCGCTGCCGTTCGATGTGCAGCTGGATCTGGTGCGCAGCATCCGCGGCATGGAAAACGCGCACATCACCCGGCCAGGCTACGCCATCGAATACGACTTCTTCGATCCGCGCGGGCTGAAGTCCTCGCTGGAAACCAAGGCGGTGTCCGGGCTGTTCTTCGCCGGCCAGATCAACGGCACCACCGGCTACGAGGAAGCGGCCGCGCAGGGCCTGATCGCCGGCCTCAACGCCGCGCGCTTCGTACAGCAGGAAGAGCCATGGTCGCCGCGCCGCGATCAAGCCTATATCGGCGTGCTGATAGACGACCTGATCACCCACGGGACCAGCGAGCCCTACCGCATGTTCACCAGCCGCGCCGAATACCGGTTGCAGCTGCGCGAGGACAATGCCGACGCGCGCCTGACCGCTATCGGCCGTTCGCTGGGACTGGTCGATGATGCGCGCTGGGCCAGCTTCGAAGCCAAGCGCGAAGCGGTGGCGCAGGAAACCGGCCGCCTGCGCGCGCTGTGGGCCACGCCTGCCAACGCGCTGGGCCGCGAACTGGAAGCGGCGCTGGGCGTGGCGGTCAGCCGCGAAACCAACGTGCTGGACCTGATCAAGCGGCCGGAACTGGACTACGCCAAGCTGATGCAGGTGCCGGCGCTGGGGCCGGGCGTGGCCGATGCCAAAGTGGCCGAGCAGGTGGAGATCGGCATCAAGTACGCCGGCTACCTGGACCGCCAGCGCGGCGAAATCGAACGCCAGCAGCGCCATGAGAGCACGCCGATTCCCGAAGCGTTCGACTACGCCGGCGTGCGCGGCCTGTCGGCCGAAGTGCAGCAGAAGCTCGAACGCGTGCGTCCGCAAACGGTGGGCCAGGCCCAACGCATCCCCGGCATGACGCCGGCGGCGATCTCGCTGCTGCTGGTGCACCTGGAGCGCGCAAGGCGCAGCCGGGTGGCGTAGGTGCCTGTAGGAGCGACGTCAGTCGCGACCGCGCGTGTCGGATGCGCCTAGAGCACGTTCGTTCACGATCCGGGCGCGCTGCGGCGCGTTCATCGCCGTGCGCCGCAGATTGCCATCGGGGCGCGGTCGCGACTGACGTCGCTCCCATAACAGGACTGCGCCGGTGCGGCGTTCATTCCGCGCCTGGATGCCGCGCCTTCCACGCCGCCAGTCGCTCGCGGTAATGCTGCATCTGTTCGGCGTAAAGGTCGAATACGCAGATCGGGCAGCCGCTTTCGCAGCAATCGCTGGCCAGCGGCCGCTCGGGTTCCAGCGGGCGTGGGTCATCCGGATCGTCGGTGGCCGTGGGCGAGCTCAATCGGCCTGCATTTCCTGCAACAGGTGCGGCGCCGGGTAGACCTTGGCCATCAGCCAGCGCATGTAGCGCAGGTCGACGTGGACGGCGCGCTTGTAGCGCGGGTCGAACATCCAGCTGGCGCTGACCGCTTCCCAGTTGCTGTCGAAGTTCAGGCCGATCAGTTCGCCGCGCGCGTTGAGCACCGGCGAGCCGGAATTGCCGCCGGTGGTGTCCAGGTTGGTCAGGAAGTTGACCGTCTGCGTTTTCAGCGCCGGATCGGCGGTGCCGGCGAAATCGCCGTTGGCGATGGCATCCAGCAGCGGCCTGGGCGCATCGAACGGGACTGCGCCGGTGTTCTTCTCGACAATGCCGTCCACCGTGGTCACTGGCGTGTAGATCACGCCGTCGCGCGGCGAGAACCCATCGACCTTGCCGTAGCTGATGCGCAGCGTGCCGTTGGCATCGGGGTACAGTGCGCGGCCCTGTTGCTGGCGCCAGGCGAACAAGGCGCGCATATAGGCCGGGCGCAGGCGCAGTTGTTCGCCGTCGCGGGTCTTGCGTTCCTGCTCCAGCCTCAGCTGCGCGGGCACCAGCCTGATGGCCAGGTCGATCAGCGGGTCGGCGGCCAGCGGCCGGCCTTCGCGCGCGGCGGCAAAGCGCGACAGGCGCGCGGCTTCGTCGCCCAGCGTGGTGCCGGCATACAGCGCATCGAGCGACTTCTTCAGCGCCGCCGGCGTGCGCCCGAAGGCGACGTCGAACTCCGGCAGCCGCTGCGCGTCGGGCAGTTGCTGATAGCGGGCCAGCAACACGGTAAGCAACTGCTTTTCCACGGCCGGAGCATAGCGGCGCTGCACCTGTTTCAGGATGCCTTCGATCAAGGCATGGTCGCGCGCCTGGTATCCCGATTCGCGTTCGGCATCGGGCTTGGCCGACTCCAGGCGCAGGCGCTCGAGCGTGATTGCCGTGCGCATCAGCTGGGTCTGCGAACCGAACAGGCCCAGCAGCAGTTCGCGTTCGCGCACGGCCGAACCTTCCGCCAGCGCCGCGGCCAGCGCGTCGATGCCGGCGCGTTCCTTCGCGGCGGCGGCGGTCTCCAGCATGCCGCGCTCGTCCTCCGCGCGGACCTGCACCGCATGGCTGCGGCGCAGGCCTTCCAGCTCGCCCGCCGCCCGCTTGCTGCCGTTCTTCAGCGACTGCAGCTGCGCGGCGTAGCGCGTGCGCGCTTCGGCATCGGCCGCACCGGCGGACTCGATGACCCCAATGAGCTGATCGAACACGGCCACCCGCTGCGGCAAGGTCCAGTTGACCTGCTCATCGAACTCGGCGGCGGTGCGGTGGCGATAGGTGACGCCGGGGTAGCCGGCCAACATGGCGAAATCGCCGGCCTTGGGGCCATCGCCGGCCAGCCGCAGATGCGCCGGCGCGCGGTAGGGCACGTTGTCGGGGCTGTAGGCGGCCGGTTTGCCGTCCGGACCGACGTAGGCGCGCAGCAGGGTGAAATCGCCGGTATGGCGCGGCCACATGAAGTTGTCGATCTCATCGCCGTAGTTGCCGATGGCGCGCGGCGGCGCATACACCAGGCGCACATCGCGCAGTTCCAGCTGCTTGATGCGGTAGAAGTCGGTGCCGTAGTACATGTTGGCCACGCTGCAGCGCATGCCCGCTTCCTGCTCGCATTCGGCGATGATGGCCTTGCTGGCGCGGTCCACGGCGTCGAAGTACTCGCGTCCGCGTTTGCCCGTGGCCGCACCGAGCACGGTGTCGGTGACCTTGTCGAAGCCCACCGTCACCAGCACCCGGTAATCCGGATTGGCCGGCAGCTCGGCGGCGCGGTCGGCGGCGATGAAACCGTTGTCGATGAGGTTGTTGTCCGGTTTGCTGTTGTACTGGATGACGCCGTAGGCGACGTGGTGATTGGTCAGCAACAGGCCGGCATCGGAAACGAACGAGCCTGTGCCGCCGCCGACCCGCACCACCGCGCTGAGCGGGGCGGCGGTCAGGTCCGCCAGCGCCGCGGGCCGACCCTTGAAGCCGGCATTGCGCAGCGGCTTGGCCAGTTCGGGCATCTGCGCCGGCAGCCACATGCCTTCGTCGGCATGGGCGGGCAGGGACAGGGCAATGCCCAGGGTCAGCAGCGAAAGCGGATTGAAACGGGGCATCGGCAGGTTCCGGACGGCGGCAGCGGACGAAGATAACGGCCGCGCGGAGCCGGGGCAATGCGCGCGGTCCGATCAGCAGGGTGCATGCGGCGGCACGGGCTGTCCCATCGCGTCGATACGCGGTCGATCCGGCCCGCTGCGCCGCTCCCGCGCAATCCATCGTTGCGGGACCGGTTCAATCGCCCAGTCGCACGGGTTTTCCCAGAAACTGTCCATAGCGGCGTACGCAATCGCCAATGGCGCGCAGCTCGGTTCTCTTCAACGTACGCAGCGGTTGCAGTTCCAGCGCAACACATTCCTTGCCGATGCTGCGTTTCCACGTCGCCGCAACACGGCCATCGATGACGATCACCGGGTTGTACAGGCCGTTGACGCCGATCACCTGGCGCGCGATGGCCGGATCCAGCGCGGCGCTGCGGTCCTTGTAGGCGATCAGGTACTCGTCGAAGGCCGGCAACAGATGCACCGCTGGCGCAGGGTGCGGTTCGGCATCGGCGGCGAACCAGTAGTCGCGGCCATCCAGGTTGGTTTTCTGCAGCTGTTGCGCCGCCGCCTGTAGGCCGCGCCTGGCGTCGGTCACGGTGAGGCCGGACCAGTTGGAGAAATCCTGCACGGTGGCCGGGCCGCGGCTGCGGAAATAGCGCAGCGCCAGTTCCGTCAGCGCCTGCTCGCGCGGCAGATCGCGGGACTGCGGCGCCCATTCGCGCAGCAGCGCAAAGGTCGGTTGCCGGCCCTCGCGCGGTCCCTGGCAGAGCACGCCCTGTTGGGCAAGCAGACCCAGGATGTGCAGGCCGCGCTGCTGGCCGGTGGCGATGCCGGCGGTTTCCAGCACCTCGTACAGCGCGCTGCGGGTCAGGCGGCGGCCGCCTTCCAGGGCCCGGCTCAGCACGTCCGCGCAAAGTCCGGCCAGCCGCTGGTCCAGCCCGTATTCGCGTTGCCGCCGCGCCGCATCCAGCGCGATCACCCGCGATGCCATCAGCGCCAGCATCCAGCGCACATCGGCGGCGGTGAGCAGATGCAGGGTGCCGCGCATCGGCCAGGTGCGGATGATTTCGCCGCGGGCGATGGCCGCTTCCACGTCGGCCTCGCTGGCGCCCGCCGTGCGCAGGCCAACCGCCCACAGCGCGGCGTGGTAGTCCTGCGCCTGCACAGCGCCAAGCCGGGCAACGGTGTCGGCCACCGTTGCGGCCTGCGGACTGGCGATACCCTGATGATGCAGGCGCATTGCGGTCAGTCGCTGCGGGGTCATCGGAACATCCTGCCGGCGCTGGGGCGCTTTCGTATCGAGCTTCCGCTCATCCTGGCGCGGGCCGAAAGCTCTTCAACAGCCGAAAGGGTGATCACCCGGCGACTTTCCGTCATCCCGGGTTCAAGGCACTGGGTCCCGGCCTGCGCCGGGATGACGAATCTGTCGTGAATGGACACCGAAGCGCTCCGGCCGTGGTCAGCGCACCAGTTCGAAGACCGCATGCACGCTTTCGCTGTAGTCCACGGTGGGCTGCAGGTAGCGGCCGGTTTCCAACCGCGAACCAGTCACCTGGATACGATCCAGCGTGGTGGCGCCCCAGCCATCGGCAGTGCGCGAGTTGATGCTATCGATGCTGTAGACCTGGCCGAGCCGGGTGCCGAAGGCCTTGGCCATCTCTTCACCCTTTTCGCGCGCGCTGGCCACGGCCTTGCGTTTGGCCTCAACGCGCAGTTCGGCCGCGCGCGAAGACTCGAACGAAACCTGTGAGATATCGCTGGCACCGACGGACAGGCAGAAGTCGAGGAATTCGTTCAAGCGATCCAGATCCTTCAATATCATGCCGACACGGCGTCCGGCGACATGACCGTTGGAGATGCGCCGGCCCTTGTCGTCGTAGTCGACATCCTCGCTGACGTTCAGATCCGAGGCATGGATATCCTTCTCGGCGATACCGAAGCGTTCGCTGCCCGCCAGCAGAGCGTTCACCTGACGATCGACCGTCTGCTTGGCAGGCAGCGGCTGGCTGGCACGCTGCTCAAAGCCGACGCTTACCCGCGCGCTATCCGGCGTCACCGTCACCTTGCCCTCGCCGGCCACCACGATATGCGGGCCGTCCGGCAGGGGCGTACCCGCCATCGCCACGCAAACGACCATCATCAACACCAGTCCCAGAACTGCGCGCATGCCTTGCTCCTTGCCTACGGTTTGCGGGAGTGTAGCTATTTCTCCTTGCGCCAGTTGATCGACGCGCGGCTCTCGATGGTGCTGGATTCGACTTCGACATCGAAGCCCTTGCGCAGCAGGTACTTCAGCGTCACCGCCGAGCCGGAGCCGACCATCGATACGCCATAGCTGACGTACAGCCGCGGCGACAGGTACTTGCCGACGCCGAACACCGAACCGCCCAGCGTGCGCGATTCCAGCACGCCGGCGTCGTCCAGGCCGATCTTCGCGCCCAGTTGCGAGGCCAGCAGCCCGGCGCCGGCCGACAGCGCCGATGAGGCCGCGGTGATCTGCCGGCTTTCGTCGCTGCTGGCGGTGGTCAGCGGGCGCCCCAGCACCAGGTATGCAAGCGCCTCGGATTCGCCCATTGCCGGGTCCGACCAGACCTTGGCCCGGGGCGCGCTGGCGCGGCCGGTGACATCGATGCCGGCGGTGACGTTGGCGCCGACCACTTCGCGTTCGGCGCGGATGTTGATGCGCGGATCGGAAACCGCGTTGTTGCTCCAGGTCAGTTCGCCGCGGGAGATGCGCAGCTTCTGCCCATAGGCGGTGTAGCGGCCGTCCACGTCGATGCGGCCGGTGGCGAGCATCTCCTGGCCCGGGCGCGAGCGCACCCGCATCGTGCCGGCCAGCGAACCGTCCAGTCCGTAGCCTTTGAGCAGCACCGCATCGCCCAGGGTGATGGCCAGATCCAGATCCAGGCGCGAACTCGGGGCGCGCCCGGGATCGGCCGGGTCCAGCACCACCACGTCCTCGGAGGCGGACACGCCGCTGTCCAGCCGCTCCACGTCGATGCTGGCCGAAGGCACGCCGACCTGGCCGCGGACCTCGATGGTGTTGTCGGCGAATCCAATCTGCAGATCCGGCGAGGCGATTGCGCGCAGCTTGCTGGTATCGGACACCAGCACGTTGTCCCCGCGCACGCTGAACCGCAGTGGCGTGGTGTCGTTGTTCCAGCCCAGCGAGCCGGCCACATGCAGCACGCCGTCGCCGGATTTGACGCTGCCGTCGATGCTGGCGCTGCCATCGGCCAGCGCTATCAGGTCGACGCTGCCTTCGCTCAGGGTGATGCCCAGCGACGGCAGTTCGCCGGTGAATTCGGACAAGGTGGCTTCGCCGCTGAGCGCCGGCTGTCCGCGGGTGCCGCGCAGGCCGATATGGCCGGCGATTTTGCCGCGCGGGCGCACCAGATCCGGCGATAGCAGTTCCATCCAGAACAGCCGCGAGTTGTGCACGTAGATGTCGCCCTGCAGCGGCGAAAACTGGTCCCAGCCGGTGACGATGGTGGCATCGACATAGCCGTCGCCCTTGAAGCCGGTACCCAGCCGGGCCTGGATGCGCTGCGGATCGAAATCGGCATCGAAGCTGAAGTTGTCGTAGCGGATGATTTCGCCGCGGCTGTTGGTGCCCATCCTCAGACCGCCATCCAGCGATGCCAGCCGCACATGGCCCTGCCAGGCATTGCCGGCGGGGCGCAGCGTGGCATCCAGCTGGAAGTCGCCGCGCAGCGTCAGCGGACGGCCGGCGCTGGGGGGCAGCCACGGTTGCACCAGCGCCAGCGGCAACGCATCGCCGCGGATGGCCAGGCCCTCGCGCGGCCAGTTGGCGTTGGCGCACAGCGCGCCGCCGACGCTGGCAGCCAGGCAGGTTTCGGACAATGTCCACGCGGCGCCGTTCTGGGCAAAGCGCGCCGGTTGCTGCAGGCGCCAGTCGCTGCCCTTGGCGGGCGTAAGCCGCAGCATGTCCAGACTGCCCTGCCAGTTGGCGCCGCGCTTCTGCGCGGTGCCGGCCAACGCCAGCGCGCCCATGGCGTTGCGCGTTTGCGCCTGCAACTGCAGGTCTTCGACGGCGCCGCGCGCATCCACGCTCAGCTCGTCCAGCACCACGCCCACGCTGACAGCGTTGCCGCGCACGGCCAGTTCGCCGCTGCCGCCGCGCCAGGGCAGACGGCCGCGCAGGCTCAGCGCATCGGCGCTCCAGTCGTTCCAGCGCAGGCCGCTGCCGGACAGGTCCGCCTGTATGTCAGGAGCGTTGCGCGCGCCGGTCAGGTGCACGGTGCCGCTCAGCGTGCCGCTGGCATCGGGCAGCAGATCGTTCAGGCGCAGCGGCTGCAACGAGGCGTCGATGTCCAGGGTTGCGCCGAGCCGGCCTTCGGCGTTGACCCGGCTCCCGCCCAGCGCCAGCGCCAGCTTGCCGCTGGCCTCTTCGCCGGCCAGCCGGAAATTGCCGCTGCCTTCCAGCGGTCGGTCGCGCAGGCGGCCGCTCAGCCGCGGAATGTCCGCGCTTGCATCGAAGCCGCCGCCATCGCGCGCCTTGCCGGCCGACGACGCTTCGCCGGAAATGCTGCCCTGCCAGCCGGCGAAGAAATAACCCGGATCGAAACCGGCCAGCTTGGCGCCGATATCCCAGTGCAACCCAGGTGCCCAGCCGAGCTTGCCGCTGGCGTCCAGCGTGCCGGTCGGCATCTTCGCCTGCAGCGTGCGCAGGGTCAGCTCATCGGCATTGCCGATGCCGTCGAACGCCACGGCCGCACGTTCGCCGGCGCGGGTCAGCGTGGCCTTGCCGACCGCGGCCCAGTCCTGCAGGCGGCCGGCGAAACCGAAATCGGCATCGGCGCCGATGGCGGTTCCCGGCACGTCGCCCCAGCGCAGGCCGCGCGCGTTGATGGCGAACTTGAACGTGGGATCTTCCGGCACGGTGAAATCGGCGCGGCCGCGCAGCGTGGCCAGGCCATCGAGCAGCCGCACCGCCAGCGGTTCCACCGTCAGCACCTCGTCGGCGATCGCGATCTGCGAGGGCTCGATCACCGCCACCCATTCGCCCTGCTCGATGCGACCGCGCAAGCTGGCCTTGCCGCCGGCGCCCTGGGCGGTCAAATCGAAGGCCAGCGGCGTGTCGGCTTCGGTCAAGGCCAGTGCGGCCAGATCCAGTTGCTCGGTGCGGGCATCGAAGCGCCAGGTCGGCTTGTCCTGGCCGCGCAGGCTCAGCGATGCGCGCAGCGGCGCCGGCGCATCGCCGCCGAGGCCGATTTCCATCGCATCCACGTCGCCATTGGCGATCAGCCCCAGCCGCGCCGGACGGCGGCCTGGGCGCGCCGGAAACACCGCGGTGACGGTCAGATCGGTCTTGTAGCCGTTGCGCGGCGCATAGCCGCCGTGCGCGCCGAAACGGCCGCGGTCGCTGTTCAATGCCAACTGCTCGGCATGGAAATAGCCGTTGCCGATATCGATGCCGCCGCGGGCGCTGCCGATGTCGATGACCGGCTCGCCGGCCTGCACGATGCGAAAGCCGGCAATGGTCAGCGTGTCGGCCTGGATCGCCAGCGGCATTTCTATCTGCGGCAGCGATTCGGGCCAATGCGGCAGCTTGAAAGGTTCGTCCTCGCTCCTGGGCAGGCTCAACAAAGCGTTGTCGATCTCCAGTACGTCCAGCCGCAGCCGCTTGCCCAGCAGCGGGCGGATGTCCGGATCCAGATGCACGCGGTCGGCGCTGAAATGTATCTGGTCCCAGCGCAGATCCACGCCGTACAGCGTCAGCGGCCCGGCCAGCGGACCTTCCGCCCGTTGCCAGGTCAGCGACGCGTTGGCCGGCAGCCGCGCGATGATCTGGCCCAGCAGCACATCGCGGCCGGCCACCGTCTGCAGCAGCCAGTACACGGCAATGCACAGCAGCATGGTCAGCGCAGCCGCACCCATCGCGCCGCGCACGGCAAGCTTGCGTACGCGGGCGCGGCGGCGCGCGCGCAGCTCGGCGATACGCTCCTCGCGCTGTTCCGGGGTGATGGTTTCGCCGGGCCGGTTCACAGATCAACGCCGATGTTGAGGTAGAGCTGGAACTGCGAATCCGGGTCGTCCAGGCCGTGCGCGATGTCGATGCGCACCGGACCCACCGGCGAACGCCAGCGCAGGCCGAAGCCGATGCCGGTGCTCAGATCCGGGGTGCTGTCGTCGAATGCGCTGCCGGTATCGACGAACACCGCGCCGCCCCACGGGCCGCCGCCGGGGTAGTACTCGTACTCGGTGCTGGCGGTGAGCACGTTTTTCGCACCGAGCGCGTATTTGCCGATGCGCGGACCGACTTCGCGCCAGGCGTAGCCGCGGATGCTGCGGTCGCCGCCGGCGAAGAAGCGCAGCGACGGCGGCATGCCGACCAGCTCGCTGGTGAAGGTGTGGCCGTACTCGCCGCGCAGGATCAGCGCGCTGTTGCTGCCGAACTCGCGCGACCAACGGGCGCGTAGGTGCGCCTGCAGGAAATTGGCGTCCGAGCCGGCGCCTTCCACGCCGCCGCGCAGGACCAGCGAACCGGCAAAGCGATCCGGCCGGTTGGACCCAAGCGGCGCATTCAGATAGTCCAGCTTGAACGAGGGGTAGGTGAAGGTGGCATAGCGGTACAGCGCCTCGGGTTCGCCGTTGCCGTCCTCGGTTTCCAGGTAGCGCCAGCGTTCGCGCAGGGCATGGAGGGACGCCACCGCGGTCCAGTTTTCGCTGATCTGGCCGCTGCGGCTGCCAATCAGTTCCAGGTGGCGCAGATCGATGTAGTCGGTCTGCTCGTCGCTGGCCTGCAGGGCTACGGTGTACCAGCCGTCCAGCCACTTGAAGGCGGGTATCCGGTACTGGGTCAGCAGCGTCTTGCGCTTCTGCGCGTAGTCCAGCTGGGTGGACAGCTTGTGCCCGCGCGAATTGAGATAGCGCCGGTCCAGCCCCAGCCGGATACCCGCGCCGCTTTCGCTGCCGTAGCTGAGGCCGGCGGTGTAGATGCTGCGCTTGGCCAGCGCCAGGTTGACGTCGATCGGCACGCGTCCGTCGACCGCCTCGTCCGGATCGGCCTGGATGTCGATGCTGCTGAAATAGTCCAGCCCGGTCAGCGATTCGCGCAGCCGGTCCAGCTTGCCCTGGTGGTAGTAGCTGCCTTCCTCCCAGTACACCAGTTTGTCCAGCAGGCCGGGGTCGAACTGGTCCTGGTGGAAGGTGGTCGGGCCCATGTCGTAGCGGATGCCGCTGACCCAGCCCAGGTCGATGTCGGCGGCATGTTCGGCGCGGGTCACTTCGACCCGGCGATGGGTGAAGTCGGCATCGAAGTAACCGCGTTCGGCCAGCCGCCGCACGATGGTCAGCTTGGCCGCTTCATAGGTGGTGTGATCGAACACCTCGCCCGGTTGCGGACGGAACGCTTCCAGGTCTTCCTGCAGGTAGCGGTCCTCGCCGCCTTCGCCGTCGATGGTCAGATTGGCGTTGCGCACCCGCACCGGTTCGCCCTTGTCGACGCGGATGGTCACCGTGATGCGCTCGTTGTCGTCCGCTTCGTTGCGCGGCGCCGCGACCTCGATCTGCGGCGTGTAGTAGCCGAACGGCTCCAGCGCTTCCCGGGTCTGCGCCACGGCCTCGCTCAACAGGTATTCCAGCCGCGACTCGCCCAGGCGTTGGCCGATCACTTCGTTCAGCGACAACGCGAGATTGACGTTCTCGACCATCAGCTCGTCGTCCAGTCCTTCGACGTTGACTTTCCCGATAGTGGCGGCGGCGAACGCCGGACCGCTGACGGAGAACAGGGCGATCGCAGCGGTGGCGAGGCGGGGGAGTCGTCGCATGCGGGGAGGATAACGGGTGGGCGTTAAATACGGTGAACGGACGGTATCGGCGCGCTTGCCGGCTTCATGCGCCCTGGTCAGGAGTCAGGGAACAGCGGGATCCGTTCACCGTAGGCGGTGAAGGAGCGTGGCGGAAGTACGGAAGCTGTCCTTTTCCCGTCCGCGGGCAACGGCAAGCGTCGTGCGATGCGGTGCTGCGGTAGTCGGGCACGCCCGTGTCGCGTGCGGTGCGCCGTGCGGATCGCGTCTGCACTCGGCCCCCCACCCCAACCCTCCCCGCTAGCAGGGGAGGGGGTGGTCCGCGATGCGCGGAAGAGGTCGGACCGCGCTCAGGCCGACAGATGCTCGATGGCGGCGACGGTGCGGAAGCGGTCGGCCAGACGCTTGAGCAGGGCCAACCGGTTGCTGCGCACGTCGGCGTCTTCCACGTTGACCATCACGCCGTCGAAGAACGCGTCCACCTGTGGGCGCAGCAGCGCCAGCCGGCTGAGTACGCGGATGTAGTCGTGATGGTGCAGGGCCTCGTCGGTATCGCCGATGGCCGCTTCCACCGCTTCGGCCAGCGCGCTTTCGGCCGGGTGGTTGAGCAGGCTGCGGTCGACGCCGGGCGGAATCTCGTCTTCGGCCTTCTTCAGGATGTTGTTGATGCGCTTGTTGGCGGCGGCCAATGCTTCGGCTTCCGGCAGCGTGGCGAAGGTGCCGATGGCGTCGATGCGGGTATCGAAGTCGTACAGCGAGGCGGGCCTCAACTCGGCCACCGCGTTGAAGTGCTGGATCGGCACGTCCTTGTCGGCGTAGTAGCCGCGCAGGCGGTCGAGGATGAAGTCGTAAAGATCCGTCCGGAGAGTTTCGGTGTTTCGATCCGCATGCGGCTGTACGCTCTTTGGCAGGTTATTTGCCGCCTCGTCGATGAGCTGCTGGATATTCAGATTGAACCCACTCTCAATCACCGTCCTTGCCAACCCCAGCGCATTGCGCCGTAGCGCGAACGGATCCTTGTTGCCGGTCGGCTTCAGTCCGGCGGCGAAACCGCCGGCCAGCGTATCCAGCCGCTCGGCGATCGCCAGCACCTTGCCAAGAGGACTGAGCGCGATATCGTCGCCGGCGAAGCGCGGCTGGTAGGCCTCGTCGATGGCCAGCGCGATTTCCTTCGGCTCGCCCGCGGCGAGCGCGTAGTGGCGGCCGGCGATGCCCTGCAGTTCCGGGAATTCGTTGACCATCCGCGATTGCAGATCCGCCTTGCCCAGTTCGGCGGCGCGGCGCGCCTGCGCCGGGTCGGCGCCGACCTGCACGGCGATGGTTTCGGCCAGTGCGGCCACGCGCGCGACCTTGTCGGCTACCGTGCCCAGCTTGGCCTGGTAGGTGACGGTTTTCAGGCCCTCGTTCATCGAGGCCAGGCCCTGTTTCAGATCCTCGTCGAAGAAGAAGCGGGCGTCGGCAAAGCGCGGCCGGATCACGCGCTCGTAGCCCTTGCGCACTTCGGCCACGTCCTGCGACTGGATATTGGCGATGCCGATGAAACGCTCGGTCAGCCGGCCGTTGTCGTCCAGCACAGGGAAGAACTTCTGGTTCACTTCCATCGTTTCGATCAGCGCTTCCTGCGGCACCGCCAGGAACGCCTTGTCGAAACTGCACAGCACCGCCGCCGGCCATTCGGTCAGGCAGACCACCTGCTCCAGGTTGTCGTCGCTGATGCGCGCGCTGCCGCCGGCCTGGCGCGCGACGGCTTCGGCTTCGGCGACGATGCGCGCACGGCGCTCGTCGGCGTCGACCAGCACATGCGCGCCGCGCAACGCGTCGATGTAATCGCCCGGCTGGCCGACCCAGACCGGCTTGTCGTGTTCGAAACGGTGGCCGCGGCTCATGCGGTCGCTGCGCACGCCCAGTACGTCGGCTTCCACCACCTCGTTGCCCAGCAGCAGCACCAGCCAGTGCACCGGGCGGGCGAACGCGTAGTCGTGGCCGCCCCAGCGCATCGGCTTGGGAATCGGCATGCTGGCGATGGCCTCGCGGACGATCTCCGGCAGCAGGTAGGCGGTCTGCGCTCCGGGCTTGACCGCACGGTGGACGAAGCGCTCGCCCTTGTTGTCGGTCGTACGCTCCAGCGCGGTCCAGTCGATGCCGGCCTTGGCGGCAAAGCCCTGCAAGGCCTTGGTCGGCTGGCCATCGGCATCCAGCGCGATATTCAGGTACGGCCCCAGCACTTCCGAGCGCTGCTCGGGCTGTTCGACCGCCACGCCCGGCAGCAGCACCGCCAGCCGGCGCGGCGTGTACAGCGGTTTGGCGTCGCCGCGCTCGATGGCGATACCGCGCTTGCCCAGCGCCTCGATCACGCCGTCGAAGAACGCCTGCGCCAGCCCGGGCAGCGCCTTGACCGGGAGCTCTTCGGTGCCCAGTTCGATCAGCAGCGGTTTGGTGTCAGTCATGTCGCGATTGCCTTGCTTTTTCCTTCTCCCCCCGGGAGAAGGTGCCCGGAGGGCGGATGAGGGAATGATGTTGCCGTTGCGCCAAGCGTTTGCGGGTGCGGGGTCTGCATTCCCTCACCCGGCGCGCTGCGCGCGCCGACCTCTCCCGGAGGGAGAGGTATTCACGTCGTCTCTTTCTTCAAGCCCGGAAAACCCAGCTTTTCCCGCTGCGCGTAATACGCCTCGGCCACCGCCTGCGCCAGCTTGCGCACACGCAGGATGTAGCGCTGGCGCTCGGTCACCGAGATCGCGCGGCGCGCATCCAGCAGGTTGAAGCAGTGGCTGGCCTTGCAGACCTGCTCGTAGGCCGGCAGCGGCAGGCCGGCTTCGACCAGCTTCACCGACTCGGCCTCGCAGGCGTCGAAGCGGTGGAACAGCTCTTCGACGTCGGCGTGCTCGAAGTTGTAGGTGCTCTGCTCGACTTCGTTCTGGTGGTAGACATCGCCATAGGTCACCGGCGTGCCGTCCGGCCCGAACGTCCACACCAGGTCGTAGACGTTGTCGCAGTTCTGCAGGTACATGCAGAGCCGCTCCAGGCCGTAGGTGATCTCGCCAAGCACCGGCCGGCATTCCAGTCCGCCGGCCTGTTGGAAATAGGTGAACTGGGTGACTTCCATGCCGTTGAGCCAGACTTCCCAGCCCAGGCCCCAGGCGCCCAGGGTGGGCGATTCCCAGTTGTCCTCGACAAAGCGCAGGTCGTGCACGCGCGGGTCGATGCCCAGCGCCTTCAGCGAGTCCAGGTACAACTCCTGGATGTTGTCCGGATTCGGCTTCATCGCCACCTGGTACTGGTAGTAGCGCTGCAGGCGGTTGGGGTTTTCGCCGTAGCGGCCATCGGTGGGGCGGCGGCAGGGCTGCACGTAGGCGGCGTTCCACGGCTCCGGACCCAGCGCGCGCAGGAAGGTGGCCGGGTGGAAGGTGCCGGCGCCGACTTCGATGTCCAGCGGCTGGATCAGCACGCAGCCCTGATCGGCCCAGTACTGGTTGAGGGTCTGGATCAGACTTTGGAAAGTCAGGCCCTGGAAGGCGGGCGGGACGTGCCGGAAAGCGGACATGCAGCAAGGGCCGTGCGAAAGGGGTGCGCTAGTATACCGGCCGACTTGCGGGGACTTCCGCGCAACAGGCGCCTGAAATGGAACAGCGGCTTCCGGCCGAACCCTTGGTAGCGCTCGCTCCCGGGCCATCGCCATTGCCGCCCGGCCGGCTGATATTCGAGCATGTCGCCGCCGCGCTGCTGGCCGACGGCCTTATCGCGCCGGCCGATCGCGAACGCATCCGCCTGTCCACGCAGAACGCGCGCAACGCCAGCGAGGTGCATCCGCTGGTGCTGCTGGCCAACCTGAAGCTGGCGGCCAGCCATGCGCGCGGCGGCGAACTGGGGCTGGAACAGCTGACCGAGTGGCTGGCCAGGCGCAGTGGCCAGCGCTACCTGCGCATCGACCCGACCCGGGTCGACGTGGCCGCGGTGACCGCGGTGGTCTCGCACCCGTATGCGCGCCGGCACCGCATCCTGCCGCTGGCGGTGGATGCCGAACGCATCCTGGTGGCCACCAGCGAGCCGATGGCGCTGGACTGGCAGGAGGATCTGCAGCACCTGGCCCGTCGCCGCATCGAAATCGCGATGGTCAACCCGCTGGATCTGCATCGCTACACGATGGAGTTCTTCGGCGTGACCCGTTCGGTGCGCGGCGCCAGCGACGGCCGCGGCGAACCGGGCAGCGACCTGCCCAGTTTCGAGCAACTGGTCGAACTGGGCCGCGCCGGCGACGTCAACGCCGACGATCACCATATCGTCCATATCGTCGACTGGCTGCTGCAGTACGCCTATGAGCAGCGCGCCTCCGACATCCACCTGGAGCCGCGCCGCGATGTCGGCCGCATGCGTTTCCGCATCGACGGCGTGCTGCACAAGGTGTTCGAGGTGCCGCCGCCGGTGATGACGGCGATGGTCAGCCGCATCAAGGTGCTGGGGCGGATGGATCTGGGCGAGCGCCGGCGCCCGCAGGATGGACGCATCAAGACCCGTTCGCCGGGCGGGCGCGAAGTGGAAATGCGTCTGTCGACAATGCCCACCGCGTTCGGCGAGAAATGCGTGATGCGCATCTTCGACCCGGATGCGGCGTTCAAATCCATCGACCAGCTCGGCTTCAGCGCCGAGGAGGCGGCCGGCTGGAACGCGCTGGTCGGGCGTCCGCACGGCATCGTGCTGGTCACCGGCCCGACCGGGTCGGGCAAGACCACCACGCTGTATTCCACGCTCAAGCGGCTGGCCACGCCGGACGTGAACGTGTGCAGCGTGGAAGACCCGATCGAGATGATTGCGCCGGAATTCAACCAGATGCAGGTGCAGACCAATATCGACCTGGATTTCGCCAGCGGCGTGCGCACACTGCTGCGGCAGGACCCGGACATCATCATGATCGGCGAAATCCGCGACCTGGAAACCGCGCAGATGGCGGTGCAGGCCTCGCTGACCGGGCATCTGGTGCTGTCCACGCTGCACACCAACGACGCGCCGTCGGCGATCACCCGCCTGCTGGACCTGGGCGTGCCGCATTATCTGGTCGCTTCGACCCTGAACGGCGTGCTGGCGCAGCGGCTGGTGCGCACGCTGTGCCATCACTGCAAGCGCCCATGCGAGCTGAGCGACGCCGACTGGGCGGTGCTGCGTGATGCCGATGAGGCATTACCTGATGCCATCACGTCCTATGCGCCGGTCGGTTGCCTGGAATGCCGCCGCACCGGCTACCTGGGGCGGGTCGGTCTGTACGAATTGCTGCCGATTTCCGCGCGTTTGCGCAGTCTGATCCGCGCCGACATGGATCTGGCCGGCTTCAGCCGCGCCGCCCGCGGCGACGGCCTGCGCACTTTGCGCCGCACGGGCCTTGAAAAGGTGGCCGAAGGTCTGACTACAATCCAGGAAGTCCTGTCCGTTCTGCCCCCCACCGAGCAATGAAGTACGCGCCCTTCCTGATTGTCGAAACCGGCCAGCCGGTGCCGTCGATGCGCCGCTATGGCGGTTTTCCGCACTGGATCCGGGTCGCCGCCGGGCTGGAGGCCGACGAAACCGTGGTGGCCAATGTCGAACGCGGCGACCCGCTGCCGCGCCGCGAAGGGTTTGCCGGGGTCATCGTCAGCGGCTCGGCGGCGATGGTCACCGACCGCGCCGACTGGAGCGAACGCTCGGCCGACTGGCTGCGCGATGCCGCCCACGAAGGGGTGTCGCTGCTGGGCATCTGCTACGGCCATCAGCTGCTGGCGCATGCGCTGGGCGGCGAGGTCGCCGACAACCCGGCCGGGCGCGAATCGGGCACCGTGCACATCGATCTGCATCCGCATGCCGGCGAGGATCCGCTGTTCTCCGGCATGCCGCTGAAGTTCGCCGCCCATGCCACCCATGTGCAGACCGTGCTGCGCGCGCCCGAGGGCGCCACCGTGCTGGCCCGGTCCGAACAGGACAACTGCCACGCCTTCCGCTGGCGCGACCGCGCCTGGGGCGTTCAGTTTCACCCGGAATTCGCCACCCACCACATGCGCGGCTATGTGCTGGCGCGGCAGGAGCACCTGCGCCGGGAAGGCCGCTGCCCGGCCACCATCGCCCGCGACGTGACGGCGGCGCCGCAAGCCCGCAAACTATTGCGGCGTTTCGTCAGGCACGCACGCGGCCTGCATTCGCGCTGACCCGCGTCCCCACTTCGGAAACCGTAATGTCGAACATCAACAAGGTACCGGCCAGTGCCGGTGCGGAATGGCTGCTGGCCGGCTTTGCGCTGCTGCGCAGGGCGCCGGTCGGGCTGGGCATGCTGGGCATGCTGTGGGGGCTGCTGTCGCTGCTGCTGATGCTGGTCGCGGTGCTGGCGCCGCCGATGCTGATGGCGATGCAGTTCCTGTTGGTGCTGGCCGGCCCGCTGCTGTTCGCCGGCATGATCTGGGCGGTGCGCGAAGTCGATCACGGCCGCCCGCCGCTGCCGTCCAACCTGCTGCAGGGCCTGCGCGACGGGCATGCGCCGAAGCTGCTGGCCACGCTGCTGCCGCAGGTCGCCGCCGGTATCGTGCTGGGCGCGCTGCTGCTGGCGATGGTCGGCACCGATCAGCTCAAGCAGCTGGCCGATGTCTGGATGCAGATGCAGGCCATCGCTGAAGCCGGCGGGCAGCCGGATCCGTCGCTGGTCGAGGAACTGCCGGCCGGCCGCCTGCTGCTGTGGCTGTTGCTGGTGGCGCTGACCTTCGTGGCGGTGAAGTGGATGACCTTCGTCGCCGCGCCGCAGATCGTGTTTTCCGGCGCCCAGGCGTGGACGGCGATGCGCACCAGCCTGCGCGCCTGTGCGCGCAACTGGACCGCGATGCTGGTGTTCTACCTGCTGGCCGGCATCGCCATCTTCGCGATCACCCTGGGCCTGCTGCTGCTGACCTCGCTGGTCCAGCTGATCGGCGGGGCGACGCTGGCGTTGCTGGTGTGGCAGCTGCTGCTGATGGCGGTGCTGATGCCGGTGCTGGCCGGCGCCATGTACACCGCCTGGCGGCAGATGCTGGCCGGTGCCGATACCTCCGTCGCCGCATCCGCGCCGTCGCGGATCGAGGTGTGAACGGACCGCGCTAGCGCGGTTCGGCGGTTTCGTCTTCGACCGACTTCTTCAGCCAGCTGCCGACGATGATGCCGGCCTCGTACAGCAGGCACATCGGGATGGCCAGCATCAGCTGCGAGATGACGTCCGGCGGCGTGATGATGGCAGCCAGCACGAACACGCCGACGATGGCGTAGCCGCGCGACTCGCGCAGCTGCTGCGGCGTGACCCAGCCCAGCAGGACCAGGATCACCAGCGCCACCGGCAGTTCGAAGCTGATGCCGAAGGCCAGGAAGATCACCAGCACGAAATCCAGGTACGAACCGGCATCGGGGGTGATGGCGATGACGTCGGGCTTGAAGGTGGTCAGGAAGTTGAACACCATCGGCAGCACCAGGAAATACGCGAACGCGCAGCCGATGTAGAACAGGCTGATTGCCGAGGCCAGCAGCGGCATGGCCAGCTTGCGTTCGCGCTGGTACAGCCCCGGCGCCACGAACGCCCAGGCCTGGTACAGCAGCCACGGTGCGGCCGCGAACAGCGCCACGAAGAAGGTCAGCTTGACCGGGGCGAAGAACGCGCCGGCCGGGTTCATCGCAATGAAAGTCTCGCCGGCCGGCAGCCGCGCGATCAGCGGTTCGGCCAGCCAGTTGTAGATGCGGGTGGTGAACGGCAGCAGCGCCGCCAGCGCCACGCCGACGCCGATCAGTCCGCGCACCAGCCGCGAGCGCAATTCGATCAGGTGATCGATCAGCGTGCTTTCGCTGTCGTGCTCAGGGGTTGCGCGGTTCATCGCCCTGTCCATCCTGGGGTTGGTCCTGCGATTCCGGGTCCGCGGGCGGCGCCGCGCCGGCATCCGCATCCGGCGCCGGCTTGTCCTGCACCGAGGCGCGGATCTCGTCGAATTCGCGCCGCGCCTGCTGGCCGCTGTCGCGGATCTGCTGTTCGGTATCGCGCAGCGCGTCCTGGGCGCTTTTCAGGTTGCGCTTGAGCTCCTCGGCGGCCAGGTCGCGTTCCAGCTCGCTCTTGACCGAGTCCCATTGCGAGCGCGCGCGGCGTACCCACAGGCCGACGAAACGCGCAGCCTTCGGCAGCCGCTCGGGGCCGAGCACGACCAATGCGACAACGGCGACAATCAGCAGTTCGCTGAAACCCAGATCGAACATGACGGCTAACAGCCCCTGCTAACGCGGCACGCGCAGCTCACGCCGCACGATCAGTTGGCGTCGCGGTCGCGCTCTTTCGATGCGCTGCTGGTTTCGTCGCTGCGGGACTGATCGTCCAGCTGGCCGGCCGGCTTGTCTTCGTCCTTCATGCCCTTCTTGAATCCCTTCACGGCCTCGCCCAGGTCCTGCCCGGCGTTGCGCAGGCGCTTGGTTCCGAAGACCAGCAGCACGACCACCAGCACGATGATCCAATGCCAGATGCTCAAACCGCCCATGGTGTGCTCGCAGGAAAGGAAAGGATGCTCAGGATAGCGCAGCTGGCGGTCCGGCGCGTGTCTTCCATCGCGGACCCGGACCGCATTCGGCGTTCAGGCGGCACTTACGGCGTGGTATCCAGCGGCTCGCTGCGCACTTCGTCGTCGCCGACCGGCTGGAAACCCTGCGTCTGCGGGGCCGGTTCGGCCGGCGGCGCGGTCTGCGCGGGCTCGATGTGGACCGGAGGCGCAGCGCGCGCGGCCGGCGCACTGGTGCCGCGGGCCGAACGCGCAATCATCGTGGCTTCCTCCAACTGGTCGCGGAAGCCGACCACCGCATCGGACGGATAGCCGGCACGGCCCTCGAAAATCGCGCGCGGGGTGGCGGCGCTGCCGTAGACGGCAACATTGGCGTCGTCATCGATCTGCAACACGGCGCCATCCAGGGCGACGCCGGCGAACAGGCCGCGCGCGCGCGACCATGACCAGATTTCCGCCTTCAGCTGGCCATCGGTGGAGGCCGAAGCGTTGCGGCCGACCGGGCCGGCGGCCACCCCGGCATCGGCGCCCAGGGTGAACTTGCCGTTGACGATGTTGTCCAGGTTGCGGTCGTTGCGGAACACCAGCACCACGTCGGACGACTGCACGCCGGCCTGGAAGCCGATGCTGCCGCCGGTGAGCTTGATGAACACCGGTTGCGACCACGCGCCGTCGGGATTCTTGACCGACATCAGACCGTGGCCGCGGCGGCCGCCGAACACCAGGCCGGCCTTCAGCGTGTCGGGGATGACGACGATGGCGCGGCCTTCGTCCAGCAGCTTGTCGGGGATGCCCTGTTCGGGAATCTTCTGGATTTCCGTAAGCACGCGCACCGCGTTGGTGGCGCGCTCATCCTCCTTGGGCCCGGCCAGGGCCAGGCCGGCGAACAGCGATGCAGCCAGCAGCGTAGCGGCAGGCAGCAGGATCAGGCGGCGGGAACGGGTCATGGAAGTCTCCGAATGCGGATTGGCAGCAGTTTGCCGTAACGCGTTGTTTTAGGCGCCGGCGGATGAATCGGCGCTGAGGCGACCGGCTTGCTGCGGCAGCGCAGGCCCCGGCCGGCGAAGTTGCCGCGATAGCCGGCGCCGTGGCATCCGATGGCTTGGTTCGATGGCGCCAGCCCGCTTGATGGCGGGCGCGTCTGTCAGAATACGCCCATGCCCGACGCCCCCAACACCGCGTTGATCGCGGTCAATCTAGGCACGCCGGACGCGCCCACTGCGTCAGCGGTGCGCCGCTACCTTGCCGAGTTCCTGCACGATCGCCGCGTGGTCCAGCTGACCCGCTGGCTGTGGTGCCCGTTGCTGCATTTTCTGATCCTGCCGCTGCGCGGGCCGCGCGCGGCGGAAAAATATGCGCAGATCTGGCTGCCGGAAGGCTCGCCGCTGGCGGTCCATACCCATCGGCTGGCGCAGGCGCTGCAGGCGCGGTTGCCGCAATGGCAGGTCGCCGATGCGATGCGCTATGGCCAGCCGTCGCTGCCGACCGTCTTGCGGCAACTGCGCGAACAGGGCGTCCGCCGGCTGGTGGTGCTGCCGCTGTACCCGCAGTATTCGACCACCACCACCGCCTCGGTCACCGATGTGCTGGCGCGCGAGGCGCAGGGATTCGACGTGATCTTCATCGAGGACTATGCGGTCGACCCGGGCTGGGTAGCGGCGGTGGCCGACGCGGTCCGGCTGTGGCGCCAGCGCAACGGCACCGGCGAGCACCTGCTGTTTTCGTACCACGGCCTGCCGCAGCGGATCGCCGACGGCGGCGACCCGTACCCGCAGCGTTGCCAAGCCAGCACCCGTGCGATTGCCGCGGCGCTGGGCCTGCGCGAGGATCAGTGGACGCTGAGTTACCAGTCGCGCTTCGGCAAGGAAAAATGGCTGGAGCCGGCCACCGACAGCACGCTGGATGCGTTGGCCGCGCGCGGGTTGCGCCAGGTCGATGTGGTCTGCCCGGGATTTGCGGTCGATTGCCTGGAGACGCTGGAGGAAATCGGCATCGGTCTGGTCGAACGGTTTTCCGCGCGCGGCGGCCAGCTGCGTTACATCCCTTGCCTGAACGATGCGCCTGCCCATGCCGACGCGCTGGCGTCGCTGGTGCGGCGCAGCGTGGGACCGGCCGCTTGAAGCTGGACGAGGCAGCGTTCGATATTGCGCTGGGACGCGTCAGCGCATTGCGCGCAGGCGGCACCGGAGGCCGCAAGGTGCTGGCCCTGCATGGCTGGCTGGACAACGCCGCCAGCTTCGTGCCGCTGGCGCCGTACCTGGCCGGCCTGGACCTGGTGCTGCTGGATCTGCCCGGGCATGGCCGCAGCGCGCATCTGCCGGCCGGCGCCGAATACACCAGCGGCGTGGCGGTCAATGCGGTGCTGGACGTGGCCGATGCGCTGGGTTGGCAGCGGTTTTCGCTGCTGGGCCATTCGATGGGCGCCGGCATCGCCAGCCTGATCGCCGCGTCCTCGCCACAGCGCATCGACAGGCTGGTCGCCATCGAGGCGTTGGGAGCGCTGTCGGAAACCGAAGCGCGCACCGCGGCACGCTGGCGCGAGGCCATCGCCGCCGCCCGCGCGCTGCCGGGCAAGAAGCTGCGCGTGTTCGCCGATCTCTCGGCGCCGGTGCGCGCGCGCATGGTCGCCAACCAGCTCAGCGAAGCGGCCGCGCGGTTGCTGGTCGAGCGCGGCGTGAAAGCGGTGGATGGCGGCTATGTCTGGAGCAGCGATCCGCGCCTGACCCTGCCCACCCCACAGCGGCTCAGCGAAGCGCAGATCGACGACCTGGTCGCCGGCATCGATTGCCCGACCCGGGTGATCTACGCCGATCCGCCGCAGCCGTATTTCCCCGAACCGCTGCGCAGCGCGCGCGTCGCCCGCCTGCCTCGGGGCCAGTTGCGGGTCATTACCGGCACCCACCACCTGCACATGGAAGACCCGGCCGCAGTCGCCGCAGCCATCGGCGATTTCCTCGCGTAGGGCCAGGCCCCGGCCCTACGCGGTCTTGGCGCGTGGGAGCGACGTGAGTCGCGACGTGCCGCCGAGGAAGAATTTGCCGATGTCCGGCCGCGACTGACGTCGCTCCCACAAGGGCGCATAAGCGCCGCGCGTCGCGATCACTCCGCCGACAGCAGCCGATGCAGCGTGGACTTCAACCGCCGGCCTTCGGCGTGGAAATAATCGCGTTCGTCCTGCCAGGCCGGGAAGCGCGCCTCGACCTCGCGCCAGAACGCCGGGGAATGATTGGCCTGGATCAGGTGGCAGAGCTCGTGCACCAATACGTATTCGAACGCCGAAGCGCGACCCAGCACCAGCGCCAGATCCAGCGCCATCGATCCGTCCGGACTCAGCGAGCCCCATTGCGAGGACATGATCTTCAGCCGCAGCCGCGCAGGCGCGCGCGGCAGACCGGGCAGGTACTTCGGCAGCCAGCGGCCGACATCGGCGCGCGCCTGGGCCTCGTAGAAATTGCGCAGCGTGCGCCGCATCGTTGCGTCGCTGGCGCGGGCGGGCAGCTGGAAATGCAGGCCGGCGTCGTCCTGTGCCAGGTTCGCGTAGCGGCCTTCCTGCCAGTGCAGCGGCAGCGATTGGCCGCGCAACGGTAACGCTGCGGTCTGTCCGCGCAGCAACGCCGGCAGATCGTCGGCAGGACGCAGCTTGGCCAATTGTGCCGCCAGCCAGTGGCGATGCTGGTGCAGGAAACGTTCGCCGGACACCAGGCTGGCGCGCGCCGGCAGGGTCAGCCGGGCGCCGCGCTCGTCGACGCTGAGCTTGAGCCGTTTGGCGCGCGGGTCGCGTACGCGCTGGATGCTGATTTCGCCCAGTCCTTCCAGCGCCAGCGACACGGTATCGCGCTCGACAGGGCGCGGCGGCGGGCGCAGGCGAAAAAGGCGCAGGGACATGCCGACAGCATAATCCAGGCACGCCAATCGCGTCGCCCGAACGAAAGACTTCGAGTCATCCCGCGCGGCATGAGCGCATCGGCCTCAGCCAAGAATGCCCGGCAGGTCCAGTCCCTTTTCCCTGGCGCATTCGATGGCGATGCCGTAGCCGGCATCGGCATGGCGCATCACGCCGCTGGCCGGATCGTTCCACAGCACGCGGGCGATGCGCCTGGCGGCCGCTTCGCTGCCATCGCAGACGATCACCATGCCGGCATGCTGCGAGAAGCCCATGCCGACGCCGCCGCCATGATGCAGCGACACCCAGGTGGCGCCGGAGGCGGTGTTGAGCAGGGCGTTGAGCAGCGGCCAGTCGGACACCGCATCGGAGCCATCCTGCATGGCCTCGGTCTCGCGGTTGGGCGAGGCCACGCTGCCGCTGTCCAGGTGATCGCGGCCGATCACCACTGGCGCCTTCAGCTCGCCATTGGCGACCATCTGGTTGAACGCCAGGCCCAGGCGGTCGCGATCGCCCAGGCCGACCCAGCAGATCCGCGCGGGCAGGCCCTGGAACTTGATCTTCTCGCGCGCCATGTCCAGCCAGCGGTGCAGGTGCGGGTCGTCCGGAATCAGTTCCTTGACCTTGGCGTCGGTCCTGGCGATGTCTTCCGGATCGCCGCTCAGCGCGGCCCAGCGGAACGGGCCGACGCCGCGGCAGAACAGCGGGCGGATGTAGGCCGGCACGAAACCGGGGAAGTCGAAGGCATTGGCCACGCCTTCTTCCAGCGCCATCTGCCGAAGGTTGTTGCCGTAGTCCACGGTCGGCACGCCGAGCGCGTGGAAGCCGAGCATGGCGCGGATGTGGTTGGCCATCGAGGCGCGCGCGGCCTTCTCCACTTCCTTCGGCGCGGATACGCGCCTGTCGTCCCACTGCTCGACCGTCCAGCCCTGCGGCAGGTAGCCGTTGACCGGGTCGTGGGCGGAGGTCTGGTCGGTCAGCAGATCCGGTTTGACGCCGCGCTCGAGCAGTTCGGCCAGCACGTCGGCGACATTGCCCAGCAGGCCGACCGACAGCGGCTTCTTCGCCGCGCAGGATTCGTCGATCAGGCGCAGCGCTTCATCCAGGTTGTCGGTCCAGGTGTCCAGGTAGCCGGTGCGCAGGCGCATGTCGATGCTGGACTTGCGGCATTCCACCGCCAGGCACGAGGCCCCGGCCATCACCGCGGCCAACGGCTGCGCCCCGCCCATGCCGCCGAGGCCGCCGGTGAACAGCCAGCGCCCTGCCAGATCGCCGTTGTAGTGCTGGCGGCCCATCTCCACGAAGGTCTCGTAGGTGCCCTGGACGATGCCCTGCGCGCCGATGTAGATCCAGCTGCCGGCGGTCATCTGCCCGTACATCGCCAGACCCTTCTTGTCCAACTCGTTGAAGTGATCCCAGTTGGCCCAGCGCGGCACCAGGTTGGAGTTGGCGATCAGCACGCGCGGCGCATCGGCGTGGGTGCGGAATACGCCGACCGGTTTGCCGGATTGCACCAGCAGGGTCTGATCGTCTTCCAGGCGCTTGAGCGTTTCGACGATTTTGTCGTACGACTCCCAGTCGCGCGCGGCGCGGCCGATGCCGCCGTAGACCACCAGTTCCTCCGGCCGCTCGGCCACGTCCGGATGCAGGTTGTTCATCAGCATGCGCAGCGGCGCCTCGGTCAGCCAGCTTTTGGCATTCAGCGTGGTGCCGGTGGGGGCGTGGATGACGCGGCTGGGATCGCGGCGGGTCATGCGGAGTTCCTCGTAGCGTGGGATGCGAGCGGTGCGGGATTACGGTGGTCGGCTGGCGCCAGGTGCGCCGGCCCGATGTTCATGCGCGTCGTTCCACGCCCGGCAACGCCAGGCCCACGCTGTCGGCCAGCGCGCCGGAGCGCACCAGATCCGCCGCCGCGGTCATGTCGGGATGGAAGTAGCGGTCGTCCTGCAGGGTGGGCACCTGCGCGCGCAGCAGGGCGCGGGCCGCTTCCAGCGCGGCGCTGGAGCGCAGCGGCGCATGGAAGTCGCAGCCCTGGGCGGCGGCCAGCAGTTCGATGCCGATCACATTGGCGGCATTCTCGGCCATCGCCAGCAAGCGGCGTGCGCCGTGCGCGGCCATCGACACATGGTCTTCCTGGTTGGCCGAGGTGGGAATCGAATCGACGCTGGCCGGATAGGCGCGCTGCTTGTTTTCCGAAACCAGCGCGGCGGCGGTGACCTGCGGGATCATGAAGCCCGAATTCAGGCCCGGCTTGGGGGTCAGGAACGCCGGCAGTCCGGACAGCGCCGGATCGACCAGCATCGCGGTGCGGCGCTCGCTGATCGAGCCGATCTCGCAGACCGCCATCGCCAGCATGTCGGCGGCAAAGGCGACCGGCTCGGCATGGAAGTTGCCGCCGGACAGCGCCTCGCCGGTGTCGGTGAACACCAGCGGATTGTCGGACACGCCATTGGCCTCGTCGGCCAGCGTGGCCCCCGCCTGCCGCATCACATCCAGCGCCGCGCCCATCACCTGCGGCTGGCAGCGCAGGCAATACGGATCCTGCACGCGCGTATCGCCGCTGAGGTGGGAGGCGCGGATGGCCGAGCCGCGCATCAATTCGCGCAGCGCGGCGGCGGCGTCGATCTGGCCGCGGTGGCGGCGCAGCGCATGGATGCGCGGATCGAACGGCGTGTCGGACCCCTTGGCCGCTTCCACCGACAAGGCGCCGGCCACCAGCGCGGCCTGGAACACGTTTTCGATGGCGAACAACCCGGCCAGCGCATTGGCGGTGGAGAACTGGGTGCCGTTGAGCAAGGCCAGGCCTTCCTTCGCGCCCAGCACGATCGGCTGCAGGCCGGCGCGCTGCAGCGCTTCGGCCGCGGGCAGCCGTTGCCCGCCGACAAAGGCTTCGCCGACGCCGATCATCACCGTGGCCAGATGCGACAACGGCGCTAGATCGCCGGAGGCGCCGACCGAACCCTGCGCCGGCACCACCGGCATCACATCGCGCTGCAGCATCGCTTCCAGCAGCGCCAGCGTCTGCGGACGGATGCCGGAGGCGCCCTGGGCCAGGCTGGCCAGCTTCAGCGCCATCATCAGCCGCACCACCGCGATGGGCATCGGCTCGCCGACGCCGGCCGCATGCGAGAGCACGATATTGCGTTGCAGGGTTTCCAGATCGTCGCGCTCGATGCGCACGCTGGCCAGCTTGCCGAAGCCGGTATTGATGCCGTAGACCGGCTCGCCGCGGGCGACGATGGCCTCGACGGTCTGCGCGCTGCGCGCGACCGCTTCAGCGGCGGCCGGATCCAGTGCGAGCGCGGCGCCGGCGTGGATGGCGTGCCATTGCGCCAGCGTTACCGCACCGGGAGTCAGAACGATGGGTGAGGTCACCGGATTTCCCTCTGGTTGGCGCGCACCGGCCGTTGCCGAGTATCGCCGGCTGGGGACGGGTGAACGGCGGGCGTTGAACGGAGCGTATGGCTGGGCATGGAAACGACGAACGGTGGATGGTATTTGTATATACAATATTGGCAATGCGCGGTGGCGTCCAGTGGCCGCGGCCGCGCCGCCTTCCACGGGCCTGGCGCCAGCCAAGGCGGGTTGGCGGCGGACGCTATCATTGCCCGGATGCGGCGCGATCCACGGGTGGAGCGCGGTTCCATGGATCTTTCATTCGGCGAGGCACGGTCGGGAATGCAATGGTGACGGAAAAAGCCCCGACCTCCCTGCATCAGCGCATTCGCAGCGATATCGAGGGCCGCATCCTCAGCGGCCAATGGCCGCCGGGCTACCGGATTCCATTCGAGCACGAATTGATGGAGCAGTACGGCTGCTCGCGCATGACCGTCAACAAGGCGGTGACCATGCTGGCCGAGAGCGGCATGATTCAGCGCCGCCGCCGCGCAGGCTCATTCGTGACCCGGCCGCATCCGCATATCGAATCGGTGGCGCTGGATATCCCCGATATTGCCGCGGAGGTCGCCAAGCGCGGCCACAGCTACCGTTTTCATCTGCTGGACAAGCGCCGGCGCAAGCCGCGCCGGAGCGTGCCGCAGGAACGGGATGTCGCCAGCGACGGTACCCTGCTGGCGGTGCACAGCCTGCACCTGGCCGATGGCCGCCCGTTCGCGCTGGAAGAACGCGTGATCAATCTGGCGGCGGTGCCCGAGGCGCTGGAGCAGGATTTTTCCGGCATCGCGCCGGGCAGCTGGCTGCTGCAGCATGTGCCGTGGACGCGCGCCCAGCACCGCATCACCGCGGTCAACGCCGATCAGGTGCAGGCCGGGCAGTTGCAGGTGGCGGCGGGAACCGCGTGTCTGGTGATAGAGCGCCAGACCTGGCGCGGCGAACAATGCATCACCTACGTCAAGCAGATGTTCCTGGGCGATTCCTACGATCTGATCGCCCGTTTCGATCCTGCCGCGGCGACGCGGCAGGTCTGAGTTGCCCGTAGCTGCGCGGCGCCGCTCAGGCGTCGGCCTTGCTCAGCTTCAGCGCGCTTTCCAGCACCATGAACAACCGCCTTACCTCGCCGCTGAGCAGCGCGAAGCGCGCGTCGAGTTCGGCGCGCAGGTCGTCGCGTTCGGTGTTCTCCAGCTGATCCACCGCGCCTTCGAGGAACTTCAGCTTGCGCACGATCAGGTCCTCGCCAAGGACGAAGGAGACGTGATCGTCCAGCGTCAGCGCCAGCTTGGTGACCTGCTTGCCGGCTTCCAGATGCTTGCCGATTTCATCGCATTGCAGCTCCTGGTTCTGGCACTTGACCACCGCGCCGCCGTCCATCGCGTCCTTCAGTTCGCACTCCTCGCCCAGCGACAGCCCTTCGGGCAGCGGTTCGCCGGCGATCCAGCCGGTCAGGATCGAACGCGGCGCGACTTCGGCGTTCAGCGGCAGCGCCGGGAAGCTGCCCAGCGCGCGGCGGATTTCAGAAACCACGTTCTCGCCGCTCTTGCGCGAGGAGGTATCGACCGCGACGAAGCCGTGTTGCAGATCCAGCAGCGCGTCGGTGCGCGAGGGTTTGACGAAGGCGCGCGGCAGCAGTTCGTGCAGCAGGTCGTCCTTCAGCCGCTTGCGGGTGCGCCCGCCGGGCTTGCGGCCTTCCTTCTGCTCGATCTCCTCGAGCTTGCGCGCCAGCAGATCGTTGACCACCGCGCCGGGCAGGATCTTGTCCTCGCCGCCGACGGTCAGCCAGATGGCGTCGCCGATGCGGTGCGACAGCGCTTCCTCGCCGCGGCCGAACGGCGAGATGAAACCGCGCGAGGACAGCTCCAGCGGACCGACCGGCTTCAGCGCGGCCTCCGGCAGCAGTTCGTCGAGTTGGGAAAAATCCTGGGAGGTGGGAAAGCGGAACAGCGTCAGGTTGCGAAAGAACATTCGAGAGCCGGAAATGGGGAAAGGGGAATCGGAAATCACTCTCCCCCTGCGCAGGCAGGGGAGGGTTGGGGAGGGGGCGCGGCTGCTTGCGATTCCGCAGCGCCCATCCCTCCGCGGAAGAATCAGTCGTGGGGAGGCGGCTCTCCCGTCAGCCATGCGCGGGCATCTGCCGGCAAGGCGGTGTCTTCGCGGCGCCCCAGGGAAAGGAAATCGAACAGTTTGGGGTCGGCCAGCTGCGACGGGCGCACATCGGCCAGCGCCCGCGCGATCTGATCGATGCGGCCGGGCGCGTCCTGCTCCCACTGCGCCATCATCTTCTGCACCTGCTTGCGCTGCAGGTTTTCCTGGCTGCCGCACAGGTTGCAGGGGATGATGGGGAACTGCCGGGCCTGCGCATAGTCGGCGATATCGGCTTCGCGCACGTAGGCCAGCGGACGGATCACCACATGCCTGCCGTCGTCGGACAGCAGCTTGGGCGGCATGCCGGACAGCTTGGCGTGGAAGAACAGGTTGAGGAAGAAGGTCGCCACCATGTCGTCGCGGTGATGGCCCAGCGCAATCTTGGTGAAGCCCTGCTGCTCGGCGTACGAATACAGCGCGCCGCGGCGCAGCCGCGAACACAGCGAGCACATCGTCTTGCCTTCCGGAACCACCCGGCTGACCACCGAATAGGTGTCCTGCTCCAGCACCCGGTAGGTCGCACCGATGGATTCCAGGTAGTCCGGCAGCACCTGCGCGGGGAAGTCGGGCTGCTTCTGATCCAGGTTGACCGCGACCAGCTCGAAGTCCACCGGCGCCTTCTTCTGCAGCTGCAGAAGGATGTCCAGCATCGTGTAGCTGTCCTTGCCGCCGGACAGGCACACCATCACCTTGTCGCCGGCCTCGATCATGCTGTAGTCGGCAATGGCCTGGCCGACCTGCCGGCGCAGGCGCATGGCCAGCCGGGCCGAATCGCGGCTGCCATCGCCAGCATCGCGGCGTAGCCTGGGGTCGAGCAGGGGCAGAGTGGCGCTCATCAGCCGGCTATTCTACGGGACCGGCAGACCCCGCCGAACCCGCCGGTTCAGCCGGGCTCTGGCTGCGGTCAGGACGAGAAGTTCAGCATCGGCTTGGCTTGACCGGGCAGCTGGCAGCCGGCCGCGGCGACCAGCTCCGGCTCGAAGTCCGACAGCGCGGTGCTGGCCGGCACTTTGTCGTCCTGCCGGTCGCAGGCTGCCGCACCGGGGGTGATGCGGCGGACCCGGCGGACGCCGCGATCCACATTCCATGCGACCTCCAGCGACTGGCCGGTCAGTGCATTGCCCAGGCGGAACTGGCTCTGCGTCAGCAACAGCCGGTCGCGATCGGCGGAAACGCGAAAACCGCTGCGCTGCTGGCGCAGGTAGGGGCCAGCCTGGAGCTGGTAGCGTTCTTCCAGCCACAGCACGCCGCGGCGGATGGTCACCGCTTCGGAACAGCGCGCCGGCGCGCAGTCCTGCTGCAACCGGGTGAATGCCTGCCCGCTGCGTTCGGCCAGCCGGTAGCGCCCGTCCGCCTGCGACAGGAACACCAGCAGGTTGGCGCGCGCGTGGCCTTCGGCCGGCGCGGCGGAGGCACCCATCAACAGGGCGATGTCGCGCCGGCCATCGCGATTCAGATCGCCGCGCGCGCCTGCCAGCACCCGCCAGTCGGCCGGAAGCTCCAGCCGGGTGGCGTCCCATTGCGGCGGTAGCGCGGCAGGCGTGCTGGCGCAACCGGCCAGGGCCAGGGCGGCCGATAGCGTGGCGGCGAAGGGGAGGCGACGGTTGCGGAGGGCCGGTTGCGGCCGGATGGGGCGACGGCGGGAAAGCATGTTCATGGAGCCGGGCATTCTACCGGCTCGGCGACCGGTGACGGTCTCCATGCCGGCGGTGTACGCTGCACGCGTGGAACCCCAGAACCCCGCCCAGACCGCCCAGCGGATAGCCGAGCTCAGGCAGGAACATCGCCAGCTGGATGAGGCGATCGCAAAACTGGTGTCCAACATCGAAGCCGACGAGGTGGCCATCAAACGCCTCAAGAAGCGCAAGTTGTGGCTCAAGGACTGCATCTCGCGGCTGGAAAGCGCATTGATTCCCGACGAACCGGCCTGACCGGCGCGTACCGGCGGCGCTGGCCGCCAACCGGATCGGACCAATACTGACGCTGCGTGTCACCCGCGTGCCGGCACCGGCGCGCCCTTGCCCCGCGGCGCGTGGCGGCGGCCACCTTTTGTCTGCGCGATGACCCCGGCCGTCCCCGCAATGGCTGGCAAAGCGGCGTCCGCGCGGCAGCGGCCACTTGGCCCGATGCTTGCTTGCCAATTCGATAGCCGCTACCGCTCCACCAACCGGGCGACTGGCCGGTCCTGCTGCGAGAGGCTGCGTCCGACGGCGGCGATCGCCGCGTGCGGAGAGTCCGATGACAGAGGAGAAGCAATCAATGGAGCAAACATCGCCAACGCACTCGCCGTCCAGGTCTCAGGGTTTGCCGCCGCGTGCGGGCCGGGCCGACAGCGTGCCGCTGCGGATCCGGCGGATCGCGCCCGGCGAAGCGCTGGGCGATGTGCAGCGGCTGCGGCGCGAGGTCTACTTCCACGAGCGGGGGCAGTACACCGACCGCAGCAAGCGGGTATCGGATGGGCTGGATGGCTGCGGTACCACATTGGTGGTCGAGCGCGACGCGCAGGCGGTGGCTACTTTGCGGCTGCACGATTTCGGCTCTTCGGCGGTGCAGGTGGAGTACGGCAGCCTGTTCGAGCTGGATGCGTTCGCCCGCACCTGGCCGCTGCCATCGGTGGCGGTGGCGACCCGGTTTGCGGTGCAGGCCGATCAGCGCAGCAAGCCGGTCGTGGACCGCCTGATGGAAGGCAGCTACCGCTGGGCGCAGAGCAAGGGCATCCGATTCTGCCTGCTGGCCTGCGAACCGTACCTGCACAGCGTGTTCGAGCACTACGGCTTCAGCGAATACCTGCCGCCGGCGATCCTGCCCGGCGGCGTGGAGCTGCTGCGGATGGCGCTGGTGATCGACGATGCCCCGCACCTGCAGGCCTGCAACTCGCCGCTGCAGTATTTGATCGAACAGCCGGTGATCGGCGTTCCGGCCCGCGCCTGGCTGGGCCGGGCCTTCGCTGCGGCGAGGGAATGACTAGGGCGTGTCATCACTTCCCGAGTAGGCCGCGTTGGGTCTGGCGGCCCGCAAGGCCCAACCCGCAGGGCTGTTCTTGCGCACACTGGAAGCTGTGTCATCGCTCGGGCGTGGACCGACACGTCCACTTCCTTGCCCCCAGCGCGCGCAAGAACGGCGCGACCTGCTCGGGAAGTGATGACACGCCCTACTCCTGCGGCGCCGGCTCGGCTTCCACCACGGCCGCTTCCGGGCTGACCCGCTCGATGGTGTGGCGCAGCTCGCGGCCCAGGATGGCCTTGGCGTCGCGGGCCCAGGCGTCCAGGCGCTCGTCGAACAGCAGTTTGCTGTTCTGGTCCGGCCAGACCAGGCGCATGTCGCGCATCTTGCGGATGAAGCCGCGGAACAGGGTCTTGTCGAAGAACTCCGGCGCCGCTGGCGCGTACAGCAGGCTCAGCCGTTGCGCGGCCTGCTGGCACAGGCTTTCCAGCTCGGCCGCACCGAGTTTGCCGGGGCCGTTTTTTACCAGCACCGAGATGGCGATGTAGTAGCGCTCGAATGCCTGCTGCAGCGAATGGCCGATGGCGCGCAGACGGAACACCTCGTCGGTCTGCCCGGCGTTGCGCGCCAGGATGCCGCCATCGTCCTCGTTGATCAGCTGCAGCAGGCCTTCGCGGATGAACAGGCCGATGGTCAGATCCATCCGTTCGACGAACTCGTCCTCGCTCCAGGGCAGGAACAGCTCGTCCTGCAGGAACGGGTACAGGCCGCGGCCCAGCCGCAGCACGCCGGTGCGGCTCATGCGCCGGTTGTTCTGGAAACAGCAGGCAATCCATGCCGAGGCGGTGAACAGGTGCAGCACGTTGTTGCGGTAGTAGCTCATCAGCACCGCGGTGTCGTCGTCGACCACGCTCAGCACATCGCCCAGCGGGTGCTTGACCCGGCGCAGCACGTTGATTTCCTCGCCATGGGCGATGATGCGCTCGGGCGTGTGCGGGGTGACGGTCACCAGCTCCGAATACGGCAGTTCGGCCAGCAGCATCTTCGACAGTTCGATCTGCGCGATCAGGTCGGCTTCGCCCATCGCATGCTTGGGCGTGGACAGCAGCGCCAGCGCCAGCAGGTTGATCGGATTGACGTCGGCGGCGCGGTTGATATTCACCTGGATCTGGTTGGCCAACGCATCCACGGTGTCCGACAGCCAGGCCGGCTTGTCTTCCTCGCCCACGGCGTGGCCGTTCCATTCCGGCGCATGGCGGGCCAGTGCATCGCTCAACGGGATCGGTTCGCCGAAATTCACCACCACCTGGCCGTAGTTCTGCCGCAGCACCTTGGGGATGCTCCACAGCAGCGCCCAGATCGATTCCTTTTCCTTCGGCCGGCCGCTCAGTTCGTCCAGATAGCTGCTGCCTTCCAGCAGTTTTTCGTAGCCGATATAGACCGGCTGGAACAGCACCGGCTTTCTCGGCTGGCGCAGGAATGCGCGCACGGTCATCGAGATCATGCCGCCCTTGGGCGGCAGCAGCCGGCCGGTACGCGAGCGCCCGCCTTCGATGAAGTACTCCAGCGAATAGCCGCCGGCAACCAGTTGGCTGACGTACTCGGTGAACACCGCCGAATACAGCGGATTGCCGCGGAAGCTGCGGCGCATGAAGAACGCGCCGCCCTTGCGCAGGAACGTGCCGATGACCGGCAGGTTGAGATTGATGCCGGCGGCGATATGCGGCGGCACGATGCCGCGTTCGTACAGCAGGTAGGACAGCAGCAGGTAGTCCATGTGGCTGCGGTGGCACGGCACATAGACCACTTCGTGGCCGGGCGCGGCTTGCTTGAACCGGTCCAGATGGTGCACCAGCACGCCGTCGTAGATGCGGTTCCAGACGTGCGACAGCAGGAAGCTGGCCGAGCGCACCACCGGGTTGGAATAGTCGGCGGCGATTTCCCAGGCATAGGCGTGGGCTTTCTTCCACGCGTCCTCGGACTTGATGTTGTCGCGCTTGGCCTGGGCGGCGATGGCTTCGCGCACCGGCTCGGCGGCCAGTACCTGGTCCACCAGCAGGCGCCGGGTGGACAGGTCCGGGCCGATCACCGCTTCGCGGATGCGGTGGAAGTGCGTGCGCAGCACGCGCGAGAGCTTGCGCACCGTGCGTTCCGGGTCCAGCCCTTCGCCGACCGCCTCGCGCAGCGAGACCGGCGGGGCAAAGCGGACGATGGTGCCGCGGCCGTTGAGCAGGATGGCCAGCAACCGGCGGAAGCGGCCCACGATGGCCCAGTTTTCGGAAAACAGCACCGAGAACCAGCCGCTTTGCCGGTCCGGCGCGCGGCCGACGAAGATCGACACCGGCACCAGTTGCACATCCAGCTCCGGGCGGTGGCGGTGGGCCTGCAGCAGCTTGGCCAGCGAGCCCGAGTGGGTGCTCTTGGCGGCGCCGGCATCAGGCACCAGCGGGCCGGCGTTGCGGCGCGACAGCGCCACGTAGGCGCGCTTGCGGCCCAGCGGGTCGCCTGCCACCGGCAGCGGCATCAGCGGCGAAGGCAGGCCGGCGTCGCGGCAGGCACGGTCCAGGATCAGCGCATTGGACAGGCCGTAGTCTTCCAGCACGTAGCACAGCGGGCGGCCGTCGGCCAGTTCGCCCGGGTTTTCCGGTTCGATGCGCAGCCCCAGCCACGGGTCGGCCAGCTTGCTCAGCAGCCGCGCCCACAATGGCCGCTTGCCGGGCTTTCCGGGCAACGTGGTGAGCGCCGCTGCCGCCGTTGTGGCGGCCTCGGACGAAGTGGTTTCCGCTTTCGGCGCCTGCGAAGGCGGCGCCGGCGGGTCCGGGAAGGGCAGGGGATTCTGTTCAGGCATCGGCGGCATTATGGCCCAGCCGGGGGGCAGGACCGAAACCGCGGGGTCAGCCTGGGGGCGCGACCGCGCCGGGGAGGCTGTCGGGATCGATGGGGGGCACCGCGCCCGGATCCGGCTGCATCGCGGCAATCGCCTGTTCGGCATGGCGCAGGTAGTCGCTCAGGTACCAGCGGCCGTTGCGGCGCTCCAGGCTGACCACGGTGTCGATTTCGCGATCGCCCAGCGGGTAGTGGATGCGCACGCTGGCGCGATCGCCCTGTTGTTGGACCAGGCCGGTGCGCAGATCGGCGAAGGTCCGGTCCAGCGACAGTCCATAGCTGGCCAGGACGGCCTTGACCTCCACCAGCAGCGGGGTCAGCCGTTGCAGCGAAGCAGCCATGCCGGCCTGCTGCAGCGCCTCTTCGGTATCCAGCCCGGCCTGGCGGGCGGCGGCGGTCAGCTGCGGGATGGCGGCATGGGCAAGCCTGGGGTCGCCCAGTGGCGCCTGCGCGGCCCATTCGCCGAGCGCGCCGATCAACTGCACGTAGTGATCGCGCTCCTCGGCCGTGTAGTCGCCTTCGTGCCTGACGTATTGCACGCCAAACTGGCCCAGCGCGCGGGCGGCGTCCTTAAGATCGCGGTCCTGGCGGGCGAACTGGCGGTCGAAGCTGGCGATGAGCTCCTTTTCCGAGCCCGGCGCGGCCAATGCCGCCAGCAGCGGCACCAGCTTGTCGTCCAGCGGCAGTTCGGTCAGCGGCCAGCGGCTATGGCCCTGCCGCCATGCGGTTTCCAGCTGTGCGTGGTAGTCGGGAGGCACCGCGCTGCGGGCAAAGCCGGCCAGATCGTTGCGCTGCAGGTGCTGGGCCAGTCCGCGCACCGCGGCGGCCGGTTCGCTGGTTGAGCCCTGCAGCTCGACCGTCTCGCGCTTGCACGCGGCCAGCAGCAACAGCCCGCACACCGGCAGGATCCACCTGTTCAATCGTTTCCCGTATGGCGTGCGTGGCATGACGCGCGGACTCCCCAGTCGGCCTGCATCTTGCGGGAAAAATCCGCCGGGCGGCAAGCACCGGCGTCACGCTGCGGGTATCGGGAGGTACCCGCAGCGTTGTGCGAATCCAGTCTGGACGACCCGTCGCGACTCAGCCGATGGCCAAGAATGCGCGCTCGACGCCGGTGATGGCGCCGAGCGCAGCGCCAGGTCACTGCCGACGCCGTAGCCGAATACGAGCAGGAAGTAGGCCAGTCCGAAAACGATCGCGCACAGACCAAGCCGGACGGATTTCGGCGAAGCCATAAGCGCGAGGCCGGCAAACAGGAACGCGCTGGAAAAGTACAGCGTGTGCGTGGCGGCGCCGAGTAGAATCGGCGCCGCGCAGGCGGACCAGCACGGCAGCGCGAGTCCAGTTTGCCAATTTGCCGATGCCTTCATTTCGTTTTCCCCCTGAGTTCTAGCGCGCCATTGCGCGCTGCTGATCCTGGTTCTGCTGCGACTGCGACTGTGGCTCCGGCGGCGGTTGCAATTGGTTGGTCTGCGCGTCAGCTTCCAATGCCTGCTCGCGGTTGACCCGCTCCAACCGCCGGAACGAATCGGCGGCCGGCGTGTCGATGGCGACCCCGGTTTCGGCGCGTGCCCATTTGTTCATGACCGAATCCAGGTCGCCTTCGACGGCAAACACATACTGGCCTTGGGCGCTGGTCGCAGTCTGCTGGCTGAGTACGGCGTGATCGATACGCCGCAGTCCGGCCTGCTTGGCGGCTGGCAGCAGAAACGCGGCCAAGCGCTCGCTGTGTTCGTCCGGCCTGCGTCCCAGGCTGGCGTCAAGCCGGTACACCGCGGACTGGCTTTGCCGCAGCAGCGCATGATCCGGATGCCCGGGATCCAGTGGCGTGGTGAGGCGGGCAGCAGCGGCCGACGGCAGCGCCTCGCCATTGCGGCGGAATTCGAACCGGCTGGCCAGTTGGCTGTCCATCGGTTCGGCATTGCGGCAGTCGGGGACGACGCGGCAGACCCCGCGCGGGGCCAGTTCCTCGACCACGCCGTCCGGACCCTGCCGATCGACCTTGTTCCACAGCCGGTACAGCAGCATGCCCTGTTCGGAGCGGTGTACGACGTTCAACCGCGGGTCGTCGGGCTCCGGCTGCTTCTGCAGGTACGGCTTGCCGCTGAGCGAATTGAGGAAGTCGACCATCAGGTTGCCGCTGCGCTCGGACAGTCCGTTACGGTGATAGCCGCCGCCGATGTTCGAATGCGCGCCGGGGCCCATCACCGCCAGCAAACGGCCATCGGCGGTCATGCCCTGATCGATGATGCTGGTCGACTTGAACAGTCCGCGCCGCTCGTCCTGCGCGGTGATCTGGAAACCAGAAATCACCGATGGCGGCAGGCGCCGGTCGTGATTGCGCGGCTCGCCGGTGCCGACCGGATCGAACAGCCCCACCGCCTGTGCAACCTGCCCCGCTGGCACCAGTGGCGGCTTGCTGTACTCGATGGTGGTACGGCCGGAGCCATCGCTGCGGACGATCGCGCCATCGGGATCCTGAATGCCGCGTTCGTGCAGCAGGCGTGCGAAACCCGCAGCCTGCTCGGCGCCACGGCTGAAACCGACAGCGGCAATGCTGATCCGTACGTCGGGATCTTCACGCAGCCACGCTTTGGCCTGCGTGGAGAACAGGCTGTACATCTCTTCCAGTCGTTCTTCGTAGGTATAGCCGAGCGCACCGTCCAGCGTTCTGACCAATGCGTTGCTTTGCGTGCCGACACCATTGACATAGCCCACTCCGATGCCGGTTTCGCCGTTCTCGCGGAGCGCATTTATCTGTTCGCGTATCCGCCCGACGTTGGTCATATGCTCGGGATCCAGGTCGGCATCGTTCCAGGTGCCATCGAAAGCGGCAAGATAAAGCCGGTCCCTGGAGCTTGCATGTAATACCGGAATGAGCATTTCATCGAGCTCGGCGTGAGCCCGATCGAACAGCGCCATATCTTCCGCATCCGCACTGTAGTGCGCTACGCCATCGTCAGGCAGACCATCCTTCCCGATTTTGTGCTTGTCGGTCACTGAAGCCTCCGTTCTTTCAGTAGGTATCGCTCCACGCCAGGATCAGATCATCTCGGAAGTCGCTGTATCTGTTGCCGGGACTTTGCAGCTGCCTGGTCGGTATGTGCGCCTTCATATAGACGCGTATGGTGCGATCGTCGACTTCCAGAAGAATGCTTGGCGAGACGATTTTCGCGCCTTCAGGAACGTCCTTTTCCGGCACGTTGTGCAGGATGATCTGGTCCTTGAAGATTGCGCCGATATCGATATCGGCTTGATGCGCCTGCCCATCCGATGACTGCCACTTCACTGTGGCCGGCTCGGGGAAGTTGACGATGCCTATGTGCAGCGCTCCGCCCCAGTTGCGTTGGTAGTCGGCTGTCTTCGGTGCAGGCGAAACTTCCTGCGGAGCCTTCTTTATCTGATAGACGCCAGCGTAGAACACCGAACAGCCGATCGTGTTGTAGCAATGCGCTTCGAAGTTGTGCTGGTCGAAGCGCAGCGGGAATTCATTCGGCACGATGGTGCCCGTGCCGTTGGAAGCAGGATTGGGCGAAGGCATGGCGGACTGGCATCCCGTAAGTGAGAAAGCGAAAAGCGCGAAAGCAAGGCCGGGGGGACGGCGCTTGTGCGACCAGGAACCTGTGCGGGCGGTCGGGCGTTTTTCGGAAGAACATCGGCGACAATCCATATCGGCCTCATCAGTGTCGGTGCAGGACAAAGTGATACCACAAGCGACGGTGTCCGGGCGCCGCGCAAGGCGATCAGAAGGGCGGCTGCGGGTGAGAAAGGTGAGCCGGTTCAATTTCTACGGCGCATAAAAAAGAGGCCATGCTTTCTTGACGAAAGCAGCGGGCCTCCTGAAATCCGGCCGAAGCTGGAGGACTATGGTTGTGGCACATTTCCGGCCAAGGCCGGACGCGGCAAGCCTACCGGGCCACGCAAGCTAATGCAATACCTGAAATATTGCAATATAAATCATTGATTTTATTTGATTGATGTCAGGATTTCGGCCTGAATCGCCTCGGCGGCGGCGACGGGATCGGCGGCTTGGCGGATTGGGCGGCCGATGACGATGGCGTCGGCGCCGCGGCGGAACGCCTCGGCTACGCCGACGGTGCGCTTCTGATCGTCATCGACCGGCCCGCCGGGGCGGATGCCCGGACAGACGATCGAGAATCCCGCGCCGGTGGCCGCACGGATCAGGCCGGCTTCCTGGCCGGAGGCGATGACGCCGTCGATGCCGGCTGCCTGCGCCGCCAACGCGCGCTGCACCACCACTTCGGCGGGCTGGCCGTCGATGCCCATCGTCTGCAGGTCGCCGCCGTCCATCGAGGTCAGCACCGTCACCGCCAGCAACCGCAGTTCGCCGCTGCGCGCCTCGGCAGCGGCCTCCATCATGCCGGCGTGCCAGCCGTGGATGGTGCAGTAGGTCACCGGCCAGCGCGACAGGCCACGCACGACCCCGGCCACGGTGGCCGGGATGTCGAAGAACTTCAGATCCACGAACACCCGCTTGTTGCGGCGTGCCAGTTCGTCCAGCACCGCGAAATAGTCGCCCGAGGCCAGCAGTTCCATGCCGATCTTGTAGAACTGCACCGCATCGCCCAGCCGGTCCACCCACGCCAGCGCGTCGACGCCGGTGGGCGCGTCCAGCGCGAAGATCAGCCGCTCGCGCGGCTCCAACCGCAGCGGGTCGCGCAGCGCCTTTGCTGCCGGGGCGGTCATGGCGCGTAGTCCAGCGCATCGCGCTTGGCCTGGCGCCGGGCTTCGCGCGGCTGCGCCCAGTCGTTGTTGAACAGCGCCGGTTCCCACGAGCCGTAGGTCGGGTTGGGAAGCATCCACCAGCGCTCGCCGAACCAGTCGGCGTATTCGTCCAGCAACTGCCTGCGGCCGTCGCGGGTATTGGCGATGACCTGGACGAAATCGCCCATCTGATCGCCGAACTGCATCAGCACGCGGTAGTTCTGCCCGGCCAGCTTGCGCCGGCAGTCCTTCTCGCTGCCGTTCTGTTCGCAACCTTCCAGCGTGGTGCCCAGGCCCAGGAACACGCTGTCGTCGGCGACCGGCAGGCCGGCTTCGCGCAGGTTGGCCAGGGTCGCCTCCTTCAGATGCACGGCGCGGTTGGAGATGTACAGGATGGTCACGCCCTTGGCGGCGGCGGCCCGGGTGAAATCGACCACGCCAGGCAGCGGCTTGGCCTTCTTCTCGGCCACCCACTGATCCCAGCTGACCTCATCGTATTCGCTGCCGTCGCGGATCAGCCGCGCCTGGTACGGCGAGTTGTCCAGCACCGTCTCGTCCACGTCCATGATGACCGCCGGCTTCAGCCCGGTGGCGGCATTGCCGCGCTCCTCCGGCACCAGCGCGTCCCAGTTCTTCTCCTTCAACGCGATGTCCAGATGATCGGCCGCGGCGCGGAAGGTCTGGGTGGTGATGGCGCCGTATTCGATCGAGGTCTGCACCCAGGCCACCGCATTGAGGTTGTCGTCGGCGGGACTGGCCGCTACCGCCGGCGTTCCGGTGCTGGTCGGGGCGGGGGTCGGGGCTTCGCTGCGCTTGCAGGCCGACAGGGACAGGACGGAAGCCAGCACGCTGGCGGTAAGCAGGGAAAGGCGCATCGTCGATTCGCTGAGCGGTAAGTCCGCCGATTTTACCCGAGCCTCGTGGCGGCTGGATTTCAGTGCGCCAGCGGCAACGCGTTATCCTTTCCGGCATGAATCCGACCGACAACGCTTCCAGTCCCGCCGCAACAACCCCGCTGCCGCCGCTCTCCGCCGCCGAACTGCGCGTGCTGGGCTGCCTGATCGAAAAGGAAGCCACCACCCCCGATACTTACCCGCTGACGGTCAATGCTGCCCATGTGGCCGCCAACCAGAAGACCGCACGCGAGCCGGTGATGGCGCTGGAGCCGGGCGAGGTCAATCACGCGCTGCGCCAGTTGGAAGCCAAGGGGCTGGCCAGGCAGGTGTTCTCCTCGCGCGCCGAGCGCTACGAGCACCGCGCCACCGGCTTTTTCGATCTGCCGCGGCAGCAGGTCGCCCTGCTGGGATTGCTGCTGCTGCGCGGCGCGCAAACCGTGCACGAACTGCTGGCGCGCAGCGAACGGCTGTGCAAGTTCGCCGATGCCGATGACGTGCGCCATCACCTGGAGCGGTTATGCCAACGGCAACCGGCGCTGGCGGTGCGGATACCGCGCGGCCCCGGCCAGCGCGAAGACCGCTATCTGCACCTGCTGGGTGGGCCGGTGGACGTTGCCGCCTATGCCGCTGCCGCCGCAGCGTCGGCGCCTGCAGCAACCGGATTGGAAGCGCGCGTGGCGGCGCTGGAGGAACAGCTTGCGCAGCTGCAGAGCCAGTTGCAGGCGTTGCTGGATGCTGGCGCCGACTGAAACGGCAGCTCAGCCGACTTCGGGAATCAGCGCGACCAGATCGGTCACACCGACATCCACGCCGGCCTGCGACAGCAAGGTGGTGATCTGGCCGCGGTGATGGGTCTGGTGGTTGAAGAAATGCATCGCCAGGCTGCCCAGCGGGCGGCGGAAGGCGGTCCCGCGGGTATTGCGATATTCCAGCACCGAATCGAGATCGCCGGGCTTTAGCGCTTCCACCCAGGCCACGATGATGTCGTCCAGCCACTGCCGCCGTTGCCGTAGGGCATGCAGGTCGGCGTAAGGCATCGCGTCCAGCGCAGCAGGTAACGGGGTGTCCTGCAGTTGCGCGAGGACTGTCGGCGCGGTTGGATGCAAGGCGAAACGTTTGAGCCAGATCGTATCGGCGACCGCCAGGTGGTTCAGCGTACCCAGGATCGATTTGAAGAAGGCGCCGCGGTCGGCGATAAGCTCCTCATGCGGGAGCGTCGCGGCCGCATCGTAGAGACGGACGTTCATCCACTGGTTGTATGCGGCCAGCAGCGAAAGAGGTTCGAGGGGCCGTTGCATCGCAGCGGCTTCTGGCAGTGACATCGATGTGCCTTCATCAGGACAAGGATGACAATGCTAATCCGGCCGCCTGCTGCTGCGCAGCAGGAACAGGCTGCCCAGCAGCGTGCCGGCCAACGAAGCGGCCAATCCCAGCGCCGCCGCAATCAACAGTTCGAACGGCCACAGGTTATGGCTGGTCGGATCGCCGGTCACGTCCATCGCCACGCGCACGGCGACGGCGGCCGGTACCGCGGCGGCGATGATCAGCCAGACCTTCCAGAACCGCGCGGTGCCGAATGCGCGCAGCATCAGCGCCACCACGGCCACCGCCACCAGCCCGGGGCCATACAGGCTGTCGGGCAGACCGACCTGAGAATAGGCCAGCTGCCAATGCGGAAAGCCGACGCCGACCAAGGCGATGGCAAAGCCAATGGCCAGCCAGGCGGGGCTGGAGCGGGTCATGGCAGTTCCTCGTTGCGGTGTTGCGCGCAGCCTACAACACCGGTGCCGCGATCAGCCGTCCAGCATCGCCTGGATCGCGGCCAGGCCGGCGCTGGCGCGTTCCTTCTTGCGTTCGGCATCGGCGACCGGATCGGCGCCGTCGCGCTGCAGCTCCGATTGCGGCAGCTCGTCCAGAAAACGGCTGGGCTTCAGCCTCACCAGTTCGCGGAAGCGGCGGGTCTGGCGGCTGTAGCTGAGCCACAGCGCCTGCTTGGCGCGGGTGATGCCCACGTACAGCAGCCGGCGCTCCTCTTCCAGATTGCCTTCCTCGACGCTGATCTCGTGCGGCAAGGTGCCGTCCTCGCAGCCGACGATGAACACGTAGCGGAATTCCAGCCCCTTGGCCGCGTGCAGGCTCATCAGCCGCACCTGGTTGCCGCCATCGTCCTTGTCGTTGCGCGACAGCAGCGCCAGCTGCGCGGCCAGATCGCCGACGTTGCCGCCGCGCGGGCCGCCGTCGAACCAGTCGGCCAGCTCGTCCAGGTTGGCGCGGCGGCGCTGGAACGAGGCCTCGTCCTTGCATTGCGCACGCAGCTCGGCCAGCAGCCCGGACCGTTCGATCAGCCGCAGCAGCAGATCCTTGGCCGACAGCGTGGCGGCGTGATCGCGCAGGTCGCCGATGATGTCGTTGAACGCGCTCAGGCCGTTGCCTGCGCGTGCCGGCAGCTGCCTGAGCGCCGCCATCGACTCGGCGGCGCGCGACAGCGGCAGGTGGGCGCTCTGCGCCAGTTCGGCCAGTTTGGCCAGCGAGGTCGCGCCGACTTCGCGCTTGGGCGATTGCACCGCGCGCAGGAACGCGGTGTCGTCGTCGGGGTTGGCGACCAGCCGCAGCCACGACAGCGCGTCCTTGACTTCCTGCCGCTCCAGGAAGGCGGTGCCGCCGGTCAGGTGGTAGGGAATGCGCAGCAACTGCAGCGCCTTTTCCAGCGGCCGCGACTGGAAGTTGCCGCGGAACAGGATGCAGAAGTCGCTCCACGGCGCGTTGCGGGCGGTGTGCAGGAAGGCGATTTCGGCGGCGACCTTTTCCGCTTCGTGGTCGTTGTCGCGGCACTCCCAGACGCGGATACGGTCGCCATCGGGCTGATCGCTCCACAGCTTCTTCAGATGCTCGTGCGGGTTGTGCGCGATCAGCGCGTTGGCCACGCGCAGGACCCGGTTGCTGCAGCGGTAGTTCTGCTCCAGCTTGACGATCTGCAGCTTGGGATAATCGCGCGCCATCGCCAGCAGGTTGTCGGGATTGGCGCCGCGCCAGGCGTAGATGCTCTGGTCGTCATCGCCCACGCAGGTGAAGTCGCCGCGCTCGCCGGCCAGCATCTTCAACAGCCGGTACTGGGCGTCGTTGGTGTCCTGGCATTCGTCGACCAGCAGGTAGCCGATACGCTCGCGCCAGGCGGCGGCGATGTCGGCATTGCCTTCCAGCACCTGCACCGGCAGCCGGATCAGATCGTCGAAATCGACCGCGTTGAATGCCGACAACCGCGCCTGGTAGCGCTGGTACAGCAGCGCGGCTTCCTTTTCGCGATTGCCGCGAGCGGCGGCCAGCGCCTCGTCCGGCGACAGGCCGGCGTTCTTGGCGCGGGAAATCAGGTTCTTGGCCGCTTCGACCTCATCGGGTTTGGCCCCGCTCATCAGGTCCTTGACCTGCGCGCTGCTGTCGTCGGAATCGAAAATGGAAAAGCCGCGCTTGAGCCCCACTGCGGCATGCTCGATCTGCAGGAACTTCAGCCCCAGCGCATGGAACGTGCAGATGGTCAGCCCGTCGGCGGCATCGCCCTTGATGCGCTTGCCGACGCGCTCGCGCATTTCCTTGGCCGACTTGTTGGTGAAGGTAATGGCCGCGATGCGCTTGGCCGGCATCCGCCCGGACGCGATCAGGTGGGCGATCTTCTCGACGATGACGCGCGTCTTGCCGCTGCCGGCGCCAGCCAGCACCAGCAGCGGTCCCTGCGTATGCAGCACCGCGGCGCGTTGGGGGGGGTTGAGATCGTGCATTCAGGAACCGCTGTATGGCAGGCCATTTTACAGGCAGCGCCGCCCCATCGGGCCGGGACGGCGGCCGGTTAGAATTCCCGCATGGCCAAGCTCTACTTCTACTACTCGGCGATGAACGCCGGCAAGACCACCACCCTGCTGCAGTCGGCGCACAACTACCGCGAGCGCGGGATGCGGGTGCTGATCCTGACCCCCCGGCTGGATCATCGTGGCGGCAGCGGCGTGGTGGCCTCGCGCATCGGCCTGCAGGCCGAGGGTGTCGGCTTCGACCGCGGTACCGACCTGCAGACGCTGGTCGAGCGCGATATCGCCGCTGCCGGCAAGCTGGACTGCGTGCTGGTGGACGAGGCGCAGTTCCTCAGCCGCTCCCAGGTCTGGCAGCTCAGCGAGGTTGTGGACCAGTTGCGGATACCGGTGCTTTGCTACGGACTGCGCACGGACTTTCGCGGCGAACTGTTCGAGGGCAGCCAGTACCTGCTGGCCTGGGCCGACGAACTGAGCGAAATCAAGACCATCTGCCATACCGGCAAGAAGGCGACGATGACCGTGCGCGTGGACGAGCAGGGCCATGCGGTGCAGGACGGGCCGCAGGTGGAGATTGGCGGCAATGAGCGCTACGTGTCGGTCAGCCGCGCCGAGTTCAAGAAGATCGCTCGTGGCGAGGGCCGCATCGATCCGTTGCAGGCGCCGTTGCCGCTGGGGTAGGGCGCTTTTGGTTCTTCTCCCGCTTCCGGGGATGTCGGCTTCGGCGGGCTCGGCTTCGGTAGGAGCCGCCGCCCGTCAGGCTGGGGGGGTGCTCCGCCCTCCTGACGACATCGTGTCTTAAGAGCGTGTTATGGCCTTTGGGGTGAGTGCGAAGGCTGCTGTCGCGGCGCCATGCCGCGTTGCACGCCTTGCCCAGGCCACCAGCCTGCCCGGCGGCGTGCGCCTTGCCTGCCACCGCGACAGCAGCCTTCGCACTCACCCCAAAGGCCATAACCCGCTCTCGGTCGGGCCGCAGACCATCCCTGGTCTGCTCTCCGCACCCCCCAGCCCGCCGGCCGTCGCCTTAGGGCAGATGACAGGCCGCGACTTCGGACGGCCTTTCTTCGAGCGCCGACCAGGTGTCCAGAAGCCGGTGGCCAGGGTGGTGCGGGACCGTCCGCGGCATGGATGCCGCGGAAGAGCTTACATGGACGTATTTACGGCGTGTCCCGCACTGCCCTGGTCAACGGCTTCCACATAGACGTTCACCCGCACTTGGGGGAAGAACCGTTTTTTACCTCGCCGTGCCGATGATCTTTGGCATGGATGGTTTCGATGATTGCCAGGGTGCTGGGAGAAGGCAATGGCGGGCCTGGGCCCGCCCTACGGGCAGTCGGCGCGGATCGCCTGCACTTCGCGATTGAGTACGCCGCCGTCCGGCCGCGCCGTCTGCAGTTCCCGGTACAGCGCATCCAGGTCCTGCCGGGCGCGCTCGCGCTGGTCGCCGCGGCAGCGGATTTCGGCGGCATAGGCGCGCGCGCTCCAGCGCAGCTTGGGCGCTTCGCTGCCACCGCCCGGATGCCTGGCCAACGCATCGAGTTCGCGCAATGCGTCTTGGGTGTGGCCCTGGCGGCCCTGGTGCCGGGCCATCGATAGCCGCGCGAACAGCGTGCGCGGGTGTTCGGCGCCGTAGCCGACCTGGGTCAGGCGGACCGCGCGGTCGAAGTATTCGGCGGCGATTTCCGGATTGCCCTGCGCAGTCAGCACTTCGCCGATCAGGCGATCGGTGTCGCCGACCAGTGGATGGCTGGCGCCGAACAAGCCGGCGCGCAGCCGGCGCGCCTCCTGCAGCGCCGCCATCGCCTCGTCGTCCTGTCCTGCGCTGTGCAGAACCATGCCGTAATTGAACAGTCCCCCGGGCAACTGCTGGCTGCTGTCCGGGCCGCGCCAGATCTGCACCGCGCGGGCGGTGTGGCTGACGGCAGTGGCCAGGTCGCCCTGTTCCCAGGCGATGATGCCCAGCGAATTCCAACTGGAAGCCGCTTCCCGGTGGTTGGCTCCCAACGTCTGCACGGTCAGCCGGTGCAGCTCGCTGAAGCGGGATTTGGCTTCGGCGAACTGCCCCAGATCGACATGGATGGCGGCGATCTGGCGGTGGATGCCAAGGGTGGTGGGGTGCTGCGGTCCGTGGATTTCCTCGGCCAGTTCCAGTGCGCGCCGATAGGCGGCCATCGCGGTATCGGTATCGCCGCGATTGCGGTACAGGCCTGCCAGGCTGCGTTCTGCATCGATGGCCAGCGGGTGGCGCGGGCCTGCGTGCTCCTGCAGGTAGGCCAGGGCGTCGCCGAATCCGCGGATGGCCGCTTCGGCGCCGCCCAGATCGCCGTCCAGCGAAGCCTGGTCCATCATGTTTTCGGCAACTCCGGCCTGATCCTTCAGCTGGCGGCGAATCGTCAGCGAACGTTCGTAGAACTGGCGCGCGCTCTGGCGGTCTCCGGAAGCGCGCCGGCAACGGCCGTCCTGCGACAGGAAGTCGGCGGCCTGTTGCGGCAACTGCAGCTGCAGGCGGGTAATGCGCGCTTCCATTGGCGCCAGCACGCGCAGGCATTCCTGCGACTGCCCCAGCAACCGCAGCGTACGCCCATGCAGGGTGGCCGCTTCCAGTTGCAGGGCGGTGGGCGCGTCGTCCAGCGTATCCAGCAGCGACTTCTGCCGCTGCAGCAGCGCCAATGCCTGCGGGTAGTCGCCCAGGCCGATGCGCAGGCGGGCGATGACGCCCAGCAGTTCGGCGTGCGCCAACGGTTGCCGCGCCAGTTCGCGCTCGCCGCGGCGTTCGCCGGCGGCCAGCAGCTCGCGCGCGTCGAAGGTGTCGCCACGCTGGGCGGCGCCGGCATTGTCGAACAGGCCGATGACGAAATCCTGCATGGCCTGCGCACGGGCCGCCTCGCGCACGGCCTGGCGGCTCTGCCACAGGCTGGCGCCCAGCGCGGCGATCAGCACCAGCGCCGCCAGGCTGCCGAAGGCCAGCGACCAGCGGTGCCGCAACACGTACTTGCGCAGTTGGTAGCCCAGGCTCTGCGGCCGCGCATGGATGGGCCGCCCTTGCTGGTGGCGCTGCAGGTCCAGCCAAAGCGCTTCCACCGACGGATAGCGCTGGTCGGGGGCCTTGGCCAGCGCCTTCAGCACGATGGTGTCGATATCGCCGCTGAGCCGGCGCGCGTCGCGTCGCGCATTCGGGTGCTGGTTGCGGCTGCCGTCGTTGTTGCGCAGCACCGCAGCCGAAAGCTTCAGCGGTTCTACCGCCAGGATCGCTTCCTCCCATTCGGCATCGGTCTGCCGGCGCAGCCGGTAGGGCTTGCTGCCGGTCAGCAGCTCGTACAGCACCACGCCCAGCGAATAGACGTCCGTGCGCGTGGATACCGGCTCGCCGCGGACCTGCTCGGGCGCGGCGTAGTGCAGCGTGAACGCGCGCACCTCGGTGCGCGGGTGCAGCGGCGCCGGTTCCGGATCGTCGAGCAGCTTGGCGATGCCGAAATCGAGCAGGCGCACATCGCCGGTCGGGGTGACCAGGATGTTGGATGGCTTCAGATCGCGGTGGACGATCAGGTTGGCGTGGGCATGGCTGACCGCGTCGCAGACCTGCCGGAACAATCTCAGGCGCTCATCGATGCCCAGATTGCGCGACTGGCAGTAGTCGGTGACGGGAACGCCTTCGACGTATTCCAGCGCCAGGTAAGGTTGGCCTTCGGCGCCGATGCCGGCATCCAGCAGGCGGGCGATGTTGGGGTGTTCCAGCCGCGCCAGGATTTCGCGTTCGCGGGTGAAGCGCAGCCGCAGGTTGGGATCGGCCAGACCGGGGCGCAGCAGTTTCAGCGCGACCCGGCGCTGGTACAGGCCGTCGGCGCGGGTGGCCAGCCAGACCATGCCCATGCCGCCCTCGCCCAGCACCGACTCCAGCCGGTAGGGGCCGACCAGGGTGCCGTGTTGCTGGTGGCCGGGCGCGGGCCGCTCGAGCAGCGGCTCGGCCATGAAGTCGCCGCTGCCTTCTTCCAGCGCCAGCAGCTCTTCCAGCTCGTCGGCCAGAACCGGGTCGTCGGCGCGCAGGATGGCCAGCTGCTGCCGGCGCGGCTGCGGATCCAGTTCCAGCAGCACGTCCAGCAGGGGCGAAAGGCGCTGCCAGCGCTTGGCGTCCATGATCGTGCGTGGATTAGGGCGTGGCGCCTTAGTCTTCCTGCATCGCCGCCAGCAGGAACAGCCGGGCCTTCTGCCAGTCGCGGCGGATGCTGCGCTCGGAGCGCTGCAGCAGTTCGGCGATTTCCAGCTCCGACAGGCCGGCGAAATAGCGCAGCTCGACAACCTTGGCCAGCCGCTCGTCGGCTTCGGCCAGCTTGTCCAGGCCGGCATTGAGCGCCAGCAGGTTTTCGTCCAGGCGCAGGCCGCCTTCGATTTCCTCGGGAATATCGGCGACCCGCTTCAGGTCGCCGCCGCGCTTGCGCGCCAGCCGGCTGCGCGCGTAGTCGACGACCACGCTGCGCATCGACGAGGCGGCGTAGGCGAAGAAGTGCGCGCGGTCCTCGAAGCGGGCGTTGCCGCCGCTGCCGATCAGCTTCAGGTAGGACTCGTGCACCAGCGCGGTGGCGTCCAGCGTGTAGCCGTGCTGGCCGGACAGCTGCCGGCGCGCCATCGTGTGCAGTTCCTGGTAGAGCGTGGACAGCACCCGGTCCAGCGCGGCGCGATCGCCGTTGCGGGCCGAGTCCAGCCATAGAGTGATGTCAGGTGCGTCGGCCATGTCCCTTCCCCGTGCTGCCAGCCGGGGAATATAGCGGGAAACGCGCACGCCGGCGTGAGGCGGCAGCCCACGGGCGGAAAACGGTCCGGCGGGAACCCCCATATGCGCCGGAGCGGCGACCCGGGAAATGCGCCGGGCGAACGTCTTCCGCCACCGGCAGACGCTTCAGCGCTGGCAGTGGCCGCACCAGACCGTGGCGCGCTGGCCAATGCTGGCCTGCTTCAGCGCGCGCCCGCAATTGGGACAGGGCAGGCCGCCGCGGCCGTAGACGGACAGTTCCTGCTCGAAATAGCCGGGCGCACCGTCCGGGCTGATGAAATCGCGCAGCGTGGTGCCGCCGCGGGCGATGGCATGGGCCAGGATGTCGCGCACCGCCGTCGCCAGCGCCTGGTAACGCTCGCGCGAGACCTTGCCGGCCGCGCGCAGCGGGGCAATGCCGGCGCGGAACAGGCTTTCGGCCGCATAGATGTTGCCCACTCCGACCACCACCGCCTGATCCATCAGGAAGGTCTTTACCGGCGCCTTGCGGCCGCGGCTGAGCGCAAACAGGTAGTCGCCGTCGAAGTCGTCCGACAGCGGTTCCGGGCCCAGATCGCGCAGCAGCGGATGGACCTCGCCAGCGGTCTGCCACAACAGGCAGCCGAACCGGCGCGGATCGTTGAAGCGCAATACGCTGCCAGGTCCGCCGCGGCCGCCGGCCAGCGCAATGTCGACATGGTCGTGCGCACGCACCGCGGTGCCGGCCGGCAACACCCGCAGGCTGCCGGACATGCCCAGGTGCAGCAGCGCGCTGCCGGCGTCGGTATCCAGCAGCAGGTACTTGGCGCGCCGGCGTACCGCGGCGATGCGCTGCCCCGGCAGCCGTTGGCCGATGTCCGCCGGAATCGGCCAGCGCAGATCCGGCCGCCGCAGCGTCACCGCCTGGATGCGCCGGCCCTCGAGGTGGGGCGCCAGGCCGCGGCGGGTGGTTTCGACCTCGGGCAGTTCAGGCATCGGCGACGTCCGGAATGGCGTGGTAGAACCCGGCTTCGTGACGGACCTGCACCGGCCCGGCGAAGGCGCGGCTGAGGAGATCGGTGGTCAGGATGGCCTGGCGGTCGCCATCGGCATGCACTGCGCCATCGCGCAGCAGCAGCACGCGGTCGATTTCGGGAATGATTTCCTCGATGTGGTGGGTCACCAGCACCAGGGTGATGCCGCGCCGGGTCAATTGCCGCATCAAGCCGAGAAAATGTTGCCGCGCCACCGGGTCCAGGCCGGCGGTGGGTTCGTCCAGCAGCAGCGCCTGCGGCTGATGCACCAGCGCGCGGGCAATCAGGACGCGGCGCATCTCGCCGGTGGACAGTTCCGCCACCTGGCGGTCGGCCAGGGCGCCTGCGCCCACCTGCGCCAGCGCCTGGCGCGCGCGTTCGCGCATGCCGGCGTCGATGTCGCGGTGCGGCGGCACCACGAAGCTGGAGAAGAAGCCGCTGATGACCGCCTCTTCCACGCCCAGCGCCGGCATCTGTTGCAAATCGCGGGTCAGATCGCTGGTGACCAGGCCCAGCCGGTTGCGCAGCTCATTGACGTTCCAGCGGCGCAAACCGAACACTTTGACCGGCGCATCGCCCTCGCGCGCCAGCGGGTACAGCTCGCGGCTGATCAGCTTGATGAAGGTCGACTTGCCGCAGCCGTTGGGACCCAGGATGGCGGTGTGCTCGCCCAGCGGGATGCGCAGGGTCAGGTCCCGCAGCACCCGCACGCCGCCGCGCACCACGGTGGCGCGGTCCAGTTCGAACAGCGGAGTGGACCCGGCGAGGTCAGCGGGCAACGGCAGGTTCATGCGGGGCGGTTTCGCAAAAAGTACTTCATCCATTTACCTGAATACCATACGTCGGCGACGGGTGAAGTTTGCCGCCGAAGCCCTCATTATGGCGGGGTAGTGGCGCTGCCGCGTTCTCTTCCTGTCACTTGCCGGGTCCTTAGCAATGTCCGACGCGTTTTTCCAGTTTCTCAGTGGCGGCCTGCTGGGCCTGGGTTGGCTTGGGTTGCTGGCAGTGCTGCTGGTCTTCACCCAGCTGACCATCTTTTCGGTCACGCTGTACCTGCACCGCAGCCAGGCCCACCGCGGCGTCGATTTCCATCCGGCCATCAGCCATGTGTTCCGCTTCTGGACCTGGCTGACCACCTCGATGATCACCAAGGAGTGGGTGGCCATCCATCGCAAGCACCACGCCAAGGTCGAGACCGAGGAAGATCCGCACAGCCCGCAGTTCAAGGGCATCGGCAACGTGTTCTGGCGCGGCGTGGAACTGTACCGCGAAGCGCGCTGGCAGCATGCCGACATCGAGCAGTACGGCAAGGGCGCGCCGGACGACTGGATAGAGCGCCACCTGTACACCCCGCATGCGACGATGGGGCCGACCGTGCTGCTGTTCGTCAATTTCGCGCTGTTCGGCATTCCCGGCATTGCGCTGTGGGCCATCCAGATGGCGTGGATTCCGTTCTGGGCCGCCGGCGTCGTCAACGGCCTGGGCCACTGGTGGGGCTACCGCAACTTCGAATCGGCCGACACATCCACCAACCTGACCCCGTGGGGCGTCTGGATTGGCGGTGAGGAACTGCACAACAACCACCATGCCTTCCCCAGCTCGGCACGCTTTTCGATGCGGCGCTGGGAATTCGATATCGGCTGGGCGGCCATCAAGGGACTGGAGAAGCTGGGCCTGGCCAAAGTGCTGCGGGTCGCGCCCAGCCTGGATATCCGCCCCAACATCTCGGTGCCCGATACCGATACGCTGCGTGCGCTGTTGTCGCACCGCTTCCAGGCGATGACCGACTACCAGCGCAACGTGCTGACGCCCGCGCTGAAGGAAGAAGCCGCCCAGGCCGGCGCCAAATTGCGCAAACTGCTGCCGCGGCGCCTGCGCAAGGGCCTGGTCGACGATGGCCGCTGGCTCAAGCCCGATGCGCGCCAGCAACTGCAGAGCTGGGTTTCGCAGCGCCCGCGCATCCGCACGCTGGTCGAATACCGCGCCAGCCTGTCGGCGCTTTTGGAAGCGCGCAGCAACGATGCCTCCGAGCGGCTGAAGCAATTGCAGGCCTGGTGCCATCAGGCCGAGGCCAGCGGCATCCGCGTGCTGCAGGACTATTCGGCGCGGCTGAAAGGCTACACGCTGGCGGCGCATTGATGGAACCGGAGAAGCGGCGGTTGCCGGGCACCGTTGCCGGGCGGAGCTTTTTGGGGGGCGGACTTGCCCGAGCGGGGCGGTCGAGCGGGTTCGACCTTACGGGCCGCAGCATGCGCATAGCGCTTGTGCTCGCGCTGCTGGCGTTACCGCCGCTGGCGGCCGCCCAGGTCGAAGCGAGCAGCGACTACCTGGCGCGGATGGACAGCGATGGCGATGGCCGCGTCGGCCTGGAGGAATTCCTGGACTGGATGAGCTACGCCTTCGACGCGCGAGATCTCAATCGCGATGGCGTACTCAGCGCCGACGAACTGCCGGGCGGCCGCGGCCAGCCCATCACCCGCGAACAGCACCGCGAACGCCTGACGGCCACGTTCAAGAAGCAGGACGTCAACGGCGACGGCCATCTGAGCGCGAAGGAACTGGCGGCTCCGCCGCAATAAGCTAGGAACGAAAGGCGAGGAACGAGTGAAGAGGAGTGAGAAACGAGTGAAATGCGGAAGCTGTCCTCACTCCTCACTTCTCACTTCTCACTTCTCACTTCTCGTTCCTCGTTCCTCGTTCCTCCTCACTCGTTCCCCGCTCCACGGCATCCGCCTTATCAATCGCGACGGTGTGCTGAGCGCCGACGAACTGCCGGACGGCCACGTTCAAGAAGCAGGACGTCAACGGCGACGGCCATCTGAGCGCGAAGGAACTGGCGGCGCCGCCGCAATAAGCTAGGAACGAGTGAAGAGGAGTGAGGAACGAGTGAAATGCGGAAACTGTCCTCACTCCTCACTCCTCACTCGTTCCCCGCTTCACCCCAGCCAGCCCTGGCTGCGGAACAGGAACACCAGCGCGCGTTCGACCAGGGCAATCAATCCCATCGCCAGCAGGCCGCGGGTGAACGATTTCAGCCATAGCGCCGGGACGGTCAGCGCGAAGCCCAGCAGCAGCACCAGCAGCAGCAGCCAGGTGGCGACCAGGTATTCCATCCGCAACTGGCCCCAATAGGCCAGCACCGGCGCCACCTTCGGAATCACCGTAAACCAGGTGATGGCGGCCACCAGCGCGGCCAGCGCGCGCTGCGCCAGCATGGACTGGAACGAGGGCAGCAGCAGCCCGGCAAGCCGCTTGGGGCCCCAGACCACTTTTTCCATCGCCAGGTAGATGCCGTTGTGCATGCGCCGCATGCCCAGGAACGCCGCCAGCACGGCCTGGCCGATCAGGGTGTAGAACATCAGTCCGAGGATCAGCTGAAGGATGTAGAGCGGCATCGACATAAAGGCGGATTCCAGGAGGCCGGGGCCTGTTGACGCGATAGGGATAAGTTACGTTGCTTTCACTTCCTTGTCGCGCATGCGTGCAGTTGCGGCGCCTGCCTGCCCGGGGAAACGTCAGCGGCTCCAGACCCACAAGATCGGCAAAAAAAACAGCGCCGGGCAAGCCCGGCGCTGTCGAGGGTACGGCGGTCAGGCCTGTTTGATGTGCGGGTAGCGGATGTCTTCCACCATGTCCTGCACGTCCTGCGCGGGCGCCTTGGTCAGCAGGCTGACGATCCAGATCACCAGGAAGCCGGCCGGAATGCCGAAGATGCCGGCCGACACTGTGTTGATGTTGAACCACTTCTCCATGCCCATGAACTGCACGCCGACCAGATAGAACAGGGTCAGCGCAAAGCCCACGATCATGCCGGCCACCGCACCGGTCTTGTTGGCCCGCTTCCAGAAGATGCCCAGTACCAGCGCCGGGAAGAACGCCGCACCGGCAATCGAGAATGCCCAGGCAACCAGCGCCAGGATTCCCGCAGGGCGTTGCGCCGCCACCGCGGCCGCGCAGATGGCCACCATTACCAGCAGGATGCGGGCGATGGTCAGGCGCTTGGTGGTGGAAGCCTGCGGGTTGACCATCTTGTAGTACACGTCATGCGACAGCGCATTGGAGATGGTCAGCAGCAGACCGTCGGCGGTGGACAGCGCCGCGGCCAGGCCGCCCGCCGCCACCAGGCCGGCAATGACGTACGGCAAGCCGGCGATTTCCGGCGTCGCCAGCACGATCGCATCCGCCTGCAGGGTCAGCTCCGCCAGTTGCAGAATGCCATCGCCGTTGGCGTCGTTGACCGCCACCAGTCCCACCTGCGTCCACGATGCCACCCACGCCGGCAGATCGGCAATCGCCTGGCCCACCACGTTGGAATAGACCTCGTACTTGGCGAACGCCGCGTAGGCCGGCGCCGAGAAGTACAGCAGGAAGATGAAGAACAGCGACCAGCCCACCGAGGCACGGGCTTCCTTGACGCTGGGCGTGGTGAAGAAGCGCATCAGGATGTGCGGCAACGCGGCCGTGCCCACCATCAGGCAGAACGTCAGCGCCAGGAAGTTGGTGCGGTCGGTGATGTTGAACGGGGTGGAGTGAGGCGCTTCCACGCCCAGCTGCTGTTCCAGCACCGCGATGTTCTGCAGCACTTCGCCGTAGGCGATCTGCGGGATCGGGTTGCCGGTGACTTTCAGCGACAACCAGACGATCGGCACCAGGTAGGCGATGATCAGGATGATGTACTGGGCCACCTGGGTCCAGGTCACCGCGCGCATGCCGCCCAGCATCGAGCACACCAGGATGCCGCCCAGGCCGAAGAACACGCCGAAGAAGAACGGCACTTCCAGGAAGCGGCTGACGATGATGCCGGCGCCGGTGATCTGCGCCACCACGTAGACGAAGCTGGCGGTGATCGCGGCGATGATGCCGACGGTACGGGCGATATTGCCGCCGTACCGGGCGCCCAGGAAGTCCGGAATCGTGTACTGGCCGAACTTGCGCAGGAACGGCGCCAGGAACAGCGCCACCAGCACGTAGCCGCCGGTCCAGCCCATCACGTAGGCCAGGCCGTCATAGCCCTGCACGTACAGCGTGCCGGCCATGCCGATGAAGCTGGCCGCCGACATCCAGTCCGCGCCCACGGCCATGCCGTTGAACACCGCCGGCACCTTGCGCCCGGCGACGTAGTACTCGTCGACCTGCGCGGTGCGGCTCATGATGCCGATCATCGCGTACAGGCCGATGGTGGCGGCCATGAAGATGTAGCCGATGATCTTGTTCGGCATGCCCATCTGCTCGGCGATGGCCAGCAGGATCACGAAGGCGATGAAGCCTCCGGTGTACATGCTGTAGATCTTCGGCAGGTTGCTGACGAAGTCTTTCTTGGCGGTTGCCATCGGTCAGCCCTCCTCGGAGACGTTGTATTCGCGGTCGAGCTTGTTCATGTACCAGGCGTAGTACACGATCAGGCCCACATAGACGATCAGCGACCCCTGCGCGCCCATGTAGAAGCCGAGCGGGAAGCCGAGGAAGGTGATTTCGTTGAGCGGCACGGCGAACCAGGCGACCACATAGGTCACCACGAACCAGATCGCCAGCAGGATCATCGTTGTGCGTATCGCGCGGCGCCAATACTGCCGGCGCTGCATGATTTGTTCGGAAGTACTCATCGGTCGGGCCTCAGAAGGTGTACTTGACGTGGGTCTGCAAGCGGTTAAGTTCGCCGCTGTCTCCGTTCTCCAGCTCGCGCTTGCCCCAGATCAGTTCCGCGCCGAGATCGAGCTTGGGCAGCGGGGAATAGATCAGGTTGACGTGGGCCGACTGCGCGCCCTTGGTGATGCCAAGGCCGGTCAACGCGACTTCGTTGTCGTATTCGGCGCGCGAGTAGAAGACGTTGGTGCGCAGCTTGGGACTGAACACATGGCGCCAACCGACGAATCCGGCCAGCAGATCGATGTTTTCCAGATCGCCATTGGCGTCCAGCACCGCGTCGTTGTTCAGCGCCAGGCCGACGTAGCGGCCGATGCCGGTGCCGCCGGTGATCATGTAGCGGATGTCGTCGTTGGCGCCCAGATTCCATTTGCCGGACACGCTGAGGCCGAAGCCGGTTTCGGAGGAATTGGCCGGGCCGTTCTGGTATTTCAGCTGGCGCGCCAGGCCGGCGACGCTGAAGTGGCCCCAGTCGCCCTTGGCCTGGTAGCGGGCGGTGATGTCCGGCATTGCGCCGTCGTCGCCGGCGACCTGCGCCATGTTGCCCAGGTACGGGGTGTAGACCGTCTGCGGATTCTCGGCCGAGAACGACCACGGCCCCTTGGTGTAGCGGATCTGCGCCTGGCGCACGAACACCGTGCCTTCGCTCGGGCCGAGGAAGTCGACCGCATCGGGCAGCGCGGCGGTGTCCTGGAAGTTGCTCCAGGCCTGGCCGGCCAGCCAGTTGTTCCAGGTCACGTAGGCCTGCCGCACCGTCAGCGCATAGGTATTGGTGGCGACCTCGTTGCCGGTGAAGGCGGTGCTGCCGCCGCCGAACAGATCGAATTCCAGGTAGCTCTTCAGCTTGTCGCCGCTGTCCAGGTCGGTGTCGGTGGCGAACCAGAAGCGCGAGAAGTTGGCGCCGAAATCGGTATCGGCCCCGCCTTCCTTGGTCGCGCCGCCGCCGACCGGAATGGTCTTGGGCACGTAGAACAGGCGGCCGACCGAACCGTCGGCCAGATCGCCATCGTTGGTGCTGGTGACCGAAGCGTCGAGCTTGATGAAACCGCCGTAGGTGAAGCGGGTATTGGGGCCGGCGCCGGCCGAAATCGGTGTCTGCTGGATGCCCGGCTTGGCTGCCGGCGCCTGCGTCTGCGCGGTCCTGACCTCGGTCAACTGGGTCTGGGTATCGCTGATGGCGGTCTGTTGCTGTTGCTGCGAGGAAAGCAGCAGCTGCACCTGCCGTTCCAGTTCGGCAACGCGCGCCTCCAGCGCTTTTTCCTTGGCGGTCTGCGCGAACGCCATCCCCGGCGCGATCAATGCGACGAACAGCGCAGCGGCCAGCGGCCGCCGCGTTATCGATGCGAAACGTGTGGTCATAACCCCTCCCGGTTAGCAAGCCGCAGATTGACGCGGCTGTCGTGCAGACTTGCCCGGGATTGCAGTCCCCGCCTATTCGCCATTAGTCGAACGCCCCTTGCGATCGCGGAAATTGCCGCCAAAGCCGAAGGTCTGGACCAGGGTCCAGACCGCCGGGGACAAGGATTTACGACCAAGGTCTAAGCCGCTTGCTGCAATGCCGCACGCCCGAATGCGGCAAACTCGGTCATCGCCGTGCCGTTGCGGGCGTCGGACGGGGCCGCTACGCGGCGCGCCGGCGCCGCAACACTGTCAGAATCGAACACCTATCGAGTCTTTGGGAGGCCCTTATGACTGATCGCTACCCGGTCACCCCGGCATTCGCCGCCAACGCGCGCATCGGTCGCGAGGATTACCTGCGTACCTACCAGGCGTCGATCGACGATCCGGAACGGTTCTGGGGCCAGGCCGCCGAACGGCTGCAGTGGTTCACCAAGCCCACCCGGATCAAGGACGTCAGCTACGATCTGGACGATTTCCGCATCCGCTGGTTCGCCGATGGCGAGCTCAACGCCAGCGTCAACTGCCTGGATCGCCAGCTGGCCACGCGCGGCGACAAGACCGCGCTGCTGTTCGAACCGGACAGCCCGGACTCGCCGTCCTACCCGGTGACCTATCGCGAGCTGTACGAACGCACCTGCAAGCTGGCCAACGCGTTGCGCAACCTGGGCGTGCAGAAGGGCGACAGGGTCACCATCTATCTGCCGATGATTCCCGAAGCGGCGGTGGCGATGCTGGCCTGCGCGCGCATCGGTGCCATCCATTCGGTGGTGTTCGGCGGGTTTGCGCCCAACTCCATCGCCGACCGTGTCGCCGACTGCGGCAGCAAGCTGATCATCACCGCCGACGAAGGCCTGCGCGGCGGCAAGAAGGTGCCGTTGAAGGCCAATGTGGACGCCGCGCTGAAGCTGCCCGGCACCAACACCGTCGAAACGGTGCTGGTGGTGCGCCACACCGGCGGCGCGGTCGACATGCAGATGCCGCGCGACCGCTGGTTCGATGCGGTGGTCGATCCGCAGCCGGCCGAATGCGAACCCGAGCGCATGAACGCCGAGGATCCGCTGTTCATCCTGTATACCTCCGGTTCCACCGGCAAGCCCAAGGGCGTGCTGCACACCACCGGCGGCTATCTGCTGTACGCCGCCTACACCCACGAAGCGGTGTTCGACCTGCGCGAGGACGACATCTACTGGTGCACCGCCGACGTGGGCTGGGTCACCGGCCACAGCTACATCGTCTATGGTCCGCTGGCCAACGGCGCCACCGCGCTGATGTTCGAGGGCGTGCCCAACTACCCCAGCGTGTCGCGCTTCTGGGAAGTGATCGACAAGCACCAGGTCACCATTTTCTATACCGCGCCCACCGCCATCCGCGCGCTGATGCGCGAAGGCGAGGGCCCGGTCAAGAAGACCTCGCGCAGTTCGCTGCGATTGCTGGGCAGCGTTGGCGAACCGATCAATCCCGAAGCCTGGCGCTGGTACTACGAGGTGGTGGGCGATTCGCGCTGCCCCATCGTCGACACCTGGTGGCAGACCGAGACCGGCGGCATCCTGATCACGCCGCTGGCCGGGGCCATCGATCTGAAGCCGGGCTCGGCCACGCTGCCGTTCTTCGGCGTGCAGCCGGCGTTGGTGGACCCCAACGGCGAACGGCTGGAAGGCGCCGCCGAAGGCAACCTGGTGCTGTTGGATTCCTGGCCCGGGCAGATGCGCACCGTCTACGGCGACCACCAGCGCTTCATCGACACCTATTTCCGCACCTACCCGGGCACCTACTTCACCGGCGATGGCTGCCGCCGCGACGAGGACGGCTATTACTGGATCACCGGCCGTGTCGACGACGTCATCAACGTCAGCGGTCACCGCATCGGTACCGCCGAAGTGGAAAGCGCGCTGGTCCTGCATCCCAAGGTGGCCGAGGCGGCAGTGGTCGGGTTCCCGCACGACATCAAGGGCCAGGGCATCTACGCCTATGTCACCCTGAAGGCCGGCGAGACCCCCAGCGACGAGCTGCAGAAGGAACTGGTGCTGTGGGTGCGCAAGGAAATCGGCCCGATCGCCGCGCCCGATCACCTGCAATGGGCGCCCGGCCTGCCGAAGACCCGCAGCGGCAAGATCATGCGCCGCATCCTGCGCAAGATCGCCGAGAATGCGCCGGATCAGCTGGGCGACACCTCCACCCTGGCCGACCCGACCGTGGTCGATTCGCTGGTGGCCGACCGCAAGGTGCGGTGAAGCTAGGAACGAGTGAAGAGGAGTGAGGAACGAGTAGGAGCAACAGCAACAGCGCTTTCCATCCCCGCTGCTGGCTGCTCGTTCTTCATCTCTCTACACTCGTTACTTGCCCTGAACTGGCCGACCCGACCGCAAGGTGCGGTGAAGCAGGAGCGGGAAGCGAGAAACGAGTGAAGAGGAGTGAAGAACGAGTAGGAGCAACAGCAACAGCAACAGCAACAGCACAAGCGCACTTGCTCCTCACTCCCGCCCGCCACCGACCCTTATTCGCTCCGCTTCCCCACTCGTTTCTCGTTCCTCCACACTCGTTCCTCGCCTCTCCCTACTCGTTTCTCACTCCTCTTCACTCGTTTCTCGCTTTTCGCCATGCCTACCCTGCTGATCGCCGACGACCACCCGCTGTTCCGCGAAGCCTTGCGCGGGGCGGTGCAGCGGGTGCTGCCCGGGGTCATGCTGCATGAGGCCGACAGCGTCGATGCGCTGTATTCGCTGGTCGATGCGCACCCGGACGCGGATCTGCTGCTGATGGATCTCAACATGCCCGGCGCGCATGGTTTCAATGCGCTGGTGCATCTGCGTGCGCTGCATCCGCAATTGCCGGTGGTGATCGTTTCCGCGCGCGAGGAGCCCACGGTGATGCGGCGCGCGCTGGATCACGGTGCGCTGGGCTTCATTCCCAAGTCGGCCGATTCGGAAACCATCGGCGAAGCGATTGGGCTGGTGCTGGAGGGCGAACGCTGGGCGCCGGCCGAAGCGCACAACGCGCCGGCCATCGGCCGCGACGAACATGAAGTGGCGCAGCGCCTGCGCGATCTGACCCCGCAGCAGTTCCGCGTGCTGCAGATGCTGGGCGCCGGCCGCCTCAACAAACAGATCGCCTACGACCTCAACGTTTCCGAAGCCACCATCAAGGCCCACGTCACCGCCATCCTGCGCAAGCTGGGCGTCACCAACCGCACCCAGGCGGTGCTGATGGCCGGACGTCTGGCGGTGGACCCGGACGGACTGGTGCCGCCGCCGGAAGAGCAGGACTAGGGGCTGTTAATCTCGAGCGTCAACAGCCCCTAGTCATCCATTGGGTAGTCGCCGGCGCCGTGCTGCGCAGCCGCGCTCGCACCCAGTGACGGCGCAGTCGCCTGGCTGGGAGCGTTGGTTTCGGCGATGAATCCGGCAATCGCAGCCAAGCCGTCGAATCCGGCATAGGTCGGCCCGAATACGCGCGGATAGCGCACATACGGCTGCGGCAGGGTATGCCCACCGCCGGTGACCAGGTACAGCCGCAACGAACCGCGCCGGCCGCGCCACTGGCGGTTGATGACAGCGCCTGGTGGCGATTCGTGCGGGGCGGGTGACAGCGCACCAGCATCGCCGCCGCTGAGCCAGGCCGCCATGGCATGGGCAGCGGCGACGCCGGTGCCGCCGCCGACCGCGCATTCGGCGTGTTCGAAGCGATCGGCGCTGCCGTTGATCAGGAGCATGGGCGGCAGCATGGCCGCGCCGCTGGCGCCGACCGGGACGCTGATGTGCGAAAGCCGCACGGCCGCCATCGAGAGTGATGCCAGCCGGCCCGGCGCATGTAACGCCAGGCGCAGCGCCATCGCGCCGCCGTCGGAAAACCCGAACGCATGGATGCGTGCCGGCGCGGCGCCGCTACGCGCGCTGACATCGGCCACCATCGCCAGCAGGAAACCGACATCGTCGGCCCGCTGCGGGCCGGCCACGCCGCATCCGTTCCAGCCGCCGGCGCCGGCATCGGGGTAGGCCACGCGCAGGCCATGCCTGTCCGCCAGCAGATCCAGCCGGCGTGCGGTCAGTTCGCGCATGCCATGGCCATTGCCCAATGGACCGTGCAGCGCCAGCAGCAGCGCCGCATCGGCCGCGCTCCCGGCCGGCTGGTACAGCCAGTAGCTGCGCCGCCGGCCATCGTGGTCGATGACATGCCGCTGCAGTTGGCCCTGCAGCGCGGGCACCTGCGGGCGCCCGGGCTGCAACAGGTACAGATGCGCGAACGAAGCCGCCAGCACCAGCACCGCCAGCGCGGCGGCCACCGCGCACCGGCCTGACCTCATGCGATCCGCCTGGCCCAGTGCTCGGTCAGCGGCGATTGCGGCTTGGTCAGCAATCGCTCGTTGAGCAGATGGCGCGCCAGCGGTTTGCGGCCGGCGCGCACCGCGGCATCGAGCAGGGTCAGCTCGATGATATCGCGCTGCGCATGGCTGCCGCCGAACCTGTGGCTGTGCTCGCGTACGCCCAGCAGCTGCTCGGTGGCACCGGCGAAATCCGCTTCGGCGTACTGCACCAGCCCGCGCAGCAGCGGCACCCCGACTTCGGCGGCCATCCAGCCGGGTTCGCCTGCCTCGGGCTGGGCGGAACGTTGCTGGACCGCCTGCAGCACTTGGCGCGCCTGTTCCGGCTTTCCGGCGCCGATGTAGGCAAGCGCGGCGTGGAAGTCGTTGAACGCGTAGTAACCGCGGTCGGGAACGGTGGCGGGCCAGCGGGCCGAGGCCTGCTGCCAGCGGTCGCCCACATCCACGCCCAGCAACTGCAGCCGCCACAGCATGGCGCAGACATCCACATGCTGCAGCGCCAGGTCGGTGCCTTCGGCGATACGCTCGTCGAACAATGCCAGCGCCGCGGCGGTGTCCATCCGTTCCAGCTGGAACAGCGCCAGATGCCACCAGTTGTGGAACGCGAAGCCGTTGTCCGGCGCCCAGTCCTGGGTACGGGCCTGCAGGAAGGCCGCGCCCTGGTCGTACTCGCCGCGCATCTCATGGACGTGGGCGATGGCATGCACCGCCCATGGCTCGCGCGGTTGCAGCGCCAGCGCTGCATGGGCCGACTCCAGCGCGCGGTCGTAGTGGTTGCATTCCTCCAGGCCGAATGCGTGCAGCGCCAGCACATGCGGATACAGCGGATCGGATTCGGACCAGGCCGGCAACACCCGCGTCACCCGGCGTTGCAGGTTGCGGCTGTCGCCGCGGTAGAAGTCGAACAGATGCGCCGCCAGCAGCGCCACCAGATCGTGCGGGTACTGGATCAGGATGCGTTCCCACAGGTCGCAGGCGGTGCGCCACTGGCCGGCGGCGCAGGCCGCGCTGGCGGCGATGTGGTCGCGTTCGCGCGCATTGGCGCATCCGCGTGCGGAAAGCTCGCGGGCCTGGTCGAGCAGCGCCAGCGCCTGTTGGGTCGGGGCGAATTCGGCCGCCGACAACAGGCAGTTGGCCTTCATGATCAGCGGAAGCGTCCAGGCCGGATCGTCCTGGACGGCGGCGTCCAGATCTTCGAACGGATCGCCGAAATAGCTCAGCATGCGCCATTGCGCATGTTCGGCGTGGGCGATGGCGGAGGCCACGCCGGTGGAAACCGGGCAGCCGCGGGGGTCGGAAAGCATAGTGGTGCACCTGCGATGAAGACGGGGCCGGCATGGGGGAGGGCGCGCCGACGACCGGGGGTTGGGGTAAGGTGACGGGGTAGCGCCAACCCCGTCAAAGCCAAAGTGTGACCATGTCGCGTCCCTGCGCCGTCCCTCACCCTGTGCTGCTGCGGCTGCATGGCTGGCCGCGGGTGGAAGTGGCCGGCCGCCCGCTGGCCATCGGCCTGAAGTACGGGCTGGCGTTGCTGGCCTACCTGGCCATGCGCGGGCAGCCGGCCTCTCGGCTGCATGCGGCGACCTTGCTCTGGCCGGACGTCGACAGCGCCACCTCGCGTACGCGGCTGCGGCGGCTGGTCTACGCGCTCAACGAGGCCTGTGGAATCGAGTTGGTCAGCGGCGATGCCGACAAGCTGTGGCTGGATGCGGCGCACCTGGATCTGCAATGCGACGTGCTGCAGGCCCGCGCCCAGGCGCAGGCGCAAATCGCGCCGGCCGATGACGTCCCGTCCGCGCCGACGCAGGCATTGCTGGCCGACGACGCGCATGCCCTGCTGGAAGGCTTTTCGGTGGAATCGTGCGGTTTCCAGGACTGGCTGCAGCAACAGCGCGCCAGCCACGAGCGATTGCTGGCGCATGGCCTGCAGCGGCTGGCCGAACGCAGCATCGGCAACGACGGCATCGCCACCGCGATCGCCGCCGCCGAACGCCTGATCGCGCTGGACCCGCATGCCGAGAGCGGCTACGCGGCGCTGATGGTGGCGCTGGGGCACCGCGGCGATGCGGCCGCCGTCGACGCCACGTACTTCCGCTGCGCGGAAACGTTGCGCCAGCAGTTCGGCATCGCGCCTTCGCCGGTGCTGGAAGCGGCCTATGCGTCGGCCACCGCCATGGTCCGGCACAGCGCGGCCGGCAACGGCGCTGGCGAGGCGGCGCCGCTGGAGATGCGTTTTGCGCGCAGCCGCGACGGCGTGCGGCTGGCCTATGCGGTCTCCGGGCAGGGGCTGCCGCTGATCAAGGCGGCCACCTGGCTTTCGCATCTTGAATACGACCGCGACAGCCCGGTCTGGAGCCATCTGGTGCGCGAGCTATCGCGCCAGTTCGCCTATGTGCGCTACGACGAACGCGGTTGCGGGCTTTCGGACCGGGATGTCGCCGACCTGTCGTTCGCGCGCTGGCTCGACGATCTGGAGGCGATCGTCGATGCGCTGCAGGTCGAACGCTTCGCCCTGCTGGGCATTTCGCAGGGCGCCTCGATCGCCATTGCCTATGCGGTGCGCCATCCGCAGCGGGTCAGCCGGCTGGTGCTGCATGGCGGTTACGCGCGCGGCCGGCTGGTGCGCAGCGATACCCCGCAACAGCGCGAAGAGGCCGAAACCATGGCCAAGCTGGCCGAACTGGGCTGGGGCAAACCGGAGCCGTCGTTCCGGCAGTTCTTCACCAGCCAGTTCATTCCCGACGGCAGCGCGCGCCAGCACGAATGGTTCAACGAACTCGAGCGCATCTCCACCTCGCCGCACAACGCGGCCAGGTTCATGCGCGAGTTCGCCAGCATCGATGTGGTGGATCTGCTGCCGCAGGTCCGCTGTCCGACCCTGGTGCTGCACAGCCTGGACGATGTGCGGGTGCCGGTCGGCGAAGGCCGGCTGATCGCCGATGCCATCCCCGGCGCCCGTTTCGTGCCGGTGCACAGCCGCAACCATCTGCTGCTGGAACATGAGGCGGCCTGGCAGCACTGGCTGGAGGAAGTGCGCGGCTTCCTGGCGCAGTGAACCGGCCGCCGGCGCTCACAGCGCGTCGGCGGCCACCGGGTTGTGGTGGGCGGCAAGGAACGCGCGCAGCGACGCCGGCCTGACCGGCTTGGTCAGCAGCCGGTAACCGCGTTTGCGCGCCTGCTGCTTCAGTTCGTCGCGGCCATCGGCGGTCAGCAGCGCGCCGGCCAGCGGAGCCGGACCGATCGCGCGCAGCGCATCCAGCGTATCCAGGCCGTCCAGGCGGTCGTGCAGGTGGTAATCGACCAGCATCACCGCCGGCGCCGCGGCCATCTTCTCGATGGCCTCGTCCACGGTGGCGGCGGTCAGCACTTCCACCTGCCAACGGCCGAGCAGCGCGCGCATGCCGTCGAGGATCTCCTGATCGTTGTCCACGCACAGCACGCGCAGGCCCTTCAGCGAATCGGAAGGCGACTGCCTGCGCGGGGTCGGCGCGCGGCGGTCGCTGGCCACCGCCGCGCGCGGGACCGTAATCGAGAACATGCTGCCGTGGTTGACCTGGCTGCGCGCATCCAGCTCATGATTCAGCAGCCGCGAAATGCGCTGGCAGATCGACAGGCCCAGGCCCAGGCCGCGTTCGCCCCAGTCGAACGGCTGCTGGAAGCGGTGGAACTCGTCGTAGATCTGGCGCATGTGGTTTTCCGGGATGCCCGGGCCGGTGTCCCAGACCTGCAGCATCACCTTGCCGCCGCGCGCGCGCATGCCCAGCACGATGCGGCCCTGGCGGGTGTAGCGCAGCGCGTTGGCGAGGAAATTCTGCAGCACCCGTCGCAACAGCCGGCGGTCGCTGCGCACCGGCATGGGCCGCGCATGCACGCGCAGGTCCAGCCCGCGTCCGGCCGCCACCGGCGCGTACTGCGCGGCCAGCTCGCGCAGCAGTTCGTTGGCGTCGAAATCGCTGATCTCGGTCTGCAGGCCGCCGGCATCCAGCCGCGACACGTCCAGCAGGCCGTCCAGCAGCTCTTCGGCCGCGCGCAGCGAAGCGTCCACGCGCTCGGCCAGGTGCTTCTGCTCTTCGCCCTGTTCGCTGTCGCGCAGGGCCGAGACGAACAACCGCGCCGCGTTCAACGGCTGCAGCACGTCATGGCTGATAGCGGCCAGGAAGCGGGTCTTGGACTGCTGCGCCACCTCGGCCACATGGCTGCGCTCGGCAACCCGCTGCTCCAGGGTTTCGTTGGCCTCCAGCAATGCGTTCTCGGCGCGCTTGAAATCGGTGATGTCGTTGTAGCTGGTGACGTAGCCGCCGCCGGGCAGCGGCTGGCCGCGCATCTCGATGACCTGGCCGTCGCTGCGCACGCGCTCGAAGACATGCGGCGAGCCGGCGCGCATGTAGTCGATGCGCTTGTTGACCTGTTCTTCGACGTTGCCTTCGCCCAGTTCGCCGCGTTCGGCGTTGTAGCGGATCAGATCCGCCACCGGCCGGCCGACGTACAGCATGCCGTCGGGATAGCCGAACATCTGCTGGTAGCGCCGGTTCCAGGCCACCAGCCGCATCGCCGGATTGACCACGCTGACGCCGGCGCTGATGTTTTCCAGCGTGGTGGAGAGGATCTCGCGGTTGAAGCGCAGCTCCTGCCCGGCCTCGTCCAGCACCGCCACCACTTCGCCCAGCTCCATGCCCGAGCCGCGCAGCACGCTGGTCAGCACGATGCGCGCCGACGCCGCGCCGATGGCGGCGGCCAGCAGGCGCTCGGTGAACTGTACCCAGGCCCGGTCGGCGGCGGCCTGCGGCTGCAGTTCGCGCTGCAGCAGCTGCGCCTGCTCGGCGAAGGCGCGGCGGGCATGGCGTTCGCCGACCACGCGTTCGGCCAGCGTCTGCAAATCGGCCACGCGCACGTTGCCCGGCCATTCGCCGGACGCCAGCGCCGGCCGCCGCGCATACGGATCCAGGAACGGCGCCGCGCGCAGGCGCTCGTCGACGCCCGGGCGCGAGCGCGCCGAGACGATCATCATCGCGCCGGTGTTCAGCAGCAGCGACCAGAACGTGCCGTGGGTCAGCGCGTCCCAGCCGCTCAGCCCGAACAGCTGCTGCGGCCGCAGCCAGGAAACGCCGAACGGGCCGGTCTGCAGCCAGGCCGAGTCGAACCAGCCGGCCAGCGTCATCGTCGGCAGCAGCAGCGTATAGACCCAGGTGGCAAAGCCCAGCACCATGCCGACCTCGACGCCGCGGCGGCTGGCCCCGCGCCAGTACAGCCCGCCGATCAGGGCCGGCGCGAACTGCGCCACCGCCGCGAATGCCATCAGCCCGTACGAGGCCAGGGTGCTGTCGTTGCTGCTGCTGCGGTAGTAGATGTAGGCGGCGATGGCCAGCAGCCCGATCGCCAGCCGGCGGATCCACAGCACCCGCGAAGCGACATCGGCTTCGGCATGCCGGCCGACCCAGCCGCGCCGCAGCAGCAGCGGCATCACCAGGTCGTTGCTGACCATCGTGGCCAATGCGATGCTGGCCACGATGACCATGCCGGTGGCGGCGGAGAACCCGCCCACGTAGGCGACCAGCGCCAGCGCGTTGCTGCCTTCGGCCAACGGCAGCGACAGGATGAAGCTGTCGTCCGGCACGCCGCTGCCGCTGCCGAACAGCGCCACGCCGGCGGCGGCGATCGGCACCACCATCAGCGAGATCAGCACCAGGTAGGCGCCGAACAGCCAGCGCGCCTTGCGGATGTCGCCGATGTCGCTGCATTCGACCACCGCCACATGGAACTGCCGCGGCAGGCAGACGATGGCCAGGAACGCCAGCACGGTCTGGGTCAGGAAACCGACCGGCGGCGCGTTCTCGAACAGCGTGCGCGCCGAATCGGTGACCCGGATCGCATGGTCGCCCAGCCACAGGTAGGCGAACACGCCCACCGCGATCATCGCCACCAGCTTGACCATCGATTCCAGCGCGATCGCCAGCATCATGCCGTGGTGGTGCTCGGTGGCGTCGACCTGGCGGGTGCCGAACAGCGCGGCGAACAGCGCCATCAGCAGCGCCACATACAGCGCCGGATCGGAAAAGAAGCCGGGCGCGCTGCCGCCGGGTTGCGCGGTCAGCACGTTCAGGCTCATCGCCACCGCCTTGTACTGCAAGGCCAGGTAGGGCACCACGCCGATCAGCGCGATCACCGTGACCAGCGCGGCCAATCGCCGCGAACGGCCGTAGCGGGAAGAGACGAAATCGGCGATGGACACGGTGTTCTCGCTGCGCGCAATCAGCGCCAGCCGCTCGATGATGCGCCAGCCGAACAGCAGCAACAGCAGGGGACCCAGGTAGATCGGCAGGTAGCCGATGCCGTTGCGCACGGCGCTGCCGACCGCGCCGTAGAACGTCCACGACGAGCAGTACACCGCCAGCGCCAGACTGTAGACGACCGGCCGCAGCCAGGGACGGTCCGGATACAGCGGGCGGCGGTCGCCCCACCAGGCCACCGCGAACAGCAGCGCAGCGTAGCCGACCGAGACCAGCAGCAGGACCCAGCTAGAAACCAAGGTTGTCCTCCCCGTCAGCCTTCGGTGGCAGTGTACTGCCAGGCATCGGCGGCTGCGCATCCCGGCGCGGGCACGGGACCGCCGACGCTCTCCGGCTTGCCGGCTGGCGCCGGATAGGGGAAGCTCGCGGCTGAACAGGGCCGTGGCGGCAGAGCCGCAGCGGCCATCGCCGGGTGGCCGCCATGACGTGCGCACCGGGCGTGCGCCCGCTTGTCGACCACCAGGAGCCTGCAGTGACCCCGCCAACAGCATCCCCGACCGCGCCGCTGCGCCTGCGCGAAAAAGTCGGCTATGGCATCGGCGACATGGGATTCAACTTCTACTGGGCCAACATCTCCTCGTTCCTGCTGATTTTCTACACCGACGTGATGGGGCTGGCCGCGGCCGCGGTCGGCACGATGATCCTGGCGACCAAGATCGTCGATGCCGTCACCGACCCGCTGATGGGCGCGCTTGCCGACCGCACCCGCAGCCGTTTCGGCAAGTTCCGGCCGTACCTGCTGTACGCGGCGCTGCCGATGGCGGTGGCCGGCGTGCTGACCTATACGGTGCCGGCCGCCGGCGACGGCGGCAAGCTGCTGTGGGCGTACGCGACGTTCACCCTGATGATGCTGTGCTACACCGTGCTGAGCACGCCGTACTCGGCGCTGTCCGGCGTCATCACCGGCGACAGCCAGCAGCGCACCACGCTGATCAGCTTCCGTTTCATCGCCGCCTTCGCCGGCACTGCCATCGTCAACTACTGCACGCTGGATCTGGTCGCCTGGCTGGGCCGCGGCGACGAGGCGCGCGGCTGGCAGCTGACCATGGCCGCCTACGGCATCGCCGCGGCTGCGCTGTTCGTCACCGTGTTCCTGACCACCCGCGAACGCATCGCCCCGCCGCCGCAGCAGAACAGCGCGGTCCGCCAGGATCTGAAGGATCTGCTGAACAACAAGGCCTGGCTGGTGCTGTTCGCGCTAGCGCTGATCATCATGGTGACCATCGTCATGCGCGGTGGCGCTTCGGTGTACTACATGAAGTACTTCGTGCTGCGTCCGGATCTGACCGGGCGCTTCCTGGGCGCCTATTCGGTGGCACTGGCGGTCGGTGCGGCGCTGACCCCGCTGCTGACCCGGTACTTCGACAAGAAGCGGCTGATGGTGGGGCTGATGGCCGCGGTCGGCGCGCTCAGCTGCGCGATGTTCTTCGTTCCCGCCGAGGCGATAGGTGTGATGTTCGTGCTCAATACGTTGATAGGATTGGCGCTGGGGCCGAAGTCGCCGCTGGCGTTCTCGATGTACGCCGACGCCGCCGACTATACCGAGTGGAAGATGGGGCGGCGCGCGACCGCGATGACCTTCGCGGCGGCGACGTTCTCGCAAAAGCTGGGCGGAGCGATCGCCTCGGCGGCCATTGCCTGGTTGCTGGCGGCGATGGGCTACGTGGCCAACCAGGCGCAATCGGGCGCCTCGCAGCTGGGCATCGTGCTGTTGCTGACGGTGATCCCGGGCGTGGTGGCGTTCGTCGCCGCGTTCACGATGCGCTTCTACCCGCTGGACAACGCAACGCTGGCGCAGGTGCAGAGCGAACTGCTGGCGCGCAAGGCGGCGCGGCCATGAGCGCGCCGCTGATCGCCGCCAGCGACGATGGCACCCGCGTAAGCCTGTCCACGCCGACAGCGATGCCGCTGGCCTCGGCGTTCCTGTGGAACCGGCGGATGATGGTGCAGGTCAACTGCCGCGGCTATGCCAGCGCGCAGTTCATGCAGCCGGAGCCGGCCAAGTACGCGCATGCGCCGAACCTGGAAGCGCGCACCTTCATGCAGCCGGAGCAGCCGTACTACGCGCACCATCCTGGCCGCTTCTTCTACCTCAAGGACGAAGACGATGGCGCGCTGTTCTCGGTACCGTACGAGCCGGTACGCGCGGCGGCCGAGCGCTTCGAGTTCATCGCCGAGCCGGGACGGATAGGCTGGCGCGTGCAACAGGCCGGCCTGCTGATCGAGGCGTCATTGCAGTTGACCACCGACGACGTGGTCGAGCTGTGGTTGCTGCGCGTGCGCAACCTGTCCGGCCGCACGCGCAACATCAGCCTCTACCCGTACTTCCCGGTCGGCTACATGTCGTGGATGAACCAGTCCGCCGCCTACCGGCCCGAGCTGGGCGGCATCGTCTGCGCCAGCGTCACCCCCTACCAGCGCGTCGAAGACTACTTCAAGCACCGCGACTTCAAGGATCTGACCTTCCTGCTGCACGAGCGCGCGCCGGATGCGTGGGAAACCCGCCAGGCCGCGTTCGAGGGCGAGGGCGGCCTGCATGCGCCCAGCGCGGTGCAGGCGCCGCTGCTGGCCGGCGGCCAGGCGCACTACGAAACGCCGACCACCGCGTTGCAGTACCGGCTGGCGCTGGCCGACGGTGCCGACGAGCACTTCCGCTTCCTGTTCGGCCCGGCGCGCGACGAGGCCGAAATCGCCGCGTTGCGTGCGCGCCACCTGTCGGCGGAGGGCTTCGCTGCGGCCGATGCCGCCTATGCCCAGTACCTGGCGCTGGGCCGCGGTTGCCTGCGCATCGAAACGCCGGAGCCGGCGCTGGATCGGTTCGTCAATCACTGGTTGCCGCGGCAGGTGTACTACCACGGCGACAGCAACCGGCTGACCACCGATCCGCAGACCCGCAACTATCTGCAGGACCACATGGGCATGGTCTATGTGCAGCCGCAAAGCATGCGCCAGGCGATTCTGCGGGCGCTGTCGCAGCAGGAAGCCAGCGGCGCGATGCCTGACGGCATCCTGCTGGCCGAAGGCGCCGAGCTGAAGTACATCAACCAGATTCCGCACACCGATCACTGCGTCTGGCTGCCGGTGTGCCTGCAGCCGTACCTGGACGAGACCGGCGACTACGCACTGCTGGACGAAGCGGTGACCGGCAGCGATGGCGCCACGGCGACGGTATCGGAACGGATCTGCGCGGCGATGCGCTGGCTGCTGGCCGCGCGCGACGACCGTGGCCTGAGCTACATCGCCCAGGGCGACTGGTGCGACCCGATGAACATGGTCGGCTACCAGGGACGCGGCGTCTCCGGCTGGCTGACGCTGGCCACCGCGCATGCGCTGGCGCTGTGGGCCGGGATCTGCGAGCGCCATGGCCGCATGGAGCTGGCGGTCGAGTTCCGCGCCGGCGCCGCGCAGGCCAACGCTGCGGTGAACGCCCATCTGTGGGACGGCGACTGGTATGCGCGCGGCATCACCGATGATGGCGTGGTGTTCGGCGTGGCCAGCGACACCGAGGGCCGTATCTATCTCAATCCGCAGAGTTGGGCGATGCTCAGCGGCGCCGCCGATCCGGCACGGCAGGCGCGCTTGATCGCCGCGGTGGAAGCGCAACTGGAGACCCCGTTCGGCGCGATGATGCTGGCGCCGGCCTATACCGGCATGCGCGAGGATGTCGGCCGGTTGACCCAGAAGTTTCCCGGTTCGGCCGAGAACGGATCGGTCTACAACCACGCCGCCGCGTTCTACATCCACAGCCTGTATCGGACCGGCGACGGCGACCGCGCCTACCGGCTGCTGCGGCAGATGCTGCCGGGTCCGGATCCGCAGGATTACCTGCGGCGCGGCCAGTTGCCGGTGTTCGTGCCCAACTATTACCGCGGCGCCTGGCGCCAGTATCCGGACAGCGCCGGCCGTTCCAGCCAGCTGTTCAACACCGGCACCGCGGCGTGGCTGTATCGCTGCATCATCGAAGGCCTGTTCGGCCTGCATGGCGATGGCGACGTGCTGCGCATCGCGCCGCAGCTGCCGTCGCACTGGATGCAGGCGCGCGCGCGGCGCCGCTTCCGCGGCGCCGAGTTCGAAGTCGAATTCGGCCGCGAAGCAGGTTGCGAGCGCGTCGCGGTGAGCGTCGATGGCGTGCCGATGGCCGAAGCGGCGATTGGCGCGATCGAGGCCGGGCGCCGCTACCGCGTGCAGGTCGTGCTGCCGTTGCGCGAGGGGCCGTCCGTGGCCGCTGCGGCGGCGGCCACGGAAACCCGCCGATGAACGGCGCTGGCGTTCCCGCACCGGTGCAGGCCATCGTGGTGATGGGCGTGTCCGGCAGCGGCAAATCGTTGCTGGCGCGTGCGCTGGCCGAACACTATGGCGCCCGCTATCTGGACGCCGACGATTTTCACAGCGCGCAGGCGCGCGCGCGGATGGCCAGCGGCCAGCCATTGACCGATGCCATGCGCGCGCCGTGGGTGGACGCGCTGGCCGCTGCGCTGCGCGATCACGCCAATCGCGGCGAAACGGCGGTGCTGGCGTTTTCCGGTTTGCGCGCCGCGCATCGCGAGCAGTTGCGAGCCGGCAGCGGGCTGCGCCTGCTGTTCCTGTTCCTGCAGGGCGAGCCGGGGCTGATTGCGCAACGGCTGAGCGCGCGCACCGGCCACTTCATGCCGCCCGCGCTGCTGGACAGCCAGTTCGAGGCGTTGCAGGCGCCGGAAGCCGAACCCGATGTGCTGGCGATCGATATCTCGCCGCCGCCCGCGCAGGTGATCGCCGCTGCGATTGCCGCGATAGCGGCTGGTTGCGCTGCGCCGCCTTGCAGCAGCGCCGAATAGGCGGTCGCCTTGATTGCGTTAACGCTTGACCGTTAACCCTTCACCGCTCCTGCAGGGCCAACAGCTGGCGCGCCGCCGCTTCGGCCTGGCCGCGCAGTTCCGGCACCGCGATGCTTTCCCACAGGCAGCCGATGCGCAGGCTGCCGATGGCGATCAGGCCGGGCTGCGGGTTTCCGTCCGCATCGACCAGGCTGCCGTCGTGCGCGGTCTTGAGGCCGATGCCGTGCGTGCCCGGCTGCGCATGGCCGCGCCCCAACAGATCGGACAGCAGCGGGTTGCGCATGGTCTGCACACGCATTTCCACGCCGGTGGCGTTGATGATGCGGTCCACGTCCAGCTGTTGCGAGCGGCCATCGCGCATGCGCAGGCTCAGGCGGATGCGCGGGCCTACCGGCATTGCCGTATCCAGGCGCCCGCGGTGCAGGCGCAACTGCCCGCGCCCGCGCATCGCGGCGAGACAGGCCTGCACCGACGGCGCGATGCGGTGGCGGTGCACGTCCCATAGCCGCACGGCGTGGCGCAGGAAGCGGCGCTGATCGGCCGGCGTCAGCGATTGCCACAGCGCCTGGCCGTGCGGACGCAGCCGTTCCATCACCGCCTGCCACGGCAGCTGCCGGCTGGATGCCTCCGCGGCCGCGCGGCGCAGGAAGCGGATGCGTCCGCGCAGATCCAGGGGCAACAGCGCCTCGACATCGAACTCGGCCACCGCATAGGCGGTATGCGCCAGCGGCAGCAGCGCGTGCCGGGACAGCACATGGACCCGGCCGCGGTGCCCGTTCCTGGCCATGGTCAGCACGGCATCGACCATGCTCAGGCCGGAGCCGACGATGCAGACATCGGCATCGGCGGGGATTTCCGCGATGGCGTCGAAGTCCCATGCCTCCAGCCTGGCCGTGGCCGCCAGCCCCGAGGCGCCGCGCGCCGGCAACGGGCGCGGACGATTGCCTACCGCCAACACCACGCCGGCACAGACAAGGGTCTGTCCGTCTTCCGTGGTCAGCCGGTAGCGGCCGTCGGCGACCTGCAAAGCGGTCACCTGCTGGCGGCGGATTTCCAGGCTGGCCGCGCTGGCGTCCCTGGCCTGCCGCAGCCGCGTCATCAGGTAGTCGCCGTAGCGGCGCCGTTCCGCGTAGCGGTGGGCCAGCGCATCGCGATCCGGCCCATCGGCCGGCGAGGTCGCCGCCACATAGTCCAGAAAATCGTCGGGGGCCGCGTCGAAGGCGCTCATCCGCCGCACCGGCACGTTGAGCAGGTGCTCGGCGCGGGTGGTCGCATACGCGACCCCTCTGGCCAGCGTGGGAGCCGGCTCGAACAGCACGATCCGTACGGCGGTGCGCGCCAGCCGCAGCGCGTGCAGTGCGGTGAGCACGCCGCCGGCGCCGCCTCCGATGATGCCGATGTCATAGGGCCTGTCATCGGCAGGCATTGGGCGGGAGGGAACGGCGTGCGTCATGACGGCATTGTAGGGGACGCGCCTGGGCCGCTCGCCGCGTCCTACATCAGCGAATCGGCCAGCCGGGCGATGCCTTCGCGGCTGCGGCGCCAGGCCGGCCGGCGATTCCAGCGTTCGGCATCGACGGCAACGGACTGGCGCAGGTAATCGGCTTCCACTTCGCGCATGCGCGCCACGGTGGCACGGTCGTAGCAGAGCAAGCCGATTTCGGCGTTGAGCGCGAACGAGCGGATGTCCAGGTTGATCGAACCCAGCAGCGCGATGTCGTCGTCCACGCTCATGTGCTTGGCGTGCAGGAAATGCGGCCGGTACAGCGCTATCTTCACGCCGCAGGCCAGCAGGTCGGCGTAGTAGGACTCCTGCGCCCATTCGGTCAGCCGCTGGTTGTTGCTCTGCGACAGGATCAGCTGCACCTCCACGCCGGACAGCGCGGCAATCCGCAGCGCGGCCAGGGTGGCATCGTCGGGGACGAAATACGGCGTGGTCAGCACCACCCGCCGCTGCGCCAGATGGATCAGCGCATTGACCGCATCGCGCGCGTTCTCGAACGGATACGCCGGCCCGCTGGGCAGCAGCTGGGTCGCCGCATCGGTCGGCTGCAACGGACAATCCAGCGGCACATGCAGGCGCTCGCCGGTCTCGATGTACCAGTCGCTGGCGAACACCGATTCCAGGTGGGTGACCACCGGCCCCTGCACGCGCGCGACCAGTTCGCGGTTGGGAAAACCGCGGACGAATTCCGCCGCGGCCAGGTTCTGCGAACCGACATAGGCCACGCCGCTGTCGATGACCGCGATCTTGCGATGGTTGCGCAGATCCATCCGTCCGCTGCGGCGCCAGCGCAGGCCGCCGGGCAGCAGGTCGTGCACCTGCACGCCGGCCTGGCACAGGCGCTTGCGATAGCGGCGCAGGCCGCGTTTGCCGCCGACCGCATCCAGCAGCAACCGGCACTCCACCCCGCGCGCGGCGGCCTGCAGCAGCGCCTCGACCACGGCATCGCCGACCGCGTCGTCGAACATCAGGTAATACAGCAGATGCACCTGTTGTTGCGCACCGCCGATGTCGGCAAGCAGTGCCTGCAGGGAGTCGTCATAGCGATCCAGCAGTTGCACCGCGTTGCCGCGGGTCGGCATGAAGTCGCCCTGGCGCTCGACCAGCGGCGCCATTTCGGCCGCCGCGCCGCCGCCCGGCGACCAGCGCAACGCCTTCAGCGGCAACTGACCTTCGCGGATGACGCCGGAAGCCTGGGCCTGCCGCTGCACCCGCTGCCGCGACAGCCAGGGGTGCCCCAGCATCAGGTACAACGGCAGTCCCAGCAACGGAATGAACGCCACCAGCAGCATCCAGCTGCGCGCGGCCGCGGGCGTGGTGCGGCTGGGAATCCACAGCAACGCGGCCAGCCGGATGACCCAGTCCAGGATCAGCAGCCAGGTGCCGACGGAGAGCCCGGCGACGGAATCGGCAAACAGCAGCAGCGGCGTTCCCATGCCGCCGATTCTGCCGGTTCCGGCCCGGATGCAGAAGAAGCGCCGCTGCGGCGAAAGTAGCAGCCAACTCGGCGCCCCGAACTGGCACACTGCCGGCATGGAACCGGTGCCTGGGCTCGATCTGTCGTTGCCGCCGTTCGATCTGCTGGACGCGGCCGGCCATGCCCGGCTGCAGGCCAGCGTCGACATGGAGTTCCATCCGGCCGGCCAGTTGCTGATCCGGGCCGGCCATCCCTCCACGCACGCGTTCGTGATCCTGAAAGGAAGGATCCAGGCGTTCGACGAGGCCGATGACGACGAGCAGCCTTTCGCCGACTACGGCCCGGGCGATGTCTTCGGCGCCTGGGCGGTGATGGCCGGGCGCGCCCGCCACAGCTACCGCACCGACACCGACAGCCTGTGCTTCCTGATACCGGCGGAGGTGTTCCGCCAGTTGCTGGCCGACTATCCGCGCTTTGCCGCGTATTTCAACGAGGGCCTGGCCACCAAGGGCCAGCTGGCGGCCGGCAAGTCGGAGCTGGCCGAGCTGATGGTCACCAAGGTCGGCGACGCGCAACTGGCCCCGGCCGAGACCGTTGCTGCCGACGCCAGCATCGCCGAGGCCACCGCGCGATTGCGCGATCAGCGGGTCGACTGCCTGCTGGTGACCGATCCGGCGCACCCCGAGCCCGGCATCGTCACCCGTACCGACCTGCTGGAAGCGCTGGCGCTGCAGCAACTGTCGCCGCAGGCGCCGATCGGGCCGCTGGCCAACCGGCCGCTGATCGGCGTGCGCACCGCCGACGTGTTGTTCCAGGCGCTGGTCAGCATGACCGGGCACCACATCGAGCGCGTCGCGGTGCATGACGGCGGGCGCGTGGTCGGCACGCTGGGCATGGCCGAGGTGCTGGCGCACTACGCCAGCCACTCGCACCTGATCAGCCTGCGGCTGGCGCGCGCCGACAGCCTGGAGGAAATCGCCGATGCCGCCGCCGGGATGAACCGCCTGATGCGCACGCTGCACCTGCAGGGGGTGCGCATCGCCTATCTGATGGAACTGGTCAGCGCGCTCAACACCCGCATCATGGCGCGGATCTTCGAACTGCTGGTGCCGCCGGAACGGTGGGACCAGCTGTGCCTGCTGGTGATGGGCAGCGAGGGCCGCGGCGAACAGTTGCTCAAGACCGATCAGGACAACGCCCTGGTCATGGCCGACGATCTGGACTGGCCGCAGCTGGCCGAAACGATGGACGCCTTCAGCGCCGCGCTCGATCGGATGGGCTATCCGCCGTGTCCGGGCGGGGTGATGGTCAACCGCGCGCACTGGCGGCTGTCGGTGAGCGGATGGCGGCAGCGGATCGACCACTGGCGGCGCGATCACAGCGGCCAGGCCGCGCTGGACCTGTCGATCGCGCTGGACGCGCGGCCGATCGCCGGCAATACCGCGCTGTTCGCACCGGTGCGGCAGGCGCTGGCCACGCTGGGCGATGACGAGATCCTGCTGCATCACCTGGCCCAGGCGATGCTTAATTTCCAGACGCCGCTTACCTTCCTGGGCAACGTCAAGGGCGAAGCGCGCGGCACCGATCTGAAAAAGGGCGGCGTGTTCCCGGTGGTGCACGGATTGCGCTGCCTGGCGCTGCGCCATCGCATCGAGGCACGCAACAGCTTCGAGCGCTGCGCGGCGCTGCACCAGGCCGGACTGCTGCCGGCGGACCTGGCCCGGGACCTGCCGCAGGCGCTGGCGGTGTTCCACCGTCTGCGCCTGGGCGAACAACTGGCGGCGCTGGAAGCGGGCCGGATACCGGACAATTTCGTACGGGTGGAGCAGTTGCGGCGGCTGGATCGCGAATTGCTGCGCGACGCGTTGCGGGTGGTGAAGGACTTCCGCCAGCACGTCCGCGACAGTTTCCATCTGGGCGACTAGCGTGCGCATGCTGAGGCGCTGGTGGCTGCGGCGGCGCCATGGTGCGGGCGAGTGGGGCTTCCTGCTGCAGCCGCCGCCGGCCGGCGAGTGGGTCAGCCTGGATCTGGAAACCACCGGGCTGGACCCGGCCAAGGATCACATCCTCAGCCTGGCGGCGGTGCCGATCCGCGGCGGGCGGCTGCTGCTGTCGGAGCGTTTCGAGCGCCAGATCCGGCCCGACCGCGCGTTCGGCATCGAATCCATCCGCCACCACCGGATCACGCCCGAAGAGGCCGCCAGCGGCATCTCGGTGACGCCGGCGGTGCGCGAGTTCCTGCACTGGCTGGGCAGCCGCAGGCTGCTGGGTTATCACCTGGCTTTCGATCTGGCCATGCTGGCGCCGCATGTGCAGGGCCTGACCGGCTTCGCCCTGCCCAATGCGCGCGCCGATTTGGCCGAAGCCATGGCCGCGCGCGAACACCTGCTGCACCCGGAGGTGCCGCCCAACCTGGAGTTCGAGCACATCGCCGCACAATTGGGGGTAACCGTGCTGGGCCGGCACACCGCGCTCGGCGACGCCGTCACCACCGGCCTGTGCTGGCTGGCGCTGCATGCCAGAGGGGAGAAGCCGCGGTAGGCGGCATCTCATTTCGCCGGGGCAGACTTTCCTTGTGGGAGCGACGTCAGTCGCGATGAAGCGTTACCGGTAATGCCTCATCGCGACTGACGTCGCTCCTACAAGATTTTTCCAGAACGCCTGGCCGCTGGCTTCTAGACGTTTCTGCATGGGAGAGAAGACCCATCCCAAAAAACAACCCCGCCAGTGGGCGGGGTTGTTGAAGGCGCTGGACCCCCGCCTGCGCGGGGGTGACGCCATGACACCGGCGAACGCGCAGGCGCGTTCGCGTCATGGCGTCACTTGATCTTGCCTTCCTTGTAGATCACGTGCTTGCGGACGACGGGATCGTACTTCTTGATCTCCATCTTGCCGGGGGTGTTCTTCTTGTTCTTGTCGGTGGTGTAGAAGTGGCCGGTGTTGGCCGAGGAAATCAGACGGATTTTGTCGCGCTTGGAAGCCATGTGTGATTACTCCTCAGACCTTTTCGCCGCGCGCGCGCAGCTCGGCCAGAACGGAATCGATGCCGTTCTTGTCGATGGTGCGCAGTGCATGCGCGGAAACCTTCAGTTTGACCCAGCGGTTTTCGCTGGCGACCCAGAAGCGGCGCTCGTGCAGGTTGGGCAGGAAGCGGCGGCGGGTCTTGTTGTTGGCGTGGGAGACGTTGTTACCCGTCTGCACACGCTTGCCGGAAACTTGGCATACGCGGGACATTACGCACCTCGATATTCATTTTGCCTCCCTTGGCCAGGAAGACGGCGGCCCCGGCGGCGTGCCTGCGGGGCAGGCCGACACCATGCGATACGGGTAAAAACACGCTGCAGACCCAAGCCGGAATCGCGCTTCCGGCCGCGAATCCGGACGGGCCGGACGCAGCGAGCCGCGCATTATGCCCGGCTTCCCCTTTCGCCGCAAGCACTTAGACGCTCTTTCCCTGTGGGAGCGACGTGAGTCGCGATGGGGCTTTACCGGTAAACCCCCCGTCGCGACTCACGTCGCTCCCACAGGGGAAGCCACCGGCCTCCGGAGCCGTGAGACCGCTATCCGGCGTCAGGGAGCGGCCTTGGCGCCGGCGGCGGGGGCTGCCCTGCTGGCGGCGATGAATTCCCGGATCTGGCTTTCCAGCACCGGCAGGGTCACCGAGCCTTGCGCCAGCACCGCGTCGTGGAAGGCCTTGATGTCGAACTTCGCGCCCAGCGCGGCCTCGGCCTCGCCGCGCAGGCGGACGATGGCGATTTCGCCCAGCTTGTAGCTCAGCGCCTGCGCCGGCCAGGAAATATAGCGATCGACCTCGGTGGTGACCTCGTGCTCGCTGAGCGCGGTGTGTTCGCGCAGGTAGGCCAGCGCCTGCTCGCGGCTCCAGCCCATGTGGTGCACGCCGGTGTCGATGACCAGCCGGCTGGCGCGCCACATCTCGTAGGTCAGGCGGCCGAAGTCCTCGTACGGGGTTTCGTAGATGCCCATCTCCTTGCCCAGCTTTTCGGTGTACAGCGCCCAGCCCTCGCCATAGGCGGAGATGTAGTTCTCGCGGCGGAACGCCGGCTGCTGTCCCTGTTCCTGCGCCAGCGCGCCCTGCAGCGCGTGGCCGGGCGAGGACTCGTGCAGGGTCAGCGCTGGCAGGTTGTACAGCGGCCGCGAGGGCAGATCGTAGGTGTTGAGCCAGTAGGTGCCCGCGCCGCCGCGGCCGGCGGTCCAGAACGGTGCGATATCGTCGGGTACCGGCACGATGGTGAAGCGACCGCGCGGCAGCGTACCGATGAACTTGCCGACTTCGCCATCGACCCGCTTGGAGATCCACGCGGCGCGGTCCAGCAGTTGCTGCGGCGTGGTCGCGTAGAACTGCGGATCGGTGCGCAGGAAGGCCAGGAACTCGTCGAAGCTCCCCTTGAAACCGGTTTGCGCGATCACGTCCTGCATCTCGGCGCGGATCCGCGCCACTTCCTGCAGGCCGATCTGGTGGATTTCCTCCGGCGACAGATCCAGCGTGGTGTATTTGCGGATCTGCTGGCGGTAGAACGCTTCGCCGCCGGGCATCGCTTCGGCCGCCAGCGTGGCGCGCGCCTGCGGCACGTAGTGGTCGTGGAAGAACGCCAACAGCCTGGCGTACGCCGGAATCAACTGCTCGGCGATGGCGGCGCGGGCTTCGGCGCGCAACTGCGCCTGTTCGGCGGCCGGGATGCTGGCCGGCATCTTTTTGTACGGCGCATAGAACGCCGAAGCCTCGGGGTCGGTGAGTTGCGCGACATTGGCGATGGAGACATCGCGTCCTGCCAGCACCGCGCGCGGCACGCTGAAGCCGCGGGCCAGGCCGGCGCGCATGTTGTCGATCTGCTGATCGAAGTAGCGCGGCACGTCGCGCAACCGCGCGGCATAGGCGCGGTAGTCGTCGGCCGTCTTCATCTGGCGGCGCGCCATGAATGCCAGGTTGGCCCAGAACGAGGAATCGGAATTGAACGGCATCTCGTAGGCGCGCAGGCGCACCTCGTCGGCCAGGTTCTCCACCTGCGGCCGATAGATCGCCAGATTGACGCGGTTTTCCGGCGAGAGCCGGGCGCTGTCGATGCCGTCCAGATCGCGCAGCACCTGTTCCCAGACCTTCAGCCGCGCCTGCTGCGAGGCGGCATCCACATCCGGCAACCGGGTCTTGTTGCCGCTGCCATCGGCGTCCTCATCGGCCTGGCCGGTCTGTTCCTGGCGCCAGCGCCATTCTTTCTCGTAGATGGCCTGGAAGCGCTGGTCGGCAGTGGAGGGGGCGGAGGCGATCGCCTGCAACGGCAGGCACGCAAGCAGCAGGGCGGTGGTGCGGAATTTCAAGACGGACATCCGGTGGAAGCGGAAACCGGATGGTAGTACAGCCGCGCGCGGATGATCTGTGTTGTAGGAGCGACGTTAGTCGCGAGGCTTTTCATGCGGTCGCAACGGCGGCATAAGGCCTGCCCTGTTTGCGATCCGGACGCGCCGCGGCGCGCTTTTCATCTTGCTCACTGTAGGGCTATCGGGGCGCCATCGCGACTGACGTCGCTCCTACGAACAAGCTCAGCCGGCCTTCGGCCGCAGCTTTTCCAGCACGCCATCCAGCGTGTCCAGGTCGCTGTAGTGGATGACCAGCCGGCCCTTGCCGCCGCGGCCATGGGCAATGCTGACCTTGGTGCCCAGGTTTTCGGACAGCTCGGTCTCCAGCGAGAGGATGTCCGGCTGCGGCGCGGCCTTGCCGGGCTTGGCCTTGCGGCCGGCGACCGGCACCTTGCCGGCGGCGAATTGCTGGGCGCGGTGTTCGACTTCGCGCACCGACCAGCCCTGCGCGGCGGCTTCGGCGGCCAGCTTGCTGGCCAGCTCGGGCGACAGCGTCAGCAGCGCGCGCGCGTGACCCATTTCCAACTGGCGGGCTTCCAGCAGCGCGCGGATCGCCGGCGGCAGTTCCAGCAGGCGCAGCAGGTTGGATACCGCCGCGCGCGAACGGCCGACCGCACTGGCGGCCTCGGCGTGGGTCAGCGCGAATTCGCTGATCAGCCGTTGCAGCGACTGCGCCTCTTCCAACGGGTTCAGGTCTTCGCGCTGGATGTTCTCGATCAGCGCCATCGCGATGACGGTGCGATCGTCCAGTTCGCGCACCACCACCGGCACTTCGGCCAGGCCGGCTTCCTGCGAGGCGCGCCAGCGGCGTTCGCCGGCGACGATCTCGAACTTGCCGGGCGAAAGTTCGCGCACCACGATGGGCTGGATGACGCCCTGCGCCCTGATCGATTCGGCCAGCTCGGTCAGCTTGCCCGGATCCATCGCCGTGCGCGGCTGGTATTTGCCCGGCTGCAGCTGCTGCACCGGCAGCGTGCGCATCGCCTCGCCCGGCTGCGCCTCGGCGGGTATGGCCTCGGCCGCCTTCGGGCCAAGCAGGGCTTCCAGGCCGCGGCCCAGGCCGCGCTTCTTGGGGGCGCTCATCAGGCGTGCTCCATTCTCTGCTCTTGTTTCTTGCGGTCGGCCTGGCGGCGCAGGATTTCGCCGGCCAGGCCCAGGTAGGCCACGCCGCCGCGCGAAGCGCGGTCGTAGCCGACGATGCTCTGGCCATGGCTGGGCGCCTCGGCCACGCGCACGTTGCGCGGCACGATGGTGCGGAACACCTTGTCGCCGAAATGGTTGGTCAGTTCGCCGGACACCGCGTTGGCCAGGTTGTTGCGGATGTCGAACATCGTGCGCAGCACGCCTTCGATTTCCAGTCCCGGATTCAGCCGCGTGCGCATCGCTTCGATGGTTTCCATCAGCGCGCTCAACCCTTCCAGCGCGTAGTACTCGCACTGCATCGGCACCAGCACCGAATCGGCCGCGGTCAGCGCGTTGAGGGTCAGCAGCGACAGCGCCGGCGGGCAATCGATAAGAATGAAGTCGTAGTTGTCGCGCAGCGGATCCAGCGCCGACTTGAGCCGCAGTTCGCGGCCCTGGCTTTCCATCAGCTGGATTTCGGCGGCGGTCAGGTCGATGTTGCCCGGCATCAGATCGAAACCTTCCGGCGCGGTGACGATGGCCGCGGCGGCGTCGACTTCCTGCAGCAGCACATCGCAGGTGGACGCTTCCAGCTGATGCTTGTCCACGCCGCTGCCCATGGTGGCGTTGCCCTGGGCGTCCAGATCGACCAGCAGCACCCGCTGCGGGGCGCGCGCCAGCGCGGCGGCCAGGTTGACGGCGGTGGTGGTCTTGCCGACGCCGCCTTTCTGGTTGGCGATCGCGATGATGCGGGCCATGCGTGGGGGTGCCTCTGTGCGGGTGGGAAGGAAAGCGGGACAGGGGATTATGCGGGTTTCACGCCGCCCGGCCCACCACTACTAGGTGGCGTTCGCCCGCCAGGCCCGGCACGGCGAGCCGGTGAAGGGCCTGGACCGTCCAGCCGGCGGGCAATGCGGCGATTTCCTCGGTAGGCTCCACGCCCTTCATCGCCAGCAGCCGCCCGTCGGCTTTCAGCAGATGCCCGCCGACGCCGATGATGCCGGCCAGCACGTCCAGCGCGCGGGCGGTGATGGCGTCGTAGGCGCCGGGCTCGTCCAGCGCCTCGGCGCGCGATTCGGCGACCCGGGCATTGGCCAGGCCCAGCGTGCGCACCGCTTCGCGCAGGAAACGCGCCTTCTTGCCGTTGCTTTCCACCAGGGTGACGCGCAACTGCGGCTTGGCGATGGCCAGCGGAATCCCGGGCAGGCCCGGGCCGGTGCCCAGATCGGCCAGCGTGCCGCTGTCCACGACATACCGATGCATCGCCAGCGAATCCAGCAGGTGGCGGGTGACCATCTCGCGCGGGTCGCGGATGGCGGTCAGGTTGTAGGTGCGGTTCCAGCGGTCCAGCAATGCCAGGTAGGCCAGCAGCGGCGGCGTCAGCGCAGCGGCATCCAGACCCAGGGCGGTCAGTCCATGCTGCAGCTCGTCGCGCAGAACGGCGGGGAAGGCGGGGGGGGTCATTGGGGGATTATCGCAGGCTGGGGGCGGTGGGGCGGTGGGGCGGGGACTGGGGACTCTGGACTCGGTGCGAGGGGCGAGGGGCGAGGGGCGAGGGCAGTATTCAGGTCGCGGAGACGGCCCGCCTTTTGCGGGGCTCTGCGGACAGGCCGATAGCGGTCCAAGGGGGGCCGCGCAGCAGGCGACGGGGACTTGCTGCTGTTGAAGAAGCAACAGCAAATCCTCCCCAGTCTTCAATTCCCCTTTACAAGGGAGAGGTGAAAGCCGAGCCTTTCCCGAGTCCCGAGTCCCGAGTCCCGAGTCCCGAGTCCCGAGTCCCGAGTCCCGAGTCCCGAGTCCCGAGTCCCGAGTCCCGAGTCCCGAGTCCCCTTAACCCGGCCGCCACGCCAACGCCGCACGATAGTCTTCCAGCGGACTCCACTCGTGCAGGGTCCAGTCGCTGGCGGGACCCAGCCGGCGGTCGCAATGGCTCAGGTGCAGGGCGCCGTCCTGCTCGACGAAACACAGCCGGTCCAGTCCGAACGACAGGCCATGCCCGTGCGCTTTCAGCACCGCCTCCTTGGCGCACCACAGGCGCACGAAGGCCGGCTCGCGCGCCTGCTCCGGCAGCGTTTGCAGCCAGCGCAGTTCTTCGGGATGGAAGAAGCGCTCGGCCAGAATCATCGCGCGCGGGCGCGGGCGCATTTTTTCCAGATCCACGCCGATCTGTACGGATTGTCCCAGCGCCACCAGCAGCGCGTCGCCGCTGTGGCTCCAACCCACATCGTGGGAGTGGAACGGCGCCAGCAGGTGCGGCCGGCCACGCTCATCGCGCGTTATGGGCAATGCGTCCGGGCGTTGCCCCAGGGCCTGCGCCAATGCCAATCGCGCGGTCGGCTCGCCGCGTTCGCGCAGGCGGTGCGGGTACAGCCATACCTCCGCCGGCCCCAGTTTCCAGTGCGGCGGCAGCGTATCGGTTTCAGCCATAAGTGCGGGGACCATGCGGCGGGGTAAGGGGCGCGCCGTCCATCGGACTGGTGCGAAGCGGCGTGCATTCGCCGCCGTTTCGCGCTATCACTGCAACCGCACGGATGGCGCCCCACAATGCGTTGACGGACGTTTCACACAGGCAACAGCTTAATCCAGGCATGCTCCAGGCGAACGACGGGGCCAGGTGTCCACACAGGAAGGAGACAAGAAGCATGAACTTTCTCATCTATCTGATTGTCGGCGGCATTGCAGGCTGGTTGGCGAGCATCGTGATGAAGCGCGATAGCTCGCAGGGCATCATCCTGAACGTGGTGGTCGGCATTATCGGCGGGTTTCTGGGCGGCTGGCTGCTGCCAACGCTGGGACTGGGACTGGGAGGCGGATGGGTCGGATTTCTGATTACCGCCTTCATCGGTGCGGTCGTACTGCTGCTGATCGTCAACCTGTTTACGCGCGGAAGAGCGCGCTGAACCGTTTCGCTGCGGCCGCGTGCGCGTTTTAAGACGCACCCAAGGTTCGTGGCATCGCAAAGGCCCGGTTTATCCGGGCCTTTGTTTATTCGGTCCTGGGCAACGGACACCTTGGCCGGCGTCCGCTAGGCGTCCAACTGCACCCAGGCCGGCGCGTGATCGCTGGGACGGTCCCAGGTACGCGGTTCGCGGTCGATGCCGGAGGCGCTGGCGCTGGCGCGCAGCGCGTCCGACACCAGGGTCAGGTCGATGCGCAGGCCCAGGTTGCGGCGCAGCCCGCCCATCCGGTAATCCCACCAGCTGAAGATGCCGGCTTCGTCGCTGTGCAGCCGGTAGGCATCGTGCAGCCCCAGCGCGTACAGCCGCTTCAACGCGTCGCGTTCGGCGGTGGAGGTGAGGATGTGGCCGTCGTTCCAGACCTTGGGGTCGTAGACGTCGCGTTCGTCCGGAGCGATATTGAAATCGCCCAGTACGACTAGGTTCGGATGCGCCGCCAGCTCCTGCGCCAGCCAGCCGTGCACCGCGTCCAGCCAGCGCAGCTTGTAGGCGTACTTGTCGGTGCCCACGTCCTGGCCGTTGACCACGTACAGGTTGACGATGCGCAGATCGCCGACGGTGGCGGCGATGACGCGCTTTTGTTCGTCCTCGAAACCGGGAATGCCGATCTGCACATCGGTGGCGCTCTCGCGCGACAGGATCGCCACGCCGTTGTAGGTCTTCTGCCCGGCGAACACGCTGCGGTAACCCAGCCCGGCCAGCGCCGAATCGGGGAAGCGGTGATCCTCCAGCTTGGTTTCCTGGATGCCGACGATGTCCGGCGCAAACGCCTGCAGCCACTGTTCCAGGTGCGGCAGCCGCACGTTGAGCGAGTTGACGTTCCAGCTGGCGATTTTCATGGGCCTGTTCCTGTGGGAGCGATGTGAGTCGCGACGGATGTCGCCCCACAGCAGGAATAGCTTAGCGGATGATGAAATCGATGAAGCGCTGGACCTTGGCGTAGGGGGGCTTGAGCAGGTCGCTGCCGGCACGGCGCGATTGCCACAGGATCGGCAGCGCCTTGCTCATCGCATCGAAACCGGCACGGCCGTGGTAGGCGCCCATGCCGCTGGGGCCGATGCCGCCGAACGGCAGATTGTTGATGCCGAAATGCAGCACGGTGTCGTTGACGGTGACGCCGCCGGCCAGCGTGCTGTGCAGGATTTTCTCGACGTTCTGGCGGTCGTGGCTGAAGGGGTACAGCGCTAGCGGCCGGTCGTGCGCATTGATATACGCGATTGCTTCATCCAGCGACTCCACCGAGCGTATCGGCAGGATCGGGCCGAAGATTTCGTCCTGCATCGCCTTGGCGTCATCGCCCGGGTCCAGCACCAGATGCGGGGCGAACAGGCGCTGTTGCGGGTCGTGCCGTTCGGACAATGCGATCACGTCCAGGCCGCGTCCGCGGGCGTCGTCCAGATAGCCTTGCAGGCGCGCGTACTGGCTGTCGTTGATGATGCGGGTGTAGTCGACGGCCGCCTGCGGCGAACCGTAGCGCGCCTGCACCTGGCGGCGCAGCGCCTGCACCAGCGCATCGCGGCGCGCCGCCGAAACCAGCACATAGTCCGGGGCGATGCAGGTCTGCCCGCCGTTGAACCATTTGCCGGTGGCCAGCCGCGATGCGGCCTGTTCGAGCGGGTAGTCGTCGCAAACGATGGCCGGCGACTTGCCGCCCAGTTCCAGCGTCAGCGGGGTCAGGTTGGGTGCGGCGGCGGCCATCACCTTGCGGCCGACCGCAGTGGAGCCGGTAAATACCAGGTGATCGAACGGCAGTGCGGCGAATGCGCCGGCGATGTCCGCGCCGCCGGCGGCCACGGCGACGCGTTCGTCCGGGAATACTTCGGCCAGCAGGCTGCGCAGGAACCCGGTGGTGCGCGGCGTGTGTTCGGAGGGTTTCAGATAGACGTGGTTGCCGGCGGCGATGGCGGTGGCCAGCGGAATCAGCGCCAGATTGACCGGATAGTTCCACGGCGAAATCACCCCGATCACGCCCACCGGTTCGGCGCGCACTTCCGCCCGCGCCGGCCAGAAGCGCCAGCCCACGCCGACCCGGCGCGGCTTCATCCAGCCGCGCAGGTGGCGGGCCAGGTGATCGATCTCGTTGAGCACGGTCATGCCGTCGGCAATCAGCGTCTCGTGGCGCGAACGGTGGCCGAAGTCGGTGGCCACCGTGTCGGCCATTTCCGCCAGCCGGCGTTTCAGCGCAGCGCGCAGCCGCTGCAGATCGTCGCGACGCTGGCGGTAGTCGGGGCGCCGGGTCTGCCAGGCCTCGCGCAGCCGCTGCAAGGTCGGGGCCAGTTCGGCGGTCGGCGTGTCGGAGAAGGTGTCCATACGCCGGAGTTTAGTCCGGCCCGCCGGCGCCTGCCCGCTACAATCGCAGGATGACCGCTATCCGCCCCTATCTTGACCGCTTTCCCGTCCTTGGCCCGCGCGTCTACGTGGACCCGGCCGCCACCGTGATCGGCGATGTCGAACTGGCCCAGGACGTGTCGGTCTGGCCCGGCACCATCATCCGCGGCGACGTCAACTACATCCGCATCGGCGCGCGCACCAACGTGCAGGACGGCACCATCATCCACGTCAGCCATCACAGCCCCTACAACCAGGCCGGCCACCCGACCCTGATCGGCGCCGATGTCACCATCGGCCATGGCACCATCATCCACGCCTGCACCATTGAGGACCTGTGCCTGATCGGCATGGGCGCCTGCATCCTGGACGGCGCCACGGTGAAGAAATACGGCTTCGTCGGCGCCGGCGCGGTCGTCGGGCCGGGCAAGACCGTCGGCGAAGCGGAACTGTGGCTGGGCAACCCGGCGCGCTTTGCCCGCAAGCTCAGCGACAAGGAAATCGAGAGCCTGCATTATTCGTCCGCCCATTACGTGCGGCTGAAGGACCGCTATCTGACCGGCGAAGCGGAATAGGCGCCGGCGCATCCGTCCCAATGCAAACGGCGGGCATTCATGGCGTTGTCGCTGCTTCCAGCGCCGCCAGGAACGCCATCGCTTCGCCGCGGCTGCTCCCGCACATCTCCGCGCCCGGTTTGAGCGATGCGCAGAACGCCGGCCGCTCGGGCCGGCCGAACAGCTTGCAGCGATAGCCGGCGTCCAGTTGCACGCAGGGCACGCCGGCCGGCTTGCCCTGCGGCATGCCAGGGATGGGCGAAGCGATCGACGGCGCCGTGCAACAGGCGCCGCAGCCGCCGCGGCAGGGAAAGGGCGTGGATGGCATGGCGCGCCCAGTGTAGCGGGCTGGGCAAGGACCGGATTGGCCGTTAAAGTCGTCGCTCGGGAGACAAGGACAACAAGGAATGCCGCCGCGCACTGCGGGCGTCCGGCCAGGATGCCGCTCAATACCAGATCGGTCGGCGGGAGAGCTGCTCCGTGCCGGATGACCGTACGATGCTGGACACCTACCGCGAAGTAATCACGCCCGAGGGCGTGGCCCTGCACCTGCCCGCCGCCGGGCCGGTGCCGCGGGCGATCGCCTGGGCGCTGGATCTGGCGATCCGGCTCGGCGTGCTGGTGATCCTGGCAATGATCCTGGCCATGCTGGGGCGGATCGGGCAGGGCATCCATCTGATCGCGCTGTTCCTGATTTTCTGGGCCTATCCGATCGTGCTGGAAGCGTTGTGGAACGGTCAGACCGTCGGCAAGAAGGCGCTGGGCCTGCGCGTGGTCGCTGCCGACGGCGCCCCGGTGGGCTGGCTGGCGGCGATCACCCGCAACCTGTTGCGTACGGTCGACATGCTGCCGTTCGGCTATGCGGCCGGACTGGCGGCCAGCCTGATCGATCCGCATGGCCGCCGCCTGGGCGACATGGTGGCCGGTACGCTGGTCGTGCATGTCGAGTCGCATCGCGATGCCGCCAACGCGCCGGTCAATGCGGTGCTGGCGCCGTCGGTGGCGCTGCAGCCGGAAGAGCAGGCCGCGGTGGTGGCTTTCGGCGAACGCGCGCCGCTGCTGACCCCGGCACGCCAGGCCGAACTGGCCGACATTGCCGAGCCGCTGACGCAGGCGCACGGACAGACCGGCGTGTTGCGCTTGTACGGCATGGCCAACTGGTTGCTGGGGCGGCGATGAGGCAGGAACAGTTCCTGGCCCGCTATCAGGGCGAATGGCAGGCGTTCGAGCATTGGCTGGAAACCCGCGGCGGCAACGCCAGGGCTGCGCGCCGCGAACGCAACAGCGGCGCGCTCAGCGACGAGGACGTGCCGACGCGCTACCGGCGGCTGTGCCAGCAACTGGCGCTGGCGCGCAGCCGCGGCTACAGCCCGGCGGTCACCGACCGCCTGCAACAACTGATGCAGCGCGGCCATAACCTGCTGTACCGCACGCCGGCGCCGCGCTGGCGGCGGGCGGCCGAATTCCTGCTGGCCGATTTCCCGCAGCTGGTGCGCAGCGAGGCGCGCTGCATGTGGGCGGCCACGGCATTGTTCGCGGTGCCGCTGCTGACGATATTCGCGCTGCTGCAGTACTTTCCCGAACTGATCCACGGCATCATGGCGCCCGAGCACATCGTCCAGGCCGAGCGCAGCTTCGATCCGGCCGCGTCGCATTCCAAGCTGGGCCGCGAAAGCGGCAGCGACTGGCAGATGTTCGGCCACTACATCATGAACAACACCAGCATCGGCCTGCGCACGTTCGCCAGCGGCCTGCTGGCCTGCGTGGGCACGGTCTACGTGCTGATCTTCAACGGCGTTGGCATCGGCGCCACGCTGGGGCATCTGCAGCAGATCGGTTCCGGCGATCCGATGTGGCGCTTCATCGCCGGCCATGCGCCGTTCGAACTGACCGCCATCGTCTTGACCGGCGGCGCCGGCCTGCGGCTTGGCTTCAATCTGATCGCGCCGGGTCGCAGGCGGCGCATCGACGCGCTGGTGTATGCCGGCAGCAAGGGCGCCAGGATCTGCCTGGGCGCGGCGGTGATGTTCTTCATCGCCGCCTTCATCGAAGCGTTCTGGTCCTCGACCCAATCGGTTCCTGCAGCGATCAAGTACAGCGTATCGGGCGTGCTGTGGGCGCTGGTGCTGGCGTGGCTGTGGCGCGGTGGCCGCGGAGGCGTCGATGCGCCTTGATCTGTTGACCGTGCGCCTGCGCGCGCGCTCGTCGTGGGAGGCGATGGAACTGGGCATGGCGTTGGTGCGACGGCATGCCGCCGCCATCTGGAAGCCATGGTGGCTGTTGACCCTGCCGGCGTTCGCGCTGCTCAACGCCGCGGCATGGGCGATAGGGCAGATCTGGCTGGCGGCGCTGCTGATGTGGTGGCTGAAGCCGGTGTTCGACCGGATACCGTTGTTCGTGATCTCGCGCGCGGTGTTCGGCGCGACGCCGGCGCCGAAGGAAACGCTGATCGCGCAATGGCGCTGGGGCTGGAAGCCGATGCTGCACTACCTGAGCTGGCGCCGTTTTGGCCCGGCGCGTTCGCTGTACCTGCCGATCGATCTGCTGGAGGGCGTGGGCGGCGCGCGGCTGGGCGAACGCCGCAGCGTGCTGGGCGGCGCAGTCTATGGCAATGCCGCGCTGCTGACGCTGGTGTGCCTGCACTTCGAGGGCGCGCTGGTGCTGGCCTGCGCGATGGCGGTGTTCCTGTTCGTGCCGCTGGACTACCTGCCGGAAACCGCGCGCGCAGCCTGGGCGCTGGTCAGCGAACAGCCGCCGGCGTGGGCGCAGATCGGCCGCAACGCCTTGCTGTGGCTGGCGACCAGCCTGATCGAACCGTTCTTCGTCGGCGCCGGCTTCGGGCTCTACCTCAACCGCCGCACCCAGATCGAAGCCTGGGACGTGGAAATCGCCTTCCGCAAGCTGCGCAAGCGGCTGCTGGCGGCGGGCGCTCCGCTGCTGGCGCTGTTGTTGCTGGCGGAAATCCCATGGGCACCGCTGGCGCAGGCGCAGGAGCGTTCGGCCGCGCCACCGCAGCAGCCGGCCGGGCAGGTGGAAAAGCCCGGGACGCCGCCGACCCTGCCGATCGTGTTCGGCGAGCAGCGGGTCGACGACCGCCGCTTCCGCGAAGCGGCCGACCGCGCCTATCGGGATCCGTTGCTGGACGGCAAGCGCACCCGCCGGGTCTGGGAACAGCGCGCAAAGGACGAAAAAGAGGAACAACCGTCTGCAGGCAACAACTTGCCGGCCTGGCTGTCCGGTCCTGCCGCGTTGCTGGCCTTCGTTGCCGAGTGGGGATTGTGGCTGCTGGTCGCAGTCTTGGTCGTGTTGCTGCTGGCGACGATGCGCTACTGGCTGCCGTGGATGCGCGGCACCCTCAGGCGCCGCGCGGAGCTACCGGCGCAGGTGGAAACCGAGGCCTTGCAGGTTCCCGAGACGCTGCCCGACGACATTGCCACCGCCGCTCGCAAGCTGTGGGTCGAAGGCCGGCCGCGGCATGCGTTGGCGCTGTTGTACCGCGCCAGTGTGGAAACCATGGCCTCCCGCGCCAACATCGTGCTGCCGCCCGGCGCCACCGAGGCGCAATGCCTGCGCGCTTCGCGGCGCATGCCCGATGAAGGCGACCGCAGCCTGTTCGCGCGGATGGTGCGCGTGTGGCAGTACGCGGCGTATGCGCAGCGGCTGCCGGGGCAGGACGAGTTCGATACGCTGCTGGCCGAGTTGCAGCAACGCTACCGGTGGGCAGCATGAGCCGGACGATGCGCCTGCTGCGCGCGGTCGCCATCGCGGTGTTGGCGGTCGCGCTGGTGGCGGCCAGCGTGTGGTGGTTCCTGCATCGCTACCAGCGCGTGGATCAGGTCATCCATCTGCCGCCGCGCGGCGAAGCCGGCTACAACCCGTTGTATGCGTTGAAGCAGACGCTGCTGGCCGATGACGTGGCGGTGCAATCCCGGCAACGCCTGAACCTGGCCGGCCACGCGTTGACGCCGGCCGATACGCTGCTGATCTTCAACGATCCGCGATCGATGGCACCGCCGGAGGCTCGCCGCCTGCTGCAATGGGTGGACAGTGGCGGCCATCTGCTGGTGCGCACGCCCGGCTTGGCGCGTTGGGGAGACGACGCGTACTCGCCACTGTTGGCGCAACTGGATGTCGTGCCGATGTCCGGTTCGCGCCAGTGCGAGCCGTTCCAGGTCGAAGGCGAAGACCACCACGTCGAATTCTGCCGCGGGCAGCGCTTCCGCTTGGACGGCGTCGAGCCCGAGCTGGCCTGGGGCGACCTGAAATCCGGCTATGTCTACGCGCGCCTTGCCCATGGCCAGGGCCATGTCGACGTACTGGCCGACTTCGATTTCCTGATCAACAGCGAAGCCAGTGGCGGCCTGTTCGCCGATGGCGGCCTGGACGCGCCCAAGGGCGGGTTGCGCGACGGTCCGCATCGCGCGCTGGCGCGGCAGGTGCTGGCACCCAACTACGGCAAGGGCACCATGCACCTGGTCTATGACGCGCAGATGCCGTCGCTGCTGCGGATGATCCTGGTGCAGGGCTGGATGGTGTGGTTGCCGTTGACGCTGGCGCTGCTGGCGTGGCTGTGGTCGCGCATGCAGCGTTTCGGGCCGCAGCTGCCGGCGCCGGCCGGCGAGCGCCGGTCGTTGCTGGAACACGTCCGCGCCAGCGGCGAGCACCTGTTCCGCTACGGTCGCGGGGTGATGCTGTACGCGGCGGTGCGGCAGGCATTCCTGATGCGCCTGCGCCGCCGCGATCCGGTGGCCGCCGCTTTGAGCGGTGAGCCGCAGATCGCGGCCATCGCGCAGCGCCTGTCGCTGCCGGCCGAGAGTGTGCGCAGCGCGCTGCAGACTCCGTCCTCGCACGACAAGGCCGCGTTTCGCGACCGAATTTCCACTCTGGTTCAACTGAGAAACCGACTATGAACGACACCGCCGCCATTCCGCTGACCGGCGAAGCGCTCGCCGAACGCGCCGCCGCCGTACGCGAGGAAGTATCTAAGGCCTTCATCGGCCAGCCGGAAGTGCTGGACCAGATCCTGATAGCGCTGCTGGCCGGCGGCCATGTGCTGATCGAAGGCGTGCCGGGACTGGGCAAGACGCTGCTGGTACGCGCACTGGCGCAGGCGCTGGAGCTGACCTATGCGCGCGTGCAGTTCACCCCCGACCTGATGCCCAGCGATGTCAGCGGCCACGCCGTCTATGACCCCAAGACCGAAAGCTTCAAGATCCGCCGCGGCCCGGTGTTCACTCATCTGCTGCTGGCCGACGAAATCAATCGCGCGCCGGCCAAGACCCAGTCGGCGCTGCTGGAAGTGATGCAGGAAGGCCAGGTCACCATCGAAGGCAAGCCGTTCGCGCTGGAGCCGCCGTTCATGACCCTGGCCACGCAGAACCCGGTGGAACAGGAAGGCACCTACCCGTTGCCGGAAGCGCAGCTGGATCGCTTTCTGCTGAAGGTGTTGATCGACTACCCGGCGCTGGACGACGAAAAGCGCATGGTCGATGCCATCACCACCGGCCGCAGCGCCGGCGATTTCGATCTGTCGCAGGTCCGGCGCGTGCTCGGTGCCGGCGACATCATCGCCATGCTGCGCGGCACCGCCGCGGTCGCGGTGGACGAACAGGTGGTCGACTACGCGGTGAGGATCGTCGCCGCCACCCGTCAGTGGCCCGGTATTTCGCTCGGCGCCGGCCCGCGCGGCAGCATCGCGCTGGTGCGCGCGGCGCGTGCGCAGGCGGTGCTGCAGGGGCGCGACTTCGTCACCCCCGACGATGTGCGCGAGATCGCCAAGCCGGCGCTGCGCCATCGCATCATGCTGGCGCCGGAACTGCAGATCGAAGGCCAGTCGCCCGACGATGCCCTGCACGCGCTGCTGGCCAAGGTGGAAGCGCCACGGAAATGATCCTGAGTATTTCCGCGACGGTCCGTTTCTGCTGTGAGGGCGATCTAAGCCGCGACCGCGCGATGGCCCGCGGACAGGTTGCAGCTGCGCGTGGAATTTTGATCGCGACCTGCGTCGCTCCCACAAGGGCCATGCCATGCGACCTGCACCGCTGCTGATAACGTTGCTGATCTTGTGGGGCCTGTCCGGCTTTGCCGTGCTGTTTCTCGATACGCCATCCTCGGCATGGCAACTCGCTGGCGCGGCGCTGGCGCTGCTGGCCTTGGCCGATTGGCTGTGGCTGCGGCGGCGGCCCACGCCGCTGGCGATCCGCGAGATTCCCGAGGCGCTGCCGCTGGGCATCGAGCGCGATGTGCAGTTGCGGCTGGAATCGGCCAACGGACGTCAGCGGCTGGACGTGTTCGATCTGCATCCGGGCAACTGGCCGTCGCAGGGGTTGCCGCAGCGGCTGACGCTGGCGGCGGCCAGCGCCAGCACCTTCAGTTATCGGCTGCGACCCAGCGAGCGCGGCGATGCGCAGTTCGCCGGCATCCAGTTGCGCCTGCATTCGCCGTTGCGGCTGTGGCGGCAATCGCGCATGGCCGGCGCGTCGCAGCGCGTGCGCGTTTACCCCAACTTCGCGCCGTTGACCAAGTTTGCGCTGTTCAGCGCCGAACAGGCCTCGCGGTTGGTCGGCGCGCACCTCAAGCGGCGCCGCGGCGAGGGCACCGATTTCAATCAGATGCGCGAATACCGGGTCGGCGACAGCCTGCGCCAGATCGACTGGAAGGCCACCGCGCGTTCGCGCAAGCTGATTTCGCGCGAATACCAGGACGAAAAGAACCAGCAGCTGGTGATGATGATCGACACCGGCCGCCGCATGCTGGCGCGCGAGGACGAACTGGCCCACTTCGACCATGTGCTCAATGCCGCGCTGGTGGTGTCCTATCTGGCGCTGCGCCAGGGCGACGCGGTCGGGCTGTTCGCCACCGGCGGCGACAGCCGCTGGGTGGCGCCGCAGCGCGGCATGGGCGCGATCGATACGCTGCTGCGCGCCGGCTACGACCTGCAGCCGCGCGCGGTGGCCACCGACTACCTGGCCGCGGCCACCGAACTGTCGTTGCGCCAGCGCCGGCGTTCGCTGGTGATGCTGGTCACCAACGTGCGCGACGAGGACATCGAGGATCTGCTGGCGGCGGTGCGGCTGTTGCAGAAGCGCCATCTGGTCTGCGTCGCCAGCCTGCGCGAGAAGGCGCTGGACCTGGCGCTGGAAGACGAGGTGCAGGACCTGTCCGGCGCCATCCGCGCCGGCGCGGTCGCCCGTTACCTGGAACAGCGCACCGCCGCGCACGAAGCGCTGCGCAGCCATCGGGTGATGGTGCTGGATGTCGGCAGCGAGGATCTGCCAGCCGCGCTGGTGGAGCGCTATCTGGCATTCAAGCGCGACGGTTTGCTGTAGCCGAGTGGTTGCTGCGGCGCCAGCACATTCATCTTGTGGGAGCGACGTAAGTCGCGATGAGGCTTTCATCGGAAGGCTTCTTCGCGACTTACGTCGCTCCCACAGCGCCGGCTCGGTTCGGCGCCAGAACGCGGCACTCGCGATCAACAACGCCGCGGCTTGCTAAAGTGCGGCGACGCATTCGCGGGGGAGGCACCATGAAGCGCTGGCTGATTGCGATGTTGCTGGGCGCGCCGATGACGGCATTGGCGGTGGAAACCATACGGCTGGAAAGCGATGCCGTCGTGCTGGAGGTGACGCCTGAGCTGGGCGGGCGCGGCCTGTGGTTCTCGCTGCAGGGACGCGGCAACGTGCTCAAGGTGGGCGCGGCCGTGGAGACCCAGCCGGCTCCGGAGGTTTCGGCGACGGCCGACGATATCGGTTACCTGGGCCACGATGTCTGGTTGGGCCCGCAAAGCCAGTGGTGGCTGCAACAGGACGCCAACCGGGCGCGGCGTAAGGCCGCGGCCAACTGGCCACCGGATCCTTACCTGGCATTGGCCACGACCCGCATCGTGGAAGCTACTGGCCAGCGTCTGGTGCTGGAAGGCGCGCCCAGCCCGGTGTCGGGCGTGCAGTTGCGCAAGATCTTCGCGCTGGACCCGGAGCGGCCCGATACGGTGGAGCTGCGGGCGCAAGCGCGCAATGTCCGCGACACCCCGGTGGCCTGGGACCTATGGTTCAACACCCGTGTGGCGCCGTCCACGCGGGTCTATGTGCCGGTGGCGGGGCAACAGGATGTCCGGGTGGAGCCGTCCACCGGCGCGACCATCGCCCCGCTGTTGCCGCGTGTCGGCGACGGGCTGTTTTCGTTCGAACGCTCGCCGTTGCCGGCTGGCGCGACCACCCGCCGCGGCAAGGTGTTCCTGCAGCCATCGGCGGGGTGGATGGCCGGCTTCGCGGGCGATCAGCTTTTCATCATCCGGTTCCCGCATCAGGCACGGTCGTCGATCCATCCGGAACAGGGGCAGGTGGAGCTGTACCTGGACGATGCGGCCGACCCCGGCGACGGATTGCTGGAAATGGAAGTGCATGCGCCGTATCGCACGCTGCAGCCGGGCCAGTCGATGGAGGCTGCGGAGCGGTGGACGGTGCTGCCGTATGACGGCGCCGACACGCGTGAAGCGCAGTTGGCATTCTTGTGCGGCGAAGCGGCCGAGCGGCTGGAAGAGCCGAACCTTTGCGGAACCGCAAACCCGCGGCGGTGATGCAACCCCAAGCTTGTCCGGCGGCGCTCGGGCAAGCTCCGCTTCACGTTATTCGGGCACGATGCCGCGCCCGGTGGCGGCCCAGTAGATGCCGCCGTACAGATGCTCCAGGTACAGCGAATCGCTGTAGAGATCCGGCGTATGCCCCAGTGCGGTAACGAAGCTGCGGCCGCCATCGTAGTGGTGATACCACGCCACCGGGTGCGGCTTGCCCATGCCCTCGGCCTTCTGCCCGGGCCAGATCAGGGTGGGATCGTAGCTGGACTCGTCCACCGTCAGCACCACTTTCAGGTCGGGCGAATGCGGCGGGCCGAACTCGTACCATTCGTCCGTCCACAGCCAGCGCTGCGGCAATCCGAAGGTGGCGGGAAAATTGCGGTCGACCACATCGACCGCGGCGGTCTGGATATACGGGTGGGTGCGGAATGGACGGCCGATCAGCCGTTCGAACCACGGCCATTGCCCGGGCGCGGCGATCAACGCACGGTGCACCGCCACCACTCCGCCGCCGGCCCGCACATAGGTTTCCAGCCGTTGCCGCTGCGCACCCTGCAGTTCCTCGCCGGGCGTATTGAGAAAGACGATGGCGGCGTACTGCGACAACTCGCCATCGAACGGCGCCGTGTTCCAGGCCCAGACCAGTTCGAAGTTGTGGCGGCGCGCCATCCGTTCGAACGACGGCTTGGCCACCACGGCATAGTCGTTGTGGTACCTGTTGGGGATGGCGGCGACCAGCACCTTGTATTGCTGCTGCGCCTGCACCGGGCCGGCCAGCAGCGCCAACGCGCTGACAAGCGTAAGGACGATCGTTTTCATTGCCGCATCCTAGTGTGGTGTCCCGCAAATAACCTACCCATCTGACTTGGTCCTGGCCCCCGATCCCGCGTTGCTCGTCGTCACCATAGTCCCGCTATGCCTCCTCCTCGCGCCTTGGCTCGGAGGCCAATCCACTGCGCCATATAAGCAAGCTATTTGCGGGACACCACACTAGCGCAGCGGCAATGCCGATCCGCGCGATCCGCTATTCCGGTCAGCGCGCAGGCTCTGCGGTACCGAACTATGCAGGCCGAGCTGGCGCTCGCGTGGCCTGGCACAGGCCCCAGACCACCAGCACCAGGCCGACGGCGGACAGCGCGTTCAGCAGCATCCCGGCGATGCCCATGGCCGCAAAGAAATGCTGCAGGTCCAGCACCGCATCGCGCTGCTGGATGATCCAGGTTTGCAGCACGCTCATTCCCAAGCGGCCGATTCCGGAAAACAGCACCAGCCCGACGCCGGCAATGCCTTTGCTGCGGGCCGGGCCGGACTGCGCCGATGTCCACAGCAATGCCAACGCCACCAACGCGGCAATCAACTCCGGCAACTGATAGCCCGCCATCGTCAGCAACTGCATGCCCATTCCATCCATGTCGTTATCCTTCGTCGGCGTGTCAGTCGGCCGTCACCAGTATCGCGTTCTGTTCGCGCAAGGCGGCGTAGACGGCGTCGGTATCGGGGCGCACGCCGTGCCAGATGCGGAAGCTCTCGGCGGCCTGTTCGACCAGCATGCCCAGCCCGTCGACCACGCTGCGGCAGCCGACCGAACGGGCCCAGGCCAGGAACGCGATGGCGCCCTCGCCGTAGCTCAAGTCCACCGCCAGCGTGCGGCTGTTGGTCAGCGTGGACGGAAGCGGCAGATGGCCGCCGCTGCGGCCGGCGGATGTGGCATTGATGATTAATTCGAAGTCGCCCTCGTCGCGCAGGCTTTCCCAGTAGCGCGAGTGCGCGCGTTCCGGCTCGCCCAACGCATCGGCCAGCGCGTCGGCGCGTTCGGGCGTGCGGTTGACGATGATCAATTCCTCCACGCCGGCATCCAGCAGCGCCGGCGCGACCCCGCGCGCGGCGCCGCCGGCGCCCAGTAGCAGGGTTCGCCGCGCGCGCAGGTCCAGTCCCTGGCGGTCGGTCAGGTCGCGCACCAGGCCCACGCCATCGGTGTTGTCGCCATGCCAGTGGCCATCGTTGCGGGTCAGCGTGTTGACCGCACCGGCCCGTCGTGCGCGCTCGCTGCTGTGCTGGCATAGCGCGAATGCGGCCTCCTTCAGCGGCAGCGTGACGTTGGCGCCGCCTCCGCCGTCAGCGGCAAAGCGCTCCAGCGCGGCAACGAAATCCGCCGGCTCGGCATCGATGGCGGTGTATTCCAGGTCGATCCCGGTCTGCCGGGCGAACGCCGCATGGATGCGCGGCGACAGCGACTGGGCGACCGGATGACCGAAGACGGCATAACGACGTGTGGACATGGCTTGGTATAAATCCGGTTGGGAACGGAAACGGGGACCATCACATGAAATACGGGCAGATGGCGGCCGCGGTAGTGGCCAGTCTACTCTGTGCCGCCGCGGCGGCGCAGCTGGCCGAGTACGGCATCGAGGGCATGGGCGTGGTCTCCACGCGCGACAACGAGGTCCGCGCCAGCGTCAGCCCCGATGGCCAGCGGATCGTCTGGGGCAGCGCCGATCGCAGCGGTGGCGCCGGCGGCTGGGATCTGTGGCAGGCGCGGCTGATCGACAAGCGCTGGGCGGAGCCCGCGCCGCTGCCGTCCAACTCCACGGCCGACGATGCCGAACCGATGTTCAGCGCCGATGGCCGCTGGCTGTACTTTTCCTCCAACCGCGCTGGCGGCGCAGGCGGCCATGATCTGTACCGCGTGCGCATACAGGCCGATGGCGGGTACGGTTCCGTCGAATCGCTGGGGCCGGGCGTCAATTCGCGCGGCAACGAGCGTTCGCCGACGGTCAGCGCCGACGGCCGTTGGCTGCTGTTCGCCAGCGACGGGCGCAAGCACGCGGGCGGATACGATCTGTTTCTCGCGCGTTGGAATGGCGAGGCGTTCGCCGACCCGCGGCCGGTGCCCGGCGTGAACACCGCGGCCGACGAGATCGACGGCGCCTGGCTGGACGAAGGCCGCGCGCTGTTGTTCTCGCGCTCCGTGCAGGCCGGCGGCGAAGCGACCCGGCTGTACGCGGCGGCCTGCGACGGCCACGCCTACGTCGATGCGCAGCCGTGGGCGCTCTCGTTCAACACCGCCGAGGGCATGACCCGCGCGCCGGTGCTGGATGCTTCCAAGCCGGCGGAGATCGTGGTGACCGGTTCGGCACGCGCCCCCAGGGCCGGCAAGCTGGATATCTACCGCACGCTGGCGCCTGTTGGCCGCGGCACAGCGGGATGTCTGCGGTAACCCATCCCACCCCCGGAGCGGCATCCTCGCCGCAAGCCCGTGCTTGGCGCCACGGGGAAAAAGGTCCGCAGCAGGATGCCGCTCCTACAGGCGCTTGACAGCGTTCACGCCGCACTCCAATGTTGCTCCCGCCCAGGGGAGTGGGCGTTCCATCGCATGAAGCTGGCGGGTTCGGCATCTGGCCTGCCTTTCATCGATTCCGTCGAAAGCGCCTGCCATCGCTGGCGGTGCGGTCGGCGTGTGCACATTCCAGTTCGGCCGCACCGGCATCTGCCTGGCTTGGTCGTTCGACCACGCATGGACCTGGGAAACATCCCGAATCGCCAAGGAAGAGGAGTCATCCATGAAACATCCCATCCGTTACCTGCCGCTCGTGCTGGCCGCCTTTGCCCTGCACGTAAACGCGCAATCCCTGTCGCCCGCCTGGGACGAGTACCGCAAGAAAGACAAGGCCGCCGAGGCTCCGGTGCAGGAACAACGGCCTGCGCAACCGCAGGCGCCGGCCGCGCCGCCGGGCGCGGCGACGCCGCAGGCCCAGCCTTACGCGGCGCCGGCCGCATCGCGCACCCCTCCTGCCCGCGGGCGTGACGATGGCGGTTTCTTTCTCGGCGCGCATGGCGGGCGGGGCTGGATCTACGAGGACATCGAGCAACGGGCGGCGGCGGTGAGCGCCGGCTACCGCTGGCAGACCGGTCCCTGGGCACAGGTGGGCGTGGAGATCTCCGGCGGCCGGCTGGACAGTACCCGTGAGGATGGCTACCTGATCCCGGAGGCCACCTATGGCGCAATCGGCGCCAATGCGCGCTTCAATTTCGGCAACAGCCGCTGGTTTGCGGTGGTGCGCGGCGGCTACTTCAGCGCCGATCAGGACAATCCCTACGGCGGCGATTTCTCCACCGACGGCGGTTACGCCGGACTGGGCATCGGCGTGGACATCAACCGCCATTTCAACATCAGTCTTGGCTACACCGCCTTCGTCTATGCCGACGACTATTACTACGACGACTGCGACGATTTCGGCGACTGCCGGTTCAACCGCGCCGACACGGTGATGCTGGGCATCGAAGCGCGCTTCTGAGAATCTTCCCGGGCGCGACGGAAACGGCAGCCGAGGGCTGCCGTTTCCGTCCAGCGTAGGCGCGCACGGCGGGGCGGGAGCCATGCCGCTCGCACAGGGCGAATACCGTCAACGAAGACGGCGATCAGCCCTCGCGCAGCCAGCGCGCCGCGTCCAGCGCGAAGTAGGTCAGCACGCCGTCGGCGCCGGCGCGCTTGAAGGCGGTCAACGCTTCCAGCGCGCAGGCCTTTTCGTCCAGCCAGCCGTTGGCGCTGGCGGCTTTCAGCATCGCGTACTCGCCGCTGACCTGGTAGGCGAAGGTCGGCACGCCGAACTCGTCCTTCACCCGGCGGATCACATCCAGGTAGGGCAGCCCCGGCTTGACCATCACCATGTCCGCGCCTTCCTCCAGGTCCAGCGCAATCTCGTGCAGCGCTTCGTTGGAGTTGGCCGGGTCCATCTGGTAGGTGAACTTGTTGCCCTTGCCCAGGTTGCCGGCACTGCCCACGGCGCTGCGGAACGGGCCGTAGAACGCGCTGGCGTACTTGGCCGCGTACGACATGATGCGGGTGTTGATGAAGCCGGCGTTCTCCAGCGCCGCGCGGATTGCGCCGATGCGGCCGTCCATCATGTCGCTGGGCGAGAGGATGTCGACGCCGGCGGCCGCGTGCGCCAGCGATTGCTTGACCAGCGCCTGGATGGTTTCGTCGTTGAGGATGTAGCCGCTGTCGTCGATCAGCCCGTCCTGGCCATGGGTCGTGTACGGGTCCAGCGCCTGGTCGCTCATCACGCCCAGTTCCGGGAAGCGCGCCTTCAGCGCGCGGATCGCGCGTGGGATGATGCCGTCCTCGTCCCAGGCGATGCGCCCGTCGGCGGTCTTGGCCGATGCGTCGGGCACGCCGAACAGGTCCAGCACCGGCACACCCAGCTCCAGTGCCTGTTCGCCCACCCGCAACAGTTCGTCTATCGACAGCCGCTCCACGCCCGGCATCGACGGTACCGGCGCGCGTCCCTTTTCCTCGTGCACGAACACCGGGTAGATCAGATCGTTGGTCGTCAGCACATGTTCGCGCATCAGACGGCGGGAAAAATCATCGCGGCGCAAGCGCCGCGGGCGGGTGTACGGATAGGCCATCATCGACTCCTTTGCGATCGGGTCGATCATACGCTTCCCGCCAAAGGCGCGGCCCTGCCTGCGCAGCAACGGCGCCTTGCGGCGCCGTTGCGCGTTTCCACCCAGGCGCTTACGCCAGGGTCACGGCCGGCTGATCCTTGCCGCGCACGTCATCACCTTGCCGCCCTGGTTGCCGACCAGGATGCCATCGGCCAATGCGCGCGTCTTATAGGCATCCATGCAGCGTTGGTAGTCGCCCTTGCGCGGCTGCGTGCGCAGGCACAGATTGCTCCATGCCTGCACGTTGGCGCCCGGCATCAGTCCGCCATCGCCGATCACATCGACCGTGGTATCGCAGTTGCCGATGCGGGCGTTGCCGGAATTGAGCCTCCAACCGATGTCGCTGAACAGCGCCGGAGTGATGTCCACATTCACGTCGCCGCGCAGGGTCGATGTGATTGCCGGTTCCATCAGCGCATTGGGCGCCAGCGCGGTGTCGTAGTGCGAGAACGAGGATCCGGACTCGTACGGGTTGGGCGCGTAAAGGCGCACACGGCCCTGGCTGTCGGCACCCTGGTAGAGATCCGGGTCCACGAAGAAGCCCACCTGCGCCGGCAGGTTGGCACGCAGCAGCGCCCCGTCGGCCAGCGAAACGCTCATGCTGGGAATGGTGATGGACGGATCGGCGCCTCCCAGTGCCGGTGCCCCCGGCGCGTTGTTGGCCAGCAGCATGGCGGTGGCGCCTGCGGCCTGCAGGTTGGCCGCCTTGATGACGAAGGTGCAGGTGCCGCGGTCGACCAGCGCGACATTGCCGGCCACCTCGGCCGCATTGGCGATCGGTTCGCAAGCGTCGGTGGTGCTGACGCCGCCGCCATCCAGCGCCGCCACCAGCGTGCCGCTGAAGTTGGCCACCGTCGGCGCCGGGCCGAAACCGGCCAGGCCCACCTCGTAGCTGCCAGCAATGGCGGCCGGTGCGGTCACCCGCAGCACGTTGCGGTTGTCCAGGATCAGCGCCGCCTGCGAGGTCACGTCGTCGCCGGTCCAGACCAGCTGGCCGGTGTTGCGCAACGCGGTGCTGCGCTCGGCCGCGGTCATTTCCGGGAAGGTCTTGGCCAGTACGTTGTCGTAGGCGAAAGTGGAATAGATGTCCTGCCGGTTGCTGAAGAAGCCGCCGGTCGAGTTGGTGAATCCCTGGAAACCCAGGCCGTGGCCGATTTCATGCATCACCACATTCAGGAAATTGATCTTTCCGGCCGGGGTGTTGCCGTCCAGGCCGTAGTACCAGTCCGAGCCGGTCAGGCAGTCCGGGTTGACGCCGATGTCGCCATTGAAGCGCGAATTGATGTCGATGAAGCCGGGATTGAGGTCGGAGCCGGCGATCGCGTCGGCCAGTGCCGACGGGTACCAGGTGTCGGCGAGGATGCCGGCGGCGAAATCGGAAAACACGAACGTGGTGCCGGCCGAACCAAGGGTGCCGCTGGTGGGCGTGCAGGCCAGCGGCTGGAAGCTGGCGCCGATGAAGATGGTGGCCTCGCTTTCCAGCACCGAACCCCACAGGTCCATCGCGAACTGATAGGCGATGGTGCGTTGCTGGCCCAGCGTGGTGCCGGGGTTGAAGCCTTCCGGCGCCTTGGGCGTGGGATCTTCCAGGCCCAGGCCGGTGCCGGCATCGCCGCTGACCAGCACCAGCTCGGCGGCGTGCGCCGAAATCGCCGGAACCGCGCCCAGCGCGGAAGCGAGCAGGGCGATGCGCAAACCATGGGAGAGCCTATTCATGGGGCGGCTCCTCCGTCGACTGCGGTGCAGCGCTGCTGTCGCCATGGCGAAGATGGAGCCGGCCTTCGGCATCGCGGTACACGGTCAGCTCGGACATCATGGATTCCGGTACCTGCTGCATGACCGCGCCCCCGGGCAGGGTGCGCAGGCTCGCCTGCGCTTCGGCTTCGGTGGCCGGCGCAACGAACCCCCGCTTGCCGGCGCCCAGCGGCTCGCTGCGGCGCGATTTTGCCGCTGCGGCAGGCCGCTGTGCGGCCAGTTGCTGGCGTTCTTCGGCGGTCAGCGGGCGAGGCTTTCCGGTGGCGGGATCGATGGCGATCTTGCTGTCGGCGGTTGCGGGAACGGCGGCTTCAGTGCTGCTGTCGGTGCTCTGGCTGCCGGCCTGTGCGGCAGGGAAGACAGCCAGTCCCGCAAGCAGCCACCAGGGGTGGGTCATGCTTTTCATCGTGCTCTCCGGGCAACGGTGGAATACCCGCAGTCCGCATGCCCGTGGGTCACGCGGGACCGCAGGAGGACATGACCAGGCGTTGGTGCCGGGGGAAGGCCTGGCCGTTGGCGAGTCTGCGCCCGCACGCGACCGCGGTTCAAGCGCCACGTCGCTTGCGGCGCCGAACGGCCAGATCGGGAAGGAAGGGGCCACCGCATGGGCATCGCGCTCACGCCATGGATCGGCCCTCATGCGGACGCGGCCGGCCCTGCTCGGGAAACGGCAACAGCCCCTAGGAATCCAGGGCTAGATGACCCCGCCACCCAGCGACAGGCGGACGATGCCCACCACGATGACAATGCCGTTGAGCACCAGCCCGGTCTTGGCGCGGCCGCGATTGCCGGGGGAAGTGAACAGGATGCCGATTGCGGCGATGATCGCGCCGACCGCGGCGAACGGGATCAGGAACCAGTTGCCCCATCCCAGCAGCGGGATCAGCGCCAGGATCATCCAGATCATCGAGACGATGCCCCACAGCAGACTGATCAGGCCCATGGCGGTTCTGGCTCCGTAAAAGGTTGAAGGGACAAAGCGCTGGCGCGTGACGACTATAGGCCCGCGGCGCGCAAGATCAAGCCAGCACGCCGTGCATGCCCTCGATTTCCACCAGCAGTTCGCGCCGGCACACGTCGGCCTGCAGCAGCAGATACGGCACCTGGTTGCCGAGCCGGGCCGCCAGCTGCGCCTTGACCGCATCGGCGTCCTCGCCATCGCGCAGGTAGATCTTCAGCCGCGATGACGGCCCCAGGTGCGCCGGCAGATCCGGGCGGCGCGCACGCGCCACCGCGATCAGGCTGTCCAGGTTGGTCAGGGTTTCGTCCAACTGCGCCTTCAACGATTCGGCGTGCTGCGATGCGTGGCCGACGATGCTGGCGGTGCCGGACAGCAACAGCGGCATCTGCGCCGATGGCGGCAGCAGCGCGCGCGCGAAACTCGGCGATTGCGGGCCGTATTCGCGCGGATAGCGGTAGGCGCTGACCTGGCGCGGATTCTCCACCGGCGTGCCCGGCGTGCGCGCCGCCAGCCAGTACACCTGCAACACGCGCCGGCCGTCGCGGCAGCCAATCGCGGTGGCGGCCGGCAATGCACGGGTATCCAGCTGCCCGAGCCCGCGCACCCGGCCGACGCAGAACTGCCGGTAGCGCTCGTCGTCGCCTTCGCCATCGGTGATGGCGTCCAGATAGTTCCAGATGCGCAGCAGGTGCGGATAGCCGCTGCCGCGCCAGAAGGCGGCCAGCCGCGCATACAGCGTCTGGCTGGCCTGCAGGATGTCGCCCTGGTGCTCGGCCACTTCCAGCGCACCAAACTGCAATTCGCCATCGCTGCTGTGGGCGATGCCGTCGCTGAAGCCGTGCCTCACCGGCCCGGTTGCGCGCCAGACTTCCAGCGGCGCACTCCCCGCCGGTGCCGACAGCGGCACCCGCAGGTAGCGGGCATCGGCGACTTCGGAGCGCTCGGGCGTCAGCCCGCCGAAACCGAACACCGCCAGCGTTTCCGGCAGGGTCAGCAGGGCGCCGGGCGAGCTGGCATGCACATAATCGACGGCCAGCCGCAGCGGTCCGGACTGGGGCTCGGGAACAACACTCATCGGGGACGGGAATGGCACATTCAGGGGCGCAATGATAACGCGCCCGCTGCGGGCAACCCCGCCGTCGACAGCGGATATGCGATATTCAGCGGCCGCGGCGGAACATGGGCCGCAGGTTCCAACGGAGACCTTCGTCATGGCGCTACGTCTTGTCGCAACCCTTGCATTGGCTGCCGTACTGGGCGGGTGCGCCGGCAGTTCCAAGGTCATGCTCGGGCAGCCGCGTCCGCCGGTCGACCCGGCCCAGGTCCAGATCTACCGCACTCCGCCAGCCGGCTCGCAGGAGATCGCGCAACTGGAGTCCACCAGCGCGGTCGGGTTCGGCACCCAAGGCCAGACCGATGCCGCGGTCGCCCGGCTGAAACGGGAAGCGGCCGCGCTGGGCGCCAACGGCGTGGTGCTGATGGGGGTGGGTTCCAGCGGTTCGCCGGTCGGCATGTCGGTCGGCGCCGGCAGCTACGGCCGTCACAGCGGCGGCGGTGTCGGCATCGGCATCCCCACCACCCAGCGGCGCGCGGCCGGCGTGGCCATCTACGTGCCGCCGGGCACGCCGGTGGAGCCGGGTTCGCTGGTGCAGCCCGAACCGGAAAACTGATCCCGCCAGGCTTGAGGCGGCAGCACGGAAGGGTCCGCGCTGCCGCCATCGACGCATCCAGGAACGTTGCGGGCCAGGCGGCGATACCTTCGTCATCCCGGCGCAGGCCGGGCCCCAGCGGCGTTCCGGCATCAGGGTCCCAGCCACCGGGATGATCGGGCTATCGATGCACCGACCCGAAGCCCGCTACTTTTTCTTCCGCTGCGCCGGCACGAACGGCTTGCGCCAGTGCGGGCAGGGCGCGCCCAGGATCAGCGCAATGGCAGGGACGAGCGGCTTCATGGGCGGCTTTCTCCGGAAAAGTCCGGCCCCGCTACGCCGCTACTCCGGAGCGGACAATCAGGCGGAGGTCACAGCGGCGGTTCCCGTTCCGGCAACGCGGCAATCCCGGCCCGAGCCTTGTCGCCCAGATCGATGCGGCGTTCGCCATCGCCCAGCTCCACGATCAGCGTGCGGTATTCCCACGCCCCTGCCGTACGGATGGCGTCCACATAGATCTTGCCTTCGCCGTTGGGGCCGCGCACCGGAATGGCCAGGCTGGCGTCCCCGGAACTGCCGCTGATGTTGATATTGCCCTGCACGAACCAGCCATCGGCGATCGGCTCGCCGAATGCCGCGATCACCGCCGGCTCGGCCTGCGCGCGCGCCATCGCCTGCCGATAGGGCTCGGAGGATTTCATCATTCCCATCACCAGCGCAAGGAACCCGGCGATGGCGGCCGCAAACAGCAACGCCAGCGTCACCGCCAGCACCGGCACGAACCACTTCCAGTTGCGGGTCCACCAGTTGGGTTGCGCGGTTGCGCTCATGTTCATCGTCGGATCCTTGCGCGCGATCAGCGCTTCAGGCAGCGGTCGAAGAAGTTTTCGGTCAGCCGGTAGCGGTGCAGCAGATCGGCGCCGCGCAGGCCGTGCTTGGCGCCGGGGTAGGTCATCAGTTCGAACGGCGTGCCGCGTTGCTGCAGCTGGCTCATCAGCTGGGTGGAGTTGGTGAACAGGACGTTGTCGTCGGCCATGCCGTGGATCAGCAGCAGCTGCGAAGTCAGCCCGTCCAGGTGGGTGAACACGCTGGCCTCGCGGTAGCCGGCTTCATTGGCCTCCGGCAGGTTCATGTAGCGCTCGGTGTAGTGGGTATCGTACAGCGCCCAGTCGGCGACCGGCGCGCCAGCAACGCCGCAGGCATAGGCGTCGCTGTGCTTGCCCAGCAGCATCAGGGTCATATAGCCGCCATTGGACCAGCCGTATACGCCGATGCGCTGCGGGTCGACGAAACCCTGCGACTTCAGCCAATGGACCCCGCGCAGTTGGTCGTCCACTTCCACCGTGCCCTGCCTGCCGTACAGCGCACCGCCAAACTCACGGCCGCGCCGCGGCGTGCCGCGGTTGTCCAGCGAAAACACCAGATAACCCTGCTGGGCCAGATACTGGTTGAAGAAGCTGTCGCTGCGTCCGGGCCAGGCATTGGTCACGGTCTGCGCGGCGGGGCCGCCGTAGACGAATACCACCACCGGATACTTCCGGTTCGCATCGAAACCGGCCGGCTTGATCAGGCTGTAGTGCAACGGCGTTGCGCCATCGGCGGCGGTCAGCGTGCCGAATTCGATCGGCCGCTGCGCATCGCGGTAGCGCGCGTAGGGGTGCTGCGGATCGGCCAGATCGTTGGTCAACAGGGTGGCCAGCTTGCTGCCATCGGCGGCGAACAGCTCGATTTGCGGCGGGGTGGCATGGTTGGACCAGCTGTCGACGAAGACGCTGGCATTCTTCGCGAAGGTGGCCGTATGCATGCCGGCGGTTTGCGACAGCCGGCGGATGTCGCCGCCCTGCAGCGGCACCGAATAGACCTGGCTTTCCACGGCCGACTCGCGACTGCCGCTGAAATAGACCGCCGCCGCGGGCTCGTCGACCGCCAGCAGTTTGTCCACCACCCACTCGCCTTGGGTCAGCGGCACCAGTTGGCGGCCGTCTTCCGAGGCCAGATACAGGTGCTGGTAACCGCTGCGTTCGGACGACCACAGGAAGCGGCCATCCTTCAGGAAACGCAGATCGTTGTGCAGCGGCACCCAGGTCTTTGAAGTCTCGGTGATCAGCGTGCGCTGCTTGCCGCTGGCCAGGTCGGTTTCGATCAGTTCCAGTTTTTTCTGATCGCGCGACTGGCGCTGAAAGGTCAACCGCTTGGCATCGCGCCAATCCACCCGGGCCAGGTAGATGTCGGTATCGGCGCCCAGATCGATCCACTGCGGCTTGGCTGCGGCGCTGGGCGCAATCACCCCCAGTCGGATGGCGACATTGGTTTCGCCCGCCGCCGGATAGCGCTGTTCGACCACATCGGTGCGATCCGGATAGACCTCGTAGCGCTTCTGCACCGGCACCCGGGTTTCGTCGATGCGGGCGAAGGCGATGGCCGAATCGTCCGGCGCCCACCAGTAGCCGGTATGGCGATCCATCTCCTCGTCGGCGACGAATTCGGCCACGCCGTTGCCGATGACCTCGCTGCCGTCGCGCGTCAGCTGGATTTCCTTGCCGCTGGCCAGGTCGATGACCCACAGGTTGCGGTCGCGGATGAAGCTGACAAAACCGCCCTTGGGCGAGATCTTCGGATCGGTGGCAAAGCCGCCGCCATCGGTCAGCTTGCGCACCGCTTGTGGAGCCGCCTTGTCCAACGCGTACAGATACAGCTCGCCGCCAAGCGGAAACAGCAGCGCCTTGGAGTCGGGCGACCACTGGTAATCGACGATGCCGCTCTGCCCGGCGATGCGCTGGCGCTCGCGGCGCGCTTTTTCTTCATCGCTGAGCACCTCTTGGCCGGGTAGCAGCAGCGACGAATCGACCAGCAGCCGGGTCTGCGCATCGGCGACGTGGTACTCCCACAGATCCAGCCGGTTGCGGTCGTTGTCCTTGCCGCGCAGGAAGGTCACCCGCGAACCGTCCGGGGCAATCTGCGGTTTGGTCAGGGTGGGGCCGGACAGCGGCGCGCTGCCGGTAATGGCTTCCAGCGTGAGTTTTTCGGCGTGGGCGGGCAGGGCGGTGGCGAGCGTCATCAGGGTCAGCAGGGCAAAGCGCATGGGCGATCTCGGGCGGCGGGGCCGGTCAGCCCCGGATTATCACCCGGATCGGAGGCGATGCCTGTGGGAGCGCGGGCTGTGGGAGCGGCCTCCCGGCCGCGAGATCTTCCCTTGACCCTGCCACAAAGCCAGAGCTCGCGCCGGGGACGGCGCTCCTACACCGGGCTTTTTGTCCCCTGGCCGAACAGATGCTTGCGCTCTTCCTCGCTCAGCGGCTGGCCGGCATTGGGATTGACCTGCTGTTTCAATGCGTAGGCGCGCCCAGTGGCCGGGCGCGCGGCGATGGCGGCGTGCCAGCGGCGTACCTGGGCATACGGCTGCAGGTCCAGCGGCGCCGCATCGTATGGGTTGACCCACGGGAAAATGGCCATGTCGGCGATGCTGTAGTCATCGCCGGCCACGAACGCCCTGCCTTGCAGCTGCTGATCCAGCACGCCAAGCAGGCGCTGGGCTTCGCGCGTATAGCGGTCGATGGCGTAGGCGATCTTTTCCGGCGCATAGACGTTGAAGTGGCCATACTGCCCGGTCATCGGACCCAGGCCGCCCATCTGCCACATCAGCCACTGGTTCACCGCCACCTTCTGCCGCGTGTCCGCACCGAAGAAGCGGCCGGTCTTGTTGGCCAGGTACAGCAAGATCGCGCCGGATTCGAACACGCCGAGCGGCGCGCCGCCATCGGCCGGCGCGTGATCGACAATGGCCGGCATCTTGTTGTTGGGCGAAATGGCCAGGAATTCCGGCTTGAACTGATCGCCGGCGCCAATATTCACCGGCTTGATCGTGTAGTCCAGGCCGGTTTCCTCCAGCAGCAGCGTGACCTTGTGGCCGTTGGGCGTTGGCCAATAGTGCAGATCGATCATGAGGCGGCTCCTGAGTGGGGATGGCGGGTGCGATGTGCGAGTTTAGCCGCCGGTTCCGCTTGGCAGTGTCATCGCGGGCCGGTACTCTGCCGCATCCTTGGAAAGCAGTGTCCCGCCCATGTCGCAACCTCCTGCCCGTCTCGGTTTTCTGCCCAACCTGATTTTCGCCTCGCGGTGGTTGCAACTGCCGCTGTATCTGGGACTGATCTTCGCCCAGGCGGTGTATGTGTGGCAGTTCGGTGTGGAACTGGTGCATCTGATCCATCAGGTTTTCCTGAACGGCAATGAGGAGGCACAGGCCGCGGCGCTGGCCGAGGGCGGGCCGACCGCCGAAGTCGCGATCATGCTGATCGTGCTGGGCCTGATCGACGTGGTGATGATCTCCAACCTGCTGGTGATGGTGATCGTCGGCGGCTACGAGACCTTCGTTTCGCGGTTGCGCCTGGAAGGCCATCCGGATCAGCCGGAATGGCTGAGCCATGTCAATGCCTCGGTGCTGAAGGTCAAGCTGGCAATGGCGATCATCGGCATCTCCTCCATCCATTTGCTAAAGACGTTCATCGAAGTGGGCGACTTGGGCATGCCGGGCAGCAAGTTCACCGCCCAGGGCGTGATGTGGCAGACCATCATCCATATCGTCTTCATCCTGTCGGCGGTCGGCATTGCCTACACCGACAAGCTGATGACCCAAAGCTCGACCAAGCGCGAACACGCCACGCACTGAAGCTTTCGCAGAGCCGGGCTTGCCTGGCTGCTGTGTCGGCTCCGGCCCGCGGCGGGCCGGGCGAATTCGGCCAAACGCTGCGTTTTCCGGAATGGCATGCGCGGCTGTCGCAGCCGGTGCATCCGCCGCTCCTGTAAAATGCCGCGGTGGATGTCTCTCACCTACTCGATGATCTGAACCCGGCCCAGCGCGAGGCCGTCTCCGCCGCCCCCGGCCACTACCTGGTGCTGGCCGGCGCCGGCTCCGGCAAGACCCGCGTGCTGACCCACCGCATCGCCTGGCTGAACGAGGTCCACGGGGTGCCCACCCACGGCATCCTGGCGGTGACCTTCACCAACAAGGCCGCCGGCGAAATGCGCGCGCGCGCGGATCTGCAGCTGCGCAACGGCAGCCGCGGCATGTGGATAGGCACCTTCCATGGGCTGGCCCATCGCCTGCTGCGGTTGCACTGGCAGGAGGCCAAGCTGCCGGAAAGCTTCCAGGTGCTCGACAGCGACGATCAGCTGCGGCTGATCAAGCGCGTCGTGCAGCAGATGGAGCTGGACGAGGCGCGTTTTCCGCCGCGCCAGATCGCCTGGTGGATCAATGCGCAGAAGGACGAGGGCCGCCGCCCGGCGCATATCCAGCCGGGCGAGGACGTGTGGATGGACACGCTGCGCCGCGCCTACGTGCTGTACCAGGAGCGCTGCGACCGCGCCGGCCTGGTCGATTTCGCCGAGCTGCTGCTGCGCGCGCATGAACTGCTGCGCGATACGCCGGCGCTGCTGGCGCACTACCGCACGCGTTTTCGCGAGATCCTGGTCGACGAATTCCAGGACACCAATGCCATCCAGTACGCGTTCGTGCGGGTGCTGGCCGGCGACTCGGGGCATGTGTTCGTGGTCGGCGACGACGATCAGGCCATCTACGGCTGGCGCGGCGCCAAGGTCGAGAACGTGCAGCGCTTCCTGCAGGACTTCCCCGGCGCCTCGACCATCCGGCTGGAGCAGAACTACCGCTCCAGCGCCAACATCCTCAACGCCGCCAACGGCGTCATCGCGCACAACCCGGGCCGCATCGGCAAGCAACTGTGGACCGATACCGGCGATGGCGATCCGATCGACCTGTACGCGGCCTACAACGAGGTTGACGAGGCACGCTTCGTCATCGAACGCATCCGCCAGTGGGTGCGCGATGGCGGCAGTCTGGCCGATGCGGCCATCCTCTACCGCAGCAACGCGCAGTCGCGCGCGTTCGAGGAAGCGCTGCTGTCCGAACAGGTGCCGTACCGCGTCTACGGCGGCATGCGCTTCTTCGAGCGCGCAGAAATCAAGGACACGCTGGCCTATCTGCGCCTGCTGGCCAACCGCGACGACGATGCGGCGTTCGAACGCGCGGTCAATACGCCCACTCGCGGCATCGGCGATCGCACGATGGACGAAGTGCGCCGCTGCGCGCGCGAGGATGCGGTGCCGCTGTGGGAGGCTGCGCGCCGGCTCAGCGCCGGCAGCGCACTGGCCGGCCGCGCCCGCAATGCGCTGGCGGCGTTCCTGGCGCTGATCGAAGCGCTGTCGGTCGAAACCGCCGAGCTGGAACTCAAGGACAAGATCGATCATGCGCTGATGCGCTCGGGCCTGCGCGATCACTACGAAAAGGAAAGCCGCGGCCAGCTCGATTCGCGCACCGACAACCTGGACGAACTGGTCTCGGTGGCTTCGCGCTTCGTCCGCCGCGACGACGAGGACATGCCGGATGACGGCCGTGAAGGCATGTCCGAACTGGTCGCCTTCCTCGCCTACGCGGCGCTGGAGGCCGGCGAGGGCCAGGCCCAGGCCGGTGAGGACGGCGTGCAGTTGATGACGCTGCATTCGGCCAAGGGCCTGGAGTTCCCGCTGGTGTTCCTGGCCGGTCTGGAGGAAGGCCTGTTCCCCAGCAACCGCTCGCTGGACGAAAGCGGTCGCCTTGAGGAAGAGCGCCGCCTGGCCTATGTCGGCATCACCCGCGCCCGGCAGAAGCTGGTGCTCAGCTATGCCGAGGCCCGCCGGCTGCACGGGCAGGACATGTACGGCATTCCTTCGCGGTTCCTGCGCGAGATTCCTTCCGGCCTGCTGCACGAGGTGCGCCCGCGGGTGCAGGTTTCGCGGGTGGTGCAAAGCTATGCGCCGCGCCGCGATCCCGGCCATGCCGCCATTGAGGCGCCAGGCCTGAAGCTGGGCCAGAACGTGGTCCACGCCAAGTTCGGCCGAGGCGTGGTCACCGACTACGAAGGCGCCGGCGCGCATGCGCGCGTGCAGGTCAATTTCGACGACGAAGGCAGCAAGTGGCTGGTGCTGGCCTACGCCAACCTGCAACTGGCCTGAGCCGGCGCGGCCGGCCATCGGAAACTTGATTCGGATCAACACCGCGGCGGCGGTTCTGGCGTGTAATGACGCCATCGTCCGCCGTTGGAGCACGCCATGTACAAGCGCATCCTGATTGCCGTCGATGGTTCCGAGCTGGCCGCGCGCGGGCTCGAGCAGGGACTGGTGCTGGCGTCGCAACTGCAGGCCGAAGTGGCGGTGGTCACCGTCAGCGAGCCGCAGGTGACCGGCTACGAGGGCGCTCTGGGCTGGGGCGGCGCCTACAACCTGCTACCGGAGTACCAACGCGCCCAGCAGGAAGCCGCCACGCGGGTCCTGGATGCGGCACGCGAGAAGGCCCAGGCGGCAGGCATCGCCGCCGAGGTGGTGCACGTACCGGACCGCTACGCCGCCGATGCCATCATCGAGACCGCCGAAGCCCGCGGCAGCGATCTGATCGTGATGGCCTCGCATGGCCGGCGCGGTCTGGGGCGGCTGGTGCTGGGCAGCCAGACCAGCGAGGTGCTGGCGCGCAGCAGGATTCCGGTGCTGGTGATCCGCTGATCCGCCGGTTTCTCCGTGTCCGGCAGCGCGTGGGACCCCGGGCCCTTCACCAGCCGTAGAGCTTCCAGTACACCGGCGAGACGTCGTTGTTGCCCTTGCTCCTGTCCAGACGGCCGTCGCCGTTCTCGTCGATCAGGTAGTAGGCCGGGCCGCGGACCGGGGTGACCTTGACCATCCGCAGCTGGCCGCCAACCCGGTACTCCTCGATGACGTCGCCGTTCTTCTCGGTGCGCACCGCGACCTGGGCATCGGCCAGGTCCACGCCGGGGTCGACGTCCGCGCCGCCGAACGAAGCGCAACCGGCCAGCGCCAGCAGGCCGGCAAGCAGGGCGATTTCCACAGTCGTGCGCAACATGGCCTGCTCCTGGCAGCATTCGAGGCCCCGATTATGCGCCGAAAGCGGCCATGCGCACATGACGTGCCGCGCGACGGTGCGCGTAGAATCACCGGATGACCCGACTCGTCCTGATTGATGGCTCCAGCTATCTGTTCCGCGCCTTTCACGCGCTGCCGCCACTGACCAACGCCGATGGCGAACCCACCGGGGCGCTGTTCGGCGTGGTCAACATGCTGCGCGCCACGTTGAAGGAAAAACCCGATCACATGGCGTTCGTACTCGACGCCAGCGGCCCGACCTTCCGCGAAGCGCTCTATCCGCAGTACAAGGCCAACCGGCCGCCGATGCCGGAGGAACTGCGCGCGCAGGTCGAGCCGATGATCGCCATCGTGCAGGCGCTGGGGTTCCCGTTGCTGCGGGTGGAAGGGGTCGAGGCCGACGATGTGATCGGCACGCTGGCGCTGCAGGGCGCCGCGCAGGGCATGGAGGTGACCATCTCCACCAGCGACAAGGACTTCGCCCAGCTGGTGCGCCCCGCGGCCTCGAACGGCGGCTCCATCGCGCTGGTCAATACCATGAGCGGCAGCCGGCTGGATTCGGACGCCACGGTGGTGGAGAAGTTCGGCGTGCGCCCGGATCAGATCGTCGACCTGCTGGCGCTGATGGGTGACACCATCGACAACGTGCCCGGCGTGGAGAAGTGCGGGCCCAAGACCGCGGCCAAATGGCTGGGCGAATACGGCACGCTGGATGGCGTCATCGCCGCGGCCGACGGCATCAAGGGCAAGATCGGCGAGAACCTGCGCGCGGCGCTGCCGCGCCTGCCGCTGAACCGCGAACTGGTCACCATCAAGACCGATGTGGCGCTGGACGGCGGCCCGGAGACGCTGGCGCCGCGCGAGCGGCATGTGGAGGCCCTGCGCGAACTGTACCGCCGCTACGGGTTCAACCAGGCGCTGAAGGAGCTGGAAGGCGGCGGCGCCGGCGATGCGCCCGCCGATGCGCGCAGCGATACACTCAGCGTGCGCGGCACCGCAGCCGGTTACGTAAAGTCCTCCGGCGCCGGCGATGAGGCGCCGGATGCGGCGCTGTCGGCGCCCGGCGAGTACGAAACCATCCTGACCCAGGCCCAGCTCGATGACTGGTTGCAACGGCTGCGGCAGGCCGGACGCTTCGCGTTCGACAGCGAAACCGATTCGCTGGACCCGATGCGCGCCAACCTGGTCGGGCTGAGCTTCTGCGTCGCCCCCGGCCAGGCCGCCTATCTGCCGCTGGCGCACGACTATCCCGGGGTGCCGGCGCAGCTGGATCGCGCCGCGGCGCTGGCGGCGCTGAAGCCGCTGCTGGAGGACCCGGCCAAGCCCAAGCTGGGCCAACACGGCAAGTACGACCTGCATGTGCTGTCGCGCCACGGCATCGACGTGCAGGGCTATGCCGACGACACCATGCTGGAAAGCTTCGTGCTCAACTCCACCGCCAGCCGCCACGACATGGATTCGCTGGCGCAGCGCTACCTGGGCTACCAGACCATCAAGTTCGAGCAGGTCGCCGGCAAGGGCGCCAAGCAGATCCTGTTTTCGCAGGTGGCCATCGACGATGCCACCCGCTACGCCGCCGAGGACGCCGACATCACCCTGCGCCTGCACAACGTGCTGTCGCCCCGGCTTGCCGCCGCGCCGACGCTGGAGTCGGTGTATCGCAGCATCGAAATGCCGCTGGTGCCGGTGCTGCAGCGCATCGAGTCCAACGGCGTCAACATCGACATGGACGAACTGCGCCGGCAGAGCGCGGATCTGTCCAAGCGCATGCTGGCCGCGCAGCAGAAGGCCACCGAACTGGCCGGGCGCAGTTTCAATCTGGATTCGCCCAAGCAGTTGCAGGCGCTGCTGTTCGACGAACTGAAGCTGCCGGCCCTGGTCAAGACGCCCAAGGGCCAGCCCAGCACCAACGAGGACGCGCTGGAGGCCATCGCCGACCAGCATGAGCTGCCGCGCATCATCCTGGAGTACCGCGGCCTGGCCAAGCTGCGCAGCACCTACACCGACAAGCTGCCGGAGATGATCAATCCGGCCACTGGCCGCGTGCATACCAGCTACCACCAGTCCGGCGCCGCCACCGGCCGGCTGTCCTCGACCGATCCCAATCTGCAGAACATTCCCATCCGCACCGAGGATGGCCGCCGCATCCGCCGCGCCTTCGTCGCCCCGCCGGGACGCAAACTGGTCGCCTGCGACTACTCGCAGATCGAACTGCGCATCATGGCGCACCTGTCCGAGGACCCGGGCCTGGTGCGCGCGTTCGAGTCCGGCGCCGACATCCACAAGGCCACCGCGGCGGAAGTGTTCGGCCGCAAGATCGAAGAGGTCACCCCCAACGAACGCCGCGCCGCCAAGGCGATCAACTTCGGCCTGATGTATGGCATGAGCGCGTTCGGCCTGGCGCGCAACCTGGGCATCAGCCGCGGCGAGGCGCAGGATTACGTGGCGCTGTATTTCAGCCGCTATCCGGGCGTGCGCGATTTCATGGAGCGGATGCGCCGGGAAGCGCGCGAACGCGGATTCGTGGAAACGCTGTTCGGTCGCCGGCTGTACCTGAACGAGATCAACGCGCGCAACCAGAACCTGCGCGCCGGCGCCGAGCGCGCGGCGATCAACGCGCCCATGCAGGGCACCGCCGCGGACATCATCAAGCGGGCGATGATTGCGGTGGATGCGTGGCTGGCCGATCACCGCGCGCAGGCGCTGATGATCCTGCAGGTGCACGACGAGCTGGTGTTCGAAACCGATGCGGAGTTCGTGCCGACTTTGCTGAAAGAGGCGACAGCGCGGATGTCGGCGGCGGCGCAACTCAGCGTTCCGCTGGTGGTCGACAGCGGGGTGGGCGACAACTGGGATCAGGCGCATTAGCCGGGAAATCCTTGGCAAACACGGACTTGGCCGCGCGCCCCGAAAATCGGTTCAGGATAAATTGTGAACTGCGTAGTTTATTAAAATGAATCGAGTGTAAATATCACGGTTTTTTAACGACAATCTTCACGAACCATCCATGTGGAAAGTGGTCATATAGCTCGCGACAGATGCAAGGTCTGTCGCTGGATCTCTCCCATCCCCTGGAGCGATCTCCCCGGAACGGCGACCCCTCCCCAGGTCCCGTTCCCTGGCCCCGCTGACCTCCCCCTGGTCCGCGGGGCTTTTTATTTGCGCTTTCCGGAACATCGCATGCGCTAACGTGCGCGCAGTCCTTCCGGAGCTCGGCCATGCAACACGCATTCGCGGAAATGTTCGATCTTTCCATGCCGTGGTGGGCGTTCGTGCTGCGCGCTGTCGCGGTGTACTTCATCCTGCTGGCGCTGATCCGGCTGTCGGGCAAACGCACGATGGGTCAGTTCACCGCGTTCGACATGTTGCTGGTGGTGCTGCTGGGCAACGCAGTGCAGAACGCGCTGCTGGGCAGCGACACCTCGATGGCTGGCGGGATGTTGCTGGCGGCCACGCTGATCGCGATGAACTGGCTGGTGGGCCTGGCATCGGCGCGCAGCGCGAAAGTGGAGACCTGGGTAGAAGGCGCGCCGGTGTTGCTGGCGCGCGACGGCCAGGTCTACCGCGACGTGCTGCGTCGGGAGTTGATCAGCAACGAGGATTTCGAGAAGGCGATGCGCGGGGCCGGCTGCCTGGACGTGGCCGACATCCGCCTGGCGGTGCTGGAGAACAACGGCCACATCACCCTGGTCGCGCGCGAAGGGTAGGCCGTCCATGCCGGACCGATGCGAGTCGAGACCAGTTACCTGGCGCGGTGCCGCTGCCGATGTCCGCCATCCGGTCGCGCTGCGGCGCATTCGCCGCCGCCCGGCCGGACGGCCGCCGGGGCGCGGTCGCGACTTGCATCGCTCCTACAAGCGCGCGTGCGAAGTCAGCCCAGCTCGCCCAGCCAGTCGCGCGGGCGCAGGTAGTCGCACAGGCGCTGTTCGGCGCTGCCGTCCTCGGGGGTGTAGCCGTACTCCCAGCGCACCAGCGGCGGCAGGCTCATCAGAATCGATTCGGCGCGGCCGCCGCTCTGCAGGCCGAACAGCGTGCCGCGGTCGTAGACCAGGTTGAACTCGACGTAGCGACCACGCCGGTACAGCTGGAAATCGCGTTCGCGCTGGCCATAGGGCGTGTCCTTGCGGCGTGCGGCGATCGGCAGGTAGGCATCGAGGAAACCGTCGCCGACCGCACGCAGGTAGGCGAAGTCGCGGTCGAAGTCGTCGCACAGATCATCGAAGAACAAGCCGCCGATGCCGCGGGTCTCGTTGCGGTGCTTGAGGAAGAAGTACTCGTCGCACCAGCGCTTGTGCGCGTCGTAGCGCGCCTGTCCGCCGAACGGCTCGCACAGCGCGCGTGCGGTACGGTGCCAGTGCAGCACATCTTCATCGGCCGGGTAGAACGGGGTCAGGTCGAAGCCGCCACCGAACCACCATGCCACCGTCTGGCCGTCGCGCTCGGCGCGGAAGTGGCGCACGTTGGCGTGCGTGGTAGGCAGGTGCGGGTTGCGCGGATGGAACACCAGCGACACGCCAACCGCGCGCCAGGACGCGCCGGCCAGTTCGGGGCGGTGCGCCGAGGCCGAAGGCGGCAGCTTGCTGCCGGAAACATCGGAAAAGCCGATGCCGGCCTGCTCGAACACCGCGCCTTCGCGCAGGATGCGGGTGCGGCCGCCGCCGCGGATCGACGGGCTGCCGCTGGCGCCGTCGGGCGCGCGCGTCCAGGCATCCTCATGGAAGCGCGCCTGGCCGTCGGCGGTTTCGATGGCGGCGCAGATGCGATCCTGCAGATCGGTCAGGTAGTCGCGTACGGGGCTGATGTCGTTCATGGCGCGCATTCTAGAGCAGCACGCCGCCCGGCGATGCGATTGCCGCCGGCCGGTTGCGCCGGATGCCCCGGGCATCGCGATGGCGCAGAAGCTTTCGAACCGAATCAAAGCGGATAGGAACGAACAGGAATCTTGCGAGCACTTCAGCTGCTGTCGCTATGGCAACGCAGCGCAAGCCGCCGGGACAACGGGTTCTGGCTTGCTGGCGCAGCCTTGCCCGTTCCTATCCGCTCCGATCCGGGTCAAAAACTTCCCCGCATCTTTCCGATACTCCGATCCCGCATGAGCAGTCGCCGGCGTCAGCGGACAAACTCGGCGCGGATGGCGGGCGTGCACAGCTTCCAGACGATCCAGCCGTGCAGCGCGGCGAACGCGGTGGCGGTGACCACGCTGGTCGCCAGCGACATCCAGCGCATCTGCAGCAGTTCGGCCTGCATGTCCGGCAGGTCGGCGAACAGCGGCATCGTCTGCAGCCAGTCGAACACATGCACGGTCAGCCAGACGCCGGCGAAGTTCCACAGCGCGCCGAGCACCATGAAGACGATGAAACCCCAGCGCGCCCACTCGTGCCGTTTCAGCAAGCCGATGGCCACTGCCAGGAACAGCGCCGAGCTGGCGGCCAGCGCCCAGCCTATCGTGGGCAGGTTGGCAAGCAGCCAGTCGGCCGCTGGCGGCATGTCCTCGCCGTGAGCCCGCGTCAGCATCTGTTGCAGCCAGCCGCGTCCCATCACCAGCGTGATCAGCGCCGCCTGGAACACGCCGTACAGCGTGCCGGCGATGCCCAGCACGATGGAGATCTTGGCTGCAACCGTCACCAGTTGCGACGGCCGCGGCGGGGCGGGGGGGGTGGGTACGCTCATGTATCGGCTCTCAGAATCATTTCAGGTTGGTTTCGAAAATCTTCAGCACGCGCTTGTATTCGTCCAGCCAGGAATCGGCGCGGCTGAAGCCATGACGTTCCAGCGGATACGAGGCCAGCTCCCAGTTGTCCTTGCGCAGCTCGATCAGCTTCTGCGCCAGCACCACCGAATCCTTGTAGAACACGTTGTCGTCGATCATGCCGTGGGCGATCAGCAGATGGCCCTGCAGACCGTCGGCGTACTCGATCGGTGAAGATTTGCGGAACGCTTCCGGGTCCAGCTCCGGCGTGTTGAGGATGTTGCTGGTGTACTCGTGGTTGTACTGGGTCCAGTCGACCACCGGGCGCAGCGCGGCGCCGGCCTTGAACACGCCCGGCTCGCGGAACAGCGCCATGAAGGTCATGAAGCCGCCGTAGGAACCGCCGTAGATGCCGACGCGGTCGCGATCGCCCTGGCGGTTGTCGACCAACCAGTCCAGCCCGTCCAGGTAGTCCTCCAGTTCCGGGTGACCCATCTGCCGGTAGATCGCGGTGCGCCAGTCGCGGCCGTAGCCTTCGCTGGCGCGGTAGTCCAGATCCAGCACGATGTAGCCGCGTTCGACCAGCAGGTTGTGGAACATCTGTTCGCGGAAGTACGCCGGATAGCGCTGGTGCACGTTCTGCAGGTAGCCGGCGCCGTGCACGAACAGCACCACCGGGTAGCGCTTGCCGGCTTCGGGGTTGCGGGGGCCGTAGTACTTGCCCCAGATGGTGCCGGCGCCGTGTTTGGACGGCACCTGCACGATTTCCGGCTGGATCCACTGGCGCGCCTTGAACGCGGCGCTGCGGGTGTCGGTCAGCGCACGCACGGTGCCGTCCAGGCCGACCACCGACAGCTGCGGCGGCAGGTAGCTTCGCGAGTGGCGGACCAGCAGGCGGCCACCGTCTGGCGACAGGCTGAAATCCTCGACGCCGTCGAGCGCGGTCACCTCGCGGGTGTGGTCGTTGGAAAGGTCCAACTGGCAGACCTCGTAATCGCCCGGCCAGTCGCGATTGCACAGGAAGAAAAAGCCGCGGCCGTCGGCAGCCGGTTCCGGTGCGGAGACTTCCCACTTGCCCGAGGTGCGCTGGCGCGGTTTGCCGCTGCCTTCCTGGGTGTACAGATGGGCATAGCCGGACTGCTCGGACAGCAGCCACAGCGTGCGGTTGTCGGGCAGCCAGCCGAACTCGTTGAAGCCCCAGTTGATCCAGGCCGCATCGGTCAGGCGATGACGCGGCAGCAGTTTCGCGTTGGCCAGATCGACGCCGGCGATCCAGCGGTCCTTGTTGTCCACCGCATGGATCTGCACCGCTACCTGGCTACCGTCGTCGTTCCAGGCGATGGCGTTGTTGCTGCTGTCGTTTTCCAGGCGTACGTCGCGGTTGCCTTTCAGCGCATCCTTGCCGGCGGCCTTGCGCAGCGCGGCCAACGGATCCTCGGCGATGCCGGGCAGGGCATCGAACTTCAGTTCGCGAACAGTGCCGGCGCGGACGTCGGCCAGCCACAGCGTATGCGCCAGCGGCGCATTGCGGCCGACCCGGGTACGTACCTCCTGGAATTCCTCGTAGCCGGATTCGGTCACGTACTTGGGCATCTTGCCGGCCTGGCCGGCATCGGCGCCCTTCTTGCGGGTCACCACCAGCAGCCAGCGGCCATCCGGCGACAGCGAACTGCCTTCGATCTGCACCTCATCGCCCAGATACAGCGGCGCGGGCGCACGGGTGGGGTCGGCCTTGCGCCAGGCTTCGCTCTGCTTCTGCGCGGCCTCGCGCTGGGCGCGGTCCTGGGCCAGCGTAGCGAGGGTGCGCAGCTGCTGTTCGCGCAGCGCGTCGGGTTTGGGATCGGCGGCCGGATCCTTGTCCGCTTTCAGGTTGGCGACCTGGACGGTGCCGGCGGCGGCGGACCAGCGGTACCAGTCGTTGCCGTTGCGCCAGATCACGCCGCCATCGCTGGCGAAACCGGGCTGCGCCTCGGCATCGGCGGTGCGGGTGATCTGGGTCAGCGCGCCGCTGCGCAGATCGCGCAGGAACACATCGCCATTGCGCAGGAACAGCATGCGCTGGCGCTGGCGGTCATAGCGGGGCCGGGCCGAATCCAGCCGGCTGCGTTCCTGATCGCCGACGCGGACGGCGGCGGCGCCATTCAGGGCCTGCTCGAAGGTGTCGCGGATCAGGCTGCCTTCGCGTTTGAGTTCGTACTGCACATGTTGGCCATCCCAGGCCCACCAGGCGCGTTCGACCGGTGGCCCGATCCAGTCCGGGTCGGCCATGACCTGTTCGATGGTGAGCGGCGCGGATGTCTGCGCGGAGGCTGTGCCGGTCGGCAGGACCAGCGGCGCCAGCAGGATCGGCAAGGCGGACAAGAAGGAACGCATCGGGTTTCCGTGATAACCGTGTGAACGCCGAAGATTAACAGCCCGTGCCCAACATGAACCCAGCCACAGGTCATGCCGCACCACGCCGCGCTGCGCGGGTTCCGTCGGATGACGGTTTCCTCCACAATCTGTGCACTCCATCAAGCAGGACCCGGCGCGCGCGGATGCAAGCCTATGTCTACAAGAGCCAGCGCAAGGCCGATACCTTCGTCTACCTGGCCAAACGCGACGATTTCGCCGGCCTTCCGGAACCGCTGCGAAACCAGTTGGGAACCCTGAGCTTCGTGCTGGAGGTCGCATTGACTCCGGAGCGCCGGTTGGCGCGCGGCGATGCGGCTGTCGTACGGCAGAACCTGGCTGCCCACGGTTTCCATATCCAGTTCCCGCCGCCTCCGGGTGGACCTGTCGATGGTTGAGCGCAGCCCCCTCCGCCGCCGCGTCGCGCTGGCGGTTTTTGTTGCCGGTCTGCTGCTGGCGATGCTGGCCGGTTTTGGCGGCGTTGTCGCGGTTGTGGGCGCATGGCTGGCGCAACCGGCGCTGGCGCTGGCGGTGTCGTGGCGCGCGGGCACGCGCCGCTGGAGCAGCCGTCCGGCGGCATTGCGCCGGGATGCGCTGGCTCTGCTGCTGCCGTGGGGCGGCGTGCTGGCGGTTGGCGCCGCGCTGATTGCCTGGCCGCTGGCGTCGCTGCGCGAGAGCGGCAGCCTGCCGGCGGCGCTGGGGCTCAGCGCGGTGATTGGCGCGTTGTTGATCGGACTCTGGCGCACCTGGCCGCTGTGGCAGGGGATTGAGCGCGATGGCGGTTCGCTGGCATCGCACTGGCGCGCCCTGCCCGAACACGAATTCCACGCCTGGCGCGGGCTGGGCGTGGCCGCGCTGGTCGCCGGCATTGCCGGCGGCGGCCTGCTGCTGGCCTGGCCGGATCTGCTGCCGGCCCCATTGCGGATCGCCGCCACCGCGGCGTATGTCGTCGCACTTCCTTTTGCGCATTGGGGCTTGCAGCGGGTGGCCCGGGCCGAGGGCCTGCCGGTGATCGAGATGCCGGCGCCGGCCGCGTCCGCGGTGGCGCCGGTCAGCGAGCCGATGGCCGAGGAAAACCTGGATCAGGCGCTGTTCGAGGCGGCCCGCGGCGGCCGGGTCGAGCGCGCGCTGGAACTGATCGAGGCCGGCGCCGACCCGCACGCGCTGCCGCCGCCGGATTCGCGCGATCAGCGCAGTCTCAGCGTGCTGGCCGCGGTGCTGCCGGACCTGCGCCTGCTGCGCACGCTGATCGCCCATGGCGTCGATCTGAATCACGCCCATGCCGGCATGACCCCGCTGCTGGCGGCCACGCGCGACAGCTGGCACGGGCGCCCGGATGCAGTCACCACGCTGTTGGCCAACGGCGCCGATCCGCGCGTGGCCGACAGCGAAGGCAACACGCCGCTGCACCATGCCGCGCGCAGCTCCGATCCCGGTGTGGTCGCGTTGTTGCGCGATGCCGCCGCCGAAGTCGATGCGCTGAACCACGATGGGCTGACGCCGCTGGGCGTGGCCTGCATGGCCGGCAACTGGCGGCTGGCGAAATTCCTGCTCGAGCGCGGCGCCCGGCCCGAACCGGCAGGCGGGCAGCCGGTCCTGCTGGCTGCCGCCGCCACCGAAGAAGACGACCCGGCCGGTGTGCAACTGCTGCTCAAGCACAAGGCCAAGGTGGACAGCCGCGACGCGCAACAGCGCAGCGCATTGCACGAAGCGGCCCTGGCCGGGCATCCGGACATCGTGGCCGCGCTGATCGCGGCCGGTGCCGACGTACAGGCACAGGACCACGCCGGCCGTACGCCCTGGCTGGATGCGGCATGCGGGGGCCGTATCGCGGTGCTGGAAAAACTGGCCGAAGCTGGCGCCGACGTGCATGCCTGCGACAGCGAGGGCCGCAATGCGCTGGCACGGGCCTGCGCGACCGAAGCCGCTTCGCCGGCGCTGGTACGGCGCCTGCTGGAATGGGGCGTGGACCCGGAAGCGGCCGACCGGCATGGTAAGCGTGCCGCCGATCTGGCCGCCGAATCGGGGCGCTGGGCGATCGTTTCGGCGCTGGACCCGGCCTACCCGCTACCGGTTGCTGTCAGCACCGGTGAGGATGAACAGGCGCTGCCGGACCGCGCGCCGATCGGCCTGGTCCGCGACGGCCTGCGCAGCGGGCGCCACGATGGCCTGGCCGCGCTGGCCAGGCTTTCCACACCGGCCGAGCTTGGCGGCCTGCTGCACGATCCTGAAATCTCGCGCCTGCCGGCGCAGATCGAATGGTTGTTGTCGCAGGGCGCCGATGCCGAGGCGGCCGATCACCAGGGCGATACCCCGATGTTCGCGCTGCTTGCGCGCGGCGCCGAAGCGGTGCCGGCGCTGCAGGCGCTGTTGCGCCGCGGTCTTTCGCCGGCAGGTGCGGGCGGTCTGGCGCGTTTCCTGGCCGCCTGCGCGCAGAGCGAACAGGCCGCGCGCGGACTGGAGCAGTTCGCCTGCGATCTGCTGGAGCGCGGCGCCGATCCGTTCGGCAGCGCGCATGGCGATCCGGCCTTGTCGCTGGCGGTACGGCTGGGCTGGTCGCGGCTGCTCGACCGCCTGCTGGATATCGGCGCGGACCGCGAGGCGCGCGACAGCCACGGCATGAGCGCGCTGCACCTGGCGGCGGCATTGGGCCGCGAAGCCGCGTTGAAGCAATTGATCGGCAAGGGCGCCTGCCCGGATTCGCGCGCCGCCGATGGCCAGACCCCGTTGGGCGTGGCGCTGGCCAGTGGCCGCCGGGATCTGGCCGACTGGCTGGACTGGCGCGGCTGGCCCCTGCCCAAACGCGCCTTGCGCGCCGCGGATCTGCCGGCGGCGGCAATGGTCGGCGACGCCGATGCGGTGCGGCGGCTGCTGGATCTGGGCTTTGCGGTCGACTCGCAGGATGCGCAGGGCTGCACGGCATTGTTGCGTGCGGCTGGCGGCGGGCATCGCGCCACCGTGGATCTGCTGTTGGCCCGCGGCGCCGATCCGCAACATGCGGCCAATACCGGCGCCACTCCGTTGTCGGCGGCGGTGAGCATGCGCCAGGCCGATATCGTCACCGCGCTGCTGGCCGCCGGCGCGGAGATCGAACATCGCCTGCCTGGCGGGGTCACCGTGCTGATGCTGGCGGCGGCGCTGGGGCTGCCTGAGATCGTGGCGCGGCTGCTGACCGCCGGCGCCAACGTGCATGCCGGCGACGCGCAGGGGCTGACGCCTTTGCACTGCGCCGCACTGTACGGCTTCACCGCGCGCGATCGGCCGCGGCTGGTCGCCCTGTTCGACACCCTGCTGCTGTCCGGCGCCGAACCCGAGCAGCTTGCGGCCGGCGCGGTCACGCCGTTGTTGCTGTTGCTGGGCGCGCGCGCCGAACCGGGTACCGCTTGCGATGAGGAGGTCGTGCTGGCCGGACTGGAGCGACTGCTGGACGAGGACGTTTCGCTGGATGTACAGGACCCGCGCGGTTTCGGTCCGCTGCACCTGGCCGCTTTGCACGGCCTGTTGCGGGTGGTGCAGCGCCTGCTGCATACCGGTGCCGATCCGGAACTGCGCGATGCGCTGAACCGGACCCCGCGCGAAATCGCAGTGATGCGCGGCTTTGTCGATGTGGCCGGCGAATTCGTCCCGGCCGTACCCGGCGCCTCGATGGCGCGTTTCCTGCGCGAGCCGCGCAAATGAGCGTGCGCGGCTACCGGTCAATGCCGGGCCGCAGCAGCGCGTTCGACACGGACAAGAGCCGATAGCCGCGGAACGCCATCTGCGGCGCTACACGCCGCCTGGGCCGTTCCTTCGACTGACATGGCTCCTTTATGGTTGCCTGTGGGAGCGATGTAAGTCGCGATAGCGCGTCGCGACTTACGTCGCTCCCACAAGGACCCGATTCGTGACACCTCGGGGCAAGCCAAAGATATTCCGGCATCGGGACGATGATGGGCTATCGGTTTCCGGCAAATACTCGGGGGAAACGCGCTAGCCGGGCCGCTGCCGGCCGATGGCGCCGCCGGGTTCGCCGGCGTCGGCTTCGAACAGTTTTTCCAGATCGCCGATGGCATCGCGTGCGGTCTGGATGACGGCCGCGTCGTCGTCGTAGATCAGGTGCTGCTCGCGCAGCAGCGCTTCGTCGTGATCGCGAAAGCGCCGCACCAGGCTGGCCGCCGTATCCGCCGGCAGCCCCAAGGCGATCAGCACCTGCTCGCTCATCTCCAGGCTGGTGCCGAAGGTTTCGCGGAAGGGCTCCACCCCCAGGTCCATCAGCCGCCATGCATGCTGGCGGTTGCGCGCGCGGCCGAAGATGGTGGCTTTCGGAAACATCCGGCGGATCAGCCGGGCGGCCTTGATATTGGTATCCGGGTCGTCCATCGCGATGACGAACGCCTTGACGTGTTGGGCGCCGGCCGCGCGCAGCAGGTCCGGGCGGGTCGGATCGCCGTAGTAGATGCGCACGTTGCCGAAGCGGCGCAGCGTCTCCACCGTTTCCGGGCTGTGCTCCAGCGCCACGAACGGAATCTTCTGCGCGCTCAGCAGGCGCGCGACGATCTGGCCGAACCGGCCCATGCCGGCGATCAGCACCTGCGGGTGCTGGCCGTCGGGAATGGTGTCGAACGCCGGCAGCCGCGCGGGCTTCTTCGGCATGCCGGACAGCAGTTGGGTCATGCCGATCAGCAGCAGCGGAGTCAGCGCCATCGACAGGCCGACGATCGCCACCAGCCGGTCGCGGGTGCCGTCGTCCAGCAGGTTCACCCGCACCGCTTCGCTGAACACCACAAACGCGAATTCGCCGCCCAGCCACAGCACGCCCGCCAGCATCAACGCGCTGCGGACCTCCAGCCTGCCGGGGAAGATGCCGATGGCGAACAGCAGCGAGAACTTGACCGCCAGCAGGATCAGCACGCCGCTGGCGATGATGTGCGGTTCGGCCATCACCAGATCCAGATCGATGTCCATGCCCACGGCAATGAAGAACAGACCCAGCAGCAGGCCCTTGAATGGTTCGATCTGCGATTCGAGTTCGTGCCGGAATTCCGAATCCGACAGCAGCACGCCGGCCAGGAACGCGCCCAGGCCGGCGCTGAGCCCGGCCAATTGCAGGAACCAGGCATTGCCCAGCACCACCAGCAGCGCGGTGGCGGTGAACACCTCGGGCATGCGCGTACGTGCGACCACCCGGAACAGCTGCCGCAGCAGCAACCGGCCGCCGAAGATCACCAGCGCCATCGCACCGATGGCCTGGAACACCATGGTCCAGGTCAGGGTCTCGTTCTTGGCGCCGCCCAGCAGCGGAATCGCCGCCAGCAATGGAATCGCCGCCAGGTCCTGGAACAGCAGGATGGCAAAGCCCAGCCGGCCGTGCTCGGTGGCCAGTTCCTTGCGTTCGGACAACAACTGCAGGCTGACCGCGGTGGACGACAGCGCCAGCCCCAGGCCGACCACCAGCGCGGCCTTCCAGCGGTGATCGGCCAGCAGCATCAGACCGCCCAGCACCAGTGCGGTCACCAGCACCTGCAGCCCGCCCGCGCCGAACACGGGCTTGCGCATCACCCGCAGCCGCGACGGCGACAGTTCCAGCCCGATCACGAACAGCATCATCACCACGCCGATTTCGGCCGCGTTGAGGATGCGGTCGGCGTCCTGCACCAGTCCCAGCCCGTAAGGGCCCAGCACCACCCCGGCAACCAGATAGGCCAGCACCGCCCCCAGGCCAAAGCGCTTGAATACCGGCACGGCCACCACCGCCGCCAGCAGGAAAACCAACGCCAGTTCCAGACCGCTACCGTGCATGCGTCACCTCGGGCGGCATTATGCGGGTTGGACGGCGCACCGCGTGGGTCGGCAGGCGGCGATTGCAACGGGTCATGAGGGAGTAGTAGCCTCGCGGAACTGTCAACGTCAAGGAAGCGTGTCCTATGCGGGCGATTGCGGTTTTGTTGCTGAGCTTGCTGCTACCCGCAGCGGCTCAGGCCCAGCGAGGGGTCGACCCTGAGCTATCGATAGATGTTACCGGCCACATCGAGATTGGTCCCGATGGCGGTCTGCATGCGTTCGAGCTGGACAAGGGGCTGTCTCCCCCAATCGAGCGGCTGGTGGAGCAGAGTCTGCGTCGGTGGCAGTTTGAACCAGTCGCCGTCGATGGGCGGCCGGTGATCGCCAGGACCCGGCTGCGGCTGACGCTTTCGGCGGAGAAAGTAGCCGAGGGCTATCAGCTGAAGGTGGAGAAGGCATGGTTCGGCGAACCTACCCGGACCTCGAAACTGGCCGCGCCCCGGTATCCTGTGGAGGCGGCCCGCGCCAATCTCGGCGCCAAGGTCATCCTGGTGCTCAGGCTGGATGCGGACGGGAATGTCGTTGATGCGCATCCCGAGCAGACGAGCCTGAGCGCCGTCGCCAAAAACGAAAGATCTGCCGAGCAGTGGCGCGCTCTGTTCGAAAAGGCCAGTCTGGCCGCGGCCAGGAGCTGGAAATACGGCATCACCGAGGCTGTTGACGGAGCGCCCGTGGCAACCAGTAGCGTGCGCGTCCCGGTGACGTTCACGATTGGCAGCAGCCCGGAAAACCGATGGCACGGCTTTATCCCGGGGCCGCGGAAGCCGGCGCCATGGGCGATGGAGGAACTGGCCGCCAATCCGGTGAGCGAGGATTTGCGCGATGGCGACGCACAGCCGCTTGATTCGAGATTCAGGCTGAAGACGCCGATCGTCGGGACGCTGCTCTGAACCGCGGGTTGGATCCGCACCTGTAAATCAGCACCTGTAAACCAGCACCGCGCGTGGCCCGAAGCGCGTGAATACCGGCGCGGCCAACGCCAGTAAGAAGACCAACGCCAGTTCCGGACGCTACCGTGCATGGGGCGCTTCGAGGCGATAGTATGCGGCGGACCGGCCCCGATCGGAGCCGGCGGCTCAAGGAAGGAGAACGGGGATGAGATTGCGCCACTGGATGTTTGCATTGCTGTTCGCGTGGGCGGCAACCGCGTCGGCTGCCGGACCGGGGGCTGCGCGCAAGCAGGTCGAAGCCAGCATGCTGGTAACGGGCTTCGTTGTGATCGAAAAAGACGGCAGTGTGGGCAAGCTGGAAATCGACCAGCCCGACAAGGTACCCGGAGATGTGGTGCGCCTGGTCGAAGTCGCCGGCAATACCTGGCATTTCGAGCCGCCCATGGTCGATGGAAAGTCCGTGCGCGGCAGGGCGCGCATGAGCCTGCGGGTGGTGGCCAACAAGGTAGAAGCCGATCTGTACAGGCTGTCCCTGCGCAGCGGCCACTTCGGGGTGGAGGCGCTGACGCCGGAAGAACTCCAGCAGCGGGAGGACATCATCAAGTCCGTGAGCATGCGGCCACCCGGATATCCCAGGTTGGCCATGGAAAGCGGGTATCAGGGCACGGTGTACCTGGTGCTTAAGATCGGACGCGAGGGGACTGTGGTCGACGCGATGGCCGAACAGATCAATCTCCGTACCATCGGTCCGCCTGTCGAGATGGAAAGGATGCGCTCGATCTTCGCCGGTTCGGCGCTCAAGGCAGCAAGGTCGTGGATGTTCGCTCCACCGACGACGGGAGAGAACGCGAGCGCCGAGTTCTGGAGCGTGCGCGTTCCGGTCGATTACGCCTTCCATGGAACCCGTCTCCCAGAGTACGGGCAATGGCATGCCTATATCCCGGGACCCAGGCACCCCATCCCGTGGGCGTCGGACGATCTGGATGCCAACGAGAGTCCGGATGCATTGCTTTCGGGAGGATTCTACGAGGTCGGAAAGAGCTTCCGCCTGCTGACCTCGCTACAACATGAGGGCTGAGCGTTCGCGGCAGAAAACGCGTATGGGAAACACACTCCCTGGCGTTATTGCATGGCTGATGCTTTGCCTGCTGATGTTCGGGGCGCCTGCCGCGGCCGACGATGTCGCGGAATTCCGCAAGCAGGTGGTTGGAACGATGCTGCTGACCGGTACGCTGGCGATCGCAGCGGATGGTTCGGTTATCGGCTATGCGATCAACCAGCCGGACAAGGTGCCGCCGGAGGTGCTGCGGCACCTGGCGCGACATGTGCCTCGATGGAAGGTGACGATGGCGGATGCCTCGTCTCCGGGTGAGGCGACTGAGCGGCGTTTCAGCGTGCGCGTGATGGCAATACCCGAAGAGAGCGGCTACTTCCGTTTGTCGCTTGCCGGCGCCAATATCGTTCAGCAGCATAAGCCCGGTGAGGATATCGTGGCCGATGGGCGCCTGAGACGTCCTGAGTACCCACGCGCAGTGCTTCGGCTTGCTGACGTCAGCGGTACCGTCTACGTGGCGGTAAAGGTCGGCCGCGATGGCAAGGTCGCGGATCTGGTCATCGAACAGGTCAATCTTAATTTTATCGGCGAGGAGCAGGAAATCGCACAAGTGCGCGCCGAGTTTGCCGCCCATACTGCGGCAGCGGCACGGCAGTGGAAATTCAAGATGCCAAAGGGTGGTCCATTGGCCGAATACCCATTTCTGGAGGCGCGTGTTCCGGTTACCTACATCGTCGGCGCCGCGCCGGGTTACGGAGAGTGGGAATACTACTTGCCCGGTCCGCGCCGGGCGGTATCGGGAGCAGAAGACGACGGTGTGACGATTGCTGCCGGCGAATCGGGCGAGCTGCAATTGATCGGCGTGGGCCCGCGGTTGGTCACGCCGTTGGAACCTCCCGCCGGTTGAACTGCCGCGTGGCGAGCCCGGACGAAAAAACGCCCCGCAATGCGGGGCGTTTTACGTTGCAGCGCGTGTTCGGACTACCGCTTCATCGAACTGAAGAACTCGTCGTTGGACTTGGTGTTCTTCATCTTGTCCAGCAGGAATTCCATTGCCGCGATTTCGTCCATCGGGTGCAGCAGCTTGCGCAGGATCCAGATCTTCTGCAGCAGTTCCGGTTCGATCAGCAGGTCCTCGCGGCGGGTGCCGGAGCGGTTGATGTCGATGGCCGGGTAGACGCGCTTCTCGGTGATGCGGCGGTTCAGGTGCACTTCGCTGTTGCCGGTGCCCTTGAACTCTTCGTAGATCACCTCGTCCATCTTGCTGCCGGTTTCGACCAGCGCGGTGGCGATGATGGTCAGGCTGCCGCCTTCTTCGACATTGCGCGCGGCGCCGAAGAAACGCTTGGGCCGGTGCAGCGCGTTGGCGTCGACGCCGCCGGTCAGCACTTTGCCGGAGCTGGGCACGACGTTGTTGTAGGCGCGGGCCAGGCGGGTGATCGAATCGAGCAGGATCACCACGTCCTTCTTGTGCTCGACCAAACGCTTGGCGCGTTCGATCACCATCTCGGCGACCTGCACGTGGCGGGCGGCCGGCTCATCGAACGTCGAAGAGATGACCTCGCCGCGCACGGTGCGCTGCATTTCGGTGACTTCTTCCGGACGCTCGTCGATCAGCAGCACGATCATGTGCACGTCGGGATGGTTGGTGGTAATCGCGGTGGCGATCTGCTGCATCATGATGGTCTTGCCGGCCTTGGGCGGCGAGACGATCAGCGCGCGCTGGCCTTTGCCCTGCGGCGCCATCAGGTCGAGGATGCGGCCGGCGATGTCTTCCGACGAGCCGTTGCCGCGCTCCAGGGTGAAGCGGCGGCGCGGGAACAGCGGGGTCAGGTTCTCGAACAGCACCTTACCCTTGCTGGCTTCGATCGGCTCGCCATTGATGGTGTCGACCACGGCCAGCGCGAAATAGCGCTCGCCGTCCTTGGGCCAGCGGATGCGCCCGGCCAGGTGATCGCCGGTGCGCAGGTTGAAGCGGCGGATCTGGCTGGGACTGATGTAGACATCGTCCGGGCCGGCCAGGTAGCTGGCCTCGGCGGCGCGCAGGAAGCCGAAGCCGTCGGGCAGGATTTCCAGGACGCCGTCGGCGGCGACGCCTTCGCCGTGACGGGTCAGCACCTTCAGCAGGGCGAAGATCACATCCTGCTTGCGCGCGCGGGCGACGCCTTCGTGGATGCTCAGCTGCTCGGCGATGTCCAGCAGCTTCTGCGCCGGCATCCGCTTCAGATCGCTCAGCGAGTACTGCGGGAAGCCCTCGGGCACATTGGCCGGCGGGCTGCGCGGGACGAAGTTCTCGTTGCCGCCGTCGCTGGGCAGGCCGTCATTGCGCGGGCGGTCGCCGCGGTCGCGGTCGCGATCACGGCGGTTGCGGAAACGGTCGCGGCGGTTGTTCTGGTTCTGGTTGAAACGCTGGCCGCCTTCGCGCGGCTCGCGCGGTTCGCCGTCCTGGCCGGCAGCGGCGGTCGCGGTCGCGCCTTCGTCGGCGGAACCGGAAGAAGAAGCGGCAGGCGCCGACGGGCGCGGCGCGGCTTCGGCAGGCACGGCAGGCGGCGCGGGCGGATTGGCAGGCGCTGCAGGTGCGGCGGCTTCAATCGGCGCTTTCGGCGTTGCCGGGGCTGCCGGCTGTTCGCTGGCGGCCACCTTGGGGGCGCGCGGCTTGCGCACACGCTTCTCGGCGGGGGCGCCGGTTTCGTTATTGCTGTCGGACAAGTGGGATTTCCTCGCTACGGTTGCGAGCGCCAGCGGATGGCCGGCGGGACGGATGGAGAGTGGTTTCTCAGAAGGGGTGCGGCGCAGACCCCGCGCCGGATGCAACGACACTAACACCGCGCCGCCGCGGCGGCAAGCAGCGCGCGGCGGCGGGTTCGAACGGATTCAGCCGGACGCGGCCCGGCCTGAGGCTCAGGCGGCCTGGGTGCCGATGCTCTTGTCGATCATCTGGGTCAGCTGACCCTTGCCGACGGCGCCGACCTGGGTCGCGTGCACCTGGCCGTCCTTGAACAGCAGCAGCAGCGGGATGTTGCGTACGTGGTACTTGATGGCGGTGGCGCGGTTCTCGTCCACGTTCAGCTTGACCACCTTCAGGCGGCCATCGTAGGTCTGGGCCAGTTCGTCCAGGACCGGGGAAATCATCTTGCACGGGCCGCACCATTCGGCCCAGAAATCCACCAGAACCGGCTCTTCCGATTGCAGCACGGCGGCATCGAAATCGGCATCGCCGACGTGGGTTACTTTATCGCTCACTGGGGTCTCCTGCAGGGTCCGCGGATCAAGCGCGGACGGGTTTGGCCGGGGCGGCCATCTCTATTGCGGTAAACTGGGGCGCTTGGCGGCCAAATCAAGGGCCGCGCAACCCGGCATCAGGGGCGCAGTGTGCGACGCCGGTAACCGCGATGCAAGCACGCATTCCGCACCATCACGCCCGCTGGCAGAACACAGCGGCGCATTAAAGAAGAAGGCATGAGCGACAAACCCTTAACCGATGTAACCTTTTCCTCCTTCGACCTGCACCCGGCCCTTCTGGCCGGTCTGGAAGCCGCCGGTTTCTCGCGTTGCACGCCGATCCAGGCGCTGACGCTGCCGGTGGCGCTGCCCGGCCGCGATGTCGCCGGACAGGCGCAGACCGGCACCGGCAAGACGCTGGCGTTCCTGGTGGCAGTGATGAACCGCCTGCTGACGCGGCCGGCGCTGGCCGACCGCAAACCGGAGGACCCGCGCGCGCTGATCCTGGCGCCGACCCGCGAGCTGGCCATCCAGATCCACAAGGATGCGGTCAAGTTCGGTGCCGACCTGGGCCTGCGCTTTGCGCTGATCTACGGCGGCGTTGACTACGACAAGCAGCGCGAGCTGCTGCAGCAGGGCGTGGACGTGATCATCGCCACCCCGGGCCGGCTGATCGACTACGTCAAGCAGCACAAGGTGGTCTCGCTGCACGCCTGCGAAATCTGCGTGCTGGACGAAGCCGACCGCATGTTCGACCTGGGCTTCATCAAGGACATCCGTTTCCTGCTGCGGCGCATGCCCGAGCGCGGCACCCGGCAGACGCTGCTGTTCAGCGCCACGCTGAGCCACCGTGTGCTGGAGCTGGCCTACGAGCACATGAACGAGCCGGAAAAGCTGGTCGTCGAGGCCGAGTTCATCACCGCCGCACGGGTACGGCAGCGGATGTACTTCCCGGCCAACGAGGAAAAGATCCCGCTGCTGATCGGTCTGCTGTCGCGCAGCGAAGGCGCGCGCACGATGGTGTTTGTCAACACCAAGGCGTGGGTGGAACGGGTGGCGCGCGCGCTGGAGAAAGCCGGCTACCGGGTCGGCGTGCTGTCCGGCGACGTGCCGCAGAAGAAGCGCGAAACGCTGCTCAACCGCTTCCAGAAGGGGCAGCTGGAAATCCTGGTGGCCACCGATGTGGCCGCGCGCGGCCTGCATATCGACGGCGTCAGCCACGTCTACAACTACGATCTGCCGTTCGATGCCGAGGACTATGTGCACCGCATCGGCCGCACCGCGCGGCTGGGCGCCGAGGGCGATGCGATCAGCTTCGCCTGCGAGATCTACGCGCAGGGCCTGCCGGATATCGAGGCCTATATCGAACAGAAGATTCCGGTCGAGCCGGTCACCGCCGAACTGCTGACCGCGTTGCCGCGTCCGCAGCGGGCGCCGGTCGAAGGGGACGAGGCCGATGCCGACGAAAGCATCGGCGACATCTTCCGCGAGGCGCGCGAGCAGAAGGCCGCCGACGAGCAGCGCCGCGGCGGTCCCAAAGGTGGTCCGCGCAAGAGCGGGCCGGGCGGTCGCGGCGATGGCACGCGTTCGCGCGACGGCAAGCCGCGCGGGCCGCGCCCGCCGCGACGCGAACCTGATGCCGATGCGGCCGGCAAACCGGCGCCGGCGGCCGCGCCTGCGCCTGCGCTCGGCACAACCGCCAAGCCGGAAGGCGACCGCCCGCCGCGCAAGCGCCGCCGCCGCCGTCATGGCCGGCCGCTGGAAGGCGAGGGCATGGCAACGCCGGTCAGCGCCAAGCCGGCTTCGGCGCCCGCGCCGGCCGCGTCTGCGCCGAAGGACAATTCATCGTTCCTGACCCGGTTGGGACGCAAGCTGAAGTCGCTGGTTTCCGGGGCGTAGCCCCGGAGCCTGTCGTCGACCGGGCGAGGCTCGCGCCGTCGGCGGGCGGTGCGGTATCGTCCGCCGATGGGGAATGTGAAAAAAACGGCATAATCGCCGGATGAGCGTTCTGCGATTCGAAAATGTCAGCAAGCAGTACCCCGGCGGCCATGCGGCGCTGGAGGATGTCAGCTTCGAAGTGGCCGAAGGCGAAATGCTGTTCGTCACCGGCCATTCCGGCGCCGGCAAAAGCACCTTGCTCAAGCTGATCCACCTGAGCGAACGGCCCAGCCGCGGCGCGGTGGTGTTCGCTGGCCGCAACCTGCTGAAGGTGCGCGGCGGACGCATCCCGCAGCACCGGCGCCAGGTTGGCGCGGTCTACCAAGATCACCGGCTGCTGACCGACCGCAGCGTGATGGAGAACGTTTCGTTGCCGCTGATCCTGCGCGGCGATCATCGCAGCGACATCGGCAAGCGGGTGCGCGAAGTGCTGGCCCGGCTGGGGCTGGGGCACCGCGAAAAAGCGTTGCCGACCCAGCTCTCGGCCGGCGAGCAGCAGCGGGTCGGCATTGCCCGCGCCATCGTCGCCGAACCCAAGCTGCTGGTCGCCGACGAGCCCACCGGCAACCTCGATCCGACCCTGGCGGCGGAAATCATGTCGCTGTTCGCCTCGATGCCCGAGCGCGGCACCAGCGTGCTGGTGGTCAGCCATGACCTGCCATTGCTGAAGCGGATGAAGAAGCGCGTGCTGATCCTGGACCACGGCAAGCTGGTCGACGATATCTCCCCGGCGGATCTGGCCGAATGAGCGAGCAGGGCAACGTCATCGCGCGTCCGCGTTCCGGCCTGGGCATCTGGCTGGATCAGCACCTCTACAGCTTCGTTTCCAGTCTGGGGCGGGTGCTGCGGCGGCCATGGGCCACGCTGCTGACCATCGGGGTGATGGCGGTGGCGCTGGCGCTGCCGCTGGGCCTGTGGCTGGCGCTGGACAACCTGCAGCATTTCGCCGGCAACGTGGAGCAGTCGCGCGAAATCGACGTGTTCCTGAAGCCCGACGTCGCCGCCGCGCGCGCCTCCGCGCTGGCCACGGAGCTGCGCGGCCGCGCCGATGTGGCGCAGGTGGAACTGCGCACTCCGGAACAGGGCCTGGAGGAATTCCGCCGTACCAGCGGGCTGGGCGAGGCGCTGGATGCGCTGGACGACAATCCGCTGCCGAGCCTGCTGATCGTCACCCCGCGCAACGACGACACCCAACTGGTCAACGCGCTGCGCAGCCTTCCCGAAACCGACCAGTTGCAGCACGACGCAGTCTGGCGACAGCGGCTGGCCGGCTGGCTGGGTTTCGGCGAACGGCTGGCCTGGGTGCTGGCGGTGCTGTTCGGCACCGGGGCCTTGCTGGTGGTCGGCAATACGGTGCGTCTGGACATCCAGTCGCGGCGCGAGGAAATCGGCGTGCTGCAGCTGCTGGGCGCCAGCGACGGCTTCATCCGCCGCCCCTTCATCTACCTGGGCGCCTGGTATGGCCTGGTCGCCGGGGCGCTGGCGCTGGGGTTGCTGAGCGCCGCCGCCACCGCCCTGCGCGAGCCGCTGGCGGCGCTTTCGGCCAGCTACGGCAGCGGCTTTGCGCTGTCCGGGCTGACCGCGCAGACCGCCGTCGGCGTACTGTTGGGCGCTACCATCATCGGCTGGCTGGGCGCATGGCTGGTGACCGGGCACTTCTTGCGTCAGACTCGCCCGACCGAAACCTGAACCTGAGACCCCGCATTTTCATGGCCCAAGAACTCCGCCATCTGATCAGCGACACCCCGCGGGTGATGGTGGTCGATGGCTCCAAGCTGGTGCGCAAGCTGATTGCCGACGTGCTCAAGCGGGAAGTGCCGGGAGTGGAAGTGATCGGCTGCAGCAGCATTGCCGAGGCGCGCAAGGCGCTGGCCAGCGGCGCCGTGCACCTGGTGACCACCGCGTTGGCGCTGCCCGACGGCGATGGCCTGGAAATCGCCCGCAGCGTGCGCCAGGCCGCCGGCCAGGCCTATGTGCCGGTGATCGTGGTTTCCGGCGATGCGCAACAGCATCTGGAGGAACGCCGCTTCACCGAGTTCGTCACCGACTATTTCGACAAGTCGCTGGGCCATGAGGCGCTGGCCGCGTTCATCCGCGGCTACGTGCAGCCCGAACCGGTCGAAGGCGCCACGGTGCTGTATATCGAAGACAGCCGGGTGGTCGCCGAAACCACAAAGCGCATGCTGGAACGGCAGAACCTGAAGGTCGTGCATGTGCTGAAGGCCGAGGATGCGTTTGCGCTGCTGACCGCCGAGTCGCTGGGGCTGTCCACGCACCGCTTCGATCTGGTGCTGACCGACGTAACCCTGAAAGGTGAGCTGAGCGGCCGCGATGTGGTGCAGCGCGTGCGCGTGGACTTCGCCTACGGCAAGCGCCGGCTGCCGATCCTGGTGATGACCGGCGACAGCAACCGCGACAACCAGTCCGAACTGCTGCAGGCCGGCGCCAACGACCTGGTGCTCAAGCCGATCGAGGAACGGCTGCTGATCACCAAGGTCCTGTTTCAGTTGCGGCTGGCCCGCATGGACGGCGCCCGCAGCCTGGTATGAGCGACGGCGACGCGAGCCGCATCAGGCTGGAACCGTCGTGGAAGGCGCACGTCGGCGATTGGCTGCTGCGGCCGCAAATGCGCGAACTGTCGGCATTCCTGCGCCAACGCAAGGCTGCCGGCGCGCGCATCTATCCGCCGGGCCCGCAGATTTTCGCCGCCTTCGACGCCACCCCGTTCGATGCGGTCAAGGTGGTGATCCTGGGCCAGGACCCGTACCACGGACCGGGTCAGGCGCATGGGCTGTGCTTCTCGGTGCTGCCGGGAGTGCCGGTGCCGCCGTCGCTGCTGAACATCTACAAGGAGATCGAGACCGATCTCGGCCTCCCGCGTCCGGACCATGGTTGCCTGCTGCCGTGGGCGCGGCGCGGCGTGCTGCTGCTCAACGCGGTGCTGACCGTCGAGGAAGGCCGTGCCGGCGCCCACCAGGGCAAGGGCTGGGAAGGCTTTACCGATCATGTGGTGGAAACCCTCAACCGCGAGCGTGAAGGATTGGTGTTCCTGCTATGGGGCAGCTACGCGCAGGCCAAGGGCAAGGTCATCGATACCCAGCGCCACCGCGTGCTGCGCGCGCCGCATCCATCGCCGCTGTCGGCGCATCGCGGCTTTCTGGGCTGTGGACATTTTTCGGCGGCCAACCGCTACCTGGCGCAGCGCGGGCAGACGCCGATCGACTGGCGGCTGCCGGATCGCGCCGCCGTCGAAGCGGAACTCGCGGCGGCGGCCGCCTGAGGGCTACTTCTTGCGCCGCTTCTGCGGCGGCGTGACTTCCGGCGCCGGCATTTCCGAGACGGTCTGCGCCTCGGCCTGAAGTTCTTCCAGCATCGGCACCATCTTCTGCTGGATCGCCGTCATCAGGTTCTGCATCAGCGCCGGAGTCTTGTCCAGCAGATTCCTGCCTGCAGGGCTTTCGTAGAACTTGGTGATGGCGCGCACGTCCTCACGGGTGAAGGTCTGCTTGTAGACATCGGCGTACAACGGACGCATTTCTTCCCAGGCCAGCGTCTTGCGCACGATTTCGTTGGTCTTGGCCTGGATGCGCTCGACTTCGGCGCGTTGTTCGGCGGTCAGCGGCTTGTCGCCCATCATCTGATCGAACTGCTGCCGCTGCATCGCTTCCATCTGCGGCACGATGGCGGCCAGCATGCTCTCGGCGCGCGAGGCCCGCAGCAGCTTTTCGATGTCCGCATCGCTGGGCTCGGCGGCCAGGACGACCGCGGGAATGGCAAGGGCGGCCAACAGCAGCCAGCGGAGACAAGGCGAAGCGATACTCATGCGTGATCCTGAAAGCGCGATACTCGAAGGCGTGAATGGTGACGTTGAATAAGTAAATGGTCCGTTAAACCCCCGCCCGGACGCTTACGCCGGCCACCGCATCCTGACTACAATCGGTGGATGGGGAGCGGCGCACTTGAAATCACGCAGACACTGACGATTCCTGACGCGGAGTTGATCGAGCGGTTCGTGCGCGCGGCCGGACCGGGCGGGCAGAACGTCAACAAGGTTTCCACTGCGGTCGAACTGCGGTTCGATATTGCGCAATCGCCGTCGCTGCCGGAGCCGGTGCGCGAACGCCTGCTGGCCAAACGCGACCGCCGCCTCACCGATGAGGGCGTGCTGATCATTGCCGCGCAGCGCTTCCGTACCCAGGACCGCAACCGCCAGGACGCCCGTGAACGGTTGGCGGCCTTCATCGCCAGCGGGTTGACGGTGCCGAAACAGCGCATCGCCACCCGGCCCTCGCGCGCGGCCAAGGCGCGCCGGCTGGAGGCCAAGAACCAGCGCAGCCAGATCAAGCGCGGCCGCTCGCAGAAAAGCCATTGGGAGTAACCATTTGAGCGACGCCGACGACGTCATCCCCGCCATCCCGCCCAACATGCCGCAGGTGCCGCGCAACCGCTTCACCCGTTGGATCGCGCGCCGCTTCCTGCGAGCCTTCGGCTGGCGGGTGGTCGGCACGCTGCCGGATATTCCCAAGCTGGTGCTGATCGTCGCACCGCATTCGTCCAACTGGGACGGCATATGGGGCATGGCGGCCAAGATTGCCATGGGTTTCCAGGTGCGCGTGCTGGGCAAGGCGCAGCTGTTCTGGTGGCCGCTGGCGCCGCTGCTGAGGAAGCTGGGCGTGGTGCCGATCGACCGCAGTTCGCCGCAGGGCACCGTGGAGCAGGCCATCGGCCTGATCAACGGCGCCGAACGCATGTGGTTCGCGCTGACGCCGGAAGGTACGCGCAAGCGCGTGCAGAAATGGAAGAGCGGATTCTGGAAGATCGCCCGCGGCGCCAATGTGCCTATCCTGATGGCGTACTTCCACTACCCGGAGAAGACCATCGGCATTGGCGGCCTGTTTCACCCCAGCGATGATGTCGAGGCCGACATGGCGAAAATCCGGGAGTGGTACCGTCCCTGGGTTGGCAAGAACCGTGGCACAGTCTGATGCGCACCGGCGCGGGAGGAAGGCAATGGGCAAGCGGATGAAGCTCCTGCAGGCGGGACTGCTGGCGACGTTGGCGACGATGGCGGCCGCTGCCGTGGCGCAGCAACCGGTGCTGGCGATCCATGGTGGCGCCGGCGTGGTCCGGCAGGGCATGACGCCGGCCGACGAAGCGGCTGCGCGTGCCTCGCTGGAACAGGCATTGCGCGCCGGCCATGCGCAGCTGGCGGCGGGAAAACCGGCGCTGGATGCGGTTACCGCGGCGATCACGGTGCTGGAGGACGCGCCCAGTTTCAATGCCGGCAAGGGTGCGGTGTTCACCCACGATGGCCGCAACGAACTCGATGCCGCCATCATGGACGGCAGCAGCGGCCGTGCCGGTGCCGTCGCTGGCGTACGCACGGTGAAGAACCCGATCCTGCTGGCGCAGGCGGTGATGGAAAAATCCCGCCACGTAATGATGGTTGGCGAAGGCGCCGAAGCGTTCGCCAAGGAGCAGGGCGTCCCCCTGGTGGAGCCGGGCTATTTCCGTACCGAAAAGCGCTGGCAGCAGTTGCAGCGCGCATTGCGCGAGGAAGCCTCGCGCGAAGCTCACCGCGACATCGAGACCGCCAAGTACTTCGGAACCGTCGGCGCAGTGGCCTTGGATGCGCAGGGAAAGCTGGCCGCCGGTACTTCCACCGGCGGCATGACCAACAAGCGCTACGGCCGCGTCGGCGATGCGCCCATCATCGGTGCCGGCACCTATGCCAATGAGCGCTGCGCGGTTTCCGGCACCGGCTGGGGCGAGTTCTACATCCGTGCGGTCGCCGCGCACGACATCTGCGCGCGGGTGAAGTACGCCGGGCAGTCGGTGGCGCAGGCGGCTGCGGGTGTCATCAACGGCGATATCCCCAAGGCCGGCGGCGATGGCGGCGCCATCGTGCTGGACAGCGACGGCAGGATTGCGCTGCCATTCAACACCGAAGGCATGTACCGCGGCTGGATTGGCGCCGACGGCGTGCCGCATGTGGCGATCTTCGCTGACGAGGCGCTGCCGGAACCGTCGCCGCGTTGAAGGCTCCAACTGGGCGGGAGTCCGCATTTTCGCCTCAAGCGTTTACGCGGCATCAATCAGTCATCGTCATGACGTAGGCGCGTAAACGCTCCAGGCATCGACGGCATGAGAACTGCTCAGGGATGCAACGCGGCCCGGGCCTGCCGCAGGCGCTGGCGCGCGATGGGCCGCAGGACGTTGCGCAGCGCCTGCGGAAACGGCGAGCGCCGGCCGCAACGGCGCAGCAGCAGCGCGTAGTCCTGCGCCTGTCCCAGGGCAACGGCGTGCTGCTTGATTTCTTTCTCCAGCGGCTGGCAAAGCGCCGGTTCCACCTGGTTGAGCAGATGCTGTTGCTGGCGTAGCCGGCGCAGCCGCCTGCGATAGGCATGCCATGCCAGCGGCCGTTCGGGATGGCGGTCCACACGCTTGCCGGCCTTGCGAACGCGCCGCTCGCTGCGCCGGAATGCCCGGGTTACGACGTCGTCTTCCACGCCGTTCCAGTCCAGTTGCGCCAGCTGCTGGCGGGCACGTTGCAGCCGCTGGCAGCGCCGGCGGAACTGCGGGTCCGACGACAGCGCTTGCGCCAACTGGGTGTCGCGCTGCGCGTGCGCCAGCGCCAGCGCCGATTGCAGATGGGGAATCGCTGCCGGCGCCGCCTCGGCCAGCAGCCGCTCCAGCGTTTCGACCACGGCGTGCGCATCCCTGAGCCGCGACAGGCCCCGGCACAGGCGCTGCAGATCCCGGTCCAGGCGCGCGGTATGCGGGCCCAACGCATTGCCGCCCAGGGCCAGTGCGCTGCGTGTCCGGCGCAGGCATTTCCTCGCTTCGTGGATGCCCTCATGGCGATCCTGGTCCGGTAGCGACAGGCACTGGGCAGCCTGCGCCAACTGGGCATCGGCGAAATCGGCCAAACGCTTGCCGAGCGAATCGGCGCGGGGCTTTGCGGGAGGCATGGCATGGCCTGGATGGAACGCCAGCGACTCTAGCCTGTCCCGGCCCTGGCAGGCATTGAGCAGGATCAAGCGATGGCCGGTGCCAGCCAAGCGCCTAGCGCTCCGAATGTCCGCTCTGGTCGTAGTCGCGAGGGGCGAAAAGATCCGGCTGGATCAGCTCGATAAACGCGCGCGCCTGCGGCGACAGGTATTTGCCCTTGCGCACCACCACGCCGTAGCTGCGCGAAGGGAACCAGTCGCGCAGCGAACGGGTGGCCAGGCGGTCGTGGTCGCCGTCGGTCAGGCAGATCGAACTGACGATCGAGATGCCCATGCCCATGGCCACGTATTGCTTGATCACTTCCCAGCCGCCGACCTCCAGCGCCACCGTGTACGGCACGCGGTTCTGCTGGAACACCAGATCGACCAGCCGGTAGGTGATTTGCCGTTTCGGCGGCAGGATCAGCCCGTAGTGGGAAATGTCTTCCAGCGAAAGCTTCGCCTTGTTCGCCAGCGGATGTTGCGGCGGGGTGATCAGCACCGGCTCGAAGCGGTAGATCGGCGCGTAGCTCAGGTCGGCGGGCACGTCCATCATCGAGCCCACCGCCAGGTCCACCGCATCCGAGCGCAGCAGATCGGTGCCGTCGGCGGTGATGGCGTTGTGCAGGGTCAGCCGCACGTCCGGGTGCTGGGCGCGGAAGTTCTCGACGATCTTCGGCAGCAGGTAGAGGATGGTGGAACTGTTGGCGGCGATGTTCAGTTCGCCGGCATCCAGCCCGGCGACCCTGTCGCGGAAGCTCGCTTCCAGCCCGTCGATGCCCTCGACCAGCGGCTGCGCCAGTTCGAACAGCAACTGGCCCTCGCGGCTGGGCGCCAGCCGGCGTCCGCTGCGTTCGAACAGCTTGACTCCCAGTTCGCGCTCCAGCGCCTGCAATTGCAGGGAGATGGCCGGCTGGCTGACGAACAGCGCCTCGGCCGCGCGCGAGACCGACCCCAGCCTGACCGTCTGGCAGAACGCCCGCAGCGGCTTGAGCCGGTCCGACTTGTAGGGAAAACGTAACGTTTGCGGGGACTTGTCCGACATTTCGAAACAAATATAAGCTGAACTTATTTAATGCATTGACAAAACTATTTTGTCAAATACGTCGTTGCGGCGCACGGTGTGACTCCAGCAAGCCGTAAGGAGCCATCCATGTCCGCCGCCGCCCACGCGCTGCCTGCCGATCCGGTGCAGCGCCCAACCCCTGGAATCGCCCTGACGACCGTATTGGCCGGCCAGGCAGCGTTGTTGCCGCCTGCCGCGTTGGCCTTGCTGGTCTCACTGCATCGGGAGATTGAGCCGGAACGCCAGGCCCGGCTGGCCGCGCGCCGCGACCGCCAGCGCTACTTCGACGCCGGCGGCCTGCCCGACTTCCGCGACGACACCCGCAGCATCCGCGAAAGCGACTGGAAAGTGGCGCCGCTGCCGGCGGCGCTGCAGGACCGCCGGGTCGAGATCACCGGCCCGGTCGACCCCAAGATGGTGATCAATGCCTTGAACTCCGGGGCCAAGGTGTTCATGGCCGATTTCGAGGATTCCACCGCGCCGACCTGGCATAACCTGCTGACCGGCCAGCGCGCCCTGATGGAGGCGGTGCGCGGCGATCTGGCATTCGTTGCAGACAATGGCAAGCGCTACCAGCTCAAGCCGTTCGCCGAACAGGCGGTGCTGCTGGTGCGTCCGCGCGGCTGGCACCTGGACGAGAAGCATGTGCTGATCGACGGCCAGCCGATCGCCGGCGGTCTGTTCGACCTGGCCGTGTTCGCGTTCCACAACGCGCGCGCGCTGGCGGACAAGGACCGTGGCCCGTACTTCTACCTGCCCAAGCTGCAGAGCATGGAAGAGGCGGCGCTGTGGGAAACCGCGCTGTCGCACATCGAAGCCACGCTGGGCCTGCCGCACGGGCAGATGAAGGTGACCGTGTTGATCGAGACGCTGCCGGCGGTGTTCGAGATGCACGAAATCCTGCACGCGCTGCGCGAACGCATCGTCGGGCTCAACTGCGGCCGCTGGGACTACATCTTCTCCTACCTGAAGACCTTCCGCAGGCATGCCGACAAGGTGCTGCCCGAACGCGGCCAGGTGACGATGACCCAGCCGTTCCTGAAGGCGTACTCGGAACTGCTGATCCAGACCTGCCACCGCCGCGGCGCGCACGCGATGGGCGGCATGGCTGCGCAGATTCCGATCAACAACGACGAGGCCGCCAACGAGCAGGCGCTGGCCCGCGTGCGTGCCGACAAGCTGCGCGAAGTGAGCGCAGGCCACGACGGCACCTGGGTGGCGCACCCGGCGCTGATCCCGATCGCGCGCGCCATCTTCGACGAGCATATGCCGCAGCCCAACCAGCACGCAGTGTTGCGCGAAGACGTGCATGTGGGCCGCGACGAGCTGATAGCGCCTTCGCAGGGCACGATTACCCGCGCCGGTTTTGAAGGCAATGTCGAGGTCTGCGTGCGTTACCTGGCGGCGTGGCTGGATGGCAACGGCTGCGTACCGATCCACTGGCTGATGGAAGACGCCGCCACCGCCGAGATTTCGCGCACGCAGATCTGGCAATGGCTGCACACGGCGGGTCTGCACCTGGCCGACGGCACCGCGATCGATCTGGCGCTGCTGGAAACCACGCTGCGCAACCTGCCGGCCAAGCTGGGCAATCGCGACGCCATCCCCGGTGCCTCAAAAATCGACGAGGCCATTGCCTTGCTCGACGAGCTGAGCCGCAGCGACGAGTTGGCCGAATTCCTGACCCTGCCGGCCTACGACCGTATCGACTGAACCCGCGGGAAAAGGGAGTCGGGAATCGCAACAGCGACTCGCAAACCGCTCCTTCCCATTTCCCATTTCCCATGCCCCATTCCCGGAGTTTCCAATGACCAAGCTGCCAACCGCCGAACAGATTCAGCACGACTGGGACACCAATCCGCGCTGGAAGGGCATTACCCGCAACTACACCGCCGCCGATGTCGTGCGTCTGCGCGGCACCGTGCCTGTCGAGCATTCCATCGCGAAGATCGGTGCGCAGAAGCTGTGGAACTACCTGCAGACCGAGGACTTCGTCAATGCGCTGGGCGCGCTGACCGGCAATCAGGCCATGCAGCAGGTCAAGGCCGGGCTGAAGGCCATCTACCTGTCCGGCTGGCAGGTGGCGGCCGATGCCAACCTGGCCGGTCAGATGTACCCGGACCAGTCGCTGTACCCGGCCGATTCGGTGCCGGCGGTGGTCAAGCGCATCAACAATACGCTGCTGCGCGCCGATCAGTTGAGCCATGCCGAAGGTGACGACAGCATCGACTTCCTGCAGCCCATCGTGGCCGATGCCGAGGCCGGCTTTGGTGGCGTACTGAACGCCTTCGAGCTGATGAAGGCGATGATCGAGGCCGGCGCGGCCGGCGTGCACTTCGAGGACCAACTGGCCAGCGTCAAGAAGTGCGGCCACATGGGCGGCAAGGTACTGGTGCCCACGCGCGAGGCGGTGGAGAAACTGACCGCCGCGCGCCTGGCGAGTGACGTGATGGGCGTGCCGACCCTGCTGGTCGCGCGCACCGACGCCGAGGCGGCCGATCTGCTGACCAGCGATATCGATGACAACGACAAGTCCTTCATCGTCGGCGATCGCACCGTCGAAGGCTTCTACAAGACCCGCAACGGTCTGGACCAGGCCATCAGCCGCGGCCTGGCCTATGCGCCCTACGCCGACCTGGTCTGGTGCGAGACCGGCAAGCCCGACCTGGAGTTCGCCCGCAAGTTTGCCGAGGCCATCCATGCCAGGTTCCCCGGCAAGCTGCTGGCCTACAACTGCTCGCCCAGTTTCAACTGGAAGAAGAATCTGGACGATGCCACCATCGCCCGGTTCCAGAAGGAAATCGCCAGCTACGGCTACAAGTTCCAGTTCATCACCCTGGCCGGCTTCCATGCGCTGAACTATTCGATGTTCAATCTGGCGCACGGCTATGCGCGCAAGCAGATGAGCGCCTTCGTCGAACTGCAGGAAGCCGAGTTCGCCGCCGCCGACCGCGGCTTCACCGCGGTCAAGCACCAGCGCGAGGTGGGCACCGGCTATTTCGACGCGGTGACCCAGGCCATCCAGCAGGGCCAGTCCTCGACCACGGCGCTGAAGGGCTCGACCGAGGAAGAGCAGTTCCACGGCGAAAAAGCGGCCTGACCGCCGCCCCGTGGCACGCCCCCTGGTTCCCGCGGCCTACCGGCGGCCGCCCTGCCGGGGCACTCGCGGCAGCCGGGCGGCCCCGCTGCCCGGTCGCCGTCCTGGACAGGGCGCGGCGACGAACGGGAGGGTACAGGGGCCAGAATGCCCCCGGATGACGGGGTTTCTGGTGCTATTCTCCGAATTCACGATGTGGGGCGTGGGATGGAGTCGGAGAAAGCAGCGCGGGTCGCTGGCTACGAGTTGGCCGGGCCGGCCACCGATGGGGTGTCCAGGGAAACAGCCGTAGCCGTGCTGTCGGCGGAGGAGTGCGCGCTGTTCGCCGAGGCCGGACGGGCGCGGACTGCGCTGGCCGGCGAAAGGCTGTTTTCCCGCGGAGAGCATGGCACCAGCATGTTCGTAATCCTGCGGGGTGCGGTGATCCTGGATTTCGGCGACGACCTGAGCAGCAAGGCGTTGGGTCCTGGCGAGTTCTTCGGTGAGCTGGGCCTGCTGGTTGGCGACCACCTGCGCAGCGCGATGGCCACCGTGTCGGCCGACAGCGAACTGCTGGAACTGCGCTACGAGGAATTCCAGTCCCTGGTCGATCGCGATGCCGCGCTGGTATCGCACTTCCTGCGCCGCGCCATCATGCGCGTGGTGTTGAACGAGCAGAACCTGATCCATCGCCTGCGCTGCCGCAATCAGGAACTGCAGGCGGCGCTGGACAGCCTGCGCATCACTTCGCACCGGCTCAACCAGAGCGAAGAACTCAACCGCACCGACGAGCTGACCGAGCTGTACAACCGGCGCGGCCTGGCCCTGTACCTGGAACAGCGCCGCAACAATGGCGGCTTCGACGGCTTCGGGCTGCTGCTGGTCGACTGCGATCATTTCAAGAACGTCAACGACGCCTACGGCCATCTGCTTGGCGACCGGGTTCTGCAGAGCGTGGCCAACATCATGCGGTCGCTGGCGGGCACCCAGGATCTGGCCTGCCGGCTGGGCGGCGACGAATTCTGTCTGTTGCTGAAGGCGGCCGACCGCGACGAGATGCTGCGCTATGCCGATTTCGTCGTCAGCACCGCGCATGCGCTGCAGCAGATGCACCCGTCGCCGCCGCTGATCTGCTCGCTCAGCGTCGGCGCCTGCCTGATCGATCCCACGCGCGACTGGAACGACTGGTACGCGCAGGCCGACAAGGCGCTGTACCGGGCCAAGCATGCCGGCGGCAACCGTGTGGAATGGCAGGACTGAACATGGCGATCGCAGACGGAGCGATAAAGGAAGAAGCACGCATGAACGCACTTTTGGCCCGTGTCCCGTCCGACGGTCCGCAACTGCGCACCATCCTGCTGACCGACCTGGTCGACTCGACCGCGCTGATCGAACGGCTGGGCGATGTGCCGGCTTCGGAGTTGTTCCGCGAGCACGACCACCTGGTGCTGACGTTGCAACAACAATGGCGCGGGCGGTTGATCGACCGTTCCGATGGCCTGCTGCTGCTGTTCGAGCGGCCCATCGACGGCCTAGGTTTCGCCCTGGATTACACCCGCGGCCTGCGCGATATCGGCAAGTCCCGCCAGATCGACTTGCAGGCGCGCGCCGGCCTGCATGTGGGCGAGCTGCTGACCTGGAAGAATAGCGACGCGGCGGTGCAGGTGGGTGCCAAGCCACTGGAAGTCGAAGGCCTGGCCAAGCCGATGGCCGCGCGCCTGATGATGTTGGCGCGGCCGGGGCAGATATTGCTGTCGGCAGTGGCCGAGCCGCTGGCGCGCCGCGCCGCGCGCGAACTCGGCGAACGCGGCCAGAACCTGCTGTGGAAGTCGTACGGCCGCTGGCGCTTCAAGGGCGTACCGGAAACGCAGGAAGTCTACGAGGTCGGCGAAGTCGGAATCGCGCCGCTGCGCGCGCCCGGCAACAATCCCAAGGCCTGGCGCGATATCCCGCTATGGCGGCGCCCGGCGGCGCTGGCGGCCGAGGTGATGTTGCTTGCCGGCCTGGGCATCGGCGCCTGGTTCGTGACCAAGCCGCAGCCGGCCATCGCCTTTGCCGAGCGCGACTGGGTGGTGGTCGGCGATCTGCGCAACCTGACCGGGCAGAGCGTGCTGGACGATTCGCTGTCGCAGGCGTTCCGTATCAGCCTTGAGCAGTCGCGTTACGTCAACGTGCTGAGCGACATGAAGGCCCGCGACACGCTGGCGCGGATGCAGCGCCAGCCGGGCACGCCGCTGGACCGCGCCATCGCCTCGGAAATCGCCCTGCGCGACGGCGCCCGCGCCGTGATCCTGCCAACGGTATCGGAAGTCGGCGGCCGCGTCCGGGTCAGCGCCGAGGTCATCGATCCGCACACCCAGACCACGGTGTACGCCGAATCGGCCGATGGCACCGGCGCGGGCTCGGCGCTGGATTCCATCGACAAGGTCACCGCATCGCTACGCGGCAAGCTGGGTGAGGCGCTGGCTTCGATTGAGAAGGACTCGGAGCCGCTGCCGCAGGTGATCACGAAGAACCTTGATGCGCTGCGGGCGTATGCGTTGGGGCAGAAGTCTTATGCAAACAGTCGCTACGAAGAGGCGCAAGGCTTCTATGCGCGTGCGACCCAGCTCGATCCAAAATTCGCATTGGCATATGTGGGTCAACTGCGATCACGCAACGCGGTAAGCGATCTGGATGGCGGCGCACAATACCTGCGTCAGGCGCTCGCATTGCGTGACAGCCTCCCACCCAGGGATCAGATGTATCTCGAAGCGTGGGCCGCCGAGGTCGATAGTCCTGGGAACGCTCTTGAGAAATGGCAACAGATGGCAAGTATGTATCCCGACTTCTTCCGCGCGTCAGCAAATGCTGGTTACGCGCTGCACGCGAGAAACCGTTTTGAGGAAGGCCTGAGTTTTGCAAGGCGAGCAACATCTCCCAAGAACGAGTTCTCCACGCTGTCATGGGATTTGGTCGGCCGGCTTGCGCTAGGAGCGGAGCGTTACGGAGAGGCCGAGCAGGCATTCCTGAAGGCGGACGCTAATAAGGGGACGCCAGCCGCCATACGGCTCGCGGTCACATATGCCGCCCGACGACAATTTGAGGTGGCTGAAAAAACTTGGCGGCAGCTTGCCCCGATTTCCGACATTCCTTTCGACGCGGTCAGCATCTACCTGGATCAAGGTCGTTGGGAAGAAGCTCGCAAAGAGGCCGAGCGACTGAAACTGCAGGTCCGCCCTAGATCATTATCTGCAAGGGCAGCCCAGTACCCACTCGCCGTCGTGGAATGGATACAGGGGGAGAAGGATTCGTCCTTGAGTACGCTGAATAAGATAGCCGATGAGTCGATTTCAGCTGCTCTTGCGTCCGACGTTAACTCGGACGCGGTGAGTGATATGTACATCGCCATATCCGCTGGAATACTCGCCCAGCGCATTGGTGACACGAACTTGCCAAGCCGAATCATGGAGAAGCTGCAAGGCAGGCCTGATCTATTGGAAACCCAACCAACAAAGTCTTTGTATGTTGTTCTGGAGGCAAACGATCTGCGCATGGCTGGGAAAGCCAACGAAGCCATTGCTCGGCTTCAAGCTGTGATTGATGGCAGTGAACCTTTCCAGGCACATACGGCGTTGCTTGATGCTTATCGGACCGCAGGCGACAGTAAGAACGCCTTGGCGGAGGCAACGTGGATAACCATTCATCGCGGGCGAGCCTATAGCGAACTGGGATGCGGTTGGTGCCAGCAAGCGCTGAATGTAGCGGACACCACGCTCGGACACCTGCTGACAGCAGAGCTATTGGCTTCAGAGGGCCGTAGCACTGACGCACGAAGTGAGTTGCGGAAATTCGATCAGCAGTGGAAGACGGCTGAGCTGCCGAATCATTTGCGAGTGCGTCGTGCCGCGTTACTCGCCACATTCAACTGAATCGGACTTTTCATCATGCCGGCCATAAGCAAACCCAATAGTGCTTGGCGGGCCTTGATGACCTCTGCCTTCGGGGCGATTCTTTGCACTGTTGCGCATCCACATAGCTGTTCAAAACGGGCGGCAGCCTCAATGTCGCCTTTTGGCAGCTTGTAGCCAACCTTAATTAAAGCAGCCTTCGGGTCTTTCTTGAACAGCCGGCGAAACTCGTTGTCGGTACTCAGCTTGTCCAGCAGCTTGCCCGCGACCTTCGGATCCAGAGGCGCGGCCTTCCCCGACGCGCCCGTCTTCTTTGTTGCCATGTATTTCCCCTAGCCAAAGCCCGTTGCAGGCTGGTCGGCATGCAATCTAGCCTTGTCGCCGTCGCTAAACAACCGTAGCGTTGCCGATTGCCGTTGGGATTGGGGGGAAGCACCATGCGGGTGCGCCGTTGCAAAGTGCTGTATCTGGAGCCTCGGGAACAGGTCGAGTTCGATCTGGAAGTGCTGTTGGCCGGCGGTAGCGGACTGGTCCGCGAGCGCCGCTGGCTCGCGCTGGCTCCGCACCTGGGCCAGGAAATCGAAGTCGATGCCCACGAGCGCGAACTGCTGGGCGCATTGAGCCCGGACGAATGGACCGATAGCCGCCAACTATCCAACGGCGCTTCCACCGCGCTTAAACGCCTATTGAAAACCGGCCTGGTTGTTGCCAATGGCAAGCGCCATGCGGTCCTGCGCGAACGCGACGAAGCGCTGCGCGACGTGTACTGGCACCCCTTGGCCGCGACCCTGCATGCCTTCACCCGCTGGCAGGATGCCGACGCCGTGAAGTCGATGCAGGACACCGGCACCGAAACCGCCGGGGAACTGCGAGAAGTCCTGGGCCCGCCCCCAGCAGAAGCCGTGGGCCGTGGCCACGCCGGCCAACGCCTGGCGCTACCACGAACCGCCCGCAATGATTTCGACGCGTTGCTGGCGCGCCGCGCTACCTGCCGCAACTTCGACGCCGAACGACCGCTGCCCTATGCCCTGTTCGCGCAGCTGATGGAGCGGGTGTTCGCCGCCCAGTCCCATGTGCGGGTCAGTGACGACACCGTATTCCTGAAAAAGACCAGCCCTTCCGGTGGCGGTTTGCATCCGATCGAGGCCTATCTGATCGTGCAGAACGTCGAAGGCGTGGTCCCTGGCCTGTACCACTACCACGCCATCGCCCACGCGCTGGAGCCGTTGTTGGCGCCGGAGCAGCCGCTGCACGAACTGGCCATGTCGGCCGTGGCCGAACAGCATTGGTTCGCCAACGCCCATGTCATGGTGCTGATGGCGCCACGTTACGACCGCAATTTCTGGAAGTACCGCAACCACGCCAAGGCCTACCGCGCCATTGCGCTGGAAGCCGGGCATCTGTCGCAAACGCTTTACCTGTCAGCGACCGACGCCGGCCTGGGCGCTTACATCACCTGCGCGATCAATGAAGTACCGCTGGAACAGGTGTTCGGCCTGGACCACGTCAGCGAAGGTGCGCTGGCGATCTGCGGCTTCGGCTGGCGTGGCGAGGAGATGGTGACGATGGAACTGGACCCGGCCGGGGAAATCTGGAACCTGGAAGAAACGGCTGGGCAAGATTCGGGCTAATAAGATGCTTCAGATCGTTGCCCTGGCCGCGTAGAGTCGAGCTTGCTCCCGACTGGCGTCGAATCTCAGCCATTTGCCGTCATCCCGGCCAAAGCCGGGATTCACTTTTCAGACGATGGCGGTCTGGCCCTGATCGATACGCCGATAGCCCAGCGCCTCGGTCAGATGGGCGGTCAGGATGGCAGCGGATCCGGCCAGGTCGGCAATCGTACGGGCGACGCGCAGGATCCGGTGCATGCTGCGCGCGGATAGTTGCAGGCGGTCGATGGCGTTTTCCAGCAGCGCCTGATCCTTGGGCTGCAGGCGGCAGTATTCCATCGTGTCCGGCTGGCTGAGCTGCGCATTGAGCCGGCCGTTGCGTTGGAGCTGGATGGCGCGCGCCTGTTCGACCCGCTGGCGCACCGCCGCGGTCGGTTCGCCGGGCGGGGCGTCAGGCCGCAGTTCCTGCGGCGGTAGCCGCGGCACTTCCACATGCAGATCGATGCGGTCCATCAGCGGCCCGGAAATCCGGGCACGATAGCGGCGGATGTTTTCGGCGCTGCAGCGGCAGCGGCCGCTGGGATCGCCGGCCCAGCCGCACGGGCACGGATTCATGGCGGCCACCAGCTGGAAGCGGGCAGGGAATTCGGCGCTGCGCGCGGCGCGCGAAACGGTCACGACGCCGGATTCCAGCGGCTCCCGCAACACTTCCAGTGCGCGCCTGTCCCACTCGGGGAGTTCATCAAGGAAAAGCACGCCCCGGTGGGCCAGGGAAATCTCGCCCGGGCGCGGCTCCGCGCCGCCGCCAACCAGGGCTACTGCGCTGGCGGTGTGGTGCGGCGAGCGAAAGGGGCGCTGTCGCCATCGGGTCGGGTCCAGCCCACGCCCGCTGATCGACGCCACGGCGGCGCTTTCCAGCGCCTCGGTTTCGCTGGCCTCGGGCAGCAGCCCGGGCAGCCTGGAGGCCAGCAGCGTCTTGCCGCACCCGGGCGAACCGATGAGCAGCAGATGGTGATTGCCCGCAGCGGCCACTTCCAGCGCGCGGCGGGCATGCAGCTGTCCGCGCACGTCGGCCATGTCGGGAAGCGAGCTGGGCTGCGGCGGCAACGCCTGCGCTGGCGGCAGCTCTTTGTTGCCGCTCAATGCAGCACAGACCTCCAGCAGCGTGCGCGCGGTATGCGCCTGCACCTGACGCGCCAGTGCGGCCTCGGCGCCATTGCCGGACGGGACGACCAGCCTGCGCCCGGCCGCGGCTGCTGCCAGCGCGGCAGGCAGCGCGCCGTCGACCGCACGCAGTTCGCCGGTCAGGCCCAGCTCGCCCAGGAATTCGTACTCGGCCAGCGCCTCGCGCGGTATCTGCCCGCTGGCGGCCAGGATGCCCAATGCGATGGGCAGATCGAAACGGCCGCCGTCCTTGGGCAGGTCGGCCGGCGCCAGATTGACGGTGATGCGCCGCTGCGGGAATTCGAACTGGGCGCACAGGATGGCGGCGCGCACGCGATCGCGCGATTCGCGCACCGCGGCCTCCGGCAGGCCGACGATATGGGTGGAAGGCAACCCGCCGGACAGGTGCACTTCCACCCGCACCGGCGGCGCGGACACGCCGGCCCGTGCACGGCTGTGCACCAGCGCCAGGCTCATGGCGGCGGACTCAGTGCTGGCCGGCGGGCGGCAAAGTTTGTGCCGATTCCAGCGCTTGCACGCTGCGTTCCAGCGCTTCCAGTTTTTCGCGGGTGCGCAGCAGCACTGCGCGCTGCACGTCGAATTCCTCGCGCGTTACCAGGTCCAGCCTGGCCAGGCCGCCCTGCAAGGCGGTCTTGAAGCTTTGCTGAAGTTCCTCGCGCAAGGCTTCATTGGGCGCGCCGCGCAGTCCCGGCGGCACCAGGTCGCTGAGGCGGCGGGCGAGGTCGTCGATGTGGTTGAGGTCGATCATGTTGGGTCTCCAGCAGTGGGCCCAGCATCGCCGCGCGCCGCGGGCGGTGCTATCGGCGTTCGCTGCGCCGCACTGTCAGAAAATTCCGAATCCGGGCGGGGCGTCCATTGAACCCGAGCGCCGCCCCCGCCGCAACCAAGTCCGCCGCAACCGGGTTATCCTGCGGCCAGCATTCACGGAGATCGATTCATGAAGATGATCATGGCCATCATCAAGCCGTTCAAGCTGGACGACGTGCGCGAGGCGCTGGCCGAAGCCGGCATTACCGGCATCACCGTCACCGAAGTCAAGGGGTTCGGCCGCCAGAAGGGCCATACCGAGCTGTACCGCGGCGCCGAGTATGTGGTCGACTTCCTGCCCAAGGTCAAGCTGGAAGTGGCGGTCACCGAAGACCAGGTCGAACAGGTGGTGGAAGCCATCGTCAAGGCCGCCGGCACCGGCAAGATCGGCGACGGCAAGGTATTCGTCTACGAACTGGAGCGGGTCATCCGCATCCGTACCGGCGAACTGGATGCCGATGCGCTGTAGGAGCGTTGGATGAGCCAGGAAAGAAAACGATTCGACACGCGTTTGCGCCAGGCGCTGGCGCTGCTGGAAACCAAGGGCCTGGGAAGGAGCAACTACGCGCCGCCGCTGTTCCGGCTGCTGTGGAAGTTCGGGGCGACGGTGCCGCCGCAGATGGCCAGTTTCGCCTTCAACGGCTTGCTGATGGGCGGGTTCTTCGGCGTGTTCTGGGGCCTGTTGATGTGGCTGCTGCTGTGGGGCGGGCAGGGCCTGCCGCTGGCAATCGGGGCGATGGTGGCTGCCTTTGCCGGCGCGCTGTTCGGTCTGTCGATGGCGTGGTACATGCGGCACAGCGCGCGCAAACGCGCTATCCCCAAATGGCGGGATTTCATTCCCGAAACATAGCCTAGGGCGGGCCAACGCCCGCCCTGCGGAGGACTGCCCGGACCTACTCCCCCAGCGCCTTGGCCACGAATGGCGGGGCGACCAGCGCGCCGGTGTGCAGGTGGGCGCTGTAGTACAGCGTGTCGAAGCCCTTGCCGGCCGAATCGCTTTCGCGGAAACCGAAATCGCCCGCCTTGCGCGCCATCGTCACGCTCCACCAGCCGGTCGGGTAGCACGGTTGCGGGAACGGCAGCGTCTTGAACGTGGTGAAACCGGCCTTGCCCATCTCCGCCCGCATTTCCTTGATCAGGTCCAGCAGGGCCAGCGGCGACTCGGACTGCTGCACCAGGATGCCGTCGTCCTTCAACGCGCGGAAGCAGGATTCGTAGAAGGCCTTGTTGAACAGGCCCTCGGCCGGGCCGACCGGGTCGGTGGAATCGACGATCACCACGTCCACGCTGCCGGCCGGGCAATTGGCCATGTAGGCCACGCCGTCGTCGAACAGCAGCTCGGCGCGCGGGTCGTCGTTGGACTCGCACAGTTCGGGGAAGTATTTCTCCGACATGCGGGTGACCTGCTCGTCGATGTCGCACTGGGTGGCGCTGGCCACGCCGGGGTGCTTGAGCACCTCGCGCAGCGTGCCGCAGTCGCCGCCGCCGATGATGACCACGCGCTTGGGGTCGGCATGGGTGAACAGCGCCGGGTGGCTGATCATCTCGTGATAGAAGAAATTGTCGCGCGTGGTCAGCATCACCGCGCCGTCGATGATCATCAGCTTGCCCCAGTCGGTGGTCTGGTAGATCTCGATCTTCTGGAACGGCGACTGCACTTCGTCCAGCTTGCCGCTGATGCGGTAGCCGATGGCCGATCCGGTGGGCTGGAAGTGTTCGATGTACCAGTTGTCGTTGGCGGTCATTGCGCTGAATCCGGGGAGGGCGATGCGAGGGGCGCAGATTGTACCGGAAGCGGCGTTACCGTCCGGCGGCAATCCGTTAGCATCGGCGGCTGGCGAAAGGGGGGCGACGATGCGGACCGAACAAGCCCGGCGCAGACTGGTGCAGCGGCTGGAACAGGAGGCGCAACAGGCGCCGGCGCGCTACCGGCTGAAGCTGGCGCTGCTGGCGTTGCTGGGCTACGCGGTGATGGGGCTGGCGCTGACGATGACGCTGGGAGTGGCGGCGTTGCTGCTGCTGTACCTGCTGATCGTCCGTCCGCCGGCCGAACCCAACATTGCCATCCCTATCCTGCTGCTGGGCGCCATAGGCATCGTGGTGCTGCGCGCGTTATGGTTCCGGTTCGGTATTCCGGACGGCCATCTGCTGCAACCGGGCGAGGCGCCGGCGCTGCGCGGGGAAGTCGAGCGCATCGGCCGTGAAGTGGGCGCCGGCCGGCTGCACGGCATTGTCATCAACGCCGAACTCAATGCGGCGGCAGCCTATGTGCCGAACGGTATTGGCGGGTGGGGCCAGCGCCAGTACCTGGTCCTGGGACTGCCTTTGCTGCAGGTGCTGGATCGGCGCGAGCTGGCGGCGGTCATCGCACACGAATTCGGCCATTTCCACGGCGGTCACGGCCGTTTTGCCGGTTGGATCTACCGCCTGCGCAGCAGCTGGTACCGGCTGCTGCACGGCATGGCCGGCAGCGGCCTGTCGGCCGGGCACCTGTTCGGCCTGTTCTTCCGCTGGTATGCGCCTTACTTCGATGCTTACAGCTTTGTGCTGGCGCGCCGCCACGAGTACGCAGCCGACGCGGTGGCGGCCAAGGTGGCCAAGGCCGATGCGATGGCGGCGGCGCTGGTCCGGCTTGGGCTGGCGGCAGATTGGATGGAGCGATCGTTCTGGCCGCAGGTGCGCGAGTCCGCGCACGCGCAGGCATATCCGCCGGTGCAGGTGTACGGCCGGCTGGGAGCCGGCCTGCGCGAGCACCGGCACAGCCAGCTGCATGCGCCAGGATGGCTGCTGCTTGCCGAACCCGGCTGGGACGATACCCACCCCACCCTGAAACAGCGGCTGGCTGCACTGAACGTGCCGGCGCAGGTGCGCCTGAATGCCGAACCGCGGACGTCGGCGGCCGAATCGCTGTTGGGGAGCGAACTGGCCGAGCGCCTGGAGCAGCGCTTCAGCGGGGAATGGCGCGAAGCGGCCGATGCCGACTGGCGCGCCCACCACCAGCGGCTGGCCGGCGAACGGCAGCGCTTGCAGGAACTGGATTCGCGCGCAGCGCGTGCGCCGGCCGAAGCGGTCGAATACGCCGGCCTGGTCGAAGACCACCGGCCCACTGCCGATGCGCTGCCGCTGTACCGGCAGGCGCTGGAGCAACTGCCCTCGCATGCGTTGGGCCAGTGCCGGTTGGGGGCGTTGCTGCTCAAGCGCGGTCAGCCGGAGGAAGGCATTCAGCGGTTGCAGCGGGCGCTGGACCTGGACAGTGCGGTTGCCGAACCGGCGCTGCGCAGCCTCGACGACTACCTGCGCACGACAGCGGAGGCCTCCGCCGCATTCGAAGCGGCGCTGGCGTTGCGTGCGCGCTGCGCGGCTTTGGCGCGGGAACCGCAGGCTGATGCGCCCGCCATCGAGGCCGACGAACTGCTGCCGCACGATCTGGAACCAGGCCAGGTGCAAGCGCTTACCCGTACCCTGGGCGGTTACGAAAAAATCGCCAGGGCCTGGGTTTTCCGCAAGCAGGCCGCCGGCATGTCCGCGCTGCCGCACTATCTGCTGCTGGTCGACTGGGCCGGCTCGGTCGCCAGCGAATCGGCCGGCCTGGAGCGGCTTGCCGGCCAACTGCGGCTGCCGGGCAGTTTCAGCGTGCTCAGCGCCACCGGCGGCAGCGATCTGGTCCGGCATCTGAAGCGGCAGGCCGGGGATCCGGTCTACCGGCGGCGGCGGTAATCGGGGCGACAACAGAGGCGCCACGGCAGGGGCGTTAGAATGCACGCCCTTTCTGTCCGTCCGAGCCGCCACGATGAGCCACTGGTCCGCCGACCAAGCCCGCAAGACCTATTCCATCCCGCACTGGGCGGAAGGGTATTTCGACGTGGACGCGGCGGGCCGCATCGTGGTGTCGCCCAAGGGCGCGGCCGGCCCGGCGATTCCGCTGCCGGAAGTGGTCGATGCCGCGCGCGCCAACGGCGCCAGGCTGCCGATGCTGGTGCGCTTTCCGGACATCCTGGGCGACCGCCTGGGCAAGTTGCAGGCCGCCTTCGCGCAGGCCCAGGCCGACTGGGAATACCCCGGCGGCTATACCGCGGTCTACCCGATCAAGGTCAACCAGCACCGCGGCGTGGCCGGCACGCTGGCTTCGCACACCGGCGAGGGCTTCGGGCTGGAAGCCGGCAGCAAGCCGGAGCTGATGGCGGTGCTGGCGCTGTCGCGGCCGGGCGGGCTGATCGTCTGCAATGGCTACAAGGACCGCGAATACATCCGCCTGGCGCTGATCGGCCGCAAGCTGGGCCTGCAGACCTTCATCGTCATCGAAAAGCCGTCCGAGCTGCCGCTGGTGATGGAAGAGGCCAGGGCGCTGGGGGTCAAGCCCGGGCTGGGCGTGCGCATGCGGCTGGCCTCGCTGGGCGCGGGCAAGTGGCAGAACAGCGGCGGCGACAAGGCCAAGTTCGGCCTGTCGCCGCGCCAGGTGCTGGACCTGTGGAAGACCCTGCGCGATGCCGGCATGGAAGACACATTGGGGCTGCTGCATTTCCACATGGGCTCGCAGATTTCCAACGTCCGCGACATCGCCAACGGCATGCGCGAGGCGACCCGCTATTTCGTCGAACTGTCCAAGCTGGGCGCGACCATCAGCCACGTCGATGTCGGCGGCGGCCTGGGCATCGACTACGAAGGCACCCGTTCGCGCAGCTACTGTTCGATCAACTACGGCCTGAACCAGTACGCCTCCAATATCGTGCAGCCGCTGGCCGAGGCCTGCGAGCAGAACGGCCTGGCGCCGCCGCGCATCGTCACCGAATGCGGCCGCGCGATGACCGCGCACCATGCGGTGCTGGTGGCCAATGTGTCTGAGGTCGAACAGGCCCCGGAAGGCCGCGTGCCGCCCGCACACGACGACGAACCGGCGGTCATCCGCCACCTGCGCGAGATCCACGGCGAACTGGACGCGCGGCCGGCCATCGAGTTGTTCCATGAAGCCCAGCATCACCACAGCGAGGGCCTGTCGCTGTATGCGCTGGGCCAGATCGATCTGACCCAGCGCGCGCGCATCGACGACCTGTTCTACGCCATCGCCCATGCCGTGCGCGGGCGCCTGAGCAGCGACGAACGCAGCCATCGCGATTTGCTGGACGAATTGAACGAGCGCCTGGTCGACAAGTATTTCGTCAACTTCAGCGTGTTCGAATCCATTCCCGATGTCTGGGCCATCGATCAGGTGTTCCCGATCGTGCCCATCGAACGGCTGGACGAGGCGCCGGACCGGCGCGGCGTGATTGCCGACATGACCTGCGATTCGGACGGCATGGTCGAGACCTATGTCGAGAACGAAGGCCTGGACAGCTCGTTGCCGCTGCATTCGCTCAAGCCCGGCGAGAGCTACCGGCTGGGCATTTTCCTGGTCGGCGCCTACCAGGAGATTCTGGGCGACATCCACAACCTGTTCGGCGATACCGATGCGGTCGAAGTCAGCGCCGATGCCGGCACCGGCTATCTGTTGACCCAGCAGCGCCGTGGCGACACCACCGACGTGATGCTCGACTACGTCGGTTACAAGCTGGACGATTTGCGCGCGGTCTACGCCGAGCGCGTGGCCGCCGCACAGCTGCCTGAGGACGAATCGAAGGTCCTGGCGGACGCGCTGGAAACCGGCCTGACCGGCTACACCTATCTGTCCGACGAACCGCTGGCGTAAAGCGTTTCATTCTCCCGATGGGAGAAAAAAAGGTTCTTCTCCCAAGTGCGGGAACATCCATGTGGAAGCCGGTGGCCAGGGTAGTGCGGGACACGCCGTAAACACGTCCCTGTGGGCTCTTCCGCGGCATCCATGCCGCGTACGGTCTCGCACTACCCTGGCCACCGGCTTCTGGACAGTTGGTCGGCGCTCGAAGAAAGGCCTTCCGAAGTCGCGACCTGCCATCTGACCAAAGGCGACGGTCAGCGGGCTGGGGGTGCGGCCCGACTTAAAGACACGACGTCGTCAGGAGCGCGGAGCACCCCCAGCCTGACGACCGGCGACTCCCGCCGAAGCCGACATCCCAGGAAACGGGAGAAGAACCTAAAAAAAGCGCGAGTATTTGCCCAATTGACTCCGGCCTGCTCATCGGCGCGCGCCCCACAACTCAAAGTGGGATGCGATACAGGCTTCCATAGCGCACCCGTTCGGACAGAGCAGCAGCGCCAGCGTCAATGCGATCAGCAGCGTGTGCAGCAGCATCAGTATCCGGGCAAACAGGCATTCGTCGTACATGCTAGCTTTCCTGTGCGGCTGCTGCTCAGCCCCGGTCGCTACCGGCGGAATCGCGCAAAAGCGCCAGCTGCAGCTCGACCCGCTTCAGTTCCCGCAGCGTGCGATTGGCTTCCATATGGCTGCCCAGGAAGACCTTGATCATCGCGGTGTACTGGAACAGCAGCAACGCCAGCACGCCCCACTTGATCGCCGCCAGCGCTTCGCTGGCCCCCCACATCTGCCAGAACGCGAAAACGACGCCGGCGAAAGCCGCGATCCCGGTCAGGTAGGCCAGCCATACCACCCAGCCCAGCGTGCCGCGGAACAGGCCGAAGGCCTGGTTGAAATAGCCGGGCTCGCCGTGCCGGGCCAGCAGCTCGCGGTCCTCGGCCGACAGGGCCTGTTCGATCAGTCGGTCAGTCTTGCTCATGGTTTTCTCCTTCCAGTCGCGCGCGGATCTTGCGCCGCGCATGCATGAGCCGGGTCTTGACCGTGCCCGGCGGCACGTCGAGCGCGATGGAGATTTCCGCCACGCTCAGGTTGTCCAGATAAAACAGCGCCAGCGTTGCCCGCTGGGCGGCAGGCAATTCGTCCATCGCCGCCAGCACGTTGGCCAGCTCCGCGGCGGACTCGCCGGAAGCGGAGTCCGTCGCGACTTCATCCATCTCCCGGCCCAGTCCGGCGATTCCATGGCGTTCCCTGTCCGCACGCTGGAACGCGCGCTGGCAACGCCGGGTGACGATGCGCAAGGCCCAGGCGGGAAACGCCGCCACATCCTCCAGCCGGCGCAGGCTGCGCAGGATCTCGATCCATGCCTCCTGCACCATGTCCCGCGCCTGCTCCGGATGGCCGGTCAGACGCCAGGCGTGACGAACCAGTCGTGGATGCCAGCGCGCCACCAGCCGTTCCCACGCGGCGCGGTCGCCGGCCCGGGCTGCCGCGGCAAGGTATTCGTCGAAAATCCGCTCGCTGTCCCGCCGCACGCGTCCGCTCCCGCAGAGTGTCTATGCCATCAAGGTGCGCCGCCGTGGCGGAACGGTTCAATCGCGGTGCAGGAAATCCGTCAATAGCGATAGCGCCTGCCTGCAACGCCCATCCGCCGGACGAGCCGCTGGCGTGACGCTTTCCCCTCTCCTACCGGGAGAAGGGGGCGGGCAGCGCCGGATGAGGGCATGCGAGCGACGGTGTGAGGAAAGCTTCACCAGTATTGATGATCCATCCGCTCATCCGATACCCGAGCACTCCGTATCGAGTACAGGGCAGGTCCTTGCCGCGGCGGGAGAAAGAAAACGCGCGACTACTGCCGCGCTATCTGGAATCCCGCGAACGATTGCGTCACCGGCATGATCTCCAGCCGGTTGATGTTGAGGTGCGGCGGCAGGGTGGCGACGTAGAAGATCTGCTCGGCAATGTCTTCGGCGGTCATCGGATTGGCGCCGGTGTACAGCTTCTCGGAGGCGGCCTGGTCGCCATGAGTACGCACCAGGGTGAATTCGGTTTCGGCCATGCCCGGCTCGATCGAGGTCACGCGCACCCCGGTGCCATGCAGGTCCGAGCGCAGGCCCAGCGAAAACTGGGTTACGAAGGCCTTCGTGCCGCCATAGGTGTTGCCGCCGGGGTAGGGATAGCTGCCGGCTATCGAGCTGATGTTGATGATCGCGCCCTTGCGCGCGATCAGCGCCGGCAGCAGGCGGTGGGTCAGCGTAACCAGGCTGGTGATGTTGGTGTCGATCATCGTGCGCCAGTCCTCCAGGCTGGCCTGCTGCGCCGGCAGCGTACCCAGCGCCAGCCCGGCGTTGTTGACCAGCAGGTCGATCTCGCGGAAACCCTCCGGCAATGCGTCCAGCGCCGCTGCCATCGCCGCCGCGTCGCGAATGTCGAAGACCGCGGCGTGCACGCATTCTGCGCCGAACTCGTCGACCAGCGTCTGCAGGCGCTCGGCGCGCCGGCCGGTGGCGATCACGCGCCAGCCGGCGAGGGCAAACCTGCGGACGGCGGCAGCGCCGAAGCCGGAGCTGGCCCCGGTGACAAGAGCGGTTCGGATCATGGCGTGGTTACCGTCGGAGGCAGATTGCGCCTGCGATGCAGCCAGGCGCCGAGCGCGGCGCCGGCCGCGGCGGCCAGCAGCGAGCAGGCCATGCCCAGCGCGTTGAACTGCAGGCTGGCGCCCAGGTTGCGCAGGAAGGGTTTTTCGGTGATCGGCGCGGACATCTCCGCCAGTACCGTCAGAATGACCAGCCAGATCAGCAGATTGATGCCGACGGCGAACGGAACGAAACGGTAGCCGGCGATCCAGCCGCCGATGCCCATCGCCAGCGCGACGGCAACATAGCTGGCCGGCGACAGCCAACCGGCGGCGGTCTGCAGATCGCTGCCGGCAATGCCGGGAATTCGCGGCAGCAGCCACGACAGCAGCCATTGGCTGGCAATGGCCACGCTTGCCGCCAGAAGCAGCTGCCGGGTCGCCGGGGCGGGCTTCATTGGGCCTTGATGGCCATCGCCGGCAGGCCGCTGCTGGCCAGCTTCTGCTTGGCGTCGGCCAGTTCGCTGGCGGTTCCGTACGGACCCATGCGCACCCGGTACACGGTCTTGTCGTTGATCTGCGCCGCTTCCACCCGCGCGCTCAGGCCCAGCATGGCGATCTTGGCCTTGGTGGCTTCGGCATCGCCGGAAGCGCCGAACGCGCCGGCCTGCAGGATGTAGCGCGCACCGTTGCCGGCACCGGCGACGGTCGTGGCGGTTGCGGGCGCAGCGGCGGGCGAAGCCGGTGTGGCCGCCGGCGCTGGCGTAGCGGACGGTGGTGCAGCCGGTGTTTCGGCAATCGGCGCCGGCATGGCCGGGGCGTTCAGCGGCGTGCCGTTCAGTGCGGCGCGCGCCCGGCGCGCTTCTTCCTCGCGTGCGCTGGCGGCCAGCTCGGCATCGGACAGTTGCACTTCCTTGCCGGGCAGCAGCGTGTAGAAGTCGTACTGGGTTTCCTTGGCCGGGGCCGGCTTGGCGGACACCGGGGCGGCGGTTTCCGAAGCCACCGCTTCCACGTCGGCCTCGTTGACCTGGGCCGGCCGCGCATCGGGATTGGGCTGCGGGCGCAGTGGATTGAAGTTGCCGCCGTCGTTCTTGAAGATGAAGAACGCACCGGCGCCGATCAGCAAACCCAGCACCAGCCACACCCATGCCGGCGTGGCATGCGAACTGCTGTTGCGTCTTGCCTGGGACTTACCGCGTCTTGCCGCCATCTACCACGTCTCCATTCACATCTTTTCAGGGGCGCTGACGCCCAGCAGATCCAGCCCGTTGGCCAGCGCCTGCCGTACGGCGGCGGCCAGCACCAGCCGCGCATCGCGCAACGCGGCGTCTTCCACCAGTACCGGCGTGCCGGCGTACCACGTATGGAAAGCATAGGCCAACTCGCGCAGGTATTGCGCAATCAGGTGCGGTTCCAGCAGCTGTCCGGCGGCTTCCACGACTTCCGGGTAGCGCGACAGTTCGACCATCAGCGGCAGCGAAGTTTCGTCGTTCAGCAAGGCCAGATGATTGAGGCCGTTGTCAGTGTCGTAGACATAGCCCTTTTCCACCGCCTGCCGCTGCAGGCTGCAGACGCGCGCATGCGCGTACTGCACGTAGAACACCGGGTTGTCGTTGCTCTGCTGGCGCGCCAGATCGATGTCGAAGGTCAGTTGCGAATCGGGCTTGCGGGCGATCAGGAACCAGCGGGTGGCATCGCGGCCGGCCTCGTCGATCAGATCGCGCAGGGTGAAATAGCTGCCGGCACGCTTGGACAGCTTCACTTCCTCGCCGCCGCGCATCACCGTGACCATCTGGTGCAGCACGTATTCCGGGTAGCCGGCGGGAATGCCCGCATCCAATGCCTGCAGGCCGGCCTTCACGCGCGCCAGCGAGCCGTGGTGGTCCGCGCCCAGCTCGGTGATCGCACGCTCGTAGCCGCGCTGCCATTTGCTGAGGTGGTAGGCCACGTCCGGCACGAAATACGTATAGGTGCCGTCGGACTTGCGCATGACGCGGTCCTTGTCGTCGCCAAAGTCGGTGGACTTCAGCCACAGCGCGCCGCCGTCCTCGTAGGTATGGCCGGAGGCGACCAGCCTGCGCACCGTTTCCTCGACCTTGGCGTCGGCATACAGCGAGCTTTCCAGGAAGTAGGTGTCGAACGACACGCCAAAGGCTGCCAGATCGCCGTTCTGCTCATGACGCAGCGCGGCCACGGCAAACTGGCGGATGGCGTCCAGATCGGCCGGGTCCCGGGCCGCGGTGACGCGGTGGCCTTCGAACTCGACGGTGTCGCCGCGCAGGTACGCCTGGGCCACATCGGCGATGTAATCGCCGCGGTAGCCGTCTTCCGGCCAGCCTTCGCTGTCGGGCGTCTTGCCCAGCGCGCGCGCCTGCACCGAACGCGCCAGATTCTCGATCTGCACGCCGGCATCGTTGTAGTAGAACTCGCGCCTGGCGTTCCAGCCGTTGGCGGCCAGCACGCGGGCGATACAGTCGCCGATGGCGCCGGCGCGGCCGTGGCCGACGTGCAGCGGGCCGGTCGGGTTGGCCGACACGTATTCCACGCCGACCGTCCTGCCTGCGCCGGAGGCGTTGCGGCCGTAGGCCGCGCCTTGCTGCAGGGCCGTGGCGATCTCGCGCTGGTAGGCGGCCGGGGAGAGGTGGAAATTGATGAAGCCGGGCCCGGCGATCTCGACCTTGACTACATCGTCGCTGGCCGGCAATGCCGCCACCAGCGCCGTGGCGACGGCGCGCGGATTGCTGCGTGCGGCCTTGGCCAGCAGCATCGCCGCGTTGGTGGCGAAATCGCCATGCTCGCGGGTCTTGGGGCGCTCGACCACGAAATCCGGGGTGGCGGTATCGGCCGGCAGGGTGCCGGCGGTGCGCAGGGCGTCGATGCCCTGGACGATCAGGGCGCGGAGGGAGGCTTTCACTAAGGAGTCTGCTGGAAGCGCGGAAACCGCGATTTTAGCCCAGCGCCCGCGGCAAGTCCCTGTTCACGGGAAGAGGGTGGTGCAGAGACAGGCGGATGTCCAGCCCCGGCCACGCCCTGTCGCCAGCGAAACGATGTTCCTGGATGCAGAGGCAGGCCCATCTGCGATGCTCTTCCTCGTTCCTCGTTCCTCGTTCCTCGTTCCTCGTTTCCCGCCTCCCGCCTCTCAGACCCAGCCGCGCGCCGCCAGCGATACCGGCGCGCCGTCGCCAACCACAAAATGGTCCAGCAGACGCACATCGACCAGCGCCAGCGCCTGTTTCAGCCGGCTGGTGATGCTGTGATCGGCCGCCGAGGGTTCCGGGCAGCCCGAGGGGTGGTTATGGCCGATGATGACGGCCGCCGCGTTGTGCGCCAGCGCGCGCCGCACCACCTCGCGCGGGTGCACTTCGGCACCGTCCACCGTGCCCTGGAACAGCTCCTCGAACGCCAGCGTGCGGTGGCGGGTATCCAGGAACAGCGCGGCGAACACCTCGTGCCCGCGGGCGCGCAGGCGCTGGGCGAAATAGCGGCCGGCCGCCAGCGGATCGGTCAGCGCCACACCGCGCTGCAGCGAGGCGGCCAGGTGGCGGTTGCCCAGTTCCAGCGCGGCCGCCAATTGGCAGGCCCGCGCCGGCCCCAGCCCGGGTAGTCCGGCCAGATCGCCGGGTTCGCGCTCCAGCAGGCTGCGCAGCGGACCATGGGCGGTCAGCAACTCGCGCGAGGTGGCGACCGCGTCGCGGCCGCGCAGGCCCGAACCAAGAAAAATGGCCAGCAGCTCGGCATCGGACAACGCCCCGGCGCCGCGGCTCAGCAGTTTTTCCCGGGGACGTTCAGCGGCGGGCCAGTTGCGGATGTGCATAGGACAAAGATGCATCGGCGCACAGCCGGCCACCATCGGGCTTCACAGGCGCATCGGGTAAGCTAATCGCCTGTCCGGTTGTAGGAAAACCCCGACTTGAGCGCACCCTCTCCGCCCCGCCCGCTGCACGGCCAGCGCATCCTGTTGTGCGTCGGCGGCGGCATTGCCGCCTACAAGTCGCTGGAACTGGTGCGACGCCTGCAGGATGCCGGCGCCCAGGTGCAGGTGGCAATGACGGCCGGGGCGCAACAGTTCGTCACCCCGTTGAGCTTCCAGGCGCTGTCGGGCCACCCCACCCGCACGACGTTGTGGGACAGCGCCGCCGAGCAGGCGATGGGTCATCTGGAACTGGCGCGCTGGGCCGACCGCATCCTGGTCGCACCGGCCACGGCGGACCTGTTGGCCAGGCTGGCGCACGGCTTTGCCGACGACCTGGTGACCACGCTGTGCCTGGCCAGCGACGCGCCTATCACGGTGGCGCCGGCCATGAACCACCGCATGTGGAATCACCCGGCCACCCAGGCCAATCTGGCCACGCTGCACGGGCGCGGCGTACAGGTCGTCGGGCCCGACGACGGCCCGCTGGCCGAAGGCGAATCCGGGCCGGGGCGCCTTCGCGAACCGGATGCGATTGTCGCGGCGCTGGCCGCCGGCGGCGGCGCACAGGCAACCGACCGCGCGCTCGCCGGGCTGAAGGTGGTGGTCAGCGCCGGCCCGACCTACGAAGACCTGGACCCGGTCCGCTACCTGGGCAATCGCAGCAGCGGCAAGATGGGGTTTGCGGTGGCCGCCAGCGCCGCGCGGCGCGGCGCCGAGGTCGTGCTGGTCAGCGGGCCGGTCAACCTGCCCACGCCGGCCGGCGTCAAGCGGGTGGACGTGCGTTCGGCCGCGCAGATGCGAGAGGCGGTGTTTGCCGCGTTCCCGGCCGACATCTACATCGGCGCGGCGGCGGTGGCCGACTACACGCCGCGGTTGCCGGCGGCCAACAAGATCAAGAAATCCAGCGAGTCGCTGGCGCTGGATCTGGTGCGCACGCCGGACATCCTGGCCGAAGTGGCCGCGCGGACCCAGGAACTGAAGCTGGTCATCGGTTTCGCCGCCGAGACCGAGCGGGTGGCCGAATACGCCCGCGGCAAACTGGTCGCCAAACGGCTGGACATGATCATCGCCAACCGCGTCGGCGTTGCCGACGGCGGCTTCGAGAGCGACAGCAACGCGATGACCGCGTTCTGGAAGGACGGCGAACGCGCCTTCGCTTCCGCCCCCAAGACCCAACTGGCCGATGAACTGGTCGATCTGATCGTGGAGCGCCTGCACGCATGACTGCCGCCACCATGGCCCGTGCCATCGAAGTGAAACTGCTGGACCCGCGCTTTGGCGACCTGTGGCCGCTACCGGCCTACGCTACCGAGGCCAGCGCTGGGCTGGATCTGCGCGCAGCGCTGGAATCGCCGCTGACGCTGGAGCCTGGCGACGCCGCATTGGTCCCCAGCGGCATCGCCATGCATCTGTCCGACCCGCAACTGTGCGCCGTGGTGCTGCCGCGTTCGGGGCTGGGCCATCGCCACGGCATCGTGCTGGGCAACGGCACCGGCCTGATCGACGCGGACTACCAGGGGCCGCTGCTGATCAGCGTCTGGAATCGCGGCCACGAGAGCTTCACCATCCAGCCCGGCGACCGTATCGCCCAGCTGGTTGTGTTGCCGGTCACGCGCGTCAGTTTGCAAGTAGTGGATACTTTTGCCGACAGCACGCGCGGTGCTGGCGGCTTCGGCCACACCGGCGTGCGCTGACAGGGGGATACGGACAACCATGAACAAATCGAACAGACTGCAACTGCCGCTCGGGGATCTGCGCCGTGCATTGCCTTTGCTTGCGGTGCTGCTGGCGCTGCTGGCCGGGTGGCTGGGCTGGAGCGGTGTGCAGCAATGGCGCGATGCCGCCCTGACCGACGGCGTCGAGCGCGCGCGCGACCAGGCGGTGACGTCGGTCGAAGCGGCCTTTGCCGCGCAAACCCGGCAGCTGTCCGAGCGGCTGGCCTCCGAGCCGGTGCAGGCGGCGCTGGCCGCCGGCGATACTTCGGCCGCGGCGGTGGCGTTGCAGCAGGGCTGGAGCGGACCGGAGCGTATCGACATCTACCCGTCCACGCTGGATGCGGCTTATGCGGATCCGGCAGCGTTTGGTTTCAGCAAGCTGGCGCTGCTGGAAGCGGGCATGCATGAGGAAGGCGCGGTCGCCCGCGTGGTCGAGGACGACGGCCAACCCCGTCTGGGCCTGGCGGCAGCGGTGCCGCAGGGCGTGGTGTACGTGCGTTTGCCGTTGGCCAATCTCACCCGCGGTTTCGATGAGGTCTCGCTGCCTGGAAGCGGCTACCTGGCGCTGCGCCAGGGCAGCTACAACGTCCGCGAACGGGGCAGCAAGGCGCTGGCCGACGGCGCCGAGGTGCTGGCGCATGCGGTCGGCCGCACCGGCTTGCGGGTGGCCGCGGCGGTGCCCGGCGGCGGCACCGGACCGTTGGGTCTGGGCGCACTGCCCAGTCTGATTGGCGCCGGCCTGCTGGCGGCGCTGGCGGTGCTGGCGCTGCTGATGGCGCGCGGCGGACTTGGCTTGCCGCGATTGAGGGCGGCAACGCAGGCGCAAGGGGACGCCGACGAGCCGACGCTGGGCCAGGCGTTGCAGCGCGAGCCGCTGCCTGCCGTGCCCGGACGCAGCGCGAACAAATCCAACGAAGCCACAGAGGAGCAGGGCGTGCCGGCAGAGAGAAAGCAGGTGCAAGTCGATCCGGGCATTTTCCGTGCCTATGACATCCGCGGCATCATCGGGCAGTCGCTCGATGTCGATGTGGCCGAGTCGATCGGCCAGGCCATCGGCAGCGTGATGCATGAAGAAGATCTGACCGACATCGTGGTCGGGCGCGATGGACGCCTGTCCGGACCGGACCTGATAGGCGGGCTGATCGAAGGCCTGCGCAAAGCCGGCCGCAACGTCATCGATATCGGCATGGCGCCGACGCCGGTGGCCTACTTTGCCGCCTACCATCTGCGCACCGGCAGCAGCGTGGCGGTGACCGGCAGCCACAACCCGCCGGACTACAACGGCTTCAAGATCGTGGTCGGCGGGCAGACCCTGTCCGGCGATGCCATCACCGACCTGTACGAGCGCATCCGCGACAATCGCCTGCATACGGCCAACGCGCGCGGCGATCTGCAGCAGCGCGATGTCGCCGCCGACTACATCCAGCGCATCGCCGACGATGTGCAGCTGGACCGGCCGCTGAAAGTGGTGGTGGATGCCGGCAACGGCGTCGCCGGCGACATCGCCCCGCAACTGCTTGAGGCCATCGGCGCCGAGGTGATCCCGCTGTACTGCGACGTCGACGGCACCTTCCCCAACCACCATCCCGATCCAAGCGAACCGCATAACCTCGAGGACCTGATCCAGACGGTCAAGCGCTTCGATGCCGACATCGGCCTGGCCTTCGACGGCGACGCCGACCGCCTGGGCGTGGTCACCCGCGAAGGTGAGATCATCTTCCCCGACCGCCTGCTGATGCTGTTCGCCGCCGACGTGCTGGAACGCAATCCCGGCGCGCTGATCATCTTCGACGTCAAATGCACCGGCAAACTGCAGGGCTGGGTGCTGCGCCATGGCGGCACGCCGATGATGTGGAAGACCGGCCACTCGCTGATCAAGGCCAAGATGCGCGAAACCGGCGCCGAGCTGGCTGGCGAGATGAGCGGCCATTTCTTCTTCCAGGAGCGCTGGTACGGTTTCGACGACGGCCTGTACTCGGCCGCGCGGCTGCTGGAAATCCTGGCCGCGCGCCCGGAAACGCCTTCGGAGGTGCTGGCGACGCTGCCGGACGGGATTGCCACGCCCGAGATCAAGGTGCCGGTGGAAAACGGCACGCCGCATGCGCTGGTCGAACGTTTCGTCCAGAGCGCGCAGTTCGAAGGCGCGCGCATCTCCAACATCGACGGCCTGCGCGCGGATTGGGATGATGGCTGGGGCCTGCTGCGTGCCTCCAACACCACCCCGATCCTGGTGCTGCGCTTCGAAGCCGACAACGAAGCGGCGCTGGCGCGGGTCAAGGAAACCTTCCGCAGCCAGTTGCTGGCGCTGGAGCCGGGCCTGGCGGTGACCTTCTAATCAGGCCGGTCCCGACCGTCCCCATCCCTGCCGGTGGCGCCGGCAGGGTCGCCGCCGGGCGGATGCCGGCGATTGGCCCGGTTACGGCGTTGTGGCGGCCGGCGCCGAATCCGCCGGCAGCGAGCCCTTCATCGTGCGGTAACGCTGCAGGATGTCTTCGATCTCGATATCCAGTTCGCCGCGCTGGGATTCGAAGCTGGCCTGCAACTGCCGCTGGCGTACCAGCTCGGCATGCCGCAGGCGGATGTTCTGGGTCATTTCCGCCGAAACCGGACGTTCGGACAGTTCCCGATCGCCGGCGGTCTGCAACAGGCTGATCAGGCCCTCGCGCAGGCTGGCCACGTTGTAGCGCGCCGTCTGCACGTTGTTGTCGACGATTGCGGTGCGTTCGTTGAAGACCCGGCGCAGGTCGTCCTCGGTCCGGTAGGACATCAGCATCGCCTGGTCGGTACGCCGGCGGGTGTCCTCGGCCGCCTTGTCCAGCGCGCGCTGCGCCGCTTCGGCGGCCGCCTGGGCGCGCTCTTCGGCGGTCAGCGTGCGGTTGACTTCGCCGGTGCGCAGGCCGCTCTTGGCGCTGATCTCTTCGCGCGCATAGTTGACCGCTTCCGGCGGCAGCGCATCGCTGCAGACGCGCTGGCCGTTCTCGTTCCAGCAATAGAGCTTCTTTGGCGGTGCGTCGACCTTGGTTTTCTGAGCCAGCGCCGCAGGCGCCAGCGTCAGCAGCGCCAACGCCAGCCATGGTGTCTGTTTACGCATCATCGCAGCCCCCTGCTGCAATCAATCCGATGGCCCGCTGCCGAAACGCGCGCGGTAGGCGAGCAGCTCGTCACGGTGATGCACAAGGTCGGCGCTTTCGCCCGCAAAATCAAGCAGGTCGTGCAGATTGGCCACGGCCACCACCGGTACGCCGGTTTCCGCGGCGACCGATTGCGCCGCGGAAAGGCGCGAACCGGGCTGCTCGGAAGACGGTTCGGCCAGGACCTCCTGCCGGTCCAGCGCCACCACGATGCCGGCCGGAATGCCGCCGCCGGCGCGGATCAGCCCCAGCGCCTCGCGGATGGCGGTACCGGCCGTAATCACGTCATCGACGATCAGCACCCGCCGGTCTTCCAGCGATGCGCCAATCAGCAAGCCGCCTTCGCCATGATCCTTGGCTTCCTTGCGATTGAAGGCCAGCGGCACGTCGCGGCCGCGGCGCGCCAGTTCGCAGCCCAGCGCGGTCGCCAGCGGGATGCCCTTGTAGGCCGGGCCGAACAGCAGGTCGAATTCGATGCCCGAAGCTTCCACCGCGTCGGCGTAGCAGGCGGCCAGTTCGGCCAGCTTGGCGCCGCTGTCGAAGCGGCCGGCGTTGAAGAAGTACGGGCTGAGCCGGCCGGACTTGAGGATGAATTCGCCGAAGCGCAACGCTTGCGCGTGCAAGGCCAGTTGCAGGAAACGGACGCGATGGTTGCTCATGGGGTGGGGACCAGGGCGGGTACCGCAACAGGATACCTTTCTGCGCCGCGGCAGCGCATGCACGCCGGTCACAGCGCCGGAGCGGATCAGTTACGCTTGCCGGCATCCCGGCTTACCCATACCTATTTCATGCGAATCATCAGTTTCAACGCCAATGGCCTGCGTTCGGCGGCCAACAAAGGGTTTTTCGAGTGGTTCGCGCAGCAACAGGCCGATGTGCTGTGCGTACAGGAAACCAAGGCGCAGGAACACCAGCTGGCCGGCCCCGAATTCCTGCCGGCCGGCTACAAGGCCTGGTTCCGCGACGCCAGCACCAAGAAGGGCTACAGCGGCGTGGCCATCTACAGCAAACGCGAGCCGGACGAGGTCCGCACGGCATTGGGCTGGCCCGAATTCGACGAGGAAGGCCGCTATATCGAAGCGCGTTACGGCAATCTCAGCGTGGTTTCGTTCTATATCCCGTCCGGTTCTTCCGGCGAAGTCCGCCAGGACTACAAGTTCAAGGTGATGGACTGGCTGGCGCCCATCCTGGAGCAATGGCTGCGCAGCGGCCGCGACTATGTGCTGTGCGGCGACTGGAACATCGTGCGCAGCCGGCTGGACATCAGGAACTGGACCTCCAACCAGAAGAACTCCGGCTGCCTGCCGGCCGAGCGCGACTGGCTCAACGGGTTGTGCGCCGACGACAGTTGCTGGGTCGATGCCTACCGCACCCTGAATCCCGAGGGCCAGGATTACACCTGGTGGAGCAACCGCGGCGCCGCCCGCGCCAACAACGTCGGTTGGCGCATCGACTACCAGATCGTCACGCCTTCGTTGCGGGATCGGCTGCGGGCTTGCTCGATTTACCGCGACGAGTGGTTTTCCGACCATGCGCCGTTCACGGTGGACTACGCTTGATGAACCAGCCCGCTGATGCGACGCCGGCCCGCCGTCGCAAGCCTTGGCAGGAGGTGCTGCTGAACTTGCGCCAGCCCAAGGTGCTGGTGATGCTGTTGCTGGGCTTCAGCTCTGGTGTACCGATCTATCTGGTGGGCAATACGCTGGGCTTCTGGATGCGCGAGAACGGCATCGAGTTGTCCATGATCGGCTTCTTGTCGTGGGTGGGGCTGGCCTATTCGCTGAAGTTCCTGTGGGCACCGCTAGTGGACAAGCTGGACGCGCCGCTGGTCGGTCGTTGGCTGGGACGCCGACGTGGGTGGATGCTGTGGTCGCAACTGGTTGCGGGGACGGCGCTGGTCGGCATGGCGCTTGTGGAGCCGCGAGAGGGTCAACTGCTGCTGGTCGGCTTCACCCTGGACCAGTTGCTGGTGTTCGGCGCGCTGGCGCTGGTGGTGGCCTTCGCCTCGGCGACGCAGGACATCGTGATCGATGCTTGGCGCATCGAGATCGCCGATAATAACGAGCAGCAGGGTCTGCTGACTTCCACTGCCGCGTTGGGTTACCGCGGTGCGTTGTTGGTCACCGATTCGTTGATCTTGATCTTCGCCGCCGGCATTGGCTGGGTGATGTCCTATCATCTGATGGGCGCGCTGATGGCGGTGGGCGTGCTGGCCACGTTCATGGCGCGCGAGCCCAAGGCTACCCAGCTAGCGGCGGCGACAGATCCGAAGCTATTTACACCGCGCGGACTATTCGACGCATTGATTGGGCCGTTTGTGGCGTTCTTCCGAGAGCACGGCCAATGGGCGCTGCTGATGCTGCTGGCGATTAGCCTGTACCGCCTACCGGATTTTGTGCTTGGGCCGATGGCCAATCCGTTCTATGCGGATCTGGGCATCGCCAAGGAGACCGTTGGTGCAGTGCGGGGCTCGGTCGGTCTGGTGGCCACCATCGCGGGGATCGCTGCCGCGGGCCTGTGTGCGGTGCGCTTCGGCTTTATTCCTACCTTGCTGGCAGGCGCGGTTCTGGGGCCAGGCTCGAACTTGGCGTTCGCCTATCTGGCGCTGCATGGTGCCGATGCGGGAGTGTTCGCTGCCACGATGGTAATCGACAATTTCTGCAGCGGTTTCGCCGGCGTGGCGCTGATTGGCTATATGTCCAGCCTGACCAGTATCGGTTATACCGCTACTCAGTATGCCCTGCTCAGTTCGTTCTATGCGCTGCTGGGCAAGGTGTTGAAAGGGTTGTCCGGCGTCAGTGTGGAGTACCTCGCACAGGGACGCACGCTGTTGGAAGGCTACAGCCTGTTCTTCACCGCCACTGCGCTGCTGGGCGTGCCAGTGCTGCTGCTCTGCCTGCTACTGATCTGGCACGACCGCAAGCGGATGCGCGTCACTGCCGTGACGTGAGCGCGAGGAGCATGTGCGGCGGCTTGCCGAATCATCGACGGGCGCGTATCTAGTGGGCGTAGGGCGCCGCGGCGCCCATCGGACCGCAAGGGGAGCCCATGACCGACATCGTTCTGAAGGACATCGATCCGGTGCTGGCCGATCGTATCCGCCGGGTCGCCGCGGCGCGCGGCTGGCTCATCCACGACACCATCCTCAACCTGCTCGAGCAGGGATTGTTTGCCTGCGAGGCCGAGGTGAGCGGCGGTTTCGACAATAACGAGGTCGACGTGTTGTCCGAGGCGATCAACGCGCTGAAACAGGTTCCCGCCGGCAAGGGCTTCTAACCGGCAACACGCTGCCGCGGATGGCCGTGTCCCCGACCGGTTCACCCGGGATAGACCGCTCCCAGCACGCGCGGCCCTTTGGCGCCGGTCACCGATGCCAGGTTGCCGGGCCGCCCGGCCAGGGTTTCGCGCGCCAGCCAGGCAAAGCCCATGGCTTCCACGTAGTCCGGATCCAGGCCGTGCGCGGCGGTGGACTCCACCACCACGCCCGGCAGGCAGTCGTCCAGCCGCGCCATCAGCGCACGGTTGTGCACGCCGCCGCCGCAGACCAGCACACGTCGGGTCCCGGGCTGGGTCGCCATCAACGCCTCGGTGACGGTGACCACGGTCAGTTCCAGCAACGTCGCCTGCACGTCCTCGGCGGCCAGCGGGCTGCCCTGCAGGCAGGTTTCCAGCCAGGCCAGATGAAACTGTTCGCGGCCAGTGCTTTTGGGCGGCGGCAGTGCGAACCAGGCATCGTCCAGCAATCGCGCCAGCAATGCGGTGTCGATGTTCCCGCTGGCGGCAAAGGCGCCGGCGGCGTCGAACGCCTTGCCGGTATGGCGCTCGCACCAGGCATCGAGCAAGGCATTGGCCGGGCCGGTATCGAAACCGCGCACGGCGCCCTCGCGCGGCAACAGGGTGAAGTTGCCGATGCCGCCCAGATTGAGCACCGCGCGGTCTTCCAGCGGCGAGTGCAGCAACGCCGCATGAAAAGCCGGCATCAACGGTGCGCCATGGCCGCCGGCGGCTACGTCGCGGCGACGGAAATCGGCCACCGTGTCGATGCCGGTACGTTCTGCGATGACGTTGCCGTCGCCCAGTTGCCAGGTGAACGGCGGCACCGCGTGTGGGCGGTGGCGGATGGTCTGCCCGTGCGAGCCGATCGCGCGTACCGTGCTGCGCGGCAGTTGCGCCTTGGCCAGCAGCTGCAGTGCCGCATCCGCGAACGCATGACCGGTTTGCGCATCCAGCCGGCCCAGTTCATCCAGCGATGGCGCATCGCCGCCCTGGCCGAGCGCGATCAAGGCGGCGCGCAAATCCGCCTGCCACGGGAAGGTGTGCGCGAGGAGCAGTTCGCATGCCGGCGCGGCGCCTCCATCGGCGAAACGCACCAGCGCCGCATCGATGCCGTCGGCGCTGGTGCCGGAAATCAGGCCAAGGTAGAGCGCCGGCTCAGGCGCGGCAGCAGCAGGGGACATCCGCAGGTTCCGAAGGACGACAGCGCAGTGAACGCCATTGCGCCGATGCCTGGCAAGCACCGGCGCAGGGTGCGGGGGCCTAGCCCTGCTTGGCCTTGCCTGCCGGGGCGGCCTTGGCCGCCACCTGGGTTTGCGCAGCCGGCGTTGCCGGCTGCAGATCGGCATAGATGAGGTTTTCGACGGTGCGGATGCGCGCCAGCGCATTCGCGGTCTGGGTGCGGAATGCGGCCAGCTGCACGCCGGACAGCGGCTCCGGTGGCGGCATGGTCACCGACAGCGGGTTGCGGTGCACGCCATTGATGCGGAACTCGTAGTGCAGGTGCGGCCCGGTCGACAGACCGGTGGTGCCGACATAGCCGATGACGGTGCCCTGGGCGACCCGCTGCCCGGGCTTGATGTTGCCCAGCCGCGACATGTGCGCGTACAGCGTGGTGTGGCCCTTGCCGTGATCGAGCACGACGGTACGGCCGTAGCCGCCCTGCCAGCCGGCGAACTGCACGCGCGCATCGCCTGCGGCCATGATCGGCGTGCCGGTGGGGGCGGCGTAGTCGACGCCCTTGTGCATGCGCATGGTGCCCAGCACCGGATGGCGGCGGGCGCCGAACTTGGAACTCATCCGCGCATAGGCGATAGGCATGCGGATGAAGCTCTTCTTCAGCGGCCGGCCTTCGGCGGAGAAATATTCCGGCTTGCCGCCCGGGCGGGTGTAGCGGAAGCCCGAGTATAGCTTGCCGTTGACGGTGAAGGTGGCCGCTTCGACCGGGCTGGTGCTGAGCAGTTCGCCTTCGCGCCAAGTCTGCTCGACCACCACGCTGAAACGGTCATCGGGCTTGAGATCGGAGTTGAAGTCGATGTCGTACTTGAAGATGTCGTCGGTCAGCGAATTGATATTGGCCGAGGTCAGCCCGGCCTTGCGCGCCGAACGCGTCAGCGAACGGCCTACCTTGCCGCTCAGCACCACGGTGCGGGTGGTGGTCTCGCGGGCGATGACCGTTTCCTTGAGCTCGCCATCGACCAGCGCCACTTCCACCCGGTGGATCGGATCGCGGTCGTAGCGCAACGTGCGCAGTTCGCCCGCGGCCGGTAGATCGAAGCCGATTTCCATGCCGGGCTTGAGCCGGCCCAGCGCCGATTTCACTCCGGCGTTCTCCAGCAGGCGATGCATGGTTGCCGCAGGAATGCCCAGTTCTTCGAAGATCGAGCCCAGCGTCTGCCCGGGCCTGACCTGCACCAGCTGCCAGTTGTCGCTGGCATGTCCGTCGGCGTTGGACAGCTTCGGTTCCGGCAGCCGCAGCGTCAGCGTCGTGTGCGACTGCGCCTGCTGCACCGGAATGGCGTTGGAGAAGCCCGGCACGATGGTGGCGACCATGATGCCGATGCTGGTGAACAGGCTGGCGTGGATCCAGTGTCGTCGCGTCCAGCGGCCCTGGGGCAGGTGTTGCCGGACTTGCCGGTGCAGCACCGTATCGCGAAGAACGCCAAGGCGTTCGCGGAAATGTTGCTTGCGGCCGCTGCCGCCCCCATGAGATTGCATCAAGGTCGAATCCCGGGCTCAAGACAGGAACCCAATCGGCGTACCATAATCACGCGAAATGTCCGCGTCAAACCATTGAGCCAATTGGCTTTTTCGACTGGCGTCACGAATCGGTTTGGTTTAACTTTGCCTTCACTTTATTAACCTCGCCTTCACGGCGCTCCCATTCTTGGAATTCCCATCTTGTCCACCGCAGAAGCCCTTGCACTGATTGGCCGTGGCGCCGACGAAATCCTGAAGCACGAAGAACTGGAGTCCCGCCTCCAGTCCGGCCGCCCGCTGCGAGTTAAGGCCGGTTTCGACCCCACCGCCCCGGATCTGCACATCGGCCATACGGTGTTGCTGAACAAGATGCGCCAGTTCCAGGACCTGGGCCATCAGGTGATTTTCCTGATTGGCGACTTCACCGGAATGATCGGCGACCCCACCGGCAAGAACGTCACCCGCAAGCCGCTGACCCGCGAGGACGTGCTGGCCAACGCGCAGACCTACGCCGACCAGGTGTTCAAGGTGCTGGACCGGGAACGCACCGAGGTGCGCTTCAATTCCGAGTGGTTCGGGCAGATGTCGGCCGCCGACATGATCAAGCTGGCCGCCCAGCACACGGTGGCGCGCATGCTC
>NZ_OCND01000005.1:0-107500 GCF_900215535.1 Pseudoxanthomonas wuyuanensis | reverse complement strand
TGAAGGTGACTTGAGAAGGTTGCTGGAGGTATCGGAAGTGCGAATGCTGACATGAGTAACGATAATGCGGGTGAAAAGCCCGCACGCCGAAAGCCCAAGGTTTCCTTGCGCAACGTTAATCGACGCAGGGTTAGTCGGTCCCTAAGGCGAGGGCGAAAGCCGTAGTCGATGGGAAGCAGGTTAATATTCCTGCACCTCGCGTGAGTGCGATGGAGGGACGGAGAAGGTTAGGTGTACCCGGCGTTGGTTGTCCGGGGGAAAGGCGGTAGGTGTGGAACTTTGGCAAATCCGGGTTCCTTTAACACCGAGCACCGAGACGAGCCCATTAGGGCGAAGTCACCGATACCACGCTTCCAGGAAAAGCTCCTAAGCTTCAGCTCACGCAGACCGTACCGTAAACCGACACAGGTGGGTAGGATGAGAATTCTCAGGCGCTTGAGAGAACTCGGGTGAAGGAACTAGGCAACATGGCACCGTAACTTCGGGAGAAGGTGCGCCCTTGATGGTGGCTGCATGCGCAGCTGAGCTGTCGAGGGCCTCAGAAACCAGGCCGCTGCGACTGTTTATCAAAAACACAGCACTCTGCAAACACGAAAGTGGACGTATAGGGTGTGACGCCTGCCCGGTGCTGGAAGGTTAATTGATGGGGTCAGCCGCAAGGCGAAGCTCTTGATCGAAGCCCCAGTAAACGGCGGCCGTAACTATAACGGTCCTAAGGTAGCGAAATTCCTTGTCGGGTAAGTTCCGACCTGCACGAATGGCGTAACGACAGCGGCGCTGTCTCCACCCGAGACTCAGTGAAATTGAAATCGCTGTGAAGATGCAGCGTTCCCGTGGCAAGACGGAAAGACCCCGTGAACCTTTACTATAGCTTTACATTGAACGTTGAGTTCGTCTGTGTAGGATAGGTGGGAGGCTTTGAAGCGATGGCGCTAGCTGTCGTGGAGCCAACCTTGAAATACCACCCTGTCGTGCTTGACGTTCTAACCTAGCTCCGTCATCCGGAGCGGGGACCATGTATGGTGGGTAGTTTGACTGGGGCGGTCTCCTCCCAAAGAGTAACGGAGGAGCTCGAAGGTACGCTCAGCGCGGTCGGACATCGCGCACTGTGTGCAAAGGCATAAGCGTGCTTGACTGCAAGAGCGACGGCTCAAGCAGGTACGAAAGTAGGACTTAGTGATCCGGTGGTTCTGTATGGAAGGGCCATCGCTCAACGGATAAAAGGTACTCCGGGGATAACAGGCTGATACCGCCCAAGAGTTCATATCGACGGCGGTGTTTGGCACCTCGATGTCGGCTCATCACATCCTGGGGCTGTAGTCGGTCCCAAGGGTATGGCTGTTCGCCATTTAAAGTGGTACGCGAGCTGGGTTCAGAACGTCGTGAGACAGTTCGGTCCCTATCTGCCATGGGCGTTGGAAGTTTGAGAGGGGCTGCTCCTAGTACGAGAGGACCGGAGTGGACGAACCTCTGGTGTTCCGGTTGTCACGCCAGTGGCATTGCCGGGTAGCTATGTTCGGAAGCGATAACCGCTGAAAGCATCTAAGCGGGAAGCGCGCCTCAAGATGAGACTTCCCGGGACACAAGTCCCCTAAAGGAACCATGAAGACTACGTGGTTGATAGGTCAGGTGTGTAAGCGCTGCAAGGCGTTGAGCTAACTGATACTAATGATCCGTGCGGCTTGACCATATAACCTCAAGTTGCCTTGGTCTCGACGAACACGTCGATGAAATCCAATACGCAAGCTACGTCACAAGACCCTATGAGAGACAGGCGCCTCAATCCGTTACTTGGATGGCGACGCTCCAACCGTCTCCCTGGTGAAATTAGCGCTGTGGTCCCACCCGTTCCCATCCCGAACACGGAAGTGAAACGCAGCCGCGCCGATGGTAGTGTGGCTCAAGCCATGCAAGAGTAGGTCATCGCCAGGGGCTTTACCCCAAACCCCATCCTCGTAAGAGGGTGGGGTTTCTTCTTTTGCGCGAATGGAAAACAATCGCGGCTGGATCACTCCCGCACGGGGAATCGCGACTCATGAAGCGGACTATGTTGCCGACCTGGCTTTGCATCCCATTCGCCGCTGTGGCGCTGGCCGGCTTTCCCGCGGAGGCGGCGGAAGTATCGCCGGAGGCCGTGCAACTGCATGAGCGGATCCTGGTACTGGATACCCATCTGGATACGCCGGCCAACCTGCGCCGGCCCGGCTGGAGCATCGCCGATCGCCACGATCATGATGGCGCTTTTTCCCAGGTCGACCTGCCAAGGATGCGCGAAGGCGGCCTGGACGGCGGTTTCTGGGTGATTTACACCGGGCAGGGCGCGCGCGATGCCGCCGGCAACCGGGCCGCGCGCGATCACGGCCTGCAGCGGCTGCTGGCCATCCGCGAAATGCTGGCTGCCCATGCCGGCGATTTCGAACTGGCCTTGACTGCCGACGATGCCGAACGCATCGCCGCCAGCGGCAAGCGGGTGGTCTTCCTCAGCATGGAGAACGCCTCGCCGCTGGCTGCCGATCCCAGCCTGCTGAGCGCCTATCACCAGTCGGGCCTGCGCATGCTCGGCATCACCCATACGTTGAACAACGATTTCGGCGATTCGTCCACCGACCCCAAAGGCGCCGAATGGAACGGCTTGAGCCCGGCCGGCCGGGCCCTGGTGGCCGAGGCCAATCGCCTGGGCATCGTGCTGGATGCTTCGCACGCCAGCGATGCGGTATTCGATCAGTTGCTCACGCTGTCGCAGGCGCCTATCGTGCTGTCGCACACCAGCGCCGATGCCATCTACGATCACCCCCGCAATATCGATGACGAACGCATCCGCCGATTGGCCGCCAAAGGCGGCGTAATCCATGTCAACGCATATGGCGGCTACCTGATTCCGGTACCGAAGCTGGCCGAGCGCGAGGCCGCTCTGGCTGCGCTTTCCGAAAAGTACGGTCCGGACAGCGGGATGAACGCGGCGCAGATACAGGCATATCTGCAGGAAAGCGAGCGCATCGATCGGCAATACCCGGTGCCGCGCGCAAGCCTGGACGACTATCTGCGCCATCTGCTGCACATCCTTGAAATCGCCGGTCCCGAACATGTCGGCATCGGCGCCGATTGGGACGGTGGTGGCGGCGTCACCGGGATGGAAAGCGTCGCCGAGCTGCCCAAGATCACCGCCGCATTGATCGCCGCCGGCTACAGCGAAACCGACATCGCCAATATTTGGGGTGGCAATCTGTTGAGGGTCTTGCGGCAGGCGCAGCAAGTTGCGGGTGCCGCTGGAGATATCAAATAATTCAATAAGTTACGTAAAATATGAACGGAAGGTTGTTCCATCCCCAGAACAATAAGGAACTCCGCCACCGGTTAGCAGTCGAAGCCAGCGACTGCTAAGATGAAGCCTATGAACCAGAACCCCGCTACCACCGCTCTGGTGGCCAACAATCTCCCGATTCCCAGTGCGCTCGGCTCGCTGGACGCCTACATCGGTGCCGTGCACCAGATTCCGGTGCTGACGGTCGATGAGGAACAGGAACTGGCGCGCCGCTTCCGCGACGGCGAGGATCTCGATGCGGCACGCGAGCTGGTGCATTCGCACCTGCGCTTCGTCGTGCATGTCGCCCGCGGCTACAGTGGCTACGGTTTGCAACTGGGCGATCTGATCCAGGAAGGCAATATCGGTCTGATGAAGGCGGTCAAGCGTTTCGACCCGGACATGGGCGTGCGCCTGGTCAGCTTTGCGGTGCATTGGATCCGTGCCGAGATGCACGAGTTCATCCTGAAGAACTGGCGCATCGTCAAGGTCGCCACCACCAAGGCCCAGCGCAAGCTGTTCTTCAACCTGCGCAAATCCAAGACCCGGCTGGGCTGGTTGAACGCGGCCGAAGTCACTGCCGTGGCCAAGGATCTCAACGTTTCCGAGCGCGAAGTGCTGGAGATGGAATCGCGCCTGTCCGGCCGCGATATCGGCTTCGATGCGCCGGCCGATGAGGACGAGGAACATGCGCCGCCATCGCCGGTCAACTACCTGGTAGCCCACGACGAAGATCCGTCGCAGGCCTACGAGCGCGCCGATAGCGAAGACAACCAGTTGGAGCTGCTGCGCGAGGGGTTGGCTGGCCTGGATCAGCGCTCGCGCGATATCGTCAAGCGCCGCTGGCTGGACGCCGACAGCAAGATCACGCTGCAGGAACTGGCCGACGAATACGGCGTATCCGCCGAGCGCATCCGACAGATCGAAGCCAATGCGCTGAAGAAGATGAAGGCGCTGTTCGCAGCCTGATCGGACGCCGTCGCTGACGCCACAGAAGAGGCCCCGGAAGGGGCCTCTTCTGGTTTTCCGGCGGCCCGGTTGCGGCGCGCGCGCCCGGCTTCGCCGGTTCCGGTCTGCGGACGCCTGCCCGGTGCGTAAGCGTCCGGCGACGCCCCCTGCTTTCGACTATCGGGCAGCGGCATTCACTCGCCTGATAGAGCGTTTTCATCAGGCGCGGAGCGCATCGGGGCCGGTTATCTGTTCGAGCAGGAAGTCCACCAGCACGCGTACACGCAGCGGCATGTGCCGATTGGCCGGGTAGAGCAACGAGAAGACCCGCGTTCGTCCGGAGAACGCCGGCAGCGCAATCGTCGCCATTGCTTAGGCACCGAACGGCGTCTGCTTTGATGAGCGCCCTGGTCCAGGAAGTCGAGGCGCGGTGGCGGGACTGATCCCGGAAGCGGCGCTCGCCGCACGGGTTGCATCGGACGCTTCGCTGGAGAGGGTCCGTCGTCGTTCCGGCTTGGGCCGGGACGGAGGACAGGCGCCCGCAAGGCGCGCCCGCGCGGATGCCCCGCGCGGCGCAGGATCCGGATAGCGGCGCGCGTCGCGAGCGCCGATGCTGGCGCCAGCTTCCCACTGGAGTGACGTCATGCCGTTCGTGATCCGCGGTCTTTCCGCCGAACACTTCCGCCCGTTGTTGGCGCTGGATGATGAGGCGTTGGCCGCGCGCAACATCCGCCGCGTGGTTGCCGATGCCGCTCATGGCTATCCCTGCCGCGTTTCGCTGCAGGATGCGGCGGTCGGCGAGAGACTGCTGCTGTTGCCTTACCTGCACCACGACGTGGCGGGACCGTACCGCGCCAGCGGGCCCATCTACATACGCGAGCTGGCCGCCGCGCCCGCGCTGTTCCGCGATGAACTGCCGCCGTCGTTCCCGCGCCGCCTGCTGTCGCTGCGCGCCTACGATGGCGAGGGCTGGATGCGCGAGGCGGACGTGGCGGAAGGTCAGGCGGCGCGACCCATCATCGAACGTATGCTGGCCGACGCCGGCGTCGCCTACCTGCACATCCACAACGCGCGTCCGGGGTGCTATGCCTGCCGCGTGGACCGCGACTGATCGCTTTGGTCGCTGTCGTCGTCGCCGAGGATGATGCGTGCACCGCGCTGGTAGCTCCAGTACGCCCAGGCCCAGTTGAGCAGCACCACCAGCCGGTTGCGAAAGCCGATCAGGAAGAACACATGGGCAGCCAGCCAGAACCACCAGGCCAGCAGCCCCGAGAGCTTGAGCCTGCCGAGATGGACGATGGCGGCCATCCGGCCAATGGTCGCCAGGTTGCCGAAGTCGCGATAGCGGAACGGCGCCGTCGGGGTGCCGCGCAGGCGCGCGCGAATGGCTTCGGCCACATGGCGTCCCATCTGCTTGGCGGCGGGGGCGACGCCCGGCACCGGCCGGCCATCGCTTTGTACCGATGCCAGGTCTCCGGCAACGAAGATGTCCGGGTGCTCCGCAAGGCTGAGGTCGGCTTGCACCAGCACGCGGCCGGCGCGATCCAGCGGCGCCCCCAGCGTGCGCGCCAGCGGCGAGGCCGCGACCCCGGCCGCCCAGACGACAGTGCGCGCGGGTACGAACGCTTCGCCAAGGCGATAGCCTTCGGCGCTGATGGCGCTGACCGGCGTTCCGGTCGACACCTCCACGCCCAGCCGTCGCAACTGCTTGCGCGCCTTTTCCGACAGGTCTTCGGGAAACGAGGACAGCACCCGCGGCCCGGCTTCGATCAATTGCACCCGCGCCTGGGCCGGGTCGATATTGCGGAACTCGTTCTTCAACGTATGGCGGGCGATCTCGGCCAGGGTGCCGGCCAATTCGACGCCGGTCGGTCCGCCACCGACGATGGCGAAGTTGAGCCAGGCCGCACGCCGTGCGGGATCCGGTTCGGCTTCGGCGCGCTCGAACGCGAGCAGCAGGTGGCGGCGCAGTTGCAACGCATCATCGAGCGTCTTCAGGCCGGGTGCGTGCGCGGCCCATTCGTCGTGGCCGAAATAGGCGTGGGTGGCGCCGCTGGCGAGCAGCAGGAAATCGAAGCCGATGCGCTCGCCGCCGGCCAGCTCGAGATGCTTGCCCGCGGCGTCGATGCGTTCGACTTCCGCCAGCCGCACTTCCACATTGCGCTGCCTGCGCAGGATGTGCCGCAGCGGCGCGGCGATATCCGGTGCCGACAGACCGGCGGTGGCCACCTGGTAGAGCAATGGCTGGAACAGATGGTGGTTGCGCCGGTCGATCAGGGTGATGCGCACCGGCGCGTTGGCCAACGCGCGGGTGGCCCAGAGTCCGGCGAATCCGCCGCCGACGATGACGATATGGGGAACAGCGGGGAGAGGCTGTGATGTCATCGATTGTCCTTCTAGTAAAGATCCACCGGGTCCACATCCAGCGACCAGCGCACCTTGCGCGCTTCCGGCAGTTCGTAGACGGCCGGAAGCGCGGCGTCGAGCAGCCGGTGCAGGCCGCGCCGTTGCGGGGCCGACAACAGCAGTTGCATCCGTTGCATGCCGGCGCGCCGCGGCATCGGCGCCGGCAGTGGGCCGTGCAGTTCGATGCCGTCGCTGCCGGCGGCAGCGAGTGCGCGCCGGGCCGCGCTGAGAAAGGCCTGCACGGCTTCGACGCGTTGGGCTTCGGCACGCAGCAGCGCAAGATGCGCGTAGGGCGGGAATCCGGCCGCTTCGCGCAGCGCCAGCTCGCCTTCGGCGAAGGCGCGATAGCCGCCGGCGATCAAGGTGTTGAGCAGCGGATGCTCAGGATGATGGGTCTGCAGCCAGACTTCGCCGCGCTTGCTGGCGCGGCCGGCGCGACCGGCGACCTGGATCAGCTGCTGCACGAGTTTTTCGCCGGCGCGGAAATCGGAGGAAAACAGGCCTTCGTCGACGCCCACTACGACGACCAGGGTCAGGTGAGGCAGGTCGTGCCCCTTGGCCAGGATCTGGGTGCCGATCAGGATCGCGGGCAGTTGGCCCACGCTGGCCAGCAGTTTGCCCAGGCCGTCGCGGCGCTGGGTGGTGCCGCGATCGATCCGCACCACCGGTACGTCCGGAAACCGTTCGCGCAGGGCTTCTTCGAGCCGCTCGGTGCCGATGCCCTGGGGTTGCAGCGCCAGTCCGCCGCAATCGGGGCAGGCCGGTGGCGCCGCCTGGCGGGCGCCGCAGTGGTGGCATTGCAGCCGGCGGCCGCCGGCGTGAACGGTCATGGCGCTGTCGCAGCGCCGGCAGTGCGCGGTCCAGCCGCAGTCGTGGCATAGCAGCACCGGGGCGTAGCCGCGCCGATTCTTGAATACCAACACTTGTCCGCCAGCCTGCAGCGCGTTGCCGATGGCCTGCAGCATTTCCGGCGAGAGCCCGGCGACCAGCGCGCGTTTGCGCACGTCCAGCACCCGTACCTGCGGCGGCTGGGCGTCGCCGGCACGCTGGCCCAGGCGCAGGTAGCCGTAGCGGCCGCCATTGGCGTTGTGCAGCGTTTCCAGCGACGGCGTGGCGCTGCCCAGCAGGACCGGCACGTCGAGCGCCTTGGCGCGGACCAGAGCGAAATCGCGGGCATGGTAGCGGATGCCGTCGAGCTGCTTGTAGCTGCCGTCGTGTTCCTCGTCGATGACGATCAGCCCCGGTTCCGGCAGCGGCACGAATACCGCCGAACGCGTGCCGACGATCACCCGCGCTTCGCCGCGGGCGGCCGCCATCCAGGCGCGGGCACGCTCGCCATCGTTGAGGCCAGAGTGCAACGCGTGCACCGGCACGCCCAGCCGGCTGCGAAAACGCGCCAGCGTTTGCGGGGTCAGGCCGATTTCCGGCACCAGTACCAACACCTGGCGGCCATGCGCCAGGCAATCGGCGATGGCGGCCAGATAGACCTCGGTCTTGCCGCTGCCGGTGACGCCATCCAACAGCCACGCGGCGAAGCCTTCGCTGGCGCGCACGGCGTCCACCGCGGCCTGCTGCTCCGGGTTCAGCACAGGTCCCGGTAGCCGGTCCGCCACCAGGCCGTGCGCCGGCAGTGCGATGCGTTCGGCAAAGCCGCGCTTGCCCAGCGCTCGCGCGGCGCTGCGCCACTGATCCATTTTCAGGTCCAGGCTGTCTTCGCTGATGGGCGCCGGAGCCAGAAGATCGGCCAGTCGCCGCGGCCGGGTTCCGGCGCGCAGGCGAACGACGCCGGCCTGACCGGCGGCGGTCAACCGCCACGCGGGGGTGTGGGTTTCGGGCAGTGGTTCGCCATGGCGCAAGATCGCTGGCAGCGCCGTGGCAAACACCTCGCCCAGCGGTGCGTGGGTGTAGCGAGCCAGCCAACGCAACGACTCCAGCAATTCGCCGTGCAGCAGCGGCGCTTGGTCCAGGAAGGCGATTGCCTGCCTGAGGTCGCTGGCCTGCGCCGCGGCCGGGCCGGTTCCGGCCACCACGCCGACCAGTTCGCGATTGCCGAACGGCACCCGCACCCGCCGCCCCACATCGCTGGCGCACGCGTCGTGACCGGCGGGCGGCAGATAATCGAACGCGCGCGGCAGCGGCACGGGCAGGGCGATTTGCAGGATCGGGGCGGAGGGCATCGCCATCAGTTTAGCGATGCGCGCAAGTCTGGTTCGGCTTGTGTGCGGTTGCGTCAAGAAGCTGTCAAAAAAATGACGAAAATCACGCAAGCTACCGTTGCAGAAAGGAATTCCGATTTATCCACACAAGTTGTGGATAAATATGTGCATGAATGCTTTTCCGGCTGCCGCCGGGACGTAAATACCGGCCTGGCTTCCGGGTTGGCTAAAAAAACGCCACACTAATATTTCTTTTTGTTTTCAAAGGCTTGGGCGTGAAACGCAGATCCGGCAAAACCCATGCGCTGCTCCACGGCCGCGTTGGTGACAATCGCGTGACCGCTGTGCACAACCTGTTTTGGCCGAAAGCCTTGCGCTGCCTTGGAGAGCAGGTTTTTGGATGATGTCAAGCACGCCGGCGCCACGGCGGGATCGCTATGATCCGGCGCGATGATGCCGGTTTCCCGATGCCCCAGTACCTGAAAGATGCCGCCAGCGCACCGGCGGCCCTGTCGGCCTTCCTGCGCGGGGTCGAACGTCGCGGCGCATTGCTGGCGGAGTTGCAGTGCGGCGATGCCGCCCACGGCGACATCGCACTGGCGGCGGCGATGCGCGCCTTCCGTCTTCCCGCCGCCGGTTTGCCGATGGCCGAATGGCCGCAGCGGTTCTGGAGCCTGCTGGCGGCCGCCCCGCAGTTGCGCCAGGACGCGGCGCAGGCGCGCTGGCCGGCCTCGCTGGCCCAGCTGGCCAGCCTGCCCGCGCAGCCGCGACTGGCCCTGCTGCTGCGGCTGACGGCGGGGCTGGGGGAAAACGAGGCCGCTGCGGCGATGGCGCTGGACGGGGCCGCTTACCGGCGCGCACTGGGTGAAGCCTGCCCGCGCGATGCCGACGGGCAACCCGACGCCGATGCCTGGCGGCGCCTGGCCGAAACCATTCAGCAGCGGCTGCGGGAGCTGCCACCGGAGCGGTTGGCGCGGCTGGCCCGCTTGCGTGAGGAAGCCATTGCCGGAACCCAGGCCGGGCGTGCCGCGGCGCCGCTCGCGGCAGGGCAGCCGCGGCCGGCACCGCCGCGGCCGCAGCGGAAGCGGGCGTGGCTGTTGGCGCTGTTGACGCTGACCACCCTGGCCGCGGCCGTTGCCTGGCAGTGGCCGAACCGGTACCTGTTGTTCAAGCCCAATGCGGCGGCGGTCCCGGCAACGAGAGAGCCCGCGCCCGCCCCGGGTCTGCGCGAAACGGTGGAGATTGCCGTCGAGGCACTGCCGGCAGCCGCGCCGGGGGCGACCTACGATGCGCAGACCGCGCTGCTGACCCATCCGGATCTGGAACTGCTGCTGGATGACGCAGCCGATGGCCTTGTGCAACAGGCCGGCTTTCTGGCCTGGTACGAGGCCGAAGGTGAGGCCGCGCAGGACGATGCCGTTCCCGGTGCAGCGGTGACCGGACAGGAGCCGACCGATGCGCCGCGCTAGCCGCCGTATTGCGCTGTTGCTGGCGAGCTGCGCCGCGCTGGCCGGGGCCAGCGTGTTGCCGGCGGCGCCGGCGCCGACCGTTTCGCTGCCGGCATCTGTCCAGGCCCAGTTGCAACGGCAACAGCAACGCTGGCAGTCGTTGACGCCGGAGCAGCGCGCACAACTGCGGCAGCGGGCGATGTTGTGGGACGCGTTGCCGGCGGACGAACGCGAGGAACGCCGTGCGCGCTATGCGGCCTGGCGGGCGCTGGACGAACCGGCGCGCGCGCGGCTGCGCGCCGCCGCCGAGCGCTTCGCTTCCTTGCCGCCGGAACGCCAGCGCCTGCTGCGCGACCGCTACGACGCGCTGGACCGGATGCAGCGCCTGGGCTGGCGGCTTGGCCCGGATCTGGGGGCGGATTTCCCGCGCCTGCAACCGCTGTTCGGTTTCGTTGCCGAGGACGAACGCGAACCGTTGCTGGCGTTGCTGCGCCAGTTGAATGCCGAACAGCGCGACGATCTGGCGGTGCTGGCGCAACGGATTCCGCCACAGGAGCGCGCGGCGTTCCGCCGGACCCTGTTGCAGGTGGCACCCGGGCAGAGGGCTGCCTGGCTCAAGCAGCAGCGCGGTCAGTAGCGCGCGACAAGCTGCAGGATGCGGCGGCTGGCGCTGAACCGGTCGCCGAAACGCGCAACGCCGTCGGCACGCATCCGCGCAGCGTGTTCGCTGAGGTAGGCGTCCAGCGCGGCCCGGTCGCGCAACCGGTAGGGCACGCAGTAGCGCCAGCGTCCGGGCGGCGGTGGCGGTTCGCTCAGTTCGTGGATTTCCGCACCCAGGAAGCCGGGCAGCGCCAGCATCTGGCGAACGTGCTCCTCCAGCCACGGACGATATTCGTCGCGCAGCGCCAGATCGATTTCCAGGCTCACTTCGTAAATCGCTTCCATGTCAGGCACTCACGCGTTGACGATGCTGGTGACCATCAGAAACATGGCGGCCATCATCACCAGGAAGAAATAGAGGCTGCCCAGCACCACGTACTTGAACAGCGTGAGCAGCGGGTGCTGGCGATAGACCCGTTGCTGCATCAGCAGCAGGTAGACCGGCATCCACAGCACAATCAGGATCTCCAGTGCCACGGTCAGGTAACCGGACCAGCCTGCGTGCGGGCCGAGCCAGCCATCCAGCATGGCCAGCAGGCAGAACGCCAGCAGCGCCACGCACAGGAAGGCATGGCTGTACAACGCCACCGCCAGGTGCTCCAGGTAGAGGCGGCGGGTTTCCAGGTAACCCAGTTTCAGCAGCAAGGCGAACACCGGCACCAGCACGAACAGCGCCGAAGGGATGGCGCCCAGGAACGCATGCTTGAACAGTTCCGGATCCTTCTGCATGCGCGGAATGTTTTCTTCGGCCCGCGCGATCTTCTTGTTCAACCAGCGGTTGCCGAATTCCGGCAGCCAGCGCAGCCGCACCGGGTTGCCGACAGGATCCCATGGCTTGCCGCGATGGGAGAACAGCGAACCTGCTGCCGGGTCAGGCAACGGCTTTGCTTCCGGAAACGGATCCGGTTGCGACAGCGCCGGGTGGTCGGGTTGCAATGCGGCGATGCGCAGGCGCGCGCGCGCCTGGGTGGCGCGGATGTTCTCCTCGATCTTCTGCCGAGGGAATGCCAACGCCGCCGGGATGGCGGCGCGCGCAGTGAACAGGCCTTCGATGGTTTCATCGCGTAGCCGGATCACCGCTTCGGCGGTCTGCACGCGCTGGAAATCGACGCCGCCCGCAGCGGCGGGGTCATCGGCGGCCACCGATACCGTTTGCCCGGCGGTGGCCGGAACCGCGGGCGGATTGGGGATATCGCCGAACTGCAATGCGTACTTGGCGAGGAAGAACGTCAGCACGCTGAGAATGACGAACAGCCGCAGCGGCGGCACATAGGGGGCGCGGTGGCCGGCCAGATAGGCGTTGGCCAGGCGTCCAGGCCACAACAGCTCGCTGAGGGTGCGGAACACGCGCCCGTCCAGATGCCAGAACGATTCGAAGAAGTCCTCGATGGCGTGGCCGAAGCTGCGCAGCGGACTGTGCGCAGTCTGTCCGCAACGATGGCAGAAGTCGCCCTGCAGTGGCGTGGCGCAGTTTTCGCACTGGGCAGTAGGGTGCGGGCCGGCGACTTCGCTCATCGTTGGTTGTGGGTTCCCCGTTGGTGAGCAGGTAAGATACCGGCCTTCCCCGACCCGGTGCCAGCGCACGACTGCGCGGCCGTAGTCCGGTGCCTGCATTCCATGTCTTCCTCGATTGTTTCGCCTGCGCGCTTCGGCGCTGAAGTGCGGGCCACGGCCACTCTCGCGTTGCCGCTGGTACTGGGCCATGTGTCGACCGGACTGATCGGTTTCGTCGACAACGTCATCGCCGGCCATCACGGCACGCAGACGCTGGCGTCGGTGACGGTCGGCACGGCGCTGCTGTGGCTGCCGATGATGGTGCCGATCGGCACGCTGATTTCGCTGACCGCATCGGTGTCGCAGTTGAACGGCGCCGGCCGCCGCGACGAAATCGGCCCGCTGTTCCGGCAGGCGCTGTGGCTGTCGCTGGCGTTGGGCACGCTGATGTTCGCGTTCCTGAGCCTGGCGCCTTATGCGCTGGCTGCGTTCGGCATTGCGCCGGAGATCATTCCCGGCGCCAAGGCATTCCTGCATGGGATCCGCTGGGGCGTGCCGGCGCTGACGCTGTATTTCTGCATGCGCTACCTGAGCGAAGGCATGCACTGGACGCTGCCGACCATGCTGCTGGGCTTCGGCGGCCTGCTGGTGCTGGGGCCGATTGGCTACGTGCTGACCTTCGGCAAGCTGGGATTCGCCGAAATGGGCGCCGGCGGACTGGGCGTGGCTTCGGCGATCACGATGTGGCTGCAGGCCACGGCATTCGCCGTCTACCTCTGGCACGCGAAGCGGTTCGCCGCGCTACGCCTGTTCTCGCATTTCGAGCGGCCGCGCTGGGCGCCGATCCGGCAACTGCTGAGGACCGGTCTGCCGATCGGCATCACCGTGCTGATGGAAGGCGGGCTGTTCATCGCCACCGCGCTGCTGATCGCGCGGCTGGGCGCGATACCGGCAGCGGCGCACCAGATCGCGATCAACGTATCGGCGCTGTGCTTCATGATTCCGATGGGCGTGGCTGAGGCCACCACGGTACGGGTTGGCCATGCGGTCGGCCAGCGCAACGCGCTCGGCGTACGCCGCGCCGCGCATGCCGGCTATCTGATCGTGCTGGCTACGCAGGCGCTGTCGGCGTTGGCGCTGCTGTTGGGCCACGATGCGGTGGTGTCGCTGTACACCCGCGATGCGGCGGTGGCGGCGCTGGCCGGTACCTTGCTGCTGTTTGCGGCCGCGTTCCAGTTTCCCGATGGCATCCAGGTGCTGTCGGCCGGGGCGCTGCGCGGCCTGAAGGACACGCGGGTACCGATGTGGCTGGCGGCGTTTTCGTACTGGGGCCTGGGCATGCCGCTGGGGGCCGGGCTGGGCCTGGGCCTGGGCTGGGGGCCGCAGGGCATGTGGCTGGGGCTGATCCTTGGGCTGACCGCCGCTGCCGTGCTGATGAGCTGGCGCTTCCGCAGCAGCAGCCGGCGCGAGCTGTCCATCCCGCATTCGGCGGCATGAAGGCGGCACGGCGCCGGCTTGCCTGCGGTGACTTCCGGGGCATGCAAACCCTGGCCGTTAACCGTTAAGCTGACCGCAGTTATCCGGAGCTCCAACATGAACCAACCCGTCCGCCGCGGCCCCATCGCGTCCTTCTTCGTCGGCCTGTGGGACGTGATGAATTTCACCCGCAGGCTGATCGTGAACCTGCTGTTCTTCGGTCTGCTGCTGCTGTTGGTGATCCTGTTCGCGATCGCGGCCGGCAGCGGCAGCGGCATCAAGCCCCTGCGCGACCGCACCACGCTGGTGATTGCGCCGGAAGGAAGGCTGGTCGAGCAATACAGCACCGACCCGGCGATGCGCGCGCTGGCCAAGCTGAGCGGCGACAAGGGCGCCGAGGAAATCCAGCTGCGCGACCTGCTGCGCGCCATCGACGCCGCACGCGAGGACAAGAAGATCGAGCGCGTGCTGCTGCGCATGGACAAGCTGCAGCCCAGCGGCTACGCATCGATGCGCGAGGTCGCGTCGGCGTTGGCCAGGCTGCGCGAATCCGGCAAGCAGATCGTGGCTTTCGGCGAAAACCTGAGCCAGAGCCAGTACCTGCTGGCGGCGCAGGCCAACGAGGTCTATCTGGACCCGATGGGCAGCCTGGTGCTGGAAGGCCTTGGCCGTTACCGCCAGTACTACCGCCAGGGCCTGCAGGAAAAGCTCGGCGTCGACGTGCATGTATTCAAGGTCGGCGAATACAAATCGGCGGTGGAGCCCTACATCCTGGATGCGGCCTCGGCCGAAGCCAAGGAAGCCGATCTGTACTGGATGAACGATGTCTGGCAGCGCTACCTGGAAGACATCGCCAAGGTTCGCAAACTGACTGTCGCGCAGCTGGCCGCGGGCATCGACACGCTGCCCGAGGGCGTGGCGGCCGCCGGCGGCGATCTGGCCAAGTTCGCGCTGCAGCAGAAACTGGTGGACGGCCTGAAGACGCAGGAGGAAGTGGAGGATCTGCTGGCCGAACGCGGCGTGGCCGATGAGGATTCGGAAACCGGTTTCCGTTACGTCGGTCTGGGCGGCTACCTGGCCCTGCTGGACAGCAAGCGGATGCCGCTGGACAAGCGCCCGCAGGTGGCGGTGGTGGTGGCCGAAGGCGAAATTACCTACGGCGATCAACCGGCCGGCCGGGTCGGCGGCGAGTCGACCTCGGCGCTGTTGCGCGAAGCGCGCGACGACGACCACGTCAAGGCGGTGGTGCTGCGGGTGGATTCCCCGGGCGGCGGCGTCTACCCGTCCGAGCAGATCCGCCGCGAGGTGGCCGCGCTGAAGGCGGCCGGCAAGCCGGTGGTGGTGTCGATGGGCGATCTGGCCGCATCCGGCGGCTACTGGATCTCGATGAACGCCGATCGCATCTATGCCGATCCCTCGACCATCACCGGTTCGATCGGCATCTTCGGCATGATTCCCAACGTCACCCGCACGCTGGACAAGATCGGCGTGCACACCGATGGCGTGGGCACGTCGCGTTTTGCCGGCGCGTTCGATATCACCCGTCCGCTGGACCCGGCGGTCGGCAACGTGATCCAGTCGATCATCGACAAGGGCTATGCGGACTTCACCGGCAAGGTCGCCGATGCGCGCAACAAGTCGGTGGAAGAAATCGACGAGGTCGCGCGCGGCCGCGTGTGGAGCGGTGCGCAGGCCAGGGAACGCGGCCTGGTCGACGACCTGGGCGGCCTGGAAACCGCGTTGGCCGATGCCGCCAAGCGCGCCAAGCTGGGCGAAGCCGGCAAGTACCGCGTGCGTTACATCGAGAAGGCGCCGTCGCCGTTCGCGCAGTTCATGAGCGACCTGGCCGGCAGCCGCATCGGCATGCTGCTGCTGAGCGATTCGGATATCGCCCGCGCGATGCTGGCGCGTTCGCTGCCGGAGATGGATACGCAGCTGCGCTTCGTCGACGAGGCGGTCAAGAACCGCGAGGGCGCGCCGGTCAAGACGCTGGTGTACTGCTTCTGCGGGCTGTAGTTCCGCCCGGCGCGCCGCCTCGGCCGTAAGCGGAAAGCGACCTTCGAAGGCCATCCACGCGCAGGCGGGATGGCCTTTGTCGTTATGGCGGCCGCTGGTTGCCGGGCGTCGCCGGCTTATTGCGTTGCCGCGTCGATTTCCGCACGCTGGCGCTCTGCCGCTTCCTGCACCGTATCGCCGGCGGCTTTGGCCTTGTCGATCGGCGCCTGGATGGCATCGCGCAGTTCGGTGGCGCGCGCGCCGGTCTGCGGTTTGGGCGGCTCGTCGGTCGGCGGCGGTTGCGGCGGGCGGCAAGCGCTGGCCGCCAGTAGGATGCCGGCGGCGGCTGCGGCAAGGCGAATCGCATTCATGGCGCGAACCCGAAGAGTTGGCATGGCGGTATCCTACGCCCAACGGCGAGGGAGGGCGTATGACGGCGAATCGTTGGCGGCTGGATGGGCAAATCGCGCTGGTGACCGGCGCCAGCGCCGGTATCGGCCTGGCCATCGCGCGCGAACTGCTGGATTTCGGCGCCGATGTGCTGCTGGTCGCGCGCGATGCCGACCTGCTGCAGCTGGCGCGCGACGATCTGCTGGATGAGTTCCCGCACCGCGACATCCGCGCGCTGGCGGCGGATGTGGCCGATGACGAGGACCGCCGCGAAATCCTCGACTGGGTGGAGGACCACAGCGATGGCCTCAACATCCTGGTCAACAATGCCGGCGGCAACATCACCAAGGCGGCCATCGACTACACCGAGGACGAATGGCGCGGCATCTTCGAGAGCAACCTGTTCTCCGCGTTCGAACTTTCGCGCTATGCGCATCCGTTGCTGACCCAGCATGCGGCCTCAAGCATCGTCAACGTCGGCAGCGTGTCCGGCATCACTGCCGTGCGCAGCGGCGCGCCCTACGGCATGACCAAGGCGGCATTGCACCAGCTGACCCGCAACCTGGCCGCCGAATGGGCCGAGGACGGCGTGCGCGTGAATGCGGTGGCACCGTGGTACATCCGCACCCGCCGCACCTCCGGCCCGCTGTCGGACCCGGACTATTACGAAGAGGTCATCGACCGTACCCCGATGCGCCGCATCGGCGAACCGGAGGAGGTCGCCGCCGCGGTCGGATTCCTGTGCCTGCCGGCGGCCAGCTACATCACCGGCGAGTGCATCGCCGTCGATGGCGGCTTCCTGCGCTACGGGTTCTAAGCCCGTCAAACCTGCTGGAATGGGTCAATAGCCCCTAGCGCTGGCGCCGGCGCAGCTGATATTCGTTCTACATGGGCTGCCTAGAGTGCGGGTCATCTTGCTGATGGCGCCTGCCGAAGGAACCAACCATGTTGCAATGGCTCACACGACTGGCCACCGGATTCGTTCTGCTGGCGGCACTGCTGTCCGTCGCCGGCTATGCCTACATGCGCAGCCTGGATCTGGATAGCCAGCCGCTGGCGGACCCGGGCAGCACCACGGTGGATCTGGAGTTCCTTCGCAACGGCACGACCGAGTCGCGCGGCAAGATACTGATGGTGGTGACCAGCACCGAACGCATCGGCAGCAGCGAAAAGCGGGCCGGCTTCGAACTGACCGAACTGTCGCGGGCGTATTACGTCTTCCTCGCCAACGGCTACGCGGTGGATATCGCCAGCCCGTTGGGCGGACGGCCGCCGATGCGCAAGGACGACGAACTGGTTGCCGCTGATCATGCCTTCCTCAACGACCCACTCGCCCAGCACAAGCTGGACAACAGCCTGCCGGTGGCGGACATCGAGCCGGGCCGGTATGCGGCGGTCTATTTTGTCGGCGGCAAGGGCACGATGTTCGATTTTCCCGATAATCCGGCCATCCAGCGCATCGTCCGCGACATCTACCGGTCCGGCGGCGTGGTCGGTGCGGTGTGCCATGGACCGGCGGCCCTGCTCAACGTCCGGCTGGCCGACGGCAGTCCGCTGCTGCGCGGCCGGCGCGCAACCGGTTTCACCAATGCCGAGGAACTGTTTCTGCTCAAGGACGCCCGCGAACTGTTTCCCTATCTGTTGCAGGACCGGATGGTCCAGGCGGGCGCGCGGTTCGTCGAAGGGCCGCTGTACCTGGACAACACCATCGTCGACGGCCGCCTGGTCACCGGACAGAACCCATGGTCGGCCTGGTCGGTGGCCGAGGCCATGGTGACAGCGCTGGGGCATGTGCCGGTCGCGCGCGAACCGACCGCCGAGGAGCTGGCGGTGCAGGTGCTGGATGCGTATCACCGTCACGGGGCGAGCGCGGCAAGGCAGTTGAAAGCGCGACTGCCGCAGGCGGACAAGCGGCTGCTGCTGATGCACGCCGTGGTGGCTGGCATGCAGGGGCGCTGGGGCGATGCATACCGACTGCAGTGGCTGGCCCATTGACGGGTGCGGCGGAGGGCGACCGGTTCAGATGAGCAACGTGCGACCCGCTTGTCGCCAACGATGGCGGCAGGCACCCGGCTTGCGATTGCAGGATGTGCGGACGACTACACTGTCGGCGACCGTCGGCTTGGCGCCGGTCGGCCGTCAATCACGGGAACTGCGATGCGAAAAGACGCGCGGCCGCTGAAACTGCTGCTGGTGGAAGACGATACCGATATCGCGGCTGGCATTGGCGACTACCTGGCGGCGCAGGGGCTGGAACTGGATTTCGCCTACACCGCAGCGCAGGCGGCAGCACGCCTGCAGGAAGGCAGTTTCGACATGGTCGTGATGGATGCCGGACTGCCGGACCAGGACGGCATCGAGCTGTGCCGGTCGCTGAAGCGGGATGGAGGGCTGCGGTCGCCGGTACTGTTCCTGACCGCGCGCGGCGGACTGGGCGACAAGCTGCAGGCATTCGAGGCCGGCGCAGTGGACTACATGGTCAAACCGTTCGCACCGGAGGAGTTGCTGGCGCGGGTGCGGGCGATAGCCGCGCATGCGCCCGCCAGCGGCGGCGCGCAACTGCGGGTGGGAGCGTATGTGCTGGATTTGCAGGGCCACCTGCTGCAACGGGCCGGCCGCGCCATCGCGCTGCATGCGGCCGGGTTCTCGCTGATCCGTCGGCTGATGGAGGCCAGTCCGGCCTGCGTTGGCCATGACGAGCTTTGCGCGTTGTTGTGGGCGGACGCGATTCCCGGCAGCGACCCGCTGCGCATGCACGTCTACCAGCTCAGGCGGGCGTGCAACCGCGGTTTGGGGACCGCGCCGATTGCCACGGTGCGTGGTGTCGGCTACCGCTTCGTATCCGGCGCCGACGATGCCTCGGCATAGTCTGCGGCAGGCGCTTGCGCACCGGTGGATGCTGTTCACCGCAGTGCTGTCGCTGCTGTTCGTCGGCGCCGGGCTGTTGTTGCTGTTCGTGCTGGAGGACAGCTTCATCGACCGGCGCCTGCATGCGGTCGCCGCGACGGTGACCGATCCGCAAGCGCCACCGGCGGCGTTGCCGAGCCAGTTCCAGGTGTTGCCGATGGCCAGCTTGCCGGACGATATCCGCGCCAGGCTCGGTGGCGACAGGACCGGCCGGCTGGTGGAGTTCCGTCGCGGCAACGGCCGCTATGTGCATGTGCTCGCGGCGCGCACCGCCGCCGGGCAGCCGTACGCGCTGGTCTACGATGTCACCGACGAGCTGACGGTCAACCAGGGACTCGCACGCGGATTGGCGTACGTCGCGTTGCTGCTGGCGGTGCTGACGTTGTGCGCCTATCTGCTGTCGCGGGCCTTCGTCGGCAGGATGGTGCAGCGCGCGCAGGCGCTGTTCCGGCAAGTGTTGGACAGCCCGGATCCGGAAGCGCTGGAGGCGTTGGCGCAGCAGGAACCGGTGCGGGAATTCGGCGATCTGGCGCGCCTGCATGCGCGGGTCTGGCGCGCCCAGTTGGCCGCGGTCGAGCGCGAGCGGGAGACCCTGGCGTTCCTGGGCCACGAACTGCGCACGCCGCTGCAGTCCGCGCGCACCAGCCTGTCGCTGTTGGCCGCGGACCCGGGCCACGCGGCGGCATTGAGCCGGCTGCAACGGGCGATCGAACGCCTGACCCGGGCCAGCAATGCCGTCTTGTGGCTGGCCAGCGAGAGTCCCGCTACGGCGGATGGGAGCACCCATGCCGCGGCCTGCATGCAGGCACTGGTCGAAGAGCTGGCGCCGATGGCCGCGGCCAGGGGGCAGGCGTTCGCGCTGACGATCGACCCGGAACTGCGCTGGGCGCGGCCGCAGGAAATAGTCGAGACGGTGCTCGCCAACCTGCTGCTCAATGCGATCCAGCATGGTGGCCCGGGAACCATCGCCATCGCCGCGGATGCGGACGGACTGGTGCTGCGCAATCCGCGCGCTGCCGCCGAAGCGACCGGTTTCGGATTGGGAATGCGCATCGTCGGGCGCCTGGCGGCGCGTATCGGCTGGCAGGTGGCGTTCTCCCGCCACGCCGATGGCGCATCGTTCACGGTACGCTGGGACGCGGCGTCCGTGCATGCGTGATCATGCGGGGCCGTGCCCTGCCGTCATCTTCCGCAGCCGCCTTCGCTGACGATGCGCTGCACGCGTTCGAACTCGGCCTTGTTCCTGTCCGCATTCTCCGGGCGGGTGAAGCGCCAGGCCACTTCGGCGGCGTCGCGGCGCTGCTTCCACGCCGCACACAGGCCTTCGTCGGGCACGCGGGCGCATTGATCGTGCTTGACCTCACAGGCCTGGCCGGCGCCGGCCTGCGGATTGCCGTCCAGCCCGACCGTGCGCAACGGCACGCAGCGTGCGGCCGGTTCGCTGTCTTCGGTGAAGTACTTGCCCTGGTCGTGGGTGATGCACTGGAACAGATCCGGAGGCGGCAGCCGCTTCGCGTCCGGCTGCGGATCCGGCACCGATGGCTTGGCGGGCGCAGCCTGGGGGGCAGGCTCCGGCGCGGGCACGCGCGCCGGCGCCGCGCTGGCCGGCGCCGCCGTCATCGGCACGGTGTTGAGCTCCTGCATGACCTTCTTTTCCTCGGTCATGCCCTTGGGGCAGGGCGCGTTCTGCAGCGTTACCGCGCCGGTGGCGTCGGTGCAGCGGTAGATCACCCTGCCATCGGCATGCCCGAGCGAAGGCAACAGCAACAGGCAAAGCAACGGCAGCGATCGCATCATCGGTTGTTCCTGCAGTCGTTGGCGATGCGCGCATCGATTCCGCGCTGCTCCAGATCCAGTTCGCGGCGCTCGCTGGGCATGGCGCTGCCGTAGCGGCGAAGTATTTCGTAGCGCCGGTCCGAAAGGCGGGCGCAGACTTCCTGCTGCGGCAGGCGATGGCAGGTATCGCGTACCCAGGTGCCGCCGGCCGGCAGGACCACCCCGGACGCCGGCGGGTGCGGATGCGGTGGACGTGGCGGCAAGGGGGTGGGATCGCCGCTGTGGAAAGACAGATTGCCATTGCCGATCGAGACGCTGCCGGACACGCTGGCGCCGCCGCCGCGCGGCCAGGCCGGATAGCCGATCATCCAGTACGGCACCCAGCGCGGATTGCCTTCGCCGCTGTCGCTGGTATAGCGCTCGCCGTCGGGCGTGATGCATTCGTACATCGGCTGCGGCGGCGTCAGGTAGACCAACTGCGGCGAAGGGACGGTCGCCGGCTTTTGTTCGGCAGGCGGCTGCGCAACCGGTGGCGGTTGCGGTACGGGGGGCGGATCGCGCGGCCGCTGCATCGCGCGCGTTTGCTGGGTCTGGCCCTTCTCGCAGGGGGAATCGCGCAACGTCAGCTCGCCGTTGGCGCCCACGCAACGATAGATGGTCAACGACTGCGCCGACGCGGCAGGCATGACGGCCGCGGACAGTGCAGCCGTCAGGGCGACCAAAGCGGCGGACAGGCAGGCGCGCGACATCCGGCTATCTTGCGCGCGCCGGCGGCTACGGGAAAGTACGGCCACCACGGATTCATTCGCGCAGCGGCTGTCCGCTGAGCGCGTCCTTGATCGGGGTAGGGCGTTCCAGGGCGCCGGTTTCGCCTGCGACCACGCCGTCCAGCAGGGCCAACAATCCGGCGCTCAGCGCATCCCGCGTGCGCACGGGCGGCTGCCCGCTCAGATTGGCGCTGGTCGAAACCAGCGGGCCGCCGAAGGCCTGGCACAGGGCGACGACCTCGGGATGGGCGCTGACCCGCACCGCGATGCCCGAATGCGTGCCGGTAATCCACCGGGGTGCGTGTTCGCTGGCCGGCATCACCCAGCTATGCGGACCGGGCCAGCTGGCCAGAACCAACGCCAGCCGGTCGGTCGGCAGCGCATTCAGTTCCAGCACCGGGCGCAACTGCTCCAGGTTGGCGGCAATCAGGATCAGGCCCTTCTCCACCGGCCGCTGCTTGATGGCCAGCAGGCGCGACACGGCCGCTTCGGCGAACGGATCGCAGCCCAGCCCCCAGACCGCTTCGGTCGGATAGGCGACAACGCCGCCCTGTCGGATGGCTTGGGCGGCTTCGGCGATGGACAGTTCGCTGGGCATGTCGGGAGACTGTACAGCAGCGCTGCGGCCTATCCAGGCCCGATGCATGGGCGGGCCTGCATGTCCGACAGGTGGGCATGGGTCGGAGCGGCGGCTCCGACCTGCGATTCATTGCCGCAGCGGGTTCAGAACGGGGCGTCGCCGCCGGCACCGGCAGCGGTTTTCTTCGCCGCTTTCTTGACCGTCTTCTTCGTTGCCGCCTTCTTGGCCGGCGCCTTCTTTGCGGCCGTTTTCTTGCTGGCGGCCTTCTTGGGAGCGGCTTCTTTCTTGACGGTTTCCTTCTTGACCGCGGTTTTCTTGGCCGCCTTCTTGGCGCCAAAACCGCGACGGGCCGGCTTGCCGGTTTCCTCCATCAGCTTCTGCGCCTCTTCCAGCGTCAGCGAAGCCGGTTCCCTGTCCTTGGGAATCTTGCCGTTGAGCTTGCCATCGGACAGATAAGGCCCGAAGCGGCCGTTCAACACCTGGATGTCGCTGCCGGGGAACTCCTTGATGATGCGGTTGCGCGCAATCTCTTCCTTCTCTTCGATCAGGAACAGCGCGCGCGCCAGATCGATGGTGTACGGGTCGTCTTCCTTCTTCAGCGACGCGTATACGCTGCCGCGCTTGGCGAACGGGCCGAAACGGCCGATGCCGACCGAGACCTCGTCCTCGCCGGCCATGCCCAGCTTGCGCGGCATCAGGAACAGCTCCAGCGCCTGTTCCAGCGTGATCGTATGCATGCTCTGGCCCGGCCGCAGCGAGGCGAACTTGGGCTTGTCCTCGGCATCCTCGGCGGTGCTGCCGATCGCCGCATAGGGACCGAAGCGCCCCAGCCGCACGCTGACCGGCTTGCCGGTCTTGGGGTCGGTGCCCAGTTCGCGCGCGCCGGTGGCTTCGGAGCGGTCGACCGATTCCTTCTTCTCCTCGATCAGTTCCTTGAACGGCCCCCAGAACTTCTCCATCAGCGGGATCCACTCCTCCTCGCCGCGCGACACCGCATCCAGCTCATCCTCGAGCTTGGCGGTGAAGTCGTAATCGACGTAGCGGGTGAAATGGCCGGACAGGAACTTGGAAACCGCACGCCCGACATCGCTGGGCTTGAAGGCGCGGCCTTCCATTTCCACGTACTTGCGGAAGATCAGCGTCTGGATGATCGAAGCATAGGTGGAAGGGCGGCCGATGCCGTATTCCTCCAGCGCCTTGACCAGCGCCGCTTCGGTGAAGCGCGGCGGCGGCTGGGTGAAATGCTGGTCGGTGTGGATGCGATCCAGCGGCACGCGGTCGCCGGGCTTCATCGCCGGCAGCTTGCGGCCTTCGTCGTCGTCTTCGGCGCCCTTGCTGTCCTTGCCTTCCTCGTAGACGGCCAGGAAGCCCGGGTCGATGACGGTGGTGCCGCTGGCGCGGAAGCTGTGCGCGCTGCCGGCAGTCAGATCGACGCTGACGGTGTTGAGCGTGGCCGGGACCATCTGGCAGGCGACCGCGCGCTTCCAGATCAATTCGTACAGCTTGCGCTCGTCGTCGCTCAGGTAGCGCGACACCTGCGCGGGCGTGCGCAGCGCGCTGGTCGGGCGCACGGCTTCATGCGCTTCCTGCGCGTTCTTGGATTTGGTGACATAGACATTGGGCTTGTCCGGCAACGCCTGGGTGCCGTAGTCGCGCGCGATGACATCGCGGATCTCGCCCAGCGCCTCGGCCGACAGGCTGACCGAGTCGGTACGCATGTAGCTGATCAGGCCGACCGTGCCTTCGTCGCCGATATTGACGCCTTCGTACAGTTTCTGCGCGACCTGCATGGTCTTGCGGGTGGTGAAGCCCAGCTTGCGTGAGGCTTCCTGCTGCAGCGTGGACGTGGTGAACGGCGGCGACGGGCGGCGCTTGCGTTCCTTGCTGGTCACGTCGGTGACGTGCAGCGCGCCCTGCGCGGCCTGCTGGATGCGCAGGCGGGCGGCCTCTGCGGTGTCGCCGTCGGTGATGGTGAACTGCTCGAACTTCTGTCCGTCCAGCTTGGTCAGCTTGGCGGTGAAGGCCTGGCGCGGGTGCGCGCACTCGGCCTCGATGGACCAGTATTCGCGGGCGACGAAGGCTTCGATCTCTTCCTCGCGCTCGACGATCATGCGCAGCGCCGGCGATTGCACGCGACCGGCCGACAGTCCGCGCTGCACCTTGCGCCACAGCACCGGCGACAGGTTGAAGCCGACCAGGTAGTCCAGCGCCCGCCGCGCCTGCTGCGCGTCGACCAGGTCGCCGGCGATCTGGCGTGGATGGTTCATTGCTTCCTTGATCGCGCGCGGGGTGATTTCGGTGAACACCACCCGGTGCAGCGGCTTGTTCTTCAGCAGGCCGCGCTCCTTCAGTATCTCGGCGATGTGCCAGCTGATGGCCTCGCCCTCGCGGTCCGGGTCGGTGGCCAGATAGATGTCGTCGGCCACCTTGGCCGCCTTGGCGATGGCGTCCACATGCTTCTCGTTCTTTTCGATCAGCGCGTAGGACATCGCAAAGCCCTGCTCGGGATCGACCGCGCCTTCTTTCGGCACCAGGTCACGCACGTGACCGTAGGAAGCCAGGACGTGGAAGTCCTTGCCGAGGTATTTATTGATCGTCTTGGCCTTGGCCGGCGATTCGACGATGAGCAGGTGCTTGGACATGTTTCTCGGCTTGGGAGGGCGGTGCGGCCCGTCAGGGCCGGCTAGGGTGGCGCAAATGCGCCGGCTGGAGAAGCCGACGCCCGGGGCCGAAGCTCCGGGCGTTCAGGTTTTCCCTATTAATAGAGGAATCACGGCAGGGGGGGCGCTGTCAAGCCAGCCAGGTCCGCAGCCCCTGCCAAAGGGCGGCGGTTACCTGAACGAGGCGAACAGGATGCCGAAGACTGCAATCATCATCACAATCAGACCCAGCAGCAGCAATCCGCCCAGCACCAGCACGACGATGGTGACCACGCCCAGTTCGCGGCGCTGCCATTCCGGGTGGTCGGTGTAGGCCCATTTGTCCACGACCAGGGTATCGCAGATGAAATCGTGCAAGGCCTGCTTGCGTTCGGTGAAGGCGGCCATCAGGTAGCCGATCAGCAGCAGCAGGTAGCTGAGCAGGTAGCCGAAGTAGCGGCCGACGCCGCGCGCCAGCGAAATCGGTTCGCCATTGCTGCGTACCACCTTGATGCCGACCGCCATCTTGCCCGGTGTGGCCTGCATGCGCGAGGCATGGAAGCCGGCAAAGTAGGCCACCGCCACGGCCATGGACACCGCATAGTTGGCAAGCTGCAGCACGATCGGCGCGGTGCCCATTGCGATGTCGGCAAAACTGACCGACAGGCCCAGGCCCAGCAGCGCCATCACCATGAAGCTGAGGATGCTGCCGCCAATGCCGACCACCACGCCATCGATGATGCTTGCCGCGACCCGCTTCCAGAAGCCGGCATAGACCACCTCGCCACCGGTAACCACGCGGGTCCCGGTGTTGACCGGCGCTTGCGGGGGCGCATACGGCGCATCGCCGGCCGAGCCGCCGCCATAGGCGGTTCCGGCGGCCAAGGCGGGCTCGAGTTGCGGTGGGACGTACTGGCCCTGGCGCGGTTCCTGCGCCGTGAATACCGCGCGCCCGGTGAGTGGCCGTTCTTCGGCGGCGTTGTCGCCGGCAGCTTCTGTGCCGGCAGTGGCCAGTGGCGCCGCTGGTGCAGCGGCAGCCGGGGCGGCGACTGCCGCCAGTCCCAGTTCCGTCGCACGCCCCGCGAGCGGCTGCCACTGGTCCATGCCATCGCGCCAGACCAGGGTGTCATCCGCAATCTGTCCGGAGCGGTGCAGTGCGGCCAATCCTGGCGCATCGATCGGGCCTTGCCGCTGCTGCGCGGTATCGACGTAGTACCACTGGTTCATGCGGTTCCTTGCGGGTCAGTTCTGGGTGGCGAGGGGAATCAGGATGGCGGCCAGGATGCCCAGCAACGCCAGCCCGTACAGTATGCCAAACAGGATCAATACGACCTTGGCGGCGGTGCCCAGCCCGCGCACCTGCCAGTCCGGGTGCGCGGTGTACGCCCAGCGGTCGACCACGCGCGTGCCGGCGGCCAGATCGTGCAGTCCCTGCTTGCGTTGAGTGAAGGCGGCCATCAGGAAGCCGATCATCAAGGTCAGGTAGTTCAACAGCGTGGCAGCCCAGCGCCCCAGCGCTCTGCCCAGGCTCAACCGGCGCCCGTCCAGGCCGGTGACCTTGATGCCGATCGCCATCTTGCCCAGCGTGGCTTGGCGGGTCGAGGACTCGAAACCGGCGTAGTACAGCGCGCTGACCAGCGGATACAGCAGGTACACCAGCACGCCGATGCCGAACGTGGCGACATCGCCCAATCCGGAGCCCTGCCGGCTGCCGGCGGCCGCGGCTCCGATGCCAAGCACGATCACCGCGGCAATCAACGCCATGTAGTAGACGAAGCCCACCACCATCGAATCGATCAGCAGTGCCGCCGCACGTTTCCAGAAGCCGGCGTCGACGACTTCGCCCTGGGCGACATAGCGCTCGTCGGAGGCGATCGCGGCGGCGGGCGCGGCGTACGGGGAGGAATCGGCGTCGACCGCGGTGTAGGCGAAATCCGTTGCCGTTGCGGCCAGCGCGTCCGGCGGCAGCTCCGCCATCCGCTCGCGCAAGGGTTGCCATTGCGGCAGGCCGTCGCGCCAGACCAGCGTGTCGGCGTTCAGTTCGCTGCGCCGTAGGCGCTGGGCCAGTTCCTCGGCGGTAAAGGGCCCCTGCCGTTGCCGCAGGGCGTCAGCGTAGTACCAGATCGGCATCGATTTCCCCGGTGCTTGGCCTGCCCGTCCAGGGCAGGCGGGTCAGGCCATCAACCGCGACAGAGCGCCGGCAGGTAGCGGTCGTCGACCTCGGAACTGCAGGTCCAGTCGCCTTCGTCGGCATCGAAGGCCAGCCAGACGTGCTTGCCGTCGATCTGGGCGTTGCCGGTATTGTGCAGGCGCAGTTCGACGCCGCAGGTGCCGTCGTCGAACTCGCCGATGCGGGCCAAGGCCACATAACGGCTGGCATAGCTTTCCGGTTCGCCGAAATCGGCATCGCCGTTGCGCGGGCAGGTGCCTTCCGCATAGCGGTATTCGGTGACCATGGCCTTGAGCGGCGACGCCTGCGCCATGGTCTCGGCCACCTTGGCGCGCACGCTGTAGTCGTTGTAGGCGGGTATGGAAATGGCCGCCAGGATGCCCAGCACGGCCAGCACCGGCAGAACCAGCACGGCTGCGACGATCAATGCGATCTTGCCTCCGGACATGCCGGGCTTGGCCACCGGAGCGGCGGCGTAGACCGGAGGCTGTTGCGGCTGCGCGCCGGGAACCGGTGGCGGACCGGCGCTGCCGGCGGCGGAAGCGGGCGTTTCCAGCAGGCCAAGCTCGGCGGCAAAGTCGCCAAGCGATTGCCACTGGCTCAGCCCTTCATGCCAGACCAGGGCGTCCAGCCCGATGCGGCCGGCCTGGAACTGCGCGGCCAGTTCGGCGCTGGAGACAGGGCCGAACCGCTGCCGTTGGCGGTCGGCGTAATACCACTGCGTCATGCTTCCCCCAGAAGCGTTTCGACGACTCAGTGTACCGGTTCAGGTTCGTCGGCGAACATCTGCGTTTCCATCCAGGCGTAGGCCGCTTCCGAGCCGGGCTGGTTGAACAGCACCATCAGCACGACCCATTTCAGGTCGTCCAGGTCCAGCTCGTCCTGATCCAGCGCCATGGCGCGGTCGAGCACCAGCTCGCGCTGGGCGGCGTCGAGGATGCCGTGCTGTTCCAGGAACAGGACGAAGCCGCGGCATTCCACGTCCAGCTTTTCCAGTTCCGGACCGTGGTAGATGCGGGTAGGACCGCCCACGCGCGGTTCCGACGCGCTGGGCCGCTGTTCGGCCAGGGCATCGAGCCAGTCGAAGGCTTTGCTGATTTCCGCCGGACTGAAACCGGCCTGGATCAGGCCGTTCTGGAGCGAATCGCGGTCGCGGACCGGGTCCGCGTCTTCGGTGAAATAGTGTTCGAACAGGTACAGCAGTACATCCAGGATGCTCTCTTTCATTGCCCCTCGGCCTGCGTCAAAGCGACGCTGTGGAGGAAAGAAACCGGGTCTTTCGCGTGTAGCGGCCATGTTCGACCGATACCCGTCCATCCAGTTCCATGACCAGCAGCATGGAGGACAGTTCGGCAGCCGTCAATCCGGTGCGGTCGACCAGCAGATCCATAGGGGTAGGGTCATGACCCAGCGCTTCCCACAACTTCTTGTAGTCGGGGTCCTCCGGCTCGGTGATCTCTTCCCGTTCTGGTACCGCTCCTGATTCAGTTTCATCGCCGCCCAACCGATGGTGCAAGGCGCGTGCCAGCTCGGCCGCCATCGGCCCGACGGCGGCCAGCACCTCCTGGGCGCTTTCGACCAGGCCGGCGCCCTCGCGGATCAGCCGGTGACAACCGCGTGCCAGCGGGTTGTGGATGGAGCCGGGCACGGCGAACACGTCGCGGCCGCTTTCGGCCGCCTGGCGGGCGGTGATCAGCGCGCCGGAGCGTTCGGCCGCCTCCACCACCAGGGTGCCCAGCGCCAGTCCGGCCACGATGCGGTTGCGGCTGGGGAAGTGGGTCGGCAACGCACCGGTGCCGGGAGGGTGCTCGCTGACCACCGCGCCCCGTTCGGCGATACGGTCGCGCAAGCCGCGGTGACTGCTGGGGTAGGCCAGATCGGGACCGCAGCCCAGCACCGCGATGGTGGAGCCGGCGGGCAACGACAGGGCCGCCTCGTGCGCGGCCGCATCGACGCCGGCGGCCATGCCGCTGATCACGGCGATGCCTGCCGCCGCCAGCGCCCGCGCGAACGCATGGGCGTTGTCGCGTCCGCCGGCGGTGGGCGAGCGGCTGCCGACCACGGCAATGCCCGGGTGCCAGAGCAGGCCCGGATCGCCGTCGACGAACAGCGCCAGCGGCGGGCTGGGAATCCGGCGCAGCAGCGGCGGGTAGTCCGGCTCGTGCCAGCCGAGCAGGTGATGCCGAGGCAGCGCCAGCCACTGCAGCGACCGCTGCAGCGCCTCCTCATCGGGGTGACCGAGGACCTGGATCTGCGCATCGTTCAGCCCGGCTGCCCGCCAGGCCCGACTGCCGGCAGCCACCGCCTTCGCCGGCGAACCGAGGCCGTCCAGCAGTTGCCGCCGCGGCGCGGCCGGCCCGCCGGCCAGGACCAGTTTCAGCAGCGCTGCAGTTTGTTGCCCGTCAGTCATGCATGCAGCCTAATCCGGAAACGGCGACGGCGCCCTCAGGCGCCGTCGCGGTGAACTGTAGGAAAAACCCGAACTTCGCTGCCGCTTCAGTAGGCGGCATCCGGATGCTTGAGTTCGTAGCCGACCATGGCCGCCTTGGTCCCTTCCATCACCAGGCCGTAGCTGACCTTGTCGAAGGTGCGGAAGATCATGACGTGGGCGGCGTATTCATCGGGCAGCGCCACCCGGCCGGCGCCGCTCTTGGTGGATTCGCTGATGCGCGAGGAGTTGGGGTACTGCATGCGGTTGGCGGTATGGCTGCCGCTGCGCCAGACCGACAGCACGGTGCCGTTGTCCAGTCCGTCCAGGCTGCCGCCGGAGATGGCCACCACATCGCGCGGGCCACCGGAGGTCAGCGCATCGGCCACCGCCAGCACCCGCAGCTTGCCTTCTGGCGCCTGGGTGGCCGGCGGATGCGGGAAGAAGTGCAGATCGTACGGCTGCGGGTCGACCGGGATGATGCGATCGCCAACGCGGACCTCATGACCGCCCTTTTCCACCACCAGCGTGCTGACCTCGGTGCCGGGTACGACGTCGCGGGTGAAGGTGGCAACGGTGACCTGGACCAGTTCGTAGCCCAGGAAGTCGCTGTTGCCGGTCTGCGGCACGATGTCGCGCCAGACGTCGACTTCGCCGGGGATGGTGCGGCCGCGGAAATCCAGATCCTGGGCGCGCGGGTTGGCGGTGAAGCGGGCGGTCGGGCGCAGTACCGCAAAGCGCTGGCCGACCTGGGCGCCTTCCAGGCCGCGGACATAGATGGCATGGCCGGCAGAAGCGCGCGAGCGGTCTTCCTCAAGCCCGGCCACATGCGGCAGATGCTCGAAGCTGTCGACCACGCGCCGGTTCTTCAGGAACGGTTCGATATCCGCCAGCGGAATCGCGTTCAGCGGCGCTTCCTCGCGCGGACCCGGCTGCACCGCCACGCGGTCCAGGTAGGCCAGGCTGATCACATCGCCCGGGTAAATCAGGTGCGGGTTCTTGATCTGCGGGTTGGCCTGCCAGATTTCCGGCCACAGCCACGGCTTTTTCAGGAAACGCGCGGAAATGTCCCACAGCGTATCCCCCCGTTTGACCACATAGGTATCAGGATGGCTGCCCGCCATTTCGGCGGCAGCTGAATAGGTCGCGACGGTGAAGACCGCAACGGCGAAAACCGTACGAAAACTTTTGAACATGGCGGTATCTACCTGATTCCCCGACAGGTGGTCACGACTATAGTCCAGAAATTGGAGCGCAAAGCAAGCGTCCGCGTTAGAATTCGTGAGGTCCTGCCGGATTCCACCGGCGTCCCCACGTTGTGAACGCGATGGCACTGCTCCCCATACTCGAATTTCCAGACCCCCGGCTGCGCACCAAGGCGGTCCCGGTGGAGGTTGCCCGGGTGGCCGAACCGGACTTCCAGCGCCTGCTCGACGACATGTTCGAAACCATGTACGACGCGCCCGGCATCGGCCTGGCTGCCAGCCAGGTCGATGTGCACCAGCGCTTCATGGTGATCGACGTCAGCGAGGAAAAGAACGAGCCGCGGGTGTTCATCAACCCCGAAATCCTCGAGAAGGCCGGCGAACAGGTCTATCAGGAAGGCTGCCTGTCGGTTCCGGGCATCTTTGCCGATGTGACCCGCGCCGACGAAATCACCGTCCGCTTCGTCGACCGTGCCGGCCAGGCGCAGGAACTCCATGCCGATGGCCTGCTGGCGGTTTGCATCCAGCACGAAATGGATCACCTGGACGGCAAGCTGTTCGTCGATTACCTGTCTCCGCTCAAGCGCGAGATGGTGCGCAAGAAACTGGCCAAGCAGCGCCGGCAAGTGGCCTGACGGCCCGGGAATGGAGAATAGGGAATAGGGAATAGTGGAAGCAGTTCGTCACTGGCACCCTTACCATTCCCGTTTCCCCATTCCCCATTCCCGCCCCATGAGAATCGTTTTTGCCGGCACGCCGGCTTTTGCCGTCCCCTGCCTGCGCGCCGCGCACGCGCGCAACGAGGTCGTCGCCGTTTACACCCAGCCCGACCGGCCCGCCGGCCGTGGTCGCGGCTTGACGCCATCGCCGGTCAAGCTGGAAGCGGTGCAGCGCGGCATTCCGGTGCTGCAGCCGGTTTCGTTGAAAAAGAAGGCCGCGCAGGAGGCGCTGCGCGAACTGGCGCCGGACCTGCTGGTCGTCGTCGCCTATGGCCTGATCCTGCCGCAGGCGGTGCTGGATATTCCGCGCTACGGCTGCTGGAACGTACATGCCTCGCTGCTGCCGCGCTGGCGCGGCGCCGCGCCGATCCAGCGCGCCATCGAGGCCGGCGATAGCGAAACCGGCGTCTGCCTGATGCAGATGGAGGCCGGGCTGGACACCGGCCCGGTGCTGCTGTCGCAAACCACCCCGATCGGCGCCGAAGAAACCGGCGGACAACTGCATGACCGGTTGGCCGAATTGGGCGCGCAGGTGCTGAGCGACGGGTTGGGCCTGCTGCGCGCCGGCATCCGGCCAGTGCCGCAGCCGCAGCCGGAACAGGGTGTGGCCTACGCGCACAAGCTGGACAAGGCCGAGGCGCGGCTGGACTGGAGTCAGCCAGCCGAGGCGCTTGCGCGCAAGGTGCGTGCGTTCAATCCATGGCCGGTGGCCGAGGCGACGGTGGCGGGCGAACGGCTGCGCATCCACGGCGCGGTGGCGGTGGCGGCGCAGCGCGCGGCTGCCCCGGGCACGCTGCTGGCGGCGGGCAGGCAGGGACTGGACATCGCCTGCGGTGAAGGCGCACTGCGGCTGCGGGTGGTGCAGCGCGACGGCGGCAAGGCGATCACCGCTGCCGACTACCTCAACGCGCGCCGGGATCTGGGCGCCTGATGAGCACCCAGGCCGGTGTTGCCGTGCGTGTGCTGTCCGCGCGCGTGCTGGATGCGGTCATCCACCGCGGGCGTTCGCTGAAAGCCGAGCTGTCCGCCGCCGTGCCGCGCCTGGCCGATACGCGCGACCGTGCGCTGCTGGAAGCGATCTGTTTTTCGGCCTTGCGCCAGCGCACGGCCTATGACGCGGCACTGAAGGCATGGCTGCAGAAGCCGCTGGGGCCGCGCGATGGCGAACTGCGCGCGCTGCTGATGGCGGGTTTCGCGCAGCTTGGAGCGCTTGGCCTGCCGGCGCACGCGGCATTGTCGGCGACGGTGGAGGCGACGCGCGCGCTGGGACGGCCGCACCAGGCCGGCATGGTCAACGCCGTGCTGCGCAGGGCGCAGCGCGAAGGCATTCCCGCCGTCGCTGCAGCCGACGCCTGGCCGCAGTGGCTGCGTCAGCGCGTACAGGCCGACTGGCCGCAACAGGCCGACGCGATCTTCGCCGCCAGCGCTGACGCCGCGCCGCTGTGGCTGCGGGTCAACCGGCAACGGGGTTCGCGTCAGGCCTATCAGCAGCGGCTGCAGGAGGCGGGAATCGATTCGCTGGCGCCGGCTTCCTTCGCCGATGCGTTGTGCATTGCTGCGCCGGTGCCGGTTGCGCTGTTGCCCGGCTTCGCCGAAGGCGATGTTTCCGTACAGGACATATCCGCGCAGCAGGTGGCCGATGCGCTGGCACCCGCGGCCGGAGCGCGGGTGCTGGACGCCTGCGCTGCCCCTGGCGGCAAGGCCGCGCACCTGCTGGAACGCGATCCGTCGCTGTCGCTGCTGGCGCTGGATGTCGACCAGCGCCGGCTGGCGCGGGTCAGCCAGACCCTGCAGCGGGTCGGCGCCCGCGCGCAAACCCGGGTCGGCGATGCCACCCGGACCGCGGACTGGTGGGATGGCCAGGGCTTCGACGCAATCCTGCTGGACGCGCCCTGTTCAGCCACCGGCATCGTGCGCCGGCAGCCCGATGTGCTGCTGCACCGCCGTGCCAGCGACATCGACGCGCTGGTGGCGTTGCAGGCGCGATTGCTGGATGCGCTGTGGCCGGCACTGCTGCCGGGAGGAGTGCTGGTCTATGCGACCTGTTCCCTGCTGAAGGACGAAAACCAGCGCCAGATGGAATCCTTCCTGGCGCGAACGCCGGATGCGCAGGCGCAACCGCTGGCGGCAGGCTTTGGCCACGCCAGCGGACCGGGACGGCAACGCCTGCCGGGGGAGGACGGAGGCGATGGCTTCTTCTATGCGCGCCTGGGCAAACATTAGGCGCGACGCGTGCCTGGGCTTTCCTGCGAGTCCGGGGACCCGCCAGATCATCGCGTCTTCTTCATCGCAGTGAACGCGGGACAACCGGGTTGCAACCGTGTTCACTGCAGCCGAACCGGCTTTTGCGGATACTTCATGCAGAATCGGCGCAGATGCCGTCCACCGTCGCTGCGCTACGTTGCTCGTGCCGGCATCGCGACGTCCGCAGGAAATCTTGAGCTTGAATACGAAGCTGTCTGAAGTGAGAGAGGGAATTCTCGAGCCGGAGCGTCTGGACCGGCATGCATTGATTGCCGCGGTCAGCGCTTTGGCGCTTATTGCGGCGCCGGCATTGCTGGTGCTGCCGAAGGGCCTGGCATTGTTCGGCGCGCTGCTGTTGGTGATGACGCTGCTGCTGATGCGCCGGTTTCCATCGGCCTGGCGCGAAGCGGGTGGCACGTTGCGGCTGTTGCTGCTGCTTGCCGCACTGGTGCTGGGCGTGTCGATGCTTTCGATGCAGCTGTCCGGACAGGGCTGGCGCACCATCGACAATATCGCGCGCCAGTTGCTGCTGCCATGGTGCGCACTGGTCGCCTACGCTGCGGCGCCCTCGCGGCTGTGGCTGTGGCGCGGGGCCATGGCCGGCGTCGTGCTGGCTTTCCTGCTTGCGCTGGCGCAGGCGTCGTCCGGGTTGCACCGCGCAGGGGCGGGCAGCAACCCGTTGGTGTTCGCCAACGCGGTGCTGGCGCTGCTGGTGTTGGCGGTCTATTGCCGGCCCGCGAGCCGGCGGTGGCAGGTGCTGCTGCCGGTGACGCTGGCGTTTGCGTTGGGTACGACGGCTATCGTGTTGTCCGGCAGCCGCGGAGTGCTGCCGGGGCTGGGCCTGTTGCTGCTGGCAGCGATGTTCAGAGGCGGTCGCCGGGGCTGGCTGCGGCTGGGTGCGGCGGCAGCCGTGGCGGCGGCGGCACTGTTGGTGCTCTGGAGCGTGCCGAAGCTGGCCGAGCAATCCCGGTTGCAACACGTAAGCGCCGATCTGCAGGCCTACTCGCGTGGCCACGTCGACACCCCGGTGGGCGCCCGCATCGAATTCCTGGCCGTGGCGGGCAGGGCGTTCGCCCGGCATCCGTTGACCGGGGTGGGCATCGATCGGTTCGGCGGCGAAATCCGGCAGATCCCCGTCTGCCGGCAGCAGGACCTGGCGTTCTGCAAGCTCGGCCATGCCCACAACGATCTGGCGGAGTGGGCGGCCACGATGGGGCTGCCCGGGCTGGCGGCGATTGTGCTGCTCTATCTGCTGCCAGCGTTGTTGTTCGTACGGCTGCTGCGGCGCGCCGGCGCAGGACCGCCGGTAGGCGCGGCCTGGGCCGGACTGATGCTGATCGTCATGTACGCGCTGTCGGGCATGACCCAGTCGATGTTTGCGCATGCGTTGACCAGCAGCGCCTATGCCGTCTTCGTCGGTCTGCTCTCTGGCATCGCGATGCGGGAGGCCGAAGCGGCAGGACGATCCCCGTTGCCCGATCGCGGACATTCATGAATCGCAGCGGGGCAAACGCCAGCTGAGCATGCCCGCATGGCCGACTGCGCCGGTTCGCTTGCGCCGCGGCCACGGCGCAGACACGCCCGGTGCGGGCGGCTTCATCCGAATCCATGCGCAATTGCCCCGTCCGGGGCGGATATCGATGCAATGTGAATCGGCACACAATGCAAAAAAGGAAGGGTGTGCGGAATTCATGGATCCATAGGGCGGCGGTCAATAGAATCGCCGCCCAACGTCGCCAGGAACCCCCCGCCCCATGCTGCGCGTCAATCTGATTGCCTGGGACAACGGCGTGGGGCTGAGCCGCGACCTGAAACTGATCGCCGACACGCTGCGGGATGCGGGCATCGGCGTGGACATTCAGCCCGCGCGCGGCCGCGGCAAGCTGCGCAAGTGGCTGGGCCCCTGGTGGCGGCGCGCGCGCGTGCAGTGGCGGCGTTGGCGCAGCGGGCCCGCCTACGATCTCAACCTGATGCTGGAGCACGTCCGCCCCGAGCTCCTGGGCGCCGCGCGCCGCAATGCCTTCATTCCTAATCCCGAATGGTGCCAGCCGGCGGACGTGAAGCGCCTGCATCGCATGGATCACGTACTGGCCAAGACCGGGCACGCAGTCGACATTTTCCGGCAGCGCGAATGCGCGGTGATGCGGATCGGCTTCACCAGCATGGATCGCCACGACCCGGAGGTGCCGCGCCTGCGCACCTTCTTCCACCTCGCCGGACGCAGCAGTGCCAAGCAGACGCAACTGGTGTTGGAAACCTGGGCGCGCCACCCCGAGTGGCCGCTCCTGACCGTGGTGCAGCACCCGCGCAGCGCCAAGTTCCGGCCGCAGGCGGACAACATCGCCCATCGCATCGACTACCTGGACGATGCCGAACTGCGCCGGCTGCAGAACGAAAGCCTCTTCCACCTGTGTCCGTCGGAAACGGAAGGTTTCGGGCATTACCTGATGGAGGCGCTCAGCGTGGGCGCGGTGACGTTGACCACCGATGCTGCGCCGATGAACGAATTGGTCACGCCGGAACGCGGGCTGTTGATCCCCTTCGCCCGCACCGCTTCGCAACAGTTGGCCACGCGCTACCAAGTGGACGCCGGGGCGATCGAAGCGGCGGTGCAGGCGGCGTTGGATCTGTCCGCGGAAGAGATCTTGGCCCGCTCACGCGCGGCGCGCGAGTTCTTCATCGACAACGATGCGACCTTCCGCCACCGCCTGGTGCAGGCAGTGCGCGAGGCATCGGGCCGCGGTATCGCTGGCTGACAGCTCCGCGAAATGCCGTTCAGTCCGGCGGATTTATAACCCTGGTGCGGGATCAGACGGTCCTGCCGTTGGGCAAAGCGGGGCTGCTGTCGCGTTATGATGCCCGCTGGCGGCGATAATGCGGCACCGGGCCGCGCTTGGCGGCGGAAACGACAGGAAACGGCCTGAAGCAACGATGAAAATTTCGGTCATTATCAGCACCTACAACGCCGAGGAGTGGCTGACCAAGGTCCTGCTGGGTTACCAGCACCAGACCTGGCGGGACTTCGAGGTCATCGTCGCCGACGACGGCTCCCGACCCAGCACCAAGGAGCTGGTCGAGCGTTTTGCCGCCGACTACCCGGTGCCGTTGCGGCACATCTGGCATGAGGACCAGGGCTACCGCCGCCAGGAGATCCTCAACCAGGCCATCCTGATCGCCGAGCACGACTACATCCTGTTCACCGATGGCGATTGCATCCCGCGCAAGGATTTCGTCGAGGTCCATGCCCGCCATGCCGAGAAGGGCCGTTTCCTGTCCGGCGGCTACTGCAAGCTGAGCATGAAGCTGAGCAAGGCGATAGCGGCCGAAGACATCCGCAGCGGCCGTTGCTTCGATCTTTCCTGGCTGAAGTCGCAGGACAAACTGGGGCTGTCCAATACGCTGAAGCTGGGGGCGGGCGAGTTCAGCGCCCGCCTGCTCGATTCCATCACCACCGCGCGGGCCAGCTTCAACAACTGCAATTCGTCGGCCTGGAAGGCCGACCTGCTGGCCATCAACGGCTACGACGAGCGCATGAAATACGGCGGCCCGGATCGCGAGCTGGGCGAGCGGCTGGAGAACTACGGCGTGATGGGCAAGCAGATCCGCCATCGCGCGGTCTGCGTGCATCTGGATCACGCGCGCGGCTACAAGACCCAGGAGTCGGTGCAGGCCAATCTGGACATCCGCGCCAAGACCCGCGACGAGAAAATCGTCCGCACGCCTTACGGCATCGACAAGCTGGCCTGATCTTGCTGCCGCGCCGGCAGCGACCGCCAGGCGGCGATGACGTCGGCGGCGGCGATATCGCGCACACGGCTGTCCTCACCGTTCTCGCCGCCCAGGACCAGGATGCTGCCTGGGCCTATCGGCCGCCACTTGGCCGGTGAGGCGGAACCGAACAGCACCACCAGCGGGCAACCCAGCGCCGCCGCCGCATGCGCCGGACCGGTATCGACCGAGACCAGGCTGTGCGCCCGCTCCAGCAATGCCAACAGCCGCGGCACCGGCAACTCGTCGGCGAGATTGCGCATGCGCGGGTCATCGCCGGTGGCGCGGCGGATCTCTTCCAGCACACCGCGTTCGGCCGGCGAACCGCACAACAGCACCTGCGCCTGCGGCAGCGTCTGCCAAATCGCCGCGGCGACTTCCGCCCAGGCCTGCGGCGGCCAGTACTTGGGATGCGAGCGGGTCGCCACCGAGCCGCGCTTGTGCGTGCGCTTGTTGCCGGGTTGGAACAGCACGCAGGGGCCGGCGATATTGCGGGCCGTCCGCCATTGCGCCAGATCCTGGCGGTCGGCATCGGTGACGGTCAGTACCGGCAAGCGATAAGCGGCGGGATCGACATCCGCGCAAACCGGGTAGGCCCGGGAGGGATTGCGCATGCCCATCCGCAGCCAGCGGTCCGGCCATAACCGGGTGAGGCCGTCGGATTCGTCATCCTGGAGCGTGCGGCGGACGATGTCTTCTTCCGGAAGCCCGGCGCGCGCGATCAGGCGCGTGGTAGCTTCATCGCTGTCGCAGAGATAGACCGGACCGCGGCCACGCCGGCGCAGCCAGCGCACCAGCGCCCATTGGCTGGGGCAGAGCAGGTACGGCGCGTTACGGCTGTTGACGATCTGCAGGTGGCCCAGCGCAGGCTCGTTGCGCAGCAACGGCGCGGTCCAGCCGCCGGAGCCGACCACATCGACCGGGGCGCCGTAGCGGGCGTGCAGCAGCCGGATCAATGTGGTGACCATCACCACATCGCCGAATGCGCCGCAACGCACCACCAGCGGGCGCGGACTTACGGGCAAGGGCCCTCCGCCGACGGAAACGATGCGCCGGACACGCCGTTCATACCGGGGCTCCGGCCTTGCCCAAGGCGTGCAGATGCCGGTACTTGCGCACCACCGCGCGCGCGTGGCTGGCGTGGAACTGCCAGCCCTGGCGGCCATCGCGCCAGGCGCCGCGCAGCAGGTACTGCTTGAGCCAGTAGGCGGCGGCGTGCGTCCACGGGCTGAGCGCCGAACAGCGCTTGCCGTCGGCGTGGCGCTGCTCGGCCCACAGCTGCGCATAGCGGTCGTTCTTGGCGCGGTGGGCTTGCAGCGACCTTGCGGTGTTGTGCTCGATGATGGCATCGCAGTCCAGCACGCGTTTGCCGGCCAGATCCGGGCGCTCGTGCACGCGCATCGGCAGGTAGCGGTGGTCCGGGCGCACCAGGCGTTCGGTTCTTTCGTAGCCGTGCAGGCGCCGGCCCAGGAACCAGTTGCTGCGGCGCAGCCGCCAGACGTCGGCCTGTTCGACGCGGCCGCTGGCGAACAGCTCGCGCAGTTGCTGTTCGGCGCCGTCGGCCAGCCACTCGTCGGCGTCCAGCAGCAGCAGCCAGGGCTGGGTCGCGCGCGAGATCGCTTCGTTCTTCTGTCCGGCAAAGCCCAGCCAGTCCTGGTGCTCGACGCGTGCGCCGGCCTGCCTGGCGATGGCCACGGTATCGTCGTCGGAGCCGCAGTCCAGCACCAGCATCTCGCTGCAGACGCTGCGCATCGATTGCAGGCAGCGGCCGATGCGGTCGGCTTCGTTCTTGCTGATGACTACGCCGGAAAGCGGGAGGGGAGTCGGCATGCGGGGCACCGGGGAAAGAGGCGGTATTTTCGCCTATCCGGCCGTGCGGTGACGAGAAGGAGCGGCGCTGCCGCTGAACGCTTCGCTCACCACCGCAGCCGCCGCCGCGCCAGCGCGCGGCCCAGCTGTTCGTACAGCGCCCGCGCTTCGGCCTCGGGCAGGAAACGGATGCGCAGCGGTGGCGCCATGCCGGTGGCGCCGGCGGTGTCCAGCCACAGCGAGGCGGTGCCGCAGCGGCGGTCGATAGGCGAACGGCTCAGGCGCAGCGCCTGCAGCTTGTCGATTTCGGCAAAGCGCCAGTAGCGCGCCCACCAGCCGCCGCGCACCGCGATCAGCTGCGTGTCCAGCGCATAACCGGCCCGGCGCGCGTGCTGGCGCGATTCGTAGACGCCCCACGGCAGCCACGCCAGCGCCAGCAGGCCCCAAGCGCCGAAACGCCAGCTCAGCACGCCCGCCAGCAACGCTACGACCGCTGCGGTAGGCAGGAACAGCCGCCACCAGGCGCCGACCGGCAGCGGCCGCCAGTCTTCGCGCGGCCACTGCGCCTGCGGCAACAGATGCTGCACCAGCTGGTCGCAGGCCGCCGGCGTGGCGATCGGCGCCAGTTCCTTCAACGCGCGCTGTTCGCCCTGGTTCTGCTGCTCGGCCACGGCGGTGTCGATGCGCAGGCTGCGCCGCTTGAACCAGCGGTGCAGCAGCCCCTCCTGCAGGGTCCAGGCCTGGATCCTGCGCCGGGCGACGCTGGTGCGCAGTCGCGTCAGCAGCCCACGTTCGACCATCAGCCGGCGTTGCTCCTCGCTGAGCCGGAAGCCGGAGTACTGCAGCAGCGCCAGCAGTACCGACAGCCCGCGCAACAGCACCACCGCGACAACGATCAGGCTGGCAACGGATACGGCGGTGCTCAGCCAGCCCAGTTGCAGATGGCTGGCATAGCCGAAGGCCTGGCGGAAGCCGTCGCGGAATATCGACGCCATCCGGTCTTCGGGCAGGATCTGCCAGGCGGCGCCGAAGGCCGCCGCGACCAGGATCATGCCGCGGTTGGATATCAGGCCCAGGCGGACGACTTCGCGCAGCGGCAGCGTCAGCAGGCTGTCGGCCGCTTGCGCCTGCCCGGCCTCGGCGGCGCGGCCGCGGTGCTTGACCAGGTTCTCCAGCGCCAACGCATCGGCCAGGCTGAGCACGCGCATCTGCGCTTCGGGCTTCTGTCCGCCGGCCGACTCCAGCCGCACTTCGGCCACCCCGAACACCCGGTGCAGCAGCGACTGGTGCACCACCACGTTGTGGATGCGCGCGAACGGGATTTCGCGCAGGGTCCGGTGCAACAGGCCATCGCGCACGCTCAGGCTGTCCCGGCCGACGCGGTAGCGATAGGTGAAGTACTGCACGACCGAAATGACGACCAGCACGCCGATGGCGATGGCCGGCCCCAGTGCCGCCCATTCCCCGCCGCGGCTGCCGCGGCCGCCGAATACCAGCAGCGCCACCAGCGGGAAAATGAACTGCTTGAGCTGCTGCAGCAACACGAACAGCCACGACCACGGATGCAGGCGGCGCTCCTGCGGCGCGGCGGCACCGGCGTCGGGCATCGATGCGTTCACAGCGCGTCGTCGTTGCGGTCGAGCTGGCGCGCCAGCAGGTCGCGCAGGCGCTCGGCATCGTCGACGTCCAGGCCGGACACCGAGACCGCCGCCAGCTTGGTGCCGGCGGTATGGATGACCAGCGTGGACAGGCGCGCGCTGCGTTCCAGCGGACCGCGTTTCAGATCCAGATGCTGTACGCGCGAAATCGGCACCCGGCTCTCGACCTGCCACCAGCGGCCGCGCCGCAACGCGAAGCCTTCCTCATCGAGTTTCCAGAACGTGCGGCGGTGCCGCTTCACCGCCAGCCGCGCGCCCAGGCCGGCGCCGATCAGCGCCGCCGCCGGCGCGACCCACCACGGCGAAGCCAGTTTCGAAACCAGCGCCAGGAAGCCGAACCCGAAGCCGAACGGGAACGCCGTCGCCAGCGCGCCGCCCAGTGCGGCCAGCCAGGCGCCGCGCGGCGGCAGCGGCTGCCAGTCCGCATTGGCGGCCGCCGGTGCGGCGGGGCTGCTCCATGCAGGCGGAAGCGGGGGCGGCGCGGCGGTGTCGGACATCAGTAGGTTCCGGCTCTGATTTCGGCGAAGGTGTCGTAATCCTGCACGTAGTCGCGGCCGCGCCGGTAACCGGCCAGACGTGCGCGCATGCGCTTGAGTGTGGCGGTGCGGGCCTTTTTCTCCATCTGTTCGGCGCCCAGCTTGGCGATGGCCTGTTGCTGAAAGTCGATGGCCTGGGCGAAATCGCCATTGGCGGCGAAGGCGGCGGCAATGGTGTCCAGTTCGCCGCCGGTCAGCTGGTCGCGCTGGGCAACCATGTGCTGGACCAGCGCCAGTGCCTTGCCGGGATCGCGCTGTCCGGCCACCGGGCAGGTCGCCCAGGTCCACACCTGCTCGTTGCGGGCATGGGCGATGCCGGCTTCCTCGCCGCGCGCCTGCCACTCCGCCGCCTGCCGGCAATCGGCGGTCAGTCCGCCGGCGCCTTCCAGATAGAACAGGCCCAGCAGGGTCATGGCTTCGGCTCTGCCGGCTTCGGCGGCGCGGCGCACATGCGGCAGTATCCGCCGCAACCGCGCGTCGTCGAGCTGCGAGGGATCGGAGAACAGGGACCTCGCCAGAACTTCCGCGGCATCGGCGTTGCCGTTGTCGCTGGCCTGCTCCAGCAAGGCGATGCCGGCCGCCTCATCCTGTTCGATGTAGCGCGGCTGGCTGCCGCTGACCATCAGCATGCCGATCACATACTGGGACAGTCCGTCGCCAGCGCCGGCCTTGCGGCGCACGGCCGCATAGCGATGGCGGTAGGTCAGATCGTAGTCGGGCCAGATTTCGTTGAGACGGGTGCGCGACGCGGGGTCGTCGCGCAACGGCCGGTCCAGGACCGCCAGCGCGGGCGGGTTGTCGCCGGCGTCGAGCATTCGCGCCAGGGTGATTTCGAGCAGGCGCGTGCTGTCCAGGCCGGAGCTGCGGATGGCCTGCTCGATTCCCAGCGATGCGTCGGGCACCAGCGATTCGTAGCGGAATTTCCAGCCGTCTTCCTGCTTGACGAAGTCCGGGCCGAACTGGAACTGGGATTCGGTGGGTGTCGCAAACTCGCCAACTGCCAGCCCATCGAGCACGGTGACCTGGGTCAGCGTAGGTAGCGGCTGACCCGAACCCTGCGAATTGACGCCGACCCAACCTTGCTGCACCAGCAGCCGCGCGACCGCGGCCGGTTCCATTGCCTGCAACGCCTCGGCGCTCTGGCTGGAGCGCAGCAGATACACCAGCAGCCGGTCGGCCGCGGGAATGCGCCGCAGCTGCTCGGGCGAGGCATACAGGGCCGCATCGCGCAGGAAGCCGAAGTGCTTCACGCTCGAGTCGGCGAACAGATCCACGCTGATGGAGTCGGTGTGGCTGCTCAGGTTCGCATAGCGATCCCATACGCGGCTGACCGCGTTCATCTCGGCCAGCTCTTCGCCGGCAAAGGCTGGCGCTGCGACCAGCGCCGCCAGCAATATCCATACACGCATTCGGTTTCCCCTGATGTCCATTTCGGTCAGAGGTAGGGATTGTCCTCGCCGCTGCCCGGAGGACGCAGGGTATAGCGTTTGTAGGTCCACTGGTACTGGGCCGGATCGCGGCGGGCGATGCGTTCGACCTCGGCATTGAGCGTGGCGGTGGCGATCGCCGGATCCGGATCGGCAATGGCGGCCGGGGCCGGCTGCACATGCAGCGCGAAATCCGGGCCGGGGCCGATGCGTTCGCACCAGGCCAGCAGCACGATGGCGCCGGTGCGCTCGGCCAGGCGCGACACCAGCGTCATCGTCAGCGCCGGTTTGCCGAAGAACGGCGCGAATTCGCCATCGCCCAGCTTGGGTTGCTGATCGGGCAGGATGCCGACCGCGCCGCCGTCCTTCAGCACCTTCCACAACTGGCGCACCGCCGGGCCTTCGGCGCGCACCTGGCGGATGTTGTCGGCGCCGCGCACGCGCAGTAGGAAGGCATCGCCCACCGGCGATTTCGGCGGCGCGTAGACGATGGCGATGGGCCCGCGCGAGGCCAGCCACTGGTTCAGCAGTTCCCAGTTGCCGAAATGCGGCGCGGCGACGATGACGCCCTTGCCCGAGGCCAGGGCCTGGTCGTACAGCGCCTCGCCGTGGCGTTCGCGCAGGCGGGCCAGGTTTTCGGCCGGCGGCCGGGTCCAGAAACGCAGCGTTTCCAGCGCCTGCTGCGCGGTGGTACGCAGGATGGCGCGGTGCAGATCCTCGCGCTGGCTGGGCAACCATTCCGGGTAGACGATCTGCAGGTTGCGCCGCGCCACCCGGCTTTCGCGGGCATCGCGGCGGCGCCACAGCCAGGCCAGCCCATCCCCCAACCGGTTGAGCCAGGACCAGGGCAGACGGCCGACCAGCCACACGCAACGGTAGAGCAGGGCAGCAAGAAATTTCGGATTCATGCCATCAAGTCTAGCCGCCAAATCCGCAGCGGGCTCTTGCGCTGGGTTGCCTGGCCTTCCCAGCCGGCACCGAAAGCCCGATGCTGTTCCTCGTTCCTCACTCCTCACTCCTCACTCCTCACTCCTCACTCCTCACTCCTCACTCCCCCATGCTCGCCCTAATCCAACGCGTGACCCAGGCTTCGGTGGCCGTCGACAACCGGACCATCGGCGCCATCGGTCCCGGCCTGCTGGCGCTGGTGGCGGTGGAGCCCGGCGACGGCGAGGCCCAGTTCCAGCGGATGGCGCAGCGGCTGCTGGGTTACCGGGTGTTCGCCGACGATGCCGGCAAGATGAATCGATCTTTGACTGATACCGGCGGCGGCCTGTTGCTGGTCAGCCAGTTCACCCTGGCTGCGGACACCGCCTCGGGCATGCGGCCCAGTTTCAGCTCGGCGGCCGCGCCGGCCGAGGCTGAACGCGGCTTCAACCGTCTGCTCGAGATCTGCCGGCAAAAACATGCCCCAGGGGTGGAAACCGGCCGTTTCGGTGCCCATATGGTGGTCAGCCTGGTCAATGACGGGCCGGTGACCTTCCTGCTGCGCCCCTGAGGCGCGCAATGCCGCCACGGTGGCGGCATGGAAGCTCCGGTTTGCTGGCGCGCCGCGGCGCGTTCAGCACTTGCCGCGGGTCAAAAGCCCCGTGGCACGGTATAATGCTAGGTTCCTTCTTCCATTCCTGCCGGTGGCCCAAACCCCATGGCGAACGAACGTCCTGCCCAACAATCCGACATCAAGCTACTGATCAGCAAGGGCCTTGAGCAGGGCTACCTGACCTACGCCGAAGTCAATGACCATCTGCCCGACGACATCGTCGATCCGGAGCAGATCGAAGACATCATCGGCATGATCAATGGCATGGGTATCGACGTGCACGAAGTCGCGCCCGATGCCGAAACCCTGCTGCTGGCCGGTACCAGCGACGGTGGCCGCGAAGTCGACGATACCGCCGCCGAAGAAGCCGCCGCCGCGCTGACCGCGCTCGATACCGAAGGCGGCCGCACCACCGACCCGGTGCGCATGTACATGCGCGAGATGGGCACGGTGGAGCTGCTGACCCGCGAAGGCGAAATCGCCATCGCCAAGCGCATCGAGGAAGGCCTGGGCCAGGTGCAAGCCTCGCTGGGCAACTTCCCGTGGTCGATCGAACTGCTGCTGGAAGACTACGAACTGCACAAGGCCGGCAAGAAGCGCCTGGCCGAAATCGTGGTCGGTTTCAACGATATTGAAGAGCCGGTCGAGGAAGTGCCGGTGGCGGCGGTGGCGGACGACGACAGCGACGCCGAAACCGACGATGACGACGCCGAGGACGATGTTGCCGAAGAAGCCGGCCCGACCGGCCCGGATCCGGAAGAGGTCGCGCGCCGCATGCAGGCGCTGGCCGACGGCTACGCCAAGTTCAAGAAGTCCTACGCCAAGAACGGCGCCGACAACAAGGCCGTGGCCAAGTTGCGCACCGATCTGGGCGAAATCTTCGTCACCCTCAAGCTGCCGCTGGCGCTGACCGACACGCTGGTGCGCAAGCTGCGCGAGGTGGTCGCCCAGATCAAGGATCACGAGCGCCGCGTGCTGTACCTGTCGACCAACTCGGCCAAGATGCCGCGCAAGGATTTCATCCGTGCCTGGGAAGGCAACCAGACCAATCTGGGCTGGGTCGATGAAGTGCTCAAGCGCAAGCAGAAGTGGTCCTCGGCGCTGCGCGACGTCAAGGATCAGATCATCGCCGAACAGGAAGCCACCATCGCCATCGAACAGGCGATGTACCTGAGCCTGGCCGACATCAAGGAAATCAGCCGCGCGATGGCCTATGGCGAGGCCAAGGCGCGCAAGGCCAAGAAGGAAATGGTCGAGGCCAACCTGCGCCTGGTGATCTCCATCGCCAAGAAGTACACCAACCGCGGCCTGCAGTTCCTGGACCTGATCCAGGAAGGCAACATCGGCCTGATGAAGGCGGTGGACAAGTTCGAATACCGCCGCGGCTACAAGTTCTCGACCTACGCCACCTGGTGGATCCGCCAGGCCATCACCCGCTCGATCGCCGACCAGGCGCGCACCATCCGCATCCCGGTGCACATGATCGAGACCATCAACAAGCTCAACCGCATTTCCCGGCAGATGCTCCAGCAGTACGGCCGCGAGGCCACGCCGGAGGAACTGGCCAAGGAAATGGACATGCCCGAGGACAAGATCCGCAAGGTGATGAAGATCGCCAAGGAGCCGATCTCGATGGAAACCCCGATCGGCGACGACGAGGATTCCCACCTGGGCGACTTCATCGAGGACACCAACGTGGAGTCCCCGATCGAGAACACGGTCAACATCAACCTGTCCGAAACCGTGCGCGACGTGCTGGCCGGCCTGACCCCGCGCGAGGCCAAGGTGCTGCGCATGCGCTTTGGCATCGACATGAACACCGACCACACGCTGGAAGAAGTGGGCAAGCAGTTCGACGTCACCCGCGAGCGCATCCGCCAGATAGAGGCCAAGGCGTTGCGCAAGCTGCGTCACCCCAGCCGCTCGGAACAGCTGCGCAGCTTCCTCGATATCGAGTAAACCTGCGCCGCAATGCAACGAATTGGCAGGCCCCGAAAGGGGCCTGTCTTGTTTGCCAGCAGAGGAGAACATCGGCATGGACGAGCAAAACCCTTACCAGATGCCCGCATCGGGCCTGGGTTCGGCCAGCCTGGAAAACCCGGAGGCCAGGTTGTTCAAGGTCTCGGGCATCGGCCTGGCGACCTTTCTCGGTTCGCTGTTGGCGGGCGGGTTATTGATGGCCATGAACTTTCGCGCGCTGGGCCAACCCGAGAAGGCGCGCAAGACGATTCTCTATTCGATCGCGGCTTTTGCCGGGGTAATCGTGGTGATGTTCGTTTTGCCCGAATCGATCCCGGGCGTGGTTTTCCTCATTCCGCAGGTTGTGGCGATGGTGCAGTTGGCCAAGCAGTATCAGCAATCGCAGATCAACGAGCGCAGGATGCGCGGAATCCCCACGCGCTCCAACTGGGCCGCAGCCGGCATCTCGCTGCTGGTGTTCCTGGCGCTGATGCTATTGGCGATCGCCGCGTTCCTGGGATGGGAAGCCCTTGGCGTGGGCGTTTTCCAGTCCATTCTGGCCGCGGACTGACGCCTGGCGTAAATCCGTCTGCCGGCGGGTGGCCGCCCGTTCCGGCGTATGCGCGGCGCTCACAAGCGGTTTTCTAGACTCGCCCGGGGAACTGTTGCCGGAGAGACTGTGGAACGCCGAGAACTGCTGAAGGCGGGCTTATCGCTGCCCCTGCTGGGGGGGTTGGGAACGCTGGGCGCCGCTGCGGCCGCAACCGCCAAAGGTTTCGATGCGGACACCGTTGCGGCGCTGGCGCGGCAGCTGGCGGCCCGCGCCTACCAGCCGCCGGACACCTCGTTGCCGGAGACGCTGCAGGTCGGCTACGACCAGTACCGCGACATCCGCTTCGACCCGGCGCAAGCGCTCTGGCGCGGCGACGGGTTGCCGTTCCAGTTGCAGTTCTTCCATCGCGGTTTCCTGTTTCCCAACCGTGTCGACGTGTCGCTGGTGGAGAACGGCGCCGCGACCGCGCTGGCGTATTCGCCGCAGCTGTTCGATTTCAAGAACATGCCGGCGCCGGAAGGCGGCGACCTGGGCTTTGCCGGTTTCCGCATCCACACGCCGTTGAACCGGCCGGACTACTACGACGAACTGTGCGCCTTCCTGGGCGCAAGCTACTTCCGCGCGGTGGCCAAGGGACTGGGTTACGGCCTGTCGGCGCGCGGACTGGCGCTGGGCAGCGGCGATCCGGGGCCGGAGGAATTTCCGCTGTTCAAGCGGTTCTGGATTGAAAGGCCGGCCGCCGGCGCCAGCCATATCGTCGTGCATGCGCTGCTCGACAGTCCCAGCGCGGCGGCGGCGTTCCGCTTTGCGATAACGCCCGGCGTGGAAACCGTGTTCGACGTGCGCATGCGGCTGTACCCGCGAGTGACGCTGAGCCGCGCCGGCATTGCGCCGCTGACCAGCATGTTCGAGTTCGACGCCGGCGACCGGGTCGGCGTGGACGACTACCGCCCCGCGGTGCACGATTCCGATGGCCTGGCCATGCTCAACGGCCGCGATGAACAACTGTGGCGGCCGCTGCGCAATCCGGCCGGCGTGCAGATCAGCGGTTTCGAAGATCGCAACCCGCGCGGTTTCGGGCTGATGCAGCGCAAGCGCAGCTACACCGACTATGCCGACACCGAAGCGCGCTACCAGAACCGCCCCAGCCTGTGGGTGGAGCCGCGCGGCGACTGGGGCGCGGGCGCGGTGACGCTGGTGGAGATTCCCACCGCCGACGAATACCACGACAACATCGTGGCGTTCTGGCGCCCGGCCGCGCCGCTGGCCGCCGGCCGCGAATACCGTTTCGACTACCGCCTGCACTGGTGCCGCGACCACAGCTGGCAACCCGAGCTGGCGGTCGTGGCGATGACCCGTATCGGCGCGGCGCCGCAACCGGGTACGCGGCTGGTGGTGATGGAACTGGCCGGCGGCAGGCTGGCCAAGCTGCCGCCTACCGCCAAGGTGGATGCGGACGTCTGGGCATCCAACGGCCGCATCGCCAACCCGGTGATCTATGCCAATCCGGAAACCGGCGGCTGGCGGCTGAGCTTCGAGTTCACGCCGGCAGGCGAGCGCGACGTGGAACTGCATGCGCGCGCGCAGGACGCGCGCGGGCCGCTGTCGGAAACCTGGCTGTACCGGTGGACCCCATGAGTCCTGTCGAACGGGCGGCTACCGTGCCGTTGGAGCATTCGGCCCCCCTGCTGCCGGCCGAATCGCCGTTGCCGATGCCGGTGCAGCCGCTGCATGCGGCCAGTGCGGCAAAGACGCCACTGCCCAGTTCGCCGCAGGCCATGGCGTTGCGGCGTGCCTGCGTATTCGGCGGCACCGCGGTGCTGACGCTGCTGGCCGCCTACCAGATCTGGTGGGTGCTGCGCGGCAACGGCACCTCCGTGCTGGAAGGCGTGCTGCTGGTGCTGTTCATTGCGTTGTTCGGCTGGATTGCGTTTTCCTTCATCAGTGCCGTGGCCGGTTTCGTGCTGGTGGTGGCGCGCGGCAATGGCCGCCTCGACGTCAACAGCAAAGGCGAGCTGCCGCGGTTGCGTTCGCGTACCGCGCTGCTGATGCCGACCTACAACGAAGAGCCCGAACGCCTGTTGGCCGGGCTGCAGGCGATCTACGAATCGGTTGCCGCCACCGGGCAACTGGCGCAGTTCGATTTCTTCGTGCTAAGCGACACCAATCGCGCGCCGCTGCTGGCGGCCGAAGAGCGTGCCTTCCATGCCTTGCGCGAACGGCTTGGCGACACCCAGCGCATCTTCTACCGCCGCCGCAGCGACAACAGCGAGCGCAAGGCCGGCAACATCGGCGAATGGGTGCGCCGTTTCGGCGCCGCCTATCCGCAGATGCTGATCCTGGATGCCGACAGCCTGATGAGTGGCGCCACCATCGTGCGGCTGGCGGCGGCGATGGAACGCCACCCGGATGTGGCGCTGATCCAGACGCTGCCGGTGATCGTCAACGGCCGCACGTTGTTCGCGCGGATGCAGCAGTTCGCCAACCGCGTGTACGGGCCGGTGGCCGCCTATGGCGTGGCCTGGTGGCATGGCGCCGAAAGCAACTACTGGGGGCACAACGCAATCATCCGTACGGCCGCTTTCGCCGCTTATGCCGGCCTGCCGGAATTGCGCGGACGCAAGCCGTTCGCGGGCACCGTGCTGAGCCATGATTTCGTCGAGGCCGCGCTGCTCCGGCGCGGCGGCTGGGCGCTGCACATGGTGCCGGGACTGGGCGGCAGCTACGAGGAAGGCCCGCCTTCGCTGACCGACATGCTGGTGCGCGACCGCCGCTGGTGCCAGGGCAACCTGCAGCATGGCGGCGTGGTGATGGCCAAAGGGCTGCACTGGATCAGCCGTGTGCACCTGATGATTGGCATTGGCCACTATTTCACCGCGCCCATGTGGGGCATGTTGATGCTGGTTGGCCTGGCCATTCCGCTGCACGAGGCCGGCCTTTCGCCCAGCAGTCTTCGCCTGGAGGATTTTTCGCCGGCCACCTACTGGCGCGGCGGCGATCCCGAACGCTTCCTGTGGGTTTTCTTCTTCACCATGTCGGTGCTGCTGGCGCCCAAGGTGATGGGCTTCCTGGCCATGCTGACCGACCGCGACACCCGCCGCGGCTGCGGCGGGGCCATACGGTCGCTGGCCAGCATGCTGCTGGAGACGCTGCTGGCCGCGTTGATGGCGCCGGTGACCATGTACGTGCAGTCGCGCGGCGTGGCCGAGGTGTTGTCCGGCAAGGATTCGGGCTGGGAAACCCAGCGCCGCGACGACGGCAGCGTGCCGTTGAGCGGGCTGATCCGCAGCTATGGTGGGTTGAGCCTGTTCGGCGCGCTGATGGCCGTCACCGCCTACGCGGTATCGCCGACGCTGGCGGCGTGGATGGCGCCGGTCACGCTGGGCATGATGCTGTCCATTCCGGTCACGCTGCTGACCTCTTCGCAACGCGCAGGCCAGTTCCTGCAGCGCATCGGTCTGCTACGCATTCCCGAAGAAACCGCGCCGCCGCCGGTACTGGCCCGCGCCCGCGAACTGCGCGCCGGCCTGGCCTGACAGTCCCGCACCGCAGGCCAACCAGGGAGCGGCAACCCCGCGTTGCCGCTACAATGCCCACCCGCGGGCCTATAGCTCAATGGTTAGAGCAGAGGACTCATAATCCTTTGGTTCCAGGTTCGAGTCCTGGTGGGCCCACCAAAAAGTAGTCCGGGGATGTCCGGCCTGGTCCGACAGACGCTATAAATTTCGATGAAATAGCCGTATATCTATCCTCTGGCGTCCAAGGGCGTCCAGTTGCATCCGGGAAAAAAGTGAGTCAGGCTGTGAGTCATTGGGCGGCGTTGGGTCGCTCTGACTCACAGATGCCTGACTCACATGCTCACGGACACCAAGCTTCGCGCGCTGAAACCAAGAGCGACCTCTTTTCGGGTGGCTGACTCGAATGGTCTGTGCATTGAGGTGCGTCCGACCGGTGCAAAGGTGTGGCGCTACCGCTACCGCTATGCTGGCAAGCCAAGCGTGATAACCATTGACGAGTACCCCGGGATGTCGCTCATGCAGGCTCGCGCCGAGCGCGACAAGCTGCGCAGGCTGCTGAAGGGGGGCGCCAATCCGGCGCATGTCGCCCGGGTCGAGCGAGCCGTGCAGGCCGAGCGGACAAACAACACCTTTGGGGCCATCGGACTGGAGTTGTTGGCCAAACGAGCGAAGGAGGGGCTTAGCCCGGGATCGGTAAAGCGGGAGCGCCGCCTGATCGAAAAGGACCTGGCGTCCATTGCTGATATGCCAATCACAGATGTGAGCGCCCCCATTCTTTTGGCTGCCCTGCGGAAGCTGGAGCGGCGGGGTGTTGTGGAGACCGCCCACCGGGCGCGCGCCCATGCAGGGCGAGTTTTCCGGTACGCCGTTGCTACAGGCCGAGCCCAGCGGAACCCCGCTGATGATCTGACAGGGGCGTTGGAACAGCCGAAAACCAAACATTTCGCAAGTCTCATCGAGCCCGAGCGGATCGGAGAGCTTCTGCGCGCGCTGTGGGCCTACCAGGGCTCACCCGTGACCCAAGCAGCCCTCAAGCTTGCTCCCATGCTGTTCGTGCGCCCCGGTGAGCTGCGACACGCCAAGTGGGCCGACATCGACATGGAGGCCGCGGAGTGGCGCTACGTCACCAGCAAGACCAAGACCGCGCATATCGTCCCATTGTCCGTGCAGGCTGTCGCAGTATTGGAGGAACTGTGGCCTCTGACAAAACGCAGTGACTACGTGTTCCCAGGCGTACGTAGTGCCGATCGCCCCATGAGCGAGAACACGGTCAACGCCGCGCTCCGCAACCTGGGGTTCGACGGCGAGACCATCGTAGGCCACGGCTTCCGCGCGATGGCGCGTACCGTGCTGGATGAAGTGCTGGGGTTCCGTCCTGACTACATCGAGCATCAGCTCGCGCACGCTGTACGTGATCCGCTAGGGAGGGCCTACAACCGTACAGCTCATCTATCGGAACGAAAGAAGATGATGCAGGTGTGGGCTGACTACCTGGACAATTTGAGAAACTCCGAAAAGAAAGTCGTACCGATTCGTAAGAAGACGGCGTGAGGCTTCGCGCAGGATTCTGGGGAGATTGTAGGCGGAGCTGTCGGTATGGGTGCTCTCGAAAAGTGAGGGCAACGCATTACAAAAACAAGGCTTTAGGGAAATTAAGGTTTCAAGTTACCGCCATAGTTACCGCCAGAAATCCGGTGTTTGAGTTCGCTCCCCCATGCTCTGGGATTCCGTCTTTCACATGGATTCGCGCGCTGGCAGGGCGCAGCTAGATTGCCAGCGCCGAGTCGCGCGCGAGTACTACTCAGGTATTGCGACGAGTCACGACGGTGCTCTTGTCGTTGATCGATGTTGCTACGGGTTGCCTTGTGCTGCGAGGTTCTATTGCTCGATGGAGACCTCGATGTCGTTAACCGCGCTCTCCACGTACGTACCGAGCTGTCTTGCTACCGAGTTGTAGATGCCACTACCGCTCTCATTCGAGTCTGGTGCAGACAGGGTCAGGGCAAATGCAACTGTGCTGGGGCTGATCTCTGAATTGTTAACTACCCCGTGCTGATACAGATCTCTGCCGAAAACTCGAGCACAAACGCGCAGCTTTTCGCCCCGAAAAGCGCGCCCATTCGGGATGGAGGCTGCATGATGGCGAATCGGGTTCCATTTCGCCCACTCCGCCCTGGCTTCTTGCTCAGGTGCATGGTCTTCCTTCATCGAGCCCGCCAAATTTCCAGTCTTACCGTCAGGTTTTGTGTACTGGAGCGCCACCTGCAGGCGGGTGGAAAAGTAGTTCGCCGACCCAAGTTCTGAGACGACGGGATCGAGGATTGCGGTCAGAGCGACGCGCCCCTTTAGCTTCCCGTTGTGCACCAGCTCTGGTGGGATGGGAATGTCATCCCAGTAGTACCAGTAGCCGGCCCTCAGGTCCGCTGTCCACACCATGGTCACGCTTCCATCAGGACAGGCCCAAGGCATTGCTGCGCCATTGCAGGGAGAGCCCCAACCAATCCTGGGGTCATGTACGTCTCTATCGCTCGTGTTGATGAGCAGCGCGCGCACCAGGTCCGGCGTTGGTGATTTCAAATAGTGGAACGTATGCGCCGCGACGGCTGAGGTTACTGCAGCCGCATAACTGCTTCCGGTGTCCGCGGTTCCGCCGAGTCCGCGTAACGTGGAGAACCATGCCAGCTCAGGCTTAGTTAGTCCGTCCGGGCCAGGCCCAGGCAGGCAAACAGTGCAAGCGTCACCGGGGGCTCTCCCATCGGCATTGCGTCCGCCAACAGACAGAGCTGCTTCGCAGTCTGCTGGTGGACAAAGACGCTGCGAATTGTCCGAATCTATGTTGCCGATCGAGACGATCGGGAGCACCCCGTACTCGCGCGCGATCTTGCGAAGCTCATGCCCAAGCTCGCTCATCTCCAATGGGTCGTCACCATGCACGGGCTCGTTGAACGAGAGGTTCCAAACTTTGGTGTCGCCATGATGGCGGGCAACAACCGATCTCAGATAGCTGATAAAGTCCGGTCGAGTTGACGCTCCGTGTAATTCCTTGGCAATGGCTTGCGCTACACCGATGCGGCAAGTTAGATCGGGCAGATCGAGGTGGGGATTCCATGCGCTCCCATGCACGGCGAGGGAGGCCACCCTGTTCCCATGCGTTCGATTAGCCTCAACATCGGCTACGAGGGAGGGAGCGCGCCATGCGACCATCGGTTCGTAACTACGTGCGAACAATCCGCCATCGATGATCCCGACGATCGGTTGCCACTGCTCGTCGGGGACAGGTCTTTCCGGATCTGGGGCAGTAGGGACCTCTGCTGCAACTACTGGCCTAACCGGATCAATCCTGAATACGGCACCAGAAGCAACGAGCTGAACGAGAGCTCCGGCATCTCGGGCAATGAACTGGAGTTTCGTATAGGAGTTCTGTCGATACTCGCGCACTGCTCGCACGATGCTTTGCGATGCTGGGCTTGCCTGAACTTGCAGCTGATCGGCATCTGATCCTGGTTCGCGAGTGATGGATACAAGGTTGTTGAGTGGGAGTATTACGCCCTGATCCTTGAGCTCCAACAGCTGCCTTGCAACACTTTCCCTTGCGCTCCCATCAGCGTATGGGGCCAGCCACGCAGTAAATATGTGCCCGCCGTCGGCTTGGATAGCGGACTCCCAAACCCGTTCTGGAGAGCGGCGTCCCAGTACATCATCGATGGCGTAAGGCTTGATATCGCGAATTCTTGAAACCGTCGCTCTTACGGTTACATGCGTTCCATGAGCTACAAGCTCTTCAAGATTGGACAGGGCATGCAACGGAACTTCGGCGAGATATCCATCGCTCAGGGGCGCTACAAGCGGGGTGTTGAGCGTCTCCCGAAATAGGGCGTCGGGCTCATGCGTGGGTGCGAGCGAGTCCTCGAACATGTGTACCGCCACGAGGATCTTTCCGGCGTGGCTTGCTGGCGGTGATTGTCGAAGTGAAGCGAATCGACTTGCAAGGAGGTTCCTCTGAGTTCCGAGTCGCTCGGTGCGCACGTTCGATTCGGTAACCCCGCGCCCCGTAACTGATGTCGGTTGCGGGCCCCGCTTCAGAGAAAGAACGGGGTTGAGTACTGGTCGAAATTCACTGGGCATCTGTCGTGGCCTTCAGGTACGCAGAAACGGCTTGTCTACTGACTCCAAGAAATCTGGCTGTCTCGGATTGCGCGATATCGCATTCGTTGACGAGGTGGTGTGCAAGACGGCGCTTCAGATCGCTTAACCGTGCGCTTGCGTCGCCACGGTGATCAACCTTCTTGTTGAGGATCGCGCCGCCCAAGGACGCCATATCCAATGGGCTGGAATCCAGGACTGAGCGTCGACGCGCCGCCAGGGCATGCTGCTCGATATCCGCGCCACTCATGCCATTGGACATTCGCGACAGGACAGATATCTGTTGGTCCTGATCTTCCGAGGCGCTAAGGAAGTGTGACCAGAGCGCGTGCCTGAGATCTAGATCCGGATGCCCGAACTCGATCTTGTAGGGAAAGCGGCGCCAGATGGCCTTGTCCAGGATCTGGGCATGATTTGTGGCGGCCACCACGATGGTGCTCTCATCGAGGGAATCAAGCCCTTGGATCACCGTGTTTACGACTCGCTTGAGTTCGCCAAGCTCATGACGGTCGTCCCGCATCTTGGCGATCGCGTCCAGTTCGTCGAGGAAAAGGACTGCGTGCTTGCCGGCCACAAAATCGAAAATGCTGCGGACGTTCTTGGCGGTGTCCCCCAGCATCGAGGAGATGATGGAGTCCAGCCTTGCGACATAGAGCTTGCGGCCGAGCTGAGAGGCAAGGTGTCCTGCAAGTAATGTTTTTCCGGTGCCCGGGGGGCCGGAAAGCATCAGGGCGAGGCGTGAGGCCAGCCCTTTGCTCGCCAGAAGCTCGTGATTGGTGACGTCAGTCAGGAATGCCGAGAACTGTTCCTTCCCTGAGGAATCGAGAAAGACCGGCGAGTTTGGCCACGGCAGTTCTTCCAATAGCGGAAGCCTTGACTTGCTATCCAAAGGCAGTGCCTCGCTGTAGCCGGACGCGCGCAGCGGGACGCCCTTGCGGTTCAACGAGATCCGAAAGCGACGGGCAGTCTCTGCATCTGCATCAGATGCCTCCAGGGCCTTGGCTATCCGTTGCCCTACTTTGCGCAGGCGCGTGTAGTCGGCAGCAAGGGCTGCGTCAGCGAATTCCACAAGGTCTTCGGGAAGAACGTGCATCTTCGGGGCGTCGGGCAAGGATACAGGCGTCTTTGTATAGATAACTGGCCTTGTTGTCAACCAAAAAATACGATTTGTCAATCAGTATATGGCAAAAATCTCTCCCGGCGGCCTATTTGTCAACTTGGTCAGCGGATAGGTGCGGATCCTGCCCTCGTGAAGGGGCGGGGCCGATCTCACAGGCTGAGATCGACGTGGGAATGCTGGGAATTCGAATAACTGAGGAGGTCGGATGTGAGCTGGAGCCTAGTCTTTGTGCGGGCTTATTGGAGAGCCTTGGCTGCCTTCGGTACAGCGCTTGTCCTGGCAAGCCTCCTGATGAGATTCAGGGGGCAACGCTGGATCAGCTGGCTGCTGCCGGACCGTGGAGCGTTGGCGTAGGCGCGGTGACGGCTTTCGGGCTGTTCGGCGCAGCCACCCTCCGACTCCGCGCTTGGGAGACGGACCAGATGCATGCCTGCAAGTACTGCTATGGGCCATTGGGGCACTTGCGGGACGGAATAAAAGGCAGAAGTGACTATCGCAGGTGCCTTCAATGTGATCGCTGCACGGCTGAGCCATGAAATCTGGATGCGCCTCGATGGATGGGTGATGTATCAACGTAGCGCTGGGCCAAGGCATCGTATCGATCATCGTCCCTGCGCCCCTACGCCGGCTTCCTGGAAGCCTCGCGCGAGCAGGGTGGGGCGCAGTTCCTCCAGTGCATTGGCTGGCACGCCTAGCCACAAGAGATTGCGGGCACGAGTCACCGCCACATAGCCGATACGTCCCACCTCGGTGTTGACCCCCGCCAGCAATGCGGCGGCGTGCTCCTTGTTCGCCAGATATAACACCGCATCGAGGCTTTCGCCCTTTGCCTGATGAACCGTATCCACGCGGATGCGTGGTGGTTCGTCATTGGCGGTTAGGTCGGCGGCGGTGACCAATGGAGCACTTGGCAAGCCCCGCCGCGCGAGCTTCTGGCCCAGATTGCCAACACCTGCGAGTTCGTGGTCGCGCTCAACCGTTGTCAGCAACGCCCGTATTCGTTCTAGCAGAAGCGGGTGCCACTGCGTGTCCGCGGTCAGGGCTGAGTCCGGCAATCCCGAGTCTGCGTTGCGCGTGAATGCCCAGATCAGCCGGCGCAGCGGCCGGTCATCGGGATAACGCGCAGGTTGGACGAGCCTGGCAACGAGTCCCTGCGGTGGATCCGCCAGGAGGCTGAGGATGCAGGCTGTCACCAGCTTGAACGCCCCGAGGTAGTCCTTGTTGCGATCCCGCAGGATGGCGGCCTGGGCCAGGCCCTTCACGGTTCCTTGGCCGGGGGCGCCTTCGTTGCCGGCCAGCCGGTCTGCCATATCGCGGCCCCGACACAGCACCGCCGAGCGCCCGGGGTCGAGTTCAGCTGCCGCCACCGCCGCCTGAAACGACGTAATGAGGTTCTCCCGGTCGGCGTTCCGGTAGGACACGAAGAACGCGCCATGCGTGGTGCGGGGGGCGCACCTATCCGCGGTGTCGGCCCGGATCGACAAGCGGTTGGCCAGATCCACTATCGCTGGGACTGATCGATAGTTCCGGGTCAGGCCGAGGTTGCTGACACCTGCCCGCTGACCGTAGCGGGTCAGGAACGAGCCGTTCGCGCCGGCGAACTCATAGATGCCCTGGTTCGGATCGCCGATCAGCGACACTTGGCAGCCCGCGCCGACAAGCTGCTCGATGATGGCCTGATGTACCGTTCCGATGTCCTGGGCTTCGTCGATCAAGATGTGCGGGTAGCGGCGGGCAAGCGCGCGCAGGATGGCCGGTTGTGCCGCCAACGTACGGTGGCACCAATAGCGACCTAGGTTGTGTGTGTACGCGCCGATCTGGCCAAGGCGGTTAATGATGCCGGACGCATAGGCGGTGTTCAGCGTTCGTGTATTGTCGTTGTCGGCGTAGTGGAAGAAGAACTGACCATCATCGATGCCCGCCTGCATCTTCGTGATCTCGCGCGGATAGGTATCCGTGTTGAACTTGAAGCCGTTCAGAAACGACTCTCCACCCGTCACAAGAAATGCGGCCTGTCGTGCGCCCATCGTCCGGTAGGCATGCGGGCGTAGCACGTTGGCGGTGATGAAGCCGTCCAGCGTGTCGATCTCGACACGGCTTGGGCCGGAGCCTACTGACGCGTTCTGCACCAGCATCTGGTATTCCTGCCGGAACGTGTCGACGGCGACGTTGGAGAACGAGAGTAGGGCGGCGCGGCCGCGATGGTTGCCCAGCTGCCGGCGTATCTCGGCGAGCCGCCGTACTGCGGTGAACGTCTTGCCGCTGCCGGCGCAGGCGATCACGGACATCGGTGTCAGCGGTGCACCAATGATCTGCAACTGCTCGGCAGATGCCTGGGTCATTATTCGGCTTGTCCGGTCTGGCAGGCGTGGGCGATCGCTTTGCCGATGTAGTCCGGCACCACGCAGGCGGCGCCATCAGCGAATACCTGCGCAAGTGCTTGACCGAAGCGGCCCTTCTGCACGTTGTTTTGCGACCGCTCGAACATGCCGCTGAAAAGGGCGCGTGCCTTGGCGGCATCGCCTTCCGCCGCTTCGAGCGCCGCGGTGACGGTTACGGCGATCTTCGGGTGCAACTCCTTGAGCGCCGCCAGCATCGCTGTGCGGTTATCGGCGTGCAGGGCCAGGTCATACTCGAGCGTTTTTAGCCCGTGGAAGACCTTAATGAAAGTGTCCTCGCTTTCCTTCATCTTCGCCGTATTGTCCGATACCTGTACCACATCGCCGGGGGCCGGATACAGCGCCTGTGGTTCCTCGCCTTCGACGGCAACGGACACGGGGTCCGCATCGGTGATGACGGCCACCGGGATCTTCAACGCAGTTGTACCGAACAGCGGCAGGAACGAGTCGAAATTCAATCCCTCGACGCTTATCAGGCTGACGCCGTGCTCGCGGAGCTTGTGACCAGCCTTCTCGGCCAGCACGCTCACCAGCATGAGTTCGGCCGCGCCTTCGACGAAGATCACCCTGCGGGCAAAGAACAACTCGGCGCGGGTTACGTCGAGATAGCGTTTCAGCTTCTCACGCTTGCCCTTGCCGAAGGTGATCGTGCGCGGGAAAAAGGTCTCCACGGCGTTCCCGGTGTCGACGAGGCAGGCTAGACTGTCGAGGTCAGCAATGCTGGCAAAATTCGGCGAGTGGCTGGTAACGAATAGCTGCACGGGCTTCTCGCCTTCGACGGCCTTTATCGTCTCAAGGTAGCTGAGCAATACCGCCTGCAGATGCGGGTGTAGGTGCGCCTCAGGCTCCTCGATGATGAGGCCGCGGTAGCTGGCCTCGGGGTTCTTGGCCAGCTCGCTAAGCACCACGGCCATGAAGATCAGGTTGTTGAAGCCCAAGCCGTTTTGCTCAATCTCGAAGGCATCCACGATTAGCGACAGGCGCGAGGCCAGGCGCTGAAAGTCGCTGCCGCTCAGGCCCAAGTCCAGCGCCTGTGCCAGCTGCGGACCGAGCATCGCGCCATGCCGGCCCTTGATCGCCGCATGGGTGTTGATGACTGGCTGGTGCTTCTTCAGTTCCTCGTCAAGTTCCTTCAGCGCGTTGTTGATGCCGTCCTTGCCGGCGTTGTCGGCAAGGAGTTGGAAAAGACGCGAAAGCTGGCTGGTGCGGTTGGGCTTCAGGCCCTGTGAGGCATCGCGCAGTGGCGGCAGGTAGACACCGCGTAGGTTTTCCATCATGTCCCCAGTCAGGCCAACGTCCTCATGGTCGCCACACCAGCGTTTGGCGCGCAACCGTCCTGTCTTGTCCGCTTCCGAGTATCGGACGGTGATGTGCGCTTCCATTTTTCCGTCCGCGTTCGGCTTCAGCGCCGCCAGGAAGTCGGCTTCATCGTCTGCGTCGAGGCCGCGGAAGACGTATTGGAAGACCATGTCGCCCTCCGGGGTACCGCCCTTGGGGCGGTGGATATCCTCGGCGTCCAAGCGGGGGTAGGGTTCGTCGTGTCCGGCGAGCAGGGCGCGCAGCGCGTCGACGACTGCTGTCTTGCCTGCGTTGTTGGACCCGACAAGGACGTTCAGGCCTTTCTGGAAGTGCAATTCGGCTTTCTTGAGCTTCCTGAAATTGGTGATGTTGAGCTGCGCCAGATACACCGGTTGCCCCCTCTTTGTGTTGTCGGCGATGCGCCAGTCCCCGTGGATCCCATCGTAGCTGATCGGGTGGGGGTAGACGCGCGAGTGGTCGGCGAAACTGGGCGTCCCGGCGTTGATTCCTGGCCTCTCTCCGGCCCGATCGGCCTACGCCATCCACTAGCCGCGCAGGGCGGCAGGCGCCGACGCTCGCAGGTGTGCGGCTATCGCCTCCGATAGGTCGAATCCTTGTCGGCATGTCCCGAAGTGTCGCGAATGGGGCAATGCCCGTCTGAAGGATTGCGCAGCGCGTAGATGATGGGTGTAGATCGGAACTCGCACATCTGCGCGTCATCCAGCACGAAGATGGCATCGAATACCGAGAAGACATCCATCGCTTCCAGCAACGGCTGCAGATGCGAAGCGCTATTGCGGTAGTCCACGGATGGCACCGGCCAGTTGTCGTAGACCATCAGCCAGTTCTGTGGGTGACGCAGGAACCCTGGGGCGAGAGCCTTGCTCAACTTCTGCTTCACGTAGTACGCCATGGCGATCGCCCATTCACGCTCAGTCGAGTCACCGTACCATCCGTCGCCCCACGCATCGTCCTTGATCTCCTGCCGCAGCCGCGCTGCGCTCTTCCTTGGCTCACCCGGCACAGCGCGTGACATGAAGAACACCTCCGGCCCCAGCCCTTCCTTTTCTCGAAGGAACTGCGCGTGCGCCTCGTTCTCCGACACGGCTTCGGTATGTTCGATGCCGATGCTCGTCTCAGGCAGTTCCAGCACGAAATCGGGCTTGTCGCCATGGGTCAGGCGCAGAGGAAAGGACAGTCGGGACGTGGGCAGTGTCGCCAGTAGATGAGCCGCACAATAGCGCTCGGTATGATGACTGCGCCGCCCTTGCGCTCGCCGTGGCACTTGGGTGTCCAGTTGCGACAATGCGGATCTGAAGGCCGCGTCCGTGTCCGCGGACATGAGCTCTACTGATTCCATGACGGGGCTCGAAGTTGGGTTGGCTGGGTGGAGGACGCGGTGTATTGCCTAGGGTCAGGTGGGAATCTGCAGCGGACGGAGCCGTGGCTATTATGTCGGATCGGCCGTGGTGGCGAGCCCAGCGCCCGAATTGGTCGAGCGCCGCTCGCGCAATTCCTCACTCAGTGTTCGAGCAGCCCGGGTCTTGTTTACCCATGCGCCGCAGCTCCAGAACAACCCGACGACAAGCGCCGCCAAGAACAGAACAAAGAGACGTTGTGCGCGCAGATTTTCGGTGGCCATCTTGTCCAGTTCCGGCGTACCCAACGCTTTACAAAGGACACTTGTCTGCTCGACGCTGAAGCCTGCTGCTGCCGCACCTGCGGACAGGGTATCGCAGCGCGCCTTATCCAACGCCGGGCCATAGGCGGGCAGTGCGGGGAGTGTCCACCGCAGCGTACGGGCGCCGTCGTCGGCGATGGCGAAGTGACGGCCGTCGTCGCGGAAGGACAGGTAGGCATACTTCATCATCGCGGCGCCGTAGAGCAGGCCGCCGGTACTGGCCAGAAGCACCAGGGTGGCTACGCCGGCCAGCCTCGTGCGGCCTTTCGAGGGCAGGACCGCCTCGTTGATCATCAATGACCTCAGGTCGAAGTAGGCACCGCATTTGCTAATACGCTCGATCGATACGTCGTTGGCATCGGACCAGTCAATCAGTTGGGTCGTTTGGCGGAGGCTGTGCGGACGAAGTCCGGAGTGAAACTGGAATGAACTCAAATCGCGCTGATCCCGCAAGTATGCGGCTATGCGTTCGTTGGAGATGGGGGAGGTGCCGGCGACCAAACGCCACGCGCGGGCTAGTAAGGGGAACGCGGAGCCAGCGCGCAGAAACGCATACCCGAACGCAATCAGCACGGGGATGACCGCGGCCGCGTGCTTGCCGCTGGAAACGAAACTGTCCACATCAAACGTCATGAGCGGCTTCCTTGGAAAGAGGTGAAGCTGAAACAGGCCAGAATCATCACCTCGGGAAATCTCACAGCGTGAGACGGACAAGATCCACCCCTGTCGCGGGTGGGCCGCGCGCACTAATGCGGTTGGCGGCGAGCTATTGTTCAGCAGCCTTGCGCGCCTTAGCGTACGCGCGACGGTTTGCCTTAAGGTAGGTAGCCGTGTGTTCGGCCCACATGGAGACCGAAGGCATGGCGAAAGTCAGATGTCCTTGAACTGGAACTTTGAGGCGATGTACTTCGCCGAGCTCTCAATGTAAGGGAACACGGTGCTCTCATTAATGTTCAACTGATCCAGTTGTCTGAGAACGGCCGGCTTGTTCGATACGCCGATACGTTTGACAGAGATCTCTGGGGTTCCGCCCTCGTCCAGCGTCGCATCATGGCCAAATAGCAAGAACGCGCCTGACTGAAACGCAATTCGACTGTTTGTGTGCTTTCCCTTGACGCATATAACAGAACGGAGATGGCGTGGGTCCACTCGACTCTCGAAAAATGGCTTCTCTTCCTTGACAAAGTGCAGTAGACGCTTGACCGCCAGCTGTCGGTTGAACTTGCGTACGTCGTTGCTGCTGTAGTCGATCGACTCCTTCGAGTCTTGCGGGAGCCGGGTCAGGTTTGCGATGCAGCTGGCGGTGTCTGAGTCGAAGTACTTGATCTGATGTCGATCCATGGAGAAAACGATCACTTCGCCATCATCGTCGAGGTTGCTTTTGCAGGCGAAGTACAGTGCTATCAGCGGGTTCGAAGTGATATCCAGGAGGCGCGTCGGCAATGAGTAGTGCTGCATCCGGACAAGCCGGTCGAGTGTATACACATCGCCATGGAAGTCGACAGAGTTAGAGACGAGCAACTCCCTGTACATTCGGTCTTCGGCATCTCGGTAGATGAAGTTACCGCGATCATCCTTTCGAAGGATAGCTGGCTCAAGCCGGTACCTGGAACGGTTAGAGTGTCCGCGATAGAACACCTCACGACCATGGTGATTCATATCCAACACATTCTCGATAAATGCACCAACGCTATTAGCTTGGAACTCCGGTGTCGAGGCGGGGGGAAGATCCGTCTTCGTCACTCTTGGACTCGTCATGCCGTCGGGGGCAAGGCGGGCACCGATCAGCACTTCGTAAAGGTCTTCGTCCTTGATCGCCCAGTGTGTCCGGTTGAGCTCCCAGTCGCGAATGTCTAAGGCTGTTTTCAGCGGTTCGATCTGCTCATACGGGATCGGCGGAATCTGCGGATCAAATTCTGGCCGGATATAAAGCAGGCTGCCGTTGTTACGCAGCTTGACCGAGTTCAGGCGCCCGACTCGCATGGGCTCGTCAGTGCCTTCGTAGGCAAAAAGGCACGGTAGCTCCATCAGCGCCTTGAGCTGTAGTTCTTTTAGCTGCCGGAAGCTGGCCGCAATTTCATCGCTGGTGTATTCGAGGAATCGGCCGCGAGGATACTCATAGCCTGGAAGGTCCCAAGCACCGTCGCTGGCAGTAACGAGGAAGTTGAACATGTGTTCGAATAGCCGCTGGGACCAAGCCTACGACGAACATTAGCAGAGACTCGAGCCGGCTTTGCTACTTGCTCAAGATCGCGGCCTATTTTCGTTCCAGGGAAGTGGTCTGGTGAAAAGAGGAGTCTCCGAAGCATGAGAAGCTAGATCGGAACACTTTTCTTATGGCGCGAGTACGGCGCTCCGGGTTCGATCTAACGGATATTCAAACACATACTACCTCCATGAGGCCGGAACCCATGGGCTTCGCGTCCGGCACTCCGCAGCGCAGTGTCCCCTCAGGATGTTCGCAATGATGAAAAACAAGGTCGAGTTGATCTACTGCATCATGGTGGTGGCCACGGCCGTGATGGCCGGCATCGTCAAATGCACGGCGGCTGCAGCATGTCGCAACTGCGGTGATTTCCTCGATCCCTGATTCCTACTGGTATCCCCACAAGGCCCGGCATTGTCCGGGCCTTGTGCGTTTATGCCGCCCACCTACAAGGAAATGACAATGCACCTGGTTGAAACAATGGCCTACGCTGGCGAGAAGCCCTGGCATGGCCTGGGCAACAAGCTCGCCCGGCAACAGCCGATTGAAGTCTGGAAGCAGCAAGCCGGCATGGACTGGCAGATAGAAGAGTCCGAGGTCCGCTACGTCACCGGCCGCAACAACGTGGGGGTCATCCAACCCTTCCCGGAGAACAAGGTCCTGTACCGTTCAGACACCAAGAAGCCGCTGGCTGTGGTCTCCAAGCGGTTCCAGGTCGTCCAACCGGGCGAGATCCTCGAGTTCTACCGCGACCTGACCGCGGTCAATGGCTTCGAACTGGAGACGGCCGGTGTGCTACGCGAAGGGCGCAAGTTCTGGGCGCTGGCCCGGACCGGGCAGAGCACGGTGCTCAAGGGCCGGGACAGGGTGGATGGCTACCTGCTGCTGGCCACGGCCTGTGATGGGACGCTGGCGACCACGGCTCAGTTCACTTCGGTACGCGTGGTCTGCAACAACACCTTGTCCATCGCGCTAGGCAATGCCGGCGGTGCCATCAAGGTGCCGCATCGTAGCCAGTTCGACCCGGATGCGGTCAAGCGCCAGCTGGGTATCACGGTTTCGTCGTGGGACGGTTTTGTTGCCCGGATGAAGGCCTTGTGCGAACGCCCGGTGGACCCGGACTCCGTCGAAGGCCTGCTACGCCGGGTACTCGTCTACGCAGCGGCAGACGGCAAGGCGCCGGTGGTCAATGAGCAGGCGCTTGGCAATGTCCGCGCGCTGTACGAGGGCGGAGGGCGGGGCGCGCAGATGGCCTCCAGCCGAGGCACGGCATGGGGACTGCTCAACAGCATCACCGAGTTCGTCGACCATCACCGGCGTGCACGTAGCGATGACCACCGCAGGGAAGCGGCGTGGTTCGGGCAGGGCGCTCGACTCAAGCAGCGCGCGTGGGACGAAGTGATGCGGCTGGTGGCGTGATGCAGGCCCGGTTACGTGTACGCGTGCCGGTCGATGCCGGGGTGGCCTCGTCGGAGGAGGTTACCCGGGCACGAGACGACCGGGCCATTGCGCGAGCTTTGCGCATCCTTGAGCGGCGGGCCTGCGCCCCAGGTCCGACGTTTGGGGATGTGGCGACGTGTGGTGCGTTCTTCCGGTTGCGGTTGGGCAATGAGACACGGGAGCACTTCGAGGCGGCCTTCCTCGACGCCCAGCATCGACTCATCGCCGTGGAGCGGTTGTTCTCCGGTTCGGTGGATGGCGCGGAGGTGCGTCCACGCATCGTGGTCCAGCGCGCGCTGGCTTTGAACGCAGCAGCCGTCATGGTGGCCCACAACCATCCCAGCGGCCACAGTGAACCCTCCACAGCTGACCGGGCGGTTACGGTCCAGCTGACGAGTGCGCTGCGGTTGGTGGAAATCCGGTTGCTGGACCATTTCGTGGTCACGGCCAGTCAAGCGGTCTCGATGGCTGCCCGGGGACTGGTGTAGGGCTGACGTCCGTTCGGTGGTCAACGGCATAGCGCCCGGCCTTTGGGGCCGGGCGCTATGGGCGGCTGGCAGCGCTGCTATCAGGGTTTCCCGCTGGATGCGGCTTCCATGATGGCTTCGGTCAAGGCTTTGCGTTGGCTGTTCGGTAGTTTGGTGAGAGCGGCCAGGACAGCAGCCAAGCGTCCTTGTCGTGATTCGCTCTCGTTGCCCAACGACAGGATGGCATCAGCCATGGCCGGCGTAGTCGCGACTAAGTAAGCCGGTGGGACCTCCAGCGCGCTGGCCAACTCGAAGAGGGACTCCAAGCTGATAGCCATGGACTGGCTTTCATATCGGCTAATGCGCGCCGATGCGGTGTCTTTGTCCAACCCCATACGCACCCCGGCTTCCCGTTGGCTCAAGCCCCGTAACTGGCGGGCTTGGCGCAAACGCGCGGCCACCACGCTGCGAGGCACGGATGGGGCGGTACTCATTGGCTGAACAGAAGCGTTGCACGCATGCCAACAGGATGACTGATGGCGTACGCCCCGGGTAGACTCTACGTCACACGTAAGTATGGTGCAAGTCTGATTGGGGAGTGAACCCGGCCGGAGAGGCGCAGCTGCCGCTAAGGCAGCGCGCGGCTCAACGGCGCGGTTCACGTCGACACGATTGAAAACTCAACAAATCGAATAGGGGAATCAAATGAAAAGAATCGCTTTTGCCAGCGTGGCGCTGGCGTCTGTGTTCCTGGCTGGATGCGGAGGCACACCCGATTGCGGCGATATGGACACGCTGGAGGTGCTCGATCAGGCCATCGAGACGGAGGTGGAAAAGTACGCTCCACGAACCTTGCGGGGTACCTCTGAGGAGTTCGTCGGGATTCTCGATACCTACGAAATATCCAACATCCGCATGCTGGACTACGACAAAGACGCGGACAGCTATCGATGCGATGCCCGTATCACCTACGTCTATCACAGCCGCAAGCGGTCGGTGGACTTCACCTACCGGGTCGACACCGACCAGACGGATGGCAAGGTCCTCATCGAGTACCAGAGCAAGATGCTCGATCCGATTCTGGGTTATGCCCTTGGCTTCTGACGGAAGCCCTCCTCACCTTCTCTTACCTCAACGGAGCCATACGTCAATGGGCGTTCTCATCTACACCCTCGCACTCATCTTCTTCATCATCCCCGTCAGTCTCCGGGCCTATCTGAGCCTGAAGAAAGGGCGCTTCCCGCTACCGGTCTTCCAGAACAATGTCGTGGTCAATCGGATCAAGCTACGCAAGGGCATCGGAATCCTCTCGCCAATCGTTTTTTGGGTCTTCCATGTCTTCTTCATGTTCTGGGCGATTGCCATTGAAGCCTGGCTATCCGCTTTGGCTGTCGTCGTATATATGGTGATCAGCCCGCTCCTGTCCGGCCAAATCAAGGCCAAGCAAGTGAGCGTCATCCAGGAAAAGGTGGCGCCGGAGGTTTCCGATGAAAGCCAAGCCTGACCGGCCGCGGCTTCAACAAGTAGAAGGAGCGAACGTGAACAGAAGTATCTGCATTGCCTTGATGCTGATGGTACTGGGAGGCTGTGATCGCCTCTCAAGCGCTACTGGCCTTGCCGGTCCAAGCGGGGAGTCCGTAGGAACGGCTGGCGAGAAGGGCCCTGATGTTGCAGCAACGCGGGAAACCACCGACCTGCAGGATAGCTCCGAGCCCCTTGGCGGCGCTTACTCAGACGCAAAGCCGCCCAGTCCGCCTCCCGATGGCGTTCAATACGAGCGGGACGTGCTTGAGGTCAAACGCGCTTGGGACTCGCGCAATCGGGGCCGACTGATAGGACTTCCCTCTGGCATTAGCGACTCGGGCTATCCCTTGTGGCCAGCCACCTGTGAGTTCTACTCGGACAGCGCCGATTGCCGTATGACCAACGGTGCTCGCATGAACGAAATGGATGTGGTCAATGGCGTGACGGTGATTCGCAATATTGATGTAATCAAAAACCCAGAGCTGATCTGCGGGGACCGACTCTGCGTGAATCACGACGGTACTGTGCTTGGCCACGTATCGACGGAGATGCAGGAGTGGCGAAATCGGTACTGCTCTTGGACCGGAAACGGAACACCTGAGTGTCCGTGAAGCACCGCCGTTAGGCTCAGTCGGGGGCTGCAACGGCTCCAGATATGAGCGAAGAATGGGAAGGGGGCGGCATGCCCCCTTCTCTTGCGCGGATTCATTTTTTTGCTTCGCGCAGAGATGCTAGTGATCTACTTCAGATAGAGTTCGTGTCGAGTTCCGGGCAAGGGCGACTGACAGAGTGAAACATCGTATTCGTTCTTCAGCGCTAGAAAAATCTGTTGTGTCACCGGTCCTGAAGACAACTGCTGGCGCCAGCACGACATTGGCGACGTGGGCCCCATGATACTTGAAGCGGGCAGATCAACTAAGCCGCTGCCGTTGGCGACGAAGTTTGGGATGCATCATCGACAGATCGTGAGGGCGTCAACTTCATGGCTTCAATGGGTCCGCTGCACCTTAAGAACGTTCACGCGCATCCAGATATCATGCGCAATCAGAACCTGATAGTTCCTGACAATACGTTTTGTATCTTCAGAACATAGAAAATATATGGCGTCCAGCCGCCCATCTTTTGCTATACAGACTGTTGCGGCCTAGGCACTGGCCGCACGGGGCCCGGTTCGTGCGCTAGTCAACGTAAAACAAATGAGCGCCTCCGGCGAACATTCGGTTTGGGAAGCGTTGAGTAAACGCGTGTACGTAGGCCGCGATAATCCAACCGGGCGCATTGCATAGTCTGACTGTATCCAAGAGCATTGCTATATCAACGCCTGGATCGCAATGGAACTTGCTTGGCTTGGGTCGGTGTCAACCGAATCTCAATGGAACAAGGATGCTAGGATGAGAAAGCTGAAGCCAGTAGAGCTGGTCGTTTTGACAGCAGCGATGTCAATCGGTAGTTTGTCGGAGGCGCAAGAGATAGAAGAGCTTCCGATTACCAACTTAAATACTGTTAGCGTAACCGGTACGCATTATTACTGGCCCATTACGCAGGTTTCCTATCAACAGGGACCTCCGGTCAGTTTGTATCCTGGCGGCACGCCCCTCCCCGCCACCCCCAACAGTATCGTCAGAGCGAAGGCGCTGAACTGTGCTCAGAAGTATGGCGTTTGGCCTCTTCCTGGTGGTTACACGCTCAGCTATATGAATAAGTATGGTTGGACGCAAGGGACCGGCATCACTACTTATACATCAACAAACGTTCAGCCTTTCGGAAGCTGGACGTCGATCGCGGGACTTCAAGAAAGCAATAATAAACAGATCTGGATCTTGCCGGAAGGATATGCGACCTTCAAAGAGCATCTAATTACATTAGTGCATGAGCTTGCGCATGCTGGCGGCATTACGAACGAATCCATAGCCGAACAAGCGGGGCAGTCAGCTTATGCTGCCTTTGTCGCGGATAACGGAGCCAAATGCGGTGGGCTGTAGTAATCACTCTAGGACTGGAGTTAGAAATGGAACGCCATAAAAAGAAATCCAACAAGCGCACTATATTCATAGTCCTAGTGGCAACGGTTTTCGTGGGTGCCTACTTATGGACGAAGCAAAAGGCGCCTTTGGTGGACGCCGTGGCTGCGCCCGCTGAACATGTGGACACTGTCTCGGCGTCGACACCTCCGCCGTCGCCGACTCCTTCCATAGTGCCACTCCTGGCCGCAAGCTCAGTACCTTATTCGAAGAATACGGAAACGTTCACGGTTGCGAAGTCGTGCGCCATAGCATTTCGTGAGAAGGATGGTATGGACAGCCAGTTGCAAGCTTGCGAGAAGAGCGATGCGTATCGAGGAAATCCCCAATATGTGGCCTTCGTCGAGTCCTGTGACGCCCGCTCAAAGAAGTTCGGACAGCGTCTAAAGAGCCTATCGTCATCACTCGCTGCTTGCGACGCGAAGACATCTGCGGAAGCGGAGGTGGACTTCTACCAGGCGACGCGACGTGCTGCAGCCAATAACGATACCGATGCCCAGATCTGCTACGTCCGTGGGACGTTTTTCGTCAATAGACCTTGGACAGAGCAAGAAAAGGACGACTACAAGAAAGAAGCACAGGCCTACACAAAGGCGGCTTTCGAACGTGGAGATTGGCGGATTGTCGAGTTGCTTAGGGTTGCCACACCTGAAGTAATAGCACAGAGCGGATTGATGGGGACGTTGGTGAATGGAGAGCGAACGAGTATATACAAGATGAATCGCTTACTCCGTCGTGGCACATTGGAAGGAAAATATCAGAAGCTGCTGGACGCTCTTGCAGAGGATCCGGAAGCGCCACTCCCAATTGCGACAAAGGCGGAGGCTGACCTATGGGTCGCCCGAACCTATGAACGATCGTTCGCCCAAAGCCCGCGTCTGCAGGACCAGCCCGATACGTGTGTCGCGGATGGTATAGGCGACTGAAGCAGAACTAAGTTCGGCTTATGGAAGCAACCGCCTACTATTCTCAGCTTGGTCGCGTGGCCGAGGCTATGTGCAGGTCAAACAAGTACTGCCAGTATCCACTTGCATGCATTGCGATTTGGATTAAGCCCGCCGTCCTACTACGCCAAATCCACTTTTTCATTGATGAATCGGGTGCCTGCCTCGGCTACATGACGTGGGCGTTCCTAGCGGAAGATGCAGAGCGGAAGCTACTTACCGATGACGACGTCATATTGCATGTTTCCGAATGGAATGAGGGCGATCGACTATGGATACTCGATCTCGTCCTAAGCCCGGGTGTCCTTCGACGTGCATTAAGAGAGGCGCGGATGCTGTTTCCGGGCGCGTTAGAGGCGCACTCGCTTCGACGAACCGATGAAGGAAAAGTAAGCAAGGTTACTCGCTGGAAGCTTGCGTGAGGAATAAGGTCCTCTGTGTGCAAAGGTGATCATGAACGGTGCTTTCGATCTCGTATCTGCTAGTCCTCATGGAGTGGTGCCGTTTCAGGTTCATGCCCTCCGCAATCCGAGTATTTCTTGGTTGAATTACAGATGGTGGATGCGAAATGGAGTAGATCTTGCCAGTACAGATGAGATGTCACGACTGAAAGATCGGCTCGTTGCCGAATATGCCTATGCAGTCATTGAACACCGTCAGATTGAGCAATTCAACTCTAGTGCCAGTAAAGTGTTCTTGGCTGACCGATATGGAAGCAATAGCGGATATTTCGCGCATGGCGGGAGTGGAAGGGCCGCAGTTGTTGGTGGTATGAGCGTCAAAGGGGTGGGTGCCACCCCCTTGGTTGGTGAGGGCGTGAACCGCGAGCACTCTCACGGCTGTGCGTCTATGAACGTTGCTATTCGTGAGGCCATCTATGCTGAGGTATTTGACCTTGAATTCAGGTTCGGGGCTGTTCCTGTCGTTGCAATAATCGACACAGGACTAACGTTCGAGTCTTCTTCCAGGCCAGGAACTTACCTCAAAAGAGCGTTGATCGTTAGGCCATCGGTACTGCGTCCAGCACATTTCCAGAGAGCGCCTGGATTCGTCCGCCCCTTGGATGGCCACCATAACTGCCAAATGGATGATGTGGAGCGCACAAAGGAACTGATAGCTCATTTCGAGAAGGACGCTGCATACGAAGGTAACAGCACCAAAGATAGATTGACGATAATGCTGGAAAAGTTTGCGCAGCAAGCGGCATTTGGACAGGTTCATCGACTATACGGTGGAGGGTTCTTTTCGTCCAATCTTTCTGTTTCCGGTGAACTCATGGACTATGGGAATGCACATGCATTTCCGGATTGGGCTAACGCAAAGGTCCTTGACAACGATCTCGGATTTGGGCGGGAATTGGAGACAATTGTAAGTACCGCGAAGTCGTTGGGCTTTTACTTCCAAAAGTATGCAAGCTGCCCGCCGGCGCTCGAGAACGAGACAGAGATCATGGAGCGTGTCTCTCAAGCGTATCGACTAGCCTTCAGAGAAGAAATCCTCCGGCTGTGGGGCGTGCCAACAAGATTGGAAGATTGTCACGCAGACGCAGTGTTTAATCGCACTTCGGACTACTACTTTGCTCAGCAGAGTAAGGCAGTGAACTACTCACGCAACCAGGAATCTGACTTGAAGTGGCTAAGCTCAAGCCTACAAGATGGCTGCAATGATAGTTCACATGAACTCGCATTGCAGCAACAAGTCGTTTCGGATGTGTTGTCACATATCGAGGCCAGTGATCGTATCGGCTCCAATAGGAGAACACGAAGAAAGTTTTCTCTCGCATGCGCTCGTCGACTTCTCGCGCCCCGGCGAGCTATTTACCGATCAGAGTTGCAGAAGCGAGTGAACCAGTTTCTTGAAGCGTCGGAAGGAACACTGAATAGCTTGCCTGCCTTCATAGCAGAAGTCGTCAACGAGAGTCGACGCCATTGGCCAGAGCTCCCCGGCAATTTCGCAGTAGACATGCATGCTCACCATATGGGTAGCAGCATTCTTGTCGGCTGGCGAAATGAAGATGAAGAACCAGCGGTTTGGGTCGAGGGTCTTATCTTCGAAGGGCGATTGGAACTTTTTGGTCAGGTTCTTCCGGAGGACGCAGCTTTGGCAGCAGACCCCATGGCGAGAGTGGAGAGCACTTGGAACTGCGTCCTACCACGACGATGCTTGAATGATCGCTTGAGTGGAATCCAACTGGGTGAACGAGAAATAGAGATTCCCTGCGCCTGGTTCACATATGGCTACACCGAGTAGAAAAATCGGCGGTTAGTAGAAGGTTAGTGTCGCCACCGGCCAAAAAGGCTAGGTGAATCGTCCAAGCGGTCCCACCGCTTGATCGGCGTCGATGGGCGAACCCTGCCAGCCACCGTCTCCGTCAATGGCGAAGTCGCGCCAACTCGGTCAATGAATGGGCTCTACAATGTTGTATCCATACTTGCTGATGAGTTCATCGGGGCTTCCGTCATGCGAGTGGCATGCCAGCATGTAGAGGCTAGTTGAGCTTTCAAAGAGATATGGCTTGGAGCGTCTACTGTCGCCCTCACAGCGGGATGCCAAGGTCAAGGCGGAAGAGGCGCAGAGGCGCGCGGACAAGATTGCCCGCGGCCTAGACCCTGATTGCTTCGTGTGTGATGGATCAGGCAATCAACAGCAGTGACCTTTTGACGCCACTGCCTCATGGTGATATGTGGTTGCGGGTCCAGGCACAGCATAGTCGCAGGGAGGGAGCCGATGGCTCCCTCCCTGGCCGATTGCCGCATTCATTTTTTCTGGTCAGCGTTAAAGCGACCCGGTGCCGGGGTAGCGCAGCAGCCGAACATAGATTTGGCCCCTCCGCTCCTGCTTCATAAGCTGTCCCTCGTACTCAAGGCGCTTCCTTGCCGTGTTAAGGGCCCTGCCGCAGAGTCCCGCCTGCTGCGCAGCCTCGCTCAACTCGACCCAGTCATCGCCCTGGCATGACGCAATCTTCTCGATCCACTCCTTGAGCCTTTGAGCATTCTGCGCGGGACGAGGCTTGCCTGCTGCGCGGGAGGGATGGGGGGAGGTGGGTACCTTCGGGCTTTGGACGTGCGGGGCGATCGCCTCGACGAAGATCTTGCGGTGTTGTCCCAGCGACCATTCCACAATGTCCCATGCCCGCTGCACCATCTCCAGGCTGATCGCATTCCCGTCCCCACACATCACGTGGAACACGGCACCGAGACGAAGCGTGTTCTCCCAGGCCCTGTCGCGGGCCTCCGCAATGTCCTCGTACTCAGACTCCCATTGCTTGATGCGGTGCTTGAGCTCGACCATAAAGGCGGCCGCGGCGTCCTCCAGCCTAAGCGGTTCGCGCACAAGCTGCTCGCTGACTGCCCGTTCTTTGGCTCGCGCAAGCAATTCGGTCACCCGGTCATGGAACGTCTTCAGGCCGGCCTGGTTGGCCGAAGGCGGCGAGAAGAACGCCATTGGCTCATAAAACTTCACAGGGTCATAGCACGCGGCGATGGCGCGCGGCCACAGACCCTGTACGAAGGTCTTGCTGTCGGTTCTGATGAGGAAGGGGTAGAAAATCTTGGGCTGGATGCGCATTCCCAGCGAACAGCGAGCGTCGGTGGCTACGAGTGAAATGCCCCGAACCCTATGCTTGATGGGGGGCTTTCCGCTCCAGAACTGCGTCAGCTTGTCTGGGCACTTCTTGAGCAACTGGCTGTCCAGAAAGCTGTCGCCGTCCTCGTGTTGGATTGAGAGAGCGCGCCCCGTTCCATGAAGCGCTTCCATGAGGGCGCGATAGCTGACCTCTTGGAGGAGCAGCTCCTCGCCATCGCTCTCGTTCTCGAATTCATAGAAAGGCTTGAAGAAGCCGTGATATGAGGTCCCCTTTCCCAAGCCACTACGGCACACCGCCAGTGTGTTGAGCGTACAGGGCATGAGCCGCCCGTCCGGTCCAGCCACGTCGTAGGACAAATGGACCGCAGCGGCGGCAGCGGCGATAGCATCCGTCAGCAGCACGCATGGCGGTATGTCCGACAGCTGGCGGTGCAGATGGTGGGCTGCGTCATAGAGCAGGTCCGGAAGCGCATCAATCGGACAGTGAGCGTGGTGCCTAGGGAAAGGATACATGCAGGATCTTAGTACTAGTCAGATGGAACGAGGGGATATCCGAAGGCGCAACTGTCACAGTGTAATCGCATCCAGCGGCCTGTCGCGACGGCCTGCAAACACTCGGCGCAGCGTAGCCATACTATCGGGGCTTCGCCGGGGTGCGCCTCGCTGCTTCTTGTCCTTGTGCCGAGGCTTGCTACGCCGAAAGTGCTGATCCTTGCCGCTGTGCAGCTTGAGGACACAGTCGCGCTTGGTCAAATACACCAACGCTGCCCGAAGCCCCAGAAGCTTCTTCGTGTCACAGACATGCACAAGCCCCAGGCCATTGAACTTGAAGCTGGGCGCTCTCACATAGCAATTGAAGTAGCTGGACCTGTTGACGCCCGCTACGCGCATCCAGTCCTCACCGATCCGTCGAGTCAGGCCGTAGGCGTCGCGCCGGCGATGCCCATCCAGCACGATGAGCCAGTGCCAATGGGCACCACGGTTGATGCCATCCTCGCGCTTGTAGATCGCGCCAAGGTAGTCATCGACGATACGTCCGTCACGTAGGCGGCGATAGAACTTCTCGATCAGATCATCTGCTTCCTGACTGACGCCCAAGGCCTTGGCCCAAGGCCGGAAGTAGAGGTCAACCCGGAGTACTAGCAGGCGCGAACAGTGCGAGAACAGCTCAAAGAGCAGCTTGCGACCGCTGGAGAAGTTGTCGTTGGCCTGCCGGTCGATCTTGCGGCACTCATTGATGAACCGCCAGGAGCGGGAGGCTCGCCTCACAAAGCGAGCAAAGCGGTTCAAGGCATGAACCGCGTCCATGTCCGGAGAGCCGTCGCAGGCAGGGACGCCAGCCTCAAGCCACAGGCCGATCGGCTTGGCCCAGCGCTGCAGCGCGCGCAGCATGACGGTCACCTGGGGACTGAAGACATAGTCGATGTAGGCGCACAGCCAGTCCGGCGTTCGCTCCTCAAGCGTGAGATAACGGACGCAGCACGCGTGGAGCAGCTTGCCCAGGCCAGACAGCTCGTACTGACCAACGACCATGGCTGGCGCTGGCCGCCATGAGCTGATGTTCCTCACCGGACTGCGATCATTCACCAGCAGCGCCTTGTGCGCGCCGGTCAGCTGATCCATGAACTCCTTGAGCGTGCGGTCCTGGGTGTCGGCCAAGAACCGTTGGCCGTCATCAGTGTGATGGCAAAAGTGCCGCTCGGCAGCCAACTGATGCTGACGCTCTCGACGCAGGATGTCCTGCGTGCGTTGGTCAACGTAGTCATCCTCGCCCTCTGGCTCCAATGGAGGATTGGGCGCCAGCGCTGGCAGAGGCTGCACCGACTGGCCGCGCTGCATACGATATGTCATTGCTTTCATAAAATAGTGGTAACGGATTGGTATTTCGCTTCGCTATTGGATACAGTCCGGAAATCCCACGACTTCGATAAGTGAAGAATCTGGGCCGGCCCAAGACGGGCGTGTCCACGAAATGCCCGATCTGGCAAAGCGGCGGCGGCGTCGAATTAGCGTTCAGCGGCTCAGGCGGCCAGCTCACGCGCCGCCACCCAGGCGAACACCTCGCTGGCAAACCAGCCCACAGCGCGCGCACCGAGCTTGCGCGGCTTGGGGAACTTTCCTTGGCTGATGTAGAGGTAGAGCGTGGAGCGAGACAGGCCCGTTATTTCACGCACGCGCTTTAGGCGGAAGATGGTTTCAAGGGAGTGGGAACTCATGCTGATCTCTGTTGGTGAAGAGGGCTCGCATGCTGCCGATCCGTGCTCGAACGCGCATTGATTCCGCCGGAATGTTCCAACATTCCGTCATCTCATCATGCGCGAAAGCCAGGTAGGGCAAGGCTTTTACATCCCGAAAATAATAGTTTGAGCGCGATCGGAATTTAGGTGGCTATGGGGTTAATTTGACTGTGTCCTAGGACGTCCATGCGCGAACTTCTGGTCAACCATGGAGGCGGAGGAGAAGTTGCGCAATCAGCTGTGAGACGAAGCGCGGTGCCTCACTCCTTGGTACGGCAAGCGTAGATGTGAGCAGACGACGATCGTTGCCTAACCGAGCTGGCATGCTATAAATCCGTCCGCCAATTTCGGCAGTCCTCGTGGATGAGTTGATGGAGACAAGGAGCACGCAGAATCGAATGATTCCCCTGAGCAACACCGGCTGGCAGCAGTACAAACCGGAGGGGATTGACGATCTCGCATTTCTGGCGCAGGAGAACGTGCCGGTATACGTGCAGGTGAACATCTCCAGGCATCTGGTCTATTGCTATCTGCAGGTGCCCCTCGCTCCACAGCAAGTGGATGAGTCGGACGCTGCTGGACATGACAGGCCCTTTGTCGAGCCTGCCGATATCGACTCGCTCCCCGTCAAGCGCTTCTGTAATGACGTTCTCTACCTGCAGTTGTCACCAGAGTCCTACGAACAGGCTGCCCACTCGCGTACAGCCGTTACGCCGACCTTCTCAGGTGGAGGACTATCCAGAAAGCGGGTCTACACGAATACGGGTAAGGATGGGCGCGGGCGCGAGATCCGGGAGTACAGCGACGTGAGGATTCACGACCTTGAGCGGGTCGAGTTCAAGAGTGCCATCCTCATTGACGCGCAGGCCTGGAGCGATGCGCTTGATTGCAGGCGTGACCACATGCTTCGTGGTGAGGGCGATCCCGGCATGGAGCCTCCTGAGTTCTACTCCGTGAGTTTGGACAAAGTGCCTGTGGCGGAGCTCTACGTGGATGCGCAGGACGTGGAGCGCCTCAAGGCGAAGGTGCTGAAGCGTCAGGGCCACGGCAACTACCCCTTCGATCACAAGGAGCGCATGCCCGGCATCTATCTGATGTTCCAGGCGGCGTGGCTGCTGAATGAGAAAAAGGAGCCCATTGACCCAAAGAAGTGGCTCACCTCGGAGGCCGCGAAGCTGGGCTTCAAGTTCAGGGACAAGAGCATTGTCACTGCAGCCAAGTTCGTAAGGCTTGACCTTGACCGTGCCCACGGCAGTGGCGATAGAGGGCTCCTGCAGACCTCTGGCCTCGCAGGCTGGGATGAGGGTGCCAAGTACACCTTCCCGTTCGCCAGTGGTTGGCTCTCGTTTGTATTTGCTCTTGCGGACTGGTGGGGCATTCAGTCGCAAACGGAACCGTCTCCGCCGTTGGTAGATCTGGCGAAGAAGTTACTTCGGGCTAACTTTGCCGGGCATGAGGTGGGGCATCTCACCCTTCTCATTAGCGGCGAGTCATTGCAGTCGACAGATGTGCCAGAACTTCGGTCCTTCGTGAGGGCGCTTCGTAGGCGCTGGCGGCCTGTGATCGGGATTGATAAACGACGTAAGAACGCCCGGGAGCGCTAGGCTCGTGAAGAGGGCGGTGTTCGCTTTCGACCGAGACTGAGTGAAAGCCCTCCCTACGCTGGCATGATCTCAGCACCAGTCAATGGGTGCTTTGCATGAAGCGATTCGTAGATGGAGCCGATCGTTCTCAGGAACTTCTGCTCCCTGACCGGCTGGAGGACTACGTCCACGAAGACCATCCGGTGCGGGTGGTCGACGCCTTCGTCGAAGCCCTTGATCTAAGTGAGCTAGGCTTCGAGGCCGCCAATCGCGCGGCGGGTGGGAGGCCTGCTTATCACGCAGCCGCCCTACTCAAGATTTACATCTACGGCTACCTCAATCGCATCCCCTCCAGCCGACGCCTGGAGCGGGAAGTGCAACGGAATCTCGAGCTGATCTGGCTGACCGGGCGACTGGCGCCTGACTTCAAGACCATTGCCGACTTCCGCAAGGACAACGGTGGGGCGATCACGGCGGTGTGCAGCCGCTTCGTTGCGCTGTGCCGGACGATGAAGGTCTTCTCGCATGCGGTCGTGGCCATCGATGGCAGCAAGCTCAAGGCGATTAGGGATGTTTATCGGGGGTAGGGAAGGAACGCTTCCGACCCGATAGCTGCCATCATCCTTTTTCCTAGCGCTAGAGCGATCCGATACTTCGCAAGGCCATCTGCATGAACTTGCCCGACACCGACTTGCTGGCGGATATGCCTGAGTTGTTCGAAGAAGAGAAGCATCAAGCCACATTGGAGGCACTTGCTGACGTAGATGCTGGCCGGGCGATCACTCATGAAGAGGTGGTGGCGAGGGCGCAGTCCCTGTTTGGCCGACAGAAAAGCACAAAGTGAATTCGCTTCTGACCTGAAGCGGACCTCAGGCCGCATGACGCAGATTTCGGCCAGAAGCGGACACGACCTATTCTCATGCATGCGCAAAAGTATGTTCTGCTTGAAACAGCGTCAGCACGGCTTGGATGACTAGATGTGGAAGTGTTACGCAGAGGAGGAGGCCTCCTCTGCGTACGGGCTGTCATCACGACAGTCTGGCCGCCAAGGGTGAGGGCGGCATCAACTGGCTCGGGGAATGCCAGTGAACTGGGGAGTCACGCGCCAAGGAAGCAACAGCCCGCTCGGCGTAGTCAGGCCAGTTTGGGATAATCGGTGTATCCCTCTTCGCCTTGGCTGTAGTAGGTCTCCATGCGATCATCATTCAACTTCGAGTTGTTTCGCAATCGATCCACCAAGTCAGGATTGGCGAGGAAAGGACGCCCAAAGCTGATAGCGTCTGCAATGCCGTCCGAAAGATCGGCCTGAGAGCGCTTCAGGTCGTAGTCGCTGTTGAGAATCAGGGGTCCCTTGAAGTGTTTGCGAAGCACGGGAGACAGACGGGGCACGTCTGTCGAGCCAAACGTGCCATCGGGACCGGGTTCGCGCAGCTCAAGGAACGCGATGCCAATCTCGCCTAGCGCCACTGCCGCGGCGGCGAACAGGGGTTCTGGATTACTGTCGTCCACCCCGTAGCTCTCGCCATTGGGAGACAGGCGAACGGCCGTGCGTTCGGCGCCAACTGCGTTGGCCACTGCGCCAGTGACTTGCTTAAGCAGGCGAATCCGATTGGCGATGCTTCCGCCATACTCGTCCGTCCGAATGTTGCTGCTATCGCGAAGGAACTGATCTATTAATTGGCCGTTGGCTGCATGGATCTGTACGCCGTCGAAGCCTGCGGAAATCGCATTGTTTGCAGCTCGAACGTAGTCTTGGACCAGGGTCGGTATTTCGTCCAGATCGAGCGGCCTGGCTGTCTCGAATGGCTTCTTTCCGGCATAGGTGTGCGCATCACCTAGCATTGTTGTTGCACTGGAAGACACCGGGTGAATTCCTGTTACGGCAGAGTGTGCCATGCGCCCCATGTGCCAAAGCTGAGCGACGATGCGCCCACCTTTGGAATGTACGGCACGTGTGACGGGTTTCCATGCATCCATCTGCTCCTCAGACCAGAGGCCGGGCGCGTACGGCCAACCAACAGCGTGTTGGGATATGCCCGTAGCTTCACCGATAATCAGGCCCGCGGAAGCGCGCTGAGCATAGTATTCGGCCATGATCGGAGTCGGAACGTGCTCTCTGGTCGAACGCGCACGCGTCAGCGGCGCCATGATGACGCGGTTCTTGGCGTGCAGCGCGCCTAGAGAAATGGGGTCAAAGAGTGTTGGCATGGTGTTCCTCTGGGCTGGCGTGCGCGTGGTACTTCCGGCGAGATTGCCGCGGTGTTTACTGGCCTGGTGATTGTTTGGCAATGCTTCTCTGTTTCAGGCGCGGGGTGTGTGGAGGATTCTGATCTCCACATTTGCGCGCAAATAGTCCTGATATCGACTAACTCTCTTGCCGCAGCTGGAAGAATTCAGGCACGGGGTCGGGTTGCGTAGAACCCATCCGTCACGTCGACAGAAGGAACCCCGTGCCTGCGGGCCCTGCGGGCGCTAACATCCCTGTCCCGCGCGAAGGACAACCGTTATCGTCCGCACTATTGCGCGCTGCGCAATTCAATGTTTCCTGTGCCTGCATTCCTTTGACAACGGCAGCGCTTGACCATGCGCTTGAACAGAAACCACTGCGATCCTATCTATCTCGACACGCACGCCACTACACGCACAGGTATCCGGTCGCCATGTATTTCCTATACAAAGAACACCAGATCCATTTCACCGACGATGGACAGGGCGATGCGCTCGTCTTCCTGCATGGGCTGGGTGGCAACGCTCGCAACTGGACCTATCAGCGTCAGTACTTCTTCTCTCGCCGGCGAATGATCTGCCTTGACCTTCCGGGTCACGGCAAGTCGGAGGGCAAGAGCATCGGATTCTCGGAGTTCGTGGACGTGGTCATCGCCCTGATCGATCACCTGGGCATCGACAAGGTGGCTATCTGCGGCCTGTCCAAAGGTGCCCGTGCCGGGCTCGGCGTGGCGGCACGCGCGAAGGATCGGGTCAGTGGCCTGATCGTGGTGAACACATGCCTGTACCTAAGCCCGTCGGATCAAGCCGCCCGAACGATGCTATACGACGAGCTCCTGCTAGGGCCGGCCGGCGTGCAGTCATGGGCCAGGCAGTTGCTTGCCCAGATGGCCATCGCCGAAGGCACGACCATCTACCACGGCTTCCTGCGTTCGCTGGATAGCTTGGATCGCCCATACATCCGGACGTTGTTTCAGCAGATCCAGGACTACGACCAGCGCTCAGAGGTCGCCACGATCACGAGCCCCACGTTGCTCATCCACGGCGCCAAGGATCAGATCGTGCCTTCCTACTGCCACGGCGAGCTACAGCAACTGATTCCGCATGCCTTGCACCAGGTCTTTGAGCAGTGCGGTCACCTGCCGTACCTGGAGGCCCCGGAGCGCTTCAATGAAGCCGTCGATTCGTTCCTTCGCGACCAAGCATCGCCTGCAACGTAGGGAACCGCCACCGGGCTTCAGACCTGTAAGGTCAAGGTTCCCAAGGAAGAGGCCCATGAGACGCAGGGGCAGAACGCATGCGCCCTCTGTTCTTCCGTCAGGCAGTTGTCCCGGTGGATGGGCTTTCCGCTGGTGTAAGTGGTGATGCAAGCCCCGCACTCCCCGCGCCGGCAATCCGCGGCGACCCAGGCGCCGGCCGCTTCCATCGCATCGAGCAATGTGGTCCCCACCGGTACATCCACCTCGATGTTGGATTCGGACAGGCCCAGCTTGACCGGACCATCGGTCATCGACCAGGCCGGCCCGAAGCTCTCGAAGTGCACCCGCTTTGCCTGCACGCCATGCGCGCCGGCGGCGAGGCGGACGCGGTCGATCAGCGTGGAAGGCCCACACACATAGAAGTGCGCGTCAGCCTGCTGGGCATGGGTTTTCAGCAGCTGGTTGATGTCGATCCGCCTAAAACTGTCGCTCTCTGTGAAGTACAACGTCACGCGATCGCAGTCCTCACCCAGTAACACATCTTGAAAAACCACTTCAGCGCGTGTCTTTGAGGAGTAGTGCAACTCAAAGGATGCACCGGTCTGGCGCAGACGCACGATGATGCTGAGCATGGGCGTGATGCCGATCCCGCCGGCGATAAGGACATAGTGCTTGGCGTCGGGCGCGATGCTGAATTCGCTGATGGGGCTCGATGATTCCAGCAGCGCGCCCACGGCAAGCTTCTCGTGCAGGAACTTCGATCCGCCACGGCCGTTGGGACTCTTCTTGACTGCAATCTCGTAGTAAGCGCCTCCCTGTGGGTCGGAGACCAGCGAGTACTTCCGTTGCGTGGGCTCGTGCCCGATATCAAAGCCTAAAGCCAAGTGCGAGCCCGGCTCAAAGGCGGGCAGCGGCTGGCCGTCCGTCGATTCCAGACGTATCAGACGAACGCTGGGTGTCAGGGCACTGACATGGCTCACACGCAACTGCATGTTTCAAAGACCTTGTGGCAAGAAGGGAGAGGCGTCGACGTACTCGCTGTGCAGCTGCTCGGGCAGCTGCGTCTGGATCCAGGCGCTGGTCTGAAACTGCCAGAAGCGCCCGGTACCGCCGGTCACGCCCTTGGGGTCGGGCTGATCCCAGAGCATTTCAGCACGCCCGGTGAGCTGAAGCATCCTGCGTTGGGCGTAGTCGGGGAACACCAGTCCAGCACTTGGATCAACGAGGACGTTGCCGGCGCTGTTGAACATCCCGTTGCCGTTGTAATCGGGAATCCTGAGCCTGCCATCGGCGAGCACTTCCACAAACCCCGGCGGGCCGCCGCGATGGGTAACGTCGGCGCCGTGGGTTTTATGGACGGTGGCAAGAAAAAAGGTGTCGATGCTGTGGAGGAGCTTGAGATGCTCCGGCTCAAGCATCAGCCCCTGCTTGATACCCGCGGGCATCTGCGTGTCCGAACTGGCGAGCAGATCGATGATACGGCGCTGGATGTAGCGAGGACACACCGGCACCGATTCGGTGATCTGGATGACAAGGCGCTCACTCTCCCGCTGCGCCTGTCCGTTGATCTTGAGTCTCTTGCGGGTCTGCAGCTCCAGCAGCAATAGGCCAATGCGACCATCCTGCTCGATGTTGTCCCAGAGTGGGTCGTGAAGCTGCCTGACCACCTTGTCCAGATGGATTGTCAACGCGCCTGCATCCTCGGAGGGCTCCAGAAAGCCAGGCTCACCGATCAGCACCGATGCCCAGACACGGCCCACCGCATCCACGCTGGCCGCGTAAGCCATCTTCTGCTGGCGAACGAACGGCAGTGCAGGACGAATGATGTGATCGGTCACGTTGGACCCGTTTCGGGCGGCAACGTCAGACTCATGGGCCATCGCCTGCGCCTGAAGTTCACCCTCATGGAAGTTGGCTGTCTTGTGCATGGCAGGACTCCTTGCCGCAGCGGCGGCGCACCGCATATGCTCGGCAAGTAGCCATGAACCAGAAACGGTCTGCGACGCAATTGATTATTTCCGCACCAGCAATACCGGGGCGGCAGGTTTTGCTAGGCTGATCGAACCAGAAAGGGTGCCGCTCATGGATCATGTCCGCCTGATGCAGGTCTTTGTCGCCGTGGTCGAGGCCCAGGGCTTTGCGCCGGCGGCCAGAAAGCTCGATCTCTCCCCGGCCAGCGTGACGCGTGCGGTGGTCAGTTTGGAGGAGGCACTAGGCGTGACGTTGTTGGTACGTACGACCCGCAGCATGCGGCTGACGGAGGCTGGTAGCCGCTACTTCGAGGAGTCGCGCTCGATCCTTCAGCAGATCGAGGATCTCAATGCCACGGTCGCTGATGCCAATGCCACGCCGAAGGGGTCCATTACGGTCACGGCCCCCGTGCTGTTCGGCAGGATCGCCGTCATGCCCATCATCGTGTCCTTCCTGAAGATGCATGCCGAGGTCCAGGTCACGGCTCACTTCTCTGACCGCAACCTCAATCTGATCGATGAAAATATCGACGTCGCTGTGCGCATTGGCCAGCTTCCCGACTCGGGAATGAGGTCCAGGCAAGTAGGTCACGTCCGGCACGTTCTGTGTGCCTCACCTGAGTATCTGTCTTCACGGGGAACGCCCGCGCATCCTGCCGAGCTAACAGTGCATGATGTCGTCGTGGCGGCCGCGATGTCCCCTCGTCTGGATTGGCGATTTGGTCCATCGCAGCAACCCATCCAGGTCAAGGTGCGCCCACGTATCGTTGTATCCAGCAACGATGCCGCAATAGTCGCGGTCTCCTCCGGGTTTGGCATGGCGAGACTGCTTTCGTATCAGATCGCTGACGAGGTAGCCGCAGGGCGCCTGAAGATCATCCTTGAGGATTTCGAGGAGCCGCCCCTTCCGGTCCACATCCTGCATCGGGAATCCATCAACGGCTCCGCCCGCGTGCGGGCTTTCATCGATCACCTGGCGGAGGCATTGCGTCGCCTGCCGCTGATCCTGGACTGATTGCACAAGACGGACGCAAGACTTAATTGCAGCTGGGCTGATTTCTGACACCACGCCCGATCCCTATCGTTGGCCTCGTCGCCGCTAGTCCGGCAGACGTCCCCAATAAACGCTAAGGATGTTCCATGAAAGCTGCAATTGTTGTGCTGTCTGATCCCAATGCCGGCGAAGAGGCCCTGGGCCGCGCGTTCAATGCACTGGCCGCCGCCTATGACTTCAAGGCCAAGGGCAATGAGGTTCGCATCTACTTCCACGGCACCGGTACGCGCTGGCCTGAAGTGCTCTCCAGCGTCAATCACCCCATCAACGTCCTGTTCGAGGCCGTCAGGGCCAGTGTCGTGGGCGTGTCCTCTGGCTGCGCAGATGTTTTTGGTGCCAAGGATGGCGCTGAGAATTCGGGCTTCAAGCTGGTGCAGGAGAACATGGTCCCCGGCACCTCGGGTCTGCCTAGCGTGGCGGACATCGCTGCTGACGGTTTCACGGTGCTGACGTTCTAAGTCCAGCCCGGGTGGCGATGCGTTCGCGTGTCGCCATACCGCTATGCGCTGGCCAATGTGTCTTGCCTTGCCAGCGCTTCCTTCTGACAAGGACCCAGAGCTTACCTGCTAGGTTCCTGGGCGTGTGAGTGCCATGAGTGAATTCGACTACGACCTGTTTGTGATTGGTGGCGGTTCTGGTGGCGTCAGGGTTGCGCACCTGGCCGCCTCCCTGGGCAAGCGCGTGGCCATTGCCGAGGAGTATCGGTTCGGTGGTACGTGCGTCATTCGGGGTTGTGTTCCCAAGAAGCTGTTCGTCTACGCCTCCCAGTACCGGGAGCACTTTGACGACGCGGCCGGCTTCGGGTGGGATGTGGGACCGGCGACGATGGACTGGCCCCGACTGATCGTGGCCAAGGATGCCGAGGTCGCCCGGCTTGAGCGCCTCTACCGTGGCGGATTGGAGAGCAGCGGTGCCGAGCTGCTGCAGACGCGGGCCGAGTTGTTGGGCACGCACACGATTCGACTGATGAGCAGCGGCAAGACCGTTACCGCCGAGCGAATCCTCATTGCCACCGGCGCTGCTCCCAATGCCCACGTAGCGCTGCCGGGCCATGAGCTGTGCATCACGTCCAATGAAGCCTTCGACCTGCCGGCACTGCCCGGATCGATCCTGATTCTTGGCGGCGGCTACATCGCCCTGGAGTTTGCCAACATCTTCCACGGGTTGGGTGTGGAGGTCACCGTGGTCTACCGCGGCAAGGAAATCCTGTCGCGTTTCGACCACGATCTTCGTGCCGGCCTGTACCAGGCCATGTCCGACAAGGGGATCAAGATCCTGGTGACCGACGTCGTGGAGCAGGTGTCAAAAGCCGAGGGTGGCGGACTGATTGCCCAGACCATGACCGGTCAGGCGCTGAGCGCCGATGTGATCATGCTGGCGCTCGGCCGTGAGCCGAATACCCATGGGCTGGGACTGGATGCCGCCGGCGTCCAGACCGACGAGCGCGGCGCGATCATGGTCGATGCCTACTCGCAAACCAACATCCCCAGCATCTATGCGCTGGGCGATGTCACCGACCGGGCGCAGCTGACGCCGGTGGCCATTCATGAGGCCATGTGTTTCATCGAAACCGTCTACAAGGACAACCCCACCTCACCGGATCACGAGCTGATCCCCACCGCTGTCTTTTCTCAACCGGAGATCGGCACCATCGGCCTGTCTGAGGAGGCCGCTGCCGAGCGCTACGAGGAGATCGAGGTCTACCGCGCCCAGTTCCGGCCCATGAAGGCCACCCTCTCCGGGCGTGCAGAGAAGACGATCATGAAGCTGGTGGTCGATGCTGCGACCCGTAAGGTCGTTGGCGCCCACATCCTGGGGCACGACGCCGGCGAGATGGCCCAGTTGCTGGGCATTCCGTTGAAGGCCGGTGCGACCAAGGAAGACTTCGATCGCACGATGGCCGTGCATCCCACTGCGGCCGAAGAGCTGGTCACCATGTACAAGCCCACCTACCGCATCAGGAACGGCGAGCGAATCTGAGCGGCCTACGCCACGCGCGTGCATCTGGTCTGCATCGAGAGCCCTCAATGAACAAGCTGCAAGCCATGGAAGTCTTCGTCCAGGTCGTGGACGCCGGCGGCTTCACCCGCGCCGCGGAGAACATGAAACTGCCCAAGGCCACGGTCTCGACCCTGATTCAATCATTGGAGACCGCACTTGCGGTTAAGCTGCTCAACCGCACGACACGCCGTGTGAGTGTCACCGCCGATGGGGCGGCCTACTACGAACGATGCCTGCAGATCCTCTCGGATGTGCGGGACGCGGAAGACTCTGTATTTCGCAACCGCCAAAGTCCCTCCGGCAGGCTGCGCGTGGATGCACCTACCGGCCTTGCCAGCGAGGTCGTCATCCCGGCGCTTCCCGAATTCTTCAAGCTCTATCCCGACATCCGACTGGAGTTGGGCTGCAGCGATCGCCAGGTCGATCTTGTCGAGGAGGGCGTGGACTGCGCGATCCGCGGGGGACGTCGTCTGACCGATTCCAGGCTCGTCGCCAAGCGCGTGGGCACGATGCACTACGTGACCTGCGCCTCACCGGCCTATCTGGAACGCCGCGGTTTTCCCCAACATCCCAATGACCTGGCGGAGCACCACTGCGTGAACTACTTCTCTGCGCGGACCGGTCGGATGTTCGACTGGTACTTCGAGCGCGACGGTCAACGGGTTCAGGTTGCCCTGTCCAGTCACATCGCCGTGAGCGATAGCTATGCCTACACGGCGGCAGGTCTGGCCGGACTGGGCGTGGTCCAGATGGCTGATTTTCTGATGGCGCCGATGATCGAGGACGGCCGTTTCGTTCGCATCCTGGAGGGCTGGACCAATGAGCCCTTGCCCATCCATGTGGTCTATCCGGAGAACCGGCATCTGTCGGCCAAGGTCCGGGTATTCGTGGACTGGGTCACCGGCCTGTTCGCCCACCATCCCACGATGCACTGAGGTCACGTGTGCGTTGATCGCCGAGGCGACGTTGGCGATGTGTTTACCGCAACGTCTCGCAAAGCATGGGCTGGCCGCCCACCCGGCGACCAGCCCACACCACCACAAATTTCAGACCTTGGGCAACTGCTTGTAGGTGTCGATCACGCGGGCCGAATAGGTCAGCGCGGCGCTGGCGTTGAGCGCGATGGCCACGCCCAGGGCTTCGGAGATCTCCTCCAGCGTGGCGCCGGCGTCGACAGCCTTCTGGGTGTGCACGGAGATGCAGCCATCGCAGCGCGTGGTCACGCCCACGGCAAGGGCGATCAGCTCGTGCACCTTGGCATCCAGGTGGCCGGACTTGCTCGACGCGTTGTCCATCAGTGCCATACCGTGCATCGTGTCCGGGCTCAGCTTTGCGTAGTCGCCCACGCGCTCAATCAGGGCGGCGCGGTAGGCATTCCAGTCTTGCATCATGATCGGTGGTCCTTCTTGTTCTTCGGGGTGTCGCCGGGCAGTGCGTCCCGATGACAAGGTTCAGGGGTGACGGCTCAGCCGGCGGCCAGGCCTTCGGCTTCCAGCGAGGCGCGAACGCTGGGACGGGTCTCCATGCGCGCCATGAACTTCTGGATGTGCTCATAGCCGGAGATGTCCAGGTTCACGCGCGGCGCCCAGGAGAGCACGTTGTAGAGGTAGGCATCGGCGATGGAGAACCGATTGCCCAGGACGTAATCCCTGCCGGTCAGCTTCTCGTCGATGTACTCGAACTTGTTGATCAGATTGACCTGGGCAAACTTCTGCTTGGTCGTGCCATCGATGACCGAGGAGAACATCACGGCCATGTTCTTGTGCAGGTCGCTGGCCACGAAGTTCAGCCACTCCAGCGCCGTGTAGCGCTCGCGGGTGCCGAACTCGGGCAGCAGGCCGTAGCGCGCGTTCTGGTCGGCGATCCACTGCAGGATGACCGCGCCTTCGGTCAGGATGTCGCCGTCATCGAGCTTGAGCGCCGGCACGAAACCCTTGGGCGTGACCTTGTAGTAGTCGCCCTCGATGGTCTGCTTGGTCTTGAAGTCGACTTTGATCAGCTCGAAGACCTGGCCAACTTCGCGCAGGGCGATCTGGGAGGCCAGTCCACAGGAGCCGGGGGAGTAATACAGTTTCATGATTACCTCGGTGGTGGGTGAAAAAGAGAGTCCCGTTCTTGCCGGAGCAGTGTCTTCGGCACGAACAGCTCCGCTGCCTGACCCGAAGGCCAGACATAGGCATACAAAAAGAACGTGGACCGACTACTTGGTCAGGGTGTCGAAGTCTTTGGCGTCATGCCGTTCGAGCAGGAATTCGCCAGGGGCACCGTTGGTGCGGTTGACGCGCCTGCCGCGCTCCACGGCCGGGCGCGCTCCGATGGCCTTGTACCAGCGCATCAGGTTTGTGTACTCCTGCACGGCCAGGAACTCGTGGGTACCGTAGACCCCGAACAGGCTGCCCGGCTGCCACGGCCAGACGGCCATGTCGGCAATGGTGTACTCATCGCCGGCGAGGAACTCATTGGTGGCCAGGTGCGTGTCCAGTACGTGGAGCTGGCGTTTGACCTCCATGGCGTACCGGTCGATCGCGTATTCGATCTTCAGCGGCGCATAGGCAAAGAAGTGGCCCAGTCCGCCGCCCACGAAGGGCGCGGTTCCCATCTGCCACATCAGCCAGTTCAAGGTCTTGGTCCTGGCGCGACACTCGGTCGGCAGGAACGCGCCGAAGCGCTCGGCCAGGTAGACCAGGATCGATCCGCTCTCGAACACGCTGATGGCCGGGTCGGTGGATCGGTCCACCAGGGCCGGGATCTTGGAGTTGGGATTGATCTCCACAAATCCGCTGCCGAACTGCTCGCCCTTGAAGATGTCGATCAGCCAAGCGTCGTACTCGGCGTCGGTTTGGCCGGCCGCCAGCAGCTCTTCGAGCAGGATCGTGATTTTCTGTCCGTTCGGTGTGCCCTGCGAGTACAGCTGCAGCGGATGCTTGCCGACGGGGAGCTCACGCTCGAATCGCGCACCGGAAGTGGGGCTGTTGATGCTGGCGAACTGGCCGCCATAGCTGGTTTTCGGGCTCCAGACTTTTGGCGGCACATAGCCTGCCGGCTGGTTCTCAAGGGTCGTGTCTGTCATGGTCGTCTCCATCTGGCCGGACAATCCGGCGTACTGGGAAGAAGAGGCGGTAGCGATATCGAGCGTGAGCTACCAACGGATAGGCGCAGCTGAGCGTCGTGCTCATTGCCCATGCCGGTGTGATCAGCATGGGTCGTCTACGGCGGTACTTGACGTGAAATGAGTCTACTCAGCGACCCGACGGGCATATACAAGAGTCGAGCGAATTTACTGTTCACACTTTTGAATAATCGATTTTCGGTTCAGGAGCCTGGTAGTTACCTGCTGGTGGGGATGACGAAGCTGGGCCAGCCACGCATGTGCGTGATGAATCGCTCGCTCAAGCCGCCCGATCGCAGGTACTGCGCCGGCACCGGCGTTGCGACGCTCTCGTAGAACGGATTGGCTTTGACCTGCAGCGGGAAATCGCGCTGGAGAATGCCCGCGCGAGCGATCAGCACGAAGTCGCAGCCTTGATCCAGCAGCTCCGCACAGCGCTGTGCGGTCATGATCTTGCCGGCCACGCCCACGCGCACGCCCCTGCGGGGAATGCTGGTAAAGACCTTGAGCATGGATTGCCCTCTGTACTGGCCGTCCTGAACGATCTGCGCCGAGTCCCACAGCGCCAGGTCCAGGTAGTCGATCAGTTCGCGATCCAGAATGAAGGCGGTGATCTCGCGCAGTTCTTCAAGCCGCAGGCCATATCGCTCCACCGACAGACGCCAGCCGATCTGGAAATCCGGACCGCACGCGCGGCGAATGCCCTGCATCACCTCGATCGTCAGGCGGGCGCGGTTCTCCACGCTGCCGCCGTACTTGTCGGTGCGATCATTGAGGAAGGGCGACATGAACTCGGACAGGATCCACCCGAAGGCACCATGGATAGTGATGCCATCAAAGCCGGCCTTCTCGGCGCGCTTGGCGGCGGCGATGAAGCTGTCGCGAATGCGCTCGACCTCTTCGGTCGTCAGCGCCTTGAAGCCCGGCAGCGTGTGGCTGGAGGCAGGAGAAGGAATGCCGCCCAGTTCAGGCCGGGCGCGATGACCGGCATGATGCAACTGCACCGCCGACAGGCCGCCACCGGCGCGGATGGAGGAGGCCATCTCGGTCAAGCCATCCAGATGCTCATCGCGATGAATGCCCAGTTGCCGGGCAAAGGCGATGCCGCCAGCCTCCACGGTCGTGGCGCAGGTGGTGATCAGGCCGTAGCCGCCTTGGGCCACCTGGCGAATCCAGTCCTGATCGAACTCGGAGGCAAAGCCGTCAAGCTCGCTCTGCTGGTTAGTCAGCGGCGCCAGCATGAAGCGGTTCCTCATGGCCGGTCCGTGCAGCAGGGCCAGGGGTTTGAAGAGGTCATCTACAGACATGGGAGTACTCCAGGGTGCAACGCTGTTGATAGGTGCCCGCCGTGCGAGCGCTCGGCAGCGCCGAGGCCGCAGGCGTGAGCAGTGAGGGCAGCAGGCTGAGAGGAGCGCTCCGTGCAGAGCGCCCTTGGCTCGTATCGGGGCGGCGGGCCCAGGCGGCTAATGAAGCGATGTCAGCGCAGGTGCGATCAGCGCTTCATGTCGCCGCGTTAGTCTTTAGCGGCGGCCAGATCCGTTGACTTGGCATCCCATCCGCCGCCCAAGGCGCGAATCAGATCCACGGTCGCCCGCGCCCGGTCGCCCTCGGACTGGATGAGCAACTGCTGGCTGCGCAGGTGGGTACGCCCGGCATCGACCACCAGCAGATAGTCGGCATCGCCCATTTCAAAGCGGTTCTTCGCCGAGGTGGCCACACGCGAGGACGCCAGCTGTGCTTGCTGCTGATACACCACGCGCTCATCGATGGTCCTGATCGAGACCAGGGCATCTTCCACTTCGCGGAAGGCCTGCAGCACGGTCTTGCGATACTGGCCCACGCGTTCGTCGTAGAGCGCGCGAGCACGTGCCACATCGGTCTTGCGCTTGCCGCCATCGAAGATGGGCAGATTCAACACCGCACCCACCAGCGGGCCCAGCAGGAACGTGCGCTGCGACCAGTTGGCCAGGTTGCTTAGTTCCAGCGACTCAAAGCCGCCGGAGCCGGTGAGCGAGAGCGAAGGAAAGAACGCCGCCTTGGCCACGCCGACGCGGGCATTTTCCGCCACCATCGCGCGCTCGGCCGCCGCAATGTCCGGCCGCCGTTCCAGCAGCGTGGACGGCATGCCGGCAGGGATCTGCACCGTCACGTGCTGGATCTTGTCGACCCAGAGCGAGAAGCTCCCCGGCGGCTTGCCCACCAGCACGGCCAAGGCGTGCGAGGTCAGCGCGTACTGCTGTTCGATGCTCGACAGTTCAGAGCGTGCCGCCAGCAACTCGGTCGTGGTCTGGTTGACAAGGTAGCCGGCCACGGCGCCGGCCTGCTCGCGATCTTCCTGCACCTTGGTGGCTGCTTCTCTGAGCGTCACAGTTTCCCGCAACAGCTCACGCTCGGCTTCCAACTGGCGCAGGCTGAAGTAGGTCCGGGCCACATCGGCCTGGACCACCAGCAACATCTGGTGCGCCAGTGCGGTCTGCTGCTCGGAATCAGCGCGGGCGGCGGCAACACCGGAGGCCACGCGGCCGAAGAGATCGACCTCATAGGCAATGGAGGTCTGGGCACGCCACAGGGTCTGAGTAGACCCGGGTGCGCCATCTCCTTGGCCTGCGGCTGCGCCACTGGTGCGCTGCCGTGTCGGCCCGAAGCCGGTGCTGATCTCCGGAAGGCGAGCAGCTTCACTGCGTGAGGTCAGCGCACGGGCCTGCTTGATCCGCGCCATGGCGATGCTCACGTCCGGATTGGCGGCCAGTGCTTCTTCCTGCAGGCGCACCAAGGTCGGATCTTCGAACAGGTTCCACCACGGCGAGGCATGGGTCTGCTCTGCCGGCTCGGCCGACTTCCACACGCCGACTTCATCGCTGGCATCCAACACGGGCTGGGTCAGGTTGCTGGTCTGTCCGTAGCTGGAGGGAATCTCGAAGTTTGGGCGATTTTCCTTCGGTGCCAGGGAGCAGGCTGAGACGAACAGCGCGCACATGATGGCCAAAATCGGACGGGTAACCCGTTGCGTGCCACCAGGAGTTGTCAGGTTCTGGAGCTTCATGACTTGTTCTCCGAATGAGCCAATTCAGGGTGATGGGGAACGATCCCGGGCGCCTTGTGGTGTGCCGCCGAGTGCAGCGGCTTGCCTCCACTGAGAGCGCGCATGACCACGTAGAACACCGGGGTGAGGAACAGGCCGAACAGCGTCACGCCGATCATCCCGAAGAACACCGAGATACCCATGGCCTGGCGCATCTCGGCACCGGCACCGGTGGAGAGCACCAACGGCACCACACCCATGATGAAAGCCAGCGAGGTCATCAGGATCGGACGCAGACGCAGGCGGGAAGCTTCCACGACCGCCTTCAGGGTCGGCATGCCGGAAATCTCCAACTCACGCGCGAACTCGACGATCAGGATGGCGTTCTTTGTTGCTAGCCCCACAAGGACGATCAAGCCGATCTGGGTAAAGATGTTGTTCTCACCATCGGTCAGCCACACGCCGAACAACGCCGAGAAGATGCTCATCGGAATGATCAGGATGATGGCCAGCGGCAGGGTCAGGCTCTCGTACTGGGCGGCCAGCACGAAGAAGACCAGCAGCACGCACAGTGGCAAGATCCAGATGGCGCTGTTGCCCGCGATGATTTGCTGATAGGTCAGATCGGTCCATTCGTAGGTCATGCCCGGCGGCAATGTTTCAGCCGCAATCCGGTCGATGGCCGCCATGGCTTGGTCCGAGGAGTAGCCCGGTGCGGGACTTCCCGTGACGTCGGCCGAGGTGAAACCGTTGTAGCGCAGCACCTGGTCAGGGCCGTAGGTCTGGCTCACCGTGGCCACCGAGGCGATCGGCACCATCTGCCCGGACTCGCTACGCACATGCAGCTGACCGATGTCATCGGGCTTGGAGCGGTACTGGCTGTCGGCTTGCATGCGGACCTGGTACACGCGACCCAGGAAGTTGAAGTCGTTGACGTAGTACGAGCCCAAGAATGCCTGCAGCGTGCCCAGTACCGCCGGCGTCTCCACGCCCAGCTGCTGCGCCGTGGCCCGATCAACGTCCACCTTCAACTGCGGAACGTTCACGGTGTAGGTCGAGTACAGCGGGCTCAGCTCCGGAGCTTCGGCTGCCTTCTGGATGAAGGCCTGCGTTGCCTTGTAGAGCTCTTCGTAGCCCAGGTCGCCACGATCCTCAATCTGGAACTTGAAACCACCCAGCGTGCCCAGTCCGTAGACCGGCGGTGCGGGGAAGATGGCGGCGAAGGCGTGGCCGATCTTTGCGTACTCCTTGCCAAGATCTGCAGCAACGTCATCGGCGCTGACGCCGGGACGATCCTTGAAGGGCTTGAGCAGCACGAAGGTCAGTGCGGTGCTCGAGCTCTTGGTCACGCCATTGATCGACAGGCCACTGTAGCTGGAGGTCCCCATCACGGCGGGATGCTTCAGCGCGAGCTCATTCATGGCATTCATGGTCTCTTCGGTGCGATCGAGCGTGGCACCTTCCGGCAGCTGCGCCAGGCTGACCAGGTATTCCTTGTCCTGTGCCGGCACGAATCCACCCGGAACCCGATCAGTCAGCCACCACGTACCACCCAGCAGGAGCGCGTAGACCACCAGTAGCGCGCCCTTGCGCTTGAGCAGGACGGCCACCTTGTTTCCATAGGACTCCGATCCGCGATCGAAGAAGCGATTGAAGCGGCCAAAGAAGCGACCGAACAGCTTCTGTGTCACGCGCGTAAAGCGGTCAGGCGCCTCGCCATGACCTTTGAGCAGCAGGGCCGACAGTGCGGGGGACAGGGTCAGCGAGTTGACCGCTGAGATCAGCGTTGAGATGGCGATGGTGACGGCGAACTGCTGATAGAACTCACCGGTCAGACCACTCAGGAATGCTAGCGGCAGGAACACCGCCGACAGGGTCAGCGCGATGGCGATGATCGGGCCACTGACCTCCTGCATCGCCTGGTAGGTCGCCTCACGCGGCGACAAGCCGCTGGCGATGTTGCGCTCTACGTTCTCCACCACCACGATCGCATCGTCGACCACGATGCCGATGGCTACCACCAGTCCGAACAGCGAAAGCGTATTGATCGAATAGCCGGCCAGCAGCAGGAAGGTGAATGTGCCCACGATCGAGATCGGCACCGCAAGCAGTGGGATGATCGAGGCGCGCCAGGTCTGCAGGAACAGGAAGACCACCAGCACGACCAGCGCCACCGCTTCGAGTAGGGTTTTGATGACGGCGTCGATACCGGTCTGAACCGCCTTGCTGGGCTCATAGACAACGCGGTATTCCAGGTCTTCCGGGAATTCCTTGGCCAGATCTTCCATGGCGCTATGCACTTGCCGTGAGATCTCTAGCGAGTTGGCACCCGGTGCTTCCTGGACCGCGACGGCAATGGCCGGCTGGTTATTGAGTGTGGCGCGAATGCCGTAGTCTTCGGCACCGAGTTCGACGCGGGCGATGTCGGCCAGGCGCGTGATCGCACCCGAAGCATCAGACTTGATGATGATGTTCTTGAACTCATCCGGCGTCTTAAGCCGGCCATCGGCATTAACGGTGAGCTGGAATGCGGCTTGGGGCGTAGTCGGTGCGCTGCCGATGGTGCCCACGGCGGCTTGTATGTTCTGGCGCCGAATGGCGCCGGCAACATCGGTCGCGCTCAAACCACGCTCAGCTAGGGCCGCCGGGTCCAGCCAGACGCGCATCGCATAACCACCCGGTCCCCATAGGACGACGTCACCAACGCCCGCGATACGGGCCATGCGGTCCTTTACATGCAGTACCGCGTAATTGCTGATGTAGTTGTTATCGAAGGTCCCATTGGGGGAGACCATGTGCACGGCGATCGTGATGATCGGCGAGCTCTTGATGGCTGTTACGCCCAAGCGCTGCACATCTTCAGGCAGGCGTGGCTGGGCCTGCGACACGCGTGTCTGTACCAGCTGTTGGGCTTTGTCAGGATTCGTGCCGAGCTTGAAGGTGACTGTCAAGTACAGGTGACCGTCACTGCTGGCTTTCGAGTCCATGTAAAGCATGTCCTCGACGCCGTTGATCGACTGCTCCAGGGGAGCTGCCACTGTCTCAGCGATCGTCTTGGCATTGGCGCCGGGGTACTGCGCATGCACGACAACCGAAGGTGGAATGACCTGTGGATACTCAGAGACAGGCATGTTCAGTGAGGCAACGATGCCGGCAAGCAGAATCAATGCCGATAGGACGCACGCAAAGATCGGCCTATCGATAAAGAACTTGGAGATGTTCACTGCAGGCCTCCTGCCACCGCATTGGCGGCGGGCTTGGGCGTTTCAGCGACCACAGCAGACACCACGGTGCCCGGGGCGCGGAAGGCACCATCGACGATGACCTTGGATCCGGCCGGCAGGCCGCCACGCAGGACGCGGCTGGTGCCCTGCAGCGGGCCGGTTTCAACAACGCGCCGTTCAACTTTGTTTTCCTTGTTCACCACCAGGACGTACTTGCGATCCTGGTCCGTGCCCACCAGGGCGTCCTCAATGACGACGGCCTTGTACGGAACGCCGCCTTGCAGTCGGATGCGCGCCTGCAGACCGGGCAGCATCTCGGGGCTGACCTCATCGATGCGGGCGCGAACGCGCACGGTGCCCGAGCGCGTGTCCATCTGGTTGTCGAGCGTTTCGATGGTGGCCGAGTACGAGAAGGCGTTGTCGTTGGCCAGTCCCACCTTCACCGTCGGACGCGCGCCAGCCTTGAGGGAGGGCGCGATGATGCGCAGGTAGCTCTGCTCATCGACACTGAAGGAGGCATAGAGCTCGCTGTCGGAGACGATGCGGGTCAGCGGCACCGAATCACCGCCAGCGCTGACGACATTGCCGGGGGTGATTTCCGCACGCGAGATGCGTCCGGAAATGGGGGCGCGAACTTGGGTGTAGCTCAGCTGCAGTTGCGCCTGCGCAAGCTCTGCCTTGGCGCCCTTCAGGGAGGCGGCGGCCTCGCGGGCGCCATGGTCGAGGGCATCGAAGTCCTTGCGGGAGATCGAGTTGGAGGCGATCAGCTTCTGGGCACGGGCCTGTTCCAGCTCGGTCAGGCGGCGCTGCTCGCCGACCTTGGCCAGGTTGGCCTGGGCCTGGTGGACCTGCGTCTGGAACGGCGCCGGATCGATGGTGAACAACAGGTCGCCCTGCTGGACCTGCTGGCCGTCCTTGAAGTGGACCTTCAGCAGCGTGCCGGGGACCTTCGGGCGAACATCGACCACGTCCACTGCCTCCAGGCGGCCGGTGTAGTCCTGGGTATCGGACACCGGACGTTCCGTGGCGTACTGGATCTTGACCACCGGCACTGCGGCGGCCGGTTCAGCCTGGGCGTCGCTGCCGGCTCGAAAGAAAATGGTCCCAGCGCCTGCAATGGCAATCGCAACCGCTAGAACTGCTACTTGAGGCTTATTGAGGGTTTTCATAACAAGGGCCTGGTGGAGTGGGACGGCTGGCAGTCTGTGCCTGCGTTTTCGCTCCATCTAGACCAAAGACTGGCTATCTTTATTGCTCCATGTAGAATAATTGCCGAAAGACTTCCCCCAAGAAGTGCTGGTATAGAGCCATCCAAGCAATTTCTCGAACCGGCTTATTGTCAGTGCGACAACAAACCTGGCCTCGGAGGCCATGATCCGTGGATCGCTTCCAGTCGATGCAGATCTTTACGCGTGTGGTCGAAATGCATAGCTTCAGTCGTGCGGCCGACAGCCTGTCCTTGCCCCCTTCGCGGGTCACCCGCGCGGTCAAGGAGCTGGAGGCATTTCTTGGCGTTCGCCTGCTGCAGCGGACCACGCGTCACATCAGCCTGACGCCAGATGGCACGCTCTACTACGACAATTGCAGAAAGCTGTTAGCCGATCTGGAAGCGATGGAGTCCGGTTTTCCCGGAAGTGCGGGCCGACCCCGCGGGCGCTTGCGCGTTGACATGACGCTCTCGCTGGCACGCCTGGTGGTGCTGCCCTCGATCAAGGATTTCCAGTCGCGCTTTCCGGATGTAGAGCTCACCCTGACAGCGGCTGATCGCACCGTCGAGCTGGTCCAGGAGGGCATCGACTGCGTAATTCGCGCCGGCATCCCGGAAGACTCGCCTACGCTGGTGGCCAAGCGTATCGGCGCCTTTGAGTGGGTCACCTGCGCCTCACCCGAATACCTGGCCACCTCTGGCACGCCACGGACGCTGGAGGATCTGGTCGATCACCATGCGGTGGGCTACCTATCCAGTCGCACCGCACGTTCGATGGAATGGAACTACGTGGTCGATGGCGAGAGCCGAAGCATCACGATGCGCGAGCGCCTGATCGTCAATGACACCGACGCCTACGTAACCGCCGCGCTGCAGGGACTGGGCATTGTTCGTCCCGGTAGCTACATGGTGCTGGAACACCTTCGCAAGGGAAGCTTGCGCAGGATTCTGTGCGACTACGCAGCGCCGCTGGTGCCGCTGTCGGCCATCTATCCCAAGAATCGCCATCTATCGCCCACGGTGCGCGCCTTCGTGGACTGGATTGCCGAAATAGTAGGCAACGCGGAGAAAGACTGGCGCTTGGATGCTTACAACTAGGCCGGGCGACTACCGCTAGACCACGCGCTCGCGTGCCAGTGCGCCAATCCGCTTGAGCGACGAGCGCACAACAGGTGAGAGCGGGTGTCCAAAGTTGAGGCGAATGAAGTGATCGAACCCGCCGGCAGCGGTGAACATCGGACCTGGTGCCAAGCTGATGCCGTCGATGCTGGCGCGGACTTTCAAGGGATAGCTTCCCGCTTCCTCCCTGACGAACTTGCGCGGGCAGCAGGGGTAGCGACTTCGTGAGTTTCGCGGGCCACAGTATGGGTGGAAGAGACTGCCAGCCATATTGCCTCCAGATCCACCGGCACGAGTACTAAGCAAAACGTGCATGTCCGCAATCGACCCGAAGCAGTCATCCGATGAGTGCCGCCCCCGATTCTCAGCGCAGTTTCACTCGATCCAGCGAGTCATCCACGGTCAACCCGACTTACCGCCATCGAAAAGGGAGAGCATGATGAGCCAGTCTGATCTCGGCGTAAGACGCACCCCAGATCCGAACTGACCGGTAGGGAAAACCCTGCAAGGACCGGGGCAGTCTGGTGATAACATCCTGTGGCAGGCTTTGAACCCACGGGCCTGAAAACTTCTCCGGGGGAGAGAGCGATGACGAGCCAAGAGGAAGGCTCCGCGCCGATTGAGATCGAGGCGTGGTTGAACAGCAAGACCAGTTGGTTGCGAGCGGCCGCGCATGATCTGATCACCCACCGGCGCATGCCGGACGAAGCAGGCATCGACGCGTTGGCAGATCACTGCCTGCAAGAAGCCGCAAAGGAGTTAAGCCAGGATTCCGCTCTGCTGGAGCCCGGCGCCATTGCCGGCACCCCGGGGCGCGCAGGACTGCGACTGGAACGGCTGTTCGATATTCGCGGTGTCAATGCGTTGGGCGATCAAGCCCAGCTCGAGCTGAGGGACGCGGACTTGGCGATCGTGTATGGCCCCAACGGGTCCGGCAAATCCGGCTACGCGCGTTTGACCAAACACTTGTGCGGGGCGCGCCTGGCGGGTCCCATGCATGGCCACGTCTTTTTGGGCGCCACCGAGAAGCCCGCTGCAACTGTGGAAATCAGGGCAATTGGTGAAAACGGGCCGGCGGCTGAAACGTCCGAGTTGGCGTGGGATCTGGCGAATGGGCCGTTGCCCGAGCTGAAAGCGATCCCGGTATTCGACACCGTGACGTCCGTGGAGTTCGGCGACAACGCGACATCGGCCACGCACATGCCTCGGTCCATGGTGTTCATGGGGCGTCTCATCGAAATCTCCGATCGCGTCGGCGCCAACCTGCGCAAGCGAGCGGATCTGCTGGTGAAACAGCTGCCGCAGATCAATGCGGACTTGTCCCAATCACAGGCGGCTAAGACGCTTCGGGGGCTTCTTAAGCCTAATGTCCAAGACGCGACCATTGACGCCGCTTGCAGCGTATCCGACCAGGAACGCGTGGACCGGGTGGCCTTGGAAGCGGCCTTGGCACAGGCCAACCCGGCTGAGCTCCATAGCAAGGTGGTCAAGCAGTTGGAGCAGCTCGCCAAGAGCAAGCAATCGGCGCTGGATCGAGAAGGAGCCACCTCCGCCGACCAAGTCAACGCAATCATCGCTGCTCGAGCAGGGGCCACCGGCAAGCGAACGGCGGCTAGCGCGCACGCCACCGCGTTCTTCAACAAGGTGCCGCTGAAAGGCGTTGGAGAAGAGGTTTGGCGCCGCTTGTGGGCGGCTGCAGAAGCATATTCAAAGGCCTCGGCCTACCCGGATCACGAGCACCCGAACGTCGACGAAGGGGCTAGATGCGTGCTGTGCCAACAGGAACTCGGCACCGACGCCAAAGCGCGTATGCTCGGGTTCTCCGAGTTTATTCAGAACAAACTCCAAGCCGATGCAGCGGCCGCCGAAACGTACGTCAGCGACCTGGTCAAGACATTGCCGATCACACCCGACGAGCAGGTGTGGGCCACCGTGAGCCAAGCCGTGGGCTTGGACGTGGACGTTGGCGAAGTACTGCGAGTGGCCGCGGACGCGCGAACCAGTGCTTTGAAGACAGCCTCCGACGTGGCGGACGTCCCCAGCGTGGATTGGTCGGTTTGGCACGTCGCGCATGCCAAACGGACCGCAGATCTGGAGCTGGAACGCGATCAGCTTGCTGGGTTGATTGACGTGGAAGGCAGAAAAGCCAGTCAGGAGCGGCTGCTCGAGCTGCGGGGCAAGGAGTGGCTGGCTGCAAACGTTTCCGCCATCAAGGCCGAGGTCAAACGCCTGACTGTGGTCGCGAGGCTTGAGACGGCCATCCGTTTGACGGCGACGAACACGCTCACGACGAAGAACAACGAGATCGCCAGCGCAGAGTTGGCACAAGGGTTCTGCGATCGCTTCAACGCCGAGATGCGGAAGTTGGGCGGCAAAGGCTTGCCGGTGGTAATGAACCACAAGTCCCAAGGGAAAGGCCGATTCACGTTCTGCACGGAACTGCTAGCTCCCAAACAGGACGTCCACAAACGCGAGGTGTTGAGCGAGGGCGAGCAGCGGCTTATTGCCTTGGCCGCGTTCTTGGCCGATGCAACCGGAAGCAATCGTTCCATCCCTATCGTGTTCGATGACCCCATCTCATCGCTGGACCAGCGGTTCGAGGAGGCGGTGGCCGCGCGGATCGCCGAGCTTGCAGAGAGCCGTCAAGTCATTGTGTTCACCCACCGGTTGTCGCTCATGGCCCTACTGCAAGACGCTCACGAGAAGCGCGTCGAAAAGGGTTCCAAGGTCCGCTGCAAGGTCATCGCGATCGGGCGGGAAGGGCAACAGACGGGCGTGCCGTCCTCGGTAGACACGTTCTCGCTGAAGCCCAAACCTGGGCTGGGCCAGCTCGTCAGTGACATGGGCGCCGCTAAAAAGCTGGAGCCAAAGTTCAAGCAGATGGCATTGAAGGACGCCTGCAGCACCTTCCGCATCCTGGTGGAGCGCACGGTGGAAATTCACTTGTGCGCGAACATCGTTGGGCGCTTCCGCCGCGAGATCAAAACAATGGGGGTGCTCAAGAAGCTGGTGGCTATCGAACCGCCGGATTGCATCTTCATCGACGATTTGATGTCGAAGTACTCCGCCTTTGAGCACTCCCAGCCGGACGAAACGCCCACCCACTTGCCCGATCCCGACGAGATCATCGCCGACGCCACCGCGCTTCGAGCGTGGATCGATGATTTCGAGAAGCGGGCCAAAAGCGCCGCAGACGGAAAGGCGGCAGCATGAACTCACCCGACCTCAAGCAGCGCGTTACCCAGAAGGCGGAGCGCTACAAGTTCGCCGGGGCCAGTGACGAGGAGAAGTCGGAGCTTCTGAAGGACGTCTTGGCGATGGCAAACACCCACCAGGACGGCACCGGCCACCTGTTGCTGGGGTTTAAGGAGCGCGCGCTCATCCTGCAGAGGTCGTGGGCTTAGGGCCGGACGGCGCCCTAGTCGGATGTCCGCTTTTGGCCGATAGCGGACAGGCAGGCCATCAGCTGGTCCACGCAAGTGGTCCTGGCCGACAGCAGGTGTCCGCTCATACACCGTCTCGGCGTTGCATGAAGGAGAGGAAGGATCCATTGACACGGATGCTGGCATCGCTAGCGATGACGTTCAATCGATGCGATAACAGTCTCTACTAGGTAAGACCCACTATGTCAGAGCAAAGGGGATGGGAGATGATGCCATCGAAGATTCTTGATCTGCACACGCATGTGTTCAATGCTCGCAGTTTGCCTTTGGCGAGCATCATCGCCGATGCGATGAAGAAGGATTCCAGCCTGCTGGCCACGTTAGTGGCGCGCTTGCTTTACTTCCTAACCGGCAGTTCTTACGAATCTTCTGTGTTCTCCAGCCTGCAGGCACGGACTGCCGGCATGGCGGTTCAAGAAGACACCGAGACGTACATCGATGCCATCTGGGCCATTACAGAGAGAGAACTGATCGCCACCACCCAATCCGAAGCACTGATCGAGGGTGGCCCGGCCGCTATGGCCACCCTGACCCCGGGGTCGTTGGCCGCACAGCGGATGGACACGTCTGAGCTCATGGCGCTCATCCGTGAGCTGGATCAGATCGATTACCTCGCCGAGGGCTGGATACCCGATGAAGACGATCCGGCCCAGGATGCAGGCATCCTCAACGTCGAGTTCGCGCCAGACAGCTTGGCGCTGCGGCGCGCGGAGAAGGCGGTCAAACGCGCCTTTCGCCGTTTGGGCAAGCTGATGGATCCCGATGCCTGGGGGCGATACACCAACTACATCGAATTCTTCTTCACGCTTCTGAGCTCAGAGCGGCGCATGCTGGATCGGTTGATCGACGGCTACGGCTATGGCTTGCCACCCTTGCGGTTTGTCCACTTCATGATGGACATGCAACTGGCATACCCGTCCAAGAGACCGCCTTACTACGCACCTTACCCTGAGCAAATGCAGCGCATGCAGCAGCTGCAGCGAGACAGCCAGGGCGCCTTGCTGGGATTTTGGGCATTTGATCCTCGCCGCGAGCAGTGGAGAACGTGGGCTGAGCAGGCACTAGCCAAGGGCTTTCTTGGCTTCAAGTTCTATCCGGCGATGGGATATCGGCCCGATGGTGATGAGAAGTACGCACAGGTGATTGAGGATTTCTATCAGTTCTGCGTGGAGAAGGATGTGCCTATCTTTGCGCACTGTACCCCGGAAGGTTTCCAAACCCGACGCGAGGAAGGACACTTCGCCAACCCCAGCTACTGGGAGACCGTGTTGTCACGATGGCCTACCCTACGGCTGTGTCTGGGCCACGCCGGCGGCGGCAAGGCAGGCAAGGGTGAGAAGCTGTCCCATGGCTGGGATGCGGTCTCCGAGGCGGAATGGAGTCATCCCAACAATTACGCCTATCGAGTGGTCACACTATGCAAACGCTACCCTAATGTCTACTGCGAAGTCGGACACTTGGCTGAACTATTGGGTGAGACAGGCAGGAAACGTTTTTTAGACAATCTGGCACGTGCCGAGGCCATACCCGGCGAGTACGCATTCCTGCACAAGCTTGCCTACGGCACGGACTGGCATATGCACACCATGATCAGTTCGACGCGCCGCTTTCTTGATGGCTTCCTGTCGATGTTCAGCGATCCGTTGTTGGCGCCCTATACCGATCACTTCTTTTGGAAGAACGGCTATACGTACTTGAAACTGCCGGAGTAGGCCAGTTGAGGACGTTCGCGGCCGGCAGTGGTAACGGGTCTGACATCCTCGTCAGCAGCGATAGAGCTTCTGTGGAATCCAAGGGGTGGGTATGAACACTTACGTTGTCAGGTTCATGGGGATCCTGCTATGCGCCATGCCGGCTATGGCTCGCGCGCAACCGGCCGATTCGCAAAAGCCTCCTCCGCCTTCACAGAAAATCCCTGACCTGCGTCAAGTCAAACCGATCATCGTCTGCGGCGGGTGTGATCAACCCTTTGATCCAGCCACTCACAAGGATGTGCTGGAGACTTTGGTGGCCAGCCCGTATATGAGCCAGCTACGCAAAGCGTTGTACATGCAGGATGTTGTTTATCAGTTCGCCTCCAAGGCGCACTTTGACAACTGTGATTTCGACAATGCCATAGCCTATGTCGGGGAGCGACTTGATGAGGTGGATCGCCACGTAGAAGCCGCGAGAAGGGCCAAGGATAGTGGCGATCGGGCCTTGGTCGAGTCCACCGTCAAGCAGGCCTTCTTTGCCTTGGGGCAGGCACTGCATGGTATCCAGGATTTCTATGCCCATACTAATTATGTCGAACTCACGGTGGGTCAGGCTGCAACGTCCAAGGACATCCCCATCGTCTCGCCATGGCAGGATGCCGGCAAACAACGGATCACCGCCTTGAGGGATCAAGGCTTAGTATCAGGCTATGTTTTCTGGGGCTTTCCTCAGAAATGCCCCGCGGGTACGCCCAGTCACGCCGCATTGGCCAAGGATAAGGCGACCACGCCTAGTGGCGCCGTCAAAGTGCCCCATCTTCAGAACCGCAATCGTTACCAGATTGCCGCCCAGTTGGCGCGCGCGGACTCGCAGGCGCTGATAGATCATGCGTTCCTTCGTTGGCCCTTACTGAAGGAGGTCAACGGGCAGTACGCCGCCTTCGAAGTGCTTGTCGATCGCCGGGGCCTCTAGCATGCACGGCGTGCTGGGCAGGATCCTTGTCGCCTGCGTCCTGCTGATTGCCGGGCACAGCGCTTGGGCCGAACCGGTTCCTTCATGCCGGCTAGACCAGCCAGGGGCGCAAGTCGCCGCCAGCATCACCCGCCTGGCCATACAGGGCTACGCGCGTTTGGGCCACCCACTTCCCTTCCAGCAGGTGATCGCCAATCCCGACCATCAGACCAGTACGCCGCAAGCACTGCGCATTTATGTGATCAAGGATGGCTCAGTCGATGCGGTTGGTGCGGATGGTTGTCTGACTGGAACGATGGCGCTGACCGTGGGCGAGGAGCTTGATCCCATCAGCGTCAGGGGAGGTTGCATCGCCGCGGCGGGCAGGATGGAGATCCGGTGCTCTTCACAGGCCGTCCAGATGTTCGGCAAACAGGGGACCAGGCCAGGTTTGGCCAATCCGGCGCTGTTGTATGTGCTGGCGCACGAGCTTGGCCACCTCCTGCAACGCCGTCCAGGTGAGTATGCCGGGCGGGTGGAGCCCATTGAGCTGGCACAGTCGCAGCCGGCAAAGCTGGACATCCTGCGTGAGTCCTGCGAACCGGGCCTGACCGGCGCGGAAGAAGAGGCGGATCGGCTGGCCGTGCAGGTACTTGCGGCCTTGGTGCCGGAGCCCCCGTATCGGGAACGGTTGTTCTCCTCGAAAGGCTCGATGTTGTGGGCCGTTGACCAGCTGAACATGGCAGCCATCCAATGGCGCAGCGCCACGCTAGAGCGTGAGTTTATCAGTCAACCGACGCCACACAAGAGCTTTGTGCCGACGGTGTTTCCAACGCCGGCAGAGACCATCGACACTAATGCCAAGACATTTGTATGCGAGGTGCTAACCGGTACGACTGGGGTGATTCACTACCCTGGTCGAGCCACCACGCATCCGGTGTTGGAAGTGAGGATGCAGCGTGTGGCTGAGGTGCTGCGCGTGTTGGCCGCACAATCTCCCGGCACCGGGGCCGAGCAGGAATACCAACCTATCTCGATCCTGCAGGAACAGCTAAGCGACATCCTGACCTTCATGTACCGCGAAACAGGCGTATACCTTGAGGCGGTACAGGATGCGATCTGCTCGCGTGTAAACAGCGACGATCCGCTCGATCACTGCTCACCATAACTGAGCCTAGGCAGCATTCTACAGCTTGCCGCTATCGGCTTGCAGCCCCAACTGCCCCTCCTAGCACTATCAAACCTGGCAGCCTCTCATTCGTGTACGTGTAGCTTTCATCTTGAGGAGGTTCGGCCGCGCCCAACAGCATCTCGCGGGCGAGGAATTGGCTGTCTTGAAGAGGTTGCTGGTCCAGTTCGGCAATCCCGATGAGCTTGAAGCGGTACATCCGCCCCGTCGCTCCGGTGTCCGCTGAATCCTGGTAACTCAACCCATGCATTCTTGCCATAAGCGTTGGACGGCGCTGATGTCTGCTATCGACCCAAAGTGGACATCCAGCGGATGTCCGCCGCCGGTGCTCAGCGCATGTCCAACCCGTCCAACGGACTGACGGTCTTGCGTACTTCCTGCTCCACGTGGGTGTAGATCATCGTGGTCTTTAGGTTCCGATGGCCAAGCAGCAACTGGATCGTCCGGATGTCGGTGCCTGCCGCCAGCAGGTGGGTAGCAAACGAGTGTCGGAGGGTGTGGACTGAGGCGTGCTTGGCGACGCCCGCCTGCTGTAGGGCGGCCTTGAAGGCGGTCTGGACCCCAGACTCCGAGGCGTGCCATCGGAGCCGGCGACCTGTCTGCGGGCAGCAACGCACGACGCGTGATGGGAACAGAAACTGCCAAGCCAAGCTCTGGCTGGCGCCCGGGTACTTCCGCTCCAGAGCATTGGGTAGTGGCGCAAATCCAGCGCCGCGCGCTACGTCCTGCCGATGCAGGCTGGCAACACGAAGTAGCTGACGTTGTAGGGAGCGTTGTAGGCGACCAGGCAATATCGTGGATCGGTCCTTGCCACCTTTCCCCGCCCTGACATGGATCAGGCCGGCCTTCAGGTCTACATCCTTGATCCTAAGTGTCATGCACTCGGTGACCCGCAATCCAGACCCATAGAGCAGGTGTGCCATGGGGGCGGTGGTTCCTTCCATCTGTCCTAGCGCAGCGGACACCTCATCCGCGCTCAACACGACCGGCAGTCGGTCCCTTCGCTGGACGCGCCTCAGTTCGCCGAGATGGCCAACCTCCACTTCAAGGACATCGCGATAGAGGAACAGCAGAGCATTGAGAGCTTGGGACTGAGTAGATGCCGCGACACGCCCCACGGAGGCCAGATGGTTCACGAAACCCACGATGCCGACCGGGCCTACGGCGCGGGGGTGCTGCCGGTTATGGAAATGGATATATCTGCGGATCCAGAACCGGTACGCCTGTTCGGTCCGGGGGCTTAGATGCCGCCGACGGCATACCACGGACACCTGGTCCATAAGCCGCAGAGGGGGAGTGGTGGTGCAAGTGGGGTCGCCCCATAACGGTCGCTCCTGTAAGGGTCAAACGAAGGCAGCGTACCCTCCGTCAAGCGAGCTGTGGGGTCCGGTTATACGTTGGCTTGTTAGCCGGACCCAGCAGCCCTAAGATCGAGCTATAACAAGGGGATAGCCCGCCATACGGTGTGCTGTGGATAAGTCGTATAACCGGACCCCGGGTTCCGGCTATTAGGTAGTTAGGCCTGCTCGGTGAGCGATGCATAGTTTTGAGTCAATGGAGGATGCCTGCCGAGTTGCAAGGCAGGTCCTGGCTGGAGAGGTTGATCCAAATCTCGGCTGTGGTCTGATTGCCGCCATCGGCGAGAAGCTCGGATTCCCTGACTCACTCGATACTTTTCTATTGCTTGGTCATGAGCAGTATGACCATGAGGGTCTCGGCATTACGGCAAAATCATGTGTTCCAGATATTCTTGAGGCCTGTCGTGTACTTCTCGCACCACAGGCCTAACAATTCGTTCAAGCCGAGCCCGCATCGTTACGGCGTTGATCTGACAGTTGGCCAGGGCGGGCCGGCTTAACTCAGGCGTTAGGCGGCTATGGAAGCAATCGATGTCTTTGGGCCAAAGCTAAGCGCGATGCTCGTCGCGCTTGCTGTCGTCTACTTCCTGATTTCGTTCGCACCGGTATGGTGGCCCGCGCTAAAAGTGTTCCGGACCAATCCCAAGTTGCCTCGCCCACTTTTGTTTGTCGCCATTGTTGCTGCTCTGGTCTACGGCGTCTTCTCGTTCTTAGCCTTTGCAGTACTGCTTCCTGTCGAGGCTTACGGCATCTTCGTTGCGCCGTCGCTAGAGACCGCCAATGTGGCTTATGGCGCTGGCTTACTCCGCATCTCAGGATTCTTCGCAGATTACTGGTGGATCCTCGTTCCTCCAGTTCAAATCCTGCTCACCTGGTACATTACGGCCCAAGTCGGCAGGCGGTGGGCGCACATTTGCGCGGCGCCGCCTAACAATTCATTCAAGCCGAAGCCGCTTCGCGGCTCGGCTTAATTCAGGCGTTAGACCTTATGTTCGTTCTCTCGGAGCAGTTGGACACAGACGGCGATCCGCACCTGCCGTTTCGTCGGTACGCGGAGTACTTAGAGCAGCATCGCTCAAAGTTCCCCGTCGCCGCTTATGACCTGGCCGCCTCTGGCCTACTACTCAATGCAACCGATCCTAATTGCCCACACGACGGTTGGCTTGAGTGGGCTAAGTTTGAGGAGCCGTCGGAGGGAGATCGTCACGAGATCCGAAGCCTTAGCTTTCGGATTCGCTTGCTTGGGGCTTACCACGATCGATTTATTGAGCTGTTCTATCCTGAGGTTTTCTCATACACCATGAGCAATCTTCGTGCGGCAGCGGGCCACTTCGATTGGCGCTACAGCGAGATTCGGCTAAGTGACGGTGGCAAGGTCATTCACGAGATCGAGTGGGCTGGCCCGCCTGGCCTCAATGCGCGCTGGGTGATTGAGGCATCAGATGTGCAACTACAGACCTTTCCACTGGATAAGGTCTAACAATTCATTCAAGCCGACGCCGCTTAGCGGCGCGGCTTAATTCAGCAACTGTCTTGTGATCTTGGCTGTCAGGCGGCCAACTGCCCTTCCGCATGCAGCTCGTCACGTCGTCTGGCGTTGACGATGC
>NZ_OCND01000004.1 GCF_900215535.1 Pseudoxanthomonas wuyuanensis | reverse complement strand
GCATCGTCAACGCCAGACGACGTGACGAGCTGCATGCGGAAGGGCAGTTGGCCGCCTGACAGCCAAGATCACAAGACAGTTGCTGAATTAAGCCGACCCGCGAAGCGGGTTCGGCTTGAATGAATTGTTAGGTGCGTGGTTCATCAGTGACAGACCGTAGTTCGCCGCCCAACGGCACACAACTAACAGAGATTGCGTCAGTAACGTTGACGGTACGAGCAAGGCTAACCGGTTTTCCATGATCGTCTCGGATGATCTTGATGTTATTTCCATCCACCTCAAGCCACCGAAGAATCATCTCGTTGGTCCGTTGGAGTCGGTCGGCCTCGGCCTTCAGGCCGTCACCGGCTCTCTTGTAGTAGTACCAAGATACGAGCCAGGTAATTCCCGCGCCTATGAGAATAGAGATGATTGTGTAGATCATCGGTAAGCACCTAACTACCTAATAGACGGAGCCCTGGGCCCGGTTATACGACTTATCCACAGGGCGCCGTATGGTGCCCTATCCCCTTGATTCGGATTTATCTCATGTCGCTGGGGTCTTGCCAACAACCCCACCTATAGCCGGACCCAGGCGGCCCACTCGAGCAGGGGAAAACCAACCGGCGTCGGCTCAGAACGGTCGGAAAAACAAACCCAGCCCGTTTGGCTGAAAGCGGGTTTCACGGGATGCTTTCGGAAAAATTTGTCAGGCTAAGTGCTTGTTACCACAGCAAAAATCGCCTGACTTTTAATCTTTTGGTCGAAGGTTCGAATCCTTCACGGCCCACCAGTAAAACAGACGTTGAGCGCATCGCCTGGCGCCTGAGATGGGGATGGCACGCTAGTCTTTTGTCGCTTGCGCGTTCGATGCGAATCCCATTCTGTGCGGCGTTTGCAGCCTCTCGAATCGGGCGCGTGCCTGGAGGCGGGTGTCGGTGCGATTGCCAAGGATGGAAAAAGAAGCGGACATTTGCCCGCTCCTTTGGCCGCTGCCCGGCAGGTCCTGATTGCGACCGCCCATTCAGGGATTCGGCAATCCAGGATTCGCCGGCAACTCGTTGGCAATCACGGCGGCTTTTTGCCGCAGCCACATGCCCCATGCCGACAGGCTGATGAGGGCAATCGTCGCGAGTTCGCCGCCATCTTCAATCAAGGTCAGCAAGGTTTGCGACGCATGCTTTGCCACTGTTCCGTGTACGGCGTCCACGCCGACACCAAAGAAGACCAGGACCCCGAAATATGCCGTGAAGACCAGATAGGCAAGCCAGTCGTCCTCGTCGTGAATCAGGCGGGCGCCACCGATCCAGAATGCAGCCGACAACAGTCCCATCATGGCGAAGCCAACCAGATCTCCGACCACCGGCGACAAGCCAGAAGCGGCGCTGAAGGCGCCTCCAATGGTTTCATGCAGCTCGAACGCATCGTCCAGGAACATCAGCAACAGGATCGCCGCGCACGCGTACCACTGCTTGCTGCGGTACATCCAGGCGGACAAGGCAAACAAGCCGCACGCCGCCAGTTCCAGGCCGTAGCCGAAGATTTCCGGAAAGCCCCGATCGACGAAAGAAAACCGCAAGCGACCGTAGAAGAAGCTGTCCATCAGTTGATGCTTCTCCACATACGCATACCGTACGAAGCAGGCGATCAGGATTCCGATCATGCCAGTCACGATTGCGACAGACCATCGATGCCGACGATCCGGAAGAACCAGAAAATCCCGTGCGAGCCGCAGGCAGCGGGAAACCAGGTATGGGGCCGAATAGGCTTGATGGCCGGTAGCGACGTACATACGACCTCCAGAGGAATGCCCCTGCCGTTAGCAATCCTCGGCGGCGGTTCCGTCATAAAGTCGTCATATACTGCTAAGACAATTGAAGTTTTTGTATCGCCTTACGGCACACTTTTAGGCAAGCCAAGCCAGATAATCCATCGTTGTTTCGATGGAATTAACGTAGGTGACAACGGCGTGACGCTTGCGCCTTGGCGCTGGAATGAGTCTCGTCATGGGATGGCCAGAATTGGCTTCGAAGAGATGCGGTAGGGGCGCCGTCATGGCTCCCGGCCTATGGGCAGGCGTCAGCATCCGGATCTGTACGGCCATCGCGCCCGGTCATCGGCCGATGGTCAAAACTCAGAACCCGCGAAAGGCGCCACTGCCCATCCTTGCGGTTCCACAGATGGACGAACTGCGCACTCTCGGCGCCTTGCTCTCCTTCGCGGGCGAAGGTATGGCGTCCGGTCTGCACGGCACCGTAGCCGCTGATGGGATAGACCTCCAGACTGCCTGGGACCAGAGTTCTGCTGACGCCGTTGTCTCGAGGGCAATTTTGGAGTTTCCTCACGCTCTCGCCATAGCTCGCACCGGTTTTATCGTGATAGAACTCGGCGTCGCCGGTGAACAGGGAAGCGAACCTGGCCGGATCGCAATCGACAAATGCGGCGTCGAACAACTCGCGATCCATTCGGGCCAGTTCATCGTAGAGAGGCCCCGACCGGGCGGCATCCTGTGCGCCGGCGGCCGCCACAGGGAAGGCAAGGGCCAGGATTGCGGCAGCAATCCGACAAACAAGATTCAGCAGACGCATGGCACGCCCTAGTGGTGACTGACATGGGAGTTCGGCCAGCCCGCGGAACGGGGCCGGTTTGAAAAGACGTCAGACCGCGGTGGCAGGACGCGTCGGGCGCCAGCCCAGAAGGCGGGCAGGCAGGAACAGGATGGCCTGCAGGAATGCGAACATCGCCGAGAACGTGATGCCCACCAGACGGAACGGCAGGGCCAGCAGCCACGCGATTGGCCACAGCAGCAACGCCAGCAGGGCGAGCGGCCAGCACAGGACGAACAGAATGCACCAGGCCACCACTGCAATCAGCGTCTTCATTTCCGGGCTCCTTGAGATTCTTGGGTCGCTGGCGGTCTAAGGCAACGCTGGCGCTTCTTCAGCATTGCCTTCCGCAAGAAGCAGATTGCAGGCCCGGGGACGTCGGGGCAATCGACATGCGACGAAACCGCCGTAGGGCCGACCAAGCCGCGGATAGCGCGACGAAAACTGCCGCCGCCAGCCTGGTGGTGTCATTCCCGGCCATTGGCCGGAACGGGTTTTCATCGCAGGCGCAGCGGCCGCTGCGCCGGTGCCGGCGACTCAGCGCCAGCGGGGATAACCGCGGTAGGGACCGCCGGGCAGGTGGCCGTCGAACTTGTCGACATGGATGTCCATGTTGAACGTGCGCGGTTCGCCGTCGTCGTTGTAGGTGGTCTTGCACAGATTGATGCTGGCGCCGTTCCAGCGGCTGCTGCCGACGCCCTCGGTGTAGCCGATGCCGGTGCGCAGTTCGCCGGAGATGTCGGCCTTGCCGTCATCGGTGCCGCAGCGGGGCGCGGTGGGGCGGACCAGATCGGTCCGGCGCGGGTGGGTGTCGCCGTAGTAGGTGCCGGGCGGATCGCCCGCGTAGGTGATCGGAGCGGCCGGCAGGCTCAGATCCAGCGCCTCGGCCGAACTCTGGGCATGGGCGGAGAAAGCCGCCAGCGGCAACAGGGACAACAGCCACCAAGCTTTCATCGCAACCTCCGGTTCGGGTCAGCACGCTCAGGCACGGGCGCGCAGGCCGCGCTCACCCTGCAAGCTAGCAGAGCCGGTTTGAACGAAAGCTGGCTTGGCCAGGGGATTGATGGCGCGCCCTAGCCCTGCTCGCGGACCAGTTCGATCAGCCGTTCGCCGTAGCGGCTCAATTTGGTGCCGCCGATGCCGCCGACCTGGGCCAGTTCGGCCAGGGTGACCGGGCGGTGCTCGGCGATGTTGCGCAGAGTGCTGTCGTGGAAGATGACATAGGCCGGCACGTTCTGTTCGCGCGCCAGCTGCGCGCGCAGCTCGCGCAGGGCGCCGAACAGCGACATGTCGGCCGGCGGCACCACGATGCTGCCGCGCACGTTGCGCTCGCGCTCCTTGCGGCTGGGCAGCTCCTTGCGCAGGCTCAGCCGGCGTTCGTTGCGCAGTATGCTGCGGCTGGCCTCGGTCAGGCGAAGGCCGCCGTAACCTTCGGCGTCGACCTCCAGCAGGCCGGAGGCGACCAGTTGCCGGAACACGCTGCGCCATGTCTTGGCGTCCAGATCCTTGCCGATGCCGTAGGTGGTCAGCTGGTCGTGCCCGCATTGCTGGATGCGTTCGCTTTCGCTGCCGCGCAGCACGTCGATGATGTGCTGCACGCCAAAACGCTGGCCGGTACGGTAGACGCAGCTCAGCGCCTTCTGCGCGGCCAGGGTGGCGTCCCAGGTTTCGGCCGGGTGCAGGCAGTTGTCGCAATTGCCGCAGTCCTGCGGATAGGTCTCGCCAAAGCCGGCCAGCAACACCTGGCGCCGGCATTGCATCGACTCGCAGTAGCCCAGCAGCTGATCCAGCTTCTTGCGTTCCAGCCGCTTGCGTTCCTCGCCGGCTTCGGACTGCTCGATCATCTGCTTGAGCAGCACCACATCGCCCAGGCCGTAGCACAGCCACGCATCGGCGGCCTCGCCATCGCGGCCGGCGCGGCCGGTTTCCTGGTAATAGCCTTCCAGCGACTTGGGCAGATCGGTATGGGCAACGAAGCGCACGTCCGGCTTGTCGATGCCCATGCCGAAGGCGATGGTGGCGACCATGACGATGCCTTCCTCGCGCAGGAAGCGGCGCTGGTTGTGCGCGCGGACCTTGGCGTCCAGGCCGGCATGGTAGGGCAGGGCATTGAAGCCCTGTTCGACCAGGTAGTCGGCGGTCTGGTCGACCCGCTTGCGCGACAGGCAGTAGACGATGCCGGCCTCGCCGCGGTGGCTCTGCAGGAAATCGCGCAACTGCCGGCGCGAATTGTCTTTCTGCACCACGGTGTAGCGGATGTTGGGGCGGTCGAACGAACTGACGAACCGGCGCGCCTCGGTCAGGTTGAGCCGTTCGGCGATTTCGCGCTGGGTCGGCGGGTCGGCGGTGGCGGTCAGTGCGATGCGCGGCACGTCCGGCCAGCGCTCGTGCAGCAGGGTCAGCTCCAGGTATTCGCGGCGGAAATCGTGGCCCCAGGCGGAAACGCAGTGGGCCTCGTCGATGGCGAACAGCGCGATCCGGCTGCGGTCCAGCAGCGACAGGAAACGCGGGGTCAGCAGGCGCTCGGGGGCGACGTACAGCAAGTCCAGTTCGCCGCGCAGCAGCGATTGCTCGACTTCGGCGGCAGTGGCGGCGTCCAGCGAGGAATTCAGGAACGCGGCGCGCACGCCCAACTGGCGCAGCGCATCCACCTGGTCCTGCATCAGCGCGATCAGCGGCGACACCACCAGGCCAACGCCGGGGCGCAGCAGCGCCGGCACCTGGTAGCAAAGCGATTTGCCGCCGCCGGTGGGCATCAGCACCAGGGCGTCATTGCCGGCGGCAAGGTGTTCGACGATGGCCTGTTGCGGCCCGCGGAATTCCGGGTAGCCGAAGACCCGCTGCAGCAGGTCCTGAGGGAGTTCTGACATGGGGTATAGGGTAGCAGGCGGGAGGCTGGGCTGGCCTTGCGGCCTGCTGCCATGTCTTATCAGCGACGTCGCTTCTGTGTTCTGGGCCGTTGATGGGGGCCGGTTGAAGAACCGGTCAAGGTTATTCGACGGCGCTGCGGGTAAACCGCCTTTCAACAGCAGCGCCGGTTGGCCCTTTCGACGGCGGATCCAGCCAGGCCCTGTGGCAGTAGGCAATTGCCCGGGCGGGAAACTTCCCGTAAGAAACGCCCGGCCGGGGCCGGGCGTCTGGGGACAGCAAGACGGCGCTTACTGCAACAGCGAACGCAGCATCCAGGCGTACTTCTCATGGATCTGCAGGCGCTGGGTCAGCAGATCCACCGACGGATCGTCGCCGGCGTCATCGGCCACCTTCAGCACCTTGCGCGCCGTGCGGCAGACCGCCTCGTTGCCGACGGTGAGCTGGCGGACCATCTCGCGCCAGTCGGCGCTGTCGGTCAGGCCAGGTTCCTCGGCAATCGAGGTTAGGCCGACGAATTCCCGGTACGAGCCCGGCGCATTGAAGCCCAGCGCGCGGATGCGTTCGGCCACTTCGTCCAGCGCCGCCCACTGCTCGGTGTACTGGGTTTCGAACATGATGTGCAGCGAATTGAACATCGCACCGGTCACGTTCCAGTGGAAGTTGTGGGTTTTCAGGTACAGCGTGTAGCTGTCGGCCAGGAAGCGCGACAGCCCGTCGGCGATTTTCTTGCGATCGCCGGTGCTGATCCCGATATCGATATTGGGTGCGGTGGGAGCCGTGGCGATGGGCGCAACGACCGACTGGGTCGATGACTTGCTCTTGGCAGGCTTGCTCTTGGTCTTGGCCATGCGGTTTCTCCTGGGATGGGTTATGGCGTCACAATAGTCACACTAGAACATGTGGCGTATGCAAAAAGTTTCAACTGCCTGCCGAATGATGAATTCCCGCACTGACATACCGCGTGAAAGCCCCGAGGCGGCGCGCCGGACGCTGGACCGCGCTTTGACCCGCGACCGCGGCCGCCTGCATGGGCTGTGGTCGCGATGGCGCAGCAGGCCTGACGACGAGGACGCGCGCACCGCGTTCCAGCAGGCGGTGGCCGCTTCGGAAGCGGCCAGACGCGCGCGCGAGGCGTCGGTGCCGGCGATTACGCTGGATGAGTCCCTGCCCATCGCCCGCGAAGGGGAGCGCATCGTCGAGCTGATCCGCCGGCACCCGGTGGTGGTGATTGCCGGCGAGACCGGCTCGGGCAAGACCACCCAGTTGCCCAAGTTGTGCCTGGCGGCCGGGCGAGGCGTGGCCGGCATGATCGGTTGCACCCAGCCGCGCCGGATTGCCGCGCGCGCGGTGGCGCGGCGGGTGGCCGAGGAGCTGAAGACCGAAGTCGGCGCGGCGGTCGGTTTCCAGGTCCGCTTCAACGACCAGGTCGGCGAGCGCACCCACATCAAGTTCATGACCGACGGCATCCTGTTGGCGGAAATCGCCAGCGACCGCTGGCTGTCGGCCTATGACACCATCATCGTCGACGAGGCGCACGAGCGCAGCCTCAACATCGATTTCCTGCTCGGCTACCTGAAGCAACTGCTGCGCAAGCGCCGCGATCTGAAGGTCATCGTGACCTCGGCGACCATCGATACCGAGCGCTTCTCCAGGCACTTCGACAATGCGCCGGTGATCAGCGTCGAAGGCCGCACCTACCCGGTGGAGGTGCGCTACCGGCCGCTGGAAGGCGAGGGCAGCGATGGCGACAACGACCGCGCCGGCGACCGTACCGTCAACGACGCCATCGTCGCCGCCGTCGACGAAATCACCCGCGCCGATCCGCGTGGCGACGTGCTGCTGTTCCTGCCCGGCGAGCGCGAAATACGCGACGCCCACCAGGCCTTGGAACGGCGCAAGTACCGCGAGACCGAGGTGTTGCCGCTGTACGCGCGGTTGTCGGCGAAAGACCAGGATCGGGTGTTCAACCCGGGTTCGAAGCGGCGGCTGGTGCTGGCCACCAATGTCGCCGAAACCTCGCTGACGGTGCCGCGCATCCGCTACGTGGTCGACCCCGGCTATGCGCGGGTCAAACGCTACAGCCCGCGGCAGAAGCTGGACCGGCTGCATATCGAACCGATCAGCCAGGCCAGCGCCAACCAGCGCAAAGGCCGCTGCGGGCGCATTGCCGAGGGCATCTGCTACCGGCTGTATGCCGAAGCCGACTTCCAGTCGCGTTCCGAATTCACCGACCCGGAAATCCGTCGTTCCAGCCTGGCCGGCGTGATCCTGCGGATGTTGCAGCTGGGGTTGGGGAGGATCGAAGATTTCCCGTTTCTGGAACCGCCGGACGAGCGCGCCATTGCCGATGGCTGGCAGCAACTGGTCGAGCTGGGTGCGGTCGAACTGCTGGATGGCGGCGCCCGCAAGCTGACCGCCATCGGCCGGCAGATGGCGCGGTTGCCGGTGGACGTCAAGCTGGCGCGGATGCTGGTCGCCGCCCAGGCGCATGGCTGTCTGCGCGAGATGACCGTCATCGCTGCGTTTCTGGGCATCCAGGACCCGCGCGAACGGCCGCCAGAGGCGCGCGAGGCGGCCGACAATGCGCATGCCAAATTCGCCGACGCGCGCTCGGAGTTCATCGGCATCGTCAAGCTGTGGGACGCCTACCGCGACGCGCATGAAGAGCTCACCCAGTCCAAGCTGCGCGACTGGTGCGAACGGCATTTCCTCGGTTTCCTGCGCATGCGCGAGTGGCGCGAGCTGCACCGGCAGTTGTTGTTGCTGTGCGAGGAACTGGGCTGGGAACTGCAGGCCGCTTCCGCGAAACCCGCCGCGCAGGCGCCGGGCCAGTCGTCCGGCAAACCGGTAGCGGCCCCAGGAAAAGTCGCCCAGCCAGCTTCGAGGCAAGGCGCGCTGCACCGTGCCGCGCGCCTGGCCAGATCGGGCCAGGCGGTCGCACTGGCACCGGACTCCGCTGCCGGCAGCGAGCGCGAGCGGACCGCCGCCTACGTCGCCCTGCACCGGGCGCTGATCGCCGGCCTGCCCACCCAGGTGGGCCACCGCACCGAGAAGGGCGACTATTTGGCGCCGCGGCAACGCCGCTATCAGGTATTTCCCGGTTCGGCGCTGGCCAGGAAACCGCCGCCGTGGCTGCTCAGCGCGACTCTGCTGGACACTCAGCGCGTCTGGGGCCTGACCAATGCGGCGATCGAGCCGGACTGGGTCATCGCCGAGGTGCCGCACCTGCTGGCGCGCAAGCATTTCGACGCCCATTGGTCGCGGGCGCAGGGGCATGTACTGGCATCGGAGCAGATCAGCCTGTTCGGACTGGTGCTGGCGCCGAAGAAGCCGGTGCACTACGGCCGCATCGCGCCGGCCGAAGCGCACGATATCTTTGTGCGGCAGGGCCTGGTCACCGGCGAAATCAACAGCCGCGCCGGCTTTGTCGCCGACAATCTGAAGACGCTGGAGCAGGCGCGCGAGGAAGAAGCCAAGCTGCGCCGCGCCGGCATCATCGCCGACGAGGACTGGCAGGCGCGCTGGTACCTGGACCGTATTCCGGCCGAGATCCATTCGGCGGCCGGACTGGACGCCTGGTACAAGGCGCAAGCGCCGGAGGCGCGCCGCAAGCTGCTGTGGTCGTTGACCGATCTGCTGCCGGGCGAGGGCAGCGAGGAAGACCGGTTCCCGAAATATTTCGCGCTCGGCGATGCGCGGCTGCCGCTGCACTACAAGTTCGAACCCGGCGCAAGCGATGACGGGGTGACGCTGGAGGTGCCGCTGCATCTGCTCAACGCGCTGGACCCGGCGCGGCTGTCGTGGCTGGCGCCCGGATTTGTCGCCGACAAGGCCGCCGGCCTGATCCGCAGCCTGCCCAAGGCGATGCGCCGCAACTATGTGCCGGCGCCGGATTTCGGCCGCGCGTTCGCCGAAGCGTTCGCCAGGCCAACCGCCGACGATCTGCGCGGCGAGCTGGCGCGTTTCCTGACCCGCGCCACCGGTGCGCCGGTCGCCGCGCTGGATTTCGACGAGACGGCGCTGGAGCCGCACTTGCGCATGAACCTACGGCTGCGCGACGACAGCGGCCGGGCGCTGGCCGAGTCGCGGGACCTGGATGCGCTGCGCGCGCGCTTCGGCGAACGCGCCGGACACGCGTTTGCGGCGCGTGCCGGCCGCGCGCTGGCGGCCGAAGCGCTGAGGGAGTTCCCGGCCGAACCGATTCCATTGCAGGTGCCCGGCGAAGCCGGCGTGCCGGCCTGGCCGGCGCTGGTGGACGACGGCGATGGCGTGGCGCTTCGCGTGTTCGCCGACCGCGCGCAAGCCGAAGCCGCGCATCCGCAAGGCGTGCGCCGGCTGCTGGAAATCGCGCTGGCCGACAAAATCAAGCAGGCGCGCAAGCAACTGCCGGTATCGCCGAAAACGGGCTTGTTGTATGCGGCAATCGAAACCCAAGAAAGATTGCGTGGTGATCTGGTCGATGCGGCGATGAATGCTCTGCTGGCCGATGGCCTGGGTACGATCCGCGACCGCGCCGCATTCGAGCGGCGCCGCGACGATATCGGAAAGCACCTGTTCGGCGAGGCGATGCAGCGGCTGAAACTGGCCGAGACCATCCTGGCCGGTGTGGCCGAAGTCAAGCCGCAATTGGAATCGCCGTTGATGGGCTGGGCGCGCGGCAACCTCGACGATCTGCGTGCGCAACTGGATGCATTGATTCATCCCGGTTTTCTGCGGCAGACGCCGGCCGACGCGCTGGCGCAGTTGCCGCGCTACCTGAAGGCGATGGCGTTGCGCGCCGAGCGCGCCAAGCGCGACCCGGTGCGGGATCAGGCGCGGATGCTGGAATTGGCGCCATTTGTCGAGGCGTTGGCCGAAGCCACTGCCAGCGGCGTTGCGGCGGCACCGGAGTGGCAGGCGTTGCGCTGGGATCTGGAGGAGCTACGGGTATCGGTGTTCGCGCAGGAGCTGGGCGCCCGCGCCGGCGTTTCCCCGAAGAAGCTCGCGCAGCGGCTGGCGTCGTTGCGCGGCTGAGGCGAGCCGGACATCGGGGTTCTTGGTACCGATGATAATTGTGCGAAATCCATCGCCATCCCGCCTGCGCCGGGATGACGAATCGTTCGGATGTTTTCTAACGGTAAAGCCCGGCCGCGACATCGCTCCTACATACCGCAGATGGGAGATCAGTCGATGCGCTTGACCTTGGCGCTTGGATTCTGGCCTTCAACCCGCAGGTACCAGCCGCTGATCTTGCCGGGGGAGATGGTGACCTTGGGATCGGTCAGCGGTTTGCCCAGATAGAAGTTGCCATCGACCACCTGCCAGCGCTGGCCATTGGCCAGCCGCAGCACGGTGCCGCTGGACCAGCCGCGGAATTCGCCGGCCACCGTGCTGGTCACCGTGCTGGTCACCGGCTCGGCGTCGTTGCCGCCGAACCAGCCGCCCGAACCGCGGGTCTGCGCATCCTTCTGGTGGGCCTGCACGGCCGACTGCCGGTCCTGCTGCAGCAGCTCATTCAGCAGCGCCAGCTGTTCGGCCGACAGTCCGTCCAGACCGGTGGCGCGCAGTTGTTCGGCACTCAAGCGCTGCTCGATTTTCACATAGCCGTCCTGGGCGATGGCGGGAATGGCGGTGCTGAACAGGCTGGCGGCAAGCATCAGGGAAAGGCGGCTACGCATGGTTCGTGTTCTCGTTGCAACAGGGATTCGGCCGGGTGCCGGCTCATTCGATGCGCTGGACCTTGGCCGAGGTGTTGAAGCCGTCGATGCGCAGGTACCACGCGCCCATCAGGCCGGGCTTGATGCTGACCTTGGGTGAGCTGCGGCGGACGCCGGCCAGGCGCGCGTCATCGGTCTGCTGCCAGACCTGGCCGTTTTCCAGCGTATAGCGCTTGCCCTTGGCGAAGCCGGAAAACTCGCCGACGAGGCTGCTGTCGATCGGATCGTTGGAGCCGAAATGGAAGAAGCCGCGGTTCTTGTCCACCACTTCCTTGCGGCCCTCCTCCTTGGCCTGTTCGCGCACCTGTTCCACCGCCACCGCGGTTTCGCTGCTGACCTTGCGCTGCAGCCAGGCATTGAGTGCGGACAGCTCAGCGGGCGTCAGCTTGTCCAGGCCGGCGGCCTTGAATTCGGTTTCGGTCATCTGCTGCTGCAGATCCGCCGGGACGGACTGTTGCGCGAACGACGGCGCGCAAAACGCCAGCAGTGCCAGACATAGAACGGCGCAAACCTTGCTCATGACTGTTCCTCGGAGTGACTGCCCGGTAGTGTAGTCGTATCCGGCAGTTCGTTGCCGCGCAGACGTATCCGCCATGAGTTCCGCCGTCCCCGACATCCAGGCCCTGCTGGAACGCGCCTCCGCCGCGGCATTGCCGGCCTCTGCCCGCGATTCGATGCAGCAGGCGCTGCTGCAGTTGGAGCCTGGGGTGGAGCTGTCCGAGGCGCAGCCGGTGGTGGCCGATACGCTGGATACGCTGGCATCGCTGGGCGCCGATGGCGAGGTGATTGCCGCGACCCTGCTGTTTGCGGTGCCGGCGCTGCAGGAGCCGCTGAAGATCCCGTTGGCCGGGCGGTTCCCCGGCATCGCCGGCCTGCTGGAAGGGCAGGCCGCCGCCGCGCAGGTGTGGGCGCTGCATGCCGAGCAGGGGCGCGGGGCCAACAACGAGGGATTGCGCCGGCTGTTGCTGGCGATCGTGCGCGACCTGCGGGTCGTGCCGATCCTGCTGGCGCGGCAGTTGGCGCGGATGCGCAGGGCCGACCGCCTGCCGCAAAGCGAACGCCATGCGCTGGCGCAGCTGACCCGCGACATCCATGCGCCGCTGGCCAACCGGCTGGGCATCTGGCAGCTGAAGTGGGAACTGGAGGATCTGGCGTTCCGCTACCTGGAGCCGGATATCTACCATCAAATCGCCGCGCAACTGGACGAAAAGCGCGCCGGCCGCGAGCGTTACATCGAGTCGGTCAAACTGACGTTGCGCGAAGCGCTGGCCGGTCACGGCATCGCCGCCGACATCAGCGGCCGTCCCAAGCACATCTACAGCATCTGGCGGAAGATGCAGAAGAAGCAGGTATCGTTCGACGAACTTTACGATTTGCGTGCCGTCCGCATCGCAGTCGACGATGTGGCGGCCTGCTACGCCGCATTGGGCATCGTGCACGCGCTGTGGTTGCCGATTCCCAGCGAGTTCGACGACTACATCGCCCGTCCCAAGGCCAACGACTACCGCTCGCTGCATACGGCGGTGGTCGGCCCGGAAGGGCGCACGCTGGAAGTGCAGATCCGTACCCACGAGATGCATGCCCAGGCCGAACTGGGCGTGGCCGCGCACTGGCGCTACAAGGAAGGCGGGGGCGACAAGGCTTTCGACCGCAAGATCGCCTGGATGCGGCGGTTGCTGGATCAGTCCGCCGAGGCGGGGCAGGATGGCGATAGCAACCTGGCCGGCGACCTGGGCGCGGAGCTGATCGAGGAGCGCATCTACACGCTGACGCCCAAGGGCGAAGTCATCGATCTGCCGCAAGGCGGCACCGTGCTGGATTTCGCCTATCACGTGCACACCATGGTGGGGCACCGCACCCGCGGCGCCAAGGTCAATGGCCGCATCGTGCCGCTGACCCATGCGCTGCGCAGCGGCGATCGGGTCGAGATCCTGACCTCCAAGACCGGCGAGCCCAAGCGCGACTGGCTGCTGCCGGCCAATGGCTACCTGGCCAGCGGGCGTTCCCGCGACAAGGTGCGGGCCTGGTTCCACAGGCTGGATCGCACGCGCAACCTGCAGGCAGGGCGCGAATTGCTGGAACGGGAACTCAAGCGGCTGGGCCTGCACCACGCCGATCTGGCGGCGGTGGCGAAGAAGTTCCATGCCGAGAACGTCGACGAGCTGTACATCCAGGTGGCGCTGGGCGATGTCGGGCCCAACCAGATCGGCCGCGCCTTGCATGAAGAGCAGCGCGCGCAGTCGCAACCGGCACCGGTGTCGCAGCCGCGAAGAACGCCGCGGCGGGCGCCGGCGCAACCGGGTTCCCGCTTCACCGTGCAGGGCGTAGGCAATCTGCTGGTGCAACTGGCGCGCTGCTGCCAGCCGGTGGCTGGCGAACCGATTGCCGGCTATCTGACCCGGGGCCGCGGAGTGACCGTGCATCGTACCGATTGCGCGGCGTTTTCGCGGTTGGCGGCCGCCAATCCGCAGCGGGTGCTGCCGGTGGAGTGGGGCCAGGCCGGCGGCGGCTACGAGGTCGACGTGCAGATCACCGCCATCGACCGCAAGTGGCTGCTGAAGGACATCACCACGCTGATTGCGCAGGAAGACGCCAACGTGCTGGACATCAACAGCGACAATGCGCGCGACAGCGGCAAGGCGCGTCTGCGCCTGCGCCTGAAGGTCGCCGACTTCGGCCAGCTGTCCACGTTGCTGCGCAAGCTGGATGCGCTGCCGGGCGTGCAGGAAGCGCGACGTTCAGGCTGAAAGGTTATGCTGGCGCGGTGAAGCGCGAACGCGAATCAGGGCAATCCGGAAGGGATGGCCGCATCGAACCGCTGCTGGACTGGAGCGATGTCCGGTTCAGCGCGGGCACCGCCAAGCGGCCCCACCCCATAACCCATCTGCGCCGCCGCCTCTGGCCGTGGTGGCTGGGCGTTGCGGTTGTGCTGATCGCGGTGGCGTTGGTGGCGTACCGGCAGCCGCTGACCGGCTGGCTATGGCCGGAGACCCGGGTCCAGCGGCTGCTGGACGAGGCCGAGTCGGCATTGCGCGAAGGCCGCCTGAGCGCCACCGACGGTCGCGGCGCCCGTCAGTTGTTCGAAGCCGCACAGGCCCTGGACACGGACCGGACCGAGGCGCGGTCTGGCCTGATGCGGGTGGCGGAGGCGGCGTTGGCTCAGGCGCAGCGCGCGCTGGGCGAGGAGCGTTTCGCCGATGCGCGCTCGGCACTGGCGCTGGCGCGCGAGTTGCAGGTTCCGCGAGCGCAGGCCGACCGGTTGGCCGAGGCCTTGCGTCGGCGCGAAGCGGAAATGGTGGGGCTGGACGATTTGTTGAAGTGGGCGCAGCAGGCGCACGCGGCAGCGCGCCTGGAGGGCGGCCCGGATGCGGCGCTGCCGTTGTACCAGCGGGTGCTGTCGTTGCAGCCGGACCGGGTGGAAGCGCTGGAAGGACGCGAAGACGCCCTTTCGGACCTGCTGCAGCAGGCCGGCGCCGCGCTGGCGAAAGGCGACCTGGTCGATGCGGCTGCCATCATCGCCCGGGTACGCGGCTACGACGCCGGCCATATCGAGCTGCCCGATGCCCAGGCCGGCCTGGGCCGGTCCATCGAGCAACGGCTGACGCGGGCGGCTGCGGATCTGCGCCGGCAACGGCTGGATGCCGCGTTGGCCGGCTACCAGGCGGTACTGGACGCTGCGCCGGACAACGCGGTTGCGCGCCAGGGCAGCGAGCAGGTGGCGACGATATACGCCGAACGTGCCGGGCGACTGGCCGCGGACCAGCGGTTTTCCGCGGCGCAAGCGTCACTGGAGAAGGCGCGCGTCATCGCTCCGCGATCGGTCGCGGTGATCGAGGCCGAACAGCGCATCGCGCGCGCCAGGCAGGCGCTTGCGCGGCAGGATTCCGGACTCTCCGCCGGCGAACGCAGCCGCCGCGTGCAATCGCTGCTGGCCGCCATGGGCCGCGCCGAAACGCAAGGCAACTGGCTGACGCCGCCGGGCGAGAGCGCCTTCGACCAGTTGCGCGCCGCGCAGGCGTTGGCCCCTGACGATGCCGCGGTCAAGCGTGCCGCAGCGCGTCTGCTCGCCGCGATCGAGCGTTGTTTCGAGGACGAACTGCGCAGCAACCGCATCCGCCGGGCGCAGACCTGCCTGGACGCCTGGCAGACCCTGCGGCCGGACGCGTCGGCGCTCCGCGACGCCCACCAGCGGCTGGCGCTGAAGTGGGTTGCGGTGGGCGACGAGCGGCTCGGCGCAGGCGATGTGGCATTCGCAGCACTGGCATTGCGCGAAGCGCAGATGCTGGCCGCCGACGCGCCCGGCCTGGCCGACTTCGCCCAGCGGGTGCGGACAGCGCAGGCGGGCGGGGACTAGAGCCTGTTGACGCCAACGTGACCTGTCCCGATGGCGTCAACAGGCCCTAAGCAAAAAACACCCTGCGCACCGTGGCGCGCGCGGCTTCCAGCGAGAAATGATGACGGACGTTGTCCAGGCCGTTGGCTGCCAGACGATTCCAGCGAGCTTCGTCGCGGTACAGATCGACCACTGCCGCAGCGTATGCGGCAGGGTCATCGGCGACCAGGACATCCCAACCGTCGCGCAGATGCATGCCTTCGACGGCGCAGGAAGTGGCGACTACCGGCTGTCCATGCGCCATGCTCAGATTGATCTTGCCCTTGACCCCGGCACCGAAGCGCAAGGGCGCCAACGCGACGCGGCAGCCGTCCATATACGGCGCGATATCGGGAACATAGCCGTGGATCCTGACACCGGGCCGTTGCCCCAACGCCGCCACCGGAGCGGGCGGATCGCTGCCTATGCAGTAGAACTCGACTTCGGGCAGTTGCGCCCGGATTAACGGGAAAACCGCATCCACGAACCAGCGCACCGCATCGACATTGGGTGGATGACGAAAACCGCCGACAAAGACCAGATCCCGACGCTGGGCGAACGGCTGCCCGCCGCCGGCGATCTCGTGCAGATTGGAAAGCACCTCGACCCTGGCCTGCGGCGCGTCCTTGGCCAGCAATGCCTGCTCTGCGGTGCTGACGACCAGGGTGATGTCGCTGGCCTCGATCAACGCCAGCTCCCTGCGGCGGGTTTTCAACGCCGCCAGGCGAAGCGCGCTGTCGCCGTCGATATCCGCGCCACGGGTCTCGCGCAGATAGTGCAGATCGATGGTGTCGAATACGATGCGGGCCGCAGGCAGGTGTCGCCGCACCAGCGGAACGAACTCGCTGGCAACGTAATGCCGGCACAGCACTACGGTATCGAACCGCGCCCCGTGTTCGTGCAGCCATGCCGGAAAGCGCCGCCTGAAGGGTGCGTACCAGACCTCGATTCCAAGCCGTTGCAAGGACTCGGTATAAGCGCCATCGTGGCGTCCAAGAGCCGGAACGAACACGACATGGGCGCCTTCCTGCAAGAGCAGCCGCATCAGATTGACTAGCCGGAGCGAACCGGAATCGCGATCCGGTTGCGGCGTCAGTGCGTCGATCAGCAGAACTTGCCGCTGCCCACGATGCAATACTGATGGTGTCGGTATCTGGTCTGAGCCGGGTTGCGTCCGTAATCGTTCGCGCCATTTCTGCGCAAAGATCTCCCGGTTGCGCACCTGGTAGGCCTTGATGCCGGAATGGGTGTCCGTGCCCGAAGTGATGCCCTCCAGATGCACCACCCGCGCGGCCGGCTGGTAGAGGACGCGGCGACCGCGCGCGCGTACCGAAAACGCCAGGTCGGTATCTTCGTAATAGGCCGGCGCGTAGCGGGTATCGAAACCGCCGACGGCCTGGAACAGATCGCGTGGAATGGCCAGCGCTGCGCCGGAGCAATAGTCGGCATCGCGCAGGCTGGCAAAGCGCGGATCTTCCGGTGCTTCGAGACGACCGTAGTTCCAGGCCGAACCGTCGGCGAACACCACGCCGCCGGCTTCCTGAAGGCGGCCGTCCGGATACAGCAACTGTGCGCCGACCAGACCGGCCTCCGGGTGCGAGGCGAACGTCGACAGCAACGCATCCAGCCAGCCTGGTTGCGGGATCGTGTCGTTGTTCAGGAAAACCAGATACTCGCCTTCCGCCATTGCGGCGCCGTCGTTGCAGGCGGCGATGAAGCCGCCATTGTGGGCGCGCCGGTGATAGCGCAGGCCGGCGATCTGAGGCATCCATTGCGCCGTCTGATCCGGGCTGCCGTCATCGACGACGATTACCTCGCAGGCCGCCTGCGGTGGGTGCGCCGCCAGCGCCCGCAGGCAGTTGACGGTATGGGCAAGCTGGCCGTAGACGGGAATGACGATGCTTGCCCGCGGCGTATCGCTGGCGGGCACCGCAAACGGCGCCAATGCCGCCTCGGCAGGAAAATAAAGCGATTGCCGGCGAATCCTGGGAGCCCGCCGGAACTGGAATTTCACCCGTTCCCAGCTGGAGCGCCAGCCGCGCGTACGCAGGCTGGCAAGGCCGCGGCGAAACAGGCCGAGCGCACGATGGAACAGAAAGCGCGCATCGGACAAGGAAAACGACATCCCGTTGCAACTCCAGCTGAGCGAAGGAACCCCGCGGTCGGCCGCAACGAAGACGCCTGCGTTAGACTCGCCGGAATTCCCATTGTCGCATCCCTGTGGCCCGCAACGATTACGAAGACCAAGACGACGTCGATGACGAGGCCGGGCCGCCGGTGTGGCGCCGCTATCTGCTGACCGCGGTGCTGGCGGCCGTGGGCCTGGGCCTGGGCTTCCTGATTCCGTACACTCTGTACCTGAACCATCAGGTGAGCCAGCGCTTTGGCGAGTTGCGCTGGCAGATTCCGACCCGTGTCTACGCCCGGCCGTTGCAGTTGTCGCCCGGGCTGGCGATGGATGCGCAGACGCTGAAGACCGAGCTAGACGCGGCCTCCTACCGCGACGACGGGGTGGGCGAGGGACCGGGCACCTATGCCGCCGAAGGCGGCCGTTTCGTCATTTCCAACCGCGGCTATATCGATGTCGATGGCCGGGTGGCGCCGCGCCGGCTGCAGGTGACGCTGTCCGGCGGCCGGGTCGCCAAGGTGCATGATATCGCCCGCAAGCAGGATCTGAAGGCGGCGCGGCTGGACCCGGCGCGCATCGCCACGCTGTATGGCCAGAAGCAGGAAGAGCGCCGGCTGGTACGGCTGGAGGAAGTGCCGGAACTGCTGGTCACCGGCCTGCAGGCGGTCGAGGACCGCGATTTCAGCCGCCACCACGGCATCGACCTGAGCGGCATCGTCCGCGCAATCTGGGTCGCGGTGCGCTCCGGCGGCGAAACCCGCCAGGGCGCCAGCACGCTGACCCAGCAGCTGGCCCGCAGCGGCCTGCTGGGCATCGGCAAGGAGGTCACCCCCAGCCGCAAGTTCAACGAAATCCTGTATGCGCTGATCCTGGAAGCGCGCTACGACAAGCACACCATCCTCGAGGCCTACTTCAACCAGGTCTACCTGGGCCAGCGCGGCGGCCAGGCCATCCATGGCATGTCGGCCGCGGCCGAATTCTGGTTCGGCCGCAGCCTGGATTCGCTGACCACCGAACAGACCGCACTGCTGATCGGCATGGTCAAGGGGCCGTCGTATTACGACCCGCGCCGCAATCCGGAACGGGCCAAGCAGCGCCGCGATTTCGTGCTGGCCAGGCTGCATGAGAACGGCCTGATCGATGCCGCCGAATACAAGCGCGCGGTTGCCGCGCCGCTGGGCATCGCCAAGACGCCCGGGATGGCGGCGGCCAACCGGTTTCCGGCCTACGTCGATCTGGTCCGCCGGCAACTGGCCCGCGACTACCCGGAAAGCGCCCTGCAGGGGGCCGGCCTGACCGTGCTGACCGGCATGTCGCCGTCGGCCCAGGCCTACGCCGAAGGCGCGGTCACCCGCACCCTCAAATCGCTGCAGACCGGCAAGCGGCCGCCGTTGCAGGCCGGGCTGGTGCTGACCGACGTGCATGACGGCGACGTGCTGGCGGTGGTCGGCGGCCGCGAAGTGTCGCAGCCGGGGTTCAACCGCGCCATCGAGGCGCAGCGTCCGGTCGGTTCGCTGCTCAAGCCCTTCGTCTACCTGCTGGCGCTGGCGCAGCCTGACAACTATTCGCTGGCCAGCTGGGTCGACGATTCACCGGTGACCGTGCAACTGGGCAAGAACCGGCGCTGGAATCCGGGCAATTCCGATGGCCGCAGCCATGGCACCGTGCGCCTGATCGACGCGCTGGCGCACTCCTACAACCAGGCCACCGTGCGGATCGGCATGAAGGTCGACCCGGAGCGGCTGGGCGATCTGATCCGGGTGCTGGCCGGCATCAAGGCCGATCCCAACCCGGCCCTGATCCTGGGCGCGACCGATCAAAGCCCCTACGCGATGGCCCAGCTTTACCAGTTCCTCGCTTCCGGCGGCGAAATCCAGCCCTTGCATGCGGTGCGCGGCGTGCTGGATCCGGATGGCAAGCTGCTCAAGCGCTACGACAAGACGCCGGCGCCGGCGCAGGAAGGCGATTCCATCGCCGCCAACCTGATCAGCATCGGCCTGCAGCAGGTGGTCAGCGGCGGCACCGGCCGGCAACTGCTTGGCGACGGCCTGGGGCGGCTGCAGTCGGCGGGCAAGACCGGCACCAGCAACGATGGCCGCGACAGCTGGTATGCCGGCTATACCGGCGATCATCTGGCGGTGGTCTGGGTCGGCAACGATCAGAACGAACAGACCGGCCTGTACGGCGCCACCGGCGCGATGAAGGTCTGGTCGGGCATCTTCGCGCGCCTGCCCAGCGCACCGTTGAAGGTGCCGGGCAAGGGCATCGACTGGCAGTGGATCGTAGGCAGCAATGCCACCGATGCCAGTTGTCCCGGCGCGCGACAGTTGCCGTTCGTTTCCGGTTATGCGCCCGCCTACCAACCCTGCGTTGCCGAACCGCCCGTGCAGGAAGAAGAAAGCGGCGGCTGGCGCAGCTGGTTCGGCCTGGACAAAAAGAAGGACGAAGCGACCGCGCCACCGGCCGAATCCGTACCGCCATGATGAACAAGATCCTTACCCGTACCACCGCGCTGACGCTGGCCGTACTGGCCGCCGGCTGCGTGACCTCCGCTCCCGAGCCGCAAGCGCCGGCGCTGCCGAAGGTCGCGCCGGAGCAGCGGCTGGCCGCTGTCGAAGCTGCCGCCGGCCAGGACGACAAGGAACTGGCCGTGCAACCGCTGCGCGATCCGCAGGTCGAGGATCTGCGCGAAGCCGCCAGCGGCGCGCGGGCCCGCCGCGACTATGCAGCCGCGGCCGCAGCATTGAACCAGGCGCTGCTGATCGTCGCCGACGACCCGGCGGTACTGCAGGAGCGCGCCGAAGTGGCGTTGCTGCAGTCCGAATTCGAACGCGCCGAAACCCTGGCCAGGCGCGCCTACGATCTGGGATCGCAGGTCGGCCCGTTGTGCCGCCGGCACTGGGCCACCATCGAGCAATCGCGGCTGGCGCGCGGCGAAACCGAGAACGCCGGGTCGGCGCAGGCGCAGATTGCCGCCTGCACGGTGCCCGGTATCAATAGAATGTAAGGATGCCCCAGCTTTCCCAGGCCAGCCGCGAAGCCCTCAGCGATGGCGGCGCGCTCGCGACCCGACTCGATGCCTTCGCTGCCCGCGATGCCCAGTTGCGGCTGACCGGCGCGATTGCCGACGCCATCGAGCAACGCGACGTGCTGCTGGCCGAAGCCGGCACCGGCACCGGCAAGACCTACGCCTATCTGGTGCCGGCGCTGCTGTCCGGCTTGAAGACCATCGTCTCCACCGGCACTCGCGCGCTGCAGGACCAGCTGTATCACCGCGATCTGCCGCGCGTGCGCGACGCCTTGGGCGTGGGGCTGAAGTCGGCCTTGCTGAAGGGCCGCGCCAACTACCTGTGCCGCTACCGGCTGCAGCAGGCCAAGGGCGAGCCCCGCTTTACCAGCCGCGAACAGGTCGACCAGTTCCAGCGCATCGTCGCCTGGAGCGGTCGCACCCAGTTCGGCGACATGGCCGAACTGGCCGCGCTGGCGGAAGATTCGCCGCTGCTGCCGATGGTGACCTCCACCGTCGACAACTGTCTGGGCAGCGAGTGCCCGTTCTGGGAAGAGTGCTTCGTCGTACAGGCCCGCCAGCGCGCGCAGGCGGCCGACGTGGTCGTGGTCAACCATCACCTGCTGCTGGCCGACCTGGCGTTGAAACAGGAAGGTTTCGGCGAAATCCTTCCCGGCGCGCAGACCTTTGTCATCGACGAGGCGCACCAGTTGCCGGAACTGGCCGCCAACTTCTTCGGCGAAGGCTTCGGCATGCGGCCGCTGCAGGAACTGGCGCGCGACTGCCTGGCCGAATGCAAGGACGTGCCCGGCGCGCTGGCCAGCCTGCAGGAACCGGTGCGCGCCATCGAACAATCGCTGCGCGAATTGCGCCTGGCGATGGAAGGCCTGCCGGTGCGCGGCACCCGCGAACGCGCGCTGGGCAAGCCGGAAGTCGCCCAGGGTTTCGATACGTTGACCGCATCGCTGGCGCAGTTGTTCGAAGCGGTGCTGCCGATGGCCGACAGTTCGCTGGGCCTGGAAGCGTGCGCGGCGCGGGCCAGGGAACTGTCGGCGCGGTTGTTGCGCTGGCTGGGCGAGGACGAACCCATTCCCGGCTTCGATGACGAACCGTTGCCGGCTTCGGCCGACGTGTTCTGGTACGAGCTGACCCAGCGCGGGTTCCGCTGCCAGCGTACGCCGCTGGACGTGTCCGGCCCGCTGCGCGAGCACCGCGAACGCTCGCATGCGGCCTGGATTTTCACCTCCGCCACGCTGGCGGTCGGCGGCGATTTCGACCATGTCGCCACCCGGTTGGGACTGGAGGATCCGCAGACGCTGCTGCAACCCAGCCCGTTCGATTGGGAGCGGCAGGCGCTGTGTTACCTGCCCGCCGGCTTGCCCGATCCCAATGCGCGCGGCTACGGCACCGCATTGATAGCTACGCTGTGGCCGGTGCTGCAGGCCTCGGATGGGCGTGCGTTCCTGTTGTTCGCCTCGCACCGCGCGCTGCGCGAAGCCGCCGAAACCTTGCGCGACGGGCCCTGGCCGCTGTTCGTACAGGGCGAAGCGCCGCGCGCGACGCTGCTGCAGCGTTTCCGCGAATCCGGCAATGGCGTGCTGCTGGGGGCGGCCAGTTTCCGCGAAGGCGTGGATGTGGTCGGCGATGCGCTGAGCGTGGTCGTCATCGACAAACTGCCATTTGCCGCACCCGACGACCCGGTGTTCGAAGCGCGGCTGGATGCCATCCGCCGCAGCGGCGGCAATCCGTTCCGCGACGAACAGCTGCCGCAGGCGGTGATTGCGCTCAAGCAGGGCGTGGGCCGGCTGATCCGCAGCGAGACCGACCGCGGCGTGCTGGTGCTGTGCGATCCGCGCCTGAGCGGAAAATCCTATGGCCGCGTGTTCCTGGATTCGCTGCCGCCGTTCGCGCGCACCCGGCGGGTGGAAGACGTGCAGGCGTTTTTCGCGCGAGAATCGGCGCCAGTTACCGAGGAGTCCCGGGCATGATCAAAAGTAGATCGTTCGCACCATGGCAGTCCGCAGCCGGGGACGCCCCGCTGAAATGAAACTGCTCGCCTTCGAAACGTCCACCGAAGCGTGCTCGGTCGCGCTGTATATCGATGGCGAAATCATCGAACGGCACCAGCTTGCCCCGCGCCGCCACGCCGAACTCGCCCTGCCATGGGCCGAGGCGCTGTTGGCCGATGCCGGCATCGGCAAGCGCCAGCTCGATGCCGTCGCGCTGGGCCGTGGCCCGGGTGCGTTCACCGGCGTGCGCCTGGCCATCGCCGTGGCCCAGGGCATCGCGATGGCGCTGGACAAACCGGTCGTGCCGGTTTCGACCCTGCAGGCGCTGGCGATGCAGGCGTTGCGACTCCCGTGTCCGGCAACGCCGGCCAACAGGCACATCCTGGCCGCCATCGACGCGCGCATGGGCGAGATCTATGTGGCCGCATACGAAGGCTCCGGTGACGCATGCATGCCGCTCACCCGGGAACAGGTCATCGCTCCGCAGGACTACGCACCGCCGGAGATCGCCGACGGCTGGATTGGCGTCGGTACCGGCTTCGCCGCCGGCGAAGGCGTCCTGCAACAACGCCTGCAGCAGAGACTGGCGGCCGTGCAGGCCGATGCCTTGCCGCATGCCGCCGATATCGCCCGCCTCGCCGCCGCGGCCTTCATCCGCGGCGAGGCGATCGCGCCCGAGCGGGTGGAACCGGCCTACCTTCGCAACAACGTTGCGCTGACGCTGCAGGAGCAAAAGGCGGCGCGTTTGGCGCGCTGATCGGAATCCGTTTCGCACCCAGGGGGCGCAGGCCCCGCGGCGGCCGGAAATGCCCATGGGTGGAGCCGGTTCGAACGTCGCCCGGTCAGCGCCTATGGGCCGCAACCGGTATCCGGCGACGGGCGCGCGGCCGCCGTGAACGGCTGGCCGACACGGGCAAGCGGTGGTGCGGGTTCCTTCCTGCCTATTCGTCGCGCACTTCGCCGCCGGCCAGGAAGTTCCAGGTGCGGGTGACGTGCAGTACGTCGACGTTCTCTTCGGTTTGCGGTAGCGGCGGGAACGGCTCGGCCAGCGTGACGATGCGCAGGGCGGTGGAGTCCAGCAGCGGAATGCCGCTGGAGCGGATGATGCGGCTGCCTTCCACCGAGCCGTCGCGGCGCACCGCCACGCTGATGACCAACTGCCCGGTCAGGCGCTTGCGGCGGGCTTCGTCGGGGTAATTGAGGTTGCCGACCCGCTCGGCGCGGTCGACCCAGGCGCGCAGGTAGTTGGCGTATTCGTATTCGCGGGTGCTGGCGGAGACGAACTTGCGCTTGGGCCGCTTGGCGTACAGCTCCGAACGCAGGTGGATTTCGGCCGCCAGCCGCGCCATCTCGGCGTCGCGCTGGACCTTCTGCTCGCCCGTGGGCAGTTCCGGCTGGTCCGGCTGCGGGCGGGTTTCGGCCGGGGGCACCAGGATGTCGCTGTCGGGCGCGGTGATGACCCGCGCCTGCGGCGGCGGCACGCTGGAGGGCGATTGGGCGCGCAGCGGCTGCGGGGCCAGCCCGGTTTCCTGTTGCGGTACCCAGCCGGCCTGGTTGTCGCGCGGGCGCTGCGCCTTGTCATGGTCGCCGCCGCCCTGTTGGTTGGCCGCGGCTAGGAAATCGGCCTCCTTGGGCGTCAGCGGGGTCTGGGTCTGGCTGAGAATGACATCCAGTGTCGGCACCACCGGCGCGGCGTCGTCCAGCGCAAAGCCCAGCCCCAGCACGACGATGCCGTGCAGGATCAGCGACAGCGCCAGGGTGGCGCCAAGGCGTTCGTTCTCTCCAACCCGGGGCGTGGCGACAGCGGCGTTCATGTGCGGGGGCTGAGGAGTATCGGGCCCGGAGGATGGAAGATCGCGGGCACGGCGGCAAAAGAGGCCGAAAAACGGTTCGAACCGGGCCAATCGGCCGCGATCGTCGCGCAACAACCCTTCGTCATTGCAGCTTGCGCTCGATGGCGTCGAACAGCAGCCCGGCAATATTGAGGCCGAACTGGGCGTCCAGCTCGCGCACGCAGGTGGGGCTGGTGACATTGACCTCGGTCAGGTAGTCGCCGATCACGTCCAGGCCGACGAACAGCATGCCGCGGCGCTTCATCTCCGGGCCGACCTGGGCGGCGATCCAGCGGTCGCGCTCGCTCAGCGGACGGCCTTCGCCGCGGCCGCCGGCGGCCAGGTTGCCGCGGAACTCGTCGCCCTGCGGAATCCGCGCCAGCGCATAGTCCACTGGCTCGCCATCGACCAGCAGCACGCGCTTGTCGCCGTCCTTGATGCCGGGAATGAAGCGCTGGGCCAGGGTCTGGCGGCCGTCGCCGATCAGGGTTTCCAGGATCACGTTGGTGTTGGCGTCGCCGGCCCTGACCCGGAAGATCGAGCGCCCGCCCATGCCGTCCAGCGGCTTCAGCACCGCCTCGCCGTGCTCGGCCACGAAGGCCTTCAGCGCGGCGGCATCGCGGCTGACCAGGGTGGGCGGGCAGCACTGCGGGAACAGCAGCGCGGCCAGTTTCTCGTTGTAGTCGCGCAGCCCCTGCGGGTCGTTGACCACCAGCGCCCCGGCGGCCTGGGCCACGCTGAGGATGTGGGTGTCGTACAGGTATTCGCTGTCGAACGGCGGATCCTTGCGCATCAGCACCACCTGGCCCGGGCCGAACGCCTGTTCGGCGGCCTCGCCCAGGCTGAACCAGCCGGCCTTGTCGTCCTTGACCGTCAGTGCGGCGGTCCGCGCCACCGCCTGGCCGCCGCGCAGCGCCAGCCCGCCAGGCAGGACATAATGCAGGCGATGGCCGCGGCGCTGGGCTTCCAGCAACATCGCGAATGTGGTGTCCTTGGCTATCTTGATGGACCCGATGGGGTCCATGACGACGATGACATCGAAAGGCATGTTGGACATCTGGCGGGGGATCTGCATGATGGTAGCAGGATGCCCGGAGCGGGCAGATCCGGACGGCCGTCGCAACTGCGACGGCGTTCGCATCACGGCATTCAGTTTGGGTCGATCGCACCGTGCTGCTTGACAGTGTGCGGCCCGACTGGGATATAAGTAGCTTCGCAGCGGGGCCGGTTGTCCAAAGAAGCAACGCGCGCACGGGGAAATGAGAGTAATGACGCAGAACGCAGGCCCGGCCGGGGAACTGAGCGGCCTCAGGGTCATGGTGATCGACGATTCGAAGACCATCCGCCGTACCGCGGAGACCCTGCTAAAACGTGAAGGTTGCGAAGTGGTGACCGCAACGGACGGCTTCGAGGCCCTGGCCAAGATTGCCGATCAACAGCCGCAGATCATCTTCGTGGACATCATGATGCCGCGGCTCGATGGCTATCAGACCTGCGCGCTGATCAAGAACAACCAGGTCTTCAAGTCGACGCCGGTGATCATGCTGTCGTCCAAGGACGGCCTGTTCGACAAGGCCCGCGGTCGAATCGTCGGTTCCGAGCAGTACCTGACCAAGCCGTTTACGCGTGAGGAACTGCTGGCCGCAATCCGTACCCATGTCAGCACCTGAGGGGGAGGCTGACCCGATGGCACCCATTCCCGTAGCGCGTACAAAGGGCGGGTCATGATCCGCACACCGTTCGACATCCTGGCCGAATACGAGCGCCGCAGCCTTGCCCATGCGGTGGTGCTGCCGGCACGCGAGGCTTCGCCGGATCAGTGGCGCGGCGTCGGCTACCGGGTCGGCCAGCGCCGCCTGGTTTCCAACTTCGGCGAGGTGGTCGAAATCGTGCCGTTGCCGCCGATGACGCCGGTGCCGGGAGCGCAGCCGTGGCTGCTGGGCATCGGCAACCTGCGCGGCAACCTGTTCCCGGTGGTCGATCTGAAGCATTTCCTGGAAGGCGAGCGGACCGTGCTGCACGAGGGCCAGCGCGTGCTGGTGATGCGCCAGCCTGGCGGCGACGTCGCCCTGACCATCGACGAGCTCTACGGCCAGCGCAGCTTCCACGAGTCGCAGCGCACCGATCCCGGTCCGCTGGCCGAAGGCCGTTATGCGAATTTCGTCGATCGCGCGTTCCACGGCGAGGATCACGATTGGGGCGTTTTCGCGCTTTCCTTGCTGGCGCGAACGCCCGAGTTCCGACAAGCCGCGCTCTGAACGCGGATTTTTCAATACCCAGGGGTTGAATGATGAGCACTGCCACGGATTCTCCAACCGCCGGTAAACTGGGCAGCTTCGGCACCAGTTTCTGGCTGCTTCTGCTGGCCTTGTCCGTGCTCGCCTTCGGTGCCAACACCGGCTACGCCACCTACGAAGGCGGCCGCCTGGCCGGCGCCAGCACCGGCGCATCCGACATGCGCGTGCTGTCGCAGCAGCTGACCAATCTGGGCCGGGAAGCGGTGGCCGGCAATGCCGAGGCATTCAAGGCGTTCAAGGACACCAAGGATCGGATCGACACCACCATCGCCAGCCTGCGCAGCCGCTACGGCAACGAGGGTCAGATTGCCGGTCCGCTCAACACGCTCAGCGAGACCTGGCGGCCATTGGGCCAGAACGCCGAACAGATCACCTCCAGCGAAGCGGCAGTGCTGGCGCTGGCCGGCAACGCCGACCGGTTTGCGACCCAGGTGCCGCAGCTGCAGGCGCAGCTGAACGAAGTGGTGCGCGCGATGTCCGCCAGCGGCGCGCCGTCCTCGCAGATCTACAGCGCACTGCAGCAGGTGGTGCTGGCCGGCACGATGGCCCGCCGCGTCACCGAAATCCGCGCTGGCGGCGCCGGCGCCGCCACTGCCGGCGACGCGCTGGCCCGCGACTCGGTGCTGTTCGGGCAGGTGCTGGAAGGGCTGCGCAACGGCAATCCGGATCTCAACATCGCACCGGTGCGCAACGTCGGCGCGCTGGCGGCGCTGGAGCAGTCGCAGACGCTGTGGGACGCGATGAAGAAGGACCTGGACGCGATCCTGGGCTCGTCCCGTAGCCTGTTCGCCGCGCAGTCGGCCGCCGCCGCGCTGACCAACGGCTCGGGCAAGATGCTGGAGGACAGCAGCAACCTGTTCCAGGCCTTCTCGGCATTCGGTTCGGTCCGCGATACCCGCCTGTTCCCCAACTTCTGGATCTCGGTCATCGCCGGCGTGGCGCTGCTGGTGTCCATCGGCGGCTTCCTCTACAGCTTCTATCGCAGCCGCCAGCGCGAGCAGGAAGTCCGTTACCAGACCCAGGTGGAATACAACAGCCGCAACCAGCAGGCGATCATGCGGCTGCTGGACGAAATCAGCTCGCTCGGCGAGGGCGATCTGACGGTCAAGGCCTCGGTGACCGAGGACATGACCGGCGCCATCGCCGACGCCATCAACTACGCCGTCGACGAACTGCGCAACCTGGTGACCACCATCAACGACACCTCGGTGCAGGTGGCCGCCTCGACCCAGGAAACCCAGGCCACGGCGCTGCAGCTGGCCGAAGCCGCCGGCCACCAGTCCGACCAGATCAACAGCGCTTCCGAGCGCATCAGCGAAATCGCCAGCAGCATCGACCAGGTCTCGCGCAACTCCACCGAGTCGGCCGACGTGGCGCAGCGCTCGGTGCAGATCGCCACCGAAGGCGCCGGCGTGGTGCGCGAAACCATCCGCGGCATGGACCAGATCCGCGACCAGATCCAGGAAACCTCCAAGCGCATCAAGCGGCTGGGCGAGTCCTCGCAGGAAATCGGCTCGGTGGTGGAACTGATCAATGACATTTCCGAACAGACCAACATCCTGGCCTTGAACGCAGCCGTGCAGGCCGCTTCGGCCGGCGAAGCGGGCCGCGGTTTTGCGGTCGTGGCCGACGAAGTGCAGCGGCTGGCCGAACGCACCTCCGGCGCCACCCGCCGCATCGAATCGCTGGTGCAGACCATTCAGGCCGATACCAACGAAGCGGTCAGCTCGATGGAGCAGACCACCGCCGAAGTGGTTTCCGGCGCCCGCCTGGCCGAGGATGCCGGCACCGCGCTGGGCGAAATCGAACGCGTGTCGCACGATCTCAACAACCTCATCAAGAACATCTCCGGCGCCGCCCAGCAGCAGTCCGCCGCGGCTTCCGACATCACCCAGACCATGGGCGTGATCCGGCAGATCACGTCGCAGACCTCGCTCGGTGCCGGGCAAACGGCCGAGTCGATCGGCCACCTGGCGCAACTGGCGGCGGATCTCCGCCGTTCGGTCGCCGACTTCAAACTGCCAGGCTGACGGGGCATCACGGATGGAACTGCGAATTACCCGGCGCCGGCATGACCGCATCAACGCTTCGGCCGAGGTGCGCCGATGAGTGCGCTGCGTGAAGCCATGAGCCACGCGGTACTGGGCTGGGTCAAACCCGAGCTCGACGACACCCTGCGCCAGGTGCGCGAGGAAATCGAGGCGTTCGGCGAGGATCCGGCGGATGTCGGCCGCATGCGCTTCTGCGTCGGCTACCTGCACCAGGTGCAGGGCACGCTGCGCATGGTGGAGCTGTATGCCCCGGCGATGGTCGCCGAGGAGCTGGAACAGCTGGCGCAGGCGCTGCAGGTGGGCAAGACCATCGACCGCGACGAAGCCTGCGCGGTGCTGATGCGCGGCGCGGTGCTGCTGCCGGACTACCTGGAACGCCTGCAGGACGGCCACCGCGACATCCCGATCGTGCTGCTGCCGCTGCTCAACGAAATCCGCGCGGCGCGCGGTGCCCCCGGCCTGAGCGAGAGCATGCTGTTTCCGCCCGGGACCCATGACGACGCGCCCACGCCCAGCGAAGCCGAAATCGATCATGCGCGCGGCAGCATCAGCGGCCGCAACCGCGAACTGCTCGACACCGTCGGCAATGCGGTCAAGGAAGAACTGCTGCGGGTCAAGGACGCGCTGGATCTGCATCTGCGCACCAACGACCAGGCCGCTGCGCTGCAGACCCAGGTCACCGAACTGGGCAATGTCGCCGACACCCTGGGCATGATGGGCCTGGGCGTGGCCCGCGACGTGGTGCAGCAGCAGCGCGATGCATTGCGCGCGGTTGTCGAAGGTTCCCGCCCCGCCGACGAGAGCACGCTGCTGGATATCGCCGGTGCGCTGCTTTACGTGGACGCGTCGCTGGACGATCAGGTCGCGCGGCTGGGTCATCCCGCCGGGACCGGCGGAGAAGAAGGCACCGGTGCGGACTCGCAGCGCACAGTGGAAATCCTGGCGCAGGAAGCGATCAACAACTTCGCCGCGGCGCGCGAGCGCTTCGTCGCCTTCATCGAAACCAACTGGGACCATACCCAGTTGGACGAAGTCCCGCGCCTGCTGGAGGAAGTCGCCGGCGCGATGCGGATCCTGGAGCTCTCGCAGGCTGCCGACTACCTGATCGGCGTGCGCCAGTACGTGGGCACCGAACTGCTCGGCAAGCGCCGCGTCCCCGGCGGGCAGCAGCTGGATACGCTGGCCGATGCGATGGCCAGCCTGGAGTACTACCTGGAAGCGCTGCGCGAGCGCCGCCCCAATCGCGAGGAGATCCTGGAGATCACCCGCACCAGTCTGGAGAATCTGCGCTACTGGCCGCTGCCGGACGACAGCGTGGCCGATGCCGCGGCTGGCGAAGCGGCGACGGTTGCCGACGCGGGGTCCGCTCCCGCGCCGGCAGCGCCCGTTGCCGAAGCATCCCCGGCGCCGGTGGCGCCGTTCGAACCGCCGCCGGAGAACCGCGCGGTCGAACCGCCCCCTGCCGACGCGCCGGCGACCGTTGCCGAGCCGACCATCAGTTTCGATCCGGTCAGTTTCGAAGAGACCGATGCCGCGGCAACGGAGACGGTTTTCGCTCCGCTCGTTTTCGAGACCGATCCGGCGCCGGCGGCCGAAGCAATCCCGGCAGCCGAAGACGCCTTCGCTTTCACGGTTCCGCAACCGACACCGCAAGCGCCGCCGCCGGGGCTGGCTGCCACCGCGCCGACTTCGGTCGAGCAGGTTGTTGCGCCGGCCGCTGCGATTGCGCCGTCGCTGGGCGGCTTCGACAGCGGCGCAGGCGACATCGACGACGAAATCCGCGAAGTCTTCCTGGAAGAGTTCGACGAGGAAATCATCAACCTGGGCCGGTTGCTGCCGGCGTGGCGCGCCGTACCGAACGATATGGAGCGCCTGCGCCCGATCCGGCGCGTGTTCCACACCCTCAAGGGCAGCGGCCGCCTGGTGGGCGCGAAAGTGCTGGGCGAGTTCAGCTGGAAGATCGAGAACATGCTCAACCGCGTGCTCGATCACACGCGTGCGCCCAGCGACGCGGTGCTGTCGCTGCTTGAGCAGTCCTGCGAAGCGCTGCCGCAACTCAATGCCGCGTTGCGCGGCCAGGGCGAAATCCGCGCCGATGTGGAAGGGTTGAAGGCGGTGGCCGACCGCATCGCCGCCGGCGAAGACGCCTATTACAGCGCCGAAACCAAGGCGGCACCCGCTGCCGAGCCCGCCCCGGCCGCTGTTGCCGTTGCGCCGGTCGAGGCAGCGGTTCCGGCAGCCGCATTCGAGCCCGAAGCCGAGGGAACTCCGGCGTCGGTGGATGCCGTGCTGCGCGAGATCCTGGAAGCGGAAGTCGACAACCACCTGGATACCGTCGACGCCTGGCTGATGCAGGCGCAGGTGCTGCCGCAGGCGGCGACCGATCCGCTGCTGCGCGCGTTCCATACCATGAACGGCGCATTGGCGATGGCCGATGTGCCGGAGATCACCGATGTTACGGCGGCGGCCGAGCAATACGTCAAGCGTCTGCTCGCTTCCGGCCAGATGCCTTCCGGCGAAGGCATCGCCGCCCTGGCCGACACCGCCCAGGCCATTCGCCGCAGCATCGCGGCGCTGCAGGCGCCGTCGCCGCGGATACCGGTGTTTTCGGCGCTGACCGGACGGTTGGGCGCGCTGCGCGACAGCCTGCCCGAGGTCAAGCCGTCGGCGCAGGTCGTCGACGACACCGCGCAGAACACTTATGCCGAAACTTTCCCGGTTATCGATCCGCCCATCCAGATACCCGATACGGAACTGTCGGCCCACGATCTTTCCGTCTTCTTCGGTGGCGGCGGGGTCGGCGAGGAAGCACCGGACCTGACCCATGCCGTTGGCGCTGCCGCCGATTCCGATGAAAGCGCATTTGCGGAGGTTCCGCAGAACGCCGAAGCATCCGCACCGGCGGCTTCCGCGGCCAGCGGGAAGGTTGGCGGACAGGCCGCGCCGCCCGCGGCCGAAAGCGGCATCACGTTCTACGACGTCGCCTATACGATCAGCCCGCGCACGCGCGCCGAAGACACCGATTCGGCGGCGCCGGCCGCTGCCGCTCCTGCCGACGATGCCGACGAAGCCGACGCCGATGCCGGCCTCACGGTCGAGGAAATCACCCTCGAGTCGCTGGAGCAAGATATCGCCGAGCCGGTTGCGCCAGCGACCGGCCAATCTGCGCAGGAGTTCGACGAAGACCGATCGGTGTCCATCGACACCGAAGCGTTCGGCATCGCAGCATCCGATATCGTTACTGCGGACGTGGTTGAAACTGCGCCCGAAGCCGATGAGTGGCAGGCCGCCGGGATCGCCGCGGAAGCGGAGGAACCGTCGCCGCAAGCCGATGCCGAAGAAGCCGTTGCAGCGGGCAGCGATTCGAGCGCGGTCGATACCGCCGCCGAAACGGTGGGTGTCGTAGAGAACATCGAAGCACCCGAACCGCAAGCGTCGACCATCGCGCACGCGGAGGACTCGGAAGCGGAAACGCCGAACTACGACGTTGCGCCGGAAACGGTGGCCGAGCCGGAAGCCGTCGATGCGGCGCCGGCCGTCGAAACCGAATTGCCGGCGCCGACCGCAGGCGAAACGCCGGTCGAAGCGCTGGAAGCGGTCGATGCAGCCGCCGACCAGCTGGAGACGGGGGTTGCCGGGGACGAGGCGCAGCCTTCGGTCGATCAACCCGACGACGCGCTGGACCCGACCGGACTGGATCTGGATCTGGTCGACATCTTCGTCGAGGAAGGCAACGACCTGCTCGATCATTCCGATGGTCTGCTGGCCAAGCTGCGCGAGACCCCGGACGACCGCACGCCGGTGACCGGGCTGCAACGCGATCTGCACACGCTGAAGGGCGGCGCCCGGATGGCGGGCATCCATGCCATCGGCGATCTCGGCCATGCCATCGAATCGATGCTCGAATCGATCGTCGCCCAGCGCACCGAACTGGACAACGCCGGCATACACCTGCTCGAGCGCGGCTTCGACCATCTGCATGGCTTGGTTAAGCGGGTCGGCAACCACCGCTCGGTCGGTATTCCGGAACAGTTGATCGCCGAGTTCAATGCGCACGCGCGCGGTTTGCAGGCACCTGCCGCGCAGGAGCCCGCCGCGGCAGCGGCGCTGGCGCCGGCGGTGGAACTGGCGCCGTTGTCGGCACCGGTGGAAACCGAATTCGTGCAGCCGGAAGAGGAATTCTTCCCCAGCAGCCAGCAGCAGGAACAGGTGCGCGTGCGCGCCGATCTGCTGGACCGCCTGGTCAACCATGCCGGTGAGGTGGCCATCTACCGCGCCCGCCTGGAGCAGCAGCTGGGCGCTTTCCGCGGCGCGATGGGCGAACTGGATCGCACCAACATCCGTCTGCACGATCAGCTGCGCCGCCTGGATCTGGAAACCGAGGCGCAGATCGTCGCGCGCTACCAGCGCGAGGGGGACAAGCAGGACCCGACCTTCGATCCGCTGGAACTGGACCGCTTCTCCACGTTGCAGCAACTCAGCCGTGCGCTGGCCGAATCGGCCGCCGACTTGAGCGGCCTGCAGGGCGTGCTGGACGATCTGGCGCGCCAGTACGACAGCCTGCTGCACCAGCAGTCGCGGGTCAGCTCCGAGTTGCAGGATGGACTGATGCGCGCGCGCATGGTGCCGTTCGAGGGCATCGTGCCGCGTTTGCGCCGGGTACTGCGCCAGGCAGCGGCCGACACCGGCAAGCATGTCCGCCTGCAGTTGGATGGCACCCACGGCGAACTCGATCGCAACGTGCTCGAACGCATGACCGCTCCGCTGGAGCATCTGCTGCGCAATTCGGTCGCGCACGGCCTGGAAGCGCCGGAAGCGCGCCGCAAGGCCGGCAAGCCCGAGGAAGGCAGCGTGCGGGTCACCCTGCGCCGCGAAGGCTCGGAAATGGTGCTGCGGGTTTCCGACGACGGCGCCGGGCTCAACCGCGAGGCGATTCGCCGGCGCGCCGAAGAGCGCGGCTTGCTGCAGCCGGGCGTAAAGCTGGCCGACGTGGATCTGGACCGGATGATCCTGGAGCCGGGCTTCAGCACCTACGACAGCGTCAGCCAGCTGGCCGGCCGCGGCGTCGGCATGGACGTGGTCTACAACGAGGTGCGCCAGCTCGGCGGCTCGCTGGATATCGACTCGCAACCGAATCAGGGCGCGACGTTCACGTTGCGACTGCCGCAGACGCTGGCGGTGACCCAGGCGGTATTCGTGCAGATCGGCGAAACCCAGTTCGCGGTGCCGGTGGCGGCGGTCAGCGGCATCGGCCGCATCAGCCGCGAGCGCTTCGAAGCCGAAGGCGGCGCCTACCACTACGGCGGCGAAGACTACGCCCTGCACAATCTCGGCACCCTGGTAGGCCATGCGCCGGCGCGCGCCGAGGGCCAGCCGCAGGTGCCGCTGCTGCTGGTGCGCGCAGGCGATCTGCGCGTCGCGGTGGCGGTGGATGCCGTGCTCGGCAATCGCGAAATCGTGGTCAAGGCGGTCGGTCCGCAAATCGCTTCGATTCCCGGCATCTACGGCGCCACCATCACCGGCGACGGCAGCATCGTGGTGATTCTCGACGTCGCGCCGTTGGTGCGCCGCCATCTGGCCCAGCCGCAGCAGCCGGCCGCGCATGCGCCGGTGCAGGAACAGCGCCGCGTGCCGCTGGTGATGGTGGTCGACGATTCGCTGACCATGCGCAAGGTCACCGGCCGCGTGCTGGAGCGCCACAACTTCGAGGTCACCGCGGCGCGCGATGGTGTGGAGGCGCTGGAGAAGCTGGAGGAGCGCGTACCCGACCTGATGCTGCTGGACATCGAAATGCCGCGCATGGACGGCTACGAATTGGCCACCGCAATGAAGGCCGATGCAAGGTTCAAGGATGTGCCGATCGTGATGATTACCTCGCGTACCGGCGACAAGCACCGCCAGCGCGCTTTTGATATCGGCGTGCAGCGGTACCTGGGCAAGCCCTATCAGGAGCTGGATTTGATGCGCAACGTTTACGATTTGCTGGGAATCGCCCGTGTCCGCGAGTGAGTCCAAACGGGTAGCGCTGCTGGCGCGCGAGGGCCGTGCGCGCGAGCAGCTGCGGACCGCACTGCACGAGTCCGGCGCCGAAATCGTGCTGGAAGACGATCCCAACGGCATCGATGCCCAGACCCTGGGCGACAGCGCGCCGCAGGTGGTGCTGATCGCGCTGGAGCCGGCCATCGAGGAAGGCCTTTCGCGGCTGGAGGCGGTGCTGCACGACCCGGACATCGCGGTGATCTTCGACGAGGCCGAACTGGCCGCGCGCCGCGAGGGTTGGGAGTCGCAGCGCTGGGCCAGGCATCTGGCGGCCAAGCTGCACGGCCACCATGACGTATTGCCGCCCGGCCGCGAGGAAGAGCCGACGCCGCAACTGGAACCCGGCCTGCCGCCGACGCCTGCGCAACTGCATGCCGATGCCGGCATCGGCCTGCATCTGGAGGAGGCGGCCGACATCGCATCGGAGTTGCCGCGCGATGGCTATGCGTTTACCGGGATGGCCGCCCGGCCGGATTTCGATCAGGTGGTCGACGCCGACCAGTGGCTGGGTTCCGGCAGCCTGCAACAGGATGAGGCGCCTGCCTTGGCCGGGCTGGCCGAATCGATCGCCAGCGAACCGCCGCCGCTGCCGCAGGTCGCCAAGTCCGGTTTGACGCTGGAACTGATGGAGATGGAACCGGTGGCCGCTTCCCGCACGCCGGGGGCGGTGGTGGTGTTTGCCGGCATCGGCGGCCCCGATGCGGTGCGCAAGCTGTTGGCCGAACTGCCGCGCGATTTCTCGCGGCCGGTGCTGATCCAACTGCGGCTGGACGGCGGCCGCTACGACAATCTGGTCCGGCAGATGGCGCGGGTAGCGCAGATGCCGGTGCTGCTGGCCGAAGCGGGCAATGCCGCCGAGCCCGGCAATGTCTACGTGGTGCCGGCCGAGCTGGCGTTGGCGGTGGACAACGGCGCAGTCGGCTTCCGTACGGGCGATGCCGATGGCGGCAAAGCATTGATTCGGGCCTTGCCGCCGGCCGACAGTGCGGTGCTGCTGCTCAGTGGCGCCGAGGTGGCGCTGGTCCAGCCGGCCGCCGAACTGGCCGCGCAGGGCGCGCTGGTACAGGGGCAGGCCACCGATGGCTGCTATGACCCGGCGGCGTCGCGCGCGCTGGCATCGCATGGCGCCGAACTGGCGGCGCCGGCGCAACTGGCCCAGCATCTGATCGAGCGTTGGTAGAAGAGGAAAAGAAATGGCCCATTCCAACGACGAAATCCGCGGGATTCTGGTGCAGTCCGGCAATGAGCGCCTGCTGTTGCCCAATGCCACCGTGGCCGAAGTGCTTTCGCGCGCACCGGTGGAACCGATTGCCGGCGCACCGGACTGGTTGCCGGGGCGGATCAACTGGCAGGGCTGGCAGGTGCCGCTGGTCGCATTCGCCCATCTGACCGGGCAGGGCCGCGATGCGGTGGCGCACAACAGCAAGATTGTGGTGCTGAAGACGCTCAGCGGCAACGAGTCCATGCCCTATTTCGCGTTGCTGACGCCGTCGTTCCCGCGCCTGGTGTCGGTGCCCCGCGACGGCCTGCTGGCCGACGCGACCGAGGAGGATCTGCCGCCGGGCGTGCAGATGCGCGTGCTGCTGGGCGAGGAAGGCGCATTGCTGCCGGATCTGGAAAGCGTCGAAATCATGATTGGCGACGCGCTGGCGAAAGCAGCCTGAGGGAGCGCTTGCGGCAAGCTGTCCGCTGGCGGAAGCGACCGGATTCCAGGCAGGCTGAACGCTGTTTGGTGGCCGCACCTGCGGTTCAGTACCGATTCGCAATGGCGGTGACATGGTCCGATGGTCAGATCCGAGGAGGGCGCCATGAAAGCGATTTATGCGATTCCCTTTGCCGTGTTGATCAGTGGCGGCGCTTTCGCGCAAACCCCGCTGCCAACCGAGACTGCGCCGGCCAGCCAATCGGCGCTCACCTATCAGGCGGAGCTGCCGCCAGGCCGGCAAAGCGTGCAGTTGCAGGACCCCAGAGGGCCGGTGACGCTGACCTGGGGGCAGCCGCAAACCGTTCCGAACATCAGCGATTACCGGGTGCGCATCGCCGATCTGGACGCCAACGGCGACGGCGTGCTGACCCGCGACGAAGTGCCGGAAAGCCATGCGCTGAGCAGCGAGTTCAAGCTGGTCGACAGCAACCGCGATGGCCGGATCACTGCCGAGGAACTGCAGAACTGGCGTTGAGCGGGTTTCTGCCGTGAGGGATTTGCGGAGCCCGCCTGCTACGGGGGGATGACGCGCCCCAGGCGCGCCGGCGCGATCAGAAATCGCCGAACCGCGACTGCAATGCGGCGATCGCCGCCAGGCCGGCGGTTTCGGTGCGCAGCACGCGTGGGCCCAGGCGCAGGCCGGAAAACCCCATCGACTGCAGGACGCTGCGATCGCGCGGCGACCAGCCGCCCTCGGGACCGATGGCGATGGTGAGCGCCATCGCCGCCGGGGCAGGCAGCGTGGACAACGCGAACTCGCCGGACGGGTCCAGCGTCAGACGCAGGCTTTCAGCATCGATCTGCCCACCCAACTGCGCCAAAGCGCTCGCGGGCGCAACCGGCGGAACCACCGCCCGGCCGCTCTGCTCGCAGGCGGCGACAACCACGCTGCGCCAATGCGCCAGCCGCTTCTGCGCGCGTTCTGCGTCCAGCTTGACCTCGGTGCGCTCGGCGATGACCGGGACGAATGCGGCAACGCCCAGTTCGGTGGCCTTCTGCAGGATCAGATCCATCTTTTCGCCGCGGGCCACGCCTTGCACCAGCGCGATACGCAGCGGCGATTCGTTTTCCACCGGCGTCGCGTTCAGCACCTCGGCCAGCGTTTCGCGCTTGCCGGCGGCAACGATGCGGGCGGCATAGTCGTGGCCGTCGCCATTGAACAGCACGCATTCATCGCCTTCGCGCAGCCGCAGCACGCGGGTAAGGTGGCCGGCCGCGGATTCGGGCAACGTCACCGTTGCGCCCGGCGTCAGCGACAGTTCGACATGGCAGCGGGTCATGCGCATGCGGTGGCCTCGTCGATGGCGGTACGTGTGGTTTGCGCCAGCAGGGCCAACTGCGCGTCGTCGATGCAATAGGGCGGCATCCAGTACAGCACGTCGCCCAGCGGGCGCAACACCACGCCGCGCGCCAGTGCCGCGCGGTAGGCGCGCAGGCCGACGCGGTCGGCGGCCGGGAAGGGCTCGCGGTTGCGGACGTCGCGGGCCAATTCGAAGGCGACGATCATGCCGGCCTGGCGAACGTCGGCCACATGCCGATGATCGGCGAAAGGCGCGGCCAATGCCGCCATCTTCGCCGCGGTGGTGCGATTGCGTTCCAGTATCCGGTCCTCGTCGAATATCCGCAGCGTCGCCAGCGCCGCCGCGCACGCCAGCGGATTGCCGGTGTAGCTGTGCGAATGCAGGAAGGCGCGCTCGCGCGAATCGTCCAGGAAGGCATCGTAGATTTCCTGGGTGGCGAGCACCGCGGCCAGCGGCAGGAAGCCGCCGGTCAGCCCCTTCGACAGGCACAGCAGGTCCGGCATCGCCTGGCTCTGTTCGCAGGCGAACAGCGTGCCGGTGCGGCCGAAGCCGGTGGCGATCTCATCGGCGATCAGCAGCACGCCATTGGCATCGCACAACTGGCGTACCCGCCGCAGGTAATCCGGATGGTGCATGCGCATGCCGCCGGCGCATTGCACCCGCGGCTCCAGGATCAGCGCGCAGATCTCGCCCGGATGCCGGTCCAGCAGATCCGCCAGCGCGTCGGCCGCGCGATGGGCGACATCGGCCGCCGTTTCGCCATCCCGGGCCAGGTAGGCATCCGGCGAAGGCGCGAACAGGGCTTCGGCCAGCAGCGGCGCATAGACGCGCCGGTACAACGGAATATCGCCGACCGCCAGCGCGCCGATGGTCTCGCCGTGATAGCCGTTTTCAAGCGCGATGAACCTGCGCCGCCGGGTTTCGCCGCGGTTGTGGAAATAGTGGAACGCCATCTTCAGCGCGACTTCGACGCCGGCCGAACCGTTGTCGGCATAGAACACCTTGGCCAGCGGCGCGCGGTCCGGCTGGCGCGGGGCGATCGCCAGCAGCCGTTCGGCCAGTTCCACCGCCGGCGCGTGGCTGAACCCGGCCAGGATGACCTGTTCCAGTCGTCCGGCCTGATAGGCGATGGCGCCGGCGATGCGCGGCTCGGCATGGCCGAACAGATTGGTCCACCAACTGCTGACCGCATCCAGGTAGCGACGGCCGTCGTAGCCGAGCAGCCAGGCGCCTTCGCCGCGCGCGATCGGCAGCAGCGGCAGTACGTCGGGGTGTTCGCGCATTTGCGTGCATGGATGCCACAGCACGGCCAGATCGCGCGACCGCCAGGCGACGGCCTCTGATAGCATTCCGGTTTCATGATTCGTTTTCAGCATTCCGCCATGATATCGGTCGCGTCCCCCTGCCGTCGCGCGGCGCAGTACCCGAGGTGCGGGCGATGAGCCGACGGTTGCCGACCATCCATGCCATCACCGAGCGGCTGGAGGGCCCGGCGGACCGGCAGGTGGAAGAACTGGATCTGGAGTTCAGCAACGGCGAACGGCGCCGCTTCCACCGGCTCAAGGCAAGGGGGCACGGGGCGGTGGTGGTGGTGCCGCTGATCGATGATGAAACGGTGCTGCTGGTGCGCGAATACGCCGCCGGCGTGCACCGTTACGAGCTGGGCCTGGTCAAAGGCCGCATCGATGCCGGCGAAAGCCCCGCGCAGGCGGCCGACCGCGAATTGAAGGAAGAAGCCGGCTACGGCGCCCGCCGCATCGACGTGCTGCGCAGCATGAGCCTGGCGCCGACCTATATGAACCATCAGTCGTGGCTGGTATTGGCGCGCGATCTCTACCCGGAGCGGTTGCCCGGGGACGAACCGGAGGAGTTGGAAGTAGTGCCGTGGAAACTTGATGCGCTCGATCAGCTGATGCTGCGCGAGGATTTTTCGGAAGGCCGTTCGCTGGCGGCGCTGTTTGTGGCTCGCGAATGGCTGCGTGGCAACGCATGAGCCGGATGACCGCCGACCTGCACGAAGCCGTCCTTGTCATCGCCCGCGAAGCCGGCGATGCGATTCTTGAAGTCTACGAACATGCCTTCGACGTCGAGCACAAGGCCGACGCCAGCCCGCTCACCGCCGCCGATCTGGCCGCGCACCGGGTGATCAGCGAAGGCCTGCAACGGCTGACGCCGGCCTGGCCGGTGTTGTCCGAGGAGGGCGCCAGCATTCCATGGACGGTGCGCAGCCATTGGCCGACCTACTGGCTGGTCGATCCGCTCGACGGCACCCGCGAGTTCGTCAAACGCAATGGCGAGTTCACTGTCAATATCGCGCTGGTAACCCAGAACGAGTCCGTGTTCGGCGTCGTGCATGCACCGGTGAGCGGCGAAACCTGGCATGCCGAGCAGGGCCGCAGCGCGTATCGCCGCGTAGGCCAGGTCGACACGCCGCTGCGCACCCGCGCCCCGGCGACGCAACCGCTGCGGGTGGCGGCCAGCCGCTCGCACCGCGATGCGCGTACCCAGGCGGTGCTGGCGGCGATGGGCGACATCGAAACCATCGGACTGGGATCTTCGCTGAAGTTCTGCCGCATCGCCGAAGGCGCACTGGATGCCTACCCGCGTTTCGGGCCCACTTCCGAATGGGATACGGCGGCGGCGCAGTGCATCCTGGAAGCGGCCGGCGGCGCATTGCTGGCGCCGGATGGGCGTGCGTTCCGCTACAACCGCCGCGAAACGCTGCTCAACGGCGATTTCATCGCACTGGGCGACCCGGCGCTGCCATGGCGCGACTGGCTGGCTGCGGCCGAAGCCGAGCAGCATGGCTGAGTCCGGCGATATCGCAACACTGCTGGCGGTCATGGCGCGGCTGCGCGATCCCGTCGGCGGTTGCCCGTGGGATCTCGAGCAGGATTTCTCGACGATAGCGCCGTACACCATCGAGGAGGCCTACGAAGTCGCCGATGCCATCGACCGTGGCGACCTGGCCGATCTGAAGGACGAACTGGGCGATCTGCTGCTGCAGGTGGTATTTCACGCGCAGATGGCGCAGGAACAGGGCGCATTCGGTTTCGGCGACGTGGTGGCGGCGATCTGCGGCAAGATGGTGCGGCGCCACCCGCATGTGTTCGGCGACGATACCGTCGACGATGCCAATGCGCAGACCCGCAACTGGGAGGCCATCAAGCGGGCCGAGCGCCAGGCCGCAGGCCATCAGGATGGTTCGGCGCTGGCCGGCGTTTCCCGCGGCCTGCCGGAATGGCAGCGCGCGGTGAAGCTGCAGTCGCGCGCTGCCGGGGTCGGCTTCGACTGGCCCGGCCCGGAACCGGTCATCGCCAAGCTGCACGAGGAGATCGAGGAAGTCCGCGCCGAGTTCGCCCGCGGCGATACCGCCGGCAACCATGCGCGTTTGCAGGACGAAATCGGCGACCTGCTGTTCGTCGCGGCCAATCTGGCCCGGCATGCCAAGGTCGACCCCGGCGCCGCATTGCGCCATGCCAACCACAAGTTCGAGCGCCGTTTCCGCGCGATGGAAGCGTTGGCCGCCGCCGAGGATACGAGCCTGTCGGCGCTTTCGCTTGAGCGCCAGGAAGCGCTGTGGCAACAGGTCAAGCGCCAGGAGCGCATGGACTAGCGGGGCAAGAAGACCTCTTTCTGCAGGAGTGGCGTCGGCATGCCGGCGCCGGTGAGTCGCGATGAAGCACCACCGGTAAAGCTTCATCGCGATTCACGCCGCTTCTGCGGCAAGGCGCGGGGCCGGCGGGCAAGAATCGGCCTGCGCTGTCGCAGGTGCCCGCGCCGACGGATACTGGCGCCATGAAAACCCTGCTGCTGTTCGTCGTTACCGCATTGGCCGAAATCGTCGGCTGCTACCTGCCGTACCTGTGGCTGCGCAAGGGCGGCAGCCTCTGGCTGCTGCTGCCGGCCGCGGCGAGCCTGGCATTGTTCGCCTGGCTGCTGAGCCTGCATCCCACCGCGTCCGGACGGGTCTATGCCGCCTATGGCGGCGTCTACGTCACCGTGGCGATTTTCTGGTTATGGGGCGTGGATGCGGTCAGGCCCACCCGCTGGGATCTGCTGGGCGCGGCATTGTGCCTGGCCGGGATGGCGGTCATCATGTTTTCGCCGCGAACCGTTTGATCTCCGGGAGGGGACATGAGCCGCTTCGCCAGTTTTCGCGAGTTCTATCCGTTCTACCTCAGCGAGCACAGCAACCGCATCTCGCGGCGGCTGCATTTTGTCGGCAGTTGCGGCGTGCTGCTGCTGGTAGCCTGGGCCATCGTCCAGCGCAACGGCTGGTGGCTGCTGGCGGCGCTGCTATGCGGCTACGGATTCGCCTGGGTGGGCCATTTCTTTTTCGAGAAGAACCGCCCGGCCACGTTCAAGCATCCGTTCTATTCGTTTGCAGGCGACTGGGTGATGTTCAAGGACATTCTGACGGGGAAGATACGGTTCTGAAGGCGGGGAGCGGGGAGCGGGGACGAGAGCGAGAAACGAGAAATGAGAAACGAGAAACGAGAAACGAGAAACGAGAAACGAGAAACGAGAAATGAGGAGTGAGGAGTGAGGAGTGAGGAGTGAGGAGTGAGGGGCGCTTCGGTTCTGATGGATGAGGAAAAACCTGTCGGGCCCCGGTCTGGAGATCTTCGTTTCCGCTTGCTTCACTCATAGAACATCAAAAACGCTGCGCCGACGATCAGCGCGAACGCGGCGTAGTGGTTCCACTTCAGCGGCTGGCCCAGATACCAGGTGGAGAAACCGGCAAACACCACCAGCGTCAGGATTTCCTGGAGGGTCTTCAATTGCACGACCGAGTAGATGGTGCTGCCAAGCCGGTTGGCCGGCACCATCAGGGTGTACTCAAAAAAAGCGATGCCCCAGCTGGCGACGATCGCCAGCGCCAGCGGCGAACTTCGGTACTTCAGGTGGCCGTACCAGGCGAAGGTCATGAAGACGTTCGAACCGAGCAACAACAGCAGCGGCAGCAGGCGGGCGGACATGGAGGCGGACAGGAGGGCGGGCGGCGCGCAAGTTTAGAGGGTGTTGCGGGGTTTTGGGCGGGTGCGGAGTCTGCCACGGCCGCGCAGCGAGGGTTGGGAAGGCCCGAGGCCTGCGGCTGGAGCCTGGGTGAGCCACTGGTGGCTGAACAGCGTGACCGTCTTCACGCGATCTGCACCAGGAGCGGGTTAGCTTCACAAAGCTGAAGACCCAAGGAGACGTTATGCGCCACACTCAGGAAACGGCCGGCTTGGTGCTGGTGGTCGAGGACAACCGCAACATCTCGGAGATGATCGGGGAATACCTGGAAGGTCGCGGCTTCGAGGTCGACTACGCCACCGATGGTCTGGACGGCTACCGGCTGGCGGTCGAGAACAGCTATGACGTGCTGGTGCTGGACCTGATGCTGCCGCGGCTGGACGGCATGGAAGTCTGCAAGAAGCTGCGCACCGAAGCGCGCAAGTCGACGCCGGTACTGATGCTGACCGCACGCGACACCCTGGACGACAAACTGACCGGCCTGAGCTCCGGCGCCGACGACTACCTGACCAAGCCGTTCGCCATCCAGGAACTGGAGGCGCGGCTGCGCGCGCTGATCCGGCGCGAGCGGCGCCAGGTCGGCTCCGAAGTATTGAAGGTCGCCGATCTGGTGCTGGACCCGGTCAGCATGCGCGCCACCCGCGGCGGCACCGAACTGATGCTGTCGCCGATAGGGCTGCGCCTGCTGACCATCCTGATGCGCGAATCGCCGCGCGTGGTCACCCGGCAGGAGATAGAACGCGAAATCTGGGGCAATGGCCTGCCGGACTCGGATACGTTGCGCAGCCATCTGTACAACCTGCGCAAGATCATCGACAAACCGTTCGACAAGCCGCTGCTGCACACCGTGCAGAGCGCAGGCTACCGCATCGCGGACATCGGCTGAGCCGCGCGGCATAATCCCGGTTCCGCCCGACGAGCGCGCCGATGCCGCAAGGCCTGCCACGCAAACTCCGGATCGCCTTCATCGTGCAGGCGGTGCTGGTCAGTCTTGCGATCGTGCTGGGCGTCTATCTGGTCTCGGCGGTCATCAAGCACAGCCTGATGAACACCGCACTGCAGGAAGAGGCCTCGCATTTCTGGCAGCTTTACAGCGCATCGACCTCGCAGCCGCCGCCCAACACCCACAACCTGCGCGGCTACCTGGTGGTCAAGGGGCATTCCAGCCTGGTGCTGCCGGAAAACCTGCGCAACCTGCGGCCCGGTTTCCACGAACTGAAGCAGGACGACCTGCTGGTGCTGGTCGACGAACAACCGCCCGGGCGCCTGTACCTGGTGTTCCTGCGCTCGCAGGCCGAACGGATGGCGTTCTATTTCGGAACGCTGCCGATCATCCTGACCCTGATCGCGATCTACCTGGTCTCGTGGCTGACCTATCGTTCGTCCAAGCGGTTGATTTCGCCGGTCAGCTGGCTGGCCCGGCAGGTGGCGTTGTGGGACCCGCGGCGCCCGGATGTCAGCGCGCTGGCGGCCGAGCGCCTGCCGGTGGAAGTGCAGGGCGAGGCGCGCCAGCTGGCGTCCGCGCTGCATGGCCTGGCCCAGCGCGTCAGCGCGCACGTGGCCCGCGAGCGCGACTTCACCCGCGACGCCAGCCATGAGCTGCGCACGCCGTTGACGGTGATCCGGGTGGCCAGCGACATGGCCATGGCCGAGGATTCGCCGCCGCGGGTGGCGCGCGCGCTGCAGCGCATCCAGCGCGCCGGCCGCGACATGGAGGCGGTGATCGATGCGTTCCTGATCCTGGCCCGCGAGGCGGAGGTGGAGCCGCAGCGCGAGGATTTCGATGTGGCCGATGTGCTGCTGGACGAGGCCGACAATGCGCGCGCGTTGCTGATTGGCAAGCCGGTGGACCTGGAAGTCACCTGCAACGCCAAGCCGCGCCTGCATGCGCCGCCGCGGGTGTTCCAGGTGGTGGTCAGCAACCTGCTGCGCAATGCCTGCAGCTACACCGATCAGGGCCGCATCGACGTGATTCTGGAGGCGGACCGGGTGATCGTGCGCGATACCGGCATCGGCATGTCGGCCGAATCGATGACGCGGGTGTTCGAGCCGTTCTACCGCGCCGATCCGTCGCGGCCGCAGGGCAGCGGACTGGGGCTGTCGATCGTCAGCCGGTTGTGCGACCGCTTCGGCTGGAAGGTGGAACTGGACAGCGTGCTGGGCGAAGGGACGACGGCGTCGATCCGGTTCGTGCTGTAGGGCCGCTGCCGGGCAGGCAAGCTGAGCGGCAGGGAACCGAACGTGCCGATGCGTTGTCAACGACCGCAGCCGCCGTGCGTTAATCCCTCCGACTCCCCTCCCAGCCGACTCACCGCATGAGCCAGCCCCATCGCAGTGTCCCCCGCAACCGCAAATCCCTGATTCCGCGTCTCCTTATCGCCGCCGTTGCGCTGGCGCTGCTGGCCGGCGCGGGATGGTTCTGGCAGCAACGCGCCAAGGCGGCGGCCGAAAGCGCTTACCGCACCGCCACGGTCGAACGCGGCAACATCCGGGTGGCCATTTCCGCTACCGGCACCCTCAGCGCCACCTCGACGGTCATCGTCGGCAGCCAGATTTCCGGGCAGGTCACCGATGTGCTGGTGGACTTCAACAGCCCGGTGAAGAAGGGCGACGTGCTGGCGCGGATCGACCCCAGCAGCTACGAGGCGCAGATCGAGCAGGGTTCGGCGCAGATCGCCAGCGCGCAAGCGTCGCTGCGGCAATACCAGGCCACCCTGCGCAATGCCGAGTTGGACTACCAGCGCAAAGTGGACCTTGGCAGGCAGCAGTTGGTCGCGCAGAGCGATGTGGACCTGGCCCGTGCCGCGCTGGACCAGGCGCGCGCGCAGGTCAATTCGTCGCAGGCGCAGATTCGCCAGCAGACCGCCGCCACCCAGACCACCCGGATCAACCTGGACAGGACCGTGATCCGCTCGCCGGTCGATGGCGTGGTGCTGACCCGGACCATCGAACCCGGGCAGACCGTCGCCGCCAGCCTGCAGGCCCCGGAGCTGTTCACCATCGCCGAGGATCTGCGCAAGATGAAGATCGAACTGGCGGTGGACGAGGCCGACATCGGCCAGGTCAAGCAGGGGCAGAGCGTGTCGTTCACCGTCGACGCGTTTGCCGATCGCCAGTTCCGCGGTACCGTCGAGCAGGTCCGGCTATCGGCCACCACCACCAGCAACGTGGTCACCTATCCGGTGGTGGTCAGCGTGGACAACAGCGACGAGACGCTGTTGCCGGGCTTGACCGTCAATGCCGAGATCGAGGTCAGCCGGCGCGACAACGTGCTCAAGGTGACCAATGCGGCGCTGCGCTACAAGCCCAAGGCCGAGGAAGACGCCGGCGCGGTTGCGGCCGGTCCGCAGGCCATGCAGCGCGGCGGCGGCGTCATCGACGATCTTGCCGTGGTCGCGAAGGAATTGCGGCTCACGCCGGAACAGCAGGCGGCTTTCGACGCGGCGGCCGGCGTCATCCGCGAACGCCAGGCAGCGCGCATCGCGCAGGTCCAGCAGGGCGGTGCCAGCATGTTCGGCGGCGGTCCCGGCGGCGGCGGTCCTCGCATCGTGATGGGCGGTGGCGCCGGCGGCAACCAGCAGGGACAGATGCGCCAGCGCATGGCCGAGCGCTTCCAGCAGGATTTTGCCGCCTTCCGCGCAACGCTGGGCCAGGCGCAGGCCGCGCGCTGGGACGGTGAGCTGAAGAACCTGCTGGGCGCCAAACGGGCGCCGCTGTACAAGCTGGTCGCCGGCAAACCGCAGATGGCGCAGTTGCGCATCGGCGCCAGCGACGGCACCAGCACCGAGGTTTCCGGCGACATCCGAGAAGGCGATGTCGTGGTGATCGGCGAACGGGCGCGCGAATGAGCGCGGCTGCCGCAGATGCACGCGCCGATGCGGTGCCGGTGATCGAGACCCGCGGGCTGGGCAAGGTCTATTCGCCCGGTAGCCAGGCGGAAGTGGTCGCGCTGAAGGATGTGGACATGCGCATCCATCGCGGCGATTTCGTCGCCATCATGGGACCGTCCGGTTCCGGCAAGTCGACGCTGATGAACCTGATCGGTTGCCTGGACACGCCGTCGTCCGGCAGCTACCGCTGCGATGGCATCGACGTTTCGACGCTGGACGCCGAAATGCTGGCCGAATTGCGCCGCGACAAGATCGGTTTCGTGTTCCAGGGTTTCAATCTGCTGCCGCGGATGAGCGCGCTGGAAAACGTGGCGATGCCGCTGGGCTACGCGCAGGTGCCCGTGCAGGAGCGCAGCGCGCGCGCGCAGGCCGCGCTGGCCGCCGTGGGACTGGCCGAGCGCGCCAGCCACCGGCCCAACGAGCTTTCCGGCGGCCAACAGCAGCGCGTGGCCATCGCGCGCGCGCTGATCAACCAGCCGCCGATCCTGCTGGCCGACGAACCCACCGGCGCGCTGGACAGCAAGACCGGCGAAGAGATCCTGGCGCTGTTCAAGCGCCTGCGCGACGACAACCATACCGTCATCCTGATCACCCACGATGCGGAAGTGGCCGCGCATGCCGACCGCATCCTGGTCATGCGCGATGGCGAGCTGCATGAAGAACAGGGACCGGGGACCAGGGACCGGGGACCGGTGGAAACCGCTGCCGCTGCAACCCCGGGGCCCGAGGAATCGACGTCATGAAGTTTTCCGACATCCTGCGCACCGCCATCTTTGCGCTGCGCGGCAACTGGATGCGCAGCGCGCTGACCTCGCTGGGCGTGATCATCGGCATTGCCGCGGTCATCGTGATGGTATCGGTGGGCCAGGGCACCCAGGCGGAAATCGACAAGCTGGTCTCCGGCCTGGGCTCGCAGCGCCTGGATATCTCTCCCGGCTCCAACCGCAGCCAGGGCGGCGTGCGGATGAGCGCCAGCAGTTTCTTCACCCTCAACGAGGGCGATGTGGACGCGATCCGCAACGAGATTCCCGAAGTGCAGTACGTGGCCGGCGCGTTGCGCGGCAGCAGCCAGGTGGTCTATGCGGAAAACAACTGGGCCACCAGCTGGCAGGGCGTGCAGCCGGACTACTTCGACATCAACAGCTGGACCATCGCCAACGGCGAGGCGTTCGACAGCCAGGCCTACAGCAGCGCGGCCAAGGTGGTGATCCTGGGCGAGACGGTGCGGCGCGAACTGTTCGGCGAAGACAGCGGCGTCGGCCAGACCATCCGTATCGGCCGGGTGCCGTTCACCGTGGTCGGCACGCTGGGTTCCAAGGGCCAGGGCGGGTTTGGCCAGGATCAGGACGATGTGATCATGGTGCCGCTGGAAACCGGGCGCCGCCGTCTGCTGGGATCGATGGGCCTGCCGCCAAGTGCGGTGATGCAGATTGCGCTGACCGTGGCCGATGCGCGCGATCTTTCGTACGTGCAGGGCGAAGTGGAAGCGCTGTTGCGCCAGCGCCACCGTATCGGTCCGGGCGAGGCGGATGATTTCCAGGTGCGCAACATCTCCGAGATCGTCGCCACCCGCACCGCCACCACCCGGCTGATGTCGCTGCTGCTCGGCGCGGTGGCGACCATTTCGCTGATCGTCGGCGGCATCGGCATCATGAACATCATGCTGGTATCGGTGACCGAGCGCATCCGCGAGATCGGCCTGCGGATGGCGGTGGGGGCAGGGCCCAGCGATGTGCAACGGCAATTCCTGGCCGAGGCGATGCTGATCTCGCTGATCGGCGGCGCACTGGGTATCGCCATCGGTATCGCCGGTGCGCTGTTGGTCAGCAGGTTCAGCGATCTGCCGGTGGCGTTGAACGGTCAGGTGATCGCACTGGCGGCCGGCTTCTCGGTGGCCACCGGGCTGTTCTTCGGCTATTACCCGGCGCGCAAGGCCTCGCAGCTGGACCCGATCGAGGCGCTACGGTCGCAATAGCCGGCGCAGCCGTCGCAGCGACAGCGCAAGCTGCCAGCGGTATCCTCTGGTCCTTGTCGTTCGATGCAAGCAGGTTGCAATGGTTGTGCGCAAGGTTTCCGGGCCGCTGGCCCTGGTGATTCACGGGGGGGCGGGAGTCATCGAGCCGGGGCAACTCGGTGAGGCGGACGAACGCGCCATCCTGACGGATCTGGACAGGGCCCTGGACAGCGGCCACGCGGTGCTGGCCACCGGCGGCTCCGCGCTGGACGCGGTCGAAGCGGCGGTGACGGCGCTGGAGGATTCGCCGCACTTCAATGCCGGCAAGGGATCGGTGTTCGATGCCGGCGGTGGCCACGAACTGGACGCCTCGATCATGGAAGGCCATACCCGCCGCGCCGGTGCGGTAGCTGGCGTGCGCACCGTGCGCAACCCGGTCCGGTTGGCGCGGGTGGTGATGGACGAGTCCCCGCATGTGTTCCTGATCGGCGATGGCGCCGAGCAGTTCGCCGACACCCAGCCGCGCATCGAGCGCGTGCCCAATGCCTGGTTCGATACCGAGACCCGCCTGCAGCAGTTGCGGCAGGCGCAGGCGCGCGAACAGGCGCAATGGCAGGACAGCCAGAATCTGCGCGGCAAGTATTTCGGCACCGTCGGTGCGGTGGCCCTGGACGGGCGCGGCCGCATCGCCGCGGCCACCTCCACCGGCGGCATGACCAACAAGCGCTGGGGCCGGGTCGGCGATTCGCCGCTGATCGGCGCCGGGACCTGGGCCGACGAGCGCTGCGGCATTTCCGGCACCGGTTGGGGCGAATTCTTCATCCGCAACGCGGTGGCGCACGATATCGCCGCACGCGTCGCCTACCGCGGCGATGCGATAGCCGCTGCCACCGACGAGGTGATCCTGCGGGTGGTACCGGAGCTGGGCGGCGACGGCGGTGCCATCGCGCTGGACCGCCACGGCAATATCGCGATGTCGTTCAGCACGTCCGGCATGTACCGCGGCTGGATTCGTCCGGATGGGACGCGCGGCACCGCGATCTACGGGTCCTAGGGCATGGACCTGGCCGGCTATCGCCAGTTGCGGGCGCAGGCCCTGCGCCTGAGCCGGCGTGCCGACGAGGCCGAGGACCTGCTGCAGGACACCCTGCTGGCGGCGCTGGAAGCCGGCCGTAGCGAACCTGCCTGGCTGGCGGCGGTATTGCGCAGACAGGCGGCACTGGCCGCGCGCACGGCAATGCGGCGGCGCAAGCGCGAGGAACTGGCCGCGGCCGGCGCGGAAACCGTCCAGCCGGCAACAGCGGCAGAGTCCGCCGGCGGCGCCAACACCCGCACCTGGTTGCAGCAGTTGCCGGCGGCCGCGCGCCAGGTCGCGGTACTGGCGCTGCACGGCCTGTCGGCCGACGAAATCCGCTGGATCCTGCGGCTTCCTGCCGCTGCATTCCGCCAGCGCCTGACCAGCATCCGCCGGCGGCTGGGCCAACTGCCGCCGGAACTGCGCGCCGACAGCCTCGCATTGGCGTATGTGCGCGATCCGGCGCGCAGCGCGGACCTGCAGTTTGGCCTGGTGCGGCGGGCGCTGAAGGCGGCGATGCGGGTAGGGGAGGGCCTGGGCACCCACGATGCCGATGGCCATCTGATCCTCATCGATGCCCGTGCTCACACTTCCGGCCTGCGCGGCAACAGATAGGTGGGACCAACACAGGAGGAATTCCCATGCTGACCGGTTGCAAAGTAGGCGCCATCGTTTTTTTCGTTACCGACCTGGGCCGTTCGCTGGCCTTCTACCGCGACACGCTGGGATTGCCGATGCAGTCCCTGGATGGCCACGACGGCCCGTGGGCGATGGGCGAGGTCGGGGAGTTGACCCTGGTGTTGATTCCGCGCCCGGCCAGGGCCGGCGACACGCCGGTGGTGGTATTCAGCCTGGATGGCGGCATCGACGACTACGCCGATGCGCTGGCCGCGCGCGGGGTGGAAATCGTCGTACCGGTCAGCGAGGCGCCGGACGGCGGGCTGTCGCTGGATTTCGTCGACCCTGACCGCAATGCGCTGAGTCTGTACCAGCCGGCGGGTGCAGCGCGGCGGAAGTAGCTGCCGGTCCCGAAGGGCCGCCGTCCCGTTGTTGCGGCCTGCGCCGGGGACGGCGGGGCCCGACGGCACTACCGGGGCGGCAGGTACGGCGCGATGAGCCGCTGCCATAGCGCATAGCCGGTGCGGTTCATATGCAGCCTGTCCGCGATGAACAGCTCTTCGCGCGGCTGACCGCTGGCATCCAGCATCGGAGTGAACACGTCGATGAAATCGAGGTGGGGCTGGCGTGCCGCTTCGGCCTGGATCAGCGCGTTGGCCTGACGTTGGGTGTCCAGCAGGGCCGCACGCGATGGGCTGGGCTTGCTGGCGATATAGGCGATGCGGACATCGGGCAGGTCGCGGCGCACGCGGAGGACGAAATCGCGGAAATCCTGCAGCAGCTGTCGGGGACTGCGGCCGCTGTTGAGATCGTTGTCGCCTGCGTAGAGCACGATCAGCCGGGGCCGGTACGGCACCACGATGCGGTCGGCATACCAGGTGCTGTCGCGGATTTCGGAGCCGCCGAAGCCGCGGTTGATGACGGTAACGCCGGGAAAGTCGGCCGCCAGCGTGTCCCAGAGCCTGATCGAGGAACTGCCGATGAACAGCACCGCGCCAGCCGGCGGCGGCGACGTTGCGTCTTCGGCCGCAAACCGCTGCATGTCCTGTTCCCAGCCGGCATCGGATACCTGTTCTGGCACCTGTGGCGTCGCAGTGGGCAACGACTCCGCCGCCGCGGCGCAGGCGGTCAGAAGCAGCAGCAGCGCCAATCGCGGTAGCGCATGGAACATCGGCATCATGAGGTATCCCGGTGCGATGAACAGGGGTTGGGGCAGGCGCGGCCTTGCGGCTCGCCCGCCAGACCATCGCATGGCTATTGAACCAGCCCCTACCGGGGACCGCAAACCGGTTGTCGAGTCGCTTGGGCATTGCGCTTGTGTGGCAAAATTGGCGCCCTGTCGTCCCAGATCTCCCCCATGCCCGCCTGTCTCGCGTTGATTCCCGGCCCGCTGTCGCCAAACCAGCGAACGTCGGGCCCGATGGCCCGCCATTGGCGTCCCGGAAAGCACCATGGCGGATGAGACCGGGCATCTGCCGCGCGGTCCCGGCCGCATCCTGAAGGCCACGATCTGGTCGCTGCAGGGACTGCGTGCCGCCTGGCTGCATGAATCCTCGTTCCGGCTGGAAGTCTACCTGTTGATCGTGCTGGCGCCGCTGGCGTTGTGGCTGGGCGACAACGGACTGGAACGCGCGCTGCTGATCGGCAGTTGCCTGCTGGTGCTGGCGGCGGAACTGCTGAATTCGGCGGTAGAGGCGGTGATCGAACGCTACGGCCCGGAATTCCACGAACTGGCAGGGCGCGCCAAGGACATGGGCTCGGCGGCGGTGTTCGTGCTGATGGTGAACGTAGTGCTGTGCTGGGGCCTGATTCTGGCGCCGCGCTTTTTCTGAGATTGAGAGGATGCTCTACCGATGATGGCAATGCTTTCCGATCCGCAGGTATGGATCACGCTGGTGACGCTGAGCGCCATCGAGATCGTGCTGGGTATCGACAATCTGGTGTTCATTTCCATCGCGGTCAGCAAGCTGCCGCCGCAGCGGCGCGAAGTGGCGCGCAAGTTCGGCATTGCGGTCGCCTGCATCACCCGGATCGGGCTGTTGCTGACCCTGGCCTGGTTGGCGGGGCTGACCAACGACCTGTTCAGCCTGTTCGGCGTGGGTATATCGATTCGCGATCTGGTGCTGATCCTGGGCGGGGCGTTCCTGCTGGCGAAGGGCACCAAGGAAATCCTGGAACTGGTCAAGGGCGTGCCCGATTCCGAAGACGTGCACACCCGGCCGGCGGTGTCCTTTGCCGGCGTCATCGCGCAGATCGCGGTGATCGACATCGTGTTTTCGCTGGATTCGGTGATCGCGGCGGTCGGCATTGCCGACTACATCCCGGTGATGGTGGCGGCCATCCTGTTGGCGGTGGCGGTAATGCTGCTGGCGGCGCGGCCGCTGGGCCATTTCATCGACAACAATCCGACCATCAAGATGCTGGCGCTGGCCTTCATCGTGCTGGTCGGCGCCTACCTGCTGCTGGACGGTTTCGGGCTGGCGATTCCCAAGGGCTATCTGTACGCCGCGATGGGCTTTTCGGCAGCGGTGGAATGCCTCAACCTGTGGGCCAGGAAGCGTTCCATCCTGCGCAGCCTGCCCGATTGACGGCAGCCGGGACGGGCGAGGCGTGGACAATCACCAGACAAAGGTAAGCGGCAGCACATGATCTATCTCCACCAGATCGACCCGATCGCGCTTTCGTTGGGACCGGTGAAACTTCACTGGTACGGCCTGATGTACCTGCTGGCGTTCCTGTCGGCCTGGTGGCTGGGCCGCAGGCGGGTGGCCGCCGGCCGCCTGCCGGGGGTGGATGCCAATGCGTTCTCGGACCTGCTGTTCTACTCGATGCTTGGCGTGGTGCTGGGTGGCCGCATCGGCTACGTGCTGTTCTACGGATTTCCCGCGTTCGTGCAGCAGCCGCTGTCCATCTTCAAGGTCTGGGAAGGCGGCATGAGCTTTCATGGCGGGCTGCTGGGGGTGATGGCGGCGTCGTGGTGGTGGACCCGCAAGCAGCGCTTGCACTACTTCGACACGATGGATTTCGTCGCCCCGCTGGTGCCGCTTGGACTGGGGTTCGGCCGCATCGGCAACTTCATCGGCGCCGAACTGTGGGGCAAGTACACCCATGCCGGCTGGGGTGTGATCTTCCCGACCGACCCGGCGCTGGCACAGCTGTCGGCGGCGGAACTGAAGGCGCAATACGCCGCCGGCGCGCTGCAGCAGTTCGCCCGCCATCCGTCGCAGCTGTACCAGGCATTCCTGGAAGGCGTGCTGATGTTCGCGGCGCTGTGGTGGTTCTCGCGCACGCCGCGCCCGCGCTATGCGGTTTCCGGATTGTTCGCGCTGCTGTACGGCGCGTTCCGGTTTGCGGTGGAGTTCGTCCGCGTGCCGGATGAGCAACTGGATTATCTGGCGTTCGGCTGGTTGACGATGGGCCAGCTGCTGAGCACGCCGCTGATCGCGCTGGGGGTGTTCCTGCTGTGGCTGTCGCGGCGCGCGCCAACCCTGCAGCCGGCGTTGCCGGCGAAGGAAGCGTCATGAGGCAATACCTGGAACTGTTGCGCCATGTGCTGGAACAGGGCGCCGAGAAATCCGACCGCACCGGCACCGGCACGCGCAGCGTGTTCGGCTGGCAGATGCGCTTCGATTTGAACGAAGGCTTCCCGCTGGTGACCACCAAGAAGCTGCACCTGCGTTCGATCGTCCATGAGCTGCTGTGGTTCCTGAAAGGCGAAACCAATATCGCCTACCTGAAGGAAAACAAGGTCAGCATCTGGGACGAATGGGCCGACGGGAACGGCGAACTCGGCCCGGTCTACGGCAAGCAGTGGCGCCACTGGGCCAAGCCCGATGGCGGCGAGGTCGATCAGATGCAGTGGCTGATCGATGAAATCAAGCGCAACCCGGATTCGCGCCGGCTGGTGATCAGCGCCTGGAACGTGGCCGAGCTGCCGCAGATGGCGCTGATGCCGTGCCACAGCCTGTTCCAGTTCTATGTCGTCGGCGGCAGGCTCAGTTGCCAGCTGTACCAGCGCAGCGGCGACATCTTCCTGGGCGTGCCGTTCAATATCGCCAGCTACGCCCTGCTGACCCACATGGTGGCGCAGGCGACCGGGCTGGGCGTGGGCGATTTCGTGCACACGCTGGGCGACGCGCACCTGTATTCGAACCACTACGAACAGGCGCGCGAACAGCTGGCACGCGAGCCGCGGCCATTGCCGAGGCTGCAGCTGAATCCGCAGGTGACCGATCTGTTCGCATTCGTCTACGACGATATCCAGATCCACGGCTACGACCCGCATCCGGCGATCAAGGCGCCGGTAGCGGTGTGACTGCATGCGCATCGCTCTGATCGCCGCGCTGGATCGCGGCAACGCCATCGGGCGCGGTAACGAATTGCCGTGGCGGTTGCCCGACGATCTGAAGCGGTTCAAGGCGTTGACGCTGGGCAAGCCGGTGCTGATGGGACGCAAGACCGCCGAATCGCTGGGTCGTGCGCTGCCAGGGCGTCTGAATCTGGTGTTGAGCCGAACCGGGCAGGTGCCGTTTGAGGACATGCATGGCGTTGCGTCGGTCGAGCAGGCGATGGCGATTGCGGAATCGGAGGGAAGCGCCGAACTGTGCGTTATCGGCGGCGCGGAAATCTATGCGCTGATGCTGCCGCAGGCCGACCGGTTGTACCTGACCCACGTCGATACCGTGGTGGAAGATGCCGACGCGTTCTTTCCGGCATTCGACGCTGCGCAATGGGTGGCGGTTGCGCGCCAGCCGCATCCGGCCGATGCGAAGCATGTCTTCGCTTTCGAGTTCATCGACTACCTGCGCCAATCGAATCCGGACGCCTGACTTCCTGTAGGAGCGACGTGTAGGAGCGACGTAAGTCGCGACCGCATGCCCCGAAGACGCATCTTGGGATCGAGCACCAGCTGCGTTTATCCGGAATTTTCAAGGCAGAGTTCGACGCCAATCGGACGGCGTTTCAGTTTAGGATTCGCGTTGACTGGCTCTTGTCCGCGGCCAATTCGTTTGCATGTGTTCTCGCGGCTCACGTCGCTCCTACAAGGACGCCGGCGGGCGGTAGTGGCCGATGATGGCGTGGGCGAACAACAGGTCTTCTTCCTGCGTGCCGCGACCGATGTTGTGCAGGATCAACGGCACGCCTGCGCGCGTGCGCCGATCCGACACGATACCGATGTGCAGCAGACCGCTTCCGGTCAGCTTCCAGGCGACGATGTCGCCGGCGCGATAGTCGCTGGTGGCGGCGCTGATCGGCAGCGACCAGCCCTGGCGCTGGAACCAGCGCATCTGGTTGGGCACGCGCCGGTGATCGATGCTGCGGTTGGGCTTCTTCAGGCCCCACTGTTGCGGATAGGCGGCGAAATTGCCGCGCATGTCCTGGTGGATGGCTTGCTGCAGGTCCAGTCCGCTGCCACGCAATGCGCGGACGATTACGTCGGTGCAGACGCCGCGGTCGGTGGCGACATCGCCGCCGGGGTAGGTCAGTTCGACATAAGCCGGGTCGTAGTGGCGGGTGACGCCAATCTGGCTTCTGGCGGCCCCGACCCAGGCCGGTACGGCGGCGGTACGCGCATCAGTCGCCGGTTGCGCCAGCAGCGCCGGAGCAATGCCCGGCGCCACGGCCAGGGCGAGTATCAGCCGCGCGCTCAGCAACCGCATAAGGCTTGCAGCGCTATCCGGGCGCATCGGCTCAGCCCAGCGCAGCCGTGTCGCGGCCGGCGACCTGGAGCACGCGCAGTTCGTCGGTATCCAGCTGCAATGCGGTCAGCTTGCCGCCCCAGACCGCGCCGGTATCAATGGCGTGCACGCCATGGCCGATCATCAGGCCCAGGGTGGACCAGTGCCCGCAGACGATCTTCAGATCCCGCTGCGCCCGGCCGGGAACTTCGTACCACGGGTACAGGCCCTGCGCCTGGGTGCCCGGCGCGCCCTTTTCTTCGATTGCCATGCGCCCGCGCGGCGTGCAGTAGCGCATGCGGGTGAACAGATTGATGATGGCCCGCGAGCGTTCGTAGCCGGTCAGACCCGGCGACCAGCCGGGCTTGTCGCCGTACATGTTGCGGAACAGCTTGCGATAGCCATTGCCATGCAGTTGCTGCTCGACCTCGCGCGCGTGCTTTTCGGCCAGCGTGGTGGTCCATTTCGGCGCCAGCCCTGCATGGATCATCATCCAGCCCAGGGCGCGGTCGACATGCAGCAGCTTCTGCATCCGCAGCCAGTCCAACAGCGGACGTGCGTCATCGGCCAGTACCACCCGTTGCAGATCCTGGTTGACCTTGCGCTGCTCGTCCGGGCTGCGTTCGCCGATGGCCAGCAGCGAGAGATCGTGATTGCCCAGCACCACGACGCTGCGTTCGCGCAGCGAGTGCACCAGCCGCAGGGTTTCCAGCGACTGGCCGCCGCGGTTGACCAGGTCGCCGCAGAACCACAGCCTGTCCTGAGCCGGGTCGAAACGGATTTTTTCCAGCAGGCGCTGGGTGGCGTCGTAGCATCCCTGCAGATCGCCGATCGCCCAGACCGCCATCAGTGCAGCGTCCTGGGTACGGACAGCGTGAACTGCGGAATGGGCGCGTCGAAGCGGGTGCCGTCGTCGGCCAGCATGTCGTAGCTGCCCTGCATCGTCCCTTGCGGGGTTTCCAGGACGGCGCCGGAGGTATAGCGGAAATCCTCGCCCGGACGCAGCCACGGCTGTTCGCCGACCACGCCTTCGCCGGTCACCTCCTGGACCTTGCCGTTGGCGTCGGTGATGACCCAGTGCCGGCCCAGCAGCCGTGCGGGCACCCGGCCGCAGTTGCGGATGCGGATGGTGTAGGCGAACACGTAGCGCCCGTCCTCGGGCAGTGAGCGATCGTCGAGGAAGCGGGTGGCTACGTCGATATCGATGGCGTAGTCGGCATCATTCATGCCGACAGTGTATGCAATGCAGACGGGATTGGGGATCGGATAAGGCATGCAGCCCCTTCAGCGAAGGACCGTGCAAGCGGATGGCAGCTTTCCAAGCGCGGAAGCAGCAGCAAGCTGCCGTGAATCCTCCATTGACAAACCTGATTGGCGCCGGCTTCCATCTGCGCCCATCCGCCGGATGGTTTGGACAAAGGACAAGCGCGAGCCTTTCCCGAATCCCGAATCCCGAATCCCGAATCCCGAATCCCGAATCCCGAATCCCGAATCCCGAATCCCGAGCCCCCTCTCAGTTCCCATCCTCCAGATTGGCCAGGCGGATGAAGGCGGCCACTTCCACCTGTTCGGCGCGAAGATCCGGGCGCAGGCCGGCGGCTTCCAGTTGTTCCACCGTGCAGACGCCGTTGAGCGCATTGCGCAGCGTCTTGCGTCGCTGTCCGAAGGCGGCCCTGACCACGGCGGCGAAGCGCTGCGGGTCCCGTACCAGCCGTTTTTCCGCCGGCAGCGGCACCATCCGTACCACCGCCGAATCGACTTTCGGCGGCGGCCGGAATGCGCCCGGCGGCACCACGAACAATGGCGTCACCGTGCAGTAGGCCTGCAGCATCACGCTCAGGCGGCCGTAGACCTTGCTGCCGGGACCGGCGGCCATGCGGTCGACCACTTCCTTTTGCAACATGAAGACCATGTCGCGGATGACTTCCGCATGCTCCAGCGCATGGAACAGGATCGGCGAGGACAGGTTGTAGGGCAGATTGCCGACCAGGCGCACGGGTTCGCCCGCAGCCAGCTTGCCGAAATCCACGCTCAGCACGTCCTTGTGAATGATGGTCAAGCGGCCTACGCCTTCGGCCGACGCCATCAGCGGGGTGATCAGGTCGCGGTCGAATTCGATGGCGGTCAGCTCGCCATGCTTCCTCAGCAGCGGAAGGGTAATGGCGCCCTGCCCGGGGCCGATCTCGACCAGACGATCGCCGGACTGAGGATCCACCGCCAATACGATTTTGTCGATATAACCGCGGTCGGTCAGGAAGTGCTGGCCGAGGGATTTCTTGGGTGGTGCCTTGAAATGCGACATGCGCGCATTATGCGGGGAACAGGGGGCCAGGAGTGAGGAGCGAGGGGCGAATTCGCCGCGGCGTCAGCCTCATGCGCTTGCTGAGCGGTCGCATTCGGGCATCAGCCCGCGTGGCGGGTCTGGCCTGCTATGGCGGCGCGGCCGTGCGGGATGCCGACAAAACGTTGGTTGTTTCATTTTCCGTTTCCTGCCGCCCGTTCTTGCCTCCGCCTGGCGATCCGCGCACAGGTTTCCACTGCGGCGAACAGGCTGGAGGGATCGGCAGTGCCCTTGCCGGCCAGGTCCAGGGCAGTGCCGTGATCGACCGCAACGCGCGGGTACGGAAGCCCGAGGGTGAGATTGACGGCCTGCTCGAAGCCGCTGTACTTGAGCACCGGCAATCCCTGGTCGTGGTACATCGCCAGCACTGCGTCAAAACCGGCCAGTTTCTGCGGCAGAAACGCGGTATCGGCCGGCAGCGGGCCGATCAGTTGCATGCCCTGTTCGCGCAGACTGCGCATCGCCGGTTCGATGACGGCGATTTCCTCATCGCCCAGATGACCGGCTTCGCCGGCGTGCGGATTCAGGCCGAGCACGGCGATGCGCGGCTCATCGATGCCGAAGTCCTGCTGCAGCGCCTGCCAGGTGATGCGCAGCGTGCGTGTCAGGCCGGCGACGGTAATTGCGTCGGGCACGGCTCGCAACGGCAGGTGGGTGGTCGCAAGCGCAACGCGCACCACGGTGTTGGCCAGCATCATGACCACTTCGCAGCCGGCGCGCGCAGCCAGCAGTTCGGTAGTGCCGGTGTAGGCAATACCGCCGGCATTGATGGCGGCCTTGTGGACGGGACCGGTGACCAGCCCATCGAACTCGCGCCGCAGGCAGGCATCGGAGGCCGCGTTCAAGGCGCCGATGACGGCGCCGGCGTTGCGCGGATCGGTCTGGCCAAAATGGCTGGCAACCGCATTGGCGACCGGGCGCAGTCGTAGATCGCCGGCCGATCGGACGGGCTGATGTTCGTCCAGCAGTTGCAGGGGAAGGGCGAGGGCCTGCGCGGCGGCTAACAGGCTGCCGGGGTCGCCGAAGGCGATCAGTTCGCAATCACTGCGCGGCCGCTGCGCCAGCTGCACGCACAGTTCGGGACCGACCCCGGCCGGCTCGCCCGGAACCAGAGCGAGCCGGGGCTTCATTCAGCTGCCGCTGCTGTTCTCAGCGCGATCGCCCTCGGCGCGGTCGCCGCTACGGAAGCTGACGTAGGCTTCGCCACGCAGTTCCTGCAGGTAGCGGTTGTACTCGTCTTCCAGCTTGCGCCGGCCGATGGTTTCGCGAATCTGCGCACGCTGGTTGGCGTTGGTAACGTCGGTCTGGCGGGAGGCCACGCGCTGCACGATGTGCCAGCCGGCATCGGTCCGGAATGGCGAGGTGACGCCGCCGTCGGCCACGCTGGCGACCTGCTGGCCGAATGCCGGGCCATAGGCGTCGGCCGGGAACCAGCCCAGATCGCCGCCGTCGCCGCGGCTGTTGGCGTCTTCCGAGGATTCGCGGGCGACTTCGACGAAGTCCGCGCCGCCGGCGATGCGCGCACGCAGGGTATCGATCTTGGCCTTGGCCGCGGCAGCATCCTGCACTTCGGTGACCCGGACCAGGATGTGGCGGGCGTTGTATTCGGTGACGGTACGCGCCGCGGCTTGCGCGGCATCGCGGGTTTCCACCAGTTTGAGCAACTGGAAGCCGCTGGGACCGCGCAGAGGGCCGACGATCTGGCCGGGCGTCATGTCCTTGAGCAGGTTGGCGAATGCGGTCGGAATCTCGTCGACGCTGCGCCAGCCCAGATCGCCGCCTTCCAGGGCGGTGGGGGCGTCGGAATAGCGCACGGCCGCAGCGGCGAAGTCCAACTCGCCGCGGTCGACCAGCCCCTTGACGCCATCGATCTTCTGCTGGCCGGTGGCGATCTGTTCGGCAGTGGCGCCTTCCGGCAGGCCGACCAGGATGTGCGCCAGGTGGTATTGCACGCCGCTGCTGGCCTGTGCGGCCAGGGCCGCATCCACTTCGCCCTCGCTGACCTGGATGCGGCTCTGCGCAAAGCTCTGGCGCAGGCGCTGGACAACGATTTCATCGCGCAGCGAGGCGCGGAAGTCGGCGAACGACATGCCGTCGCTTTCCAAGCGCTGGCGCAGCTGTTCGACAGTGGCGCCGTTCTGCTGGGCGACACTGGCGACGGCGGCGTTCAGTTCCTGATCGTTGACGCGGATACCGGTTTCGGCGGCGCGCGCCACCTGCAGCTTGACCAGCACCAGGCGCTCGAGCACCTGCCGTTCCAGCACCGCGCGCGGCGGCAGCTGGCCGGGACGGTCGGCGTACTGGCTGGTCACGTTCTGTACCGCACGATCCAGTTCGCTCTGCAGCACCACGTCTTCGTTGACGATGGCGGCAATGCGATCCAGCGGCTGCAGCGATTGCGCGCGGGCCAGCGGCGCGGCCACGACGGTGGCCAGCAATCCGGCCAGAAGAAGGCGGAAACTCATTGTTTTCATAGAATCGGATCCGGATCGTTGATGTTGTCGTCCGGGTCGGGCGTGGTGTTGCTCGGCGGGACGAGATAGAGGTCGTCTCGGTAGTAGCCGAGAATAGCACGGCGCAAGGTGCGCTCGGTGTTCTGGCCGGCCGAGCCGAGACCCTTGAGGACGAATTCGACCTGGAAGGCGGTGTTCATCTCGCCTTCGCGGCTGCGGACGTAGCGGCGTACCAGCGCACGCACGGCCAGGCAGCAGCTGTCCCATTGCACGCCGGCAATGCCCTCCAGCAGGCCGGGTTCGCTGTTGGCGTCGCGGTAGAACGAGTGGTAGTAGCGGCCGACCACGCTCCAGGACGGCGTGACCGGGTACAGGAACGAGAAATCGGCCTGTTCCAGCAGATCCCGGCGATGCCGGTAGGTCAGATTGACCACGCCATCGTCGCCGAACAGGTAGCGGGCGCGCACGCTGGCCAGATCCTCGCGGCGGAACTTCGGGTCCCACTGGTAGGAGGCGCCGACGGTCCAGCGGTCGGTAGGCGCGTAGTTGGCGTCCACCACCCAGGCCGACTTGCCCTGTTCCACCGGCGTTTCGTTGGAGTTCAACGTCACCCGGCTGTCTTCGAAATAACGGATCTGGCCGATGCTGGCCGACAGCCGCTCGAAACCGTCGGCCTGGCGCAGGAAGCGGGTGCTCAGGGCCAGGGTCAGCTGGTTGGCATCGGTCTGGCGGTCCGCGCCGGTGTAGCGGTTGTCGCGGAACATCTGCCCCCAGCTGAAGGTGAAGGCACGAGTGTCGAAGATGGGAATACCGTTCTGATCCCGGTACGGCGCATTCAGGTAGAACAGCCGCGGCTCCAGCGTATGCAGGAAACGGCTGCCCTTGATCTCGGTTTCGCGGTCGAAGTACAGCCCGGCATCCAGCGACGCGATCGGCAGGCTGCGGCTGGGCGCATCGTCACGAAACTCGGCCAGCATGGCTGGCGTTACCTGCGCGGCTGGAATCCCGTATGCCGATGCGGCCAGATTGCGAGCGGTCGAATCGGCAAGGCCGGCATCCAGGCGATATTCGGTATGTCGCCAGGCCAGTGTCGGCCGCAGGAACCAGGAAGCGCCCCGCAGCGGCATCGACACGAAGGGCTTGACGTCCAGCCGGCTGCCGCCGGCTTTTTCGTCGTGCTGGAACTTGACCGCTTCGGCGTCCACGCCGGCGGTGAACCAGCGCCCCAATGGCTGTTCCCAGTTCAGGTAGGTTCGCGGCAGACGGTTGTAGGGAAGGCTGGCCTCGCTGACGGTGTAGTCGGACAGCTGCCAGTACTCGGCCATCAGGCCGGCACTCCAATGCTTGCCCAGGCCATAGATGCCTGCGGTGCTGGCAACCGAGGTGGCCGACAGGCCATACAGCGAGTTGCTGAAATCCTCGGTGTAGCGCGAATCGCTCAGCCAGGTCAGACCGGCACGCGCCTGCCAACTGCGGTTGATGTTGTGGTTGCCGCGAAAGCGCAACATGCCGCGGCTGTCGTCGGGGTCCGGATTGACGGCCGGATTGAAATCCGGCTCCAGCGCGCGCTCCTTCAGCAGGTCGTCGCTGGGCATCCAGCTGCCTTCCAGAATGCCCTTGCCCTTGGGGTACAGGTAGCGGAACTCGGCGCCCAGCAGCCCGCCGCGGTCGCTCATGTAGCGCGGGTACAGGGTGGCATCGTAGTTGGGCGCCAGGTTGAAATAGATCGGCTGCTCGTAGTCGAAACCGTTGCGCCCGGACAGGCTGACCGACGGGTACAGCAGCCCGGTATGGCGGCGGTCATCGATCGGAAACTTCAGATAAGGCACGTACAGCACCGGGAACTTGCCCAGCCGCACCGTTGCGCCATGGGCCACGCCCCAGCCGGCGTCGGTATCGAAGTCGATGCGCCGCGAACGCAGTTCCCAGCGCCGGTCTTCGGGGTCGCAGGTGGAATAGGTCGAATGCAGCAGCGCGCCTTCGGCGCCCTTCATGTCGATCCGGTCGGCGCCGCCATTGCCGCGCCGCGAGACCAACTGGTAGCGGATGTTGTCGATCTGGTGGCTGTCGGTTTCCTGGTTGCCGCGGGCGCGGTCGGCGACGATGCGGATGCCGGCGTCCTGGTAGCGCACATGCCCGTCGGCCACGTAGGTGTCCGCTTCCTGGTCGTACTGCAGGTTGTCGGCGCCCAGGAACTGGTCGCCGCGGCGCATCTCGATATTGCCCTGGTACTCGAGGTTCTGCTCGGTGCCGCCCAGCTGGTCGCCCTCGATCGTGGTGGACTGCTCGGCGCGGTCCGCGCGCGCGGCCTGGGCGCTGGCGCCGGGTTCGGGTCCGGCGCTGCCGTCGAAGGAGGGAATCACATCCTGCACCGGGCACAGCGCCCAGCTCTCGGGCTTGTCGTCGGCCATTGCCGGCAGGCACAGCGCAATACTGAATGGCAATGGCAGCAGGCGAAGGACTGGGCGCACGCGGTGCAGGGCTCCGTGAATGGGCTCAAAAGCGGCCGCTAGCTTGCCGCATCCCATGCATGCCGGCAATGAAAACCGTTTGCCGGTTTCGGGCCTGGTTCATTATGGGCCAAGGGCTTGCGGCTTCAACGCAGTTCGTCGACATGGGCGACGCTGCATTCGCGCAAGGCTTCCAGGTCGTAGCCGCCTTCCAGCATCGAGACCACCCGGCCGCCGGCGTGGCGACGGGCGATGTCGCGCAGGCGCCGGGTCAGCCAGACGAAATCGCTGGTTTCCAGCATCAGGTCGGCCAGCGGGTCGCGCATATGGGCATCGAAGCCGGCCGAGATCATCAGCAGTTGCGGCTTGAAGCCGTCCAGCGCCGGCAGCAACTGGTCCTCCCAGGTGTTCTGGAAGCGGAAGCCGCCGCTGCCGGGCGGCAGCAGCGCGTTGAACACATTGCCGACCCCGCGTTCGTAGGGAGCTCCGCTATGCGGATAGATGCCCGATTCGTGGGTGCTGAAATAGGCCACGCGCGGTTCGTTGACGAAGATGTCCTGGCTGCCATTGCCATGGTGGACATCGAAATCGATGATCGCCACGCGTTCCAGCCCATGCTTCTCGCAGGCGTGGGCGGCGGCGATGGCGATGTTGTTGAACAGGCAGAAACCCATGGCCGCATCCGCGGTGGCATGGTGGCCGGGGGGACGCACGGCGCAGAAGGCGGTGGACGCCTCTCCATGCATGACCGCATCGACGGCGGCAATGCCGGCGCCGGCGGCGTGCAGGGCGGCGGCACGGGAAGCCGGGACCATGACGGTGTCCGGGTCCAGCATCCGGTAACCGGTGAAGTCGGCGTCCAGTACCGATTCGATCAACTGCTCGCCATGTACCCGGCGCAGGTCGCCCAGCTTGACCCGCGGCGCCTCGCGCCAATCCAGGTCGCCATGGGCGGCGCGCAGGGCTTCCAGCACCACCTGCAGCCGCGCCGGACGCTCGGGGTGTTCAGGCCCGGGATCGTGCGCCAGACAGGCGGCGTGGGTGAAGATGATCACGCCGCTCAACCATGCCGGCGTTGGTGGTTCCAGAGCACCTCGCCCTGGCCCTCCGCGCGCGCCAGCACCCGCGCCAGCACGAACAGCAGATCGGACAGGCGGTTGAGGTAGCGGATGGCCTCGGGGCGCACCGCGTCGTGCCGGCCCAGGCTGACGGTCTCGCGTTCGGCACGGCGGACGATGGTGCGGGCCAGATGACAGCGCGCCGCCGCCTCGCCGCCTGCTGGCAGGATGAAATCCTTCAGCGGCGGCAACGCGTCGTTGTAGCGGTCCAGCTGGGTTTCCAGCGCATCCACATCCGCCGCATGGATGGCCGCATGGCCGGGGATGCACAACTCGCCGCCCAGGTCGAACAACTGGTGCTGCACCGTGGTCAGCAGGGCGCGGATATCGTCAGGTACCGAAGGCGCCGCCAGCACCACGCCGATCGCCGAATTGGCCTCGTCCACGGTGCCGTAGGCATTGACCCGGGCCGAATCCTTGCCGACCCGGCTGCCATCGCCGAGGCCGGTGGTGCCGTCGTCACCGGTACGGGTGTAAATCCTGGAAAGGCGGTTGCCCACGGTCGGCTCAGTGCCTGGCTTTGGCCCAGGCCCGCAGCCGCACCGCCTGCTGGACGCCGACATGCGCGATGACGGTCAGACCGACGTAGATCGCGGTAACGCGCAGATAGGACGGAAACCAGTCGCTGTAGTTCTTCCACCAGCCGGCGAGGCTGGCCGGCTGCGGAACGCTGTCGCTGAGCCAGTAGAAACTGCCCTGGCTCAGCAGGTGGCAGACCGCGACCGAACCGACCAGGCTGGCGGCAAGCACCGCCAGCGCCTTGCCGTCGCTGCCGCGGTAGTGGCGCCGCAGCAGCAGGCCACCGGCCCACAGCGCGAAATAGGCGGGAATCAGGAACCAGTACGCCGGCGACATGCAGTAGTGGGACCAGAAACTGGTGCCTTGTCCGCTGATGACCAGGTAGTCGACCAGCACCGCCAGCGCCATCAGCGACGGGAATGCCCAGCGGGTCCAACTGCTCAGATAGAAGCCGGCAATGAAGAAGGCCGCCCAGGAGGCGTCCGGCACCGGCCCGAAATGGGTCAGCGAGGTCGGCAGGTGCAGGCGGGTGGAGACCATCAGCGCGACGATCAGCAGCAGGACGACGGCGCGTTGGGTAGCGTTGTTCATACGGGCAGTTCCGGAGGCTCAGGCCGACATTCTAGCGGACGCGGGCCGGACATGAGGCGGCCCGGCCGATGGCCGCAGGCCAGCCGGTATCATGGGCGGCATGACTGAACGGCACGATGTGGTGATAGTGGGGGGCGGCCTGGTCGGCGCCAGCCTGGCGATAGCGCTGGAACGGCTGGACCTGGATGTGGGCCTGATCGAGGCCACCGCACCGGGCACGATGCCGGCGGTGTTCGACCAGCGCAATCTGAGTTTTGCCGCGGCTACCGTCAACGCGCTGACCGCGCTGGGGGTGATGCAGAAACTGCGCGCGCCGACCGGGCCCATCAGGCGCATCCATGTCAGCCGCCAGGGCGATTTCGGCCGGGTCCGGCTGGACGCGGCCGATTACGGACGCGAAGCATTCGGCCAGGTGGTGGTGGCGCGCGACTTCGGCGGAGCGCTGGAAACGCGCCTGCAGGAGCTGCCGCGACTGACCCGCTATCGCCCTGCGCGTTTTGTCGGCGTCTCCGATGCGGCCGATGGCGCCAGGACGGTGCGCACCGCCACCGCAGACGGCGAACGCGAGATCGGCGCGCGCCTGCTGGTGGCCGCCGACGGCACCGCCAGCGCGGTGCGTGCTGCGTTGGGGGTAGGGGCGCAGGAATACGACTACGCGCAAACCCTGTTCGTGGCGCGGGTGCGCGCCGAGCGCGCGCCGGACGGGACGGCATACGAGCGTTTTGGCGATCACGGGCCGACTGCGCTGTTGCCGCGAGGCGATCGCCACTTCGGCGTGGTTCACGCGGTGGCCAACGCAGACGCCGGGCAAGTCGCTGCGATGGATGAAGCGGCTTGGCTGGCGCGCGTGCAGCAGGCGTTCGGCTGGCGGGTGGGGCGCCTGCTGGCATCCGGCGAACGCAGCGCGTATCCGATTGCGCGGCTCGTGGCCGAGCGTTTGACCGCGCCGCGTGCGGTACTGCTGGGCAATGCCGCGCAGACCATCCATCCGATCGGCGCGCAGGGATTCAATCTGGGGCTGCGCGATGCGCTGACCTTGGCCGAACTGCTCGACGGTGCCGTCGACATCGGCGCGGATGAACTGCTGGCGGCCTACGCCCAGCGCCGGCACGAAGATCGCCAGCGCACGCTGGCGTTTTCCGACGGACTGGCGCGGCTGACGGCCAACGGCGCGCCGTTGCTGCGTCCGCTACGCAGCCTTGGCCTGATGGCCAGCGACAGCATGCCCTGGCTGCAGTCGTTTCTGGTCGGTGGAGCGATGGGATTCCGCGGCGACGTGCCGGCGCTGTGCCGGGAGGCCGCGCGATGAGTCGCCGCGGCCAGCTGGATGCGGTCATCGTCGGTGGCGGCGTGGTCGGCGCCGCCTGCGCGCTGGCGCTGGCGGCGCTGGATCTGGAGGTGGCGCTGGTGGAAGGACGCCAGCCGCAGCCGTGGTCGGCGGATGCGCCGGACCTGCGCGTGTACGCATTCGCCGCCGACAACGCGGCAACGCTTGCCCGCCTGGGCGTCTGGGAGGCGGTTCGCAGCGCGCGTGCGCAACCGTACCGGCGCATGCGGGTGTGGGATGCCGCCGGCGGCGGCGAGCTGGCTTTCGATGCCGATTCGCTGGGTCACGCGCAACTGGGCTGGATTGTCGAAAACAATCTGCTGGTGGACCGCCTGTGGGCGGCGCTGCCGGGCGCTGGCGTCAGGCTGTACTGCCCGGCCCGGCTGCAGGCGTGCGAACAGGACGAAACGGGCGTGCGCCTGCGGCTGGATGACGGCATCCGGCTGGACGCGCGGCTGGCCATCGCCGCCGATGGCGCGGCCTCGACGCTGCGCACGCTGGCCGGTCTGCAGGTGGCCAGCCACGACTACCGGCAGAGCGGCGTAGTGGCCTTCATCGAAACCGCGCAGCCGCACCAGGACACCGCCTGGCAGCGCTTCCTCGACACCGGCCCGCTGGCGGTACTGCCGTTTGCCGGGGGCCGCAGCTCCATCGTCTGGACCCTGCCGGAGCACGAGGCCGCCCGCGTCGTCGCGTTGGACGAGGATGCGTTCGGCCGCGAACTCACCGCGGCCTTCGGCGCGCGGCTAGGGCCGATGCGCGCGGTCTCGCAGCGGGCCGCATTTCCGCTGCGCCGCCAGCACGCCGACAGCTATGTTGCCGGCCGCGTCCTGCTGGTCGGCGATGCGGCGCATGTCGTACATCCGCTGGCCGGGCAGGGCGTCAACCTGGGCTTGCGCGACGTGTCGGCGTTGAGCGAAACGATCGCCGCGGCACAGTCGCGACGGGTGGACTGGGACACGCCGCACCGGCTGCAGCGCTGGTCGCGCCAGCGGCGCAGCGACAATGCCGCCGCCGCCTATGCGTTCGAGGGCATCAACCGGTTGTTCTCCAACGACGAAATGCACGCCACGCTGCTGCGCGGACCGCTGCTGGGGCTGGCCGGCCGTTTGCCGGGACTGGCCGATGCGCTGTGGCGGCGGGCTTCCGGACAGTGATTGCGTTAGGGTAATCCCGGCCTCGCTGCGGCCGTTCCCCCATCCCAGGAGACGAATACGATGAACCGGTTTTCCTTCTCGCGCAGGACAATGATGCAGGCCATGGCCGGCGCAGGACTGGCCGCTGCGATATCGCCGGCGCTGGCGCGCAAACCCGCCGGCGCTGCGAAGAAGAAGATCGGCGTGGCGCTGATCGGGCTGGGTTACTACAGCCGCGAGCTGCTGGCGCCGGCGCTGCAACTGACCCGGCACTGCCGGCTGGCCGGCATCGTCACCGGGTCGCCGGAAAAAATCGAGCCGTGGCAGCAGAAGTACGGCATTGCCGATGGCAACGTCTACGACTACGACAATTTCGATCGCATCGCCGACAATCCGGACATCGACGCGGTCTATGTCGTGCTGCCCAACCATCTGCACAAGCCGTTCACCGAACGGGCCGCGGCGGCCGGCAAGCATGTCTGGTGCGAAAAGCCGATGGCGATGAATGCCGACGAGGCGCAGGCGATGATCGATGCCTGCGCACGCAACCGCGTCCAGCTGACCATCGGCTACCGCATGCAGCACGAACCCAACACCGAGCGCATCATCGGTTTCGCCCGCGAGCGGCCTTACGGGCGCATCGCCGGCATCCGCGCCGAGGCCGGCTTCAAGGGATTCAATGACGGCTGGAGCGACGTCTGGCGGCTGGACCCGGCGCGCGGCGGTGGCGCGATGTACGACATGGGCGTCTATGCGTTGAACGCGGCGCGCTACACCTCCGGCCAGGAGCCGATTGCGGTCACCGCCACCCAGGAAATCCACCGCCCCGAGATTTTCCGCGGCGTCGACGAGACCATGCGTTTCCGGCTGGAATTCCCCGACGAAACCGTGGCCGATTGCGTCACCAGTTTCGGCATGAACGTCAACCGGCTGCGCGCCGACTGCGAGAACGGCTGGTACGAACTGTCCCCGTTCCAGTCCTATGAGGGCATCCAGGGCCGCACCAGCGATGGCCAGCAATTGGACGCCAGCCTTGGCGCAACGCCGCATCAGCAGGCGCGGCAGATGGACAACGACGCGTTGGCGATTCTGCATGGCACGCCGCCGCGGGTTCCCGGCGAGGAAGGCCTTCGCGACATGCGGGTGGTCGATGCGATCTTCGCTTCGGCGCGTAGCGGCAGGCGCGTCGAGATCTAGGGTGCCATCCCTTGCCGGTCAGGCCAGCATTGGCGCTGGTGAAAAGTAGCGGAGCCCCCAAGGGGATGTAACAAGCTCCGCTCTGGCGGGCGTCAGCCGGGAATAAAGGGAAACACGATTTTCAGCAGACCTCGCAGTCCGCCCTCGGCGGTGCTGGCCACCGCCCTGGCGCCAAGGCTGTTGAGCGCATTGCGCACGTCCTGCCAGCGCAGCTTGCTTACGTCTTTTTTCAGCAGGTCGGTCACCTCCTCGGCGGTGGGCACGAACCGCTTCAGCTCGGCGACCACCGCCGCCGGATCCTGCTGCAGGTAGCCCCAGCGCTCGGCGATGGCCAGCAGCGTATCGAAGCGCACCGCCACTACTTCGCGATTGCGTTCGTACACCGGCAGCGCGCCGACGTCCAGGATGGCCTGTTCGAACTGCTGCGCATCGTCCGGGTGCTCGATGCGCACCGCCAGGAAGCCTTCCTTGCGGCTGCGCTCGCTGGCGTGCTTGGCGCCGGCGCGCAAATTGGCTTCGGTCAGCACCGTGGCGACGATGCGTTGCAGGGCGTCGTCGCGATCCTCCGGTACCAGCGCACGCCAGCGCGCATAGCCGTCGCGGCGCAGCGCCCGGACCTTGGCCGGGGTGACCCGCAGCTTGCCGGCCACGGTGAAGTTGGATTCGCTGCGTTCGATGGCGCCATCGCGCTCGAGCAGCACGAAGATCAGCAGTTCCAGATCGCGCTTGGTCAGCGACTGGAAGCCCTGCAGCAGGGTCAGGCGCAGGAATTCGTTGCCGAAGGCGGCGGGGTCCTTGAGTTCGAGCGGCAGCATGGCAGGCTCCTTGTCGGATTGTCATCTTGCCATAGCGCGATGTCAGGGCCTGAGACCGCGCGCGCAGCAGGCAGGGTGTCGTGATGCCTTGATGGTGGTGTAGGAGCGACCTGAGTCGCGATGGGGATGTATACCGGGAAATCTTGGCGGCTGCTATCGACTTTGAGATGGCCTACGCACTCACCCCAAAGTTCATGACTTCCTCTGGTCGCGACTCACATCGCTCCTACAATCCACTTGGTGAAGCGGAGATGGTCGGTGCACCTCAATGTCCGCTTTCGCGGCCCGGATATTCGGTACGGAAAACTTCGATGGCACCACGCTCCTGCACGGTGACGTAGACGGTCCGGCCGTCGATGCCGCCGAATGCGATATTGGTCGGCTTCCGGCCCTTCAGTTTCACTTCGCGCAGCAACCTGCCGGCCGGCGAAACGATGGCGACGCTGCCCGCGCCATAGCGGGCGATATACAGGTTGCCCATCGTATCGCAGCGCATGCCATCCAGACCGTGGTCGTCGAATTCGATCAGCAGGCGCTTGTTGGAGATTTCTCCGCTTCCATCCAGGTCGTAGGCCCACACGCGCCGCTGCACGCTCTCGTTGACATACAGGCGCCTGCCGTCAGGGTTGACTTCGATGCCGTTGGTCGTCCCCAGGCCTGATGCGAGCAGGCTTGCGCGGCCGTCAGGCAGGATCCGCCACAGCTGGCCGCTGTTTTCGCGCCAGTCGGGATCGCTGGCATAGAACATGCCGTCGGGCGCGAACGCGATGTCGTTGGGTTGATGCGCACCGGGCAACGCGGCGAACACGCCGATCGAACGATCGCGCGGATCGACCCGCAGGATCCGGTGGCCGGTGTAGTCGGCCACATACATGAAGCCATCGGCGTCGAAACGGATGCCGTTGCCGATGCTGCCTTCGGGCAGTTCGGCGAACAGTTCGGCACGGCCGCCGCCGTCGGCCTGCGTGGTCACCCTGCCGATGGTGCCTTCGCGGCCGAAGTTGACCGCGTACAGCGCGCCGTCCGGGCCGACCGCCGGGCCTTCGATGCCGGCGGTGAATACGCCATCGTCGACATAATCGCGGGCCACATACGGAATTTCGTCATTGGCGTCGCGGAGGTTGCCGGTGCGGTCGCATGAGGCGAGCGAAAGCGTCGCCATGAGCGCCATGGCCGCGATGACCGCCACGGCAGCAGCAGGCGCGCTTCTTGGCATCATTTGCCAAGCGCATACAGCGCCACCACGAAAGCCAGTACCGCCACGGTGGCCGAGACCAGCGCCAGCCGGTGCGAACGGATCAGTTGCCGCTGCATCCGTTCGGCACCGAGCTGCAGCACTTCGATGGTCTTCTGCATGTCGGTGGCCAGCTTGTTGATCGAGTCGGCGTTCTGGGTCGCCGCGTTCTGCAGTTCGGCAATCTGCTCGCCGACGATGTCCAGCCGCAGTTGCTGGCTGTTGTCGATCTGCGGCGGCGTGCGGGTGAACAGCGGGCGGGCCAACCGGATGATTTCCGGCAGCGAGGAGGCGGCAATGGTGATCCAGGTGGCGGCCATGCGGTGCTCCGTATCGGAGGAAAACGTTGCAGGAGCGATGTCAGTCGCGACAGAGCTTTCCCGGGAAAGCGCGTCGCGACCGACATCATTCCGGAAGAGTCATCGGGGCGTGGCGAACACGGTGATTTCTTCGCGGTCGTGGTACAGCTGCTTGGCGCGCACCTTCAGCGGCCGTTGCGTCTGTTCGGCGAACAGGTCCAGGCACAAACGGGTTTCATCCCAGCGCTTCTTCATCGGCAGTTTGAGATTGAAGATGGCGTGCCGGCACCAGCCTTCGCGCAGCCAGGTTGCCATGCGTTCGGCCACCCGGCGCGGCTGTTCGACCATGTCGCAGACCATCCAGTCCAGCGGTTGCGCCGGTTTCCAGTGGAAACCGTCGGCGCGAAGGTGCTCGACCAGGCCGGTGTCCAGTACATGCTGGCGCAGCGGCCCGTTGTCCACCGCTGCCACGCGCAGATGCTGGCGGGTCAGCACCCAGGTCCAGCCGCCAGGCGCGGCGCCCAGATCGGCGGCGGTCATGCCCGGTTTCAGCAATCGCTGCCGCTCGTCGTTATCGAGCAGCACCAACAAGGCCTCTTCAAGCTTCAAAGCCGAACGCGACGGCGCATCCGGCAACAGCTTCAGGCGTGGAATGCCCAACGGCCAGGGCGCGCTGTCGCGGGCATCGCTGCGGGCCAGAAAGACATGATTGCCTTGCACGAACACCACATGCAGCCGCGGCAGATCCGGATCGTCCTGCTCGCTCAGCAACCCTTGCTTGCGCAATGCCGGCCGCAGCGCATTGGCGAAACTGCGCGCCAGCCCGGCCAACGGCTTGGCCGCGTCCGAATCCGGATGCTCCGACCACAGCTCGCCGTAACGGCCGCCGGCCAGCGCCGCCATTATCGGAGTGATGCGATCCTTGGGATCGATATCGCGCAACTCGGCGATCAGCCGCAGCTTCTGGCGGGCGAAAATCAGCTCGCGCCATGGCAGGGCGCGGTCAAGCGCGGCGCCATCGTCGCCGATCAGGGCGACATAACCATCGTTGCGACTGGCCTTGGCATAGGCCGGCAGGCCGGCCAGCGCGGCGCGCTCGCTCAGCTCGGCGGCCAGTTCCGGTTCGAAACCCTGGCGGCAGTAGCAGAACAGGCCGCTCACGGTGCGCCCCGATAGCCATCCAGCATGGGTGATGAAGACCGCGCCGCGGCGCGTACGGATGGCGAATAAGCAGGCAAACGCGCTTCGGATGCGCGTCCGCGACTGACAGGTGCCGACGTGCCGGCACCGCGCCTGCCTGGCAATGATCCGTCAATAACGGTCACCGCCCATCTCGCCGTAGGCGCGCAGCACCGCGCGCGCGTCTTCACGGCGCAGATCCCGCACCACTTCGATGCCGCGCTTGTTCAGTTCGCCGATCCAGTCGGCCGGCAGCGGGCCTTCGTCGAACTCGGTCAGTTCCATCACGTCCTCGGCGCGTGCGCCGATCAGCAGGCGGTCGATGCCGGCCCAGACCGTGGCGCCATAGCACTGGCAGCACGGCTGCGACGAGGTGGCCAGCGTGACCGGGGCGATGCGTTCGTTCAGGCGTGGCGTCTGCAGGCGCTGCTGCGCCAGCATGTAGGCCATGTTCTCGGCATGCGCCAGCGAACAGGTATGCGGCAGCACCCGGTTCACGCCGATGGCGATGATGCGGTGGTCCGGGCCGAACACGGCAGCGCCGAACGGGCCGCCGCTGCAGGCCTCGACATTGCGGCGCGACAGTTCGATCGCCAGAGCGACCTTTTCCTCATCGCTGGCGTAAGTGGCGGCGGTATCGACGGCGTCATGCGCCCAGGCGGGCAGGGTGAGATGGACTTGCTGGAGCAGCATTACTGGACAGGGACCTTTTGCGAGGCATCGGAAGCCGGATCGGGTTGGCAGCGTCCGGACACGCACTGGCAGGCGGAGATCTCCTGGAAGCCGCAGACGCCGACCAGGCCGCGCGCGCTGCATTGCGCCTGCACCGCCTGCGGGTTGGTGGGACTGTTGCGATTAACGCAGGCCGGCATCGAACCGCAGCAGTTGCCGACATCCTTGACCGCGCAGTCGGCATTGCTGCGGCAGCTGTAGTCGACCTCGACCGGCGCCTGTACCTGGCGCGGCGGGGTCGGCGAACTCATCGGCGGAGCCGGCCGCGGCGCGCTTTCGCCCGTCTGGTTGCCGTCGCCGGCCGTTGAAGATACCGATACAGGTGCTGCGCAGCCGGCCAGCGCCAGCCATGTCAGGGCGAGAATCAACACGATGCGGTGCATGGCGGTTCTCCTGGTTGAATGGGCACAGCTTAACGTCGGCGCGACAGCGGCGGGTGAACCCGCCGCATCGTCAGCCCTTGCTGGCCCAGGTATCGCGCAGGGTGACGCTGCGGTTGAACACCGGTTTGCCGGGGTTGTGATCGCGGCGGTCGGCGACGAAATAGCCGCTGCGCTCGAACTGGAACGATTGCTCCGGCGCGGCGGCGGCCGCCGCCGGCTCCACATAGCCTTGCACGGTGCGTCGCGATTCCGGATTCAGGTGGTCGCGGTAGGTCCTGCCTTCGGATTCGTCATCGGGATCGGGCACCGAGAACAGGCGGTCGTACAGCCGGATTTCTGCCGGCACCGCGCGCTGTGCGCTGACCCAGTGGATGGTGCCCTTGATCTTGCGGTCGGCGCCGGCCATGCCGGGGCGGGATTCCGGATCCAGCCAGCCGCGCAGTTCGACGATCTCGCCGGCATCGTTCTTGATGATCTCGTCGCAACGGACGATGCCGGCGCCGCGCAGGCGCACTTCGCCGCCAGGTATCAGGCGCTTGAAGCCCTTGGGCGGCACTTCGGCAAAGTCCTCGCGTTCGATCCACAACTCGCGGGAGAACGGAATTTCGCGCTTGCCGAACGATTCGTCCTTGGGATGGTTGGAAAAGATCAGCGTCTCCTCATGGCCTTCCGGCAGGTTGGCCAGCACCAGCTTGACCGGGTCGATCACCGCCATCCGGCGCGGCGCGGCGGCATCCAGATCTTCACGCAGCGCGCCTTCCAGCACGCTGAAATCGATCAGCGAGTTCTGCTTGCTGATGCCCACACGCTCGGCGAACAGGCGCATCGCCGCCGGCGTGTAGCCGCGCCGGCGCAGGCCCTGCAGGGTCGGCATGCGCGGATCGTCCCAACCATCAACCAGGCCTTCGGTCACCAGCGCCATCAGCTTGCGCTTGCTCATCACCGTGTAGTTGATATTGAGCCGCGAGAATTCGATCTGGCGCGGCTTGGCGGCTTCCTTCGGCAGCCCCTTGTCCAGCAGCGGCTGCAGCAGCTCCGCGTTGCCGGCCAGATCGACGTTGTCCACGCACCAGTCGTACAGCGGGCGGTGGTCCTCGAACTCCAGCGTGCACAGCGAATGGGTGATGCCTTCGATCGCATCGCCCAGCGCATGCGCAAAGTCGTACATCGGATAGATCGGCCAGGCGTTGCCGGTGTTCTGGTGCTCGACATGCTTGATGCGGTACAGCGCCGGGTCGCGCAGATTGATGTTGCCGCTGGCCATGTCGATCTTGGCGCGGACGGTACGCGCGCCATCGGGGAATTCGCCGGCGCGCATGCGCCGGAACAGATCCAGGTTCTCTTCCACGCTGCGGTCGCGGTAGGGCGAATTGCGGCCCGGTTCGGTCAGGGTGCCGCGGTATTCGCGCACCTGTTCGGCGCTCAGATCGCAGACGAAGGCCTTGCCGTTGCGGATGAGCTTTTCGGCGGCGCGGTAGTAGACCTCGAAATAGTCCGAGGCGTGCCGCAGCGAGTTCCACTGGAAGCCCAGCCAGCGCACGTCGTCCTGGATGGCGGCCACGTACTCCGGGTCTTCCCTGGCCGGATTGGTGTCGTCGAAGCGCAGGTTGCAGACGCCGCCGAATTCGCCGGCGATGCCGAAGTTCAGGCAGATCGCCTTGGCATGGCCGATATGCAGGTAGCCGTTGGGCTCGGGCGGAAAGCGGGTCTTGATGGCGGTGTGCTTGCCGCCGGCCAGGTCGTCGCGGACGATCTGGCGGATGAAATCCTGTTTTGCCATTGCCGGGGCATTGGAGGCGCGGTTGTCTGGACTTTCGGTGGCGATGGCGGGAACGGGGGACTCGGACATGGGGCGGGCTGACGCAGGGTAAACCGCAAGTTTAGCCGAGGCGGCCGCTGCGCAGGGCCTGAGGTTCTATCCTTGTGCCCCTTCCCGCCACGAGTCTCCGTAAAGATGAACAAACCCGTCCTGGTGATAGGCAACAAGAACTACTCCTCCTGGTCGCTGCGGCCATGGCTGCTGCTGCGCCATCACGGCGTCGAATTCGACGAACTGCGGCTGAACCTGGATACCGACGCCTTCTTCGCCGAGATCGGCCGCCATTCGCCGACCGGCAAGGTACCGGTGCTGCGCGACGGCACGCTGACGGTCTGGGATTCGCTGGCGATCTGCGAATACGCCAACGAGCGCTGGCTGCAAGGCCAGGGCTGGCCGGACGATATGGCGCTGCGGGCGCAGGCGCGCGCGGCGGCGGCGGAAATGCATTCGGGGTTTGCCGCGCTGCGCACCCAGTTGCCGATGAACAGCCGGCGCGCGCCGGACGGCTACCGCTGGGACGCCGCGGCCGAGGCCGACATCCAGCGTATCCAGCAACTCTGGCGCGGCCTGCGTCAGGACAACCGCGCGCACGGCGATTTCCTGTGCGGGCGGTTCGGCATCGTCGATGCGATGTTCGCGCCGGTGGCGATCCGCTTCGCCGGCTACGGGGTGGCGCTGGAGCAGACCGCGGCGGCCTATGTCGAAACGCTGTTCGCTCTGCCGGCGATGCGTCAATGGCGTGAGGCGGCGGCGCAGGAGACCGAATCCATTGCCGCCACCGAGGCGCTGCGCAGCCCCGGATAGCCTGCGTTCACCGCCTGCCGGCGTATGCTGGGGGCGCCAACAGCCCCCAGGCAAAAGGAACGCCCATGCAGGTCGTCTATCGCGCCAACAATCTGTTCGATGCCCATCTGGTCAAGCACGCGCTGGAGGACGCCGGCCTGCCGGCGTTCGTATTCGGCGAGTCGCTGGTCGGCGGCATGGGCGAACTGCCGCTGTTCGGCGTGTTGCGGGTGTGCGTGCCCGATGGTGCGCAGGAACAGGCGCAGGACGTCATCGCCGGCCTGGACTTGGATGCGGTCAGCGCGGACCCCATTTCGGATGCGGACGCCGACGGCGACCTGGGGATGTTCCCCGCCTGATCAGGAGACCGGACATGTTGGGAATTGGCGCTTTCAAGCAACGCCTGCCGCGGCCGCAGGAAGTCCTGCCGGGGCGGCCGATACCGTTGCCGTTGCACAACGCGCACTTCGTCAACGGCCACCCGCTGCGCGACGCGTTCGCCGGCCTGCAGCAGGTGCAGTTCGGCATGGGTTGTTTCTGGGGCGCCGAACGCAAGTTCTGGACGCTGCCGGGCGTGTTTACCACTGCGGCAGGCTATGCCGGAGGCGGCACGCCGAATCCTACCTACGAGGAAGTCTGTTCCGGCCAGACCGGCCACACCGAGGTGGTGCTGGTGGTGCATGACCCGGCGCAGATCCCGTTCGAATCGCTGTTGCAGGTGTTCTGGGAAAACCACGACCCGACCCAGGGCATGCGCCAGGGCAACGACACCGGCACCCAGTACCGCTCGGCCATCTATTGCAGCAGCCAGGAACAGTACCAAGCGGCCATCGCCAGCCGCGATGCCTACCAGCAGCGCCTGCGCGCCGCCGGCTACGGCGCCATCACCACCGAAATCCTGCACCCGGCGCCGGAGTTCTACTACGCCGAGGACTACCACCAGCAGTACCTGGCCAAGAATCCGGGCGGCTACTGCGGCATCGGCGGCACCGGAGTGAGCTGCGCGATCGGCCTGGATGCCTGAGCCGCCTTCCAACCTGTAGGAGTGGTGCCGGCATGCCGGCACCGGTAGGTCGCGACCGCTGCCTCACCGGGCAGAGAGAGATGCGAATCCTCCATCAGCGGTCCGGTGAAGGAAACCTGTCCTTTATTTCTTCGCGACTCACGTCGCTCCTACAAGGGAACACCCCGGCCGCCGCTTAGGCCGCTGCGGTTTCGGTCAGCCGCTTGGCGATGGTTTCGCGCAGCGCCTGCAGGTCGTTGGCGAAGGCTTCGATGCCGGTGGCCAGTTTCTCGCTGGCCATCGGGTCCTGCTGCAGCGCAAGCGCAAAGCTTTCGGCTGTGACTGCGGCGACCGGGCCCGCTTCGGCGGCGGCCGGCGACAGCTTGCGCGGCAGATCGCCGGTTTCGGCGGCCAGCTTTTCCAGCAGATCCGGCGAGATGGTCAGCCGGTCGCAGCCGGCCAGCGCCTCGATCTGCGCGGTGGAGCGGAACGAGGCGCCCATCACCACCGTCGGGTGGCCGCGGCGCTTGAACGCATCGTAGACGCCGCGCACGAACACCACGCCCGGGTCTTCGTCGATATTGGCCGGGATCTGCCCGTTGGCGACGTACCAGTCCAGGATGCGGCCGACGAACGGAGAAATCAGGAACGCGCCGGCTTCGGCGCAGGCCAGCGCCTGGGTCCGGTTGAAGATCAGGGTCAGGTTGCAGTCGATGCCGTCGGCCTGCAGCTGGCGCGCGGCTTCCACGCCTTCCCAGGTGGAGGCGACCTTGATCAGCACCCGCTCGCGCGGGATCCCGCGCTCGGCATACATGGCGATGAACTTGTGCGCCTTGGCCACCGTAGCGGCGGTGTCGTGGGCCAGATCGGCGTCGACCTCGGTCGAGACGCGGCCCGGGATCAGCGCACTGAGCATGCTGCCGACGCCGACGGTCAAGCGGTCGGCCACCTCGTTGACCACCGCTTCGCCGGCATCGCCCTGCGCCCGCGCCCAGGCCAGTTCGCGTTCGATCAGGTCCGCATAGACCGGCAGATCCAGCGCCTTGCGCACCAGCGTGGGGTTGGTGGTGCAATCGACCGGCTTGAGCCGCTTGATGGCGTCGTAGTCGCCGGTATCGGCAACCACGACGGACAGTTCGCGCAATTGGTCCAGTTTGGAAGGTGTTGCAGCGGTAGTCATCGGAACTCTTCAACGTTGGGCGGGGGGAGGCCAAGTATGCCCCGGAATCCGGCCTGCTTCAGCTCTCAGGAGCGGTTCGAAGTCCGCCGCGGGCGCGGCCAGGTCGCGGGCCGGCGGGGCGCAGAATGGGCGGCATAGGCAGCGGTATGTGAGCATGCGAGCGCGTCTCGCGCGCCACACGGCCAGCGCGGCAAGGGCTTGAACCGGTTCTAGCGGTGGAAATCGCCGTGCGCTTCGGGCTGGTAGCGGATGGCGGTCACATGCAGCCGCAGCGGGCGTCCGCCCGGTGCCTGCCAGTCGATGCTCTGGCCGACGGCCAGCCCCAGCAGCGCGCTGCCGACCGGCGCCAGCACCGATACCCGGCCGCTGTCGACATTGGCCTCATGCGGGTATACCAAGGTCAGTTCGCGGTGTTCGCCGGTCAACTCGTCCTCGCACTCCAGGGTCGAATGCATAGTGACCACGTTTTCCGGCATCCGCTCCGCCGGCAGCACTTCGGCGCGGTTGAGTTCTTCCATCAGCGCCACCGCGGCCGGCAGCCGCCGCAGCACCGGCGAATCGAGCAGCCGCTCCAGGCGATTGAAATCGCCATCGGAAACGACGATGGGGGGAGGCAGGCCGCTGGTGCTGATGTTCATTGCGAGGTTCTCGTTGAAGGCGGTGAAGCGCCGATAAGGAAAAGGGCGCCGCGTTGCCGCGTCGCCCGTGTTTTTTTCTGTTTCCGTACCGTAGCCGCTTGCTGCGGCAGGTTCAAGCCGCGCTGAGTTTGGCGGCGTCCAACGGCGGCGGAATCTGCGGCGGAACCGCCGTTTCCGGCATGAACAGCTCCTGAGGCAGTTGCTGGAACACCTGGGCCAGCTGCAGCAAGAAGCCGCTCATCGCCGAGCTCTTGCGCCACAACATGGCGATACGGCGGCTGGGCGCCGAATCGCTGAACCCCAGCAGATGGATATTCTGCGAACGCGCCACTGGCGGTTTGACCGCCAATGCCGGCAGCAGGGTGATGCCGACATTGGCCGCGACCATCTGCCGCAGCGTTTCCAGGCTGGTCGCGCGGAACTCCGATTTCTCGTTGGCCCCGGAAATGCGGCATACGTCCAGCGCCTGTTCGCGCAGGCAATGGCCGTCCTCGAGCAGCAGCAACTGCTGGTTGGACAACTCCGCCAGGGTCAGCGAATCGCGCTCGGCCAGCGGATGGCTTTCCGGTACGGCCAACAGGAACGGTTCTTCGAACAGGAATTCGACGTGCAACTGGTCGTCATGGACCGGCAGCGCCAGCAGTCCCGCGTCCAGCTTGCCCTCGCGCAGCCGCGCCAGCAGCTCGTCGCTCTTTTCTTCGATCAGCAGCAGCTCCAGGTGGGGGAAACGCTGGCGCAGCTGCGGGATCACATGCGGCAGCAGATACGGCGCAAGAGTGGGGAAGATGCCCAGGCGCACGGTGCCGGCTTCCGGGTCCTGGCTGCGCCGCGCGGCTTCCTTCATCTGTTCCACTTCCGCCACGATGCGGCGCGCGCGCTCGGCGGCATCTCGCCCGGCCGGCGTCAGCATGACCTTGCGCGGGGCGCGCTCGACCAGCGGAACCCCCAGTTCGTCCTCGAGCTTCTTGATCTGCGTGGACAGGGTCGGCTGGCTGACGAAGCAGGCGGCGGCGGCGTGACCGAAATGCTTGTGATCGGCCAGCGCCACCAGGTACTTCAAATCGCGGAGATTCATGCTGGGGCCCTCCCTCGTGAGCCGCCTGGGGCAACTGTAAACGGTAAAGCCGCCCGCTGCGCGGGCGGCGAGGCGGAAAGTCGCGCCTTCGACGCTGTAAATGGAGAACGGAAAAGCTCAAGACTGCGCCGCCGTCCCCCATTCGCAGGCGGCGAAGCCGCCGGCTCGACCATTTGCCGTCCGCTGCGCGGGCGACTTCACGGCTTCTCAGGCCGCCACCGCGGCGTCGGCTTCGGCCGGCGCGCTGCTGCGGATGAGATGATCGAACGCGCTCAGCGCGGCCTTGGAACCTTCGCCCATGGCGATGACGATCTGCTTGTACGGCACCGTGGTGGCATCGCCGGCGGCGAATACCGCCGGTACCGACGTGCGGCCATGCGCGTCGACCTCGATCTCGCCGCGCGGCGACAACGCCACCGTGCCCTTGAGCCATTCGGTGTTGGGCAGCAGGCCGATCTGCACGAAGATGCCCTCCAGCTCCAGCCGGTGATCGTCATGGCCCACCCGGTCCTTGTAGACCAGGCCGGTGACCTTCTGGCCGTCGCCCAGCACCTCGGTGGTCTGCGCGCTGGTGATGACGCGCACATTGGGCAGGCTGTGCAGCTTGCGCTGCAGCACCGCGTCGGCGCGCAACTGGCTGTCGAACTCGAGCAGGGTGACGTGGCTGACGATGCCGGCCAGGTCAATGGCCGCTTCCACGCCGGAGTTGCCGCCGCCGATGACCGCCACCCGCTTGCCCTTGAACAGCGGGCCGTCGCAGTGCGGGCAGTAGGCCACGCCCTTGTTGCGGTATTCGTTCTCGCCGGGCACGTTCATCTGCCGCCAGCGCGCGCCGGTGGACAGGATCACCGTCCTGGCCTTCAACGATGCGCCATTGGCCAGTTGCACTTCGACGTGCTGCTGGCCCGGGATCAGCTTTTCGGCACGTTGCAGGTTCATGATGTCGACGTCGTAGCTGCGGACATGCTGTTCCAGCGCCGCGGCCAGCTTGGGACCTTCGGTTTCCTGCACCGAGATGAAGTTCTCGATGGCCATCGTGTCCAGCACCTGGCCGCCGAAGCGCTCGGCCGCCACGCCGGTGCGGATGCCCTTGCGCGCCGCATAAATCGCCGCCGCGGCGCCGGCCGGGCCGCCGCCGACCACCAGCACGTCGTACGGCGCCTTGGCCTGGATTTTTGCGGCTTCGCGGGCGGCGGAGTTGGTATCCAGTTTGGCGACGATTTCCTCTACGCCCATGCGGCCGGCACCGAACACTTCGCCGTTGAGGTAGACGGTCGGCACCGACATCACCTGGCGCGCGTCCACTTCCGGCTGGAACAGCGCGCCGTCGATGGCCACATGCCGGACGTTGGGATTCAGCACGCTCATCAGGTTCAGCGCCTGCACCACATCCGGGCAGTTCTGGCACGACAGCGAGAAATAGGTTTCGAAGCGGTAGTCGCCGTCCAGGCCCTTGATCTGCTCGATCACGTCCTGCGCGGCCTTGGACGGGTGGCCGCCGACCTGCAGCAGGGCCAGCACCAGCGAAGTGAACTCGTGGCCCATCGGGATGCCGGCAAAGCGCAGGTGGATGTCCTGGCCCGGCGAGGTCAGTGCGAACGATGGCGTGCGTTCGTTGCCGCCCTGCTGTTCTTCCAGCGCGATCTTGTCCGACAGTTGCGCCAGTTCGCGCAGCAGCTCCTGCATTTCGCCGGATTTCGGGCTTGCATCGAGATTGGCGACGATATGGATCGGTCGGACGACCTTTTCCAGGTAGGCCTTCAACTGGGTCTTCAGATTGGCATCCAACATGGGTCGGCTCCGGGAAGGTGGGAGAGGGGAGAGAAGGGTGTTGCGAAGACGCTTGCAGAAGCGGCTTGGACCGGGGAGAGAGAGCCGGTCGGGGGATGTCCGGTCGCGGCACAAGCCGCTGCTGCAAGCATCCGGAGAGAACCGGCGGTATCCGGGCGGGGCGCCCGGATACCGCGGCCGTGCGGCTACGCGAACCCGCTATCGCAGGTCGCGGTCAATCAACAGCATCCGAATCGGAAGCGCGGCAATCAGATCTTGCCGACCAGGTCCAGCGACGGCGCCAGGGTCTTTTCGCCTTCCTTCCACTTGGCCGGGCACACCTCGCCCGGATGGGCGGCGACGAACTGGGCGGCCTTGAGCTTGCGCAGCGTCTCGGAGACGTCGCGGGCAATGGCGTTGTCGTGGATTTCCAGGGTCTTGATGGTGCCTTCGGGGTTGATGATGAAGGTGCCGCGCAGGGCCAGGCCTTCGGCATCGATATGCACGCCGAAAGCGCGGGTCAGCTGGTGGGTCGGATCGCCGACCAGCGGGAACTGCGCCTTGCCCACGGCCGGCGAGGTTTCGTGCCAGACCTTGTGCGAGAAGTGGGTGTCGGTGGTGACGATGTAGACCTCGGCGCCGGCCTTCTGGAACTCGGCGTAGTTGTTGGCCGCGTCCTCGACCTCGGTCGGGCAGTTGAAGGTGAAGGCCGCCGGCATGAAGATCAGGACCGACCACTTGCCCTTCAGCGTGGCGTCGGTGACTTCGACGAATTCGCCGTTGTGGAAGGCGGTGGCTTTGAAGGGTTGGACCTGGGTGTTGATCAGGGACATCGAGCTTCCTCTGGTGGTTGGAGAAGGGGGGAACGGAACGAGGGCAATGATAGGGAGCATCGATTGATTCTTCAAATTGATTAATGGAATTGAATCGATAGCTTTAGCCTATTACTCGAAAAGACTGGCTCTTTGCTGCGCCGCACCAGTACAGCTTGCCGGTAGTGGCGATCCCGCGCCGCCAGGCTGTTGACGCCCGGGACGGATTGCGTTGCCTTCCCGCGGTCGTCAGGTGATTGCCCGCGGCGCAGTGGCAGACGGGCCAAGCCGTTTGCCGGCACCGCGCGCGGTACCGCGCCTCGCCCGAGGTATATCGACATACACTTCCGCGTTCTTTGCCTCCCGCACGCACCCGTTGCGGGCGTGAGCTGTCCCGATAGCATTAACAGGTCTGGTACTTCGCTGTGACAAGCTTTCCGGCTTCTTCTCTCGACCAGTTGCTGCGCCAGGCCAGCGACCGCATCGGCCGCCACGAGGCCGAACCGCTGCTGCTGCATGCGCTGGGCCGGGAGCGGGCGTGGCTGTTCATGCATGGGCGGGAACCGGCCACGGCCGAGACGGCCGAACGGTTTGCTGACCTGGTCGCGCGCCGCGCTGCCGGCGAACCGGTCGCCTACCTGACCGGGAGCCGGGGATTCTGGACACTGGACCTGCAGGTCACTCCGGACACGCTGATCCCGCGGCCGGAAACCGAGTTGCTGGTCGAACTGGCGCTGGCGCGGATTGCGCCCGGGCAGCCGGTACGCGTGGCCGACCTGGGCACCGGCAGCGGCGCCATCGCGCTGGCCATCGCCAGCGAACGTCCGCAGGCGAGGGTGCTGGCAACCGACATCAGCGCAGCTGCGCTGGCGCTGGCGCGCCGCAATGCGGTCGCCAACGATATCGGCAATGTCGAATTCGACAGCGGCAGCTGGTTGGCGCCGTTGGCGGGGCGGCGTTTCGATGTGATTGTCAGCAATCCGCCGTATATCGCCGAGCAGGACCCGCATCTGCAGCAGGGCGACCTGCGTTTCGAACCGGCAGCGGCGCTGTCGTCGGGTGCGGACGGCCTGGATGCCATCCGCGAGATCGCCGCCGGCGCGCCGCGGCATTTGAACGCGCAAGGCTGGCTGCTGCTGGAACACGGCTGGGAGCAGGGCCAGGCCATACGCGCGCTGCTGGCGCAGTCGGGCTTTGTCGAAGTCTCCACCGCCCAGGACCTGGAGCAACGCGACCGCGTCAGCCTGGGGCGCTGGCCGGGGTAGCGGCCGCGGATGCGGCGGGACGCTTTCCCCGTCCCCGTCTGCCGGGAGCAATGGCGACCCGCGTCGCGCCCAGATTCCTATCGCATGGTTTTTGCGGCCGGCCGCCGCTTCGCGCTGGGGCGGGTGGGCGGATGCGGAACCGCGAGCAGGTTCAGCGGAAGATGCGCTGGGCGAAGTGATAGAGGTGGCTGCCCCAGGCCTCGCCGTCATGACCGTGGTCATCGACATGCCACAGGTGCGGCACATCGTGCACCTGCAGGTGGCGGTGCACGCCCTGCGAAACGTCGATCAGTCCGTCCTGGTTGCCGCAGGCGATGAACAGCAGCTTGAGCTGCGCCCGCGCGGCGGACGGATCGGGCACCAGCTGTTCGGGTGGCAGCGTGTTGGGCGCCGCGGAGAACGCGCCTATCCACGCGAATGTGTCGAGGTGGCCCAGACCGAAGTTGAGCGTCTGCCCGCCGCCCATCGACAGACCGGCAAGGCCACGGCGATCCCGGTCGGTGTAGGCCGCGTATTTCGCCTGCACCGCCGGTATCAGGTCGTCCAGGAGTTCGCGTTCGAACCTGGCGAATCCGACTGCTTTCTCCGCAACGAAAGGATTTTCCCCGGGACTGTCGTCGGCCAGGGCGCGGCCATTGGGCATGACCACGATCATCGGCACGGCCTTGCCTGCAGCGATGAGGTTATCGACGATGGCATCGGCTTTCACGTAGCCGGTCCACTCGTGTTCGTTGCCGCCGATGCCGTGCAGCAGATAGAGGGCGGGGTAGCGCTTGTCCGGCGAGTAGCCGGGCGGAAGGTAGACCAGCGCCTTGCGGCGCGTGGCGGTGACGGACGAGTCGTATTCGAAGGTCTCCAGGCGGCCGCGCAGGCCGGCGGCGGGCAGCACGCGGTAGTCCGCCGGCGGCTCGGGGAACAAGCGCACGTCGTCTTCCGCAAGCACGACGGGGCGGCCGAAACGGGCCTGGGCGCGTTCGCGCCCCGGCTCCTGAGTCCGTTCCCCGGATGCCCCGAGGACGGTGCCGGCCTGCGCGCCGCCGCCGGCGGCCGCGGGGGTGCCCAGGTCCTGCGATTGGCCAAGAAGCTCCTGCAGCAGCGGCTGCATCTGCCGCTGCCAGATCGCGTAGCCCTCCGCGTTCGGGTGCAGCAGGTCGGGCATCACCTCCTTCGACAGCGTGCCATCGGCGCTGGTCAGCGCGGCATTGATGTTGAGGAAATACACGCTTTGCCCGTCCGCTTCGGCGGCGATGAGCCGGTTCACGCGTTCGTTGATGCTGCGCAGGGGATCGTCCGTTTTCTCGCCGCGCGGGAAGATGGCAAGCAGCAGCACCTTGGTGGCCGGCAGGCGCTGGCGGATCTCAGCGAGCAGGCGCTTGACCCCGGCCGCCGTGGTCTCGGGGTTCTCGGCGCGATGGCCGGTGTTGTTGGTGCCGATCATCAGCACCGCCACCTTGGGCGCGAGGCCATCGAGCGCGCCATGCTGCAGCCGCCACAGCACATTTTCGGTGCGGTCGCCGCCGAAGCCCAGGTTCAACGCGTGGTAGCCGGCGTAGTGGCGTTGCCAGATTTCGTGTCCTTCCTTCTCCCAGCCCTGGGTGATGGAATCGCCGATGAAGACGAGTTCGGGACCCTGGCCGGTGGCAACCAGCTTGCGCGCCAGCGCCAGCTTCTCCTCATGCCGCGGCAGCCACCAGTCGACCGCCCACGATTCGTTCAGCATCGATGGCGTGACCGATTCGGTGCGGTAGTCGGGGCAGGCCGTATTGGGCTTGCCGTCGCGCACCAGGCGCACATTGGCCACGCTGACGCGGCCGCTGCCGTTGCCCTCGAGCTGGAACGGCGATGCTATCTTCGAGAAATCGGCGCCCTCGCGCACGAAGCAGGCCATCGCCAGCGAGACGTGCTGCGGGCCCTCGCCGGCGTTGGTGCGCGCCTGCTCCATCAGGCTCACGCTGCGCGCGCAGTCCTGGCCGCAGTCGAGCTTGACCTTGACTGCGCCCTGGGCCATGTCGGCGACGTCCAGATCCAGCTCCAGCGTGCCGTCCAGGTAAGGGCGCAGGTCCAGTGGCTGCGGGCTCTCGATGCGCAGCGTGGCGAGCCAGAGATCCTTCCACTCGAACTGCAGCGCGTCGCGGCGGCCGTCGCGGCCTTCGGCGCTGGCGCCGGCATGGCTGTCGCGCGCGTACTCGGCGGTGGGGCGGGGCGCTGCCACGCGATTGCCGCGCAGTTCGGCCTGGCCCTCCCAGTGGCCCACGGTGATGCGCCAGGCGTCAGCGGGCGCGGGAAGGATGACGAGATCGGTGGCGGGCTCGGCCCGGGCACCGACGGCGCAGGCGACCAGCGATGCGGCGAACAGCAGCTTGGTGATGGGGTTCATGGGCTGATGGGAGAAGGTCGACGAATGGGAGTGGGGTTCAATGAGCCATATGCAGCACGACGACAGCGACCGGCGTTGAATCCGAAGTATCCGCCGGCTTGCTGTCGGTGCTCTCTGTTCATCGATGGAATTCCCGCAGGCCGCTCAGTCGGGCTCGGCCGGAATGACGGACAGTTCCGCCGCACTGGTCCAACCGTTGCGCCAGACATCGTCCAGTGCGGTGAAGCGGAAGTAGCGCGCTCTTACCGGCGCGAAGCGCACTTCCTGCAGATCGGGGTTGTTGCGCACGTTGGCGAAGGTGCCGCGCTCAACGGCAGTGGCCCAGTTCACGCCGTCCTCGCTGGTTTCGAAGCGGAAGTTCTCGACCGTGCCGTTCAGCTGCCCATCCTGGCGCGGCAGGTACACCAGGCCGGCGATGCGATGCGTCTGGCCCATGTCGACCGCGATGGAGCGCGGCAGTTTCAGATCCGCATCCCGATGGGTTTGCCAGTAGGTGTTCGAATCGCCGTCGATGGCCAGCGCCGCGCCGTTGCTGCCTTGTGCGGTTTCCTCGCTGTCCGCGGCCACGACCTTCCAGCCGGCAGGTGACAGCGCGACGAAGTTGCGGGCGCCGATCACGCCGAGCCGTCCGTCGGACTGCACCCGCGCGGCTTTGACGACGCCGTTCTTCGGCAGCGCTACAGGGGCGCTGTAAACGGGCGAGGCGGGATCGGGCGCGGTTCCATCGGTGGTGTAGACGATCTTGCCGCCCGCCGGATGGCTGATGCGCACCGTGCCGTCGCTACCACGGTCGGCGATCGTCGGCGGCAGCAGATCGACCGACTGCTTGTATAGCCCGACCTCGGCCAGCGTGGGTTCCAGGCGCGCGCCGTTGATGCGCACGCGCAAGCGGTCTGTGGTCACCGGCGAGTTCAGCCGGATAAGCCGGCGATGGCCCACCGTGGTCAGCTCGTCGGACGCGATCTGCTCGGCCGCCACCCAGGCCGAGCCGTTCCAGGTCTCGATCGCGAAGGATTCGATGCGCTGGCCGCGATGATCCACCGCTTCCTGCAGCGACACCACGTCGAAGCTTGCCGGCTCTGGCAGCTCCAGCGTGACCGTGCCGCCGATCTGGCCCTGGGCCGCTTCCCACCAGGTATCGAGCTTGCCGTCGTTTGCCGCCGTGGCGCGCCGCCCGGGCGCGGCAGTGTCCGCCGTCACGCGGGCGCCGCCCGCCAGATTCCTGGCAAAGGTTTTGTTGACGATTTCTGCCATCTGGCCGAGCGCGGCGACCTGGTCGTCGGGAACCAGTCCGCGATTGTCGGGCGAGAGGTTGAGGAGCAGGTTGCCGTTGCGGCCGATAGAGGCATAGAAGATTTCCACCAGTTGCGTGACCGGACGCGGTTGCTTGCTTCGGGCCCAGAACCACTGGCCGTTGGCAAGCAGGGTGACGTTGGTCTCGGCTGGGTACCACCAAAGGTGCGTTCCCGGCTTGAGCTTGTCGCGGCCGCCCAGGTCATCGCCCTGCATGTCCGGCCAGTGGAAGTGCCCGGGCGAAGTCGGCAGCGGGATCACGCTCCACTCGGTAGTGCGGCCATAGCCGCTTTCAGAACCGACCCAGCGCACGTCCGGCCCCTTTCCCATGATGACGGCCTGCGGCTGCAACTGGCGGATCAGGTCGTACCAGGCCGCGTAGTCATAGGTCTCGGGGACGCTGGGGTCGGGATTGGCACCGTCGAACCAGACCTCGTGGACGGGGCCGTATTCGGTCAGCAGTTCGTAGAGCTGGTTGAGGAAGTAGCGGTTGTAGTCGTTCACCTCGTAGGTATAGGACTTGAGGCCGGGGGGTGGCGTGCGGCCCCTGGATGGATCGCTGCTGAAGCTGGCCGGGTCGGTGGGAATGGTCGACTTCAGCTTCGGGCTGCCGTTGCCGTAGTAGCCGGCCGGGTTCTTGGGGTTGGTCCTGAGTTGGTACAGGTCGGCGGGCGACAGATAGATGGCCAGCTTGACCCCGGCGGCCCGGGCCGCATCGGCGACCTCGCGCACCAGATCGCCGTTGCCACCGCGCCACGGGCTGGCGGCGGACGAGTGCGTGGTGTAGCGGCTGGGCCACATCGAGAAGCCGTCGTGGTGCTTGGCCACCAGCACGAGCATCTTGCCATCGAGCTGCTGCACGGCGCGCAACCATTGCCTTGCATCCAGATCGGTGGGGTTGAAGATCGAGGCGTCCTCGCGTCCGCTTCCCCATTCCACTTCGTTGAAGGTGTTCACGCCGAAGTGCAGGAAGAAGGTGCGCTCCAGCCGCATCCAGGCCGACTGGTTCGGCCGTGGCAGCACCTTCGCCGCCTTCTCGGCGATGACGGCCGGCGAATCGCCTTCGGCGATGACGTGCTCGGTGGCGTACGGGATGGGGGCTGTCGTCGCGGCGGCGGCCGTGCCGGCAGCAAGCGCAAGGACCAAGGTCAGCGCAGTGGATGCGAACGGTTTCATACGGGGGATATGTCGCCTCAAGTCAGGAGGATCATGTCATTCAAACGAGCCGACGCCGAAACGCAGCGCCATTGGTTGCGAAGACGGCAGGACGCCGAGGCGACTGCCAGCGACAGCGGACCCTCGCCGCGTGGACGATGACGAATTTCGAGCAATAGTGATGGGCACCATCGGGTCAAGCTGACAGCGCTGTCAAGTCGCGACGCATCAATAGCGGGATGGCATATTTCCATATCGAAACAGACTATCTTGGCCTCACATTCGATTACGGGTCGGCGCCACCTGCTGCAACGCGTGGCGCGGAGCCCGGCAGCGGCTTCGGCTCGCGCCTGGCGGTGGCGTATTCGCGGGCAATCAGGAAATCAGCAAGCGCTTGTTCGTGGGAGCGAGCGGCCAACGGACTCCGCCGCTGCATCGTTGACCGACCGCCGCGGTGCGCGGACGCGTCCGGGGATTGGAGCCGCTCCGTCGGCATGCGGAGGCGGAGGGGGGGCAGGCCGAACTTCCGTGCTCCTGGCAGCGGCTAAACTAGCGGCCTGCCCTGACGGAGTAGTTATGCGCACTCTTTACCCGGAAATCGAGCCGTACGACAGCGGCACCCTCAAGGTCGACGACCGCCACACGCTGTACTACGAACAGTGCGGCAATCCCAACGGCAAGCCGGTGGTGCTGCTGCATGGCGGCCCCGGCGGCGGCTGCAGCCCGAAGATGCGCCGCTTCCATGACCCGGCCAAGTACCGCATCGTGCTGTTCGACCAGCGCGGTTCCGGCCGTTCCACCCCGCATGCGGATCTGGTCGACAACACCACCTGGCACTTGGTGGCGGATATCGAAACGCTGCGCGGCCATCTGGGCATCGACCGCTGGCAGGTGTTCGGCGGCAGTTGGGGCTCGACGCTGGCGCTGGCCTATGCGCAGGCCCATCCGGCGCAGGTGACCGAACTGGTGCTGCGCGGCATCTTCATGCTGCGCCGCTGGGAGCTGGAATGGTTCTACCAGGAAGGCGCCTCGCGGCTGTTCCCGGACGCCTGGGAGCATTACATCGCGGCGATTCCGCCGGTGGAGCGGCATGATCTGATTTCGGCCTTCCATCGCCGGCTGACGTCCGACGACGCGCAGACGCGGCTGGCGGCCGCGCGGGCCTGGAGCGTGTGGGAGGGCGCCACCAGCTTCCTGCACGTGGACCAGGATTTCGTCAGCGGCCACGAGGATGCCGAGTTCGCGCTGGCGTTCGCGCGCATCGAGAACCACTACTTCGTCAATGGCGGCTTCTTCGAAGTCGAGGATCAGCTGCTGCGCGATGCGCCGAAGATCGCCGACATCCCCGGCGTCATCGTGCATGGCCGCTACGATGTGGTCTGCCCGATCGCCAACGCCTGGGAACTGCACAAGGCCTGGCCGAAGGCCAGGCTGGAAATCTCGCCGGCCTCGGGCCATTCGGCGTTCGAGCCCGAGAACATCGACGCGCTGGTGCGCGCGACCGATTCGTTCGCCTGAGCCGGGCAAATCCGCCCGGCGCCATGCCGGGCGGAACGGAAACCGTCAGCCGATGGCTTCGAAGCGGTTGGCCGCCACGTTCTTGCGCACCCGTGCCGGGTCCCAGATGCGGCCGTTCATGGCGATATAGACGCCGGCCGGCAGCGACTGCACCGCGCCGACCGCGCAGCCGATGTTGAACTCGGCGTCCGAGCCGCGAAAGCGGGCCGGGTTCAGCGCGCCGGTCAGTACGATGGTCTTGTCGGTAATCGACGCCAGCACCTTGGCCGTTTCGACCATGCTGTCGGTGCCATGGGTGATCAGCACATGGCGGGCGGCCTGCGCGGCGATGGTGGCGCGCACCAGCTCGCGGTCGGCATCGCTGATGTGCAGCGAATCCTTGCGGATGATGGGAATGACGTTGAAGCGGAAGGCCACGCCAAGTTCCTGCAGGATGCGGCCGATCTGCGGCTCGCCGACCTGGAAATCGGACTTGTCGTCGAAATAGATCTTGTCGATCGTGCCGCCGGTGGTGACGATCAGCAGTTCTTCCATCGTGTCAGCTCCCGCAAAAGGCCTCACTCGGCCTTCTGCCTGTCTTGTTCGGGGGTGGTCAGCCGGTACGCCTGGCCATAGTGCTGGCAGATCTGCAGCCAGGCGGGCGAGGGCGGCGGCACCGTCTGCCAATTATCGCCGTTCCGCCGGCTGAAAGCGCAATCCACCGCGGCGACATTGCCTTCCTCGTCGCCGCTGGCGCTGACCCAGGCCATCAGGTCCATGTTGTCGTAGTCGCGCAGAACGGGGCGCTCGTCCAGCCGCCAGCCGTGGAATTCCCAGGAGCAGCAACTGGCACGGCCGCTTTCGACCAGGTGGCCGTCGATGACCTGCAGGTCGGCATAGCCGCCGCTGAAAAAGTGATAGAGGCGCCGGTTGCCGCGATCGATGCGGTACAGGTCTCCGATGCAGTTGGGGCCGGCGCCGCAGGCGCCGCGGACTTCGACCTCGTGCATGCCGTCGCCGTCGATATCGACAAGGCTGGCATGGCCCCATGGCGCCTCCTCGACATCCTGTTCGACGATCAGCCGATCGCGATGGCCGCCACTCTGCTCGCTCAGTTCGATGATGTAGGCGCGCGTGTGCGGCTCCGGGCATTCGGTGCGCAGCCACAAGGTGGACTGGTCGGCATTCTTCACCCCCTGCCCGGGCTGCGGCTGACAGGCCTGTTCGCCGGCGGCTGCGGCGGCGCACGACCATATCAGCCCGCCGGCAAGCGACAGGCTCCGGAACATAAATCTCATCGCTTGCCGAACCGCCCGCGCAGCCCCGGCCAGCTGGCGCTGAGGACGATGGTCACCGCCAGCGCGATCTCCAGCCATGCGTACAGCGCCGATGCCGGCTGGCTGTAAGCGGACATGACGCCGTGGCTGAACCAGAACAGCCCGAACACGCCGGCCCAGAATGCGGCCTTGCCGCTGCCGCGCAACACGCCCAGCAGCATCAGCAGCGGCGGCACGACGAATACCAGCATCGCCGCCAGCCAGTGCTTGTCGGCGTGGAACCACACCGAGTACAGCACCGACAAGGCGAACAACGCCGTGCCCAGCACGGCCCGCGACAGGCGCCTGCCGGTGCCGCTCATCGAACCGTTTCCAGTCTGCGCGCGGTTGCCGCCACGCGCCGGCCCAGCGCGCGCGCCAGCGCGGCTTCGTCGTCGCTGAGTTGCGGATCGTCGTCGCCGCCGGCGACATGGCTGGCGCCGTACGGCGAACCGCCGCTGCGGGTGGTGCTGAGCAGCGGCTCGGTGAACGGGATACCGACGATCAGGCAGCCGTGATGCAGCAGCGGCAGTTGCATCGACAGCAGCGTCGACTCCTGGCCGCCGTGCATCGTGGCGGTGGAGGTGAACACCGCTGCCGGCTTGTCGACCAGCGTGCCGCTGGCCCACTGGGCACCCAGGCCGTCGATGAAATGCTTGACCGGCGCGGCCATATTGCCGAAACGGGTGGGGCTGCCCAATACCAGGCCGACGCATTCGTCCAGGTCGCGCGCCTGCACATACGGCGCGCCTTCCTCCGGCACCGGCGGCAGCGCCTGCTGGGTGGCCGCCACCACCGGCGGCACCGTGCGCAGCCGCGCGCTCATGCCGTCGACTTCGCCGATACCGCGGGCGATCTGCCGGGCCAGCCGCGCGACCGAGCCGCCGCGGCTGTAGTAAAGCACCAGGATTTCGGGCATGTCCCCACTCGAACGATGAATACCCGCGTAGTATCGGCGATGTTGGCGCCCGGAGTGAGTGCGAAGGCCTGTGGCGGCAGGCAAGGCATCTGCGCATCGGTTACCCTTCGCCCGATGGAGCCACTGGACTCATTGAACCGCTGGAGCGACCGCATCCGCGACAGGGCGCGCGCCGGCACCTTCGCCCGCTTCCTGGCCAAGCGCTTCCTCGACGACCGGTTGTTCCAGGCCGCGGCGGCGCTGGCGTATACGACCCTGTTCGCGCTGGTGCCGCTGGCGATGGTGGTGTTCGGGGTGCTGTCGGCGTTCCCGGTGTTCGAACGCTGGAGCAATGAACTCAGCGACTACGTCTTCTCCAACTTCGTGCCCAGCGCGGCGCGCTCGGCCGAGATCTATCTCCGCCGGTTCACCGAGAGCGCCGGCCAGCTGACCGCGGTCGGCGTGATCGTGCTGGTGATTTCGCTGCTGATCACGCTCAACAGCGTGGAGACCACCTTCAACCGGATCTGGCGGGTCAGTTCCAGCCGGCCCAGGTTCACCCGCTTTCTGGTGTACTGGACCGTGTTGACGCTGGGCGCGCTGGTGGCGGCGGCTTCGCTGGCGATGTCGGCGCAGTTCTTTGCGCTGCCGGTGTTCGCTACCGCCGAAGGCCAGGTACTGCAGCGGCTGGCGCTGACCCTGACGCCGGTGCTGATCGAGTTCGCCGGCATCGCGATGATCTACCGGGTGGTGCCGCACCGGACCATCAAGATCCGCTACGCGGTGGCCGGCGCGCTGCTGGCCACGGTGTTGCTGGAAATCATGAAGTGGGCGCTGGGGTTCTACCTGAGCAGCTTCAACACCTACCAGAAGATCTACGGCGCGGTCGCCTCCGCGCCGATCCTGCTGATGTGGATCTACCTGTGCTGGGTGTCGGTGCTGCTGGGCGCGTCGCTGGCATCGTCGATGGCCGCGTTCCGCTACCAGCCGGTCGCGATGCGCTTGCCGCTGGGCTACGAACTGTACGGATTGCTGCGCATGCTGGGCCGTTTCAACCAGGCGCGCGCCGAAGGCCGCGGCCTGCACAGCGATCAGATCCTGGAACTGGAGCCGATGCTGACCGATTCGCTGATCCAGCAGATGCTCGGCCAACTGGCCGACATCAACCTGCTGCGGCGGGCCGAAGACGGCGAGTGGTTGTTGTCGCGCGACCTGGACGACATGAGCCTGGCCGAACTCTACGAAGCCTGCCAGCTGCGGATTCCTATCGCCGAAACGCATCTGCCGTGCCACAGCGACCCGCTGGGCGTGGAGACGCGGCTGGCGCTGGACGAACTGCGGGTACCATTGCGCGAGCTGCTGAAGCGGAAAGTCAGCGACATCTACCGGGAACCGGGCGGGAAACATCCATGAGCAGAAGACAGGCAACAGGACTCGCGCCGGCATTGGCGGCCATGCTGTTTACCGGCGCGCTGTTCACCGGTTGCCAGCAGCAGCCAGCGACGCCGCCAGCGCAGCAGGCCCCGGCCGGGCCGTCATCGCCGGCGCCTGCGGCGGAGTCCGGCAAGGGCGAGACCGGGAAAACCGCGGCCATGCCATCGCTGGTGGTCGAAACGGTGGACGGGCAGACCTACGATCTGGCCGCACGCCGCGGGCGCTGGGTGGTGGTCAATTTCTGGGCGACCTGGTGCGCGCCATGCCTGAAGGAAATGCCCGAGCTGTCGGCGCTGGACGCGATGCGCGAGCACATCGAAGTGGTCGGGCTGGCCTACGAGGAAATCGAGCCCGAGGCGATGCGCGCATTCCTGCGGGAACGGCCGGTGGTCTATCCGATCGCGATCCTCGACGTCTACGATCCGCCGGCCGACTTCGCCACCCCGCGCGGGTTGCCGCTGACCTATCTGATCGCACCGGATGGCAGGCTTGCCAAACGGTTTCTCGGGCCGGTGACGGCCCACGAAATCGAAGCCGCAATCGAGGCCGCCGGCGGTCCGAAGACCGGGGCGTAAGCGGTGGCTGCGGCGCGTTTCCTGATCGCAGGGAAAGTGCAGGGCGTGTTCTTCCGCGCCTCCACCTGCGAGCGCGCGCTGGACCTGGGCCTGTCCGGCCGCGCCACCAACCTTCCCGACGGCCGGGTGGAAGTGGTGGCCAAGGGCGGGGCTACCGCGCTGGACGCGCTGGAAGCCTGGTTGCACCAGGGCCCGCCGGCCGCGCGCGTGGAGCGGGTCGAGCGCAGCGCCTGGGACGGCCCCGTCAACGAGGGCTTCGTGACGGGCTGAGGTGCGCCAGGGCGCACAGCGCGCTGGGGCGATGGTGCGGCGCGCCGCACCCTACGGGTTCCCTGTGCAGGAGCGACGTCAGTCGCGACTGAGATCGCTCCTACAAGGGCATGGGGAGGAAGCGCTGCGTGGCCGCTTCCTCCCCGTGTTTGGCACTGGTTACTCCAATCCCGCGGCCATGGTCTTGGCCAGGGTGCCCTGCGCATCGTCGCCGCTCAGCTCCCAGAAGAACGCGCCGCCCAGGCCCTGGGCCTTGGTGTAACCCATTTTCTCGGTGATCAGCGCCGGCGTATCGAAACTCCAGAATGTGTTGCCGTCGTATTTCCAGGTCGCACGCGCATTGGCGTCGGTGTAGACCGTGCCCGGCCGGTCCTTCAACACCTTGTAGTCCTCGATGCCCGCCTCGTACGTGCCCGGCGCGGCGCTGCCGCTCTGGTACAGGCCGTTGTTGACGTTGGCCACGTTGGTCCAGCCGCGACCGTAGAAGCCGACGCCCAGGTTGAGCTTGCTGGCCGGCACGCCGCGCTGCAGGAATGCCTCGATGGCGTCGTTGCTGTTGTAGTAGCGCACATCGCCGGTGGACGGGTCGTTGGGCGAGGCGAACAACGCCGAATGATGGTTGGTGCGCGATTCCCAGCCGCCGTGGAAGTCGTAGCTCATCACGTTGATGAAATCCAGGTGCTGCGCGTACTGGCCCGGATCGGTGGCGGCAATCTTGTCGATGCCGGCGCCGACCGCCACGGTCAGCAGCAGGCCGGGGCGCACGGCATTCAACTGGCTGCGGAACTCGGCCAGCAACGCGGTGAAGTTGGCGCGGTCCTCGGCGCTGCCGCAGCTCAGGCCGCAGGCGTTGGGGTATTCCCAGTCGATGTCGATGCCGTCGAACACGCCTGCAGCCGCTCCGGTGCCGCCGGCACCATCGGTGACCGGCAGGTTGCCGCGGATGTAGGCATCGATGCACGAGGCCACGAACGCCTGCCGGTTGGCCGGCTTGGCTGCCTCGGAAAAACCGCGCGACCAGGTCCAGCCGCCCAGCGAGATCAGCACCTTCAGTTGCGGGTGCCTGGCTTTCAGCTTCTTGAGCTGATTCCAGTTGCCGCGCAACGGCTGGTCCCAGGTATCGGCCACGCCGTCGACGCTTTCGGCCGCGCTGAAGGCCTTGGTGTAGTCGGCAAAGGCGTCGCCGCCGGCACCGGTGGCCTCGTTGGTCGGCACGGTGACGCCGACCTCGCAGCGGTTGTTGCGCACATTGCCGAAGGCATAGTTGATGTGGGTCAGCTTGGCCGCGGTGCCGCTGGTGTCGATGTTCCTGACCCGGTAGTTGCGCGCGTAGATGCCCCACTGCACGAAATACCCCAGCACGCGCTTGTTGCCTCCGCCACCGGAGCCAGGCGCGGTACTGACGCTTACGGCAGCGCTTTGTGCCGATGCGTTGCCGGCATTGTCGCGTGCGCGCACCCGGTAACTGTAGGCGGTGGCCGCGGTCAGTCCGCTGTCGGTATAGCCGGTATTGGTGGGAGAGCCGATCAGGCTGCCGTTGCGGTAGACGTCGTAGCCGGCCATGCCGCTGCCGCCGGGATTGTCGGTGGACGCCGTCCACGCCAGGGTGATGCTGCTGGACGTGCGCGAGGGCGAATTCAATCCGGCAGGCACGCTGGGCGGAGTGACATCGCCGGTCTGCGGCGGATTGACGGTGATATTGCGCGTGGCCGACGTGGCGGTGGCGCCGCTGTTGTCGGTGGCGACCGCGGTCAGCGCGTAGCTGCCGGCGGCGGCGTTGCTCCAGGTCACGCTGTAGGGGGCGCTGCTGTCGACGCCCAGCGAGGTGCCGCCACGGAAGAACTGCACCTGGGTCACGTTGCCATCGCTGTCGCTGGCATTGGCCGAGACGGTGATGTTGGCGCCGGCGGCGAACGTGGCGCCGTTGGCCGGTGCGGTCAGCGCCACGCTGGGCGGCTGGTTGCCGCCGCCGGTGCCGCATGCGCCCAGATCCTGGTACCAGCCGCAACTGGGGCAGTGCGTGGGCGGCGCATTCCAGATGTTGACGAGCGCTTCGTACAGCCGGTTCTGGTAGGTCATCCTATCGCCGGCGTTGTAGATGGCCGATGCGCTCCAGGCCGGAACGCCGGCGCAACTGACGGTTTGCGCCGATGCGCTCGAAAGCCACGCCATCGCCAACGCGCAGGCCAGCAGGCCTCGTATTCCCAGTCTCACCAACATGATGCTTCTCCCGTTGCATAGCAGGGTTGAAATCAGGAGCCGACGATGGCGGGGGGCTGTCGGCACGGTCCGGCCTGTGCGGAGGCGGCGTCCGCAATGCCGGAACGCGCCGTGTTCTCTGCCAGGCGGGGCCATGTATGCCTGACGCGGATCGGCCGGAATGTGATTGCGTGCCTGAAACGGAAGAGTTGGCCAGGTAAGCGGATGTAGCGGAAAGGGATGCGACTTGCAGCGTCTGCGCGGGTAGCGAAACGGTCAGTGGCAACCATCGATGGGCGCGCGTGCGGACAGCCGGTGCGGATGCCGATGTCGCAAGGGACTGGCGTCCGCGCAGTTGCGGACATCGAGGATGTCCGCTGATGTCAGCGCATGGCTGCGTATTGCCGGCGCCGGCCAGCGCCTGTCCCGCCAGTCTCGTTCGGCAAGGCCGACGGCCTGGCGGTGGCTAGCCGGTGGCGCCGAAAGCCGGCAAGGGCTTGAGTACGCCGTAGCTTTCCTTGAGCGGCCGGCGCTTGAGCGGCGGCAGCCCCAGCGGCTCCTGCGGCACCGCGATGTCCGGCAAGCGGTCCAGCAGATGCCGGATCAGCGTCAGCCGTCCGGTACGTTGTTCGTTGCAGTCCACCAGCGCCCATGGCGCGTGGCGCGTATGCGTGGCCTTGAGCATCGCTTCGCGGGCGGCGGTGTATTCGGCATATTTTTCCCGCGCCTTCAGATCGACGGGAGAGAGCTTCCAGCTCTTGAGCGGCTCGTCGGCGCGCTCGGCAAACCGCTTTTCCTGTTGCGCCTGGTCCACCGCCAGCCAGTACTTGAACAGCAGGATGCCGTCATCGACCAGGGCTTTTTCGAATACTGGCGCCTGTTTCAGGAAGGCCTGGTACTGCTCCTGGCTGCAATAGCCCATCACCTTCTCGACGCCGGCGCGGTTGTACCAGCTGCGGTCCATCAGCACGATCTCGCCGGCGGCCGGCAGATGGGCGATATAGCGCTGCAGATACCACTGGCTGCTTTCGCGCTCGCTTGGCTTGGGCAGGGCGACGATGCGGCACTGGCGCGGGTTCAGATGCTCGCTGATGGCATTGATGACGCCGCCCTTGCCGGCGGTATCGCGGCCTTCCACCAGCACCAGCAGGCGGTTGCCGGTGTACTGCAGCCAGCGGGCCATCGCCGCCAGCTCCAGTTGCAGCGGCTTCAGCAGTTTCTCGTATTCCTTGCGGTTGAGCTTTCTCATCGGGGCACTCCGTTGACGGCGGCCGCGCGCCAGGCCGGCCTTGCGGAACCGGTCAGCGACTGCGTCGCCGGTGGCTGGCCATGCTGCGGGCCACTTCCAGCAACGCTCCCTGCTGGCGGGTGGAGAGTTCGCGGTAGGCCGCCAGCAGATCGTGCTCGCCCTTGGTCCGCGCCGGATCCAGCGTGGTGGCCAGTTCCGACAGCAGCGCGCCGGCCGGTACGCCGAAGGCGCGGGCCAGGGCGGACAGCTGATCCTTGCCCGGCAGCCTGTCTCCGCTCATCCAGGCTTTGACCGTCGCCGCACCGGCGCGCGGGATGGCGGCGGCAATATCGCTGGCGGTCATGCCGCTGGCCTTGGCCAACAGCCGCAGCGTGGTATCCAGCGACATGCGTTCACTCCTTCAGGCGGGGGCGCAACGTGGCCAGGTTGCAGGGGCGGGTACGCGCGTCCAGTTGCGCCCGGATGATCTTCTCCCAGGCGGTACGGCAGGCCGAGGTCGAACCCGGCAGGCAGAACACGAAGGTCTGGTTGGCCAGTCCGGCGAAGGCGCGCGACTGCAGCGACGAAGTGCCGATTTCCTCGAAGCTGATCTGGCGGAACAGCTCGCCGAAACCGGGCATCTGCTTGTCCAGCAGCGGCAACAGCGCTTCGGGCGTGGAGTCGCGGCCGGTGAAGCCGGTGCCACCGGTGACCAGGACGCCGTCCACGGCCGGATCGGCGATCCAGCGCGAAACGATGGCGCGCAGCCGGTAGCGATCGTCGGGCGCGATGTCGCGTTCGAACAGCCGGTGCCCGGCTTCGGCGCAGGCCTGGGCCAGGTAGTCGCCGGATTTGTCGTCATCCAGCGTGCGCGTGTCCGACACCGTCAGCAGGCACAGGTTCAGCGCAACGAAATCGGCTTGATTGACCATGCGCGCAGGGTAGCAGCAGGACCTGCCGATGGAACAGCAAGACGGTAAAGCCGGCGTTCGGGTGGCCTGGTCCGCAAGCCTCAGCGGCGCTGCCCGGATTGCGCCATGGCGCGCGCGGCATCGCTGAAATCCTGCGCAAAGCCGTCCATATCGAACAGGCCGGACTGCGCCCGCCGCTGCCCGAGCCGCTGTCCCAGCGCTTCGCGGGCACCGGCATCGTTGCCCAGGCGCACCGCCTGCGCGATGAAAGCCTCATCGCTGCCGACGTTCATCTCATCCATGCCGAGATGATGGTTGAGGCTGCCGGCCACGCGCGAGGCAAAGGTCTGGCCGGGCAGGGTCAGCACCGGGCAGCCGGCCCACAACGCATCGGAGGCGGTGGTGTGGGCGTTGTAGGGGGCGGTGTCGAGAAAGAGATCGGCATGCCGGTAGCGGCTCATGTAGTCGGCATGCGGCAGCTTGCGCATGAACACCAGCCGCGAGGCGTCGATGCCCGCGCGCTGCGCCTGTTCGCGCAACCGCGCATCGGCCAGTCCAGGGCCCGACAGCAACCACAGCACGCTGCCGGGAACCTGCGACAGCACCGCCATCATCCGCGTAAAGCTGGCCGGGTTGATCTTGTAGCTGTTGTTGAAGCAGCAATACACCATGCCGGTTTCCGGCAGACCGCAATCGGCGCGGCTGGGCGGCGCGGCGATTTCCCGTGCCGTGTCCGAGGGCTGGAAGCAGCGCGGCAGCCGGATTGCGGTTTCGGAGTAGGCGCTTTCCAGCGCCTGCGGCAGTACGAACGCATCGGCCAGTACGTAGTCGATCCAGGGCGCGCCGGAGGTGCCCGGATAGGCCAGCCAGTTGACCTGCACCGGTGCCGGCCGCATTGCCAGCACCTCGGGCGCGCCGCCGCCGCCCCAGCCGCGCAGATCGAACAGCACCTCGATACCCTGTTCGTGGATGAACTCGGCGGTGCGGCGATGCGGCCAGCCGGTAATCCCGTGCAATCGCGCTGCCGCCTGCAGGCGCTGGCGGATGGCGCTGCCATCGTCGCGGTTGAGCGCGAAGAGATGCGTTTCGATATCGCCATGCGCGGCCAGCGCTTCGAACAACCGCACGGTCAGCAACCCGGTGGGGTGCGCGCCGAAGCCGTTGGACAGGAAACCGAGCCGCAGTCTGGCGCTGCCGTCCGCCTCCGCGCCGCGCACCGGCGACGCAAGCGCTGCGCTGCTCGCGGCCACGTCGCGTGCGCGCAGTCTGGCGCAGGCCAGCTGTTCGGCGGGCGAGGCATCCTCGCTGAGGAACGCGAACGGTTCCACCGCGGCCTGGCCCTGTGCGACGGCACCGCGAACCTGCGCCGCCAGCGCATCCAGATCGCGCCAGTCGCACAGCTTGCGGCGCCAGTTCAGCAGATGCGCGGCGAACATCGGTTCCTGCGGCATCAACCGGTACGCGTGTTGGTAGGCTTGTGCGGCGTCCTCGGCCTGGCCGGCATCTTCGAGCGCGTGGCCCAGCCACAGCGCAATGCCGGGGTGCTGCGGCGCCTGCGCCAGTGCCTGACGCAGAGCCGTCGCCGCTTCCGCGTGCCGCCCCTGCATCCAGTGCACGCGTCCCAACCGCGCCAGCGCTTCCGGGTGGCCGGGACGCAACGCCAGCGCGCGCTGCGCCGCGGCCAGACCGGCGGCGCCATCGCCGCGATCCATCTCGGCATCGGCCAGCATCACCCAGGCGATGAAGTCGGCCGGATTGCGTTGCAGCTCCGCGCGCAGGCGCGACAGTTCGGCGGGCGGCGCGGGTTCGTTCATCCTGCCAGCGGCAGCCGGAAGCGCAAGGTGCCGTCGAACGACTGCCAGCCCATCGCCCTGTACAGCGCCTGCGCCGCGTCGTTGCCGAGGTCGGTTTCCAGTTCCAGCCGGATGGCGCCATCGCTGCGGGCGAAAGCGCTGGCGGCCTCCAGCAGCGCCTGCGCAACGCCGCGGCGACGGGCGGCCGCAGCGACGAACAGATCGTTGAGAATCCAGATGCGCGCCGCGCTGACCGACGAGAACGACGGGTACAGCTGCACGAAACCGGCGGCATTGCCGTCCAGCCGCGCCAGCAGGGCCACCGATTCGCCGTGTCGCATCCGCTCGTGCAGAAAGGCGCGCGCCAGCGGCAGGTCATCGGTCTGGGCATAGAACGCGCGATAGGCGGCGAACAGCGGCGCCAGCGCGTCCACATCATCCAGCCCGGCGCGGGCGACGGTCACGCTCATGCGGCCTCCGACAGGCGGGCCAGTTCTTCGGCCTGGTGTTCGCGGGTCAGGCGGTCGATCAGTTCGTCCAGGTTGCCCTGGATGATGTTGGGCAGGTCGTACAGGGTCAGGCCGTCGACCCGGTGATCGGTGATGCGGCCCTGCGGGAAGTTGTAGGTGCGGATGCGCTGGCTGCGGTCGCCGCTGCCGACCTGCAGCTTGCGCGATTCGGCCTGCGCGGCCAGTTGCTTGCTGCGTTCGGCATCCAGCAACTGCGCCTTCAGCCGCTTCATCGCCTTGTCGCGGTTGGCGTGCTGCGAGCGCTCGGTCTGGCATTCCACCACCACGCCGGTCGGCAGGTGGGTGATGCGGATGGCCGAATCGGTCTTGTTGACGTGCTGGCCGCCGGCGCCGGAGGAACGGAACGTATCCACGCGCAGATCGGCGGGATTGACGACGATATCATCGACCGCTTCGTCTTCCGGAATGATCGCCACGGTGGCGGCCGAAGTGTGGATGCGGCCCTGCGATTCGGTCTCGGGCACGCGTTGCACGCGGTGGGTGCCGGATTCGAACTTGAGCTTGGAATAGGCGCCGCGGCCGACGATGCGGGCGACGATTTCCTTGTAGCCGCCGTGTTCGCCGGGACTGTCGGATTCGACCTCCACCTTCCAGCCCTGGCGCTCGGCATAGCGCGCATACATGCGGAACAGATCGCCGGCGAAGATCGCCGCCTCATCGCCGCCGGTGCCGGCGCGCACTTCCAGGAACAGGTTGGCGTCGTCGCGGGCATCCTTGGGCACCAGCAGCAGCGACAGTTCGTCTTCCAACTGGGCAAGGCGGGTCTGCGCCGCGGCGATTTCCTCGGCGGCCAGCTCGGCCAGTTCGGGGTCCTCGCGCATGGCCTCGGCGGCGGCCAGGTCGCGCTTGGCGCGGGTTTCCTCGGCCAGCGCGGTGACCAGCGGCTGCAACTGGGCGAATTCGCGCGAGTAGTTGCGGAAACGATCGTTGTCGGCCAGCACCGACGGGTCGGCCAGCAGGCGTTCGAGTTCTTCGCGGCGCTCGGCCAGCGCCTCGAGTTTACGGCGCAGGGTCGGTGTCATCGGATTTCTTGGAATGGGAGTAGGGCGGCTGCGCCGGGAACAGCCTGTCGGCCGCGCGCGCCAGCTCGGCGTCGCCGCTGAGCGCGGCTTCGCGCAGCGCCGCGGTCGGCGGATGCAGCAACCGGTTGGTCAGCGTATGGGCCAGGAAGTCCAGCACCTCGTCGGGGTTGCGGCCGTTGACCAGTTGCTGGCGCGCCTTGGCCAGCACGTCGTCGCGGGTCGCATCGCCCAGCGCGCGCAGGCGCTTGAGCGGCTGCTGGCGGGCGCTGGCCTCCAGGGTTTCGACGTAGCGCGTGACCTGCAGGTCGATGATGGTTTCGGCCGCCTCGGCGGCTTCGCGGCGGCTGCGGCGATTGTCTTCGACCGCGCGTTCCAGATCGTCGACGGTGTACAGGTAGGCGTCGGCCAGGCCGGCGACGGCGGGTTCGATGTCGCGCGGCACCGCCAGGTCGAACAGCAGCATCGGCTTGTGCTTGCGCGTGCCCAGCGCCATGGAAACATCGTCGCGGGTCAGCACCGGCTCGCGGCTGGCGGTGGCCGAAAACACCACGTCCGCTTCGCCCAGATGGCGGGACAGTTCGGTCAGCGGCAGCGCATAGCCGCCATGGCGCAACGCCAGCTCCTGGGCGTGGGCCAGCGTGCGGTTGGCGATCAGCAGGCGCTGCACCCGGCCTTCGCTGAGGTGGCGGGCGGCCAGTTCGATGGTCTCGCCGGCGCCGATCAGCAGCACCGTCGAGTCGCTGAGCCGGGCGAACGAACTCTGCGCCAGCCGTACCGCGGTCGAGGCCACCGACACCGGGTTGGCGCCGACCCGGGTATCGGTGCGCGCGCGCTTGGCCACCGAGAAGGTCTGCTGGAACAGCCGGTCCAGGCGATTGCCCAGCGCGCCGTGCTCACGCGCGCTGGCCCAGGCATCCTTGACCTGGCCGAGGATCTGCGGCTCGCCCAGCACCATCGAATCCAGTCCGGTGGCGACCCGGAACAGGTGGCGGACCGCAGCGGCGTCGCGGTGCCGGTACAGGTAGCCCTCCAGGCCGGGCGCGTGGTCGGCCAGCCAGGTCGCCAGCACGTCGCCGTCTTCGGCCACCGCGTACAGCTCGGTGCGGTTGCAGGTCGACAGCAGCGCCGCTTCATCCACCCGCGGCAGGGCGCGCAGCGAGGACAGCGCGCGCGGCAGCGACCCGGCGTCGAACGCGACGCGTTCGCGCAGTTCGACCGGCGCGGTCTGGTGGTTGAGTCCGAGAACCCACAACGTCATCGTTCAGGTGCTTGCGCTAAGCTGCTGGCTGGTAAGGGTCCCTATTTTACGGCCCGCTCGATGCTTATGCCCGCAATGATTCGTATCACCGTTGCCGCGCTGCTGGCGCTGGCCCTGTCGCAGCCGGCGCAGGCCGCGCGCAAACCGGCGCCCGCCGAAGACCCGCTGGCCGCGGTGATGGCCGGCGAATTCGCCCTGCAGGCCGGGCAGCTGCCGGAGGCTTCGCGCTGGTATCTGCAGGCGGCGCAGCAGGACGACGACGCCGGTCTGGCCGAGCGCGCCACCCGTATCGCCCTGCTGGCCAACGATGACGCACGCGCCGCGCAGACGCTGAAACTGTGGCGGCAGCGCGCGCCGGAATCGCTGGCCATGCGGACCGCCGAAGCCACCCTGGCGCTGCGCCAGGGCAAGGCCAGGGCGGCGCGGCGCGAGCTGCTGGGCCTGCTGCGCGAAACCGACGACACGGGCTGGCGCCATGCGCTGGCCGCGTTGGGAAGCGGCGGCCGGGATCCGCAACTGTCGGCGCGCCTGCTGGGCGAACTGGTCGACGAAGGCGCCATTCCGGCCAAACTGGAAGCCTGGCTGGCCTTTGCCGGCCTGGCCCAGCAACTGGATCAGCAGGCGCTGTCCGAGCGCATCGTCGGCGAAGTGGTCCGCCGTTTCCCGCAGGAACCGCGCGTGGCCCTGCTGCATGCGCGCCAGCTGACCCGGGCGGAAAAGACCGATCAGGCGCGCAAGGTGCTGGACGGGCTGCTGCCGGCGGCGGCGGAGGACAGCGCGGTCCGGCTCAGCCTGGCCGAGGAATACGACCGCCTGGGCGATCCGGTGGCCGCTTCGCAGGCGCTGGCGCAGGGCCCGCAGGACACGCTGACCTATGGCCTGCGCGCTTCGCTGCTGGCCAAGGCCGAAGACAATATTGCGCTGGGCGAGCTTTATGAGGAACTGCGCCAGCAATCCGCAGCGGCGGCCGGCGCTGACCAGTTCAGTCCCGACCGGCGCCTGCTGCTGGGGCAGATCGCCGAGTTCCTGAAGCGGCCGCAGGAGGCGCTGGACTGGTACCGCAGCGTGCCCGGCGGCGAACAGCGCGCCGAGGCGCAGCTGCGTGCGGTCAGCACGCTGCATCAGCTGGAGCGCAAGGACGAGGCCTATGCCGAAGTGCGCCGGTTGCAGGGCGATGCCGGCAGCGAGGACGATGCCCGCCGCAATGCCTACCTGCTGGAAGCCGAACTGCGGCAGAAGGACGAAGACGACGCCGGCGAACTGGACGTGTTCGCGCGCGCGCTGGCCGCCTATCCGGACGATCTGGCGCTGCTGTACTCGCGCGGCCTGGCCTGGGAACGGCGCGACCGCATCGACCGCGCCGAAGCCGATTTCCGCAAGATCCTGGTGATCGACCCGGAAAACGTCGCCGCGCTCAATGCGCTGGGCTACACCCTGGCCGACCGCACCACCCGTTACCAGGAAGCGCTGGAACTGATCGACCGCGCCCGCGCCGCGGCGCCGGAAGACGCCGCCATCATCGACAGCTACGGCTGGGTGCTGTACCGGCTGGGCCGCAACGCCGACGCGCTGGCGGAGCTGCGGCGCGCCTACACTTTGCGCAAGGATGCCGAAATCGCCGCGCACGTCGCCGAAGTGCTGTGGGTGATGGGGCAGAAGGACGAGGCGCGCCGCTATTTCGAGGAAGCGCGCAAGCTGGACCCCGAGAACCGCTCGCTGCAGCGCGCCCTGGAGAAGACCGGCGCATGATCGGGAAAGCGTTCCTAGTCGCGGCCGCAGCGCTGGCGCTGGGCGGCTGCGCCAGCCGCGGCGTCCGCCCGCAACCGTCCCCGCAACTGACCGATCCGACCGCCATCGCTGCGGCGCAGGCCCGCCAGGCCACGCGCGAAGCCTGGCTTGGCGCGCGTCCCGACTGGCAGTTCCAGGGACGGGTGGCGGTCAGCCAGCAGGGCAAGGGCGGCAATGGCCGCATCGAATGGCGCCAGGACGACGAGCGCTACGAAGTCTCGCTGAGCGCCCCGGTGACCCGGCAGAGCTGGCGGCTGACCGGCGATCTGCACAGCCGGGCCGGCCGCCTGGAAGGGCTGGAAGGCGGCGTGCGCGAAGGCGAGGATGCCGAACAGCTGCTGCGCGAGGCGACCGGATGGGACATCCCGCTGCAGTCGCTGGTGCGCTGGGCGCGCGGCGTGGCGGACGCCTCCTACCGCAGCGACGGGCCGGCGCAGGTGGAATTCGCCGCCGACGGCCGCCTGCGCAGTCTGCGCGAGCAGGACTGGCGCATCGACTATCAGGATTGGTTCGAACCGGAAGGCGAGCGCCCGGCAATGCCGCGCCGTGTCGAAGCTTCGCGGGCGACCGCGCGGGTACGCCTGATCGTCGACCAGTGGGACATCGGCTCGCCGTGAGCGGAGGTTCCCGGGACCCGTACCCCGCTGCGGAGGGCTGGTCGGCCTGGCCGGCGCCGGCCAAGCTGAACCTGTTCCTGCAAATCGTCGGGCGGCGCGCGGATGGCTACCACCAGCTGCAGACCGTGTTCCGGCTGCTGGAGTGGGGCGACACGGTGCATCTGCGGCCACGCGACGATGGCGCCATCAGCCGGTTCGGCGAGTCGGTGCCGGGCGTCAGCGCCGACCAGGACCTGCTGGTGCGGGCGGCAAAACTTCTTAAAACGGCATCGAATTCGCCTTTGGGTGCGGACATCTCCGTCGAAAAGCGCATTCCGGCCGGTGGCGGCTTCGGCGGCGGTTCGTCCGATGCCGCAACCGTGCTGGTGGCGCTGAACCGGCTCTGGCGGCTACGGCTCGATACATCGACGCTGGCGGATCTCGGCCTGCGCCTGGGCGCCGACGTGCCGGTCTTCGTGCGTGGCGACAACGCCTGGGCCGAGGGCGTGGGCGAGGAACTGACCCCGCTGGCGCTGCCGCCGGCCTGGTATGTGCTGGTCGATCCGGGCGTTCACGTGCCCACGGCCGAACTTTTCGCTGCCCCGGATTTGACGCGCCAAGCCGCACCCGCGAAAATATCCGACTTCGTTTCGGGAAACCTGCTCGGCAATGCGTTCGAGCCGGTGCTGCGCCGCCGCGAACCGGCCATCGAGGCCGCGTTCCGGGCCTTGGCGCGTATCGGCAGACCACGCTTGACCGGCTCAGGCAGCGGCTGCTTTGTCGAATTCGCTGATCGCGCTTCGGCCGAAGCCGGCCTGGCGGAACTGTCCGGGCTGCGCGCCTGGACGGTCGCCGGCGCCTCGCGCTCGCCTTTGCAGGCCTCCCTGACGGAACCGGTGTAAGCGCACTGGGGCGTCGCCAAGCGGTTAAGGCACCGGGTTTTGATCCCGGCATGCGTAGGTTCGAATCCTACCGCCCCAGCCATCTGCAGTTCGCGCTGCGATGCTGTCATCACACAGTTGTTTCCTTCGATTACCGCCCGTGCCGAGATGAAGAAAATGCAAGACGAACGCAATCTGCTTGTCTTCTCCGGCAATGCCAACAAACCGTTGGCGGCCAGCATCTGCCGCGAGTTGGGCGTGCGCCCGGGCAAGGCGCTGGTCTCGCGTTTCTCCGACGGCGAAGTGCAGGTGGAAATCGAGGAGAACGTGCGCCGGCAGGAAGTCTTCGTCGTGCAGCCGACCTGCGCGCCCAGCGCGGAAAACCTGATGGAGCTGCTGGTGCTGATCGACGCGCTCAAGCGCGCCTCGGCCGCCAGCGTCACCGCCGTGGTGCCTTATTTCGGCTACTCGCGCCAGGACCGCCGCATGCGCTCCTCGCGGGTGCCCATCACCGCCAAGGTGGCGGCCAAGATGTTCAGCGCGGTCGATGCCGACCGGGTGTTGACGGTGGATCTGCATGCCGACCAGATCCAGGGCTTCTTCGACATGCCGGTGGACAACGTGTATGCCTCGCCGCTGTTGCTGGCCGACATCTGGCGCGCCTACGGCACCGAGAACATGATGGTGGTGTCGCCCGATGTGGGCGGTGTGGTGCGCGCACGCGCGGTCGCCAAGCGGCTGGATGATGCCGACCTGGCCATCATCGACAAGCGCCGGCCGCGCGCCAACGTGTCGACGGTGATGAACATCATCGGCGATGTCGAAGGCAAGGCCTGCGTGCTGGTCGACGACATCGTCGATACGGCCGGTACCCTGTGCGCTGCCGCCGCGGCGCTCAAGGAGCGCGGCGCCACCAAGGTGGCGGCCTACTGCACCCATGCGGTGCTGTCCGGTCCGGCGGTCAACAACCTCAACGCGTCGCTGCTGGATGAACTGGTCGTCACCGACACCATCCCGCTGTCGCCCGAAGCCAGGGCCTGCACCCGCATCCGCCAGCTCAGCGTGGCCGAGCTGCTGGCCGAAACCATCCGCCGCATCGCCTTCGGCGAGTCGGTGAGTTCGCTGTATGTAGATTAGTGAAGGGTGAAGTCTGCGATTGCATCGCCTGCAAGTGGTAAAGAGTTTCTCTTCGCCATTTGCAACCCGCGCAGCGGGTGACTTATCCCTTCACTGCCCCAAACGGCTCTTCTGGTCGCGGAAGAGTCATCAAAACCGCCGCGAGGCGGTTCATTCAACTGAAGGTAGTAGCAAAAATGGCAACGACACACGAAATCAAGGTGCAACGCCGCGAAGACGAGGGTAAGGGTGCGAGCCGCCGCCTGCGTCGCGCCGGCACGGTACCGGCCATCGTTTACGGTGGCGAACTCAAGCCGGTCAGCATCCAGCTGAACCACAACGAGGTCTGGCTGGCCAGCCAGAACGACTGGTTCTACTCGTCCATCCTGGATCTGAGCCTCAATGGCGACATCCAGAAGGTGCTGCTGCGCGATATGCAGCGTCACCCGTTCAAGCAGCAGATCATGCACCTGGATTTCCAGCGCGTGAACGAGAACGAAACCCTGCGCGCCGCGGTGCCGCTGCACTTCCTCAACGAGGACAAGTCGCCCGCCGGCAAGTCCGCCGAAGTCGTGGTCACCCACGAGCTGAACGAAGTGCAGATCAGCTGCCTGCCGAAGGATCTGCCGGAGTTCATCGAAGTCGACCTGGCCACGCTGGCTGTCGGCGACGTGATCCACCTGTCCGACATCAAGCTGCCGGCCGGCGTCGAGCTGCCGGAACTGAAGCTGGGCAAGGAGCACGATGTGGCGGTGGTCATCGCCAAGCACGGCCGCGTGGAAGCCGCGGAGTCGGAAGAAGAGCCTGCGGCCGAAGTGCCGGCGACCAAGGCCGCCAAGAAAGACGAAGAGAAGAAGTAATCCTGCCTGGGTTCGCCCGCCGCCGCGGCGGTGGGCGAACCTGCAGCGGGTATCGTTATGGCAGGCTTGCGTCTCATCGTCGGACTGGGCAATCCCGGGGCCGAACACGCGCGAACCCGGCACAATGCCGGGTTCCGTTTTGTCGATGCCCTGGCAGAACAACAGGGTGTGCGCTTCGGTCTGGAATCCAAGCTGTTCGGCGAGACCGCCAAGGTGGTCATTGCCGGGCAATCGGTGTGGCTACTGAAACCGGCCACCTACATGAACCTCAGCGGCAAATCGGTCAACGCCGCGCTGCGCTACTGGAAAATCGCCCCGGAAGAGGCGCTGCTGGCGCACGACGAACTGGATCTGGCGCCGGGCACGGCGCGGTTGAAGTTCGATGGCGGCCACGGCGGCCAGAACGGCCTGCGCGATACCATGCAATTGCTGGGCCACGGCAAGTTCCACCGCCTGCGCATCGGCATCGGCCACCCGGGCCACAAGGACAAGGTCACGCCGTGGGTGCTGGGCAGGCCGGGCAAGGATGACGAAATCCTGATCGGCCGTGCCATCGACAATGCCATCGACGCGCTGCCGCTGGCGGTTTCAGGCAATTTCATGGATGCGATGACACGGCTGCACACTGTGAAGCAGGGTTGAGTGGAGAGCAGTGAGGAGTGAGGGCGCACGCCACTCACTCCTGACTTCTCACGGCTCACTCCTCGAATATGGGTATCAAATGCGGCATCGTCGGTCTGCCCAACGTCGGCAAATCGACCCTGTTCAATGCGCTGACCAAGGCGGGCATCGCTGCGGCCAATTTTCCGTTCTGCACGATCGAACCCAACGTCGGCGTGGTGCCGGTACCGGACCCGCGGCTGAACCAACTGGCCGAAATCGTCAAACCGCAAAAGTGCATTCCCACCGCGGTCGAATTCGTCGACATCGCCGGGCTGGTGGCCGGTGCGGCCAGCGGCGAGGGCCTGGGCAACAAGTTCCTGGCCCATATCCGCGAGGTCGATGCCATCACCCATGTGGTGCGCTGCTTCGAACATGGCGATATCGTCCATGTGGCCGGCAAGGTCGACCCGCTGTCGGATATCGACACCATCGACACCGAGCTGGCGCTGGCGGATCTGGATAGCGTCGAAAAAGCACTCAACCGCGCCGAACGTTCAGCCAAGGCCGGCGAAAAGGATGCCATCGCCCGCAAGCCGGTCTTGCAGAAGCTGCATGCGGGCCTCAGCGAAGGCAGGCCCGGCCGCGCACTGGGCCTGGACGAAGAGGAAAAGGCGCTGGTCCGGGACCTGTTCCTGCTGACCCTGAAGCCGGTGATGTACGTAGCCAACGTGCTGGAAGACGGCTTCGACAACAATCCGCACCTGGATGCCGTGCGTGCCCGTGCCGCGGCCGAAGGCGCCGAGGTGGTGCCGGTGTCGGCCGCCATCGAGGAGGAACTGTCGCAGCTGGACGATGCCGATCGCGATGCCTTCCTGACCGACCTGGGGCTGGACGAGCCGGGCCTGAACCGGGTCATCCGCGCCGCCTACAAGCTGCTGGGCCTGCAGACCTATTTCACCGCTGGGGTAAAGGAAGTCCGCGCCTGGACGGTCAAGGCCGGTTCCACCGCCCCGCAGGCCGCGGCGGTCATCCATACCGATTTCGAGAAGGGCTTCATCCGCGCCGAGACCATCTCCTTCGACGATTTCCTCAAGTACAAGGGCGAATCCGGCGCCCGCGACGCCGGCCGCCTGCGCCTGGAAGGCAAGGAATACCGGGTGCAGGAAGGCGACGTACTGCACTTCCGCTTCAATGTTTGAAAATTCCTGCCCGCGCGCGTTGACAGGGCGGCGGGTTCAGGCCAAAATCTCGGGCTGTTTCACCCTGGCTTGAATTTGACCGCGCCGGTCGACTCAATCCGGTGAATCCGGAGGGATACCCAAGCGGCCAACGGGGGCAGACTGTAAATCTGCTGGCTTACGCCTTCGGTGGTTCGAATCCACCTCCCTCCACCAAATTGATGTGTCCGGATTCAGCAGTTGTCAGCGATGTCCGGTCAGGCGAAACACGAGGTGGGTGAGAACCGCCGAGTGGTTCGACAGAAGTCCCGAAGGGGCTTCTGAACGCACCGGAGGTGCGGCCCGGAGGGCGAGGGACGAAGTCCCGAGTCATCCACCTCCCTCCACCAAATTGATGTGTCCGGATTCAGCAGTTGTCAGCGATGTCCGGGCAGAACAAGTAAAACGAGTTGTTGCGGTTTCCCGGCGCGGGAGTAGTTCAACGGTAGAACCTCAGCCTTCCAAGCTGATGGTGCGGGTTCGATTCCCGTCTCCCGCTCCACTGAACGCTCCTGCATTGCCGCACCAACGAAAACAGTTTCACGCTCACGTAGCTCAGTCGGTAGAGCACCTCCTTGGTAAGGAGGAGGTCGATGGTTCGATTCCATTCGTGAGCACCATCCAAGCGTCACAAAAGCAACATCCATTCAACGATCTACTCGAGAACAGGCAGCCATGGCAAAGGGTAAATTCGAACGCACCAAGCCGCACGTGAACGTGGGCACGATTGGTCACGTTGACCACGGCAAGACGACGCTGACGGCGGCGCTGACGAAGGTGGGCGCGGAGCGCTTTGGCGGCGAGTTCAAGGCGTACGACGCGATTGACGCGGCGCCGGAAGAGAAGGCGCGCGGCATCACGATTTCGACGGCGCATGTGGAATACGAAAGCCCGAACCGGCACTACGCGCATGTGGACTGCCCGGGTCACGCGGACTACGTGAAGAACATGATTACCGGTGCGGCGCAGATGGACGGCGCGATTCTGGTGTGCTCGGCGGCGGACGGCCCGATGCCGCAGACGCGCGAGCACATTCTGCTGGCGCGCCAGGTGGGCGTGCCGTACATCGTGGTGTTCCTGAACAAGGCGGACATGGTGGACGACGCCGAGCTGCTGGAGCTGGTGGAAATGGAAGTTCGCGAGCTGCTGAGCAAGTACGACTTCCCGGGCGACGACACGCCGATTATTCATGGTTCGGCGCTGAAGGCGCTGGAAGGCGACCAGAGCGAGATTGGCGTGCCGGCCATCATCAAGCTGGTGGAGGCGCTGGACAGCTACATTCCGGAGCCCGAGCGCGACATCGACAAGCCGTTCCTGATGCCGGTGGAAGACGTGTTCTCGATTTCCGGCCGTGGCACGGTGGTGACCGGTCGTATTGAGCGCGGCATCATCAAGGTGGGCGACGAAATCGAAATCGTGGGCATCCGTCCGACCCAGAAGACGACGGTGACGGGCGTGGAAATGTTCCGCAAGCTGCTGGACCAGGGCCAGGCGGGCGACAACGCCGGTCTGCTGCTGCGCGGCACCAAGCGTGACGACGTGGAGCGCGGGCAGGTGCTGGCCAAGCCGGGTTCGATTACCCCGCACACCGAGTTCGAGGCCGAGGTGTACGTGCTGAGCAAGGACGAAGGCGGGCGTCACACGCCGTTCTTCAAGGGCTACCGTCCGCAGTTCTACTTCCGGACCACGGACATCACCGGCGCGGTGACGCTGCCGGAGGGTGTGGAGATGGTGATGCCGGGCGACAACGTGAAGATGACGGTGGCGCTCATCAACCCGGTGGCGATGGACGAAGGCCTGCGCTTTGCGATTCGCGAAGGCGGCCGTACGGTTGGCGCCGGCGTGGTGGCCAAAATCATCAAGTGACGAACTGACCCGGGCGCGCAGTGCGCGCCCGGCTTTGTCGGTTCGTCATCCCGGCGCAGGTCGGGGCCCAGCTGACAAAGCGCGAATGGCGGGCCGGAACCTCGGTCCGCCTTCGCCGTCTAAAGGAACCAGCAGCATTTCATACGCCAGTAGCTCAATTGGCAGAGCAGCGGTCTCCAAAACCGCAGGTTGGGGGTTCGAGTCCCTCCTGGCGTGCCACATGGCGGATCCCTCCGCAAACGTCCGCTCATTCGTGAGCGGGCTGTCACTCAAAGAGCAACCGTGACTTGAACAGCAAAGTCGAACATTCCAAGGGCGCTTCTGCGGCTGGCGACATCGCCAAATACGTCCTCGCGATTGCGCTGGTGGCAGCAGGCCTGGCGGCATGGTGGTGGTTCAACGGCCAGTGGGCCACGCCGCTGCGGTCGCTGGCGGTGGCCGCCGGACTTGTGCTGGGCGCGGTGGTGTTCCTGACCAGCAGCAAGGGCCGCGATACCCGCGAGTTCCTGGCCGAGTCGCGCTTCGAGATGCGCAAGGTCGTCTGGCCGACGCGTCAGGAAGCGATGCGCACTACCTGGGTGGTGATCGTGGTGGTCATCATCCTCAGCCTGATTCTGGCGGCGTTCGATTTCGCCATCAAAGCGCTGATCGAGCTGTTCCTGAACTTTGGCCGCTGAGGAGAATGTCGCAGTGAAGCGTTGGTATGTCGTACACGCCTATTCGGGCTTCGAGAAGTCGGTGGCGCAGGCGTTGCGGGACCGGATTGTCCGCGACGGCATGGAAGACCGTTTCGGCGACGTGCTGGTTCCCACCGAAGAAGTCGTGGAAATGCGTTCCGGCCAGAAGCGCCGTTCCGAACGCAAGTTCTTCCCGGGCTACGTGCTGGTGCAGATCGAGACCCATGACGAAGCGGGCATCCCGCGCATGGACAACGAAAGCTGGCACCTGGTCAAGGACACCTCCAAGGTGCTGGGCTTCATCGGCGGCACCGCCGACCGTCCGCTGCCGATCCGCGATGAGGAGGCCGCCGCCATCCTCGACCGCGTGCAGGAAGGCGTCGAGAAGCCTCGCCCGAAAGTGCTGTTCGAGCCGGGCGAGATGGTCCGCGTCATCGATGGCCCGTTCAACGACTTCAACGGCGTGGTCGAGGAAGTCAACTACGAAAAGAGCCGCCTGCGGGTGGCGGTGCTGATTTTCGGCCGTTCCACCCCGGTGGAACTGGAATTCGGCCAGGTCGAAAAGGCCTGAGAACGGTCGTCCTGGGCCGGTTCGGCAGGGGACGGAAAATCCTGATATACTGCGCGGCTCACTGTCCGGTGTAGCCGGGCGGAAGCGCTGGCCGCCCTCTGGGCGGCCGTCTGCGCGAATGGATTCAGCAAAGCAACGCGATTGTCGGGACGCGTGATTTTCCCGACCCGATGGGGAGCCTGTCGTCCAGGCGCTAGCACCCGGAGAAGACTCAGATGGCAAAGAAAGTTGTCGGTTACATCAAGCTGCAGGTAAAGGCCGGCCAGGCCAATCCCTCGCCGCCGGTCGGTCCTGCGCTGGGTCAGCGCGGCCTGAACATCATGGAATTCTGCAAGGCGTTCAATGCCGCCACCCAGAAGCTGGAACCGGGTTTGCCGATTCCGACCGTGATCACGGCCTATTCGGACCGCACCTTCACCTTCATCACCAAGACGCCCCCGGCGACCATCCTGCTCAAGAAGGCCGTCGGCATCCAGTCCGGCTCCAAGCGCCCGAACACCGAGAAGGTGGGCAAGGTCACCCGCAAGCAGCTCGAGGAAATCGCCAAGGCGAAGGAACCCGATCTGACCGCGGCCGATCTGGACGCTGCAGTGCGCACCATCGCGGGCTCGGCCCGTTCGATGGGTTTGACGGTGGAGGGCTGAGACCATGGCAAAGAGCAAACGACAGAAAGCGATTTTCGCTGCAGTGACCCCGGGCAAGGCCTATTCGATCGAAGAAGCGCTGAAGATCGTCAAGACCGCCACCAAGGCCAAGTTTGTCGAATCCGTCGACGTGGCCGTGCGCCTGGGCGTGGACGCCAAGAAGTCCGACCAGCAGGTGCGCGGTTCCACCGTGCTGCCGGCAGGTACCGGCAAGTCGGTGCGCGTGGCGGTGTTCGCCCCGGCCGGCGCCAAGGCTGACGAAGCCGCCGCCGCCGGCGCCGAAGCCGTCGGCATGGACGATCTGGCCGAGAAGATGCTGGCCGGCGACATCAACTACGACGTGGTCATCGCCACGCCGGACGCGATGCGCGTGGTCGGCAAGCTGGGTACGGTGCTGGGCCCGCGCGGCCTGATGCCCAACCCCAAGGTCGGCACCGTGTCGCCGAACCCGGCAGAAGCGGTGAAGAACGCCAAGTCGGGCCAGGTGCGTTACCGCACCGACAAGGCCGGCATCATCCACTGCACCATCGGCAAGGCCAGCTTCGAAGACGAAGCGCTGAAGTCGAACCTGCAGGCCCTGCTGGCCGATCTGGTCAAGGCCAAGCCGGCGACCTCCAAGGGCCAGTACCTGCAGAAGGTCTCGGTCAGCTCGACCATGGGCCCCGGCGTGACCGTGGACCAGTCCTCGCTGTCCTTGAAGTAAGAAAGCAGGAACGAGTGACGAGGAGTGAGGAACGAGTAAAAGCGACGGCGAAAGCGGTTCACTCGTTTCTGGTTCCTCTCCACTCGTTTCTGGAAGTTTTGATAGCAATAAGTATGAAAGCAGGAACGAGTAGAGAGACATGAGAAACGAGTAAAAGCGGGGACGGCCAAATCCCACTCGTTTCTCGTTCCTAACCACTCGTTCCTAAGCTTTTGAGGGCAATCGCGGAGGGCTCCGGCCCGATGCGATAGCTGTCAAAGACCGCAGGTGCGGTCAGCGCATATCGATGACGGGCAGGGAAGCTTGATCACGGCAGGGAGTCGCCATCGGTACAGCGGGATCGCTTAATTCGATTCCATCGCCGGAATCGTGCCCGCGTAGATGGTGCCGCCTTCTGGAAGTTTTCTGGTTCCACCCTTCTGGGGATGCCAGTCAGAAAGGCCACCACCGGGACGCGCAGCGTCCCCGGTGCCCAGGGAGGGGCGCCGCCCAGGACCGCAAGCGGCAGGAGCCGTGAGCGGAGTTCACAAGAGGAGTGTTTATGGCTCTTAATCTGTCCCAGAAGCAAGAAGTTGTCGCCGAGCTGGCAGACGTCGCCGCCAAGGCCCACTCCCTGATCGCCGCCGAGTACGCAGGCACCACGGTCACGCAGATGACCGAGATGCGCAAGAAGGCCCGCGAATCCGGCGTGTACTTGAGAGTCGTCAAGAACACGCTGGCCGCGCGCGCCGTGGAAGGTACCGAATACGAGTGCACCAAAGATGCGCTGGTCGGTCCTTTGCTGTATGCGTTCTCGACCGAGGAGCCCGGCGCCGCCGGTCGCCTGATCAAGGAATTCGCCAAGGGCAACGACAAGCTGCAGCCCAAGATCGTCGCCGTAGGGGGCCAGCTGTATCCGGCCAGCCATGTCGACGTGCTGGCTTCGCTGCCGACGCTCGATCAGGCGCTGGCCATGCTGGCCCGCGTGCTGGCCGAACCGGCAAGCATGTTCGCCCGCGCGGTCAAGGCCGTGGGCGACAAGCAGGGCGGCGGCGAAGAAGCCGCTGCTGAAGAAGCCCCGGCTGAAGCCTGAGCGCAGCTGCCCAAGTTCGATACCCGTACGGTTCCAACGAACCTCACCCAGAAAAATTTTCAAAGGTAATCACAATGTCCCTGTCTAACGAACAGATCGTCGACGCCATCGCCGAAAAGACCCTGATGGAAGTGATGGAGCTGGTCAAGGCCATCGAAGAGAAGTTCGGCGTGTCCGCCGCCGCTCCGGTTGCCGCCGTTGCTGCCGCCGGTCCGGTTGCCGCTGTCGAAGAGCAGACCGAGTTCAACATCATCCTGAAGTCCGCTGGCGACAAGAAGGTGGAAGTCATCAAGGCTGTCCGCGCCATCACCGGCCTGGGCCTGAAGGAAGCCAAGGACCTCACCGAAGCCGGTGGCGTGGTCAAGGAAGGCGTGTCGAAGGAAGATGCCGACAAGTTCAAGAAGGACCTCGAAGCCGCTGGTGCGACTGTCGAAGTGAAGTAAGCGAAATCCGTCGCCGGCTGACATTGGCGACACACCGAGGCCGGGGGCGCAAGCCCCTGGCCTTCGGTCGTTGTTGTTGTGCGGTGAAGTCGCCTCGCCTAGCGAGGCTGTGAAGTCGGCCGCTTACGCGGCCTGTGCATGGCCAATGGGAGCATCGCTCTTGACTGGCCATTTGCGGCGCGAAGCGCGATTTGACCCTTCACCGGCTTAAAAAAACCGAGTTGGTAGTTGGAAGTAGCAAGAGAAGGCGTGCTGGTGCCGGCAATACCAGCGACTTCCAACTGACGATTTACCGTTCCCCCGGGACTGCGCAAGCGCAGCCCAGATGCCAAAGGCGACTAGTCAAATGACGACATATTCGTTCACCGAAAAGAAGCGTATCCGCAAGGATTTCGGCAAGCAGCGCCAGATCCTCGAGGTCCCGTTCCTGCTCGCCATCCAGGTCGATTCCTACCGTGAATTCCTGCAGGAACACGTAGAGCCTTCCAAGCGCGAGGACAAGGGCCTGCATGCCGCGCTGAAGTCCGTGTTCCCGATCGCCAGCTACAGCGGCAACGCCGCGCTGGAATATGTCGGCTACAAGCTGGGCGAGCCGGGCTTCGACGAGCGCGAATGCCGTAACCGCGGGCTGAGCTACGGCGCCCCGCTGCGCGTCACCGTGCGCCTGGTGATCTACGACCGCGAGTCGTCCACCAAGGCCATCAAGTACGTGAAGGAACAGGAGGTCTATCTGGGCGAAATCCCGCTGATGACCGACAACGGCACCTTCATCGTCAACGGCACCGAGCGCGTCATCGTTTCGCAGCTGCACCGCAGCCCGGGCGTGTTCTTCGATCACGACCGCGGCAAGACCCACAGCTCGGGCAAGCTGCTGTACAGCGCCCGCATCATTCCTTACCGCGGCTCCTGGCTGGACTTCGAGTTCGACCCGAAGGACGCGCTGTTCACCCGTATCGACCGTCGCCGCAAGCTGCCGGTGACCATCCTGTTGCGTGCGCTGGGCTACAGCAACGAAGAGATGTTGAACGAGTTCTTCGACATCAACACCTTCCACATCCTGCCCGAAGGCGTGCAGCTGGAACTGGTGGCCGAGCGCCTGCGCGGCGAAACGCTGAACTTCGATCTGGCCGACGGCGACAAGGTCATCGTCGAAGCCGGCAAGCGCATCACCGCGCGCCACGTCAAGCAGCTGGAGCAGAGCGGCATCGCCGCCCTGGCGGTGCCGGACGAGTACCTGGTCGGCCGCATCCTGTCGCATGACGTTATCGACGCCAACACCGGCGAACTGCTGGCCACTGCCAACGACGAAATCAGCGAAGACCAGCTGATCGCGTTCCGCAAGGCCGGCGTCGACGCGGTCGGCACGCTGTGGGTCAACGATCTGGATCGCGGTCCGTACCTGTCCAACACCCTGCGCATCGACCCGTCCAAGACGCAGCTGGAAGCGCTGGTGGAAATCTACCGGATGATGCGTCCGGGCGAGCCGCCGACCAAGGACGCCGCGCAGAACCTGTTCCATAACCTGTTCTTCACCTTCGAGCGCTACGACCTGTCCAACGTCGGCCGCATGAAGTTCAACCGCCGGGTCGGCCGCAAGGAAGTCACCGGCGAGTCGGTGCTGTACGACAAGAAGTACTTCGGTGCGCGCAACGATGAGGAATCCAAGCGTCTGGTCGCCGAACTGGGCGAGACCTCGGACATCCTGGAAGTCATCAAGGTCCTGACCGAGATCCGCAACGGCCGCGGCGTCGTCGACGACATCGATCACCTCGGCAACCGCCGCGTGCGTTCGGTCGGCGAAATGGCCGAGAACGTGTTCCGCGTGGGCCTGGTCCGCGTCGAGCGCGCGGTCAAGGAGCGCCTGTCGATGGCCGAGTCCGAGGGCCTGACCCCGCAGGAACTGATCAACGCCAAGCCGGTGGCCGCGGCGATCAAGGAGTTCTTCGGCTCCTCGCAGCTGTCGCAGTTCATGGACCAGAACAATCCGCTGTCGGAAGTCACCCACAAGCGCCGCGTTTCGGCGCTGGGCCCGGGCGGCCTGACCCGCGAGCGCGCCGGCTTCGAAGTGCGCGACGTGCATCCGACCCATTACGGCCGCGTCTGCACCATCGAGACGCCGGAAGGCCCGAACATCGGCCTGATCAACTCGCTGGCCGTGTACGCCCGCACCAATGGCTATGGCTTCCTGGAAACCCCGTACCGCAAGGTCGTCGACGGCGTCGTCAGCGACGAGATCGAATACCTGTCGGCGATCGAGGAGAACGAGTACGTCATTGCCCAGGCCAATGCGCTGCATGACGCCAAGGGCAAGCTGACCGAGCAGTTCGTGCCGTGCCGCCAGCAGGGCGAATCGCTGCTGAAGCCGCCGAGCGAAGTGGACTACATGGACGTCTCGCCGATGCAGACGGTGTCGATCGCCGCCGCGCTGGTGCCGTTCCTGGAGCACGATGACGCCAACCGCGCGCTGATGGGCGCCAACATGCAGCGCCAGGCCGTGCCGACGCTGCGCGCGCAGAAGCCGCTGGTAGGCACCGGCATCGAGCGCGCCGTGGCGCGCGACTCCGGCGTGACCGTCAACGCGCTGCGCGGCGGTGTGGTCGAGCAGATCGATGCCGGCCGCATCGTGGTCAAGGTCAACGAGGAGGAAATCTCCGGCGAACACGATGCCGGCGTCGATATCTACTCGCTGATCAAGTACACCCGTTCCAACCAGAACACCTGTATCAACCAGACCCCGCTGGTCAACGTGGGCGATGTCATCGCCCGCGGCGACGTGCTGGCCGACGGCCCGTCCACCGACATCGGCGAACTGGCCCTGGGCCAGAACATGCTGATCGCGTTCATGCCGTGGAACGGCTACAACTTCGAAGACTCCATCCTGCTGTCCGAGCGCGTGGTGGAAGAGGATCGCTACACCACGATCCACATCGAAGAGCTGACCTGCGTCGCCCGCGACACCAAGCTGGGACCGGAAGAAATCTCCGCCGACATCCCCAACGTTTCCGAGCAGGCACTGAACCGCCTGGACGAGAGCGGCGTGGTGTATATCGGCGCCGAGGTGCGCGCCGGCGACATCCTGGTCGGCAAGGTCACGCCGAAGGGCGAGAGCCAGCTGACCCCGGAAGAGAAGCTGCTGCGCGCGATCTTCGGCGAGAAGGCCTCCGACGTTAAGGACAGCTCGCTGCGCGTGCCGCCGGGCATGGACGGCACCGTCATCGACGTGCAGGTCTTCACCCGCGACGGCATCGAGAAGGACAAGCGCGCGCGCCAGATCGAGGAAAACGAGATCAAGCGCGTCAAGAAGGACTTCGACGATCAGTTCCGTATCCTGGAAGGCGCCATCTACGCCCGCCTGCGCTCGTCGCTGGTCGGCAAGGTCGCCAACGGCGGTACCGGCCTGAAGAAGGGCGACACCATCACTGACGCCTACCTGGACGGCTTGAAGAAGGCCGACTGGTTCGCCATCCGCATGAAGGATGACGACGCGGTCGACGCGATCGAGCGCGCACAGAAGCAGATCCAGGCGCACGAGAAGGAATTCGAGCGTCGTTTCGCCGACAAGCGCGGCAAGATCACCGCCGGCGACGATCTGGCCCCGGGCGTGCTGAAGATGGTCAAGGTCTACCTGGCCGTCAAGCGCCGCATCCAGCCCGGCGACAAGATGGCCGGCCGTCACGGCAACAAGGGCGTGGTTTCGACCATCGTGCCGGTTGAGGACATGCCGTACATGGCCAACGGCGAGACCGTCGACATCGTGCTGAACCCGCTGGGCGTGCCGTCGCGTATGAACATCGGCCAGGTGCTGGAAGTCCACCTGGGCTGGGCCGCCAAGGGCCTGGGTCGCAAGATCCAGAACATGCTCGAGGCGCAGGCCAAGGTGGCCGATCTGCGCAAGTTCCTGCATCAGATCTACAACCATGATCTGAAGCTGGGCGAGGAGCGCGTGGACCTGGGACAGTTCAGCGACGAGGAACTGATCGCGCTGGCCAAGAACCTGACCGACGGCGTGCCGATGGCCACTCCGGTGTTCGACGGTGCGGCCGAAAGCGAGATCAAGGCCATGCTGGAACTGGCCGATCTGCCGATCAGCGGCCAGACCCAGCTGTACGACGGCCGCACCGGCGAGGCGTTCGACCGCCACACCACGGTCGGCTACATGCACATGCTGAAGCTCAACCATCTGGTGGACGACAAGATGCACGCGCGTTCGACTGGCCCGTACTCGCTGGTCACCCAGCAGCCGCTGGGCGGCAAGGCGCAGTTCGGCGGTCAGCGCTTCGGCGAAATGGAAGTCTGGGCGCTGGAAGCCTACGGCGCGGCGCACACCCTGCAGGAAATGCTGACGGTCAAGTCCGACGACGTGCAGGGCCGCAACCAGATGTACAAGAACATCGTCGACGGCGAACACGAGATGGTCGCCGGCATGCCGGAATCCTTCAACGTACTGGTGAAGGAAATCCGTTCGCTGGCCATCAACATGGAATTGGAAGACTGAAAGGCAGGGACTCGGGGGCCGGGACTAGGGACTCGTAAAGCGAAAGGCTAAGTGCTTTTCGATTTTCCGGCCCCGAGTCCCGAGTCCCGTAGAAAGTTCTCCTCGCCCCGTCCCAGATACGAATTCCTCCGACCCGGAGATATCAAATGAAAGACCTGCTCAACCTCTTCAACCAGCAGCGCCAGACGCTGGACTTCGACGCGATCAAGATCGCGCTGGCCTCGCCGGACCTGATCCGTTCGTGGTCCTTCGGCGAAGTGAAGAAGCCGGAAACCATCAACTACCGCACCTTCAAGCCCGAGCGCGACGGCCTGTTCTGCGCCGCCATCTTCGGACCGATCAAGGACTACGAGTGCCTGTGCGGCAAGTACAAGCGCATGAAGCACCGCGGCGTGGTCTGCGAGAAGTGCGGCACCGAAGTGACCCTGGCCAAGGTGCGCCGCGAGCGCATGGGCCATATCGACCTGGCCAGCCCGGTTGCGCACATCTGGTTCCTGAAGTCGCTGCCCTCGCGCATCGGCCTGATGCTGGACATGACCCTGCGCGACATCGAGCGCGTGCTGTATTTCGAAGCCTACGTGGTGACCGAGCCGGGCCTGACCGCGCTGGAACGCCGCCAGTTGCTGACCGAAGAGCAGTACATGACCGCGCGCCAGGAACATGGCGACGATTTCGACGCGGCCATGGGCGCCGAGGCGGTCTACGACCTGCTGCGCACCATCGATCTGCAGTCGGAAATGGTGACCCTGCGCGAGGAAATCGCCAGCACCGGCTCGGAAACCAAGCTCAAGCGCCTGACCAAGCGCATCAAGCTGGTCGAAGCCTTCCTGGAATCGGGCAACCGTCCGGAGTGGATGGTGATGACCGTGCTGCCGGTGCTGCCGCCGGATCTGCGCCCGCTGGTGCCGCTGGACGGCGGCCGCTTCGCGACCTCCGACCTGAACGACCTGTACCGCCGCGTCATCAACCGCAACAACCGCCTGCGCCGCCTGCTGGAGCTGAATGCGCCGGACATCATCGTGCGCAACGAAAAGCGCATGCTGCAGGAGTCGGTTGACGCCCTGATGGACAACGGCCGCCGCGGCCGCGCCATCACCGGCACCAACAAGCGTCCGCTGAAGTCGCTGGCCGACATGATCAAGGGCAAGCAGGGCCGCTTCCGCCAGAACCTGCTGGGCAAGCGCGTGGACTACTCCGGCCGTTCGGTCATCGTGGTCGGCCCGACCCTGCGCCTGCACGAGTGCGGCCTGCCGAAGAAGATGGCGCTGGAACTGTTCAAGCCGTTCGTGTTCGCCAAGCTGCAGCGCCGTGGCCTGGCCACCACCATCAAGGCCGCCAAGAAGCTGGTCGAGCGCGAAGAAGCCGAAGTCTGGGACATCCTGGAAGAGGTTATCCGCGAGCACCCGGTGCTGCTGAACCGCGCGCCGACCCTGCACCGCCTGGGCATCCAGGCGTTCGAGCCGGTGCTGATCGAAGGCAAGGCCATCCAGCTGCACCCGCTGGTCTGCACCGCGTTCAACGCCGACTTCGACGGTGACCAGATGGCCGTGCACGTTCCGCTGAGCCTGGAAGCCCAGCTGGAAGCGCGTGCGCTGATGATGTCCTCCAACAACATCCTGTCGCCGGCCAACGGCGAGCCGATCATCGTGCCGTCGCAGGACGTGGTGCTGGGCCTGTACTACATGACCCGCGCCCTTGAGAACAAGAAGGGCGAGGGCATGGCGTTCGCCAACATCGCCGAGGTCAAGCGCGCCTACGACAACCGCGTGGTCGAGCTGCACGCCAAGGTCAAGGTACGCATCGCCGAGACGGTGATCGACGAGGAAGGCAACCGCGAAAAGAAGACCTCGATCGTGGACACTACGATCGGTCGCGCGCTGCTGGCCGAAATCCTGCCCGAAGGCCTGCCGTTCGCGCTCGCCAACACCGAGCTGACCAAGAAGAACATCAGCCGCCTGATCAACTCCAGCTACCGCATGCTGGGGCTGAAGGATACGGTCGTGTTCGCCGACAAGCTGATGTACACCGGCTTCGCCTACGCCACCCGCGCCGGCGTGTCGATCGGTATCGACGACATGCTGATTCCGGTCGAGAAGAAGGGCATCCTGGGCGAGGCCGAACAGGAAGTGCTGGAAATCCAGGAGCAGTACCAGAGCGGTCTGGTCACCGCCGGCGAGCGCTACAACAAGGTGGTCGACATCTGGTCGCGCACCAATGAGCGCATCGCCAAGGCGATGATGGACACCATCGGTACCGACAAGGTGCAGAACGCCAAGGGCGAGACCATCGACCAGAAGTCGATGAACTCGCTGTACATCATGGCCGACTCCGGCGCCCGCGGTTCGCAGGCGCAGATCCGCCAGCTGGCCGGCATGCGCGGCCTGATGGCCCGCCCGGACGGCTCGATCATCGAGACGCCCATCAAGGCCAACTTCCGCGAAGGCCTGAACGTGCAGGAGTACTTCAACTCCACCCACGGCGCCCGCAAGGGTCTGGCCGATACCGCGCTGAAGACCGCCAACTCCGGCTACCTGACCCGCCGACTGGTCGACGTGGCGCAGGACGTGGTGATCACCGAGGTCGACTGCGGTACCCAGGAAGGCCTGACCATGACGCCCATCGTGGAAGGCGGCGACGTGGTCGAGCCGCTGCGCGAGCGCGTGCTGGGCCGCATCGTGGCCGAGGACGTGTTCCTGCCCGGCAACGACGAAGACCCCATCGTCACCCGCAACACCCTGCTGGACGAGGCCTGGGTGCAGAAGCTGGAAGATGCCGGTGTGCAGGCGCTGAAGGTGCGTTCCACCATCACCTGCGAATCCGACTTCGGCGTCTGCGCGCACTGCTACGGCCGCGACCTGGCCCGTGGCCACACCGTCAACATCGGCGAAGCGGTCGGCGTCATCGCCGCGCAGTCGATCGGCGAGCCCGGCACCCAGCTGACCATGCGTACGTTCCACATCGGTGGCGCGGCTTCGCGTGCGGCGGCGGTGGACAACATCACCGTCAAGACCACCGGCTCGATCAAGTTCAACAACCTGAAGTTCGTCGAACACGCCAACGGCCACCTGGTGGCGGTGTCGCGTTCGGGCGAGCTGTCGGTGCTGGACGGCCATGGCCGCGAGCGCGAGCGCTACAAGCTGCCGTACGGCGCCACCATCACGGTCAAGGACGGCGACCAGATCACCGCCGGCCAGTCGGTCGCCAACTGGGATCCGCATAACCATCCGATCGTGTCGGAAGTGGCCGGTTTCGTCCGCTTCGTCGACTTCGTCGACGGCGTGACCGTGATCGAGAAGACCGACGATCTGACCGGCCTGGCCTCGCGCGAAATCACCGATCCCAAGCGTCGCGGCTCGCAGGGCAAGGATCTGCGCCCGATCGTGCGCATCGTCGACAAGGACGGCAAGGACCTGAACATCCCCGGCACCGATCTGCCGGCGCAGTACCTGCTGCCGCCGCGCTCGGTGGTCAACCTGCAGGACGGCGCGCCGGTCGGCGTCGGCGACGTGGTGACCAAGGTGCCGCAGGAAGCCTCCAAGACCCGCGACATCACCGGCGGTCTGCCGCGCGTGGCCGACCTGTTCGAAGCGCGCAAGCCCAAGGATCCGGCGATCCTGGCCGAGCGTTCGGGCATCATCAGCTTCGGCAAGGACACCAAGGGCAAGCAGCGCCTGATCATCAAGGACACCGACGGTTCCGAGCACGAGGAACTGATTCCCAAGTTCCGCCAGATCATCGTGTTCGAAGGCGAGCACGTGGCCAAGGGCGAAACCGTGGTGGACGGCGAGCCGAGCCCGCAGGACATCCTGCGCCTGCTGGGCGTGGAGCCGCTGGCGGCCTATCTGGTCAAGGAAATCCAGGACGTCTACCGCCTGCAGGGCGTGAAGATCAACGACAAGCACATCGAGGTGATCACCCGCCAGATGCTGCGCAAGGTCGAGATCACCGACCCGGGCAACACCAAGTTCCTGGCTGGCGAGCAGGCCGAGAAGCAGCGTGTCCTCGAGGAGAATGCCAAGGCGCAGGCCCGCAATGAACTGCCGGCCAAGTACGATCCGGTCCTGCTGGGCATCACCAAGGCCTCGCTGGCCACCGAGTCGTTCATCTCGGCCGCATCGTTCCAGGAAACCACCCGCGTGCTGACCGAGGCGGCCGTCCGCGGCACCAAGGACAACCTGCGCGGGCTGAAGGAAAACGTCATCGTCGGCCGCCTGATTCCGGCCGGTACCGGCCTGGCGTACCACAACCAGCGCCGCCGCAACGCTTCGGGTCTGACCGAGGCCGAGGTCGACGCCCTGGCCGGTCCGGTCGAAACGGCAGCCCCGGTCGCCGTCGAATCCGCCGCCGAAGCGGCGGGTGAGGAGTCCGGTTCCAACTAAGAACGCACTACCGGCGGCCTGACGGCCGCCCCAGACCACGAAATGAGGCGCACGGAGCGCCTCGTTTTCGGCCCAGGAAGGGCGGGATCGCTAAAGCATACTGGTATCGACAGGCGTCGCGTTGACGATGCTGTCGATTGCCAGCTATACTCTTCCGTCTTGGCGGGCCGGTTTCGGCCTGCCTTCGTTTTCACGCAACAAGGCTACGGCCTTCAACGAAGAAACCACTATGGCAACCGTCAACCAGCTGGTCCGCAAGCCGCGGCAGGCCCCCACCTACAAGAGCCAGTCCCCGGCGCTGGACAAGTGTCCGCAGCGTCGCGGCGTCTGCACGCGCGTCTACACCACCACCCCGAAGAAGCCGAACTCGGCGCTGCGCAAGGTGGCTAAGGTGCGCCTGACCAACCAGGAAGAAATCATCAGCTACATCGGCGGTGAAGGCCACAACCTGCAGGAGCACTCGGTGGTGCTGGTGCGCGGCGGCCGCGTCAAGGACCTGCCGGGTGTGCGCTACCACACCGTGCGTGGTGCGCTGGACGCTTCCGGCGTCGCCAAGCGCCGCCAGGGTCGTTCCAAGTACGGCGCCAAGCGCCCGAAGGCATAAGGAAACCTAACTATGTCGCGTAAAGGCTCAACCCCCCAGCGCCAGGTCCTGCCGGATCCCAAGCACGGCAGCCAGACCATCGCCCGTTTCATCAACATGGTCATGCTCAGCGGCAAGAAGTCGGTCGCCGAGAAGATCGTCTACGGTGCCATGGACGTCATCGGTGAGAAGAACCCCAATGCCCTGGAACTGGTCGAGAAGGCGCTGGACAACGTCGCCCCGACCGTCGAGGTGAAGTCCCGCCGCGTCGGCGGCGCCACCTACCAGGTGCCGGTCGAAGTCCGTTCCACCCGCCGCCTGGCCCTGGCCATGCGCTGGCTGATCGAATCCGCGCGCAAGCGCGGCGAAAACACGATGCCGCGCAAGCTGGCCGCCGAACTGCTGGACGCCTCGGAAAATCGTGGCGGCGCCATCAAGAAGCGTGAAGAAACCCACCGCATGGCGGAAGCCAACAAGGCGTTCGCGCACTACCGCTGGTAATCCTGGCCCCTTGCTTTTAGGGGCCCCCGGCACCATCTAGGTGCTCTTGCGGCGGCTTACGTCGCATGGTGAATCCGAAGGCCGCCTCAGGGCGGCGTTCGGTCATGTGAAAGGCGATTCCTTCGCATAGTCCGGTGCCATCGTGCACGGACTTTCCAAACTGAAAAGAGAGATCTGTCGTGGCTCGCACCACTCCCATCGAGCGTTACCGCAATTTCGGCATCATGGCGCACATCGACGCCGGCAAGACCACCACGTCCGAGCGCATCCTGTTCTACACCGGCGTCAGCCACAAGATCGGTGAAGTGCACGACGGCGCCGCCACGATGGACTGGATGGAGCAGGAGCAGGAGCGCGGCATCACCATCACCTCCGCCGCCACTACGGCGTTCTGGAGCGGCATGGACAAGTCGCTGCCACAGCACCGCTTCAACATCATCGATACCCCCGGGCACGTCGACTTCACCATCGAAGTCGAGCGTTCGCTGCGCGTGCTTGATGGCGCGGTGTTCGTGCTGTGCGCCGTCGGCGGCGTGCAGCCGCAATCCGAGACCGTGTGGCGCCAGGCCAACAAGTACTCGGTGCCGCGTCTTGCCTTCGTCAACAAGATGGACCGTACCGGCGCCAACTTCGACAAGGTCGTCGAGCAGCTGAAGAGCCGCCTGGGCGCCTATGCCGTGCCGATGCAGGTGCCGATCGGCGCCGAAGACGGTTTCGAAGGCGTGATCGATCTGGTCAAGATGAAGGCGATCCATTGGGATACCGCCTCGCAGGGCACCGTGTTCGAATACCGCGACATCCCCGCCGAGCTGGCCGACAAGGCCACCGAGGCGCGCGCGTTCATGGTCGAGGCTGCGGCCGAGGCCAACGAAGAGCTGATGGACAAGTACCTCAATGAGGGCGATCTGTCCGAAGCCGAGATCATCAGCGGTCTGCGCGAGCGCACCCTGAAGGTGGAAGTGATTCCGGTCTACTGCGGCACCGCGTTCAAGAACAAGGGCGTGCAGGCGATGCTGGACGGCGTGATCCAGCTGCTGCCGTCGCCGACCGATCGTCCGCCGGTGCAGGGCGTGGACGAGAACGAGAAGGAAGACAGCCGCAAGGCTGGCGACAACGAGCCGTTCTCGGCGCTGGCGTTCAAGATCATGACCGACCCGTTCGTCGGCTCGCTGACCTTCTTCCGCGTCTACTCGGGCGTGCTCAACTCCGGCGACCAGGTCTACAACCCGGTCAAGTCGAAGAAGGAGCGCGTGGGCCGCATCCTGCAGATGCACTCCAACAACCGCGAGGAAATCAAGGAAGTGCGCGCGGGCGATATCGCCGCGGCGGTGGGTCTGAAGGACGTCACCACCGGCGACACGCTGTGCGCGCAGGATCACATCATCACCCTGGAACGCATGGTGTTCCCGGAACCCGTCATCTCGATGGCGGTGGAGCCGAAGACCAAGTCCGACCAGGAGAAGATGGGTCTGGCCCTGGGCCGCCTGGCGCAGGAAGACCCGTCGTTCCGCGTGCGTACCGACGAAGAATCCGGCCAGACCATCATCGCCGGCATGGGCGAGCTGCACCTGGAAATCATCGTCGACCGCATGAAGCGCGAGTTCAACGTTGAAGCCAACGTCGGCAAGCCGCAGGTGGCCTACCGCGAAACCATCCGCAAGGGGGTCAAGCAGGAAGGCAAGTTCGTGCGCCAGTCCGGCGGTCGCGGCCAGTACGGCCATATCGTCATCGAGATGGAGCCGCAGGAACGCGGCGGCGGCTTCACCTACGAGAGCGCCATCGTCGGCGGCGTGGTGCCGAAGGAATACGTGGCTGCGGCAGGCAAGGGCATCGAGGAAGCGATGAAGAGCGGCCCGCTGGCCGGCTTCCCGGTGGTCGACGTGGCCATCAAGGCCGTGGACGGCTCGTTCCATGACGTCGACTCCAACGAAATGGCGTTCAAGGTCGCCGGTTCGATGGCGTTCAAGGAAGCCTTCGGCAAGGCCAGCCCGGTGTTGCTGGAGCCGATGATGAAGGTCGAGATCGTCACCCCGGAGGAATACCTGGGCGACGTGATGGGCGACGTCAGCCGCCGTCGCGGCATCCTGCAGGGCCAGGACGACAGTCCGTCCGGCAAGGTGATCAACGCGATGGTGCCGCTGGGCGAGATGTTCGGCTACGCCACCACGCTGCGCTCGATGTCGCAGGGGCGCGCGACGTTCTCGATGGAGTTCGATCATTACGCAGAAGCCCCGGCCAACATCGCCGAAGCGGTGGTCAAGAAGAACTAGAAGCCGTGATTGGTGATGACCGGCCGTAAAGGCCGTTAAAAACCGGGATTCGCGATTCGAAGGAACGCGAATCCTGTCTCAAACCAATCACTAATCACGAATCACGAGAAGTCTCACAACAGCCGCAGGCTGGTAATCACAAGGTAGAAGACAATGGCAAAGGGTAAATTCGAACGCACCAAGCCGCACGTGAACGTGGGCACGATTGGTCACGTTGACCACGGCAAGACGACGCTGACGGCGGCGCTGACGAAGGTGGGCGCGGAGCGCTTTGGCGGCGAGTTCAAGGCGTACGACGCGATTGACGCGGCGCCGGAAGAGAAGGCGCGCGGCATCACGATTTCGACGGCGCATGTGGAATACGAAAGCCCGAACCGGCACTACGCGCATGTGGACTGCCCGGGTCACGCGGACTACGTGAAGAACATGATTACCGGTGCGGCGCAGATGGACGGCGCGATTCTGGTGTGCTCGGCGGCGGACGGCCCGATGCCGCAGACGCGCGAGCACATTCTGCTGGCGCGCCAGGTGGGCGTGCCGTACATCGTGGTGTTCCTGAACAAGGCGGACATGGTGGACGACGCCGAGCTGCTGGAGCTGGTGGAAATGGAAGTTCGCGAGCTGCTGAGCAAGTACGACTTCCCGGGCGACGACACGCCGATTATTCATGGTTCGGCGCTGAAGGCGCTGGAAGGCGACCAGAGCGAGATTGGCGTGCCGGCCATCATCAAGCTGGTGGAGGCGCTGGACAGCTACATTCCGGAGCCCGAGCGCGACATCGACAAGCCGTTCCTGATGCCGGTGGAAGACGTGTTCTCGATTTCCGGCCGTGGCACGGTGGTGACCGGTCGTATTGAGCGCGGCATCATCAAGGTGGGCGACGAAATCGAAATCGTGGGCATCCGTCCGACCCAGAAGACGACGGTGACGGGCGTGGAAATGTTCCGCAAGCTGCTGGACCAGGGCCAGGCGGGCGACAACGCCGGTCTGCTGCTGCGCGGCACCAAGCGTGACGACGTGGAGCGCGGGCAGGTGCTGGCCAAGCCGGGTTCGATTACCCCGCACACCGAGTTCGAGGCCGAGGTGTACGTGCTGAGCAAGGACGAAGGCGGGCGTCACACGCCGTTCTTCAAGGGCTACCGTCCGCAGTTCTACTTCCGGACCACGGACATCACCGGTGCGGTGACGCTGCCGGAGGGTGTGGAGATGGTGATGCCGGGCGACAACGTGAAGATGACGGTGGCGCTCATCAACCCGGTGGCGATGGACGAAGGCCTGCGCTTTGCGATTCGCGAAGGCGGCCGTACGGTTGGCGCCGGCGTGGTAGCCAAAATCATCAAGTGACGAACTGACCCGGGCGCGCAGTGCGCGTCCGGCTTTGTCGGTTCGTCATCCCCGCGAAAGCGGGGATCCACAGTGCCTTACCCCGCAATCCAGCAAGAATATCCGCCCGGATTGCTGCAAAACGGCAAAAACACCGCTATACTTCGCGCCCCTCGAATGGCCTAACGGCCTTTCACCGGGAAACGCATTGCCAGCCGGCGCTCCCTGGGAGGCCGCCGGCTTACCGCGAAAAGAGGTGCAGGAAGCGCCTCGTGTTCGCCAGACAAGGAGAGTCGCGTGTCATCGTTTTGGCGGATTCCTTTGGAATTCGTTAAATCGTTCGTCCCGGTGTTGACGGGGCATGTCACGCGTCCTATACTTTTCTGTCTGGGCGGGCCGGTTTGACCGGCCTGCCCAGTTTTTCAGGATGAACCCCGGCCGTTCAGGCCCATCCGGCATCCGCGCCTGCGGCCCGCCGATAAGGGGACCTAAACGACTGGACTTAATCGGGGCAAGGCATCCCAGAGGCCGCGCCCGTCGCTCTTTTAACCAAGGAACACCGTCATGGCGGACCAGAAGATCCGAATCCGGCTCAAAGCGTACGATCATCGCCTGATCGACCGCTCGGCCAGCGAGATCGTCGAGACGGCCAAGCGGACCGGCGCGCAGGTGCGCGGCCCGATCCCGCTGCCGACCAAGATCGAACGCTACACCATCCTCGTTTCCCCGCACGTCGACAAGGACGCGCGCGACCAGTACGAGACCCGCACGCACAAGCGCGTGCTCGACATCGTCGACCCCAACGACAAGACCGTGGACGCGCTGATGAAGCTCGAACTGGCTGCCGGCGTCGACGTCCAGATCAAGCTGACCTGAGGCCAACGACCATGACCGCGAAGAAATATTCGTTGGGACTCGTCGGCCGCAAGGCCGGCATGACCCGGGTGTTCACCGAAGACGGCAAGTCCATCCCGGTGACGCTGATTGAAGCCACGCCGAACCGCATCACCCAGATCAAGACCCCGGAAACCGACGGCTACAGCGCCGTGCAGGTTGCCGTCGGCACCCGCCGCGCCGCGCTGGTCAACAAGCCGGCCGCCGGTCACCTGGCCAAGGCCAAGGTCGAAGCCGGCCGCGGTTTGTGGGAGCTGCGCGTGGAGGCCGACAAACTGGGCGACTTCGCCATTGGCGGCGAAATCAAGGCCGACATCTTTGAAGTGGGCCAGAAGGTCGATGTCCAGGGCGTGACCAAGGGCAAGGGCTTCCAGGGCACCATCAAGCGCTACAACTTCCGCATGGGCGACGCCACCCACGGTAACTCGCTGTCGCATCGCGCGCCGGGTTCGCTGGGTCAGCGCCAGACCCCGGGTCGCGTTTTCCCGGGCAAGAAGATGTCCGGTCACATGGGCGCCGTGCAGCAGAGCACCCAGAACCTGGAAGTGGTGAGAGTGGACGCCGAGCGCGGCCTTATCGCCATCCGTGGGGCGGTGCCGGGTGCGCCAGGCGGCGACGTGATCGTCCGTCCGGCGAGCAAGGCTTAAGGAGAACGACGATGGAACTAGCCATCACAGGTAGCGCCAACAAGCTGTCGGTTTCCGACGCGGTGTTCGGTCGCGAATTCAGCGAAGACCTGGTTCACCAGGTTGTGGTCGCATACCGCAACGCGGGCCGCGCCGGCACCAAGGCGCAGAAGACGCGCTCGGAAGTCAACGGCACCACCAAGAAGTCGAAGAAGCAGAAGGGCGGCGGCGCCCGCCACGGCGCGTTGACCGCTCCGATCTTCGTCGGCGGCGGCGTGACCTTCGCGGCCAAGCCGCGCAGCTTCGAGCAGAAGGTCAACCGCAAGATGTACCGGGCCGCCATCTGCGCGATCCTGTCCGAACTCAACCGCCAGGACCGCCTGATGGTCGTGGACGCTTTCGATGTCGAGGCCAGCAGCACCAAGGGCCTGATCGCCAAGCTCAAGGGCCTGGAAGTCGGTCGGCGCCCGCTGATCGTCACCGAAGAGGCGTCCGAGCATCTGTACCTGTCCGCCCGCAATCTGCCGTATGTGGAAGTGCGCGATGTGCAGGGCCTGGATCCGGCCTCGCTGGTCGGCGCCGATACCGTCGTCGTCACCACCGATGCGGTCAAGAAGATCGAGGAGTGGCTGGCATGAGCAACGAAAAGATTTTCGCCGTGCTCCGTGCGCCGCGCGTGTCCGAGAAGACCGCGCGTCTGCAGGAAGTTTCCAATCAATACGTCTTCGAAGTCGCGAACGACGCCACCAAGGCCGATGTCAAGGCCGCCGTGGAGAAGTTGTTCGACGTCAAGGTCGAGGCGGTCAATGTGGTCAACGTCAAGGGCAAGAACAAGTCCTTCCGTAACCGTAACGGCCGTCGCGGCGACTGGCGCAAGGCGTACGTGCGTCTGGCCGATGGCCAGGCCATCGATGTATCGGCCAAGGCCTGAGGTAGAACCACATGCCATTGATGAAATTCAAACCCACTTCGCCCGGCCGCCGTTCCGCGGTCCGCGTCGTGACGCCGGAGCTGCACAAGGGTGCTCCGCACGCTGCCCTGCTTGAACCGCAGAGCAAGACGGGCGGCCGCAACCACCATGGCCGCATCACCACCCGCCATATCGGTGGCGGCCACAAGCAGCATTACCGCATCATCGACTTCAAGCGCGACAAGGAAGGCATCCCGGCGCGCGTGGAACGGATCGAATACGATCCCAACCGCACCGCGCATATCGCGCTGCTGTGCTATGTCGATGGCGAGCGCCGCTACATCATCGCGCCGAAGGGCCTGAAGGCCGGCGATCAGGTGATCGCCGGGCGCGACGCACCGATCCGCGCCGGCAACACGCTGCCGCTGCGCAACATCCCGGTCGGCACCACGGTTCACGGCATCGAGCTGAAGCCGGGCAAGGGCGCGCAGATCGCCCGCGCCGCCGGCGCCGCCGTGCAGCTGGTGGCACGCGAGCAGGGTTTCGCCACGCTGCGTCTTCGCTCCGGCGAAATGCGCAAGGTGCAGGTCGAGTGCCGCGCCACCATCGGCGAAGTCGGCAACGACGAGCACAGCCTGGCCAAGCTCGGCAAGGCCGGCGCCAAGCGCTGGCGCGGCATCAAGCCGACCGTCCGCGGTGCGGCCATGAACCCGGTCGATCACCCGCACGGCGGTGGTGAGGCCAAGGCCGGCCAGGGCAACCCGCATCCGGTCACCCCGTGGGGTGTGCCGACCAAGGGTTACAAGACGCGCAAGAACAAGCGCACCCAGCAATTCATCGTCCGCGATCGTAGGGGCTAATCGACCATGGCACGTTCACTCAAGAAGGGCCCGTTCGTCGATCACCACCTCATCAAGAAGGTGGAGGCCGCCGGCGGCAGCAAGCGACCGATCAAGACCTGGTCGCGTCGTTCAATGATTCTGCCGGAGATGGTGGGTTTCACCATCGCCGTGCACAACGGCAAGAACCACGTTCCGGTGCTGGTCAACGAGAACATGGTCGGCCACAAACTAGGCGAATTTGCCGTCACCCGGACCTTCAAGGGCCACGGTGGCGACAAGAAAGCCGGCGGCAAGAGGTAAGCAGAGATGACCACGGAAGCGAAAGCCATCCTGCGCACCGCGCGCATCTCCCCGCAGAAAGCCCGCCTGGTCGCCGACCAGGTGCGCGGCCTGTCGGCCGAACGCGCCGTCAACCTGCTGAAGTTCTCGGACAAGAAGGCCGCCCACCTGATCAAGAAAGTGGTCGAGTCGGCGATTGCCAATGCCGAGAACAACCAGGGCGCCGACGTCGACGAGCTGAAGGTCACGACCATCATGGTCGACGAAGGCCCGACGCTGAAGCGTTTCATGGCCCGCGCCAAGGGCCGCGGCACCCGTATCCTCAAGCGCACCAGCCACATCACCGTGGTTGTTGGCGAAGGCACCGGTAAAGGCAAATAAGACTATGGGTCATAAAGTTCATCCGACCGGAATCCGCCTGGGCATCGCCAAGGACTGGAACTCCAAGTGGTTCGCCAACAAGCGCGATTACGCAAGCTACCTGGCGGCCGACCTCAAGGTGCGCGACATGCTGCGCAAGAAGCTGGCGCAGGCCGGGATCTCCAAGATCCTGATCGAGCGTCCGGCCAAGACCGCCCGCGTCACCATTCACACCGCCCGCCCGGGCGTGGTGATCGGAAAGCGCGGCGAGGACATCGAGAAGCTGCGTAAGGAAGTGAGCCAGATGATGGGCGTCCCGGCGCACATCAACGTCACCGAAGTGCGCAAGCCGGAACTCGACGCCCAGTTGGTGGCCGAGTCGATCGCCCAGCAGCTTGAGCGCCGCATCATGTTCCGCCGCGCGATGAAGCGTGCCGTCGGCAACGCGATCCGCCTCGGTGCCCTGGGCATCAAGGTCAATGTCGCCGGCCGTCTGAATGGTGCGGAAATCGCCCGTTCGGAGTGGTACCGCGAAGGCCGTGTGCCGTTGCACACCCTGCGCGCCGACATCGATTACGGTTTTGCCGAGGCCAAGACCACCTACGGCATCATCGGCATCAAGGTGTGGGTCTACAAGGGCGAAATCTTCGATTTCAGCCAGGTGGGTCAGGAGAAGCAGGACGACGCGCGCCCCGAGCGCAGCGAACGTCCGGCGCGCCCGGCCCGTGACCGCGACGCGAGGTAATCAGTCATGTTGCAACCCAAGCGAACCAAATACCGCAAGATGCACAAGGGCCGGAACGAAGGCCTGAGCTGGAGCGGCAACCTCGTCAGTTTCGGCGAGTACGGCCTGAAGGCCACGGCGCACGGTCAGTTGACCGCGCGCCAGATCGAGGCCGCGCGCCGTTCCATCAGCCGCTACGTCAAGCGCGGCGGCAAGATGTGGATCCGCGTGTTCCCGGACAAGCCCATCACCAAGAAGCCGATCGAAGTCCGCATGGGCTCCGGCAAGGGCAACGTGGAATACTGGGTGGCGCAGATCCAGCCTGGCCGCATGATCTATGAAATCGAAGGCGTCAGCGAGGAAATCGCGCGCGAGGCGTTCCGCCTGGCCGCGGCCAAGCTGTCCGTCACCACCACTTTCGTGACCCGGACGGTGCGCTAATGGAACTCAAGCAACTCCGCGAGAAGTCGGCTGACGAACTGAAGGCCCACCTGACCGATCTGCGCAAGGAGCAGTTTTCGCTGCGCATGCAGCAGGTCACCGGCCAACTGCCGAAGACCCATGAAACCCGCCGTGTCCGCCGCGAGATCGCTCGCGTCAAGACGCTGCTCGGCAGCCAGAAGTAAGGAGCGCCCAAGATGAGCGATAACAAAGACAAAGCGAAACGCACCATCGAAGGCCGCGTCGTCAGCAACAAGATGGACAAGACCGTCACCGTGCTGGTGGAACGCCAGGTCAAGCATGCGCTGTACGGCAAGTACATCCGCCGTTCGACCAAGCTGCACGCCCACGACGCCGACAACAGCTGCAAGGAAGGCGATGTGGTGCGCGTGGTCGAAATCGCCCCGATGTCCAAAACCAAGAACTGGCGTGTGGTGGAAGTCGTCACCCGCGCGGCTGAATAAGAGGAGCTGAATCATGATCCAGATGCAGAGCTACCTTGACGCGGCCGACAACTCCGGCGCCAAGGAACTGATGTGTATCAAGGTGCTGGGCGGTTCCAAGCGCCGCTACGCCCACATCGGCGACGTCATCAAGGTGACCGTCAAGGACGCCATTCCGCGCGGCAAGGTCAAGAAGGGCGAAGTCTATGACGCCGTGGTCGTGCGCACCCGCAAGGGCGTTCGCCGCCCGGACGGTTCGCTGATCCGCTTCGACGGCAACGCCGCCGTGCTGCTCAACAACAAGCAGGAGCCGATCGGTACCCGTATCTTCGGGCCTGTGACCCGTGAGCTGCGTTCCGAGAAGTTCATGAAGATCGTTTCGCTCGCACCCGAAGTGCTGTGAGCGGAGGACAAAGAAATGGCTAACCGAATCAAGAAAGGCGATCAGGTGATCGTCACCGCCGGCAAGGACAAGGGCAAGAAGGGCGATGTGGTGCGTGTGGACGGCGACCGTGTGGTCGTCTCCAACGTCAACATCGTCAAGCGCCATACCAAGCCGAACCCCCAGGCCGGCGTGGCTGGTGGCGTGGTCGAACGCGAAGCTTCGATCCATATCTCCAATGTGGCTGTCTTCAACCCGGCGACGGGCAAGGGCGAGCGTATTGGTTTCAAGGTGCTGGAGGATGGACGCAAACTGCGTGTGTTCCGCTCCAGCGGTGAGGCGCTCGACGCCTGAGGAATGAGGTCATGACCACCCGTCTCGAAAAAATCTACAAGGAAGAAGTGGCGCCGGCTCTGATGAAGAAGTTCGGCTACACCAATCCGATGGAAGTCCCGAAGATCACCAAGATCACCATCAACATGGGTGTCGGTGAAGCGGCCACCAACAAGAAGATCCTGGAAAACGCTGTGGCCGACCTGGCCAAGATCAGCGGCCAGAAGCCGATCACGACCAAGTCCCGCGTTTCGGTGGCTTCGTTCAAGATCCGCGACGGCTGGCCGATCGGCTGCAAGGTCACGCTGCGGCGCGCCCGGATGTTCGAATTCCTGGACCGCCTGATCAGCGTTTCGCTGCCGCGCGTGCGCGACTTCCGCGGCGTTTCGGCCCGTTCGTTCGACGGCCGCGGCAACTACAACATGGGCGTGAAGGAACAGATCATCTTCCCGGAAATCGACTTCGACCAGGTCGACGCCGTCCGCGGCATGGATATCGCCATCACCACCACCGCCAAGACCGACGCCGAAGCCAAGGCGCTGCTCGAAGCGTTCAAGTTCCCGTTCCGTAACTGATACGCAGGAAAACCACACATGGCAAAGACCTCAATGGTGAACCGCGATATCAAGCGGGCCAAGCTGGCGAAGAAGTACGCCGCCAAGCGCGACGCGCTGAAGAAGACGATCTCCAGCACCACCGCTTCGTACGAAGAAAAGATGGACGCGGTGACCAAGCTGCAGAAGCTGCCGCGCGATTCTTCGCCCAGCCGCGAGCGCAACCGTTGCGAGCTGTCCGGCCGTTCGCGTGGCGTCTACAGCAAGTTCGGCCTGGGCCGCAACAAGCTGCGCGAAGCCACCATGCGCGGCGATGTGCCCGGCCTGCGCAAGGCCAGCTGGTAAGCGTTTGACCCGCCCCGGAGAGGTTTCCGGGGCCGAAACGGGCAAGTCCGGCATTGTCCGGACTTGTTGTCGTATAATGTTCGGCTCCCGCGGCCCGTTCGCAGGGGCCGGCCCCGGTTGGGGCCGCATACCGCCTGGGGTTTTCCAGGGACATCCCAAGATTTTCGCGAAAGCGGATATCGGTGCTACTCAAAGGTAAAGACTAATGAGCATGACTGATCCCATCGCCGACATGCTGGTGCGCATCAAGAATGCGGCCGCGGTCGGCAAGCAGACGGTGAAGATGCCGTCCTCCAAGATCAAGGTCGCGATCGCCGACGTGCTGAAGGCTGAAGGCTACATCGCCGATTCTCGCGTCAACAAGATCGAGAACAACAAGGCCGAACTGGAAATCGTCCTGAAGTACTTCGAAGGCAAGCCGGTCATCGAAAAGCTGGGCCGCGTGTCGCGCTCGGGCCTGCGCCAGTACCGCGGCAAGGACGAGCTGCCGAAGGTGCTCGCCGGTCTCGGTATCGCCATCATTTCCACCTCCAAGGGCATCATGACCGATGCGCAGGCGCGCCAGCAGGGCGTCGGCGGCGAAGTCCTGTGCTTTGTGGCCTAACGGAGTAAACCAATGTCCCGTGTAGCCAAGCTGCCTATCAGCGTCCCCAAGGGCGTGGAACTGAACATCCAGCCGGACACCATCAGCGCCAAGGGCCCGAAGGGCACCTTGTCGATGGCGCGCCCGGCCGGTGTCGACATCAAGCTGGAAGACGGTACCGCCAGCCTGTCGCCCAGCACCCCGGCGCATGACGCCATCACCGGCACCATCCGCGCCATCCTGGCCAACATGGTCAAGGGCGTTTCGGAAGGCTTCGAGCGCAAGCTGGAGCTGGTCGGCGTCGGTTACCGCGCCGCCATGCAGGGCAAGGACCTGAACCTGTCGCTGGGTTTTTCGCACCCGGTGCTGTTCAAGACCCCTGAAGGCATCACCATCGCCACCCCGACCCAGACCGAAATCCTGGTGCAGGGTGCCGACAAGCAGCGCGTTGGCGAAGTCGCCGCCAAGATCCGCGGTTTCCGTCCGCCGGAACCCTACAAGGGCAAGGGCGTGAAGTACTCCGACGAGACCATCATCCGTAAGGAAGCGAAGAAGGCGTAAGCGCGCCTTCGGCTTCGAGGAACCAGATCATGAGCATCAAGAACACCGCCCGCCTGCGCCGCGCCAAGTCCACCCGTGCGCACATCCGCGTGCTGAACGTGCCGCGCCTGTCGGTGCTGCGCACCGGCCAGCACGTGTACGCCCAACTGTTCACCGCCGACGGCTCCAAGGTCATCGCTGCGGCCAATACGCTGCAGGCCGACGTCAAGGAAGGCCTGAAGAACGGCAAGAACAGCGATGCGGCCGCCAAGGTGGGCAAGATCATCGCTGAGCGCGCCAAGGCCGCGGGCATCGAAAAGGTCGCTTTCGACCGTTCGGGCTACCGCTACCATGGCCGCATCAAGGCGCTGGCCGACGCTGCGCGCGAAGGCGGCCTGCAGTTCTAAGCATTGAAAGGCATGGGTTGGCCCCCATGCCTTGACCTGCCGGCGCGGGCTGCGCCGGACGCCGCACCTCTTCTGCAGGCGCGTGCGGTCCACCGTTCGATGACACAACTATAAGCGGCCCAGCCGTACATACTTAATCAACCAAGGAAATACGATGGCAGAAGAACGTCAACCGCGGGGCCGCGATCGCGACCGCAACCGCGAAGAGAAAGTCGACGACGGCATGATCGAGAAGCTGGTCGCGGTCAACCGCGTCAGCAAGACCGTCAAGGGCGGCCGCCAGTTCACCTTCACCGCACTGACGGTGGTGGGCGACGGCAACGGCAAGATCGGGTTCGGCTATGGCAAGGCGCGCGAAGTGCCGGTCGCCATCCAGAAGTCGATGGAATACGCCCGCAAGGGCATGCTGACCGTCGACCTGAACAACGGTACCCTGTGGCACCCGGTCAAGGCCGGCCACGGCGCGGCCCGCGTGTTCATGCAGCCGGCCTCCGAAGGTACCGGCGTCATCGCCGGTGGCGCCATGCGTGCCGTGCTGGAAGCGGTGGGCGTGAAGAACGTGCTGGCCAAGGCGGTGGGTTCGCGCAATCCGATCAATCTGGTGCGCGCCACGCTGAAGGGCCTGGGCGACATGCAGTCGCCGGCTCGCATCGCGGCCAAGCGCGGCAAGAAGGTGGAGGAACTCAACCATGGCTAATGAGTCCAACAAGACCGTCAAGGTGCGCCTGGTGCGCGGCCTGCGTGGTTCCCAGTCGCGCCATCGCCTGTCGGTGAAGGCGCTGGGCCTGAACAAGCTCAACGATGTGCGTGAACTGAAGGACAGCCCGCAGGTACGCGGCCTGATCAACAAGGTTCACTACCTCGTCCGGGTCGAGGAGTAATCGATATGCGTCTCAACACACTTACGCACGCCGAAGGCGCCCGCACCGAACGCAAGCGCGTCGGTCGCGGCATCGGTTCGGGCCTGGGCAAGACCGCCGGCCGGGGCCACAAGGGCTCGTTCGCGCGTTCGGGCAAGGGCAAGATCAAGGCCAAGTTCGAAGGCGGCCAGATGCCGCTGATCAAGCGCCTGCCGAAGGTCGGTTTCCGTTCCAAGCTGAAGCTGGACTGCGCCGAAGTGCTGTCCTACCAGCTGGACAAGCTGGAAGCCGGTGAAGTCGACTTCGCGGCGCTGCGCGCGGCCAAGCTGGTGCCCAGCACCGCCAAGCGCGCCAAGATCGTCAAGAAGGGCGAGCTGTCCAAGGCTTTCGTGCTGAAGGGCGTGGCCGCCACGGCAGGCGCCAAGGCGGCCATCGAGGCTGCCGGCGGCAGCGTACAGGAGTAACGGACGCATGGCGCAGGGTAATGCCGCCAGTGCACTGGCAGGCGCGGGCAAGTTCACCGAACTTCGCCAGCGCCTGCTGTTCGTCGTCGGTGCGCTGATCGTCTACCGCATCGGCTGCTTCGTACCGGTGCCGGGCGTCAATCCCGATGCCATGCTGGCAATGATGCAGGCGCAGGGCGGCGGCATCGTGGACATGTTCAACATGTTCTCGGGCGGCGCTTTGCACCGTTTCAGCATCTTTGCGCTGAACGTCATGCCGTACATCTCCGCGTCCATCGTGATGCAGCTGTGCGTGCACATCTTCCCCAGCCTGAAGGCGCTGCAGAAGGAAGGCGAATCCGGCCGCCGCAAGATCACCCAGTACTCCCGCATCGGCGCGGTGCTGCTGGCGGTGGTGCAGGGCGGCAGCATCGCCACCGCGCTGCAGAACCAGGTCGCTCCTGGCGGCATGCCGGTGGTGTACGCCCCGGGCATGGGCTTTGTGCTGACCGCGGTGGTCGCGTTGACTGCCGGCACCATCTTCCTGATGTGGGTGGGCGAACAGGTCACCGAGCGCGGTGTCGGCAATGGCGTGTCGCTGATCATCTTCGCCGGTATCGTCGCCGGCCTGCCGGGCGCGGTCATCCAGACCGTCGGCGCCTTCCGCGACGGCACGATGAGCTTCATCTCGCTGCTGCTGATTGCGCTGGTGGTGCTTGGTTTCACGTTCTTCGTGGTGTTCGTCGAGCGTGGCCAGCGCCGGATCACGGTCAATTACGCCCGCCGCCAGGGCGGCCGTAACGCCTACATGAACCAGACCTCGTTCCTGCCGCTGAAGCTCAACATGGCGGGCGTGATTCCGCCGATCTTCGCGTCCAGCATCCTGGCCTTCCCGGCCACGCTGGCGATGTGGTCCGGCCAGTCGACCGAAGCGACCTGGCTGCAGCGCATTTCCAACGCGCTGGCTCCGGGCGAGCCGCTGCACATGATCGTGTTCGCGGCAATGATTACCGGCTTTGCGTTCTTCTACACGGCGCTGGTGTTCAACTCGCAGGAAACGGCCGAGAACCTGAAGAAGTCCGGCGCGCTGATCCCGGGCATCCGTCCGGGCAAGGCAACCGCGGACTACGTCGACGGCGTACTGACCCGGTTGACCGCGGTTGGCGCGGCCTATCTGGTCATCGTCTGCCTGCTACCGGAGGTGATGCGTACCCAGTTGGGCACGTCGTTCTACTTCGGCGGCACCTCGCTGTTGATTGTGGTGGTGGTGGTGATGGACTTCATTGCGCAGATCCAGGCGCATCTGATGTCGCACCAGTACGAGAGCCTGCTGAAGAAGGCGAACCTGAAAGGCGGCTCGCGCGGCGGTCTGGCGCGCGGCTGATCCAAACCTGGCCCGGGTCCCTCCCGGGCAAAGCCGGCCGATGGCCGGACTACTGAAATGGGCGGTCTGCGCGGCGATCTCGCGCGCAGGTGAGAACAAGCCAGTCCTGCGCCAGAGTAGCGCGGGCGGGGCGGGAGTCCGGCGCAAGCCGGTCCCCTGTTCCAGGCAGGTTCCGGCGCCGGAGCATGGGCACACTCCCCATGCCGGGTCCACGCTGGCCTTTGGCCGGCGCGGGCTTCCAAACAACCCGAGATCCGGTTAAACTTTCCAGTTCACTCCGCCAGCTTGCGGCCTCCCGCCAGGGCAGGACCGCATTCGGGCCATCAAATACAGTTGGAGACCGCGTCATGGCGCGTATTGCAGGTGTCAACCTGCCTGCCCAGAAACATGTCTGGGTGGGGCTGCAGAGCATCTACGGCATTGGCCGTACCCGGTCGAAGAAGGTCTGCGAAGCCGCAGGCGTCACTTCGACCACCAAGATCCGCGACCTGTCCGAGCCGGAAGTCGAGCGCCTGCGCGCCGAAATCGGCAAGTACATCGTCGAAGGCGACTTGCGTCGCGAAGTGGGCATCGCCATCAAGCGCCTGATGGACCTGGGCTGCTACCGCGGCCTGCGTCATCGCCGCGGCCTGCCGCTGCGTGGCCAGCGCACCCGCACCAATGCCCGTACCCGCAAGGGTCCGCGCAAAGCCATCAAGAAGTAAGGGGCGTCACTCATGGCCAAGCCAGCTGCTGCCAAAGTCAAGAAGAAGATCAAGCGCGTCATCACCGACGGCGTCGCCCACGTCCATGCTTCTTTCAACAACACCATCGTCACCATCACCGACCGCCAGGGCAACGCATTGTCGTGGGCCACGTCGGGCGGCGCGGGTTTCCGTGGTTCGCGCAAGTCCACCCCGTTCGCCGCACAGGTCGCCGCCGAGAAGGCCGGCCGCGCCGCGCTGGATTACGGTGTGAAGTCACTTGAAGTCCGCATCAAGGGCCCCGGCCCCGGCCGCGAGTCGGCCGTGCGTTCTCTCAACAATGTTGGTTACAAGATCACCAACATCATCGACGTCACGCCGATCCCGCACAACGGCTGCCGTCCGCCCAAAAAGCGTCGCGTCTGAGGAGCTGAAGAGAAATGGCTCGTTATATTGGTCCTACCTGTAAGCTCGCGCGCCGCGAAGGCGCCGATCTTTCCCTCAAGAGCCCGGCGCGCGCGCTGGATTCCAAGTGCAAGCTGGAGCAGAAGCCCGGCCAGCACGGTGCCGCCCGCAAGGGCAAGCTGTCCGACTACGCCACCCAGCTGCGCGAAAAGCAGAAGGTCAAGCGCATCTACGGCCTGCTGGAGCGCCAGTTCCGCAACTACTACAAGAAGGCCTCGACCAAGAAGGGCAACACCGGCGAGAACCTGCTGCAGCTGCTGGAAACCCGTCTGGACAACGTCATCTACCGCATGGGTTTTGCGGTGACGCGCCCGGCCGCCCGCCAGCTGGTTTCGCACCGCGGCGTGCTGGTCAACGGCAAGTCGGTCAACCTGCCGTCGTACCAGATCAAGGCCGGTGACGCGATCGAGTTGTCCGAACGCGCCCAGAAGCAGCTGCGCGTGCAGGAGTCGCTGACGGTCGCCGAGCAGCTCGATCTCAGCCCGTCCTGGGTCGAAGTCGATTCGAAGAAGTTCAGCGGCGTGTTCAAGGCCGTGCCGGAGCGTTCCGAGCTGCCTGCCGACATCAACGAAGCGCTGATCGTCGAGTTGTACTCGAAGTAATTCATTCACGCACCCCCGATGCCCGCATCGGGGGTTTGCAGGAGACAAAGCAACATGACGGGTATTACTCAGCAAGTGCTGCGCCCCCGCGGCCCGCAGATCGAGCGCCTGACCGACAACCGCGCCAAAGTGGTCATCGAACCGCTGGAGCGCGGCTACGGCCATACGCTCGGCAATGCGTTGCGCCGCGTGCTGCTGTCGTCCATCCCCGGCTTCGCCATCACCGAAGTCGAGATCGACGGCGTGCTGCATGAATACAGCACCATCGAAGGTCTGCAGGAGGACGTACTGGAAGTCCTGCTGAACCTCAAGGATGTGGCCATCCGCATCCACACCGGCGACAGCTCCACCCTGACCCTGGCCAAGCAGGGCCCGGGTGTGGTGACCGCCGCCGACATCAAGACCGATCACAACGTCGAAATCCTCAACCCCGACCTGGTCATCTGCAACCTGACCAAGGACACGGCCATCAACATGCGCCTGAAGATCGAGCGCGGTTTCGGCTACCAGCCGGCGGCTGCCCGCCGCCGTCCGGATGAGGAAACCCGCACCATCGGCCGGCTGATGCTGGACGCTTCGTTCTCGCCGGTCCGCCGCGTTGCCTATGCCGTGGAAGCGGCGCGCGTCGAGCAGCGCACCGACCTGGACAAGCTGGTGCTGGATATCGAAACCAACGGCACCATCGATGCCGAGGAAGCCGTGCGCACCGCCGCCGACATCCTCAGCGACCAGCTGTCAGTGTTCGGCGACTTCACCCACCGCGATCGCGGCGCGCCCAAGCAGGCCGCCAGCGGCGTGGATCCGGTGCTGCTGCGCCCGATCGACGACCTGGAACTGACCGTGCGTTCGGCCAACTGCCTGAAGGCCGAGAGCATCTACTACATCGGCGATCTGATCCAGAAGACCGAAGTCGAGCTGCTGAAGACCCCGAACCTGGGCAAGAAGTCGCTGACCGAAATCAAGGAAGTCCTGGCCCAGCGCGGCCTGTCCCTGGGCATGAAGCTGGAGAACTGGCCGCCGGCCGGCGTCGCCCAGCACGGCATGCTTGGGTGAGAAGCCGCGCGCTGGCGGACGCCCTCAAGGCGTCTGCAGCGGCTTCGAACGACCGGTGAGGGTGACCGGGCCGGTCGTTCGGAAGCCGGCAGTGCGCCGCCAGGGACGGCATCCAGTCCTCTCCGGAGTGGGTGTCGTCTGCAACTGAAGTAACGCACCACCACAGCCGACGGACCCCGAGGTCCGCGGCATTCCGGTCAAGGACGGCCGGTACGGACCAACCGCAGTCCACAGTTCCACCGCCTGGATGGCGACAACGAAGTCCAACGTCCCAACATTCATCAGGAATCAAACCCATGCGCCACCAGAAATCCGGCCGCAAGTTCAGCCGCACCAGCGCCCATCGCGATGCGATGTTCAGCAACATGGCTGCCTCGCTGATCAAGCACGGCCTGATCCGCACCACGCTGCCGAAGGCGAAGGAACTCCGCCGCGTCGCCGAACCGCTGATCACCCTCGCCAAGGTCGATGGCGTTGCCAATCGCCGTCTGGCCTTCTCGCGCCTGCGCGACAAGGAAGCGGTGGGCACGCTGTTCACCACGCTTGGCCCGCGCTACCAGACCCGCCCTGGCGGCTACCTGCGCATCCTCAAGTGCGGTTTCCGCGCTGGCGACAATGCGCCGATGGCCTATGTGGAACTGGTCGACCGCCCCGAAGCGGCTGCTGCCGGCGCCGAATGATCGGCTGCTGACAGCCGCAGGACAACAGCGAAAACCCCGGCCTGGCGCCGGGGTTTTTGTTTTTGCGCGGCAGATGGCGATAATGCGGGTTGGATCTCCACCGCCCCCCGCCATGAATCCATTCCGCTGGACCTTTCGAGCGCAGTTCCTCGCCGGTTTCGTGCTCTGCGCCGCGTTGCTCTCCTACGCGCTCTATAGCCAGTACTACGGCGGTTTGCTGCCCTGTCCGCTATGCACGTTCCAGCGCGGGGTTTTTGTCGTGTTGGGCCTGGTATTTCTGTTGGGGGCACTGCATTCGCCCAAGCGCAAAGGCGCCCGCGGCGTCTACGGATTGCTCTGCGCCGCAGTCGCAGCGGTGGGCATGGCCATCGCCGGGCGCCATGTATGGCTGCAGAGCCTGCCGCCGGATCAGGTGCCGGCTTGCGGGCCGGACCTGTCCTACATGATGGAGGCGTTTCCGCTGACCGACGTGCTGCGCAAGGTGTTCACCGGTTCCGGCGAATGCGCGCAAGTCGATTGGACCTTCCTGGGCCTGGCGATGCCGGCTTGGAGCCTGATCTGGTTTGTCGCGCTGGCGCTGTGGGCGCTTTACGCGGCGTTTCGCAGCCGGAAGTCCATATTCAGCTGAAGCTGATATTTGACGCGGCGCACCAATCTGGCACCATGGTCGGCCGTCGAGGATCCATCGCATGAACCCGTCAGAACGCAACCTGCGCGCCGTTAATCTTCCCGCCCACTGGGCGCCGGACAGCTGGCGCGCGCGGCCGGCCCTGCAGATGCCGACCTACCCGGATGCCGCCGCGCTGGAATCGGCGCTGGCCGAGTTGCGCCAGTTGCCGCCGTTGGTGACCTCGTGGGAAATCTTCGCGCTCAAGCAGCAATTGGCCGAAGCGCAGGAAGGCAAGCGTTTCCTGCTGCAGGGCGGCGACTGCGCCGAAAGCTTCAGCGACTGCGAATCCGGGCTGATTTCCAACCGGCTCAAGGTGCTGCTGCAGATGAGTCTTGTGCTGGTGCATGGACTGCGCCTGCCGGTGGTGCGGGTGGGCCGCTTTGCCGGCCAGTACGCCAAGCCGCGTTCCGCCGACAGCGAGACCCGTGATGGCGTGACCCTGCCCAGCTACCGCGGCGATCTGGTCAACCGGCCCGAGTTCACCGCCGAAGCGCGGATTCCGGATCCGCGGCGGATGATCAAGGCGCATGCGCGCTCGGCGATGACGATGAACTTCGTGCGCGCGCTGATCGATGGCGGCTTCGCCGATCTGCACCATCCCGAATACTGGAACCTCAACTGGGTCGGCTATTCGCCGCTGGCCAACGAGTACCAGCAGATGGTCACCTCCATCGGCGACGCGGTGCGTTTCATGGAAACGCTGTCCGGCTCGGAAGTGCACAACCTCAACCGGATCGATTTCTACACCTCGCATGAGGCTTTACTGCTGCCCTACGAGGAAGGCCTGACCCGCGAAGTGCCGCGGCAGTGGGGCTGGTTCAACCTCAGCACGCATTATCCGTGGATCGGCATGCGCACTGCCGCGGTCGATGGCGCGCATGTGGAGTACCTGCGCGGCGTGCGCAATCCGATTGCGATCAAGGTCGGCCCGTCGGTCAATCCCGATCAGTTGCTGCGCCTGATCGATGTGCTGAACCCGGAGGACGAACCTGGCCGGTTGACCTTCATCCACCGCATGGGCGCCGCGCAGGTGGCCGACAAGTTGCCGCCTTTGCTGGAAGCGGTGCGGCGCGACGGCCGCCGGGTGCTGTGGGTCTGCGATCCGATGCACGGCAATACCGAGAGCACCAGCAACGGCTACAAGACCCGCCGCTTCGACAATGTACGCGGCGAAGTGGAGCAGTCCTTCGATCTGCATGCGGCGGCCGGCACGCGCCTGGGCGGCGTGCATCTGGAGCTCACCGGCGAGGACGTCACCGAATGCACCGGCGGCGCGCGCGAGCTCACCGATGCGGACCTGGAGCGGGCCTACCGTTCGACGGTGGATCCGCGCCTGAACTACGAGCAGTCGCTGGAGATCGCGATGTCGATCGTGCGCAAGCAGAATCAGCAAACCAAGGCCAGCCCGCATGCCTGAACGTGCCGGCCAGCGGCGGCGCCTGCGTCAGCGCAGGGCAGGAGCGGCGGGTAGCGGGTGATGGCGTTGGCGGCGCTGCTGCAGGAGGGGGCGACGTGGCGCGGATTCGCGCTGCCGCTGGGATCTGCAGTGCTGCTGGGATTGCTGGTCTGGTGGGGACTGCTGGCGCTGGCCCGGCGCATGGACGGGCGCGATTATCGCCGCGCGCGCATCGTGCGGGTGATTGCGGTGCCGCTGGCGTTTGCGTTGCCGCTGGTGCTGCTGGCGTTCGGACTGGAAGCCACGCCGTTGCGCGAACGTCCGCTGGAAGCCTCGCTGCATGCGATCCGCATCGGCCTGGTCGGATGCGTCAGCTGGCTGCTGGTGCGGGCGGTGGCCGCGGTGGAAGCGGCCATTCTGCGCAAACACTCGATGGAAGTCGCCGACAACCTGGCCGCGCGCCGTATCCACACCCAGACCCGTGTGCTCAGCCGGGTCGTCATGGGCGCGATCATCCTGCTGGGGGTGTCGGTGGCGCTGCTCAGTTTTCCGGCGGTGCGCCAGATCGGCGCAACCCTGCTGGCGTCGGCCGGCATCATCGGGCTGGTTGCCGGCATCGCCGCCAAGCCGGTCTTCGGCAACCTGATCGCCGGGCTGCAGATCGCCCTGACCCAGCCGATCCGGCTGGACGATGTGGTGATTGTCGAAGGGGAGTGGGGCCGTATCGAGGAAATCACCAGCTCGTTCGTGGTCGTGCATATCTGGGACGAGCGGCGGCTGGTGGTGCCGCTGACCTGGTTCATCGAGAATCCGTTCCAGAACTGGACCCGGCGCAGTGCGCAGATGCTGGGTACCGCCTTCCTGTGGCTGGACTACCGCGTGCCGATGGCGGCGGTGCGCGCGCAGTTGCAGGCGATTTGCGAAAGCGACGAGCGCTGGGACGGACGCGTGTGCGTCAGCCAGATTACCGACACCAGCGAACGCGGCGTGCAGGTGCGGCTGCTGGTGAGCGCGCGCAATTCCGGCGATGCTTTCGACCTGCGCTGCGCAGTGCGCGAGCGCATGATCGATTTCCTGCTGCGGGAGTATCCGGAATCGTTGCCGCGGCTGCGCGCCGAACTCGATCGGCAGACCGTCGAGGGCCGCCACGCCGCTCCGCCTTCAGAAGCCCAGACGCGTTCGCCCGGCGCCGAGGATGGTCCGCCGGCGGTACAGCCGCAAGCCGACTGAAAACCGCGCAGTCGCGCTCATGACCAGTGCGCCGTGAGCGTCCGTTGCTGGCGGGGAATCGTCCAGATGGTGTTGCGCGCCAGCAATCTGGCGCATTCGGATGCAGGCAGCGGCGGACTGAACAGGTTGCCCTGCATCTCGTCGCAGCCGTTGCTCGCCAGCCAGGCTGCCTGCGCCTCGGTTTCGACCCCTTCGGCGATGGTGCGGCATTGCAACTGGCTGGCCAGGCCGATGATTGCGCGGGTAATCGCGCCCTGGTTGGGCTCGGTGACGTCGCGCACGAACGACTGGTCGATCTTCAGCACATTGAATCCGTAGTTGCCGAGATAGCTGAGGCTTGAGAAGCCGGTGCCGAAATCGTCGATGGCGATGCGCACGCCCAGCGATTTGAGCGCGCGCAGGATGCGGTCGGTGCGTTGCACATCGCGCATGATGGTGGTCTCGGTGACTTCCAGTTCCAGGAATTCCGGCGCCAGGCCGCTGTCTTCCAGTGCGGCGATCACGGTATCCAGCAGCAGGTCGGTATCGAAATTGGCGGCGGCGATGTTGACCGAAACCCGCACCGGCGGAAGGCCGGATTGCTGCCAGATGCGATTCTGCCGGCAGGCCGCGCGGATCGCCCAGTGGTCGATGTCGACGATCAGGTTGGTTTCCTCGGCGATCGGCAGGAACTCGCCCGGCAGCACCAGCTGGTCGCCGCGCTGCCAGCGTGCCAGCCCTTCGATGCCGACGATCCTGCCGCTGTGCCGGTCCACTTGCGGCTGGTAGTGCAGGCAGAGATCGCCGTTGCGCAGACCGCGGCGCAGGCTGTTTTCCAGCTCGATGCGGGCATCGACGCTGGCAGCGAGTTCGCGGGTATAGAAGCGCGCGGCATTGCGTCCGCTGCGCTTGGCCAGGTACATCGCGGCGTCGGCGCGCATCATCAGGGTGGCCGCGTCGTAGCCGTCGTCGGGGAACAGGCTGATGCCGATGCTGAAAGCCTGGTGCAGCTCGTGCGATGCGACGGTGTAGGGGGTGCCGCCGATCGCCAGCAGGCGGTCGGCCATCTGCAGCACGCTGTCGCGGGTCAGCACGTTGTCCAGCAGCACGACGAATTCGTCGCCTCCGGTCCGGTAGACGCTGCCCAGATTGCCGATATTGCGCTGGATCCGGCGCGCCACCTGCTGCAGCAACTGGTCGCCGATATGGTGACCCAGAGCGTCGTTGACGTGCTTGAACAGATCGAGGTCGATGAACAGCACCGCCACGCCGTTGCCGCGGTTGGTGGCGCAGCTGATCAGTTGCGCCAGCGTTTCGTTGAGCTGCATCCGGTTGGGCAACCCGGTCAGCGAATCGTGATGCGCCAGATAGGCCATGCGCGAGCTCAGCGCGCGCGCCTCGGTGATGTCGCGCAGCACCAGTACCGAGCCGATCATCGCCTCGTCGCGGTCGTGCAGCGGCGAAAGCGAGCGTTCAACCAGGATGCGCCGGCCGTCCAGGCGCCGCAGTTCGGTGTCGCCCATCATTGCGCTGGGGTGCGGGCCGTCGTGCTGGCTCAGGTCGGTAACCTGGCTGAGCGGTACCACCTGGTCCAGCGGCTGGTGCAGCGCACGTTCCAAGGGCCAGCCGCTGAGCGCCTCGGCGGCCGGATTCATATAGGTCACGCGCTGGCCGACATCGACGGTGATGACGGCCTCGCTGATGGAGGTCAGGGTGACTTCGGCGCGCTCGTTGGCGTTGTACAGCGCGGTTTCCAGGCGGACCTTTTCGGTAACGTCGATCGACATCACGAAAAAGCCGTTGACCCGGCCGGCATCGTCGATGTCCGGAGTGTAGTAGGTGTGCATCCTGCGCAATCCTTCCGGCCCCATGAACGAGGTTTCGAAGTCGACATCGCGCCCGGACAGGACCGCATCGATGTACGGTTTGCGCCTGGCGTAGGCCTCTTCCCCGAACAGCTCGATGATGGCGATCCCCGGCCGGTAGGGTTGCTGCCAGGTAACCGTGTCCGCGCAGGCGCGGTTGAAGAAGACGGCCCGCTCGTCGCGGTCGTACTGCGCAATCAGCGCCGGCAGCTTGTCGGTGATGCGCTGCAGATGATCGCGGGCCAATGCCAGTTCGCGGTTGGCGCGCTGCTGTTCGCTGTTGTCGCTGGCCATCAGGTACCAGCCGGAGATCTGTTGGTCCTTCTCCAGGTCCGGCACCAGATAGACCTGCACCGGCCGTGGCGGATGGCCGATTTCCGCCTGCCAGGCGGCCAGATGCTCGGGCGTGCATTCGGCCATGGCTCGCTGCAGCGCTTCCCGGAAGGCAGGAGTGTCGGCGTGCACGTCTTCCAGCGTGCGGCCGCTCCAGCCGACCGTCGAGCCGAACCAGTCGCGGGTGGCGCGATTGGCGAAACCGTACATGCCATTGCGGTCGATGTAGGCGATCAGTGCCGGCAGATGATCGGCAACCGCATCCAGCAGCGCCCGGCTGCGGTGGTCGGCGCGGGCCAGATTGCGCAGCAGGGCGAACAGCAGGATGCCGAACGCGATGCCGCCGGCGACCAGCAACAGGAGGGTGGGGATGCCGGTCACCGCCGCCCCTAGCGGCGGCGATTCCAGTTGCAATGGCCACGAGCGGCCGAAGAACTGCAGTTGCGCGGTATGAGAGAAAGCAGGCCGCATCGCCGCACCATGCTGCTGGCGCAGCGCGCGGCTTTCGAATACCGGTGGTTCGCCGGGCTGGCCGGAACCCAGCTGCAGATCGAAATACTGCGGGTACCCGGTACCCAGCGCTTGCTCGATGACCTGTTTCCAGCCAAAGCCTGCGACGGCAAAGCCGCGCAGCGAGGCCTGCTTCTGGCCGATGCTGGACTGCGGCGCCAGCGGCACGGAGTACACCGGCGCGAACAGCAGGAAACCGTACGCCTCCGGCGAACCGGCTGCCGCATCGGCCAACACCACGCGCGGCGCGGCCGCCAGTTCGCCGGTGTCGCGCGCCTGCTCGACAGCGGCACGGCGCGCCGGTTCGGCCAGCAGATCCCTGCCCAGCAACCTGCGCATGCCGTGCAGATCCGGGTAAAGCAAATCGATGACAACGTAGCGTTCGCGTTCGCCCGCAGGATGGATATCGAAACTGTCGCCGTAACTGGCGCGCTGTGCGGCGAGGTAGTCGTCGCGCTCCTGGCCGGCGACCAGCCGGGCGAATCCGAGCCCGTGCACGCCGGCCTGGCGGCTTGGGATCTGCAGCTTGTCGACGAAGGCATGGAAATTGGCGTTGTCGATCTGCGAACGCGCTTCCAGAGCGCCCGCTGCGGCGCGCACCGTGTCCTCATAGGCATGCATCCGGGTGGCGATGGCGGTCGCCGCTGCGGCGGCACGGGCGTCGAACTGCGCCTTGGCGCTGTCGCGCGCCTGTTGCCAGCCGACATAGCCAAGCCACAAGGACAGCAGGACCGCCAGCGCCAGCACGCACCAGGCCAGCGTATCGAGCCGGCGCAATCGTCCGGCCGCACCGCGGCGCGTGCCGCTCAGGGCCCGCAATTCCGAAGCGCGGTCCGGATTCACGTCCATGCTTTCAGCATACCCCCGCCGCTTGCCAGGTGTCCCCCGGCGCCATCCTACGCCGCAATTCGCTGGTCGACCAACCGCTGCCGCGGGCGCCCGCCGGAGGCGGCGGCAAGGCCGGCGGTCGTGCCAGGGGCAGGCTCAGTTTGCCGCCGGGCGGGCCGGCTTCTGCAGGCTGGGCCAGTACTCTGGCGGCTTGCGCGCGCGGGTCAGCTGTTCGTAGGCAAAGCCCAGCTCGATCAGCCGCGGTTCGCTCCAGGCGGTACCCATGAACACGATGCCCAGCGGCAGGCCATCGCTATGCCCCATCGGTACGGTCAGGCTGGGATAGCCGGCCACGGCGGCGGCGCCATAACCTGCGCCGGGAAACCGGTCGCCGTTGGCGTAGTCGGTCGGCCATGCCGGACCGGTGGTCGGCGCGATCAGCGCATCCAGCTTCTGCGCCTTCAACGCGGCATCGATGCCTTCGGGGCCGGCCAGCCGGCGCGCCAGGCTGCGCGCGGCGATATAGGCCGGGTCGCCCAGCCCGCCCTTGCCGTTGGCCATCTCGAACAATTCCTGTCCGAAGTAGGGCATTTCCGAGGTCCGGTACTGCTGGTTGAAACCGATCAGCTGCGGCAGCGTCTTCAGCGGCGCATCGTGGTTGCCCAGGTAGCGTTCCACCCCGACCTTGAATTCGTACAGCATCAATTCCAGTTCGGCGTCGTCCCATTGGCCGTCGGTGGGTATCTCGGCGTCGACCACGGTCGCGCCGGCTTCGCGCAGCACTTCGATGGCCGCCTCCATCGCCATTGCCGCATCCGGATGGATGGCGAACTTGCTGCGCAACACGCCGATGCGTGCGCCTTTCAGCGCGTCGGTCCTGAGCCGGGCGTGGTAGTCCAGGGTCACGTTCCAGGCCGACCCGGTGGTGGCGGCATCGGCCACATCGCGTCCGGCCAGCACGGTCAGCAGCAGCGCCGCGTCGGCCACGCTGCGGGTCATCGGGCCGGCGGTATCCTGGCTGTGCGAGATGGGCACGATACCGTTGCGGCTGACCAGGCCGACGGTGGGCTTGAGTCCCACCAGTCCGTTGACGGCGGCGGGGCACAGGATGCTGCCGTCGGTCTCGGTGCCGATGGCGGCGGCGGCAAGATTGGCCGACACCGCGACCGCGCTGCCGGAACTGGACCCGCAGGGATTGCGGTCCAGCACGTAGGGGTTGCGGGTCTGGCCGCCGCGCGCGCTCCAGCCGGAGGTGGAACGGGTAGAGCGGAAATTGGCCCATTCGCTGAGATTGGTCTTGCCCAGGACCACCGCACCGGCCTCGCGCAGGCGGCGCACCAGGAAGGCGTCGGTCTTGGGCCGGAAATCCTGCAGCGCCAGCGAGCCGGCGGAGGTCACCATAGGCGTGGCGTCGATATTGTCCTTCAGCAGGATCGGGATGCCATGCAGCGGACCGCGTACCGCATTGCCCTTGCGTTCGATGTCGCGCAGCGCCGCTTCCTTCAGCGCGTCGGGATTGATTTCGATGATCGCATTGAGCTGCGGACCGGCCTTGTCGATGGCGGCGATGCGGTCCAGGTAGGCCTGGGTCAGGGTGCGGCTGTCCAGTTCGCCGGCGCGCATGCGTGCCTGCAGATCCGCGATATCCATTTCGGCGAACAGGAAATCGGTGGGCGGCACCAGTGCGGTCGCGGCTGCGGGGGGCGCGGGTTCTGCGGCTGGCGCGGGCTCGCGGTCGCAGGCGGTCAGCGCAAACGTCAGGGCAAGCAATAGCGCGAGTGGCCGCATTTTCGATCCCCGGTGAGTAGCTTGGCAGGCTACGCAGCCGCGCCGGGCGCCGTCAATTACTTCTGCGCTTGACGATGTCGCGCCACAGCACGGCCACCACCAACAGGTTGACGAACAGCAGCGTCCAGGTGTGCCAGCCGTGGTGATGATAGAGCGCGTACAGGTCCAGCGGCAGGTAGGCGGCCGAGCCGATGCAACCCAGCCACGAGGCCCAGACACGGGTCCGCCACAGCCCCCAGGCCTCCACCAGCCGCATCAGCGCATAGACCAGCGCGATGATGACCGCCCAGTGGACCGCTTCGGGGTTGATGGCATTCAGCAAGCGCGGCAGGACGCCGTTTTGCGGGTCCAGGTGCAGGCGGGTAATCAGGTCCTCCACCCAGCGCCGCAGCGGTTGCGGGCCCAGCAGCGCCAGGCCCGCCGCAGTGGCCAGGGCAAGCAGGCCCTTGGCGCCTTCGAACACGGCGATCAGGTGCAGTCCCGGATGCGCCTGCGGATCCGGGTTGTAGGCTGCCTCGCCCATTCGCGGAAGCAACGATCAGGCGGCGCGGCTGGCGCGCTTGCGGTCGCTTTCGCTGAGGAACTTCTTGCGCAGGCGGATTTCCTTCGGAGTGACCTCGACCAGCTCGTCGTCCTCGATGAAATCCAGCGCCTGTTCCAGCGTGTACTTGATGGCAGGGGTCAGCTTGATGGCGTCGTCCTTGCCCGAGGCGCGCATATTGGTCAGCGGCTTGGGCTTGATCGCGTTGACGGTCAGATCGTTGTCCTTGGAATGGATGCCGATCAGCTGGCCTTCGTAGACGTTGTCGCCTTCGGCGGCGAACAGCTTGCCGCGCTCTTCCAGCGGCCCCAGCGAATAGGCGGGGGTGGTGCCGGCGGCATTGGCGATCATCACGCCGTTCTGGCGCTTGGCGATGGCGCCCTGTTCCTTCGGACCGTAGTGGTCGAACACATGGAACAGCAGGCCCGACCCCTGGGTCAGGGTACGGAATTCGTTCTGGAAACCGATCAGACCGCGGGCCGGAATCATGTAATCCAGGCGTACCCGCCCCTTGCCGTCGGACTCCATGTTCTTCAGCTGGCCCTTGCGGATGCCCAGCTTCTCCATCACCCCGCCCTGGTGGACTTCCTCCACGTCGACGACCAACTGTTCGACCGGCTCCATCAGCTTGCCGTCGATTTCCTTGATGATGACTTCCGGACGCGACACCGCCAGTTCGAAGCCTTCGCGGCGCATGGTCTCGATCAGCACCGACAGGTGCAGTTCGCCGCGGCCGGAGACCAGGAACTTGTCCGGGTCCGAGCCTTCCTCGACCTTCAGCGCGACGTTGTGCAGCGTTTCGCGTTCCAGCCGCTCGCGGATCTGGCGGCTGGTCAGGAACTTGCCGCCGGACAGGTCCTTGTTGCCTGCGAACGGCGAGTTGTTGACCTGGAAGGTCATGCTGATGGTCGGCTCATCGACGGTCAGCGCCGGCAGCGCTTCCGGCGCGTCCAGCGCGCAGACGGTATCGGAGATGCTCAGATCGGCAACGCCGGAGATGGCGACGATGTCGCCGGCCTCGGCTTCCTCGACTTCGATGCGTTCCAGCCCCATGAAGCCCAGGACCTGCAGGACCTTGCCCTGGCGCTTCTTGCCTTCGCGGTCGACGATGCTGACCGGTTGGTTCTTCTTGACCTTGCCGCGCTGGATGCGGCCGATGCCGATCAGGCCGACGAAGTTGTTGTAGTCCAACTGGCTGATGCGCATCTGGAACGGACCGTCCGGGTTCACTTCCGGCGGCGGCACATGCTTCATGATCGCTTCGTACAGCGGAGTCATGTCGCCCTCGCGGGCGGCATCGTCCAGGCTGGCATAGCCGTGCAGCGCCGAGGCGTAGACGATCGGGAAGTCCAACTGCTCGTTGGTCGCGCCCAGCTTGTCGAACAGGTCGAACACCTGGTCGATCACCCAGTCCGGACGCGCGCCGGGGCGGTCGATCTTGTTGACCACGACGATCGGCTTGAAGCCCATCGCGAACGCCTTCTGGGTGACGAAGCGGGTCTGCGGCATCGGCCCGTCCATCGCATCGACCAGGATCAGTACCGAGTCCACCATCGACAGCACGCGCTCGACCTCGCCGCCGAAGTCGGCGTGTCCGGGGGTGTCGACGATGTTGATGCGGTTGCCCTGCCAGGTGATGGCGGTGTTCTTGGCCAGGATGGTGATGCCGCGTTCCTTTTCCTGGTCGTTGCTGTCCATCACGCGCTCGGCAAGCACCGTGCGTTCGGACAGGGTGCCCGACTGCTTGAGCAGGCAGTCGACGAGGGTGGTCTTGCCGTGGTCGACGTGGGCGACGATGGCGATATTGCGGAGGTTCTGGATGGACATGCGGAAAAGGCGCGCCGGAAAGCACGCGAGGCTTGGGGAGGAATGGGGCGTATTATAGCGGGTTAACGCCCGCTCCCGGGCCCGGATGTGAATACGGAGTTAAAAAATGTCCCTGACCGCCACTTTCGATACCTCCCGCGGCCCGATCAAGGTCGAGCTGTACCCCGACAAGGCCCCGCTGACGGTGGCCAACTTCGTCAACCTGGCCAAGCGCGGCTTCTATGACGGGTTGAATTTCCACCGTGTCATCCCCGATTTCATGATCCAGGGCGGCTGCCCGGAAGGCTCCGGCCGCGGTGGCCCGGGCTACCGTTTCGAGGACGAGACCAACAACGGCGTACGCCACGAGCGCGGCGTGCTGTCGATGGCCAATGCCGGCCCCAATACCAATGGCAGCCAGTTCTTCATCACCCACATCAAGACCGACTGGCTGGACGGCAAGCACACCGTGTTCGGCAAGGTGCTGGAAGGCCTGGATGTGGTCGATGCGGTGGTCCAGGGCGACGTGATCAACAAGCTGACCATCGAAGGCGATGCCGAGGCCGTGCTGGCGGCGCAGGCCGATCGTGTGGCGGAGTGGAACCGCCAGCTCAGCGCCTGAGGCGGCGGGGCCGGTCCGGCCGGGATTGCGCCGGGCCGTGCAGCGCCACCCGCCTGCCAGCCGGACGACTCCTGCGACTATTGGCGAGCCGGCCGGCCGGGGCCGGCATGTTAAAATTTCCTGCTGTAGCGGCCCTGGCTCCGTGGCTTGAGACGGAACCGGGGGCCTTACTTGGCCGGGCTTCTCCCGCGCCGGCATCTTCCCCAATCGGAGATATCCCGTAATGAAATCCCCCGTTCGTGTCGCAGTCACCGGCGCCGCCGGCCAGATCGGTTACGCCCTGCTGTTCCGTATCGCCTCCGGCGAGATGCTCGGCAAGGACCAGCCCGTCATCCTGCAGTTGCTGGAGCTGCCGATCGACAAGGCCCAGGCCGCGCTGAAGGGCGTGATGATGGAGCTGGAAGACTGCGCGTTCCCGCTGCTGGCCGGCATGGTTGGCACTGACGACCCGGAAGTGGCGTTCAAGGATGCCGATGTGGCGCTGCTGGTCGGTGCGCGTCCGCGCGGTCCGGGCATGGAGCGCAAGGACCTGCTGCTGGAGAACGCCAAGATCTTCACCGCGCAGGGTGCCGCGCTGAACAAGGTCGCTTCGCGCAACGTCAAGGTGCTGGTGGTCGGCAATCCGGCCAACACCAACGCCTACATCGCCATGAAATCCGCCCCGGACCTGCCGGCGAAGAACTTCACCGCCATGCTGCGCCTGGATCACAACCGCGCGCTGAGCCAGCTGGCCAACAAGGCCGGGGTGGCCGTCGGCGATATCGAAAAGCTGATCGTGTGGGGCAACCACAGCCCGACCATGTACCCGGATTACCGTTTCGCCACCGCCGGCGGCGCCTCGCTGAAGGACAAGATCGACGACGCAGACTGGAATGCCAACACCTTCATCCCGCAGGTCGGCAAGCGCGGCGCGGCGATCATCGAAGCCCGCGGCCTGTCCTCGGCCGCGTCGGCCGCCAACGCCGCCATCGACCACATCCGCGACTGGGTGCTGGGCAGCAACGGCAAGTGGGTGACGATGGGCGTGCCGTCGGATGGCAGCTACGGCATTCCCGAAGGCGTGATCTACGGTGTGCCGGTGATCACTGCCAACGGCGAATACACCCGCGTCGAAGGCCTGGAAGTGGACGAGTTCAGCCGCACCGCGATGGACAAGACCCTGGCCGAGCTGGAAGAAGAGCGCGCCGGCGTGGCGCATCTGTTGGGTTGACCGCATCACGCAATCTGTAAAAGAAGGGGCGGCCATGGCCGCCCCTTTTCATGCAATCGGCGAGGATGGTGCCAAGCGCGGCAACCATGTCCTGGCCTGATACAGCAGAGGGCGCTCCAGCATGAAGTAGGACACTAGGCCTATCGCAATGCTGGCGGCCACCGCGGTACCGGCGAACAGCGCGTGGTGCCAAGGCGAGTAAGTCGGCCCCAGCATCTGCCACAGCCTGCCTATCGCCGACAGCGCAAAAACGTGGGACAGATACAACGAATAGCTGCTGTCGCCCAGAAGGACCAGGAAGCGAGGCATTGCATGTGGATGATCGCGTTCCCATGCCACCATACCAAGCACCAACAGCACGCTGGCAGGACCGAACAGGAGTGTGCGCAAGATTGGGTAGGGCGATGGAAGTGAGCCAGTTGGACCGGCCAGCCGATCCAGCAACATCATCGCGCCGATGAGCCCGATGATACCCAGGGGCAGGGAGAGTCTGGTCAGGAACCAAGGGATACTTCGCCAGTAGCGCCCCACCAGCGCGCCCGCAATGAATTCCAGCGTCATCGGATTCAATGCGACCTGCGCCCAGGGCGCATGGATACTTTCCCAACTTGGCTGTGCGCCTGCCACCAGAAGCCCCCACGCAAGCAGGAACCATAGAAAGCTCCGCTCGCCAAGTACGGCGACTGCAGCGGCGATCACCAGATAGAAATAGACCTCGTGGATCAGGGTCCATCCCACCGTCAGCAGAGGCAACTGAGGTTGGGGCCACAGCAGGTAGGACGCCCAGACCGACTGATCCGCATAGGACGTATTCACTGCCGCCGGCAGCAAAGCCATCAGAGCGAGAACTGCTGTGGTGTAGAACCAATACAGCGGCACGACGCGCCAGAGGCGACGGCCCAGAAAACGGGCTGCGTTGAACGGCGAACGGAACTGCCCCGATGTGATGATTGCCATCACGAAGCCGGAGATGACGAAGAACAAATCCACGCCGCCGTCGGCGAACCGCAATGCGCTCGGCAGCACGAGCGCTTCCGCCCCCAGCTTCGCTTCGACGATGCGCAGGTGAAACAGCACGACCAACAGGGCTGCAACCGCGCGTAGCACTTGCAGCGAGGCGAATATGGAATGGCGATCCGTCACAGTGAGGCTCCTTGGGGCGGCGGCAGTGTAGCGCCGACCTGGGGAGGGAGTGCAATCCGTAAGGTCGCAGCCGCCCTGCGACCAAGGTAGGAAGGCCGGTGCCCTCGCGTAGGGCTATGCTGGTGGCACCGGTTGAACCTGGGAGGTTGCCATGGCTTACGAAGACGTCTATCGCCGTTCGGTGGAGCAACCGGAGGCGTTCTGGGGCGAGGAGGCCAAGGCCATCCATTGGCACAAGCCGCCGCAGCGGATCCTGGATTATTCCAACCCGCCGTTCCGGCGCTGGTTCGTCGGCGGGCAAACCAACCTCTGCTACAACGCGGTGGACCGCCATCTGGCCGCGCGTTCGGATCAGCTGGCGCTGGTCGCCATCTCCACCGAAACCGGTGTCACCCGCGAAATCAGCTATGCCGAGCTGTACCGCGAAGTGAATGCTTTCGCTGCGATCCTGAAGCGGCTCGACGTCGGACGTGGCGACCGGGTGGTCATCTACATGCCCAACATGGCCGAGGCGGTATTCGCGATGCTTGCCTGCGCGCGCATCGGTGCGGTGCACTCGGTGGTGTTTGGCGGATTCGCCGCGCACAACCTGGCGCTGCGCATCGACGATGCGCAGCCGAAGCTGCTGATCGCCGCCGATGCCGGCATGCGCGGCGGCAAAGTGATCGCGTACAAGCCGCTGGTCGATCAGGCCTGCGCGGAATCGGTATCGCCGCCGCCGAAGGTGTTGATCGTTTCGCGCGGTCTCGACGCAGCCCAACCCAAGGTGCCGGGACGCGACGAGGACTATGCCGCGTTGCGCGCCGAAGTGGGCGATGCGGAAGTCGCGGTGGAATGGCTGGAATCCAACGAGCCCAGCTACCTGCTGTACACCTCCGGCACCACCGGCAAGCCCAAGGGCGTGCAGCGCGATGTCGGCGGCTATGCGGTGGCGCTGGCGCTGTCCATGCGCACGATCTTCGATTGCGCGCCTGGACAGGCGATGTTTTCCACCTCGGACGTCGGCTGGGCGGTAGGCCATTCGTACAACGTCTACGGACCGCTGATCGGCGGCTGCACGTCGCTGCTGTACGAAGGCCTGCCGATCAATCCCGATGCCGGCATCTGGTGGTCGCTGTGCGAGAAGTACGGCGTGCGCACGATGTTCTCCTCGCCAACGGCCATCCGTGTGCTGAAGAAACACGATGTCGGCTTCATCCGCAATCACGATCTGTCGAAGCTGCAGTACCTGTTCCTGGCTGGCGAACCGCTGGACGAGCCGACCGCCAACTGGATCCACGACGCCCTGGGCAAGCCCATCATCGACAACTACTGGCAGACCGAAACCGGCTGGCCGGCGCTCTCGCTGCTGCCGGGGCTGGACATGAAGCCGGTGAAGTTCGGTTCGCCGGGATTCCCCAACCTCGGCTACCGGATGAAGATCATCGACGAGGCCACCGGCGAAGAAGTCCCCGCCAATACCAAGGGCGTATTGGTGATCCAGCCGCCGCTGCCGCCGGGTTGCATGACCACCATCTGGAACGACGACGAACGCTTCATCAGCAGCTACTTCAGCCATTTCAAGGAACTGCTGTACAGTTCGCTGGACTGGGCGATCCGCGACGAAGACGGCTACACCTTCATCCTGGGGCGTACCGACGATGTCATCAATGTCGCCGGCCACCGCCTGGGCACGCGCGAAATCGAGGAGTCGGTGTCCGGTTATGGCGGCGTGGCCGAAGCCGCCGTGATCGGCGTGTACGACGAACTGAAGGGCCAGGTGCCGGTGGTGTTCGCCACCTTGCGCCAGAACACCGACGAACCGCACGAGCGGGTCGCCGCTGCCAACGGCATGCGCCAGGTGGTGGAGCAGAGCCTGGGCGCGGTGGCGCGGCCGGCGCGGGTGTACATCGTCAATGCGCTGCCGAAGACGCGCTCGGGCAAGCTGTTGCGCCGTTCGCTGCAGGCGCTGGCGCAGGGCACCGATCCGGGCGACCTGTCGACGCTGGATGACCCCAACTCGCTGGAAGAAGTGAAAAAGGCGCTGCTGCGCGGGCCCGAAGTCGGCAGCTGACGCGCGTTATGCGGGCTCCGCTGGCGCCACGCCGGCATAGCGGGCGCGCGGCCGGATCAGCCGGCCCTGCGCCTGCTGTTCCAGCGCATGCGCCAGCCAGCCGGCCAGTCGTCCCGCCGCGAACATGACCAGCGCCGGCGTGGCGGCCAATCCGTTGGCGTGGCAGATCGCAGCCAGCATGAAATCGATATTGGGCCGCTGGCCGCTGATGTCCTCGGTGGCGGCAATGATCGTTTCCAGCGATTCCAGCATCGGCGATCCCGCATGCAGTTCACGCAGCCGCGGCAGCAGTTCCGCGGCGCGCGGGTCGCCATGCGGATACATCGCGTGGCCGAAACCGGGCAGGTCGTCGCCGCGCTGCCAGCGCATGGCGATGAAGTCGCGTGCCGAGCCGGCCTCGCGCGCATCGGCAATCAGAGCATAGGCGCGCGCGGTCGCGCCGCCATGGCGCGGGCCGGACAATGCAGCCAGGCCGCTGCACACGGTGGCGTGCAGGTGCGCGCCGGTGGAGGCCACCACGCGCGCCGCGAACGCCGACACGTTCAATTCGTGATCGGCGCAGACGACCAGCGCGGCGCGCACCAGTTCGGCGAAACCTTCGTCGTCCGGCTTCCAGCATTGCGCCAGCAGCCGATGCACCGGGCCGGCGAACGGCGGCTGCGCGACCAGCAGGGCGGCGTTGTGGCGCAGCAGCGCGGCGGCGATTTCATGGCGTACGCGTGGGGCCGAGTTGAACGAGTGCTGCACATCCAGCGCCAGCAGCGGGATGGCGGCCATGGCACGGGCCAGCGGCGGTAGGCGTTCGTTGCCGGCTATCGTGGCGACCGTGGCCGGCCAGTTGCCATCGACCTCGACGGCGAAGGGATCGTGCTCGCCGCAGTCCCACAGCAGCCGGGCAATGTCTTCCAGCGTGGCGCCGGTCCGCACCGCTTCCACCGCGGAGCGGCCGCGGTAATAGGGCCCATCCGGCCGGATCAGCGAGATCTGCGTCTCCAGCACCGGCAATCCGCGGTCCAGGCTTTGGGCTGCGCCGCGTGCCGCGCCGCGGCCGGCGCGTTTGCGCTGTGCCAGCCGTTCCACGTCCTGCCGCGGGTACAGCCGGCTACGGTGATCGGGGCCGGGCCGCGATTCCAGCAGGCCACGGCTGACATAGGCGTACAGCGTGGCCTGGCTGATGCCGAGCAGCCGGCAGGTCTCGCGGGCGGAAAGCAGGTCGGTGTCCATGCCGGATATATTGATTGATTGGATCAAGATTGATCAATGGATGGGATGCTGCCAGATTGGCGCCCGCCGAGGGGCGTACCATTCGCGCACCTCTACTGCCCCGGCGGGTCAGGCCGGGGCGCACACGCCGCTCAAGAGGAGTCCTGTTGCATGAATAACGCATCCGCTGGCGTCGCCGCTTCCCCGGGAGCGAAGTTCCGCGCCGCGCTCGCTGCCGAATCGCCGCTGCAGGTGATCGGCGCGATCAACGCCAATCACGCGCTGCTGGCCAAACGCGCCGGTTACCGCGCGATCTACCTGTCCGGCGGCGGCGTGGCCGCCGGATCGCTGGGCCTGCCGGACCTGGGCATCAATACGCTGGAAGACGTTCTGATCGACGTGCGCCGCATCACCGATGTCTGCGATCTGCCGCTGCTGGTCGACATCGACACCGGCTTCGGGCCCAGTGCGTTCAACATCGAGCGCACGGTCAAGTCGCTGATCAAGGCCGGCGCTGCCGCCTGCCATATCGAGGACCAGGTGGGCGCCAAGCGCTGCGGCCACCGCCCGGGCAAGGAAATCGTGCCGGCCGATGAGATGGTGGACCGGGTGAAAGCGGCTGCCGATGCGAAAACCGATCCGGCGTTCTTCCTGATAGCGCGTACCGATGCCATCCAGGTGGAAGGCGTGGACGCGGCCATCGAGCGCGCCATCGCCTGCGTCGAAGCCGGAGCCGACGGCATCTTTGCCGAGGCCGCCTACGACCTGCCCACCTACCGGCGGTTCGTCGATGCGGTGAAAGTGCCAGTGCTGGCCAACATCACCGAGTTCGGCAAGACGCCGCTGTTCACCCGCGAGGAACTGGCTTCGGTCGGTGTGGCGATACAGCTTTACCCGCTGTCGGCATTCCGCGCCATGAACAAGGCGGCCGAAGCCGTCTACGCCGCCATCCGCCGCGACGGCCATCAGCAGAATGTGGTCGACAGCATGCAGACGCGCGAGGAGCTGTACGAGCGCATCGGCTATCACGACTTCGAGCGGAAGCTCGACGCGCTGTTCGCAGCGAAGAAATGATCTAGACAGGCACCGACGCGGATAGAGCGATCGCCCGGGACGGTCGTTCGAGACAATCGCTCGAAGCGTTCTTTCCGGTGTCCCTGTCCGTGCTTATCCGTGTCGAAAACGCTTTTGATGGGAGACCAGAGATGACAGAACCGTCCGCACCCGCTTTCAAACCCAAAAAATCCGTCGCCCTGTCCGGCACCGCCGCCGGCAATACCGCGCTGTGCACCGTGGGCCGCACCGGCAACGACCTGCACTACCGCGGCTACGACATCCTGGACCTGGCCACCAGCAGCGAGTTCGAGGAGATCGCCTACCTGCTGGTGCACGGCAAGCTGCCCAGCCGCGCCGAACTGGCCGGCTACAAGGCCAAGCTGAAGGCGCTGCGCGGCGTGCCGGCCGCGGTGAAGGCCGCGCTGGAACAGTTGCCGCCGTCAGCGCACCCGATGGACGTAATGCGCACCGGGGTGTCGATGCTGGGCTGCGTATCGCCGGAGAAGGACGACCACAACCATCCCGGCGCGCGCGATATCGCCGACAAGCTGATGGCCTCGCTGGGCTCGATGCTGCTGTACTGGTACCACTTCAGCCACAACGGCAAGCGCATCGATGTGGAAACCGATGACGATTCCATCGGCGGCCACTTCCTGCATCTGCTGCACGGCGAGAAGCCGCGCGATTCGTGGGTGCGCGCCATGCACACCTCGCTGATTCTCTATGCCGAACATGAGTTCAATGCATCGACCTTCACCGCGCGCGTGATCGCCGGCACCGGCAGCGACATGCATTCGTGCATCGCCGGCGCCATCGGCGCGTTGCGCGGCCCCAAGCATGGCGGCGCCAACGAGGTCGCGTTCGAAGTGCAGAAGCGCTACGAAACGCCGGACGAGGCCGAGGCCGACATCAAGGCGCGGGTGGAACGCAAGGAGGTGGTCATCGGTTTCGGCCATCCGGTCTATACGGTTGGCGACCCGCGCAACCAGGTGATCAAGCAGGTGGCCAGGGACCTGTCCGAGGAGCAGCAGAACACCAGGATGTACGCCATCGCCGAACGGCTGGAATCGGTGATGTGGGACATCAAGAAGATGTTCCCCAACCTGGACTGGTTCAGCGCGGTCAGCTACCACATGATGGGCGTGCCGACGGCGATGTTCACGCCGCTGTTCGTGATCGCCCGCACCAGCGGCTGGAGCGCGCACGTCATCGAGCAGCGCATCGACGGCAAGATCATCCGCCCCAGCGCCAACTACACCGGGCCGGAAGACCTGGCCTTCGTGCCGATCGAACAGCGCGGCTGAAAGCCGCTCCCGGGTGCGGGGCCATGCGGCCCCCATCCATCCCTTCGGGCAACAGCGGCGGGCCCGCCGCCACCCGCCAAGCCACGCTCGCACCTGCCACGTAGCCAAGCCATGAACCGCTCATATCGCAAACCCCTGCCGGGCACCTCGCTGGACTATTTCGACGCGGAGGCTGCGGTCGATGCCATCCAGCCCGGCGCCTATGCCTCCCTGCCTTACAGCTCGCGCGTGCTGGCCGAAAACCTGGTGCGCCGTTGCGACCCGGCGGCATTGACCGAGTCGCTGAAGCAGCTGATCGAGCGCAGGCGCGATCTGGACTTTCCCTGGTTCCCGGCGCGCGTGGTCTGCCATGACATCCTGGGGCAGACGGCGCTGGTGGATCTGGCCGGGCTGCGCGATGCGATTGCGGAGCAGGGCGGGGATCCGGCCAAGGTCAATCCGGTGGTGCCGGTGCAGTTGATCGTCGACCACTCGCTGGCGGTGGAATGCGGCGGTTACGACCCGGAGGCCTTCGCCAGGAACCGTGCCATCGAGGACCGCCGCAACGAGGACCGCTTCCACTTCATCGAGTGGACCCGGCGCGCCTTCCAGAACGTGGATGTCATCCCGCCCGGCAACGGCATCATGCACCAGATCAACCTGGAGAAGATGTCGCCGGTGATCTACGTGCAGGAAGGCGTCGCGTTTCCCGACACCTGCGTCGGCACCGACAGCCACACGCCGCATGTCGATGCGCTGGGCGTGATCGCCATTGGCGTGGGCGGGCTGGAGGCGGAGAACGTCATGCTGGGCCGCGCGTCGTGGATGCGCTTGCCGGACATCATCGGCGTCGAACTTTCCGGACGGCCGCAGCCGGGCATCACCGCCACCGACGTGGTGCTGGCGCTGACCGAGTTCCTGCGTGCGCAGAAGGTCGTCGGCGCCTGGCTGGAATTCCGCGGCGAAGGCGCCGCGGCGCTGACCATCGGCGACCGCGCCACGATCTCCAACATGGCGCCCGAGTACGGCGCCACCGCAGCGATGTTCTTCATCGACGGCAACACGCTGGACTACCTGCGCCTGACCGGCCGCAGCGACGAGCAGGTGGCACTGGTGGAGACCTATGCCAGGACCGCCGGCCTGTGGGCCGATGCGCTTAAGACCGCGCAGTACGAGCGCACGCTGCAGTTCGATCTGTCCACGGTCGTGCGCAACATGGCCGGGCCGTCGAATCCGCACAAGCGGCTGCCGACCAGCGCGCTGGCCGAACGCGGCATCGCCGACGAAGCGAAGCTGGAGGCGGGCAGGGGCGAGGAAGCGCAGGGCCTGATGCCGGATGGCGCGGTGATCATCGCCGCCATCACCAGTTGCACCAACACCAGCAACCCGCGCAACGTCATCGCCGCCGCCCTGCTGGCGCGCAATGCCAACGCCAGGGGTCTGGTGCGCAAGCCATGGGTGAAGACCTCGCTGGCGCCCGGTTCGAAGGCGGTGCAGCTGTACCTGGAGGATGCCGGCCTGCTGCCGGAGCTGGAGCGGTTGGGCTTTGGCATCGTCGGTTTCGCCTGCACCACCTGCAATGGCATGAGCGGCGCGCTGGACCCGCAGATCCAGCAGGAAATCATCGAGCGCGATCTGTATGCCACTGCCGTGCTGTCGGGCAACCGCAACTTCGACGGCCGCATCCATCCCTACGCCAAGCAGGCCTTCCTGGCCTCGCCTCCGCTGGTGATCGCCTACGCCATCGCCGGCACGGTGCGCTTCGACATCGAAAAGGATGCGCTGGGTTACGACGGGCAGGGCAACGCCATCACGCTGAAGGATATCTGGCCCGCCGACGAAGAGATCGATGCCATCGTCAGGCAGAGCGTCAAGCCCGAGCAGTTCCGCAAGGTCTACGAGCCGATGTTCAATGTGCGCGTGGAGCACGGTGGCAAGGTGGAACCGCTGTACGCCTGGCGGCCGCAGAGCACCTACATCCGCCGCCCGCCGTACTGGGAAGGCGCGCTGGCCGGCGAACGCGCGCTGCGCGGCATGCGTCCGCTGGCGGTACTGCCGGACAACATCACCACCGATCACCTGTCGCCGTCCAATGCGATTCTGCTGGACAGCGCCGCAGGCCAATACCTGGCCAGGATGGGCCTGCCGGAAGAAGACTTCAATTCCTACGCCACCCATCGCGGCGATCACCTGACCGCGCAGCGCGCCACGTTCGCCAATCCCAAGCTGTTCAACGAGATGGTGCGCAACCAGGACGGCAGCGTGAAGCAGGGTTCGCTGGCGCGGGTGGAGCCGGAAGGCAAGGTCATGCGCATGTGGGAGGCGATCGAAACCTATATGGCGCGCAAGCAGCCGCTGATCATCGTCGCCGGCGCCGACTACGGCCAGGGGTCCTCGCGCGACTGGGCGGCCAAGGGCGTGCGCCTGGCGGGCGTGGAAGCGATCGTCGCCGAGGGCTTCGAGCGTATCCATCGCACCAACCTGATCGGCATGGGCGTACTGCCGCTGGAATTCCTGCCCGGCACCACCCGCAAGACGCTGGGCATCGACGGCAGCGAAACCTTTGACGTGATTGGCGAACGTACGCCGCGCGCCGAACTGACCCTGGTCATCCGCCGCAAGGACGGCACGACTGCGCAGGCGCCGGTGATCTGCCGGCTGGATTCGGACGAGGACGTCTCGATCTACGAGGCTGGCGGCGTGCTGCAGCGCTTCGCGCAGGATTTCCTGGATGCCGCCAAGGCCGCCTGACCGGCTTCGGCCCTGCCACGACGCGGGCTCCGGATCCGGTTGTCCAGCGGCTTCATTGTGTGCTTCAACCATTCTCTTCAAGTTCGATACCCCGCCATGAGCCATCCCCCCCAACTCCGCATCCCCGCCACCTACATGCGCGGCGGCACCAGCAAGGGCGTGTTCTTCCGCCTGGAGGACCTGCCCGCGCGCGCACAGGCGCCTGGGCCGGCGCGCGATGCGCTGCTGCTGCGGGTGATCGGTTCGCCCGATCCCTACGGCAAGCACACCGATGGCATGGGTGGGGCGACGTCCAGCACCAGCAAGGTGGTGATCATCGCCAAATCCGCGCAGCCCGGGCATGACGTGGATTACCTGTACGGCCAGGTGCCGATCAACGATGCCTTCATCGACTGGAGCGGCAACTGCGGCAATCTGTCGTCGGCGGTCGGTCCGTTCGCCATTGCCAATGGCATGATCGATCCGGCGCGCGTTCCCGAGAACGGCCTGTGCACGGTGCGCATCTGGCAGGCCAACATCGGCAAGACCATCGTTGCGCATGTGCCGGTGACCGATGGTGCAGTCCAGGAAACCGGCGATTTCGAACTGGACGGGGTGACATTCCCGGCGGCGGAAGTGCAACTGGAGTTCATCGATCCCGCCGACGAGGGTGAAGGCGAAGGAGGGGGGGCCATGTTCCCGACCGGCAACCTCGTCGACGATCTCGACGTGCCCGGCGTAGGCATCTTCAGGGCCACGATGATCAATGCCGGGGTGCCGGTGGTTTTTGTCGATGCCGCCGCACTGGGTTACGACGGCACCGAGCTGCAGGGTGCCATCAACGAGGACAAGGCCGCACTGGCGAAGCTGGAAGCGATCCGCGCCCACGGTGCAGTGCGGATGGGCCTGGTGGCGGATGCCGCACAGGCGGCGGCACGCCCGCTGACGCCGAAGATCGCCTTCGTCGCGCCGCCGAAGGACTACCTGTCATCAAGCGGCAAGCCGGTCCGCGCGGCCGACATCGATCTGCTGGCGCGGGCCATGTCGATGGGCAAGCTGCACCACGCGATGATGGGAACCGCCTCGGTCGCCATCGCCGCCGCCGCCGCCGTGCCCGGCACGGTGGTCAATGCCGCGGCCGGGGGCGGCACGCGTGAGGTGGTGGTGTTTGGTCACCCGTCCGGCACCTTGCGTGTCGGCGCGGAACTGAAGTTGGCGGATGGCCAGTGGTCGGCGACCAAGGCCATCATGAGCCGCAGCGCCCGTGTGCTGATGGAAGGCGTGGTGCGCGTGCCGGGCGATTCGTTCTGACGTAAGCCGGCGCGCCCGCACGGGCGTCAGGAGGTCTGCACGAAGCAACGTGCAGGGTTGCGCGGCCGTGCGCGGCCTGTTGCGTCACTCGCGGCGCTTCGCTCCGGTCGCCGTCGCGCTGGTGCTATCGTTGGCCCGGGATTGACCGGCAGCGTGGCAAAGCGTGGACTCTTCCTACAACCAGATCACTCTGTTGTTGTTCGCGACCGCGTTGATCGGCCTGTTTGCGCTGCGTCTGCGGCAGCCGATCATCGTGGCCTACATCCTGGTCGGCATCCTGGCGGGACCTTCGGTGCTGAACTGGGTCAGCGCGCACGAGCCGATGGAGTTGCTGGCGGAAATCGGCGTGACCATCCTGCTGTTCGTGGTCGGTCTGAAGCTGGATATCAAGCTGGTACGCCAACTGGGGCCGGTGGCGCTGGCTACCGGTCTGGGCCAGCTGCTTTTCACCATCGTGTTCGGTTTCCTCATCTGCGCCGCGCTGGGAATGGACTGGGTGCGTGCGCTCTACATCGCCGTTGCGCTGACGTTCTCCAGCACCATCATCATCGTCAAGCTGTTGTCGGACAAGCGCGAGATCGACTCCCTGCACGGCAGGATCGCAATGGGTTTCCTGATTGTGCAGGACGTTGCGGTGGTGCTGGCGATGATGGTGATCGGTTCGCAGGGCGCGGTCGGGGTGGACGCTGCAGCAGCCGGGGTCTGGCTTCAGCTGGTCCAGGTTTTCGCCAAGGTGGCGGGTCTGGGCGTGGTCGTGTTCCTGTTGATGCGCTACGTGCTGCCCGGGCTGTTGCGTGCGATGGCAGGCTCGCAGGAACTGCTGCTGGTCTTTGCCGTGGGGTGGGGCGCATCGCTGGCCGCCGGCGGCGAATGGCTGGGTTTCAGCAAGGAAGTCGGCGCTTTTCTCGCGGGTTTCTCGCTGGCGTCGTTGCCGTTCCGGGAGGCGATCAATGCCAGACTGGCAAGCCTGCGCGATTTCCTGCTGCTGTTCTTCTTCGTGCAACTCGGCACCCAGATGGATCTGGGCAGCCTGGGCGCGGAGATGCTGTCGGCAACGGTGTTGTCGCTGTTCGTGCTGGTGGGCAATCCGCTGATCGTGCTGGCCATCATGGGCTTTATGGGCTATCGCAAGCGCACCGGCTTCCTGGCGGGACTGACGGTTGCGCAGATCAGCGAATTCTCGATCATCTTCGTGGCGATGGGCGTGGCGCTGGGCCAGGTCGATGCCGCGGCGCTGGGCCTGGTGACGCTGGTGGGCCTGGTCACCATCACCTCCAGCACCTACATGATCCTCTATTCGCAGAAGCTCTTCGCCTGGTGCGAACCTTGGCTGGGATGGGCGGAGCGAAAGGATCCGTTTCGCGAACGCGCGTTGGAATCGCCGCCGGAACCTTCCGATGTCATCGTCTTCGGCATGGGCCGGTACGGCCGCCGCCTGGCGGAGCGCTTGAACGGGGAGGGGGTGCGGGTGCTGGGCGTGGACTTCGATCCGGAACTGCAGGCGCGTTTTGCCGGCAGCGCGGTTCCGGTGCTGTTCGGCGACGCGGCGGATGCAGAGTTCGTCACCCATTTGCCGCTGGGCGGTGTGCGTGTCGTGGTGAGCACGCTGCGCGACATGGAAACCGATCTCGGCCTGATGGCCGCGTTGCGCCGGCAGGGGTTTACCGGCACTGTAGCGGCAACCGTGCACTCGGCACGGGACGGCGAACGATTGCAGGCTGCCGGCGCGGACCAGATTCTGATGCCGTTCACCGATGCAGCCGATCATGCTGCCCGACGCATTGCGGCAGCCTTGGGCGAAGGAGAGCGGCGATGAGCTGGTCGCTTGCGACGATCCTGGCAACGACGGATTTTTCCGAGGCGGCCGAGCAGGCCGTCGAACGCGCTGCGGCGCTGGCCCGCCAGCATGGCGCGCGCCTGCACCTGTTGCATTCCACCGACGAGGGCGATTGGCTGGCGCGATTGATCGATCACGGCCGCAGCAGCGCCAGCCGGGAACTCTGGCAGAAAGCTGCCGATTCGGCGTTGGCGCGGTTGCGGCAGCGCCTGCAAGCCGATGGTTTGCAGGCGGTGGAAACCCAGGTGGTCACCGAACCGTTGTATCGATGCCTGGGCCGTATCGCTCAGGAACTGGACGCCGGCCTGCTGGTGATGGGTGCCCATGGCGAAGGCCGCGTGCGGCGCGCCGTGCTTGGCGCCACTGCCGATCGCGTGCTGCGCGCGGGCATGGTGCCGGTGCTGCTGGTGCGTGGGAAGGGCGATGGCGGCTATCTACGCGTTGCATTGGCAACCGACTTTTCCGCGGCTTCCCGGCATGCGGCGCAATTGGGTCTGGCCCTGGCGCCGGATGCCAGCCACTATCTGCTGCACGCCAACCAGTTGATGCTGGATCGCAGCCTGGCGTTCGCCCATCGCTCGGCCGAAGCCCTGGAGGCCTACCGCAGCCAGGCCATGGCCGAAGCCGCGAAGGCCATGGCCGATTTCGCCGCCAGCCTGGGGCCGGCCGCCGCCGCTGCCGTGCGGGCGCCGCGGGAAGGGCCGGCGGCGCAAGTGCTGGCATCCTTCGTGCTGGAAGCCGGGATCGATCTGGTGGCGCTGGGGACGCGTCCGCGCGCGCGCTGGGAGGCGAACCTGCTCGGCAGCACGGCGTTGTTTGCGCTCACCGGACTGGATTGCGATGTGCTGCTGGTCCCGGAACCCGGCGCCCAGCGCACCGATTGACCCGGCGCGCACGCAACCGTTCCCGCGCAACTCACTTTCCGCGCCGGTTCAACAGCGCGCCACTGACGTTCCCGAGCCGCCCGCAGACAGGATGCGGCGGGCGAACATGCCGGCAAGGGCGCGTCAGGACGAGCGCGGTTTGAGCTTCTGCACGCGCAGGAAGGTGTGATCGCCGATGGTGGCCACATGGTAGGCGTTGCGCCAACTGGGGCTTGCGATCTGGTGGGCCATGAAATGGCTGGCGCCGGGCACGATTTCCTTGCGCTGGCCGGGCGGCAGCGCCCAGTTGCGTTCGGCACTGAGCGCCACGTTGATCGATCTGGCCCAGGCGTCGGGATTCTTCAGCCGGGTAGTGGGCGCCACGATGGTCGGGGCGAACTGCTTGCGGGCGGTGACCACCTCGCAGACCGAATCGCCCCACAGGCCGCTGTCGCGGCGGCGCAGGGCCACCTCGGCCACGGCCTGCTGGCCGCGCAGGGTCTGGTCGCGGGCTTCCAGGTATACGGTGGTGCTCAGGCACAACGAATCGGCGGCCGGCTGCGGCAACATCTGCGACAACCAGAGAATCCAGGCCAGTTTCATGGGAACTCCTTGCTCCGTCTTTCCCGCGCCCCTGCCTCTCCCGTGAACGCGGGAGTCGACAACAATGGGACGCAGCAGGGCGTTATGGGGAGGCAGCCTTCACACGGGCTGCCCGGGGGCGGCAGGGTCGGTTCGGCTTGAACCGGATGCCGGAGTAGCCCGCCTGAACTGGGTGGCGGACCGAAAAAGTTGGCGCAAGGTAAGCGCCAAAGTCGGAACCCTGCCTGAACAGGGAAGGTTGACAACTCAACTAAGTATTTGATTGGAATGAAATTGTCGTAGAGCGGCCCCCGACCTACAGACGGGCCGCCAGGTGGCTGCCCTGGGCGATGGCGCGCTTGGCGTCGAGTTCGGCGGCGACGTCGGCACCGCCAATCAGGTGCGCGGTCTTGCCGGCGGCTGACAGTGCGGCGTGCAGGTCCCGGCGTGGTTCCTGGCCGGCGCAGATCACCACGTGGTCCACCGCCAGCGTCTGCTCCGCGCCATCCACGCGGATGCGCAGGCCGGAATCGTCGACGCCAAGGTATTCCACCCCGCCCAGCATCTTCACCTGCTTGGCCTTGAGGGTGGCGCGGTGCACCCAGCCGCTGGTCTTGCCCAGGCGCGCGCCCGGCTTGCCGGGCGAACGCTGCAGCAGCCAGACCTCGCGCGCGGGCGGTTCCGGCCGCGGTGGCACCAGGCTGCCGCGGGCTTCGAAGGCCGGGTCCACGCCCCATTCGGCCATCCACTCCGCCTTTTCCTGCGGGTGGGGCGATTCGTGGGAATCCGCACCGGCGTGCACCAGGTATTCCGCGACATCGAAGCCGATGCCGCCCGCGCCAATCAGTGCGGCCCGCGCGCCGATGCGAACTTTGCCGCTCAACACATCCGTATAGCTGACGACCTTGGTGTGGTCGGCCCCCGGGAAATCGACCTTGCGCGGGACGATGCCCGTGGCCAGCACCACTTCATCGAAATCGCTGAGCGTCTCCACCGTGGCCTGGGTCGCCAGTTTCACCTCGACGCCGGCTTCCTCCAGCTTGTGGCGGAAGTAGCGCAGCGTTTCGTGAAACTCTTCCTTGCCCGGGATGCGCTTGGCGTAATTGAACTGTCCGCCGATCTCGTCTGCGGCATCGAACAGGGTGACCCGGTGTCCACGCTCGGCCGCCACGGTGGCGCAGGCCAGCCCGGCCGGCCCGGCGCCGACCACCGCCACGCGCTTGTCTGCGAGGGTCCTGGGGTAGTTCAGTTCGGTTTCCGCGCAGGCGCGCGGATTGACCAGGCAACTGGCGGTCTTGTTCTCGAATACGTGGTCCAGGCAGGCCTGGTTGCAGGCAATGCAGGTGTTGATGGCATGGCTTCTGCCGGCGCGCGATTTGTTGGCCCAATCCGGATCGGCCAGCAGCGGCCGCGCCAGCGACACCATGTCGGCCTTGCCGCCGGCCAGGATGCCTTCGGCCACCTCCGGCATGTTGATGCGGTTGGTGGCCACCAGCGGCACACCGACGTGCGGCTTGAGCTTGGCGGTCACATCGACGAAGGCGGCACGCGGCACCGAGGTGACGATGGTGGGGATGCGCGCCTCGTGCCAGCCGATGCCGGAATTGATCAGGGTCGCGCCTGCGGCTTCCACTGCCTTGGCCTGCATCACGATCTCTTCCCACTGGTTGCCATCCTCCACCAGATCCAGCAGCGACAGCCGGTAGATGAGGATGAAGTCAGGCCCGCAGGCCTCGCGCACGCGGCGGACGATCTCCACCGCAAAGCGCATGCGCTTTTCCGGCGTGCCGCCCCAGGCGTCGTTGCGCCGGTTGGTGCGCGGGGCAGTGAATTCGTTGATGAAATAGCCTTCCGAACCCATGATCTCGACGCCGTCGTAGCCGGCGTCGCGGGCCAGTCTTGCGGCATTGGCATAGGCGGAAATCTGCCGCTCGATGCCGCGGGCCGACAACGCACGCGGAGTGAACGGGTTGATCGGCGCCTTCAGCTTGGAAGGGGCAACGGTGAGCGGGTGATAGCCATAGCGGCCGGCATGCAGCAGCTGCGCGCAGATCTTGGCGCCGTGCTCATGCACGGCCTTGGTGACGAACCGGTGCGGCCGTGCTTCCCACGGCCAGGACAGCTTGCCGCCGAACGGCTTGAGCCAGCCAACCAGGTTGGGCGAGAAGCCGCCGGTGACGATCAGCCCGACGCCGCCGGCGGCGCGTTCGGCGAAATAGGCGGCCAGCCGCGGGAAGTCGCGTGCGCGGTCTTCCAGTCCGGTATGCATCGAACCCATCAATATGCGGTTGCGAATCCGGGTGAAACCCAGATCCAGCGGTGCGAACAGGTGGGGGTAGTGCGGCGGAGCGTCGGCGGCTGGCGCGATGGCGGTCATGCGGGCTTGGATACGCTTGCGTATGGAGCGCGCACGATGCCGCGAAATCCCGCCGCTTGCAACCGCTGACAGCCCGGACTTGGCGGCGGCGGAAAACCCAAGGCGACGCCGGGCTTGTCTTGCGCCCACCCGCTGCCCGACCATACGGGCCCAAAGTTTCCGGGACGTCATGGACGCCGCCACCCCCGCATTGCACGATTTTCTGCGCCCCGGCATGGCCGCGGCGGATCTGCCGGATCTGCACCCCTTGCTGGCCGCGCGCGAGCTGTTGCGCGCCTTCTCGACCCTGTTCCATGGCGGCGAAGAGGTCGTCATGGTGCGCCTGCTGGTGCTGCGCGCCATCGGCGAACGCGGCGATGCCCCCGACTGGTCGCCGCAGGAACTGCGCGAGCACTTCGCCTATCTGGACAGCATCAAGTTCGACACCGTGCTGGGCCGCCTGCGCGAGAACGATCTTTTGCTGTGGGACGGGCAGAGCCAGCGCTACCGCATCAGTCCGGTCGGCCGGCAGGCGCTGGCGGCCATCGGCATGCTGCTGCAATTCAATCGCCAAGGCGACGAACTGGCCTATGTCACCGCCCAACTGGCGGCCGGCCAGGCGGTGGGCCGCATCCGCGCCGACGAGCTGCAGCACCTGTTGTCGCGCCTGAACGAACTGCGCGAGGACTTCGACCAGGCGGTGCTGAGCGGCTCCGAGCACCGCATCCAGCAGGCCGCCAGCACTCTGCAGTCGGTCTGGCGCTGGGTGGAGAAAGGCACCGAAATCGTCCAGGCCATCGCCGCCGATGCCGATCTGGATGCGGCCACGCACCGGGTCGCGCAGCAGATCGGCCGTGCCCAGAGCGCGATGCTGCGGCAGGCCTCGCTGTTCCAGCGCGCGTTGAACCAGCTGGACCGCCATCGTGTGCACCTGGGCGCCAGCGGGTTGTCGTCCTCGGACGTGAACCGCTATCTGCGCAGCCTGGACATTGATGGCCTGTCGGCCTTGGCCGTGGACACGCTGGGCCGGACCGTTGCGCCGGCGTTCGCGTTGGCGCCAATCGCGCTGGACGTGGCCGAGTACGAACTGGTCGAGCGCGAACGCCAGGCGCAGGAGGATGCCACCTTGCCGCCGGCGCAGGCGGCGCCGGAGAGCCGGCAGGCCCCGGTCTCGGAGCAGGACTACCGCCATGCCGAGCAATGGCTGGCGCAGTTGGCGGGCCTGCGGGACGACGTGCCGTTGGCGGACTGGGTGCCGCAGGACAACTTCGCCATCAGCGCGTACCGGTTGTCGTTGCTGGGATTGCTGGGCGACCCCGGCGCGGAGAACCGCAGCGGCGTCAGTGCCTCGATCGCGCAGCTGCCGCTGCAGTGGCGGGTGGAGACGGCATTGGAACCGGTGGGGCGTTGCGAAGTGGCATACCTGAGCCGGGGCAGGCTGCAGCCGCATGCCGGCGGCCACGGCGATGCCGGGTCCGCCGCCGATGCCGCGGAGCCGGCCACCGGCGTTGCGCCCGCTCCCGCGCAGGACCCCGGGTCGGGCCGCTCGACGTCCGGCAAGGCGGCAACGCCGCGAAGCACAGCCAAATCCAGAGGCAGGACGCGGGAGGGCAAGCCGGTACCGGCCGACGCCCTGCCGGCCGCCACCGAACCCGTAGAGATTCCATGACCGATCCCATCGCTACCTTGATCGTGCGGCTGCTGGCCGAACGCTGGCTGCCGCGCGAGGACGCCAGCGTCCGCCGGGTGCTGGTCGACGCCGAACTGCGCGACGACCTGGACCGCCGTCTGGCCGCTGCCGGCTTGCGCCTGCTCGAACACCCTTACGCCGCGCATGTGGCGGTGGGCGTGGCGCGCGCGCAGGAAAACGAGGTGTTCGGCAGCGCCCGCGCCTGGGCGGCCAGCAATCTGCAACTGGACCGCGACGCCGTCGCTCTGCTGGTAGTGCTGTGGGCGCTGCTGGTGCTGCCCAAGCGGCAGCGCCAGATCGCCCGCCAGGAAAGCGAGAAACAGCAGGAACAGGAACAGATGTTCGCCGAACTCAAGCCGGTGCCGATGGGCGCGGAGATGGTGGAGCCCATCAACGAACGCACGTTGCTGGCCGACTTCGGCGACAAGCTGGGCGGCAAGACCCGCATCAACCTCAACCTGGGTGCGCTGGCGCGGCAGGGCTTCATCGTCCGCCGCAAGGAGCGCATCCAGGAAGGCCCGCTGCTGGACCTGGCTTTCGACTACGAGCGCATCGCCAGCCGGGTGATGGATGGCGCGCTGTCGTTCGTGGTCAACGAGGTGCGCAGCCAGGCCGGCGCCAACGACGAAGACGGCGCAGAACACGCAAGCGAGCAGCAGGAGGCGCAGGCCGATGTTTGAGTTCCGCAGTCTGGAAGTGGTGCACTGGGACTATTGGCAGCGTTTCCAGTTGCCGCTGGATGCTTCGGTCATCACCGTGGTGGGACCCAATGGTTCGGGCAAGACCACCTTGCTGGATGCGCTGCGCACGCTGCTGGCCATCGAGGACCGCGACACCGCCCGCGATTACAAGACCTATCTGCGCCACAACGGCAAGGGCTACGCCTGGCTGCGCGCGGTGGTCAGCAATCGCCCGGATCGACGCGGCGGGCGGCCTTTCTTCCCGATCAAGGACGAACAGGTCACCCTGGCCTGCCGCATCCGCAAGCGCGGCGGCGACTGGTCGCGCGACTACCAGATCGTCGCCGGCGACGTGCCGGTGGAAACGCTGGAACAGGGCGGCGAATGGCTGGGCGTGCGCGATTACCGCGTACGCCTGGCCGGTGCCGGCCTGACCCGCGCCATCTGCCGTGTGCTGACCCTGGAGCAGGGGGCCACCGACAAGCTGTGCCAGCTGTCGGCGCGCGAATTGCTGCAGCTGATCTTTGATGTGTTCGAGGACAAGGCCGTGCTGGACGACTACCAGCGCGCCCGTGCAGAACAGTTCGACGTGGAAAAGGAACTCGGCCAATTGGGTCAGGATCTGGCCGGACTGCATTTGCGCATGGAAGCGGCCAAGGCCGATGTGCGCTCGTTCGAGGAAGGCATGGCCCTGCGTCAGCAGCGCCAGCGTCTGCAGGTCGAAATCGCGCCGAAAGTGGAACTGGCCGAACTGCGCGCCAGCCGGGAAGGCGCGCGCCCGCGCCTGGTCGGGCTGCGCCGCGCGCTCAACGAGCGCCGCCAGGCCCATGCATTGTTGCTGCAGCAGGATGGCGCCGCAGTGGCCGCGCGCACGCAACTGCAACAGGCGCTGGATGCAGCGCTGGCGCAGTTGCGCGACGCCGAGGGCGCATTCACCGCCGCGCGCGACGATGCCCGCGATGCCGAGAAACTGGTGCAGCGGCGCAACCGCTTGGCCGAACTCGATGCCCAGCGCGGCGTGCTCGATGTCGAAGCGCTGAGCCGGCAGGTGGAAAGCGGCCGCCGGCGCATGGCCGAACTGCGCCTGGAAGGCGAGCGCGATCAGGTCCGCGCCGGTGAGATTGCCAACCGCTTGGCGGCGTTGAGCGGCGGCGGCCGCGTGGTCGAACCGTTCGAGCGCGACTTCCGTGCCGCGCTGCAGGAACAAGGAATCGACCATTGCGTGCTGACCGAACTGGTCGAGATCGCCGACCCGGCCTGGCGCGTGGCGGTGGAAGCGGTGCTGGCGCCGTACCGGCACCTGCTGCTGTTGGAATCGCCGCGCGATGCCGCGCGCGCCTGGCAACTGGGCGAACGCCTGCAGTATCGCCATTTCGTCGTCGCCGACCGCGCGCCGGTGGACCGGCCGAGCAAGGGCTCGCTGCTGGAAGTGGTGAAGTTTTCCGCGCATCCGCCAGCCTGGCTGCCGCGCCAGCTCGACCGCATCCAGCGCGTGGCCGATACCGAGGAAGGCAGCCGCCTGCCCAAGGGCCAGGACTGGATCACTGCGCGCGGCTACCTGCGCGAGCACCGCGGCGGCCGCCATATCGGCGGCAATACCCAGCACTATGGCGCCGGCGCGCGCCAGGCAACCCTGGCCAGCCTGCGTGCCGAGCAGACCGCCCTGCAGCAGCGCGCGCATGCGCGCGAGCAGGAACTGGCCGAACTGGGCACGCGCGTGGACGCCGACCAGACGCGCCTGCTCGGCATCGGTGCCGGCCAGGAGCTGGTGACGCGCGCGGCCGAATTCGCCGAGGCCGAACAGCGACTGCCGTTGCTGGCCGAAGCCGCGGCGCAGGCGGCGCAGGCGCTGGCCGCGGCCAAGGCGGACGTGGATGTGCTGCGCGAACGCGACAAGGCCGAAGGCATCGCTGCCGCCACCCGGCGCAGCGACATCGCCAATGCCGAACGCGATCTGCGCGAACGCAGCCAGCAGATCGACAAGGAGCGCCAGCAACTGGTGCAGAACATCGTGCAGTTCCGCCGCCGCCGTGCGCAGATGCCGGCGGCGTGGCGTTCGCGCGAAGTCCTGCAGGCGGCACGCGAGGAATACGAAAGCGCAGCGGCGGTGCGCCGCGAGATGGAACGCATCGATGAGCGGCTGGCGCGCGGCGGCTTCATCGAGGACGAGTCGTGCGTGCCGCTGCGCGACAAGATCGCCGCCGATCATGCCGAACTGGAAGCCACCATCGGCAAGCGGCAGGCGCACCTGCACCGCGCCAAGCGCATCACCGAGGAAGCGCGCGGGGCCTACATCAACGTGCTGCGCGCCACCGTGCGCCGCTACAAGAAGAACCTCACCGCACTGGGCGAGCTGGCCGGCATCGGCGTGGATGTGGAAATGCCGGAGCTGGCCAACGAGGACATCGCGCTGGCCCAGGCGGGACTGACCGTGCGCTTCGACTTCGACCGCAAGGGCTGGATCGGCCTGGACGACGGCGAGGCTTCCGGCGGCCAGCAGGTGATGAAGTCGCTGCTGCTGCTGGTGGCGCTGCTGCGCGACGAGGACCAGCCGGGCGGCTTCGTCTTCATCGACGAACCGTTCGCGCACCTGGACGTGTTCAACATCGAGAAAGTCGGCCGTTTCCTGCGTTCCACCGATGCGCAGTACATCCTGACCACGCCGATCACCCACAACCTCAACGTGTTCGAGCCTTCGGATCTGGTGCTGGCCACCAGCAAGCGCCGCGGCGGCAACGCCTGGGCCGAACCGGTTGCGGTGCTCAAACGCGACCGGAGCGCGGACGCGGAGGCGGAGGCGGCGTGAGGCAAGCCGGGGAAGCCTGGTCGGTTGCCGATAAACACGGCGTCCGTACGCTTGTCCAGAAGCCTTCCCGGGGCGTCCGCCGCCGACGCCGGCTCGCAGATGGAACGGATGAAGCCGCGCTGCAGGCCTGGCCTGCCGATTGGCGAGAGCTGGCCATCGATTGGGTCCGTGGTCCAGGCCTGAGCCGGCGTTGGGATACGTTGTGCGTCCGTGCGGGGAACGCGCGCATGGGGATCGCCCGGGCCTTGCTGGAAGCCTTGCTGATCGGCGGCTGGGTGGTGCTGGATGAGCAGCGGAAGCCACGAATGGACTGGCAGCCACTCCTGTTGCAATGGACCGATCAGGAAAGACTCGCCGCGTTGCTGGGCCTGCCCGACGTGCAGGCGTTGCGGGCGCAGACCGTGCAGTTGCAGGAGTGCGGCTTTGACGACAACCGACTGCCAGCGCTTGCGGACAGTCTGGAAGGACGGCCGCCTGCACTGGTACTCAAGCGGATGCGGTTGCTGCATGCGCTGGATCGCTGGCTACGCGAAGGGCGCCACGGTACGCGCCGCGAATTCGCGTTGTTCGCCCGCGACGACACCAAGGACGTCAGCGTCGGCGAATGGCAATGGCTAGACGAGGCATTGGGGTTGGAGGCGCTGGGCGTCGGCGGCCATACCCCCGGACTGTGGCTGCGTGCGCCATTGCAGTTGCGTTTGCCCGGCGGCGTTCTGGATGTTGCCGCGGTGCCGGACCTGATGGCGTTGTCGCCGGCAACGCTACAGGCGGTCGCTGGTGCCAGCGGTCGACTGCAGTGCTGGCGTGTGGTCGAGAATCGCACCAGTTTCGAGCAGGCGGCTGCCGCTCATGGCGCCGAGGACGGCGTGTTGTGGGTGCCGGGCTTTGCGCCCCGCTGGTGGCAAAGGGCAGTGACGCAATTGCTGCGTGCAGCGCCGGCACAATTGCTGGTAGCCTGCGACCCGGATCCGGCCGGTATTCGCATCGCGCTATCGGTCGCGCAGATCTGGGAAACACAGGGGCTGGAATGGCAACCGTGGCGGATGAACGCGACCGACCTGTTGGCGTTGCGGGCACGCAAGCCCTTGGGCGCATACGATCACGCCGAGTTGATGCGGCTGCGGGAATTGCCCCTGCCTCCTGCGCTGGCCGCCCTGGCCGATGCGCTGCTCCAGCATGGCTTCAAGGGGGAACAGGAAGGCATGGATCTGCGCGTCCGGGCGTAGCAGGCACGCCGGTAAAGGTTGCCGGTCTGCGGTCAGGCGGTTACGCGCCGCAGGCGCAGCAACCCGATTCCCAGCAGTACGAACGCCATTCCGGAAAGCCGATTGAACCACAGCGCGCGGCGGCCGGCGAACCATCGTTCCAAACCGCGCGCCATGGCGACATAGCAGAGATGGGACAGTGCGGTGCAGGCCGCGAAGGTCAGCGTCAGTGCCAGGAACTGGCGCAGCATCGGCGCGTCCTGGCGCATGAACTGCGGCAGCAGTGCGGTGAAGAACAGGATGCTCTTCGGATTGGTCGCCGCGACCAGTAAGCCCTGCAGGAAAAGCCGGATACAAGCTTGCGGTGGCGCACGCAAGGCGCCCTCCGGGCTTGCAAAGGATATCGAACCGCTCCGCCATTGGCGGATGCCCAGATAGATCAAATACGTCGCCCCCGCTGCTTTCAATACGCCGAACCACAGCGCCGACGTTTTCAGCAACGCGCCCAGCCCGAGCATCGCCGTTGCCGATACCAGGAATACGCCCGCCGCATTGCCGGCCGAACTGACCAGCGCGCGCCGCGCGCCCAGCGTTGCGGCATTGGACACCGCCAGCAGCACGGCCGGTCCGGGGCTGAAAGCGGTGGCCAGTGACAGCGTGCAGAACAGCAGCCACGCAGTGAAGTCCATCATGCTTGCGGTTCCACAAAAGAATGACGAACGAAATGCCCGTGGGAGCGACGTGAGGCGCGATGTCGATGCTGTACCGCGTCCGGGCAAGCGCGCCTACCAGCCCGCCAACACCAGCTTGCCGATGGTGGTCCCCGATTCCAGCCGCCGATGCGCTTCGCGCAGGTTGGCCGCGTTGATCGGCCCCAGCGTTTCGGTATGCGTGGAGCGCAGTTCGCCGGCGTCGATCAAATCGGCAGCGCGATTGAGCAGGCGGTGCTGTTCGATCATGTCCGGCGTCCGGAAGCGGGGACGGGCGAACATCATCTCCCAATGGATGCCGACGCTCTTGGCCTTGTACGGGTCGCCGATTTTCAGCAGTCCGCTGGGCTCGACGATCAGGCCGACATGGCCCAGCGGCGCGATGAGATCGCCGATGGCATTCCAGTAGCGGTCGGTATCGGCCAGGTTGAGCACCGCATCCACTTGTTCGAAACCCAGCGCCGCCAGTTGCGGCGCCAGCGGCTGCCGGTGATCGATGACGTGCCGGGCGCCCATCGTTTTGCACCATTCGATCGTCTGCGGCCGCGAGGCGGTGGCGATGACGGTGAAGCCCGCGTGGCGGGCCAACTGGATGGCGATCGAGCCCACGCCGCCGGCGCCGGCGATGATCAGCAGGCTTCGCCCGTCATGCCTGGCATCGATGGAGAACGGCATGCGGTCGAACAACAGTTCCCAGGCGGTGATGGTGGTCAAGGGCATTGCGGCCGCCTGGGCGAAATCCAGCGTTCCCGGTTTGCGGCCGACGATGCGTTCATCGACCAACTGGAACTGCGCGTTGCTGCCGGGACGGGTGATGTCGCCGGCGTAGTAGACCTCGTCGCCGGGCTGGAACAGGGTCACCTGAACGCCCACCGCCTCGACCACGCCTGCAGCGTCATAGCCCAGCACTTTCGGCTGCGCTTCCACCTGCGGCTTGGGCGCACGGACCTTGGTGTCGACAGGATTGACCGACACCGCTTCCACACGCACCAGCACATCGTGGCCGGTGGGTTCGGGCCTGGCCAGTTCGACATCAAGCAGGGATTGCGGGTCATCGATGGGGAGGTAGCGGGTAAGGCCGATGGCTTTCATGGGGGACTCCAGGACGGACGATACGTTCAGACGGGAAGCGGGCTGCGCTCGGAAAACTGGCCGCGCCAGTAAGGATAGTAGGGGTAGGGCGCCTCGATCAGGCTGGCGGCGTCCAGCCGCTGCATCTGCTCGGCGCTCAGGTTCCAGCCGATGGCGCCGAGATTCTGCTTCAGCTGTTCCTCGTTGCGCGCACCCAGCAGGACCGTGGACACCGTGGGCCGTTGCAGCAACCAGTTGATGGCGATCTGCGGGACCGATTTGCCGGTTTCCTCGGCGATGCCGTCCATCGCGTCGATGATGCGGAACAGCCGTTCCTGCTCGACGGGGGGCCCGATATCGGCGGTGTCGTGCAGGCGGCTGGTGGCCGGCAGCGGCTGGCCGCGGCGGAGCTTGCCGGTCAGCCGGCCCCAGCCCAGCGGACTCCATACCACTGCGCCGACGCCCTGATCGATACCCAGCGGCATCAGCTCCCATTCGTAGTCGCGGCCGATCAGCGAGTAATAGGTCTGGTTCGCCACATAGCGCGCATAGCCGCGGCGGTCGGCGACGCCCAGCGATTTCATCAGCTGCCATCCGGAGAAGTTCGAAGCGCCCAGGTAGCGCACCTTGCCGGCACGCACCAGATCATCCAGCGTCGACAGTGTTTCCTCGATCGGCGTCAGCGCGTCGAAGGCATGTAGTTGCAGCAGGTCCAGGTAGTCGGTGCCCAGCCGCTGCAACGACGCATCCACCGCCTTCAGCAGACGGAAACGCGAAGTGCCTGCATCATTCGGGCCATCGCCCAGGCGCAAACCGGTCTTGCTGGACAGGATCACCCGATCGCGCCGGCCCTGTATCGCGGTGCCCAGGATCGACTCCGAAGCGCCATCGGAATAGACGTCGGCGGTATCGAAGAAGTTGAGGCCGGCATCCAGGCTCAGATCGATCATGCGGCGGGCCTGCGCCGCATCGGTATTGCCCCAGGCGCTGAACAATGGCCCTTTGCCGCCGAAGGTGCCGGCGCCGAAGCCGAGAGCGGAGACTTTGAATCCGGAGTTGCCGAGGAAGCGGTATTCCATGAGGGGGGGTCCTTGCAGTGGAGGGGAGAAGCGATGCGTCAGGCACATTCGGCCTGTTCGGCCAACACGTCCCGTGTTTGCCGGCGTTCCAGCGCGATGCTCCACAGCGCAACCAGGAACGCGGATGCGGGGACCAGTGCTGCGACCCAGGTCAACGCGGTCAGTCCGGCGCCGTGCGCGATCACCACGCCGCCCAGCCAGGCGCCCGCCGCGTTGCCCAGGTTGAAGGCGCCGATGTTCAGACTGGACGCCAGGCTTTGCGCGCCACCGGCTTTCTGCAGCACCCACAATTGCAGCGGCGAGACGGTTGCGAATGCGGCCGCACCCAGCAGGCCGACGAACAGCACCATCGCCCATGGGCTATGCAGGACGAAGGTCATCAGGCCCATCACTGCGGCCAGCGCGAGCAGCGTGCCGAGCAGCGCCGGCGCCAGTCGCCGGTCGGCCAAGCGCCCGCCCAGCAGGTTGCCGGCGATCATGCCTACGCCGAACACCAGCAGGATGGGCGATACCGCGTTGTCGGAGAAACCGGTGATCTGGGTGAGCAGCGGCTGGATGTAGGTATAGACGGTGAACATGCCGCCGAAGCCCAGCACCGTCATCAGCAGTCCCAGCAGCACCTGCGGACGCGCAATGGCCCTGAGTTCCTCGCCGAAGGCGATCGGCGCCGTGCCGCTGCGATCGGTTGGCACCAGGGTGGCGATGACCACGGTGGCGATGATGCCGATGCCGGTGACCGCCCAGAACGTCGCGCGCCAACCGAACTGCAAGCCCAACCAGGCACCCCCAGGCACCCCCAGCAGCGTGGCCACGGTCAGGCCGGTGAACATGATCGAGATCGCCGAAGCTTTGCGGTCGGCGGGCACCAGCGTGGTCGCCACCACCGCGCCGACGCCGAAGAACGTGCCATGCGCCAGCGAGGTGATCACCCGCGCGATCATCAGCACGGTGTAGTTGGGCGCCAGCGCGCAGGCCAGGTTGCCGATGGTGAAGATCACCATCAGCGCCACCAGCACCGCCTTGCGCGGCATGCGGCTGGTGGCTGCGGTCAATAGCGGCGCGCCAACGAAAACTCCCAGCGCATAGCCGGAGATCAGCAGGCCGGCGGCGGCGATGGTGACTTGCAGGTCGGCCGCGACCTGCATCAGCAGGCCCATGATGACGAATTCGGTGGTGCCGATGCCGAAGGCGCCGGCGGTCAGCGCGTACAACGCGAGCGGCAGGCGTGGCGCGATGGGGGAGGTGGGGTTCACGGGGCGGGCCGGGGTTCCAGGGAAGGCGGGCAGCTTGAGACTTTCGCAGGCGATGAAAAACAGCGAATATGGCTAATCACTTTCAACCAAATATTGATAGTCATGGATCGCGTCGGCGATTTGACCCTGTTCCTGCGCGTACTCGACCTGGGCTCGCTTACCGCCGCCGCCCGCAGCCTGGACCTGTCGGTGGCGGTGGCCAGCCAGCGGCTGAAGCGGTTGGAAAAGGAATTGGGCGTACGCCTGCTGCACCGGACCACACGCCGGCTGCATCCCACGCCGGAGGGGGCGGCCCTGGCCCAGCAGGGCCGGGCACTGGTGGAGGACCTGGAATCGTTGGGGGCCGGCCTGCGCGAAACGGCCAGCGAAGTGGCCGGCACGTTGCGGGTCACGATGTCGGCTTCGTTCGGCCGCCAGTACGTCTCGCCGTTACTGCCGGGGTTCCTGGCGCGCCACCCCAAGCTGCGGCTGAGCGTGCACCTGAGCGACAACGTGGTTGATCTGGTCAGCGAAGGTTTCGACTTGGCTATCCGCATCGGCGCGCTGGAAGACTCCGGACTGGTCGCCAGCCGCATCGCGGCCAACCGGCGGCTGCTGTGCGCTTCGCCCGATTACCTGCGCCGGCGCGGGCGCCCGCGCACGGCCGAAGATCTTGCCGGACACGATTGCCTGCTGCTGTTCGGCAGCAGCGGCCGCCAGGACGTCTGGCGGATGACCGCGCCCGATGGCCAGGAGATCGCCGTACGCGTGCACGGCCGTTTCGAAAGCAATTTCGGCGAAGTGCTGCGCGACGCTTCGCTGGCCGGGGAAGGCATCGTCATCCACTCGTTGTGGCACATCGCCGACGACCTGCGCGCCGGACGGCTGGAAGTCGTACTGCCGGACCATTCACTGGCGACCACCGCCATCAGCGCAGTGATGCCGCAGAGGCGGCTGGTGCCGCCGCGCGTGCGCGCCTTCATCGATCTGCTTGCCGACGAGTTCGGCGACGATCCGCCGTGGGAGCGCGGACTGCCGTTTTGAGCCGGCGCCGAAATGCCGACCGCACTTCGTAGAGCCGCGTGATCGACGGCTTTCCAGAAGGCGCCGGATGCAATGCAATCGAAGGCAGGCAGCGCAGCAGGCTCCGCTCCACGGAGCGATGCCAACGGCCCGTCTACTCGAAAGCGAACGCATCCAGCGCCAGCCCGCCGAGTTCGACATCGCGATGCAACAGCCGGCCGCGTGCGCCTTCGCCGCCTGCGCCGAGGGCGACGTACAACGGGTACAGGTGCTCGGGAGTCGGATGGTTGCGCAGGGCCTGCGGCAGCGCCTGCCAGTCCAACGCACCGGCGATATCGCCATCGATCAATCTGTCGCGCAAGGCGTCGGTGAAGGCGCTCATCCACGCAAAAGCCGGCGCATCGGCATGTTGCCAGTCCAGAGCGTGCAGATTGTGGGAAAAACCGCCGGAGCCCATCACCAGCACGCCATCCCTGCGTAGCGGCGCCAGCGCAAGGCCCAACCGGTAGTGCCAGGCGGCGGTCTGCGCCGGGTCGACCGACAACGCCAGCACCGGGATGTCGGCCTGCGGATAGATCCGCCGCAGCGGCACCCAGACGCCATGGTCAAGTCCGTGGTGGTGGTCGATGCGGGCATCGAAACCGGCGGAAACCAGTCGCTGCGCCACGTCCGATGCCAGTTCCGGCGCTCCCGCGGCCGGATAGCGGATGTCGTACAGCGCCCTGGGAAATCCGCCGAAGTCGTGGATGGTCGCCGGCGAAAGCGCTGCGGCGACGGTCGGCGAAGCCGCATTGAAATGCGCCGAAGCCACGACGACCGCGCGCGGACGCGGCATTGATGCGCCCAGCCGGTCCAGGAAACGGCCGGTGGCCGAATCCTCGATGGCCAGCATCGGCGAACCATGGGAAACGAACAGCGAAGGCAGGGAAGATGCGTTCATGGCGACAGCATCGGTCCGCCGATGCGCCATACCAAGCCCTGCCGGCATATCGATGTGTTGCTGGGGTGAAACGATCGCATGGACGGAGCCGCTCGTCGCAACACGGATGACTGCGCGTTTCCGTCTGGCAGAATGCGCCCAGGGAACCTTCCGGGGAGCCGAACATGAGCCACTTCGATCTCCGTTCCGCCGCCCGTCCCCGTTTCGACCCGCCAATGGTCGAGATTGCAGACTACGTGAGCGACTACCGGATCGATTCGCAGGAGGCCTACGACACCGCCCGCTACATGCTGCTGGACTCGCTGGCCTGCGCGATGCTGGCGATGAAGTTCCCCGACTGCGTCAGGCATCTGGGACCAGTGGTCCCCGGCGCCGGCATGGCCGGAGGCGTGCCGGTTCCCGGCACCTCGCATGAGCTGGATCCGGTGCAGGCGGCGTTCGCCATTGGCGCCCAGATCCGCTGGCTGGATTTCAACGACACCTGGCTGGCCGCCGAGTGGGGCCATCCGTCGGACAATCTGGGGGCGATCCTGGCGGTCGCCGACTATCTGAGCCGCAAGGCCCAACGCGAAGGCGGGGTCCCGCTGACCGTGCGCGACGTACTCACCGCCGCCATCAAGGCGCATGAAATCCAGGGCGGCTATGCGCTGCAGAACTCGTTCAACCGGGTCGGCCTGGATCATGTGATCCTGGTCCGGCTTGCCTCGACCGCAGTAACCACCCGCCTGCTAGGCGGCAGCAAGGCGCAGATCGCCAACGCGGTGTCGCACAGCTGGATCGACAACGGCGTACTGCGTACCTACCGCCACGCGCCGAACACCGGGCCGCGCAAGAGCTGGGCGGCCGGCGACGCCTGCCGGCGCGCGGTCATCCATGCGCTGAACGCGGTCAATGGCGAGGCCGGCTACCCCAGTGCGTTGAGCGTGCCGACCTGGGGTTTCTATGACGTGGCCTTCGGCGGCAAGCCCTTCCGGTTCGAGCGCCCCTTTAGCAGCTACGTAATGGAGAACGTGCTGTTCAAGATCAGTTTCCCGGCCGAATTCCACGCCCAGACCGCGGTGGAATGCGCGATGGCCCTGCACCCGCAGGTCAGGCAGCGGCTGGACCAGATCGAAAGGATCGTCATCGAAACCCAGGAAGCCGGCATCCGCATCATCGACAAGACCGGCCCGCTGGCCAACCATGCCGACCGCGATCACTGCCTCCAATACATGGTGGCGGTGCCACTGATCTTCGGCCGCCTGACCGCGGACGATTACACTGACGCGGTGGCGGCCGACCCGCGAATCGATGCCTTGCGCGACCTGATGGAGGTAAGGGAAAACCCGCAGTTCACCCGCGACTATGGCGACCCGGACAAGCGTTATATCGGCAACGCGGTGCAGGTGTTCTTCCAGGATGGCAGCTCGACCGGCAAGATTTCGGTGGACTACCCCATCGGTCACCGCAGGCGCCGGGCCGAAGGCATCCCGCTGCTGATGGCCAAGTACCAGGCCGCGCTGCGGGCCCATCTGCCGCCGGCGCAGGTCGACCGGCTGCTGGCCCTGGCGGCCGAACCGGCCAGGCTGGACGCGGTGCCGGTGCAGACGTTCATGGATCTGTATCGGGCGGGTTGATGCTGCGACAGTTGTCGGTCCGCCGGACTTGTTATAGTACCGTTAACACTGTCTTCACCTGCTCAAGCATAATCTGTTCAGGATGGCCGGCAGTTATAAAGCCGTCTGGGCGAACCAATAAGAAAGCTGGAACAACTACAACAACGTACTTCGGTTTTTCTTACCACCTGATTTTCAAAGGAGCTGCAAATGAACAAGAAACTTCTCTGTGCCGCCATGCTGTGCGGTCTGGGTGTGGCGCAGGCCGCTTCCGCTCAGGAGTTCGATGACCGCTGGTACCTGACCGGTTCCACCGGTTTCAACCTGCAGGATAGCGATCGCACCACCAACGACGCCCCGTTCCTGGGCCTGGGCCTGGGCAAGTTCATCAGCCCTAACTGGTCGCTGGACGGCGAGCTGAACTATCAGAACCCGAACTTCGACGCCAACAAGGATCTGAACTGGAGCCAGTACGGCATCTCGCTGGATTTGCGTCGCCACTTCATCCAGGAAGGCCGCGGCTGGAACCCGTACATCCTGGCCGGCCTGGGCTACCAGCGTTCGGAAGAAGAATTCGACAACTTCCCGAGCCCGGACTCCCCGGGTGAGCGCGAAGACGGCAACCTGGCTGCCAAGGTCGGCGTCGGTCTGCAGACCACCCTGGACAAGCGCGTCGGCGTGCGTGCCGAAATCGCCTACCGCGCCGATTTCGACGACTCCAGCGTAGCCGCCCCGGACGAAAGCTGGTTCGGCGACGTGCTGGCTTCGGTCGGCGTGATCATCCCGCTGGGCCCGAAGGCGACTGTTGCTCCGCCGCCGGCTCCGGCTCCGGCTGGCCCGAGCTGCGCGGACCTGGATGACGACGGCGACGGCGTCAACAACTGCGACGATCGTTGCCCCGGTTCGCAGGCTGGCCAGACCATCGGTCCGGACGGCTGCCCGGTGCCGGTGTCGATCGACCTGAAGGGCGTCAACTTCGACTTCGACAAGTCGACCCTGCGTCCTGATGCGGTCGCCATCCTGAGCGAAGCCACCGAAATCCTGAAGCGTTACCCGGATCTGCGCGTTGAAGTCGCCGGCCACACCGACTCGGTCGGTACCGACGCCTACAACCAGGGCCTGTCCGAGCGTCGCGCCAAGGCCGTGTACGACTACCTGACCAGCAACGGCGTGGACGCTTCGCGTCTGGTTGGCCCGAACGGCTACGGCGAAAGCCGCCCGATCGACACCAACGAAACCGCTGAAGGCCGTGCCCGCAACCGTCGCACGGAGCTGAACGTCCAGAACTGATCGGACGTTTCGCCGCAACACCTGGAAGCCCGGCCTAGCGCCGGGCTTCTTTTTGGTTCTTCTCCCGCCTCCGGGGATGTCGCTTCGGCGGGAGTCGCCAGCCGTCGGGCTGGGGGGCTCCGCCCTCCTGACGACGTCGTGTCTTAAGAGCGTGTTATGGCCTTTGGGGTGAGTGCGAAGGCTGCTGTCGCGGTGACAGGCAAGGCGCACGCCGCCGGTCAGGCTGGTGGCCTGGCCAAGGCGTGCAACGCGGCATGGCGCCGCGACAGCGGCCTTCCCGAAGGGTTGCGTGCCAGCGCCGCCGCAGCCGCGTTGCCCGGCTTGCCTTGGGCACCACCCAAGGACGGCGCCGGCCGCCTTGCTGCAACGGCGCTGGCGCGCAACGCATCTCATCCCAAAGGCCATAACCCGCTCTCGGTCGGGCCGCAGGCTCGTTCCGCTTCGCGGCCCGAACCGGCCCGGCGCAGCGCGCCGGGCGTTCGCCAAGGCGCGCGGCAGTGCCGCGCCAACCGCCTTGGCTCACCCCTGGCCTGCTCTCCGCCCCCCCCCCAGCCCGCCGGCCGGCGCCTTTGAGCAGTTGACAGAGCGCGACTTCGAAAGGCCCTTCTTCAAGTGCCGACCAGGTGTCCAGAAACCGGTGGCCAGGGCAGTGCGGGACCGTACGCGGCAGGGATGCCGCGGAAGAGCCTGCATGGGTGAGGCAAGCGCTTGCGAAGCACGGCTTCGCGCGCAGCCGAACGCCCGCCATCTGCGATGGCGGGCCGGCCCCGCATCGCGGGCATTTGCGGCGTGTCCCGCATTGGCCTGGCCACCAGATTCCACATAGACGTTCCCGCGCTTGGGAGAAGAACCTTTTTTTGCCGCTCCGGCCCTGCGGATGCCAAGAATCGGGTCGCCAGTCCCAGTATCGACAACCGCTTGGCGGAAGTAGGTGATGATTTCCTTGATATCGCTACGTCCGCTTCATACACTCACCTCGATCACCTGAGGGGCTACGACGATGCGCCATCTGATTACCACCGGCCTGCTTTGCATCGCCGCGATTCCTGCCGTCCAGGCTGCGCCCAATTGCGCCGGCAATCTGTTGCCGCAACCGTTGCCGGCCCGCCCCACGGTAATCGCGCCGGTTTCCCCCGAATTCACCCCTACGGCGACCAAGCTGGGCGCGCCCAGCGGCGTATTGTCGCACACCTTCGACGAAGCGCAGTCGCTGGATCGGGTGTTGCTGCGGCTGCGCATCGAAGGCTGCCAGAACGTGGCCAAGGCGTTGCCTGCGCCGGCCGCTAGCAGTGCCGCGGTCGATTCCGCCGCCGCCTACAAGCCCAAAACCGAGTTCGACAATACGCCCTGGCGTTTTGACATGAACCAGAACGGCAAGCGGATGACGGCCGAAGAATTCGATGCCTGGATGAAGTCGCGCGGCGTGCGCGTGGCCAAGGGCGCGGCGCCGGTTGCCGTGCCTGTTGCCGCGCCGGTGGAATCGGCCGGCGCCAAGGATTGAGCGAATCCCGTTGCGTCGACGGCCCGGGGCCGGTTGGCGGCAGGCAGGATGACGGCTGCCAGGGGTGCGGGCGCAGCGGACCGTGAGCGACAGGCGCAGGCCAGTCGTACCCGGTAGCGACGCGGCGGCGCCCCGGCACGGTCTGGCGCGGGTGCTGTCCAAGCAGGGAGTGTGTTCGCGCAGCGAAGCGGCGCGCTGGATCCTGGCCGGCCGGGTCCGCGTCGATGGCCGAGTGGTGCGGGATCCGGAGTTTCCTATCGTCCAGGGACGCCAGCGCATCGGTGTCGATGACGATGCCGTCGTTGCGGCTGAGCGGATCTGGCTGATGCTCAACAAGCCGCGCGGACTGCTCACCACGGCCAGCGACGAGCGGGGACGCGATACCGTTTACCGCTGCCTGGACGATGCAGGCCTGCCGTGGCTGGCGCCGGTCGGCCGGCTGGACAAGGCCAGCGAAGGTTTGCTGCTTTTCAGCAACGACCCGGTCTGGGCCGCAGGCATCACCGACCCGGCCACCGGGCCGGACAAGACCTACCATGTGCAGATCGACCGTCTCGCGGACGCCGCTTTGCTCGCCCGGCTGGTGGCGGGTGTCGTATCCGGGGGCACGACACTGTCGGCGAAATCGGTAAAGGTGCTGCGCCAGGGCGAAAAGAACGCGTGGCTGGAAATCGTGCTGGACGAAGGCCGCAACCGGCAGATTCGTCGCCTGCTGGCGGCGTTCGATATCCAGGTGCTGCGGCTGGTGCGGGTGGCCATCGGCGATCTCGAACTTGGCGGTCTGGCGAAAGGGCAGTGGCGCCGGCTGACGGCCGCTGAAGCCGCGTCGCTTGCGCCCCTCCCATCCTGATCCCGGTGGTGGAAACCCGGAGAAACGAACAGCTTTTTCCGACCCGGACAAGCGCCAAAACAACCGATAAAGCCGACCCCGATATTGGAATGCCTTATCCGTCGTTTTCGCGCTAGTCCGCGTCGAAAGGAATATCCGCTTTCCGGCCGCGACTCACGTCCCTCCTGCAAGAGGGGATGGGAAGCGGCTCAGCTTTTCAGCACGCCCAGTTCGCGGCCTATCTTGACGAACGCGGCAATCGCACGGTCCAGTTGTTCGCGCGTATGCGCGGCGCTTATCTGGGTGCGGATGCGGGCCTTGCCCTGCGGCACCACCGGGAAGAAGAAGCCGATGGCATAGATGCCTTCTTCCAGCAGGCGTTCGGCAAAGCGCTGCGCCAGCGGCGCGTCGTACAGCATCACCGGGCAGATGGGATGCACGCCGGGCTTGATGTCGAAGCCGACCGCAGTCATCCGTTCGCGGAAATAGGCGGTGTTTTCCTGCAGCCGCTGGCGCAGTTCGCCGGCGCTGGACAGCATGTCGAAGGCGGTGATGCCGGCGGCCACCACATGCGGCGGCAGCGAGTTGGAGAACAGATAGGGGCGCGAGCGCTGGCGCAGCAGCTCGATGACTTCCTTGCGCGCCGTGGTGAAGCCGCCCAGCGCGCCGCCCATGGCCTTGCCCAGGGTGCCGGTGAAGATATCTATCTTGTCCAGCACGCCTTTGACTTCCGCCGAACCGCGACCGCTGGCGCCGAGAAAGCCGGTGGCATGGCATTCGTCGATGTGGACCAACGCGTCGTACTTGCTGGCCAGTGCAGCGATTTCGTCCAGCGGCGCGATAAAACCGTCCATCGAGAACACGCCGTCGGTGGTGATGAGCTTGGTCCGGCAGCCGGCCGCATCGGCGGCCTGCAGCTGCGCTTCCAGATCGGCCATGTCGCAGTTGGCGTAGCGGAAGCGCCTGGCCTTGCACAGGCGCACGCCGTCGATGATCGAAGCATGGTTGAGCGCATCGGAGATGACCGCGTCGTTCTCGCCCAGCAAGGGTTCGAACAGGCCGCCGTTGGCGTCGAAGCAGGCGGCATAGAGGATGGTGTCCTCGGTGCCGAAGAACTCCGCGATCCTGGCTTCCAACTGCTTGTGCAGGTCCTGGGTGCCGCAGATGAAGCGCACCGAGGCCATGCCGAATCCGTGGCTGTCCAGCGCGTCCTTGGCCGACTGGATGATGTCCGGGTGGTCGGCCAGGCCCAGGTAGTTGTTGGCGCAGAAGTTCAGCACCGTGCGGCCGTCCGCCAGTTCGATTTCGGCCGATTGCGGGCTGGTGATGATGCGTTCGGACTTGAACAGGCCCTGGGCGCGGATGCTGTCCAGTTCGGTGGCGTAATGAGCGGTCAGAGTGGCGGGCATGGCGGCGTGCCTTGGGAAAAGAGGGGCATTCTAACCGGCGGCGATTTGCGCCAAGTCGCGCCGGCCCGGCAGGCCCGGTCGGTCCGGTCGGTCCGACGCGCAGACGGCCGGCCCCGGCCCCGCGCCTGCGGCTCATGGCCGCTTGTTCATGCGAATACGGCATAAGCACCGGCCGGAAAGTCATTTCTGTCGGCGATTGCCGTTGCGCAGCATGGCGTCCGACAGCACGGCGGCTGTCCGGCCAAGCCCGCGGCTCATCCGACGCGCATCGGGCCAGAACGCCTGAATCCAACCCCACCAGGAAGTACCGATGCCCCCCTTGTCCCTGCGAACTGGTGCGCGTGCGTTGCTGGCCATCCTGTGCCTGTCGGCGGCGGCGTCCGCCATTGCCCGCGATGTCCGGCTGCTCAATGTCTCCTACGACCCTACCCGCGAGTTCTACCGCGAGCTCAATGCCGCCTTTGCCCGGGAATGGGAGCGCAAGACCGGCGACAAGGTCAGCATCGAAACCTCGCACGGCGGTTCGGGCAAACAGGCGCGTGCGGTCATCGACGGGCTGGAAGCGGATGTGGTGACGCTGGCGCTGGCCTACGACATCGATTCGATCGCCCAGCGCGGAAAATTGCTGCCGCCCAACTGGCAGTCGCGATTGCCCGACAACAGCTCGCCGTACACCTCGACGATCGTTTTCCTGGTGCGCAAGGGCAACCCCAAGGGCATCAAGGACTGGCCGGATCTGCTGCGGCCGGGCATCGCAGTCATCACTCCCAACCCGAAGACGTCCGGCGGCGCGCGCTGGAACTACCTGGCCGCGTGGGCCTACGGGGTGAAGATCTTCAAGGGCGACGAGGCCAAGACCCGCAACTTCATGCGCGCGCTGTTCCGCAACGTGCCGGTGCTGGACACCGGGGCGCGCGGTGCGACCACCACCTTCGTCCAGCGCGGCATCGGCGACGTGCTGCTGGCCTGGGAAAACGAGGCGTTCCTGTCCCTCGAGGAACTGGGCCCGGACCGGTTCGATATCGTGGTGCCCCGGCTTTCCATCCTGGCCGAACCGCCGGTGGCGCTGGTGGACGGCAATGTCGACAAGCACGGCACGCGCGAAGCCGCACAGGGTTACCTGCGGTTCCTGTATTCGCCGGCCGGTCAGAAACTGGCCGCCCGGCACTACTATCGTCCACGCCATCGGCAGTATGCCGATCCGGCCGATATCGCGCGTTTCCCCAAGGTGGAACTGGTCACCATCGATCAGGTGTTCGGTTCCTGGGCCAAGGCGCAGGCCACGCACTTCGCCGACGGTGGCGTGTTCGACCAGATCCAGTCGCAACGCCGATGAGCGCAGTTCTGCCAGCATCTGCATCGCCGGCGCGCCGGCGGATCCTGCCGGGATTCGGGTTGAGCCTGGGCTATACGCTGGCCTGGCTGGGCTTGATTGTGCTGATTCCGCTGGTGGGCGTTTTCGTCAAGGCCAGCGGGCTGGGATTCTCCGGTTTGTGGCATATCTGGACCGAGCCGCGCGTGCTGGCAGCGCTGCGCATCAGTTTCGGCACCGCGCTGGCGGCGGCTGCGTTCAACGCGGCGATGGGCACGCTGGTGGCGTGGGTGTTCGTGCGTTACCGCTTTCCGGGCAAGCGGGTGTTCGACGCGATGATCGATCTGCCGTTCGCGCTGCCGACCGCGGTGGCCGGTATCGCCCTGGCCGCGTTGTATGGTCCCAATGGCTGGATCGGGCGCTGGCTGGACCTGGCAGGCATCAAGGTCGCCTACACGCCGCTGGGCATCGCCGTGGCGCTGGTGTTCATCGGCCTGCCGTTCGTGGTGCGGGTGGTGCAGCCGGTGCTTGCCGAGGCGGAACGGGAACTGGAGGAAGCGGCCGCCACGCTCGGCGCAGGCCGCTGGCTGACGGTGCGCCGCGTGATCCTGCCGGCGCTGTGGCCTGCAGTGCTGGCCGGTTTTGCGCTGGCGTTTGCGCGTGGCGTCGGCGAATACGGGTCGGTCATCTTCATCGCCGGCAACCTGCCGGGAGTTTCCGAAATCGCACCGCTGCTGATCACCATCAAGCTGGAGGAATTCGACTACGCCGGCGCCACCGCCATCGCCGCGGTGATGCTGCTGCTGTCGTTCGCGCTGCTGCTGGTCATCAACACGTTGCAGGCGCGCCTGCAGCGGGTCGGCAGGCGCGCTCCAGGATGAACGAGACCGTCCTGCCAATGGAAAGACTGGCCACCGCGCCGCCCGCTTCCGTGCGCCATCGCGCCGGGTCCGCGATTGCCGAACCAGGGTGGGTGCAGGCGCTGCTGATCGTCGGCGCGCTGGGTTTCCTGCTGGCGTTCTTGCTGTTGCCGCTGCTGCTGGTCTTCGCCGAAGCGCTGCGCGGCGGCTGGGCCGCGTTCGTCGGTGCCGTTTCCGAGGCTGATGCGTTGGCTGCGATCCGGCTGACCCTGCTGGTCACTGCGATCGTCGTGCCGCTCAATCTGATGTTCGGGGTGGCAGCGGCCTGGGCGGTCAGCAAGCACTCCTTCCCTGGGAAGCGCTGGCTGGTCACCCTGATCGATCTGCCGTTCGCGGTGTCGCCGGTGGTGGCCGGACTGATCTTCGTGCTGATCTTCGGCGCGCAGGGCTGGGCCTGGCCGCTGATCGACGAAGGCTGGCGGGCGACGTTGCCGCTGCTGGGCCAGGTGCATGTGCAGTTGCCGAAAATCATCTTTGCGCTGCCGGGCATCGTGCTGGCGACGATCTTCGTCACCTTTCCGTTCATCGCACGCGAGCTGATGCCGCTGATGGAACAGCAGGGCGTGGACGAGGAACTGGCTGCGCTGAGTCTGGGCGCCAGCGGCTGGCAGACGTTCTGGCGGGTCACCCTGCCCAATATCCGCTGGGCGTTGCTGTACGGGGTGCTGCTGTGCAGCGCACGCGCGCTGGGCGAGTTCGGCGCGGTGTCGGTAGTGTCCGGGCATATCCGCGGACGCACCAATACGCTGCCGCTGCATGTGGAAATCCTCTACAACGAATACGCCTACAGCGCCGCCTTCGCGGCCGCTTCGCTGCTGGCGTTGACCGCACTGGTCACGCTGGCGCTCAAGTCCTACCTGGAATGGCGGCACGGCGAAGCGCTGGCCGCCAATCATCGCCACTGAGAGGTATCGCCAATGGGCATCAGGATCGAACACGCAAGCAAGCGCTTTGGCGAATTCGCCGCGCTGGACGATGTCAGCCTGAATGTGCGGCAGGGCGAACTGCTGGCGCTGCTGGGGCCGTCGGGTTCCGGCAAGACCACGCTGCTGCGCGTCATCGCCGGGCTGGAGCATGCCGACAGTGGCGCGTTGTGGTTCGGCGACGAAGACGCTGCGCGGCTGAGCGTGCAGGCACGGCGGGTGGGTTTCGTGTTCCAGCACTACGCGCTGTTCCGCCATCTCAGCGTCGGCGAAAACATCGCTTTCGGCTTGCGCGTACGACGCCGCCAGGATCGCTGGCCGGACTCCCGCATCCAGGCGCGGGTACGCGAGCTGCTGGCGCTGGTGCAACTGGAAGGGCTGCAGTCGCGCTACCCGGCGCAGCTTTCGGGCGGCCAACGGCAGCGCGTGGCGCTGGCGCGCGCGCTGGCGATCGAGCCGCGGGTGCTGCTGCTGGACGAGCCGTTCGGCGCGCTCGATGCGCAGGTGCGCCGGGACCTGCGGCGCTGGTTGCGCGAACTGCATGACCAGACCGGACTGACCACGGTCTTCGTTACCCATGACCAGGAAGAGGCGCTGGAACTGGCCGACCGGGTCGCCATCCTCAACCGCGGCCGTATCGAGCAGCTCGCCAGTCCGGCCGAGGCCTACGACCGCCCGGCCAGCCCGTTCGTCTATTCGTTCGTCGGTGCGGTCAACCGCTTGCCGGGCCAGTGGCGCGAGGGACGGGTGCAGGTGGCGGAGCTGGAATTGCCGGCTGCGGCCCCGTCGTCACTGGATGCTGCAGGCCAGGTCGAGCTGTATGTGCGTCCCGAAGATCTGCAACTGGTGCGGGAAGGGCCTGGCTGGCAGGCCACCGTGCTGGCCACCCAGCGCAGCGGGCCACGGGTCCGGCTCAGGGCGCGCCTGGACGGCGGAGGCGGTGAGGTCGAACTGGAGCTGCCGGCCGGGCAGGGCGGCCCCCAGCACGAAGCCGGGACGGCCGTCCGGCTGGCGCCGGTGCGGTTTGGCGTATTCGCGGCCGCGCCGGCAGCCTGACCTGGCGGCCCAGGACAAACACCGGACAGGAACAGTCCCCTAGCGCAATTGTGTGACAGGGGCTTGACGCGGCACTTTGTTGCGTCGCAATATCGACATGGTTAAAAAACCGTAAAACCCGTGATTGCCGATAGCACGTCCTGCGCGTGCGGCGGCTTGCCCCCCGATGTCCAGCCAGGAGAACCCTGATGAAGCCAGTCAAGTTGTTTACCGCCATTTCAGCCGCGTTGTTGGTGGCGCTGCCGATCGCTGCATTTGCGCAGGAAGCCGAGGAAGAAGCATCGTCGCCGTTGAGCGTGTCCCTGGCCGTGACCACCGATTACGTTTTCCGTGGCGTGTCGCAGACCGACAATGAGCCGGCGTTCCAGGCCGGGCTGACCTACACCGCTCCGTTCGGCCTGTATGCCGGCGTCTGGGGGTCGAACATCGACTTTGGCCAGGGCGGACCGAACTTCGAGGTCGACTACTTCGTCGGCTGGAACAAGGACCTCAGCGATTCCTGGAACCTCGACCTGGGCGTGACCCGCTATACCTACGAAAGCGCGTCCAGCGGTTATGGCGACATCGACTACAACGAATACATCGCCCAGCTGACCTGGAGCGGTCCGGTGACCGTCGGCGGCATCCTGGGCTATGCCGACGACTACGGCAACTCGGGCGCCGAGCAGATCTATGCCGGCCTGTCGGCCAGCTACGATCTGGGCGATTCCGGCTTCTCGCTGGGCGCCTCCACCGGCTACACCTCCATCGAAGCCGACAACAATGGCGGCCGTGCGGATTATTTCGACGGCTCGATCAGCGTGTCGAAGGGCTTCGGCCCGGCGACGGCCACGCTTGGCTACTACGACACCTTCGGCTCGGACGCGGAAGATCTGCGTCGCGGCTCGGACATCTACAAGCCGGGCTTCGTGCTGACCGTTTCGGTCGATATTCCCTGATAGCTTCGGTTCGAAACACAAAAAGGGCGCCGCAAGGCGCCCTCTTTTTTGGGGGGTCTTCTCCCGTTTCCGGGGATGTCGACTTCGGCGGGAGTCGCCGACCGTCAGGCTGGGGGCGCTCCGCCCTCCTGACGACATCGTGTCTTTACGTCGGGCCGCAGGCTCGTTCCGCTTCGCGGCCCGAACCGGCCCGGCGCAGCGCGCCGGGCGTTCGCCAAGGCGCGCGGCAGTGCCGCGCCAACCGCCTTGACTCACCCCTGGCCTGCTCTCCGTACCCCCAGCCCGCCGGCCGTCGCCTTTGGTGAGAGGACAGCTCGCGACTTCGGAAGGCCTTTCTTCGAGCGCCGACCAGGTGTCCAGAGGTCGGTGGTCAGGGTAGTGTGGGACCGTTCGCGGCATGGATGCCGCGGAAGAGCCTGCATGGGTGAGGCAAGCGCTTGCGAAGCACGGCTTCGCGCGCAGCCGAACGCCTGCCATCTGCGATGGTGGGCCGGCCCCGCATCGCGGGCATTTACGGCGTGTCCCGCACTGCCCAGGCCACTGGCTTCCACATGGATGTTCCCCGCACCTGGAAGAAGAACCTTTTTTGCCCGTCCTTTTTTAAGAGCCTTCCCGGCCAGAGCTTCCGGCCGGGGCTCAATTCCAGCTCAGCACCACCTTGCCGGCCTTGCCCGCTTCCATCAGGTCGAAGCCCTTCTGGAAGTCGTCGATGTGCAACTGGTGGGTCAGCACCTTGCCGAGCGGGAAGCCCGACAGCACCAGTTGGGTCATCTTGTACCAGGTCTCGTACATCTTGCGGCCGTAGATGCCCTGCACGGTCAGTCCCTTGAAGATGATGCGGTCCCAGTCCACGCCGGCGCCCTTGGGCAGGATGCCGAGCAGGGCGATCTTGCCGCCGTGGTACATGCAGTCCAGCATGTCGTTGAATGCGCGCGGATTGCCGCTCATCTCCAGGCCCACGTCGAAGCCTTCCATGTGCAGGTCGGCCATCACGTCCTTCAGCGACTGGTTGGCCACGTTGACCACGCGGGTGGCGCCCATGTCGGCGGCCAGCTTCAGGCGGAAGTCGTTGACGTCGGTGACCACCACGTTGCGCGCGCCGATGTGCTTGCAGATGCCCGCGGCGATGATGCCGATGGGACCGGCACCGGTGATCAGCACGTCCTCGCCCACCACGTCGAACTCAAGCGCGCAGTGCGCGGCGTTGCCGTAGGGATCGAAGAAGGCGGCCAGCTCGCTGGGAATCTGATCGGGGATCGGCCACAGGTTGCTGGCCGGCATCACCATGTATTCGGCGAATGCGCCATTGCGGTTCACGCCGATGCCGACCGTATGCGGACACAGGTGCGGGCGGCCGCCGCGGCAGTTGCGGCAGTGACCGCAGACGATGTGGCCCTCGGCGGAGACGCGCTGGCCGATTTCGTAGCCGGTCACGCCGGTGCCGAGCCCGGCGATGCGGCCGACGAACTCGTGGCCGATGGTCAGGCCGGGCTGGATCGTGCGCTGGCTCCACTCGTCCCACAGGTAGATGTGCAGGTCGGTGCCGCAGATCGCGGTCTTCTCCAGCTTGATCAGCACCTCGTTGGGACCGGGCTGCGGCACCGGCACCTGTTCCATCCAGATGCCCTTGCCCGCCTCGCGCTTGACCAGCGCTTTCATCGTTTGCGCCATGTCGGTGCAGACCTGTCAGAAGATTCGAAGGCGCGAATTATAAGCCCGTGCGGCATCCGGCCATGTTGCAGCGCTCCGGTCGGTCCCTGCCGGCGGCTATGCCATTAGTCATGGACGGGTGGCCGGAGGGGCTTGGTTACAATCCGGGCTCACTTTTTCCCTGGGGTCGTCCATGCGCCTGAACCTGCTTGCTGTTTCGCTTGCCGCCGCCTGTCTTGCCCCGCTTGGGCTGGCCCATGCCGGCGAGGGCATGTGGGTGCCGCAGCAATTGCCGGAGATTTCCGGGCCGTTGAAGAAGGCGGGCCTGAAGCTGCCGGCCAAGCAGCTGGCCAACCTGACCGGCGACCCGATGGGCGCGGTGGTCGCGCTGGGCGGCTGCACCGCCAGTTTCGTCTCGCCCAATGGCCTGGTGGTCACCAACCACCACTGCGCCTATGGTGCGATCCAGCTCAACTCGACCGCCGACAAGAACCTGATCAAGCAAGGCTTCAATGCCCCGGCCCTGGCCGACGAGGTCAGCGCCGGCCCCAATGCGCGGGTGTTCGTGCTCGATGACATTCGCGAGGTTACCGCCGAGGCCAGGGCGGCCATCGCCGCGGCCGGCGACGATGCGCTGGCCCGCACCCGGGCGCTGGAAGCGTTCGAGAAACGACTGATTGCCGAATGCGAGGCCGAAGCCGGCTACCGCTGCCGCTTGTTCAGTTTCTCCGGTGGCAACGCCTACCGGCTGTTCCGCAACCTGGAAATCAAGGACGTGCGCCTGGCCTATGCGCCCCCGGGCAGCGTCGGCAAGTTCGGCGGCGACATCGACAACTGGATGTGGCCGCGCCACACCGGCGATTTCGCGTTCTATCGCGCCTACGTCGGCAAGGACGGCAAGCCGGCCGCCTATTCGGAAGACAACGTGCCGTACCGGCCCAAGCACTGGCTGAAGTTCGCCGACCAGCCGCTGGGCGCGGGCGACTTCGTCATGGTCGCCGGCTACCCCGGCTCGACCAACCGCTATGCGCTGGCCGCCGAATTCGACAATACCGCCGGCTGGACCTATCCGACCATCGGCCAGCACTACAAGAACCTGATCGCGCTGGTCGGCGAAGCGGGCAGGAAAAACCCGGATATCCAGGTCAAGTACGCCAGCACGATGGCCGGCTGGAACAACACCAGCAAGAATTACGATGGCCAGTTGGAAGGCTTCAAACGCATCGATGCCGCCGGCCAGAAACGCGCCGAGGAAGCCGCGGTGCTGGCCTGGCTGCGCGGGCAGGGCGACAAGGGCGCGGCGGCGCTGTCGGCACATGCGCAACTGATCAGCCTGTTGGAACAGAGCAAGGCGACCCGCGATCGCGACATCGTGTTGGCCCAGTTCCACAACACCGCCACCGTCGGATCGGCTGCGCAGCTGTACCGGTTGTCGATCGAACGCGAGAAACCCAACGCCGAGCGCGAGTCCGGTTACCAGGAGCGCGATCTGCCTGCCATCGAGGGCGGCCTGAAGCAACTGGAACGCCGCTATGTGCCGGCGATGGATCGGCAACTGCAGGAATACTGGTTGAAGGAATATCTCAAGCTGCCGGCCGGCCAGCGCGTGGCTGCGGTCGACAAGTGGCTGGGCGGCAACGACGCGCGCGCCATCAAGCGCGCACTGGACCGGCTGGCCGCGACCAAGCTCGGCAGCACCGAGGAGCGGCTGAAGTGGCTCACCGCCGACCGCGCCGCGTTTGAAAGCAGCAAGGATCCGGCCATCCAGTACGCGGTGGCGGTGATGCCGACGCTGCTGCAACTGGAGCAGGAGCGCAAGACCCGCGCCGGCGAGAATCTGGCCGCACGCCCGGTCTATCTGCAGGCGCTGGCCGACTACAAGAAGAGCAAGGGCGAATTCGTCTACCCGGACGCCAACCTGTCGCTGCGCATCACCTTCGGCAACGTCACCGGCTACGAGCCGAAGGACGGCATGGCCTACACCCCGTTCACCACGCTGGAAGGCGTGGTGGCCAAGGAAACCGGCGACGACCCGTTCGACTCGCCGCAGGCGCTGCTGGATGCGGTCAAGGCCAAGCGCTATGGCGGCCTGGAAGACAAGCGGCTGGGCACGGTGCCGGTCAATTTCCTGTCCGATCTGGACATCACCGGCGGCAACTCCGGCTCGCCGGTGCTGGATGCGCGCGGCAGGCTGGTCGGCCTGGCGTTCGATGGCAACTGGGAATCGGTCAGCTCCAACTGGGTGTTCGATCCCAAGATGACCCGGATGATCGCGGTGGACGGCCGCTACCTGCGTTGGATCATGCAGGAGGTCTACCCGGCGCCGCAGTTGCTGAAGGAAATGAACCTGGGCAAGTAGGCCGGTTTCCGGCAACCAGCCACTGGTTGCGGCTGAAACGAAGCCGGGGCGGTATCATGCCGCTCCGGTCGCGCCACCGCGCCCGGCACCGCTCTCCCCCCGACAGGAACAACCCCACGCATGCGCATCCTGCTTGCCCGCCATGGCGAAACGCCGTGGAACGCCGAAGGCCGCTACCAGGGCCAGATCGACATCCCGCTATCGCCGACAGGCGAGTCGCAAGCCGCAGCGCTGGGTGCGCGTTTGCGGGATCTGGATATCGCGCGTGCGGTGGCCTCGCCGTTGTCGCGTGCCCAGCGCACCGCCGAACTCGCCCTGGGCCCGGCACGCGGCGGGTTGCTGACCACCGATATCGATCTGCAGGAAATCGCCCACGGCGAGTGGGAAGGCCTGCTGGCCAGCGAAATCCACGACAAGGATCCGGCCCGCCTGCGCGCCTGGCGCGAAGAACCGGACACCGTGCTGATGCCCGGCGGCGAATCGCTGCGGCAGGTGCTGGACCGCTCCTGGCAGGGTCTGACCCGCGCCGCCGAAGGGCTGGGCGATAGCGACACCTTGCTGGTGGTGGCCCACGATGCGGTCAACCGGGTCATCCTGTGCCGGGTACTGGGTTTGCCGCTGTCCAAGCTGTGGACGTTCCGGCAGGCGCCGACCACGATCAACCTGCTGGAAGGCCCGGATGTCGACCGGCTGGAAGTCGTGCGGCTGAACGACTGCGCTCACCACACCCCGTTCTTTGGCGAGGCGGTGCATCGGGCGTTGTGAGTCTGCGAGGTTTGTTTTTGTCTTGCGGCAACGGCAACGGCAACGGCTTGACCGGCTTCGCCGTAAAAAAGCCGCGCTGAAGCACGAATCGCTTCCGTCTTGGCAAAGTAGCCCTGCGCCGCTTTGCGGCGCGAACGGCGGGGCCGGCCCGGAGGGTGAGCGCTTTAGCGCAGGTAAAACCGCCGGCGCCCGACGCTCACCGATGCGGCTGCGCCGCAGCCGGCACGGCGCCCAAACTCGCTGCGCTAAGACAAGGGAGCCTCTACGGCCGCCTCCGTCTACGGTGCCTGGCTCGCTTTACGGCGCAGGCAGGTCAAAATCAACGTCAACGGCAACGCGGGTTATCTGTAGGCGACAACGATATGAACCTCACCGATTGGCTGGCCTACATCGAACAACAGCATCCCAAGTCCATCGAAATGGGCCTGGACCGCGTGCGCGAAGTCGCGTCACGGATGCAGCTTGGCAAACCAGCCAGCTACGTCATCACCGTAGGCGGTACCAACGGCAAGGGTTCGACGGTCGCCTTCATTGAGGCCATTGCGCGCGCGGCGGGATGGAAGGTCGGCACCTACACTTCGCCGCACCTGCTGCGCTACAACGAGCGCGTGCGCATCGATGGCAGCGAGGCGAGCGACGCCGAACTGGTTCAGGCCTTCGAAGCGGTGGAGGCGGCCCGCCTGCACACCTCTCCTGCCGGGAGAGGTCGGCACGCAGCGTCGGGTGAGGGAAGGGAGCCAATCGTTGCCGGGATGACGGCTGCAAGTGGCTCTGGTTCTTCTGCCGTAGGCCCGACATCGGGCACAGGCCAGAGGGTGCTCCGGCAGGAAGAAGAACAGGCCATCCCGCTGACCTACTTCGAGTTCGGCACCCTGGCCGCGTTGTGGCTGTTGCAGCGCGCCTCGCTGGATCTGGTGGTGCTGGAGGTGGGCCTGGGCGGGCGGCTGGACGCGGTCAACCTGGTCGAGCCGGACGTCGCGGTCATCACCACGGTCGATATCGATCACATCGACTGGCTGGGCGAGGACCGCGAAAGCATCGGCCGCGAAAAGGCCGGCATCGCGCGCGCGTGGAAACCGCTGGTGCTGGGCGAAATCGATTCGCCGTCCAGCGTGCTGCGTCACGCCTACGCCATCGGCGCCAACGCGCTGCGCATGGGCAGCGACTTCTTCCATGAACCGGTCGATGAACAGCATTGGCGCTGGCGCGATGTCGGTGGCGGACTGCTGTTGCCGCATCCGGCGCTGGCCGCGCCGGTGCAGCGCGCCAACGCCGCCACTGCGATCGCCGCGTTGCGCGCGCTGGACCGGCCCATCGACGATGCCGCGTTTGCGGCCGGGGTTGCCGCGGCACGGCTGCCCGGGCGCCTGCAAAGCCATCAGGTCGACGGGGTTGAAGTGGTGGTCGATGTCGGCCATAACCCGCAGGCGGCGCGCGAACTGGCGGCCTGGCTGCAGTCCCGGCCCGCCGTCACCCGCGCGGTGTTCGCGGCGCTGGCGGACAAGGACGTGAGCGGCATCGTCGATGCGCTGGGCGATGGCGTCACCGGCTGGTTCCTGGCCGGCCTGGAACCGCAAAACCCGCGCGGACAATCCGCCGAAGCCCTGGCGCAACGCCTGGCCGGAACGGCGGCATCGACGGCAAGCCGGCATGCCAGCGTGGAAGCAGCGCTGGATGCGGCGCTCGCCATGTCGCAAGCAGGCGAACGCGTGCTGGTCTTCGGCTCGTTCCACACCGTGGCCGAGGCACTGAAGCGGCTGCATTCAGGCGAATGACGGGGAAGCCGGCGCCAGCGGCCGTATAATTCCCGCGGCACTTCGCCGCGTGGCTCCCGGATCCAGATGGATACTGCTCTGAAACAGCGATTGATCGGCGCGATCGTCCTGGTCGCCCTGGCTGTCATCTTCCTGCCGATGTTGATCAAGGGGCCTGCGCCGGACAGTGGCGTTTCCGATGTGCCGCTGGACGTACCGCCTGCACCGGCCGGCCAGTACGAAACCCGCGAACTGCCGTTGGTCGCCCCAGGCCAGGCGCCGGACAACGGCGCGCTCGGCATGCCTGCAGCGACCGCACCGGCGGCGCAGCCAACTTCGGCTCCGGCCGCCGACGAGGCGCTGCCCCCCGCCAGTGCTGCCGGCAATTACGCGGTCAGTTTTGGCGCCTACGCCAGCATCGCCGATGCGGAAGCGGTCATCGCACGCCTGCGGCAGTCGCAACTGACCGGATACCACGAAGAAGCCACCATCAATGGGCGCCCCGCCTACCGCGTGCGCGTCGGGCCGTACCTGGACCGCGCCGCCGCCGAATCGGCGCGCCTGCAGGCGGTCAAGGTGCGCAGCGACGTCAATGCCCAGGTGATTGCGCTGGATGCCGCATCCACGGCCGCGCCGGCGGCGTCCCCGTCCGCCGCACCGACCGCGGCGGCGAGCGAGCCGGAACCGGCCAAACCTGCCGTACCGGCGCCCAAGCCCGCCGAGAGCACGCCGGCTGCGCCCAAACCCGCGGCGGCCACGCCCGTCGCCGCCACGCCCAAGCCTGCCGAAGCGCCACCTGCCAAGACTGCGCCGGCCGCGGCCAGCGTCGGTTTTGCGGTGCAACTGGGCGCATTTACCAACGCCGCCGATGCCAATGCGCTGCGCGACCGGGTTCGCGGCGGCGGCTTCAGCGCTTTCGTCGAACAGGTCAGCACCGACAAAGGCACCTTGAACCGGGTCCGGGTAGGGCCGGTCGCCAGCCGCGCCGACGCCGAACGGCTCAAGGCGCAGGTGGCGGTGAAGTTCGGCATCGATGGCATGGTGCGTCCGCACCCGTGAGTTCACGATGCGCGGTAACGGGCTGAAACCGGCCCCAGCGCAGGGAGGCAATATGGGCCGCAGGGAAGGCAGGATGTTGGGTCCGGAAAAACGGCTTCAGTTCACATGATCGATCTGGTGCTGCTGGCGATCATCGGCGTATCGGCGCTGCTGGGTCTGATCAAGGGATTTGTCGGCATCGTCGTATCCACGGCGGCCTGGCTGCTGGCGGCGTGGGCCTCGTTCCAGTTCGGCGAAGACACCGCGCGCTGGCTGGCCGAAGGGGCAGCGCCGTCGGGCTCGGAGCTGCTGGGCGGCTACGCGCTGACCTTTATCGGCGTGCTGGTGGTGGTGGGCGTGGTCGGCATGGTCTTGAAAACCCTGGTCCGGTCCGCACATCTGAGCGGCGTCGACCGCTTGGCAGGCTTCGGCCTGGGCCTGCTGCGCGGCGGCGCCATCGCCTGCGTGCTGGCGCTGCTGATGAGTTTTACCCCGCTGCGGCGGGAGCCGGCATGGCAGCAGTCGCAGATCCTGCCGCTGCTGACGCCCGGGGTCGAGTGGATGCGCGGGCATCTGCCGGACTGGTCGCCGCCGCAACTGGAATTACCCAACAACCCGCTGACGGGCGATAATGGCGCCGGTAGGACATCGGCGGAGTCGGTGCCGCTGCTGGAGCAGCCGCTGTTGAAGCAGGTGATGTCGCAGGCGCTGGACCCGTCGCGCAATCCGCTGGCGGACCCGCGACGCGAGGCCAACGCCGGCGATCCGGCCAATATCGAACCCGTCGGACAGGATCCGGCAGCCATCCGGCCGGGCGAACCCGACCCGGCCAACATCGAATCCAGCGGCCAGGCACGGCCCGGTTCGAAGCCTTAGCGGAGAGCGTATTCATGTGCGGTATCGTCGGCATCGTCGGCAACCAGAATGTTGCCGGGCAGCTCTATGACGGGCTGACCGTCCTCCAGCACCGCGGCCAGGACGCCGCCGGCATCGCCACCGCCGATGGCACCCGCCTGCGCGTGCACAAGGACAACGGCCTGGTCCGCGACGTGTTCAATCCCAAGGCGATGAGCATCCTGGAAGGCAAGGTCGGCATCGCCCACTGCCGTTATCCGACCGCCGGTTCCGAAGGCATGGACGAGGCGCAGCCGTTCTACGTCAATTCGCCGTACGGCATCGCGCTGGCGCACAACGGCAACCTGATCAATACCGACGCGCTGCGCCAGGACGTGTTTGCGCAGGATCGCCGCAACATCAACACCGATTCGGACAGCGAAGTGCTGCTGAACGTGTTCGCGCACGAGCTGGACCTGCAGCGCACGCTGAGTCCGGAGGCGGCGATTCGCGCGGTCGCCGGCGTGCACCGCCGCGTGAAGGGCGGCTATGCGGTGGTCAGCGTGGTGCTCGGCCTGGGGCTGGTGGCGTTCCGCGACCCCAACGGCATCCGTCCGCTGGTGCTGGGCAAGCGCGTACACAATGACGGCAGCGACGAATACATTGTCGCTTCCGAGTCGGCCGCGCTGGACATCCTGGGATTCAGCCGGGTGCGCGACGTGCTGCCGGGCGAGGCCATCGTCATCACCGCCCGCGGCGAACTGTTTTCCGAGATCTGCGCCGAACCGCAGCAGCATGCGCCGTGCATCTTCGAATACGTCTATTTCGCCCGTCCGGACTCGATGATCGACAACGTCTCGGTGCACAAGGCGCGCATGCGCATGGGCGTGAAGCTGGGTGAGAAGATCCTGCGCCTGCGTCCGGATCACGACATCGACACCATCATCCCGATTCCCGATACCTCGCGCGACGCGGCGCTGGAAATCTCCAACGTGCTGAACGTGAAGTACCGCGAGGGTTTCATCAAGAACCGCTACGTCGGCCGCACCTTCATCATGCCGGGCCAGGGCGAGCGGGTTAAATCGGTGCGCCGCAAGCTCAATCCGATCAACCTGGAATTCCGCAACCGGGTGGTGCTGCTGGTGGACGATTCCATCGTGCGCGGCACCACCAGCCAGCAGATCGTGCAGATGGCGCGCGATGCCGGCGCGCGCAAGGTCTACCTGGCCTCGGCGGCGCCGCCGGTGCGCCACCCCAACATCTACGGCATCGACATGCCGGCGGTCGACGAACTGGTCGCCAACGGCCGCAGCATCGAAGAAATCGAGAAATTCCTGGGCTGCGACTGGTTGATCTACCAGGATCTGGAAGATCTGCAGGCGGCGGTGCGCGAAGGCAATCCGGCCCTGACCGAGTTCGACTCGTCCTGTTTCGACGGCAGGTACGTCACCGGAATAGAGCCGGGCTATTTCGAGCGCATCGAGCAGATGCGTTCGGACGAAGCCAAGCGCAAGCGGCGTGCCTAGCCCGGCGCGCCGCAGGACTGCGGCCGCGCTGGCCGCAGGGATGGCGCTGTCGCTGGGTAGCTGCGGCCGTGCCGATGCACCCGAGCCGCTGCATTCGCTGGACGATCCGCGGCTGCGCGACGGCGGCCTGCCGCACGCATGGGTGGTCACCCTGGACATGGACCTTACGCCCGCGCAGCAGCGGGCGCTGGACGCAGCCGCGGCCGGCGATGCGATGCCGCTGTCGCTGGCCGGCGCCAGCCGGGTCGGCGACGACATCGTGCTGGTGAGGCTGCGCGATCATCTGCCGGCGGGCGTTTCGCCTGCGCAGGCGCGCGAATGGACCTATGCCCGCGACTGCCGCAGCGGCCAGGCGCGCCTGCTCGGCGCCGGCACCGGTCCTGGCGCCGGGCTGCCGGGCCGGTTAGACCCGGTTCCGCTGGCCGAGCCGCCGGCAGGGGAGCGGCGCCGCCTGCTCGATCTTGCCTGCCGCTATCGCACGCAGTGCGAACTGCAGCTGCGCGACAACCCGTGCGAGCGGGTGCGGCGGCAAGACGCGCCGGCACCGATGCCGGCGGCCGCAGACGAGGCCTCCACGGGCTCCCAGCGGCAGTGAGCATGGATGTCCACCAAGCCGCGCGCGCCTGCCTGGATGCGGTGGACCTGGACGCCAAGGTTGCGTTGACCCAGCGCCATGCCGCCGCATTCGCGCGTGGCGAATTGCCGGTGCCGGACAACGCACCGCCGCCGCAGCCCATCGGCATGCCCGGTCGTCCCATGCGGCCGGCACTGGTGCACCCGCGCGAGCTTCCGCGCCGGGGACTGGGCAGCCAGGAGGGCAGGGCGGCCTTTATCCACGCCATTGCCCATATCGAACTCAACGCCATCGATCTGGCCTGGGATGCGGCTTATCGGTTCCGCGGTTTGCCGGCGGCGTTCTATGCCGACTGGGTGGCGGTGGCCAACGACGAATCGCGCCATTTCGTACTGCTGCGCGACCGCCTGCGCCAGCTCGGCTACGACTACGGCGATTTCGACGCCCACAACGGCCTGTGGGAAATGACCGAAAAAACCGCGCATGACGGTCTGGCGCGGATGGCACTGGTGCCGCGGGTGCTGGAAGCGCGCGGTCTGGATGTCACCCCGGGCATGATCGCCAAACTGCGTGCGCTGGGCGACGATGCCACCGCCGACATCCTGGAAATCATCCTGCGCGAGGAAATCGCCCACGTCGCTGCCGGTTCGCGCTGGTTCCGCTGGTACTGCGAGCGCGCCGGGGCGGATCCGCGCGCGCGCTTCCGCGAACTGCTGAAGGAATACGCCGGCGGCTATCTGCACGGGCCGTTCAACATCGAAGCCCGTTTGCTGGCCGGCTTCGATGAGGACGAACTGGCGGCGCTCAGTCAGCAGGCAACGCCGCCATAGCGCTACTGCGCGTTTTCTGCCGCCGCGCTGCGCCGGCACTCTTCGCGGGCGCTGGCGGCGTCCTTCTCGGCGTCGATGTCCTGGTCGTCGCCGGCATCGGCGCCCCGCACGCCCAGGATGATCGTGGCCGCCTGCGCGGTGGCGGCGTAACCGGTATTGCCGTCGGCGTCGGTCATGCCGCGATGGTAGCGGGGAGACGCATCGCAGATGAGCAGGGCATATTCCATTCCGGCGACCGGTTCGCCTTCGGCATCCACCAGCCGCATCTGTTCTCCGAAAGGGCCAGCGCCGAACCGCTCGCGCAGGCGCCAGCTGTTTGCCGCCACCGGTGCCTCGAACGCGAACGCATCGGTACGGCCGTGGGCATCGGTGATGCCCTGGTAGACCTGCTTTTCTTCGGCCACGAACGGCAGCCGGCGGTCAGGATTGGACAGGGCATAGGCGCGATGGGCAGCCGGTTCGCCGCTGCGCACATCCAGCAGCACGAAACGGTAGCGGTACGGTCCGCTGCCAAGCACGGCGGCGTCCTCGATGTCCGCAATCAGGCGTCCATTGAGAATCGCGGCTGCAAAATCCCCGGCAGCCGCAACTGAAGTCGTGGGCGATGCCGGCGCATCGCCCACGTCGGCACGCATGGCCGGATGCGCGCATCCGGCCAGCGCCGCCGCCAGCAGCGCGGCGGGTGCCGGCCCGAAGCTGCGCACTACGCCAGCGCCTGCAATCGGTAGCCGTCCGCATCGGCCCGCAACACCGAACCCTGCTCGTACCAGTCGCCCAGCACGATGCGCCGGCATTCGCGGCCTGCGGCCTGCAAGGTGTGCAGGGCGGGGCGATGGGTATGGCCGTGGATCAGCGTTTCGATGCCGTAACGGGCCAGCGTCGACTCGACGGTGGCGGGCGTGACATCGGTGACCGTTTCGAACTGGGCGCGGTCGCTCCGGATCATTCCCTGTTGGCGCGCCAGGCTGGCCGCGCGCGCCTGCGCCGCAAAGGCCAGGCGCGCCGCCAACGGCTGCGCCAGGAACTGCTGCTGCCACTGGGGGTTGCGGGTCTGTGCGCGAAACGCCTGGTAGGCCGTGTCGTCGCTGCACAGCAGATCGCCGTGCATCAGCAGCAGCGGGCAGCCGTAGAGCACGATCACGGCCGGATCCGGCAGAATCCGCATTCCCGCGCGGCGCGCAAACGCGTCACCGACCAGGAAATCGCGATTGCCGCGGATGAAGTAGACCGGCACGCCCGCATCCGCCACTTCCCGAATCCGGTCGGCCACGTAAGCGCCGGTTTCCGACGGGTCGTCGTCGCCGACCCAGGCCTCGAACAGATCGCCCAGGATGTACAGCGCTTCGGCCTGCCGCGCTTCGCGGTGCATGAAAGCTCCGAACAATTCGGTGATGGCCGGCCGTTCGGCATCCAGATGCAGGTCGGAGATGAAGAGGGTAGTCATGGGGGAATTGTAGGCGCTCTCCCGCAGCAGGGGCTTAGGCCGTGGCCGCAGCCGTGCAGGAGCACCGAAAAAGCCTGGCGCTCCCGCCGGCTGGCGCCGCGCTGCGGCGCGTTCTATGCCAGCGAATGCGGCGAGGTCGTCGCGGCGCGGTAAAATCGCGCCATTCAGTCATCCGGACCCCTTCATGACCTGCCGTACCCGCTTCGCTCCCAGTCCCACCGGCTACCTGCACATCGGCGGCGCGCGCACGGCGCTGTACTGTTGGCTGGAGGCGCGCCACCGCGGCGGCGACTTCATCCTGCGCATCGAGGATACCGACCGCGAGCGCAGCACCCAGGGCGCCATCGACGCGATCCTGGAAGCGATGGACTGGCTGGGTCTGGACTACGACGAAGGCCCGATCTACCAGACCCAGCGCGTGGAGCGCTATCGCGAAGTGGCCGAGCAACTGGTCGCCGCCGGCAAGGCCTACTACGCCTATGAAACCCGCGAAGAACTGGACGCGATGCGCGAGGCCGCCATGGCCAGGCAGGAAAAGCCGCGCTATGACGGCCGCGCCCGCGACATGAACCTTCCCTATCGCGACGACCCAAATCGGGTGATCCGCTTCAAGAACCCTCTGCAGGGCAGCGTGGTATTCGAGGACCGCATCAAGGGCCGCATCGAGATCGGCAACAGCGAACTCGACGACATGGTGATTTTCCGCCCGGACGGCTTTCCCACCTACAACTTCGCGGTGGTGGTGGACGACTGGGACATGGGCATCACCGATGTCATCCGCGGCGACGACCACATCAACAACACGCCGCGCCAGATCAACATCTACGAGGCACTCGGCGCGCCGGTGCCGCTGTTCTCGCATATGCCGATGATCCTGGACGAGCAGGGCGCCAAGCTGTCCAAGCGCACCGGCGCGGCCGATGTCATGCAGTACCGGGAGGCCGGCTATCTGCCGCATGCGCTGATCAATTACCTGGCACGGCTGGGCTGGTCGCATGGCGACCAGGAAATCTTCAGCCGGCAGGAACTGATCGATCTGTTTTCGGTCGAGGACGTCAATTCCAAGGCCGCGCGGCTGGACATGGCCAAGCTGGGCTGGGTCAACCAGCACTATCTGAAGAGCGACGAACCGGCCGGCATCGCTCCGCATCTGGAGTATCAACTGCGCCAGTTGGGGCTGGACCTGGCGCAGGGCCCGGCACCCGCCGATGTGGTGGTGGCGATGCGCGACCGCGTGCAGACGCTGAAGGAAATGGCCGAGCGCGCGGCCGTCTGGTACCGGCCGCTGGAAAGCTACGATGAAGCCGCCGTCGCCAAGCACCTGAACGCCAATGCCGCCGCACCGCTGGGCAAGGCGCGCGAGCTGCTGGCGGCGGTGGGCGAATGGAGCGTGGAAACGGTATCGGCGGCGCTGCACGATGCCGCCGCGGCGCTGGAAATCGGCATGGGCAAGGTGGCGCAGCCACTGCGCGTGGCCATCACCGGCACCCAGGTCAGCCCGGATATTTCCCAGACCGTGTACCTGGCCGGGCGCGAGCAGGCCTTGAAACGCATCGACGCAGCGCTTATCAAGACGGGGAATCCCGGTTAAGGTCATTGCCACCATGCCGAACCAGCACGCCTGCACAGACCCCAAGCATCACGTCAGCGACGCCAAGGCCTTCGTGCGCGCGGTGCAGGCTGCCTGCCAGGAGCGCGGCCTGCGGCTGACGCCGATCCGCGCGCGCGTGCTGGAGCTGATTGCCGACGCCGGCAAGCCGGTCAAGGCATACGAATTGCTGGAATGGGTGCGCGCCAGCAAGGGCGTGGGCGCCGATGCGCCGCCCACGGTCTATCGCGCGCTCGATTTCCTGATGGCCAACGGGTTCGTGCACAAGCTGGAATCGGTCAACGCGTTCATCGCCTGCCATCACCCCAACAGCGCCCAGCATTCGGTGCCGTTCCTGATCTGCGACCGCTGCCATAGCGCGGTGGAACTGGAGGACCACGATGTGGTCACCCAGCTCGAGCAACGCGCCAAGGCGCTGGGATTCCAGCCGCAGGCGCAGACCCTGGAAGTGCATGGCCTGTGCGCGCGCTGCGCGGCGGCGGCATAACGCACTGTTCGTATTGTTTGTTCGTACCGTGGGAGCGACGTGAGTCGCGACAAAGGAAGCCGGAAAAGCTCTTGCACACGGATAGGTGAACAAGCGCCTATGTCAGGCATCATCCGCGATTCGCTTTGAACTGTGTCGAATCTTGACTTCCGGTCGAGACTTACCTCGCTCCCACAATTGTTCCGCAGTCGTTCCCAAGGAACAGATTCGGCTACGCCGCCGCCATCGCCACCCGCGGCGACTTCTCGCGGATCGGCAGGTTGGCCGCGGCGGCCAGCAGCGCCAGCGCCATGTCGGCATACCACATCAGCGAATAGTCGCCGAAGCGTTCCAGCGCCACGCCGCCCAGCCAGGCGCCGAAGAAGCCGCCCAATTGATGCGACAGCAGGGTCAGGCCGAACAAGGTGCCCAGGTAGCGCGGGCCGAACAGCTTGCCGACCAGGCCGGCGGTCGGCGGCACCGTTGCCAGCCAGGTAAAGCCCAGCGCGGCGGCGAAGACGTAGAACGTGATCGGTGTTGGCGGCGAGAGCAGATAGATCGCAATCATCGCCGCGCGGCTGGCGTACATCGCCGCCAGGATCCACTTCATCCGGTAGCGCTGGCCCAGCGCGCCGGCGCTCAGGCTGCCGGCCACGTTGAACAGGCCGATCAGCGCGATCGAGGCGGCCGAGACGCTGGCCGGCAGTCCGCATAATGCGATTTCGCCGGGCAGGTGGGTGACCAGGAAGGCGATATGCACGCCGCAGGTGAAAAAGCCCAGGTGCAGCATCCAGTAGCTGCGGTCGCGCATGGCGATGCGCAGTTGCGCAAGCAGGGTCAGTTCCGCAGCGTCGGCGGCAGGCGCCGCGGCTGCGCCGGTTGCGCCCGCGGTTGGAGCCGGCTTGCGCCGCAACGGCCAGGCCAGCGGCAGCGCCAGCAACGAGGTCGCCGCCAGCGTGTACATCGCCGCCGCCCAGCCGGCTGCGCCGATCACCGCCTGCACCAGCGGAGCGAACACGAACTGCCCCAGCGAGCCGCCGGCGTTGATGAAGCCGGCGGCGAAGGAGCGCTTTTCCGCTGCCATCTGGCCGGCGGTGGCGCCGATCAGGATCGAGAAACTGCCGGCGCCGGCACCGGCGGCGGTCAGCAGGCCCAGCGTGAACATCAGTCCCCATTGCGATGGCATCAGCGGCGTCAGCGCCAGGCCCAGCGACAGCAGCACGGCGCCGAAGATCAGCACGCCGGTGGAACCGCGCTTGTCGGCGATGGCGCCGAACAACGGCTGCACGGCGCCCCAGGTGAATTGGCCGATGGCCAGCGCAAAGCTGATCGCCGCGATGCCGATGCCGGTGCTCTGGTGGATGGGGGTGACGAACAGGCCGGTGGTCTGGCGCGCGCCCATCGTGATCATCAACGTTGCCGCCGCCGCCAGCAGCAGGCCCCAATGCGCGGATGCGCGGGCGGTGTTCATGCGCCGGCTCCGCCGTGCGGTTGCAGGCGGTCGCCCAGCGCCATCAGGGCGGTGTGCAACTGCGCGATGTTCTCCTGCCCGAACGCGTCTTCGATGCGGCGTTGCGCCTTCTGCCAATACGGGCGCGCGGCAAGCAGGCGGCTCCGTCCCTGTTCGGTGACGCCGATCAGGCGCTGGCGGGCGTCTTCCCCACGGGTTTGCTGCAGCAGCGCCGCCGACAGCAGCGGCTTGAGATTGCGGGTCAGCGTGGTGCGGTCCATGCCCAGTTCGTCGGCCAGTTCGCCGAGCCGGCGCGGCTGGCGTTCGGCGCGGCGCAGGATCGAGTACTGGTTCAGGCTCAGATTCACCGCCGCCAGCTCGTGGTCGTAGACCTGGGTGGCCAGACGGCTGGCACGGCGCAGATGAAAGCAGGTGCAGGGGCTGGTGACGGCCATGCGCGGCAAATCCGGCGAAGCGATTGCCGGATTATAGGTGCATATGCACGCAATTCAACCGGAGCGCCGGGCGCCCCGGTTGCGCGCTGGCGTAGAACGAGCTCGCTCTGCGGCTTCGGGGGCGCCGGACAGAAAAGTTCGGCCCAGCAAGCGCCGCTTCATGCAGGAGCGATAGACAGGCGCCCGAACCACGCGCCAGTACGCAGAAAGGCGGCTGCCATACCGGCCAGCCGCCCCCGGAGAGACCGTTCGCTGCCGATCAGAAGTAGGCGCGGATGCCGAAGCCGACGCCGCGCCCCGGCAACGGCGCATAGTCGCGCAGCAGTGAGGTATGCGGGCGGGCTTCCTTGTCGGTCAGGTTGCGGCCGTCCAGGAACACTTCCCAGCTCGATGCCGGGCGATCCCAGCGGTAGGCCAGATGCGCGTCCACCAGCGTGTAGCCCGGGCTGGGTTCCTCGTTGTCGGCCACATCGTCCTGCTTGTTGTAACGCACCGCGCCCAGCGAGGCGCGCCAGCCGCCCAGCGACCAGTTCAGGTCGGCGCCGAAACGCGACGGGGCGATACGGGGCAGGTAACCGCCCTGGGCCAGGTCGACCTGGTAAGCGTGCGTGTGATCGCCATGCGGGACTTCGAATGCCACCTGGCGGGTGCCGCTGCCGTCCAGTTCCGCGCGCACGTAATCGCCGAACACGCGCAGATCCCAGGCGCCGGCGCTGGAGTCGGCCAGAGCGATGCGGGCTTCGGCCTCGGCACCGCGGAAGGTGGCATCGGCCTGTGTCCACAGGCGCACCGGGAAACCTTCTTCGGCGACGCCGGTATCGGCCAGGTAGATGAAATCGTCGAAGTTGGTCTGGTAGACGGCGAACTTCATGTCGACGCGGTCGGTATGCCAGTGCAGGCCGATTTCGCCGCGCAGGCCCTTTTCGGTGCTCAGATCCTGATCGCCGATCTCGATCGATTGCGTGGCCACATGCACGCCGCCGGCGAACAGTTCCTCGTTGGTCGGCGCGCGCTCGGAGCGGTCCACGCCAAAACGCAGATCGAAACCGTCGCTGATGCGCCAGATGGCCGCCGCCGACAGGTTGCTGGCGCTGAAATCCCTGGAGCCGCGATCGGCCGGATCCAGTTCGACGCGGTCGTAGCGCCCGCCCAGTTCCAGTTTCAGTGCGCCGAAATCCTTCTCCTGCAGCACGAATACGCCCAGCGTGTCGGTGGTGGTCGACGGCACGAACGCTTCCTCGCCGACCGCGCCGAAATCGGTGCTGCCGAGCTGCACGCCGAACGCGCCGCGCCAGCCGTTCCATTCCTTCTGCACCGCTTCCAACCGTGCCTCGTAGCCCTTGTTGGTGAAGCGGGTGGACGGCGTGCCGCCTTCCAGTTCGACGTGTTCGTAATCGTTGTGCGCGGCGCGCAGGTTGATGCTTTGCAGGAACGACAGCGGCTCGTAGATGCCGGCCTTCATGTCGATGCGGTTCTGCACCAGGTCGATGCGCACGTCGCCTTCTTCCTCGTGCGCTTCATCGCCGTCGTCGTCATCGTGGTCATGGTCGTCTTCGGCATGCTCGTGGGCGCCGCCGGGAATGCCGTAGTTGTTGCGGTAGGTGCTGGCGGCGATGCCGAAGTAACCAGCTTCGCCCAGCCAGGTCGCGCCGATGGCGCCGGCGCGGGTGCGGATGGAACTGTTGGGCAGCTTGCCCTTTACCTGCTCTTCTTCTTCGTGATCTTCTTCTTCCTCATCATGATCGTCGTGCTCGACGATGGCATAGCCGGGGATGTCGTAATCGTCGGTGTTTCGGATCATGCCATCGACATGCAGCACCCAGTTGCCGTTGACGCCGTCCAGGCGGAACATGCCGGTGCGTTCGTTGTTGACGCTGTTGCCGCTGACTTCGGCGCGTCCGCTGAGCGGAGTGTCGGGCAACTGATCGGGCAGGCGGCCGTCGACCACGTTGACCGCGCCGCCGATTGCGCCGCTGCCGAACAGCAATGTCGCTGGCCCCTTCAATACTTCGATCTGGTCGGCCAGGAACGGTTCGATGCTGACCGCGTGATCGGCGCTGACCGTGGAGGCGTCCATCGAGCCCAGGCCGCCGGACAGCACCTGCACGCGCGGGCCTTCCTGGCCGCGGATGATCGGCCGGCCGACGCCGGTGCCGAAATAGGTCGTCTGCACGCCGGGCAGCTTGGCCACGGTATCGCCCAGGGTGGCGGCCTTGTTCCGGTCCAGTTCGTCGCCATACAGCACCTCGACCGGGGTGGCGACCGATTCGGCGCTGCCCTTCAGCGGCGAGGCGGTGACCACCACCGCCTTCAGGTCGGTGGCCTGGCTGGCGGCATTCTGGGCAAGAACGGTCGGAGCGGCCAGGGCCAATGCCAGGGCGGAGGCGAGCAGGTGGGGGGACGGAACGCGATGACGCATCGATTTCATGGGGGCGGGGGACTCGGTGGAAGTAAGTTGACTAATGTTATAATATACCAACCGTGAAGACGCACCTGCCCCGAAAGTCATGGCCAAGCAGATGAAATCCAGGTTCCGCTCGCTTGTCGACGGTTTCGCCGCGACCGGGTCGATGATCTGCGCGCTGCATTGCGCGTTGACGCCGTTGCTGCTGGCGGTCATTCCTTCGCTGGGCCTGTCGCTGTGGCTGGGAGACGGTTTCGAACGCGGCTTTGTCGTGTTCGTCACCGTGCTTGGCCTGTTCAGTCTGGTCTGGGGTTATCGCCGCCACCGCGTGTTTCGCGCGCTGGGCATGTTGCTGACCGGGCTGGCGGCCTTGTGGGCTGGCGTGCTGTACGCGCCGTTGCACGAATCGGCGGTACCGCACGCGGTGGTCATGACGTTGGGCGGCACGCTGGTCGGGCTGGCGCACCTGCTCAATCTGCGGCTGAACCACTGGCATGTGCACGACGCCAGCTGCGCCCACTGATGCGCTTCCCACAATGCTTTCCGGCCGCGCTGTGATAGGCTTTCCGGTCTAGCGCAGGGCGCTGTGGCAGGCGAATCCCTTCGCAGGGGCCCGGACTTCCCTGTACGGACATCATCAGAAATTAGGAGAGCATCATGGGCAAAGGTGATCGCAAGACCGCCAAGGGCAAGCGCTACAACGCCAGCTACGGCAACGTGCGCAAGCACGTCGTGGCCAAGGCCGCTGTCGGCGCTACCGCTTCCACCGCCAAGAAGGCTGTGGTGAAGGCGCCGGCCAAGAAGGCAGTGGCCAAAAAGACGGTCGCCAAGGCGTAAGCGCCGCCATTCCGGCATCGCCGGAATGAATGAAAAACCCCGGCCGATGCCGGGGTTTTTTGTTGCCCAACGGTCAGCCGACGCGCTGCCCGCCTACGTAGACCCCGGCCATCAGGTTGCCGCCCAACCAGTAGGCCAACTGCGCCGGCTGGGTGATGTCCCACAGCGCGAAATCGGCACGCATGCCTTCGCACAGGCGGCCGCGGTCGTTCAGGCCCAGCGCACGCGCCGCATGCGCGGTGGTCCCGCGCAAGGCTTCCTGCGGGGTCAGCCGGAAGTGCGTGCACGCCAGCGACATCGCCAACCGCAGCGACTGCAGCGGCGCCGTGCCGGGATTGCAGTCGGTTGCCACCGCCATCGGCACGTTGTGCGTGCGGAATGCATCCAGCGGCGGCAGCCGGGTTTCGCGCAACACATGAAATGCGCCGGGCAGCAGCACCGCGACGCTGCCGGCCCGGGCCATCGCCCGCACGCCGGCCTCGGAGGTGTATTCGACATGGTCGGCCGACAGTCCGCCGAACTCGGCCACCAGCGCGGCGCCATCGCCGTCGCTGAGTTGGTCGGCATGCAGCTTGACCGGCAATCCCAGCGCGCGTGCGGCCTCGAAGACGCGCCGGGTCTGCGCGGCATCGAAACCGATCCGCTCGCAGAACGCATCCACCGCATCGACCAGGCCTTCGGCATGCAATTGCGGCAACCATTGGCAGACGGCGTCGATGTAATCGTCGGGGCGTCCGCTGAACTCCGGCGGCAGCGCATGCGCACCGAGGAAGGTGGTACGCACCGTGATGCCCAGCATCTGCCCGATGCGCCTGGCCACCCGCAGCATCTTGCGTTCGTTGTCGAAATCCAGGCCGTAGCCTGATTTGATCTCCAGCGTGGTCACGCCATCGGCCAGCAACGCGCGCGCGCGCGGCAACGATTGCGCCAACAGCTCGTCTTCGCTGGCGGCGCGGGTGGCGCGCACGGTGGAGACGATGCCGCCGCCGGCGCGCGCGATGTCCTCATAGCTGGCGCCCTGCAGCCGTTGCTCGAATTCGCCGGCGCGGTCGCCAGCGAACACGGTATGGGTATGGCAGTCGATCAGGCCGGGCGTAACCCAGCGGCCGCCGCCGGAAAGCGTTTCGTGGGCCAGCCGCGCCGGTTCGCCCGGCAATCGGGAACTGGGGCCGGCGAAGCGCAGCACCCCGTCGCGCCAGCCCAGCGCGCCGTCCTCGATGACGCCGTAGCCATCATCGCCGGCCAGCGTGACCAGTTGGACGTGGGTGAGCAGGCCATCCCAGGGAAGATCGCGCGATTCGTTCATGGCCGGATTGTAGACGGTCGCGTTCGGCGCGCGGCCGGGCGAGAATGGCGGCATGACGACAGACACCGCACGCTTGTGGACCGCCCAGGGCTGGCTGGCCGATTCCCGTTTTCCGCACGGCCATATCGTGCCGGGCATCGCCAACCTGCATTCGCACGCCTTCCAGCGGGCAATGGCCGGCCTGGCCGAACGCCAGACCCATCCGGAAGACAGCTTCTGGACCTGGCGCGAAACCATGTACCGGTTTGCCGCGCGGATGACCCCGGAAAGCACCTACGACATCGCCCGCCAGCTGTATGCCGAGATGCTGGAGGCTGGTTACACGACGGTGTGCGAATTCCATTATGTCCACCACCAGCCCGACGGCAGGCCCTATGCCGACCCGGCGGCGATGTCGCGCGCGCTGATTGCCGCCGCACGCGACACCGGCATCCGCCTGACCCTGTTGCCGGTGCTGTACATGACCGGCGGTTTCGACGGCCGCGCACTGTCCGAACGCCAGCGCCGCTTCGGCCATGATGTGGAAGGCTTCCTGCGCCTGCTGGATGGACTGAAATCCGAACAGGACGATGGCCTGCGGCTGGGTTGCGCCTTCCACAGCCTGCGCGCGGTGCCGGAAGCGGCCATGCGCGAAGTGCTGGCCGCATTGCCGGCGGAATTTCCGTTGCATATCCATATTGCCGAACAGATCGGCGAGATCCAGGACAGCCTGGCGCTCCGCGGCGCACGGCCGGTGCAATGGCTGCTGGATCATTTCGACGTCGACCGCCGCTGGACATTGGTGCATGCGACACATCTGACAGCAGAGGAAACCCGCGGGATTGCCGCCAGCGGCGCCACCGTGGCGATCTGCCCGACCACCGAAGCCAACCTGGGCGATGGCCTGTTTCCGCTGCGAGATTATCTGGCCGCCGGTGGCGGCTGGGGTATCGGCTCGGATTCGCATATTTCGGTGTCGCCGGTGGAAGAACTGCGCTGGCTGGAATACGGCCAGCGACTGGTCAGCCACCATCGCAACATCGCCGTCGGTGCAACTTCCAGCAGCGTTGGCGAAACCCTGTTGCAGGGCGTGTACGCCAGTCCTGCGCAGGCGACCGGATTCGTCGCCTGTGACGACGACTATCTGCGGCTGGACGACGAGGCACCGGCATTCGCCGGTGCCGGCGACGGCGACCGCATCGACCGCTGGATCTTCAGCGGCAACCGGCCGCTGGTGCGCGATGCGTTCGTCGCCGGCCGGCAGGTCGTGGCCGAGGGGCGCCATCGCGACCGCGATGCGATTGCCGCGCGCTATCGGCAGACATTGCAGGCGTTGTTGGACGGCACCTGATATCGCCTGCAGGAGCGATGCAAGTCGCGATGGAGCTTCCCCATGAAGGCTCATCGCGACTTACGTTGCTCCCGCAAGGAAGAATCCGCATCAGCCGAACAGATCGTCGGCCGGCAAGGCGCCTTCCAGCTTCAGCAGGTAGTGCTTGGTCGGCAGGCCGCCGCCGAAGCCGGTCAGGCTGCCGTCGGCGCCGATGACGCGATGGCAGGGCAGCACGATGGGCAACGGATTGCGGCCGTTGGCGGCGCCGACCGCGCGGGTTGCGGTCGGCTTGCCGACCCACTGCGCCAACTGCGCGTAGCTGATGGTCTGGCCGTACGGAATCGACGCCAGCATATGCCAGACCTTCCGCTGGAAATCGGTGCCCTGCGGCGCCAGCGGCAGATCGAAATCCTGGCGCTCGCCGGCGAAGTATTCTTGCAGTTGCGCATGCGCGGCCTGCAGCAGCGGATGATCGCCTTGCTGCCATTGGTCGAGTTGCGCCATCGGATGGCGCGGCGAATGGAATTCGATCAGGCGCAGGCCTTCGTCGTCGGCGGCCAGCAGCAGCGGGCCGACTGGGCTGTCGATGCGTTGGTGGAAGATCATGGCGAGGTCTCCGGGGCTCGGTCCAGGCATTTCATTCTTTGTGGGAGCGACTCACGTCGCTCCCACGGGGGTTTTCGCTGGGGCTTTTGCCGCCGGCATGCTGTCGCGCCACAACTGGATGACTGCGTAGGCGCGCCAGGGCCGCCAGCTTTCGGCGCGCGCAGTCAGCGCTTTGGCGGTCATCCGGCCCCCGTCTGTCGGTACCGCTTTCTGCAGCACCAGATCGTCGGCCGGAAACGCATCCGGATGCCCGGTGGCGCGCAGTGCGATGTAGTTGGCGGTCCATGGGCCGATACCGGGCAGGGCGACCCAGCGCGAGACCAGATCTTCCAGCGTGCGCTCGGCGCGAAAATCCACGCGGCCGTCCAGCAGCGCACGCGCCACCGTGTTCACCGTTGCCGCGCGCGCGCGGGTCAGTCCTATCGCGGTCAGATCCGCATCGGCCAACGCTTCCGGCGTTGGAAACAGATGCACCAGATCCGCTGAAAACGGCGTCGGCAATGCCGTGCCGAAGCGTTGCGCCAGCCGCGCGGTCAATGTGCGCGCAGCGGCTACGCTGACCTGCTGGCCGATAATCGCGCGCACCGCGATCTCAAAGCCATCCCAGCCGCTGGGAAGGCGCAATCCGGGCCGCTTCTTCAGCAGCGGCCGCAGCCGCGGGTCGACCGACAACGCCTTCGCTATGGCCTGCGGATCGGCATCCAGATCGAACATCCGCCGCAGCCGGTGCACGATGGCCAGCAAATCGGCCGGCAATGCGCCATGCAATTGCAGCTTCAGCGCATGTTCGCCGGTTTTTGCGCTGGACGGCGATGCGTTGACCCGCAGCCAGCCCGGTGCGGAGGCCGTACCGATGACGCGTGCGTAGCCGTTTTCGTCCACCGCTTCCACGCCGGGCAACGCGCGTCCGCGCAAGAAATCCAGCATCGCCGCAAAATCATAGGGCGGCCGGTAGCCCAGGCGCAGCGTCAGCGTTCCGCTCGCCGTCGCGCCCGCGCCTTCGCGCTTGCGCAAATCGCGCGGCGCCATCCGGTATTCGTCGCGGAAGGTGGTGTTGAAGCGGGTCAGGCTGCCGAAACCCGCGGCCAATGCCACCTGGGTGATCGGCAGATCGGTCTCGGTCAGCAATTGCTTGGCGAACAATAGCCGGCGCGTGCCATGCACGCCGATAGGGGTGGCACCCAGTTTGTCGCTGAACAAACGCCGCAACTGGCGTTCGCCCAGACCGACTTTTCCGGCCAGTTCGGCCAGCGATGATTCGGCCAGTGCGCCGGCTTCGATCAATTTCAATGCGCGCGCCACCGCCGCATCGCCGCGCCGCCAACTGCCGTCGGCGGGCGAGAGTTCGGGACGGCAGCGCAGGCATGGCCGGAAACCGGCGGCTTCGGCCGCGGCGGCATTGCGGTAGTAGACGATGTTGGACGGCTTGGGCGACGGTGCCGGGCATACCGGCCGGCAATAGATGCGGGTGCTGGTGACGGCGATGAAGAACAGTCCGTCGAAGCGCGCATCGCGGCTCAGCCGCGCCTGCTCGCAGACGCGGAGATCCAGCGGGTCAAGGGCGGGAGCAGGCAGCATGGGAGCAGGCTAACACCGCAGCGCGGGCCCGACTCACCGTTTTCGGACATCAATGATCGCGTGCGGAAGCGTCGTTCAGGACCGGTAGCAGGGTCTGCGGATTGCCGTCGTTGGGCGCCGCTTCGATTCCCAGCAATCGCGTCAGCAACGGGTAGACATCGACATTGTCGAAACCCGGCACGCTGATGCCGCTGCGGAAGGCCGGGCCGCGCGCAAGGAAGATCGCCCGCATCGATGGCAACGCCGGGTCGTAGCCGTGCGAGCCGCCGCCTTGCCAGCCCATGTCGATCCAGCGACGCAGCGAAGCGCGCTTGACCAGCAGCCAGCCTTCATCGGCCTGGCAGACGATGGCGGGAATGCGCGGATGACTGCCGTAGCGCCAGCGCGCCGGCAGTTCCCGTTTGCGCCAGCATTGCGCATGGCCGTGGTCGCGCAGCAATTGCCGCTCCGCGCTGGTTTCGCGTCCCGGCTTGGGCGCAAAACCGGCCACCTGTCCGGTAGTGACGACGACGGCGTCGTCCGGCGACACCATGTCTTCCACCGCGATGGCGCGCTGCGGCGAAGTCGCCGCCATGCCGTGATCGGACACCACGATCAGATTGACGCGGTCCAGTTGCCCGCGTGCCTGCAGGCCCGACAGCAGCCGGCCAAGTGCCGCGTCCACGTCGCGCAGCGTCTGATTGACGCGAGCCGAATCCGGGCCGTCGTCGTGGCCGGCGGTATCGACATGTTCGAAGTACAGCGTCACCAGACGCGGGCGCTCGGACGGCGGCAATGCCAGCCAGTCCAGCACCTGATCCACGCGCCGCTGCATCGGCAGATCCTTGTCGAACGGACGCCATTGCCACGGCCGCACGCCTTGCACGGCCGCTTCCGAACCGGGCCAGAACATCGTCGCAGTGCGCATGCCGGCCTTTTCCGCCGCCACCCAGATCGGTTCGCCGCTCCACCAGCGCCCATCGCCGACCGCCTCGCGGTTGCTGAGCGTGAAATCGCCCAGGTCCTTGTCCCACATCGTGTTGTTGATGATGCCGTGGCGGTCCGGGCGCAATCCGGTTACCAGTGTGTAATGGTTGGGAAAGGTCAGCGACGGGTAGGACGGCGCCATCCATTCGGCGTGGACGCCTTCGCGGGCGATGCGGTCCAGATGGGGAGTCAGGCCGCGTTGCAGATATTCGGCGCGCACGCCATCCAGCGAGATCAGCAGCAAGGGTGTGGCGTCGTCGGCAGGGCGGGGCGGGGCGCTGGCGCAGGCGCTCAACAGCAGCAGTACGGCCAGCCAGGCGCCCCTGACCATTGGCAGGTGCATAGGCGATGAAAAAGGAATGGAATCATGAAAGCTTGGCAGAATTCGGAGAAATCCGCATGACATCGCCGTTGCGACTTTGGTGCATGGCCTTACTGTTGGCGGTGGCTGCGGCCCCGGTTCCATCGCTGGCGGCGGAGCGGGCGCAAACGCCGTCCCCCGACGCCCGTTGCCAGGTCTGGGCGCGCGAACTCAGCTTTGCGCAATCGGTGCTGGACCACGATGCCGCCGCTTTTGCGGCACACCTGCATCCGCAGGCGGCCTTCGGCGTCAGCGGCAAGCCGACGCTCGGACGCGCCGCCATTGCCGAAGAATGGGCCGGCATCATCGACGGCAGCGCGCTGAGCCTGGACTGGTATCCATCGGTGGTGACCATCGGCGGAGATGGCGAAACCGCCTATTCCAGCGGACCGGCGCTGTACCAGGATCCCAAGACCGGGGCTGCCCGGCTGGGTCGCTTCGGCTCGGTCTGGCAGCGCGGCGGCGACGGCAGCTGGTATGTCATCTTCGACGACGGCATCCGCCCCGAGCCGGCCGATGCGGCGGCGGTGCAGGCCTTCCGCCAGGGCCGGCGCGCCGATTGCCCGCCGGCCTGACGGCCGTAGGGCCCGTTGGGGGCCGCACGCGCGTTCTGAGCCATAACACGCTTTAAACGCCGGAACCGCCCGGGGCTGCCGGCTGTCGCGAATCGGCGTATATCTTGGCCATCCCTCACCGATGCCGAGGAATCGCCATGAAACGCCTTGTTCCGCTGTCCCTGCTTTCCGTGTTGTGCGCCGCGGTTTTTGCCGTCAGCGCACAGACGCCTGCTGCCGAGCCGGCCGCAATCGCGCAGCCGGCGCCGGCCACCGCCGCCGAGCCGGTCGCCACCGAAGACGCCATCGCCGAAGACAAGGCCAAGCGCATCAGCGATACGCATTGCGTGCGCGAAACCGGTAGCCGCATTACCCGCCGCGGCGACAAGGGCCGTTGCAACGCCTTGCCCGGCCGTTCCTACAGCAAGGAAGATATCGACGGCACCGGCCATACCAATCTGGCCGATGCCCTGCGCACGTTGGACCCGAGCATCCAGTAATCGTTCAGCCCGGGGGGATCCAGTCAGAACGCCCGGCCATGCCGGGCGTTCTGCTGTCAGGACATCGCGTGCCGAATTCGCGGGAGTTTCAGCATTCCGGCGCCAATCCGGCCGCATAGCGCAGCCCACGGCGCAACTGGGCCTGAAATACGGTGTCCTCGTACATTGCCGCATCGTGGCCCAGGCCCGTGTACCACGCGCGGCCGCCGGAATAGGCGTGGCACCAGGCGATCGGATGATCCTCGCCCATCGTGCCGCCTTCGTAATCGTCTTCGTCGACGGTAGCCAGCACCGTCACCTGCTCGCGCGGATTGCTGCGGTAGTTGTAGATCTCGTCGGTGACGGTCCAGTCGGAGGGGGCATCTGCAGCCCCGGATTCGAAGACGACCCGGGTAGTCTGCAAGCCCGGCGGATGACTGTGGAACCATGCTCCGACCAGGCCGCCATACCAGGGCCATTCCTTCTCGGTGTCGGCGGCCGAATGCACGCCCATGAAGCCGCCGCCGTTGCCGACGAATTCCTCCAGCGCCTTCTGTTGCGGCTCGTCCAGCACATCGCCGGTGGTATTGGCGAATACCACCGCGCGGTAGCGCGAAAGGTTGGCTGCGGTGAATGCCGATGCGTCTTCGCCGCGATCGACCGCCAATGATTCCTGCGCGGCCAGCCGCTGCAGTGCAGCAACCGCGACCGGTATCGAATCGTGGCGGAATTCGGCGGTCTTGCTGAAAATCAGCACGCGTGCAGGTTCAGCAGCTTGTGCAGCGCCTGGCGCCATCAGACAGAGCAGGGCACCCAGCAGGCGGGCGGCGGATATCGGCGAGTTCGGTCGGTTCATGGCCGAAGTCTGCCACAGCTGGCGCCGCCCGGCTGTGGCCATGCCGTTCGCCATGAAGGGGCGCCATCCCTGGCCTGCATGCCTGGATCCTACGGCTCGCCGATCCAGCCGGTAGTGGCGGGGCCGTTTATCGCTTCCCTCGATGTCGCCAGCGGGTCCACCTGGCGGCCCCGGACTGACGGCAGAGCCGGTCCCAAGCCGTACCGACTCGCGCAACCACCGGCAGGCGGGGCGATACCCGTCGCAAGGAAACCGTAAGATGGTCCGGGCATTTTCCCGCAGGACAGCAAGATCGATGGCCGATCCCTACAATTCCTCGCCAGCGGGCCTTGCGCGCGCGCTATTGCTTGGCGACAGCATGGTCACCACCGCCATGGAACTGCCGGCTTGCCGGGTGGTGCGCAGCCTGGGCATCGTGCGCGGCATCACCGTGCGTTCGCGCTCGATCTTCGGCAACCTGCTGGGCGGCCTGCAGACGCTGTTCGGCGGAAATATCACCATCTACACCGAACTGTGCGAACAGGCACGCATGGAAACCTACCGCGACATGCTGGCCCATGCGCGCGCGCTGGGCGCCAATGCCATCATCGGCGTGCGCTACGACGCCACCGAGTTGATGTCCGGACTGACCGAAGTCCTCTGCTATGGCACTGCGGTGATAGTGGAATCCGATAGTACCCGCTAACCCGGCCCGGGCAACGGACGGGTGAACGCACCGGCGGCTGGTTGCCTGATCCCACGCGTCATGGCTGGCGGTGCAACGGGCCGCGCGCAAACGCTGCAGGCAACGAGCGCCGTCTAAGCTCGCCCGTTGCACCGGATGCGCAATGGAGCAGCTTAGCCCGCGCCGTGGCTGGTTCCGACGTAGCGTCCGAAGCTGTCGAGGATGGATTGCCAGCCCTGCTGCTGTATCTCGGGAGAGTTTTCGGTTTCGGCATCGAAAACCACGCGGACCAAAACGCCGTCGGCCCCATCCTCGAAATGCACAGCGACCTCGCGGCCATCGCTCATGCGGTATTCGATCAGTTGCTGCGGCACCACGCGGGTATAAGTGCCTTCGAAGTCGAAGCCCATGCTGCCGTCCTTTGCCTCCATGCGCGTGCTGAAAGTTCCGCCCTCGCGCAGATCGACGCGGCAGTGCGGCGTATGCCAGTCGTCGGAGGCGCTGTTCCACTGGGTTATGTCGTCCGGATTGCTGTAGGCGGACCAGACGGCATCGATATTGGAGCGTACTTGGGTTTGGACGGTGATTTTCATCGGGTTCCTCGTGGGTTGTGGATGAATGGCGTGGCGCCATCGGCGGCTTTCATCAATACGACGAATCAGCGCAAGCGTAATCGACAACGTGCTGGTGGCGCCGGCAGGGAAACGGCGCCACAGCTTCGCCGACGCGGCCGGCCTAGCGTGCCAGCCGTTGCCGCGGCAACTGCCGCATGCGCTATCCGAGCCGGATCAATCGCAGCGGCTTGGTCTGTTCCCTGGCGATGATGCCTTTGGCTTCGAGGTCGAGTTGAACGGCCTTCAGCCACCATCCGGCCTTGGCGCCTCCGGGAAACAAGGTTTCCGACAGGTGCGGCAACAGGCTTGCCTTGGTTTCGGCAACCGTAAGGCCGGGAGTTGCCTGCGGCAATACGGCCAGCACCACCGCTTTCATGGCTTCGTATTTGTCAGCATCGACCCGCTGGGTGCGCCCCGGGCTCTTCGCATTCTCGATTTCGATCTTCCTTACCGATTGTTTTGTCATTGCGGCCTTCTTGTGACTGGATTGAGTTTGGGTAAGCCGGAACCCGCATAACGGATTTTGCCGAACGCGTATCTGGGCCGGGAAGCCGTCCGGCGGAATCGCCTTCGGCGGTCCCGTCCTACCGGGCTTGCGCAAACCTAGGGCGCGGCCTCATCGGTCTTGATGTCGGCTTCCACCTGGATACGCAGGGTGATGTTCATATCGAAGCCATAGTCCCTGCCGGCGTCCAGGCCGAACTGGCTGCGGTCGAACGTGGCGTGGGCGTCGGCGCCGCACCAGTCACGCTTGTGCAGCGGATGCGGCTGGCACTTGAAGCGGTCGATGGTCAGCGTCAGCGGCCGGGTTACGCCATGCAGCGTGAGCTCGCCTTCCGCCCGGGTCGGCGCGCCGTCGCGAAAATCGGTGAGCTTGCCGCGATAGGTGGCCTCCGGGTATCTGGCGGTATCGAGGAACTGATCGCCGACCGCCCATTCATTCAGCGCGTCCAGGCCGAAGTTGATGCTGCGCGCGTCGATGGCGACCTCCACCTGACCGGTGCCGCGCTCACGATCCAGCCGCACCTCGCCGCGACTGCGGTTGAACTTGCCGCGCCAGGTGGACATGCCCATATGGTCGGCCTCGAAACTGGGGAAGGTATGCCCCGGGTCGAGCACATAGACCGTTTCGGCCGCCGAAACGGCGGTGGCAGCGAGGGCAAGAGCGAGCAGGGCGGGCAGACGGGACAAGCGCATGGTGGCAACTCCTGGGTTGGGGAACGTGGTGTTTGTCTTGACGACGAAGCAAAGGCGCCGGAATCGACATGGTGCGGACGCTGCCAGCGATTGGGGCAGGTTTCGCACGGCCGTCAAGCGCATCGGGCCGAGGCAGGGGCGGGTGCGATGTTGCCGGTTGCGGTCATTGGCGCTGCAACGGAATGATGGTATTGGTGGGTCGGGTGGCCCCGTGGCGTTTGAGGCATGTCGATTCCCGGCCGCTCGGTTCGTCGTTAAGAATGAAGCAGGCAGCGGCCCTGCAACCGCCCATACGGAAGGAGGAGCCATGTTCGACATCGATGGTGGCGCGTCTATCGGGTACATCCGGATCAGCACGCTTTGCACCGATGACTTTTGGCCGTTGGTCGAGCCGCATGGGGCGGCTACCATCGCCGTTTTTGCGAACCAGGGAGGCATGCGCGCATGAGTACCGAACCGCAACCCGATGCCGTAGCCGAGCAGGATGCCGCGGTGCTCGCCGAGAACGCTCCGACCCGCTCCGTCTGGAGCGAACTGCGCGACGCAATCCGCGGTACCGGTGCCGACTACACGAAGATCCCGCTGCGCAAGGCAGTGTTCCTGCTTGCGGTGCCGATGGTGCTGGAGCTGGTGCTGGAATCCACCTTCGCGGTGGTGGATATCTATTTCGTCGGCAAGCTGGGCTCGTCGGCGGTGGCGACGGTGGGCCTGACCGAGAGCTATCTGTTCCTGCTGTACTCGATTGCGATGGGGCTGGCGATGGCGGTGACCGCGGTGGTCGCCAGGCGCGTCGGCGAGCACAAGCGCGAGGAGGCTGCGATCACGGCGGTGCAGGCCATCTACCTGGCGTTGCTGACGTCGCTGCCGTTCGCGGTCGCGGGCATCGTCTTCGCCCAGGACTTGTTGCGGCTGATGGGCGCGGACGCGTGGAGCCTGGAGCACGGCTACCGCTACATGCAATGGATGCTGGGCGGCAATGCAGTGATCATGCTGCTGTTCGTGATCAATGCGATCTATCGTGGCGCCGGCGATGCGGCCATCGCCATGCGCGTGCTGTGGGTGGCCAATGGACTGAATATCGTGCTGGATCCGATCCTGATTTTCGGTTTCGGACCGATTCCGGCAATGGGCATCGAAGGCGCCGCTATCGCCACCAACATCGGCCGCGGCGCCGGCGTGCTGATGCAGCTGTGGATCCTGTTCCGCGGCGGCAAGCACATCCGCGTGGCGGCTTCGCAACTGGGATGGCACGGAGCGATCCTGTGGAACATCGTGCGCACGTCGCTGGGCGGCATCGGCCAGATGATCGTGGCGATGACTTCGTGGATCTTCCTGATGCGCATCCTGGCCAGCATCGGCAGCGAGGCGGTGGCCGGTGCGACGATCGCCATCCGCATCATGATGTTCACGCTGATGCCGGCCTGGGGCATGTCCAACGCCGCGGCCACGCTGGTCGGGCAGAACCTGGGCGCCAAGGAGCCCGGCCGCGCCGAGGCGTCGGTATGGCGGATAGGCTGGTACAACATGGTGTTCACGGTGGCGATATCGGTCGTGTTCTTCCTGTTGCACGACCGCCTGATCGCCATCTTCACCGACGACCCCACGGTGATAGACATTGGCGGCAGCTGGTTGCGGATCCTGTCGTATTCCTACTTTGTCTACGGCTGGTGGATGGTGGCGGTGCAGGCCTTCAATGGCGCTGGCGACACGGTCACGCCAACCAAGATCAATGTGGTGTTCTTCTGGTTGCTGCAGATCCCGTTGTCGTATGCGCTGGCCATTACCGCGGGTTGGCAGCACTCGGGTGTGTTCTGGGGGGTATTCGTTTCCGAAACCTCGGTGGGACTGTTCACCTTGTGGCTGTTCTCGCGCGGCAGGTGGAAGACCGCGCAGGTGTAGGCGACCAAGGATGCGGTACGCCCCCAGGTGTGCCGCATCGCCCCTCGCGACGGTCATCCGTGGGATGCGATAAGCCGCAGACGCACCGCATCGTTCGCGTCGCCGGGGGGGAGGGGGTTCCCCTGGTCTCTTGGGGCTTTGCGTCGCCCGGGTGGTCCGTGGTCTGTTGGGGTTTCGCGAGCGATGCGGTTCGCGTTGCTCACCGCATCCTACGGTTATTCGCGTGCGAACGGAGTTCCGGGCCGGCTGGCCCAATCGAGTTCGTAGGATGCGGTAAGCCGCAGGCGCACCGCATCGTTCGCGCCGCCCGAGGGAAGATGGTTCCCTGGTCGTTTGGGGCTTCGCGTCGCCGAGGAAAGTGGTTCCGTGGTCTGATGGGGTTTCGCGAGCGATGCGGTTCGCGTTGCTCACCGCATCCTACGGTTATTCGCGTACGAATGGAGTTCCGGGCCGGCTGGCCCAGTCGAGCGGGTACAACCCTTTCGCCACGAAGGCATGGAACGAGGAGTACGGCCACTCGGCTGCGGTGTCGGCGTGGCCGTGTTTGACAGGGTTGTAGTGGATGTAGTCCACATGCGCGGCGTAATCGGTTTCATCGCGAATCTGATGTTCCCAGAATCTCCGTTGCCAGATTCCGCGCTCGCCTCTTGATAGCCGGCTGGCGTTGATGCGTTCGTTCCGCGGTATTGCCCGGGAAAAGCCTGCTTTGATCAGGCCCCAGCGTGTCGCGTTGTCGGCGTCGCCGTCGGGCAGGCGCCAGAGACAGTGCAGATGGTCGGGAAGGATGACGATGGCTTCAATGTGGAACGGATGGCGGCTGCGCACGAGGGCGAATGAGCGCCTGAGTGCGTCCACATGCGCGACCAACCGGGTATTGCCGCGGCGTTCGGCGAGATTGACGGTGAAGAACCAGGTAGCGCCGGGTGTGCGGGGGCGGCGGTATTCGGTCATTCCTTGACCTCCATTGCGCGAACGATTCGGTTCGCTTCGGCCGATTTTACGCGCCTGTTCGGAGGCCGCAAGCGGTGGTTGACGCCGCCGTAAGCCTCGTAGGATGCGGTAAGCCGCAGGCGCACCGCATCGTTCGCGTCAACGGAGGAACGAGGTTCCCTGGTCTCTTGCGGCTTCGCGTCGCCGGGGAAAGTGGCCCCCTGGTCTGTTGTGGTTTCACGAACGATGCGGTTCGCTTTGCTCACCGCATCCTACGTCGGGAGTCGACGATACCTGTCAGTTCGTAGGATGCGGTAAGCCGCAGGCGCACCGCATCGTTCGCGTCGACGGAGGAACGAGGTTCCCTGGTCTCTTGGGGCTTCGCGTCGCCGGGGAAAGTGGCCCCTGGTCTGTTGTGGTTTCACGAGCGATGCGGTTCGCTTTGCTCACCGCATCCTACGTCGGGAGTCGACGATACCTGTCAGTTCGTAGGATGCGGCAAGCCGCAGGCGCACCGCATCGTTCGCGTCAACGGAGGAACGGGGTTCCCTGGTCTCTTGGAGCTTCGCGTCGCCGGGGAAAGTGGCTCCCTGGTCTGATGGGGTTTCGCGAGCGATGCGGTTCGCTTTGCTCACCGCATCCTACGTCGGGAGTCGAAGATGCCTGTCAGCCTTCATCCGGAATGTCGGCTTCCACCAGCAGCGCCAGCAAGCTCAGCGATTCCTGCCAGCCGAGATAGCACTGCTCGACCGGAATGACCTCCGGCAGGCCTTCCTGCACGATGTGCAACTCGGTGCCGCAGGAGACCTGTTTCAGCGTCACGGTGGTCTGCATTTCGCCGGGCAGGTTGGGATCATCGAAGGCATCGGTGTAGCGGATGCGTTCATGCGGCGTCAGCTCCACGTACTTGCCGCCGAAGGCGTGGGTCTGGCCGGTGGAGAAATTGGTGAACGACATCTTGTAGGTGCCGCCGATGGTGGCATCCAGATGGTGGACCTTGCAGGTGAAGCCATGCGGCGGCAGCCACTTGGCCATGGCGTCACCATCGAGGAAGGCACGGTAGATGCGCTCGGGCGTGGCGCGGAGGACGCGGTGGAGTCGGACGGTATTACCGGTAGGCATGTTCGGATCTCGTTGGCTGAGGACAGTCTCGGTATCTACGACGGCCGGGAAGGGCGGAAATCGACAGGTCGCAGGCGAAAGCGCGCTCGCGCTTCATGCAGGCCAGGCCCGTGCGGTGCAACCTCAGCCAGGCTGTCTCGGAAACGCGGGTAGCGAAGCATCTATAACCGCCCATGCCGGCGCCGAGTCGGTCCAAATCACCGACTGGGGCGCGAACTGGTCGGGCTGATCCAGACTGCCGGCGCGGACGACCAGGAAGTCGGCGTTTTCCTGCGCCTGGCTGAACAGCGCGCTGCCGCACCGGCCACAGAACGAACGCCGCATATGGTGGCCGCTGTCGGCCAGGCTGTCGTAGGACGAAGGCAAACCGTCCACCTGCAGCGCATCGCGGCGAACGATGAGATTGATCGTGGCGTTGCCGGCTGCCCAGTACTGGCAATCGCGGCACCAGCACATACGCGTGGCGACCGGGTCGGCACTGATGCGGTAACGGACCGCTCCGCAACGGCATCCACCGGTGAACATCGGGGCGGACTCCAGAAGGCAGGGCCCATGATTCTGCACTCAAATCCGGATTGAGTCGCCATCAGAACCGGGGCGGGCTCCGGCAACCCGCCCCGGCGGAATCCGTTCTCAGGATCCGAGTTCCAGCACCGGCACGAAGCCGCCGAAGATCATGCGCTTGCCGTCGAACGGCATCGGGTTGACCTCGGGACTCATGCGCGGGTCGTTCATCATCTTTTCCATGCCGGCGTCGCGGGTGGCCTTGTCCGGCCATTCGATCCATGAGAACACCACGGTTTCCTGGTCTGTCGCCTGCACGGCACGCAGGAAGTCGGTCTGCTTGCCGGGCTGCACGTCGTCGCCCCAGCATTCGACCACGCGGTTGGCGCCGAATTCCAGGAACAGCGCGTCGACTGCCTTGGCGTGTTCCATGAATTTCTGCTTGTTGGCGGTGGGTACGGCAATCACGCATCCATCGAGGTAGGCCATCTGATATCTCCTGATATCCCATTGAAGGGGTTGGGGTTGACGGTGCCCGAAACGGGCGCTCGTTCCTTTACGACGAACGGGCGGGGCCGGAATCGACAAGCCGGAAGAAAATGGTGCGGATTCCTGCCGCCAGCCCAGGCACCGCATCTCCGTCCCGCGCAGCGGACCATCGCAAGAAGCGGATATCCGCCGCCGCGCCCTGCGGGCACGCTGTGCGGCGCGGCGATGAAAGGACAGGAGCGAATCATGAACATGCAGACCCCTGGGGCAGCGCGTATCGATGCGCTGGACTGGGCCGGTATCGCGCAGGATCTGGATGCGCGCGGAAATGCCGTGGTTCCGGCGCTCCTGTCTGCGGCCCAGTGCCGGGCGCTGGTAGCCGCCTACGACGACGACACGCTGTACCGCAGCCGCGTGGTCATGGCGCGCCATGGTTTCGGGCGCGGCGAGTACCGCTATTTCCGCTATCCGTTACCGGATCCGGTACAGGCGCTGCGCACCGCCGTGTATCCGCACCTGGCGGGCATAGCCGATGGCTGGAACGCGGCCATGGGCATCGATATCCGTTATCCGCAGCGGCACGCCGACTTCCTGGCCCGCTGCCATCGCGCGGGACAGCTGCGGCCGACGCCGCTGCTCCTTCGCTATGGCGCCGGCGACTACAACTGCCTGCATCAGGACCTGTATGGCGAACACGTATTCCCGTTGCAGATGGCTGTCCTGTTGTCGCAACCGGGGAGCGATTTCAGCGGTGGCGAGTTCGTAATGACCGAACAGCGCCCGCGCATGCAGTCGCGCCCGGAAGTGGTGCCGTTGCGGCAGGGCGATGCCGTGGTGTTCGCGGTGCGCCACCGGCCGGTGCAGGGCACGCGTGGGGTATACCGGGTCAACCTCCGTCACGGAGTCAGCTGCCTGCGCTCCGGGCATCGCCACGCGTTGGGGGTGATCTTCCATGACGCGGTCTGAAGTCCGCGATGCAGGCCGGGCGGCATGCACTACCATGCGTGTCCCGATGCGGCGCGCGATTGTCTATGTACCTCTCCAACCTCTATCTCTATCCCATCAAATCCATCGCTCCGCTTGAGGTGGCATCGGCCGAGGTCGAGCCGCGCGGCCTGCGCGATGACCGGCGCTGGATGGTGGTGGATGCCGACGGCCGCTTCCTGACCGGCCGTCAATTGCCGCGATTGACGCTGGTGCGGGCGCAGCCCGGTGCGGAGGGGCTGGTACTGGACGCCCCTGGTATGCCGTCGTTGCAGGTGGCATTTCCGGATGCGGATGCGACGCTGCCGGTCAGCGTCTGGAAGAGCCAGGTGGCGGCGCGGCCGGCGGCTGCCGCGGCCGATGCCTGGCTGAGCGAGTTCCTGCAACGGCCGGCACGGCTGGTGCATATGGATGCCGGCGTCAGTCGCGTGATGACCGACCCGCACTCGCAACCCGGCGATGAGGTGAGTTTCGCCGACGGATTTCCCCTGCTGCTGATCTCCCGCGCCGCGCTGGATGGCCTGAACGCCCGTCTGGCCAGGCCGGTGTCGATGCTGCGGTTCCGGCCCAATCTGGTGGTGGACGGCGTGCCTGCGCATGCCGAGGATGGCTGGAAGCGCATCCGCATCGGCGGCGTCGCGTTCGACGTAGCCAAGCCCTGCACGCGCTGCGTGTTCACCACCGTGGATCCCGAGCGCGGCGAACGCGATCCCGATGGCGAACCGTTGAAGACATTGATAGGTTACCGCCGCAGCGGCGACGGCGTGACCTTCGGCCAGAACCTGATCCCGCGTTCAGGCGGCATGGTGCGCGTCGGCGACGGGGTGGAAATCATCGCCTGAGCAGTGTCGATCCGGGTGTCTCCGCTTCGTCGTGCGAGGGAGGACCGGCATGGGCGCCGGTGCCCGCCCATCATTACGAGGACATCGCATGCATATCCAACCCTATCTGTTTTTCGACGGACGCTGCGACCAAGCCATCGAGTTCTACCGCCAGGCCCTGGGGGCCGAAGTGGTGATGCTGATGCGCTTCGGCGAAAGCCCGGAAGGCGAGGCGCAATGTGCGGGCGGGGTGACGCCGCCGGCGGACAAGGTGATGCACGCCTGCCTGCAGATCGGCCAGACCCAGGTGATGATGTCGGATGGTTTCTGCAGCGGAAAGCCCGAGTTCAAGGGCGTCTCGCTGTCGTTGACCGTTGCCGACGACACGCAGGCCCGGCAGGCATTCGATGCGCTGGCGGAGGGGGGCGAGGTGCAGCAGCCGCTGAGTGCGACTTTCTTCGCATCCAGTTTCGGCATGGTCGCCGACCGGTTTGGCGTGTCCTGGATGGTAGTGACGGCCAGCGCGGGTGCGACCTAACAACTGCGCATCCAGACGCAGTCCAGCGCGTCCAGTCCGATGTGGGTCAGCAGCCCGATCGCCAGTACCCGTGTCCGTCGCGGCAACAACAGCAGTGCGTAGACCGCGATGGCCGGTGCGCGGTGCAGCGGGTGAAAGCCGATGCTGCATCGGTCCGCAACGTAGATGGGATCGGCCCACAGGTGATCGATGTCGATCAGCCAGCCGGCCAACAGCCACAGCCACGCCGTCTTCCAGCGCTTGCCGAAGAAGAGGCGCGCGATGGCCAACGGCACCAGCGCATGCAGCAGCAGGTGGATGAGGGGGCGCGGGTCCAGGTCCATGGCGTTCTACGACGGTTTGCAGGCGATCGTATCGTGGCTCGGCGCCAGCGGAGGCAGCGCTGCCGGTAGGTGGCGGACGAATTGCCGGTTTCTGATGCAGCTGTAGCGGCTCGTGATTCGCCCAGCAACGGTCGTATACGGCCGGCCGGTCCGTTTTCACCGGCCTTGCGGGCTGGCAGAATGACGCTCAGGAAATCTGACGCCGCCAAGGCCGACACTTGCTACTGATCGCCTCCGCACTGCTTCTCGTTGCGGCCCCGCTGCTGGTCTGGAGCGCGGGGTTGTTCAACGCTCGCCGGACGCCGGCCGGCGCGGCATCCGCGCCCGTCTTGCCGTGGAACGGGAAGCTGATCCTGCTGTCCGCATTGCTGTACACGCTGGCGTTCAACCTGACGTTCTTTATCCAGGAGCTTTTCCTGGTGCTGCCCAAGGCGTTGACGCCGGGACTGCAACCGACGCTGTTCCACAACAATCACGGCTGGCAAGGCGAGCATCCGCTGGCCAGCCTGTTCCAGGGCACGGGCGCATTGGCGACCGCCCTGACCGGTGCCTGCTGCGCGCTGTTGCTGTCGCGCCGGACCGGCACGCGGTCGACGGCGGGCGGGTTGTTCCTGTTCTGGATGGCGTACAGCGGCTTGTTCATGGCCTTGCCGCAGGTGGTGATCGGCGCCCTCAGCACCGGCAGCGATGTCGGTATGGCGATGGAGTATCTGCGCCTGGGCGCGGGCGCCAAGAACGCTGCAGCGCTGCTGGCGCTGGCCGTTATCCCGCCGTTTGCGTTGTGGCTGGGCCAGCGCTTGCTTGGCGTGGCCGAAAATTCCGCGCAGATAGCCAGCCCGCGTGCGCGCAACCGTTTCGTCTTTCAGACCGCAACCCTGCCGGCCCTGATGGCGGTCGCGCTGATCATCCCGTTCCGCATTCCCCGCGAACCGGTAGAAGTCGTGCTGCTGCCGGTGCTGGTGACCGTCATCGGAATCGCCTGGATACAGGCCGGTGCCTGGCGTACGACTACCACGGTTGCGGCCGGTTCGCGCGTTGGATCCCTGGTTTATCCGCTGATTGCGGTGCTGGCGCTGCTGGCGGTGTTCCAGCTTCTGCTCAGGCCGGGTATCCGGTTCTACTGAGCCGCATCCGGCGGCCGGACCACGGACGGCTGACCCGGCCGCGGCAGAACCATGGGGATGGGGAATGGTTCCGGCTACTGGCTCCGTTCGCCGTCGGGATCCTCATCGGGGAAACGCACCGGATCGGTAGGGTGGTCCGGTACCGGGTCGATAGGCCTGTCCGGTGTCGGGTCGACAGGCCGGTCGGGCTGGGGATCTACCGGTTTATCCGGCGTCGGATCGACTGGCTGGTCGGGGACAGGGTCGACAGGCTTGTCCGGAACAGGGTCGTGCACCGGGTTCGGGATCTGGCCGGGGCGGGGATGCTGCATCTGGCTTTGTGCTGGCATGGTTCGCTCCATGGCGATGATGGATGCGCAATGCGCCGGGAAGACGGGATCTGATGGCGCGTAACCGTCAGCATCAGCATGAGCTTACTGCCATCAAGCGACCGTGAGGGGCAGGGCATCCGCGCCTGCTCGGAGTGCTGGCGCGGCGCGCGCCGATGCCAGGTCGACTCGTATATGCGTGCCCATCCACGTTTGACGCGAATGCAACATCGGCCGGATTAGTCTCAAAATGCCAACGCAGCGGAGCATGTTCATGATCGATTTGATAGCCGCACCGCCTTACGTGGCCGCTTTTCGTTTCTCCGGCAAGTTGACCGGCGAAGACTATGACCGCTGCATCGCCGAGATCGAGGCCCGGCTGGCGGAATATCCGCGCATCGCCATCCTCAGCGATATGACCGGCATGACCGGGTTGTCGGCAGAGGCTGTGGGAAAGGACCTGCGCTATGCGCTGGACAAATTCGGCGAATACTCGCGTTTCGCCCGCGCCGCGGTCGTGACCGACAAGGGTTGGCTGGGCAAGGTTTCCGAGTTTTCCGGCAAGTTCCTACCCAAGACCGAGGTGCGGGCGTTCGACCCCGGGCAAGCCGATGCCGCATTGGCCTGGGCTGCCGAACTGGACCCGGACGCCGGGGATTGAAGCGGCCTGTGTCCCGGTGGGCGGGAGCCGGGCGTTTATCCCGGCCAGATGGCGGCGCCTGGGCGCCGGCCGTCGGGGGGACGCGTGCCCTGAATGGTGAAAAGCGCCAGGTCGGCCGCGATCTGCCGCTGGCTCGAACGCCGGGCCAGGCAACCGAGGTCTGGCCCCCTTCTCCGTACACGGCGGGCGACACCAGCGCGCGTTTTTGATTTACCATGCCGCTCTCCAACGCCCCGAGTCAGGTGGCCCGCGGAAACGCCGGCCGAGCGTGCGACATGAGCACTACCATCGCCCATCGCTGATCTGCCCGAAGCCCCCGCATCCGCAGGCGCCTTCGTGGTGCTTTTTTTTCGCCCGTCCCCGGGCAAAGAGCCCGCATATTCACGTGCGGACTTCCCAATGTAGAGCGCCGGCTTCGGCTGGCGGTACTGAAGACCCGACAGATCCCCATGATCACGATTACGCTTCCCGACGGCAGCCGCCGCGAATTCGAAAACCCCGTCAGCGTCATGCAGGTGGCCCAGTCCATCGGCGCCGGCCTGGCCAAGGCGACCATCGCCGGTGCGGTGGACGGCGTGCTGGTCGATGCCAGCGACCTCATCGACCAAGACGCCAGCCTGCGCATCATCACCGCCAAGGACGAGGAAGGGCTGGAAATCATCCGCCATTCCTGCGCGCATCTGGTCGGCCACGCGGTCAAGCAGCTGTATCCGGAAGCCAAGATGGTGATCGGCCCGGTCATCGCCGAAGGCTTCTATTACGACATCTACAGCGAGCGTCCGTTCACGCCGGAAGACCTGGCCGCGATCGAGGCGCGGATGCAGCAGCTGATCGCGCAGGACTACGACGTGATCAAGAAGATGACCCCGCGCGCCGAGGTCGTCGAGGTGTTCAAGGCCCGCGGCGAGGACTACAAGCTGCGCCTGATCGAAGACATGGCCGGCGACATCCAGGCGATGGGCCTGTACTACCACCAGGAATACGTGGACATGTGCCGCGGCCCGCACGTGCCCAACACGCGCTTCCTGAAGGCGTTCAAGCTGACCCGCATTTCCGGCGCGTACTGGCGCGGCGACGCCAAGAACGAGCAGCTGCAGCGCATCTACGGCACCGCCTGGGCCGACAAGAAGCAGCTCGATGCCTATATCCAGCGCATCGAGGAAGCCGAAAAGCGCGACCACCGCCGCATCGGCAAGCAGCAGGAACTGTTCCACCTGCAGGAGGAGGCGCCGGGCCTGGTGTTCTGGCACCCCAAGGGCTGGGCCATCTGGCAGGTGGTCGAGCAGTACATGCGCAAGGTCTACCGCGACAGCGGCTATGGCGAGGTGCGCTGCCCGCAGATCCTGGACGTGTCGCTGTGGCAGAAGTCCGGCCACTGGGACAACTACCAGGAAAACATGTTCTTTACCGAATCGGAAAAGCGCACCTACGCGGTCAAGCCGATGAACTGCCCGGGCCATGTGCAGGTGTTCAACCAGGGCCTGCACAGCTATCGCGACCTGCCGATCCGTTACGGCGAACTCGGCTCCTGCCACCGCAACGAGCCCTCCGGCGCGTTGCACGGCATCCTGCGCGTGCGCGGCTTCACCCAGGACGATGGCCACATCTTCTGCACCGAGGACCAGGTGGAGGCCGAAGTGACCGCGTTCCACCGGCAGGCGCTGGCGGTCTATGCGGCGTTCGGCTTCGACGACATACAGATCAAGATCGCACTGCGCCCGGACAAGCGCCTGGGCGATGACGCCACCTGGGACAAGGCCGAGGCCGCGCTGCGCTCGGCCCTGCGCAGCTGCGGGGTGGAGTGGCAGGAGCTGCCGGGCGAGGGTGCCTTCTACGGCCCCAAGATCGAGTACCACCTCAAGGACGCCATCGGGCGGACCTGGCAGTTGGGCACGATGCAGGTCGATTTCATGATGCCGGGCCGGTTGGGCGCCGAATACGTGGACGAGCACAGCCAGCGCCGGCACCCGGTCATGCTGCACCGTGCCATTGTGGGCTCGATGGAGCGGTTCATCGGCATCCTGATTGAGCACCATGCTGGTGCATTCCCGGCCTGGCTGGCCCCGGTCCAGGCGGTGGTGATGAACATCACCGATGCCCAGGCCGATTATGTGGCCGAGGTCCGGAAATCCCTTGCAAATCAAGGCCTCCGGGTCGCCGCCGATTTGCGGAACGAGAAAATCGGCCTTAAGATCCGCCAGCACACGCTGCAGAGGGTGCCGTACCTGCTGGTGGTCGGAGATCGCGAGAAGGAAAACGGCGCCGTTGCCGTCCGCACACGCTCGGGCGAAGATTTGGGCACAATGTCCGTCGCCGCCTTCGTCGAACGTTTGCAGAACGAGCACGCCGCGTAGGCAAGTCCCGGCCCGGGTGGGCCGGCACGATTCCCCTAGGAGACTGCAACATCAGTACCCCTGACAACAAGCAAAATCGCAAGAACCAGGAAATCCGCGTGCCCCGCGTACGCGTGATCGGCGCCGATGGCGAAATGGTCGGCGTGCTTTCGCGCGACGAAGCTTTGGCATTGGCCGAAGAGTCGGGCATGGACCTGGTCGAAATCCAGCCGCAGGCCGATCCGCCGGTCTGCCGCATCATGGATTACGGCAAGTTCAAGTTCGAGGCGCAGAAGAAGGCCAACGCCGCCAAGAAGAAGCAGAAGCAGGTCGAGATCAAGGAACTCAAGTTCCGGCCGGTCACCGACGAAGGCGACTACCAGATCAAGATGCGCAACATCCGCCGCTTCCTGGAAGAGGGCGACAAGGTCAAGGTCAACATCCGTTTCCGCGGCCGCGAAATGAGCCACCAGGAACTGGGTCGCGAAATGGCCGCGCGCATCGAGGCCGAGCTGGGCGACGAGATCGTCATCGAGTCGCGCCCGCGCCTGGAAGGCCGCCAGATGGTCATGATGATCGCCCCCAAAAAGAAATGATGTCAGCGGCCGCAGGCCGCTGACGCCAACCGTTCCCCTCTCCCGTTTGCGGGAGAGGGCAAAGGGTGAGGGGGCGCCGCAAGGCGCTCTTGCCGTTCAAAGGATTCTCTTTCTTGTAGGAGCGACGTAAGTCGCGATGAGGCTCTACCGGTAAGGCCTCATCGCGACTTACGTCGCTCCTACAAGGGGCATTTCTGCCGTAGCCAAGAATCCTGTATCCCTGGCCCCAAACCCCCTGATTTGCAAGGGAATCCAGTCCCGGGCATAATGTGCGGCCCGGTACGCCGGGAGGCTGTTCGCAGCCGATGGACCCGTCGGGGTTTCCTCTCTGGATTCAACGACTTACAAGCCGGCATGGGCATGGATGGAAAGCGTGGCCACCTTTAATCGGGTGAGGCTGCCGCCCAGGTCAGTGACATAAAACTCCCAAGGACATCGCAATGCCCAAGATCAAGACCCACCGGGCGGCGGCCAAGCGTTTCCGGAAGACCGCTTCCGGCAAATTCAAGGCTGGCCACGCCAACCGTAGCCATATCCTCACCAAGAAAGCGACCAAGCGGAAGCGCGGCCTGCGTGCGACGAATATCATTCGCGCCGAGGACAGCGGCCGTCTGAACCGTATGCTTCCTTACCTCTGAGGACCTGAGTCATGGCACGAGTCAAACGTGGCGTTACCGCACGCCGCCGTCACAAGAAAGTCCTGCACCTGGCCAAGGGCTATTACAACGCCCGCCGCAAGGTGTTCCGCGTCGCCAAGCAGGCGGTCATCAAGGCCGGTCAGTACGCCTACATCGGCCGCAAGCAGAAGAAGCGCAATTTCCGTTCGCTGTGGATCACCCGCATCAATGCGGCGGCCCGCATCAATGGCCTGAGCTACAGCCGTTTCATGAACGGTCTGCTGAAGGCTGGCATCACCCTGGACCGCAAGGTGCTGGCGGATATCGCCGTGCATGACGCGACCGGTTTTGCGGCCCTGGCGGAAAAGGCCAAGGGCGCACTCGCGGCGTAAGCCAGCGATCTCCACCGTAAAGCAGTACCGGCAGTCCATCGCCGAACACGTGGGGAAGGGCGCAAGTCCTTCCCCATTGTTTTTTGTGGCTTGACTATATTTTTCTGTGGGAACGACGGTTTGGGGTTGCGAACCGGATAGCGATTGCAGCCTGCCGTTCACCATACGGGCGCGCTGCGGCGCGTTCTTCATCGCGTACCCTGACCGGCAATCGGGGCGCCATCGCGACTTGCGTCGCTCCCACAGAAGTTGCTTTCAAGGTCTGACCGTCCATGAGCGAAATCGAATCTCTTTCCACGCAAGCGTTGGCCGATATCGCCTCGGCGCAGACGCCCGATGCGCTGGAGCACCTGCGCGTGGCGCTGCTGGGCAAGCACGGCAGCATCACCGCGCAGCTGAAACAGCTGGGTACATTGTCGGGCGACCAGCGCAAGGCCGCGGGCGAGGCGATCAACCGCGCCCGCGATGCCATCGCCGAAGCGCTGTCGGCGCGCAAGACATTGCTGGAAGACGCTGCGCTGGACGCGCGCCTGTCCGGCGAAACCATCGACGTCACCCTTCCGGGGCGCAATGGCGGCCGCGGCGGACTGCACCCGATCAGCCGCACGCTTGAGCGCATCGCCGACATCTTCGGCCGTCTGGGCTACGAGCTGGCCGACGGTCCGGAAATCGAGGACGATTGGCACAACTTCGAAGCGCTGAACTTCCCGCCGCACCACCCGGCGCGTGCGATGCACGATACGTTCTACTTTGGCGACGGCCGTTTGCTGCGCACGCATACCTCCGGCGTGCAGGTGCGCTACATGGACTCGCATCAGCCGCCGCTGCGGATGATCGCCGCCGGCAAGGTGTACCGCAGCGACAGCGATCAGACCCACTCGCCGATGTTCCACCAGGTCGAAGGCCTGCTGGTGGATGAGCATTCCACGCTGGCCGACCTGAAGGGCACGCTGGCCGAATTCGTGCGCGCCTTCTTCGAGCGCGATTTCCAGATGCGTTTCCGTCCCAGCTACTTCCCGTTCGTGGAACCTGGCGCCGAGGTCGACATCGCCTGGCAGCAGCCGGATGGCAGCACCCGCTGGCTGGAGGTGCTGGGTTGCGGCATGGTCCATCCCAACGTGCTGCGCAACTGCGGCATCGATCCCGAGCGCTATACCGGCTTTGCCTTCGGCATGGGCGTGGAGCGCTTTGCGATGCTGCGCTACGGCGTCAACGATCTACGCGCGTTCTTCGACAACGATGTGCGGTTCCTCAGGCAGTTTGCCTGAGCCACGGGATTCGGGATTGGTGATTCGCGGAAGCGGCACCGAAACGGCCCGGATCCCGACAGACGAGCATTGTTGACGAATCCCCAATCACGAATCACGAATCACGGAATTTCAGAATGAAATTCAGCGAAAACTGGCTGCGCAGTCACGTTCCCACCCAGGCCTCCCGCGACGAACTGGCGGCGATGCTGACCGCCATCGGCCTGGAAGTGGAAGAGGTCGTTGCGCTGGGCGATGAGCTGGCCAATGTGGTGGTCGCGCGTATCGTCGATTGCGTCAGGCATCCCGAAGCCGATCGCCTGCAGATCTGCCAGGTCGATGCCGGGCAGGGCCAATCGCTGCAGATCGTCTGTGGCGCGCCCAATGCGCGTGCGGGCCTGGTGGCGCCGCTGGCCCTGGTGGGCGCCAATGTCGGCGGTATCGCCATCAAGGCGGCCAAGCTGCGCGGCGTGGAATCCAACGGCATGCTGTGCTCGGCCAAGGAGCTGGGCATCGACGCCGATGCATCCGGCCTGCTGGAACTGCCCGACGATGCGCCGATCGGTGCGCCCGTCGCCGACTACCTTGGCCTGCCGGACGCCAGCATCGAGATCAAGTTGACCCCCAACCGTGCCGACTGTTTCGGCGTGCGCGGCATCGCCTACGATGTCGCTGCCGCCTGCGCCAGCGCGGTGGTGGCCTTCGACGCCACTCCGATGCCGGCGCTGACCGACAGCACGCTGGCGGTCGAGCTGGACGCCGGTGCCAAAGTGCCGCGCTTCGCCGGGCGCGTGATCGAAGGCGTGAACGCCAGCGTGGCTACGCCGGTGTGGATGGCCGAGCGTCTGCGCCGTAGCGGCGTTCGCCCGATCAGCTTCCTGGTCGATGTGACGCAGTACGTGATGCTGGAACTCGGCCAGCCGATGCATGCCTTCGATCGCGATCTGCTGGAAGGTCCCATCGTGGTGCGGCACGCGCGCGACGGTGAGACAACCAAGCTGCTCGATGGCCGCATGGTGTCGCTCAGCGAGGATTTCCTGGTGGTATCCGACAGCAGCCAGGGCGGTCCTGGCGGTCGCGCGGTCGCGCTGGGCGGCATCATGGGGGGCTTCGACACCCGGGTGACCGATGCGACGCGCAATGTATTCCTGGAAGCCGCGCACTGGATTCCATCGGCGATCATCGGCCGCGGCCGCAAGCTGGGCCTGCATACCGATGCCGGCCACCGCTTCGAACGCGGCGTGGACCCGCAATTGCCGGTGCAGGCGATCGAAGTGGCCACCCGGCTGATCGTCGAACTGGCCGGCGGCTCGCCCGGGCCGGTGATCGAAGCCGTGTTGCCGGAACATCTGCCCAAGCCGGTTGCCATCGAGCTGCGCCGCGCGCGCATCGCGCGGGTGCTGGGCATCGAGATTGCCGACGCCGACATCGAACGCATCCTGCGCGCCCTGGGTATGCAGGTGGTCGCCACTGCCGATGGCTGGAACGTGACCGCGCCAAGCCGTCGCTTCGACATCGCCATCGAGGAGGATCTGATCGAGGAACTGGCCCGTATCCATGGCTACGATCGCATCCCGACCACGCTGCCCGGCGGCGCCACCCGCATCGCGGCGCCCAGCGAAGGCCAGATCGATGCCGCCACCGTGCGCCGGCAACTGGCGGCGCGCGACTATCTGGAAACGGTCAACTACGCCTTTGTCGAAAGCGCGCTGCTGCAGTTGTGGGGCGCAGATGAAGGCGCGGTGCCGCTGGCCAACCCGCTCAGCGCCGAACTGGGCGTGATGCGCACGCGGCTGCTGCCGGGGCTGGTGTCGGCACTGCAGCGCAATGTCGCGCGCCAGGCGGGGCGCGTGCGGCTGTTCGAGCTGGGCAACGTATTTGCGAGCAAGGACCAGGGACTGGGGGCCGGGGACCGGGCAAATGCGCCGGAGGAGACGCTGCGCCTGGCGGCCACGGCCTGCGGCGAGGCCCACGCAGAACAATGGGGCGAGCCGTCGCGCAAGGTCGACTTCCATGATCTGAAGGGCGACCTGGACAGCCTGGCCGCGGCTGCGGGTGCGGTGCTGGAGTACCGGCCATCGCAACTGCCGTTCGCGCACCCGGGCCGCTCTGCCGACATCTATCGCGGCGGGCAGCGCATCGGCTGGATCGGCCAGCTGCATCCGCGGCTGGCGCGCGCGCTGGATCTGGACGGCGATGTCTTTGCGTTCGAAGCGGACCTGGGGCCGCTGCTGGCGCGCGCCGTCCCGCGCGCGGCCGAGCTGTCCCGCTTCCCGTCCGTCCGCCGGGATCTCGCGTTCGTCGTCGCCGACGACGTGCCCTGGGCCGCGATTGCCGCGACCGTCCGCGCCGCCGCAGGCCCGCTGCTGCGGGATCTGCTGCTGTTCGACCGGTATGTGGGGCAGGGAGTCGAATCGGGTCAAAAGAGTCTTGCTATAGGCTTGATTTTGCAGGACAACTCACGCACTCTGACCGACCGCGACGTGGAAACGGTGGTGTCCGAGGCGGTTGCCGCCATCGGCCGGGAACATGGCGCAAGGATTCGCGGATGAACGGCTCCACGGGCTGCGCTGGGCAGTGATCGACTGGAAGAGACACGGGGACGATTGACCGATGGCATTGACGAAGGCGGAAATGGCCGAGCGCCTGTTCGACGAAGTCGGATTGAACAAGCGCGAAGCCAAGGAATTCGTGGACGCGTATTTCGACGTGCTGCGCGATGCGCTGGAGCAGGGCCGGCAGGTCAAGCTGTCCGGTTTCGGCAACTTCGACCTGCGCCGCAAGAACCAGCGTCCCGGCCGTAACCCCAAGACCGGCGAGGAAATCCCGATTTCGGCGCGCACCGTGGTGACGTTCCGTCCGGGGCAGAAACTCAAGGAGCGCGTGGAAGCCTATGCTGGATCCGGGCAGTAACCGAGAACTACCGCCGATTCCGGCGAAGCGCTACTTCACCATCGGTGAAGTCAGCGAACTGTGCGACGTCAAGCCGCATGTGCTGCGCTACTGGGAGACCGAGTTTCCAAGCCTGGAACCGGTCAAGCGCCGCGGCAACCGCCGCTACTACCAGCGCCATGACGTGCTGATGGTGCGCCAGATCCGCAGCCTGCTGTACGAACAGGGCTACACCATCGGCGGCGCCCGGCTGCGGCTGGAGGGCGAAGGCGCCCGGCAGGAGTCGGCGCTGAGCAACCAGATCGTCAGGCAGGTGCGGATGGAGCTGGAAGAAATCCTGCACCTGCTGCGGCGCTGAGCGCCGTCCCCGGGGCGGGACAGGGCGGTAAGCGCGGCAGATCCATGGCCGGCGGCCAAAGCGCTGGGACAGCCGCGATATTGCGGCTATAATTCACGCCCCGTCGCAATGACGGGGGATTCGCATCGTTCGGGGCGTAGCGCAGCCTGGTAGCGCATCTGCCTGGGGGGCAGAGGGTCGTCGGTTCAAATCCGGCCGTCCCGACCAATCGCGAATCGCAGCCCGCATGGCCTCTGCCTGCAGGGCATAACCGCCGCGGTCATTGGCGGACTTGCGTCGGACCGCGATCGCATTCCGGTAGTCGATATTTCCTGGCAGCAACTCGTGGCCCGCGGCAGCGATGTCCGCTGTACGGCGGGTCTTGTCCGTTTCTTGTCGTGGCCGTTCGTATGACCGTCGCCGTCTCGCCGTCGTGCAGCGACGGCCTGCGGTCGGCAACGGCCAAGGCGATGCCTCCGACGCGTACGCCCAATGGCGCCGTCACGGGCCTGTCGCGTACGGGCTGACATCATGACGACGAATCAAAAGCGCAACGCGTTGCCTGGATGGCGCCGGCGAATGCCTGTTCGCGCACGGTAATCGCAATTGCGCCCGATGCTTTCACCGAAGTGGTGCGAACCGCGACTTCACGCGTCCTTCGCACTGATGTCTCCTTTCAAAGTTGTTGCCGATTGCAACTGCATCGTTTGGATGCGTTCGATTGTGATATTTCAGGAGCGGTTAGGGAAAATTTGAGTAAAAACACCATCCCGCTGACGCATTCTCGAATTGCACTTCGTGTCACTGTAATGCCGCCATGGTGCGTAGCTGGTCGCGATGGTTTCGACCTGCCCCTCACCGGCAGCGGTCCCCCCACCAATGACCCGGATGTAACCACCCCACATGCCTATCCGCAGGATCCCGTCGCTTTGCGTGACGTTTGCGTTGTCTCTGTTGTTGCTGGCCAGTTGCAGCGGCGCTCCCCCCGCGCGTGAGCTTCCCCCCGCCGACCCGTTGGGCGAAGCGCTCGGCCGCCCCGAATACCGGATTGGACCGGGCGATCTGCTGCTGGTGAAGGTCTTCCAGGTCGAAGATCTGGAGCGGGAGGTGCGTGTCGACAACGAGGGACGGATATCGCTGCCGCTGATCGGCGTGGTGCAGGCGGCCGGAATGAGCCTCAACGAACTGCAGCAGGCGGTCGCTGCGCGTTACGGGGAACGCTATCTGCAGGACCCGCAGGTTTCGATCCTGATCCAGGAGTTCACCAGCCAGAAGGTGACCGTCAGCGGCGCGGTCGACCAGCCCGGCATCTATCCGATGGCGGGTTCGCACCTGACCCTGCAGCAGGCGCTGGCGCTGGGCCGCGGGGTCAGCAGCGTCGCCAGCCGGCGCAATGTCGTCGTCTTCCGCAGCGTGCAGGGCCAACGCATGGTGGCCCGGTTCGATCTGGTGGAAATCGAGCGCGGCAGAATGCCCGACCCTGATATCTATGGCGGCGACATCGTGGTGGTCTATCGTTCCGATGCCCGCGTGCTGCTGCGGACCATGCTCGAGCTCACCCCATTTGTGATGGTCTGGCGGGCATATCGATGAGCACGACCTACTCCCGCGAACCTGGAACCGCGCCGCATGGCGACCATGCGGCACAGCCCGGCCTGTACGACTACTGGTACGCGATCCGCGGCCAGTGGTGGATTGTGATTGGTATTACCCTGCTGGCGGTGGGATTGGCGCTGCTGGCGACCTTGCTGATCACCCCGACGTTCCGAGCAACCACAACCTTGCAGATCGAACGCGACGCGATGAAGGTCGTCAATCTGGAAGGGCTGATGCCCACCGAATCGCCGAACGATCGCGATTTCTATCAGACCCAGTACGAATTGCTGCAGAGCCGTTCGCTCGCCCGTCGCGTGATCAGGGAGGCGGAGCTGGCCAGGCATCCGGCCTTCAAGGACATCGCCGACAAGGCCGCCAGCCGCGCGAAGCGGAACGCGGACGGTCCGGACGGCTCGCCGACCGTGCAGGAAGCGGTGGAACTTGCGCTGACTGCGCCGGTGCTGGCAGGACTGGAAATCGAGCCGGTGCGGTCGTCGCGTCTGGTCAGGGTTCACTACGCCTCGGCCGATCCGGAACTTTCGGCCAAGGTGGCCAACGCCTATGCCAAGGCGTTCATCGCCAGCAATCTTGAACGGCGGGTGGATGCTTCCAGTTTTGCGGTCAAGTACCTGTCCGAACGTCTGGCCGAAATCCGCGGACGCGTCGAACAGTCCGAAAAGCAGCTGGTGGAATTTTCCGGCGAGGAAAGGATCGTCTCGCTCGGCGAAGGGCTGCCTTCGCTGCCGGCGCAGAATCTAAGCGAACTGAATGCGCTGCTGGCCTCGGCGCAGCAGGCGCGCATCCAGGCCGAAGCAGGATGGCGGTTGGCCAGGACCGGCGATGGCCTGGGATTGCCGCAGGTGCTGTCCAGTCCGCTGGTGCAGAACCTGCGCACGGAACAGGCCAAGCTGGCCTCGGAATACCAGCAGAAGCTGCCTACCTTCAAACCCGACTATCCGGAGATGCAGCGGCTCAACAGCCAGATCTTCGAGCGGCAACGGCAGATAGCCGCTGAAGTGGCGAACATCCGCGAAGCGATCCGCAAGGAATACGAGACCGCGCGATTGCAGGAGGAACTGATCGTGTCGAGCATCGATCGCCTCAAGAGCGAAGAGCTGGACCTGCAGAACCGCAGCATCCGCTACAACATGCTCAAGCGCGAAGTCGACACCAACCGCCAGCTCTACGACGGACTGCTGCAGCGATTCAAGGAGATCGGCGTGGTCGGCGATGTCGGCAGCAACAACGTCACCATTGTCGATACCGCCGATGTGTCTGGCCGGCCGCACTCGCCGCGGCTCGCGCTGAACCTGGCGTTGGCGGCCGTGTTCGGTGTGTTCTTTGGGCTCGTGGTCGCATTGGTGCGCTATTTCCTGCGCGAACCCCGGCGTCCATCGGCGTGACCGGTTTCTCTGGAATTGCCGCAGCGCCACCTGCGATTTTGTTGGTAGTCGATGTGATGAAAATCTCGTGAAAGAAGAGGAGTTCATCCCGAAAAATGCCAGTTCAGTCCGGAAAACGATTCGAAACTTAGACCTGGCTCTCTGGCCGGATTGTGCTTTGTATGCGATTGTTGCAATGCAGCAGAACTTCAGATAAAGAGACTTCAAGCATGTAGGTTCACTCTCTTCTAGTAGTTGCGGTAAACGAACTGCTGTTGACCTGGGGTCGATGCTGGAGGGCATTGCGGCGGTCGCGGCAGACGATATCGAGATCCGGCAGGTATGGGTGTTCCCCCGCACTCCTGTCCTCCGGATTTGGATAGGAACAAGAACATGCTATTGGCCGACTTGAGCAGTACCACCAACGTGACTTCGTCGCCGCGGTTGTTGTCGAAATACTCCGCCGCCGCCGACGTGCTGCTACGCATCTCCGACCTGGCGATCGTGGTGGCCGCCGGCCTGATTGCCTACCGGCTGCGCTTCGAAACCTGGTTGCCCGCATCGGGTTACCGCGTCGCCATCGGCACCGCGTTGCTGTACGCGATCATCTGTTTCAGCCTTTTCCCGCTGTACCGCAGCTGGCGCGGAAGAACCCTGGGGCGCGAGTTCGGCGTTCTGGCACTGGCCTGGAGCGGCGTTTTCGTCCTGTTCTCGGCGCATGCGCTGATCGTGCAACTGGGGCAGGATATCTCCCGGCTCTGGCTTGGCTACTGGTACCTGGGCGGATTCGCCGCGTTGGCGTTGTCGCGCACGCTGGTGCGCAACCTGCTCAACCGGTTGCGCAGCCGCGGCGTGGACGTGCAGCGCGTCGTGGTTGTCGGCTTGCGGCCGCCGGTGGTGAAGCTGCATCACTATCTGCGGCGGAATCCGTGGGTGGGCATGCAGATCGTCGGCTATTTCCGCACGCGCTACGACATGGTGCTGGGCGACTATTCGGAAAACCTGCCCTGCCTGGGCGAACCCGAGCAGATGGCCGATTTCCTGTCCAACGACGAGTCCATCGAGCAGGTATGGATCTCGCTTCCGCTCGGCGAACGGGAACGCATCAAGTCGCTGCTGGCGGCGCTGGATACCGTTCCCATCAAGGTCAAGCTGGTGCCGGACCTGTTCGACTTCGGCACGCTCAACCAGTCCGGCGAACAGATCGGAAACGTACCGATGATCAATCTTCGCCAGGGCGGAGTGGACCGGGATCATTATCACGTCGTCGCCAAGGCGGTGATGGACAAACTGGTGGCGCTGCTGGCGCTGACGCTGCTGGCGCCGCTGATGATCGCCATCGCCATCGGAGTGAAGCTGAGTTCGCCGGGACCGGTGCTGTTCCGGCAGAAGCGCCATGGCCTGGGCGGGCGCGAATTCCAGATGCTCAAGTTCCGCTCGATGCGGGTGCACCAGGAACAGGGGCCTCACCTGAGTCAGGCCACGCGCGGCGACCCGCGGGTCACCCGCTTCGGCGCTTTCCTGCGCAGGACCAGCCTGGACGAGCTGCCGCAGCTGTTCAACGTGCTTGGCGGCAGCATGTCGGTGGTCGGCCCGCGTCCGCATGCGGTGCAGCACAACAGCCACTACCAGAATCTGATCAATCGCTACATGCAGCGCCACTACGTCAAGCCTGGCATCACCGGCTGGGCGCAGGTCAACGGTTTCCGCGGCGAAACCCCGGAGCTGCGCGACATGAAAAAGCGCGTGCAGTACGACCTGGATTACATCCGTCGCTGGTCGCTATGGCTGGATCTGAAGATCCTCGCGCTCACTTCGGTGAAGGTGCTCGGCCAGAAGACGGCCTATTGATGCCGGCGATGCCTCCGATCCGTACGGCCATGGCAGCCATGGGCGGCATGCCGCAGCGGGCTTGCCAACGCAAGGCGACGGCTCCGGACGCGGCCGGCCGTACCGGAACCGGTCGCGCCGCCGGGAGGATCCGCCTGTGACCAATGCCGGACGCTGCCACAAGCTGCTCATCGAGCTGGTGCTGCTGGTCGGCGTTGGCTACAACTTCCTGTTGGCCGTGCTCAATGCGCAGGTGTTCGCGGTTGGCCCCGGCATGGCCTACCTGGCCGAACTGCTGATCTATACCGCCTGCTTCGGGCTTGGCATCTGGTCGCTGGACAGGCAGAAGACGGCCATCGTACTGACCGGGATCGGACTGATAGTGCTGGTCAGCCTGGCGCGGTTCATAGTGACCTGGCAGATCGATCCCAAGTTCGCTCGCGACGCCATCATCCCGTTTGCCTTTCTGGTCCTGGGCGCCGCCTACCGCGGCTCGCTGCCTGCGCTGGTGCTGAGGCTGGCGGCGGTGGTCGCCATCGTGGCGGTTTTCGAGATTGCCGCGCCGCAGAGCTATGGCGACGTGGTCAATCCCAAGAGCTATTTCGTCAATACCCGCGGCGCCACCGAGGAAGGGTTCTGGAACGAGGACAGCAATCTCTACATCAGCGCCACCCGGCCGGGCGAACGCAACTGGCTGCCGGGGACCGACCTTGCGCGGGCTTCCTCGATCTTCGTCGAGCCCATCACCATGGGCAACTTCATCATTTTCTTCTGCGCCGCAGTGCTGGCGTTCTGGCAAGGCTTTTCCTGGAAGAGGCTGGCGTTCTCGTTCCTGCTGATCGTGTTCCTGCTCGGCGCCTCCGACAGCCGGCTCGCCAGCGGCACCTGCCTGATGATGCTGCTGTTGGCGCCGCTGTTGCGGCGTATCGATCAGCGGCTTTCGTTCGTCATTTTCTTCGTTGTGCTGCTGGCCGGCTGGCTGCTGGTCGAAGCGATGCGCGTGGATCATTACGAGGACACGATGATCGGCCGCATCTTCTTCACCGTCGATTCGATGCGGAACCTGTCGCCGGCGGAGTGGTTCGGATTGGAGCCGGGGTCTGCCTACCGCTATTTCGACAGCGGCATCGCCTATTTCATCGCCTCGCAGTCGATCGTGGTGGTGCTGGCGTTCCTGCTGGCGTACTCCTTCCTGTTGATGTTGCGCAGCAGCGACGGGCAGGCGTTCAAGAACCTTTTCATGTTTGCGTTCTCGCTGAGCCTGCTGGTGTCCAACGGCTATTTTTCGGTGAAGACCGCGGCGCTGTGGTGGTTCGTATGCGGATACCTGTGGCAGCAACCGGCGTTCCGGGCGGCGCTGGACGCCACCGTGGTGGCCGCCGGCGACCGGCGCCGGCTGCCATTGGGGCCGTCGCGCCCTGGGACGGCATGAGCGGCGTGCCGGCGATGCGCTGGCCGGCGGTCTCTGCTGGCGCCGACGAAGCGGCGCCTGCGGCGTCGAGCCGCGATGCGCGCATCGACGCGGCCAAGGCGGTGGCGATCGTCATGGTGGTGCTGGGGCATGCCAAGGGCGTGCCGCAAACCTATACCGTGCTGGCCTACAGCTTCCATGTGCCGCTGTTCTTCTTCCTGTCGGGCTGGGTGCTGGAGGCGCATGGCAGCGCGCGCAGCTATGGCCAGTCGCTGTTGCGGCTGGCGCGGACGCTGCTGCTGCCTTACCTGTGCTTCTTCCTGCTGGGCTACGGCTACTGGCTGCTGACCCGCAACGTCGGCGAGAAGGCGCTGCGCTGGGGCAGCCAGCCGTGGTGGGAGCCGCTGGACGGATTGCTGACCGGGATTGGGCCAAGGCTGTACGTGCATCCTGCCATCTGGTTCCTGCTGGCGCTGTTTGTCACCACGGCCGCCTATATCGGCTGGCGCCGCCACTGGCGTGCCGGCGTGATCGCGCTGGTCAGCCTGGCGCTGGCGTGGGTATGGATTGGCCTGTTTCCGGGCAACGGCATCCGGCTGCCGTTCGCGCTGGATGTCCTGCCGGTCTCGCTGTTCTTCTTTGCCGCCGGCGCCGCGGCGGCAGGCGCGTTGCGGTTGCCGCAATCGCCGTGGGCCAACCTGCTGCTCGCGCTGGCATTGGCCGTGCCCTGGCTTTGGCTGGCCCTGGGCAACGGGCGGGTCGACATCAATCAGCTCGAATTCGGCGCATCGCGCTGGAAGTTCTTCGTGGCCAGCGGGTTGGGCATCGCCGCGACGCTGTGTGGCGCGCGGCTGATCCAGCGCTGGCCTGCGGTGCAGTGGATAGGCCGCAATACGCTGCTGATCCTGTGCACGCACATCCTGGTGTTCTTCGTGCTTTCCGGCGTCGCATCGCTGGCCGGATGGTTCGCCGACGGAGCCCGGCCGGGCCTGGGCTGGGCGCTGCTGGTGACCGCAGTGGCGCTGTGCCTGAGCCTGCCGTTGCGGTGGATCTTCATGAACCTGGCGCCCTGGGCCATTGGCGCCCGGCGCCCGCAATACGGGAAACGGAAATGAGGCGGGCAACGGTGAACGTGTCTGGCGCAGCGGAGCGGTGGCGATGAAGGTCGTGCATGTCGTGCGCCAGTTCCATCCCTCCGTCGGCGGCATGGAGGAAGTGGTGTTGAACATCGCCCGCCGCCACCTGCAAGCCGGCGACGATCGCGTCGAGGTGGTGACATTGAACCGGCTGTTCAACGGCGGCGAGGGCGAACTGCCGGAGTCGGAAATCCACTACGGCATCCCGGTCCGGCGCCTGCGCTACTCGGGCTCAACGCGCTATCCGCTGACGCCGTCGGTGGTTGCGGCCGTCCGCGGCGCCGATCTGGTGCATGTGCATGGCATCGACTTCTTCTTCGATTACCTGGCCGCGACGCGGGCGCTGCATGGCGTGCCGATGGTGGCCTCGACCCATGGCGGCTTCTTCCATACCGCCTACGCATCGCGGCTGAAGCAACTGTGGTTCAGAAGCATTACCCGCGCATCGTCGCTGGCCTATCGCCGCATCATCGCCACCAGCGAGAATGACGGCCAGCTGTTTTCCGCCATCGTCGCCGGCGAGCGGCTGAAGGTGATCCAGAACGGCGTGGACACGACCAAGTTCGCCGATCTGGGCGGCAGGGCGCCGGGGAAGACCGCCATCTATTTCGGCCGCTGGTCGGTCAACAAGGGGCTCCCGGAGATGCTGGACCTGTTCCAGCACCTGTTGGCGATGGACCCCGAGTGGCGCCTGATCGTTGCCGGGCGCCCCTACGATCTGGATCGCGAGGCACTGCGGGCCGCCATCGCCGCACGCGGGTTGCAGGCGCAGGTGCGCGTCGAACAGTCGCCGTCGCAGACGCAACTGGCGAACCTGCTGAGCGGCGCGCAGTACTTCCTCTGCCTGTCCCGCCACGAGGGTTTCGGCATTGCGCCGATAGAGGCGATGAGCGCGGGACTGGTTCCGCTGCTCAGCGATATTCCGCCGTTCGCCAAGCTGATCGACGAATCCGGGATCGGCGCGCTGGTCCAGCCAGGGCGGCCGGAAGCGGCGGCGCAGGCGCTGCGCCGGCTGGCGGATATCGACCAGGCTGGCTTCCATGCGCGCCGCAGCGCGGCAATGGCCTATGCAGAAGGCTACGACTGGGAGCGGGTGGTGCGCTGCTATCAGGACGAGTATCGCGCAGCGCTGGCACCGGCAGGGACGGTTGCCGCATGAGCGCTTCATCGCTTCCGCAGCCGCCCCCGGCAGGGATTACGGTGCTGCAGTCTTCCGGTCTGCCCTCCAGGACCACCAATCCCTACCTGATCCAGTTGCTGGCTTCGCTGCCTCCGGGACTGCGGGTGGAGTATTTCTCGATGCTGCGTGCGCTGTTCTCCGGCTACGACGTTTTCCATGTGCATTGGCCCGAATACCTGGTCAGGCACCGCAGCCGGCTGGGCACCGCGTTCAAGCAACTTGGCGCCCTTCTGTTGTTGCTGAAGCTGTGGGCGACCAGGACGCCGGTGGTACGGACGCTGCACAACCTGCAGCCGCACGAAGGCAGCAGCCGGCGCGAGCGCGCGTTGCTGGCATGGCTGGACAGGCTGACCACGGTGTGGATACGCATCAACGCCACCACCGAGCCGCGCCCGCCGATGACCGTCACCATCCTGCATGGCCACTACCGGGACTGGTTCGCGTCGATGCCGGCGTCGCAACCGGTGCGCGGCAGGTTGCTGCATTTCGGGTTGCTGCGGCCCTACAAGGGCGTGGAGACGCTGCTGGCGACCATGGCGAATGTCGCCGATGCGGAAGTGAGCCTGCACATCGTCGGCAATCCGGCTACCGATGGCATCGCCGAGGAAGTGCGCCAGGCCTGCCGCAGCGACAACCGCATCAGCGCCACGCTGCGCTATGTCGAAGATGCCGAACTGGCCAGCGAAATCGGCCAGGCAGAACTGATCGTGCTGCCGTACCGGCAGATGCACAACTCGGGCACGCTGCTGTTGGCGTTGTCGCTGGCCAGGCCGGTACTGGCGCCGTGGAACCAGGCCAATGCGGCGATCGCCGACGAAGTCGGTCCGGGCTGGGTGTTCCTGTATCGCGACGAACTGGATGCGCGGGTGCTGGCCGAAACGCTGGCCAGCATCCGCCATCGCGGCGCCGTCGCGCCGCCGGATCTTTCCGCACGCGATTGGGACAAGCTGGGCAGGCAGCACCATGAAGCCTACGCAGCGGCGCTGCGCGCGGCCAAGGAAGGCTGAGCGATGGGAGAAGAAAAGCTTCCGCCGCCGGTCGAGCGCTCGCTGGCCGCCAGGGCGGCCAGCGGCGCCGCGGTCACCATGGGCGCACAGCTGGCCAAGGTCGCCGTGCAGTTCGGCGGCATCGTGTTGCTGGCACGGTTGCTGTCGCCGCGCGACTACGGACTGGTGGCGATGGTGATGGCGATCGTCGGCGTTGGCGAGATCGTCCGCGACTTCGGTCTTTCCACCGCCGCGGTGCAGGCACCGCTGCTCAGCCGCGAGCAGCGCGACAATCTGTTCTGGCTCAACACGCTGTTCGGCAGCGCGCTGGGGCTGGCGGTATACCTGGGCGCAGGCGCCATTGCCGCGCTGTACAAGGAGCCGGAGTTGCGCGTCATCACCCAGGTGCTGGCGCTGACCTTCGTGTTCAATGGCATCACCACCCAGTTCCGCGCGCATCTGAATCGCGACATGCGTTTCGGGCGCCTGGCTTCTGCGGACGTGATCGGGCAGGTGGCCGGTCTGGCGGTTGCGGTGGCCGCTGCGCTGGCGGGGGCCGGTTACTGGGCGTTGGTGATCCAGCAACTGGTGCAGGGCATCGTGATCCTGCTGCTGATGGCCGTGGCCACGCGCTGGCTGCCCGGATTGCCGCATCGCGGCGCGCAGATGGGAGGCCTGCTGAACTTCGGCTGGGCGCTGATGGCCACGCAGTTGCTGGCCTATGCCAGCAACAACATTGGCCAGGTGATCATCGGCCAGCGGCTAGGGTCGGTGGCGCTGGGCCAGTTCAATCGCGCGTTCGCGCTGGTGACGATGCCGCTGAACCAGCTCAACGCGCCGGCCACCTCGGTGGCGTTGCCCACGCTGTCCCGGTTGCGCGGGGAGCCGTTGCGCTACAACGCGTTCCTGTTGCGCGGCCAGACGGTGATGGTGCACTTCATGGTGGCGCTGTTCGCAATCGGTTGCGCGCTGGCCGAACCGTTGATTCTGCTGGTGCTGGGAAAGCAGTGGCAGCCGGCCATCCCTGTTTTCAGGATTCTGGCCATCGGTGCGACGTTCCAGATGGCCGCGTATGCCGCCTACTGGGTGTTCCTGTCCAAAGGCCTGACCGGCGCGCAGCTGCGCTACGCCATCGTCAGCCGCAGTTTTCTGATTGCGTGCATCGTGGCCGGTTCCTACTGGGGCGTGTTGGGTGTGGCCACCGGGTATGCGGTAGGCACGGCGCTGCTGTGGCCATCGGTGCTGTGGTGGATCGGCAGGCTGTCCGATGCGCCCGCGGGCCGCATGTTCGGCAATGGTGCGCGCGCGATTGCCGGCTATGCGCTGTGCGCGGCGGCGGCCTGGCTGGTGTGCGAACTGACGGCCGGCCACGCGTCCGCGCTGCGGCTGCTTGCCGGGGGCGGCGCTGCCGCAGCGATGCTGGCGCTGGTCTGCCTGCTATGGCCGGGATTCCGCCGCGATGTGGCGGACATCCTGGGAAGCCGGCACCTGCTGAGGCCGGCATGAGGCCGCGCCGGTCCACCTGGCCGCGGCACGAATGGCGTACTGAGCCGCGCGTTCGCAGCCGTTTTCGCATCCACCCTTTGGAGAAGTGCCGATGAGCCTGTCCATGCCAGCGCAAGCGTCTGTCGCGGCCGCCACTGAAGGCGGCCAAACCGGTCCGGCAAAAAAATACCTGGTGCTTTCGGCGCACGACTACCGCACGCCGCGGCGGGCCAATATCCACTTCATCGCCGACGAACTGGCCAGGCGCGGTCCCACTCGGTTCTTCTCGTTGCGCTACAGCTGGCTGTCGCGCAGGACCGGCGACATACGCCTGTCGCTGGACGGCAAGGCCAATCGCATCGAATCGATCAACGGAGTGGAATGTTTTCTGTGGAAGACGCCGCTGCATCCGTTCAATACGCGGCGTGGCTGGCTGCGGCCGCTGGAGGGGCTGCTGTTCCGCGCCTATGCGGCCTTTCCGCCAGCGGTCCTGCGCCAATGGATTCGGGAAGCGGATGTGGTGATCTTCGAAAGCGGACTGGCGGTCGAGTTCATCGCCCTGGCCAGGCAATTGAATCCGCACGCGCGGCTGATCTATCGCGCTTCCGATGGCCTGGACACGATCAACGTCGCCCAGCACGTCAAGGACACCTTCGCCCGGGTGGCCGGCGAACTGGATGCCGTGGTGCTGGTGTCTTCGGCGATGGCCGACGGCATTCCCAGCCGCGGCAATGTCTATCGGGTTGGCCATGGCGTGGATCCGGAGCTGGCCACGCTGGGCGATCCTTCGCCCTATGGCGAAGGCGTGCATGCGGTGGCGGTGGGTTCGATGCTGTTCGACCCGGATTTCTTCGTCTGCGCCAGCCGGGCGTTTCCGCAGGTCACCTTCCATGTGATCGGCTCGGGCAGGGGGCGAATGCCGGGCTATGGCGACAACGTGATCGTCTACGGGGAAATGCCGCACCGTCAGACCATCCCCTACATCAAGCACGCCAGCTTCGGCATTGCGCCCTATGCCTCGGAAGATGTGCCGGTGTATCTGGCCGACAGTTCGCTGAAGCTGCTGCAATACGACTACTTCGCGTTGCCGGCGGTATGCCCGAATGCGGTCGTCGGCGGATACCGCTCCCGTTTCGGCTATACGCCCGGCGACGCGCAGTCGATTGTCGCCGCCATCGACGCGGCATTGCGCGCGCCGCGGATACGTTTTCGGCAGTGCCTGGACTGGTCCGACACCGTCGATCGCGTGCTGCATCCCGAAGCCTATGCCGATACGCGGCTGTGAACCGGATGGCCGGCGACGGTGCGCCGCTGCGGCGGACGAGCGGCGGCCCCACACACAACAGGAGAACGAGAGTGCCGATGTTGCTTGATGCATGGCTGGCAAGAACCGAGCGCCGCTGCCTCTATTGGTGGGAGCCTGCCGACGGTTCGGTGAATGTTGGCGATTACCTTTCGAAAGTGATCGTATCGTCGATGCTGTCGCTGCGGGATCTTGCCCTGCGCGAAAAACGCGATCGCAATCATCGTCTGTTCGCGGTGGGGTCGGTGCTGCACAACGCCAGGGATGGAGAAACGGTGTGGGGCAGCGGCATCAACGGCAAGATTCCGGAGCAACGGCATGCGTTCCGGCACCTGGACGTGCGCGCGGTGCGCGGGCCGCTGACGCGCCGGTTTCTGGCCGGGAAAGGCATCGAGGCGCCGCCCGTCTATGGCGACCCGGCCTTGCTGATGCCGCTGTTCTTTCCTGCGGCCCTGCTGGACACTGCGCCGGTCCGCGATTTTGTCGTGGTGCCGCATTTCAACGAGCCCGCCGGCAAGTTCGACCGTTATCGCGAACAACTGGTGCTGCCGACCTGCAAGCCGGTGGATTTCGTCCGCCGGTTGCTGGCGGCCAGGCTGGTGGTCTCCAGCTCGCTGCACGGCATCATCCTGGCCGAGGCCTACGGGGTGCCGGCGGTCTACCTAGACAGCGGCAACGGCGAGAACCAGTTCAAGTACGACGATTACTACCACGGCACCGGCCGCATGCAATGGCATTCCGGCAGTTCGGTGGAGGAATGCCTGCAGAAGGGCGGCAACGGCGACTTCGAACTGCATCGCCTGCAGCGGGGTTTGATGGCTGCGTTTCCTTATGAGCTATGGTGATGGGCGCGACTTTGCAGGCGCCGGGAGTGGCATCATGCCGACTGCGATAGCGGGCGCAAACACGATCAACCTGGGCGGATTCGACATCGTTTCCGCTTCCGCACCGGAGGTTTGCCAGGCCCTGTACCAGGCATGCGACCAGCGCGGAAAGCTGCGGTTGTTCTTCGCCAACACCAATTTCGTCGTCCGCTGCAGGCCGCTCATACCGCGCATCCAGTCGGCGCCGGTATGCATCGTCAACGACGGCATCGGCCTGGAACTGGCGGCGCGGCTGATCCATCGCAAGGGGTTTGCCGAAAACCTCAACGGCAGCGATCTGTTTCCGCGCTTTTGCGGCGGCAGCCAGCGGCCACTGCGGTTCTTCCTGTTCGGGAGCAAACCGGGCATCGCCGAACAGGCGGCGCGTGCGCTGGCGGAGCGGTTCGGGCATCAGGTAGTGGGAACCTGCGACGGCTATGGCGAGTTCGCCGCCGCCGGCCCGGACCTGGCGGCCCGCATCAACGCCAGTGGTGCGGAGGTGGTGCTGGTGGCGTTCGGAAATCCACTGCAGGAACAGTGGATACTCGACAACAGCGATGCGATCGACGCGCCGGTGATGATGGGCGTGGGCGCACTGCTGGATTTCCTGTCGGGAACGGCCAAACGGGCGCCCGTCTGGGTACGCAGACTGAGGATGGAATGGCTGTACCGCCTGTCCCGCGAACCGCGGCGGCTGCTCAAACGGTACTCGATAGATCTGCTGGTCTTCTTCTGGGTATGCCTGCGCGCAGGCAATGGACATCCGCCTGCGCGGACGGGTAGGGCGTCCAGTTCCCAGGGGCGGATGTAGTTTCTTCTTGTTCCGGAGATCGGAAAAGGACCTGGTTTCGTCGCTCCCGCGCAGGGGTCCAGGGTGAAGACCGCAACGGAAATCGCTGGTCATGGCGGGATTGCAAACAGTCCGGACAAAAAAACGCTCAACGGTTCCAGGACCGCCGCAGCCGTCTTGCGGCATCCCAAATCGCCGGCGGCGTCCAGCGGCGCAGCAGACGGATGGTTCCCCAGGTAAACGCATGGCGCAGCATTGGCTGCAGAAATTCGGTGGTGGTTTCGCCGGCAGCGGCGCTGTTCTCCGGCGCGGCGTAGAAGTAGCTGGCCAGCGAACGCCGCGCCGTCTCCGCAGGCATCCGCAAAGGAGCCGGATGGCCGTGATAGCTGGTGGGGCCATGCAGCATCAGCAGCGAGACGCCGAATTCCGGCGCCACCCGCGTCACGCAGGCGCGCTGTTCCGAATCCCATAGTTCCAGTTCGCCGCCCCAGTCGCCGTTCCAATCCTTGTTCAGATAGGTCAGCAGCACCATCCGGTTGCGCAGGCCGGTCTGCGGATGGCGGTCGAAATCGCGATGGATGCCGAAGTGCCCGCCATTGCGGCTTTCATGCAGGCCTCCACCGAACAGATCGGGGTCGACAACCAGCGCGTCGGACCCGGTTACGCGGCAAAGGAAGCGGATGAATTCGGCAGAGTTGACCAGACCGAAATACAGACGGGATGCTGGGCCCGGCAGCGCCAGTGGCGAAGCGCGGAACGTCCGTTCGTGGCGGTTTCGATAGGCGCGCCAGCCATCGGCGGGGACGCGTTCGAATTCCGTCGATACCTGCTCCAGCAGCAGCGGGTGGAACAACCCGTGCAGTATCAGATGCGGGAATGGCGCTGCGCGTTCCAGCCGCCGCCGCAGGCTGGCGACAAATCCCGCATCGCGGATACGCGGATCCAGCAGCGCCCGCAGCGGCAAGCGCGCGCCGCGGATACTGATGAAATCGTCATCGCTGCGGTTCATAGGGTGCCCTGGCCGGCATGGCGGCCGACATCCCTCCGTGGCGAATCGTAACCGATATCTCCGGCATGGACGGGACCGATTGTTCCGGCCATGCGCAAGGCGCCGATGGGCCGGGCTGGCCCTGCCCGGAGCGCGAGGGACCGCCAATCCGCGCAGGCGCGACAAACGTCCGCTGCAGCGTATAGGATGCGGTATGCATCCTCGCGTCGAAGAGCTCATCCGTACGCTCGAACTGGCCCCGCATCCCGAGGGAGGCTATTTCCGTCGTATCTTCGAATCCAGCAAACGCACGGAAGTCAATGGCATCGAGCGTCCCACGCTGACCGCCATCAAGTTCCTGATCCCTGCCGGCATCGTCACCCGCTGGCATCGCGTCGATGCGACCGAAATCTGGGACTGGCACGAAGGCAGCCCATTGGAACTGTCGATGTTCGACCCGGAAACCCGCTCGCTCAGCCGTACCCAGCTGGACACCTCGGCGCGCGGAGGCCAGCAGGCCCAGGTGGTACCGGCCGGCATCTGGCAGAGCGCGCGTTCGCTGGGCGAGTATTCGCTGATGGATTGCTCGGTTTCGCCGGGATTCGTCTGGATGGGTTTCCAACTGCTGGAAGAGCGCAGCGAAGTGGCCGACCAGATCCGTGCCGCCGGCGCCCGCGTTGGCTGAAGATGGCCTGACGGCGTGACCGATGGGCCACGGCGTTGGCCTGCGTATGTGCTCAAATCCGTCCGCCCTGTTCGATGGAGTGCCGCGGATGCGCCTGCTTGCCCTCAGTGTCTTGTTCTGCCTGGTTGCCGCTCCGGCATTGGCGCAATCGTCCGCCGACGGCGCGGAGCAGGCTGGCGCCACGGCACCTGCGCCAGCCGGCGGGCAAGCGGTCGTCGACATGGACACGGTGGTGGTCAGCGGTTCGCAGCCGGGCCCGGGATTGTGGAAAGTGTCCAAGGGCGAACACGTACTGTGGGTGATGGGCACGCTGTCGCCGTTGCCGAGAAAGATGACCTGGCTGTCTTCGGAAACCGAGGCCATCCTTGCGCAGGCGCAGGAAGTGGTGCGCCCGCCGGGCGTGTCGTTCGATGCGGATATCGGCATCGTGCGCGGCGCGTTCCTGATCCCGTCGCTGCTGAAAGCGCGCAAGAACCCGGACGGGGCGACGCTCAAGGACGTGCTGCCCGCGGATCTGTACGCGCGCTGGAGCGTGTTGAAGGCGCGATACCTGGGCCATGATGCCGGCGTGGAAAAATGGCGCCCGATGTTCGCCGCGCGCGAGCTTTACGAAGCGGCATTGAAGAAGTCGGGCCTGAGCGAATCAGGAGTCGTCGGCCCGGTGGTGGACAAGGCGGTCAAGCGGCATGGCATCAGGACCGCTTCGCCGACGGTGAAATTCAAGGTCGAACAGCCGAAGGCGACGATCAAGGAATTCCAGCGGACTTCGCTCGACGATCTGGAATGCTTCCGCGCAACCCTGGAGCGCATCGAGAACGATCTGCCGCTGATGGTGGAGCGCGCCAACGCGTGGTCGGTTGGCGACGTGGAAGGGCTGCGCGCGCTGCCGTACGAAAACCAGCAGACGGCATGCATAGCGGCGTTCTCCAGCGCCGAGTTCGCCAGAAAGCGCGGCCTCGACGACCTGCCTGCGAAAGTCCGAAGCCAGTGGATGAGCGCGGCGGAAACGGCGCTGGAGAACAACCCGGTCAGCTTTGCCACATTGCCGATTGCCGAACTTCTGAAACCCGATGGCTACCTGGGCCAACTGCAGGCCAAGGGCTACCTGGTCGAAGCGCCGTAGGGCGGGCCTTGGCCTGAGGTATCCCTGCAGATTCTTCTTCGCCCACTTTCGGAGGAGCTCGGCTTCGGAACGCCTTTCTACGAGCGCCAGCCAAGTACCCAGAAGTCGGTGACCAGGGCGGTGCGGGACCGTCCGCGGCATGGATGCCGCGGAAGAGCCCACAGGGGTGAGGCAAGCGCTTGCGAAGCACCGCTTCGCGCGTAGCCGAACGCCCGCCATCTGCGATGGCGGGCCGGCCCCGCGCAGCGGGTGTTTACGGGGTGTCCTGCACTGCCCTGGCCACTGGGTTCCAAGTAGGCGTTTCCCGCACTTGAACGAGGAACCCTCTTCGGCGCCTTTCAACAGCTCAATGGCTGGTCAGGGGGGCGACTGGCTTCGGAAAAAGCGGGGATACCTCAGCCCTTGGCCCGCCGCAGCAGCGCTCAGCCTGCCGCGGTCAGCGGAGCGGCCGCCAGTTGCGGCCACCGCTTCAACACGGAGGCGCGGATGCCGGCGGCATCGATGCCGGCTTCGGCCAGTAGATCCTCGCGGCTGGCGTGATGCTGGAATTCGTCCGGCAGGCCCAGGTGCAGCACCGGCAGCAGCACATTCTCGGCATTGAGCAGTTCGGCCACGCCGGAACCGGCGCCGCCCATCACCACGTTGTCCTCGATGGTGACCAAGCCCTGGTGGCTTGCCGCCAGCTCCAGGATCAACTCACGGTCCAGCGGCTTGACGAAACGCATGTTGACCACGCTCAGGCCCAGCTCGCGCCCGACCTGTTCGGCCGCGGCGACGGTGGAGCCGAATGCCAGCAGGGCAACGCGGGTACCGCGCTGGCGCAGCTCCGCCTTGCCGATCGGCAAGCTTTCCAGGCCCGGCTGGATGGCCGCGCCGGGGCCGGTGCCGCGCGGGTAGCGCACCGCGGCAGGCCCCTGGTAGCGGAAGCCGGTGCTCAGCAGCTTGCGGCATTCGTCTTCGTCGGCCGGCGCCATAACCAGCATGTGCGGCACGCAGCGCAGGTAGCTCAGGTCCAGGTTGCCGGCGTGGGTGGCGCCATCCGGCCCGACCACGCCGCCGCGGTCGATGGCGAACAGCACGTCCAGTTGCTGGATGGCCACATCGTGAACCAGTTGGTCGTAGCCGCGCTGCAGGAAGGTCGAATAGATCGCCACCACCGGCTTGCTGCCTTCGCAGGCCATGCCGGCGGCCAGGGTCACCGCGTGCTGTTCGGCGATGGCCACGTCGAAATAGCGCTCCGGGTATTCCTTGCTGAAGCGCACCAGGCCCGAGCCTTCGCGCATCGCCGGGGTGATGCCCAGCAGGCTGGGATCGGCGGCGGCCATGTCGCACAGCCAGTCGCTGAAGATATCGGTGTAGGTGGGTTTTTTCGTGCCGGACTTGCTGACAAGGCCTTTTTCCGGATCGAACGGCCCCACGGCGTGATAGCCGATCTGGTCGCCTTCGGCCAGTTCGTAGCCTTTGCCCTTGGTGGTCATGATGTGCAGCAGCTGCGGACCTTTCAGGGTCTTGAGCACCTTCAGCGCGCCGACCAGCGCTTCCACGTCATGGCCGTCGATGGGGCCGGTGTAATGGAAGCCCATCTGCTCGAACAGCGTGGACGGCACGAACATGCCTTTCCAGTGCTCCTCCCAGCGGCGCATGAAGCGCGCCGGCGGCTTTTTCTTGTCGCCCAGCAGTTTCTTGCCGCCTTCGCGCAGCGCGTTGAGCGTGCGGCTGCTGCTCATCCGACCCAGCATCTTGGTCAGCCCGCCGACGTTCTCCGAAATCGACATCTGGTTGTCGTTGAGGATTACCAGCAGGTTGGGCTCAGGCTCCATGCCGCCGGCATGGTTGAGCGCCTCGAAGGCCATGCCGGCGGTCATGGCGCCGTCGCCTATCACCGCCACCACCTTGCGCTCGTCGCCTTTCTGCGCCAGTGAGATGGCCATGCCCAGCGCGGCGGAGATCGACGTGGACGAATGGCCCACGCCGAAGGTGTCGTACTCGCTTTCCTCGCGCTTGGGGAAAGGCGCCACGCCGTCCTTCTGCTTGACCGTATGGATGCGCTCGCGGCGGCCGGTCAGGATCTTGTGCGGGTAACACTGATGGCCCACGTCCCACACCAGCCGGTCTTCCGGCGTCTGGTACAGATAGTGCAAGGCCACGGTCAGCTCGATCACGCCCAGGCCGGCGCCGAAGTGGCCGCCGCTGCGGCCGACCGATTCGATCAGGTAGCCACGCAGTTCCTCGGCGATCGCCGGCAGCTCCGACTCGTCGAACTCGCGCAGGTCGGCGGGGATCTGGATGCGGGACAGGCGGGGATAGCGTTCGGCGTCGATCATCGGGCTGGATTTCATCTGGCCGGCTATTTTCCCCCCCTTGTGTGAAGCGGGGCAAGCCAAGGAGGTGAAGAGGCAAGGGGGAAGGGTGAAGACAAGCCGGATCGGGTCACGTTCGGTTAACCCGCGAGCGCCCAGCGACGCCGCTTTTCCCCTTTTACCCTTTACCCCTCAACTCTTACGGCTCTTGAGCGCTTGGGCAACTGTGCCTTCAGGAAGGCCATCTGGTCGGCCAGAATGTTGCGGTTGGACAGGATCAGGTGCTCGATCCAGCTGGGCCGGTAGGGCACCGCCAGCAGCGGCATACCGGCCTGCTGCGGGGTGCGGTTGGACTTGCGCGAATTGCACTGGAAGCAGGCGGTGACCACGTTTTCCCAGATATCGCGGCCGCCCTTGGACAGCGGCAGCACATGGTCGCGGGTCAGTGAGGGGCGCGAGAATTCGCGGCCGCAGTACAGGCACAGTTGGGCATCGCGCGCGAACAGGGCGGTGTTGGTCAGGGTCGGGGTGGGCGAGAGCGCCTGCGCCCGCGCATGGCCGCGCGAGGCGACGATGGGGTGCAGTTCGATGATGCTTTGCTCGCCGCTGATGCGGCTGGTGCCGCCATGCACGCGCAGGCACGGTTCGCCCAGGGTCCAGGCCACCGCGTCGCGGGCATACAGGCAGGTCGCGTCCTGCCAGTTGATCCAGTCCAGTACGCGGCCATGCGCATCCAGCGAAAGCAGCCGGACCGTGGCGGAGCGGGAAGAGGGGTGCAAAACGTCTGGGGCCGGGTTCCGGGGAACGCCAGTTCCGATCAGGTGAAGCTGAGCTGTGTCTGCCTCCATCGGGGAGACAGGTTATACCTAAATGTTGAAGAAATGTGTACAGGCAGATGTCAGCGCGGCCCCGCATCGGGGGAGAAAAGGTCCGGATGGTGCGGTCTTCGCCAGAGCAGAGCCTGGCCGCTGCTCTTCGATCAGGTTCGGTAGAAACCTCGGCCTAGGTCCCGAAAGATTTTTGTTCCGAGTGCGGGAATGTCTGCGTGGAAGCCTGCGGCCCCGGCGTTGCGGGACGCGCCGTAAACACCCGCTTTGCGGGCCCGGCCCGCCATCACAGATGGCGGGCGTTCGGCCGCGCGAAGCCGTGCTTCGCAAGCGCTTGCCTCACCCATGATGAGGGCTCTTACGCGGCGTCCGTGCCGCGTACGGTCCGGTAACGCCAGGGCCGCAGGCTTCTGGACAGTTGCCAGCGTTGTTCGGAAATACGTCCCCCCAAAGCGGCGAACTCGACTTTGTAAAACTTCAATCGCCGAAGCGTTCGGCGGCCATCGCCATCAGCGGTGCGGCGCCGGATTCGATGGCGGCGGCGTGGGCCAGCGTGCGCGGCAGGATGCGGGCGAAGTAGAAGCGCGCGGTTTCCAGCTTGGCCTGCTTGAACGCCTCGCCATGCGATGAGGCGTCGGCCGCGGCGACGCTGCGCGCCCACCAGTAGGCCAGCACCACGTAACCCGAATAGAACAGGTAGTCGTGGCTGGCGGCGCCGATTTCCTCGGGATCCTGCGCCGCACGCTGCAGGATGCTGCGGGTCAGCCCGGCCCATTCGGCGGCCTTTTCCCGCAATGGCGCGATGAACTCGGCCACTGCCGGATTGTTTTCGTTCGCCCCGATGAACGCTTCGACCTGGGCCAGGAACAGCTTCAGTCCGGCGCCCTGGGTGGAGGCGGTCTTGCGCCCCATCAGGTCCAGCGCCTGGATGCCGGTGGTGCCTTCGTACAACGTGGTGATGCGGGCATCGCGCGCCAGCTGTTCCATGCCGTGCTCGTGGATGTAGCCGTGGCCGCCGAAGCATTGCAGCGCGTGGTAGGTGTTCTCGATGCCCCATTCGGTCTGGCAGGCCTTGGAAATGGGGGTCAGGAAGCTGACCAGCGTATCGGCCCGTTCGCGTTCGGCGGCATCGGCCGAATGATTGGCCACGTCGATCAGCGTGCCGGCATGCAGCGCCAGCAGGCGACTGCCTTCGACCAGCGATTTGACCGTCAGCAGCATGCGCCGCACATCCGGGTGCACGATGATCGGATCGGCCGGTTTGTCGGGGAACTTGGCCCCGGCCAGCGAACGCGTCTGCAGGCGGTCGCGGGCATAGGCCAGCGCGTTCTGGTAGGCGCGTTCGGACAGGCCGATGCCCTGCAGGCCCACGCCCAGGCGGGCGGTGTTCATCATCGTAAACATCGCCTGCAGGCCCTTGTGCGGTTGGCCGACCAGGTAGCCCTGGGCGCCGTCGAAGTTCATCACGCAGGTGACCGAACCCTTGATGCCCATCTTGTGTTCGATCGAACCGCAGCGCAGGGTGTTGCGTTCGCCCACCGAACCATCGCGCGCCACCTTGAACTTGGGGGTGACGAACAGCGAGATGCCCTTGGCGCCGGCCGGTGCGTCCGGCAGCCTGGCCAGCACCAGGTGCACGATGTTGTCGGTCAGGTCGTGCTCGCCGGCGGTGATGAAGATCTTGGTGCCGGTGATGGCATAGCTGCCGTCTTCGTTGGGTTCGGCGCGGGTCTTCAGCAGGCCCAGGTCGGTGCCGCAGTGCGGCTCGGTCAGGCACATGGTGCCGGTCCAGCGGCCGTCGACCAGCGGCTTCAGGAACACTTCGCGCTGCCAGTCCTGGCCGTGCTGCTTCAGCGCTTCGACCGCGCCGTGCGAGAGCAGCGGGAAATTGCCCCAGGCCAGGTTGGCGGCGTTGACCAGTTCGTTGAGCGGCACGCCGATCGTGTGCGGCAGACCCTGGCCGCCGAAATCCGGCGACGCGGTCAACCCGGTCCAGCCGCCCTCGACGAACTGGCCGTAGGCGGCCTTGAAACCCGGCGGCGTGGTGACCTCGCCGGTGGATTTGTCGAAGGTGGAGCCGACTTCATCGCCGACACCGTTCAGCGGCGCCAGTACGGTTTCGGCGAAGCGCGCGGCTTCGTCCAGCACGGCGTCGAGAATGTCGCGGGTGGCGTCGGTGTAACCGAGCTGCGCGAACAGGGCTTCGGCGCCCAGCACGTCGTACAGCGCGAAGCGGATGTCGGTCAGGGGGGCTTTGTAGGTGCTCATTGCTGCAATTCTCAAGATGGGCAGGAGCGCCGTTCCCGGCGCGGGCTTTTCTTGACTGGATGGAGAAGAAAAGTCCGCGCCGGGGACGGCGCTCTTACGGGATGGGGAGGCTCAGCGCAGTACGCCATCCAGCCCCGGGACCGGGCTGAGCGTGTTGCGGGTATCGATATCGAAGCTGCGGGTCTTGCCTTCTTCCGGCACCGCTTCGACCTTGCCCTCCAGCGTGTACGCCAGCGAGCGGCGTCCGGCCAGCGCATCGGCCAGGACGATGCGGCCTTCGGAGGTGGGCGTGAACGGCACCGCGATTGCGTCGGCCGACTCCGGGCCGATCGACAACTGCGGCGAAGCCAGCAGTTTTCCGGCGCTGTGCCCGCCGACTTCGATGTCCAACTGCACCGTGTCGAAGCGCATCGGGATGCTGCTGTAGTTCTGCAGCCTCAACAGCACCGACCAGCTACCGTCAGCGTTGACGGTCAACTGCTGGATGCTGGCGGCCGGCTCGGAGACGCGCCTGACCATGCCGCCGCCGCAGGCGGTCAGCAATCCCGCGACAGCCATCACTACCACCACAGACCAATGACGGCGCATGCGCTCACTCTCCGCTTCGTTCGACAGGGAAGCGCAGGATACTACGGCGTATGGCGGCCGGCATGTGTCAGGCAGGCGCTGGCGGGTGCTCGCGCAGTCGGGCCGGGTTTCCATTGTGTGCTGCAGCATGAGCGCGCGCTGCGGCCAGGGTGCGACAGCGGTGCCGGCGCTTCATGCTGCAGGACAGCAATTCCGCCGACGGCCGATGGCTGCTTGTTTCTGCGGCCGTGCCGATGTCCTGTCCGGGCAAGCGCCGGAATGCCCTGCGGCCGGGGTCCGGCATTGCCGACCGGACCGTTGGGGCGCTCGCTTGACAGCGCTGCCATTTTGCGAAACTTTCACGTCCTTTCCGCTGCGCCGTCGGCGGACAATTCCATCGATTGCCCCATTACCCGACCCCGGGAGGAAATGCATTGAAAGCTGTCTCTGGCCGTACCCGCTCCGCGCATGTCATCCGTATCGCCTCGCTGCCGCTTGCCGCTGCTGGGGCGCTGGCGCTGCTGAGTCTGTCCGCCTGCAAGAATGACAGCGCTGCCGTTTCGGCGGACAAGACCCAATCGCCCTGGCCGGAAGTGAGCTGGCCGTTGGCCCAGGACCCCGCGCTGGAGAAGCGCGTGACCGACCTGCTGGCGCAGATGAGCGTTGAAGAAAAGGTCGGCCAGTTGGTGCAGGGCGATATCGCCAGCATCACCCCGGAAGACGTGCGCAAGTACCGGCTCGGTTCGATCCTGGCCGGCGGCAATTCCGACCCCGACGGCAGGTACGACGCTTCGCCGGCCGAATGGCTGGCGCTGGCCGATGCGTTCTACGAGGCGTCGATGGACACCAGCGGCGGCGGCAAGGCCATTCCGATCATCTTCGGCATCGACGCCGTGCACGGGCAGAGCAACATCGTCGGCGCCACCCTGTTCCCGCACAACATCGGCCTGGGCGCGACCCGCAATCCCGAGTTGATGCGCCGCATCGGCCAGATCACCGCGGTCGAGACCCGCACCACCGGCATGGAGTGGGCGTTCGCGCCCACCGTGGCGGTGCCGCAGGACGATCGCTGGGGCCGCACCTACGAAGGCTATTCGGAGTCGCCCGACGTGGTCGCCAGTTTCGCCGGCGCCGTGGTGGAAGGGCTGCAGGGCAAGGTCGGCGATCCGGATTTCCTCGACAGCAGCCGGGTCATCGTTTCGGTCAAGCATTTTCTGGGCGACGGCGGCACCACCGACGGCAAGGACCAGGGCGATACCCGGATCAGCGAAGCCGAGCTGGCGCGCATCCATGGCGCCGGCTACCCGCCGGCGGTCGCGGCCGGCGCGCAGAGCGTGATGGCTTCGTTCAACAGCTTCAACGGCGAAAAGATGCACGGCAACCGCGCCTTGCTGACCGATGTGCTGAAGGGACGCATGCAGTTCGGCGGCTTTATCGTTGGCGACTGGAACGGCCACGGACAGATCACCGGCTGCAGCAACGAGGATTGTCCGGCCACGATCAATGCCGGCCTGGACATGGCGATGGCGCCGGACAGCTGGAAGGGCTTCTACGAAAGCACGCTGGCGGCGGTGAAGGCCGGCACCATTCCGATGGAGCGGCTGGACGATGCGGTGGCGCGCATCCTGCGGGTCAAGTTCCGGCTGGGCCTGTTCGAGGCCGGCAAGCCTTCCGCGCGCGCGCTGGGCGGCAAGTTCGAACTGCTGGGCGCGCCCGAACACCGCGCGGTGGCGCGGCAGGCGGTGCGCGAATCGCTGGTGCTGCTGAAGAACCAGGGCGGCGTGCTGCCGCTGGATCCGCGCAAGACCATTCTGGTGGCCGGCGACGGCGCCAACGACGTCGGCAAGCAGTCCGGCGGCTGGACGCTGAACTGGCAGGGCACCGGCACCAAGCGCAGCGACTACCCCAATGCCGACACCATCTTCGAAGGCATCCAGCAGCAGGCGCAGGCCGCCGGCGGCAAGGCGGTGCTGGCGGTGGACGGCAAATACACGCAGAAGCCCGACGTGGCGGTGGTGGTATTCGGCGAAGATCCGTACGCCGAGTTCCAGGGCGATATTGCCCACCTGCTGTACAAGCCGGGCAACGACAGCGATCTGGAACTGATCAAGCGGCTCAAGGCCGATGGCATTCCGGTGGTGGCGGTGTTCATCAGCGGCCGGCCGCTGTGGGTCAACCGCGAAATCAACGCGTCCGATGCCTTCGTCGCCGCCTGGCTGCCAGGATCGGAAGGCGCAGGCATCGCCGACGTGCTGCTGCGCAAGGCCGATGGCAGCGTGGCGCACGATTTCAAGGGCAAGCTCAGCTTCTCGTGGCCGCGCACGGCCAACCAGTACCGCAACAACGTGGGTCAGGAGGGTTATGACCCGCTGTTCGCCTTCGACTATGGCCTGACCTATGCCGACAACGGCGATCTGGCGCCGCTGCCGGAAGAATCCGGCGTTTCCGGCGAGCAGGCCGCCAGTGGCGTGTATTTCCAGCGCGGCGAACCGGCTCCGGGGCTGTCGCTGTCGCTGCAGGCCGGCGACGGGCAGCCGGAGAAGGTGACCTCGGTGCCGGCGGCGCTGGACGGCGGCACGTTGACCGTGCGCGGCGTCGACCACCAGGCGCAGGAAGATGCGCGCCGCTTCGTCTGGTCCGGCGCGGGCAACGCCAGTGCCGTGGTTGCGACCGATACCGCGATCGACCTGTCGCGCGAAAGCAATGGCGACGTGATGCTGGTGATGACGCTGAAGGCCGATGCGCTGCCTGAGGGCGATATCTGGCTGGGCGTGGGCTGCGGCGAAAACTGCGCGGCGCGGGTGCCGCTGCGCGACGCGCTGGCGGCATTGCCGCGCGGCCAATGGAGCCGTGTGGGAGTGCCGCTGAAATGCTTCGCGGCCGCCGGTGCGGATGTGGCCAAACTGGACCGGTTGTGGCGCCTGGAAACCGCAGCCGCGGCCGACATCTCGCTGTCGCGGCTGGCACTGGGCGCGCAGAACGAAGCCGATCACATCGTGCAGTGCCCGGTGAAGTGACGCCGGTGCTGCCGACGTTCGGAACGGTGCCAACGCTGCAAGGGGACAAGCCGAAGCGCTTCGTCGCGGCGACCGCCGCCGCCGCTGTCGTGCGGCAGCGGCGGTTGGCCCGGCGCGGCAGCGCCATCGGCTTCTGACCCGCAATACCGCATCATCCTGGCGGCGTTGAACCGGCTGCCTGTTCCTCTTCATCAACAGGATTCGTTCTATGGGTCTGTCCGCACTCGATACCGGCATCGTGCTGGTCTACCTGGCCGGCATCTTCATCCTGGCGCAATGGGTTTCGCGCGAGAAGGCCGGCCACCGCAAGGACGCCAGGGACTACTTCCTGGCCGGCAGGGCGCTGCCATGGTGGGCCATCGGCGCTTCGCTGATCGCCGCCAATATCTCCGCCGAACAGGTCATCGGCATGTCCGGCTCCGGCTATGCGCTGGGGCTGGCCATCGCGTCCTACGAGTGGATGGCGGCGCTGACGCTGCTGCTGGTGGCCAAGTACTTCCTGCCGGTGTTCCTGCGCAACCGCATCTACACGATGCCGCAGTTCCTGCAGGAGCGTTTCGGATCGCGTATCCGCCTGCTGATGGCGGTGTTCTGGCTGGCGTTGTACGTCTTCGTCAACCTGACTTCGATCCTGTGGCTGGGTTCGCTGGCCATCGCGCAGCTGACCGGCATGGACCAGATCACGGCGATGGTGGCGCTGGCGGCGTTCGCGTTGGCCTACCAGATCTACGGCGGCCTGAAGGCGGTGGCGCTGACCGACGTGGTGCAGGTCGGCCTGTTGGTGCTGGGCGGTTTTCTGCTGGTGGGCATCACCCTCAACCAGATCTCCGATGGCGGTGGCATCATCGCCGGCTTCACCCGCCTGCTGAAGGAACAGCCGGAGCATTTCCACATGATCCTTTCGCCGGACAATCCGTTCTACAAGGATCTGCCGGGGCTGGGCGTGCTGCTGGGCGGCATGTGGGTGATGAACATCAGCTACTGGGGCTTCAACCAGTACATCATCCAGCGAGCGCTGGCGGCCAAGGACATCGCCGAGGCGCAGAAGGGCGTGCTGTTCGCCGCCTTCCTCAAACTGCTGATGCCGGTCATCGTGGTGGTGCCGGGCCTGGCCGCGGTGATGCTGGCGCCGGATCTGCAGCGTCCGGACGCGGCCTACCCGACCATGATGGGCCTGCTGCCCACCGGCATCCTGGGCCTGGTATTCGCGGCGCTGATTGCGGCCATCGTTTCTTCGCTGGCCTCGATGAGCAACTCCATCTCGACCATCTTCACGCTGGACTTCTACGCCCGTGCGCGGCCGCAGGCCAGCCAGGCGCGGATCGTGCGCGTCGGCCGCATCGTCGCGGTGGCGGCGATGGCGGTGGCAGTGCTGACCGCGCGGCCGCTGCTGGGCAGCTTCGACCAGGCGTTCCAGTTCATCCAGGAATTCTCCGGCTTCTTCACGCCGGGCATCGTGGCGATCTTCCTGCTGGGATTGTTCTGGAAGCGCTCCAACGAGGCCGGTGCGCTGGCGGCGGCGATCGGTTCGTTCGTGCTGTCGATCGTGATGAAGCTGGGGTTGCCGGCGATGCCGTTCATCAACCGGGTCGGCCTGGTGTTCCTGGCGGCGCTGGCGCTGGGCATCGTGGTGTCGCTGCTGTCGCGCAACCGCCGCGAAAGCGATCTGATCCGCACCGACGATGTCAGCTTCCGCACCACTGGCGTCTTCAACATCGGCGCATTGGCCGTCATCGCGGTGCTGACCGCGCTGTATACGGTGTTCTGGTAGGAGTCGTGGGTAGAGAAGGACGCCTCAACGGCGTAGGGCGGGCCCCGGCCCGCCGCTCCATGGCTTGCCCGCCGCCGGTGCGTCTCGTTCAACCGGCCTGGCCGCCGCAAGGTGTGGGGTGGTTTCGATAATTGGTGGAGTCGCCTCTAAGATGGCAATGGCGGGCCAGGGCCTGAGGTCTCCCCACAAATTCTTTGAGAGATTCAATCAGTTGACGTTGCGTTTGCTTCTCCCCTTGACCCCCCATTGGGCGGTTAAAACATCTGAAAGAGAGGTGAGGGGAGGACTTGCACGGCACCTGGCGTCATAACAGCCCAAAGCAAAATCCCTCTGAATCTTCCTTTTTCAGGTTTCTTCGCTCACTCCGAAGCGCTCGGTTTCGGCGAGTTCGGCTCCGGAAAGAGCCGCCGGCCGTCAGGCTGGGGGTGCTCCGCCCTCCTGACGACCTCGTGTCTTTACGTCGGGCCGCAGGCCATCGTGGCCTGCTCTGCGCACCCCCAGCCCGCCGGCCGTCGCCTTTCGCAAGTTGGCAGATTCGCGACTTCGGAATGCCCTTCTTTGAGCGCCGACCAAGTGCCGAGAATCCGGTGGTCAGGGCGGTGCGGGACCGTCCGCGGCAGGGATGCCGCGGAAGAGCCCACAGGGGTGAGGCAAGCGCTTGCGAAGCACCGCTTCGCGCGTAGCCGAACGCCCGCCATCTGCGATGGCGGGCCGGCCCCGCACAGCGGGTGTTTACGGCGTGTCCCGCACTGCCCTGGTCACCGGATTCCACATAGATGTTCCCCCCACACTTGAAAGGAAGAACCCTCTTTCGGTGATTTCAACAGCCCAATGGGGGTCAACGGGTAAGACTGGCTTTCAAAAAAGTGGGGAGACCTCAGGCCAGGGCCTGCCCTACGCGCTATCCGGCTGCCTGTAGGAACGATGCAAGCCGCGACCGTAGTGCATGGCTTCGCGCGCGAAAACGCGGCAGCGCTACCTGCGCGGCGCGGGGCCGGTCGATTGCCGCAACTGCAGCGCGTAGGGCATGCGCAGCATCTGTCCGGATGCGGGATCCTTGATGGTCTTCAGCAGTTCCCCCGTCGCCAGCCTGCCCATTTCCTGGGTGGGTTGATGCACGGTGGTCAGGGCGGGAAAGATCTGCCGCGACATCGGCGTGTTGTCGAAGCCGCAGACCGACAGATCGCCGGGAATCGAAAGCCCGCGCGAATGCGCCACGCTCATCGCACCGGCCGCCATGTCGTCGTTGGCGGCAAAGATGGCGGTGGGCGGCCGTTCCAGATCCAGCAACTGGCGGGCGGCGCTGACACCGGAATCGAACGAGAATTCCCCGTCGATGACCAACTCCGGCTCGTAGCGCAGCCCGGCCCGCCGCAGACCGCTGCGGTAGCCGGCCAGCCGCCATTCGCTGGCGCCGTGGGCGGGGTGGCCCTTGATATGGGCGATGCGGGTATGTCCCAGCGATGCCAGGTGTTCGATCATGTCGCAGACCGCGTCATGCTCGTCCAGGGTCACGCCGATGCCGCCTTCGCGATTCTTCGGCGATACGCAGGCATAGGGCATGCCCAGCGCATCCAGGCGATCCAGCAGGGCCACGCTGTCGGTAATGGGCGGGGTCAGGATCAGTCCGTCCAGTTTGGAGAAAGTGACCAGCGACTCCACGCTCTGCAGGAAATCCGGGCTGTGATAGTTCAGCGGCTGCACGACCAGGCCATAGTGGTATTCCTGGCAGGCTTCCACCACGCCCATCAGGATTTCCATCAGGTAGTTGGCCGATGGATTGTCATAGAGCAGGGCGACCAGGTACGACTTGCGGCCGGCCAGACTGCGCGCCGAGGGATCGGGCCGGTAGTTCATCGACTTGGCCACGGCCTGCACGCGGGCGCGGGTCTCGTCCTTGACTGTCGGCTCGTTGTTGAGCACGCGCGACACCGTCTTCATCGACACGCCGGCGGCCTTGGCCACATCCTCTATGCGTACGCGCATGCTGCTTGCCCCCTCCCACAGGGGTATGCTGACCACTCATCAATCTGACAGCGCTGTCAGAAGAGAAAATCTAAGCCGGAACCATCGCCATATCAAGCCGCGCCGCGGCATGCCGCGGCGTCGAGCGATATCGCCAGGAGTTGGCGATGATCGCAATGCGCAAATCAATGTGGCGAAATTATGGCCAGACCGCTTGACAGCTTTGTCCCACGGGCGTCGCGAAGGGTTATCCACATCTTTGTGCGGCAACCATCCACACCGGTTGTGGACAATCGCAGCCAACGGCGGCTGGGCGGTAGAAGCGACGTGGGTCGGGACAAACTACCGGTAAAGCTCCATCGCGGCTGATGCGGCTCTACAGCAGAGAGAGCCGGTTGCGTGCTCAGAACCGCGCTTCCACCGGCAGGTAGCGCCATTGGCCCACCGGCAGCCTGCTCAGCGGCACCCGGCCGATGCGCAACCGGCGCATCGCCACCACGGCCAGCCCTGCCTGCTGGCAGCGGTACTGCAACTCGCCCGGCTGGACGTTCTTTATCGCAAACCTCAGCCGCACCTCGTTCTGCCAGCTGACCTTGCACGGCGCCAGCTCACGGCCCTGGTAGGTGCCGCCGTGGCTGAGCCTGCCCAGCGTGTACGGCCCGGTGGCGCCGCTGACTTCGACGACGAACTCCTGTTCGATGTGCGCATAGTCCTCGCCCAGCCGGCGCAGCACGCGGCCATCCTGGCTCAGCACCATCAGCCCGCTGGCCTCGGCATCCAGCGGCATCAATGGGGTCAGCCGCTGCAAATGCCGCTTCAGCGGGCGCACGCCGGAGGCGTCATCGGCGGTGTGATTGGCAGGCACCGCCAGCGCCACGGCGTCCTGCCAGGCCGTGCCCTCTGGCTTGTGCAGCAGCAGCGTGGCCGGTTCGATGGCCTCCAGCTGCGCCTGTGGGTCGATGTCGACCCGCTCGCCATCGATCAGCCGCTGCGGCAGTTCCTCGGTCTGTCCATCCACGCGGACCCAGCCGCCCTGGATGTACTGCTCGGCTTCGGCGCGGGAGCAGCCGGTCATTTCGGCGACGATTCTGGCAAGGCGGACGGGCGGGGACATGAAATAATTCGGTGCCGAAGGGCGCCTAGTGTAAAGATAGCCGGGCGCGACGGCCGTAAAACGCGCCTCTGGCAACCATTCCCCCCGCTCAGGACATCATGAAGACCCCCAACGGATTGCAGGCGCTGATCGACGACGGCGTGATCGACCGGGTGCTGCGCCCGCTGAAAAGCGGCAAGGAAGCCTCGGTCTATGTGGTGCATGGCGGCGGCGAAGTGCGCTGCGCCAAGGTGTACAAGGACATGGCGCAGCGCAGCTTCCAGCAGCGCACGCTGTACCAGGAAGGCCGCAAGGTGCGCGGCAGCCGCGAAGCGCGCGCGATCGGCAAGGCCACCCGCTACGGCCGCAAGCAGCAGGAAGTGGCCTGGAAGAACGCCGAGGTGGATGCGCTGTACCAGTTGCGCGACGCCGGCGTGCGCGTGCCGGAACCGTTCGGTTATTTCCATGGCGTGCTGGTGATGGAACTGGTGACCGATGCCGCCGGCCATTCCGCGCCGCGGCTGGGCGAAGTGGAGCTGTCGGCGCAGCAGGCGCGCGACTTCCACCGCTTCCTGGTGCGCGAAGTGGTGAAGATGCTGTGCGCCGGACTGATCCACGGCGATCTGTCCGAGTACAACGTGCTGGTGGCCGACGAGGGGCCGGTGATCATCGACTTCCCGCAGGTGGTCAGCGCGGCGGGCAACAATGCCAGCCGGCGCCTGCTGTTGCGCGATGTCAACGCGCTGACCGCGCGTCTGGGCCGCTTTGCGCCGGAGTTGCTGGACACCTGGTACGGCGAGGAAATGTGGGCGCTTTACGAAGCCGGCGCCTTGCAGCCGGACACCGTACTGACCGGAAAGTTCGTACCCGACACCTCGCGCGTGGATGTGGAAAGCGTCCGCCACGCCATCGAGGACGCGCGGCAGGAAGCGATCATCCGCCAGCAGGGCAGGGAAGCGGCGCAAGAGGAATAATCATTGCGGCATTCATCTGCCGTGCATAAGCCGGGTTCTCGTTGCGCGACGGATCCGGGTGCCGATTCGGGCCAATCATTGGTGCGGCTCGCATCGATGGCGAATGGGCAAGGTAAACGCGTGAATGTTCGCGTTCGTGAATGCAACCGCGACCAAGCTGTCAAAAAGATGAAGCCTGCGCAAAACATTAGATTCATGGTCGATAGGCTGAAATACGCATCGGAAAGCAGTCACTGGAGCATCCGATGCCCCGCAAGAACAAACCTCTCCCGCACGGTTTCAATTGGCGGGAGATAGCACCGGCACGCCAAGGGGAACCCACCGCCATCGCACTGGATTTCATCGGCAACTGCCTTGCCATCGTTTCGCCGATGGGCACCGAATGGAAGGTCAGCATCCTGGCCGACGTGGGGCCAAGTTCGATACGCACGCAAACCGTCGCCAAGCGCGCCCAGGGCATCGCGCTGCTTGCCGAATGGGCGCATAGCTATCAGCACACGTTGGCGACGGAGTCCTCCGCCAACCGTGGCAACGCCGGTCAGGCCCTGGCGGACATCGCCTTCGGCACATTGCTGCGGATAGCCGTACCGAATGCACCGATTGCATTCTCCGCCTCGGGGCAGCGTTCTACCGCCGCCGTTCCGGAGGGCAGGGCAGCGCAAACGTAAGGAAACGACGCTGCGCTTGCGGGATTCGCGATCGATGCGGTTCGCTTTGCTCACCGCATCCTACGCAGGCCCGGCGTGGCAGAACCGTAGGATACGGTAAGCCGCAGGCGCATCGCATCGTTCGCGTCTTGGATGCACGGGAACGACACTCCGCATCTGCTCTGGGACTCGTGAACGATGCGGTTCGCTTTGCTCACCGCATCCTACGCAGGCCCGGCGTGGCAGAACCGTAGGATGCGGTAAGCCGCAGGCGCACCGCATCGTTCGCGTCTTGGATGCAAGGAACGACATGCTGCGCCGGTTCTGGGATACGCGATCGATGCGGTTCGCTTTGCTCACCGCATCCTACGCAGGCTCGGCGAGGAGAACCGTAGGATGCGGTAAGCCGCAGGCGCACCGCATCGTTCGCGTCTTGGATGCAAGGAAACGATACGCTGCGCCGGCTCTGGGATTCGCGATCGATGCGGTTCGCTTTGCTCACCGCATCGATCTACGCAGGCCCGGCGTGGCAGAACCGTAGGATGCGGTAAGCCGCAGGCGCACCGCATCGTTCGCGTCTTGGATGCAAGGGAACGACACGCTGCGCCGGCTCTGGGATTCGCGGTCGATGCGGTTCGCTTTGCTCACCGCATCCCAGGCAGGCTCGGCGTGGCAGAACCGTAGGATGCGGTAAGCCGTAGACGCACCGCATCGTTCGCGTCTTGGATGCAAGGAAACGACACGCTGCGCTGGTTCTGGGACTCGTGAACGATGCGGTTCGCTTTGCTCACCGCATCCTACGCAGGCTGCCGGACAACAAAAAAGCACCTTTCGGTGCTTTTCATCTAAAGCATTGATTCCAATGGTGGCCGGGGAGGGAATCGAACCCCCGACACAGGGATTTTCAATCCCTTGCTCTACCAACTGAGCTACCCGGCCAGGTTTTTCGCGGTGCGGCAGAACGGCCGGTGCGAGGGCGCGAATGATACGGGATTGCGCGGCGGGCTGGCAAGCCGGCCGTGCGCTGAACACGCGGCGCGCTGGCCGCATCCGCGGCCGGTCGGCAGGTGCATCATGTGGCCGGGACAGAAATCCCCAGCAAAATCAGGGAGCTCATCATGAAACGCCTGCTTATCCTCTGCGCCATGGCCGCTTTGGCGGCCTGCGCCAGCAACCCCAGACAGACCGATGCCGAGCGCCTGGCCATGTACCGCGCCAATGCCGGCGAACCGGTCCGGGATTTCCAGTATTTCGGCAGCCTCAACGGCTGGACCCCGCTAGGCGACAGCGCGCTGGTCGTCTGGACCCGTCCCAACCAGGCTTATCTGCTGGAACTGAGCGGCCCGTGCAACGATCTGGACTTCGCCACCGCCATCGGCGTGACCAACCACATGGGCCGGGTGTCGGCACGCTTCGACGACGTTCGTGTCTTCGGCGGCGGCCAGCCTGGCATCCGCATCCCCTGCCGCATCCAGACCATCCGTCCGTTGGACGTCAAGGCGGTGAAGGCCGCACAACAGGAACTGCGCCAGGCGCAGGTGGTCGAACGCGAAGCCGCGGGCAACTGACAGCCGGTCATCGCCGAAACCGGCAGGATCAAGGCCACGGAGTCCATCGCGGCAGGCCTGGCGCATGGATGCGATGCGGATAGATTCGACCGGCATGCTTGCCGGTCGATTTTTTTGGCTCATCTCCGGTTTTCGAGAGTAGCGGATTCGGAACCAGTCGCCGTCGTAGGGGCGGGGGCGAGTGTCCGCGACTTCGGATGGTTTTTCCGAACGCCGATAACCTGGCCAGAAGCAGCTGGCTTTGGCGGCGCGGGCATTTGCGGCGTGTCACGCACCGTTATCGCCAATGGCTTCCACATAGGCGTTTCTTCGCTTGGGAGAAGACCCTTTTCTGTCACTCGGACGGCACGTAGCCAGCGGGCTTTTCGGCGCCGCCACCGAACAGGAACTTCTCCAGTTCCGCCTCCAGGAAGGCACGGTGCTTGGGGTCGCGCGGCGACAACCGGTTCTCGTTGATCAGCATGGTCTGATGCGCCAGCCACGCCGCCCAGGCGGGTTTGCCGATATGGGCGTACACGCGCTGGCCCAGTTCGCCGGGGTAGGGCACGAAGTCGAGGCCTTCGGTTTCGCGCTTCTCGTACTGGCAGTAGACGGTTCGGGGCATGGTGTGAGCCTGGTGGAAGTCATGGGGTCCCGGCATTGGCCGGGATGACGGTGGAAAGGAGCTTGCGGATGGGGGCGGGCAGGCCCAGCGATGGCAACTGCTCGCGCGCCACCCAGCGCAGATCGTCATTGTCGCGCACGGCATCGCGGGCGGCGAGCGCGCGCCAGCGCAGCGGATGCATGCGCAGCCGGTAATGGCTGAACACATGCGGGATTTCCGCCAGCGCTTCGGCCTGGTCGTAGTCGCCTTGCAGGTGGGCGGCGAACCACTGGCGCGCCTGCTCGTGATCGTCGGCCTGCGGTAGCGACCACAGCGAGGCCCAGATGCCCACCGGCGGGCGCCGTAGCAGCAGCACTTCGCCGTGCGCGTTCTCGGCCAGCAGCATCAGCGCGATGCGTTCGGGCAGCGGTTTGCCCGGTTTGCTGGTGGGCAGTTCGTCGACCCGGCCTTCGCGCAGCGCCACGCAGTCGTCCTGCAGCGCGCACAGCATGCAGGCCGGATCGTGGCGGGTGCACAGGGTGGCGCCGAAATCCATCTGCGCCTGGGTGTAGTCGGCCATGCGCGCCTGCGGCAAATGCTGCGCAGCCAGCTGCCACAGCTGCTTTTCCACCGCCGGCGCGCCCGGCCAACCGGCGACACCGTGGTAGCGCGCAAGCACGCGCTTGACGTTGCCGTCCAGGATGGCGAAACGGTCGCCCCAGGCCTGCGCCAGGATCGCGCCGGCGGTGCTGCGGCCGATACCCGGCAACGCCACCAGCGCGTCGAAATCGCGCGGCAGATCGCCGCCATGCTGCTGCACGCACAGGCGCGCGGCCGCATGCAGGTTGCGCGCACGCGCGTAGTAGCCCAGGCCGGCCCATTGCGCCATCACCTGGTCGGTGGAGGCGGCGGCCAGATCCGGCAGGGTGGGGAAGTGTTCGAGAAAGCGGGCGAAATACGGCATCACCGTTTTCACCTGGGTCTGCTGCAGCATGATTTCCGACAGCCATACCCGGTACGGCGTGCGCGGGTGCAGCCACGGCAGATCGTGGCGGCCGGCGGCATCGAACCAGGCCAGCAGCTTTTCGGCGAAATGATCGTGTTCTGCAGCGTTCACTCGATGGCGGCCTGTTGCGGAATCGTCGGGTCTTCGAACCGCACTTGCACGCCTTCCAGCACCGCGCCGGAGATTTCCAGACGCGGCGCGCTCAGGCTGCCGCGCAATGGCGGCAAAGGCGAACCTTGTTCGAAACGTTCGATCCAGGACTGCATTTCGAACAGGCGGAAGCGGCCCTCGAAGCGCGTGTCGTCGCGTTGCAGTTGCAGTTGCGCGATATCGGAAAGATCGGCGGGGCCGCGATAATCCAGCGCGAACGGCAAAGGCGATTGTGAGCGCCCCAGTGGCGGCGGCAGTGCCGGCCAGGCATCGGGCCAGTGCGCCAGTTGCCCGCGCAGGAAGACCGACAACGACGGCCCGGCCTGTACCTCGCCGCTGGCGTCCAGTGTTGGCACGATGCCGTTGCCGCGCACGGCCAGCGCCAGCGGTTGCAGTTGCAGCTGTCCGCCAGCCATATGCAGGGCGCCGCCCACGCCCAGCGCGAACGGTAGCGTGCGGTCGCCGGAAACATAGCGGGCGCTGCCGCCCAGCCGGAGATGTTGCAGTTGCAGGCCTGCGTCGTCGCGCAGCCGACCGGACAGTGTCAGCCGCGCCGGCAGCCGCCAGTTCGCGCCTGCGGGGGCGATTTCCCCGGTCAGGCCAACGGCTGTTGGCAGCGCTGGACGCATCAGCGTCAGCGCCAGCTCGAACGGTGCCTGCAATCCGTTGCCGCCTGCATAGGCGCCGCGCAGTTGCGTGCGCAGGGGCTGGTTGGCTGACAGCTGTGGCGATTCAACGTACAGGTCGCGCAGCGACCAGCCTTGCCCATCGACCCGGCCGCGGATGATGCGCAGCCCGTCGGTCAGTGTAGGGATGCGGGTTTCGCCCGGCGGGCGCTTTTCCAGCCAGGCCTGTAGCGCGGCGACATCGAGCACTGGCGCGTCCAGTTCCAGGCGTGTGGCGGTGAGCTCGCGGCCACGCGCGCGCAACGTCGACCACGGTACCGAGATCAGTATGCGCTCGGCGGTCAGCACCGGCGTGGCGGCGCCGGGTTCGCGCGCGCTGACGCCGCGAACGATCAGTTGCGGCGTGCCGCGCAGCCGGTATTCGCCGACGCCGCTGGCGGTGACTTCCAGGCCCAGCGCGTTGCCGACAAGATTCAACATGGCCGGCGCCAGCCGTTCGGGCTGCAGCAGCCAGCGCGTGGCCAACGCGGCCAACAGAAGCAGCGCCAGCAGCACCAGCAGGGCGATCTTGCGGCGTTTGGTGTTTGTTCTTGCGGTGGGATTGCCGGTGGCCACTCAACCCCTCCCCAAACCTCCCCTACCTTCGCAGGGGAGGGGGTATTGGCATCCGCCTGCGTCCCGGTCGTCGAACGAGCCGTTGAACGGGCGGGATTTCAAAACCGCACCCTCAGCCGCCAAGCGATTCGGGCAGCAGTGCGTCGACGAAGGCTTCGGCGTCGAACACGCGCAGGTCTTCCGGGCGCTCGCCAATGCCGGCAAACCGGATGGGAATGCCGAACTCGCGCGCCAGCGCGAACACCACGCCGCCCTTGGCGGTGCCGTCCAGCTTGGTGACGACCAGTCCGGTCACCCCGACCGCGGCGTGGAACTGGCGCAGCTGGCTCAGGGCGTTCTGGCCGGTGGTGCCGTCGATGACCATCAGCACTTCGTGCGGTGCGCTGGCGTCGAGCTTGCCCAGCACGCGGCGGATCTTGCCCAGCTCGTTCATCAGCCCGGTCTGGGTGTGCAGACGTCCGGCGGTGTCGGCGATCAGCAGTTCGATGCCGCGCGCCTTGGCGGCCTGCAGCGCGTCGAAGGCGACCGAGGCCGCATCGGCATCCTGGCCCTGGGCAACCACGGGCACGCCGTTGCGTTCGCCCCAGGCCTGCAACTGCGCCACCGCGGCGGCGCGAAAGGTGTCGCCGGCGGCCAGCATCAGGCTGCGGCCTTCGTCCTTGTAGCGGCGGGCCAGCTTGCCGATGGTGGTGGTCTTGCCGACGCCGTTGACGCCGACGGTCAGCAGCACGAACGGCCGGTTGCCGGTATCGATGACCAGCGGCTGCGCCACCGGCACCAGCAAAGCGATCAGATCCGCGCGCAGGGCCGCCAGCAAGCCGTTGGCGTCGGCGAACTCGCGCGCCTTCATCCGCTTGCGCAGATCCTCGATCAGCGCGGTGGTGGCCGGCACGCCGACGTCGGCGGTCAGCAGCGCGGTTTCGATTTCGTCCAGCAGATCGTCATCGAGCCTGGGGTTGCGCGAGAACAGGCCGCCGAAACTGCGCGCGAACACGCTGCCGCGCAGGCGCTCGCGCCAGCCGGCTTTGCCGGGCGTACCGGCGGCGGCAGCGGGCGCAGGCGGAGCGACCGGCGGCGCAGCCGCTGCGGGGGCCGAAACCGGGGTTGCGGGCGCAGGCTCCGCAGGTGCAGGCCCGGCGACGGCTTCGACTTGCGTGGCGGCGGGCGCCTCCGGCGATGGCTGAACGGGACCGCTGGGAGGGGGCGAGCCTGGCTGAAGCGGCTTGCCGACCGGCTGCGGGAAGGCCGCAGCCAGTTCCTCGCTGCTGTAGCGGCGCGCGGCCGGCTCGTTGGAACTGTCCTGTGGCTTCTTGCGGCGGAAAAAACTGACCATGGGGAAGTGCTGAAAAGTTGAGGGGACATGCTAACACCGGGCGGTTTTTTCCCGGTGAGCGGCTCAAGTCGGCGCCGCGACTGCCGATAGCACCGTTGATGGCGGATTCCGGTCGCTAGAGCGTGTTATGGCCTTTGGGATGAGATGCGTTGCGCGCCAGCGCCGTTGCAGCAAGGCGTCCGGCGCCGTCCTTGGGTGGTGCCCAAGGCAAGCCGGGCAACGCAGCTGCGGCGGCGCTGGCGCGCAACCCGTCGGGAAGGCCGCTGTCGCGGCGCCATGCGGCGTTGCACGCCTTGGCCAGGCGGCCAGCCTGACCGGCGGCGTGCGCCTTGCCTGACGCCGCGACAGCAGCCTTCGCACTCACCCCAAAGGCCATAACACGCTCTAGCCCGGCCGGCCATCGCCGCCCGCCCGCAGCCAGGACATCCGATGACGGTTCTTTCCCCGGCTTCTTCGATTGCCGCCTCAGGCATGCGCGCGGCCGCGGTTGGCATGCAGGCCGCCGCGCACAATGTCGCCAACCTGGCCACCGCGGACCACCAACGCCAGGGGGTGGCGATGGCGGCCAGCGCGGCCGGCGGTGTCAGCGCGCGGGTGGTGGCAGCCGGGCAGGACCCGGCCGCCCCGGTGGCCGACCTGGTCGATGCGCTGGGGGCCCGGCAGATGTTCCAGGCCAACGCAGCGGTGCTGCAGCGTCACCACGACACCATAGGCCGCCTGCTGGATGTGATTGCCTGACGGGGCGCTCCCGCCGCGGGAATGCCTGTAGCCAAATGGCGGGTACAACGCAGCTGCGCCAAGACGACGGGCGAGTTGCCTTTGCTGTTGCTTTTTGAAGAGCAACAGCAAATCCCCCTCAAACGCTTTTCAACCGCCGAATGGCGGGTCATCCTCCCTTTACAAAGGGGAAGCAGGCGCCGAGCCTTTCCCGAGTCCCGAGTCCCGAGTCCCGAGTCCCGCCTCAGGCCGACAACTCCAGCAGCAGCTTGTTGAGCCGGCGCACATAGCCGGCCGGATCCTTCAGGCTGTCGCCTGCGGCCAGCGCGGCCTGGTCGAACAGCACCCGGGTCAGATCGCCGAAGCGGCTGTCGTCCTGCTCGGCGTCCAGCTTCTCGATCAGCGGGTGGGTGGGGTTGAATTCGAACACCGGCTTGGATTCGGGCACCTTCTGGCCGCTGGCTTCCAGAATCTGCCGCATCTGCAGGCCCATGTCCTGTGCGCCGATGGCCAGGATCGCCGGCGAGTCGGTCAGCCGGTGCGACACCCGCACCTCGGAGACGTCCTGGCCCAGCGCGGTCTTGATCCGCTCGACCAGCCCCTCCTTGGCCTTGGCCGCCTGTTCCTGCGCCTGCTTGTCTTCTTCCGAGTCTAGCTTGCCCAGATCCAGATCGCCGCGGGCGATGTCGACGAAGGATTTGCCGTCGAACTCGGTCAGGTAGCTCATCAGCCACTCGTCGATGCGGTCGGTCAGCAGCAGCACTTCGATGCCCTTCTTGCGGAACACCTCCAGGTGCGGGCTGTCCTTGACCTGCGCGTGGCTTTCGCCGGTCAGGTAGTAGATCTTGTCCTGGCCTTCCTTGAGCCGGCCCAGGTAGTCGGCCAGCGCCACGTTCTGTTCGCCGTCGGCGCCATGGGTGGAAGCGAAACGCAGCAGGCCGGCGATCTTCTCGCGGTTGCCGTAGTCCTCGGACGGGCCTTCCTTCAGTACCTGGCCGAAGGTCTTCCAGAACTTGGCATAGTCTTCGGGCTTGTCCTTGGCCAGTTTCTCCAGCATGTCCAGCGAGCGCTTGGTCAGTGCCGATTTCATCGAGTCGATGATGGGCCCGGACTGCAGGATTTCACGCGAAACGTTCAACGACAGATCCGACGAATCCACCACGCCCTTGATGAAGCGCAGGTACAGCGGCAGGAACTGGTCGGCCTGGTCCATGATGAAAACGCGCTGCACGTACAGCTTCAGGCCCTTGGCGGCGTCGCGGTGGTACAGGTCGAACGGCGCGCGCGGTGGCACGAACAGCAGCGAGGTGTATTCCAGCTTGCCTTCGACCTTGTTGTGGCTCCAGGCCAGCGGATTGTCGGCATCATGGCTGACGTGCTTGTAGAACTCCTGGTATTCCTCGTCGCTGATCTGGTTGCGCGGGCGCGTCCACAGCGCGCTGGCGCGGTTGACGGTTTCCCATTCCGGCTGCGCAGGCTTGCCCTTGTCTTCGCCGTAATGTTCCTTGGGCAGTTCGATCGGCAGGCCGATATGGTCGGAGTATTTCTTGACGATGCCGCGCAGGCGCCAACCATCGGCGAAACCTTCCTCGCCTTCCTTCAGATGCAGCACGATGCGGGTGCCGCGCTCGGGCTTGTCGATGGTGGCGACCTCGAACTCGCCTTCGCCGCGGCTGGACCAGTGCACGCCCTCTTCGGCAGGCAGGCCGGCGCGGCGGCTGTACACGTCGACCTGGTCGGCAACGATGAAGGCGCTGTAGAAACCCACGCCAAACTGGCCGATGAGGTGCGAGTCCTTCTTCTGGTCGCCGGTCAGGTGCTTGAGGAAATCGGCGGTGCCGGACTTGGCGATGGTGCCCAGATGGGCGACGGCCTCATCGCGGCTCATGCCGATGCCGTTGTCGTCGATGGTGATGGTGCGCGCGTCCTTGTCGAACTGGACCCGGATGCGCAGGTCGCCGCCGCCTTCCAGCAGCTCGGGCCGGGTGATGGCCTCGAAGCGCAGCTTGTCGGCCGCATCGGCGGCGTTGGAGACCAACTCGCGCAGGAAGATTTCCTTGTTCGAATACAGCGAGTGGATCATCAGGTGCAGCAGCTGCTTCACCTCGGTCTGAAAGCCCAGCGTCTCTTTTTGGGTTTCCGTGGTCATCGATTTCGCTCCAGTGCAAAGGGCGCCGTGGATGGCGGCGGATGCCTTCCCAGATAAGGCCCGCTGCGCGGGATTCAAGCGCGGCAGGCTGATCGCTGCGGCGATGGACCGCGAGCGGCTGCGGACCCGGCCGTCCGGACGGGCGGCTCCATCGCGCCCGGGCCATGGCGCTGGTCTATGATCCGCGTTCGATTTTGCCGCCGCATCCGATGATGACAGCCCGCCGCCCGTTGCCGACCCGTGCCAGCGCCAATACCGGCGCGGCGAAGGCGTGCCGATGAGCCGCACGGGCGGGCAGATCCGCATCATCGGCGGGCGCTGGCGCGGAACCCGGCTGCCGGTGCCGGCCAGCCCCGGGCTGCGCCCCAGCAGCGACCGGGTGCGCGAAACGCTGTTCAACTGGCTGATGCAGGCATTGCCGGGCGCCAACGTGCTGGATCTGTTCGCCGGCACCGGTGCGCTGGGCTGGGAAGCGCTGTCGCGCGGTGCGGCCCACGCGGTGCTGGTCGAACGCGATCCGGCGCTGGTGCGGGCGCTGCGCGAAACCGCCGCGCGCCTGTCGGCGCAGGATTGCACCGAGGTGGTGGCCGCCGATGGCATTGCCTGGTTGTCGGGCTACCGCGCAGCACCGTTCGATATCGCCTTTCTGGACCCGCCATTTGCCGATGGACTGTGGGAGCGCGCATTGGCCGCGCTGGCCCCGCAGCTGGCTGCGCGGGCCTGGGTCTATGTGGAATCCCCGGCCGATATGCGGCCTGCGGTGCCTGCGGCATGGGCGCTGCACCGCGAGGGGCGCACCCGCGAGGTGCGGTTTGCGCTGTACCGCACCCCCGCCGGGCAGGGCGCTGCTACACTTCACGGCGAAGTTTCCGACCTTGCGGCTATTCCCGAATGAGCGTGGCACGTACCCGTATAGCGGTTTATCCCGGCACGTTCGACCCGGTTACGAACGGCCATATCGATCTCATCGACCGCGCGGCGCCGCTGTTCGAGCGGGTGATCATCGGCGTGGCCGAAAGCCCGGGCAAAGGCCCGACGCTGCCGCTGGCGCAGCGGGTGGAGCTGACCCGTGCGGCGGTGGCCCACCACCAGCATGTGGAAGTCCGCGGTTTCGACTGCCTGCTGGCGCATTTCGTCAAGGAAGTCGGCGGCGGCGTACTGCTGCGCGGCCTGCGCGCAGTGTCGGATTTCGAGTACGAGTTCCAGCTGGCCAGCATGAACCGCCATCTGATTCCCGAAGTGGAAACGCTGTTCCTGACCCCGGCCGAGCAATACGGTTTCATCTCTTCGTCGCTGGTGCGCGAAATCGCCCGGCTGGGCGGGGATGTCTCCGGGTTCGTGCCGCCGGCGGTGGCCGCCGCGCTGCAGGCCCAATGGCAGCGCAAACGTGACTAGGGCGCGGCGGCGAGCCACCGACGACACGCCCTGAACGCTTTGTGGCACGATCATTCCTACAACGTCTTACCGGAGGGGAGTCAAACATGAAAATCGCTACACGCCTGCTGCTGGCAGCCTGCCTGACACTGCCGTTCGCCGCCTGCAAGAAGGAGGAAGCACCGGTTGCCGAAGCGGCGCCGCTGACCGCGCCGACCACCGATGACGATGTGGCCTGGAAGACCTACCTGCAGGAAGTGGTCATCAACAACATGGGCACGATCACCAACACGCCCTACATGTACTACCTGCCGGCCGAATCGGATCCGGAATTCGAGGCCAAATACGGCCGCCAGCTGGAGCAGTCCAAGAATGCGATGGCCCGCGGCATCACCGCAGGCAACCTGATCGCGTTCGCCTCCCCGGCCAGCGCCAAGGCAGCCGATCTGGCGGTGGCTTCGTTCGAAGGCGTCGAGCCGGATACGCTGAAAGGCGTGCGCGTGCTGTTTATCGGCGATGTTGCCGACAATGCCCGCGTGCAGGTGGCGGTGCAGCCCAGCGGCGCCGAATACGTCTTCGTCGAAGCCAAGTGACCTTTCCGCGCGTGGCCGCCCGGCGGCCACGCCTTTGCGGAAAGGTCATCCCGGCGCAAGCCGGAAGCGCTCCACAACAGCCGCAGGCTGGTCATCCAGTGGCGTTCCGCGGAAAAAAGGTCATCCCCGCGCAGGCGGGAAGCGCTTTGACTTGATTCGCTGCCGAAGGACTCTCAACAGCGAAGCCGGTCATCCAATGCCTTACCGCCGGAAAGACGATGTCCCTCAAAATCAACGAACTCTGCGTCAACTGCGATGTCTGCGAGCCGGCCTGCCCCAACCAGGCCATCTCGATGGGCGAGACGATCTACGTGATCGATCCGGCGCGCTGCACCGAATGCGTCGGCCACTTCGACGAACCGCAGTGCGTGGTGGTCTGTCCGGTGGAGTGCATAGACCCGGATCCGGCGTATCCTGAAAGCCATCAGGATCTGCTGGCCAAGCTGCAGCGTTTGCAGGGCGGCTGATCCGCAGCGTTTCCGTCTTGCCAGGAGAAGCCGTGAAATTCCGCCGACTGTTTGCCGTCGTTCTCGCCTTTGCTTTCGTTCCCAGTGCCTGGCCCGCCTATGCCGCCGATGACGGCAGCCGGGCGCAGCCGGCATCGCAACCTCCCGGCGCCGCCATCGCCAGCGCGCATGCGCTGGCCACCGAAGCGGGTTTTGAGATCCTCCGTGCCGGTGGCAACGCCTTCGACGCCGCCATTGCGGTGTCGGCTACCTTGTCGGTGGTCGAGCCGATCAGCTCCGGGCTGGGCGGCGGCGGTTTCTTCCTGCTGCACGATGCCGGGACCGGCAGGGATATCTTTGTCGATGCGCGCGAAACCGCGCCGGCGGCGGCCACGCCGGACAAGTACCTGACCGCCGACGGCGAATTCAACCGCGACCGCGCCGAAAACGGCCCCTGGGCCGCGGGCATACCCGGCCTGCCGGCGGCGTTCGTGCATCTCGCGCAGAACTACGGCAAGTTGCCGCTGAAGACCTCGCTGGGCCCGGCCATCCGCACCGCCCGCGAAGGGTTTCCGATCTATGCGCGGCTGCAGCGCGGCTATGCGGCCAAGCGCGAAGTGATGGAACGCTACCCCGGCACCCGCGCGGTGTTCCTGGCAGACGGCAATCCGCCGGTCGAAGGCGAAATCCTCAAGCAGCCGGATCTGGCGCGCACGCTGGAGCGGCTGGCGGAGAAAGGTTTCGACGGCTTCTACAAGGGCGAGACCGCCCGCAAGCTCCTGGCCGGAGTGAAGGCCGAAGGCGGGCAGTGGACCGCCGCCGAACTGGCCGGCTACCGCGTGCGCGAGCGCGAACCGCTGACGTTCGCCTACAACCACTGGCGGATCGTCACCGCGCCGCCGCCGTCCTCCGGTGGCGTGGCGTTGGCGCAGATGCTGCAGATCCTCGATGCCTGGGACCTGGCCAAGCTCGACGACGCGCAGCGCACCCACCTGACCGTGGAAGCGATGCGCCGCGCGTTCCGCGACCGCACCTTCTACCTGGGCGATCCGGATTTCGTCGACATCCCGATGAAAACGCTGGCCAGCCGCGACTACGCCGCCGGCCTGCGCGCCACCATCCATCCGCGCAAGGCCACTCCCAGCGATCTGCTCTCGGGCGAACCGACTCCGCTGGAGGACGAGGAAACCACCCATTTTTCCATTATCGATGCCGACGGCAACCGCGTGGCCGCGACGCAGACGGTCAACCTGCTGTTCGGTTCGGGGCTGATTCCGCCGGGCACCGGGGTGCTGCTGAACAACGAGATGGACGATTTCGCGCTCAAGCCCGGTACGCCCAATGCGTTCGGGGTGATGGGCTTCGAGGCCAACGCGCCCGAGCCGGGCAAGCGCATGCTCAGTTCTATGACGCCCAGCTTCATGATTTCCGACGACCGCATTGCCGTGCTCGGCACCCCGGGCGGCAGCCGCATCATCACGATGGTGCTGCTGGGCATGCTGGGCTACGACGCCGGCCTGGGCGCGCAGCAGGTTGCCGCATTGCCGCGCTTCCACCACCAATGGATGCCGGACGTGATTTCCGCCGAGAGCGGCATGTTCTCGGACGAGACCGTGACGGCGCTGCAGGCGATGGGACACACGTTGAACCTGCCGGCCGACGGCGTTTCCGGGCGCGCTTCCAGCCACCAGTGGGGCAACCTGCAGACGGTGCTGTGGAACCGCAAGGACAATACTCTGGAGGCTGGCGCCGACCCGCGTAATCCGGTTGGCCAGGGCAAGGTCGAACTACCGGCAGAAAGCCAGCAGTGACCAGCGGCAACGGTAGCGCTGCGGGCTTTGCTGGCGGGAAGGTGACGCCAGCGCCGGGACGGCGCTCCCACATCGCAGGCATGAAGGGGGCTGCTTCACTTCCCGACGCTTCATGCGGGAGTAGAATCGGCGCATGAAACTCTGGTCGATACTCGGAAACTCGCAGAAGCTCGATGGCGGCGCGATGTTCGGCAACGCGCCGCGCGCGATGTGGGAAAAATGGTCGCCGCCGGATGCGCACAACCGTATCGAACTGGCCTGCCGCGCGTTGCTGGCCAGTCCGTTGAACGGCAAGACGGTGCTGTTCGAAACCGGCATCGGCGCGTTCTTCGATCCCAAGATGCGCGAGCGCTTCGGCGTACAGGAAGAGCGTCATGTGCTGCTGGACTCGCTGCGCGCGGCCGGTTTCGGCCACGAGGACATCGACGTGGTGGTGCTGAGCCACCTGCATTTCGATCACGCCGGCGGGCTGTTGGCGCCGTGGGCAGAAGGCAAGCCGCCGCAGCTGCTGTTTCCCAATGCCACCTTCGTGGTCGGTGCTGCGCACTGGCAGCGCGCGCTCAAGCCGCATCCGCGCGACCGCGCTTCCTTCATCCCGGAACTGCCGGGCTTGCTGCAGGCCAGCGGGCGGTTGGAGATCGTCGAAGGCGAACACTGCAACGCGCTGGGCCAGACCGTGCGCTTCAGTATCAGCGACGGCCATACGCCGGGATTGATGCTGGCCGAGATCGTCGGTCCGGAAACCATCGATGGCCAGCCGCACGGCGGCGTGGTGTTCTGCGCCGACCTGATCCCTGGCCGCTCCTGGGTGCATGTGCCCATCACGATGGGCTACGACCGCAATGCCGAACTGCTGATCGACGAAAAGCGCGCCTTTCTGGAAGACAAGCTTGCGCGCAACGTGCACCTGTTCTTCACCCACGACCCCGGTTGCGCGCTGGCGCAGGTCGTGCGCGACGAGAAGGGAAAGTTCGGCACCGCGCATGAGGTGCCGGAGTTGCATGCGCGGGCGATGGGGCAACCGCTGGCTGCGTGAGGATACCCGGCGGAATCCAATGAGATGAAGCGGTCTTCGACCGCGCCACGCAGGGAGGCTGCCGCCTTTCAGGAACGGCTATGTCATCGCCGGCGCCGGTGACACTCGATTTCATCTGTGGGAGCGACGTGAGTCGCGACAGGTAACCGGCAAAGCTTCATCGCGACTCACGTCGCTCCCACAACGCGGTTCGCTACTACGCTGCTTCTTTGTATACAGCCCGGAAATCAACCGACCCGCGTGCCGAAGATGCGGTCGCCGGCATCGCCCAGGCCGGGCAGGATGTAGCCCTTTTCGTTGAGGCGTTCGTCCACAGCGGCGGTATAGACCTCCACATCCGGGTGCGCGGCTTCCAGCGCCGCCAGGCCCTCCGGGGCGGCGACCAGGAAGATGCCCTTGATGCGGCGGCAGCCGGCGCGCTTGAGCATGTTGATGGTGGCGATCAGGGTGCCGCCGGTGGCCAGCATCGGGTCGAGGATCAGCGCATCGCGCTCGTCCAGCCGACCGGTCAATTTTTCGAAATAGGGCACCGGCTGCAGGGTTTCCTCGTCGCGTTGCAGGCCGACCACGCTGACCTTGGCCGCCGGAATCAGCGCCAGCACGCCGGGCAGCATGCCCAGGCCCGCGCGCAGGATCGGCACCAGCGTGATCTTGGCGCCGGCGATGCGCCGCACCTGCACGTCGCCGGCCCAGCCCGGCATCGTTGCCGGTTCGGTTTCCAGATCCGCGGTGGCCTCGTAGGCCAGCAGCGTGCCCAGTTCGGTCACCAGTTCGCGGAAGCCCTTGGTGCTGAGCCCGGCATCGCGCAGCAGGCCGATCTTGTGCTGGACGAGGGGGTGAAGGACTTCGATGGTTTTCATGAGCGCGGCTGGGCGATGCGGGAGGCAATAGTGTGACCGAAATATGAAAGCGGCGGCAGGCGTCATGAAGGTCGTCCACAGCGGCGCTTGCCGGCGCGCCATCGATGCGCGGCCGGTCGCCTGCCGCCGTCGTCCCGGCCAGCGTTGTCACGGTGCTGAAAGATCCCGGACATATCGTCTGCGCCCGGTATTCACATTTCGGAACCCCCATGTCGTCCAAACATCCGCTCCATATCGCCATCGCGCTCGCGCTGGCGGTGGCCAGTCATGCCCAGGACATCCGGGCGCAGACCGCTGCCGCGTCGCCCGACGGCAGCGCCGACGCCACCACGCTCGACCGCATCGAAGTGCGTCCGCAGCTGGAGCAGCAGATGCGCGCCATCGACTTCAAGCGCAGCGCCGATGCCATCCAGGACACGGTGTCATCGGACTCGATGGGGCAGTACCCGGACAAGAACGTCGGCGAATCGCTGTCGCGCCTGCCGGGCGTCAGCGTCACCCGCGACCAGGGCGAGGGCCGTTTCGTGGTGGTGCGCGGCCTGGATGCGGCGTTCAACAGCGTCAGCGTGGACGGCGTGGCCATCGGTACGCCGGAAGATTCCAGCCGCGCGGCGCCGCTGGACGTGATTCCTTCCGATTCCACCGAGCGGCTGACCGTGGTCAAGGCGCCGACGCCGGACATGCCGGGCGACGCGATCGGCGGCGCCATCCTGGTGGAATCGGCCTCGGCGTTCGATCGCGATGGCCGCAACATCCGCGCCAAGGCCGAGCTGAGCCACCAGAATCTCAGCGGCCAGACCAGCCCCAAGGCCTCTTTCAACTACAGCGACATCTTTGCCGATGGCACCTTCGGCGTCGCCCTGGGCCTCAGCTACCAGGACCGCAACTACGAATCGGACAACATCGAGGTCGAGTACGACAAGGATGAGGACATCTCCGAGGACCTGATTCCGGTCGAGATCCAGCAGCGCAAATACGCCATCAACCGCGAACGCACCGGCGTGAACCTCAATCTGGACTGGCGCCCCAGCGAGGGCAACAGCTACTACCTGCGCACGCTGTACACCGATTTCACCGACGCGGAAAGCCGGCAGAGAAGCATCATCCCGGTGGGCGAGGGCGATTTCACCCGCAACGCCGACGGCACCTACACGGTGGAAGGCATCGATCCGGGCGATTTCAGCCGCCGCCTGCGCTGGCGCACCAAGGAAGAGGACACCTTCACGGTCAGCGCGGGCGGCGAGAACCGCTTCGGCGCCGGCTCTATCGTCGACTACAGGCTGGGCTACACCAAGACGCGCGAACGCGTGCTGGACGAAGTGGAGGCGCGCTTCGAGTACGACGGCGACGATGATGTCGCGCTGCTGCTGGATACCTCGCACGCCATCCCCCGCTACACCATCACCGACTCCCCGCTGGGCGGCTGGCTGGACAACGACAACTACGAGTTCAACCGCTTCGTCGTTTCGCCGATATGGGTGGATGACGAAGAGCACAGTGCTGCCGTCAATTTCACCTTCGCCGGCGATACGGTGACGTGGAAGACCGGCCTGCTGGGCCGCTGGCGCGACCGCGACGTCAACATCGACGAGGCCGAGCTGCGGCGCGGCCCGGACATCAACCTGGGCAGCTGGACCACCGGGTCGCCACGCTATACCCACGGCAACATGGGCGACGGCATCAGTTCGGATGCGATGAGGAACTACCTGCGCGGCAACCTGGGCGACTACTCGGCGCGGCCGCAGGATGTGGCGGCAAACACCGAAATCTCGCTGATCGAGGACTACACGGCCAGCGAGGATGTCCTGGCCGGCTACCTGATGGCCACGATGGACTTCGACAAGCTGCGCGTCATCGCCGGCGCCCGCGTCGAGCGCACCGAGTTCGAAGCCACCGGCAACGTGGTGGACCTGGAGGATGAAGAAACCATCGGTTCGATCGCCACCCGTGAAGTGTCCAGCAGCTACACCAACGTGCTGCCCGGCCTGCATCTGCGCTATGACCTGGGCGACTGGGTGCTGCGCGGCGCCTACACGCACACGATCGCGCGGCCGGCGTTCGGCGACATCTCGCCGCGTACCCGGATCAACCGCGACGAGGAAGAAGTCGAACTCGGCAATCCCGGCCTGGATCCGTACAAGTCCCGCAACTTCGATCTGTCGATCGAGCGCTACCTGGGCGAGACGGGCATCGTCTCCGCCGGCCTGTTCTACAAGAACATCGACGACTACATCGTCGAGGTCGTCACGCGCGGCAGCGAGGAGTTCGACGGCTTCGACGTCACCATGCCGGTCAACGGCGACAAGGCCAAGGTCTACGGGGCCGAACTGAACTGGCAGCAGCATTTCGACAACGGCCTGCTGCTGGGCTTCAGCGCCACCTGGCTGGATACCGAGTACGAGGTCAACGGCCGCAAGTTCACCCTGCCCAACGCTTCCGACCGTCTCTACAGCGCCCACATCGGCTACGAGAAGGGCGGCCTGAGCACGCGCATCGCCGCAGTGCATCGCAGCGAATACATCGACAGCGTCGACAGTTCCGACAGCGACTTCGATATCTGGGTGGCCGACAACACGCAATTGGATTTCAGCCTGGACTACAAGGTCAGCGATCAGTGGGGCTTCTACTTCGAGGCCTCCAACCTGCTGGACGAACCGCTGGAGCTGTACCAGGGTTCTTCCGCCCACACGCTGCAGAACGAGCTGTACGGCCGGACCTACACGGCCGGCGTGAAACTGCGCTTCTGACAAGACATCCTGCGCATCGCCGGCTCGGCCGGCGGTGTGCAGTTGCGCCGCCGAAGCCGCATGTAAGCTGCGCCCGGCATGTTCATTTGAGGAGACGATGCGATGAAGACACGTGGCCTGGGCCTGTCGGTCCTGTTGATTGCGGCCGTAGCGGCCGGCTGCACCGGCCAGAAGCCGGCAGCGGCCGCCGATGCGCGCGACGCCGACCAGAAGGCGTCGCCAGCGGCAACGCCGGCGCCGCCGGATACCCGCGAGATTCCGGTGGTCCAGGAAGCGTTCCTGACGGCGATGACGCCGGAAGACAACATCGACTCGCCGGCGTCGTGGACGGCACCGGACGGCAAGACCTGGTTGATCGCCACCGCCAAGGCCACCGACAAGCTGGTCGTCTACGACGGCCAGACCGGCCAGACCCTGCGCAGTTTCGGTACGACCGGCAAGGGCGATGGGCAGTTCGAGCGTCCCAACGGCATAGCGGTGGCGGATGCCCTGGTATTCGTCGTCGAGCGCGACAACCATCGTGTGCAGGTGTTGCGGCTGCCGGACTTCGGCCACGTCCTGACCTTCGGCGCCGAGCAGCTGCGCAAGCCGTACGGCTTGTGGGTGAACCGGACCGGGGATGGCTACGAGGTCTATGTCACCGATGCCTACATGGCGGGAGAGGACGCGCAGGGCGAGGACATCCTGCCGCCGTTGAACCAGTTGGACAAGCGCGTGTGGCGTTACGCGGTGGCGCGCGACGGCGAAGGATTCTCCGCCACGGTCGCCGGCAGCTTCGGCGACACGACGCCCGACGGCGCATTGCGCGTGGTCGAATCGATCTGGGGCGATCCGGCCAACGACCGCCTGCTGATCGCCGAGGAGGACGAAACCTATGCCAACGAACTCAAGGTATACGATCTGGCCGGCAGGTACGCCGGCCGCACCATTGGCCGCGACGTGTTCAGGGCGCAGTCCGAAGGCATCATGCTGAAGACCTGCGCCGGCGGCGCCGGCTGGTGGCTGACCACCGAGCAGGGCAAGGGCCGCACGGTGTTCCACCTGTTCGATCGCAAGACGCTGGAACATGCCGGCGCCGTGGCCGGCGCCAGGGTGGCCAACACCGACGGCATCTGGCTGGACCAGTCCGCGTCCGCCAGCTTTCCGGAAGGCGTGCTGTACGCCGTACATGACGATCAAGGCGTGGTGGCGCTGGACTGGCGCGACATCGCCCAAGCGCTGGCGTTGCCCTCGTGCGCTGCGGAGTGACCACCAACGCAACTGCGCGCGCGCCGACGTTGAAGGGAAGAACCGACCGCTGCCGGGAATGAGTACGCCCGCGCTACAACGCACCACCAGGAAACCTGCCATGTCCCAACGCCTGTCCATCCTCTCCGTGCTGGTACTGCTCGCCGTCGCGGGCATCGCCCTTGCACGCGAACCGCACATCCGCCATCCGTTCCTTGCGGCACAGCCCAAGGCGGCGCCCGAAGAAGCGCTGCTGGCCGTGGAGATCCCCGCCGGCAGTTTCACCAAGTACGAGATCGGCGAGGACGGACTGGTCTTCGTCGACCGCTTCCAGTCGATGCCGGTGGCCTATCCGGCCAACTACGGCTCCATGCCGCGCACGCTGGCCGGCGATGGCGACCCACTGGATGCGTTGGTACTGACGCGCGAGTCGCTGCATCCTGGCGTGCTGATCCGCTTCCGTCCTATTGGCGTGCTGCGCATGCTCGACGACGGCGAGCATGACGAGAAGATCATCGGCGTGCCGACCGACAAGGTCGACCCGACCTATGCGGATATCCGCGATCTGTCGGATCTGCCGCAAATCGAGCGCGACCGCATCGAAGCCTTCTTCCGTGTTTACAAGGATCTACCGAAGGGGCGCAATCCGGTGCAGCTCGATGGCTTTGGCGATGCGAACGAAGCGCGGGCGTTGATCCGGGAATCGCTGAAGCGCTTCGCATCGCAGACGCCATAGGGCGGGCGCAGGCCCACAGCGGCAAGCGATGGGTTTCCCACAGCTGGGCCGGGGCCCCACCCTACGGCAGGAAAAAGGCGAGCCTTGGCCCGCCTCTTTCCTGCTTCGACGGATGTCAGGCCGCGGCGGCCTGGCTCAGGCGCGGGCCTTCGCGCAGCGCCTTGCCGACCATGCTTACCAGCAGGTCCAGCTCTTCGCCATCAATGGCGAAGTGCGGCGTGAAGCGCAGCGAATTGGCGCCGCCGTGGATCACGTTGAGGCCGCGTTCGCGCAACCATTCCTCGGTGGAGTTGGCGCCGTAGCACTTGAACTGCGGCGCCAGTTCGCAGGAGAACAACAGGCCGGTGCCCTGCACATTGGTGATCAGGCCGCCGAGCTCGTCCTGCAGCCGGCGCAGCTTCTGCACCGCTTCGGCGCCGCGCTTGCGTATGTTCTCGCGCACCTGCGGGGTCAACTGGGCAAGCGTGGCGCAGGCCACGTCCAGCGCGCGCGGATTGCTGGTCATGGTGTTGCCATAGACGCCCTTGCGGTACAGGCCGGCGGCGCGTTCGCTGACCGCCAGCACCGATAGCGGGTATTGCGCGGCGTTGAGCGCCTTGGAATAGGTTTCCATGTCCGGCGCATCCAGGCCTTCGAAGCCGGGATAGTCGACGATGGACAGAACGCCATGCGCGCGCAGGCCGGCCTGGATGGAATCGACCAGCAGCAGGCAGCCGTGGGCGCGGGTCAGTTCGCGCGCGGCGGCATAGAAGGCCGGCGGCAGCGAACGGCCGGGATCGCCTTCGCCCATCACCGGCTCCAGGAACACCGCTTCGATGAACCAGCCCTTGCTTTCGGCATCGGCAAAGACGCGCTTGAGCGCCTCGGTGTCGTACGGCTCGATGGCGATCAGGGAATCCTCGTTGCGGTAGCTGGCCAGATGCTGCAGGTAGCCCTTGCGCGAGGAATCCGAATACAGCGCCGGGCGCTCGGTACGGCCGTGGAAACTGCCCTTGACCACGACGCGCTTGATGGCGCGGCCTTCGTGGCGCGCGCCCGGATCGGTCTGCAGCTTGGTGTTGATGTCGGCGATGCGCGCGCCCAGCCCGACCGATTCGGAACCCGAATTCAGGCACAGGAACTTGGCGTAAGGGCAGCCGCCGCGGGTGTGGCCGATTTCCTTGCGCAGCGCGCGGTCGAACCGCAGCTGCGACAGGCTGGGCGTCATGATGTTGGCCATCACCTGCGGTTTGGCCATCGCCGCCATCACTGCTGCCGGCGTGTGGCCGAACCCGAGCATGCCGTAGCCGCCGGCGTCGTACAGCACCGCGCCGTTGACGGTCACCAGCCAGGGGCCGCGGGCGGCGAGGGCGACATACGGGTTGATGGCGTCATCGGCATAGAAATTGACGAAACCGCCCTGCACGGCGCGCAGTTGCGCGTCTTCGTCCAGGTCGAACAGTTCGGCGAACTCGCCCTGCAGTTCGGCATGGGCATTGGCCGCCGCTTCCACCGCCGCGGCCAGATCCGGATGCGACTTGGCGAAACGGACGATGCTGGCGTCATCCAGGCCGTGGGTCAGGCGTTTGCCCTTGTGGGCGCGCAGGGGGGCAAGCAGTTCGATGGGGGCCATGGGCGCTTTCTCCGGGGCAGCAACGGTAATCATCCTATTATCTGGATAAATTCGTCGTTTGACAGTTATGATTTGCGCAAAAGCATCCTAATTTTCGTCGAATCGACGAAATCGCTGGCCTGGAGCGCGCTATGCGGCGGCTTCGCCCCACCTCAACGCACATGACCCGCCCCGATGAAGATCTCCGCCACCGACGAACAGCTGCTGTCCCTGCTGCGGGAGAACGCGCGCGCCTCCACTGCGCAGATCGCCCGCCGGCTCAATCTGTCCCGCACCACCGTGCAGAGCCGCATCGAGCGGCTGGAGCGCGAGGGCGTCATCAGCGGTTATACGGTGCGGGTCCGCGAGGATTTCGAGCGCGGCCATATCCGCGCCCATATCATGATCGCCATCCATCCCAAGCAGATGACTTCGGTCGTGGCGGCCCTGCGCGCGATGCCGGAGCTGCGGCTGCTGCATTCGGTCAGCGGCGCCTATGACCTGATCGCGGTCGGCGTGGTGCCCTCGGTGGACGCCATGGATCTGCTGACCGACCGCATCGGCGCCATCGAGGGGGTGGAGCGGACCACCTCGTCCATCGTGTTGTCGACCAAGTTCGAGCGTTAGCGCGGCCACGCTCACGTACAATGCGCGCCGTTCCCAGGCCTACACCGTGAAGAAGTCCGACTTCCATTTCGAATTGCCGCCGTCGCTGATCGCCCAGGCTCCCTTGGCCGAGCGTTCGGCCAGTCGCCTGCTGGTGGTGCCGCCGGGCGATGCCGCACTGGTCGACGGCCACGTCCGCGATTTGCCGGAATGGCTGGCGCCGGGCGATCTGCTGATCTTCAACGACACCCGGGTCATCCCGGCGCGGGTGTTCGGGCACAAGGAAAGCGGCGGCCGCGTCGAAATCCTGATCGAGCGCCTGCTGCCCGGCAACGTGGCGCGCGCGCAGATCGGCGCCAGCAAATCTCCCAAGCCTGGCGGCCGCATCCGCCTGGACGGCGGCGGCGAGGCGGAAGTGCTGGGGCGCGACGGCGAGTTCTACCAGCTTCGCTTCGAGGTGCCCGGTTCGCTGGAAAGCTGGTTGCTGAAGGCCGGCCGTCTGCCGCTGCCGCCGTACATCCAGCGAGAACCGGGCCGCGACGACGATGAGCGCTACCAGACCGTGTTCGCACGCGAACTGGGCGCAGTGGCCGCGCCGACCGCCGGCCTGCATTTCGACGATCGGTTGCTGGCCCGGTTGCGCGAACGCGGCGTCGAGTTCGGCCACGTTACGCTGCATGTCGGCGCCGGCACGTTCCAGCCGGTGCGGGTGGACGATATCCACCAGCACCAGATGCACAGCGAGTGGCTCAACGTGGGCGCGCAGTTGATCGAGCAGGTCCGCGCCGCGCGCGCGCGCGGCGGCCGCGTGGTCGCGGTGGGCACGACCGTGGTCCGCGCGCTGGAGTCGGCCATGCACGACGGCGAGCTGAAGCCCTTTGCCGGCGAAACCCGCATCTTCATCTTCCCCGGTTACCGCATCCGCAGCGTCGATGCGCTGGTCACCAACTTCCATCTGCCGGAAAGCACGCTGCTGATGCTGGTGTCGGCATTCGCCGGCAAGGAGCGGGTGCTGGCCGCCTACGCGCATGCGGTGCGGCAGAAGTACCGGTTCTTCTCCTATGGCGACGCGATGCTGCTGTTCCCGCAGGCCGGCACGCAGGGTTGAGCATGCGCCTGGATTTTGCGGAACTGGGGCCCGCCGAAGGCTATCGCTGGCTTACCGCCACGGTGACCCCGCGCCCGATCGCCTGGGTGTCCACGCGTTCGCGGGCGGGCATCGACAATCTGGCGCCTTTCAGCTTCTTCCAGGTGGTCTGCGATCAGCCGCCAACCCTGATGATCAGCATCAGCCAGCGCGATGGCGGCGGCCTGAAGGACACGCTGGTCAATGCCAGCGAAACCGGCGAGTTGGTCGTCCAACTGGTCAGCCATGCGCAGGCCGGGGCGATGAACGCCAGTTCGGCCTCGTTGCCGCCGGGCATCAGCGAGTTCGAACGCTTCGGCATTGCCTGCGTGGCCAGCGAGCTCGTGCGGCCGCTGCGGGTGGCCGCCGCAGCGGTCGCATTCGAATGCCGGCTGGCCGAGGTCAAGCCCTACCCGGCGCAGCAGCCGCGCCACCATCTGTTGTTTGCCGAAGTGCTGCTGGCGCATGTGGATGACGCGGTGCTGGCCGATGAGCGCCATGTCGATGCGGAAAAGCTCGACCTGATCGGGCGCATGGGCGGCAGCCTGTACGCCACCACCCGGGATCGTTTTCCGATGCGTCGGCCGGCCTGAGCGGCCCCAGGGCCGGGTTCGCGGTTGGCCGCTTTATTGCAAACGCCTATCATGAGCGTTCATCGCTCCCGCCACCTGCTGCAGGCATGCCAGAGCCGGATCCACCCCTTCTTGCCTGGAGTTACAGATGCTTTCCTTCCCCGTCGTCTCCAAATCCAATCCCCTCCGCCGCTGCGGCACGGCGGTGGCATGCGCGCTGCTGCTGGCCGCCTGTCAACCGCAGGCCGACAAGGCCGCTGCGCCGGCTGATGGCGCGACGGCCGCTGCCGGCGAAGTGACCCTGTACACCACCCGCGAGCCGGGCCTGGTGCAGCCGTTGCTGGACACGTTCTCGGGCCAGAGCGGAATCAAGGTCAACACGGTGTTCGTCCGCGACGGCCTGACCGAGCGGCTGCGCGCCGAAGGCGAGCGCTCCCCGGCCGATGTGCTGATGACCGTGGACAGCGGCAACCTGCTGGAACTGGTCGAGGCCGGACAGACCCAGCCGGTGGATTCGGCGGTACTGGACGCGGCCATCCCGCAGCACCTGCGCGGCGCCGATGGGCAATGGTTCGCACTGTCGCTGCGCGACCGCGTGCTGTACGCGCGCAAGGATCTGCCGCTGCAGTCATTCGCCTATGAGGATCTGGCCAAGCCGGAGTGGAAGGGCCGGGTCTGCATCCGTTCCGGCCAGCACCCGTACAACACCAGCCTGTTCGCAGCGATGATCGCCCATAACGGTGCCGGGGCCACCGAACAGTGGCTGCGCGGGGTCAAGGCCAACCTGGCGCGCAAGGCCGCTGGCGGCGACCGCGAAGTCGCCCGCGACATCCTGGGCGGCATCTGCGATATCGGCATCGCCAACGCCTACTACGTCGGGCGGATGAAGAGCAGCGAGGAAGGTTCCGAACAGCGCCAGTGGGGCGATGCGATCAAGGTGATCCGGCCGGTGTTCGCATCGGCGGCCGATGGCGGCACCCATGTCAACATCAGCGGCGCCGCGGTGGCGAAGTTCTCGCCGAATCGCGACAACGCCGTCAAGCTGCTGGAGTTCCTGGTGTCCGACGAGGCGCAGAGCCTGTACGCCAAGGCCAACTACGAGTACCCGGTCAAGGCCGGCGTGGCGCTGGATCCGATTGTGGCCGGTTTCGGCGAGATGAAGGTCGACCCGCTGCCGTTGACCGAGGTCGCCAGGCATCGCCGCCAGGCAAGCGAGATGGTCGACCGGGTCGGTTTCGATCTCTGACCGCTATCCGATGACCGCCGCGCGTATCGGTGCCGACCGCGCCTGGCAGGCGGCGGCGTTGTTTGCCGCCGCCGCCGCCGCGCTGCCGCTGCTGGCGCTGGCCTGGCAAGCGGCGCAGGGCAGCGCCGGCCTGTGGTCGCATATCGCCGTGCACGTACTGCCGCCGGCGGCGCGCAATACGTTGTTGCTGCTGTCCGGTGTTGGCGTGCTGACGGTGGCGCTGGGCACCGGAAGCGCCTGGCTGGTCACCGCCTACGATTTCCCCGGGCGCCGCGCGATGGCCTGGGCGCTGCTGCTGCCGCTGGCGGTGCCGACCTATATCGTCGCCTACGCCTACCTTGACCTGCTGCATCCGCTGGGACCGCTGCAGTCGGCGCTGCGCGCCGTGCTGGGCATCGACGATCCGCGCGGACTGCGCCTGCCGGATGTGCGTTCGCTGACCGGTTGCATTCTGCTGCTGGGCTTTGTGCTGTACCCGTACGTCTACCTGAGTACGCGCGCGATGTTCCTGACCCAGGCCGCCAGCCTGCTGGAGGCGGCGCGTACGCTGGGCGTCAGCCGGGCTGCGCTGTTCCACCGCGTCGCCCTGCCGCTGGCGCGCCCGGCGATCGCGGTGGGGGTGGTGCTGGCGTTGCTGGAGACGCTCAACGACATCGGCGCTTCCGAATTCCTGGGTGTGCAGACGCTGACCGTTGCGGTCTACACGACCTGGATCACCCGCAGCGATCTGCCGGGCGCGGCGCAGATCGCATTGAGCATGCTGGCCATCGTCGTTGCGCTGATCGCGATCGAGCGCCGCGGCCGCCGCCGCCAGCGGTATGCCGCGCAGCAGCGTCCACGGCCGATGCAGCCGCTGCGCCTGCGCGGCGTGCCGGCGGCGGCGGCGCTGGCACTGGCGGCGGTGCCGGTCGTTATCGGTTTCGCGGTTCCCACCGTCTACCTGCTGTCGCAAACCCTGACCCGGCTGCGCAGCGTTGGCGGCGTTTCCGGGCAGCTGCTGGCCAGCCTCTGGAACACGCTGCTGGTGGCGGCATTGGCCACCGCGCTGACGCTGGCGGCGGGGCTGGCGGTGGCGTGGGCGTTGCGGTTGGCGCAGGCGCGCCGCCGCGAGCGGTTGGAAGCGGCCAGCCTGCGCGTGGCCAGCATGGGCTATGCGGTGCCGGGTACGGTGCTGGCGATCGGCCTGCTGACGCCGCTGGCCTGGTTCGACAGCGGGATGTCGCTGCTGGCGCGCGGGTTTGGGGCGCCGCCGCAGATGTGGTTGATGGGGACGCTGGCGGCGCTGGTGATCGCCTATGCGCTGCGTTTTCTCGCCATTGCCGCCGGCAGCGCCGATGCCGGGCTGGCGCGGATACCGCTGTCGCTGGATCAGGCGGCGCGCAGCCTGGGGCGCACGTCGGCCGGAATGCTGCGCAGCATCCACCTGCCGCTGCTGCGGCCGTCGCTGGCCGCGGCCGCGTTGCTGGTTTTCGTCGATGCGATGAAGGAACTGCCGGCGACCCTGATGCTGCGGCCGATCAGTTTCGAGACGCTGGCGACCTGGCTGTATGCCGATGCCGCCCGCGGCGCCTATGAAGAGGGCGCGGTGGCGGCCTTGCTGATCGTGCTGGCCGGACTGTTGCCGGTGATATTGCTGGCGCGTACCGGCTTGCGGTTCGGCCGCGCGGGAGAGATGCGATGACGGAGTGGACGCTGAGGCTCGACGGTATCCATGTCGGCTATCCGGGCGCGCAGGGCCTGAAAATGGTGGTGGAGGATCTGTCGCTGCAGTTATCGGCCGGCCAGATTGGCTGCCTGCTGGGCGCGTCCGGCTGCGGCAAGACCACGGTGCTGCGCGCCATCGCCGGTTTCGAGCCGGTGAGCGCTGGCCGCATGGTGCTGGATGGCGCCGTGTTGGCCGACAGCGCGCGGCAGCTGCCGCCGGAACGCCGCAACGTGGGCATGATGTTCCAGGACTATGCGTTGTTCCCGCACCTGAGCGTGGCCGCCAATGTGGCGTTCGGCCTGCGCGGCCGGCACCGCAGCCAGCGTGCGGTACGGGTTGCCGAAATGCTGGCGCTGGTGGGCCTGAAAAGCGCGGCGGAGGCTTATCCGCATGAACTCTCCGGCGGCCAGCAGCAGCGGGTGGCGCTGGCGCGCGCGCTGGCGCCGCGGCCGGGATTGCTGCTGTTGGACGAACCGTTCTCCAACCTGGACATCCACACCCGCGAACGGCTGGCGCAGGAACTGCGCGAACTGCTCAAGGCCACCGGCACCACCGCGTTGCTGGTCACCCACGACCAGGCCGAGGCGTTCGCGATGGCCGACCGCATCGGGGTGATGGACCGCGGCCGCATCCTGCAATGGGATACGGCCGAGCGGTTGTACCGGCATCCGATCGATCCCGTTGTGGCCGGATTCGTCGGCCGCGGCATGCTGGTGCCCGCTGCCGCGCTGGGCCAGGGCGATGACGCGCTGGTGCTGCTGCGCCCGGAGCACCTGCGCCTGGATCCTGCGGGGCAGGTACGGGGACAGCTGCTGAGCGGCGCGTTCCGCGGGCCAGGTTTCTGCGGGCAGGTGCGCTTGGCGGGCGGGGAAATCATCGAAGTCGACCTGGGCGAGGAAGCAATGCCGCCACCGGGTGAGGAACTGCGGCTGCGCTGGACCGACCCTGCGCCGGTGCGTTTCCCGCGCCAATAGGATGCGGTAAGCCGCAGGCGCACCGCATCGTTCGCGTGGTGAATGCAGGATGACTCTTTAGCTCCTGCCTGGAGGTTCGATCGATGCGGTTCGCTTTGCTCACCGCATCCTACGTTGGCCGGAACCGGCGCATTTCGTCGGATGCTGGAACCGGCGCATCCGGTAGGATGCGGTAAGCCGCAGGCGCACCGCATCGTTCGCGTGGCCGGTCCACATCGCTCCCGCGGCCGAGATCCGCGACAATAGCGGCTTGCCCGCCCGATTTGTTCCCATGTCCCGACTCCAGTTCCAGTTGCACGGCACCGATGGCGTCGCCCGCCGCGGCCGCCTGACCTTTCCGCGCGGCACGATCGAGACGCCCGCGTTCATGCCGGTCGGCACCTACGGTTCGGTCAAGGGCATCCTGCCCGAGCACATCAAGGAACTGGGCGCGGAGATCATCCTGGGCAATACCTTCCATCTGTACCTGCGGCCCGGCCTGGAGGTCATCGAGAAGCACGGCGGTCTGCATGGCTTCGCCCGCTGGGACAAGCCCATCCTGACCGATTCGGGCGGTTTCCAGGTGTTCTCGCTGGCGCACCGGCGCAAGATCGGCGAGCAGGGCGTGACCTTCGCCTCGCCGGTCGACGGCAGCAAGGTGTTCCTTGGCCCCGAGGAAAGCATGCATATCCAGCGGGTGCTGGATTCGGACATCGTCATGATCTTCGACGAATGCACGCCGTACCCTGCGACCGAAGAGGTGGCACGCAAGTCGATGGAGCTGAGCCTGCGCTGGGCCGAGCGCAGCAAACGCGCCCACGAGGGCAATGACGCGGCCCTGTTCGGCATCGTCCAGGGCGGGGTGCACGAATCGCTGCGCGAGCGTTCGGCGGCGCGTTTGCGCGAAATCGGCTTCGACGGCTATGCCATCGGCGGCCTGGCCGTGGGCGAGCCCGAGGCGGAACGCAACCGTATGCTGGAGCATGTGCATCCGCTGCTGCCGCACGACCAGCCGCGCTATCTGATGGGGGTGGGGCGGCCGGAGGACCTGGTGGAAGCGGTCGCGCGCGGGGTCGACATGTTCGACTGCGTGATGCCGACCCGCAACGCCCGCAACGGCCATTACTTCACTTCCACCGGCACCGTGCGCATCCGCAACGCCAAGTACGAGCTGGATCTGGATCCGATCGAACCGGGCTGCGGTTGCTACGCCTGTCGCAATGGCTACAGCCGTGCGTATCTGCGCCATCTGGACCGCTGCAACGAGATGCTGGCGCCGATGCTGGGTACGCTGCACAACCTCTGGTATTACCAGAAGCTGATGGCGGATATGCGCGCGGCCATCGAACAGAGACGCTTTGGCCAATTCCGCACCGCCTTCTACGCCGCCCGCAACAGCGTCTGAGTAGGGCGGGGCCCCGGCCCGCCCTGCGGCAAACCGTCGCGGGAACCATTCGGGCATCGGGCGGTCTTTCACCGGCCAGCTTGCCGATCCGGTCCCGGTCCGGCGATCCTGCCCGGACGGGGACCGGGTCCGCATGGCATAATTCCCGGCTGTTTTCCGCTAGAGATGGATAAATCCATGAATCTGCTCGATTTTCTGATTGCCCCGGCGCACGCGCAAGCGGCCGGCGCCGCCCCCGCCGGTGGCGGCCTGGGCATGCTGGTGATGCCGGTCGCCCTGATCGCCATCATGTATTTCCTGATGATCCGTCCGCAGATGAAGCGCGCCAAGGAACACAAGGCCATGCTGGACAAGCTGTCCAAGGGCGATGAAGTCATCACCTCCGGCGGCATTGCCGGCACGGTCACCGATATCGGCGACAGCTTCATCACCGTGGAAGTGGCCGATGGCGTGCGTCTGCGCGTGCAGAAGGCCGCCATAGGCAACGTGCTGCCGAAAGGCACGCTGAAGTCGGCCTGATTTCCCTTTCCAAACACTGCTGAGCGCGGATCCGTCCCGGATCTGCGCGGGTTGCCGCAATGCTCGAATTCCCGCGCTGGAAGTACTTTCTTATCCTGGTTGTAATAGCGGTCGCATCGCTGTACGCGTTGCCGAACATCTATCCGCAGGATCCTTCGGTCCAGATCACGCCCAATCGCGGCTTTGCCGTCGATGACGCGTTGCGGCAGCGGGTGGAATCCGCGTTGCAGACTGCCGGTGTGAGCGCCAAGGCGGTCGAGCAGGACAACGGCAACCTGCTGGTCCGGCTGCCGGACCTGGATGCGCAGACCCGCGCCAACGACAGCCTGCGCCAGGCGCTGGGCGAGGACTATGTGGTCGCGCTGAACCTGGCGTCCACGGTGCCGGCCTGGCTGACCGACCTGGGCGCGCGCCCGATGGTCAGGGGCCTGGACCTGCAGGGCGGCGTGCACTTCGTGCTGCAGGTGGACCAGAAGGCGGCGCTGGACAAGCGCGTGGATGCCTATGTGGAAGATACCCGGGTCACGCTGCGCACCCAGCGCATCCGCTACCAGTCGGTCGAGCGGCGCGCGGACAACAGCATCCAGGTGACCCTGGCCGATGCGGCCGATGGCGAAAAAGCCCGCCAGGCGCTGGCGGCTGCGCTGTCCGCGTCCGGCTCGGCCAGCGCGCAGATGATCGGCGCATCGACGCTGACCTATGAAGTGGTCGGCAGCCAGCTGACCATCCGTCTGCCCGACAGCGAACTGGCGCAGATTTCCGGCGATGCCATCGAGCAGAACATCGCCACCCTGCGCAACCGCGTCAACGAACTGGGCGTGGCCGAACCCATCATCCAGCGCCAGGGCGACGACCGCGTGGTCGTGCAGCTGCCCGGCGTGCAGGACACCGCCGAGGCCAAGCGCCTGATCGGCGCCACCGCCACGCTGGAGTTCCGCGCGGTCGTCGAAGGCAACGCCGAGGATGCGGTCGCCAGCGGCAACATCCCGCCGGAAGCCAGGGTCTATTACCTGCGCGACTCCGAGGTCAATGGCCGGCGCAGCCCGGTGCTGCTGAACAAGCGCGTGCTGGCCTCCGGCGACGAGATGGTCAATGCCCGCGTCGGCACCGATCAGAACGGTTTGCCGGCGGTGGACGTGACCTTGAACAACATCGCCGGCCAGCGCATGTTCGAGCACACCAGCGCCAATGTCGGCAAGCTGATGTCGGTCGTGTACATCGAACGCATTCCGCAGGTCACGATGGTGGACGGCAAGGAAGTGCGCACGGTCAAGGTGCGCGAGGAAGCGCTGGCGCCGACCCGCATCGCCGGCGTGTTCGGCAAGAACTTCCAGACCACCGGCCTGGAGAAGACCGAAGCCGACAACCTGGCCAAGCTGCTGCGCGCCGGTTCGCTGGCCGCGCCGATGGACTTCATCGAAGAGCGTGTGGTCGGCCCCAGCCTGGGCAAGGAAAACGTCGAGCGCGGCGTGACCGCGGTCGTCTATGCGTTCCTGTTCACGCTGGTGTTCTTCCTGCTGTACTACCGGATGTTCGGGGTCATCACCAGCATCGCGCTGCTGTTGAACCTGGTGATCGTGGCGGCGGTGCTGTCTCTGTTCGGTGCGACGATGACGCTGCCGGGCTTCGCCGGGCTGGCCCTGTCGATCGGCCTGTCGGTGGACGCCAACGTGCTGATCAACGAACGCATACGCGAAGAGCTGCGCGCCGGCATGCCGGTCAAGGCGGCGATCGTGGAGGGCTACGAAAAAGCCTCCGGCACCATCTTCGACTCCAACCTGACCGGTATCCTGGCCGGGCTGTCGCTGTACGCGTTCGGCACCGGACCGCTGAAGGGCTTCGCGATCACGATGATGGTCGGCATTCTGGCCTCGATGTTCACCGCGATCACCGTTTCGCGCGCCATCGCCGTGCTGATCTACGGCCGCCGCAAGAAACTCAAGACCCTGGCGATCTGACGGAAGCCTGACATCCCATGAAACTTTTCCCGATCCATCTGATCCCCAACGACACCCGTTTCGACTTCATGCGTCTGCGCTGGGTCACGCTGACGATCTCGGCTGCGTTGTTCCTGGCCGTGGTCGGCCTGATTGCGGTCAAGGGCTTCAATTACGCGCTGGATTTCACCGGCGGCACCGTGGTGGAACTGCGCTTCGCCCAGCCGGCCCAGGTCGATGGCGTGCGCGAGCGGCTCAATGCCGCCGGCTACGGCAGCGCGCAGGTGCAGAGCTTCGGCAGCGGCAGCGACCTGCTGGTGCGGCTGCAGCCGCGCGAAGAAGGCGCGGAGACGACCGAGGCCAACGATCGCACCGCGCAGGAAGTGCGGGCGGCCGCATCCACCGCCGACAATCCGGCGCAGGTGATGCGCAGCGAGTTCGTCGGTCCGCAGGTGGGCGAGGAACTGGCGCTCAACGGCCTGTATGCGGCCATCTTCGTGGTGGTCGGCTTCCTGATCTACATCGGCTTCCGCTTCGAGTGGAAGTTTGCGGTGGTGGCCAGCCTGACCACGCTGTTCGACGTGCTGATGGCCGCCGGCTGGATTGCGATGACCGGGCGCGAGTTCGACCTGACCGTACTGGCCGGCCTGCTGGCGGTGATGGGCTTCTCGATCAACGACACCATCGTGGTGTTCGACCGCGTGCGCGAAAACTTCCGCAGCCTGCGCGTGCCGCCGCTGGAAGTGATGAACCGCTCGATCAACCAGACCCTGTCGCGCACCATCATCACTTCGCTGGTGTTCTTCCTGTCGGTGCTGGCGCTGTACCTGTACGGCGGCGGCTCGCTGGAAGGCCTGGCGGTGACCCAGATGGTCGGCGCGGTATTCGGCACGCTGTCCTCGATCTTCATCGCCTGTCCGCTGCTGACGATAGGCTTCCTGAGCGTCACCAAGCAGGACCTGATGCCCAAGGCCCGCGACGAAGAGGCGCTGGCACGGCGGCCGTAAGGCCGCAAAGGCCGGGAATCGGTAAAGCGGTTCCCGCCGTCAACGTCGATCAAAAAGGCCGCGCATCGCGCGGCCTTTTTGTTGGATGTCAGCTCCACGTAGGAGCGACGTCAGTCGCGAACGCGCGCTGAAAGAGCGGGTGAAACTGCCTCTTCGCCATCCTGGCGCGCTGCGGCGCGTTCTTCATTGTTGGCACCGAATGGCTATCGGGGCGCGGTCGCGACTGACATCGCTCCCACAGCATTCGGAACGTACAGACTGGGGACTCAGTTGAACGTAGCGGCGTAGCCGGAGGAGACGATGGTCTTCTGCACCGCGTCGCAGACGCGGATGTTGCCGGCGACGATCTGGCGGGTCACCGCCAGCTTGTCGTCCATGCGGGCGATGCTGGCGCCGCGGTAGTCGCAGACGCGGCCGCCGGCTTCGCGCACCAGCAGCACGCCGGCAGCGATGTCCCAGGGTTTTACCCCGGCTTCGAAGTAGGCGTCCGCACGGCCGCAGGCCACATAGGCCAGGTCCAGCGCGGCCGAACCGGTCCGGCGCACATCCTCGGCATGGACCAGCAGCTCGCGCACGCATTCGAGTTGCGCCCCGGCGCGGGCGCGTTCGCGCGGCGGAAAGCCGGTGCTGATCACCGCGCCGGCCAGTTCCTTGCGATCGGTCACGCGGATGCGGCGCTCGTTGAGCTGGGCCCCGGCGCCGCGGCTGGCGGTGAACAGCTCGTTGCGCAACGGGTCGAAGATGACCGCATCGGTCGGCTCGCCGTTGTCGACCAGCGCCAGCGACACGCAGTAGTGCGGAAAGCCGCGCAGGTAGTTGCTGGTGCCGTCCAGCGGATCGATGACCCAGCTGTAGCGGCCGTTCTTGCCCACCTGGCTGCCGCCTTCTTCGCCAATCACGCTGTAGTCCGGGTAGGCCCGGCGCAGTTCCTTGACGATGGCCTTCTCGGCATCGGCATCCACTTCGCTGGCGTAGTCCATGCGCTCCTTCTGGACCACGTTGAGGCTGTCGAGCTTGTTGATGTTCCTCAGCAGTACGTTGCCACCCACCCGAGCGGCCTTGACCATGACGGTGACGACGGGATTGAGCATGGCTTACGGACCTCGGACAGGCGATTAAGGGGCTAACGGGTGGGAAAGAGCAGCGCGGCGCGATGGCCGGCCTGCGCAGTTTACCATTTGCACCCATGAAGACCTCCGAAAATCCTTTCGACGCCCATGCCGGGCGGATCCGCATCGTTCTGGTGGGCACCCAGCACCCCGGCAACATCGGCGCCGCGGCGCGCGCGCTGAAGACCATGGGACTGTCCCGGCTGGTGCTGGTGGCGCCGGAAAACTATCCGTCCGACGAAGCTTTCCGCCGCGCCGCCGGCGCCGACGACCTGTTGGCCGACGCGGCCGTGGTCGCCACCCTGGCCGAGGCGGTAGCCGATTGCCGCTTCGTACTGGGCTGCACCGCCCGCAGCCGCCGGGTCGCGCTGGAGGAACTGATGCCGCGCCAGGCCGCGGAGCGGGCCGTGGCCAGGGCCGGCGAGGGCGGGGTGGCGCTGGTGTTCGGCCGCGAACGCACTGGCCTGAGCAACGAGGAACTGCAGCTATGCCATGCCTCGGTGCATATCCCGGCCAACCCGGACTACAGCTCGCTGAATCTGGCCGCGGCGGTGCAGGTGCTGGCCTATGAGCTGCGGCTGGCGTTGCTGGCGCTGGCACCGGCCGCCGCCACTGCCACTGCCGCCGCCGGACCCGGCCGCGAAGGGCCGGCCAGCCACGCGCAGCTGGAGGGATTCTTCGCGCAGCTGGGCGATACGCTGGACGATGTGGATTTCCACAAGGGCCGGGCGCCGGATTCGGCGATGCGCAAGCTGCGGCGGTTGTTCCTGCGCGCGGACCTGAACGAACAGGAGGTGCGGCTGTTGCGCGGCATCCTGTCCGATGCCCAGCGCATGGCCCGGCTGGCGCGCGCCGGGGAAAACTGAATCACTGTCCCGAGGTCGCGTTTTCGGCTAGTCTCCCCGCAGTCTCTACGCGGGTTCCCATCGTTGCGTACAACCTGGTTCGGTCTGGCCCTGGTTTTGATCGGCGCAGCCACAACACCCGCAAGCATCGCCCCCGCACGGGCCGGCGATGATGGCCAGGTGCTGGTGCTGGGCCGTATCAGCGACGATCCCAAGGCCCATTACGAACAGCTCAAGCCGCTGCTGGACTATGTGGTGCCGCGGATGCGCGAGGTCGGCATCACCGAGGGCCGCATCCTGATGGCCAGCGACGCCCAGCAGATGACCAGCTACCTGCGCCGCGGCCGCGTCGACTGGGTCACGGAAACCGCAGGTACCGCGATGCGCCTGCAGGAGCGCGCCGGCGCCAGGCCGCTGCTGCTGACCGAACGCGGCGGCGTCAGCCGTTACCGGGGCGTGTTTTTCGTCCGCCGCGACAGCGGGCTGGAAACGCTGGCGGACCTGGAAGGGCGCACCGTCGCGTTCCAGAACACCGCTTCCACCAGCGCCTATTTCGCGCCGGCGGCGGAACTGCTCGAGGCCGGCCAGCGGCTGGAAATCCTGCTTTCGCCGATGGACCGCCCCGCGCTGGACTCGGTCGGCTACGTGTTTGCGCGCACCGAGCTGAACATCGCCGTCTGGGTGCACAAGCGGCTGGTCGATGCCGGCGTGGTCAGCAGCCAGGACTGGGATGACGTGCGCCGGCTGCCGCCGGCCTTTCGCAACGATTTCCGGGTCATCCACCAGACCCAGGACTACCCGCGTGCGCTGGAGATGGTGCGCCGCGACCTGGACCCGAAGATCGAGGCGCGCCTGCGCGAGGTGCTGCTGGAGGCGGCCGCGGATCCCGATGCGCGCGAGGCGCTGCAGCTGTTTTTCCGCACCACCGGCTTCGTTCCCATCGACCGCGAATCGCAGCGGGCGCTGGATCGCCTGCGGCAAGGAGTCGCGCGCGTGCGCGAGCAACTGGAATGAAGAAGCTGCGCTTCGGACTGCAGGCCCGTTTCGTGCTGGCGGTGGCGGTCATGCTGGCGGTGGTGCTGGCGTTGCTGCTGCTGTTGCTGCACCGGCAGAAGGTCATGCAGCAGGAGGTGGCCGAACTCGGCCGCGATGCGATGCACGGAATGGTCGAGCAGAGCCTGCGCCGGCATGGCCAGGCCACGGTGGCGCAGCTGTCCGATGCGCTCACCAATCCGCTGTACTACTTCGATCTGGACATGGTGGGCAGGATCGTCCGCAGCGCGCAGAAGGAGCCGGACGTCAGCTACGTGCTGGTGTACGACCCGGAAGGCCGGATCATCCACGACGGCAGCGACGAGATTGCCGTCTATGGGCAGGCGATGACCGACCCGCTTGCCTACGAGGCGATTGCGGCACGCGAGCAGCACATCCAGTGGTCGCCGCAGATCGTCGATGTTTCCGGGCCGATCCTGGTCGGCAACCAGCGCCTTGGCGGCGTGCGCGTGGGTTACTCGATTGCCTCGGTCCGCAGCTACGAGAACCAGGCGGTGAGCGCCGCGCGAAAGCGCCTGGATGAGTTGAACGCCAGGCACCTGTTCTGGGTGCTGTTGCTGCTGCTGGCGCTGGTGGGGACCTGCGTGGCGATCATCGGCTATGTGCAGCGCACGCTGGTGCGGCCGATCCGGCAACTGGCCAATGCCGCGCACGCCATCGAAGTGGGCGACTACAACAGCGAGCGCATGGTCAGCGAACGGCAGGACGAGGTGGGCGAACTGGTGCGCGCGTTCAGCAGCATGAGCGACAGCATCGCCCGCCATGATCGCGACGTGCGCCGCATGGCCTACACCGACTCGCTGACCGGCCTGACCAACCGGCTGGCGTTCCGCGAGAGCCTGGACCACCGCCTGATGATGCTGCGCGGGGCGGGCAGGCAGCTGGCCTTGCTGTTCGCCGACATCGACGATTTCAAGCGCGTCAACGACACCCTGGGCCATGAGGCCGGCGACGAAGTGCTGCAGCAGTTCGCCAACCGCATCCGCGATGCGGTCGAGGCGATGGGCGGCGACGACGCGCTGCTGGCGCGCTTCGGCGGCGACGAGTTCGTCATCCTGATCCAGGACGGCGACGTGCGCGCGGCCGCCACCCGCCTGTCGGAACGGCTGGTGGCCGAACTGGGGCGGCCGATCGCCGTGCAGGACCGGCAGGTATTCCTGGGCACCTCGATCGGTATCACGTTGTTTCCCGAAGACGCTTCCGGCGCCACCGCGCTGATGAAGAACGGCGACATCGCCATGTACCAGGCCAAGGTGGCGGGCAAGAACTGCTACCGCTTCTACAGCCGGGCCATGGATCAGGCAGTCGAGCGGCGGGTGCGGCTGGAACAGGAACTGCGCGGCGCCTGGGAACGCGGCGAGTTGAGCCTGGTCTACCAGCCGGTGTTCCGGCTGTCCGACAGCCGCATCGTCGGCGCCGAGGCGCTGCTGCGCTGGCAGCACCCGGAAATGGGCATGGTGGCGCCTTCGGTGTTCATCGACGTGGCCGAACAGAGCGGGCTGATCGAGGCGATCGGTCCGCGCGTACTGCGCGCTGCGTGCGCGGCGGCGGCGCGCTGGAGCATCGGGAGCGACCCGCTGGATCAGCTGTTCGTATCGGTCAACGTGTCGCCGCGCCAGCTGCGCAGCGGGGATCTGCCGGAAATGGTGGCCGAGTGCCTGCGCGAAACCGGGCTGGCCGCTTCGCGCCTGCACCTGGAACTGACCGAGACCGCCGTGATCAGCGACGAGGCCCACGCCAGCGCTTTGCTGGCCACCCTGCACCGCAGCGGCGTGAAGGTCTGGCTGGATGATTTCGGCACCGGTTTTTCCGGCCTGAGCCATCTGCGCCGGGTGCCGGTGGACGGGGTCAAGATCGATCGCAGCTTCATCGCCGACATGCTGCGCGACCCGGACGATCTGGCGCTGACCACCGCCATCATCGCGATGGCGCATTCGCTGGGCATTACCGTGGTGGCCGAGGGGGTGGAGAAGGAAGGCCAGTTCAACATCCTGCGCGAGCGCGGCTGCGATCTGGCCCAGGGCTACTGGCTGGGCTACCCGGTCACCGCCGCCGAGTTCGCCCAACTGGTCACCTAGAACCAGCGGGCCGCCAGATGGGTTGCCGCGGCGATCAGGTGCCCGGACAGGAAGCCGAACACGACCACCGCGCTGCCGCCGCAAACCCAGGCCACCAGCATCAGCGCGCCGTCGCGCTCCAGCAGCGCCAGCGCGAACATCAGCAGCAGCGCGCCAAAGAGATAGTTGGTCAGCGGAATCGGCAATGCCAGCAGCAAGCCCAGCAGCACCAGCAGCAGGCCGGTGAACGACAGCGCCAGGCGATGATCCAGCACGGTGTGCAGGCGCGGACGCACCAGCTTCTCTAGCCGCGCAAGCCACGGCGACAGGCGCCGGCGGAAGGTCATCAATGCGCTGCGATGCGGGCCGCGGCGGGCCACGAAGCCTGGCAGCCACACCCTGCCCAGACCCAGCAGCAGCTGCACCCCGACCAGGATGATCAGCGGCCCGCCGATGGCGCCGCCGACGCCGGGGATCGGAATGAACGCCGGCAGCACCCCGAGCAACAGCAGCATGCCGAACGCGCTGGGACCGAAACCGGACAGCAGATCGCCCAGGCGCAGCACATCATCGGGATCGCCAAGGGCAAAATCGTCCAGCAGCTGGCGGATGCTGGTAACCCGCTGCGAAGCGTCATGCGCGCAGTCAGGCGGCGGCGTCATCGCCTTCTTTTTCCGCCAGCCGCTGCAGCAGCAGCTTGTCGATACGGGCGCCATCCAGGTCGACCACCTCGAAGCGCCAGCCGGCCCATTCGAAGTGTTCGCCCACATGCGGAATGCGGCCGAAGCGCTCGATCATCAGCCCGGCGACGGTGTTGTATTCCTCATCGTCGGGTAGCTGCGCGCCGCCCAGCAGCTCGCGCAGGTCGTCGTTGGGCAGCGAACCATCGACCAGCAGCGAGCCGTCCTCGCGGGTCACCACCAGCGGCGTGTCCTCGCTGTTTTCGGCGGCCTGCAGGCGCCCGATGACCGCACCCATCAGATCGCTGAGCGTCACCAGTCCCTGAATCTCGCCGTATTCGTCCACCACCAGCGCCAGCGATTGCTGTTCCTCGCGGAAGATTTCCAGCAGTTTCATCGCGTGGGTGGATTCGGAAACGAACAGCGGTTCGCGCAGGTAGCGGAAGATTTCCGGGTTGGGGTCGGCAAACCGGTCCAGCAGCGATTTGACCTCCAGCACGCCGATCACGTCGGCATCGCTGCCGCGGTAGACCGGAAAGCGCGAGAACTGCGATTCGCGCATGATCGCGATGTTCTCCTCGTAGCTGGCTGCCGCGTCCAGCCAGACCACGCGTTTGCGCGGGGTCATCATGCTGTCGGCGGTGCGATCGCCCAGCCGCAGCACGCGGTTCATCATGTTGCGCTCGTCGACGTCGATGACCCCCTGCTCGTGGCCTTCTGCCACCAGCATGCGGATTTCCTCTTCGGTGATGGCGCCGCCTTCGTCCTTGCCTATGCCCAGCAGACGCAGTACCAGCCGCGTGCTGGCCGATAGCAGTGTGACGGCCGGAGCGGCTACCTTGGCCAGCACGCCCATCGGCAAGGCGACATAGCCGGCGATGCCTTCAGAGCGGGTGATAGCGAAGCGCTTGGGTACCAGCTCACCGAAAATCAGCGTCAGGTATGTGATCAGCGCAACTGCCAGCGTTTTACCGATGGCGACCGAGTAGGGTTGTGGCTCGCCGATCAACTCGAAGGTTGCCGACAGCGCAGGAAACACTCCCTGCAGCCAATTGGCAATTCGCAGGCCAATCGCCTCGCCGCCCAGCAGGCCGGTCAGCACGCCGATCAGGGTGATGCCTATCTGTACGGTGGACAGGAAGTTCTCGGGCTTTTCCGCCAGTTCCAGCGCGCGGCGGGCGCGCAGACTGGTTTGCGCCATCTGCCGCAGCCGGCTCTTGCGCGCGGTCATCACCGACATCTCCGACATGGCGAAGAAGCCGTTGAGCAGAATCAGGGCCAGGACCAGCAACAGTTCAAGCACGCCAAATACCCCGGCAAGGTGGGGGCAGGGCAGGCGTGCGGACGTGTCTCAGGCGACAGTGCGCGGGGGCGGGAGAGTCGTCATCCATAGGGTGCGCCCCGGGAGGCGCCGGCGCAGTGTAGCAAACCGCCCCGCCGGCGTGCAGCAGCGGGCTGTTTGCCGGGCCGGCCGCGTACCCGGGGGCGCCCGGAGGGGAAAGGAACTGTCGCCAGCGGTCACAAAACCGTCATAATTCGCACCCTGAAGCCGTCCGCCCCGAGACGGTGGGATGCCCCCGATGTTTTCGCTGCAGACGATTTTCGGTTCCGGCCAGCAGTTCTACACCTTGCTGGATGAGGCCGCCAAGGCCGCCTACGACAGTACCCAGGCGCTGCACGCCATGATGAAGGAAAGCGACCGCCAGCCGGCGCTGGATGCCTTCAAGCTGGCGCGGCTGCGGGAGCGCACCGCCTCGGAGAAGATCGGACAGGCGCTGGTGGACAGCTTCATCACCCCGATCGAGCGCGAGGACATCGAGTCGCTGGGTTCGGCGCTGTACAAGATTCCCAAGCAGGTCGAGAAGTTCGCCGACCGCTATTCGCTGGCCCTGCAGCATCTGCACGGCATCGATTTCGCCCCGCGCGCGGCGATGTTGGAGCAGGCGGCGGCGGTGGTCGTGGACATGGTCCACGAGCTGAAGAAGATGAACATCGACCGGATGACCGCGTTGAACGAGAAGCTGCGCGCGCTGGAGAACGAGGCCGACCGGCTGATGCTGGAGCTTTACCGCGACATCTATTCCGGGCGCCTGGACAACCTGCAGATGTTCCTGCTCAAGGAGTTCTTCGAGATCCTGGAAAAGGCCATCGACCGCTGCCGCGAAGCGGGCGTGGTGGCCTACCAGATCGTGCTCAAGAACAGTTGAGGACGGCTGCATGCTGACCCTGGTCCTGGTCGTCATCTTCGCCGCGCTCGTCTTCGAGTTCATCAACGGCTTTCACGACACCGCCAACTCCATCGCCACCGTGGTCGCGACCAAGGTGCTGTCGCCCGGACAGGCGGTGATGCTGGCCGCGGGCATGAACCTGATCGGCGCGCTGACCGGCACCGCGGTGGCCAAGACCATTGCCTCCGGCCTGGTCGACACCAACGTGGTCGAAGTGACTTCGCAGGTGATCCTGTGCGCCTTGCTGGGCGGCATCGCCTGGAATCTGATCACCTGGTGGAAGGGACTGCCGTCGTCTTCCTCGCATGCGCTGATCGGCGGGCTCTGCGGGGCTGCGCTGGCGGCGGCGCACAACGACTGGGGCGCGTTGATCTGGTCGGAAACGGTAGGCGACTGGACCAAGAACAAGGGTGTCCTGTGGAAGGTGGTGCTGCCGATGATCAGCTCGCCGATTGCCGGCTTCCTGCTTGGCATTGCGGTGATGCTGCTGCTGTGGGCGCTGATCAGCGTGATGAGCCGGGCCGGCGGCGTACTGGCGCGGATGGCGCGTCCGCGCTGGGTCAATACGTTCTTCGGCAAGGCGCAGATTCTGTCGGCGGCCTACATGGGTTACGCGCATGGCCACAACGATGCGCAGAAGACCATGGGCATCATTGCGCTGACCCTGTTCGGCGCAGAAGCCAGCGGAGCGCTGGACGATCTGCCCGGCTGGCTGGCGTTCCTGCATCCGGGCAACAGCGAGCAGGACATCGCGCTGTGGATCATCATCACCTGCGCAATCGTGATGGCGCTGGGCACCGCTTCGGGCGGTTGGAAGATCATCAAGACCCTCGGCCACAAGATGGTCAAACTGCATCCGATCAACGGTTTTGCGGCAGAAACCAGTTCTGCCACCATCCTGACCGTGGCGGCGCATTTCGGCATGCCGGTCTCGACCACGCACAGCATCTCCACCGCCATCATGGGCGTGGGCTTTGCCAAGAATCCGCGCGCGCTGAAATTCAGCGTGGTGGAACGCATCATCTGGGCCTGGATCCTGACCATTCCCGCGGCCGGCGGCATCGCCTATGGCCTGTTGCGCCTGCTGGAGGCGCTTGGTTGGGCGTAACGCGAGAATAGGGAATGGAAAATCGGGAATCGTAAAAGCGCAGAAGACATCCGCTTGCGCGTTTTGACGATTTTCTATTCCCGGTTCCCTATTTCCAGCCTCACAGCAAATCGCCCTCGGCCGACAGCGCGCGTTCCATGCTGTCGCCCAGGCCGCCGATTTCAAGCACCAGACGGTCTATCTCGGCCGGGGTCAGGCCGTCATAGGGGCGGTTTTCGCATAGCTGCAGGTAGGGCACGCCGTCCAGGTCGCCGATGGCCAGGTAGCCGACGCTGCTTTGCCAGTTGAACGTCAGCGCACGGCGCGCATCGATGCCGGTAATCGGCGCGATGACCGTGCTGGCGCGCAGGTAGCTGCGTTCGTCGTCATTGCCCAGTTCGGAAAGAAAAATCTGCTGGTGGCGGCGGCCGTTGCCCAGCGACAGCTCCACGCAGGCCACGTAAGGCTCCTGCATGGTTACCTTGTAACCTGCGGTATGCAGATGGCCGCGGATTTGCTCGAAGTTCTGCATGGACGTGCTCCGGTACATCGGGACCGCTATGCTAATCCCCAATGACCGCCAAGTCTTCCGAACAACGCATCCTGGCCGCGATACGCGCCATCCCGCGCGGGCAGGTGGCCGGTTACGGCGAGGTGGCCCAGCGAGCAGGATTGCCTGGCCGGGCGCGGCTGGTGGCGCGCGTTCTGGGCAACCACGACGAACCCGACCTGCCCTGGTATCGGGTGCTCCGTTCCGACGGCCGCATCGCATTCCCGGAAGGGTCGCGCGGTTTCCGCGAACAGTCCCAGCGCCTGCGCGCCGAGGGCGTGCGGGTAGAGAACGGCCGCGTGCGCCGGGTCAAACCCGCACCGGACCTGGACGAAGCGCTGTGGGGGCCGGGCGCCGGGTAAGGCAGCCCCGCGCCTCACTCCTCACTCCTCGTTCCTGCCCCTATTCATTCGCTCTGGTTATCCTATCGGTCTACCGAAGCGGACTGACCCCATGTTTCCAAGACTCCTCCCGGTGACCCAGGCGCTGCTGATCGCCAATGTCGCGGTGTTCCTGCTGCAGATGTTCCTGGCGCCGGCGGTGACCGAACCGTTCGCGTTGTGGCCGCTGAATTTCTCCGGCTATGACGCGGCAGGATATTCGTTCATGCCGTGGCAGTTGCTGACCAGCGGCTTCATGCATGGCAACTTCAGCCATCTGCTGTTCAACATGCTGGCGCTGTGGATCTTCGGCTCGCCGCTGGAGGCGACCTGGGGCGAGAAGCGCTTTCTGACCTATTACCTGGTCTGCCTGGTCGGCGCCAATCTGTGCCAGTTGCTGGTGACGTCGTGGATCCTTTCCGGCGGCGGCATGGTGTATTCGTCGCTGGGCGCTTCCGGCGGCGTGTTCGGACTGCTGCTGGGCTACGGCATGCTGTTTCCCAATCAGCGCATGATCATCTTCCCGATTCCGGTGGAAATTCGCGCGCGTACGCTGGTCATCATCTACGGTGCGATGGCGTTGCTGTTCGGCGTGACCGGCTGGCAGCCGGGCGTGGGGCATTTCGCCCACCTGGGCGGCATGCTGTTCGGCTGGTTGCTGATCCGCTACTGGCGCGGCCAGCCGCCGTTCGGCGGCAAGCGGCGCGGGCCGCCGCGGATGCGGGTGGTCAAGTAAAAATGTGAGGGGAGGCATTACCGGGTCGCTCGTGCGTGCTTCGGAGGGGCGCCGTATCCCGGCGGCCGGGAGCCGCTTTTCCCTCGGTCAGGGCTCCTGCCCTGACTCGGGCGCGCGCCATCCATGGCGCGCTCTGCGCAGCCTCCGGCCACCAGGACACGGCTCCGCCTGACGTGGCCGTCGGCGCTTCGGTGACGGGCAATGGAAGCGGCAACAATGAATCGCCAATGTGGCGTCCCGACCGGGGTATGCGGACAGCAGGCCAGGGATGGCTTGCGGCGGCGAGTCAGCCAGGGATGGCTGACCGAGCCGGGGAGCATGCCCCGGTCGGGACGACGCCTGCTTCCGAAGCACGCACACAAGCCGTCTGCCTGGGTCGCCACCCTCCCTCACTTGAGAGAAGAACCAAAAAAAACGGCGCGGACAACCGCGCCGTTTTTTCTTGCCAGGCCCAAACTCAGCGCCAGAGTTTGACCTGATCGGTTTCCTTGAGCTGCATCGGCTGGCCCGGTTTGCAGCTGAATGCCTCGGCAAACGCGGGCAGGTTGACCAGCGGACCGTTGGCGCGCCATTGCCCAGGCGCATGCGAATCGGTGCTGACCCGCTGCGCGGCATCGGTCTTGGACAGGCGTTGCGCCCACAGGCGCGCCCAGGCCTTGTAGAAATCCTGCCTGCCGGTGGCTGCGGCCTGCGGGTCGGCGGTGGCAAACGCTTCCCAGGCCAGTTCCACGCCGGACAGGTCGGCCATGTTCTGGTCCTGGGTCAGCTTGCCGTTGACCTTGACCGGGCCCAGTTCGGGGTAGGCGTAAGCGTCGTATTGGGCCGCCACGCGGGCGCCCAGCGTTTCCCAGGCGCGCATGTCTTCGCCGGTCCACCAGTCGCGCAGCTCGCCCTTGGCATCGACCATGCGGCCCTTGTTGTCGAAACCGCGGCTGAGTTCGTGGCCGACCAGGGCGCCGAACGAACCGTACTGGACCGCCGCCGGTTGGCGGGCGTCGAAGACTTCGTTCTGCAACACGGCGGCGGTGACGATCAGGCGGTTCTGGGCGATGTCGTAGGCCAGCGCAGGCTGCTGCGGCAGCACATCCCAGCGGCGGTCGGCGTTGCCCTTGCCGATGCGCTTCATTTCCTCGCGATGGCGCCAGGTCGAGGCGATCAGCATGTTGCCGCCGAAACTGCCGCGGCCCATCGGCTGCACGCTGTAATCCAGGTCGCGGCGCGGGGTGCTGACTTCGATCTTCAGCTTTTCCAGCTTGGCCTTGGCTTCGGCCTTGGCCGTGGCGCTCATCCAGGCGTTGCGCTCGATGCCGCGGCCCAGCGCGTCGCGGGTTTGCTGGGCGATCTGCTCGGCGCGGCGCTTGTGCTCCTCAGGCACGAAACGCGCCGCGTATTCGCGGCCCAGCATGGGCCCGGCCGCCAGGTTGATCGCATCCAGCACCTGCTGCCAGCGCGGCGCCGGCGCGGTCTGGCCGCGCAGCACCCGGCCGCGGAATTCGAACTCGGCATCGCGGAAGGGGCGCGCCAGGTAGGGCGCCATCGCGTCGCCGACGCGCCAGCGCAGATAGGCCTTCCATTGTTCCGGCTTGAGTCCGGCAATCAGGCTGTCGGCCTGCTTGAACAGCGCCGGGTCGGCCATCGACACGGTGTCGTCGCTGACGCCCTGCGCTTTCAGGAACGCATCCAGCTGCAGGTTGCGGTATTGCTTGCCCAGGTCCTTGGTCGCGACCGGGGCGTAGTTGGCGAACGGGCTGCGCAGATCGGCCAGCGGCTTGGACACCTGCGCCAGCCGGGTTTCCAGATCGATGACCAGCTGCGACTCGGCATCCAGCTTGTCCTGCGCGGTGCCGGTCAGGGCGAGGATCTGCTTGACGTAGCCGCGGTAGCGGCCAAGCAGGTCGCGCGCTTCGGCGTCGGCGCTGGTGTAGTAGGCCGGGTCGGACAGTCCCAGTCCGCCCTGCATGAAATAGCCGATGTGGCGGTCCAGGTGCTGCAGATCGACATCGGGGCTGAAGTTGAAGACCACCGGGATGCCGACCTGGTGCAGCGCGGCGATCGCCGGGGCGACGTCCTTGGCGCGCTTGATGGCATTGATGCGGCCCAGTAGCGGGGCGATCGGGTTGGCGCCGTCGGCTTCCACCGCCGCTTCATCCAGGCCGCTGGCCCAGAAGTCGCCCAGCAGCTTCTGCACATTGCCCTGCGGCGCGCGCATCGCCGCGTCCAGCAGATCCCGCTGTTGTTGCAGCGTACGCTCGCGCAACTCGCCCAGCACCGAGACCGAGGCGCCGCTGGCGATGGCCGGATGCGCCTTCAGCCAGTCGGCGTTGGTGGCGCTGTAGAAGTCGCTGCATTCCGGCGTCACCGCCGGCGCGCGCGCGGCGCGCTTCTTCTGCGCGACGGCGTCCGGAGCGATCAGGACGACGGCCAGGGCCAGGGAAAGAAGGGCGGGTTTGCCAAGCGCATTACGCAGAGACGGCATCAGCGGGTTCCGGAGCGTTGAAGAGCCCGGATTCTAGCAAGCGCACGCGCGCCGCAATGAACGGCCTGCGCAAAAACAGCCAGGGGCCGGCCCAGGCTGTTTTTACGCTGCGGACCGAACAGGCGCAGAGTGTGACTTGCGGCCTGATTTTTCCGGTCCGGGCCGTGGTCGACAGCTTGCTGGCTATAGCTTGAGGACGCCATTTTCGACGATGGTCTTGCCGTCCAGCGTGACCGTGCTGCCGGGCAGGAACAGCGTCAGGCCGTAGGCAACCGAATTGTCGCCGCCGGCCCAGACATTGCTGCCGGCGCCGACGGTGACGGCACCGGCGGGCACCCAGTTGCCGACCAGGCTGCCGGCCGGCAGTCTGATGTTGGGATTGATGCCCAGGTCGACGAATCCGAACAGGTTCTTGCGTTCGTCGGCAACGGCGTCGTACTCGGCCTTCATACCGGCAAATCCAGGGCCGGAACCGGTCAGCGAAGTCACCTTGCCGTCGGCCACGCCCACGGTGAGATTGTCGATGGCCTGACCGCGGAAGTAGTCGCGGGTGCTGACGATGCGGCCGTTGCCGCTGCCCGGCACCGGGGTGGTGTATACCTCGCCGGCCGGCAGATAGACCGCAACGGCCGCGCCGCCCTGCTTGATGTCGTCCTCCGAGAGGATGCCGTCGCTGACCATCACCGGCCGCCCTTTCACTTTGACCTTGAAGTCGGTGCCGTTGGGATGGGTGATGTGCAGCTCGTTGCCGGCCGCCAGCGCCGCCTTTACCTGCGCGCCGCGCGCCTGCAGTTCGCTGTAGTCCAGATTCACGCCGTCCCAGAACATCCTTGCCAGTTCGGCTTCCGGCATGCCCATGCGCTGGGCGCGCCAGGCGGTGGGGTAGAGCCCGTTGCCGACTTCCAGCATCCGTACGTTGTTGTTGAAGAAGGCCTGGCTGACCGCTTCGCCGGCCTGGCTGCGTGCGGCGACCCGGCCCGGATCGGCATCCTCGAACAGATTTTCGCTGGTGCCGTTGTTGAGCGTGATGCCGACATCGAATACCTTGGCCAACGCCAGCCCCAAGGCGTCCGGCTGCGTGTCGTACTGTTCCGGCACGTCGAAGAACAACCGCTTGCTCAGGCGGTCGCTGCTGTAGGCGACCAGCGGGAAGGCGCCCTTGCGGCGGACCTGCACCGCGATGTTTTCCATCAGCACGGCATCCTGGCCGCGACCGCTGATCATCACCGTATCGCCTTCCTTGACCGCGGCATTGGCGACCAGCCGCTGCGCCAGTTGCTCCAGATCCACCAGCGGCTCGGCGATGGCGGCAGGCGCGTCCTGGCGTGGTTGTGGAATGTCGGCCGTGCTGGCGGCAGGCTGCTGCGATGGGCAGGCGGTCAGCGACAGGCATAGTGCGGTCGCCAGGACGGCGACGAGCGGCGGTTTCATGGCAGGACTCCTTGGAAAGGAAGGGTTGCAACCTGGCCAGAGCCTGCCGGCACGTTGGGGACGGGCAATCTGTCCACGGCATCGACAGGCCTTGGTGTGGCCCCCTGCGCACTGCACTGGCATCGGATCTTCACGCGCAAAGCGGCAGGGAACGGACACCCTGCGATCCGGCCGGTTCCTGATTGACCGCCTGCGTCGGCCAGAACGGCGCGGCTGGTCTTTACCCCACGCCTATGCGCTGCCTCCGGTGCGCGCTAGACCTGAACTTCCGGCAGCCAAAACAGCAAAGGCCCGGACATGCCGGGCCTTTGCTGCGACGGGAACAACAACGGGTTACCAGATCACGACCTGATTGTCGCCGGCGCGCACCATCGGTTCGCCGGCCTTGCAGCTGAACGCGGCGGCGAAGGCGGGCAGGTTGGACGGGGCACCGATGGCACGGAACTGCGCCGGCGCGTGCTCGTCGGTGGCGATGCGGTTCTTCAGTTCTTCCGGGGTGAAGTTGCGGCGCCACACGGTGGCCCAGTTGAGGAAAAAGCGCTGGTCGCGGGTCAGCCCGTCGGTCATCGGATCCGGCGTGCCTTCGGTGGCCTTCTTCATCGCGTCGTAGGCGGTGGCCAGGCCGCCCAGGTCGGCGATGTTCTCGCCCAGGGTGTGGTTGCCGTTGATCTGCTGGCCGTCGTCGGTGCGGTAGCCGTCGAACTGCGCCACCAGCTTGCCGGTGCGCGACTTGAAGCCTGCCGCGTCGGCATCGCTCCACCAGTTTTCAAATTTGCCGGTAGGCCCGAAGCGGCTGCCCTGATCGTCGTAACCGTGGGTCATCTCGTGGCCGATCACCGCGCCGATGCCGCCGTAGTTCATCTCGTCGGTGGCTTCAGGATCGAAGAACGGCGGCTGCAGGATGGCGGCCGGGAACACGATCTCGTTCTGCAGCGGGTTGTAGTAGGCGTTGACCATCTGCGGCGGCATGCCCCATTCGGTCTTGTCGACCGGCTGGCCGATCTTGCCCAGGTCCCACTTGTAGTTGAATTCCTGCGCGGCCAGCACATTGCCGATGTAGCTGTCGCGGCCGGTCGAGAGCCCGGTCCATTCGCGCCACTTGTCCGGGTAGCCGATCTTGGTGGTGAAGGCGGCCTGCTTGACCAGCGCCTTCTGCTTGGTCTCATCGCTCATCCATTCCAGGTTTTCGATGCGCGCCTTCAGCGCGGTGCCCAGGTTGTCGACCAGGGTTTCCATCTTGGCCTTGGATTCGGGCGAGAACGCGACCTTGACGTACATCTGCCCCAGCGCTTCGCCGGCCTGGCCTTCCACGGTTTCCAGCACGCGCTTCCAGCGCGGCTTGATTTCCTTCTGCCCGCGCAGGGTCTTGGCGTAGAAGTTGAAGTTCTCGTTGGCGAAGTCGTCGCTCAGGTACGGCGAGGCGCCGTCGATGGTGTGGAAACGCAAATAGCTGCGCCAGACGGCGGCGTCGGTATCGGCCAGCATCTTGCTGACTTCCTGGTGGAAGCTAGGCACCGACAGCGAGAACTTCTCCGGCGCGGTCACGCCCTGCGATTCGAAGAACCGCGTCCAGGCGAAGTTGGGCGTCAGCGCATCGGCTTCGGCCAGGGTCAGCATGTTGTTGTACAGGCCGACATCGCGCGAGAACTCCTCGCGCGACTTGGAGGCGCCGGCCAGGCGGGTTTCGAAGGCCATCACGCCGGCGGCCTGCTTGGCGGCGTCTTCGGCGGCGACGCCGGACAGCTCCAGCACCTTGGCGATATGCGCCACGTAAGCGTCGCGGATGTCCTTCTTGCCTTCGTCGAAATAGAACTTGGTGTCCGGCAGGCCCAGTCCGCCCTGGGCGGCGATGGCGGTGTTGACGTCCGGGTTGGAGAAGTCCGGCATCGAGCCGAATCCGAACAGGAAGTTCTGGCCCCTGGCGGCGGTGTCGCGCAGATAGTCGGCGATGGCGTCCTTGTCCTGCAGGCCGTCGATGGCGGTCAGCATCGGCCGGATCGGTTCAATGCCCTGGCTGTTGATCTTGGTTTCATCCATGCCGGTGGCCCAGAGATCGCCGACGATCTTTTCCACCCCGGTGGCGCCGGGGTGCGCGGCCGCCTGCTCGACCAGTTGGCGCTGGATGGCGGTGGAGCGTTCGGCCAGCATTTCGAAAGCGCCCCAACTGGTGCGGTCGCTGGGAATGCTGTTGGCGGCCAGCCACTTGCTGTTGGCATAACCGGCAAAGTCGGTACAGGCGTTCTTGCTGGCATCCAGGTCGTCCAGCGCAAAGCGGTTGACGCCGGGCAGCTTGCTCTCGTCCAGGGTCAGTGCCGGTGCGGCGGTATCGCCGGCGCCGGGCTGTGCGGCCTGGTCGGATTTGGAGCAGCCGGCAAGCGCGGCGGAAACGGCAAGCGTCAGCAGGAGAATTTCTTGCTGGAATCTAGGGGGGGTGCGGAAGATCACGTTCAACTCCGGCCCGTGCGGGCTTCAAAGGCGTGGGCGGACTTTACGCTTCGGGCCGTGGGAATAGGGGTGTCGAAGGTCATGCTGCCGGGCTAGAGCGTGTTATGACCTTTGGGATGAGATGCGTTGCGCGCCAGCGCCGTTGCAGCAAGGCGGCCGGCGCGGTCCTTGGGTGGTGCCCAAGGCAAGCCGGGCAACGCGGCTGCGGCGGCGCTGGTGCGCAACCCTTCGGGAAGGCTGCTGTCGCGGCGCCATGCCGCGTTGCACGCCTTGGCCAGGCCACCAGCCTGACCGGCGGCGCGCGCCTTGCCTGACTCCGCGACAGCAGCCTTCGCACTCACCCCAAAGGCCATAACACGCTCTAAAGCCCTGATCCATATCATGGCCGGCCCGCATCGGCGCAGGCATACTGCGGCGGTCAGCCCTGAGGAGAGGAAGATGGAAGTCGAGTTCCACGGCGCTGCCGGCGAGGTTACCGGGTCGATGCATCTGGTGATTGCGGCCGGACGGCGCATCCTGCTGGATTGCGGAATGATCCAGGGCAGCCGCGAACAGGAGCGGCGCAATTTCGACGATTTCCCGTTCGCACCAGAATCGCTGGACGCGCTGGTTCTCAGCCACGCCCATATCGATCACATCGGCCGGGTACCGCTGCTGGTCAAGCGCGGTTTCCGCGGCCCCATCTTCATCCATCGTGCCGGTGCCGATCTGATGCCGGTGATGCTGGAGGACTCCGCGTCGCTGGCCGAGTCCGATGCCGACCGCGCCAACCGCCGGCGCCGCGCCGGCGAACCGGTGGCGGTGCCGCTGTACGCCGTCGAAGATGTGGCGCCTGCCATGCGTCTGGTCCAGACGCTGGACTACGACCGGCGCCAGCCGATCCTGCCGGGCGTGGAACTGTGCCTGCGCGATGCCGGCCACATCCTTGGCTCGTGCATCGTCGAACTATGGGCCGATGGCCGCAAGCTGGTGTTCTCCGGCGATCTGGGGCCGCCCGGCACGCCGATCCTGCGCGATGCGGCGCGCGTGAGCGAGGCGGATCTGGTGCTGATGGAATCCACCTACGGGGATCGCAATCATCGCGATCGCGAAGGCACCGTGCATGAACTGGGCGATATCTTCGAGCAGGCATGGCGCGACCGCGGCAATGTGTTGATTCCCGCGTTCGCGGTCGGGCGCAGCCAGGAACTGCTGTACTGGTTCACCAGGTACTGGGATCAATGGCAACTGGATCGCTGGCGCATTTTCCTGGACAGTCCGATGGCGGCCAAGGTGGTGCAGGTGTACGGGCGCCATCACGATCTGTTCGACGATGAAGCGCGCAAGGTGTGGGAGCAGAAGCCGGATCCGTTCCACCTTCCCAACCTGCACATCACCGAAAGCACCGACGAGTCGATGGCGATCAACCGTATCGAGAACGGCGCTATCGTCATTGCCGGTTCCGGCATGGCCAGCGGCGGCCGCATCCTGCATCACCTGGCGCACAACCTGCAGCGGCGCAGCACGCATGTGGTGTTCGTCGGCTACCAGGCGCAGGGCACATTGGGACGGCGGCTGGTGGACGGCGCGCGCTGGGTGCGCATCCACGGCCGCGATTACCGCGTCAACGCGCAGATGCATACCGTTGGCGGACTGTCGGCGCATACCGACCAGCGCGGTTTGATGGACTGGTATGGCGGTTTCCGGGCGCGCCCGCCGCTGGTGCTGGTGCATGGCGAAGACAAGGCGCGCGAAGCGCTGGCCGGCGAGATCGGCGAGCGCGACGGTATCGAGGTGCAACTGTCGCGGCCGGGCATGCGGTTGACGGTCTGAACCGGTTGTTTTGGTGGCGGGCCATCTTGGCCGCCGGCTTCTGAAAAAAAAAGGTTCTTCTCCCAAGTGCGGGGAACGTCTATGTGGAATCCGGCGACCAGGGCAGTGCGGGACACGCCGTAAATACATCCATGTAAGCTCTTCCGCGGCATCCATGCCGCGTACGGTCCCGCACCGCCCTGGTCACCGGCTTCTGGACACCTGGTCGGCGCTCGAAGAAAGGCCTTCCGAAGTCCCGATCTGCCATCTGCCCAAAGGCGACGGCCGGCGCGCTGCGCCGGGCCGGTTCGGGCCGCGAAGCGGAACGAGCCTGCGGCCCGACGTAAAGACACGACGTCGTCAGGAGGGCGGAGCGCCCCCAGCCTGACGGCCGGCGACTCCCGCCGAAGCCGAGATCCCCGGAAGTGGGAGAAGACCTAAGAAGCTGCGATTTCAGGCGTGACTGACGCTGCGATTGCGGCCGGCCTGCTTGGCCCGGTACAACGCCGTATCCGCCAGTCCGAACAATTCCTCGGCATCCAGTTCGTCGTCGGCGGTGCGGGTGTGGATGCCGATGCTGGCGCTGAATGGCGGCAGCGCATCGGCGTCCGGGGCATGGGCGGAAAGGTTGGCCAGATCCACATGGATGGTGGTGGCGATGGTGGCGGCTGCCTGGGCCGAGGTTTCCGGCAGCAATACCGCGAATTCATCGCCGCCCAGGCGTGCGACCAGATCGCGCGGCCGCCGCGCGCGGCTGCGCAATATCCGCGCCAGCGCGCGCAGGATGGCGTCGCCGGTGGCGTGCCCGCTGTTGTCGTTGAACTGCTTGAAATGGTCGATGTCCAGCACCAGCAGCGACAGCGGCTGGCCGGTGCGGCGCGCGGTGCGCAGTTCCTGTTCCAGCGCGCTGTCGAACTTGCTGCGGTTGGCCAGGCCCGTCAGCGGATCCGACTGCGCCTGCCGGTGCGTGCGGCGCAGCCTGCGGTAGATCCAGACCGAAGCGCCCAGCGCCAGCACCAGCATCGCCGCCGTCGGCGGATACCAGGAGCGCGCCAACGCCAGCAGCAGGAACGAGATCAACGGCACGATGCCGATCATCAACAGCGTAGGCCGCCAGAGCCGGCGCAGGCCGGGCAGGCTGCACAGCAGCAGCGGCAGCACGACAAGCGCGATCGACAGCAACACCTGCGCGGCCATCGTCATCGGCGCGATGGCGGTATTGCGCAACAGCATGTTGAAGGCGTTGGCCTGATAGTCCAGCCCGCTCAGTCCGGACTGCGGCGAGTAGCCGGGCACCGCCAGCTCGTTGCTCATGCCGGTGGCGGTGACGCCGATGAGCACCCAGCGGCCGCGCAACAACGCATCGGGAATGCGTCCGTTCAGCACGTCGCTGTAGGAGGCATGGCGAAAACCGTTGGGCGGCGAAGCGTACGGCACCAGCACCTGATGATCCCGCACCCACTGCTGCGGCGAGACGGCTTCCAGACGCGGGTTGCGCAGGCCCGGCAGCTCCATCGTGCTGCGTTCCCGTTCCAGCTGGTACAGCGCCAGCGCCAGCGACGGCCAATGCGGCGAACCCAGCCCGGCGCGCAGGAAATGGCTGCGCGCCACGCCGTCGGCGTCCAGCGCCATGTCCACATGCCCCAAAGCCGCGGCGGACGCGGCGAATTCGGGAATCGGCATCAGTTCCACGCTGGTGCCGTTGAATTCGGCGGCCTCGGCCAGCACCGGCAGCACGACGTTGCCGCTGCGGGTCAGTGCGCGCGCCAGCAGGGCGTCGCCTTCGGGATCGAACAGGGCCGGTTCTGACAACAGCACGTTCAGCGCGACACCGCGCACACCGGTTTCGCGCAGCCGGTCGATCATCTGCGCATGGGTACGCCGCGACCATGGCCAGCGGCCGATTTCGGACAGGCTCTTCTCGTCGATGACGATATTCAGCACGCGCTCGTCCACCGGCTGGGCCACGCCGGCAATCATCGTGTCGTACAGCCAGGCATCCAGGCGGTAGGTCAGCCCCAACAAGGTAATCAGCGTGACCAGCGCGGCCGCGCCGACGCCAATCAGCGCGCGGGCCAGGGGTTTGGGGGCTGGTGAAGGCGTGCTCATAGGGTCAGCAACAGCATAAGCGCGCCGGAGCCGACGATGGCCTGGCAGACCCGGCACGGTACTTCCACCGCCTGGGTGGCCGAGAAAGGACCTTCGTAACCGTCTTCGGCAATGGGTTGCACGCGCAGGTACCAGTTGCCCGCGCGCAGCCTGGGCACGGTGATCTGCGCCTGTTCCACCACCTCGTCGATGCGCATGCGTTTGAAGTCCGGCGAGCGCGAAAGCTGGAAACGATAGCGCTGGCCGGGCTCGCCCGCCTGCCAGCGGAACGTCGTCTCGCGGCCGTTCTGCCCGCTGTCGCGGTCGATGTCGTCGATGCCGGCCAGCGGTTGCAGGACGAACCCGATCGGATCGCCGTAGGGGCCGTGTTTGCCGGCCGCATCGGTGCTGCCCACGCGCCAGTAGTAGCGTCCGGGAGCCAGCCCGCGCAATACGGCTGCGGTTTCGGCGATATCGCTGCCGCTGAGCAGGGGATGGGCGAAATCGTCGCTGGCGGCCACCTGGTAGCGGTAGGACTGCGCATTGCGCGAGCGCGTCCAGCGCAGCGTCGGCGTCGTTTCGCGCACCACTGCGTCGGCTGCCGGCGCCATCGCGAAAGGAGGTTCCGGTTGCGCGTCGACCCGGAAGCTGGCGACGGCGTCGCGTCCCTCCAGGCCATGCGCATCGACTGCGCGCACCCGCAGCCGGTAGTCGCCATCGGCCAGCACCGGCAGGACGGCCCGCGGCTGCGGGGTGCTGAAGTCGGCGACCAGGGTTTCGAAATCCGGCTGATCGGTGACCTGGACCCGGTACAGCGCCGCACCGGCAACCGCCGGCCAGTCCAGTTCGGGGCGGGTACGGGTCTGTAGCGCCGGCAATGCCGGCAGTGCCGGCGCCGGCAGCAGCGCGACCGGCCGGATGGCGCCGTCGTCGCCGGCGGTCAGCACCGCGCCGTAGCCCTGCCGGAGCAGGGCGCTGCGCCGCCCGCCGCTGACCGCCACCTGGCCATCCAGCACTTCGGTACTGGTGCGCCCGCTACCGGCATCCATGCGGAATTCGGTACCGCGCACCGCCGAAGAAGCCGTCGGCGTGTCGACGATGAAGCTGGCGGCGCCCTTGCGCGGGTTCACTTCGTTGGTGATTCGCCCGCGTTGCAGGCGCAGGCGGGTATCGACCATGCCGCGGCGGCCGTAGCGGCTCATCCGGTCCAGCACCAGTTCGCTGTCGCCGCGCAGCAGCAGGCGCGAGCCATCGGCCAGTTCCAGCGTCAACGATGCATCGGCCGCGGTCACCAGCCGGGTGCCGATACCCAGCCGCATGCCCTGGCTGGCCGCCACCGCAGCGCCGGTTCCGCCCGGGTAGAGTTCAACGGCGCCGCGGACCGCAATCACGCGCGCTTCCAGCGGCTGCATCTGCAGCCAGGCCAGCGGGAAGCGCAGCGTGGATCCGGGCGGCAGCTGGTAGGGGTTGCCGACGCTGTTGTAGGCCTGCAGGCGCTGCCACGGAATGCCCGGTTTCAGGTACTCGCCGCTCAGATCCCACAGGGTGTCGCCGGGGCGGACCCGATAGGTCCAATCCTGCGCGGTTGCAGGGGCGCAGGAAAGCAGCAGGATCAGCAACAGCAGCCACGCGTGCCGGTTGCGCCAATGTGCCGTCCTTCTGGTCAAGTTTCCCCCATCCCCAGCGTAAATGTTGCGTAAGTCACAATTATAGGTGAGCGCCGGGCCAGGGTGGCCGGTTACTGTCGGGGATTGCGTTTTTCCGCGATTTGCCTTTACTGGGCAGTTGGAAACCCTTGCCACAGGCCGCTGCCATGCCCCCGAAATCCCCAACTTGCGATGCGCTGCTGATTGGCGGAGGGCACAACGGGCTGGTCTGCGCGGCCTATCTGGCGCGGGCCGGGCTGAAGGTTACCGTGCTTGAACGCCGTCACATCGTCGGCGGCGCCGCCGTGACCGAGGAATTCCACCCGGGGTTCCGCAACTCGGTGGCCTCCTACACGGTCTCGCTGCTGCAGCCGCGGGTCATCGCCGACCTTGACCTGCCCGCGCATGGCCTGCGTATCGTCCAGCGCAGGCGCAACAACTTCCTGCCGCTGCCCGACGGCGGGTACCTGCTGACCGGCGGTGGGCAGACCCAGGCACAGGTGGCGAAGTTCTCCGCGCGCGATGCCGAGCGCCTGCCGGCCTACGAGGCGCGGCTGGAAGCCATTGCCGATGTGCTGCGCGCATTGGCCCTGGAGCCGCCGCCCAACCTGACCGATGGCGGCTGGTGGAAAGCGCTGCCGGAACTGCTGCGCGCCGGCCGGCTGGGCCGGCGATTGCATGCGCTGGACGAAACGCTGCGCCAGGAATTGCTGGATCTGTTCACGGTATCGGCGGCCGAATACCTGGACCGCTGGTTCGAAAGCGCGCCAATCAAGGCCTTGTTCGGCTTCGACGGGGTGGTCGGCAACTATGCCAGTCCGTATACCCCGGGCTCGGCCTACGTGCTGCTGCACCATGTGTTCGGCGAGGTCAACGGCGTCAAGGGCGCATGGGGCCACGCCATCGGCGGCATGGGCGCCATCACCCAGGCGATGGCCAGGTCGGCGGCCGCGGCCGGTGCCGAGATCCGTACCGGCGCGGCCGTGCGCGAGGTACTGGTGGAGCAGGGACGCGCGGTCGGCGTGGTGACCGGGAGCGGCGAAACCTTGCGCGCGCGCGCGGTGGTGGCCAACGTCAATCCCAGGCTGCTGTACCAGCAACTGATGGCCGCGCGCGACGTGCCGGCACCGACCCGCGAGCGCATGGCGCACTGGCGCTGCGGTTCGGGCACGTTCCGGATGAATGTGGCGCTGGAGCGGTTGCCCAGCTTCAGCGCGTTGCCGGGCGAGGGCGATCACCTGACCGCCGGCATCGTCCTGGCGCCCAGCCTGGCCTACATGGATCGCGCCTACCGCGACGCGGTCGAACACGGCTGGTCGCGCCAGCCGATCGTCGAGATGCTGATCCCGTCGACGCTGGACGATTCGCTGGCGCCGGCCGGGAAGCATGTGGCCAGCCTGTTCTGCCAGCAGGTGGCGCCGGTGCTGGCGGACGGGAAATCCTGGGACGATCACCGCGACGAAGTCGCCGAGCTGATGATCGCCACGGTGGATCGCTTCGCGCCAGGATTCGCCGATTCGGTCATTGCGCGGCAGGCGCTGAGTCCGCTGGATCTGGAACGCACGTTCGGCCTGATCGGTGGCGACATCTTCCATGGCGCGCTGTCGCTCAACCAGCTGTTCAGCGCGCGTCCGATGCTGGGCCAGGCCGATTACCGCGGCGCGATTCCCGGACTGTACCTGTGCGGCGCCGGCACCCATCCCGGCGGCGGCGTGACCGGCGCGCCGGGGCACAATGCCGCGCGCCGGATCATTGCCGACCTGGGGTAACGGCTGCAGGCAACCGATAGAGTCCCGGCATCGGGACATCATCGATTCGGCACGCAACGGGTCGCTATTCTGGGGGAGCGGCTGACCGGCCGTTCGGCTGGCTCAGAGGGAAGGCGCTTTGCGCCGGGATACCTTGAACAGCGATACCCCGACACCGGGCGGCCTTTGCCGCAGAAGCGGTTCCGGTCGCCACCATCGTTCGAATCCCGGCGATCGGGAACTCAGGAACGGCTCTGCCGAACCTCACGCCCGTTCAACGGCTGCACCGGGCGCGCGTTCATCGGATACAGCTTGCGGAAGGCCTCGATCTGGCTTTCCGACACTTCGACCGGCTGCTTGAGCACCTGCCAGCGCACGCCTTCGCTGCAAGGCGGCGTCGTCAGCGAACCCGTGTAGGCGTAGTAGCCCTGCCTGTTCGGCAACAGGGTGGACGGGTCCAGGTTTTCCAGCGCGAGGCTGCCGCCTTCGGCCGCCGGCAACGCATCGAAGATTTCTTCCAAAGCCGCGTTCTTTCTGCCTTGCTTCAGCATCACCGCGACCACCGCCAGATGCCCTTCGGCATCCTTGTGCACGAAATGCGCTTCCATCGGAAAGCTCTCGCCGTCGATCTTCTCTTCGCTGGGCGTATGGAAATGGAACTGCACCAGCGCGTAATGCGCGCCGCCGATGTCGATGCCGCCAGCGTCCGGCAGGTTCACCTGGACGGTGTGGCCGTTGTTCACCGCCTCGGCCGGACCTGCGCGGTAGTCGAAATCGATCTCGGGCAGATCGGCGCGTTGCGCGTTGCGGATGTCGATGGGCGATTGCGTGCGGCCCAGGGCGCAGGTTTCGAAACCCGGATCCAGCTCGGCCCAATGCGCCGGAGCGTCTTCGCCCTGGTAGCCCCAATGGGGATGCGGTTCGGCGGCGATCGCGCCGGAAGCGAACAGCGCAGCCAGTGCGCCGGACAGGATTCTCTTCATCGCTGTTTATCTCGGATGGGGGAGGAACGCCGCCAGGGGCCAGTAGCCCCCGGCGGCGGCGCCCATCCTGCGGCCCGTTCTGTGGGAAAACTGTAGGAACGGGTCTGCCGCCTCAGTCGCCGCGCATCTCGGCAATCCAGCGGTCGATCTTGGCTTCCAGCACATCCAGCGGCACCGAGCCGTCCTTCAGCACTTCGGCATGGAACTGGCGGATGTCGAACTTCGGTCCCAGTTCGCGCTCGGCCCGGGCGCGCACCTGCTTGATCTTCAATTCGCCGATCTTGTAGGCCAGCGCCTGGCCGGGGATGGCCATGTAGCGTTCGGCTTCGGCGGTGGCCTGGGTCTGGCTTTCGGCCGAGTTTTCCAGCATGTAGGCGATCACCTGCTCGCGGCTCCAGCCCTTGCTGTGCAGGCCGGTATCGACCACCAACCGGATGGCGCGCCACAGCTCGTTCTGCAGATAGCCGAAGTAGTTGTACGGATCGGTGTAGACGCCCAGGTCCTTGCCCAGCGATTCGGCGTACAGGCCCCAGCCCTCCGAGAACGCGATCTCGCTGCCGAAGCGGCGGAACATCGGTAGTCCGGTCAGTTCCTGCTGCAACGCCAGTTGGAAGTGATGGCCTGGAATGGCTTCGTGCAGGTACAGATCTTCGGCATCCCAGGTCTTGCGGGTCGGCAGGTCATAGGTGTTGACGTAGAAGATGCCGGGACGGCTGCCGTCCTCGCTGGGGCGCATGTACGAGCCGCCGGCGGCCGATTGCGCGCGGAACGCTTCGACCGGGCGGATTTCGAAAGACGCTTTCGGAATCAGCGAGAACAGCTCCGGCACGCGCTGGTTGATCCTGTCTTCCAGGCCGCGGTAGTAGGCCAGCAGCGCCTCCTCGCTTTCGAAACTGAAGCGCGGGTCGTTCTGCATGAACTGGAAGAATTCCTGCAGCGAGCCTGTGAAGCCGACTTCCTTCATCACCCCATGGATCAAGCCATGGATGCGCGCCACTTCATCCAGGCCAAGCTGGTGGATTTCGGCCGGGCTCAGATCGGTGGACGTGCTCTGGCGCGCGTTGTAGGCATACCAGGCCGCCCCGTCGGGCAGCCCTTCCATGCCCGGCGTGGCACGCGTCTTGGGCATGTATTCGTCGACGATGAACTGGCGCAGCCGGCGGTAGGCCGGCATCAGTTCGTTTTCGATCAGGCTGCGGTATTCGCTGTCGATGCGCTGCTTGTCGGCGTCGCTGAAGCTGTCGGGCAGATTCTTCACCGGGCCCCAGAACAGCGTCTGGTCGGCCTTGGGCTTGATCAGCGCATCCAGCTGCGGCACCACCTTTTCCATCAGCGCGCGCGGCTGCACCACGCCGGCCTGCATGCCTTCGCGCATGTTGGCGATGGCCTGGTCGAACAGCACCGGCACCCGCGCGGCGCGCTTGCGCCAGTTGTCGTAGTCCTGCACGGTCTTGAACGGCTGCGCGCCGGTGCCCGAGCCCAGCTGCACCACCGTGCTGGCGATGTTGTAGAACTGGTTGACCGGCTGCATCCAGCCGGGGAACCGCTCGCCTTCCAGTTCGCGTTTGGCCTTTTCGACGAAAATCTCGTAGCTGAGCAGATCCTGCCCGCCCAGTCCGTCCGCGCCGACCGCTTCGATCTTCTCCAGCCAGCCGGCGGTGAACTCGTGCGACTGTTGGCGGTAGTCGGCCGACAGGAAGTTCGGCAACCGATCGTTGTAGCGGGGATCGCCCTGGAAGGTGGCGCGCAACGGATTGAGCTCCAGCGATTCCTCCCAGTACTGCGCGTACAGCTGGTTGAGCTGCGCCGCCTTGGTCGAAGCAGGAGCCTGGGTGGAGGCGGCATCGGCGGCGCGGGCAGGCAGGCTGGCCGAGGCCACGGGCAACGCCAGGGCAATGGCCAGGGTCAGCAGGACGGGCAGGGGACGGCTCATGGGCGGACTCCGGGCAAGGGCAAACCGCGAGCGTGGCCCATCCGGGCGCCAGCGGCCAGCGACGAAAGTCATGATCCCGTCACGCCCCGGTAGATCTCGGCGTGCCAGGCAGGAGCGCCGCCCGGCGCGGGCTTTTTTGCTTCCACCGCGATCCGCCAGCAAGAGCCCGCGGAAGGCCGGGCCGCTCCAGGCGGAGATCAATCCGCAGCGGCTTCGGCGCGCAGCTGGCGCTCGCGCGCCTCGCCCAGATAGCGGCGGATGCCGTGCCGCATCAGGTACAGCAGCGGAATCATCGCCACCGCCGCCAGCATCTTGTAGGCGTAGTTGACGCTGCTGACGGCCAGGAACAACGAGGTCGGCCACTGCTGCGGCCCCAGCACGAAGGCGATGTAGATGACGATGAAGCTGTCCACCAGTTGCGAAACCGCAGTGGAGCCGGTGGCGCGCAGCCATACCCAGCGCTCGCCGGTGGCCGCGCGGATGCGGTGGAACACCACCACGTCGATCAGCTGGCCGACCAGGAAGGCGACGATGGAACCGGCAATCGACCACATGCCCTGGCCGAAGATGGCCGCAAACGCGGCCTGGTAATCCGGCACGCCCTGGTCAGCGGCCGCCGTCACCCACCAGCCGGCCGGTGCGGCGGCGATGGCCAGGAACGCGAACACGAAGCCGTAGACGATCAGCGCCACCGCGATCCAGGAGATGTAGCGCACGCCGCGCTTGCCGAAGAACTCGTTGACCGTGTCGGTCAGGATGAACACGAACGGCCACAGCAGCGTGCCGACGGTAAAGCTGAGCGAACCGGTCTGGCCGAACAGGTTCCACTGCAACGGTGCGATGCCCAGGGTGTCTTCCAGCGCGAAGATCTTGACCCCGATGAATTCGGCCAGCACCGTGTTGACGCAGAAGAACGCCGCCAGGGCGATGAACAGTTTGACCGCGCGATCGTCCAGCGTGCGGACCGGCGCCATCGCTCAGCGGTCTCCGGCGCGGGTGAACGGCATCGACTCCGGCGCCACCGCGCCGCCGGAAATGATGAAGCTCATCGCCTGGTCGACGGTCCAGTCGGTGGGCGTCAGCAGTTCCACCGGCACGATTTCCAGGTAACCGGAGGTCGGGTTGGGCGTGGTCGGCACGTAGACGGCGGCCAGTTCGCGGCCGCTGCCTTCCTCGCGGATGACCCGGGTCACCAGGCCTACCGATTTCATTTCCCGGTGCGGGAAATCCACCAGCACCACCCGCTGGGTGCTGCCGGGCTTGGTCTGCAGGATATCCAGCAGCTTGCGCGCGCTGGTGTAGATGGTGCTGGCCAGCGGGATGCGCATCATCAGCGCTTCGAACCAGCCCAGCAGCCGCTGTCCGATCACGCGCCGGGTCAGCGCGCCCACGGCCAGGATGAACACCAGCGTTGCCGCCAGCGCGATGGTGTTCTGCACCCACAGGCCGTTGAACCAGCCCAGCGATTGCGGAAACGAAGCGGCGATCTGCTGCGAAATGGGTTCCACCCACGGCTTGCTGATGTCCGACAGCAGCACGAACACGAACTTCACCACCACCCAGGTCAGCCAGATCGGCAGCAGGGTCAGCAGACCGGTCAGGAACAGCTTCTGCAGCGAAGCGCGGGAGGTCGGGGAGTCGGGAGGCATGGCGCGCATTGTAGCGGCGGCGAGCCTTCCGGTTATGATCCTGCGCGGGGAATACGGTGTTGCGGAGACGGACGCAATGGTAAAAGTGCTGAAGGGTATCGGCGCCGGGCTGGCCGCCGTGCTGGTGGCGGCCGTGGCGCTGTACGCGGTTTCCTGGCTGCGAGGTCCCAGCGCCCAAGAGCGCCAAGCGTTGGCGCTGCTGCAGAATCCGCCTCCGCCGGCCGAAGGCGCGGATGGATTCGCCGCGTTGTGGTCGCTGCCGTACCGGGTACCGGCGGCCGAGCGCAATCAGATTCTGCGCCAGGATATCGAGCGCTTTTCCCGGATTCCGCTGCCCGGTGCCGCCGCCAAGGAATCGAACGTCTACTTTGCGGGCATCGCAGCGCAGCGCTATCCGGCACTGGAGAACGCGGCAGCGGGGGATCCGGAGTGGTGCCGCTGGCGCGCGACCGGCTGCCTGGCGCAGGTGCGCGACGCGATGCCGGCGTATGCAGCGTTGCTGCAGCGTCACGCCGCGCTGCTGGCCAATGCGGCGGAGCTTTCCGCGTATGCGCATTTTCGCAATCCGTTCCCGCCGCGCCCGGACATGCCGTTTCCGCCCTATCAGTCGCTGTCGCGCTCGCTGACCGGTCATGCGTATACGTTCGTCAGCGGCGATCGCGAAGCCGCGCTTGCCGGCGTATGTGCCGACACCGGCACCGCGCGCCGGTTGATTTCCGGCAGCCACTCCCTGATCGGCAGCATGATCGGTTCGGCCATGCTGGAAGGAAACGTAAGCCTGTTCGCCGACATGCTGGCCGAACTCCCGCGCCAGCATCCTCTGCCGGCCGTATGCGGGGAGGCGTTCGCGCCGATGACTGCGCTGCAGGATGACATCTGCCGGATGATGCTGGGCGAGGGCCGCTATGTGCTGGCGGGATTGAGCGCATATGAAGCCATCGAGCCCGATGGAAGTCTTGAGACCAGCAAGGCCGCACGCATGTTCTACGATAGCGGCAAGACCGCGGCGCGGATGGCGCCGCGATTTGCCTGGTACTGCGGGGAAGCGGCGCGGTCGCAGTTGGCCGCCGATCTGCCGTTGCACGATTCCACGCCGCCGCCTTCGCGCTGGTCGCTGGCCTGCGTCAGCAACCTCGCCGGCTGCATTCTGGCCGATATCGGTGGACCGGATTTGCAGGAGTACGCTCGCCGTCTGCAGGATGCCAATGCGCGCCTCCGGATGGCTACCGCGTTGCTATGGCTAAGGCGGCAGGATGCTGGCGAACGCATGGAGCGGACGGCTCTCTCGGGCTTGCCGCAGTCGTTGCGCAGCGCAGGCCGCGAGTTGCTGATGGACGCCGGGAGCCCGGAGTTGACGAGTGCGGCCTACGCCAAACCAATCGCGGACGGGCCGGCGGGCGCCAGCCTGCGTCTGCCGCTGCCGCTGCCGGGGTCGCGGCTGCCGTAGTCGGTCAGCCTTGGGCTTTGCCGCGCGCTTCCGGCTTCAGCCGAACGTAGATCTGCTTGCGTACCCTGGCGACCACTTCGTTCTGCGCATTGAACACGTCCACTGGCATCCAGCGCAGGTGCTTTTGGCCATTGGCGGCGGCGGCGCGGATTTCGTCCAGGACCACATCGTCCAGGCGGAATTCGGCATGCACCGTGCCCATGGCGGGTTTGACGAATTCGATTTCGCCGGTCTTGTCCCAGACGTAGTAGTCGCGGCCCAAGCGCTCCTTGGCCATGATCATCCAGAACGGATCGGTCATCGCGAACAGGCTGCCGCCGAAATGGGTGCCGACATAGTTGCGGTTCCACGGGCGCATGCGCAGCTCGACCCGCGCAAAGCGCCAGTCGTCGGCGATTTCGGTGACATGAACGCCGCTGAACAGGAATGGCGGCCAGAAATTGAACAGATGACGCAGCGTGGAAGGTTTCATGCAGGACGACAAAAGGTGGGCGATGCCCGCACGCGGGCCAGGCAGGCTATCAGAACAGCAGCGCCGCCATCTTGCGGCGGTACTGGCCGACCAGGGCCTCGTCCTCGATCACCCGGAACGCATCGATCAGGGTCTTCTTCGGCAGTCCGTCCCCATAGTCGCGGTCGCGGCGCAGCATTTCCAGGAACTGCTCGAGCGCGGCTTGCGAATCCCCGGCCACCAGCCGGTGCACGCCCAGCAGATGGCGTGCCTGCAGATCGTCCGGGTTCGCGTCCACGGCCGATTGCAGGACTTCGGCCGCAGGCGCGTCCTTCAGCGATGAAGCGAAATCCAGCCGCGCACGCGCACGCAGGCTGCGCTCGTCGGTGGCAAGATTGGCCGGCAACGCGTCGATCAGCTGTTCGGCTTCGCCGTTGGCGCCGATCTTCAGCAGCGCCAACGCCAGGTCCAGCTTCAGTTCCGGCTTGTCGGGTTCGGCATCGATCGCATTGCGCAGCGCCAGCACCTCGGCATGCGGGTCGAGCGGAGCGGCCTCGATGGCTTCCGGCTCCGCCGCTTGCGCCGGCTCGATGCCGTGCTGCTTCAGGAACTCGCGCAACTGCCCTTCCGGCAGCGCGCCGGGGAAGCCATCCACCAACTGGCCGCCCTTGACCAGGAAGACGGTCGGCACCGAACGGATCTGGAAGGCGGCGGCAATCTGCTGTTCCTTGTCCACATCGACCTTGGCCAGCAGGAAGGCACCGTTGTATTCGCCGGCCAGCTTTTCCAGGATCGGGCCCAGCGTCTTGCAGGGACCGCACCAGGTCGCCCAGAAATCCACCAGCACCGGCACCTGCAGCGATTTCTGCAGCACTTCGGCTTCGAAGGTTTCGGTGGTGGCATCGAAAACGTGGGGCAAATCGCTCATGGGGCTGCTCTTCAAAGGTTGCTGCTCTTAATGGTGCCTCAGGTGGTCCGGTTCAAGCGAGCCCGTTCAAGCAGGTACGTTCATGCATGCGGTTACGTCCCAACAGGCCCAACGGCGCGCTCTGGTATCGTGCGCGTCGCCAAATACGGATGCGCTTGGATGGAAAACCGGTTGATGCGGGCATTGCCCTATGCGGGGATAGCGGCCACCGCGCTGTGTGCGGCTGCGGTGGCCGGCTTCGGCGCCGCGCTGGCCGGATATTCGCAGTCGCTGCACCCGGTGGCGCTGCTGGGTGCGAAGGGATTCCCGCATGCGCTGGCGTTCAACCTGCTGGCGTTCGTGTTGCCGGGCATGTTGGCCGGCACCGTTGCAATCGGGCTGCGCCATCGTCTGCCTGCCGATGCCGGCTGGTCGGTCCGGGTCGGGACGCAACTGGCCTTCCTGTCCGCGCTGGGCTTCATCGCGTTGGGCCTGCTGCCGCTGGAGGCCGATGATCTCAACAGCGCGGCCAGCCGCTATCACGCCACCGCGTGGATGCTGTGGTGGGTGGCGTTTATCCCGGGTGCGCTGCTGCTGGCCATCAGCGGTTGGCGCCGGCCGGACTGGCGACCCTTTGCCGGTTTCAGCCTGGCGGCGGCGCTGGCAATGCTGGCGGTGGTGCTGTTTGCAGTGGAACTGCTGCCCGCCGGCGTGGCCCAGCGGTTGGCGTTCGGCCTTTGGCTGGCCTGGCTGTGCTGGGCGGGCTGGCGGCTGCGGCCTGATTGACCCGGCCTGCTCGGGAAACGGCAACAGCCCCTAGGGTTGCCTGAATATTTCGCCGTCCTTCATCACGAAATCGACATTCAAGACAGCATTGATGTCCGCCACCGGATCGCCAGGCATGGCGATGATGTCGGCGCGCTTGCCGGTTTCGATCGCGCCCTGGTCGTCCACGCCCAGCACCTCGGCGGCAAGAACCGTCGCCGATTGCAGTGCGGTGGCCGCCGGGATGCCGGCCTCGACCATGTAGATGAACTCGCGCGCGTTGTCGCCGTGCGGGCCCACGCCCATGTCGGTGCCGAAGGCGATCTTCACCCCGTTGCGGTAGGCCTTGGCGGCGGTGTCCTGGATCTGCGCGCCGATGCGGGCGGCCTTGGGGCGCACGACTTCCGGGAAATAGCCGTCGATCTTCGCCTTTTCGGCGACGAAGCGCCCGGCCGAAATCGTCGGCACGTACCAGGTGCCGTGCTGCTTCATCAGCCGCATGACCTCGTCGGTCATGTAGGTGCCGTGTTCGATGCTGGTCACCCCTCCCAGGATGGCGCGCTTCATGCCCTCGGTGCCGTGCGCGTGGGCGGCGACCTTGTAACCGTAATCGTTGGCGGTATCGACGATCGCCTTGACCTCGTCGACGGTGAACTGCGGCGCATCGCCTGACTTGGCGTAGCTCAGCACGCCGCCGGTAGCGGTGATCTTGATGACGTCGCTGCCGTCCTTGTAGCGCTGGCGCACGGCCTGGCGCGCTTCATCGACGGAATTGACCACGCCCTCGGTGGGGCCGGGCGGGCCGATCAGGTGCGAAAGCTGGTCGTTCCAGCCGTTGGTGGGGTCGGCGTGGCCGCCGGTGGTGGCGATGGATTTGCCGGCGGCAAAGATGCGCGGTCCCTTCACCAGGCCCTGGTTGACCGCATCGCGCAGGTGCGGACTGACCTCGCCGCCCAGATCGCGCACGCTGGTGAAGCCGGCCAGCAGGGTCCTTTCGGCATAGCCGACCGAGCGATAGGCAAAGTCGATCGGATCCAGCCGGAAACCTTCCGAATAGCTCTGCGGGCTGGATTCGCCGCCCAGGTGCACATGCAGATCGGTCCAGCCCGGCAGACAAGTGCGGTTGCGCAGATCCACCGCGGCCAATCCGACGACATCGGCGTGGCCGCCGCTGATCAATTGGTCGATGCGGCCATCGCGGACCACGACCGTATGCGGTCCCAGCACCCGGCCGCTGCGCGCATCGAACAGCTTGCCGCAGTGCAGCGCCACCGGTTCGGCGGCGGCGGCCGGCAGGGCAAGAACGGACAGCAGGGCGGCAAGGGTGGCTCGGGACATGGCGGACTCCAGCGGGAATGGCCCATCTTAGCCGTTGCAATGGCGGGGATTTGTGCGCTGCGGTACCCTTGCATGCTTTGCCGCCGCAGTCCCGCCAGCCTCCGCCATGTCCGTTGCCGCCGAACCCGTTTCCTACGACCCGAAGTCCGTTGAAGCCGCCGCCCAGAGCTACTGGGACGACAAGCGCGCGTTCGAGGTCGACGAGCGCTCCGACAAGCCCAAGTTCTTCTGCCTGTCGATGCTGCCGTATCCGTCCGGCGCGCTGCACATGGGCCACGTGCGCAACTACACCATCGGCGATGTGATCAGCCGCTACCAGCGCATGACCGGCAAGAACGTGCTGCAGCCGATGGGCTGGGACGCGTTCGGCCTGCCGGCCGAGAACGCGGCGATCAAGAACCGGACCGCCCCGGCCAAGTGGACCTACGCCAACATCGAACACATGCGCAGCCAGCTGAAGTCGCTGGGCTACGCCATCGACTGGTCGCGCGAATTCGCCACCTGCAATCCGGATTACTACGTGCACGAGCAGCGCATGTTCGTGCGGCTGCTGCGCAAGGGCCTGGCCTACCGCAAGAACTCGGTGGTGAACTGGGACCCGGTGGACCAGACCGTGCTGGCCAACGAACAGGTCATCGATGGCCGCGGCTGGCGCTCGGGCGCCATCGTCGAGAAGCGCGAGATTCCGCAATGGTTCCTGCGCATCACCGACTACGCGCAGGAACTGCTGGACGGGCTGGACGATCTGCCGGGCTGGCCGGATGCGGTCAAGACCATGCAGCGCAACTGGATCGGCCGCTCCGAAGGGCTTGAGATCTCGTTCGCGGTGGAGGGCGCCAGCGACGTGCTGACCGTGTTCACCACCCGTCCGGACACGTTGATGGGGGTAACCTTCCTGTCCATCGCCGGCGAACACCCGCTGGCGCACAAGGCGGCGGCCGCCAGTCCGGAGGTGGCCGCGTTCCTGGAAGAACTCAGGCATGGCGGGGTGTCCGAGGCTGAACTGGAAACCCAGGAAAAGCGCGGCATCGATACCGGCCTGCGCGCCGTGCACCCGGTCACCGGCGAAACCGTACCGGTGTGGATCGCCAACTTCGTGCTGATGGGCTACGGAACCGGCGCGGTGATGGCGGTGCCCGGGCACGACCAGCGCGATTTCGAGTTCGCGCACAAGTACGGGCTGCCGATCCGGCAGGTCATCGCGTTGAAGTCGCCGAAGAACGACGACGAAAGGAGCTACGACGCCGGCACCTGGCGCGACTGGTACGCCGACAAGACCCGCGAGGATCTGGAACTGGTCAACTCCGGCGAGTTCGACGGCCTGGACTATCGCGGCGCCTTCGAAGCGCTGGCCGAACGTTTCGAGCGCCAGGGCCGCGGCCAGCGCCGCATCAACTACCGCCTGCGCGACTGGGGCGTCTCGCGCCAGCGCTATTGGGGCTGCCCGATCCCGGTGATCTACTGCGGCCAATGCGGCGCGGTGCCGGTGCCGGAATCGGATCTGCCGGTGGTGCTGCCGGAGGACGTGACGCTGGACGGCGTGAAGTCGCCGATCAAGGCCGATCCGGAATGGCGCAAGACCACCTGCCCACAATGCGGCGGCGCGGCCGAGCGCGAGACCGACACCTTCGATACCTTCATGGAATCCAGCTGGTACTACGCCCGCTACACCTCGCCGGGCGCCAGGGACATGGTGGACAAGCGCGGCAACCACTGGCTGCCGGTGGACCAGTACATCGGCGGCATCGAGCACGCCATCCTGCACCTGATGTACTTCCGCTTCTATCACAAGCTGCTGCGCGACGCGCGCCTGGTCGACAGCAACGAACCGGCCGTCAACCTGCTGTGCCAGGGCATGGTCATTGCCGACACGTACTACCGGGAATCGGCAACCGGGGGCCGGGAATGGTTCAATCCGGCCGATGTCGAGGTACAGCGCGACGAACGCGGGCGCGCGATCGGCGCGACCCTGATCGCCGACGGCCAGCCGGTGCAGATTGGCGGCAGCGAGAAGATGGCCAAGTCCAAGAACAACGGCGTCGACCCGCAGGCCATGGTGGACAAGTACGGCGCCGACACGGTGCGGCTGTTCTCGATGTTCGCCGCGCCGCCGGAACAGTCGCTGGAGTGGAACGAGGCCGGCGTGGAAGGCATGGCGCGGTTCCTGCGCCGGCTGTGGACGCAGGCGCACAAGCATGCCGCCGATGGCGCCGCGCCGGCTGCCGACCTGGGCGCGCTGACGCCGGAGCAGAAGGCGCTGCGCCGCAAGATCCACGAAACCATCGACAAGGTCGGCAACGATTACGGCAAGCGGCACAGCTTCAATACCGCCATCGCCGCGGTGATGGAACTGTCCAACGCGCTGGGCAAGTTCGACGACGCCAGCGGCAACGGCCGCGCGCTGCGGCAGCAGGCGCTGGAAGCGATGGTGCTGTTGCTGAATCCGATCACGCCGCATACCAGCCATGCCCTGTGGCAGGCGCTGGGTCACCCGGAGACGTTGCTGGAGGATGTGCCGTTCCCGCAGGCCGATCCGGCGGCGCTGGTGCGCGATTCGGTGACCCTGGCGGTGCAGGTCAACGGCAAGCTGCGCGGCACCATCGAGGTCGCCGCCGACGCCCCGCGCGATCTGGTCGAATCGCTGGCCAGGGCCGAGCCCAATACCGCCAAGTTCCTGCAGGATGCGACGATCCGCAAGGTCATCATCGTGCCGGGCAAGATCGTCAACATCGTGGCGGGGTAAAGGCGCAGCGTCTCAACCGCCATTCACGCGGCATCGGGCAGGCTAGGGCCTGTTTCCCCCTTGCTGCCCCTGCCGGGCTCGTCCAGACTTCGCCCATGACCCTATTCCATCCGCCTGCCCGCCTGCTCGCCTTCGCTGCCGCCGCCCTGATCCTTTCGGGCTGCGGTTTCCATCTGCGCAGCAAGATCTCGTTGCCGGACGATCTGGGGCCGGTGCGGGTGACTTCTTCGACCCGCTACAGTCCGCTGGCCGATATGGTGGCAACCGGTTTGCGGGCCTCCGGCGCGGTCATCGCGGACGAGAGCCAGAAGCAGGTGGCCACGCTGCGCATCGTTTCCGAGCGCTGGGGCGATCGCCCGATCAGCATCGATCAGTTCGGCCGTTCCCAGGAGTACTCGTTGCGTTTTGCCGCGATCTTCGTCCTGCAGCGGGCGGACGGTTCCGAACTGGTGCCGCAGCAGGTGGTCGAACTGTCGCGCGATTATGTGTCCCAGCCCTCCAACGTGACCGGTACCAGCACCGAGCGCGAGATTCTTGCCGACGAACTGCGCCGCGAGATGGCCGAATCGATCCTGCGCCGGGTCGATGGGGTGGTGCGGGCCGGCCCGCCGGTGCAACCAGCGTCCGATACCGATTCGCCCGAACCCGAAACGCCGTAATGGAACTCAAGCCGGAACAGCTGCTCGCGCGCGGACCGCAGGATGAGCTGCTGCCGGTTTACCTGATTGCCGGCCCGGAAACCCTGCGCGTGCTGGAAGCGGCCGACGCGGTGCGCGCGCAGGCGCGCGCCCAGGGCATCGGCGAACGGGAAGTGTTCGATGCCGATGGCCGTGATTTCGACTGGAACGCACTGGATGCAGCGTTCAACGCGCCCAGCCTGTTCAGCGCCCGGCGCCTGGTGGAACTGCGTCTGCCCACCGGCAAGCCCGGCAAGGAGGGCGCGGAGGTCATCGCCAGTTTCTGCGCCAATCCGCCACCGGACGTGATCCTGCTGATTACCGCCGGCGAGTGGAGCAAGGCCCATCACGGCAAGTGGGCCGACGCTATCGGCCGCATCGGCGCGATTGCGGTGGCCTGGGCGATCAAGCCGCACGAATTGCCCGGGTGGATCGAAAGCCGGCTGCGCGCCAGGGGCGTGCGCGCCGGACGCGATGCGGTGCAGCGGCTGGCCGAGCGGGTCGAAGGCAACCTGCTGGCGGCCGCGCAGGAAATCGACAAGCTTGCGCTGCTCAGCGATGGCCAGAGCCTGGATGGGCCGGCGATGGAATCGCTGGTGGCCGACGCGGCGCGTTACGACGTGTTCCGCCTGACCGATGCGATGCTTGCCGGCCAGGGGCAACTGGTGTCGCGGATGCTGGCCGGCCTGCGCGCCGAGGGCGACGTGGTGGCCGGGTTGATGCCGATGGTGACCAAGGAGCTGCTGCGCACCGCGGTGCTGGCCCAGGTGCAGGCGCGCGGCGGCAATCTCGCTGGCGAAATGAAGGCCCAGGGCATCTGGGAGAGCAAGCAGGCGCCGTTCAAGCGTGCGCTGCAGCGGCATCCGGATCCGCAGCAGTGGGAACGCTTCGCCGCCGAGGCCTCGCGCATCGACCGCATCGCCAAGGGCCGCGCCGACGGCGACGGCTGGGTGGCGCTGGAGCGCCTGCTGCTGGCGATCGCCGAAGCGAAAGCCGTCAGGCTGCTTGTCGCCTGATGGCGGCAACGGAACCGGCAGGGCGGAACGCCGAAGTGCCTGAACCTCCTCCTGCCTTTTCCCCTCCGCCCTCCGCCGTGGGCCGCTCCCGGCTCCAGCTTTTCTATGGCGGCACCTTCGACCCGGTTCACAACGGCCACCTGGCCATTGCCCGTGCCGCCCGCGACGAACTGGGGTGCCCGGTCAATCTGATGCCGGCCGCGGATCCGCCGCACCGGCCGCCGCCGGGTGCGGACGCCATGCAGCGCGCGCAGATGCTGGAGCTGGCGCTGGCCGGAGAAGCGGGGCTGCAGGTGGACCGGCGCGAGCTGCAGCGCGCGGCGCGCGACCCGGAAAGCCGTTCCTACAGCGTCGACACCTTGCGCGCGCTGCGCGCCGAACGCGGGGCGGCCGTACCGGTGGCGTTGCTGGTCGGCGCCGACAGCTTCGTCGGCCTGCCAAGTTGGCGCGAATGGCGCGAACTGTTCGAACTGGCGCATTTCGTCGTCGCCGACCGCCCGGGCATCCGGATTGAAGGCAGCCTGCCTGCGCCGTTGGCCGAATGGACGGCATCGCGCTGGGTCGAGCGGCCGCAGGCGCTGGAAGCCGAGCCGGCAGGCCGCATCTTCCTTCTGCGCCAGCCGTTGCAGCCCGAATCGGCCAGCGATATCCGTCACCGCATCGCCGCCGGACTGGCCTGGCGCGAACTGGTGCCTGCCGCGGTGGCGGACTACATTGCCGATAGAAGGCTGTACTTCACGGTAGGGCCAGCGCCGGTTTCGGTATAATTCGGCTGCATTCCCGGAGCCAGCAAACCTTTGTCCAGCCAAGCACAAGTCATCAAGACCCGTCTTCCCAGCCCGCCCCCGGCCTTGCCGGACCTGCTTGCCAACGTGCATTCGGCGGTGGAAGAACTCAAAGCCAAGGATGTCGTCGAAATCGATGTGCGCGGCAAATCCAGCGTTGCCGACTACCTGGTCATCGCGTCGGGCACTTCCACCCGCCACGTCAAGTCGATCGCCGATGAAGTGGTCAAATACGCCAAGAAGCTGGACGTGATGCCGCTGGGCGTGGAAGGCGAGCGCGAGGCCGAATGGGTGCTGGTGGACCTGGGCGATGTGATCGTCCACGTCATGCTGCCACGGGTGCGCGAGTTCTATGCGCTGGAACGCCTGTGGACGGTCGGCGACCAGCCGCCGGACGACGGCCAAGCGTCGCGGGACGGCGACTGACGCAGCAGAACGGCGCCCAGGGGCGCCGTTCTTCCGTCTGCGGCGAGCCGCGGCCCGCAGCGGCGGCTACAGCGGCCCGCGCTCCCACGGGCCGGTGATGGCCAAGGTGATGCCCGGCGACTGCACGTTGACGAACAACGTGCGCGAAAGCGGGTCCCAGCAGGCGCCGCAGAACTCGCTGCCGCGGTAGTCGCCCTCGGCCACCGTCTTGCCGGCGTTGCCGATCTGGGTCGAGGTCAGCGCCACGTTGTTCTTGCAGAAGTAGAACGACTCGCCGGCGCGGGTCAGCCCGATCAGGCGCGAACCGGGGCCGTAGTCGTCCGGGCTCTCGCCGCCGTCTTCGCACAGCAGCACGCCGCCGCGCGCGCTGACGGTCAGGTTGTCCGGGTTGTGCGCGGCCAGCTGGTTGCCGCTGACGAACAGCGCCTTCAGGCGCTGGGTGAACAGGTCCAGCACCCATACCGCGCCGTTGCCGCGACCCTTGCGGCCCTGGCTGTCCACGCCGGTGCTGGTATCGACGATGAACATCTTGCCGTAGCTGTACCAGATACCCTCGCCGCGGCTCATCCGCAACGCGCCCTCGGCCCAGGCCTGCGCGAATGGGCCGCTCAGCGTATCGCCGGCGGAAACGTCGGGAAAGCCGGCCGGTGCAGCGATGGTGTCCAGGTCCGGGTCCGGAACATCGACCCATTCCAGCGCGTACTCGTCGCCGATGCCGGCCACGGTCAGATCGGCGTTGCGGCGGCCGCGCACGCGTGCGGCCTGCAGGCGTCCGCCGTTCTCCAGCGAGCCGTTGCGGCCGCGTCGGTCGTTGGGAATGAAGCGGTACAGGCCGGACTTGTTGCGGTCGTCCTCGGTCAGGTAGACGATGCCGGTGCGCGGATCCACCGCCACCGCCTCATGGCTGAAACGGCCCAGTCCGATCAGCGGCCGCCCGCTGGTGCGTTCGCTGTCCGGGTCCACCTCGAACACATAGCCATGCCGTTGGCCGGTGCTGGAGCGGGCATCGGTCTTGATCTCTTCGCAACTCAACCAGGTGCCCCACGGCGTCGGTCCGCCGGCGCAATTGACCAGGGTGCCGCCCAGGCTGGGTTCGAGAGCTCCCCAACTGCCATCGCGGTAGGTCAGCGTGGTGGTGCCGCCAGCGGCCTGCAGGCCGTTGCTGACGACGCCGCTGTCGTACATGCCGGGCGCCTGGATAGGCGTGCCGGCGCCGCGTTCGTGGTTGCGGATCAGCACATATTCCGGGCCGTGCTTGCCGCCGCGGCCGCGGCCGGGACGGTTGCGTGGGTGGCGCATGCCGACCACCGCCATGCCGTCGTGGCGATCCGGGCAGGGCTGGCCATCGTCCATGCGATCGCCGCTCCAGCCGAAGGAGCGGTAGCTGAAACCTTTCGGCAGCAGCAACAACGGCAGCCCGGTGCTGCGGTCGGCCACTGGCGCCAACGGACCGTAGCGGCTGGGCACCGGCGCCAACCGGACCGGGTCGGGGTTTTGGGTGGCCATCGCCTGGCGCGCCTGCAGCGCGCCCAGGCTGCCGAGGGCACCGGCGGCCATCGCAGCGGCGCTGCCTTTGAGGAGGTGTCGGCGGGCGGGATCGAAGACGGGCATCATGCGGCTCCTGCTGGCTGGGGGAGCCTGCGACGCTAGAAAGCGCGTGTAACAGGCAGATGACAAAGGCATGTCTCTTGCCTGTCGATGGCCGGAACTGCGACGCGGCTATCATGCGCGGATGAAAGGTTCTTCTCCCGTTTATGGGCATGTCGGCTTCGGCGGGAGTCGCCGGTCGTCAGGCTGGGGGTGCTCCGCCCTCCTGACGACGTCGTGTCTTAAGAGCGTGTTATGGCCTTTGGGGTGAGTGCGAAGGCTGCTGTCGCGGTGGCAGGCAAGGCGCACGCCGCCGGTCAGGCTGGTTGCCTGGGCAAGGTGTGCAACGCGGCATGGCGCCGCGACAGCAGCCTTCCCGACGGGTTGCGTGCCAGCGCCGCCGCAGCCGCGTTGCCCGGCTTGCCTTGGGCACCACCCAAGGACGGCGCCGGCCGCCTTGCTGCAACGGCGCTGGCGCGCAACGCATCTCATCCCAAAGGCCATAACCCGCTCTCGGTCGGGCCGCAGGCTCGTTCCGCTTCGCGGCCCGAACCGGCCCGGCGCAGCGCGCCGGGCGTTCGCCAAGGCGCGCGGCAGTGCCGCGCAAGCCGCCTTGGCTCACCCCTGGCCTGCTCTCCGCACCCCCAGCCCGCCGGCCGTCGCCTTTGGGCAGATGACAGGTCGCGACTTCGGACGGCCGTTCTTCGAGTGCCGAACAAGTGTCCAGAAGCCGGTGGCCAGGGTGGTGCGGGACCGTCCGCGGCATGGATGCCGCGGGAGAGCCCACAGGGGAGAGGCAAGCGTTTGCGAAGCACGGCTTCGCGCGCAGCCGAACGCCCGCCATCTGCGATGGCGGGCCGGACCCGCGCAGCGGGTGTTTACGGCGTGTCCCGCACTGCCTTGGCCACCGGATTCCACAAAGGCGTTCCCCCCGCACTTGAGAGAAGAACTGGATGAAAGCCAAGCTGATCGCCACCGGCGAACGCGCGCCCGGCTGGGTGGCGCAGGGGTTCGCCGAATACCAGAAGCGGCTGTCGCACTGGCTGCCGCTGGAACTGGTCGAAATCGAGCCCGGCCTGCGCGGCAAGGGCCGCGATGCGCAGCGCGCCATCGACGACGAAGGTCGACGGGTGCTGGCCGCGTTGCCGAAGAACGCCCATGTAGTGGCGCTGGAAGTGACCGGCAGGGCTTACACGTCCGAACAGCTGGCGCAGCGGTTGGAGCACTGGCGCGGCCAGGGCCGCGATCTGGCGTTCCTGATCGGCGGCCCGGAAGGCCACGCCGCCGAAGTGCTGGCGATGGCCAACGAAACCTGGTCGCTGGGGCCGCTGACCTTGCCGCATATGCTGGCGCGGTTGCTGGTGGCCGAACAGGTCTACCGGGCCGCGGCAATGCTGGCCAATCACCCCTACCACCGCGCCTGAGCGAACCGCCGCGCAGGGCGGGTCTTGGGCCCGCCGCCGCGTCCTGCCGCCATCCCGGTCGCTGTGGCGCGGTTTCGATAGTGGATGCGGCGGTCCGAAAGATGGCAATGGCGGACCGAGGCCCGCCCTACGGCAAAAAGCGGAAGCCCGCCAATGGCGGGCTTCCGTGGTCTTGCAGGAAACGGCGCTTATTGCAGCGTGAAGGCAATCGGCACCAGACCGTAGGCCTGCACCGGCCGGCCATCGCGCACTGCCGGCTCGAAGCGCCAGTGCTTCAACACATGCTGGCGGGCCTGGCGATCCAGCGATTTGTTGCCGCTGCTGGTTTCAATGCTGACCTCCACAGGAGTGCCGTCGGTATCGACCAGGATCTTCAGCATCACCGTGCCCTGGGCGCCGACGCGCAGGGCATCGATGGGGTAGGGCGGCGATGGCGCCTTGGCGTAGCGCAACTGTGCGCCCATCAACATCGGTGAGACATCAGGTACCGCGTCATCGCCCACCGGACCCTCGCTCTGCACCGCGGGGATGTCGATGGCGCGCACGTGCCCCTGATCGACGATGACGGGCGGTTGCGGTGTTTCCTTCGGCTGGACGCGTTGGATGACCACTGGTTGCGGCGGCAGCGGTTTTTTCGGCTGGACGAGTTCGGGGGGATCGGGCGGCTTTACGGGTTCGACCGGGATCACCCACGGCGGAATCTTGCTCGGGGCGGTGATTCTTTCCGGTTGCGGGCCGGCCAGCGGCATCAGCAACAGCATCATCGCCAGCACATGCACCGCAATGGCGGTGGCGATGGCCAGGATGCGGGCGAAGTCGGGACGGGAAGACGAACGGAAGGGTAGTGCGCGAACCATGATCCACCTCCAGCAGGACTGTGAAAGGAACAACGCACGGCCGCGGAGTGCGGGGTTGCAACTCCATTGCGCCGCAGCCCGAGATTGCACCCGGCCGGAGGGGGTTGGCAAGGGGGGGCGGGGGAGTAGCGGACAGGCTCTTCGGGCACCTTCTCCAAGAAGGAGAAGGCAGTCGAGATTCGACGCCAGTCAGTTTGACAAGAGGGAGCCGGAGACCGAGCCTTTCCCCGGTCCCCGGTCCCCGGTCCCCGGTCCCCGGTCCCCGGTCCCCGGTCCCCGACTCCCGGCGCTTACTTGCCCAGTTCGAACACCACATCCAGATTGACGGTCAGCGTGGTTTCGCCCGGCGAGACCGAGGTGGACTCCGCCTTGTCCATTGCCACGGCGCGCATCTGCACCATCGGCACCGGCGGGAAGCCACCGCCGCCGCCTTCGGAAATGCTGACGATGCGGCGCACGCGCAGGCCCAGCGCCTTGGCGTAGGTCTCGGCGCGAGCCTGGGCCTTTTTCAGTGCGGCCAGGCGGGCTTCGTCATAGACCGGATCGGGCTGGTCGATCTGGAAGCTGGGGCCGTTGATCTGATTGGCGCCCACCGCCGCCAGCGCATCCAGCACCTTGCCCAGGTTGGCGATGTCGCGCACCTTCAGGCTGACCGTGTTGCTGGCCTGGTAGCCGGTGATCTTCGGCGCCTCGTTCTCGGCGTAGCGGTACTGCGGATTCAGATTGATGCCGCTGGTCTGCACATCCTTGTCGGCGATGCCGGCGGCCTTGATGGCGGCGACCACCTTGGCCATCTGCTCGGCGTTCTGGCGCATGGCGGCATTGCCGTCCACCGCCTGGGTCACCACGCCGGCGGAAATGGTCGCTACATCCGGCATCCGCGAGGCTTCCGCCTGCGCCGAAACGTTCAGCAAGGTGCCATCGGTGGCGACGGCATAGCCGGGAATGGCCTGGGCATGGGCGGTCATGGTCACGGCTCCTAGGGCAAGGGACAGGGCAAGCAACAGCGGGCGGATGGAATGGGTACGCATTCGGGTTCTCCTTGAAGGTGGAAGCAGGTTGGTCAGGACAGGATGAACGCGCTGTGACCCTGTCCGGGGTTATCGCATCGTCATCGGAAACAACAGCCGTTCAGTCAGGTGTCACGGGTTATTCTTGCGCGGATGCTTTATCTGGCCTCCAAATCCCCCCGCCGCGCCGAACTGCTGACCCGTCTGGGGCTGCGTTTCGGCCTGCTCGATCTCGATATTCCGGAACAGCGCCAGCCGGGGGAGCCGGCCGAAGAATACGTGCGCCGGGTCGCCCGCGAAAAGGCCGGCGCCGGCCTGCTGACCGTGCTGGCCACGCCCGGCGCGGTGGTGCTGGGCGCCGATACCGAAGTCATCCTGGATGATCGCGTCTATGGCAAGCCGGCCGACGAGGCCGGCGCCGCGGCCATGTTGCGCAGCCTGTCCGGGCGCAGCCACCGGGTCGTTTCGGCGGTGTCGCTGGTCAGCGCGGGCCGCGAGGCGCAGGCGGTGTCCGAATCGGAGGTCACCTTCGCCGAGCTGTCCGAAACCGATATCGCGGCCTACCTGGCCACCGGTGAGGCGATGGGCAAGGCCGGCGCCTACGGCATCCAGGGCCATGCGGAGCGTTTCGTCAGCCGCTTGAACGGCAGTTTTTCCGGGGTGATGGGGCTGCCGCTGTACGAGACATCGCGCCTGCTGCGCGAATTCGGCATCGATGTCAGCGCGCCGCCCCCGGCGTTTGCGGCCAGTGCCGCAGCCAGCGCAGGCGGGCCCGGCCCGCGTGCGGTTTCCAGTTCGGCCCCCTCGGACGTTTGACGCGCTTATGTCGGAAGAAATCCTGGTCAACGTCACCCCGCGCGAAACCCGTGTGGCGGTCATCGAAAACGGCATGCTGCAGGAGCTGCACATCGAACGCGGCTGGCGCCGCGGCGTGGTCGGCAACATCTACAAGGGCAAGGTGCAGCGGGTGATGCCTGGCATGCAGGCCGCCTTTGTCGAAGTCGGGCTGGAGCGCGCGGCATTCCTGCATGCCAACGACATCGTGCGTCCTGCGCCGGTGGCCAACGGCGACACCGAAGACCCGCCGCTGCCGGTGCCGCCCGCGGTGCCGATCATGGATCTGCTGCGCGATGGCCAGGACATCGTGGTGCAGGTGGTCAAGGATCCCATCGGCAGCAAGGGCGCGCGCCTGACCACCCAGATCAGCATTCCCTCGCGCTACCTGGTGCTGCTGCCGCAGTCCCGGGTGGTCGGGGTGTCGGCGCGGATCGAGGACGAAGCCGAACGCCTGCGGCTCAAGTCGCTGGTGACCGAGCTGTCGGCCCAGCATGGCGGCCACGGCTACATCATCCGTACCAATGCCGAGGGCCAGCCGGCCGAGGCGCTGGCCGAGGACCTGGCCTACCTGTCGCGGGTCTGGAACATCGTCGAGAAGCGCGGCCGCGAATCGGCCACCTGCAGCGTCCTGTACGAAGACCTGAGCCTGCCGCTGCGCGCGGTGCGCGATCTGATCCGCAAGGACGTGGAAAAGGTCAAGGTCGATTCGCGCGAGACCTACGAGCGGCTGCAGGCGTTCGTGGCCAAGTACATGCCGGTGCTGGCCGAACGCATCGAGCTGTACACCGGCGACCGGCCCATCTTCGATCTGTACGGCGTCGAAGACGAAATCGGCCGTGCGCTGGACAAGCAGGTGCCGCTGAAATCCGGCGGCTACCTGGTGATCGACCAGACCGAGGCGATGACGACCATCGACGTCAACACCGGTTCGTTCCTGGGCCAGCGCAATCTGGAGGAAACCGTCTACCGCACCAACCTGGAAGCGGCGCAGTCGGTGGCGCGCCAGCTGCGCCTGCGCAACCTGGGCGGCATCATCATCATCGACTTCATCGACATGGACGATGCCGAGCACCGCCGCCAGGTGCTGCGTACGCTGGAAAAGGCGCTGGCCAAGGATCACGCCAAGACCACGGTGTACGAATTCTCGCCGCTGGGCCTGGTGGAGATGACCCGCAAGCGTACGGTCGAGAGCCTGGAGCGGCAGTTGTCCGAGCCGTGTCCGGAATGCGGCGGGCGCGGCAGCATCAAGACCGCCGAGACGGTGACCTACGAAATCTTCCGCGAAATCACCCGCGCGGTGCGCCAGTTCGAGGCCGCGCGCCTGCTGGTGATCGCCTCGTCCAAGGTCGTGGGCCGGATCACCGATGAGGAATCGGCGGCGGTGGCCGAGCTGGAGGAATTCCTGGGCAAGTCGATCCGGTTCCAGGCCGACGACCAGTACCTGCAGGAGCAGTTCGATGTCGTGCTGCTCTAACGCCGGGAATCGGGAGTGGGGAATCGGGAATCGTAGAAGCGAAACATCGATGCCCCGGCTGTTGCCTTTGTTTTCCCGATTCCCGATTCCCCGTTTTCAACAGCCGAACGGCTGGTCTTCCCCATTCCCGGCAGCACGCGGAGCGCGATGCTGATGCCCACCCCCATGCACCGCCGTCTGCGTCTTGCCCGCCGAGGCATTGCCTATGGCATCGCCATCGCGCTGGTGTGCATGGCCTTGGTGCTGGGCGTGGCCAGCCAGGTATTGCCGCTGGCCGAACGCCACCCGGACCGCGTGGCCGCGTGGCTGAGCGAACGCGCCGGGCGGCCGGTGGCGTTCGATCACGTCAAGACCCAGTGGACGCGGCGCGGTCCGTTGCTGCAGCTGGATGGTCTGCGGATTGGCGAGGGCGATGCCGGCGTGCGGATCGGCCAGGCGGAAGTGCTGGTGTCGATGTATGCCGGGTTGCTGCCGGGGCGCTCATTCACCGAGCTGCGCCTGCGCGGACTGTCGCTGACGCTGCAGCGCGATGGCAGCGGCGGCTGGTCGGTGCGCGGGCTGCCTGGACAGCAGGCTGGCGGCGATCCGCTGAAGAGTCTGGAAGGCCTGGGCGAGCTGCAGGTCATCGACGGCCGGTTGCGCGTGGTGGCGTCTTCGCTGGCGGAAGAGATCGAATTGCCGCGTATCGATCTGCGGCTGCGCGTGGATGGCGACCGCGTCCGTGCGGGCACCCGCGCGTGGATACGCGAAGGCGAGGCGCCGTTGCTGGCGGCGCTGGATTTCCAGCGCGGCAGCGGCGACGGCCGCGCCTACCTGGCGCTGGAGCCGGCCGATGCCGGTGTATGGTCTTCGCTGTTGCGCCATGCCGGCGTCAGCCTGGAAGGCGGGCAGGGGAAACTGCAGGGCTGGGCGGAGCTGCGCCGGCACCGGGTGGTGCTGGCGACCATTGAGGCGCACCTGCGCAACGTGGAACTGGAGGGTACCGCCGCGTTGTCCGGCGCGCCGGCGCCGCGGTTGCAACTGGACCGGATCGAAGGCCGCATGCGCTGGCGGCTGGTGTCCGGCGGCTGGCGTTTCGATGCGCCCACGCTGCGCATCGGCGGATCGCCTTCAGTGCAGGTGCTGGACGGGCTGGTGCTGGCCGGCGGCCGCCAGTACGCATTGCTGGCCGACCGCATCGACGCGGCACCATTGTTCTCGGTGTTGGGCCTCAGCGACCGTATCGACCCGGATCTGCGGCAATGGCTGGCGCAGGCCCGGCCGACTGCGCAGGTATCGGACCTGGTGCTGGCCGGTACCCGCGGCGGCGCCATGCAGGGCCATGGCCGTTTGAGCGGACTGGGTTTTCTGCCGGTGGGCCACGCCCCCGGATTGAGCGGGCTGGCCGGCGAGTTCCACGGCGACGGCCAGGGTTTCGAACTGCAGCTGGATCCGGCGGCGCCACTGCGTTTCGACTGGCCCAGCGGGTTCGGGGTGGTGCACGACGTCGATCTGCGCGGCAGGCTGGTCGGCTGGCGCGAGGGTGCCGGTTGGCGTATCGCCACATCGTCGCTGGACATCCGCGGCAAGGACTACGGTGCGCATGTACGCGGTGGCCTGTGGTTCCAGGGCGACGGCACGCGGCCCTGGATCGACCTGGCCGCAGAACTGGAAGACGCGCCGGTACCGGCGGCAAAGGGATTCTGGATTCACCACAGCATGCCCAAGGCCGCGGTCGACTGGCTTGATGCAGCGCTGCAGGGCGGGCAGGTGCGCGGCGGCCGCGCCATCGTGTCCGGGGATCTGGACGAGTGGCCTTTCGTCGACAACAACGGCCGTTTCGAAGCGGTGGCGCGGATCCATGACGGCCAGTTCAAGTTCCAGCCCGACTGGCCGGCGCTGGAGCAGGTCGATGCCGATGTCGCCTTCATCGGCAATGGCTTCACCCTGGGCGGGCAGGGGCGGCTGGCCGGCGTCGATATCGCCCGCTTCGACGCTGGCATCGCCGAATTCAAGCGCGCCGAGCTGAAGATCAGCGCCAGCGCCGCCGCCGATGCGTCCGCTTTCCTGGGCCTGCTGAAACAGAGTCCCCTGCGCGCGCGCTACGGCGAAACCCTGGACAACCTGCAGGCCAAGGGGCCGGCGCGGGCCACGTTCAACCTGCTGCAACCGCTGGACCGCGACAGCCGCAGCCAACGTCAACTTGGCGGCACGGTGGAGCTGGCCGGTGCCGAACTGACCGAGAAACGCTGGGATGTGGCCTTTACCCAGATGCACGGCAAGACCCGCTATGACGATGACGGTTTTGTCGCCGACGATTTGGCCGTGATCCACCAGGGGCGGCCCGGTGTGCTGTCGTTGCGGGCCGGCAACGGCGTGCAGGATCCGGCACAGGCATTCGAAGCGGATCTGGCCGCAATGCTGGACGCCGACGAGTTGCTGGACCGGGCAGCGGAACTGGCCTGGCTCAAGCCGTATGTCCACGGCCAGTCGGAGTGGACCGTCGGCGTGGCGATTCCGCGCGAACAGGGCGCTGCAAGCGCGCTTCCCAGCCGCTTGCGATTGCGCTCGGGGCTGGTCGGAACCGCGTTGACGCTGCCGGCGCCGTTGAACAAGCCAGTCGCCGTCCCGCTCAATACCACGGTCACCGCGCCGTTGCCGGTCGGCAGCGGCCAGATCGATGTCGCTTTCGGCGAGCGGCTGGCGTTGCGCGCGCGCAGCCACGGCGACCAGACCGGGGTTCGCGTCGTACTGGGCAGCGCCAGCGTAGGCGAGCCGCCGCCGGCGTCGGGGTTGATCGCCACCGGACACACCGACACGCTGGATGCGGCCGAGTGGATCGCATTGGCCAAGGGCGGCAGCGGCGACGGCGGGCCCGCCTTGCGCCGGGTCGATGTCAGCGCCAGCCGCCTGCTGCTGATCGGTTCGGAGTTTGCCGATACCCGGTTGCAACTCGCGCCTGCCGGCAACGCGCTGGCGGTCAGCCTGGACGGCCCTGCGTTGGCCGGTTCGCTGCTGGTGCCGGACGCTGCGCAGCAGCCTATCGCCGGCAAGCTGTCGCGGCTGCATTGGCGCAACGCCAGCAACGGCGCGGCAACCGCGGAGCCTGAGGCATCCGCATTGGCGCCGGTCGACGAACTGGATCCGGCCAGCATTCCCGCGTTGTCGCTGGAGGTGGAAGACCTGCGGGTCGGCGACGCGCGTTTGGGCAATGCGCGCCTGCGCACGCGCGCGCTGGCCACCGGCATGCAGATCGAGCAGTTGCAGTTGCGTTCGCCCAAACAGCGGATCGACGTCTCCGGCAGTTGGACCGGTCGCGGCGCGGTGGCCAGGACGCAGCTGGCGGCCACCATCGACAGCCAGGATTTCGGCGCGCTGATGAATGACCTGGGCTATCGCGACCGCGTCGGCGGCGGGCATGGCCAGGCGACGTTCGAGCTGGCCTGGGCCGGCGGCCCGGGCGCATTCCGGTTGAGCGCGCTGGAGGGCAGCGTCGGGATTGCCGCGCGCGATGGCCACCTGCTGGAAGTCGAACCGGGCGCCGGCCGGGTGCTGGGCCTGCTCAGCGTGGCCGAGGTACGGCGACGGTTGATGCTGGATTTCAGCGATTTCTTCGCCAAGGGCTTTGCGTTCAACCGGGTCGAAGGCAAGATAAATCTGAATGGCGGCCTGGCCAGCAGCCAGGATCTGGTGATTGATGGCCCGTCCGCCGAGATCCGCATCCGCGGCGATACCGACCTGCGTGCCGAACGCTTCGATCAGACCATCGAGGTCGTGCCCAAATCGGCCAACGTGCTGACTGCCGTCGGTGCGGTCGCCGGCGGTCCGCTGGGGGCGGCGGTCGGCGCGGTGGCCAATGCTGTCCTCAGGAAGCCGTTGGGCGAGATGGGTGCCAAGACCTACCGTGTCACCGGCCCCTGGAAGGACCCGAAGGTGGAAGTGGTGGGACGCGAGCAGTCGCGGGCGGCGCAGGCAAGCCGCACCGACCATGCCGGCGCGCCCTGAGCGACCGCCTGCGCCGAGATTCGACCCTGCTGTGCCGCCGCGCCGTCGGCTTGTCTTTGCCGTTGTACGACCCAATCAAGGAACTCATGACTTCTTCATCCCTGGCCCTTGCCGAAACCCGTCTGCTGTTGCCCGCCGGTCTGGATCAGAGCGGCCTGGACCGCACGTTTGGCGCCCTGCTTGGGCCGGGCATCGATTTTGGCGATCTCTATTTCCAGCACACGCGCCGCGAGAGCTGGACGGTCGAGGACGGTATCGTCAAGGATGGCGCGCATTCGATCGAGCAAGGGGTTGGCGTGCGTGCGATTTCGGGCGAGAAGACCGGTTTCGCGTACTCGGACGACATCAACGCGCAGGCCTTGCTGGGGGCGGCGCAGTCCGCGCGCGCGATTGCCCGCGATGGCTCCACGCACAAGCCGCATGCGCTGGTGCGCGGCGGCGGCCGTGAGCTGTACAGCGGCGATGATCCCATCGACGCGATGGGCAACGATGCCAAGGTGGCGGCGCTGCGCGCCGTCGACCGGTTCCTGCGCGCGGCCGACCCGCGCGTGCAGCAGGTGACGGTCAGCCTGTCCGGCGGCCTGGATACGGTGCTGATTGCGCGCAGCGACGGCGTGCTGGCGGCCGACGTGCGTCCATTGGTGCGGCTCAACGTGCAGGTCATCGTCGAACAGAATGGCCGCCGCGAATCCGGCTACGCCGGCATGGGCGGGCGTTATTCGTACACCCATCTGTTCGCCGACGGCAAACCCGAGGAGCTGGCGCGCGAAGCGCTGCGCCAGGCGCTGGTCAACCTGGACGCGGTGGATGCGCCGGCCGGGGTGATGCCGGTGGTGCTGGGTTCCGGCTGGCCGGGCGTGCTGCTGCACGAAGCGGTCGGCCACGGCCTGGAAGGCGATTTCAACCGCAAGGGCACCAGCACCTACGCCGGCCGCATGGGCCAGCGGGTGGCTTCGCCCGGCGTCACCATCGTCGACGACGGCACCCTGCCGGGCCGGCGCGGCTCGCTCAACATCGACGACGAAGGCACGCCGAGCAACTGCACCACGCTGATCGAAGACGGCATGCTGGTCGGCTACATGCAGGACACGCTCAATGCGCGGCTGATGGGCATGGCGCCCACCGGCAACGGCCGCCGCGAGTCGTTCGCGCACCTGCCGATGCCGCGCATGACCAATACCTACATGCTGGCCGGCCAGCACGATCCGGAAGAGATGATCCGTTCGGTCAAGAAGGGCTTGTATGCGGTCAATTTCGGCGGCGGCCAGGTCGACATCACCAGCGGCAAGTACGTGTTCTCGGCCACCGAGGCCTATCTGATCGAAGACGGCAAAGTCACCGCCCCGGTCAAGGGCGCGACGCTGATCGGCAACGGGCCGGAGACCATGCAGAAGGTGAAGATGATCGGCCACGACCTGGCGCTGGACCAGGGCGTCGGCGTCTGCGGCAAGGACGGTCAGAGCGTGCCGGTGGGCGTCGGCCAGCCGTCGCTGCTGATCGAGGGGCTGACGGTGGGCGGGACCAAGGCTTGACGGCCGGGAATAGGGAATCGGGAATGGAGAATGGCAAAGGCCGGAAATGGGGGCCTGACGATTCCCTATTCTCCATTCTCCATTCCCGGCGGCTCCGCAAGGAGCAGCTCGCGCAGCTCGCGGAACAGCTCGCGAAACGCATGCGGGGGTTTGTTCTTCAGCCGTTCTTCGCCGGCATTGCGGATCAGCTGGCGCAGGTGCTGGCGGTCGGCCTGCGGGTATTCGTCCAGCAGTTCGCCCAGCGCGGCATCGCCGCCGGCCAGCAGGCGCTCGCGCCATTGCTCGGTACGGTGCAGGGTCGCCGCCTCGCGCTTGGCGGCTTCGCCGCCTTCGTCCAGCGCATCGCGAATGGCTTCCAGCGTCTGCTCGTCTTCCCGGCGCATCTGCTTGGCCAGGAACTGCAGCTGGCGCTTGTGCGCGATATGCGAGGTGACCTTCTGCGTATCGCGGATATGCTGCATCAGTTCGTCCGGGACCGGCAGCCGCGCCAGTTGCGCCGGCGGCAGCGCTACCAGTTGCTCGGCCAGGCTGCGCACTTCCAGCGCTTCCTGCCGTTGCCGGGTACGGCTGGGTCCTAGGAATTCTCCGGTTTCAGGGTCGCGTCCGCGCATCTTGGAATCTGCTTCTCATTGGAAAGTCCGGCCAGGGGACGGCCGGCTGATCGCGAAGGGAATCGCGCAAGCAACAAGGATAAAGCATTGAACGCCATTACCGTCCAAACCCACGACGACAGCCAGGCCCGGCTGGAACGCCTGTCCGCGCTTTCGCAGCGCCTGCTGGAACGCGCCAGGGAATGCGGCGCCAGCCAGGCCGAAGTCAGCTGCAGCGAAGAGACCGGGCTGAACGTCAACGTGCGCATGGGTGCGGTGGAAACGGTGGAGTCCAACCGCGACCGCGGCATCGGCGTCACCGTCTACTTCGGCAAGCGCAAGGGCAGCGCCAGCACCGCCGATCTGCGCGAGGAAAGCCTGGATGCCACTGTCGAACAGGCTTGCGCGATCGCCCGCTATACCGAGGACGACGAGGCTTCCGGCCTGGCCGAACCGGAACTGATGGCGCGCGAGTTCCCCGAACTGGATCTCTGGCATCCCTGGGCGCTGGACGCCGACCGGGCAGTCGACCTGGCGTTGGCCTGCGAAGCCGCCGGCCGCGCCGATCCGCGCGTGGCCAATTCCGACGGCGCTTCGGTGGGCAGCAGCGAAAGCCTGTCGGTGTACGCCAACTCGCATGGCTTTATCGGCCGCGAACGCGGCACCCAGCATTCGATCGGCTGTGCGTTGATCGCAGGACAAGGCGAGGGCATGCAGCGCGACGGCTGGTACAGCACCGGCCTGGCCTACGCGGATCTGGAATCGCCCGAATCGATCGGCCGCCGCGCCGCCGAGCGCACGCTGGCGCGCCTGCAGCCGCGTTCGGCCGCCACCGGCGAATATCCGGTGCTGTTCGCCGCCGAAGTGGCGCGCTCGCTGATTGGCCACCTGCTCGGCGCCGTGTCGGGCGGCGCGCTGTACCGGCGCGCCAGCTTCCTGCTGGATCAGGCCGGCCAGCAGCTGTTCCCGGACTGGTTCGCTATCGACGAACTGCCGCTGCTGCGCAGGGGCCTGCGCTCGGCCGCTTTCGATGCCGAGGGCGTGGCCACGCGCACGGCGCCGCTGGTCAGCGACGGCGTATTGCAGCGCTACCTGCTGGGCAGCTATTCGGCGCGCAAGCTGGGCCTGCAGACCACCGCCAATGCCGGCGGCGTGCACAACCTGATGGTCAGGGCCAATGCCGGCGGCTTTGCGGAACTGCTGGGCGGCATGTCGCGCGGTCTGCTGGTCACCGAACTGATGGGGCAGGGCGTCAATGCGGTTACCGGCGACTATTCGCGCGGAGCGGCGGGCTTCTGGGTCGAGAACGGCAGCATCGCCTGGCCGGTGGATGGCATCACCATCGCCGGCAACCTCAAGGAGGTGTTCCAGCGCATCGAAGCGGTCGGCAACGACGTGGATACCCGTTCGCATATCGGCGTCGGTTCGATTCTTGTCGGGAAGATGATCGTGGCGGGCGAGGAGTAGAGGCTTGTCGTTTGCCGCGTAGGCGCGCTCGTCATCGGCAGGGCAGTTGGACCAGCGGGGCGCGGCGGGATGACCGTTGCCGGGACCGATTGACGTTATCCTAGGCGTCGCCTCCCGGTAATGGGCCGGGACCAGGCATTGTCAATCACTGCAAGGGGACTACCGATGAGCGAATTCGAGAATCTGACCGCCACGCCGCCGCCGCCATCCGGCGAGCCGACCGCCGAAGAGAAGCAATGGGCGATGTTCGCGCATCTGTCCGCGCTGGCGGCATTGTTCACTGGCGGACTGGGCGGCGTGGTGGGGCCTTTGATCATCTGGCTCATCAAGAAGGACACGCTGCCCTTCGTCAACGATCAGGGCAAGGAAGCGTTGAACTTCAACATCACGGTGCTGATCGCCATCGTGGCTCTCTGCATCGTCGGCACCATCCTGATGATCGTGCTGATCGGTTTCCTGTTCTTCCTGCTGGCCGGCGTGGTCGGCATCGCCTGGCTGGTGCTGACGATCATCGCCACCATCAAGGCGAGCAACGGCGAGGCCTACCGCTATCCGCTGACGCTGCGCCTGATCAAGTAACCGCTCGTCCCATGCGTCATCGAAGGCCCGGCCCAGTCCGGGCCTTCTTCGTTTCATCCGTCAGTGGATACCGCTGTGGAAACTTGGACAGCCTTTTCCTTGTAGGAGCGACGTCAGTCGCGATGGGGCTCTACCGGTAAAGCCCCATCGCGACTGACGTCGCTCCTACAACAGGCAAGGGGATTCTCAATGGGAGCGGTTGATCGCCAGCTCGCCCAGCGCTTTCAGCGCGTCGGCGCGCGGGCCGAACGGGACCAGCGCCGCCTGCATGGCCCGGGCCAGCTCATCCAGCTTGGCCTTGGCGCCGGCCATGCCCAGCAGCGCCGGGTAGGTGGATTTTGCTTGCGCCGCGTCCTTGCCGGCGGTCTTGCCCAATTGCTCGGAGCTGGCTTCGACATCGAGGATGTCGTCGCGGACCTGGAAGGCCAGGCCCAGCGCGCTGGCGAATCCGTCCAGCCGCGACAGCGTATCGGTATCCGCATTGCCGGCCATGGCGCCCATGCGCACCGCCGCGCGGATCAGCGCGCCGGTCTTCAGCGCATGCATGCGTTGCAACGCTTCCAGTGCCTGCGATGCGCCGGTGGCGTCGATATCCAGCGCCTGTCCACCGCACATGCCGGACGCGCCGGAGGCCGCGGCCAGCGCCGCCAGCCACTCCACCCGCAACGCCGCCGGGGCGCCGGCCTGCGCCAGCACTTCGAAGGCGCGCGTCTGCAGCGCGTCGCCGGCCAGGATGGCGGTGGCTTCATCGAAAGCGATATGCACGGTGGGCTGGCCGCGGCGTAGATCGTCATCGTCCATCGCCGGCAGATCGTCATGCACCAGCGAGTAGGCATGGATCAACTCGACCGCGGCCGCCGGCGCATCCAGAAGCGCGTCATCGGCGTCGAACAACGCGCCGGTCGCGTACACCAGCAACGGACGCATGCGCTTGCCGCCGGCCAGCACCGCGTGGCGCATGGCCGCATGCAACCGCTGCGGTTCGGACTGCGCTGCCGGCAGCGCACGCTGCAGCGCGGCTTCCACCCGCGCGGTCCAGGCGCTGGAACGGGCGGCGAAACCGTCGTCAGTTGCCATCGGGCAACGGTGCGAACGGTTCGGCGTTCTCGGGATGTTCGGGATCGCTCAGCAGCTTGACCCGCAGCTCGGCCTGCTCCAGCGCGCTCTGGCACTGGCGGTACAGGCCAACGCCGCGTTCGTAGGCGGCCAGCGACGCTTCCAGGCTCATGTCGCCGTGTTCCATCTTCTCGACCAGTTTTTCCAGTTCGTCCAGCGACTGTTCGAAATGGGCGACGGTCGAGGTGTCGGGTGCGTTTTTCTTGGCCATATGCGAAGTGTGCGGACCCGGCCGGAGAAGGTCAACGCGCCGGCTTCGCAACGCCCGCATCACCCATCGCGCCGCCAGCGCAGCATCGCGCCGGACTGGCGCAGCCAGGCGTCGAAATCGGCCGAATAGGCCAGGTCGCCGGCCGCCAGCAGGCGGCCCTGGGAATCCCACAGCAGCGGCAGCTGGCGCCGTTCCCACGGCGGTACGCCCAATTCCTGCAGCACGTTCTTCAGCGCATGCGAATGATTGCGGCCGGGCAGCATGATGCGCTCGCCGCCGTGCCGGGCCGAGACCCGCACCGGCGCCGCGAAGGCGGCGCCTCCTTCCAGTTCCAGCGCGCCGCCGCCGGGCAACGGCAATGGCGCATCGCCGCGCCAATCCGTCCGCCAGTCCGAGGGCAGCGCGGCCTGTTGCCGGCCGGCATGCAGAAGGCCGCGCCAGCGCTGCACGACGGCGCCGCTCCAGGCGAACCCGGCCGCGCTGTCGGCAGCTGCGGCCAGCAGGTCCGATTCGATTCGCGCGACGCCTTCGCCCGGCAGGGGAGGCAGCGCCAGTTCGCCGACCCAGCGGCGCAGCACCCGCGCGCGACAGACGCGGCTCAATCCGCCCAGCCCCGCTACCGACAGCGCCTGCGGATCGGCGGTGCGCACCGTTGCCAGCGCCTGCGCATCCGCATCCTCCAGCAGTTCGACGGTTTCGGCCATCAGGCTGGCGCAGCGCGCGAACGCGGCGTCGGCCTGCGGCCAGCGTTGCCGCAGCAGCGGCAGGACGCGGTGGCGGAGGAAATTGCGGTCGTGGCGGATGTCCTCGTTGCTGGGGTCGTCGATCCACGACAGCGCCTGCTGCTGCGCGTAGGCCGCCAGGGTCCGCCGCGATACCTCCAGCAGCGGCCGCCAGTGCCAGCCGTGGGCAAAGCGCCGCCACGGCCGGATGGCGGCCAGGCCTTCGGGCCCCGAGGCGCGCAGCGCGCGCAGCAGGAAGGTCTCGGCCTGATCGTCCAGGTGGTGCGCGGTGACCAGCACTTCACGCTCGTCCAGGGCCTGGGCGAAGGCCAGGTAACGGGCCCGGCGTGCGGCCGCTTCGAGCCCTTCGCCTTCGCGCTGGACATGGACGCGGACGATGGCCAGTGGGACATCCCACGCCTGGCAGAAGGCCTGGCAACGGTCGGTCCATTCGTCCGCAGCCGGGTGCAGTCCATGGTGCACATGAATCGCGCGCAAGCCATGCCGGCGCTGGTGCGCGTCCTGCGCCAGCGCATGCAGCAGCGTGCACGAATCCAGGCCGCCGCTGAAGGCGACCAGCAGCGGCGCCGGCTGTTCGCGGTGCAATGCCAGGCGCAGGGCGGTGGTCGGATCGGGCGCGCTCATCCGTTCATGCTAGCAGCCTGCCGGACTTGGCTGGCTGGCCTGCAACTCCGCTTGCGCGTCCTGTTCTCCGTCGATTCTTGACCAGGGCAGTCCACTCGCTGTCCTCGCGCAACCGACTTCGCCTCGACCCCCAAAAACCGACAGGCTGCCAGGGCCTGCCGCGCGATCCGGGTAGCGGCACCCGTGCGGCGACGCGGGCGATCTACTGGACGCGCTGCAGGATGAGGATCATTGCGGCCAGCCAGCAGACGCTGACCAGAAGGCCCAATACCAGATGCTGGCTGGTGCCGTTCCTGTGGCGATAGAAGCGGTTGTAGACCAGCGATATCCCCACCGGCACCGCAAACAGGATCAGCGGCAATACCCACCACGGCGGCGACAACAGATTCATGGCCATCTCCTCAAGATCCGGTGCCTGCGAAGGCGGATATCGCCGCCGCTGCGCCGGAACGCATCATTCGATGGCATCAGCCTGCCGCGGACCTTGCGCTGCGGCATTGACCACGATCAACTTCGGCACGGAAAGCTGCGCCGTTGCGCGTAGGTTTCAGCCCAGCGAGGCCAATTCCCGGCGCGCCAGTTCGATCCACTGGCGCTGATCGCGCCGGTAGTACTTGGGCGCCGCGTCGGAGCGGGTCAGGATTTCGCGGAAGATGGCGGCGGCGCGAGACTCGTCTCCACTGCGTTTGAGCAACAGCGCGTAGCGGGCGCGGGCCTCCTCGCCCGGATAGCCCTGGGCCACGGTTTCGTACTCGTGCAGCGCCGCCGGGATGTCGCCGACGCCTTCCACCGCGCGCGCGTACAGCAGGTGGCCATCGCTGGAGCGGAAGTCGGGATTGGCGGCGATCAGCGCGTCCAGCGTCTCGCGCGCCTGCCGCGGCTGGCCCAGGCCGAACTGCGCCTTGGCCAGTCCCAGCATCAGATCGGGGTCGGTGGCGTACAGGCCCTTCAGCGCCTGGCCGTACAGCTCGGCCGCCTGCGCATGGTCGCCGCTGCGCAGGCTTTCGGCGGCCAGCCGCCGCCGGTTCTCCGGCGTGTCGGAAAGATTGAGGAGCCGGCTGGCGTCGCGCTTTTCGCGTTCGGGATCGATACGGTCCTTGAACCTGCGCACCGCCTTGCGCGCATCCGGGTTGTGGCGCAGTTCCGGCAGGATCTCGGCAATGAAATAGATCAGCACCGCGATATACGAAAACAGCAGCAGGATGAACACCCAGTACAGCGGCCGGCCCGTGCGGACCACATGCACGCAGCAGGCGATTTGCAGGACGATGGAAAGCAGGACGATGGGACTCATGGAGCGGCGATTATCTCTTCGTGGGCGGATGCTGGCTGCAGCGACATGGTCGCATGACCGGCTCGGTTCGTGCATGCTTGCGCGTCGTTAGACAACCGCGGGCAAGGGGCGCATGGGCGGGATGAGGCGATGGATAGTCAGATTTCTGGTGGCGATGCTGATCGTCATACCGGTGACGATGGTGGCGATCTACATCGTCAATCCCTTCGGCGCCCGTTCGGTCGATCCGCGTCAGCGCATCGTCGGGCTGGGCCTGTACCGTGTGCCTGCCTCCAACATGTCGCCGGGCGCCAGCCCGGGACAGGTCCTGGTGACGCGCGCAGGGTATTACGTCAAGCGGCAGCCGCAGCGCGGCGACGTTGTGACGCTGCTGGTGCCCAAGTACGAAGGCCAGCTCTGGTTGCAGCGGATCATCGGCCTGCCCGGCGAAACCATCGCCATCGTCGACGGTACCGTGCATATCGACGGCCATCCGCTGGAGGAACCCTATGTGGCCGCGGAGAATGTTCGCACGGCCTATTCGCAGGCGATGGACGCGGTCAGGATTCCCGCCGATCACTATTTCCTGCTGGGGGACAATCGCGACAATAGCGAAGACAGCCGGCTGCTCGATCCGACCCGGCGCGAGGATATTACCGGCAAGGTGATAGCGCGCTTGCAATAGCGCGCGCTGATGGATGGCCGCACGCGCAGCCGCTGCCCCTCACGCAGTCCGTTGCGCATTTCCATGCGGGCCAAGCCATCCGGCTTCGCCCCGCGATCCTGTTGCCTCAGGCCGCCTCGTACGCCCCGTAACCGCGCAGGCGCTGGTAGCGTTTCTGCAGCAACTGTTCGATCGGCTGCTGTTCCAGCGCATCCAGTTCGTTGAGCAGCACCGCCTTCAGGCGGGTGGCCATCTGCCTCGGATTGCGATGGGCGCCGCCGATCGGTTCGCGCACCACCTTGTCGACCAGGCCCAGCCCATGCAGGCGCTTGGCGGTCAGGCCCAGCTGCTCGGCCGCGTCCTTGGCCTTGTCGGCCGACTTCCACAGGATCGAAGCGCAGCCCTCGGGCGAAATCACCGAGTACGTGCCGTATTCCAGCATCAGGGTGCGGTCGCCGACGCCAATGGCCAGCGCGCCGCCGGAACCGCCTTCGCCGATCACGGTGCAGATCACCGGGATCTTCAGTTCGGCCATTTCCAGCAGGTTGCGGGCGATGGCTTCGGACTGGCCGCGTTCTTCTGCGCCAACGCCGGGATAGGCGCCCGGCGTGTCGATGAAGGTCAGCAGCGGCAGCTTGAAGCGCTCGGCCATCTTCATCAGCCGCAGCGCCTTGCGGTAACCCTCAGGGCGCGGCATGCCGAAGTTGCGGGCGATCTTGCTCTTGGTGTCGCGGCCCTTCTGGTGGCCGATGATCATCACGCTGCGGCCGTCGATGCGGCCCAGGCCGCCGACGATGGCCTTGTCGTCGGAGAACGCGCGGTCGCCGGCCAGTTCCTGGAATTCGTCGCAGAACACGCGGATATAGTCCAGCGTGTACGGCCGCGCCGGGTGCCGGGCGAGCTGGGAAACCTGCCAAGGGCTCAGATCGCGGAAGATCTGCGCGGTGCGCACCCGCAGCTTGTCCTGCAGCGCATGCACTTCGGCATCGACATTGACCGCCGGGCCGGTGCTGGCATTGCGCAGTTCCTGGATCTTGGCTTCCAGATCGGCGATGGGTTGTTCGAAATCGAGGTAGTTCGGATTCATCAGCGGGCCGTTGGCCGGAAAGCGGGAAGTTTAGCCCACCCGGTGCCACCATACCGAGCGGTGTTGTGGGGTATGGACGGCAGGGCCAGAGGCCAGGGGTCAGAAGCTAAGGCTGAGAACGCCTGGATGCGAAGGCCCTGGCCCTGCGCAGCGCGCATGCCTTCACCCCAAACGGAGAAGGGAAAAGCCTGGCGCTTTCCTGCTCAGCGGCGCTAACCTTCAGTATCAACGGCCGCTGGCCCCCGATCTGAGGCCCTGGCCTCCGGAAAGCTACTGCGCCCAGGGCCTGGCCAGATTGAGCTTGACCGCTTTCACGCCGGGCAGCGCGCGCAGCGCGTCGACCAGCTCGGCGTCCACGCGTACCGACTGCGGGCCATTGAGATCCAGCATGCCGGCGGTGGCGCGGCCGCCGGATGGCAGCACCAGATCCAGCCGCAGTGGCGTGCCGCCAGGGCGGTGGCTGGCCAGCAGGCTGTCCACGCGCTGCCACAGTCCGGGCTCGCGCAGATCCAGCCGCAGCGACAACCGCTGCGCGTGCTGCGCGCACAGCGCGGCATAGTCCCAGCACTGGCGGATGCGCAGGCTGAAGCCGCCGTTGAATTCGTCCTCGCGCAGGCCGCCCTTGACGATCAGGATGCGGTCGCGGGTCAGCAGCGCGCCGAACTCGGCCAGCGCATCGGAGAACACGCTGCACTCGATGCGGCCGCGGCCGTCCTCCAGTTGCACGAACATCTGGCTGTCGCCCTTGCGGCGCACGCCGATGACCTGGCCGGCCAGCAGCGTGGTGACTTCCGGGCGCCAGCCCTTCTTTTCGCCGGCCGGTTGCGCGGCCCAGATCCTGTCCAGCTCGCCCAGATCGCTGCCGACCAGGCTGCGCAGGTCGTCGCGGTACGGATCCATCGGATGGCCGCTGAGGTAGTGGCCCAGCGTTTCGCGCTCGCCATGCAGCTTCTGGCTCAGCGGCCATTCGTCCGTCTCCTGCAGCTCGACGTGGATGTCGTCGTTGCCGCCGCTGGAACCGAACATGTCGACAATACCGGCGTTGCGGTTCCTGCTGAGCTGGTCGATGGCCTTCAGCACTTCAGGCAACTGCAGCGCCAGCGAGGCGCGGTTCCTGCCCAGCGCATCGAGCGCGCCAGCGTTGATCAATGCCTCGAGTGCGCGCTTGTTGAGCTTGGACGAATCCACGCGCTTGCAGAAGTCCAGCAGGTCGGCGAACGCAGCTTGCCCCGGGCCCGCCCCGCCGCTGCGGCGCGCTTCGACGATGGCCTCGCACACGCCCTGGCCTACGCCTTTCACCGCGCCCAGGCCGTAGCGCACGGTGCGCGCGTCGGTGGCGACGAACATGAAGTCCGAATGGTTCACATCCGGCGGCAACACGTCCAGCCCCAGCCCGCGCGCTTCGTCCAGGAAGCCGACCACCTTGTCGGTCTTGTCCATGTCCGAGGACAGCGTGGCGGCCATGAATTCGGCCGGGTAGTGCTTCTTCAGCCAGGCGGTCTGGTAGGCGACCAGCGAGTAGGCGGCGGCGTGCGACTTGTTGAAGCCATAGCCGGCGAACTTCTCCATCAGGTCGAAGATTTCGTCGGCCTTGCGCTGGTCCACGCCGCCCTTGGCCGCGCCCTCGCGGAAGATCTCGCGGTGCTTGGCCATCTCGGCCGGCACTTTCTTGCCCATCGCGCGGCGCAGCAGGTCGGCGCCGCCCAGCGAGTAGCCGCCGACGATCTGCGCCATCTGCATGACCTGCTCCTGGTAGACCATGATGCCGTAGGTCTCCTCCAGCATGGTCCTGGTGCGCGGGTCGGGATACTCGAATTCCTCGCGCCCGTGCTTGCGCTCGACGAACGAGGGAATCATGTCCATCGGTCCCGGGCGGTACAACGCGTTCAGCGCGATCAGGTCCTCGAAGCGATCAGGCTTGGCTTCCTTCAGCGCGCGGCGCATGCCCGAGGATTCGAACTGGAACACCGATCCGGTGTTGCCGTTGGCGAACACGTCGCGGTAGACGCTGGCATCGTCCAGCGGGATGGCGGCGATGTCCACCGGCGGCAACCCGGCGCGCGCGTGGCGCTGGTTGATCGCCTTCACCGCCCAGTCGATGATGGTCAGCGTGCGCAGGCCCAGGAAGTCGAACTTGACCAGGCCTACCGCTTCCACGTCGTCCTTGTCGAACTGGGTGACCGGCGATTTGCCGCGGCCGCCTTCGTCGTGTTCGGCGTATAGCGGGCAGAAGTCCGACAGCGGCGATGGCGCGATCACCACGCCGCCTGCGTGCTTGCCGGCGTTGCGGGTCAGGTCTTCCAACTGCCGCGCCAGATCGATCAGGTCGCGGACATCGTCTTCGCTGTTGTAGCGTTCGATCAGTTCCTGCGATGCGGCCTCGCTGTTGCCTTCGCCCATCGCGTCCTTCAGCGACACGCCCAGGATGTTGGGAATCAGCTTGGCGACGCCGTCGACCAGTCCGTACGGATAGCCCAGCACGCGTCCGGTATCGCGCACCACCGCCTTGGCCGCCATGGTGCCGTAGGTGATGATCTGGCTGACGCGGTCGCGGCCGTACTTGGCGGCGACGTACTCGATGACTTCATCGCGCCGGTCCATGCAGAAGTCGATGTCGAAGTCGGGCATCGACACGCGTTCGGGATTCAGGAAGCGCTCGAACAGCAGGCCGTAAGGCAGCGGGTCCAGGTCGGTGATCTGCAGCGCCCACGCCACCAGCGAGCCGGCACCGGAGCCGCGGCCCGGACCGATCGGAATGCCATGGTTCTTGCCCCACTGGATGAAGTCGGCCACGATCAGGAAGTAGCCGGGAAACCCCATCTTGCAGATGGTGTCCAGCTCGAAGTCCAGCCGCTTCTGGTAGTCCTCGCGCGTGTGCCCAGGCGCCAGCGGGTTCTTGTCCAGCCGCGCTTCCAGGCCGGCATGCGACTGGCTGCGTATCCAGCTGTCCAGCGTTTCGTTGCTGGGTACCGGGTAGGCGGGCAGCGCGTATTCGCCCAGCTTCAGTTCGATGTTGCAGCGTTGCGCCAGCGCCAGCGTGTTGTCGATGGCATCGGGCACGTCGGCGAACAGTTCGGCCATCTGTTCGGCCGATTTCATGTACTGCTCGGCGCTGTAGTCGCGCGGGCGCTTGGGGTCGTCCAGCACGCGGCCGGAGGAGATGCACACGCGCGCTTCGTGCGCATCGAAGCCGGACGGATCCAGGAAGCGCACGTCGTTGCTGGCGATGACCGGCAGTCCGCGCGATGCCGACGCGTGCAGCGCGAAGGCGTTGAATGCTTCCTCGCCGTCGCGCTGGGTGCGGGTCAACTCCAGATGCAGGTTTTCGCCGAAGATGCGCTGCCAGTCGGCCAGGTGCTGTTCGGCCAGCTCGTGGCGTCCGCCCAGCGCCAGCCGGCCGGCGTAGCTGTTGCGGCCGACGATGGCGAACAGGCCTTCATGATCGGCGCGCAGCCATTCCGGATCGATGGCGACGCCATCGGTGCGGTGGCCTTCCATCCAGGCGCGGGTCAGCAGCCGCGACAGCGACAGATAGCCGGTATTGTCGCGGCACAGCAGGGTCAGCGGCCATGGCGCATCTCCGCCTTCGGCGACGCTGACATCGGCGCCGGCGATCGGTTTGACGCCGACGGTTTCGGCGGCCTTGTAGAACTTGACCAGCGCGAACAGGTTGTTGCGGTCGGTCACCGCCAGCGCCGGCTGCCGCAGTTCCACCGCGCGGCTGAGCAGGTTGGGCTGCTTGGCTTTCTTCGGGTCGGCCTGATCCGGCTTCTCGGGGACGCGGATGATCGAATCCGCCAACGAGAACTCGGTGTGCAGGTGAAGGTGAACGAAACGGGGAGACATGCCGACTCGGATAGCTGTTCCGGCAGGTTAACGGCCGGGGTGGGGCGGGGCAAGGCTTGACATCGCCACGCCTCCGGCGGCGGCTGGTACTACCGTGTTATGCCCTTTCCCTTGCGCCGCAGGGGAGGGCGGGGGAAGGGGGCTTTTGACTTTCGCCGTCGGTGCGCTCTACAGCGAAGAGCACCCCTCCCCGACCCTCCCCCTTTGCTGCGCGAAAGGGAGGGGGTAGAACAGACCGGCGCGCGCGCTGGGCGCCGCCACCTCCCGCCTGGCTGCAGGCGACAGACGTCGAACAGGGTCTAATGGATGCGGAACATCGGTACTGCTTCGGGTACGTAGCTGCCGTCGCGGACGCGGCGATGGTGGGCTTCCAGTGCGGCTTCGGCGACGCGGGACGCGTGCCAGTCGGCGCGGGTGAAGCGGAAATCGGTATCGCCGCAGCCGCGCAGGCGGGCTTCCAGATGGCGTAGCCGGCGGAAGTCGAGATAGCGCTCCAGTTCATGCGCCAGCAGCGCCCAGTCGCTTTCGCACGGGCCGGTTTCCGTACTGCTGGCGGCGACGGACAGGTGGCCCATCAGCGCATGCAGGCGCTCGCGGACAGGCGGTTCGCAGTTCCATTGGGCATCGGCCAGCAGGCTGCGCAGCAACTGGCAGCGCTCGTCGGCGCCGCCGGCCGGCGTTGCGGAAGCGCCGAATGCCGGCGGCGCGGCGCTCTTGGGGGACAGGGAAGCGGACATCGTGCACCTCACAGCATCGGGGGATGGACATCGTCGCCAGCGCGACGTTCCACAGCATGCCCGCCGCAACGCTGCAGGGCATCTGCGGGAAGTCGCCGTGACCATGGGCATGGTTGCGGCAGGCGCGCAGGCGGAACCGTCGCGCTGCGGCGGCCGCCCCGTCGCTGCCCGGGTTTACGCCGGCGTCAGCGCCAAGCGCACTGGCGCAAAGCTGCGCCGGTGCTGCGGGCAGGGGCCGTGCTGCGTCAGCGCGGCCAGATGCGCCGGCGTGGAATACCCCTTGTGGTGGTCGAACCCGTATTGCGGCCAGCGGGCGTGCAACTGGCGCATGTGCCGGTCGCGCGCCACCTTGGCCAGTATCGAGGCGGCCATGATGGCCTGGTCCAGCGCATCGCCGCCGATCAGCGTTTCGAAGGCGCAGGGCAGCCGCTTGGGCGCGCGGTTGCCGTCGATGCGCGCCAGCTCAGGGCTGGGCCGCAGCGCGCACAGGGCGCGGCGCATGCCTTCCATCGTGGCCTGCAGGATGTTGATGCGGTCGATTTCCTCCACATCCACAAACTCGATGCGCCACGCCAGTGCGCGCTCGACTATCAGCGGATACAGCGCTTCCCGCTTGGCTTCGCTGAGCTTCTTGGAATCGTCCAGTCCGTCGATGGGCCGCTCCGGGTCAAGGATCACCGCCGCCACCGACACCGGCCCGGCCAAAGGCCCGCGGCCGGCCTCGTCGACGCCCGCGATCAGGCGGTACTGCGGAAACGGGAACAGCGCATCGGCTTTCATTGCGGTTTGATTTGCGGATGCGCCGGCAGCAGGTCCGCAACCGCGTCGGCAGCCCGCGCCGAGGCGTCCTGGCGCAGACGCTGGTGCAGTTCCTGATAGCGCGGCTGCAGCGCGGCCACCGCCTGCGGGTGCTGGAACCAGCGCAGCACCTCGCCGGCGAGGTGCTCGGCGGTGCAATCGTCCTGCATCAGCTCCGGCACTAGATCCGCGTCGGCCAGCACGTTCGGCAGCGCATAGCGCCGGGTCTTCAGCAAGCCAAGCGTGGTGACGATGCGGTAGGTCAGCGGCGAAATACGGTAGCCGACCACCATCGGCCGCTTGGCCAGCATCGCTTCCAGGGTGGCGGTCCCGGAAGCCAGCATCACCACATCGCTGGCGATCATGGCTGCACGCGCCTGGCCATCCAGAAGCCGGTAGCCATCCTCCGGCAGTCCGGAGGCGGCAAGCAGCGCTTCCAGCGCCTGGCGGCAGCGGGCGTCTGCTGCGGGAATGACCAGGCGCAGGCGCGGTACCTGTCCGGCCACCTGGCGGGCGGCTTCGAAGAACGCCGGCGCCAGCCGCTGGATTTCGCCCTGGCGGCTGCCCGGCAATACCGCCAGCACCGGGGCGTCCTCGGGCAGGCCGAGCGATTGCCGGGCCGCGCGCCGATCCGGCTGCAGCGCGATTTCGTCGGCCATCGGATGGCCGACGAAACGGGCGTCGATGCCGTGGCGGATATAGATCGGCGGCTCCATCGGGAACAGGCACAGCACGATGTCGGCGCTGGCGCCGATTTTCTGAGCGCGCTTTTCCCGCCATGCCCATACCGACGGACTGACGTAATGCGCGGTGCGCACGCCGCGCTGTTTCAGCCAGCGCTCCACGCCCAGATTGAAATCCGGCGCGTCGATGCCGATGAAGACATCCGGTTGCCACGCCAGCACCCGTTGGCGGAATTCCTTGCGCAGCTTCAGCAGCCGCGGCAGATGCTGCAGCACTTCGACCAGCCCCATCACCGCCAGCTCGCCGGCATCGAACCAGGTATCGCAGCCGGCGGCGCGCATCGCATCGCCGCCGATGCCGGCGAATTCCGCGTTGGGGTAGCGCTTGCGCAGCTCGGCGATCAGGCCGGCGCCGAGACCGTCGCCGGATGCCTCGCCGGCGGCCAGCGCGATGCGTGGCGTGCGCGAGAGGGGAGCGGAAAATGGGGCATGGGGAATGGAGGAAGCGAAAGGCGCAGGCTGTGGCGAACCGCCCTGGCCATTGCCGCTTCCCGCTTCCCGGATTCCTGCATTCATCGCTGCAGCGGCCGTTCGCCGGTTTCGATGAACTGCAGCAGCGCACGCACGTCGTCGCTGGACTGCGCCTGTTCGGACAACTGCTGCTTGGCTTCGGCCAGCGGCAGTCCGGCCATGTACAGCGTGCGGTAGGCGCGTTTGATGGCGCTGATGCGCGCGGCATCGAAGCCGCGCCGCTTCAGGCCTTCGCTGTTGATGCCGCGCGGACGCCCCGTAGGGTCGCCGGCCATCATCGTGAATGGCGGCACATCGCCGGACAGCAGCACGCCCATGCCGATGAAGGCATGGGCGCCGATCCGGCAAAACTGGTGCGCGCCGGAGAAGCCGCTGGTGATCACCCAGTCCTCGACCGTGACGTGCCCGGCCAGCGTGGTGTTGTTGGAGAACACGCAGTGGTTGCCGACGATGCAGTCGTGCGCCACATGCGTATAGGCCAGCAGCATGTTGTCGCTGCCGACGCGGGTGATGCCGCCGCCGCCGCCGGTGCCGCGATTGACGGTGACGAACTCGCGGATCTGGTTGCGATCGCCGATGACCAGCTCGACCCGCTCGCCCTTGAACTTCTTGTCCTGCGGGTCGCCGCCGATGGCCGCATGGCCGACGATGCGATTGTCGCTGCCGATGCGGGTCGGCCCGGTAACGCTGCAATGCGGGCCGATGATCGTGCCGTCGCCGATCTCGACTTCCGGCCCGATGTAGCTGAGGGCGCCGATACGCACATTCGCGCCCAGTTTCGCTCCCGGGTCGACGACCGCGCTGGGGTGGATGGCCGGGCCCATGCTCATGCGTCCGGCTTCGGCGTTTCCGCGCACAGCACTTCGGCGCTGGCGACCTCGTTGCCATCCACCTTGGCCACGCAGGTGTACAGGGTCATGTTGCGGATCACGCGCTTGATGCCTACATGCAGTTCCAGCACGTCGCCCGGCACGACCATCCGGGAAAAGCGCACGTTGTCGACCTTGACCAGGTAGAACAGGCGATCGCTGCTGCACAGCCCGCGCGAAATCTGGGTCAGCACGCCGCCGGCCTGCGCCAGCGCCTCGATCACCAGCACGCCCGGCATCACCGGATGGCCGGGAAAGTGGCCCTGGAAGAACGGCTCGTTGATGGTGACGTTCTTGTGCGCGACGATGCGCTTGTGCGCCTCGAACTCGACCACCTTGTCCACCAGCAGAAACGGATAGCGGTGCGGCAGCACCTTCTGGATGGCGGCGAAGTCGATGGTCGGGTTTGCGGTTTCGGTCATGTTTATTCCTTGTCCGCCGCCAGCACACGGCGGGCGAGCGTATCGAGTTGCTTGAAACGGGCGGCGTTCTTGCGCCAGGTACGGTTGTCGGTCAATGGCGTTCCGGAGGAATACTCGCCGGGTTCGGTGATCGAGCCGGTCACCAGCGACATCGCGGTGACGACCACCTTGTCGCAGACTTCCAGATGTCCCAGCACGCCGGCGCCGCCGCCAATCAGGCAGTAGCGCCCGATTCTTGCGCTGCCGGCCGCGGCGCTGCAGCCGGCCATCGCCGAATGCGCGCCGATATGCACGTTGTGGCCGATCTGGATCTGGTTGTCCAGGCGCACGTCCTCCTCGAGAACGGTGTCTTCCAGCGCGCCGCGGTCGATGGTGGTGTTGGCGCCGATTTCGCAATCGTCGCCGATGCTGACTCCGCCAAGCTGCGGCACCTTCAGCCAGCGCCCGCCGTCCATCGCCAGTCCGAATCCGTCCGCGCCCAGCACCGCACCGGGATGGATCAGCACGCGCTGCCCCAGCCGCACGCGCTTGACCAGGGTGACGCGCGCGATCAGCTCGCTGCCGGCGCCGACCACGCAGTCTTCGCCGATGACGCAGCCAGGGCCGATGACGCAGCCATCCTCGACAACGCTGTTGGCGCCGATCGACACGAACGGCCCGACATGGGCGCCTGCTGCAACCCGCGCGCTGGGATCGATCGCTGCGCTGGCATGCACGCCGGCGGCGCGGACCGGGCGCGCATCGAACAGCGACGCGATCTTCGCGAACGCGGCATAGGGATCCTTGGCGATCAGCACGGTACCTGGCGCGGCGTCTGCGTCGGCTTCGCGCAGTACCACCACGCTGGCCCGGCTGGCGGCCAGTTGCGGGCGGTAACGGGAATTGGCCAGGAACGCGAGCTGGCCGTCTTCTGCGCGCGCCAGCGTGGCGACGCCGCCGATACGCACCCCGCCGTCCCCGTGCAGGGCCAGCGAAAAACGTTCGGCAAGTTCGGCGGCGGTAAACGAGGTAGCCGTCATGTGGCGGCGGAGCCTATTGCAGTGCGGTCGACAGGCCCTAGTGTACCGCCTGGACGATTCCATTCGCTCCAGCATGGTGGGCCGGAAACGCGACAGGCCACCGGAGTGGCCTGTCGCAAGCGTTGCCGCCGCGAGAGAGCGGGCAGAGCGGGGCTGTGGACTGGTTCCTAGAAACCGCCGCCGAAGGTGAACTGCAGGCGCTCGATCTCGTCCTGGTCCTGCTTGCGGATCGGGAACGCGTAGCTGATCGAGATCGGACCGACCGGTGCGCGCCACAACAGCGCCACGCCGGCGGAGGCGCGCAGTTCGCTGGTCTCGAAGTTGTCGATACCGTCGAACACGTTGCCGAAATCGACGAACGCCGATACGCGCGCGGCCGGGCTGTCGAACAGCTTCGGGAAGATCATTTCGACCGAACCGGTGGTCTTCAGCGAACCGCCCAGCGGCTGGCCGCGGAAGCCGGAGATGACTTCCGAGCGCGGGCCCAGCGTGTTGTCGCGGAAGCCGCGCACCGAGCGCGTGCCGCCGGCATAGAAATTCTCGAAGAACGGCAGGCCGTCAGCGGTCAGGGTCCTGACCAGGCTCGAGCCCGGCGCGCATGGCGTGCCCTCGGCGGCGGCCAGCGCCATCGGGATCTGCGGATCCGAACCATTGACCTGGCAGATATTGCGCACCTGTTCCGAACCATAGCTGTCGCCATAACCCAGTTCGGCACGGGTGTTGAGCACCAGCGCCGGGCTGAGGCTCCAGTACTTGGAAAACTCGTAGTTGAGCTTGTAGTACTCCACGGTGGAACCGGGCAGCGCAATTTCGGCCGAGATGCGCTGGTACAGGCCACCGGTGGGCATGAAGAAATGGTTGCGGGTATCGCGCGCCCAGCCCACTTCGGTACGCCAGGTGTGGAAGGTGCGCTGGCCGACGGCGTCGATGTAGTCGATGATCGATTGCGGGGTCGAACCGCGGAAAGTCAGGATCTCGTTGCTGTCGAGGCCGAACAGCAGCGACACCGTGTCGGTTTCGGTGATCGGCAGGCCCAGCACGCCCTGCGCAGCGGCGCTGGTGCTGGAATACTGGGCGGTGTTGAAGTCCGAATAATCGAACTCGCGCCACCACAGGTTGTAGCCCAGCGACATGCCCTCGTCGGTGAAGAACGGGTTCATGAACGAAAACGAATAGCGCTGCAGGTAGTCGCTGCGCTGCGCTTCCACCGACACCCGGTTGCCGCCGCCCAGGAAGTTGTTCTGCGACAGTTGGATCGAAGTGGTCAGGCCGGAGAGCTGCGAGTAGCCCAGGCCGAACACGAAGCTGCCGGAGGTGGTTTCCTTGACGTTGTAGACCACGTCGACCTGGTCGTTGGTGCCGGGGACGGCAGGGGTTTCGACATCGACGGTTTCGAAATAGCCCAGCCGCTGCAGGCGAATCTTGGAACGGTCGATGGCCGCCTGCGAGTACCAGGCGCCTTCGAACTGGCGCATCTCCCGGCGCAGCACCTCGTCGGAAGTGCGCGCATTGCCCTTGAACACGATGCGGCGCACGTTCACGCGCGGGCCGGGCACGACCTGGAAGTTGATGCCCACGGTGCGCTTTTCGCGGTCTACGGTCGGAATCGGATTGACCTGGGCGAAGGCATGGCCGATGTTGCCCAGGGTGGCGGTGATGGTGTCGGCGGTCAGTTCCAGCAGCACCCGCGAGAAGGTCTGCTCGGGCTTGACGATGACCAGCTTCTCGATTTCCTCTTTCGGCAGCACGGTGTCGCCGCTGACCTTCACGTCCGAGATGGTGTACTGCTCGCCCTCGGTGACCCCGGCGGTGATGAACATGTCGCGCTTGTCGGGGCTGATGGCCACCTGGGTCGAGTCGATGCTGAAGTCGACGTAGCCGCGGTCCAG
>NZ_OCND01000018.1 GCF_900215535.1 Pseudoxanthomonas wuyuanensis | reverse complement strand
GCGGGATCTTCTCTTGCCGGAGGGATCCCCTACAGTCTGCCAGCTCACCCCTTCTTCGGGCGCCGCGGGTGTTGCACTTACTTTGTTAACCTGCGGTGCCTAACAATTCATTCAAGCCGAACCCGCTTCGCGGGTCGGCTTAATTCAGGCGTTAGGCGGCGGATCAGCCATGCAGCAACGTGCAGTTCAATTGCTACTCAAGTACGCGTGCCCACTTCTGTTGCTAGCCTTCTTGGCTACACCTGTGGTCGGGACCTTCTCGCCATGGAGTCCGGCGGCCCCGTACCTCCAAAGCCAATCCGGGCAAAAGGCCGTGCTAATCGGCTTTGGCTTCAACATGCCTAAGGAGTCGCAGCAACACCTCAAGCGCGTGTCCCGCCAATACCTTCTTCTTCCGGCAGCATTTTCCAAACCCACCTCAGTAACAATTACGCAGGTTGGAGACGGCGAGCCAAAGGTTGTGGTTAATACGTACGGGTTTCTTGTCTGGCTAGCACGGCTGTTGGGGCTGGCTGGCGTCACATGGTGGTTCTGGCTCCGTAGGCCGCCGCCTAACAATTCCGTAAGGAAGCTCCTGTCAACTCCGCGCACGAAGCGCTCTTGCCTTTAGCTTCCGGGCGACAGCTCGTTGTTCTTTCTTTGTTCTGGTGTCGCGTGGTGCGTGTCCGCTTGAGCAGGTTCAACGGTTGCCAGACTGCATTTCCGTAATCGGTCTTGTTGGACGCGTTGCCGCTGGTCCGGACCAGGGTAAAAACCGCACCCGGAGGCCTCATTCATTCATCGGCTTTGCCGGCACGGCGGGGATCGGCCGCTGCACCTGATGGCGCCGAACAGTTAGCCAGGCTCTCTCCAGGTCGGTCTGACCCGTTGTTACCTTGCTCGCGCTGACGGTGAAGAGGTGTCGATCATTCGGATACGCATCGTTGACGCGCCGGCCGCTGCACCATCGGATGTTTCATCCACGCGTCGGCGTCGTAGTGCTCGCCATGCGCCAGCATCGCCCATAGCTGGCGGGCATGCTTGTTGGCGATGGCGACCAGCACTTTTCCAAACGGCAACCGGCGCTCGAGATCCTGGATCCAGCGTTGTTCCGGCGTGGCCTTCTCCCACGCCACCGCCTTGGCCCGCTGCAGGCTGCTACGCGCGCCCTGGATCAGCAGGGTGCGCAGGTAGCCGTCACCGCGGCAGCTGATACATCCCAGTCGCGTTCGCCCGCCGCTGGAATGCTGCATCGGAACCAGGCCCAGCCAGGCCGCGAACTGCCGGCCGTTGGCGAACGCGTGTGCCGAACCGATGGTCGCGACCACCGCGTCGGCGGTGACAGGGCCGACACCGATGATTGCGCGCAGTCGTGTGCAGGCCTCGTCGACCCTGGCGTGCGCCTGGATCCGGCGGTCGATATCGGCGATCCGGGCCTGCAGTTGCTGCCAGTGCGCATCGACGTCGCACAGCAGCTCGACCAGCAAGGACGGCAACCCCAATGCATCCAGGTCGGCCAACGTGCGACGCAGCGCCGAATCGCTCTGTGCCATCACGACACCGAACTCCGCCAGCAGGCCGCGCAGCCGGTTGCTGGTGGCCAAGGCCTCGGCCTTGTAACCCTCGCGCACCCGATGCCACGACAGTCGAACCTGCTGTTCCACGGTCTTGACCGGAATGAAGCGCATGTTGCCCTGGCGGGCGGCCGTGGCGATCGCCTCGGCATCGTTGCGGTCGTTCTTGGCCGTGCGACTCTTGCGAAATGGCGCGACGAACTGGGCGGCCATCAGCCGCGGCTCCAGGCCATGGTCCTGGCAGCGACGCGCCCAATGGTGCGCGCCGCTGCACGCCTCCATCGCCACGATCGTGCCGGCAGCGACGCTGGGCAACCACTGCACGAAGGCGCCGCGGCGCAGATCCCGTCGGTCTGCGACGCGTCCGGCTGCGTCCACGGAGCACACAGAAAACACCTGTTTTGCCAAGTCCACGCCGATGGTTATAGTGCGCATGGGAAGCTCCTCCTCCAGATCTACCGATGGTGAGAACCATCATGGTCCTTCAAGACCGAGCGGTTATCCGCAGGGATGGGGAGCTTCCTTTTTACTCATTCAAGCCGACGCCGCTTCGCGGCGCGGCTTAATTCAGCGTTAGGCCTCTCAGGAGACTTTCGTGGCAACGGGCCAGGATGAAACCAGCGACGAACCATCTGAGTGCACGGTGCACACGCATCCAGTGCCAGCTGGTGAGCTGAGCCGATACAGCGTCGAGGGCGACCCGCACGCCGAACAGGACATTCGCAGTTACGTAGAGGGCCAAGCGCGGGACGAGGCCGTACAGCACGTAGAGCGCGTGAAGCGCGAAGTGGTGCTTGGCCAGGTGTACGAGATCTGGGACGTGACTACAGATAAGGACAGGTGGTGGGTGCTAACCAACCTTACGAACCTGTATTCGCAGCGCCACTTCCCTAGCTTGGATTACACCCTTTCCTTCCACATCGGCCTGATGGCCCGGCTCCGGGACAGATCGGGAAGAGCAGACGCTGAAGACCCCTCGCCATTCGACGAGGTGATCCGCCGAATGGATCAAGCCGAAAGCCGCCTTGGCCATGCTGTCGAAGCCGAGGATTATCAAGCGGTGGGCATGCAGCTGCGGGAAGCTCTTCTTTCGCTTGTAGCAGCGGCTCGCCGCAGAGTGACGATCCCGGAAGGGTCTGAGGTACCACAAGCAGCAAACTTTATCGCGTGGTCCGATCTGCTCATGAACATCCTCTGCGGGGGAGGAAGCAATCGGGAGTTGCGGCAGCACTTGAAGGCTTTAGCCAAAGAGACCTGGCAGTTGGCGAATTGGCTCACGCACCACCGCAACGCCACTGAAATGGCAGCGTCAGTTGCTCTGCATTCTTGTCAGACGGTTGTCGGCCACTTTATCCAGCTGGTTCAGCGGAACAGCACGAACCAAGTGGAGCGCTGCCCCATATGCTCCTCCCGGAACATCCGGACACACTTTGATATTGAGATTCCGCCAGATGGCCAGTACTTCTCTAGTTGTGGCAGCTGCGATTGGGATTGTCATCCCGGATACGGCGCAGAAGAGGGGTGAATTAACACTCCAAGTGCAACACTCCTGAGAGTTGTTCGAGTCGTTGTGTTGGCGTTTGGAAGCCATAACGTTTCCTTGGTCGTTAGTCGATGTCCGCTTCTGGCCGAAAGCTGACTTCGATGCATCGGTGTTTCTATCACCTCACCGAAAGTTATATTTCTCCTCAGAGGCCGTAGTGTCGACCACAACGGCTCCAGCAGAGGTCCTTCAGCCTATCATGACTACCTCGCGACGCAGTTAAAATCGTTGAGAGATAGCGTTGCAGACCTGAAGTCCTGTATGGGTGAGTGACCCGACCCGACTTTTGCAAGCGATTTATCGTTGTCGCGCAGTGCACGCATCTCGCCGATATCCTCCCAGCTTTTAGGCTCTATCGTTACGGTGGCATCGGGGGAGATACTTCTGATTTGAGCCTCCAGCGCCGCGGCGAGCCCCATAGCGCGCATATTAGCCAAGTGTCGATTGAGATCGTCGCTATTAGGAGTACGCCTTCCGCGCGCATCCAAAACTGGATCGTCACTTGCGAACCCGTAAACGACTAGCCTTCCCGTTGGACGCGTTGTCTGATGGCAAATTCCCGTCAGTTGTTTCCAGTGGATTCTCACCGCTTGGACCTGTCGCAGGTTCAGTGTGGTGGCATCTGCATTGAAGCGAGGTGGCCAGGTTCCGGCGGCCGAAAGAAGTCGTCCTGGGGCGTAACGCACCAATGGCAGGTGGTCGATTCTCGGGACGAACTGTGGCTGCTGAGTGGGGGGAGGAGCCTTTACGACGTCAGATGGTGACTTGGCAATCCCATCGCCCCTGGTCGAGACTTGTGTAGCGGACACGCTAACCAGCGTACGCGGCGGAATCCACAACTCCAACGAGTTGGCTGTCCCGGAGCCAATTTGTTGCAATCCCAACAGTTTCCCGAATCTCTCGCTTGCCTTCTGTATGCAAACGGGAGCAGTACCTACGGGGTAGACCAACGTCGGCTTCTTCCAAACGTACGGAGAGGCACGTCCAAGACGAGTGGCTGTAGCTACCACGTTCTCCACCGGTGCGGTTCCAGCACCCACAGCTTTCATTAATGCGAGGCCTTCTTGCTGTGCGATGGGACGGCTTTGCTCGTCATACACATGAACGAATACACGTACGTCGGGCGAACAAGGGTTGGTGGATGTGATGTTCGCCGCCTGCAGCACCTTGCTCGTCTCGTCAGCGCATTGGGAGCGTTTGCCACTAGGGGATGGCAGTTGCAGATCGCAGGCAGCATCGGCCGCGCTTACTGCCAAAGTGCTAGCGGCATAGCCGGGCATGTAGCCCGCGTTGTCCTTCGTGGGAATGGCCGGCAGTGTCAATGCGACCTCAGATGCTACGGCGGGTTTCTTAAGATTGTCATACGCTTCCCGCTTGTCCAGGAACCAATAATCATAGAATGGCTTGGGCGTTTTAGTGAACTCTTCAGATACGTCTTTGTACAGCGTGAAGCATTCGCCCTTCGACTTTGGATCGGGCGACTTTGTATCGGGCAGGCTATCACAGCGTGAATTGAGCCTTGCAAGCACGGTCTCCATAGCGTCATCTCCTCTCGCCACAGACTCGCGCGCCAGGCTTAAGAACTGTCCTTTGTAGAGCGTGTCGATTGGCTCGCTCCGGATCCTCTGGCTTATCTCATAGATCTCTTTTTCATAGACGCGTTGTTCGGCACGCCGGGCCTCCCGGTACTGTTCGAATCCCTGCCATGCTGCGATGACCAGACTCAACGATAGGCCCGCTCCCAAGGTTTCGCGCACTGTGAACCCCGCGCGTCTTCCACGATCAGCTTTGGCTTTCAGCGTAGCGGCCTGACGCTCCGATAGTTCTAGGCTGGAGCGCTCCGATAATTCTAGGCTGGAGTAGGCGGGGGTCAGTTCGTGGGTTGCTTTCACTGAGTCGCGAATCAACTGATCACTAAAGCCAGCACCCGCCAAAAGGCCTAGTTCGTGGTAGCTCTCCCATTGGGCCTCATCGAAGAACTGGTCTCCTGTGGTTTGTTGGGGAAAGTCGGGATTGCGATCGGCATAGGCCACTAGGTCGAAGGGCATGGAATCCAGTCGTCGTGGCTTGACCACGATGAGCGTACCTACTTGGCCGTTGCTGTAAGTCATCCGCCCAAGCACCAGCCATTGAGATCCCAGTTCCGGTTGTATGGTCTCGGGCGTGCCCGCGATCTGCTTCAGGGACGGCGGCAATACGCCGGGGAGATTCGGGATGAACTCGATGGTGGTGCCATAATCGATCTGCGCCTTTCGGACCAACGACTCCAGATCTCCAAATAGGTACTTGGGATCTGCTCCGCAGTCGGCCGCCACGATCAAGCTTGGCCGACGTTTCAACAGGGCATAGATGCCCGTGTTGTCGAAGTGCCCACCGTCGGAGACATACCAGAACGGGCTGGACAACCCCGGGAACCGCGCCAGGGACTCAGCCACGATGGCCAAGGGTTTGGGCGCCCAACGAAGCAGGGCGCCTTTGAGCCCGGTGACAGTTCGTCCGGAAGCCGTTCTCAGCAGCGACGGCGTCCAGAACCCCAGACGGATACCGGACATGAACAGCAGAGCCGCAAAGCCGGGGGAGGTGCGTGATCCCATGCCCGTACTGGCGGCGGCACCCGAAATGGCGATCCATTTTGACAGCCTGCCAAGAAGCGCCTGCGGCGCGGCGGACGGAAGCTGGGTGCCAACTTCCACGCCCAACGCGCTCACAGTCAAGGCCACGCCTTTTCGATCGGCGTTGTACAGACCCGTTCGATCATCTACGGACTGATTGATGCAGCAGTTGATCAGGTGGATGGGGCCACCGCACGCGTGGGGTCGGTACGCCTCCAGCTCCACATCATCACCTTCGATAGCCTCGGTTAGAGGCGCTACCTGAGTCGTGGAGGCTGGACTGACCGGATCCAGTGCCGAGCTCTTAAAGCGGCCGCCCTTTGCCCCACAGTTGCCCGAGGACACATATGCGCGCTCAATACGGGCGCGATAGAAGTTGTGTAGCGAGGCCAAGTTGAGCAGATCGAAACTCTGCCTTGTCGCCAGCAGGTAGGCCGCGCAGCCCAGCAGGACGAGCGCTAAAGTCAGTATGGGCGGAATGGCGCGCAGGTTGTTCCATTGCGGCACCCAGAAAACAGTGCGCGCGCTCTCAGGAAACAATGCCGCACTAAATATGCTTGTCCACAGTACAGCTACCACGACACACAAGGCGATACCCAGGATGTTCAGCGCACGCTGAATGTTCACGCTCGGTCCCTTGATAGTGACCATCCGGCGCTGCAATTCGGGCAGCACCAGACGGCCGATCGCTGTGAGGACTAGAGCAGTACCGCCAATGCGGTAGGCGGCTTGGTGTAGTTGATCGCCCCAAAACAGGCGTGTCAGTTGCCACGTGCACCAGTCCAAAACCGCCAACGCTGCGCAAATTCCAAGTCCCCACAATCCGTAGGACAAGCGCTTGGTACGCGCCAGCCGCTGGGCCGAGGCACTGATGCCCCGCGTGCGATCGATCAAGACGCCTATCAGGGCACCTGCCGGGGCAGTGGCCAGCACCGCAAGTACGTATTTGGCGGTCGACAACGAAGACCGCGCCTCCGATCCCGCCTTCGCCGCGATGAGCACGCAGCCAGCTGCTGTTAGGACGATCAGCACGACGCTAGCCGGCGAGTGCCGATCTCGCGTATACCAGTAGGCGCATACTTGATAAAGACATACCCAAGAGGGTATGACCAGCAGCCAAGCCCAGACACTAGGCATGGCATAGACGACTCCATGGCTCCACAGGGTCTGGTCATATACGGGCGGGAACAAGGACACTAGGAAATGCGGCAGCAGCACCAGCGCCGCCATGGTCAAGATCAAGATACCGATCTCCAGGTGGGTGGAGATCACGCCGCGTAAGATGGAGGCACTGGCATAGCCTAAGTCCTTAGCGCCTGCTGGAGTCAGATAGCGTCCGTTGTTTCGCAACCACCACAGCCACATTGAGTCTTGGCTTGCCACGCCTTGCTCCACCTGTGTCGCCGTAACGCTGGCGCTGTACAAGCGCCCTAGGCTGGCACCCAGGTAGCCGCCGCCGGAGACTGTGGACAGATAGTCAAAGCGCTTGAGCAACCCGGCACGCGCTAGGCTGCGGATGAGACCCAAACAGAAGGTGGCGCTGCGGATGCCGCCACCGGATAACGCCAGTGCCCATGCACCCGCAGGTTCGTTTTCAACCCCGGCTCGCTTGCGCCTGGCCAGAACATGCTCATCGAACTCATGCGCGGCGTCCACGCGGGCGTTGGCATCCAAAACGCGCGGATCAAGTTCCGGTTGCATCCTGATTCTCCTTCACGACGATACAATTGACTGCTTGGAAACGGGCAGACAGGCACGAACCCTGGCGTTGAGTTTCACCGCCAGGCTGACGAGCCGTGCTCGCTTGGGTGGATCTCTTTGTTCCGGAAATCGGCCTGCGCCCACTGTCCGGATTCACCGAAGTTGAGATGTCGAACACTCCCAAGTAGTGGATTCTTAGAGGCTTAAGCACAGCGTCCCCCGCCACCAATGAGCCGGGTCGCGCTTCGAATGCCGCCCCCGGATAGGGCCAGTCCAATCACTGGGCCCTCACCATCTACGTCGGCCACCCGGCGTCGGGCTCTAATCGCTTCTTCCTCGTCGCGTGATCGCGACTCGAAGCCATCGGTTGCTTCTCCGGTGACTAGATCATCTGGTCTCATGGCACTCCCTAAAAATGTGCGGCGTGAATCCGGGCTCTCGCATGCTGGTACCGGATCCTGATTTCATTCGGATCAGGCCTTGCCGCCAATCACAATGACCCGATCGGCCCCCCGGCCGGGGTAGCTAATCGTCAAAGTCCTCGCGTATGCCTTCCCCTCATTAACCGCCGCGGGAACCTTTCGCCCGAGCAGACTGGCGACCGCCCTAATAAGGAATGCCTGTTCGAGCGAACGCGACAATAGGTGGAAGTGGTCATCGAAATCCCGCCAATCACCGCGCACGTCAAGGAGTTCAAGGAGTCGCGACGAGCCCTCGCGAAGGTTGTTCCAGCGCGTCCAGAACCGTTGTTTGTCTATATCCGAGCGCAGCAGCACCTGGTACAGCGTCCACGGCGTCTGTCCGATCGCTTCCTGTCGAGCGAGTCGGCCTTCGAAATCGCGAAGGCTTCTGGCTATCAATTGCTTAAGAGCGCTTCCGCTGCTATCGCGAGAACAGGAGTAGGCCAAGAAGAATGGCGTGTAAACCTTCTCGCGGCTGGCGCATGTGGCACGCGCCGAGTGCCTGGCATCCCACGGCAAGGCCCGCGCCGCGTCCCGCCCCCAGTCCTCATCGCTCGCCCTGGCGATCACGCCCATCGCATTGCGTAGCCCGTGATCACTAAGGAGCGCGCTGAGCCTCAACTTGCACTCGCTCACCCCGCCGATGACATCGTGCAATCGAGCGTGCAACCCGGGCGCCGCGGACGCATCGATAACGCCCCACAGAACCGCGTCATCCATGATTCTGGCGAGTTCGGAGACCGGCTTGATCCTGTTCTCCTCCCACCAAAGATGCAGACCGCACTTGAAGTCCCGACCGGCTATCTCCCCCGGCGCGCGCGACTCGTTTAAATCCGCCTTGAACAGCGCCCCATACTCGGTAGACCAACCATTCATTCGGGCGTTGTAGTGGGTGCTGCCCAAGTATGCTTGGGTGACTTGCTCGCCGCCGGCCCACAGATACCGTCGACTAACGAAAAAGTCGCGACGCGTCTGTTTGCTGCTGATGTTGAGCCACGTGTCGACCCCTAGCGAGAAGCCCCACGCCCGTACCCGATCAACCGTCTTTTGATGAAGGAAGAAAGCAACGGTTAGCCCCGTGCCCTTGTATGCCAACATCTCGCTGAAATCGAACGCGATCAGCGCGCCATGCAACTTCCGTAGCGCCGCTTCGGACAAGGTCGCTTCCAGCAAGGAGGCCTCACTGGCAATGCGCACGTACTCGTACTGAAATCCCAAGGCGACCTTGGCCTTGGCGATTCGCCCGATGCGGTCGGTTAGCAGTTCGCCAAACTCGCCGAGCTTTTTCTTCAGTGCCGCAAGCGGGTCGACATCCTCAATGCCGAAGTGTTTCACCAGCGCGGTCACCACCGATTGGTATTCTTTCGGTATGTTCTCGAGGGAGGTGGCCTCGCTGATCGCGGCGAGCACGCCCGCCGGCGCATCGAGCACGCCGCCCATGACATCACCCAGTACCTTCTCTACGGCTGACGGGTCGGCGAACTCTATTTCCACACCCGCTTTGGCGAGAAAACGATGGTCGTGCGTGACACTCTTGCGCAACGCGACGCGGAGGGCATGATCACCCGCGGCTTTCTCACGAGTGAAGCACAGTGTGAAATCGTCATCCACCACCACTGTGAACGTGGCGCTCGCCGCTGCCATTATCTTGATCAGGAAGGCGCCACTGTCACCACCGCCGAGCAGGTCGGAGAGTTGCTGTAGTGAGGTCGAGAAGATGTCCGCCCAACTCAGCGTCAGCGTGGCGGTGAGCTTTCCACGTACCTTTAACGCGGTCGCTTCCCGCACGGAGAGGGCAAGAATATCGGCGACGGACAAGGGACTGGAGATGCCCCCCAGGTCCGCGGCGACGGCGACCGCGATCTTGTCCGTAGGGTTATGTCGCTTATAGCAGAGCAAGCGCAAGGAGCGATCCCCGCTGATGGAACCGCCGGCCACGCCGATCTTGCCGGTGGCCTTGGCGGTGGCGTCGGCGACAATCGAATACTTCAGCCAAGCACTGCCGTCGGCGAATTGAATCTGGGGCCGCCAGTCAATAGTCGTTTCCCCCGGTTCAGTATCCGCCGGCGGCGTCCCCATGATCCCATCGGCATCGATATCCCCACTATCGTTAAACAGATGAATAGCCGTCCCCACGGACGCGCCGAATACCGCCTTGATGGTGCCACTTTCCACGGTCGCGTCAGCCGCCGCCGAATGGCTCATTATTTCGGTAGGGATCGAGGCGTCCTTGAGTTGCTTTCCACCTTCGAGCAACAGCTTGCGAGCTAAGTCGGGGACGTTGATCTGACTCATGAGAGGGTTCCGTGGTGGGCTTTGTTTGTGATGAGCAGCCAGTCAACAACAAATGCACGCATCTGCGAGGGACTCCCTGATCAGCGATCGCGCCTGGCCATGGGAGAATCAGGCGTGTATCCAGAACGCGTTCTCCGCGAATAGCTCCTTGTTCCACCAGCCCGGCTGCGAATTTCCGTATCGGAAGTTGGTCACGCCAGACTGACTTTGCAGCGGCGCGGTGACTTCGCCATTGCTGTCGCGCTTGGCCATATGGGTTTCCGTTTCAGGCACGACCATGACGATATGGCCAGAGCGGTCAGCATCCTTGCGACGCGCGATGATCACGGCGACCGCACCCTGATTGGCGGCGAGCTGCAGCTTGGTCAGCGTGCCGGTCTGGCGCCAGCCGAACCCGTGGCCGAAATCACGCAGCCAGCGGAACAGGTCATTGGCGCGCAGCTCGTTGACCGTGTCACCGATGAGCGGCGCGACGTCCTCGCCCCGACCCAACGCCATCAGCGCGGGCGCCGACCACCAGACACGTGGCAAGTAGACGCCTGCCAGATGGCAGTAATCATGGCAATAGATATTGCAGAACGTTTGCTTCGCTCGAGGCTGATAGCGCTTGTGCGACTTCTTCTCGACGTCAAGCCAAGCAATGATGTCGCCCAACTCCGCACGCAAGGCGTCAACATCAGCGCCTTTTCGGCCCGGTTGCCCCACCTCGTTCAGCGAGTGCGCGTCGGCCGGGTCCGCACGCCGGGTGAGGCGCCCACGCTTGCGGGGCAGCCTGGCCGCCCTCACGCCCGACGTGATGGCCGGAGGCGCGATCTCAATGGCCGTCTCGCCCGGCGCTGGTTTGAGATAGCTCATCGACGCGAATCCACGTAGAAGCGCGCCCGCCAGGCTTGTTTCTACGGCCATGAACCCATTGATGGCCCGACCCGTGAGCGCGCGGACAAGGTGGCCGTCGGGCAGCTCGCCGACCACGCTCTCCCGGCGCGGCTGGCTCTTGCGGGGCTCGCGACGCAGTAGCAGCGTCGATACGCGCGTGTCCACGCGCATGAACGGACCGGTGGCGGTCACCGGACTTGGCGGCGGCACGATGGCTTGCCCCGGCCGCGCGAGATCGATCAACGCCGGCGCGTCGGCCACACCCACCGTCTCTGCCAGGCGCAGGAAATCAAACAACGCCTCGCCGTAGTACTTTCCATTGGGTGGCTTGTAGCCTTGTTTAAGCCCGCGCCGTGGATCGTAGCGCCCGGTGTTGTACGCAATGGCGACTGCCACCATTTCAAGAACACTTAGTTCCTCGCGGCCGCCGAACCCGATCCTACCTTGCTTGTGCTTCAGCTCCCGCAGCGCATGGTCCAGCGTCGCATCGAAACGCGCGTACCGCTGTTGGAGAAAATATGGCGCGTCCTTCTTATAGAACTGCAAGTCACGCTGGAACATGCCGAAGCCGCGGCAAAACTTATCGGGCTTGGCGGCGGCACCGCGATAACTTTCAACGCGCGCTGCCATGTCAACCAGCGCCTTGCGGGCGATCACGAACATAGCCGCGCCATCCGGTGCGGCCATCAACTCGGCCTTGTTTCGCGGAAACGCGCTTCGACCACCACCGTCCGCGCGACCATCGATGCTGTCGCCCACGCACAGCGCCAGGATGTTGTCCTCGCCAAGCCGGTCGCGCCGCAGGACCGTCCAAACCTCGCCCGTCTCTTGGCATGCCAGCGCCACCATAAAATCAAGGCTGAAGGGGGTGCCAGCGATCGCCGCATTGATGCGCTGAGCGAAGCACGCCTTAAACCACGCTATGTCGGCCCGATTGGGCATGAGGGCAGTCCCCGCGGGAGGTGCTATACGCTGTCACAACGCGCTTGCTTCAAGGCTACGGCCAGCTTGGGTACTGATCTACACTTGCTTCACCCTGCTTTACATATGAGCACCCGGCGGCGCACGAGGCAACGTAAATAATTCACATAGGCCTGACCCTTGTACCCTCAGGAGCTGATGACCTGATACGAATAGAAGAAATTATCGCCACCGCGTGCGATGCGCTCGTTGATAGTCGCGGGCAAAGATTGTCTGCCAGTGCCTTTCATGATTGGAGAATGGGGGGACGCATCGAGGGCGTGGAAAATTGGCGCGTTTCCTGGACGTTAAAGGAATGTCGAACAATGGCCTATCGCCGTGGACGAAGCTACCGGCGCGAAAATCGGCGCGCGTTCAATACGTATGGTCATGCAAGAGTGAAGGGAGCGTCGTAGTCCTCGCCGCTGAGTTCATCGGCTTCGGAACCGCTCCATGGCAGGCCGGCCCGATTCAAGCGATTCCGATGTCCGCTTCTGGCCGAAAGCGGACGCACCATAGAGAGTGAACTATTTACGTTGCAGCCGTTGCGGGTTCCCCAGATACTCTTAAGTGCGCCAAGTTCGTGAAAATACTTGCACTGGTGGGTGAGCGGAAATCTGCGGTGCAGTAGCCCCTCTTGACGCATAGTGAATATCGGCCGGTCGAACATTGGCTGGCGGTGCTTCGCCTGCGCCCGGCGGGCATGTCACCGCATTCCTGTAGTCGAGTTGCTGGTCGCATTCAGCCTGCCTAGGATGGCTGGTCGATCGATCTGTATCGAGGGACGGTGTGGGCTATTACAAGGCCAGATTTTCGGCGCAGGGCGCAGACTGAGGGCTTGCCGCCTCGTGACCATCTGGACTGGATGAGGAAGCACTCCGTTGACCCGAAAACTCTTGGTGTATCTCGACAGCAGCGACTATTCCGTACTGTCGGATCCAAAACGGAGATCTGCAGAGAACCAGTCCGTCCTGGCGCGGCTTGAAGATTTCAAGAGGGATGGACGGGTCAGGTTCGTCTACTCGGCCGCGGCGATCTGCGAGATGGCGCCGCAGGATGCCACGCACGCGACCTGTGCGGAGGATCGCGCGAACCTGCTTTCGAAGCTGTGTGACCGAAATGCGCTAGTATCGTTTGACCGACTGATCGCAGGCGAGGCTGCACAGGTCCGCACATCTGGGCCGCCTCAGTTCGTCGCGCTCTCGGAAGAAGGCGACTGGTTCCCCGAGATGAAAGACTTCATTTCACCAGTCGATCTGGTCCAGATGTTTCGTGAAGAAATGGCTTCGCTGAAGGCGGGATTGAACCGGAGGCAGCGCAGGGCCGCCGAGTCCACGACCTTCAGACGCGGTAATCTGCGTGGACCGGCGCGCGAGTCTCTGTCTGACGGTCCGAACCGGCGCGCCTTCGACGAGTTGCTGGCAGCCTATCCCATGCGGCCTGATGCAGCCCGCATACTCTGGAATCACGTCGTCGGCAATGCAACCAGGAAGCAGGCAGAAAATGCATTTCTGGAAAGCTTGAGGGATCCCAAGTGGATGATGAAGTGGTTTCACAAGCATCATGACATGCTGTCACCGGTAGTCACTTGGTTGCGCGGACCATCGGTCAAAGCCTCGGACGTTGCAAGGAACGCTGCGGCCAGGATGCGCGCGATTCGAAATGGAGGTGACGTGGCGGAGCAGGCTCGGCTGATCAAGGAATGGCACCCCGGACTGATTGAGTCTGTCTGGTCCGCAGTGGTCGAACGCACTTCCGGAATTGCCAGACATCCGGACTCGTCGGCCATTGAAGAGCGCTCCCCGGGCTTGAACGTGATGCTCAATGCGTACTACACCGTATTCACAGACGCTGCTCTGACGGACAGAGAGCCGAAAGAAAGCGACTTCTCGGACATGGTGCACGCAGCGTACTCGCCATACGTGGACATCTTCAGGGCGGACCGTTACATGACGCCCCACGTGCAGAGGATCGTCACGCGCTACGGAACGAAGGTGGTGCCCAGACTGACGGAGCTGCCGCAAAGCATTGATGATGTGCTGCAGTCGAGTCTAGGGTCTGCAAAGTAGCTTGACCTTTGATCGACGGCCCCAGCTTGCTGTCTGATGACGCAAAAGATGACTTGGTAGCGATAAAACGCCTTATCGCTAATAATTTTGAAGTTTCGAGCGCATAAAAATCAGCATCCGCTTACGACCCGAAGCGGACATCCACTGATTCCTGGCAGTGCGGTTCTACTGAGCACCGGTTTCACCCACTGCAACTCACCGGCCGCCCGGTCGGACAATCTTCGTTTCCCCATACGCAACGAGCTCTTGTCCCTGCTGTGGCCCAAATTCGGCGAGACAGCGACCGGGCCGCCCACGTAACATCTACTGACCCGAACCCTCAGGGATCCCGACGAACCATGAAGATCACACGTATCCAGATCGAAAACTTTCGCAACTTCAGAAGCATCGATGTGGTCTTGGACGGGGATATCGTCATCGTCGGCGAGAACAGCGTGGGCAAGAGCAATTTGCTCTACGCGTTGCGCCTGATCTTCGACCCTACGCTTCCGGACAGCGCGCGGCAGCTGACCCAGGGGGATTTCTGGGATGGCCTGGGCGAGCCGCTCGAGAGTGAAAGGATCTTGGTCGCTGTCGAATTGCAGGAGTTTGATAAGGACTTGAAGTTGCTGTCGCAGTTGACGGACTTCAGGCTGGATGACGACGCCGATACCGTACGTTTGTCTTATGAGTTTCGGCCCGTCGAAGAGGTGAAGGGACAACCCAAGTCCAGCGACGACTACGAGTTCGTGTGTTACGGCGGCGAGGCCGACACAAAGCATTTTGGGCACGAGCTTCGCCGCCGCATCGCCATGGATCTGCTGCCGGCCCTGCGGGACGCGGAAGGAGATCTGGCAGCGTGGCGACGCTCTCCGCTGCGTCCGCTGCTCGAGCGCGCGTTCTCCAGCGTCCCGGCGCAGGACCTGGCCGAGGTTCGCGACTCGGTTCGGGACGCCACGAAGGAACTGGCTGACTTTCCCTCCGTACAGAAATTGCAGACGTCTCTGCGCGAGCTGTTTACCTCGATGAGCGGCCCCAAACAAGACATCGACCCCAGTTTGGGTTTTGCCACGACTGATGTGACTAAGCTGTTTCGCAACATTCGCTTGCTCATCGACGGCGGCCTGCGCACGATCGGTGAGGCCAGCCTAGGTTCGGCAAACGTTGCGTTCTTGACCCTAAAGGCACTGGAGCTTCGGCAGTTGATGAGTGACAACCATCGGGACCACACCCTGCTGGCGATCGAGGAACCCGAGGCGCACCTGCATCCGCATTTGCAGCGCTCTGTCTACCGGCAACTATTCGAGAAGTTTCCCGTGGATGACAAGAAGCAGCCCTTATCGCTGCTGTTGACCACGCATTCCCCGCATATTGCCAGTGTCGCACCACTGCGGTCCTTGGTCTTGCTGCGGGAATCGGAACAGGACGGTACCGCGGCCGCGTCAGCGGCCGACATCGAGCTCACTGACGCCGAAGTTGAGGACCTGACCCGCTACCTAGATGTCACTCGCGCCGAGATGTTGTTCGCGCGGGGAATCATCTTGGTCGAGGGCGACGCGGAGAAATTCCTGCTTCCCGTTTTCGCCGCGTCGATGGGCCATGACCTGGATCAATTGGGTATTGGCGTGTGCTCGGTGGCCGGCACCAATTTCACTCCGTACGCCAGGTTCCTCACGGCGTTGGGGATCCCGTTCGCGATCGTGACCGATTGGGACCCGATGGGCGACGACAAGCTCCCGCTAGGGTTCAATCGGTCGTGGCGGCTCGTGGGAGTCATCGAAGAGACACGCACGGGCAAAGGGCAGGCAGCGCTGATTGCGAAAATAAAGAAGATGGATGACTACGACCGTTTCTGTGAGGTGTGCGAGGAATACGGCATTTTCTCCAACTCCCACACACTGGAGGTCGATCTTTTCAAAGCTAAGCACTTGGTCGACTCGGTGGTCGCAACCTTGCGCGAGCACAAGCTCAGCAAGGACCGCGCGGCGTGGGTTGATGGTTGGGAGACCAAACCGGCCTCGCTCGTCGAAGAAGACTATCTCGCGCTGATCGAGTCGATCGGCAAGGGGCGCTTCGCGCAGCGCCTGGCGTCGCGCGTTGCTGGAGGTGCGCCCCCAGACTATATTGAGCGTGCGATCGAGCACGTGGTCGCTCGTGTCTAGTCGCGCCGCCTACCTGCGCGCGTCCGCCGAACTTCGAGACAATCCGGGTCAGTGGGCGGCCTACGAGTCGGAAGGCCACTGCGTGGTCCTGGCGGGGCCGGGCAGTGGAAAGACGCGCACCTTGACTATCAAGATGGCGCGGATGCTCGCAGAGGACGTGCCTGAGCCGCGTGGCATCGCCTGCATCACCTACAACAACGAGTGCGCCCGTGAGTTGGAGGAGCGTTTGGCGTCGCTCGGCGTGGAGCCAGGTGGTCGCGTGTTCGTCGGAACCATCCACTCGTTCTCACTCACGCAGGTCATCCTCCCGTACGCGAAGGTGGCCGGCATGGGGCTGCCGGACCAGTTTCGCGTCGCCACGCGATCGGAGTCCGCCCAGTCGCTGAAGGACGCGATAGTGCAGGTCTTCGGTGGGCCGCGCGATCTGAGGGAATGGGAGTTGCCCATGTCCCACCACCGACGGACCGTCCTCAACCGCGACAGCGAAGCCTGGCGCCAGAAAAGGGAACAGCTGGCCGACCTCGTCGAAGCCTTCGAGGCCCAGTTGCGCCGCCGGGCCTTAATCGACTTCGACGATATGCCCTTGCTGGCGGTGCGTGCGTTGCGCTCCAACCCGTGGCTGCAGCGGGCGTTGCTTGCCAAGTATCCCGTGCTGGTCGTGGATGAATACCAGGACCTGGGGGCAGCGCTGCACCGGATGGTGCTGGGCTTGTGCTTTAGCGCTGGGATGCGGTTGTTCGCCGTAGGCGATATCGACCAATCGATCTACGGTTTCACCGGCGCGCGTCCGAGCCTGCTCAAGTCCCTTTCCGAGCGAGAGGACGTGCAAACGGTTCCTTTGCGCCTCAACTACCGTTGCGGAAATCGAATCGTCGCCGCATCGCGCGTGGCGTTGGGCCATGACCGCGACTACGAAGCGGCCAAAGGCGCAAAGCAGGGCGCGGTGTTCATCCACCGGCTCGGTGGTCGCTACGAGGAGCAAGCGGCTCGATTGATCACGCAGTTCCTTCCCCAAGCGCTGGCACGTCACCCCACGCTGAGCTATCGCGACGTGGCCGTACTGTACCCGGCAGCGTGGATCGGAGATGCGGTGGCAAACGTCGCGGCCGCGGTCGACATCGCGTACTTGCGCACTGATGCCAATGCCCTCTATCCGCGCAATAGCCGCCTCATGCAGTGGCTGGAGCTGTGCGGACAATGGTGCTGCGGGGGATGGAAGACCGGCAGTCCACGCTTCTCGCGCGTGCTGCGCGATGGCCGTCGCCTGTTCTCCGAGGTGCTCTCGGGCGAGGCGGCATCGCTGGACTTCCACGGCAAGCTGATTAAGTGTCTGTGGGGTCAGCGCGACGCGGCGTTGAAGCTGCATGACTGGCTCAACCATCTGGTAGGCGAGGTCATCGAGCCGTTCTCCGACGGCTGTGTGGGGCTGCACGACGAGCTGGAAATCCTCTCCGAATTCATGGCAAAAGTGGCGCCTGGAGGAGGACATGCCGACATGATCCTCGGCAGCTTGGCTGGCAACGGAGGACAGCTTGATCGCATCACCTTGTCGACGCTGCACAGCGCCAAGGGCAAGGAATTCGCCGTGGTCTTCATGTTCGGCATAGATGCCCGCAATCTTCCACGACCCGGCTCAAACACGGCGCAGGCCGAAGAGGCCAGACGGCTGTTCTACGTCGGCTTTACGCGGGCCAAGTTGGAGATCCACTTGGTTCACACCGCTGGGGCGCCATCGTCCTTCATCGGGCACATTCAGCAGTACCTGGACGAGGCCTAGTCAGGCCCGGTTCGCCAGCGCCGGCGCTGAACTCTCGACGATGCCGTGTCACGCGAGCGCGAACGGCGAGCTTGTTCTTTTGGCAGATGCTCGAAGGCTGGCCGATAGCGGACATTCGAACTAAGACCGGGTGAACCGGTGCTCAGGGCGAACAAGCTCGACGACGTCCGCTTCTGGCCGAAAGCCGCCATCCCTTAGATCTGCCGACCAGCATCAGCTGGCTGGTCCCGGCGGATCGGTCTTGGTGATCAATCCCACCGCGCGCGCGGAAGTCAGCCAAGAGCTGAACTGCTCGGGCTTGGGAGGCGGGTACTGTTTTCTTCGGTCTCGCAGAGCACACACTAGCGACACTGGTATGCTTGGTTGTAAGCAGCTTTGCCCTCAAACTGTCCGAGGCCGTCCAATGACGTACGATTCACGTCGACTCAAAAGTGAGTCAAAAAGTGAGTCTAATATCTGTTTTGTTCAGGATAATTCTTGCTAGAACAAGTAGATGCATTAGTTATTCGAGTGCTGGTGGGCCACCAAACAACCGACTCCGGCAGTTGTGAATTTTTCTGCGAAGCAGAATGGGGCGTCCCGCTGGCCCAGGCGTAGGCGGACCAGCGTGCAGCAGCAGAGGGCAGGCTCATTTCAAGAAGCCTCATGGCGAGCCCGGGATTGCTGCGTCGTTTACGACCAAAAGTAGACGTCAGAAAGCTTAACCTGACCCCGTTTTTGCGGCGCTACTGATGAATGACTACGATGTTTGGTGGCACTTGTTGAAGGACGCACAGGCCGGAAAGGTCCCCACTCAGGTTGTACCCAACGCCATGCGCAATATCCTGGAACAGTTCTTTACGTTTACCACTGGATCATCCGAGTTCCCGGAAGCGGTCAAGAAGCTGGCCAACGAGGACACTTCCAGCAAGTACCTCGCTCTTGACCGGTTCGTTGACCGGGGCTCGCACCGGGACGGGATCAATGGTCCGCCCATCGACTGGAGCGAGTACGACGTGCCTTATCTGCTGGGCAAGTTCAGAGCAATGTTCGCTGCCCTGAACCAGGAACAGCACTACCGCATGAAAATGGGAGAGGACTCCACCGAGTCCGAGGTTCAACATGCTTGACTCGCATGGGCCGATGACCCGGGCCTGACTGCACCCGTGGAGCAATGCCAGCCGTGAGAAATCACAACCTCAATCCGCCAAAGAAGAAGCTTCCCCCCTTGTTCAAGGTCAGGCTGGCGTCGGTAGCACTGGCGGCCGTGCTTGCCGACCGCATGACCGACCAGGAGGCTGGCCGGTTCCTTCGTGAAGCTACCGGGACCCAATGGTCGCTGCTGACCTGCATGCAGTACCTGTCGGGCAAGGAGGCGCTGGCGGCCATCGCCGCACTGCCTGAAGACTGGGCAGAGGACGGTATGACCAAGCAGGCCTTGGAGCAGGCATCCAAGGTTGCGGCGTTTGCTGTGGCGAACGCCCATCCTAAGGGTGTGCCCTTGTGCGCCAGCGACCTGGCCAAGCAGTACAAGGGCAAGGAAACGATCTAGCGAGGGACGGGTATCCGAAACCGCAAAAAGTGATTCCTATTCAGATACCGACAGGCGGTGCGAAGCTCTCTAACGTGCTGGCCAACCCATCTGAGAGCTGCAACGCATGAGCAAGACCGCACGCGACGCCTGCGAAACCATCCTTCGGGAAGGTATCCGCTACAATCTGGAACACGAGATCCTGCCCAGCGAAAACGTCGTGGCCCGGCGCCTTCTGGATCGAAGTGAAGAGCTGACTGAGGCATACCAGGAGGTTTACGACAAGCTGCATCACCGGGCTCATGCCGTGAAGCAGTTCATGGGCATGTTGCTGTCGGTCCAGGCGTTCTGGAGCCCGGAGAAGATTGCCCAGGCCCGAGCCGACCGAGAGGCGCTGGTGGAGATCAATCAGAAGATCCAAGGTCACGCGAGGGCACTGGCCGATCTGTTGGAAGAACGCACCCGCCTGCACAACACGTCCGGGTTCTCCTCCCGGACGCTGTACCACATCCGCGACGTGATCGACGCCGCCTACGAAGACAACTGGCACTACCGGACGTTCCTGCGTGAACCCTTGGAACACTTGGCCGGGCAATTCGACCAGAAATACTGGCCGGAGTTGAACAAGATCATGTTGGCGATTGCCAACGACGCCGAGCACGCCGAACTGGAAGCCACCGACCCGCTGACCGAAGCGGCCACGCTGAGCAAGCGGCCGTCCACGTCCGACCAGGTGTTGGCTTTTCTGGCCTACATTGAGGAATGCCGCGGTAACCACGATGGGGCGCTGCCCTACGGTTTCCAGTTGAGCGATAGGAGCATGGCGTCCTTGCTGAACGTCGTGTTCGACTTGCCCGTGGACAAGCTGCTTACGGCCGAATACGTCAAGGGGCGGCGACAGCGGGCGCGCGGCTTGGCGGGCTAGGCGCCAAGCTGCCCCCAACCATTCCTAGCCCCTCCCCGCGGCCCCCGTGGCAAGACGGTCCCAAGGAGACGGGGAACGTGGGACAGGGGTAGGGGCGATGGAGTTTCTGATACTCATTGGGCTGTTGTGGCTCATTGGGGCGATCTTCGGCAACAAGACGCCCAAGGTACCGCCCGTTGATCCCAAGGTTGAGGCCGAGGCTCGCGCCAATGCTGCGCGTTGGCAAGCGGCCTTCGATGAGAAGTACAAGCGCTGGATCGAGCAGGCCCTGACCTTCGCAGGCCAGAGACGTTGGATCCCCAAGGGGACGGCGAAGAGGTTCCTGGCATCCCATCCGGCACCCAAGCATCACGAAACAGGGGTCAGGTTCACTTATCTGTCGGACTGCTTTCGTGGGCGGTGAGCGGGTCGAACGCCTGCAAACCGTAGGGTCTTGGCTTCGACCATGCTGCGGAAAGCATCCCGTCCGAGTGCACGCTGCTGC
>NZ_OCND01000010.1 GCF_900215535.1 Pseudoxanthomonas wuyuanensis | reverse complement strand
GCGGTGTCATCCGCGCCTACGATGCGGCTGGCAACACCCTCAACATTGGCGCGAAAGAGTTCGTCTACAACGACGCCAACCGGATGAGCCAGGTCCAGCAGGCCGGCGTGGCGATGATGAACTACGCCTACAACGGCCGTGGCGAGCAGGTGCGCAAGCACCTGGGCACCACCAGCATCACCACCGTCTACGACGAAGCCGGCCACTGGGTCGGCGACTACGACAGTGCCGGCAATGCGTTGCAACAGGCGCTATGGATGGACGACCTGCCGGTGGGCCTGCTCGCCAACAACAACCAGTTGCACTACCTCCAGCCCGACCACCTGGGCACCCCGCGCACGGTCATCGAGGTGGCCCGCAACGTCCCGGTGTGGACCTGGGACCTGAAGGGCGAAGCCTTCGGCAACACCATCCCCGACCAGAACCCGGACGGCGATGCGCATGCCTTCGTGTTCGATATGCGGTTCCCGGGGCAGCGGTTTGATGCGGTTAGTGGGCTCAACTACAACTATTTCAGGGACTATGAGCCAGGAAGTGGGCGGTATGCGCAGAGCGATCCGATTGGGTTGGGTGGCGGGCCAAACACCTACGCGTATTCAAACAGTATGCCCACTGGTGCCTTTGACGAAAAAGGGCTTGCCGCTGTAAGGCTGCCACCATACGGACCGAGAGAACAGCTTCCCTATGGAACCATCTACTGCAACGACGGAGTCGTTGCGCCTTTTGTTAACTGGGGTAAATGGCCGGCTTACGATCGGGAATGTATTGGCGATTGCATTCTGGCGCACGAACAAAGTCATGCAAGAGATGCAATGCGGTCAAATCCTGGTGTGTGTCGTTACTGGGGATGGGTCCCGTTCATATATCCTAAAGGTGTCGTCGGCTTCGACAATCAACCAGAGCGCCTCGCAAGTGAACTCAGAGCATATGCGGTTGAGTTGCGCTGCTTAGCTGCAAAATTAGCTAAGGATAAATGCACAAGTGACATGTGTCGGAAAGTGATTGAGGGCCGAATTGGCGACATCATTAACACAATTCTTCCAACTGTCCACAATGGGACATACCCGAATGGAATGCCAGGATATGAATAAAATTTTGCGCTATGCATCCTATTCCATCGCTGTTGCGGTGATTTCTGGTTGCTCTTCCAAAGCGGATCACTGTGGCGGAAATGTTTATCCGGATAAGGCTGGGGTCGACGCGCTACGGTTTGTAGAGAAGGCTAAAGTGGATTCAGAAGAATTTTGTTTGGAGTCGGGCGCGGGATGTGACTTTACCGTTGCAAAGACGAATCAGGGGTGGTCAGTAGCAGTAACCCGGACGTTCGCGGTGGATGGAAAATGTGCGAGCAGAGTGGGTGATGAGAAATTCTACAGCTATGACAATTCTGGTTCTTTGATTCGCGTTATTGATGGAATGTAACTGCGGCGGCACTCATACTCAAAAAAGCTCTACAAACGCTGCAGGAACTAAGTGCGCGCTCCGCTGTAGCTGGCTTCTACTGTCAGTGAATGCAAGAAGTGCTGCACAATGGGGGTTATGTATTGGCGCTAACTTTCGTGCCGTTTCACTGAGTGCCGCGCTGGTACTGCTATTGGGCGGATGTGGACGAGGTCCAAGCGGTGATGAGCTTGTCTCGCAAACCAAACGCATCCTGTTGGAAGCATCCCTCGGCTGCACGATTGACGTGACTTTTAATGGAATTGGTGAGGGCGACGCGGATAACGCCTATGCGGCAATCCGGCTAGAAACCGGTCCGGCAAGCGACCGTCGCTCCACGGACGTAGAAGTCTTAGTCTCCGATTGGAAATCAGATCATTGGGAAATTCAACAAGACGACGCTACTCGGCTGGTAGATGCAGCAAACCAGCTTTGTAAGAATTAGCCAGCGTAGCCTGGGTAAGGCCAACGGCCGCACCCAGGAACGGAACGGTTACGTGTGGAGCGCCCCCGGGTGCCCCCGGATCAAGTCCGGGGTTACCCGGGCTACACCGGCTTACCGCGGATCAGCTGCCTTCGACCTCTTGAATCGAGCGTCGGCCCGGGCGAGCCGGGCCGACGGTGGAATACCGCATACGCCTTACTGCAGCGTCCGGTTTAGGCCATCCCCAAAGCCGGTCTGCGACCGCGACCTTGCGGCCGCACCCACAAACCCCGCGTCATACGTGGCCCGCGTTTCGCCCACGCGGTTGAGCGGACGCCGCGACGGCCCGAGTGGTTGGTCTTCCACCTCGTCCAGGATGGCGCGCACCGCTTCCACCCCGTCATAGATGGCCTGTCCTATCCGCGGCAGCGTGTGGTCGGCGAATTCGGCTTCGTGGCTGCCCGCCACCACATCGCCATGTGCCGAGATGGTCTGAATAAGAAGGTCCAGTGAATCAATCTGGCCCAGGGTGACTCCGAAGGAATAACGTTCGGCGACGGCGACGGAAATCTGCTGCATCTTCTCGGACGCATTGTCTTCGTCTTCGTCTTCGTCCTCCTCGTCCTCGTCTTCTTCCTCCGCAACCGCTTCCTCCGCCTTCATCTTCGCCTTCCGCTGCACGGGCCGCGACAGCTCTTCCAACACCAGGTCAACCTGCTCTGACAGCAACGCCAGGCAGACCGAAAGCTCACCCATGCGTACCTCCGGCGTGCCTTTTCCCGCCTCATCCGACGTGCGCGGCTGCGTCAGCCGGGACAGGAACTCCGTGTAATCGCGCAGCTTCTTCAGCCGGAACTGGCTGTCCTCCGGCAGGAAATAGCCGGGTATGTCTTTATCATTCGAATCGAATTTCGACATCGTTGCGTCCTCTTTCCATGAAGTGACCCGCAGCCGAACGGCGACGGGAAGTCGGGAGGCTAGAAACCGCTAGTAGCCGGCGGGCGTATTCCCCCGAAGGGTGTTGTATTAGCCGCCCTCCCGACGCAGGCATCACGTCGGTTTATGCCCGAGGATTGGGCACAAAAAACCCACCGGTTTGACGGAGGTGGGTACCGCTACTAGACGGAGTTTCTAGGCTCCTTGGTTTGAAGAGTGCACCCAGGAAATGGCGGTTGTCAACTGTCAGATTGAAGAACTATGAGGTGCACTTTGACCGTGAGTTTTCATCGGGCGATGGTCGCTTCTGCGGTGCCATCGCGGGTTGTTTCGGGCATGGCGCAAGCTTCGCTGTTAGAGCGTGTTCACGATCTCGCAACCGCTCGAGCACCCCAGAGCGAAGCAGCGGTCGGCTGAACCAACTCGGTTCTACAAAACACGAACGGAATCCTTGTGGGAGCGATGTGGGTCGCGACGTGATGCTTCTGTCGCGACTTGGCCAGCCATTCGGCTGTTGAAAGCCATCGCTCCCGCAAGGTAGCCCCGACGTGCCGCCGGAGGGCGTGAACAGGTTCTTAGAAGCCCGCCGAAGATCTGGAGCTGAAGGAAGCGGGCCATCGCCCTTGGTGGTTCCGTCCTACGGATCTGCACTACCATCATCGCCATGGAACATCTTGCGCCGTCCCTTGATGCAGCTGCGACAGCTGCACAGGATGAAGCCGGCAGCCTTCGTGCATGGCTGTCGGGTTTTGAACGCGTCTTTGTGTTGACCGGTGCCGGTTGCAGTACCGCTTCGGGCATTCCCGATTACCGCGACGCGGACGGGCAGTGGAAACGCACGCCGCCGGTGACGTATCAGGCCTTTACCGGCGATGCGCTGGTCAATGCGCGCTACTGGGCGCGCAGTTTTGTCGGTTGGCCGCGCATTGGCCTGGCGCAGCCGAATGCGGCGCATCTGGCGCTGGCGCGGTGGCAGCGGGCGGGGCGGTTGTCTCAGTTGGTGACGCAGAATGTGGATGGCCTGCACCAGCGGGCGGGCAGCGAGGCGGTGATCGATCTGCATGGCTGTCTGGACGAAGTGGTTTGCCTGTCGTGTTCGGCGCGCGAGTTGCGCGCGTCGCTTCAGCAACGCTTGCATGACGGTAATCCGGATTGGGTGCGGTTAAGCGCGGCCACTGCGCCCGATGGCGATGCGGATCTGGATGGGCTGGATTTTGCGGCGTTTCGGGTGCCGGCCTGCCAGGTTTGCGGCGGGATGTTGAAACCGGATGTGGTGTTCTTTGGCGAGAACGTGCCGCGTGTGCGCTATGAGGCTGCTCGGGCTGCGCTGGAGAATTCCGATGCGGTGCTGGTGGTTGGGTCGTCGTTGATGGTGTATTCGGGTTTCCGTTTTGTGCGGCAGGCGCATGAGCGTGGATTGCCGGTCGCCATCGTCAATCGCGGGCAGACGCGCGCTGATGATCTGGCTTGTCTGAAGCTGGATGTCGATTGTGCGGCGGTGTTGCCGCAGGCGTTGGGTGGGTAGCCAGCGTAGTCTGGGTAAGGCCAACGGCCGCCCCCGGGGCGCTATGCAGGTAACACTTCCGTTCCCCGGGTGCGGCCCCGCCGCGACAGCGGCGGGAAACAGATGCGGAGGAAGGGTAGAATGGCCGCAATCACGCACGGGAGCCTGGTCATGGCCGCGGTGTTCAAACAGGAAGCGCACAAGCTGATCGATGCCCTGCCGGAAACGGCGGGCTGGGAAGAGTTGGCCGAGCAGGTCGAGACGATCTTGGACATCGAGGCCGGACTGGCCGATAGCGCTGCCGGCCGGGTGACCGACAACGCCCAGGTGCGCCGCGAGTTCGGGCTGCGATGAGGATCGTCTGGACCGACCGCGCCAAAGCACGCCTGCACCAGATTCACACCTACATCGCCCAAGACCAGCCGTTGAATGCCGATCGCGTGGTTGATCGGCTGACACAACGTGTAGTGCAACTGATCGAGCACCCGCGTTCCGGTCGCATGGTCGAGAAGTACCAACGCGACGAGTTGCGCGAGCTGACCGAGGCGCCGTACCGGATCATCTACCTGATCTTGCCTGAGCGGATCGACATCGTGACGGTGCGCGACAGCCGGCGCGTGCTGCCGCGGCGCCTGACGGACCTGTAGCTGGCGGTTGCGCTGCGCTGCAGCCGGTCGCGAAACGTCATCGCGACGGACACATCCCAGGGGCCCGGCTTAACGGCTGCGCCGTTCAAGCCGAAGCCGCTTCGCTGCGCCGACCGTCGTCGCGATCCGACCCAAGCAGAGGGAGAGGGGCTCAGGCGGCTTTGTCAGCCCGGGATCAGTCCGCAGTCGCGGACTGCGAAACGATATCGATCGCGAACAGCTGGCGTTGGCTGCTGAGCGGGAGCTCGGCGATTTGTTCGCCGGGGGCCGAATACAGCCACAGGCTGCAGCAGCTTTCGTAGGACATGCGGTAACTGCTGAGGAAATGCACGATGCTTGCGCTGTAGCAGCGGTCATCGACGCGGACCGGGAATTCCTCGACGAACTCGAAGGTGTAGTGGCCGGCGTCGCGCCAGGGCCAGGCGTTGCCATCTTCGGGATTGGCATCGGCCGGTGATGGGCAGGCTGCGTCGGATAGTTCCTTGCCGTTGCGCCGGGCCTGCGCCAGGCGCTGCAACTGCCGGGCGATGGCGGCATCCAGCTTGGTATCGCGAGGTGTCGTGTCGTTGTCGCCATCCGCATGCTCGGGCGCCAGCGTGTGGGTATGGCGGTATTTCAATTGCAGGGCCGGTGCCGCGAAGCCGGTGGCGGCGTCGTGTTCCAGCGGGCGGTGCAGGGTCAGCAGGTCCTGGCCATAGTGGCTGTCGCGATAGGCCAGGTAGGTGCGTCCGTCCAGCCGCACCAGGGCAATCTGCTGGTCGCCGCCGCGGCCGTTGATGCTGTAGCCGGCGTCTTCCGGGTATTCGCTGTGGACGGCAGCGACGAAGCCGTGGTCGGGGTCGCGCCGGTAAGCCAGCACTTGCGAAAACAGGCCGGTGCCGCCGACATAGACCGTCACCAGCAAATCGCGCTGGCCGTCCTCGTCCAGGTCGATCAGGATGAAGCCGATATGGCCGTTCTCCGAAAAGAACAGATCGGCCGGTTGCGGCTGCAGGAACTTCAGCAGGTGTTCCCAGTCCTCCTGCGGTACCTGCGGTGGACGTGGGCCAATCGGCAGGGGATTGCCGCTGGCGTCATAAAGCTCCAGGACAAAGTCGATGCTGCCGCGGGTGGCGTGGCGCTGCAGCACCTCCTGCAATGGATCGGCTTGCTGCTGCATGGCCTCGGATAGCTCGCGCTGCAACTGCTGCAGGGCGCGCAGCTGCGGGTCCGCCGCGGTAGAGGCAGGGCGGGCGTTGGCCAGCGGGGCGAGGGTCAATAGGGCGAGGACCAGCAGGGCAAAGCCAAGAAGAACCCGGAATCCGGAGGCGATCAGACCGATTGCCAAGGCGTGCCTTTGCGGGTCAGGTGCAGGTGGACCGGGCAGTCCTGGCGGTGTGCGCCGGGCAGGTAGCCCAGGCTCATCAGGAATTCGCCGGTGATTTCGCCGCCGGTGAAGCGGAAGGTCTTCTTGAACAGCTTGACCCATTCAGCTTTGTCACGCGGGTGGTGGGCGTCCAGCCAGGCCGCGAATCCGCCGTGCGAGTCGCGCAACCGCTGGATGACCTGGGCGTTGTGGATGGCGGCGTCCACCTTGAGCCGGTTGCGGATGATGCCGGGGTCGGCCAGCAGGCGCTGGCGGTCCGGTTCACCGTAGGCGGCCACGGAGTCGACATCGAAGCCGCCGTAGGCCTGGCGGAAGCCTTCGCGCTTCTTCAGGACGGTTTCCCAGCTCAGCCCGGCCTGGTTGATTTCCAGCAGCAGGCGCTCGAACAGGACTGCCTCGTCGCGCTGCGGGAAGCCGTACTCCTGCGCGTGGTAGGAGGCGTGGACGGGGTGGTGGGGGGCGAAATCGCAGTATCCGGACATGCCGATAGCATAGAGCGTGCTGCGGCCGGATGCTGCCCTCCTCACCCCAACCCTCTCCCCCGCGAGCGGGGGAGAGGGGGCTAAAAGCAGCATCCGGGTGCTGTCGACCGTGCATATGCGCTTTTCTCCTGTCCCCGCTCGCGGAAGAGGGGGCTGAAAGCAGCATGCGGATGCTGTCTACCGCGCGATGTGAAAGCGGGACGGCGCCCGCAGCGGGCTATCTTCGAAGCGCTTGACTACCCATCGCGGTTGCGCGCTCACAAACCCGTCACGTTGGACCAGTGAGGTGGGTGCAGGACGGACCTTGCGCATTGCCCGCGCCGGAAACGTCAACAGACCCAGGCGCGTAAGCGATAGAATGCGCGCATGTCCGCAGAATCCACCCCGCTTGCCAGTCAGTTGCTGATCGCGTTGCCGGCGCTGGACGACCCCAACTTCGCCCGCGGCGTGGCGCTGATCTGCCAGCACGACGATGAGGGCGCAATGGGGGTCATCATCAATCGCGCCTCGGAGTACACGCTGGGCGACGTGCTGTCGCAGATGAACCTGGACACCCAGGACGAGGCGTTGCGCCAGCAGGTGGTGTTGAGCGGCGGGCCGGTACATCCCGAGCGTGGCTTTGTGCTGCACGACGATGCGCGCGGCTGGGACTCGCAGTTGGAAGTGGCCGATGGCCTGTACCTGACGACCTCGCGCGACATCCTTGAGGCGATGGCGCGCGGCGATGGCCCGGCGCACGCGGTGGTTGCGCTGGGCTGCGCGGGCTGGGGCGCCGGGCAACTGGAATTCGAGCTGGGCGAGAACAGCTGGCTGACCGCGCCGGCCGATGCCGAACTGGTTTTCTCGTTGCCATTGGAGCAGCGTTGGCAGGCCGCCGGCAGCCGTATCGGCGTGGACATGACCCGGCTGACGGATTACAGCGGACACGCATGAAACCCTGTCTGCCGGATCCGGGGTGCGGTCGCCGCCGGCGCGCGTTGGCGCGACAGCAGCGTCGCCGGCAGGGCAGGAGACGGACATGAAGCTGGATGGCACCGTACTGGGATTCGATGTGGGCGCGCGCCGCATTGGCGTGGCGGTGGGCAGTGCGTTTGGCGTGGGCGCCCGCGCGCTGGCGGTGATCGATGTGCATGGGCACGGCCCGGACTGGCCGGCCATCGACAAGCTGCATGCCGAATGGCGGCCGGATGGGTTGGTGGTTGGCGATCCGATGACGCTGGACGGCGGCGACCAGCCTATCCGCAAGCGCGCCCACGCCTTCGCGCGCGAGCTGCGCCTGCGCTACAAGCTGCCGGTGGTGCTGGTGGACGAGCGCGCCAGTTCGATCGAGGCGGCGCAACGCTTTGCGCTGGACCGGGCGCAGGGCCGCAAGCGCAAGCGCGATGCCGCGGCGCTGGATGCGGTGGCGGCGGCGGTCATCATCGAACGCTGGCTGGCGGCGCCATGCGACGCCACGCGGGTGGAGTGAGTCTTGCGCAATAGCCGCCGGCAAGCCGTTTCCGTTCCCTCATCCGGCGCTGCGCGCCACCCCGTATCAAGTACGGGGCAGGCTCTTCTCCCGGCGGGAGAAGGGAAACTTCGACAACCTGGAACCTGTGCATGACCCAACAACTCGATTCCGATGGACGCTTGCGGCATCTGCTGACCCTGGATGGTTTGCCCAAGGAAATCCTGTGCCGGTTGCTGGACCGGGCCGGGCAGATTCGCGACACCGCGTTGGGACGTACCCAGCGCCGCCACTCGCTGGACGGGGCCACCGTCTGCACGCTGTTTTTCGAGCCCTCCACCCGCACCCGCAGTTCGTTCCAGATTGCCGCGCAGCGGCTGGGGGCGGATGTGCTGAATTTCGACGCGTCCACGTCTTCCACCCGCAAGGGCGAGACGGCGCGCGACACCTTGCGCAACCTGGAAGCGATGGGCGTGCGCGGCTTCGTGGTCCGGCATGCGGAAGACGGCGCGGTGGAGGCGCTGGCCGGCGAGGCCGGCGAGGGCACGGCGGTGATCAACGCCGGCGACGGCCGCAGCGCGCATCCCACCCAGGGCCTGCTGGACGTATTGACGCTGCGCCAGGCCAAGGGCGCGGATTTTTCGAAGCTGAAAGTGCTGATGGTGGGCGACGTCAACCACTCGCGGGTGGCGCGTTCGGACCTGCACGCGCTGCGCACGCTGGGTGCGGGCGAAATCCGTGTCTGCGGCCCGCAGGCGCTGCTGCCGCAGGACGATACTTTGCACGGCTGCGTGGTCGGCGATGATTTCGATGCGATGCTGGAAGGCGTGGATGCGGTGATGATGTTGCGCCTGCAGCGCGAGCGCATGGAGGAAGGCCTGGTGGCCTCTCTGCAGGATTACCACGACCACTACGGCCTGACCGCGCAGCGGTTGACGCGGGCGGCATCCGATGCGGTGGTGCTGCACCCGGGACCGATCAACCGCGGCGTCGAAATCACCGACGAGGTCGCCGACGGCCCGCAATCGCTGGTGCTGCGCCAGGTCAGCAATGGCGTGGCGATCCGGATGGCGGTGCTGGAAACGCTGCTGGGTTGATGGTCTGTGTTTGATGGCTTTGTTGCGTTCCGGCAAGAAAGCGAAAGCAGCGGAGCAAGCTCCGCTCTACACCCTCGAACTTCTGTCCCTGTGGGAGCGACGTGAGTCGCGATAGGTTACCGGTAAAGCCTCATCGCGACTTACCGGCGCCGGCATGCCGGCGCCACTCCTACAGGGATGGAGGCGTGCATCTCAATCGTCGGCCACCAGCACGCAGTTCTTGCCCGCGGTCTTGGCCTGGTACATGGCGCGGTCGGCGCGCCGGATCACATCGTCCTGGGTTTCCGGGTGGCGCCAGCGGGCCACGCCGGCGCTGAAGGTCACGAATACCCGCTGGTCCTGGTGCAGGAACGGCCGTTGCGCCAGCCGCTGCTGGATCCGTTGCAGGGTCGCCTGGCTCTGGCCCAGCGAAACGTCCGGCAACAGCAGCACGAATTCCTCGCCGCCGAAACGCGCGACCGCGTCGCTGCTGCGCAACGTGCGCCGGATTACATCGACCACATGGCACAACGCGATATCGCCGCCGGGATGGCCGTGGTTGGCGTTGAGCTGGCGGAAATCGTCCAGATCCAGCATCGCCACGCACAGCGGCTGGCCGCTGCGTTCGGCGCGGGTGGACTCGCGTTCGAACAGTTCGTCGAAACCGCGCCGGTTGAGCGCCCCGGTCAGCTGATCCACCCGTACCAGGCTGGTGATGTCGCGCAGTTCCTGTTCCAGCTGCTGGATGCGCTGTTCGGCCGCATCGACCTGCTGGCGCGCGGCAAGCAGATTGTTGCGCGCGCTGAGCGCCTGCTCCTGCACCTGCGCGGTGTCCTTGAGCAGTTCGTCCATCATCCTGCCCAGCCCGGCGATGCTGCGGGCGTTGCGGATCGCGTGCGAGTGGTAGCTGATGCGGTCGTGGAATTCGCCGGTGCTGGCGGCCATGCCATCCATGCGCTCGACGAAGGTGACCATCATCGCCTTCATCGCTTCCTTGGATTCGGCGATGCCCTGCTTGAGCAGGCCCTGCTTGTAGATGACCTTGCGCAGATCCGCACGCGCGCGCTCCAGGCCGCCGCGATCCAGCGGGCCGGTCAGCAGTTCGCGGATGGCGGCAATCTGGCCCTGCAGCCAGCTGCCGTCATCGAGCAGTTCGGCGACGTTGTAGAGCAGCAGATCGAACAGCCCCAGCAGCATCGCCTGTTCTTCCTCGGCGTCCTGGGCGCGCAGGCCGACGCGATGGCACAGGTCCTTCACCTCCTGCGTCACCGGTGCCAGGTCGTCGCCGGGATTCCAGCGCCTGAGCTGTTCGCCCAGCGCCTGCGATTCTTCGGCCAGCTGCGGCGTCTTGCGCAGCAGGGATTCCAGCGCCATCGCCAGGGTGTGGCGCAGCAGATCGCGCAGCCGCTCGGCTTCGCCGGGACCGGTTTCGACCGCGGGCGGGTCGTCGTCGATGGTGCGGATGTACTTGTCGATCAGCTGGCGCATCGCGCGCCCGTATCCGGTCCAGTCCTCGCTGTCGCAGGCCGACTGCAGGCGCCGACCCATGCCGGCCAGTTCGCCGTGCAGCCCGGCCATGCCGTCGGCGAACGCGGTCAGCAATGCGCGCGGCTCGTGCGCCTGGGCGAACAGTGCGACCAGCGCGCTTGCGGTAATCGCCTGCGTTGGCGGCACGGTCGGGACGCTTGCCGCCGCGAACGCCGGGCGCGCTTCGGTCAGAGGTTTGGCCGCAACCGCGCGGGCGCGGGGCCACAGTCGGCGCAGGCCGCTGCCTGCGCGAGGCTCGTCGGGTTGTTCCGCCATCGGTAGCGTGACCTCTTCCTGCAAGGATGCCCCTATCCGCCAGGGCCAAAGGCCTGGGGCAGAGGGCTTCTCCGGTTATCGGCAGGGGCGGGGCGGAATTGAGTCTCTCCGGGTCCCTCCCCGCCGCCTGCGGCGGCCTTGGTCTTGCGGAGCCGAGCTTGCTCGGCTGCTTCTCGGGCAAGCGGCCGAGCAAGCCCGGCTCTACAGGCTCGAAAAGATCCGGCGGGGATTCCGGGCGCTATCGCCGGCCGGCAATCAGCCTTGCGGGGGGCGATGCTGACGCAGCGCTTCCTCGACGATGGCCAGTTGCTGGCGGGCTTCCTCGTTGCCTGCGCCGGCGGCATGCCTGACCTGCTCCAGGCTGGGATGGGAGACGATCAGCAGCAGGTTCTCGCAGCGCGGACAAGCATAGTCGGTGACTTCATCGTGCAACTCCATCGCCATGTCGCCGGATGCGCCGTGCCAGCCGCAGACGCAAGCGAGTTGCTGCGTGCGCCAACCAGGCTGGAAATAGTCGTGGATGATGTCGGCCATTGCCGGTGTTTCAGGGTTTGCGCTGCGCGAACAGCCAGCGCCACATCGCGTCGGACTGGTAGGTCGCATCCCATGCGTTGTGGCTGGCGTCGGGGAACTCGGTGTACTGCACGTCGGCGCCTTCGGCTTTCAGCGCGGCGTACATCCGCCGCGACTGCGCCGGCGGCACCACGTCGTCCTTGCCGCCGTGGAAGATCCAGGCGGGGATATGCCGTAGCTGCCGGGCCGCATCGGCAAAAGGATCGTCGTGGGAGACGACGCTGGCAACTTCCAGGTCATCCAGGTCGGGCCGTGTGCCGGGAGGAGTGATGCCGCCGCAGATCGGCACCAGCGCAGCGAAGCGCTGCGGCTGCAGCAACGCCAGTTCCCAGGTGCCGTAGCCGCCGCGCGACAAGCCGGTCGCATAGGTGCGCTGCGGGTCGCCGCCGAATTCGGTGCTGGCCGCTTCCAGCGCCGCCAGCGCCATCTGCGCAACATCGCCGTCCCACGAGCGCCCATCCGGCGACTGCGGAAACACCGCGATGGCCGGGAAATCATCCGCATGCGTGCGCAGGTACGGCCCCAGTCCCGCCTGGGTCTGCTTTTCGCCATCGCTGCCGCGTTCGCCCGAACCGTGCAGGAACAGCACCACCGGCGCCTTGTCCTTGCGGAAGCGGCTGGCCGGCACGAACACCTGGTAGCGATAGGTTGCGCCATCGAGCGACAGTTCCCGCTTGACGAATGTGCCGGTAGCAGCGGAAGGCATGGACTGGCAGGCGCTCAGGGCGAGGGACAGCAGGCAGAGGGCGGACAACGTCAGCAGCGATCGAAGCGGAGGCATGGCGGGTGCGCGAGAGACGATGATGGCGACAGCATAAACCAGCCACCTGATGGGCATCGAGTCGCGGTTCCCTTTTCCTCTCCGTTCTCTCAAAGGGAGAAGGGAAATCAGCCACTGAAAGTTCGTGCGAATCAGGATGGCGAACTTCTGGACGAGGGTAGGCAACCTTCCCTGCGGTATCTCGCCCGGCGGTCGGCGGCATCAGCTCAGCAGGAATATCGTTGCCAGGCCCAGGAAGGTGAAGAACCCCATCACATCGGTCACGGTGGTCAGGAAGATGCTGCTGGCCAGGGCCGGATCGAAACCCAGCCGCTTCAGCGTCAGCGGAATCAGCACGCCAGCGGTGGCGGCCGACAGCAGGTTGATGGTCAGCGCGGTGGCGATGACCAGCGACAGCTGCGGATCGCCGAACCACGCCCATACAATCAAACCCAGCACTACGCCCAACGTGATGCCGATCAGCCCGGCAACGCGCAACTCTTTCCACAGCAGCACCCGGGCATTGGAGGCGCCGACCTGGCCCAGCGCCAGGCCGCGCACCATCAACGCCAGCACCTGGGTGCCGGCATTGCCGCCCATGCCGGCCACGATGGGCATCAGCACCGCCAGCGCCACCAGCTTTTCGATGGTGTCCTCGAAACGCCCGACCACGCTGGCGGCCAGGAAGGCCGTGCCCAGGTTGATGGTCAGCCAGATCAGGCGCCGGCGCATGGCGCGCCAGACCGGGCTGAACATGTCCTCGTCCTCGTCCAGGCCGGCGGCGCCCAGCGCCTGGTGCTCGGCCTGCTCGCGGATGATGTCGACCACGTCATCGATGGTGATGCGGCCCAGCAGGATGTTGTTGTCGTCGACCACCGGCGCGGAAATCCAGTCGTGGTCGGTGAACTGCCGCGCCACTTCCTGCGCGCCGTCGCCGACATCGATGGCCGGCTGTTCGTCGTCGATCAGCCGGTTGATCGGCGTGGTGTCCTCGTGGGTGACCAGCGAGGCCAGCGACACCCGCCCCAGATACTGGTGGCGGCGGCTGACCACGAACAGGTGATCGGTGTGGTCGGGCAGTTCGCCGCGCAGGCGCAGGTAGCGCAGCACCACGTCGACATTGACGTCGGCGCGCACGGTGACCACGTCCGGGTTCATCAGGCGGCCGGCGCTGTCCTCCGGGTACGACAGCACCTGCTCCAGCCGCTCGCGGTTCTCGCGGTCCATCGACTTGAGCACTTCGTCGATGACGGTGTCGGGCAGGTCTTCGACCAGGTCGGCCAGATCGTCGATGTCCAGATCTTCGACCGCGGCGATGATTTCGTCCGGGTCCATGTCGGCCAGCAGGCTTTCGCGGACCTCATCGCCGACGTGGACCAGCACTTCGCCGTCGTCCTCGGCATCGACCAGTCCCCACACCACCTCGCGCTTGCCCGGCGGCAGCGATTCCAGCAGGTTGCCGATTTCCGCCGGCGCCAGCGTATTGACCAGACGGCGCACAGGCCCCAGCCGGCCGCTGTCCAGGGCATCGGAAAGCAGGCGCAGCTGGCGCGCGGTCTCGGAGCCTGCCTTCATGCGCGGCATGGCCTGCGCTGCTCCGCAATGGCGGCCATGCGGCGCATGAAGACAGGCTCTTGGCGGACGGCTTGGGCCATGCGCGACTCCCGTGGCGGTTTCGGCAAACCGCGTCGGTGGGAGACGCGGCGGATCAGGTGTTCATGGCGGCATTATCGCCTGCCGCCGCAGATATGGACAGCCGCACCGTGCATGAATAGAAGCGGATGTAGGAGCGACGTGAGTCGCGACCGCGTCAGAAGAACGATTGAAGCCTGCCGTTCGCCATCCGGACACGCCGCGACGCGTTCTTCACCATGCAGCGCCGAGGGATTATCGGGGCGCAATCGCGACTGACCGGCGCCGACATGCCGGCACCGCTCCTACAGACCGGCGTACGAGATTCAGGATGTGGTGGCTTTCAGCCAGCGCTCGATGCCGGCGCGGTCGCGCGCCTGCAACAATTTACCGGCACGCGCGCGCAGCGCCGACAGATCGCTGTTGCGGATGACCCGGCGCAGTTCCAGCAGCGTGGCCGGATGCAGGCTGAACTCGGTCAGCCCCAGCGCCAGCAGCAGCGGGGCAAGCGCCGGGTCGCCGGCAATCTCGCCGCAGACCGACACCGGAATGCCGTGCTCGGTGCTGATGCCGATGATATGGCGCAGCAGCCGGATCACGCCCGGATGCAGCGGCGAATAGAGTTCGCCCAGCGCCTCGTTGTTGCGGTCGGCGGCCAGCAGGTACTGCACCAGGTCGTTGGTGCCGATGGACAGGAAATCGACCGCATCGACGAAGCTGTGCAGCGCGATCGCCGCCGCGGGCACTTCGATCATCGCGCCCAGCGGCAGCCGCTCTGCGATCTCGTAGCCCTGCTTGCGCAGTTTGGCGGTGACCCGCTTCAGGCGGCGGCGCACCAGCAGGATTTCCTCGCGGCTGCTGACCATCGGCACCAGGATGCGGACCTGGCCATAGGCCGAGGCGCGGGCGATGGCGCGCAGCTGGGTGTCGAACACGCCGTCGCTGGCCAGCGACAGCCGGATGCCGCGCAAGCCCAGCGCGGGATTGTCCTCATCGCTCAGGGTCAGGCCGGTGCGGTCGGCCTTGTCGGCGCCCAGGTCCAGCGTGCGGATGGTGACCGGGCGGCCGCTCATGCCCAGCACCATGTCGCGATAGGCGCGGAACTGCTCTTCTTCGTCGGGCAGTTCGTTGCGTTGCAGGAACAGGAATTCGGTGCGGTACAGACCGATGCCGCTGGCGCCCAGCGCGTGCGCACGGGCGGCGTCATCCAGCGATTCGGCGTTGGCGTACAGCGCGATGTCCACGCCGTCGCGGGTGCGGCTGGGCTTGGAGCGCAGCCGCCCCAGTTCGCGTTCTTCCTTGGCCGCATCGCGCAGCCGCATGCGGTATTCGCGCAGATCGGCCGCATCGGGGTTGACCACCACCTCGCCGGTATTGCCGTCGACGATCAGCACGTCGCCATCGTTGATGTGCTGCCAGGCATGGGTGGTGCCCACCACCAGCGGCAGGTGCAGGCTGCGCGCCAGGATGGCGCTGTGCGACAGCGCGCTGCCGGCGGCGGTGACGATGGCCACCACGCCCTGCGACTGCAGCTGCGCCAGCTCCGAGGGGGCAACGTTGTCGCAGATCAGGATTTCACCGGCCACGCCGGCGGTGTCGGCCTCGCGTTTCTGCAGATGCGCATGGATGCGGCCGATCACATGGTCCAGATCGTCCATGCGGCTTTTCAGGTAAGGGTCGTCCATGCCGTCGAACACCGCGGCCAGCCGGTCGCGCTGCAAACGCAGCGCATAGTCGGCCGAATAGCGGCCGGTGCGGATCAGTTCGTCCAGGCCATGCAGCAGCTCGGGGTCGTCCAGCAGCAGGGCGTGCAGGTCGAGGAACTCGCCCACCTCCATGACCAGCGCGCCATGCAGGCGCTGGCGCAGGCGATGCATCTCCTCGCGCGTGGCGGCAACGGCCTGGTGCAGGCGTTCCAGCTCGGCGGCCACCTCGCTGGCGGCGATACGCTGCTCGGCGACATCCAGCGCATGCGGCAAGCGGACCCGGGCGCGTCCCAGTGCGCTGCCGCGCGAGGCGCCATGTCCGGGCAACAGCGTGCGCATCAGGGCGTTCCCATGCCGGCCGGGCGGGTCAGGTCGGGTTTGCCCGGGCCGCAGGCGCCCGCGTGCGGCTTGCGCCGGCTACCGGCCTGCGAGGGCACGCGTGCAGCCACGGCCTGGGCAAACGCAATCCGCAGCGGCGCGACCTGTCCCGGCGGCATGGGAAGGTCCTCAGTCCTCGTCGAACCGTCGTTCGAACAAGGCGACCAGATCGTCCATGGCCGCAACCTCATCCTCGCCATCGATGCGAACGGTGACCGGAGTGCCCTGGCCGGCGGCCAGCAGCATCACTCCCATGATGCTCTTGGCGTTGACCTCGCGGCCCTTGGCCGCCAGCGTCACATTGCAGCGGTAGGCAGACAGGATCTGCACCAGCTTGGCGGTGGCGCGGGCATGCAGGCCCAGGCGGTTGCTGACGGTGAGTTCGCGTTCAAGCATCGTCGTGAATGACTCCATTGCGTGCGCCGGCAGCGGCGGTTGCCGGCAGTTGGTCCAGTCCCTGTTCCGGATAGTTCATCACCCGCAGCAGCATGGGCAGGCTGAGCGCGGACACCCGCCTGACGGGGGTGCCGAGTCTGGCCAGCTGGCCGGCCAGGTTGCTGGGAGTGGCGCCGTACAGGTCGGTCAGCACCAGTACGCCGTCGCCGCCATCGACCCGGCGCAGGGCCGCAGACGCCTGCGGCAGCAGCGCATCCGGATCGGCATCGAACGGGACTTCGAATGCCTCCGCCTTCAGCGGCAACGAACGCAGCAACACGGTGGCGACCGCCAGAATCGACGCGCCAACCCCAGGGTGAGTCACAAGAAGAATGCCACAAGCCATGCCGGAACGTTAGCAGACGAAGATGACGCGCTGGAAGCGTGTGGGAGGGGTTGACCAGCCGAACGGCTGGTCAGCCCCTCCCTCATTCCAGTTCGCGGTGGAAGGTCGCCACTTCCTCCCAGCCCTGCTCGCGGGCATGCCGGGCCAGGGTTTCGGCCAGGAACACCGAGCGGTGCTTGCCGCCGGTGCAGCCGAAGGCGACGGTGACATAGCTGCGGGTTTCGCCGCGCAGCCGCGGCAGCCAGGTGTCGAGGAACTGGCTGACCTGCTCGACGTACTGGCCCACCACCGCCTGCGACTGCAGGTATTCCTGCACGCGCCGGTCGCGCCCGGAATAGGGCCGCAGCTCCGGATCCCAGTGCGGATTGGGCAGCACGCGGGCGTCGAACACGAAGTCCGCGTCGGCCGGCACGCCGCGTTTGTAGGCGAAGGATTCGAACAGCAGCGACAGCGCCGCGCCGCTGGTGGGCGCGAATTCGCCGATCAGGCGGCGGCGCATCTGGTGCACGTTGAGCGCGCTGGTGTCGATGACGACGTCGGCCTCGGCGCGCAGCGGAGCGATGATTTCGCGCTCGCGGTTGATCGCCTCCTGCAGCGACAGCCCGGAATGCCCCAGCGGATGGCGGCGGCGGGTGTCCGAATAGCGCCGCAGCAGCACCTCGTCGCTGGCGTCGAAGAAGATCAGCTTGCCTTCCAGTCCCAGCTGCGCCAGCGCCGCCCGCCACTGCGCCAGCTTGCCCAGGTCGCTGTGGCGGCTGCGCACGTCGATGCCGACGGCGATTTGCTGCGGCAGCACGTCATCGCGCATCAGGCTGCGCACGAACGAGGGCAGCAGCTCGACCGGCAGGTTGTCGACGCAGTAGTAGTCCAGATCCTCGAAGGTCTTCAACGCCACCGACTTGCCGGAGCCGGACAGTCCGCTGACGATGACCACCTTGGGTGAGGCGGCCTCGGTTTGCTGCGTTTCCTCGCTGGTGCTGGGCAGGGAAGTCATGGCGTGGTGCGTTCGAGCAGGTTGCTGTGGCGGGCGATGAACATGGCGGCCGGGTCGATGCCCTTGGTACGCAGGATGTGCAGGCGGGTGGCTGCTTCGGTCAGCACCGCCAGGTTGCGCCCGGGCATCACCGGCAAGGTGATCAGCGGCACATCCAGGTCCAGCACATGGCGGGCGCCGGAATCGCCGGTCAGCCGCTCGTAGCCATGCGGATTGGGTTCGGTCATCGGCCGGGTCAGGTGGACGATCAGGCGCAGGTACTTGTTCTTCTTGACCGCGGTGTCGCCGAACATCTCGCGCACGTTCAAAACGCCCAGGCCGCGTACCTCCAGCAGATCCTGCAGCAGCTCCGGGCAGGTGCCGTCCAGCACGTCGGGAGCGATCTGGGTGAACTCGGGCGCGTCATCGGCGACCAGGCGGTGGCCGCGGCTGAGCAGTTCCAGCGCCAGCTCGCTCTTGCCGGATCCGGCCTCGCCGGTGATCAGCACGCCAATCGAATAGATTTCCATGAACACGCCATGCAGCGTCACCCGCGGCGCCAGCGTGCGGGCCATGTGGTACGAGAGGTGGTTGAGCAGTTCGTGGCCGCGCTTGGGCGACAGCCACAACGGCGTGTCGGACTCGTTGGCCGCTTCGCGCAGGTCCTCGGGGCAGGACTGGTTCTTGCTGATGACCAGGGCCAGCGGCCGGAACTGGATGATCTTCTCGATGGTTTCCCAGCGCTGGCGCGAATCCAGCGAATCCAGCCAGGTCAGTTCCTCGGTGCCCAGGATCTGCACCTTGTTGGGATAGACCGCATTGAGGTAACCGGCCAGGGACGGGCGGCGGGAAACGGTGTCGCCGGCTTCCAGCACGCGGCTTTCGCCCTTCTGCCCCGCCACCCAGCGCAACGCCAGCTTTTCCTTCTGCTGATCGAACAGTTCGCGGGCAGTGATACTGGTGTTCATCATGCGGCGTTAATCCATCTGGGGCGGGATGGCTGCCGGCGATGCGCATGGCACGCCATCGCCGCAGCCCAGGTTGTGAACATCGCCGCACGGGAACGGGGACAATCGGAAGAACCGTGCCGCCGCGGCGTATGGCCAGTGTAAACGGCCTGAATGGCCGCGGCGAATACGCCGGCTGGGCTGCCCCGGCAGGGCGGCGCTGCCAGCAGCGACCGGCTTGCGGCGAGGTGGGCGTCTTTTTCGATTTCCGGGTATGTCAGCTTCGGCGGGAGTCGCCGGCCGTCAGGCTGGGGGCTGCTGCGCTCTCCTGACGATGTCGTGTCTTTAAGTCGGGCCGCAGCCCCAGCCGGCCGGTCGTCGCCTTTGGGCAGATGACAGATCGCGACTTCGGAAGGCCATTCTTTGAGAGTCGGCCATGCGTCCAGAAGCCGGCGGCCATGGCGGTGCGGGACCTTACGCGGCATGGACGCCGCGTATGAGCCCACATGGGTGAGGCAAGCGCCTGCGAAGCACTGCTTCGCGCGCCGCCGAACGCCCGCTATCTATGATGGTGGGCCGGGCGGGTATTTACAGCGTGTCCCGCACCGCCATGACCACTGGCTTCCTGGGAGCACTCGAACCATGGCAGCACGGCGGCGCCGCGCTGCCTGGGCGGTTCAGTCGGCGTATTCGCCGCGCGGAACGCGCTGTTGCTGCTGATCTTCCTTCTTCTTCTTGTGCTTGAGCAGCAGGCGGTCGAGCTTGTCGGCCAGGACATCGATGGCGGCGTACATGGTCTGCGCGCTGGCGTCGGCGTGCAGGGTACGGCCGGGCAGGGAGAGGGTGGCTTCGGCAAGGTAGTCGGGCTTGCGGGTACCTAATTGCGCACGGACCTCGAAAGGATGTTCGTCGAAATGCCGTTCCAGCCGCCTCAGCTTGGTTTCGACGTAATCGCGCAGGGCGGGGGTCACTTCGATTTCGTGGCCGTAGGTTTCGATACGCATCGCTCTTGCCTCCTTCAGGTCAATAAGCCGCACGGATTTGCGGACAACGCGTTGTAACGATGACAACGCCAGAGGGGTTCGGGTTCCTGCCTGCTCCTTTTCCGCTCAGCGGAAAGTGGTGGTCTTGCGATAAAGATGGACCCGAACCGGCCAAGGATCAACCGGCCAGAAGACGGAAAACGCAAAGTGACAACGGCAACACAAACTGCGGCGGGGTTCGCAGCCGGATGGCGCCTTCGCAGCGGCGTTCCGGCGGCCCGGCAGCGCTTCAGGCGATGCGTACGCGCTCGTGCGAGGACAGGATATGCATGGCTTCCCGGTACTTGGCCACGGTGCGGCGCGCCACCGGAACCCCGGAGGCCTTCAGCAGGTCGGCCAGCTTGGCGTCAGACAGCGGCTTGCGCGGGTTCTCATGGTCGATCAGGCGCCGGATCATGGCCTGTATCGCCGTGCTGGATGCCTCGCCACCGCCATCGGTGTCGATACCGGAAGCGAAGAACGCCCGCAGCGGCAGGGTTCCACGCGGCGTACGCACATATTTGCGGGCGATGGCCCGTGAAACCGTGGATTCGTGCAGGCCGACTTCGCTGGCGACTTCACGCAGCGTCAACGGACGCAGCGCCTGTTCGCCGAACTCCAGAAACCCGGCCTGCTGGCGCAGCAGGCAGCGGGTCACCTTGAGCAGGGTGTCGCCGCGCGCTTCCAGGCTCTTGAGCAGCCAGCGCGCTTCCTGCAGATGGTTGCGCAGATAGCCGGCATCGTTCTCGCCGCATTGGCGGATCATCTGTTCGTAGCCGCGGTGGATGCCGACTTTCGGCAGCGTATTGCTGGCCAGTGCCGCCCGCCATACGCCGCGCTGGCGCCAGACCACGCAGTCCGGGACGACATAGGTGTCGTGGCTCAGTTCGCCCAGCTGGGCGCCGGGCTTGGGATCCAGCGAGCGCAGCAGTTGCACCGCCTGTTCCACCTCGGCCTGCGGCCGCTTCAGCTCCGACGCCAGGCCCGGTATGCCGCTCTTGGGCAGCCGTTCCAGCGCGCAGTCGGCAATCTGCAACGCCAGTTGCCGGCCGGGGGTGTCGTCGCTGAGCACCGCCAGTTGCAGGTGCAGGCACTCGCCCAGGCTGCGCGCGCCAACGCCGACCGGATCGAAGCGCTGCAACTGGTGCAATACGACCGCGATTTCCTCCTCGCTGGCGAGGACCTCGGGCTTCAGCGTTTCGGCGATGGCGTCCAGCGGTTCGCGCAGGTAGCCGTCGTCGTCGAGCGCGTCGATCAACGCTGCGCCGATGCGGCGATCGCGCGGCGACAGGTGCGACAGGTGCAGCTGCCACAGCAGGTGATCGTGCAGGGTGTCGGGTTCGGCGATGCGTTCGGCGGCGCTGCCCTGGTCGTCGTCGTCGAACGAGCCGCCGCTGCCGCCGGCGGTCTGCCAGGGACCTTCGTCGGGCGACCAGTCGTCGTTGTCGCGGTCCTTTTCGCTGGCGGCGCTGGTCTCGAGTTCGGCTGGCGGCGCGTCGTCGCCGGGAAGGCCGGCAGCGGCGTCGTCGGAGGCTTCGGCCCAGTCCAGCAGCGGGTTGGTTTCCACCGCTTCGGTCAGCTCGGCTTCCAGCTCGGCGGTGGACATCTGCAGCAAACGGATCGCCTGACGCAGCTGCGGCGTCATGACCAGTTGTTGTCCCAGCGATGTCTGCAGCCTTGGTTTCATTCGCAATCCGTAGAACGGCGATATCCCGACGGCCGCCGGCTTCGCCGCTCAGAGACGGAATGCGTCTCCCAGGTAGACGCGGCGAACGTCCGGATTGGCCAGCAATGCTTCCGGCGCCCCCTGCGCCAGCACGCTCCCCTCGTTGAGAATATACGCCCGATCGCAGATTCCCAAGGTCTCGCGCACGTTGTGGTCGGTGATCAGGACGCCGATGCCGCGGTTCTTGAGGTGTTTGACGATGCGCTGGATCTCGCCGACCGAGATGGGGTCCACGCCGGCGAAGGGTTCGTCCAGCAGCATCAGCCGCGGTTTGGCCGCCAGCGCGCGGGCGATTTCGCAGCGGCGACGCTCGCCGCCGGACAGGCTGGCGCCCAGCTGCTCGGCCACATGGGCAATCTGCAGCTCGTCCAGCAGCGAGGCGAGTTCCTTTTCGGCGCCGGCAGCGTCCAGGTCGTCGCGCAGCTCCAGCACCAGGCGGATGTTGTCGGCCACGCTGAGCTTGCGGAACACGGAAGGTTCCTGCGGCAGGTAACCGACGCCGCGCTTGGCGCGCTGGTACATCGGCTCGCCGGTGATGTCGCGGCCGTCGAGTTCGATCTTGCCGGCATCGGCGGCCACCAGGCCGACGATCATGTAGAAGCAAGTGGTCTTGCCGGCGCCGTTGGGGCCGAGCAGACCGACCACTTCGCCGGCATCCAGGGTCAGGCCGAAATCGCCCACCACCTCGCGCTGCTTGTAGCGCTTGCGTAGGCCCTGCGCGGTCAGCATCAGTTGCCGCCTTCCTTGGCCTTGGGCTGGATGACGGTGCGCACGCGGGTGCCATCGCCGCCGCTCTGCATGTTGCCGGTGGTGGTGTTGTAGACCATGCGCTGGCCGCTGTTGGAACCGCGCGGCGATTTGACCGTGTAGTTGCCGATGAAGGTCACCGTTTCGGTCAGCAGGTCGTATTCGATGCGGTCGGCCACCGCGTCCATCCAGGAACCGTCATCCAGCTGTTGCTTCATCTTGACCTGCTTGCCGGTGAAGATGGCCTTGGACAGGTCGCCGTTGCGGCGGATGATCTCGCCGCGGGCGGCGCGGATGTCCAGCGAACCCTGGGAGAGCACCACGTTGCCGCTCAGGATGGTGCTGCCGTCGCCCTGGACCGCGCCGGTCTGGCTGTCGGACTCGATATCCATCGGCTGGTTGCGGTCCGAAGACTTGGCCAGCGCCAGCGTAGGCGCCAGCAGAAGCAGGAGCAGGACGATGCTAGCGGGCAGACCTGGGTTCATAACGGGACTTCACTTGGGATTTGATGGTGTATTGCTTGGTTTCCAGATTGGTCTCGAAACCGCGACCGGTGAGTATAGAACCCGGCTGGGTGATCCTGACGTCATCGTCGGTGACGGCCAGGTGGTCGCTGGGGAATACGTTCAGCCGCTGGGTTTCGAACACGGTCGGCCGGACCGCGTCGTCCGGACTGGTGCCGCGGACATCGCCGGCCAGCCGCAGTTCCTCGCCCTTGGCGCTGAGCCAGCCGGTCTTCGAGCGCATCTGCCAGTATTTGCCCTCGGCGTCGGGCATCAGGAACAGCGGGGTGGCGATGGAAAAGGACTCGTCGGCCGGGCTGCGGTGCATTTCCGGCGCCCGCAGCGTCACCGATTCCTTGCCGTCCTTGTCCAGCGCGGTCAGCTCGAAGTCGTGCATGACGTAGTCGGAGCGCTCGGCGCCGGCGGCGGCCGGAGCGGGCAGCTGGCGGTGTTTCCAGGCCGACCAGCCGCTCAGTACGGCGGCCAGCAGCAGGACCAGGCCCAGAATGCCGCGCCAGCTCATGGCAGCGTTCCCGCCAGGATGGCCGGCAGATGTCCCTGCGCCGTCAACAGCAGGTCGCAGAACTCGCGCGCGGCGCCTTCGCCGCCAGCGGCGCGGGTCTGCCAGTGCGCGTGCTGCGCGGTCCACGGATGGGCGTTGGCCGGCGCGACCGCCAGTCCGACCGCCCTGAACGCCGGCAGATCGGGCAGGTCGTCGCCGACAAAGGCGACCTGCTCCAGGCTGATGTCCATTTCGGCGCACAAGGCATTCACCGCCGCCAGTTTGTCCTTGACCCCGCTGTGGATGGCGATGCCCAGCTCGGCGGCGCGCAGTTCGGCGGCCCGGCCTTGGCGCGCGGTGATCAGCACGACGGCAATGCCGCAACGCCGCAGCAGCACCAGCCCCTGGCCATCGAGCACATGGAAGGCCTTCAGCTCACGGCCTTCGCTGTCGAAGTACAGGCGGCCGTCGGTCAGCGTGCCGTCCACATCGAAGCAGGCCAGCCGGATGCGCGCTGCGCGGGCACGCAGATCGTCGGCAATGGGAGCGGTCATGGACCCGGTCACGGAATCAGTCATCATGGGCCCGTTACACCACGCGCGCGCGCAACAGGTCATGAATATTGAGCGCGCCGACCGGCCGGTGCGCGTCGTCGACCACGATCAGACCGCTGATCTTGTGGGTTTCCATCAGCCGCGCGGCCTCCGCCGCCAGCTGATCGGCGGCGATGGTCTTGGGGTCGCGGGTCATCAGCCCGGCGATCCTGGCGGTGCGCACGTCGACCGCGGCATTGTCCAGCGTGCGGCGCAGATCGCCGTCGGTGAACAGCCCCACCAGCCGTTGCCGGCTATCGACCACCGCGGTCATGCCCAGGCGCTTGCGGCTCATCTCCACCAGCGCTTCGCTGAGCGTGGCGTCTTCGCTGACGCGCGGCACGTCATCGCCGGCGTGCATCACATCGGTGATGTGCAGCAGCAGCCGGCGCCCCAGGCTGCCGGCCGGGTGCGAACGGGCGAAGTCGTCGGCGGTGAAGCCGCGCGCATCCAGCAGCGCCACCGCCAGCGCATCGCCCATCGCCAGCGTGGCGGTGGTGCTGCTGGTCGGGGCCAGGTCCAGCGGACAGGCCTCGGCCGGCACGCTGACATCCAGATGGATGTCGGCTTCGCGGGCCAGGGTCGACTGCGGCTTGCCGGTCATCGCGATGACCGCGTTGCCCTGCCGCTTGAGCACCGGCAGCAGGGTCAGCACTTCGTCGGATTCGCCCGAATAGGACAGCGCCAGCACCACATCGGCATCGGTGATCATGCCCAGGTCGCCGTGGCCGGCTTCGCCCGGATGCACGTAGAACGCCGGTGTGCCGGTGGAAGCCAGCGTCGCGGCGATCTTGCGTGCGATATGTCCGGACTTGCCCATGCCGGTGGCGACCACCCGCCCCTTGCTGGCCAGAATCAGCCGGCAAGCGTCGGAAAACGTGCCATCGATGCGCGCGGCCAGCGCGTCCAGCGCCCGCGATTCGATTTCGATCACCCGCCGTCCGCTGCTGGCCAGGCCGGCAGCGGTCACGGTGTCGCGGGAAGGAAGCAAAGAGGGCATGCGGGCGCCAGGCCAAGGGTAGAATAGGCGGCCATTTTATTAGGAAAAGCGCCTTGGACGCCGAAACCATCCGTAAACTGATCGAAACCGGGCTGCCGGGCGCGACCGTCCAGGTCCACGGCGAGGACGGCGTGCACTTCGAGGCGACCGTGGTGACGGCGGCATTCGCCGGCAAACTGCCGCTGGCCCGGCACCGCATGGTCTACGCCACCCTGGGCGATCTGATGGGCGGGGCGATTCATGCGATGGCGCTGAAGACGCTGACCCCAGAAGAAGCGCAAACCTGAAACCGGCGACTCGGCAACGGCGAACAACGCCCAGACCGACTCGACGTTCCGCGCTCGCAAACCCCATCCCCAACTTCCGACGCCCGAATCCCCAACATGCAGAAAATCGTAGTCACCGGCGGCAAACCCCTCCACGGCGAAGTCGCCATTTCCGGCGCCAAGAACGCGGTCCTGCCGATTCTCTGCGCCACCTTGCTGGCCGACGAGCCAGTGGAAATCACCAACGTGCCGCATCTGCACGATGTGGTCACCACGGTGAAATTGCTGGGCGAACTGGGGGCCGGCATCAGCATCGACGAGGGCACGCTGTCCAAGGGCAGCGGCATCATCGTCGACCCGCGCAGCGTCAACCAGCATGTGGCGCCGTACGAACTGGTCAAGACCATGCGCGCCTCGATCCTGGTGCTGGGGCCGCTGCTGGCCAAATACGGCGCGGCGGAAGTCTCGCTGCCCGGCGGCTGCGCGATCGGCTCGCGGCCGGTGGAGCAGCACATCAAGGGCCTGCAGGCGCTGGGCGCGGACATCACGGTCGAGAACGGTTTCATCAAGGCCAGGGCCAACCGCTTGCAGGGCGCACGCTACGTGTTCGACATGGTCACCGTCACCGGCACCGAGAACGTGATGGCCGCCGCCGCGCTGGCCCAAGGCACCACCGTGCTGGAGAACGCGGCAATGGAGCCGGAAGTCACCGATCTGGCCAACTGCCTGAATGCGCTGGGCGCGGATATCGAAGGCGCCGGCACGTCCCGCATCGTCGTGCGCGGCGTCGAGCGCCTGAAAGGCGGACGCCATGCGGTGTTGCCGGACCGCATCGAAACCGGCACCTTCCTGGTGGCGGCGGCCATGACCGGCGGCAAGGTCACCGCGCGCCGCGCCCGCGGCGATACGCTGGACGCGGTGCTGGACAAGCTTGCCGAAGCCGGCGCCAGCATCGAGACCACCGCCGACAGCATCACCCTGGACATGCACGGCAAGCGCCCCAGGGCGGTGAGCCTGACCACCGCGCCTTATCCGGCGTTTCCGACCGACATGCAGGCGCAGTTCATGGCGATGAACTGCATCGCCGACGGCGTTGGCGTGATCAACGAAACCATCTTCGAAAACCGCTTCATGCACGTCAACGAGCTGCTGCGCCTGGGCGCCGACATCCGGGTGGAAGGGCATACCGCGATCATCCGCGGCGTGGAGAAGCTGAGCGGTGCGCCGGTGATGGCCACCGACCTGCGCGCGTCGGCGTCGCTGATCCTGGCCGGGCTGGTGGCCGACAACGACACCACCATCGATCGCATCTACCACCTGGATCGCGGTTACGAGAACATCGAAGAAAAGCTCGGCGCGCTTGGCGCCGGCATCCGACGGATTTCCTGAGGCGGGCCGATGAAAGCAAGCAGAACCTTTTCGCTACGCCGGAAGATCCTGATCGGCTTTGTCGTCGTGTTGCTGGCGGCGGTGGCCTATCTGCATTTCACCGGCGCCGCCGGCACCAGCGGCATTCCCAGCGAGGATATGGACTGGGACGGCGATGGCACGGTGACCGAACAGGAAATCATGCAGGCGTTCTACGCCGTGGTGGTCGAGAAGAGCAGCCAGGGCAATCGCGAATGCCGTGCCTACGCCTGGCGTGCGGACAAGCGGTCTATCCGGCTGGACTGCAAGACCACGTTCCAGAGCGACGACAGCCCTGAGTAAAGAAAAAGCCCGGCATCGCCGGGCTTTTTTGGTTCTTTATCCCTGTAGGAGCGACGTAAGTCGCGAAGCCTTACCGGTAGAGCTTCATCGCGACTTACGTCGCTCCTACAGAAAAACAGAGCCTTGGCGACAACGGCAGGATCAGCGCCAGGTGGTGAGGGTCAGATCGATCGCGTCCTGGCCGTCTTCGCGTTGCAGGATGCGCGCCGGCACCGGGATTTCCGCGACCACCCAGACGATGGTCTGCTTGTCGCCGTCGGTGCGGGTCACTTTGGTGGCGTCGTGCGGCTTGCCGGCGATGGTGACTTTTTCCTTGCCGCTGATCTGGTAGGTCATGTTCTTGGCGCGGCCGCTTTCCACCATACGGTAGCTGAGCGGCTTGCGGCCCGCCGCGACGTCGCGCACGATGGCCAGGTTGACCAGCAGCGCGTCCATGTCGCCGGGTTGCAGCTTGATCGGTCCAGCGCGGTCGGGCTTGATGTCGCCGCTCCAACTGGCCTGCGCCTTGTCCCAGTCGTACACGGTGTCGACCGCCTTCTTCTTGATCAGCACGCGCGAATTGTCGCTGCTGGACAGCGGCCGCAGCTGGCCGTTGTGCTCATCGAAGACGGTTTTCTGGCTCAGGTCGACCACCTGGTTCTTGACGCTGAGGCTGTACTGCCAGCGATTGCCGCCCTGCGGGGCCACCGTCATCTGGCCCTGGCCCTGCATGCCCATCGCGCTGGCCTGGTAGTTGGCGGTGAATGCCTCGATCGCGTGAGCCGGTGCGGCGACGCTGGCCAGCAGCGCGGCGGCGGCGATGATGCGGATGCCTGAAACGTGGGGTGAGTTCATGCTTATTGCACTCCTTGGTAATCGACCAGTCGCAAATCGACTCCGTCCTGGCCGTCTTCCCGCTGCAGGATGCGCACGGGGGTGGGGACGCCATTGGCCACCCAGAAAATGGTTTCGTCGTTGCCGCCGTTGGTGCGGGCGATGCGCATGGCATCGTAGCTGAGGTCCTCGACGGCGATGATTTCGGTCTGTTCGGCAACCAGGTAGTCATACTCGCGGATGCGGCCGTTGTCGACCACCCGGTAGTTCAGCGGCTTGCCCGGTTCAGCATCGCGAATGACCGCCAGGTTCATCAACAGCGCGCTCATGTCGCCGGGCTGCAGCGGCAGCGGCGCGCGCCGCTTCTTCTTGATGTCGCCCAGCCACTGCGCGGTGCCGGCGTTCCAGTCGTAGGTGCCGACCATCCGTTTGCCGCTGAACAGCGCCTTCTGGACGGTGGCCTGGCTCAGCGGGCGGTATTGCTCGCCGGTGGCGTCGAACACCGTGCTCTGCTCGATGTTCAGGCGCGCCAGGCGGGCGAAGCCGCGGGTGCCGGTGATGGCCAGATCCACCTGCCAGCGGCTGCCGCCGTGATGGGACACCTTCATCGTCGCGGCGCCGGCCAACTTGCCTTCGTTGTAGGCCTGGTAGGTGGCCAGGAACGGCTCCAGCGCCAGGGCAGGCCCGGTGGACAGGAACAGCAGCCCTAGCGACAGGACACGCACGGACAAGGGGGGCATGGGTTCACGGGCAGATGGGAGGGAGATTTCCCGACGAATCTAGGACCAGCGGCTTTAATAAGGGCTGAGCATCGCAAAACGCCTGCCCGCCCCGTTCAGCCAGCCGCCCGCTGGCGGCCAGGCCTACGGCCGCCACCAGCAGCGCATGCTCGCGTGGCAGCAGCCGCGCCGCCAGGGTTTCTGGGGTATCGCCGGGCAGCACCGGTATCGGCGCCTGGGCGATGACGGTGCCGGCATCCAGTTCAGGCACGACGAAATGCACGCTGGCGCCGTGTTCCGTATCGCCGGCTTCCAGCGCACGCGCGTGGGTGTGCAGGCCGCGGTACCTGGGCAGCAGCGATGGATGGATGTTCAGCAACCGGCCTTCGAAGCGGGCCACAAAGCTGGCGCCCAGGATGCGCATATAGCCGGCGCAGACCACCCAGTCCGGGCGCACCGCCTGTACCGCGTCGGCCAGCTCGGCGTCGAAACCGGCGCGGCTGGCAAACGCCTTGGGGTCGGCGCTCCAGCGCAACGGCGCGGCGACCCGTTGCAGGGCATGGGCGTCGGCCTTGTCGGAGAACACGCCGACGATCTCGGCATCCAGCCGCTGCTGCGCGATGGCGTCCAGCAAGGCCTGCAGGTTGCTGCCGCGGCCGGAAACCAGTACCGCCAGGCGCCGGCTCATGCGCCGGCCCTGCGGGCGCGCTTGCCCAGCGGCCAGGCCACCAGTGCGCCCAGCGTGGCCAGCAGCATGTCGGCATGGGCATCCCAGATGTCGCCCTGCTGGCCGTTGTAGGATTCGGCCGCTTCCGGCGACAGCAACAGCGCGATGCCCCATTCCAGCCATTCGTACAGCAGGCTGCTGCACATGACCAGCATCAGCGTCAACATGAATGCCTGGCTGGGCGTCAGCAGCGGCCAGCGTTGCTGCAGGTGACGGCGTACCGGCGGCGCGAAACAGATCCCGTACAGCAGGTGGATGAGACGGTCGAAATGATTGCGCTGCCAGCCGAAAGCCTGGCCGGGCGACCAGCCCAGCAGCGCCTGCAGCCAGTCTTCGTAGGGCACGTTGGAGTACAGCCAGCGTGCGGCCACCGAATGCACGATGATGAAAAAGCAGATCAGCGCGAAATGCGAGGTCAGCATCGGCCAGCGCCGGTCGTGCAGGACCAGCCATACCAGGCCGACCACGGTCAGGCTGCTGTGCAGGGCCTGCTCCAGCGGCCACAGCGGCGCGATCCAGCTGGCCGCGAACACGGCCAGCGCCAGCGCGAAGGCGATCTTCTTGCCGGTCGCCATCAGGGCCTGTTAACGCTGTTGGAATAAGTCACGTTGCTTTCCGGCGGTCGTCAGGTGAATGTGCGTGGCGCAGCGACGGGCGGGTCCGGCACGCGCCCGGTGGCGGCGCGACCTGTCCCGGACGGCAACAGGCCCCAGGAGTGATCAGCCGATTCGCACGCGTTCCGCGCCGCCGGCCTTCACCACTTCGCCGATGCGCCAGTGCGACAGGCCAAGACGGACCAGATCCGATTCCGCCGCGGCGACCTGTTCGGCCGCCACAATCAGCACAAAGCCGATGCCGCAGTTGAAGGTGCGCCACATCTCGGCATCGGCCACCGCGCCTTCGCGCTGCAGCCAGTCGAACACCGGCGGCAGCGTCCATGCGCTGGCGGCGATGTCCAGGCCCAGGCCTTCGGGCACTACGCGGATGATGTTCTCGGTCAGGCCGCCGCCGGTGATGTGCGCCATTGCGTGGATGGCGCCGGTTGCGTCATGCGTTTTCAACAGGTCCAGCACCGGCTTCACGTACAGCGTGGTCGGCGCCATCAGCGCATCGACCAGCTTGACCCCGCCCAGATCCAGATCGGCCGGGCGGCCGGCGCGGTCGAAGATGCGCCGGATCAGCGAATAGCCGTTGGAATGCGCGCCGCTGGAGGCCAGCCCGATCAGCACATCGCCGGCGCGGACCCTGGCGCCGTCCAGCAGCCTGGATTTTTCCACCGCGCCGACAGTGAAGCCGGCCAGGTCGTATTCGCCGGGGCCGTACATGTCGGGCATCTCAGCGGTTTCGCCGCCGATCAGCGCGCAACCGGACAGTTCGCAGCCCCTGGCGATGCCGCCGACCACGGCCACCGTGGAGTCCACGTCCAGCTTGCCGGTGGCGAAGTAGTCCAGGAAGAACAACGGCTCGGCGCCCTGCACCAGCACGTCGTTGACGCACATGCCGACCAGGTCGATGCCGATGGTGTCGTGGCGGTTCAACTGCTGGGCCAGTTTCAGCTTGGTGCCGACGCCGTCGGTACCCGACACCAGTACCGGCTCGCGGTATTTGCCGGACAGATCGAACAGCGCGCCGAATCCGCCCAGACCGCCCATCACCTCCGGGCGGAAGCTGCGCCTGACCAGCGGCTTGATGCGTTCGACCAGTTCATTGCCGGCGTCGATGTCGACTCCCGCGTCGCGGTAGGTCAGCGGAGTGGGGGCGGGCGGCGTAGGCTGGGTCACGGGGGTTCGTCGCTGGGGCAAGAGGCGCAATTTTAAAGGAATCCGGAGCCGATTCGGACCGTCCTGAACGAACGGCGTTGGCGCCGGAGCGTCATTCGGGCAACAATTCCCACGATTGGCTGCTCTTAGGATGCTCGATGCGCCGGATTTCTGCTTGTGTCTTCGCTGTCTTGTTGTCCCTGGCGGGTACCTGCCTGGTGGGGGCGGCATTCCTGCCTGTTGTGGCCTGGGCGCAGTCGGACCTGCGCACCGAAGGCGATGCCGCCGGCGCGCGCGGCGTCTACCAGGCGGAGGTGCCGGTCAACGGCCAGGCCGAACCCGAACGGCTGGGCGCCTTCGCGCGCGCGCTGGGCGTGGTGCTGGCCAAGCTGTCGGGCGATCGCAACGCCGCCGGCCGTCCCGGTGTTGGTGCGGAACTGCGCAACGCAAAGAACTATGTGGACAGCTACGACTACCGCCAGGATCAGGGCACTTCGCCAAGCGGTGCGCCCACTTTCCGCTCCACGCTGGTAGTGCGCTTCAAGCAGGAGGACGTGGACGCACTGGCCGGTGCGCTGGGGCTGCCAGTGTGGCCGCAGCCGCGGCCCAAGCCGGTGGTGTGGCTGGCGATCAACGATGGCAGCGGGCCGCGCCTGGTCGGGCTGCAGCAGTCCAATGCGGCGCGGCCATTGCTCAACCGCGCCATCGAGCGCGGCTTCAGCCTGGGCTTGCCCGGCGGCAGCGCTGCCGAACAGGCCCTGGTCGGCGCCATCTGGCGCCAGGACACCGCCGCGGTGGCGCGTGCATCGGCGCGCTACAGCCCGCCGATGCAACTGGTCGGCAAGCTCTATCGCGCCAACGGTGGCTGGACTGCCGACTGGGTGTTCGTCGACGGCGGACGGGTGCTTTCCAACTGGTCGGTCAGCGACCCGGATGCCCGGCGGGCGATGGCCTCGGGCGCCGACGGCGCCGCCGATGCGTTGGTCAAGCGCTACGGCAAGCAGGGCAGTGCCGGGCCTGCCGGCGTCTACCGGGTGGTTTTCACCGGCCTGGACAGTGCCGACGATTATCTGCGCCTGACCGGTTATCTGCAGAAGATGGCGGTGGTGCGCCGGATCGTACCGGTACATGCCAGCGGCGACCGGCTCGAACTGGATCTGGAACTGCTGTCCGGGCTGTCCGGATTCCGGCGCATGCTGGGCGACGATGCTCCCTTCGTCGACGGGAGCGAGCCCGGCATCGAAGGGCAGCCACCCACCTACCGCATGCAGTGAGCCGACCGAATATGGATCTTCCTTCCGCTTCCGCAAGTACGCTGGCGCGCCGCTGGCAGTGGCTGATCATCGCGGTGATCGCCGGCTGGCTGATCTGGCTGCTGGCGCCGGTGCTGACCCCGTTCGTGCTTGCCGCGCTGCTGGGCTGGCTGGGTGATCCGTGGGTGGACCGGCTCGAACGCCGGGGGCGCTCGCGCACGACCGCGGTGGTGCTGGTGTTCACACTGATGGTGCTGCTGCTGTCGCTGGCGCTGATCATCCTGGTGCCGATGATCGAGCGCCAGATCATGGAACTGGTGGAGTCGTTGCCGACCTATCGCGACTGGTTCGTGCAGACGGCCATTCCGTGGGTTGAGCAGCGCACCGGATTGGAACTGGTCAGCTGGCTGGACCCGCAGCGGATCATGGAATGGATACGCGGCCATTGGCAGCAGGCCGGCGGCGTGGCCGCGACGTTCTTCGGCCATCTGTCGCGCTCGGGGTTTGCGGTGATGGCATGGGTGGCCAACATCGTGCTGCTGCCGATCCTGACGTTCTATTTCCTGCGCGACTGGGACAAGCTGGTCGAGCGTATCGCCGCATTGGTGCCGCGCGATCACATTGGCACGGTCGGCAGGCTGGCACGCGAATCCAACGACGTGCTCGGCGCCTTCCTGCGCGGGCAGTTCCTGGTGATGCTGGCGCTGGGCGCGATCTACGCCGCCGGCCTGTCCATCGTGGGCCTGAAGCTGGGCCTGCTGATCGGCATCATCGCCGGACTGATCAGCTTCGTACCGTACCTGGGTACCGCGATAGGCATCGTGCTGGGCGTGGTGGCAGCGCTGGTGCAGTCCGGCGGCGACTGGACGCTGGTGGCGCTGGTGATGGCGGTGTTCGTCGTCGGCCAGATGCTGGAAGGCTACGTGCTGACCCCGCGCATCGTCGGCGACCGCATCGGCCTGCATCCGGTCGCGGTGATCTTCGCAATCATGGCCGGCGGCCAGTTGTTCGGTTTCCTTGGCATGCTGCTGGCGCTGCCGGTGGCGGCGGTGGCCAATGTGATGTTGCGCTATGCGCATGAGCAGTACACGCGCAGCCCGCTGTACGCCGGCGACCGGCCCGCGATCCTGCTCGATTCCTACATCGACAACGGCGCGATCGGAGAAACGCCACCGCAGGATCGCGACGGCAAGTGACGCAACCGCCTGGACCTTCGCACGGCGTTACTCCGCAACTGCCGCTGGCGCTGCGCTATCCGCCGGAACAGCGTTTCGAGAGTTTCATCGCTGCGCCCAACGGCGCGCTGGCGCAGCTGCAGGCGCTGGCCGGGCAGCCGCATGCCGACTGGATCTACCTGGCCGGCGCGGCGCGCACCGGCAAGACCCATCTGGCGCTGGCGCTGTGCGCCGCGGCCGAACAGGCTGGCCTGCGCGTGGCCTATCTGCCGATGGCCGCGGCCGCCGGCAGGCTGCGCGATGCGCTGGATGCGCTGGAAGGCAACGACGTGATCGCGCTGGATGGGCTGGAAGCGATCGCCGGCCAGCGCGAGGACGAAATCGCGCTGTTCGATTTCCACAACCGCGCGCGCGCTGCCGGCATCAACGTGCTTTACACCGCGCGCGAGGTGCCGGATGCGCTGGGACTGTCGCTGCCGGACCTGCGCTCGCGCCTGTCGCAGTGCACGCGCCTGGTCCTGCAGCCGCTGGATGATGACGGCCGCCGTGCGCTGCTGCGCGATCGCGCGCAGCGTCGCGGCCTGGTGCTGGAGGATGCGGCCATCGACTGGCTGCTGGCGCGCACCGAACGCGACCTCGGCAGCCTGGTCGCGTTGCTGGATCGGCTGGACCGCGAATCGCTGGCGGCGCAACGGCGGATCACCGTGCCGTTCCTGCGCAGCGTGCTCGACGCGCGCTGATTGCCTCGTTTGCGGCTGCGCGTAGCGCAGGCGGGGCATCGATGATGCTTGCTGGCATTCTTTTGGTTTTTCTCCCAAGTGCGAGGAACATCCATGTGGAATTCGGTGGCCAGGGTATTGCGGGACACGCCGTCAATGCGTCCATGCAGGCTCTTCCGCGGCATCCATGCCGCGGACGGTCCCGCAATACCCTGGCCACCGAATTCTGGACACCTGGTCGATGCTCAAAGAATGGCCTTCCGAAGTCGCGGCCTGCCATATCGCGAAAGTCGACGGCCGGCGGGCTGGGGGGCGCGGAGAGCAGGCCAGGGATGGACTGCGGCCCGACGTAAAGACACGACGTCGTCAGGAGGGCGGAGCATCCCTCAGCCTGACGACCGGCGACTCCCGCCGAAGCCGACATCCCGAAAACGGGAGAAGAATCTTGCCTGCCGCGGTTCGCCTTCGCTGCGTACCATGGCATGGTTCGGCGAAGCGGAACCCAAGAAAATACCTCCTTTCCCTCGTGTAGAAACGTCTACGAGGAAGCTGGTGACCAGCACATTGCGGGACACACCGTAAATACCACCAAACAGGGGTAAACAGAACGCTGCTCTACCCAGCGAGTTCCGTGTTGAGTTGCGCCAATCGTTCCGGCGTGCCGACGTCGGTCCAGCGCCCGGGATGGAATTCGCCGGTGATGCGCTGGCGGGACATGCCGTGGCGGAGCAACGGCGCCAGCTTGAAGGAGGGCGGCGTCTGTCCGCTGTCGGGAGTGTCGCCAATGACGTTGCGCCAATCGCGCAGCAGAGCGGGGCGATAGACGCCAATACCGGTGAACGTCAATTTCGCCTCGCCGTCCGGTTGCAGCATGCCGTCCGCGCCCAGCGCAAAATCGCCGTTCGGGTGCTGCGGCGGATTGGCGACCAGCACCAGATGCGCATCGCCCACCGGTTCGCGCGGCAGGCGGCCGAAGTCGTAGTCGGTCCAGATATCGCCGTTGACCAGCAGGAATGGCGCATCGCCCAGCAGCGGCAACGCGTGCAGCATGCCGCCGCCGGTTTCCAGCGGCACCGGGCCTTCGTACGAATAATGCAGGCGCAGGCCCCAGCGGCTGCCGTCGCCCAATACCTGCGGAAACTGTTCGGCCAGCCAGCTGGTGTTGATCACCACCTCGCCGACGCCCAGCGCGGCCAGTTTTTCCAGATGCCAGACGATCAGCGGCTTTCCCCCGGCTTGCAGCAGCGGCTTGGGCGTATGCTCGGTCAGCGGGCGCATGCGCTCGCCCAGACCGGCGGCGAAGATAAGGGCCTTCATGCCGTGGCCTTGGCGCGAAGGGCCGGCTCGATGCGCTGCTCCAGCAACTGCTGCAGCGGCTGCAATTCATGGTGGCGCGGCAGCGCTTCACGCAGATAGGCGATAAAGCGCGGCGCGTCGGGCAGATACTTGGTCTTGCCATCGCGATAGTGCAACCGCGCGAAGATGCCCAGGATCTTCAGATGCCGTTGCACGCCCAGCCAGTCGGCGTCGCGCAGGAACCGCGGCAGCGGCGGTACCGGCAGCCCGGCGGCAGCTGCGCGCGCATGGTACTGCGCCAGCCAGCCGTCGACGCGCGGCAGCGGCCAGCTCAGGAACGCATCCTTGAACAGGCTGACCGCGTCATAGGCGATCGGCCCGCGCACGCAGTCCTGGAAATCTAGCAGCGCCGGTTCCGGCAGCGTCGGCATCAGATTGCGCGGCATGAAGTCGCGGTGGGTCAGTACGCGCGCCTGCGCCAGCGCGTTGTCCATCAGCCGGCGCTGCACCTGTTGCAGCCGCTCGCTGTCGCCGCAGTCCAGCACGATGCCCAGATGGCGGCGCAGGAACCATTCCTCGAACAATCCGGCATCGCGCTGCAGCAGCGCTTCGCCGAACTCGTCCATCCCGGCCGGCGGGGCAATCGCCTGCAGCTTCAGCAACTGGCCGATGCTCCGTTCGAACCAGTCGTCGGCGTTGGCGTCGTTGATGACCTGCGCCAGCGTTGGGCCGCCCAGATCCTCCAACAGCAGGAAACCGGCTTGGATATCTTGCGCCAGCACCTGCGGTACGCGCACGCTGCCAGCGTGCAGAAGATCGCGCATCTTCAACCATGGCCGTACATCCTCCAGCGCTGGTGGCGAGTCCATCACGATGCGACTGGGACTACCGTCGCTTTCGAACGTGCGCCAATAGCTGCGGAAGCCGGCATCTATTGATGCGCGTTGCAGTTTCAGGCCCGGCGCGTTCATCTGCCGTTGTGCCCACGCAAGACGTGCAACGTTACGGTCGGCAGAGTCTTGATGCTCGGCTATCATGCGTTTCTGGAGGGGGCCTTTTCAGTAGCGTACAGGTTAAACCGTTACTCCAATCACTTGCGAGGATGTTATGGCCAATCTCCAACCCGTGTTGTTGTCCGGTGGTTCCGGAACCCGTCTGTGGCCGCTGTCGCGCGAAGCGTATCCCAAGCAGTTCCTGCCGCTGACCAGCGACTACACGATGGTGCAGGACACCTGGTTGCGGGTTGCGCCGTTGTCCGATCGGGCTCCCATCGTGGTCGCCAACGAGGAGCACCGCTTCCTGGTGGCCGAACAACTGCGCCAGGTGGGCGCGCCGGTGCCGGCCATCGTGCTGGAACCGGTCGGCCGCAACACCGCGCCGGCCATCGCCGCGGCCGCGTTGCAGGCGATGGCCGGCGGCGAGGACCCGCTGCTGCTGGTGCTGCCGTCGGATCACGTGGTTGCCGACGCCGAGGGCTTCCGCCGGGCCGTGCAGACAGCCACCGCCGCCGCCGAAGCGGGCGCGCTGATCACCTTCGGTATCGTGCCCAATGCCCCGGAAACCGGTTTCGGCTACATTCAGTCGACCGTGGCCGAAGGACTCAGCAAGGTGCTGCGGTTTGTCGAGAAGCCGGACGCGGACACCGCCCAGTCCTACCTGGATGCCGGCGGCTACTACTGGAACAGCGGCATGTTCCTGTTCCGCGCCAGCCGGTTTCTGGAAGAACTGCAGCGGTTCCGCCCCGATATCGTCGAGGCGGTGCGCGCGGCGTTCGCCGCCGCCAAGTGCGATGGCGATTTCGTGCGGCTGGACAAGCAAGCGTTTGCCGCCTGTCCGTCCGACTCCATCGACTATGCGGTGATGGAGAAGACCGGCGATGCGATGGTGCTGCCGGTGGATATCGGCTGGAGCGATGTCGGCAGCTGGTCGGCGCTGTGGGACGTGGCAGAACGCGATGGCGACGGCAATGCCCACCATGGCGACGTCATCGCCATCGACAGCCGCAACAGCTACACCTACGCGCAGCGGTTGATCGCGCTGGTTGGCGTGGACGATGTGGTGGTGGTGGAAACCGACGACGCCATCCTGGTGGCGCGCAAGGACCGCGTGCAGGAGGTCAAGCAGGTGGTGGCCCGGCTCAAGAACGACAAGCGCAGCCAGGCGGTCATGCATCGCAAGGTCTACCGTCCGTGGGGCGCGTACGATTCCATCGACATGGGCGAGCGCTTCCAGGTCAAGCGCATCACTGTCAAGCCCGGTGCGGCGCTCAGTCTGCAGATGCACCATCACCGCGCCGAGCACTGGATCGTCGTCAGCGGCACCGCCAAGGTGACCCGCGGCGACGACACGCTGCTGCTGTCGGAGAACCAGAGCACCTACATTCCGCTGGGCGTGACCCATCGGCTGGAAAACCCGGGCAAGCTGCCGCTGGAACTGATCGAAGTGCAGTCCGGCAGCTATCTGGGCGAAGACGATATCGTCCGTTTCGAGGACGTCTACGGACGCAGCGGCTGAGCGCCGTTTCTGCGGCGTGCACTCGAGAACGAAGCCCCGCAATGCGGGGCTTCGTTTTGTCCGTCGATGAAGGGGGTGCGGTGTTGGGACTATCGATAGCCCAGGTCCGCGCCCCTGAACTGCGCTAAATCCGCCTGCGCCGGAACAGGCTGAAGATCACCAGGATCACGATGGCGCCGATCAGCGCGCCGATAAAGCCGGCCGGCTGGCCCGGCGCGTACCAGCCCATCGCCTGGCCGGCCCAGCCGGCCAGCAGCGCGCCGCCGATGCCCAGCAGGATGGTCAGGATGATGCCCATGCCGTCGTTGCCGGGCTTGAGGAAACGCGCCAGCAAACCCACGATGAAGCCGATGAAGATGATGTAGAGCCAACTGCTGCTGCCGAACAGGCCTTCCATACGCTCACCCCACTGGTTAGGTGGGGCGAGCGTAACAGCCCCGCCGGCGCGTTGTCAGGACGCGTTGCGGAAGTGCCTCAGCAGCAGCCGTGCCCGCCGTGCTGCTGGCCGCCGGCCACCGCGGCCACGCCGGCGGTTTCGCCACGAGCGCTGGCGATGCAGTGCTCGGCGATCACGCGCGCCACGCAGGCGGTGACCTTCTTGCCCATCGGGATGTGCAGGAATTCGTTGGGGCCGTGCGCGTTGGAGTGCGGGCCCAGCACGCCGGTGATCATGAACTGCGCGCCCGGGAACTTCTCGCCCAGCATGCCCATGAACGGAATGGTGCCGCCTTCGCCCATGTACATGGCCGGCGCGCCGAAGAACTCGCGGCTGGAGGCATCGATGGCCTGCTCCAGCCACGGCGACATCGCCGGCGCGTTCCAGCCGGTGCTGGCCTTTTCCAGATCCAGGCTGACCTGGGCGCCATTGGGCGGATCCTTGAGCAGCAGTTCCTTCAGCAGTTCGCCGGCGCGTTTTCCGTCCAGCGTGGGGGGCAGCCGCAGCGACAGCTTCACCGAGGTCTGCGGGCGCAGCACGTTGCCTGCCGACGACAGCGGCGGCAGGCCGTCGGCGCCGGTCACCGACAGGGCAGGGCGCCAGGTGCGGTTGAGCACCAGCTCGGCCAGGTCTTCGGCCATAGGCGCCATGCCGGGCAGGAACGGGAACTTGTCGTACACCGCCGTACCCAGCACCCGTGCGGCTTCGCGGGCCTGCGCCAGGCGGTCGGCGGGGATTTCCGCGTGCAGGCCTTCGGCCAGGATGCGGCCGGTGTTCTCGTCCTCCAGCCGCGACAGCAGTTGCCGCAGCAGCCGGAAGCTGGACGGCACTACGCCCGAGGCGTCGCCCGAGTGCACGCCTTCGGCCAGCACCTTGACCGTGAAGTTGCCGCCGGCCATGCCGCGCAGCGAGGTGGTGCACCACAGTTGGTCGTAGTTGCCGCAGCCCGAATCCAGGCATACCACCAGCGACGGTTTGCCGATGCGCGCAGCCAGGTGATCGACGTAGGCGGGCAGGTCGTAGCTGCCGGACTCCTCGCAGGCCTCGATCAGCACCACGCAGCGCGCATGCGGCACGCCCTGCTGCTGCAGCGCCTGGATCGCGGCCAGTGAGCCGAAAATGGCGTAGCCGTCATCGGCGCCGCCGCGGCCGAACAGCTTGTCGCCCTTCAGCACCGGCGTCCAAGGCCCCAGGTCGGCATCCCAGCCGGTCATTTCCGGCTGCTTGTCCAGATGGCCGTACAGCAGCACGGTATCGGCGCCGGTATCGGCGCCGGTGGCCGGAATTTCGATGAAGATCAGCGGCGTTCGGCCTTCCAGACGCACCGTTTCCACCTGCATGCCGGCAATGGGCTGGCTTCGCGCCCAGTTCTCCATCAGCTTCACGGCATCTTCCATATAGCCGTTGGCGACCCATTCCTTGTCGAACATCGGCGACTTGTTGGGGATGCGGATGTATTCGACCAGTTGCGGAACGATGTCGTCGTCCCATTTTTCGGCAATGAAACGGTCGACTTTGGCGGTGTCCATGGGAGCTCCAGATGCTGCGTATCGAGCCCCGCATTCTACGCCTCCGTTGCGGGGTAGGAATTTTCCTACACGCCGGCGCGGGGTTTCCCGGCAGTTTTCCCGGGGCTTCGGCGATACCTTGGCCGCATGCGCAGAGACAGACTTTCCTCACCGGCAAACGAAGCGATTCGGGCGCCGGCAATCCGGCCGGAAGCATCGACGCTGCGGCCGTTGAACGGACAGTCCATGCCACAAGGAGAGTTGCCATGAAGTCGTTTGCCATCATTCTGAAATCCATTGCCCTGACGCTGTTGCTGGCTACCACAGCCTTCGCCGCCGACAAGGTGAACATCAACACCGCCGACGCGGTTGCGCTGGAAGCGGTACTGGTCGGCGTTGGTCCGTCGAAGGCGCAGGCCATCGTCGATTACCGCAAGGCCAACGGTCCGTTCAAGAGCGCCGAGGAACTGGCGATGGTCAAGGGTATTGGCCTGAAGACCGTCGAGAAGAACCGCGACCGCATCGAACTGCGCGCGGCCGCCAGCAAACCGGCCAGCGGTGCGGCGGCGGCTTCGCCGGCCAAGCCGGTCAGCCGGCGCTGACCCATTACCCGCATGCCCGGTCCAGTGCCAGGAAGCGCTGCCGGGGATGAAGGGGGCTGGAAGCCAGGGGGTTTGGCAAGGATGCCGACAAGGATGTACCCACAACAGCGCAGGAGCGCGTAGGCCAGGAGCAGGCATGACGCCTGAAACAGGCAGGACGCCAACAGGGAAGTCGCCATCGCCCGGCAGGCACAGGATAGTGCGGCCGGGCGATGGTTTTTTTTGGGGCAAGGGTTTCTGCACGGGATTCTGTCCGGTACGGCGGCAGCGCTTAGAATGGGGCGGACTTCGGCACAGGGAACCGATGCGTGCGGCCCATCTCGTATGTGATTCCGGCCAACGAATACCGGCGCGAGCGCTGGAAGAACGGTCTGGGCTGGACCCGCGAAATCGTCCGCTACCCGGATGCCGCGGACTGGGACTGGCGGCTGTCGATTGCCGAGATTGAACAGGATGCGGCGTTCTCTTCTTTTCCCGGCATCGATCGGGAGCTGGTGTTGTTGCGCGGCAACGGCCTGCGCCTGCGATTCGACGACGGAGAAGAGGTCGTTCTGCTGCCGCCGCACCAGCGCCACCGCTTCGCTGGCGAACGCGGCTTGACCGGCGAGTTGATCGACGGGCTTACCCATGATTTCAATCTGATGTGGCGCCGCGATGCGGTGGAAGCCGAACTGCTGCACCGGCCGCTGGTGGGACCGATGCTGTTCTTCGCCGAACCGGGTGTGCGCTGGGCCATCCACCTGCTGGCCGGGCAGGCGCATTTCGATCGGGCTTGCGGGTTGCCGCCGCTGTGGGCGGGCGATACCGCATTGCTGGTTTCCGGCGAAGGCCGCAAGCGCTTCGTGCTGGAGGGCGGCGGCGAGATTCTGGCGATTCGGTTGCAGGACAAGCGCAGCGACGGCAACGGCTGACGTGGGCCGGAGCGACGCGAGTCGCGATGAAGCTTTACCGATAAGTTGTCGCGACTGACCGGTGCCGGCATGCCGGCGCCACTCCCACAACGGAAAGCAGGAACTCGCCTGTGAAGGGCTTGAGTAACGCCACACCCTTGTAGGAGCGACGTGAGTCGCGATGGCGCCCCGATAGCCGCCCAGCGCGCAAGATGAAGAGCCTGCCGCAGCGCGCCAGGATGACGAACAGAGAGGCTGCAACCGTTCTCGGATTTACAATCGCGAACGACGCCGCTGTGCATGCCAAGGCCCAGTGGCCGGCTCAATAGACATCGCGCCGGTAGCGGCCGTCGGCCAGCATCTGTTCCACCTGCTCGTCACCCAGGGCATCGCGCAGCACCGCATCCACACCCGGCGCCATGCCTTGCAGGCTGCCGCAGACGTAGATGGCGGCGCCCGCATCGACCCAGCTGCGCAGCGCGACAGTTGACTCGGCAAGCAGATGCTGCGCGTAGCGGCGTTGCGGCTGGTCGCGCGAGAACGCCAGATCCAGCCGTTCCAGGTGGCCTTCCGCCCGCCACTGCAGCAGGTCGCCGCGGTAGAAGCCATCGTGCTGCGCGTTGCGTTCGCCGAACAGCAGCCAGTTGCGACGGGCGCCGGCGGCGATTCGCGCCTTCAGGTGCGCACGCAGGCCGGCGATGCCGGTGCCGTTGCCGATCAGGATCAATGGCCGTTGCGGCGCAGGGGGATGGAAGTTGGTATTGCTGCGAATGCGCAGCGCGATGGTGCACCCGATTTCGGCATGCTCGCACAGCCAGCCGCTGCCCAGGCCGGGGGTGCCATCGGGACGGTGCATTCGGCGCAGCAGCAGGTGCAGCGCGCCATCGGCCGGCAGCGAGGCGATCGAATATTCGCGGTGCGGCAACGGCGTCAACCGGTCGGCGATGGCCTGCGTATCCAGTCCGCGCAACTGGTCCACGGCGGGCAGATGGCATAGCGCAAGCACGTCCTGCAGTGTTTCGGATCGCGCGGCCCAGGTGACCCGCGCGGTTGCCGGCAGGCCCAGGGCCGCCAGCCAGGCCTGGACCGCATGCGGCCCATTGCGGGGGCCGATTTCGGCGATGTCTCCTGCGCTCCACGCGATCGTCTCGCCTTTTGGTGGCCGCAGTTCCAGATGGAACACCGCATCGCCTGCGCTGCCGGGATTGATGTGTTCGCGCCGGCTGAGAGTCCAGCGCTGGTATTGCGGCGGCGACCAGTCGGGCAGTTCGGTGCTGCCGCCGAGCAGGCCCAGGTGATGCTGCCAGTGCCGCAGCGCGCTTTCGTCGGCGTTGTCGACCTCGACGATATCGAACAGCGGTTGCGCGCCATGCTGGCGCAGCCAGCTGTCGAGCTGGTGGCCGAACCCGCAGAACGCGTCGTACTGGCGGTCGCCCAGCGCCAGCACCGCATAGCGCAACGCCTGCAGCGCCGCTGGTTTGGCCATCACCGTGCGGACGAAGCCGATGGCATGGTCCGGCGGGTCGCCTTCGCCGGTCGTACTGGCAACGAACAGCGCCGTGTGCGCGTTGGCGAGTGCGGCGCTGTCGAGACAGTCGATGGCACGCAGGACCACTGGCAGTCCGGCTTCGCGAAGAGCGGCAGCCGTGCGTCCGGCCAGTTGCTGTGCGTAGCCGGTCTGGCTGGCGTAGGCCACCAGCGTCGCCTCCCGTTCAGCGGCGTCGGCGGAGGCTGCGGCGGACCGGGCCGGGCGCGAACGCCAGAGCAGCCAACCGCAAAAGCCCAGGTAAGCCGTCAGCGTGGCGGCAGCCGCCGACCAGCGCGATCCGGTTGGCGGCGCCAGCCACCAGTCGCCGCCGTTCAGGCGTTGCAGCCATATCGCCAGGATCAGCAGGAGCAGCAGCGCGAACGCATTGCCAAGCAGGGCCGGACGGAAGCGCGAAGCGGCAGGTGTCATGTCGCCGCCGCCAGATGGGCATGGAAGCTGGATGTCGCCATTTCTTCGATTCCCGTATCCGTACGCAGCGCGAAGCGCGCGGCGAGTTGCCGGGTCTCGGCCAGCTGCAGGCCCTGCTGCGGACCCAGCACCGTCAGCGCGGTGGCCCAGGCGTCGGCGCGCATGGCGCTGTCCGCGACTACCGTAACCGCAGCCGGCGCATGTTCGACCGGCTGCCCGCTGCGCGGATCCAGGGTATGGGCGTAGCGATGGCCCTGCTGTTCGAAGCGATGCCAGCGGTCGCCGGAAGTGGCCACCGCAAATCCTTCCAATGCCAGCACGCGCGGTTCGAAATCCTCATCGGTGGCTTCTTCATCCGGCGATGATTCGACCAGCACGCGCCACGGCCCGCCATCGGGTTTGCGGCCGTAGCCGTACAGTTCGCCGCCGACTTCGACCAGCGCGCTGGCGATGCCGCGATCGCGCAGATGGCCGACGACCAGATCCACGCCATAGCCTTTGGCGATCGCCGACAGGTCCAGATGCAGGCCTCCCGGCTGCCGTAAGCGAGGCGGGGGCGACTGCACCAGCACGCGTTGCCAGCCGCAGCGCTGGCGTACGGCCGCCAAGGTCGCGGCATCGGGCACGCGCCGCGCCGACCGCGCGGGACCGAATCCCCACAGGTCCACCAGCGGGCCCAGGGTCGGATCGAACGCACCGCCGCTGTCGCGGGCGATTTCCAGCGCGCACGACAACACGGTGAAGAATTCCTGCGGCAACGCCTGCCAGCGGCCCACTGCGCTGGCGTTGAAACGCGAGATGTCCGAGTCGGCCCGCCAGGTGCTCATCTGCGCGACCACCCGATCCAGCTGCGCCTGGATGCCGGCATGCAGGGCATGCAGATCCGCGCGCGGCGAAACCACCAGCCTGGCGCTCCAGGTGGTGCCCATCGTTTCGCCGCCGAGGGCGGCGATTGCCTGATTGGTGTGGTTGGCGTTCATGCCGTTGACGAGGAAAGCAAAGCCGAACCGCCGCGTTAGCCGCTACTGCGGCAGCACTTCCAGCGTGGCCACATAACTCAACCGGCGCTGTCTGGCCTGCGGCAGCGAGGTCTGGTCGTCCTGGGCGCTGGTTTCCAGCCAGTACATGCCCGCTTCCGGCCAGGTCACGCGGAATTCGCCGTTGCTGTCGGTGGCGACCTTGATCTCATCCTGCGCGTTGCGGTAACGGGTGCCGCCGCGGGTGATTTCGAACTCCAGTCCCGCCGCCGGCTTGCCATCCTTGAGCATGCGGAAGGTCGCCTGCTCACCGGCGAACAGATCATTGGGGTGGGTCACCGGCACCAGCTCCAGTCCTTCGCCGCTGGTTTTCAGCGCGGTCTCGTTGGGAGAGCCGTTGGTGACGAAGGTTTCGATGCGGCTGACCGACTGCGAGATCTGCAGATTCCTGGCATCCTTCGGGACTTCGCTGGCGAAGCTGGCCGCGGTGCCACGCCAGCGTTTGGGCTTGCCGTTCTCTTCCCAGCTGCCGAACAGGCCGTTGTTGACCACGGCAATGCGGTAGGTGCCCTGCTGGGTCAGCTCTACATCGAACACCGTGCGGTACTTGCCGCTGGCCAGATTCTGCGCATCGGCCGTGCTGCCGTCGGGTGCGGTGATGGTCAGGCCGTCGGTACGCAGCGGCACATGATTGAAGTAGAACAGGTCGTTGGACACCGCCGCATCGACGGTAATCCACGGGTTGCTGCCGGCGATGACCGTCTGCGACGGCTGCAGCCAGGCTTTGTGAGCGGGGGCCGAGAACGGAAGCGCGGCGGTCAGGCAGAGGGCGAGCAGGGCGATGCGTTTCATTGGGACTCCAGCGGAAAGGTAGGAAGGAGGAGGGCAGGCGCAGGTCAGGGCTTGACGGTCACAGCCACAGCGCCCAGTTCGGAACTCCCCTGGGCCGTGCCGGTTTGCTGCGCGTCCTTGGCGGGCCAGGTAAACGGAATCTTCAGTAGTTCGCGCCCGCCGACTTCGCGTACGGCTTCCACCACCAGCGTGTATTGGCCCGGCGCCAGCCCTTTCAACTGAGGCTGCTTGTCGGTGAAGCTCAATGCATGCGTGCCGACGGGCTTGGTCGGGCCGGTGACGCCGTCGACCGGCACCTGCAGCGAGCGGCCGGACTTGCGCCACCACTGGCGCAGATCCGGCAGCCACTTGGTGCCATGGCCCTCGGCGCTGTCGCGCTGCTGGTACCAGACCGACAGGTTGGCGGCGACCTTCTGATCGGCGCCCTCCAGCCAGATGGCCACATACGGGCGGTGGTATTCGGCCACGTTCAACTTGGGCACCTCGACGCTGATGTCCAGCTGCGCCGAGTAGGCGGGCAGGGCCAGCGCGCCGCTGAGCGCGATACAGAGGGTGACGGGGACGGCGATCTTGGACATCGGAATATCTCGCTAGGGCGTGTGATGGGCTAGAGCGTGTTATGGCCTTTGGGGTCTCATCCCAAAGGCCATAACACGCTCTAGTGGACGAAAATCAGCGCCAGCAGCAGCGGCGCCACCAGGCCCAGGCCGACCATCGGCCAGGTCATGCGGCGCTGGCGCGCGTGCAGGTACAGCAGGAACAGGCCGGTGATGCAGAACACCAGACAGGCCACCGCGAACAGATCCAGGAACCATCCCCATGCCGGCCCGGCGTTGCGGCCCTTGTGCAGATCGTTGAAATAGGAGATCCAGCCGCGCTCGGTGCTTTCGAACTCGACCGCGCCGGTTTCGCGATCCAGGCTGAGCCAGGCGTCGCCGCCGGGGCGCGGCATCGACAGGTAGATTTCCGGCTCCGACCATTCCGCGGCACGGCGGCCGATCGCTACCGAAAACTCGTCGCTCAGCCAGTCGGCGACATCCGCGGGCAGCGGCGCGGTGCCGTCGTCGCGATCTCCCAGCGATTGCAGCAACGCAGGCGGCAGTTCCGCGCTGCGGTTGACCACCTGCGGTTGCGCCTCGATGCGCGCGGCATGGTTCAGCGTGATGCCGGTGGCGGCGAACAGCAGCATGCCGGCCAGGCAGACGGCCGAGCTGATCCAGTGCCACTGGTGCAGCGTGCGCAGCCAGAAGCCACGGCGATGCTGCTGGAAAAAATCGGCAGGGGGGGGCGTACGCGGCAAGCGTCGGATCGCAGTGGAAAGGGACGCCATTACACCATAAATGAGAATGAGTCTCAATTGTGTGGCGACCTTCTGGAGCCTAGTTTGGCCGGCTGGCCGCTGCTTCACCCATGAGGGTGGCAGCGAGATCGGGAACGGGTTCTCAGGTGTCGGCCCACTGCCGCAGCAGGTTGTGGTACACGCCGGTCAGTTGTATCAGCGCCGCATGATCGGGCACGTCCTGAGTCAGGCGGCGGATGGAGACATCGAGTTCGAACATCAAACGCCGGTGTCCGTCGTCGCGGACCATGCTTTGCATCCAGAAGAACGAAGCCACCCGTGCGCCGCGCGTCACCGGGGTGACCTTGTGCAGGCTGGTGCCCGGGTACAGCACCATGTGGCCGGCCGGCAGCTTGACGCTGTGGGTACCGAAGGTGTCTTCGATGATGAGTTCGCCGCCGTCGTATTCCTCGGGACTGCTGAGGAACAGTGTCGCCGACAGATCGGTTCGCACCGCATCCGCACCGCCGCGGCTGCGGTCGTAGCGCACCGCGTTGTCGACATGGAAGCCGAACGACTGCCCGCCGCTGTAGCGATTGAACAGCGGCGGGTAGATACGCTTGGGCAACGCAGCGGAGAAGAACGTGCTGTTGCGGGAGAGCGCGTCAAGCACGATGGCGCCCAACTCGCGCGCCAACGGCAAGTCTTCCGGCAGTTGCGCGTTGTCCTTGGCTCTGGCCGACTGGTAGCCGGCGGTGATGCGGCCGTCGGCCCAGTCGGCGGCATCCAGCTTCGCGCGCGCCTGCGCCACTTGTTCGGGCGTCAGCACATCGGGAATCGGCAGCAGCATCGGCGGTTACCTCGAAACGGGAAAACCCCGCCCATTCTGCGTGGGCGGGGTAGTGGAAGCGCGGGCTGCCAGCTCAGAAATTGAAGGTGGCCGTCAGCACCGCCGAGCGACCCTCGCCAGGAATGGCCCAGCCGTTGCCGGCGTTATTGCGGATGCTGGTGTAGTACTCCTCGTCGAACAGGTTGTTGACGTTGAGCTGCAGGCCGACGCGCTCATTTAGCTGATAGCCGATCATGGCGCGGTGCACCCAGTACGCATTGGTCTTCACATACGGCGCCGCCGCCGCATTGTTCGGATAGAACGAGCCCTGGTAGCTGGCGCCATAACCGAACAACCAGCTATCCACCTGATAGGTCGTCCACAGGCTGGCCGAATGGCGCGGTGTCTGGCTCAATTCGCGCCCGGCAATCGGGTCCCCGTCGGTGGCGCTGGTGTGGTCCGAAACGCTCTGCAGCACTTCGCTGTCCAGGAACGTGTAGTTCGCGAACAGCGACCATTCCGGAGTGATATGCCCGGCCGCGCCCAGTGCCAGACCATCCACGCGCGCCTTGCCGTCCAACACCTGTTCGCCGGAGGGATTCTCGGGGTTGTTGAGGTCGGCGACCTTGTAGTTCTGCCGCTCGTTGCGGAACACCGCGGCGGTCAGGGCCAGGCGATTGGCCAGGACCTCCCACTTGATGCCCAGTTCGATGTTGACCGCGGTTTCCGGATCGACATTGCAGGTGGCGGCATTGCAGGCGCCGTTGACCGAAGTCTTGGAGGGCGTCTTGCTGTTGGCGTAGGAGAGGTAGACGCTGGCGTTCTCGACCGGCTTGTACACCATGCCAGCACGGTAGGAGAACAGGTCATCCTCGTTCTTGAACCTGCCGCTGACGCCCGTCACCTGGCCGACGGAACCGGTATCGGTGGATATGGCATACGTGGTGGTATCGCCTTCGTTGTGCTCATAGCGGGCCCCCAGGTTGAGCATCCATTGCTCATTGAACTTCAGCGTGTCGAAGACATAAACGGCCTGGTTGTTCAGGCTGCCCCTGGTGCGGCCGGTGCGGAAATAGTTCACCGGACCGGTCCAGATGTTGTACGGATTGGCCAGATCCTGGATCGGATAGGTGATGCCCGTGGTGGAGCCGTCGGCATTGCGGAACGCGGTGCCCGTATCCAGTTCGAAGTCTTCCTTGCTGAAGGCCACACCCGCTACCAGATGGTGCTCGATCCTGCCGATATTGAAGATGGCGGTCAGGTCGGTCTGACTGTGCGCGATGAAGTTCTCGGTGTCGCGCACCAGGCCGCGCGGCCCGCCGTTCGGGTTCCACGTGCCGGCCGGCTGCCCCACGCAAGGCAGGCCGGTATGGGGGCTGGTATTGTCGGCAAGACACCAACTGCCCTGCAGCGCGGTGGTGTTGGTGTATTGCTCCACGCGCTGCAGGCGGCCCAGGCTCCGCAGCTTCAGGTTGTCGCTGAAGTCCATCTCGAACACACCGGTCAGCATGTCCACGTCGATTTCCTGGCGCGAGGTGTTGCGGTAACCATAGTAGGTTTCCGGATCCACGCCGGGTAGCGGGCCATCGTTGAATGCGTTGAGCGCGTAGGGAACGCCGTACTGCGGCATGTTGTTGTCGTGCTGGTGCAGGTAACTGAGCGTGAAACGCGTATCCGAACCCAGACCGAACGCGACCGACGGCGCAAAGCCCCAGCGATGCTTGAATTCCTCGTCGCGCCCCGGCACGTCCTGGGTGTGGCCCATGGCGTTCAGGCGCACGGCAATGCCGTTTTCCAGGTCGAAGTTGCTGTCGGCGGTGACGCGGCCGTACCTGTCGCTGCCGGCGCCTACGGTGAAGCTGTGCGACTCGCCTTCGTGCGCAGTCTTGCTGACCAGGTTGATGTTGCCGCCGACCGAGCCGGCACCGGAATACACCGAATTGGCGCCGTTGATCAGTTCCACCGCTTCCAGGTTGAAGGTGTCGCTGCGGGTGTACTGGGCGCTGTCGCGCACGCCGTCGGTGGTGATGTCGCTGTTGGCGGTATAGCCGCGCAGGTTGATGCTGTCGCCGTAGCCGCCGCCGCCTTCGCCCGCACCGAAGGTGATGCCGGGCAGGGTGCTCAGGACGTCACGCAGGCCCAGCAGGTTTTGCTGGGACATGACCTCGCTGGTGACCACGGTGATCGTCTGCGGGGTATCGAGCAGCGGCTCGGTGTACTTGCTGGAGCTGGCTTTCCGCACGCGCTCGCCGTGGACTTCCACGGTATCGAGTTCCTTGGCCTGCATGGCGGCATCTGCCGGAACATCACCGGCGGGCGCAGCCTGTGCGGTGAGTACGGTCAGGGATAGGGACAGCGCCGCTGCCAGCGGCGAAAGAGCGGGAGTTTTGGAGAGCATTGGTCTGGGTCGTCACGAAGAAGCGGCAGCTGGAAGTGGCACCGCCAACCCGTCAATGCTAATGAGATTGATTTGCAATTACAACAAACTATTCACATTCCGCTGTTGATTCGGGACGAAAAAAAGGAGTCCGTAAGGCACGGACTCCTTGGGTAGCCATCATCGAAAAGGCAGATGCGATGCCGATCCAGCAGGGCCGCGGCCCCGTCGCATCGTCAGAACTTCACCCGTACCCCGACATAGGTCTGCCGCGGCATGCCCGGGCGGGCGCCGGCGGGGCGGAGCGAAGCGATCCAGACTTCGTCGGTGAGATTCTCGACCCGTGCGAAGACTTCGGCGCTGTCGGTCAGGCGATAGCCGGCCGAAAGATCGACCACGAAGGCCGATTCGGTGCGCCGCGCTCCGGCCTGTGCGGAAGTGGCCATGTCGTCGATGTAGTTGCCGGCCAGGTTCACCCGCCAGCGTTCGCTTTCCAGGCCGACCTGCACGTTGAAGGCGTGCTCGGGCAGGTATGGCAGCGGCGCACCGGATTCCACCGTGCCCCATTCCTCGAAGCTGCTGGCGAAACTGCTGCGGAACTCGGCGTCGGTCCAGGTGTAACCGGCGCGAAGCGGCAGGCGCAGGCCGTTGCCCAGCCCGGCCGTGTAGCCGAAGCTGGCCTCGATGCCGCGCACGCGCGCCTTGCCGCCGGCGAACTGGTCGCCGATGTCGCAGTTGCCGCCGGTCGAGGCGGTGCAGGTACCGACCAGGTTGCTGTAGTCGTTCCAGAAGCCGGCGAACTCGGCGTTCATCGCTCCCGCGTTCCAGCGCAGGCCTGCTTCGACGTTGACGCTCTCTTCGGGATCGACATCGGAACCGGGGCCGGGCGGGTTGAAACCGCGGTGGGCGCTGGCGAAGACGTTGAGACTGTCGTTGATCAGGTAGGTCACGCCCACGCCTGGCATCAGTTCGGACACCGAGTGCTTCTGCACGCTGACCGGTGCGGAGCGGTCGCCGGTGGCGGTGCTGTAGCGGGTCTGGGTCAGGTCGATGGACTCGTAACGCAATCCTGGGGTGACGATCCAGTTGCCGGTGCGGATTTCGTCCTGCAGATAGACAGAAATGGCCTTGGCGTCGCCGATGCGGTTGTCCTGGCTGCCGGGCGCGCCGCGGCTGGCCAGCACCATGGTGCCGTTCTGCATCATGTAGCGGTCGTCGCTCTGGTAACGGTCTTCCTGGTCCTCGTGGTAGCGCACGCTGAACTCGAACGCGTGCTGCGCGCCGCCCGCATCCAGGGTCCAGCCGAGCACGCTCTGCACGCCCTTGCTGTAGTACTCGCGGTTGTTGTTGCGCACGCGCAATGCGCCCTGGGCGATGCGGCTGCTGTCGGCTCCGGTCAGCCAGGCGTATTGCTCGGCGTTGGCCGCAGGGTTGGCGAGGATGCCGCTGATGCTCTGCCAGCCGGTGTCGGCGCTGTTGCGTACGTCGTTGAGCTTGTACCAGTTGCGCGAGAACTCGTTGCGGTACGCGACGGTGGTCAGGTCCAGCGCATCGGAAAACGCGATGTAGTGGCGCAGTTCCACCTGCTCGTGGTCGGTCTTGATGTTGTCCTGCTGCGAGCCGGCGTAGCGGCGGTTGGGCGTGGCGCGGAAATCGGCGTCGGTGAGCCCCAGATAGGTTTCGTCGCTGTCCTGCTCGACCTTGCCCAGCTTGAGTTCCAGCGACTGGTAGTAGCGCGCATCCGATCCCGTGTTGATGCGGAACTTGCCCAGGTAGTCCTCCAGCGTGTAGCCGGTGTCGCCGCCATTGTCCAACCGTTTGAAGCCGTCGGTCTGCTGCTGCGCGGTTTCCAGCAGCCAGCCGATGTTGTCCGTGCTGCCGCCGGCCCAGGCGTGCGCCTGCATGGTCTGGTCGGTGCCGTAAGCGAAATCGACCAGGCCGGAAGTCTGTTGCGGGATTGGCGTGGAGATCAGGTTGATGGCGCCACCGGTGGTGCGCGGGCCGGTGCGGATGGTCGAGGAACCCTTGCGTACCTCGACCGCGTTCATGCGGGCGGCGGTGGGGAAGTAGTAGGCGGCCGGCGCGGCATAGGCGGCCGGGGCGATCAGCACGCCGTCCTCCATCACCGTGATGCGGCTGTTGCGGTCGGTACCCGAGCCGCGGATGCCGATGTTGGGGCGCAGACCGTAGCCTTCCTCATCGACGGCGTACACGCCGTTGACCTGGCGCAGGATGCGCTGGATGTCGCGGTAGTCGTGCTTTTCCAGCGTCTCGGCGTCGAGATAGGCGGCCGAACCGGCGCTCTCCTGGGCCTTCTGGCCGTTGCCGACGACGGTCAAGCGATCGAGGTTGACGGCCTGGTCGGCGGCGGTTTCGGCGTGGGCAGTGACGGCGAGCGCCAGCGCCAGTGCGGCGGTCAGCGGCGCGGCCGCAGGGGTCTTCCTGGGGTTCATCGATGCAATAGCGGCGATAGGCGGCGAGCGCCGGGGTGCGCAATGCTAGTGAGAACCAGTGCCAAATGCAATTAATTAACATTTGACAGAATCGGCAAGGCCGGCTCAATCGCGATCGTCGCGGGTCCAGATGCCGCCATGTTCCAGCTTGACCGGGAACTTGCGGACCGGCGAATAGGCCGGTGCGCACAGGGCGCGGCCATCGCGGATGTCGAACCTGGCGCCGTGCAGCACGCATTCGATGGTGGCCTCGCCGGCATCGAACACTCCGGAGGACAGCTCGAACTCTTCATGGCTGCAGCGATCTTCCAGCGCGTAGAAGTCGCCGTCGTAGTTGAACACCAGGATCGGCACGGCGGTGACTTCGTCGAAGACGGATTTCATTTCGCCGGGCAGCAGCTCGCCGGTGGCACAGACGAAGGTCCAGTTCTGGCTCATGCGGCGGCTCCCGGCAGCGCCTTTTCGAGGATTTCGAAGCGCAGATCGTCGCGCTTGGGGATGCCATAACGCTCGTCGCCGTACGGGAACGGTTTCTTGATGCCGGTGCGCCGGTAGCCGCGGCGTTCGTAGAAGGCGATCAGCTCTTCGCGCAGGTCGATGACGGTCATCCGCATTGCCGGCAGGCCGAGCTCCTCGCGCGCATAGCGCTCGGCTTCGACCATCAACCGCTTGCCGACGCCGCTGCCCTGCGCGTCCGGCCGCACCGAAAACATGCCCAGGTAGCCGGCGCCGTTCTCCTCGGCCACATGCACGCAGGCCAGCAGGCGGTCGCCGGAAAGGGCCAGCAGCACCCGGCTGCGCGGGCGCAGCAGATCCTGCCGCAGCACCTCGGGGTCGATGCGCTGGCCGTCGAGCAAATCGGCCTCGGTGGTCCAGCCCTGACGGCTGGCATCGCCGCGATAGGCGGAAGTGACCAGTTCGACCAGGGCGGGGATATCGGCGAGGGTTGCGGAACGGAAGGTGAGGGTATCCATGGCGGGGATTTTACGGAAAGAACCGTCTTCCGGCAGGAGCGACGTAAGTCGCGAGGGCTTTACCAGTAGAGCTTCATCGCGACTCGCGCCGCTCCTACAAGTACAGGGGGCTCAGGCCAGCAGGCTGCGGGCTTTCTTCAGCGCCGCCACGAACTTCTCTATTTCCTCGTGGGTGTTGTAGAACGCCAGCGACATGCGGCAGGTGGCGGCCACGCCGAAGAACTGCAGCAACGGATGCGCGCAGTGCTGGCCGGAGCGGATCGCCACGCCTTCCAGATCCAGCAGCGTGGCCAGGTCGTGCGCATGCGCGCCTTCGACCAGGAACGAGATCACTGCCGCCTTTTCCGGCGCGCGGCCGAAGATGCGCAGGCCTTCGATCCTGTCCAGCTCTTCGGTGGCATGCGCCAGCAGTTCGGCTTCGCGCGCCTCGATATGCGCCATGCCGATGGCATCAAGGTAATCCACCGCGGCGCCCAGGCCGATGAAGCCGGCGATGTTGGGCGTGCCCGCTTCGAACTTGTGCGGGGCATCGTTGAAGACGGTGCCGTCGAAACTGACTTCCTTGATCATCTCGCCGCCGCCGATGAACGGCGGCATCGCCTGCAGGTGCTCGCGCCGCGCCCACAGCGCGCCGGTGCCGGTCGGGCCGCACATCTTGTGTCCGGTCAGCGCATAGAAGTCGCAGCCGATGGCGGCGATATCGACCTTGCGGTGCGGCACCGCCTGCGAGCCGTCGACGACGGTGACGATGCCGCGCTTGCGCGCTTCGCGGCAGATTTCGCGGACCGGGTTGACCGTACCCAATACGTTGGAAACGTGGGTAACGGCCAGCAGTTTCACATCCGGCGTCATCGCCGCGCGCAGCGCGTCCGGATCCAGCGAGCCGTCCGGCGCGATTTCGGCCACGCGTACGACCGCGCCGGTGCGCTGGGCGACCAACTGCCACGGCACGATATTGGCGTGGTGTTCCATCCGCGAAACCAGGATCGTATCGCCAGGCTTGAGCCGCGGCAGCGCCCACGAATACGCCACCAGGTTGATAGCGAAGGTGGTGCCGCTGCACAGCACCAGATCGTCGCCGCGCACATTGAGGAACCGTGCCAGCTTTCGGCGCGCGCCTTCATAGGCCTCGGTCGCCTCGGTGCCGAGGGTATGCACGGCGCGGCTGACGTTGGCGTTGTGGGCGCGATAGAAATCGTCGACCGCCTCGATCACCGCGGCCGGTTTCTGGCCGGTGTTGGCGCTGTCCAGGTAGATCAGCGGCTTGCCCTGCACCTGCCGGGTCAACAGCGGGAAATCGGCGCGGACAGCGGCCCAGTCGACCGGCGTTGGCGATGGTTTTCGATGGCTTGCGGCGGTCTCGGTCATGCCAACCCCGACCTTGCCAGCGCCTTGTCCAGTTGCGCGGCCAACAGTGCCGCCAGCTCCGGCCGCGTCATCACCGACAATGGTTCGCGACAGAACGCGGCGGTCAGCAAACGCTGCGCATCGCTTTCGGACAGGCCGCGCGAACGCAGGTAGAACAGCGCGTTGGCGTCCAACTGGCCGACGGTGGCGCCGTGTGCGGCCTTGACCTCGTCGGCGTGGATCTCGAGCACCGGTTGGGTGTCGATTTCCGCGTTGTCCGACAGCAGCAGATTCTTGTTCGACAGCATCGCATCGCTGCCGTCGGCGCCTTCGCGGATCAGGATGCCGCCGTGGAAGACCACCCGCCCGCGCCCGCTGCCCAGGCCGCGCCAGGTCAGCTCGCAGGCGGTGTCGCGGGCGATATGGTCGATGCCCAGGCGGGTGTCGATGTGCCGCCGTGCGTCCGCCAGCAGCACGCCGCTGGCAGCCAGGCGGGCATTGTCGCCTTCCAGCCGCACATTCAGTTCATGCCGCGACAGCGCCGCGCCCAGTTCCAGATCCAGCCGGCGATAGCCGGCATCGCGCGCCAGTACCGCATCGGTGCGCAGCAACGCGGTCGCGCGTTCGCCTTCGTCCTGCACGCGCGCGTGGGTCAGCTGTGCGCCGCGGGCAAGGTGCACATGGCTCAGCGCGTTGATGAAGTGGGCATGGTCGCCGCTGGCGAAGTGATGTTCGACCAGGGTCAGCTGCGCGTCCTGGCGCAGTTCGATGCGGTGGCGCAGATGCCAGGCGCGGTCGGCGCCATCCGCCGCGCCGATGAAGACCAGGTGCACCGGCGTTTCGGCGACCGCGCCGGCTTCGGCGCGCAGCAGCAGGCCTTCATCGGCCAGCGCGGCATTGAGACGGGCGAAGATCTCGTCGCTGCGCTCGAAACGGCGGGCCAGAAAGCGCGCGCTTTCGCCGCCGCCGGCCAGCGCTTCGGACAGCAGCTGCACACTGACCCCGGCTGGCAGTGCGTCGCTGCGCGACAGCGCCTGCGAGTAGCGGCCGTTGACGAATACCAGCCGCGGCGCCGGAATCGCATCCAGCAGCTGCGGGTCGACGTCGGGCACGGCTTCGACCGGCGCGAACGCCCGCCGCTCCAGCGCGCGCAGCGAGGTGTATTTCCAGGCTTCGGTGCGCGGGCCGGGCAGACCGTCGCGCAGGACTTCATCCAGCACTGCGCGTCGAGCGGCATCGCCGTGGAAGGCGCTGGAGAAAGCGTCGAGAAGAGTGCTCATCGGTAATCGGAAGCCAAGATGCTCGTCATCCCGGCGCACGCCGGGACCCAGTGCCTTTGCTGCTCCCGCACCGGAAATCCGGCGGGCGATATCGCCGGTTCCCGGCGTGCGCCGGAATGACGGCAGGAAGGGCCGCGGGCGATGGTGGAGCTCACGCGGCCTTCTCCGGCGCGACGCGATCCTTCAGCCAGGCATAGCCATGCGCTTCCAGTTCCAGCGCAAGCTCGGGGCCGCCGGATTCGACGATGCGGCCATCGGCCAGGACATGCACCACGTCTGGTTTGATGTAGTCCAGCAGGCGCTGGTAGTGGGTGATGACCAGGAACGCGCGCTCGGGCGAGCGCAACGCGTTGACGCCTTCGGCGACATTCTTCAGCGCGTCGATGTCCAGGCCGCTGTCGGTTTCGTCCAGGATGGCCAGCTTCGGTTCCAGTACGGCCAGCTGGAAGATCTCGTTGCGCTTCTTCTCGCCGCCGGAAAAACCTTCGTTGACGCCGCGATGCAGCAGTTCGTCCTTCAGGTGCAGAACCGCCAGCTTCTCGCGCACCAGCTTGAGGAACTGCATCGAATCCAGTTCGCTTTCGCCACGCACCTTGCGCTGGGCGTTGAGCGCGGCGCGCAGGAAGTAGGTGTTGTTGACGCCGGGAATCTCGACCGGGTACTGGAAGGCCAGGAATACCCCGGCGGCGGCGCGTTCTTCCGGCGCCAGCTCCAGCAGATCGCGGCCCTGGTAGCTCACCGAGCCCTCGGTGACTTCATAACCCTCGCGCCCGGCCAGGATATTGCCCAGCGTGGATTTGCCGGCGCCGTTGGGGCCCATCACCGCGTGCACCTGGCCCGGCTGTACCTGCAGCGACAGGCCCTTGAGGATTTGCTTGCCGGCGACGCTGGCATGGAGGTTTTCGATCTTCAGCATTGCGATCATCGTCTTGTCAGAGAGGGGCACGGAGGCAGCGAGGTTCAGAGGTCGTATTCGCTGCGTTCGAGGAATTGCTTGCGCAGATAGGCCGTGCGGGTTTCGGTGAGCGCGGCCTTCTCAAGGGCATACAGCATCGGGTACATCGAGCCATACAGCACGCGCGGATTTTCGTCGTCGCCTACCGGATAGCGAGCGTCCAGATCCGCATCGCGCAGTTGGATCCACAGCCGCTGCGCAGCCTTTATTTTCTCCAGGGCGACGCTTTCGCCGGCGTGCTTGGCCAGCACCTGCCGATATACCGCGTTCAACGCGGCATCAGCCTGTGCCAGTTCCTGCGCCGCGCAGGCGTTGAGTTCCCCCTGGTTGCCGCTGGGATTGCAGCGGCTCTGCGCAAAGGCGGGCAGTGCGGTGCCCAGCAACAGGCAGAGTGTCAGTAGCGTTCTCTTCTTCATCCGACCGATCCTTCCAGGCTTACTTCCAGCAGCTTCTTGGCTTCCACCGCGAATTCCATCGGCAGCTCGCGGAACACCTGTTTGCAGAAGCCGTCGACGATCATGCTGACGGCATCTTCCTGGCTGATGCCGCGGGCGCGGCAATAGAACATCTGGTCGTCGGAGATCTTGGAGGTGGTGGCTTCGTGCTCCAGCGTCGCGGTCGGGTTCTTGACCTCGATGTACGGGAACGTGTGCGCACCGCACTTCTTGCCGATCAGCAGGCTGTCGCACTGGGTGTAGTTGCGCGCGTTGGCGGCGTTGCGGTCCACCTTGACCAGACCGCGGTAGGTGTTCTGGCCGCGGCCGGCGCTGATGCCCTTGCTGACGATCTTCGACTTGGTGTTCCTGCCGATATGGATCATCTTGGTGCCGGTATCGGCCTGCTGGCGGTGATGGGTCAGCGCCACGGAGTGGAACTCGCCGACCGAGTCGTCGCCCAGCAACACGCAGGACGGATATTTCCAGGTGATGGCCGAACCGGTTTCCACCTGCGTCCAGGTCACCTTGCTGCGCGCGCCGCGGCATTCGGCGCGCTTGGTGACGAAATTGTAGATGCCGCCGCGGCCTTCCTCGTCGCCGGGGTACCAGTTCTGCACCGTGCTGTACTTGATCTCGGCGTCTTCCAGCGCCACCAGTTCCACCACCGCGGCGTGCAGCTGGTTCTCATCGCGCATCGGCGCGGTGCAACCTTCCAGGTAGGACACGTAGCTCTTGTCCTCGGCGATGATCAGGGTGCGCTCGAACTGGCCGGTGTGGCCGGCGTTGATGCGGAAATAGGTGCTCAGTTCCATCGGGCAGCGCACGCCCTTGGGGATGAACACGAAGCTGCCGTCGGAAAACACCGCCGAGTTCAACGCGGCGAAATAGTTGTCGCCGGTGGGCACCACGCTGCCCAGGTACTGCCTGACCAGGTCCGGGTGGTCCTTGATGGCCTCGGACATCGAACAGAAGATGATGCCCTTCTCGGCCAGTTCCTTGCGGAAGGTGGTGCCGACGGAGACCGAATCGAACACCGCGTCCACCGCCACGCCGGCCAGCTTGGCGCGCTCGTGCAGCGGCACGCCCAGCTTGTCGTAGGTGTCCAGCAGTTCCTGCGGCACTTCGTCCAGCGAGGCGTACTTGGCCTTGGGCGCGCTGTAGTAGCTGATGGCCTGGAAGTCGATCGGCGCGATCTTCAGCTTGGCCCAGTGCGGCACCGGCATCGTCAGCCAGTGCCGGTAGGCTTGCAGGCGCCATTGCGTCATCCACTCCGGCTCTTCCTTCTTGGCCGACAGCGCGCGCACGACGTCCTCGCTGAGGCCCGGCGGCAGCGAGTCGGATTCGATGTCGGTGATGAAACCGGCGTCGTAGCGGCGTCCCAGCTGTTGCAGGATTTCCGCGTTCTTGGGAGGAGCTTGGATTGGGGTGATCTCGGTGGCCATCAGGGCTGCCTACGGTTCAGCGGGTGGCGACGCGCACGGCGATGGGGCGCCGCCGCGTGTCGTCGGTGTGGGGTGGGGGCTGCAGCATCTGCGCCAGGGTCACGCCGCGCAGGGCGTCGGCGACCACGTCGTTGATCAGCCGCCAGTTGGTGCGCACGCCGCACTGGTGGGCGATGCCGCAATGGCCGTCGTGCTGGCTGCATTCGGTCATCGCCAGCGGGCCTTCCATCGCCTCGACGATTTCAATCAGGCTGATGCCGGCCGCGGGGCGGGCCAGCCGGTAGCCGCCGTGGACGCCGCGCAGGCCTTCGACCAGGCCGGCCTGGGCCAGCGGCTTGAGCAGTTTGCTGACGGTGGGCGGCTCCAGGCCGGATTGTTCGGCCAGATCGGCCGCGCTCAGCACCTCGCCGGGCCGTGCGGCGAGCACGGTCAGGACAACGGTGGCGTAGTCGGTGAGCTTGGTGACGCGAAGCATGGCCGGGGCGGGCTCCTAAAACGTACCGAAATTGTACGCTTTTGCTCCGCCGCGGCCAAGCCGGGCTGGTTCAGTTTGCCGGGACGGCCGCTGCAGCAGGGCCTGTGGGCGCTTCGGGCGGCAGCACCAGCCCGAAATACGGCGCCGGAGGAGTCTGTCCGGGCGGCAGGGCGGCCGGCGCGGCGACTCCAGCCGGGCCAAGCGAGCGCACGAAGCGGTAGATCGCCCGGCGGTCTTCGGCAGTCATCGCGCGCAGCGAGAAGTCCGGCATGATCGGCCGGGTGCGCAGGTGCGCGCTGTATTCCAGCCACTGCGCCTCGTCCATCTCTTGCAGCCGCAGGCGCAGGTTGGACGCGTAGGTCGTTCCCCACGGCCCGTGGTAACCCATTGGCGAGCCGGTCAGCCATTGCGCGGTGTCCATCTCGCCCTGGCTCTCGATGTAGCCGGCGGTATGGCAGTCGTTGCAACCGGCGGTGCGGACCAGATACTCGCCGCGCGCGATCGGATTCGCGCCTGCGTCGGCGACGGGCGTGTGCTGGGTGGCCGGCTGGCAGGCAGTCAGCGCTGCGGCCAGGAGGGCCGCGGAAACGGGAAACCGGTAGGGCATGGCGCGTTCGCTCGATGGGAAACGGAGTAGCAAACGCGCCGCCGCGGCCGCACAGGACAGCTTTCCGGTCGCCCCTGCCGTTGGTCATCATGGCTGCGGTCATGCCTTGGCCCCGGCGCAATCGTTGCCGCAGGGCTTGGGGGATCGGCCCGCATGAGCGAGAATCGTCGCTCGTTCACCCTCACGGCCCACCTATGCCCCGCAAGATCGAAGCCCGCAAGTCCGACATCCATGGCAATGGCGTTTTCGCCATCGCACCGATCAAGAAGGGCGAGCGCGTCGTCGAATACAAGGGCAAGCGCCGTACCCATGAGGAAGTGGATCGGGACGACACCGGCGATGTCGAATCCGGGCACACCTTCCTGTTCACGCTCAATGACGACTATGTCATCGACGCCAACCACAAGGGCAACAAGGCGCGCTGGATCAACCACAGCTGCGATCCCAACTGCGAAGCGGTCATCGAGGAACACGACGGCAAGAACCGCAAGAAGGACAAGGTCTTCATCGAGGCGATCCGCAACATCAAGCCGGGCGAGGAACTGACCTACAACTACGGCATCACCCTGAGCGAACCGCACACCGCGCGGCTGAAAAAGGTCTGGGAATGCCGCTGCGGCAGCAAGAAGTGCACAGGGACCATGCTGCAGCCGAAGAAATAGGCGCTTCTCCCACGCTCGAAGAAAGGCCTTCCGAAGCCGCGGCCTGCCACATCGCGCAAGGCGACGACCGGCAGGGTGGGGTGCGGAGGGCAGGCCATGGGTGAGCCAAGGCGGTTGGCGCGGCACTGCCGCGCGCCTTGGCGAACGCCCGGCGCGCTGCGCCGGGCCGGTTCGGGCCGCGAAGCGGAACGAGCCTGCGGCCCGACGTAAAGACACGACGTCGTCAGGAGGGCGGAGCGACCCCACCTTGCCGGACGGCGACTCTTACCGAAGCCGATATCCCCGGAGTAACTAGAGAACCAACCCCGACCGCGCGGCGGTACGCCGGGTCGGATGCGGCCAGGGAGCAAAAGGTTGCCATGACTAACGCCAGTCGGTGAATCCCGGTGCGGGCGGTAGTGTGCGCAGCCAGGGGCACGAGCCCGGAAGGGAAAAATCCACCGATGCGTTTCACCCGTTTGAGTCTGTCCATGCTGATGGCGTTGTCCGCGCCAGCTCTGGCGATCGAAGTCGATGGCCGCATCGACCCGGCCGAATGGCAGGGCGCGCAGCACATCACCGATTTCCGCCAGGTGCAGCCGCTGACCGGAGCGCCCGCCTCGCAGCCGACCGAGGCCTGGATTCTGGCGACACCGGATGGTCTGGCCATCGCATTCAGGAATGTGCAGCCAGCATCGGTGCCGCGCACCCGCCAGCGGGTGCAGCGCGATTTCGACGAACAGGTCGATAGGGTCAATCTGATGATCGACTTCGACGGCGATGGCCGCACCGGCTACAACTTCACCGTGTCCTCGACCGGCGGCATCTCCGATGCGGTGATCACCAACCAGAACGAGTTCAACGACGACTGGGACGGCAACTGGCGGCATGCGGTCAGCGAGGACGCCGACAGCTGGTCGGTGGAGATGCTGATTCCCTGGTACATCGCGCCGATGCGCAAGGCGAACGGCGGTACCCGCACGATGAAAGCCTATCTGGACCGGGTGATCGGCTCGACCGGCGAGCGCTCGGCCTGGCCGGCCGCCAGCTATGAGCGCCCGCGCTTCCTGTCCGAGTTCAACCGGATCGAAGTGCCGCAGTACAGCCAGGCGCTGCTGGCCGTTACCCCGTACGTTTCCGGCCTGTACGACAACGTCGGCGGCAGCAGCGACTACGACGGCGGCGTGGACATGTTCTGGAAGCCCAACGGCCAGTTCCAGATGACCGCGACGGTCAACCCCGATTTCGGCCAGGTCGAAAGCGACGACCTGGTGGTCAACTTCAGCGCCACCGAAACCTTCATCAGCGACAAGCGCCCGTTCTTCACCGAGAACCAGGGCCTGTTCGAATACACCACGCCCTCGGACTACAGCCAGTTGCTGTACACGCGCCGCATCGGCGGGCCGGCCGACGACGGCCAAGGCTCGGGCGACATCACCGCGGCGGTCAAGATCAACGGCAGCCTGGGCCAGACCAAGTACGGCCTGTTCATGGCCGACGAGGCCGATGAAGTCGGCCGCTCGTTCCGCGCGCTGCGGCTGGTGCGCGACCTCAGCCAGCAGAACCTGGGGCTGATGCTGACCCAGGTCGATCGCCCGTACTTCGATCGCGAAGCGACCGTGCTGGGCGTGGACCACAACTGGCGGCCGACGCCGCGCTGGAACGTGCGCACCCGCGTGTTCGGCAGCCGCATCGACGAGGCCGGGGACCGCCACAGCGATCTGGGAGCGACGCTGTGGGCCGATTACGAAATGGACCGCGGCTGGCGCCAGCAGTGGATCGCCATGCATTTCGGCAACGACCTGCAGATCAACGATGCCGGCTACCTGTCGCGCAACAGCACCAACTATCTGCACTGGGAAGTGCGCAAACGCTTCGCCGAGCAGCCGCAAACCTCGCGCTACTCTTCCAAGGAATGGCGCTGGCGGGCCAGCAGCAACCACAACAATCGTGGCGAGCACCTGAGCGATCAGTTCCGCATGAGCCGCGAAGGCAGGCTGCGCAACGGCAGCTACGAGTACGCGCAGATCAACATCAACAGCGCCGGCGTGGACGACCTGCTTACCCGCGGCCATGGCTCGTTGAAGGTGCCATGGCGCTGGAACGCCTATTACGAGTTCCAGCGCCCGCGCAAGGGCAACTGGGCGCATGAGCTGGAAGCCGAACTGATCACCGGCGGGCTGTCCGGCAGCGACAAGGTCGGCTATTCGTTCGACTACCAGGCCACGTACTTCATCAGCGATGCCTTCAGCGTCTACGGCGGCGTCTACGGCGATCGCACGCCGGACTGGCTGGTGTGGCAGTACGACAACCTGATCGGCAGCTTCGACGGCCGCGAATGGCATATCAATGCCGGCATGAACTGGAACATCGGCAGCCGCCAGGAACTGCGGGTGAAGCTGCAGGCGCTGGCGGTGGACGCGCGGCAACGCCAGGCCTACCGGGTGATGGCCGACGGCGCCGCCGTCCGCAGCGACGAAGCCATCGACGATTTCAACCTGACCCGGCTGGGTTTCCAGATCCGCTACCGCTACGAACTGGCGCCGCTGTCGTATCTGTACGTGGTCTACGCGCGCGGCGGTTCGGCACTGGAGCGGCAGCGCGACGACATCAGCGGCCTGCTGCGCGACAGTTTCGAATTGCGCGACAACGAACAGTTGCTGGTCAAGCTGGCATACCGGTTCGAAATCTAGCCTGCGCGCCGGGCTATTGGCTGCTGCCGGACATCGCCGCGCCGATGTCCTGGTTGAAACGCACCACCACCCGACCGTTCTCGATGCTGGTGGACTGCACCTGCAGCTCGCCGAGCAGGGCGCGGGTGGCGTCATCGAGCTGGTACAGCGGTTCGTCGCGCGCGTAGTCGGCCAGCCACAGGTTGATCAGCATCTGCGTGCGCGAATCGACGCGCTGCCCCGGCGATGCGGGCTGTATGCCGTCCAGGGTGGGCTGATCCAGCAGCAGCGCCATCCGCTGCGGGTCGTAGCGCAGGCCGCTGCTCATCGACAGGCGGCCGACCGGCGTCGGCGCGCTGCCGCCGCTGCCGGCCGCGGCCGAGAATTCCAGATGCAGGCGCTGGCCGTCGGCCGGAATCGAGATGACCGGGTCGCTGACCGTCAGCGTCAGCAGCCCGCCCAGCGTTTCGTGCTGCTGCGGGAACTCGCCGGCCAGGAACTGCTGGATCTGAGCGGCACCGACGCTGGCCTGGTTGCCGGAAATCTCCGGCAGCGACTGCGCCATGGCCGGCAACGCCAGCAGCCACGACAGCGCCAGGCCCAACAGTGCGGTGGAGCGGGAGAGGGGGGAAGTCTTTTTCATGGATTACCTGTCCAGATGCACGACCACCAGGCCGTTTTCGATATCGGTGCTGCCGATGCGCTTGCCCGACGGCAGCCGCGCAAGCAGATCGCTGTCGATGCGGTAGACCGGTTCTTCGCGGGCGTATTCGGCCAGTACGGCGTTGAGCAGCTCGCGGGTGCCGCCCTTGATCAACGAGCCCGAGCCGGGCACTTCCATGCTGACGATCTCCGGGTTCTGCAGATGCAGTCCGCGCGTGGCCGGGTCGTAGCGCAGGCTGCTGGCCAGGGCAAAACGGCCGCGGCTCACTTCGCCGGCGCCCACGGCGCGCACGCCGACATCGAAATCCAGCCGCAGGCGGTTGTCGCCCGGCGGAATCGTCAGCTTCGGATTGGTCAGGGTGGCCGAAACCAGGCCGCCGAGCTTGTCGAACTCGCGCGGGAAGCTGTTGTTGAGATAGCGCTGCAGTTGCGGCGCGGTGAAATTGATCTGATTGCCGAAGATGCCGGAAACGGTGTTGAGCGTTCCGCAGGCGGCAAGCGCCAGCAGAGCGAATGCGCAGAAGGCGGCGGCGGACCAGCGGTGTCGTACAGGCATGGAGGGCGGCGATGACGGAGTTGCCGCCACCTTAGCGGGCCGGCGTGAACCCAGCCTCAATCGATGCGCGGTTGCAGCGAGGCGGAGGTGATTTCCCAACCGCTGCCGTCGACCTTGCGGCGCAGACGGTACCAGCCAACCAACTGGCGGCTGGCGCCGGAGTCCAGCGTCACCCGCAACTGCACGGGCACTTCCACGGCGCGCGAGGGAAGCTCGTTGTCCAGCGGTTGCGGCCGCTCGTTGCGGATGCGCAGTGCCTGCATGTCTTCCAGCGCGCGTACCGGGTAGTCGTCCGGCCGCGGCGGCGGCTTGCCGCCGGACCAGTAGGCATCGGCCTTGCTCCAGTCCCTGGCGCCGACTGCGCCCAGATAGCCATGCAATTGCGAAACCGCCTGCGACATCGCCTCCGCCTGCGCCTGCCGCTGCGCCAGGGCGGCCGCATCCTCCGGCCCGGTCGCGGCGGCATCCGAACCGGCCGGCTGCACGGATGCCGGTGGCGCACTGCCGGCTTCGCTGGCCGGCGGTTGCGGCGCGCAGGAGCAGCCGTACAGGCTGCCCAGCAGCAACATGCCCGCACCCAGGTGCAGGCGCTTCATCGACGTTCCGCCGCGATGACCCTTGTCGGGCACCTGTTCCTGCCGGGTGTTCATCAGTTGCGCTGCTGCACGGCCAGGCGCAGGCCCAGGGCGATGAACACGCTGCCGGTGAGCCGTTGCTTCCAGCGCGCGAAGCGCGGATGGGAGGCGCGGCGACCGAAACGGCCGACCAGGTAGGACAGCGCCAGGCTGTGGGCCAGGCCGATGAACGACAGCAGCACGCCCAGGATCAGGAACTGCAGCGGCACCCATCCGCGTTCCGGAGCGACGAATTGCGGCAGGAAGGCCAGGAAGAACAGCGCGACCTTGGGATTCAGCACGCCGGTGATCACCGAGCGCAGGTAAAGACTGCGGGCGCTGCCGGCGACCGGCTGCGCCGGTTCCTGCCCGGAAGTCGGTGGCGGCGCCGTGGCAGGTTCGCGCCAGTTCTTGATGCCCAGCCAGATCAGGTAGGCCGCGCCGGCGTACTTGAGCAGATCGAAAGCCATCGCCGAGGTCGCCAACACCGCCGACAGGCCCAGGCCGGCGGCCAAGGCGTGGATCAGCGTGGCCGTTTCCAGGCCGATGGCGGCTTGCGCGCCGCGCCTGCTGCCGCCGTTGAGGGTCTGCGCGACGATCCAGGCCGTGCCCGGGCCGGGAATCAGCACCAGCGCGGTGGCGGCGGCGATATACGCGAACAGGGTGGCGCTGTCGAACATGGGCGCGTTATGGAATGAGCGGGTTCAGGCAAGCATACCTGGCGATTGCTCTAGGCGGTTCCATTGTCGCGGTTGCGTTGTTTCAGGCCCTGGATGAACCCGGGCATGTGCGGGCGCAATGGCGCGAACAGGTCATCGCTGTCCTTGCGGTGCTGCAGCATCAGGCCGCTGAGCAGCTTGGTGCCGACCACCAGCGCGGCACGTTCGTCGCCGCTGAAGCCGCGCTGGCGCTGGGTGGCCTCAAGGATGCGCATCCAGTCGTCGTGGCAGGAGTGTTCGAACTCGATCGTGCAGCGGCCGCTGCATGGCTGGCCGTCGGACTCGACCGGAGTGACTGTGATTCGGTAGCGGTGGGCGTTGTTGGCCATGGCGGCGTCCAGCGATTGCGGATGGGGCCGGACCAAGATAGGCGCCGCTCCGCGGCTGCACGAGTGCCACCGCCGCGATGCACTGTTCCAGCGTCGCCAGCGGGCGCGTTCAGCGCGGCAATGGCTGGCCGGCGTGCGCACGCAGCAGCGGTAGCGGGTCGTAGGCGCCTTCGCTGCCGTAAATGCCGTAGTGAAGATGCGGCGGGGTGCCGCGTGCGTTGCCGGTGGTGCCGACCGTGCCCAGCACGGCGCCGGGATGGACGCGGTCCCCCTGCTTCAGGCCTGGCGTCCAGTCGTCCAGATGGGCGTAGTAGTGGCGTTGGCGTGCAGGCCCCAATACCCAGACCTGGCGTCCGCCGAACCCGCTGTCGCGCACCGCGACCACCACGCCCTGGGTTGCGCTGACGACCGGGGTGCCGCGGGCGGCGAAGATATCCACGCCGTCGTGGCTGCGATCCGTTCCGCGTTGGGCGCCAAAGGTGTCGGCCACGTGCGCGGCGGCAACCCCTTGCACCGGCATCGGCAGCGACGCCGGCGGTGGCATCCGCGAGAGTTCCCAGAACGCGCGCGGGGTCGCCATGAACGGTTGCCGCCATGCCCAGGAAGCGGTGAGCGCAAGCACGGCAAGCGCAAGCGCCCAGGCGACCGCGCGTGTGGCAGCGCGCCGGTAGTCGGTGCGTCTTTCGCGGGGGACGGCCACTGGCGGGGGATCAGCGCTGCGTCGGTTGCGCCGCTACCTGTTGCTGCAACTGCAGCTTCAGGCCGTCATCCAGTTTCAGCTGGCGCGCCAGTTCGTCCAGGTAGGCGCGTTCCATGAAGTTCTGTTCGTCCGCCGCCAGCAGGCTGGCCAGGTACATCTCCGCAGCGATTTCCGGCGTACTGGCCGCGCGCGCCACTTCGGCCGGGTCCAGCGGCTTCTCCAGTTCGGCATGCAGCCATTGCCGTACTTCGGCATCGGCGTCAATACGGGCGAATTCGCCTTCGATGACCGCGCGCTCCCGCGCGTCGATATGGCCATCGGCCTTGGCCGCGGCCACCAGCGCCTTGAGGATGGCCTGGCTGTGCAGTTCGGCCTGTGGCGGCGCCAGGCGATCGACGGTCTGCGGCTGCGCGCCGGCGGAAAACCCGCCCTGCTGGCGCTTGTAGTCGCCATAGGCGCGGTAGGCCATCATGCCGATTGCCGCCAGGCCGCCGTAGGTGGCCAGCTTGCGCGTGGTCCGGTTGCTGCCGAGCAACAATCCCAGCGCGCCGCCGCTCAGCGCGCCTTTGCCGAAGTCGGTATCGAGCACGCCGGCCGGCCCGCTGCCGGTCTGGCCGCCGCTCTGGGCGGACTTGAGCAGATGATCGAGAAAACCCTGGATTTTCATGCGCGCACCCTTGTTGTGGCCTCAATGGCTATAGCTGCGGGCGGAGCGGCCTGTCGTCAAGCATGACCGATGGCAGGGATGTTCCTGCTGTAGTGGACTTCGACAAGAATCTTGCGGGAGCGATGTCAGTCGCGATGGTCTGCCGGTAAGGCCTCTTCACGACTGGCCGGTACTGGCATGCCTGCACCACTGCCCGGCCGAAGCCGCTATCCACCAGGATTCGGAAAAGAACCCCAAAAAAAATCGGGACGGTATGACCGTCCCGATTCTGTGCTGCGTGTTGCGCCGGAGATCCGGGGATCAGGCGGCAGCGTCCTTGAGCTTCTTCAGCGGACGCACCTTGACCTTGACCGAAGCCGGCTTGGCGGCGAACCACTGCTCTTCCTTGGTGAACGGGTTGATGCCCTTGCGCTTGGGCTTGGCCGCAACGGCGACAGAGGTGATCTTGAGCAGGCCCGGCAGGGTGAAGCTGCCAGCGCCCTTCTTGCTGATGGAGGCGTGGACGGCGCTTTCCAGCGAAGCCAGCACGGCGCGGACATCCTTCGCGGCCACGGAGGTGGCTTCGGCGATGTGGGCGACCAGGCCGGACTTGCTCAGGGCTTCCTTGATCGGCTTCGGTGCGGCCGGCTTTGCTGCGGCCTTCGGTGCGGCTTTCTTGGCGGCCTTCTTCGGCGCGGCTTTCTTTGTGCTCTTTGCCATAAATGTCCTGTCTTGCACTCAGTAGGTGGGTAATCGGGCCGATCGCATCGGCATGCGAAATGTAGGGCAAAGCCAACGCGCCGCCAAGAGCAAAAGCGAATAAAAATGGGTTTTTCGCCTATTTTTTTTGTTCCGGGCAGAAAAAGCCGCGGAAGCGGGCTCAATTGCCGCTTCCGCGGCGGGCAGGAGTTGCCCGCCGGATTGCGATGTTGCAAAGCGGAAACGCCGTTCCTGCCGTCCGTCGGATTCCAGCGGCAGCCCATCAATCCTCATCGGCTTTCGGCTTGTAGGCTTCGGTCAGCTTCTGCTGCACATTGGCCGGAACCGGCTCGTAGTGGCTGAAATCCAGGCTGTAGCGCCCGCGGCCGGCGGTCACCGACTTCAGTTCGGCGGCATAGCCTTCCAGCTCGGACAACGGGACCTGCGCCTTTATCACGATCTCGCCGCGCACCGAATCGGTACCGTTGATGCGCGCACGCTTGCTGGCCAGGCCGCCGGTGATATCGCCGACCTGCGCTTCCGGCACGCTGACTTCCAGATCCACCACCGGCTCGAGCACCTGCGGCCGGGCCTTGCCGATCGCATCCAGGAAGGCCTTCTTGCCGGCGGCCACGAACGCCACTTCCTTGCTGTCGACCGGGTGGTGCTTGCCGTCATGCACGATGACCCGCACGTCCTGCAGCGGGTAACCGGCGATGGCGCCGCCGCTGAGCACCTGGCGCACGCCTTTTTCCACCGCCGGCATGAACTGGCCGGGTATCGTGCCGCCCTTGACCTCATCGACGAATTCGAACCCGGCGCCGCGCGGCAACGGTTCGATGCGCAACGACACTTCGCCGAACTGGCCGGCGCCGCCGGTCTGTTTCTTGTGCCGGTGGTGGCCTTCGGCCCTGGCGGCGATGGTTTCGCGATAAGCGATGCGCGGCGGCCGCGTCTTCACTTCCACCCCGTAGCGATCCTTCAACCGCTCCAGCATCACCCGCAGGTGCAGATCGGACAGCCCGCGGATGACGGTTTCGTTGAGTTCGACCAGATGCTCGACCTGGAACGCCGGATCCTCCTCGGCGAGCTTCTGCAGCGCGTTGGACAGCTTCTGTTCCTGGCCCTTGCTGGCGGCCTCGATGGCCAGGCCGAACATCGGTTTGGGAAAGTCGACCGGCGCCAGGTGCAGATGATCCTCGTCGTGGCTGTCGTGCAGCACGGCGTCGAAATGCAGATCGTCGATCTTGGGCACCGCGGCGATGTCGCCGGGCACGGCCTGGTCGATTTCCACATGGTCCTTGCCCTTGAGCTTGAACAGGTGGGCCACCTTGAAAGGTTTCTTGCCGTCGTCGACGAACAACTGGCCGTCCTTCTTCACCGTGCCCTGGTAGACGCGGAAGATGCCCAGCTTGCCTACGAACGGGTCGTTGACGATCTTGAAGACGTCGGCGATGACATGCGCATCGGCATCGGGTGTGGCGATGACCGGCTGGGTGCCGCTGCCGTTGGTTTTCCGGAACGGCGGCGGGTTGGCCTCGCCGGGGTGCGGGAACAGCCGTTCGGCGATGTCCAGCAGTTCGGCGACGCCGACGCCGGTGCGCGCGGAAACGAAACACACCGGCACCAGATGGCCTTCGCGCAGGCATTGTTCGAAGGCGTCATGCAACTCTTCGCCGGACAGGCCGTCTTCGCCCAGGTCCAGGTAGTGCTCCATCACCGTCTCGTTGATCTCCACCACCTGGTCGATGATCTTCTGGTGCCAGTCGGCAACCGGCCCCAGGTCCGATTGGCCGGCGGACTGGCCGAAGCAGTCGATGACGCGGTTGCCGCCGTCGGCGGGCAGATTAAGCGGCAGCACCTCCGGGCCGAACTGCTCGCGAAGTTGCGCCAGCATGCCGGCGCAATCGGCGCTTTCGTGATCGATCTTGTTGACGACGATGGCCCGGCACAGGCCGCGCTGGCGTGCGCGCTCCATCAGCCGGCGGGTGCCATGCTCGATGCCGGTATTGGCATCGACGACGATCAGCGCGGTCTCCACCGCCGACAGCGCCGACAGCGCCGGGCCGCGGAATTCCGGATAGCCGGGGGTGTCGATCAGGTTGAGATGGATGGCCCCGCCGTTGCCGGGTGCGTGATCGATGCTGGCGATGGCGGTGTCGATGGAGTGGCCGCGGACTTTCTCCATCGGGTCGTGATCGGAGACGGTGGTGCCGCGTTCCACCGTGCCTGCCGTCTGCAGGGCGCCGCCGGCATGCAGCAGGGCTTCGAACAGGGTGGTTTTGCCGGCGCCGGGGTGGCCCGCCAGGGCCACGTTGCGGATTTGCGGTGTGATGTAAGGCATGAGGCCGTTTCTCCCAGGGTCGCTGATGCGTGGGTCGAAGGGCCGTCATGGCTGTCCGGGCAGATCGCGACCCGTGAGCGGCAGCGCTGCGGGCGGTCATGGCGGGTTTGGAGTTTGCTGAGGTTTCCCGGGCAGGCCGCGTTGAGTCTGGCCGCTGGCCAGGCCCAACCCGCAGGAGCGCATTTGCGCACCCGGAGCCGCGTCATCGCCCCGGAAACATCAACGGTCCCTAGCATCGGCATCGGCGGCGGCGCGGTCAAGCCGCAGTGCGGTACGCGGCATGAACATCTGCCGGTGTAAGCTGCCCTTCCCACGTGAGCGAGGACGATGCCATGGCTTTGAAACGATTCGCCGATGCGGTCTGGAACGGCGACCTGCAGTCCGGCAAGGGCAGCATAAGCACGCCGCAGAGCGGGCTGTTCGATGCGCAGAACTATTCCTTCAAGACCCGTTTCGGCGACGAGAAGGGCACCAATCCGGAAGAACTGCTGGCCGCCGCCCATGCCGGCTGTTTCAGCATGGCGCTGTCGGCGGTGCTGGGCAAGGCCGGTTTCACTCCGGACAGCATCCAGACCCGCGCCGAGGCGACGATGGAACCGGGCATGGATCCGGGGCCGACGGTGACCGCCATCAAGCTGATCGTGTCGGCCAGGGTGCCGGGCATCGATGCCGGCCAGTTCGAGGAACTCGCCCAGCAGGCCAAGGCCGGCTGCGTGATCTCGCGCGCGCTGTCGGTACCGGTATCGCTGGAAGCCGCGCTGCTGGAGTGACCGGTGGTCCGGGCCAGTGGAGCGCCCTGCTGATCCACGGCGCCGGCGGCGGCGGCTGGGAATGGCGGATCTGGCAGGGCGTGTGGCAGGCGCATGGACTGAACGTGCATGCGCCCGATCTGCAACCTGCGCCCGAGGGCCTGGCGCGAACCGGCTGGCAGCACTACGCCGCACAGATCCGCGACGCGCTGGCGATGCTGCCGCATCCGCGGGTATTGGTGGGCGCAAGCCTGGGCGGGCTGCTGGCCGCCAGCCATGCCGGTGCCGCCGATGCGTTGATAGCGGTGAACCCGCTACCGCCGGCACCGCTGCATCGTCGGCTGCCGCCACGGCAGTGGCCGGATGTGGTGCCTTGGGGCATGCAGGCGCGCCTGTTTTCGACCCGCCAGGCGATGCCCGATGCCGATGACGCTACTGCGCTGTTCGCGTTCCGCCATTGGCGCGACGAATCCGGTGCGGTGATGCGCATGGCCGCCGCCGGCATTGACGTCCCGGCGCCGGCCTGTCCCGTGCTGGTGATCGCGTCGACGCGCGATGACGATGTGCCGCCCGCGCTCAGCCGCGAGCAAGCCGCGGTGTGGCAGGCCGATTTCCTGCAATCCCCGGCCGGCAGCCACGTTGGCCCGTTGCTTGGCGATAGCGCGGCCGGTACCGCGGCGCAGGCTGTCGCATGGGTAAACAGGCTGGCGGTCGCCGGCTGAATTCAGTCCGCTTTCACGCGGACGCCACGACGATGCAGGCCTGCGCCGCTTCGGCGCCGGGAGTCGACCATGAAGCCTTTGTCCGCCGGCCTGCTGATTCTGGCCCTTGCCTTACCCGCGCTGGCATCGGCGCAATCCTCGCGCTACTACCCGGCCGACCACGGCGCCGAATACGACTATGCGCGGGTGATCCGCGTCGACCCCATCATCGACTACGACCGTTACCGCAGCGCCTCCACCGAGCAGCGCTGCTACTACCGCCAGGCCGACCAGGTCTATGCCGGCGGCGACGGCTATTACCGCGATGACGATTACTACGGTGACGGCTATCGCCGCGACGGCTACGGACGCGACGGCTACGGTGATGGCTATCGCCGCGACCGGTACGGCACCGGCAACGAAACCAGCCGCACCGTCGCCACCGTGCTGGGCGGCATCGCCGGCGCGGTGCTGGGCAGCAAGATAGGCGATGGTAGCGGCCGCTATGTCGGCACCGCGGTCGGTTCGATGGTCGGCGGCATGGCTGGGCGTTCCATCTACGACAATTCGCAGCGCAACCGCCAGCAAAGCCAGCGCGGCGTGGTCCGCGTCTGCGACCCGGTACCGGCCAACGATTACTACGGCGGCCGCGACGATGGGCATGTTTCAGGCTACGACGTGACTTACGAATATGCCGGCCGTACCTACCGTACCCGTACCGACCACCACCCGGGCGACCGCATCCGCGTACGCGTGGACGTGCGGCCGGAGTGAGCGGCAGCGCCATCCGCACCGACAGGGGCCGCAAGGCCCCTTTGTCGTTTTCTACCGATGTGTCGCTGCGCCATACCCCTCGCATCGGCCACTCCGGCCGAATCCCGGCGTCAGCCGGTTCTTGTGCCCGCGCGATTCCGCACGCATAGTCGCGGCGGTCATCCGAACGGGAGCATCGGCATGCGGCACTTTCTCTGCGGTCTGGCACTGGCCATCAGCGCTGTCGCGGCCAACGCCGCCGAACCCGGCATCACCGTGCTCACCGCCGCGCGCATCCATACCTCCAACCCGCAGCAGCCGCAGGCGGAGGCGATCGCCTGGGACCGCAGCGGACGGCTGCTTGCGGTGGGCAGCGCGCAAGAACTGCACGCCCGCTATCCGCAGGCCAGCCGCATCGACAAACCCGGGGCCACGGTGATTCCGGGCCTTATCGACGCCCATGGCCATGTGATGGGGCTGGGCTACGCGTTGATGCGCGCCGACCTGACCGGGACCCGCAGCAAGGACGAAGCCATCGCCCGCCTGCGCGAGTACGAAAAGCAACTGCCGGCCGGCGCCTGGCTGCAGGGCGGCGGCTGGGATCAGAACCACTGGCCGGGCAAGGCGTTCCCGACCGCAGCGGATCTGGATGCCGCTTTCCCGGATCGCCCGGTCTGGCTGGAACGCGTCGATGGCCACGCCGGCTGGGCCAACTCGGCCGCGCTGAACGCTGCCGCCGCCATCGCTGCGCAGCCGCTGGAGGGCGACTGGCACCCGCAAGGCGGGCGCATCGAGCGCATCGATGGCCAGCCCAGCGGCGTGCTGGTCGACCGCGCGATGGATCTGGTCAACGCCGCCATGCCTGCGCCGGATGACGCGGTGCGCGAACAGGCGCTGCGCACGGCGGTGCGGACGTTGGTCGGCCACGGCCTGACCGGCGTGCACGACATGGGCGTCTCGCGCCAGGACCTGGCATTGATGAAAAAATTCGCCGACGCCGGCCAGCTGCCGTTGCGCATCAACGCCTATGCCGATGGTGCCGGCGAGGCGCTGGAGGATCTGTGTGCGGATGGCCTGTACCGGCACCCGGGCGGTCGCCTGCAGATGCGCGGCGTCAAGCTGTACATGGACGGCGCGCTGGGCAGCCGCGGCGCGGCGCTGCTGCAGGACTACAGCGACGATCACGGCAACCGCGGTCTGTTGCTGACCGAACCGGCTGCGCTGGAATCGGCGGTGCGCAAGGCGCGCGACTGCGGCGTGCAGGTGGCCACCCACGCCATCGGCGACCGCGGCAACCGCATCGTGCTGGACACCTATGCCGGCGTGCTTGGCGACGATGGGAAAAACGATCGCCGCTGGCGGGTCGAGCACGCGCAGGTGGTGGCGCTGGAGGACATTCCGCGTTTCGCGCCGCTGGGGGTGATCGCTTCGATGCAGCCGACCCATGCGACTTCGGACATGCCGTGGGCGCAGGACCGCGTTGGCGCGCAGCGCATCGAGGGAGCCTATGCGTGGCAGCGGTTCCTGGCCAGCGGCGCAAAGCTGGCGCTGGGTTCGGATTTTCCGGTGGAATCTCCGGATCCGCGCCTGGGCCTGTATGCCGCCGTCACCCGCCAGGACCGCGAAGGCCAGCCGCCGGGCGGCTGGCTGCCCGCGCAGAAGCTGAGCCCTTCCGAAGCCTTGCGCGGCTTCACCCGCGACGCCGCCTATGCCGGCCGCGACGAAACCGAAGTCGGGCAACTGGCCCCGGGCCTGCGCGCGGATTTCGTGATGCTGGCGCAGGACCCGCTGAGCGTGCAGGCCCAGGCGCTGGACGATCTGGAAATCTTGTCGACCTGGGTGGATGGCCGGGCGGTGTTCGAGGCGCGATAGCCGGCGCCGCTCCGGTGGATGGAGTGCGCGACTAGCTCAGGCGCCGGAACTGCTGCGGCGCCGTTTGCAGCCAGCGCGAAGCGAATTCGTCGGCGGGCAGCGCGCGGCCGATCAGGAAACCCTGGATCTGCCCGCAGCCGGCCTGGCGCAGAAAGTCGTGCTGCTGTTCGGTCTCCACGCCTTCGGCGACGACCGCCAGATCGAGCCGGTTGGCCATGGCAAGGATGGCGGTGGTGATCGCCTCGCCGTCGCCGGGAATGGCGTGTACGAAGGTCATATCGATCTTCAGCTTGTCGATCGGCAGGCGCTTCAGATAGGACATCGATGAAAAGCCGGTACCGAAATCGTCTATCGCCAGGTGCAGGCCGCGTGCACGCAATCGCGCCAGCAGCGCGATCGCCAGATCCGCTTCCTCCATCAGGACGTTCTCGGTGATCTCCAGTTCCAGACAACCCGCCGCAAGCGTGGTTTCGGCCAGCACCGAATCGATGAAGGCAGGGAGTTGTTCGTCGCGGGTCTGGCGCACCGACAGGTTGACCGCCAGCCGCACCTCGCCATACCCCTGCGCATGCCAGGCGGCCGATTGCCGGCAGGCTTCGCGGATGACCCAGCGGCCGAGCTCGACGATCAGGCCGCAATCTTCGGCGATCGGGATGAAGGCGGCGGGCGGGACGGGCCCGAGCAGCGGATGGGTCCAGCGCAGCAGCGCTTCTGCGCCCCGCAGTTGTCCGCTGTGCGTGTCCACCTGGGGTTGATAGTGCAGTTGCAGTTCCTGCTGCTTCAGCGCCTGGCGCAGTTCGCTCTGCAATCTCAACTTGTTGGCCTGGGCTTCGCGCAGCCGGGGTTCGAACAGCGCCACCCGGTTGCGGCCCTCGCGCTTGGCTTCATACATCGCCGCATCGGCGTTGCCGGCGAGCTCCTGGGCCTGTTGCGCATCGTCGGGCCAGAGGCTGATGCCGGCGCTTGCGGTGACGGTCAGCTGTTGGCCGGATATCCGGAATGGCGCTTGGAACTGGGCAAGAATGGCTTCGGCCGCCGTACGCGCTTGGTCGGCCGAGGCCACCGCGTTCATGACGATGGCGAATTCGTCGCCCCCCAGGCGGAACAACTGGTCGCCGCTGCGCATCGCCGCGGCGATGCGGTCGCCAACCTGCCGCAGCAGCTCGTCGCCTCCCAGGTGGCCCAGGGTGTCGTTGACTTCCTTGAAGCGGTCGACATCCAGTTGTAGCAGCGCCTGGCGGACGCCGCGGTCGTGCCGTAGCGATCTGTTGAGATAGGCGTTGAACGCGTTGCGGTTCTGCTGGCCGGTCACCGAATCGAAGTGGGCCAGGTACTCCAGGCGCGTTTCCGCGGCGCGCACCCGCGCGCGCATGCGCGCCATCACCGGTATCGCAATCGCGAACGCCACCACCGCCGCTACCAGGAAAGCGCCGGCCAAACTGAGCAGGCGTTTGTGCAGCCGGCGCATTTCCAGTTCCAGTTGCACCGTTCCGACGTTCTCGCCTTGCAGGGCGATAGGAGCGCTGACGGTGGCGCAGTCGAAACCGCAGGCGCGCTTTGCAGGAGCGGCCGGTTCCATGCGCGGATAGGCCGCCACCACATTGCCTGCGTTGTCGCTGATTCGGGCGCTGCGGATCAATTCCATGGTGCGCAGCGAGTCCAGCGTTTCGCCGACCGCTTCGGCGTCGCGGAACATCACCGCGGCAGCGCTGCTGGCGGCCACCAGTTGCGCCTGGGCGCGCGCGTCGGCAATGGCTTCCCGGCGCAGGCTCAGGTATTGCAGCAGCAGCAGCAGGCCGCCGGCCAGCAGCAATACCAGCGCGGCGCCCGCGGCGTTGGAGCCCAGGTTCATCGTGCCGGTGGAGAACGCACGCCTGCTCACAGCACTTGCCTCGCAAGCCGCAACAGCTGGCTGCTCAGGCTGATGCCGGCCACAGCGACGGAACCGGTGTCGACATCGAAACGGATCCGGTTGCCTTCGCGGACCAGGGCCACCGCGCTGACGCCATCGGGCAGCTGGCAGCCGTCGCAGATGATCAGGGTGGCGGCATCGGCGGGCTTTGGCTTGGCGTCGCCGGCATGAACCAGGACGTCGCAACCGGCGTAGCCAGTGTTGCGGCGGACCGCGATACGGCGTTGGCCGATTCTCCGGCCGCCCAGATCGACCAGCGCCGCATCCAGCGAACTGCGGGTATTCGCGCAGATAACGAGCGTGTCGGCGCTGCCACCTCGGTTCCAGTTGGAGAACGCGACGATGTTGTAGACGAACGCGGCCTTCAGCGCGGCCTCTTCAACCTGCGCCCATGCGGGCGTCGCCATCAGCGCCAGCGCTGCGGTCAACAGCCGGCAGCGGAAGCCAAGGCGGCGGCACCAGCGGGCAGGCAGGTTCAGAACCGCCACGTCAATTCGACGCGGTACTCGCGCCCCCGGCGTGGAATGGCATCCTGGATGAACTCGGGACCGACCGGATCCGCGTAGGCCTGGTCCAGCAGATTGCGGACTCCCGCCGACAACGCCCACGGGGCGCCAACCGGTTCCCACAGCAGGTTGGCGTTGACTGTCGTATGGCGCCCCGCTGTTCCCAACCTGGTCGCGCGCTGGCTCATATACAGCGCGCTGGCGGCCGCGGACAGGCCGTGCGCCAGCGGCAGCGTCGCCGACACCTTGCCAATCCCGCGTGGTGCGTTCAACGGCGTTGACGGCGACGACTGGCGCACCCGGCTGTAGCTGTAGCTGGAGCGCACCACCGCGCCCTGGTCCCAGCGATGGAAAAAAGCCACCTCGGCGCCGGTGGAAGAGGCGCTGCCGGCGTTATCCAGCGTCAGCAGGTCCTCTTCGCCGACCAGGGTGATGAGATGGTGCAGCCTGTAGTCGAACAGCGACAACTCGGCGCGGCTGCGGCTGCCCAGATTGCGGCTGAAATACAGCTCCAGGGTCTGGATGCTCTCGGCGCGGATGTCCGGGTTGAGCAACTGGGCGCCGTCTTCGGTATCGATGCCGTAGAAGCGCTCGTAGGCATTCGGCGACCGGAATGCCTTGCCGACGATGGCCTTGAAGGTGGTGCCGCCGGCCGGCGTGGAGATCAGCGCCAGCCGCGGGCTCAGGCGGACGGTGCCGACATCGTCATGATCCAGGCGCAGGCCGGCGTTCAGCAGCCAATCGCCGCCCAGTGCGATCTCGTCGGTGACGAATGCGCCGATGTTCGCGATGTTCTCGCGCGACTGCAGATAGCTGGCGTAGGGTTCGACATCGTAGTTGAGTTGCTCGACCGCACGATCCCACTGCGCTTCCAGACCCACCGCCATGATGTGGCCAGCGAATGCGGTGGTGACCAGTCGGCTGCCCAGCACCAGGGAACGGCCGCTGGAAACGTCGCGGTTGATGACCGTGGGCGAATCCCCGTACGCGTAGTCGCCGATGTAGCGGTAGTCGATCAGATCGAGCTGCGCCTGCCAGCGGGTGGCGGCGCTCAAGGCGCGGCCGTACTGCAGGCCAAGCACCGCCCAGCGGTCCTGGACGCCGGCACCGGGAATTCCGAAGCTCTGGCCGTAGGGAGCGACCGGATCCTCCTTGCGGCGATCGCCGGCCAGCGCCAGCAACGCCAGGTCCCCGGCGGTATGGCGAACGAACAGACGGCGCGTACGCTCATCGTCCTGTCCGCGCGCCATGCCGGCCGAATCGGCTTCGGCAAATTCCTGGAAATGGAAGTCGCGTCCGCGCGAATGCGATTGGCTGGCCGACAGCAACGTCCTGCCGGCCGCATCGCCGGTGGAAAGCGAGGCACGCGCGGCATGGGTGCCGTAGTTTCCGCCGGTCAGCGCCAACTCGCCTTCGCCGGGCGGTCCCGGCAGCTTGGTCAGGACGTTGATGACACCGAAGAACGCATTGGAACCATAGACGGCCGAGCCCGGACCTGGCACGTATTCGATGCGCTGGACCAGGGCCATGTCCAGCGGGAATTCGCTGCCGACCGGACTCTGGCTGTAGACGGGATCGTTGATGCGATGGCCGTCGACCAGCAGCAGGAAGCGGGTGTCGTAGTCGCCGGCATGCAACTGGCCGCGTGCGCCCAGATAGGTATACAGACCGCTGTCGCTCAGATACAGGCCCGGCAGGCTTTCCAGCGCCTCGGCCAGCGTGCGCCAACCATGGGCGCGAATTTCCTCTGCGCTGATGATCCGCACCGCCGATGGCGCGCGGTTGGCCTTCTGGTCGAAGCGCGACGCCGTCACCACCTCGAGATCCAGCAGTTGTTCCAGCGACATGCTGGCCAAATCGGCCGGGTTTTGCTGTGCCTGGGCGCTGGCGGCCAGGGCTGCCAGCACTACCGTGGCCAGCCACGGGCGGCGGACCACAGGCAAAAATCGCTGTCCTGTTCGCCCGGTTCCTGGTCCGCCGCTGCCGTTCAATTTCATCGCCCGTTACCGTGCCGCGGGCAAATCCGCGGTGACGTTAATATCGGCTTGCACGGAGCGCGCTGAAGTCGGAAATCGCCTTATATTTGTTCAGCTTTGTGTTCTGGCCGCAGCGCAATCATCGCAACGTTTGATGCCTGCAGCGGGCAGCCCGCAGCGGCCGGATCCCGTCGAAAGCCTGCTCCTTTGCCGGCCTCCGCACTGGCTGCGCTACCAGTCGATCTCGCCGCGCACCACCGTCTGCACCTGGCCGCCGGACCAGACGTAACCTTCCTCGTCCACGCGCAGGTGCAGGCGGGCGTCGTGGCCGACTTCGCGGCCCTGGCTGACGGTGTAATGGTCGCGGTGGCCGGGCAGGGCATCCTGCGATTTCAGCCATGCGGCCAGGGTGGCGTTGGCGGCGCCGGAGGCGGCGTCTTCGAAGACGGCCGGCGCGCCGACGAAGGCGCGCACGGCCAGGTCGTACGGCTGGCCGGCGGCGCGCGCGTAGGCGCATACACCCATGCTGTCGGTGCCGTGGGCCAGTGCGGCAATCGCGTTCCAGTCGGGGGTCGCGCTGCGCAGCGCGGTTTCGTCCTGCACTTCGGCCAGCCACCAGCGGCGGCCGCCATCGACCAGCGCGGGCGACAGCGCGCCGGCGGGCAATCCGGCCAAAGCGCTTCGCAACAAGTCGTTTTCGGAAGGCTTGCCGACTTCGACCACGCGCGCCCGCGGCGTGCGCACGGCGATGCTGCGCTCGCTGCCTTCGCCCTGCACGCGCAGCGGCAGCAGGCCGGCGATGCCTTCCTGCACCAGCAGGCCGTCGCGCGGCACCGCCAGGCCGGCCTGCAATACCGCATGCGCGGTGCCCACGCTGGGGTGGCCGGCGAACGGCACTTCCCGGCGCGGGCTGAACATGCGGATGGCGTAGCTGGCTTCGGCGCTGCTGGCCGGGAACACGAAAGTGGTTTCCGGCAGCCGCGTCCAGCGGGCGATCGCCTGCATGGTGGCATCGTCCAGTCCGCTGCCGTCCAACACCACCGCCAGCGGATTGCCGGCGCCGGGGCGGTCGGCAAAGACATCGAGTTGGACGAAACGGCGTGCGGTCATGACGGGAATCTGCGGGTGGGGGGCCGCGCAGCTTAGCAAGTCGGGCTGCCGGCGATGGTTTCATCTGATACCGCTGCAGCTGTCTGTCGCCGCGCTGCCGAGGACAGCGAACTGACCAGCCATTCGGCTGTTAGGAGCCGCAGGGGAGGGAGCGACCGCCGGCGCAAGCCTTCCGCTTTGCATCTTCCCAGTCCCCAGCCCCGAGTTTTCCCCAAGGCTTCGGCTAGAATCGACGGTTCACGCCCGAAGGGTCGGGCATATCCCCACGCCTATCCATGCCATCCGCCTCTCCCGCTTCCGATCGTTGGATCGTCCTCAAGTTTGGCGGCACCTCGGTGTCGCGTCGTCATCGCTGGGACACGATAGGCCGGCTGGCGAAAAAACGCGCCGACGAACACGATGCGCGCGTGCTGGTGGTGGTGTCGGCGCTGTCCGGCGTGACCAACGAGCTGACCGCCATTGCCGATGGCGCAGCCGATAGCGCGCTTCGGGTCGCCAACCTGGAACAGCGCCACCGCGAATTCGTCGCCGAGCTGGAACTGGACGCCGACGCGGTACTGGGCGAACGCCTGGCCGCCTTGCGCGGCCTGCTGGACGACCCGCGCGCGGCCACCCGCCCGCTGGACTGGCAGGCCGAAGTGCTGGCGCAGGGCGAGTTGCTATCGTCCACGCTAGGTGCGGCCTATCTGCGCGCGCAGGGGCTGGACTTCGGCTGGATGGATGCGCGCCAGTGGCTGCAGGCGACGCTGCTGCCCAACCAGACCGCCTGGGCGCAGCGGCTGTCGGTGTCCTGCAGCACCCAGCCCAGCGAAGACTGGAGCAAGGGCTTTCGCCAGCAGCCGGCGCGGATGCTGCTGACCCAGGGTTTCATCGCCCGTCATCCGGAGGGCGGCACCTGCGTGCTCGGCCGTGGCGGCTCGGATACCTCGGCGGCCTATTTCGGCGCGCTGCTGGGCGCGCAGCGGGTGGAAATCTGGACCGACGTGCCGGGCATGTTCAGCGCCAACCCGCGCGAGGTGCCGGATGCGCGGCTGCTGACCCGGCTGGACTATTACGAAGCGCAGGAAATCGCCACCACCGGCGCCAAGGTGCTGCACGCGCGGTCGATCAAGCCGTGCCGCGACGCCGGGGTGCCGATGGCGATCCTGGACACCGAGCGTCCGGACCTGCCCGGCACCAGCATCGACGGCAACGCGCTGACGGTGGCGGGCGTCAAGGCGGTCAGCCGCCGCAACGGCATCGTGCTGGTGTCGATGGAAGGCATCGGCATGTGGCAGCAGGTCGGCTTCCTGGCCGACGTGTTCGCGCGATTCAAGAAGCATGGCTTGTCGGTGGACCTGATCGGTTCGTCGGAAACCAACGTCACCGTGTCGCTGGACCCCAGCGAGAACCTGGTCAGTACCGATGTACTGGCCGCGCTGTCGGCGGATCTGTCGGAAATCTGCCGGGTCAAGGTGATTGCACCGTGCACCGCGATCACGCTGGTCGGCCGCGGCATGCGTTCGCTGCTGCACAAGCTGTCGGACGTGTGGGCGATGTTCGGGCGCGAACGCGTGCATCTGATCTCGCAGTCGTCCAACGATCTCAACCTGACCTTCGTCATCGACGAAGCCGACGCCGACGGCATTCTGCCGGCGCTGCACGCGGCGCTGATCGACAGCGATGCGATGCCGGTGGAGGAAACCAGCGTATTCGGTCCGCGCTGGCGCGAAATCGCCGGCCAGGTGCGCAGGCGCGGCACGCCGTGGTGGCACGGCGCGGACGAACGCCGGCGACTGCTGGCGTTGGCGCAGACCGGCACGCCGCGCTACGTCTACCATCTGCCGACCGTACGCGCGCGGGCGCGTGCGCTGGCCGCCATCTCCGCAGTCGATCGCCGCTTCTACGCGATCAAGGCCAATTCGCATCCGGCCATCCTGCGCACGCTGGTGGAAGAAGGTTTTGGCCTGGAGTGCGTGTCGCAGGGCGAACTGGAGCGCGTGTTTTCGGTATTGCCGGAGCTGCCGCCGCAGAGCGTGCTGTTCACGCCCAGCTTCGCGCCGCGGGCGGAATACGAATTCGCGCTGGCGCGCGGGGTCGCCGTCACGCTGGACAATGTGGAGGCGCTGCGCAACTGGCCGGAGCTGTTCCGCGGCCGCAACCTGTGGCTGCGCATCGACCTGGGCCGTGGCGATGGCCATCACGACAAGGTCAAGACCGGCGGCAAGGCGTCCAAGTTCGGCCTGCCGCTGGCGCGGCTGGAGGAATTCCTGGCGCAGGCGCGCAAGCTCGAGATCCGCATCAGCGGCCTGCATGCGCATCTGGGCAGCGGCGTGGAAACCGCGCAGCACTGGCGCCAGGTCTGCGACGAGCTGGGCGGCATCGCCGAGCGGATCGGCAGCATCGAAAGCATCGACATCGGCGGCGGCCTGCCGATTCCCTACAGCGCCGACGACGAGCCCTTCGATCTGGAGGCGTGGAGCCTGGGCCTGGCCGAAATCAAGGCCGCCTATCCGGGCTACCAGTTCATCATCGAACCCGGCCGCTACCTGGTGGCCGAGTCCGGCGTATTGCTGACCCGGGTGACCCAGGTGGTGGAGAAGGAAGGCATCCGCCGGGTCGGCGCCGATGCCGGCATGAACGCGCTGATGCGGCCGGCGTTGTACGACGCCTGGCATGATGTGGCCAACCTGAGCCGGCTGGACGATGGCGCCGAGGAACTGTTCGACGTGGTCGGCCCGATCTGCGAGTCCAGCGACGTGTTCGGCAAGCGCCGGCGATTGCCGGCCGCCACCGCCGAGGGCGACGCGCTGTTGTTTGCCGATACCGGCGCGTACGGCTATGCGATGGCCAATACCTACAACCTGCGCGCGCTGCCCGCCGAAGAGGTGCTGGATGGAAACGGCGATGATGGCGCCGCGGACTGAGTTCGTCATGGCCAGCGTATTGCTGGCGGCGCTGCTGCTGGTGATCGTCTTCGCGACGGTCGTCCACGGCGGCGACGGATTCCAGCTGCAAAGCGTCGCGGCATCGCTGAAGTGGACGCCTGCGGCGTCGTTGGCGGCGCTGCTGGCATCGCTGGCGGCGACCGCATGGCATCGTCGCGCCGTCATGCAGGGCAAGCGCTGGCGGGCCGGCGGCATGACCCTGCGCACGTTGCTGCTGCTGTTTCTGTCGTTTCCCCTGCTGCTGGCGGTCTGGGCGCTGACGGTCATCTGGGTCGAACTGCGCTGGGCGGCGCAGCCGGCCAGCTGGCAGGACGTGACCGCGTGGCTGCCGGCCATCATCGTCTATTGCTCCGCTATCGCCGTCGTGTTCGGCGCGGTACCGGCTTTCGCCATCGAGTACTTCGCGTGCCGGCGCTACCTGCGCCGTTCGATGGATGCCACTACGAGTAAACCATGAGTGCTTTCGACAAAGACAAGATCCGATCCTTCCGTTTCGTGCGCTGCGGCTTCGATGCGCAGACCGGTGCCGCGCGCCTGGTCTATGCCTTCGATGATGGCCCGGAGCTGATCGAGACCGTCACCATCCCCGGCGCGCCTTTCGCGCTGGACCGCGCGCGCACGCAGGCGGTGGAGCGCGCGCTGCGGCTGCTGCACCTGATCACCGGCGTCAGCTACTACAAGGCCGCGGTGCCCGAGCAGATCCGCATCGAAGGCTATGCCATCGACGCCGACACCGCGGTGCTGCTGGAACAGATCTATGTGCACGGCCTGGGCGAATTCGCCTATCGCAACGGGCTGAACCTGCATGGGCGGGTGCGTTTCCCGGCGGCAGGGGCTTCGGTCCCGCGCGGACAGGATGAAGAGGCTGAAGCCTCTTCCGCGCCGGCGCCTGCCGTTGGCCTGCGCGAGCACGCGCTGGTCGCCATCGGCGGCGGCAAGGACTCGCTGGTCAGCATCGAGGCCTTGCGTGCGGCCGGGGTCGGGCAGACCGTCAGCTGGATCGGCGGTTCGCAACTGATCGCCGCCTGCGCAGCGCGTACCGGCCTGCCGACCTTGAACATCAGCCGCGCATTGGCGCCGGAACTGTTCGACTACAACCGCCAGGGCGCCTGGAACGGCCATATCCCGGTGACCGCGGTGAATTCGGCCATCCTGGTGCTGGCGGCATTGCTGCACGGCGTGGACCAGGTGGTGTTTTCCAACGAGCGCTCGGCCAGCTACGGCAGCATGATTCCCGGCACCGGCGAAGTGAACCATCAATGGTCCAAGGGCTGGGCGTTCGAACAGGCGTTCGGCCAGTACGTACGGACGCATGTGGCGGCGGACCTGCATTACTACTCGCTGCTGCGGCCGTTGTCGGAGCTGGCGGTGGCGCGGCAGTTCGCCAGGACCGATCATTACGACGCGCATTTCTCAAGCTGCAACCGCAATTTCCACATCATGGGCGAGCGGCCGGTCAACCGCTGGTGCGGGGTCTGCCCCAAATGCCATTTCGTGTTCCTGGCGCTGGCGCCGTTCATGCCCAAGCCACGGCTGGTCGGCATCTTCGGCCGCAACCTGCTGGACGATGCGGCGCAGACCGCGGGTTTCGATGCGCTGCTGGAATACCAGGACCACAAACCGTTCGAGTGCGTCGGCGAAGGCCAGGAATCGCGCGCCGCGATGGCCGCGCTGGGCGAACGCCCGGAATGGCGCGAAGACGCGCTGGTGGTGCGCTTCAACCGCGAGATCCGGCCGCAACTAGATGCCGCCGAACTCGATATCGCGCCATTGCTGGTGGTTTCCGGCGAACACCGCGTCCCGCCCGCGCTGTGGGAGCGCCTGCGTGCGAATTTCGCAGCTTGAGGGCAGGCGCGTTGCGTTGTGGGGCTGGGGCCGTGAAGGCCGCGCCGCGTGGCGCGCATTGCGCGCCCGGGAATCGGGTGAAGCCAGGCCGCTGACCGTTTTCTGTCTGGCCGAAGAGGCAGCCGAAATCCGCATGCTGGACGATCCGGCGCTGAGTCCGGAAACCGAGGTGACGGCAGAGCGCCTGTCCGCATTCGACATCGTGATCAAATCGCCCGGGATCAGCCCGTATCGCCCCGAAGCGCTGGCTGCGGCGGAGCGGGGCACCCGCTTTATCGGCGGCACCGCGCTGTGGTTTGCCGAGCACGCCGGCGATGCCGGCATTGCCGCAGGCACGATTTGCGTCACCGGCACCAAAGGCAAAAGCACGACCACCGCGTTGCTGGCGCATCTGTTGCGTGCAGCAGGACACCGCACCGCGCTGGCCGGCAATATCGGGCTGCCGCTGCTGGAGGTGCTGGATCCGCAGCTGCTGCCGGAGTTCTGGGCCATCGAGCTGTCCAGCTACCAGACCCGCGATGTCGCCGACAGCGGTGCGCGACCGGACATTGCGGTGGCGCTGAATGTGTTCCCCGAACACCTGGACTGGCACGGCAGCCAGGCCCGCTATGTCGCCGACAAGCTGGCGCTGGTCACTGCGGCGCGGCCGCGTATCGCGGTGTTGAACGCGGCCGACCCGCAACTGGCGGCGCTGGCATTGCCCGCCAGCGAAGTGCGCTGGTTCAACCGTGCCGATGGCTGGCATCTGCGCGGCGACGATCTGTATCGCGGCGAACGCCTGGTGCTGGACACCACCACGGTGCCGCTGCCGGGCCGCCACAACCGCGGCAATCTGTGCGCCGTGCTGACGGCCATCGAGGCCGCCGGCATCGACGCGGCGCCGCTGGCCGCTGCCGCGCAGAGTTTCCGCCCGCTGCCCAACCGCCTGCAGAGGCTGGGCGAACGCGACGGCATCGTCTACGTCAACGATTCCATCAGCACCACGCCGCACGCCAGCCTAGCCGCGCTGGATTGTTTCCGTTCGCAGCGGGTCGCGATTCTGCTGGGCGGGCATGATCGCGGACTGGACTGGACCGAATTCGCTGCGCGCATGCGCGAACGCGCGCCTGCCGCCGTGGTGACGATGGGCGCCAACGGGCCGCGCATCCACGCGTTGCTGGCGCCGTTGGCGCAGTCTGCAGGTTTTGCATTGGCGCAGGCGCAGAATATGGAGACTGCGATGGCCCGCGCGAAGGAACTGCTGGACGGACCAGGCGTGATCTTGCTGTCGCCCGGCGCGCCGAGCTTTGGCGCCTACCGCGACTATGTGGCGCGCGGCCGTCATTTTGCAGCGCTGGCAGGCTTCGACCTGGCCGCTATTTCCTCGATTCCCGGTCTGGGCATCGCCTAGGGCAGCGCTTCGACCTTTTTCAGCGTTGCCTTAGAGCATGTCATGGAGTTTGAGTTTCATACCAAAATCCATGCCAAGGCTTGACCGACCGGAAACGGAGCATTGTGGGAGCGACCTGAGTCGCGACCGTGCCGCAAGCAGCCAGGCGTGCGTACAGAAGAGAAGCCGCCGCCGCTCGGCCAGACGGCAGACAACGAGATTTTCCTTTTCTGTCGCGATCTCGGTCGCGACTCACGTCGCTCCTACAGTTCCCCCTGGAGGTTCGACCCGTCAGTGCGTGCGCTGCACCGCATAGCGCGCCAGGCCGCGCAACGCGGCGATGGCGTCGTTCTCGGCCAGACCGTCCAGCGCGCGCTCGGCGGCGTCGGCGTATTCGCCGGCGCGGCGCCGGCTGTACTCGATGCCGCCGGTGGCGCGGATGGCGCCCAGCACCTCCGGCATGGCGTCGGCATCGCCCTGCTGGATGATGTCGCGCAGGCGCGCTGCGACGGCTGGATCCGAATGCTTGATGGCATGGATCAGCGGCAGCGTGGCCTTGCCCTCGGCCAGGTCGTCGCCCAGGTTCTTGCCCAGGTCGGCGGCGTCGGCGGTGTAGTCCAGCACGTCGTCGGCAATCTGGAAGGCGTAGCCCAGGTTCATGCCGTAGTCGTACAGCTTGCGCTGGGCGGCGCTGTCGGCCCCGGAGGCGAAGGCGCCCAACTGGGTGCCGGCGGCGAACAGCACCGCGGTCTTGCGCTCGATGACGCGCAGGTAGGCGGCTTCGTCGGTGTCGGGATTGTGCACATGCAGCAACTGCAGCACTTCGCCCTCGGCGATGCGATTGGTGGTGTCGGCCAGGATCCGCATCACTTCCATGCGGTCCAGTTCCACCATCAGCTGGAAGCTGCGCGAGTACAGGAAATCCCCGACCAGCACGCTGGGCGCATTGCCCCACAATGCATTTGCGGTGCTGCGGCCGCGGCGCAGATCGGATTCGTCGACAACATCATCGTGCAGCAGGGTCGAGGTGTGGATGAACTCGATGATCGCCGCCAGTTGATGGTGGTCGGCCGTCGTTGGCCCGCAGGCCTGCCCGGCCAGCACCACCAGCATCGGCCGCAGGCGCTTGCCGCCGGCGGAGATGATGTGGTCGGCAATCTGGTTGATCAGCGCTACGTCCGAGGCCAGCCGGGCCCGGATCAGGGCGTCGACGGCGGCCATGTCCGGCGCGGCAAGGGTCTGGATCTGCGGCAGGGCCAGGACGGGACGGGCGGATTCGACGGCGGACATGGGGGCAATGGCGGGAAAGTGCCTGAATTATACGGAGAAATCCTACCTTCGGCCGGGCAGGTCACTGATGGTTGCAGCGACGCAGGTATACTTCACTGGCTATGCCCGCGACCGGCGGGTGATTCTCAATGGATAACGATATGGCCCGCGGCATCAACAAAGTCATCCTGGTCGGCAATCTCGGCAACGACCCGGAAACCAAATACACCCAGGGTGGCATGGCGATCACCCGCATCAGCCTGGCCACCACCAGCGTCCGCAAGGACAAGGACGGCAACCAGCAGGAGCGTACCGAATGGCACCGTGTGGTGTTCTTCGGCAAGCTGGGCGAAATCGCCGGCGAGTACCTGCGCAAGGGCAGCTCGGTGTACGTGGAAGGATCGATCCGCTACGACAAGTACACCGGCCAGGACGGCGTGGAGAAGTATTCCACCGACATCATTGCCGACGAGATGCAGATGTTGGGCGGCCGTGGCGAAGGCGGTGGCGGTGGCGGCGGCGGCGGTGAGCGCGCCGCGCGTCCGCAGCGCCAGGAGTATTCGTCGTCATCCTCCTCGGCTCCGCGCCGCCAGGCCCCGGCTCCGCAGCAGGCGCCGGTGGACGATTTCGCCGATGACGATATTCCGTTCTAAGAGAGCCAAGTTTGCAGTGTCTGCGCAGAAAGGCCCGCTTTTGGCGGGCCTTTCTGCTGACAGGCGGTGCGGCGGTTGGCGGACGCGGCAACGCTCAGAACCCCAGGCGGACGCCGGCAATCACCCAGGTACTGCGAACCGGCCCGCCTTTCCCGCGGACCGGTTTCGAACCGGCTCCATGACGCGTCAAAGCATCGCCTTGCCGGCGATGAACTCCTGTTTGTCCAGCTTTCCGTCCTTGTTCTTGTCGGCCATCGAAAAATGCGCAAGCAGCGGATGCTTGGCCAGTTCGGACTTGCTGATGAACCCGTCCTGGTTGGCGTCCAGTCTGGCGAATTCGGGGTCGGCGGTGTTGCGCGGCGCCGTCGCAGCGGCGGCCGGCTTGGCGGCATGATGATCGTGTTCGCCGGCGATTGCGGCGGTTGCGCTGAGAGCGACGACGAGCACCAGGATCTTGCTGAAAGTTTTCATGGATCTTTCTCGAGTTGGAATGGCTTCAGGCCATCGGGGCAAGGAATGAAAATGAGGCCGCTGCGGCATGCGGCAGCGGTCAGAACCACAGGCGCACGCCGACCACTACGCGGGTATCGCGCGCGGGTTCGCCTTCCTCGCGGCGGTAGTCCGCGGTGTTGCCGAACGCGCGTTCGTGCACCACACCGATATAAGGCGCGAACCGGCGGGTGAACTCGTAACGCAGGCGCAGGCCGGCCTCGATCTTGTTCAATCCGGTGCCGACGCCGTGCTGCGGGTCGTCCTTGAACGACAGATCGGCTTCGATCAACGGTTGCAGGATCAGGCGGTTGGTCAGCAGCAGGTCGTATTCGGCTTCCAGCGTGGCGGCGGTGCGGCCGCCCGAACCGACATAGGCGGTGGCCGACAATTCGAACTTGTAGGGCGCCATGCCTTGCACGCCGAACGCCGCCCAGGTCTGCGAATCGGCCGGCCGGAAATCCTGCTTGACGCCCACCAGCAGATCCCACCACGGCGAAACGCTGCGGCCGTACATCGCTTCGAGATCGGACGCTTCGGTGCGGCCGCCTTCGCGCTCGCCTTCGCTGCGCAGCCACAGGCGGTTCAGATCGCTGCCGATCCAGGCGCTGCCTTCCCAGGCCTGCCCGGTGCCGTGATCGGCATCCCAGGCTTCCAGGCGATTGAACAGGACGAAGCGGTTGATGGCGGGCGCATGCTCCATCGCATGATGGTCGAGAGCGGGAAATGCGGCGGCGCGATCGGCATCGGTGACTGCCGGGATCGGTTCGATGGGAGCTTGCGTTGCCGGCGTGCCATGGCCCATTGCGGCATGGTCTACCGGCGACGGGTCGCTGTGCCGGCTGTGATCCATTTGCGAGTGGTCCATCTGCGAGTGGTCCATTGTCGAATGGTCGACAGCTTGCCCGGTCCGGTCCGCGTCGGCCTTGGTTTCATGCCCGGCATGGGATTGCGCACCGGTTGTCGGCCTGGCCGCTTCGGATTGCGCGGCGTGCTGCGAATGATCGTGCTGCGCATGCGCATTGCCGTTGCTGGCCAGGGCCAGTGCGACGGCCAGAACAGTGAGGGAAATCCTGTGATGGATGTTCATTCCTCGATCCTCACTTCGCGCATCATGCCGGCTTCCATGTGGTAGAGCAGGTGGCAATGGAATGCCCATCGGCCCAGCGCATCGGCGCGCACGCGATAGCTGCGGCGCGTGCCCGGCGGCATGTCGATGGTGTGCTTGCGCAGGTGGAAGTTGCCGCTTTCGTCTTCCAGATCGCTCCACACGCCATGCAGGTGAATGGGATGCTGCATCATGGTGTCGTTGACCAGCACGATGCGCATGCGCTCGCCATAGTTGAGCCGGAGTGGTTCGGCGCCAGCGAATGGAATGCCGTCGAACGACCAGGCGAACTTCTCCATATGCCCGGTCAGGTGCAGCTCGATTTCGCGGCCGGGATCGCGGCCGTCCGGGTCGGGGAACAGGCTCTTCATATCGGCGTATGTCAGCACCTTGCGGCCGTTGTTGCGCAGGCCGATGCCGGGGTCGTCCAGTTTCGGCGCGCTGGCCATCGACTGCATGTCCACCAGCGGGTTGCCGGTCTCACCGGGCGGATGCCTGGGTGTCTTATCGTCACCGCCATGCGCGCTGTGGTCCATGCCGGCCATGCCCATGCTGGTGCCGCAGCTGCCTTCCATGCCCTTGCCCATGCTGGCGCCGCAACCGCCTTCCATGCCCTTGTGGCCGGACATGTCGTGGCCCATGTCGTCCATCGTCAGCAGCGGGCGCGGATCGCGGGCAGGCACCGGTGCCTGCAGCCCTGCGCGCACGGCCAGTGTGCCGCGCGCGTAGCCGGTGCGGCCCATGTCCTGGGCGAACACGGTGAACGCATCCTGGCCGCTGGGCTCGACGATGACATCGAAGGTCTCCGCTACCGCGATGCGGAATTCGTCCACCGTGACCGGGTGGATGTACTGGCCGTCGGCCGCCACCACGGTCATCTTCAAGCCCGGGATGCGCACGTCGAAATAGGTCATCGCCGAGCCGTTGATGAAGCGCAGCAGCACCTTTTCGCCGGGACGGAACAGACCGGTCCAGTTGCCGGCCGGGGCATTGCCGTTCATCAGGTAGGTGTAGGTGTGCGCATTGATGTCGGAAATGTCGGTGGGCGTCATCCGCATGCGGTCCCACATGGCGCGTTCGCGCAATGCCGCCGACAGGCCATCGCGCCTGGCGTCGCGGATCAGATCGCCCAGCGTGAGCTGGTAGTAGTTGTCGTAGCTGGCCATCTTCTTCATGCGCCGGAACAGCGCACCAGGATCGGTATCGGTCCAGTCCGACAGCAGCACGACGTGTTCGCGGTCGTAGCGGTAGGGTGCCGGTTCCAGCGGGTCGATGATCAGTGCGCCGTACAGGCCGGCCTGTTCCTGGAACAGGGAATGGCTGTGGTACCAGTAGGTGCCGGATTGCTTGAGCTGGAAACGGTACTGGTAGGTTTCGCCCGGAGCGATGCCGTTGAAACTCAGGCCCGGCACGCCGTCCATGTTGGCCGGCAGCAGGATGCCGTGCCAATGGATGGAGGTCATCGCGTCGGGCAGGGCGTTGGCCACGCGCAGGTTGACGGTATCGCCTTCTCGCCAGCGCAGGATGGGCGCCGGCAGGCTGTTGTTGACGGTGATGGCCGGACGCGTGCGGCCGGTGAAATTGACCGGCGATGCGCCGATGCTCAGCTTGAAATCGGTACCGCTCAGTACCTGCGGTGCGCCGGTGATGCCGCTGGAAGCCAATGCGGGCAGCCGCCACAGGCCGGCGCCTGCGGCCACGCCGCCCAGCGCCAGGCCCTGCACGAAGCGGCGCCGCGACAGTGCCGCGCCGGTGCGGGAAGGTTCGTCGAATAGGTCGTTGGACATGGAGAAACTCCAGGTTCTTGGTATCACGCGGGCGGCCTTCAGGCCGGATGCGCGGAAAGCCGACTGTCCTTGCCGGCCTTGCGATTGGCCGTGCGACAGGGACGGATATGAAGCTACGGCAAGGCGCCGTTTGCGGCTCAGCGGATGGGAGGCCGGATCGGCTGATGCGACAGCGTCGCGCTGCGCAGGAAGTCGTTGCCCGGGAAAAGAGCCGGGCCGCGCTCGAACGCCACCGGCGTCGGCAGGGCCGCAATCGCAGCCGCCGAGGATGCGTGGACGTGACAGGCGTGGTTGCAGGCCTGGCCGCCATCGCAGTCCGGCTGCGCGGCGGCATCGGCTGCCGGCGTTTGCGCAATGGCATGGTGGGCGTGGCTGCCAGCATGCCCGGCCACGGTGCCCTGTCCGTGAGCAGCGGCACCGGCATGGGCGCAAGCCGGTTGCGTGGAACCGTCCGCATGCGCCGGGGTGCCAGCGACAGCGGCCCACGCATCCACCGATCCGTTGAGGACCAGCAGCGCGCTCAGCAGCAATCGCATCAGCAGGGAGGGGAACGACATGGCGGGCAGGGGCGGTGGCGCAGGAAGGGGACAGGAGCCGCGAGGGGCCTATTGAACCATCCAGGTCATTGAATGGGAAGGGAAAAAAGTCTGGTGCAGGTCCAGGGTTAAGCCGCCGTCCCGCTTTGCCGTGGTTGCGGCGGCAGCCCCGGGGGCCGCGCCACCTGCGCCAGCGCGGCCGGCGGGCGCTGCAATGCCGCTGGTTGCGCCGCGCAGCAAGGACGCGCGCCGGGCAGGCAACTGGAAAGCGTGCCACCTGCGCATTCCAAGCCGCCAGTCCGGGAACATGTCCGGACTGGCTCCCAACGGATCGCTGGCTGCGTTGTTCAACGGTCTGCAAGGCGCGCGCCGCCGCGCCAGGGCAGGTGTCAGGAATTGTTCCGCCGCCTTGGCATATATTGGCGGCGTACGGACTATCGCCGTTCCAGGCACTGATGCATACATGAACCAACGCACCTGGGTGGCCGCGTCCATCCGCAAGATCGAGGCCGACTTCAACCGTTCCGCCGATACCCACCTGATTCCGATGGCACTGCCGGGCTATCCCGGAATTGACCTGTATCTCAAGGACGAATCCAGCCACCCGACCGGAAGCCTGAAGCACCGCTTGGCGCGCTCGTTGTTCCTGTACGCGCTGGCCAACGGCTGGCTGCACGAGGGCGCTCCGGTCATCGAGGCCTCCAGCGGCTCCACCGCGGTATCCGAGGCCTATTTCGCGCGCCTGCTGGGGTTGCCATTCATCGCGGTGATTCCGGCCTGCACGTCGCCGGACAAGATCAAGGCCATCGAGTTCCAAGGCGGAAGCTGCCGCCTGATCGACGATGCCGGTGCGATCAACGGCGAGTCGGAGCGGCTGGCGCGCGAGACCGGTGGCCATTTCATGGATCAGTTCACCTATGCCGAACGCGCCACCGACTGGCGCGCCAACAACAACATCGCCGAGTCCATCTTCAACCAGATGGCCGAAGAGCCGCACCCGGTGCCACGGTGGCTGGTATGCAGCCCCGGCACCGGCGGCACCAGCGCCACACTGGGGCGCTTTGTCCGCTACCGCCGCCACGACAGCCGCGTGCTGTGCGCGGACCCGGAGCACTCGGTGTTCTTCGACTACTACCGCAGCGTGCTGCAGGGAACGCCGGCGCAGGACATGACGCTGCCGGTGGGCTCTGGCATCGAAGGCATCGGCCGCCCGCGGGTGGAAGCCAGCTTCATCCCGCAATGCGTGGATGCGATGGTCAAGGTGCCGGACGCCTTAAGCCTGGCGGCGATGCGCCATGTCAGCGCGTGCCTGGGGCGGCGCGTGGGTGGTTCGACCGGCACCAACTTCATCGGCGTGCTGATGGCGGCGCAGGCGATGCGTGCCGAGGGGCAGCAGGGTTCCATCGTGACCATTCTGTGCGATGGCGGCGAGCGCTACGCGCATAGTTACTACAATCCGCGCTGGTACGGCGATTGCGGCATCGACATCGAAGCAGCCGACGCCGAATTGGCGATGGCGGTCGAAGGCGCACCGCTGGCGTCGCTGCGTACGGCAGGCGATCTGACCTGGTCTGCCGAAGCGCTTGATTCGAACATCAGCTGAGAAGCCATCCATGTCCAATCCGCTACTCGATTTTTCAGGATTGCCGCGATTTGCGGATATCCGCCCGGAACATGTGACGCCGGCCATCGAAACGCTGCTGGCGCAGGCGCGCGCGGCGGTCGAAGCGGCCGAAACGGCGGCGCCCGACTGGGACAGTTTCATCGTGCCGCTGGACGATGCCGGCGAACGGCTTGGCCGCGCCTGGGGCCAGGTGGCGCATCTGCAGGCGGTGCTCAACACGCCGGCGCTGCGCGAGGCCTACAACGCCAACCTGCCCAAGCTGAGCCAGTTCGACGCCGAAATGAAGCAGAACCTGGCGCTGCACGCACAGTACCAGCGCCTGGCCGCGGCCCCGGAACATGCGGCAGCCAGCGATGCGCGCAAACGCGTGATCGAAAACGCCCTGCGCGATTTCCGGTTGGGCGGAGCGGAACTTGCCGATGAACAGAAGAGCCGCTTTGCCGCGATCAAAGAGGAACTGGCCAGCTTGTCCGCGCATTTCGAGCAGAACGTACTCGATGCCATCGACGCCTACGCGCTGTACGTGGAGGAGGGGACCGAACTGGCCGGCCTGCCGGCGGACGTGCTGGCCGCCTGCCGCGCCGCCGCGGAAAAGGAAGGCCGGCCGGGCTACCGTCTGAATCTGCAGATGCCGTGCTATCTGCCGGTGCAGAGCTATGCCGACAATCGCGCGCTACGCCAGACCCTGTACCGGGCCAGCGTCACTTGCGCATCGGAACTGGACGCGCCCGAACGCGACAACAGCGCGCTGATCGAGCGCATCCTTGCGTTGCGCCACGAACTGGCGCAATTGCTGGGCTTCGGCAGCTATGGCGAATATTCGCTGGCGACCAAGATGGCCGATACGCCCGAACAGGTGTCGGCGTTCCTGCACGATCTGGCCGCGCGCGCCAGGCCGCATGCGCAGCAGGATCGGGCGCAACTGGAGGCGTTCGCACGCGAAACGCTGGGCCTGGACACGCTGGAGGCCTGGGACATCGCCTATGTCAGCGAGAAGCTGAAGCAGGCGCGCTACAGCTTCTCGCAGCAGGAAGTGAAGCAGTACTTCACCGAGCCGCGCGTGCTGGCCGGCTTGTTCGGAGTCATCGAATCGCTGTACCGCTTGCAGGTGCAGCCCGATACCGCGCCGGTCTGGCACCCCGATGTGCGCTTCTACCGCCTGGTGAACGCCGAAGGCGCGCTGGTCGGCCAGTTCTACCTGGACCTGTACGCGCGCGAAGGCAAACGCGGCGGGGCCTGGATGGACGACTGCCGCAACCGCCGCGACAAGGCCGATGGCGTGCAGACGCCGCTGGTTTATCTGGTCTGCAATTTCGGCCGCGGCGTGGACGGCAAGCCGGCCACCTTCAGCCATAACGAGGTCATTACCCTGTTCCACGAAATGGGCCATGGCCTGCATCAGTTGCTGACCGAAGTCGGCGAACTGGGCGTGGCCGGCATCAACGGGGTGGAATGGGACGCGGTGGAGCTGCCCAGCCAGTTCATGGAGAACTTCTGCTGGGAATGGGAACGCCTGCAGGCGATGACCGCGCATGCCGACACCGGTGAGCCATTGCCGCGCGCGCTGTTCGACAGGATGCTGGCGGCGAAGAACTTCCAGAGCGGCATGGCCACGGTGCGGCAGCTCGAGTTCGCCTTGTTCGATATGGAACTGCACGGTGGCCCCGGCGCGGGAATCAGCCATGTGCAGCAGGTGCTGGACCGGGTGCGGCGAGAGGTGGCAGTCAATATCCCGCCGCCGTGGAACCGGTTCCAGCACCAGTTCGGCCATATCTTCGCTGGCGGTTACGCCGCCGGCTACTACAGCTACAAATGGGCCGAGGTGCTCAGCGCCGATGTCTATGCGGCCTTCGAAGAGGCGCCTGATGACGTTCCGGCGACCGGCGAGCGCCTGCGTACGCAGATACTGGCGCGCGGCGGCAGCCGGCCCGCGCTGGAGAATTTCACCGCCTTCCGCGGGCGGCCGCCGCAGGTCGATGCGTTCCTGCGGCATGGAGGGTTGTCGGGGTAGTCGGGCAGGGAACCCTTGAAAAGCCGAGTTCTTCGGAATTCAGGAGGCACCCTTTGACAGTGTTCTGGTTCGTTGGAAAGCCCGAGTCAATGACTCGAAAACTATCGTAATGGCGAAATTCATGCTTTTAGCCGCCGTCATGCCGATCTCTCAGCCATTCGCTGAGTGGTCGTCGCTAGGGGCTGTTGCCGTTTCCCGAGTAGGCCGCGTTGGGTCTGGTAAGCCGTCAGTGGGCGTTGCGCGGCGCAGCGCCTGACTGGCCGTCAGAGCCCAGGAGTCAAGCCGCGCGGCGGCGGCTGGCGGCTTACCAGGCCCAACCCGCAGAGCCTGCCCCGTACTTGATACGGGGGCCGGATCTGCGCGCGCCCGGGGCCGTGTCATCACTCGGGCGTGGACCAACGTCCACTTCCTCGCTCTTCCTTGCCCCGAACGCGCGCAAATCCGGCGCGACCTGCTCGGGAAACGGCAACAGCCCCTAGGCCGTCTGCAGAATTGCTAAGCTTAGCGGCCGAGGGCTTAGATTCCTGGCCAGGACGGCATATCAACTCGCTTTTTCCGGGTAGTTCGTTGGCATCTTCGGCGCTTGATGCCGGTTCGATCTGTGTCCGTTCAAGCGAGGCAACTGAAATGAATAATTCTTACTTTGGAGATTGAATCCGTGCCGACTTGGCTTGTGACCGGTGGAGCCGGTTTTATTGGCGGTAATTTCGTACTGCGGGCGGTGGCTCAAGGCGTACGCGTCATCAATCTGGATGCGCTGACCTACGCGGGCAACCTGGATACGTTGTCGTCGCTGGACGGCAATCCGGCTCATGTGTTCGTGCATGGCGACATCGGCGACCGAGCGCTGGTTTCCCGGTTGCTGGCCGAGCATCGGCCCGATGCGGTGCTGAATTTCGCCGCCGAGAGCCATGTCGACCGCTCGATCGATGGGCCGGGCGCATTCATCCAGACCAACGTGGTCGGTACGCTGGCGCTGCTGGAGTCGGTACGCGACCATTGGCGCACGCTGGAAGGCGAGCGGCGCGACGCGTTCCGTTTCCTGCATGTCTCCACCGACGAGGTCTACGGCTCCCTGGGCGAGACCGGCAAGTTCACCGAGGACACGCCGTATGCGCCGAACTCGCCGTATTCGGCTTCGAAGGCGGCATCCGACCACTTGGTTCGGGCGTTCCACCATACCTACGGCCTGCCGGTGCTGACCACCAATTGTTCCAACAATTACGGCCCGTACCATTTTCCAGAGAAACTGATCCCGCTGATCATCGCGCGCGCGTTGGCCGGCGAACCGTTGCCGGTCTATGGCGATGGCAAGAATGTGCGCGACTGGCTGTTCGTCGGCGACCATTGCGCCGCCATCCGTACCGTGCTGGAAAAAGGCCGGGTGGGCGAAACCTACAACGTCGGCGGCGACGCCGAGCGCCGCAACATCGATGTGGTGGAGACCATCTGCAAGCTGTTGGATGAGCGTCGTCCGCGCCAGGACGGCAAACCGCGCGCCAGCCAGATCGCCTTTGTCGCCGATCGTCCGGGCCACGACCGCCGCTATGCGATCGATGCCTCCAAGCTGAAGAACGAACTTGGCTGGGAGCCCCAGCACAGCTTCGAGCAGGGCATTGCCGAAACCGTGGATTGGTATCTGGCCAACCAGGCATGGGTGAAGCGGGTGTTGGACGGCAGTTATCGCCTGGAACGTATCGGTACGGCCGCTTGAGGGCGCAGGAATCAACATGACCACACGCAAAGGCATCATCCTGGCCGGAGGCTCGGGCACCCGGCTTTATCCGCTCACCCAGGCAATCAGCAAGCAGTTGCTGCCGGTGTACGACAAACCGATGATCTACTACCCGCTCAGCGTGTTGATGCTGGCCGGCATTCGCGAGGTGCTGGTGATCAACACGCCGCACGAGCAGGCGCTGTTCAAGCAGCTACTCGGAGATGGCTCTCGCTGGGGCATGGATATCCGTTACGCAGAGCAGCCCAGCCCGGATGGACTGGCGCAGGCCTATCTGATCGGCCGCGAATTCGTCGACGGAAAGCCCAGCTGCCTGGTCCTGGGCGACAATATCTTCCACGGCCATGGCTTCAGCGAGACTCTTCATCGCGCCGATGCGCGCACCGAAGGCGCTACCGTATTCGGCTACTGGGTCAACGATCCCGAGCGTTATGGCGTAGCGGAATTCGATGCGGACGGGCGCGTGGTCGGTATCGAAGAGAAGCCAACGCAGCCGCGCTCCAATTATGCTGTCACCGGCCTGTACTTCTATGACGGCAACGCCAGCGACTACGCTGCTTCATTGAAGCCATCGGCACGCGGAGAGCTTGAAATCACCGATTTGAACCGGCGCTATCTGGAAGCGGGCAAGCTGCACCTGGAGCCGCTCGGCCGCGGCCATGCCTGGTTGGATACCGGTACCCATCAGTCCCTGCTGGAAGCATCCACCTTCATCGAAACCATCGAAGCCCGTCAGGGCCTGCGCGTGTGCTGCCCGGAGGAGATCGCCTTTGGCAACGGCTGGATAGACGCGCAGCAGTTGGAAAAGTTGGCCGCACCGCTGGCCAAGAACGGCTACGGTCAGTACCTGCTGTCGCTGGCGACACGCGGGGTGGTGCGATGAAGATCGTCGAGACCAAGCTGCCCGGCTGCGTGGTGATAGAGCCTGCGGTATTCGGCGATGATCGTGGTTTCTTCTTCGAAACGTGGAATGCCGATCGCTACGGTCAGCACGGCCTGCCTACCCGGTTCGTTCAGAGCAATGTCTCTTCGTCGGCGCGCGGCGTATTGCGGGGACTTCACTATCAATGGCCCAATCCCCAGGGCAAGCTGGTAAGCGTACTGGAAGGCGAGGTGTACGACGTGGCGGTCGACATCCGCAGCGGTTCGCCGCATTTTGGCCAGTGGGCGGCAGTGATGCTGAGTGCGGAGAACAAACGGCAGTTCTGGATTCCGGAAGGTTTCGCGCATGGGTTTGCGGTGCTGTCCGAGCGTGCGGTTTTCAGCTACCTGTGCACAGCGCAGTACGACAAGGCCGCGGATGCTGGCGTGCGTTGGGACGATGCCGCCATTGGTATCGACTGGCCCGTCTCCGCACCACTGCTGTCCGACAAGGACGCCAAGGCGCCACTGCTCGCGGATGTGCCGGCCGAGCGCCTGCCGACTTTCCCGGCATGAAGAAGATCCTGCTGCTGGGGGCCAATGGCCAGGTCGGCCACGAACTGCGGCGCAGTCTTGCGCCGTTGGGCCAGGTAGTGCCGACGACGCGAACAGGCCTGCTCCCGGACGGCGCGGACTGCCTGGGCGCCGATTTCGACCGGCCCGACCGGATCGGACAGTTGATTGCCGATGCCGCACCGGACATCGTCGTCAATGCCGCCGCCTATACGGCGGTGGACCGCGCCGAGGACGAGCCGGAGGCGGCGTTTCGGGCGAATGCCGAAGTGCCCGGCGTACTGGCCAGGGCATGCGCCGACCGCGGCGCCACCCTTGTGCATTACTCGACCGACTACGTTTTCGATGGCCAAGGACAGCGGCCTTACCGGGAAACCGACGCCACCGCGCCATTGGGCGTTTATGGCGCCAGCAAGCTGGCAGGCGAACAGGCGGTAACCGAGGCTGGCGGCGCGCATTTCATCTTCCGCACCGCCTGGGTGTACGGAACGCATGGGCATAACTTCATGAAGACCATGCTGCGCCTGGCCGCTGAACGCGACGAACTGCGGGTCGTGGCCGATCAGTTCGGCACACCGACACCAGCGTACCTGATTGCGGATGCGACCGCCGCGGTGTTGGGTCGGCTATCCGGCGAACACACCGGTGTTTATCATCTGACGGCCAGCGGTAAAACCAGCTGGCACGGGTTTGCCGAGGCCATCATCGCCGGCGCGTTCGAGCGCGGCATGCTGGCGCGCCGTCCGGCTGTGCAGGCGATTGCCACTGCGCAATTCCCCACGCGCGCCCAACGCCCGGCGTTCTCCTGCCTCGACAGTACGCGGCTGGAAACGTTGCTGGGTTTCAAGTTTCCGCTTTGGCGCTCCGGGCTGGGCAAGGTCCTGGACGGGACCAGTTGACCGTAGTTCCGCAGGTCGGGTTAACTCTGCAAAGCCGCAGCCCACGGGATTCACGCATTGCGTGAAGGGACGTGGCCAAAGCCGTCGCTCCGCCGTTCCGGCAATCATGGGAAGTCGCCAATTGCCGGTTGCGCAGGGGTTGCGCGAGCTCATTTTATCTAAGGACAGGGGAAAGACATGGGGAAGTGGGGAATTGCGCTGGTCGCCGGCTTTTGTCTGGCAATGGGAGCTGCCGTAACGCCGGCCAAGGCGCAGGTCGACGTTGACGCATTCATCAGGAAGGACAAGTTCGGCAGCATCAAGCTCTCTCCCAGTGGCGAGTTCTATGCGGCGTCGGTGCCTTTGGAAGATCGCACGGCTTTCGCAGTCATGCGCCGCTCGGACAGAAAATTGACCACGTCCTTCGCCTTGGGCAAGAACGTGCATGTGGCCAACTTCTGGTGGGTAAGCGACGGACGCGTGTTGTTCTCGGTAGAAGAGAAGTATGGTTCGCTTGATGAGCCATTCGCCACCGGTGAACTGTTTGCAGTCGGTGCGGAAGGAGGTGCGCCGGAAATGCTGGTGGGTTACCGGGTAGCGGATCGAGGGCCGGGTACGCGGATCCAGCCGAAGACAGCTGAGAACGTATCTGCGTTCTTGGTGGATCCTCTGACAAGCGACAGCCGCAACGTGATCGTCTCGATATGGCCATGGAACAGAGAGCCATTTAGTCGCGCCGAACGAATGGATATCTACACCGGCCGTCGCGTCACTCTGGCCAGGGCTCCGGTCGCAAGGGCAGACTTTACGACCGACCACCAGGGTGTAGTGAGATTCGCACTTGGCTCCGGTTCGGACAACGTCAGGAAGCTTTACTATCGTGCAGGCGCGGATAGCGAGTGGGAACTGATCAACGACGAAGCGGTTTCCGGCCGGGTGGAAACGCCGGTAGGTTTCTCCTCGGACGACACCAGGGTTTATTTGACGGTCGAGCAGACCAGCGGGCCTGACGTTATCGTGGAGATGGATGTCGCGACCAAGGCAAGAAAGGACGTCTTCCGCAATGATAACGTCGACCCTGCCGCCATCATCGTATCGAACCAGTTCAAACCGGTGCCGGTGGGCGCATTGTTTGTGGACGGCAAGCCGCGAACCGAATTCTTCGATGGGACAGATGAAATGGCAAGGCTCTATAGAAGCCTGGAAGCCGTTTTTCCTGGCGAATCGGTAACGGTTACCTCGTCTACTGCGGACGGCCGGTTGTCGCTGATAAGGGTCGATTCGGATCGGAATCCTGGGGACTTCTACGTCTTCGATACGGAAACGAAAAAGGCCGATTATCTCGTCGGGCGGCGAGACTGGCTGGACCCTGCGCAACTGGCGGAGGCGCGTCCGATCAGGCTAAAAGCCCGCGACGGCCTGGAATTGCACGGCTACGTCACCTTGCCGCCGGGGGCCGGCGACGGCCCGCGGGCGATGGTGGTTCTGCCTCACGGGGACCGTTCCAGGTACGGGATTGGTGGGGATTCGACAACGAAGTGCAGATGCTTGCGTCAGCCGGCTACGCTGTACTGCAGGTCAACTTCCGTGGCTCCGACGGTTATGGCCGTGCCTTCGCGCAGGCTGGCGCCAGGCAATGGGGCGGAGCCATGCAGGATGATCTGACCGACGCCACTCGCTGGGCGATCGACGCAGGGCTGGCCGATCCCGACCGGATCTGCATCTACGGCGCCAGCTATGGTGCCTACGCATCGCTGATGGGAGCCGCCAAAGAGCCCGATCTGTACCGCTGCGCGGCTGGCTACGTCGGTGTCTACGATCTGCCCATGTTGCACTCGGCGGGAGGCATTCGTCGCAATCGTTCCCGGGAGACCTACCTGCGCGAATGGTTGGGCGAAAAAAACCAGATCTCGGCCGTCTCACCCACCAACCTGGCCGACCGCATCAAGGTGCCGGTATTCCTGGCTGCGGGCGGCGAAGACGAGCGTGCGCCCATCCAGCATTCGGAGTTGATGGAGCGGCGGTTGAAGGCGGCCGGCGTGCCGGTGGAAACGCTGTACTACAAGACCGAGGGCCACGGTTTCTACACCGAGGCGCATCAGCGCGAGTACTACACCAGACTGCTGGATTTCTTCAGCCGGCATATCGGCGGAGCGAAGGCGAAGTAGCGCCATCCGAACTGCGGAAGGATGCGCGCGCTCCTTGAGGGTACGGGAGTCCGCGCCTCTGCCGGTGTCCGGCCTGCGCCAAGGCGGCACCGGGCGGGGAACGTCCGGATGGCAGGCGAAACCGGAGCGCGTCTGGCTTCGGCTGGACTTGCCGGGGCGATACCGATAGCGTGTCCGGCTTCTGCAGAACCGGACACGCCCATGCGCCATCCTCCCGCAACGCCGCAATTGACTTTCCGTGCCGTCGTACTGGCCATTGTGCTGGCCGTGGTGCTGTCGGCCGCCAACGCCTATCTGGGCCTGTTCGCCGGTTTGACCGTGGCCACCGCCATCCCGGCCGCGGTGGTGTCGATGGGGGTGCTGCGTCTGCTGGGGGGCGGCACCATTCTGGAAAACAACATCGTGCAGACCGGCGCCTCAGCCGGTTCGTCGATCGCCGCGGGCGTCATCTTTACGATTCCGGCGCTGATCATCCTGGGCTACTGGCGGGACTTCCAGTATTCGTGGGTGCTGGCCATTGCCGGTCTCGGCGGCCTGCTGGGCGTGCTGTTCTCGGTGCCGCTGCGCCGCTCGATGATCGTCGAGGAGCCCTTGCCCTTCCCCGAAGGCAAGGCCGCGGCGGAAGTGCTGAAGGCCGGTGAGAACCCCGGCCCGGGCCTGAAGATCCTGGCCTTCTCCGCCGCCATCGGTGCGGTGCTCAAGGTCGCCGCGCACAGCGGCATGCGCCTGATCCCGGATACGGCCGCGGGCGCCGGCTTTTTCGGCAAGTACCTGGGTTATATGGGGACCAACCTGTCGCCGGCGCTGCTGGGCGTGGGCTATATCGTGGGCCTGAACATCGGCATCGTGGTGCTGTCCGGCAGCATCCTGTCCTGGCACATCGCCATCCCGCTGTACCACATGTTCTTCATGGGCACCGACCCGGGGCTGGCGCAGAGCATCGCCGGTGCGGGGCCGGAAGACGTGGCTGGCGCGATCTGGTCGGCCAAGATCCGCTACCTGGGCGTGGGCGCGATGCTGATTGGCGGGGTTTGGACGCTGTTCTCGCTGCGCAAGTCGCTGCTGTCGGGCGTGAAGAGCGGCATCGCCGCCGCACGTGCCGGTTCAGGCGGCGCCGAAGTGGCCGAGACCGAGCGCGACCTGCCGATGAAGTGGATGCTGGTGGCGCTGGTGGTGTTCGTGCTGCCTCTGCTGCTGCTGTACCAGGCCATTGTCGGCTTGTGGCACGTCAGTATCCCGATGGCGATCATCATGATCGTGGCCGGCTTCCTGTTCGTTTCCGTGTCGGCCTACCTGGCCGGCCTGGTCGGTTCGTCCAACAACCCCGTGTCGGGCATCACCATCGCCACCATCCTGTTCGCCTCGGTCGTGCTGCTGTTGCTGCTGGGCGAGAGCGGGCGCATGGCCGTCGGTGCCGGCGGCGCGCCGCTGGGCGCGGTGGCCGCGATCATGATTGGCGCGGTGGTGTGTTGCGCCGCGGCGGTCGGCGGCGACAACCTGCAGGATCTCAAGGCGGGCTACCTGGTCGGTGCCACCCCCTGGAAGCAGCAGTTGATGCTCGGCATCGGCGCGTTTTCCTGCGCGCTGATCATGGCGCCGGTGCTGAACGTGCTGTCCGAGGCCTACGGCATCGGCGCGCCGACGGCCGAGCATCCCAATCCGCTGTCCGCGCCGCAGGCCACGCTGATGGCCTCGGTGGCCAAGGGCCTGTTCGGCGGCGAACTGCCGTGGGGCATCATCGGCATCGGCGCTGCGATCGGTGCGCTCATCATCGCCATCGACGAGGCGCTGAAGGCCAAGGCCAGCAGCTTCCGCGTGCCGGTGTTGGCGGCGGCGATCGGCATCTACCTGCCGCTGGAACTGATGGTGCCGATTTTCCTCGGCGGCCTGCTGGCCTACCTGGTCGAAAAGCGCCACGGCATGGTGGGCACGAAGGACGAAACCGCGCGCGACCGCCTGCATCGTCCGGGCACGCTGTTCGCCGCCGGCCTGATCACCGGCGAGGCCTTGATGGGCATTGCGGTGGGCATCGCCATCTACGCCAGCAAGGACCGCGACGTGCTGGTGCTGCCGGAGATGTTCCAGCAGGGCGAGATCGTCGGCCTGGTGGTGCTGGCGGTGGTCGGCTGGCTGCTGTATCGCACCGGCGCCAAGTCGAAGGCGCTGGGCGACGTCGAGCCCGGCCCCATGTAGCCTGCCGGCAAAGGCATGACTTCATGCCTTTGCGCCGAACCGTTGTTACGGCCTAACATCGGCGTTTTGCCCTTGCCGGAGCCCCGGATGAACCTGCGTTTTGCCCTGCTGCCCTTGTGCCTGTTGGCGTCGATGCCTGTTGCCGCGCAGCAGCGCGGATTCGACGTACGCGATCTGGCCGCGCTGGAGCGCGTGTCCTCGCCGGTGCTGTCGCCCGACGGCAGCCGGGTGGTGTTCGCCAAGCGCCAGATCGATGCCGAACTGAGCAAGGCCAGCACCGGCCTATGGGTGCGTCACCTGCTGACCCGCGACATGGCGCCGCCCAAGCGGCTGACGCCGGAAGACTGGAACGTCAACTCGCCAGCCTTCTCGCCCGACGGCAAGACCGTCTATTTCCTCAGCGGCAAGTCAGGCACCCAGCAACTCTATGCGATGCCGGTAAACGGCGGCGCGCCGCGTCAGCTGACCGACTTCGCACTGGATGTCGGCAGCTACAAACTGTCGCCGGACGGCACGCAGGTGGCTTTCAGCGCCGACACGTTTGCCGAATGCAAGGCCGATTTCGCCTGCAGCAAGCGCAAGCTGGATGCGGCGGCGACGGCCAAGAGCAGCGGCGTGGTCTACGACCGCCTGTTCGTGCGCCATTGGGATACCTGGAGCGACGGTCGTCGCAGTCGCTTGTTCGTCGCCGCGCTGCCGGCGGCCAAGGACAAACCGCTGGCCGCGGCCACCGCGTTGACCGACTCGCTGGACGGCGATGTCCCATCCAAGCCGTTCGGCGATGCCGGCGAATACAACTGGTCGCCGGATGGAAAGACGCTGGTCGCCAGCATCCGCGTGGCCGGTCGGGAAGAGCCCTGGTCGACCAACTTCGACCTATACCAGGTCAATGCCGATGGCAGTGCTACGCCGAAGAACCTCACCGCTGCCAACAAGGCCTGGGATACCGGTCCGGTGTTCAGCGCCGACGGCAGGACGCTGTTCTACCGCGCGATGAAGCGTCCGGGTTTCGAGGCCGATCGCTTCGCGCTGATGAGCCTGTCGCTGGATGGCGGCACGCCGCGCGAAATCGCAGCGGACTGGGATCGCTCGGCCGACGGCATCACGCTGTCGGCCGATGGCGGCACGCTTTACACCACCGCCCAGGACCTGGGCGAACACCCGCTGTTCCAGATCGACATCGCCACCGGCAAGGTCGACAAGGTCATCGGCGAGGGCAGCGTTTCCGATTTCCAGCTGGCGGGCGACATGGTGGCCTTTACCCGCAGTACGCTGCAGACCAACAACCAGCTCATCGTCGCGTCGCTGGCCGAGAAGGCCGAGCTGGATCGCCAGCGCGCCGAAGGCGCCACGGCGGCAGGTCCGTTCCGCGTCATCACTCCTTCGGTGGCCGATGTGGCCGGCGACGTGCGTCTTGGCGATTTCGAACAGTTCAGCTTCAAGGGCTGGAACGACGAAACCGTGCACGGCTACGTGGTCAAGCCGTGGAATTATGTGGATGGGCAGAAGTATCCGGTCGCGTTCCTGATCCACGGCGGGCCGCAGGGCAGTTTCGGCAACGGCTGGAGCTATCGCTGGAATCCGCAGACCTACGCCGGCCAGGGCTATGCCGTGGTGATGATCGATTTCCACGGATCCACCGGCTATGGCCAGGCATTCACCGACTCCATCAGCGGCGACTGGGGCGGCAAGCCGCTGGAGGACCTGCAGAAGGGCTGGGCGGCTGCGCAGCAGAAGTACGCCTTCCTCGACGGCGACAAGGCCTGTGCGCTGGGCGCCAGCTACGGCGGCTACATGGTCAACTGGATCGCCGGCAACTGGTTCGACGCCGAGGGACGCTCGCCGTGGAAATGCCTGGTCAACCATGACGGCGTGTTCGACACCCGTTCGATGGGCTATGTGACCGAGGAACTGTGGTTCACCGAATGGGAAAACGGCGGTACTCCGTATGAGGTGCCGCAGAACTACGAGAAGTTCAATCCGGTCAACCATGTCGCCAACTGGCGGGTGCCGATGCTGGTGGTGCAGGGCGAGAAGGACTACCGCGTGCCGGTGGACCAGGGCCTGTCCACGTTCACCGCGCTGCAGCGCAAGGGCATCGAATCCAGGCTGCTGTATTTCCCGGACGAGAACCACTGGGTGCTGAAGCCGCAGAACAGCATTCTCTGGCACGACACCGTCAATGCCTGGCTGAAGCAGCATATCGGCCGGTAATCCTCTCCGCAGTTCCGGCGCGCCGCATCCATGGCGCGCCTTTTTTTCGCAGTACACAGGAACCACAGATGGCAGCCATCGCAAGCGGCGCTCCGCTGATCACCAACGACGCCGTCGTCCTCGGCCTGCTCGCGGCCACGCTGGGCTTCGTGTTCTGGAGTTCGTCGCGGCCGAGCGGGCCGTGGAAAAAGTTCTACGGCATCGTGCCGGCATTGCTGATGTGCTATCTGCTGCCGGCCATCTACAACAGCATCGGGCTGATCGACGGCGAAACCTCCCAGCTGTACCCGATGGCGCGCGACTATCTGCTGCCCAGTTCGCTGGCGCTGTTCTGCATCGCCATCGATATCGGCGCCATCCTGCGGCTGGGGCCGAAGGCGATCATCATGTTCCTGACCGGCACGCTTGGGGTGATGCTGGGGGCCATCGTGTCGTTTGTGGCGTTGGGCATCATCCATCCTGAAACGGTGGCCGGCGACACCTGGCGCGGCATGGCCACGCTGGCCGGCAGCTGGATCGGCGGCGGCGCCAATCAGGCGGCGATGAAGGAAGTGTTCGCGGTCGATTCCACCCTGTTCGGGCAGTTCGTCGCGGTCGACATCCTGGTCGCCAATCTGTGGATGGCGGTGCTGCTGTTCCTGATTCCGCGCGCGCAGGCCTTCGATCGCTGGACCGGTGCCGACACTTCGGCCATCGACGATCTCAAACAGCGGATGGAGACCTACCAGGCCCAGCATGCGCGCAATCCCAGCCTGGCCGATCTGATGGTGATCCTGGGCATCGGCCTGGGCAGCACCGGGCTGGCGCACTTCCTGGCCGGGCCGCTGGTCGCCTGGATCAAGACCTTGCCGGCGGAGTGGCGGCTGGAGGACTTCAGCCTGACCTCCGGATTCTTCTGGATGGTGGTGCTGGCCACTACCATCGGCCTGTTGCTCAGCTTCACCCGCGCGCGGACGCTGGAAGGCGCCGGCGCTTCCAAGGTCGGCACCGCGATGCTGTATTTCCTGATCGCCAGTATCGGCATGCATATGGATCTGGCCGCGCTGCTCGACAAGCCCTGGCTGTTTGCGCTGGGCCTGATCTGGATACTGACCCACGGCACGCTGTTGCTGTTGGTGACCAAGCTGATCCGGGCGCCGCTGTTCTTCATGGCGGTGGGTTCGCAGGCCAATATCGGCGCGGCGGCCTCGGCACCGGTGGTCGCCAGCGCCTTTCATCCGGCGCTGGCGCCGGTGGCGGTGCTGCTGGCGGTGTTCGGCTATGCCCTGGGCACCTATGCGGCCTACATCACCGGACAGTTGTTGCGGCTGCTGGCCGGGGCCGGTTAGGACCTCCGACTTTGGTCGTAGGCCGCTCGCCTGAACGGGCCGTCGCCCTTCCATTCGGGGGCCATTCGTTTCATGCTCCCGGCAGCCCGGATGAACCCGCAACCGGGGGGAGCGAAGCATGAGCGCGATTCTGTTGATGGTCGTGGGCCTGGGCGTGATGTCGCTCGGTTACCTGTTCTATTCCAAGTTCATCGCCGAGAAGATCTACCGGCTGGATCCCGATTTCGTCACTCCCGCGCACGAGCTGCGCGACGGGGTCGACTACGTGCCGACCAACCGGTTCGTGTTGTGGGGCCATCACTTCACCTCGGTAGCCGGCGCTGCGCCCATTGTCGGGCCGGCCATCGCGGTCATCTGGGGCTGGGGACCGGCGTTCCTGTGGGTGGTGCTGGGCACGGTGTTCTTTGCCGGCGTGCACGACTTCGGCGCGCTGTGGGCCAGCGTGCGCAACAAGGGCAAGTCGATCGGCATGCTCAGCGGCAGCTTCATCGGCCGGCGCGGGCGCAACCTGTTCCTGGTGGTGATCTTCCTGCTGCTGCTGATGGTCAATGCGGCGTTCGCGGTGGTCATCGCCAACCTGCTGGTCAGCACGCCCACTTCCGTCATTCCGACCTGGGGCGCGATTGTGGTGGCGCTGATCATCGGGCAGATGATCTATCGCTACCGGTTCGGCCTGCTGTGGCCGTCGATCGGCGGCGTCATCGTGCTGTACGCGCTGATCCTGCTGGGCAACCAGTACCCGATCGTGCTGCCTGAAAGCATTCTGGGCCTGAACGCCAAGTCGTTCTGGATCGTGGTGCTGTTCCTGTACGCCGGCGTCGCTTCGCTGTTGCCGGTGTGGGTGCTGCTGCAGCCGCGCGACTACATCAACGGCCTGCAGCTGTTCGTCGGCCTGGGCATCCTGTACGCGGCGGTGCTGCTGTCGGCCCCGGCCATCGTGGCGCCGGCGCTGAACGATGCATTGCCCGCTGGCACTCCCAGCATCGTGCCGCTGCTGTTCGTCACCATCGCCTGCGGCGCGATTTCCGGCTTCCACGGGCTGGTGTCCTCGGGCACCACATCCAAGCAGTTGGACAAGGAAACCGATGCGCGTTTCGTCGGTTACTTCGGTGCAATGGGCGAGGGCATGCTGTCGCTGGCCGCCATCATCTGCTGCACTGCCGGCTTTGCGACGCTGGTCGATTGGCAGACGGTCTACAGCAAGTTCGGCGCTGGCGGCGTCGGTGCGTTCGTCAACGGCGGCGACAAGCTGCTGGTCGACGGGCTGGGCATGCCGGCCAACCTGGGTTCGACGATGCTGGCCACGATGGCCATCCTGTTCGCCGCCACCACCATGGATACCGGCCTGCGCCTGCAGCGCTTCGTGGTGCAGGAAGCCGGAGAAATCGCCGGTTTCAAGGTCGGCACGCTGGTGGGCACGCTCATCGCGCTGGCGGTGTGCATGGCGCTGGCGTTCGGCGCAGGCGCCGATGGCGGCGGCGGCATGGTGATCTGGCCGCTGTTCGGCACCACCAACCAACTGCTGGCGGCGCTGACGCTATCGATCATCTCGGTGATCCTGATCAAGCAGGGCCGCAATGCCTGGTTCACGCTGGTGCCGCTGGCGTTCCTGCTGGTGATGTCGGTGTACGCGCTGGTCGTGCAGCTGAAGACGTTCTACACCGATCAGAACTGGCTGCTGCTGGGCATGGATGTTGTGATCCTGATCGCCGCGCTGTGGGTGACGCTGGAGGCCTTCATCGCAATGAGCAAGGGCCGCGATCCCGCCCATGCCGAGGCGCAATCGCGGCCGTGAACGGATCGGGCGACAAGCCCGCTTCGTGGCTGGAGCGGGTGTCGGCCGGACTGCGCGAGTTCTATATCGCGCCGTACCGGCGGACGTTCGCCCGCGCCCAGCGCGATGAGGAAGACCTGTTCATGATGCTGGTGTTCGCCGAGTCCTTGGGCGTCCCCAACCCGGCAACCTATTACACGCTGGAACTGATGCCGGCCATGTACGAACGCTTCCATGCCTGGCACAGGCGCATGGGCATGGATCGCTCGCCGCTGGATCACATCGGATGCTGCTAGCCCTGGCTGCGGCGCGCCGGGTGTTGTTCTTCGGCGGCAAGGGCGGGGTGGGCAAGACCACGGTGGCGGCTGCCACGGCCTTGGCCCAGGCCGGCGCCGGGCGCAGGGTGCTGCTGGTTTCCACCGATCCGGCGCACAATCTGGGACATCTGTGGGCACGCGAGGTCGGGCCGCAGATCGTGCGGCTGGCGGCGGGCCTGGATGGACTGGAACTGGATCCGCAGGCCACCGTGGATGCGCACCTGGCCGAAGTCGGCGATGCGTTGCGGCGGTTGATGCCCGAACATCTGGCCGGCGAAGTCGACAAGCACATGGCGTTGTCGCGCGATGCGCCGGGCATGCATGAGGCGGCGCTGCTGGAGCGGATTGCCGAACTGGTCGAGCAGGGTCTGCGCGACTACGATCTGATCGTCTTCGACACTGCGCCTTCAGGCCATACCGCGCGGCTGATGGCGTTGCCGGAAATGATGTCGGCCTGGACCGAAGGCCTGCTGCGGCGCCAGCAGCGCAGCGAGCGCTTCGGCGCAGCGCTGCGCAACCTGGGCAGCGATGAAGGCGTCGGCACCCGCATCATCGGCGGCGAACGCACCGGCACCGGCGAGGACCGCGATCAGCGCATCCGCCAGTTGCTGCACCGCCGCCGCCACCGTTTCGAACATCTGCGCGAAGTGCTGACCGACAGCGCCAGGACATCGTTCGTGATCGTGCTGGCGGCCGAGCGTCTGCCGGTGCTGGAGACCATCGAACTGCACGCGCAGCTGCTGCGCGCCGGCATTGCCGTCGGCGGGCTGGTGGTCAACAAGCGTTCGCCGGCCGATGCCGGCGCATTCCTGGCCGAGCGGCACGTACAGGAAGAACAGCATATGCATACGCTGCGCTCGGCTTTGCCGGGACTGCCGCTGCAGCAGTTGCCGCTGCTGGCCGGCGATGTGGTCGGCGCCGGTGCGTTGCAGGCGTTCGCCGCCCGCTTGTCCTAGAGCATTTTCAATTCGCCACTCCTGCGCAGGCGGGAGCCCAGCGCCTTGGCCGCGTTCTGGACGGCTTGAGCCGCCGTCCGCGGTTAAAAGCCAGCGGCCGAACGGCTGGTCAAGCCACGGGTTCCGGCCTGCGCCGGAAACGCTTCGCAACAGCCGAATGGCTGGTCATGACGGGGCTGTAGACATCTGGGGCAAAAGCGCTCCAGATCAAAGCCAGCGCGAGCGTTTGAACAGCTTGTACAGGACGCCGCAGACAATGATGACCACGACAATCAGGATTGGATAGGCGTAACGGTCGTCCAGTTCCGGCATGCCGCGGAAGTTCATGCCATACCAGCTGGCGATCAACGTCGGCGCGGCCAGCAGCGCGGCCCAGGCGCCCAGCCGTTTGACCGTTTCGCCCTGTGCCAGCGTGACCAGCGACAGGTTGACGCTGAGCGCGGTGCCCAGCATGTCGCGCAGCGTATCGATGGTTTCGTTGACCCGCAGCGCATGGTCGTGCACGTCGCGCAGGTACAGCCGGACTTCCTCCGGCACCAGCGGGCTCTGGCTGCGGACCAATTGCGACAGCACGTCCTGCAGCGGCGCTACCGCCACCCGCATATAGGTCAGTTCGCGCTTCAGATCGTACAGCCGCGTCACCACGCTGCGCCGGTAGGTGTCGGAAAAGATGTCGCGCTCCAGCTTCTGCAGGGTGTCGCGGAATTCCTGCACGATGGGCTGGTAGTTGTCGACGATGAAGTCGAGCACCGCGTACAGGCCGTAGGCCGGGCCCAGCGCCAGCAGCTCCGGTTCGCGTTCGACCCGCGTGCGTGTGGGCGCGTACGACAGCGAAGCGCCGTGGCGGACGGTGATGAGATAGCGTGGGCCAAGAAAGGCCTGGGTTTCGCCGTAGCGGATTTTTTCGTCCACCACCTGTGCGGTATGCGCGGCCAGGAACAGCGAGTTGCCGTAGGCTTCCACCTTGGGGCGCTGGTGCGCCTTGCGTGCGTCCTCGACGGCCAGATCGTGCAGGCAGAATTCCTCCTGCAGTTTCTCCAGGATGGCTTCGTCCGGCTCGTACAGGCCGACCCAGAGAAAGCTGCCGTCGTCGGTGGCCAGCACATCGCTGATGTCGTCCAGACCGATGTCGTGCCGCTGTCCGTCGCGGTCGTACATCACGCAGTTGATCACGCAGCTTGGCAGCGCGGGTTTGTCGCTGTGGACGGGGGAGGCTTCGCTCATCCGCGCATCGTGCGCCAGATGGGGCGGGCCGGCAAGCCGATCCAAGCGGCCCATCCTTGTACCTGTAGGAGCGACGTAAGTCGCGACTGCCAACTCAAACCACGGCTGAAACCGGCTGTTCACCATCCGGGCGCGCTGCGGCGGGCTCCTCACCATGCGCACCGAATGGCTATCGCGGCGCCATCGCGACTGACATCGCTCCTACACGGCCTCTTACTGCGCGATAAAGCGGATCGCCTGGCCGCCGCCGGCAGCGAGCCGCAGCGTCAACGTATCGCTGCTGGAAACCTCGCGCTCCTCGATGACGATATCTTCCGGCGTGGTCTTCCAGTCCGCCCGCTCGCCGTCGCGGTAGATCTGCGCGGTATAGCGGCGGCCAGCTTGCAGGAACGACAGCGCCACCGGCAGCGAGCGCGCCTGATCGTCGGACACCGCGCCCAGATACCAGTTGTCGCTGTGGCGGTCCTTGCGCGCGATGGTGACGTAGTCGCCGACTTCGCCGTTCAGCACCACGGTCTGGTCCCAGTCCACCGGCACGTCCTTGATGAACTGGAACGGCGCCGGATTGGCCTCGTAGTTGTCCAGCAGATCCGCGGCCATCTGCAGCGGGCTGTAGATGACCACGTACAGCGCCAGTTGCTTGGCCCAGGTGGTGGCCACCTGCGAGCCGGGACGGGTCCTGGTGCCGAAGATGCCCGGCGTGTAGTCCATCGGCCCCGCCAGCAGGCGGGTGAACACCAGGTTGGTTTCGTGCTCGGGCGGGTTGCCGGGGTTGCCCCAGGCGCTGAATTCCATGCCGCGCGCGCCTTCGCGGGTGATCCAGTTGGGGTAGGTGCGGCGCAGCCCGCTGTCCTTGACCGGCTCGTGCGGATTGACGCTGATGTGACGCTTGGCGGCCTCGGTGACCACTTTCAGATGGTGGCGCGCCATGTCCTGGCCTTCGTGCCAAGCATAGTGCAGCTTTCCGTCGCTGCCGATCACCTTGGCCTGGCCGGCATCGGCGACATAACCGGTCTTGACCGCGCGGATGCCCACGCGCTGGTACAGATTGAATGCGGCATCCAGCTGCGATTCGTAGTGCGCCGCATGGCCGGAGGTTTCGTGGTGGCCGATCAACTGTACCCCTTTGGCGTTGGCATAGGCGGTCAGCGCGTCCAGATCGAAGTCGGGATAGGATTCGGTGAAGCTGAAATCCTCGCCGTTGCCGAACCAGTCGCCGTCCCAGCCCACGTTCCAGCCTTCGACCAGCACGCCGCCGAAGCCGTGCGCGGCGGCGAAATCGATATGCCGGCGCACGTTTTCGTTGGTGGCGCCATGCTTGGCGCCGGAGGCCCAGCTTTTCTTGTCCAGGTGCATTTCCCACCAGACGCCGACGTACTTCATCGGCTTGACCCACGACACGTCGCCCAGCGCGTTGGGCTCGTTGAGATTCAGGATCAGGCTGGACATCGCCAGGCCGGCGGCGTTGTCGCTGATCTGCAGCGTGCGCCAAGGAGTGTGGAACGGCGCGTTGCGCACGACCTTGCCGTCGCCGATGCCGGGGGTCAGGTTGGCTTTGAGCCGGTGCGCTTCCACCCGGGTCAGGTTCATGCCCGAATAGTCGACCAGCGCGGCTTCATGGATGGTCACGTGCAAACCGTCCTGCCGGCGCAGCGTGATGGGCGTCTGCGCATCGCCGACTTCCTGCAGTGGCGTGCGGTTGTACAGGTATTCTTCGCGGTTCCATTCGCCGGCAGGAATCCACCAGGCGGTGGCGTCGCCGGCGATGTCGAATTCGGTCAGTTCCTCGGCGATGCGCAGCTGCTTCAGCGCCGCCTGATCCGGGAATTCGTAGCGGAAGCCCAGGCCATCGTCGTAGACGCGGAATACCACGTCGAAGCTGCGGAACGGCCTGGTCCGCTCGGTCAGCGTCACCCGCAGTTCGTTGTAATGGTTGCGGATGTAGCGGCGTTCGCCCCACGGCTGTTCCCAGCGCTGGTCGAAGCTGCGTGTACGCGGATTGGAAACGGCCAGATTGCGTTCGAACTTCGGCGCATCCAGCAGAATCAACCCCAGCCGCGACGACGAAATCACCGGCGCGCCGTTGCGGTCGACCCGGTAGCTGGGGCGGCCCTCGTGGTCGGTGGTGATGCTGGCGGTGAGCCTGCCATCCGGCGAGGCGATGCTGAAAACGGCAGGTGCCGGCGGCGTGGGCGCAGCCGACGCAGGGGCGGAAACGGAAGTGGAGACCGTGATGGAAAGCAACAGCAGCGCGGTCAGCGCGAAAAGACGATTGGGCATGCGGGCTTTCGGCACAGAGCGGCGGAGGCCGCATCCTGCGTCAGCGTTTGCGGTGGGACAAGCGTCTGGGCATGAATACGTATGCAAGCGCCAGATGGATCGGCAACAGCAGCGCGACCCAGGTCTGGTTGTACTGCGGCCGCAACGGCAGCCAGTGCAGTATCCATGCGGCCATCGCGCCGGCGGCGATCAGGCCCAGCAGCCATCCGTTCCAACGCGGCAGCATGCCGCGGCGCAACACGGCTATTGCGCCGGGAATCAGCAACAGGCACAGCGGGTTGAACAACAGCAGGTTGCGGTTGGCCCAGGCGGCTTGGTGTTCGGTGAAACCCCACAGGTACGCCAACAGCGCGCCGGCGATACCGCACAGCAGCCACAGCGGCAACGCCAGCGCAGCGATTGCGCGCGGATGATGGCGCCCCAGCGCGGCTACGGCAACCGCCACCAGCACGCCGGCAATCAACCACGGCAGCCAGCGGCGCGGCGCCTCGGGCGGTTCCGGCGCGGCGCGGTGCGGCAGCAGTTCCACTTGCGATTGCACCAGCGGCCGGCCGGCGCTGTTGCGGACTTCGGCCAGGCTGTCGGCCAGCCGCATCGGTACGTAGGCTTCTTCCCAGCGCGACATCGGATGGTCGGCGTAGGGCCCCAGGCCGATGTCGAAGCCCAGCCACATCCACAGCGCCGGCGAGGCCAGGCGGACGGCTTCGCTGCGGAAGGTGTTGCCGCGCGAGCGCCCGGCCAGTTGCGAGCGCAGCGCCCCGCCCAGCGCCGCGTCCAGCGCATCGCGCACCTGGGTGGAGCAGTTGTCGGTGAAATAGTCGTAGCGGTAGCGGGCGTTCTCGGGCCTGGCGCGCTCGGCCAGCGCATCGGCCAGCGCCTGAGCTTGCTGCGGCGCCAGATCCAGCCATTGCAGGGTGACGCCGCGGCCGGTGTCGCGATAATGCGCCAGATCCTGCTCCAGCGGCAGCGCGACCAGGTAGTACATCATCTGTCCGCGGGCGAAGCGGCCGACGAAATCGGGCTCTTCCGGATCGAAGAAGCCGAAATTGTAGGAAGTGGCCTGGCCGCTGGCCGGATCCGCCACGACGATGGCGTTGTGGCCGAATCGCTCGAAGAAGATCTCGCCCGGCGCCATCGTCGCCACGCCGATGCGCGGCGCGGCGCCGGCGGCGAACGCGCACAGCCACAGCAGCGCCAGCAGCAACGACCGGAGCGGCATGCTAATCGGACAGCACGCCAACGTGGAACGCGTGCACCCTGCGCGCATCGGCCTTGGCCACGCGGAAGGCGAAACGACCCAGGGTGAGTTCCTCGCCGGTTTCCGGCAGGTGGCCGATGGCGGCGGTGACCAGGCCGCCGACGGTGTCGTATTCGTCATCCGGGAAATCCGCACCGAAGGTTTCGTTGAAATCGTCGATGGGCGTCAGCGCATCGACCACGTACTGGCCATCGGCCTGGGCCAGGATCAGGTTGGCCTCGTCCTCGGCCTCGTCGTGCTCGTCGTCGATTTCGCCGACGATCTGCTCCAGCACGTCCTCGATGGTGACCAGTCCGGCGACGCCGCCGTATTCGTCCACCACGATCGCCATGTGGTTGCGCGAAAGGCGGAATTCCTTCAGCAGCACGTTGAGCTTCTTCGACTCGGGGATCAGCACTGCCGGCCGCAGCAACTCATGGATGCTGCCAGGGCCGTTGTCGGCGACCACGCCGCGCAGCAGGTCCTTGGCCAGCAGGATACCCAGGATCTCGTCCTTGTCGTCGCCGTGTACCGGAAAACGCGAGTGGCCCGATTCCACCACCTGTTTCATCAGGTCGAGGAACTTCGCCTGCACCGGCAACGACACCATCTGCGCGCGCGGAATCATCACATCGCCCACGGTCAATTCGGATACGGCGATCGCCCCTTCCATCATCCGCAGGGTGTCGCTGGCGATCAGGCCGTCGCTCTGCGCATCGCGCAGCAGCGCGATCAGTTCGTCGCGCGAGGTAGGTTCGCCGGAAAAGGCCGAACTCAGGCGGTCCAGCCAGCTGCGCCGTTTTTCCGGATGCTTCTCCGGATGTTCCGGCGCGTAGGTACTGTCGTCTTCTGGCATTTCGGGTAGGCAGGCACCCGCGGCGCGGGCGACGGATGAAGTCTAGCAGGCTCAGGCAGCGGTTTCGGCGTTTGCTGCGGTCCTTTTATTCCGCTTCGATGGCCGCTTGCGGTTCCGGTTCGTCCAGGTTTTCCTCTTCCGGATCAATGCTGTAGGTGCAGCCGACCAGGGTCTTGCCCGGGTGCGAAGTGACATTGGACACGTTGAGCACCAGTGAGCGGATCAGCACCAGGCCGCTGGTCGGGTCGCGGATTTCCTCGCTCACCAGCTCCTTGCCGAACATCGCCTTCTCGGGCGTGTCGATGGCCGTTTCCAGGTCCAGCTCCTTCGCCAGCGGACGCGGATCGGGCAGATCCAGGATCGCCATCACGCTGGAACCGGCAAAGGCGATATGGGCGCTGCGGTGGCCGAAGACCTCGATCGGCGCGGTCAGCGCGTATTCGCTCAGGAACATGTTGGTCTGCGGCAGCGGCCGCCAGCCCAGCGACACCGCATTGAGCGGATCCTGCAGCGCGATGGCCAGGGCCATGAAGTTTTCAGGCGTGTCGCGGCAGGCAATCAATGCCGGCAGATCGACGCTGCGCGGGTCGAAAGGCGACGGTTCGGCGTCCTGCGCGGCCGCACCCAGTGGAAACAGCGCTGCCAGCAGCGCAGCAAAAATCGTTCGCGGCATACGGTCACTCGTCGGCGTAGGGGTCGGCAATGCCCAGTTCGGCCAGGATTTCGCGTTCAAGTTGCTCCATGCACTCGGCTTCCTTGTCGTCTTCGTGGTTCCAGCCAAGCAGGTGCAGGGCGCCGTGCACGGTCAGGTGCGCGTAATGGGCGGCCAGCGGTTTTTTCTGTTCCTTGGCTTCGCGCGCCACCACCGGCGCGCAGATGACCAGATCGCCCAGCAGCGGCATCTTCACGCCCTTGGGCAGCTTGACGCCATCGGCCATCTCGGCCGGGAAACTCAGCACGTTGGTGGCGTAGTCCTTGCCGCGGTAATGGCGGTTGAGCGCACGGCCTTCCTTGCTGTCGACGATGCGGATGGCCAGATCGGCTTCGCGGATGCGGCCGTTCAAGGCCGCCGCCACCCAGCGGCGGAAACTCACCGCCGACGGAATGCCCGCGCGCGGCAGCGCGTAGCTGACGGAGACTTCGAGGTGGACGGGGCCCTGGGTCATGGGAAGGCAGACACGAGCGGGGAGGAATGAGGGACGAGTGTAGGTCGGGCGGCGACGGCTTGCATCTTTCGTTCCTCGTTCCCCGGCGCTGGTTTCGCTGTCATGCGGCCGGCCCGGTTTGCGCGTCCTTGTCGTCGCGGGCATCGTAAGCCTGGACGATGCGCGCCACCAGCGGGTGCCGCACCACATCGCGGCTGGTGAAGAAGGTAAAGGAAATTCCTTCCACGCCGCGCAGCACCTCCAGCGCATCCTTCAGGCCGGACTTCTGGTGGCGGGGCAGGTCGATCTGGGTCATGTCGCCGGTGACCACGGCGGTGCTGCCGTAGCCTATCCGGGTCAGGAACATCTTCATCTGCTCGATGCTGGTGTTCTGGGCCTCGTCAAGAATGACGAAGGCGTCGTTAAGCGTGCGTCCGCGCATGTAGGCCAGCGGCGCGATTTCGATCACGTTCTTTTCCAGCAGCTTGATCACCTTCTCCACGCCCAGCATTTCGTAGAGCGCGTCGTACAGCGGGCGCAGATAGGGGTCGACCTTCTGGCTCAGATCGCCGGGCAGGAAGCCGAGCTTCTCGCCGGCTTCCACCGCCGGGCGCACCAGCACCAGCCGCTGCACGCGCGATTCGTTCAGCGCCTCGACCGCGCTGGCCACGGCCAGGAAGGTCTTGCCGGTGCCGGCCGGGCCGATGCCGAAATTGATGTCGTGGGTGGCGATGGCGTGCAGGTAGCCGGCCTGGTTGGGGCCGCGCCCGCGCACGGTGCCGCGTTTGACCTTGATGGCCACTTCCTGCGGCTCGAAGCCGCCGGTGGCGATGTGGTCGACATTGGCCTGGTTCAGCCGCAGATGGATGGCGGAGTCGTCGAAGGTGGTGTCGGCAGCTTCGGCGTACAGCGCACGCAACAGCTTTTCCGTGGCCAGCGCGGCCTTTTGCGGTCCGCTGACCCGGAACACGCTGCCGCGGTTGGCGATTTCCACGCCCAGCCGCAGTTCGATCTGGCGCAGGTGCGCATCGAACGGCCCGCTCAGGTTGGCCAGCCGCTCGGCATCGTCCGGGTCCAGGGTGAATTCGCGTCGGCTGAGGGCAGTCATGTTGCGGTCTTCAATGTCGGGTTTCGTCGTCGTTGTCTTCCACCCGCCACTGGTGGAAGACGTAGGCTTCATCGTCGATCAGGGCCTGGTCGAAATGCTCCGGTTCCGGCGCTTCTTCGCGGCCGATCCGGGCCGGTTCCTCCTGCACGCCGACGACCTGCCAGCCGGCCTGGCGCAGGAACTCGCTGGCGTGGCGGATCGGGTCTTCGGCCAGCCCGGGCATCTGGTAGCACAGCACGAAGGCGCCGCCGAACTCGGCGAACTCCGCCGTTTCCGGCAGCGGCCGGGCTTCGAGCACGAAAACCCACAAGCTGGGGGCGTCCTGGGGGATGGCGGCCGTCCTGGAAGCGCAATGAACAGGGGCCGGCAAGGGTAGCGCGCCGGCCCGCAAACGGCCAGCCGGGACGCCGCGGCCGGCCGGGCTTGCAATTCAATTAATTATAAATTTAAATAGAGCCATGTCGAATCCCCGCCCCCCAAAAAAAGCCAAGTCCGCGCGCGCCGGCCAACCGGCGGCGGAATCCCGGCGTACCCGCGGCCGCAGGCCAACGGCCGACGTCGCCGACCTGCGCGCGCAGTTGCTTGATGCGGCCCTGGCCTGCTTCGCCCGCCAGGGCATCGCCGCCACGTCGCTGCGCGACATCGCCGCCGAGGCAAAGGTGACGCCGGCGCTGGTGCATTACTACTTCGGCGACAAGGCGCAATTGCAGCAGGCGGTGGTGGCGGAAAAGCTGCTGCCGGTCATCGTGCAACTGCGCGAGCCGCTGGCGCAGGCGGGCGACGATGTCGCGGCGCTGGTGGCGGGCTTCGTGCACGGCGTCGGCGGCATCGTCGCGCGTCACCCGTGGTTGCCGGCGCTATGGGTGCGCGAAGTGCTGTGCGAGGGCGGCGCACTGCGCGATGTGCTGCTGCACCAGGTCGGCCCGCTGGTGCCGAAGATGATGGCCGCACGCTTCGCCGAGGCGCAGCGGCACGGCAAGCTCAACCCGGATCTGGACCCGCGGTTGCTGATGGTCTCGCTGGTCGGGCTGACGTTCTTCCCGCTGGCCAGCGCACCGATCTGGCGCGCGCTGTTCGGTGCGCAGGAAGTCGATTTCGATGCGTTGCGCCGGCACACGCTGGTGTTGCTGGACCGCGGACTGGAGCTGGAAAATGGGCAATAACAAGATTCGCATCGCCGCTGCCGTGATGGCGGCATTGCTGGCAGCCGGCTGCCGGCCGTCCGCGCCGCAGGCGCTGGGTACGCTGGAATGGGACCGGGTCAGCCTGCCGGCGCCGGTGGCGGAAAAAATCGTCCGCATCGACGTGCGCGAAGGGCAGCGGGTCGAGGCCGGCGCGCCGCTGCTGCAGTTGGAACTGACCCGCACCCGGTCGCAACTGGCCGCCGCCCAGGCGCAAGCCCAGCAGACCCGCGCGATGCTGGACGAGCTGCAGGCCGGGCCGCGCAGCGAGGCCATTGCGCAGGCGCGCGCCAACCTGGCGGCGGTGCAGGCGCAGGCAAGCGATGCGCGCGCCTATTACGCGCGGCTGCAGCCGCTGGGCCGGCAGCAACTGGTGGCGGCGGCCGAGGTCGACCGCGCCCGCGCCGCCGCCGGCAACGCCGAAGCGCAGGTCCGTGCCGCCCAGCAAGCCTTGCTGGAACTGCAGCGCGGCACCCGTAGCGAACAGATCGCGCAGGGAGAATCGGCGCTGGCCGCCGCGCAGGCGCAGGCGGACGTGCAGACGGTGACGCTGGAGAAACTCAACGTGGTGGCGCCGCGCGCCGGCCGCGTCGACAGCCTGCCGTACAAACTGGGCGACCAGGCACCGGTCGGGGCGCCGCTGGCGATACTGCTGGTTGGCGAGGCGCCGTATGCGCGCATCTACGTACCCGAACCGCTGCGCGCCGGCGTCCAGGTCGGCGATGCGGTGCAGGTGCATGTGGACGGGCGCGAGCGGCCTTATCCCGGGCGCATACGCATGATCCGCAGCGAACCCGGCTTCACTCCCTACTACGCGCTGACCGGCAAGGATGCGGCCCGGCTGAGTTACCTGGCCGAAGTCAGCCTGGGTGCGGAGGCGGCCGATCTGCCGGCGGGGTTTCCGGTGCGGGTGGAATTCGACAAGGCGGCAGAACGTGAATGAGAACGCCGCCGACGTCGCCATCCGCGCGCATGGCCTGACCAAGCGCTTCGGCAATCTGGTCGCGGTCGACAATGTCGAACTGCAGGTGCCGCGCCAGCATGTGTATGGCTTCCTGGGCCCCAACGGTTCCGGCAAGTCGACCACCATCCGCATGCTGTGCGGATTGCTGACCCCCAGCGCCGGTGACATCGAAGTGCTGGGCCTGCGCATTCCGCAGCAGGCCGAGCAGTTGCGTACCCGCATCGGCTACATGACCCAGAAGTTCTCGCTGTTCGAGGATTTGAGCGTGCGCGAGAATCTGGAATTCCTGGCCGCGGTGCAGAACCTGTCCAAACGCGCGGCCGCGCAGCGGATCGACGAACTGCTGCAGCAATACCACTTCCAGGACCGGCAGAAACAGCTGGCCGGCACGATGAGCGGCGGACAGAAGCAGCGCCTGGCGCTGGCCGGCGCGGTCATCCACCAGCCCGAGCTGCTGTTTCTGGACGAGCCCACCAGCGCGGTGGATCCGGAATCGCGGCGCGATTTCTGGGAGAAACTGTTCGAACTGGCCGATGCCGGCACCACCATTCTGGTCTCGACCCACTACATGGATGAAGCCGAGCGTTGCCACCGCATCGCCATTCTCGACCGCGGCGTGCTGGTGGCCGATGGCACCCCGGACGCGCTGACCGGCGAACTGGCCGGACGCAGCCTGACGGTGGACGCCGCGCAACCGCGGCAGGCGCAGAAGGCGTTGCTGGGGGCGCCCGGGGTCATCAGCGTGGCGCAGATCGGCAATACACTGCGCGTGCTGTTGGACCAGGACGGCGGCGATCAGGCCGGCGTCGAAGCCACGCTCAGGCAGGCCGGCGTGGCCGCCGAAGTAACGCCGTCGCAGCCGAACCTGGAAGACGTGTTCGTCGCCGCCACTCGCGGCCAGCCCGCGCGCGAGGCGGCGGCATGAACTGGCGGCGCCTGCAGGCGGTGATGGTCAAGGAACTGCGGCAGATGCGCCGCGACCGCATCACCCTGGCGATGATCGTCGCCATTCCGGTGATGCAGCTGCTGCTGTTCGGCTACGCCATCAACACCAACCTGCGCGATCTGACCGCCGGGATCGCGGACCAGGCCAACACCGCCGGCTCGCGCGCGCTGGTGATGGATATCGTCGCCACCACCGTGGTCACGCCCACGCTGGCGGCCGAGACACCGCAGCAGCTGATGGAAGCGATGCGGCGCGGCGAGATCAGCATCGGCATCGTGATTCCGCCGGATTTCGAACGCCGCCGCATAGAAGGCCGCGAACGCGTGCAGATTCTGGTCGACGGCAGCGACAATGCGGTGCAGAGCGCCGCTGCGCAACTGGCGCAGATGCCGCTGGATGCCCCAGTCCGCACGGGACCCGCGATCGAACGGGCGATCAGCGTGGTCGCGTTCTACAACCCGGAGCGCCGTTCGGCGGTCAACATCGTGCCCGGCCTGATTGGCGTGATCCTGACCATGACGATGGTGCTGTTCACCGGCGTGGCGATCGTGCGCGAGCGCGAACGCGGCAACATGGAATTGCTGATCGCCACCCCGGTCAGCAGCGCCGAACTGATGATCGGCAAGGTGCTGCCGTATGTCGCCATCGGCCTTGTCCAGACCAGCGTGGTGCTGGCGCTGGGACTATGGCTGTTCCAGGTGCCGCTCAACGGCAGCGTATTGCACGTCTATATCGCGGCGATGCTGCTGATCGTCGCCAACCTGACCCTGGGTCTGTTGATCTCCACCCGCGCGCAGTCGCAGTTTCAGGCCATGCAGATGACGTTCTTCATCTTCCTGCCGTCGATCCTGCTGTCGGGTTTCATGTTCCCGTTCGCCGGCATGCCCAGGCCGGTGCAATGGCTGGCCGAAGTGCTGCCGTTGACCCATTTCCTGCGCCTGATCCGCGGCGTGATGCTGCGCGGTGCCAGCCTGTGGGAACTCTGGGTCGATGTGCTGGCCCTGTTGGCGTTCACCGTGGCGATGATGACGTTGGCGATCTCGCGCTTCCGCAAGCGGTTGGATTGAAAGAGCGAGTAACGGGTGAAGAGAAACGAGGAACGAGTGCCGGGATTGAGCCGCCTTTCTCTCGTTTCTCGTTTCTTTCCACTCGTTACTCGTTCTTGACTCGGCCGCGCAGCGAATTGGTCAGCGCTTCGGTTATCACGACATCGACGAACTGGCCGATCATCCGCGGGTGGCCGGGGAAGTTCACCGAGCGCATGTTCTCGGTCTTGCCGGTCAACTCATTCGGGTTCTTCTTGGAAGGGCGCTCGACCAGCACTGACTGCACGCTGCCGACCATGGCCGCGGAAATCTTTGCCGAGTGCGCATTGATATGCGCCTGCAGCCGTTCCAGCCGCGCGTGCTTGACCGCATCGGGGGTGTCGTCTTCCAGATCCGCAGCGGGAGTGCCTGGGCGGCGCGAATAGATGAAGGAGAAGCTCTGGTCGAAGCCGACATCCTCGATCAGCTTCATCGTCTTGTCGAAGTCGGCATCGGTTTCGCCAGGAAAACCGACGATGAAGTCCGACGAGATGGAGATGTCCGGCCGCACCGCGCGCAGCTTGCGGATCTTGGACTTGAACTCAAGCGCGGTATAGCCACGCTTCATTGCGCTGAGGATGCGGTCGCTGCCGGCCTGCACCGGCAGATGAAGGTAGTTGGCCAGTTGTGGCACGTCGCGGTAGGCCTCGATCAGCGAGTCGGAGAATTCCAGCGGATGCGAGGTGGTGAAGCGGATGCGGCCGATGCCGTCGATCTCGGCGATGGCCCGGATCAGCAGGCCCAGGTCGGCGACTTCTCCATCGCCATAGGGCCCGCGGTAGGCGTTGACGTTCTGGCCCAGCAGGTTGACCTCGCGCACGCCCTGCGCGGCCAGTTGCGCCACTTCCACCAGTACGTCCTCGAACGGGCGGCTGACTTCTTCGCCGCGGGTGTAGGGCACCACGCAGAAGCTGCAGTACTTGGAACAGCCTTCCATGATCGAGACGAATGCGCTGGGGCCCTCGGCGCGCGGCTCCGGCAGGCGGTCGAACTTCTCGATCTCGGGGAAGCTGATGTCCACCTGCGGCTGGCCGCTGGCGCGGCGCTCGCGGATCAGCTCCGGCAGCCGGTGCAGGGTCTGCGGGCCGAACACCAGGTCCACGTAGGGTGCGCGCTTGACGATGGCCGCTCCCTCCTGCGAGGCGACGCAGCCGCCGACGCCGATGATGACCGGCTTGCCGCCGGCTTTCAGCCGGCTCTCCTGGAGCAGGCGCCAGCGGCCAAGCTGGCTGAACACCTTTTCCTGCGCCTTCTCGCGGATGGAGCAGGTGTTGACCAGCACCACGTCCGCTTCCTCGGGGTTGTCGGTCAGATCCAATCCCTCGGCTGCGGCCAGCACATCGGCCATCTTGGCCGAGTCGTACTCGTTCATCTGGCAGCCGTGGGTCTTGATAAAGAGCTTGCCCCGCGCAGGCAAGCCTGCACTTGGCTTTCCCCGGACAGGCGCGCCATCGGGCGGCGCCGGTCTGGCGCCGGGCAGCGGCAGCAGTTCGGGGGCGGTCACGGCGGAACCGGCCGTGGTCGGCATTGCGGGGGCGGGCGTCCCGGGCATGGTGGTTATTCCAGGCGGGTTGGCGGGCAGGGCGCGTAGTTTACGCGGGATGGGCCGGCAGAACGACGGGACAGGGCCGGTTTCGCCCGCCTTTGCCGTAAACCCAGGTAAGGCCGTCACAGGCGCCGTGTCCGCTGGCCACTGCCGGCGGATGTCCGGATCCCGGACTGGCCGCACAGAATTGGAGATTCCTTTCTTGGACAAGGACTTGGCAAGCTGGCATGAATTGGGGACACTGCGCCGCATGAGGGGGATGCTGCTATTGGGGATGCTGGCCGCAAGTGCCGCGCTGCCTGCCGGTGCGGGCACGCTGTACAAGTGCACCGGCGGCGATGGCATTCCCAACTACGTCAGCAAGCGGGTCAGCGGGGCCAATTGCGAAGTCGTCAGCCGCTATGCCCCGGGCCGGCAGAACGCCGCTGCGGTGTCCAGCGTGTCCCGGCCAGCCAGCGCGCCGTCCACACCGGCGGTCCCGCCGACCACGCCAGGCAACGCAGCCGGCGCGGTCGCCACCGTCGCCGGGTCCGTCTCAGCCGGCGCGTCATCGGCGACGCCCCGGCCGGCCACTCCGGCTGCCTCGACCGGTACCCGCCGTGTCGTCAGCGGGCAGGTGTATTCGTACATCAAGGACGGCGTACGCCACTACACCAGCGCCAAGCCGCAAGGCGGCACCCAGGTCGCCAGCCTGAAGACGATCCGCTACAGCTTCATCGAAACCTGCTTCGCCTGCGGCAATCCTGGCGTCAATTTCGGCACGCTGCGCCTGAACACCTCGGCCTACCAGGCCGAAATCGCTGCCGCATCGCGGGAGTTCGGCGTCGAAGAAGCGGTTATCCGCGCGATCATGCATGCCGAATCGTCCTATAACCCGATGGCGCTGTCGCATGCCGGCGCGCAGGGCCTGATGCAGCTGATGCCGCCCACTGCGCGCCGTTTCGGCGTCACCGATGCCTACGACGCCAGCCAGAACATCCGCGGTGGCGTGCAATACCTGGCCTGGTTGCTGAAGCGCTTCAACGGCAATCTGACCCTGGCCGCGGCCGGCTACAACGCCGGCGAAGGTGCGGTGGACCGCCACGGCGGCGTGCCCCCGTACAAGGAAACCCAGCGCTATGTCGAGCGGGTGGCGGTGCTGGCCGAACGCTACCGCGGTGCCGTCGCCGCGCGTTGAGCGATGACGCAGGGCAGCGCGGCTGAGGGCCGCTGCCTCTTTGCAAGTGCTTGATTTTGCGCCTGCCGTTGTCGGCCGATTAAGGCTTCCGTTACACTTTGTCGTCTTTGCGGCCCGTGCCGGCGGTTTGGTGCGGGTCACGGCAGCCTTACGCTACCTATTTTGAATGTTTCGGAGTGCCGGATGGCCAACGATGGGGTCAATGAGCCTGTGAATACGGGCCGACGCCGGTTCCTGACCGCGACCACGGCTGTGGTCGGTGCGGTGGGAGCCGGGTTTGCAGCTGTTCCGTTTATCAAGTCGTGGAACCCGAGCGCGCGGGCCAAGCTGGCCGGCGCTCCCGTGACCGCCGACATCACCGGCCTGCAGGAAGGCCAACGGCTGATTCTGGAGTGGCGCGGACAGCCGATCTGGATCGTCAAGCGTTCCAAGGCGGTGCTGGACGCGCTGCCCACGCTGGACGCCAACCTGCGCGATCCCGAGTCCAAGAACACCGAACAGCAGCCGGCCTACATCACCGGCGAGCTGCGCTCGATCAAGCCGGAAATCTCGGTGCTGGTCGGCCTGTGCACGCATCTGGGCTGTTCGCCGGAAATGGCCGCCGAAATCAAGCCCGAGCCGTACGACCCCAACTGGAAGGGCGGTTATTTCTGCCCTTGCCACAAGTCGCGCTTCGACATGGCCGGCCGCGTGTTCCAGGGCGTCCCGGCGCCGACCAACCTGGTGGTGCCGCCGCACTACTACGAAAACGACACGACCATCGTGATCGGCCTCGATCCCCAGGGAGCCGCGTAAGCCATGTCCAACATCATTACCCGTACCGCCAACGGCGTCTGGGATTGGGTCAACGCGCGCGCGCCCGGCATGATGCCGGTGTACCGCAAGCACATGACCGAGTACTACGCGCCGAAGAACTTCAACTTCTGGTACTACATGGGTTCGCTGGCGCTGCTGGTGCTGGTCAACCAGATCGTCACCGGCATCTTCCTGACGATGCACTTCAAGCCGTCTGCGGCCGAAGCGTTCTCGTCGGTCGAGTACATCATGCGCGACGTGGAGTGGGGCTGGCTGATCCGCTACATGCACAGCACCGGCGCCTCGCTGTTCTTCATCGTGGTCTACCTGCACATGTTCCGCGGGCTGATGTACGGCAGCTACCAGAAGCCGCGCGAGCTGGTGTGGATCCTGGGCATGCTGATCTACCTGGTGCTGATGGCCGAAGCCTTCATGGGCTACGTGCTGCCGTGGGGCCAGATGTCGTTCTGGGGCGCCAAGGTCATCATCTCGCTGTTCGGCGCGATTCCGGTCATCGGCAACGGCCTGACCGAATGGATCATGGGCGACTACCTGCCCGGCGATGCCACCATCAACCGCTTCTTCGCCCTGCATGTGATCGCGCTGCCGCTGGTGCTGTTGCTGCTGGTGGTGCTGCACCTGGGTGCGCTGCACGAGGTCGGCTCCAACAACCCTGACGGCGTCGATATCAAATACGGTCCCAAGGGCAACCGCTGGGACGCTTCCAAGCCGGCCGACGGGATTCCGTTCCACCCGTACTACACGGTCAAGGATCTGGTCGGGGTGGGCTTCCTGCTGATCATCGCGGCCTTCGTCATCTTCTTCGCGCCGAGCTTCGGCGGCTGGTTCCTGGAGCACGACAATTTCATCGAGGCCAATCGCCTGGTCACGCCGGCGCACATCAAGCCGGTCTGGTACTACACCCCGTACTACGCGATGCTGCGGGTGGTGCCGGACAAGCTGGGCGGCGTGATCGTGATGTTCGCGGCGATCGCGGTGCTGTTCCTGGTGCCGTGGCTGGATCGCGCCAAGGTGCGCTCGGTGCGCTACCGCGGCTGGATGAGCAAGGTGGCGCTGGGCGTGCTGGCCATCTGCTTCGTCTGGCTGGGCAAGATCGGCGCCGGCCCGGGCACCGACCCGGTCGAGACCATCATCGGCCGCGTGCTGACCTTCCTCTACTTCGCTTTCTTCATCACCATGCCGCTGTGGACAAAGCTGGACAAGACCAAGCCGGTGCCGGAACGGGTGACGACGCATGACTAAGACTTTCGCCTCCCGCCTCGCCGTTTTCGCCAGCGGGCTGTTGATTTCCTTTTCCGCGCTGGCGGCCGAGCCTGGCGCTGCCCTGCAGCAGGCCGGCAACGACCTGTACGACAAGGCATCGCTGCAGCGCGGCGCGCAGCTGTACATGAACTACTGCTCCGGCTGCCATTCGCTGAAGTACCTGCGCTATTCGCGGATGGCCGAGGATCTGGGCCTGACCGAAGACGAGGTGATGAACAACCTCAACTTCACCGGCGCCAAGTTCGGCGAGCACATCCAGGTCTCGATGAAGACCGACGACGGCAACGCGTTCTTCGGCAAGATGCCGCCGGACCTGTCGCTGATCACGCGCACCAAGCTGGGCGACTCGGACTGGATCTACACCTACCTGAAGTCGTTCTACCTGGACGAAACCCGTCCGCTGGGCTGGAACAACCAGTTGTTCCCGAACGTGTCGATGCCCAATCCGCTGTGGGAGCTGCAGGGCCTGCAGCATGCCGAGTTCGGCGAAGCCGACGAAGCGGGCGAGCGGCCGGTCAAGGGGCTGAAGATCACCCAGCCCGGCCGCCTGAGCGCGGCGGAGTTCGATCAGGCGGTACGCGACATCACCAACTTCCTCGAGTACGCCAGCGAACCGGCGGCGCTCAAGCGCCAGAGCATGGGCGTCTGGGTGATCCTGTTCCTGGTGGCGCTGACTTTCCTGGCCTATCTGCTCAAGCAGGAATACTGGAAAGACGTGCATTGATGTGAATTCCTCCGCATCGGACCGGCGGCTGGTTGCGCCGGGGGATGCGGGCAGGAAAGCCTGATGCGGGGATGGCTTGGCTTTTTCCTGAAGGGGTTGCACACTCGAGGGCCGTGGCGACCGTCAGCAAGGGGCTGGCGGCGCTGGTGCGATCGGCGGATTCCGATCGTCGGAGAGCCTTGATGGCTGCGAGTCCACGTATGCGCAATACACTGACGCTGTTTTCCTCCACCGACGATGTGCTGTGCCACCGCGTGCGGCTGGTGCTGGCGGCCAAAGGGGTCAGCTACGACCTGGTCGCGGTGGATCCGCAGAATCCGCCCGAAGATCTGATCGATCTGAATCCCTACCATTCCGTGCCCACCCTGGTGGAGCGGGATCTGGTCCTGTACGCCGCTTCGGTGGTCAGCGAATACCTGGACGAACGCTATCCGCATCCGCCGCTGATGCCGGTGGATCCGCTTTCGCGTGCGCGCCTGCGTCTGGCCATGCTGCGCATCGAGCACGATTGGGTGCCGCAGGTGCAGGCCATCCAACTGGGCAACAAGCAGCAGGCCGAGTCCGGCCGCAAGCGCCTGAAGGAACTGCTGACCGCATCGGTGCCGCTGTTCAAGGCCAGCAAGTTCTTCCTCAATCCGGAAATGAGCCTGGCCGATTGCGCGATGGCGCCGATCATCTGGCGGCTGCCGTCGCTGGACGTGGCGCTGCCCAAGGACGGCAAGGTCATCGAGGACTACGGCAATCGCATTTTCCGCAACCCCGGTTTCGTCCGCAGCCTGACCGACGCGGAGAAGAAGCTGCGGGAACTTCCGGTGTAGGGGGGAGGAAGAAACGAGTGAAGAGGAACGAGTAAAGGCAACAGCCGCACGTACTCACTCGTTGCTGCTTCAACGGCTAAACTGCACGCATGACTGAATCCACGCCCTCCATGACCAGCCACCGCCCGTACCTGCTGCGGGCGCTGGCCGAATGGATCGCCGACAACGGCATGACCCCGCACCTGCTGGTCGATGCGACCCAGGCCGGCGTGCAGGTGCCTGCCAGCGCGATCAAGGAAGGCAAGGTGGTGTTGAATATCGCCGAGCGCGCGGTGGTGCGCCTGCAGATAGACAACGAGGCGGTCAGCTTCACCGCCCGTTTCGGTGGCGTCAGCTATCCGGTGATGGTGCCGATTTCGGCGGTACTGGCCATCTACGCGCGCGAAACCGGGCAGGGCATGGCGTTGCCGGAGGAGATTGGCCGCGACAGCCCGGGCCATGGCCAGGACGACGACGATCTGCCGCCGCCGGACGCGCCAACGCCGGAAGACACGCCGCCGGCGGGAAAACGCCCACATCTGCGCGTGGTGAAGTAGCCGATTCTTGGTGTCGGGTGCGGGAGCGACGCAAGTCGCGAGAACTTGGAACTGTCGCGACTTACGTCGCTCCTACAATCCCCACCTCACAATCTCCAAAGCGGCGGCGGCCCTTTTCGGCTTTAGCGTTCCAACGGCGCCACGCTCGGTCGCACCGGCCCGATGAACGACACCAGTTGCTCGCCGCGCAGCACCAGCCGGCCGATATGGCGGTCGATGCCGTCATAGGAATATTCGAAGCGGAACGAACGCTCGAAGCCCAGCTTGCCGTCCTCACCACGGCGCACGCGCAGGCCGTGGGCATGCACGGTCTGGTCCAGCCACAGCACGTCGGCGGCCTTGCAGGCATCGCGGCCCAGCTTTTCGGCGCGTTCGGCGGCGGCGCGCGCGGCGTTCCAGTAGGCGAACATGGCGGCGCCGGCAATCATCAGCAGGATCAGGGAAGGCATGGGCTGCGACGGAAGGCGAAGATTGGGGAGGCGATGGTCGACAGCGTAACGCGTTTGCCGCCGGTCCGGTGCCGGCCGGAATCCGTTGAAAACCCCACCAGGGCAACGCGGGAGCGGCCGGGAGCGACGCAGACAAGCGAATACCGTGAAGCCCGTAGGATGCGGTAAGCCCAAGGCGCACCGCATCGCGCGCGGTGCGGACAACGCCGTGTCTCGGGCGCGCCGCGAGCGATGCGGTTCGCCTTGCCCACCGCATCCTACCTGGGCTTTACAGAGGTGGCGGCGCCGGCCCCAGCTTCATCGACAGATCGATGGCGCGCACATGTTTGGTCAGGCCGCCGATCGAGATGAAATCCACGCCGTCTTCGGCGATATCGCGCACGCTCGACAGGTCCACGCCGCCGGAAACCTCCAGCGGAATCCGGCCATCGAAGGGCGCGGCGGCGGCGCGGCGGACCGCTTCGCGCCGGGTCTGGGCATCGAAATCGTCGATCAGGATGCGCTCGCAGCCGGCCGCCAGCGCCTCATCCAGCTGCGCCAGCGTTTCCACTTCCACGATCAGCGGCAGCGCCGGTTGCGCCGCGCGCGCGGCGCGGACCGCTGCGGTCAGCGAGCCGGCGGCACGGATGTGGTTTTCCTTCAGCATCACCGCGTCGTACAGGCCAATGCGGTGGTTGAGCCCGCCGCCGCAGCGCACTGCGTACTTCTGCGCCAGGCGCAGGCCGGGCAGGGTCTTGCGGGTGTCCAGGATGCGGGTGCGGGTACCGCGGACGGCGTCCGCATAGGCCGCGGTGACGGTGGCGGTACCTGACAGGGTTTGCAGGAAATTCAGCGCGGCACGTTCGGCGGTCACCAGTGCGCGGGCGCGGCCGGACAAGGTCGCAAGCACGGTGCCGGCCGCCACGCGGTCGCCTTCGCCAACGCGCCAGTCGATCCGCACCTGCGGATCGAGCGCCCGATGGCAGGCGTCGAACCACGGCCGCCCGGCAATCACGGCGTCTTCCTTGCACAGCAGGTAGGCGATATCGGCCACATCGGGCAGCAGCGCCGCGGTCACATCGCCGCTGCCCACGTCTTCGGCCAGCGCGCGTGCCACGTCGGCGGCAATGGTTTCGGCCGGCGGCGGCATGAAAGGACCGCTCATCGCGCCGGGAAGTCCTCGACCTGGGCGGTGGCGATGGCTTCCTCGGCCAGCAGCACCGGAATGCCGTCATCCACGCGGTAGACGGTCTTGCGGTCGCGGGTCACCAGCGCCTGGCGCAGGGCATCGGTCTGCGCGCTGTCGTCGGCGCGCTTGACGGCACCGGCGGCGATGGCCCGGTTCAGGGCATCCAGCCCGCGCGCCTCGAGCAGCGCCAGCGGCTGGCGGGTGGTGGGGCAGCACAGCAGGTCCAGCAGTTTGCGATCCATGGGGTCCAACGTCGTTCGGCAAGGAGGGTAGAATACGTCTTTGCGACAGAGGACGGCCATGACCGCCACCGTTTCCGGCCCCGTGGTGGGCATCGTGATGGGCTCCCGCTCGGACTGGGAGACCATGCAGCATGCCGCGCAGAAACTCGATGCGCTGGGCGTTCCGTACGAGGTGAAAGTGGTGTCGGCGCACCGCACCCCGGATGTGCTGTTCTCGTATGCCGAATCGGCCGGCGTGCGCGGCCTGCGCGCGATCATTGCCGGCGCCGGCGGCGCCGCCCACCTGCCGGGCATGCTGGCGGCCAAGACCGCCGTGCCGGTGCTGGGCGTGCCGGTGCAATCCAAGGCGCTCAACGGCATGGACTCGCTGCTGTCGATCGTGCAGATGCCGGCCGGCATCCCGGTGGCCACCTTTGCCATCGGCAACGCCGGTGCGGCCAACGCGGCGCTGTTCGCCGCTGCACTGCTGGCGCCGGAGCATCCTGCCATCGGTGCCGCACTGGATGCCTTCCGCGCGCGTCAGACCGACGATGTGATGGCCCACGACGACCCGCGCCAATGACCACGACGGTAGGTATCGACAAGCACGCGCTGCGCGCACGTCTGTCTCCCCCTTCCCATCCGCGCCCCGGCCCGGCGCAGCACGCCGGGCGTTCGGACGGCCTGCGCGGCAGTGCCGCGCCAGCAGGCCGTCCTCACCCCGCAAGCGGGAGAGGGGGAGTAGGTGCCATGCGAGTTCGCCTGGAGTGGCAGGCCGGATTACGGGAGCGACTTCGCGCATGACCACCGTCGGTATATTGGGAGGCGGGCAGCTGGCCCGCATGCTGGCGCTTTCCGGCGCGCCGCTGGGACTGCGCTTCCTGGTGATGGACACCGAAGCCGACGCCTGCGCCGGCCAGTTCGCGCCGTTGCTGGTTGGCGACTACCGCGACGAAGCCGCGCTGGCCGAATTCGCCTCGCGCGTGGACGTAGCCACCTTCGATTTCGAGAACGTACCGGCCGAAAGCGCCGAGTGGCTGGCGCAGCGCATTCCGGTTTTTCCCAATCCGCGCGCACTGGCGGTGGCGCAGGACCGGATGGTCGAAAAGAGCCTGTTCCGCCGCCTCGGCATCCCGGTTGGCGAGTTCGCCGCGGTATCGGCGCGGACCGAACTTGAGGCCGAAGTCGCGCGCATTGGCGGGCCCTGCATCCTGAAGACGCGGCGGCTGGGCTACGACGGCAAGGGCCAGTTCCGCATCAGGACGGCGGCCGATATCGAGGCTGCCTGGCAGGCGCTGGGCGAGCAGGCTTCGAGCGTCGGTTTGATCGTCGAAGCCTTCATTCCGTTCGAACGCGAGCTGTCGGTGGTGGCGGTGCGCGGCCGCGACGGCGAATTCCGCACCTGGCCGCTGACCGAGAACTGGCATGTCGACGGCGTGCTGTCGGCCAGCCTGGCACCGGCCACGGTGGACGCCGCATTGGCGCAGAGCGCTTTTGGCCATGCGCGCAAGCTGGCCGAAGCGCTGGACTATGTCGGCGTGTTCGCGCTGGAGCTTTTCTACCGCGATGGCCAGCTGCTGGCCAACGAAATGGCGCCGCGCGTGCACAATTCCGGCCACTGGACCATCGAAGGCGCAGAGACCTCGCAGTTCCAGAATCACCTGCGCGCGGTGCTCGGCCTGCCGCTGGGTGCCACCGACACGCTGGGCCATGCCTGCATGCTCAACTGGATCGGCGCCATGCCCGATGCCGCCGCGGTGCTGAACCAGGCCGGCGGCCATTGGCACGACTACGGCAAGCAGCCGCGCGCCGGGCGCAAGGTCGGGCATGCCACGCTGCGGGCGGACAATCCGACCGGACTGGCGCAGGCGCTTCAGCAGGCCGGCGACGCGCTTGGCCGCCAGGCCCAGGTGGCGCCGGTGGTGGGGCGCCTGCTTACATAAACCAACATTGATTGTAGGAGCGACGTGAGTCGCGATAAGGCTTCACCGATAAAGCATCGCGACTTGACCAGCCATTCGGCTGTTGAAAACCGTCGCTCCTACAACCGACGTTCTTGATCAACAAAAACGGCCGGGTTTCCCCGGCCGTTCGCATGAGGCGGCGGTGCGGAAGCCTTATTTCAGATTGCCGGCCACGAAATCCCAGTTGACCAGCGCCCAGAACGATTCCACGTACTTCGGGCGCGCGTTGCGGTAGTCGATGTAGTAGGCGTGTTCCCACACGTCGATGGTCAGCAGCGGAGTGTCTTCGCCGGTCAGCGGGGTGGCGGCATTGGAGGTGCTGGCCAGCGCCAGCGAACCGTCAGGACGCTGCACCAGCCAGCCCCAGCCGGAGCCGAAGGTGCCGATGGCGGTCTTGGTGAACTCTTCCTTGAATTTGGCGAAGTCGCCGAAGGCCTTGTTGATCGACTCGGCCAGCTTGCCGGTGGGTTCGCCACCCCCGTTGGGTTTCAGGCAGTTCCAGTAGAAGGTGTGGTTCCAGATCTGTGCGGCGTTGTTGAACATGCCGCCCTGCGACTTGCGCACGATCTCTTCCAGCGTCAGGTTGGCGAACTCGGTGCCTTCGATCAGCTTGTTGAGGTTGTCCACATAGGTCTTGTGGTGCTTGCCGTAGTGGTAGTCGATGGTTTCGCCGGAGATATGCGGTTCCAGCGCGGTGCGGTCGTACGGAAGGGGAGGCAGTTCGATGGCCATGGCAGGGATCCTTAACGCTAGGCGGTGAGTCGGGCGTCGGTTTGGCGACGCGCAGGGCTTACAATGGGCCTCCGCCGGGCATGGCCAGGCGGAGTGGACCGAAAGTGTACCCGACGGCGGTTTGCATACCGTCAATGCAGGAGAAAACAGCATGCCGGTGATGGAACGCATCCAGGCCGAGGTGGACAACCACCCCATCGTCCTTTTCATGAAGGGCACGCCGCAGTTCCCGATGTGCGGTTTTTCCAGCCGTGCCGTGCAGGCGTTGAAGGCGGCCGGCGCCGACAGCCTGCACACCATCAACGTACTGGAAGAGCCGGAGATCCGCGCCAATCTGCCGCGGTTCTCCAACTGGCCGACCTATCCGCAGCTGTTCATCCACGGCGAACTGATCGGCGGTTGCGATATCACCCTGGAACTGTTCGAGTCCGGCGAGTTGCAACGCATCGTTGCCGAGGCGCTGCCGCAGTGAGCCTGATCGGTTTGCCGACCCGCGCCCCGCGGGTGCTGGAAAGCCGCGTGGTGCTGATCAGCGGCGCCCATGGCGGCCTGGGCAGCGCGGCCGCCGAGGCCTGCGCGGCCGCTGGCGCGACCACGGTGCTGCTGGGCCGCAAGCTGCCCAAATTGAACCGTGTCTACGATGCGGTCGCCAAGCTAGGCCCCGAGCCGCTGCTGTACCCGCTGGATCTGGAGGGCGCCTCGCCGGACGATTACGCCGAACTGGCCGACCGGCTGTATTCCGAACTCGGGCGCCTGGACGGGGTGCTGCATTGCGCGGCCGATTTCCGTGGGCTGACGCCGCTGGAACATACCGATCCGGCCGCCTTCGCACGCGCCATTCACGTCAACCTGACCGCGCCGTGGTGGCTGTCGCAGGCCTGCCTGCCGCTGCTGAAGCGCTCCGACGACCCGGCACTGGTCTTTGCGCTGGACGATCTTTCCCGGGTCGGCCAGCCCTATTGGGGCGGTTATGGTGTGGCCCAGCACGGCCTGGCCGGCCTGGTGGCGATGCTGGGCGCGGAACTGGCGACATCGCCGGTACGCGTTTCGGCGCTGCAGCCGGGGCCGATGCGCACCTCCCTGCGGGCTCGCGCCTACGCCGATGATGACGAGCAGCAGTCATGCCCGCCCGCCGGCTATGCGCAGGCCTGTGTCACGCTGCTGTCATCTGCCGGCGCCGAACACCGCGGGAAGGTCTGGGAAGTCAGGCAGTGACCATCCTGTCGGCGGCGCTGCTGCTGTTCCTGATTCTGGACCCGTTGGGCAACATCCCGGTGTTCCTGAGTGTGCTCAAACCGCTGCCGCCGCGGCGCCAGCGCATCGTGCTGGTGCGCGAGCTGCTGATCGCGTTGGCGGTGCTGATGGTGTTCCTGTGGGGCGGCAAGTACGCGCTGGACATGATGCATCTGCGCCAGGAGTCGGTGGCCATCGCCGGCGGCATCGTGCTTTTCCTGATTGGCGTGCGGATGATCTTCCCGCGCCCGGAGGGCCTGATGGGGGAAATCCCGGGCGGAGAGCCGTTTATCGTGCCGCTGGCCATCCCGCTGGTGGCCGGGCCTTCCGGCATGGCCGCGGTCATGCTGATGGGCAGCACCGAGCCGGCCCGGCTGGGCGAATGGAGCCTGGCCCTGGTGATCGCCTGGGGCGCGACCGCCGCCATCCTGCTGTCGGCCACGATCCTCTACAAATGGCTGGGCCGCAGCGTGCTGACCGCCGTCGAGCGGCTGATGGGCATGCTGCTGGTGGCCATTTCGGTGCAGATGATCCTGGACGGCGTGGCCACCTACCTAAAGCTGACCCCGCCCAACATCTGAGCGGTCCGGGCGGGGCATGCTGCAGCGCAAAAGAATGTCATGCGGCGGTCACAAATTGGTCCTATCGTGTTAACCTCTTATTAACCTTAACGCGCCGACCCGCGTGGGCCAAGGGAACCAGAACAACCCATAGCACCCATAGCCGCTGGACCTCTACGAGGTCCGCGCACGCGTTCGTGTAGCCAGCCTGTTTCGCATCGCCAACTTCCCGTATCGAGGCTTACAACCCATGAATCAATCCCGTTGTCTCCGGATCTCCAAACTGACCCTTGGCCTTGTTGCCGCGCTGGCCGTTGCGCCGGCCTTTGCGCAGAGCACCTCCGCCGGTGTCGGCGGCCTGGTCACCGACAACGGCGGTGCGCCGGTTGCCGGCGCTGAAGTCACCATCACCCACGTCGAGTCCGGCACGGTCAGCCGCGCGACCACCGATGCCAGCGGCCGCTACAACGCCCGCGGCCTGCGCGTCGGCGGCCCGTACCAGATCACCATCACCAAGTCCGGTGAAGGCACCAAGACCGAAGACAATGTTTATCTGAACCTCAACCAGGTCAGCACCGTCAATGCCGCCTTGACCGGCGACATGACCACGCTGGAAACCGTTACCGCTGTCGGTTTCGCGGGCGGCTCGGAAGTATTCAGCGCGACCAAGATGGGCGCCGGCACCAACGTCAATCGCCAGACCATCGAAGCGCTGCCGTCCATCAACGGCAACATCCAGGACTTCATGCGCCTTGACCCGCGCGTGTCCTATGTCAACCGTGCCGAAGGCGGCATCAGCGCCGGTGGCCAGAACCCGCGCTACAACGCCATCCGCATCGACGGCGTGTCGGCCAGCGACACCTTCGGCCTGGAAGGCAACAACATGCCGACCCGCCGCCAGCCGGTGGCGATGGATGCCATCGAAGCGATCAACATCGACCTGGCCAGCTATGACGTGACCATCACCGGCGCCACCGGCGCCGTGGTCGATGCGGTGACCAAGTCCGGCACCAACGAATTCCATGGTTCGGTCTACGGCACCTACCGCGATGGCGACTGGTTCGGCGACGACCCGACCGGTGCGCCGTTCAATGGTTTCACCAAGGAGCAGACCTACGGCGCCACCTTCGGCGGCCCGCTGGTCAAGGACAAGCTGTTCTTCTTCGCCAACTACGAGAAGTTCAAGCAGGAAGCTCCGGGCGCGGATATCGCCGGCAGCGCGCTTGGCAAGGCCAACGCCGTCATCGATATGGACGACATCACCCGTGCGCAGCAGATTGCGGCAGGTTACGGCATCGACGCGGGCGGCTTCGACAGCTCGGGCGACACCGATCTGGAAGAGTACGCACTGAAGCTCGACTGGAACATCAACGACAATCATCGCGCCAGCCTGCGTTACAGCAAGCTGGAGCAGAGCAAATTGCGCGTCAACGGCATCAACAGCAGCCAGGTTTCGCTGAGCTCGTACTGGTACCAGCATGTGAAGTCGGTCGAAAGCTATGTCGGCCAGCTGTTCAGCGACTGGACCGACAACTTCTCCACCGAGTTCAAGGTGTCCTACCGCGACTACTCGGCGGTTCGCGAAACGCCGACCAATGCGCCCAGCGTGCGCATCTACTTTGGTGGCACCGAGGCCGCGCCTTCCGGCGACTCGCTATGGCTGGGTACCGAGGTCAACTCGCATCAGAATGCGCTGTACACCGAAACCTGGAATGCGTTCGGTGCTGGCACGTTGACCCTGGGCGATCACGACATCAAGTTCGGTGCCGATTACAGCACCAACGATGTTTACAACATCTACGGCCCGCAACTGTACGGTGTGTACGAGTTTTTCGGCCTGGACAACTTCGAAGCCGGCCGCTGGACCAACTACACGCTGCGTACGCCGCAGCCGGGTCAGGGCTTCGAGTCCGTCGCCGGTGCGTTCAAGTACAAGACCTACGGCCTGTTCGTCCAGGACCAGTGGTTCGTCAACAACAATCTGACCCTTACCTTCGGTCTTCGCGCCGACAAGCCTGACGTCAATGTCAACCCGGCCTACAACGCGCAGGCGGAGGCCGACTTCGGCTACAACAACAGCAAGGTGCTCAGCGGCGATTGGTTGGTGCAGCCGCGCTTCGGTTTCAACTACACCTTCAACAGCGATCGCCCGACCCAGTTGCGCGGCGGTATCGGTCTGTTCCAGGGCGAGTCGCCGCAGGTGTGGCTCAGCAATGCCTATAACACGACGGGTTTCAACTACATCCAATACTCGCAGAACCTGGCATCTCCGGAGAACTGGGAGGATTTGCCGTTCAGCGGCGATGGCCTGAACCAGCCGATTCCGCAGGATGCCGCGTCGCAGCTGCAGAACGTGAATTTCATTGATCCTGATTTCGAGCAGCCGTCGGTATGGAAGGCCAACCTGGCGTTTGAACACGAGTTGCCCTGGTACGGCATCGTCGGTTCGGCCGAAATCCTGGTGACCAAGGTCAAGAGCGCGCTGTTCTATCGCAACCTCAACCTCGGAGCGTCCACGCTGACGGGGCAGGATGGGCGTGATCTGTTCTGGAACCCGGCGACTGCAGGTAGTGCATGGTCAAGCTCTCAGAATCGTTTCCTTCGCGATCGCGACTATGATTCCGTGTTGCTGCTGGACACGACCGACAAGGGTAAGAGCCAGCAGTTTACGGTCGGCCTGAACAAGCCGTGGACCACGAACAGCGACTGGTCCTGGAGCCTGGCCTACACCTATACCAATGCCACCGAAGTCAGCGGCCTGACCAGTTCGACCGCGACCTCCGGCTGGAACTACAACTATGTGTTCGATGCCAACGAGGAAGCCGAAGCGACCTCGCGCTACGAGATCAAGGATCGCATCCTGGGCACCTTGAACTGGAAGCACAATTTCTTCGGCGACTACAAGTCCGAGATCGGGCTGGTCTATGAAGGCCGCAGCGGTCGTCCGTTCAGCTACGTCTACTTCAACGACGTCAACGGCGACAATCGCTCCGCGAACGATTTGTTCTATGTGCCGTCCGGCCCGGGTGACGTGCTGTTCGGCAGCTTCGTTGCGGGCCAGTTCGTGGCCGATCCTGCGATGGAACAGGCGTTCTTCGAATGGCTGGGCAACAATCCGGACTTGGCTCGCTATGCCGGTACCACCACGCCGAAGAATGCCGGCCGTGCATCCTGGGTCAATACGTTCGACGTGCGCTTGAGCCAGGAGCTGCCTGGCTTCTTCAAGGGCCACAAGTCGGAGATCTGGCTGGATATCCAGAACGTCGGCAACCTGATCAACAAGGATTGGGGCCATATCTACGACTACGGCTTCTTCGCCAACCAGCGAGTGCTGTCGTCGCCTGGCATCGTCGACGGCAAGTACGTCTACACCTTCAGCAATCCAGATTCGCCGACCGTGGCCAACGCCGACGCCGACGGCTTCAATACCGGCGTATCGCAGTGGTCGGTCCAGTTGGGCTTCCGCTACAAGTTCTGATACCAATTCAACGCAGCACTTCGACGGCCGGGGTAACCCGGCCGTTTTTTTATGGGAATGCCTTGGGCGCGGGAGTGCGCTAAAGTCATGGTCTTGACGATGAGAACGATGGAAAAAGAAGCATATGAATGATGGGGCATCGAGGGCGTTGCCGGTGCAGGACGCGCGGATCTACCCGCGCGGCGGACTGGACGTGTTGTCGCGGGTCGAAGTAGCACGCCTGCGGGACGCCTCCAGCGGCGGCATGCACGAACTGCTGCGCCGTTGCGCGCTGGCGGTGCTGACCAGCGGCAGCGCCTCGGACGACCCGCGCGCGGCGCGCGACCTGTACCCTGACTTCGACATCCAGGTGCTGCAGCAGGACCGTGGCGTCCGCATCGATCTGCTCAATGCGCCGGCGATGGCGTTCGTCGATGGCGAAATCATCCGCGGTGTGGCCGAACTGCTGTTCGCGGTAGTCCGCGACCTGGCCTATACCGCGATCGAACTGGGTCCGGAGTACGCGGCGGACCTGGAAACCTCCGCCGGCATCACCAACGCGGTGTTCGGCCTGCTGCGCAACGCGCGCATCCTGCGCCCGGCCGATCCCAACCTGGTGGTCTGCTGGGGCGGGCACTCGATATCGCGCGACGAATACCTGTACACCAAGCAGGTCGGCTACGAGCTGGGCCTGCGCGGGCTGGACATCTGCACCGGCTGCGGGCCGGGCGCGATGAAGGGGCCGATGAAGGGCGCCACCATCGCCCACGCCAAGCAGCGCAAGCGCACCACGCGCTACATCGGCATCACCGAGCCGGGCATCATCGCGGCCGAATCGCCCAACCCCATCGTCAACCATCTGGTCATCATGCCGGACATCGAAAAGCGCCTGGAGGCGTTCGTCCGCATCGGCCACGGCATCATCGTGTTTCCCGGCGGCGTCGGCACCGCCGAGGAAATCCTGTATCTGCTGGGCATCCTGCTGCACGAGGAAAACGCCGACCTGCCGTTCCCGCTTATCCTGACCGGGCCGACCATCGCCGCGCCCTATTTCGAGCAGATCGACCGTTTCATCCGCCTGACCCTGGGCGAGGCGGCCGCGTCGCGCTACGAAATCATCATCGGCGACCCGGTTGCGGTGGCCAGGACCATGACCGCCGGCATCAAGCGTGTCCGCGAGCATCGCATCGCGCAAAAGGATTCCTTCTTCTTCAACTGGGCCATCCAGATCCCGCAGGACTACCAGCAGCCGTTCGCCCCCACGCATGAGGCGATGGCGGCGCTGGACCTGCATCATGGTCGCCAAGCGCATGCGCTGGCGGCAGACCTGCGGCGGGCGTTCTCCGGCATCGTGGCGGGCAATGTGAAAGAAGAAGGCATGCGCCGCATCGAGCAGTCCGGCCCGTTCGAAATCCACGGCGACCCGGACATGATGCAGGCGCTGGACGCCTTGCTGCGCGCCTTCGTGCAGCAGCGGCGCATGAAGATCGCCGGCGAGTACCAGCCTTGTTACCGGGTGATGGCCTGACCAAAGTCCACGCGGCGGCCTGGTGGACGATACGGAGGCGGTGGCCCCGGTGCTGCCGCTTCAGTGGGGCATGGGGAGCGTGATGGTGGCGGTATAGTGCCCATCGGCAATGGCCGTTTCCAATCGTCCCAGGCCCCTTGTCATCGCCAGCACGCGCGCGCGCGCCGAACTCAATCCGACGTGGTGGCCGCTGCCGTTGAGAGGCCCGGAACCCGGCAGCGGGTTGGTGACGATCACGTTGACGGTGCCGGCTGTAATGGCGACTTCTATCGTGATTTCACCGCCGGATGCGGTGGGTTCCACGCCATGGCGGATCGCATTCTCCACCAACGGCTGGATGGAAAGGGTAGGGATGGGGATCGGCGGCAGGTTCTCGGGCAACCGCCAATTCACCCTTAGCCGATCGCCGAAACGCAGCGATTCGATTTCTAGGTAGTGGCGGGTCAGAGCCAGTTCGTCGGCCAACGCGACTTCTGCCGGTCCTCCCAGGGCCGCACGAAAAAGGTCCGCCAAATCCAGCAGCAATCGCTCGGTTGCGTCGGGTCTCTGATGCACCAGTGCGGCGGCGGTATTGAGCGTGTTGAACAGAAAATGTGGCCGGATGCGCGCCTGCAACGCCTCCAGTTCCGCCTGTTTGGCGCGGACCGCCATTTGCCTGGTTCGCCAGTGGTTCTGGAACGCGGCCAGGCCCATCAAACCTACGGTGAGGGTAATGCCGGAGATACGCAGAAACATGCGCTGCGCTTCCTGCGTTGTCGTCGGCCACAGCTCACCCAGCAACAGCCAACCCAGGCCGCAGATCAACCAGCTGGCCAGCAACAGCATCGCCAGTGCGAGATAGGCGACGTAGGTGGGACGAAGACGGGCCAACCAGCGGCGGCCCGCATACAAGCCGCCCAACGTGCCCAAGGCGACCCACTGGACAACCAGTGAGATGAGCCCGAAGGCAACCCAGCGGTTGTCCGACGTTCCCGGCGCAAGAGCGAGCACGGCGGCCACACCTTCACCCGCCAGCATGGCCCAGGCGATCACGGGAGCTTGCCAGAGTGCATCCAGCGGGGAGGTTGGCTCGGTCGGCTTCATCACTGGGTGCAAGTGGCGGCGCGGGATTGCGCATCATGCCTCGCTGCGCGGGCAGATGGCAGTCCCGCTGCCGTTGACGCTTTCCGCCGGGCCGCTCATCGGCTCCCGACTGGCAGAGCTCTTGCGAGAGGCCTAGTGTGGCGGCACGCTCACTTGGGGAAGCGACGTATGCCTATGCAGGTTTGTCCCGGATACCGTCCGAATGGCCATGAGGCGCCGTTCCGGTATGTCTCGTCTGCCGGCTTTACGCTGTTGGAGCTGCTGGTGACGGTGGCCGTGTTGGCGATCCTGATTACGTTGGCCGTTCCCAGCTTCACTTCGCTCATCAACAGCAACCGGCTGGCCGCGCAGGCCAACGAGGTCATTGCGTCGCTGCAAGTGGCGCGCACCGAAGCCATCCGGCTGAATCGCCGCACCATCATCTGCCGCAGCACCGATGGCGCTACCTGTGCCGGGGCAGGGCAATGGACCCAGTGGATCACGTTCGTGGACACGGACAGCAACGGAGCGCCGGCTGCCGCCGAAATCGTCCGCGTCAACACCGCCAAAGCGCCGCTGCAGGTCACCAGCGCGAATCCGAGCATTACCTTTCGTGCCGATGGCATGGCGCGGAACGCCGCGGGCGCCCTCTTGGATAATGCCATTGTGGTCTGTATCCCGACCACCCGCCCTGCTGAGAACCGTCGCACCGTCAACTTGGCAACCGGCAGTCGTATCAGCAGCGCGTCGTCCAATGGCGCGGGCGCCTGTCCCTAGAGCCAAACAGGAGTCCATCGATGTCACGTTTGCAAAATATGTCCAGGCAACAGCAGGGTGCCTCTCTGCTTGAGGTGCTGATCTCGGTGCTGATCCTTGGTGTGGGCCTGTTGGGTGTCGCCGCCATGCAGGCCACGGCGCTGCGCAACAACCAGAGTGCGCTTGAGCGCACGCAGGCCACCATCCAGACCTATTCCATCCTGGATGCCATGCGTGCCAATCGTGATCAAGCAATCGCGAGCGCCTACGACATGGCAAAAACCTGCGCTCTGCCTGCTGTCCCGGGTAGTGGCGCCACGCTGGCGCAACGCGATCGATATCAGTGGTTTGTTGGGATGCGCGAAAGCATGGGTAAAGACGCAGGCACTTGCGGCACCATCAGCCACAACGGCAACATTTTCACCGTCACGGTCGAATGGGACGACTCGCGCGCGACCGATGACGGCGCCAAAGGTGCCGTTGCTTCAGGCCGTAACCAAGTTACTACCAAGGCCCGTCTATGAAGCGAAATCCTTCCATGCGTATTCCACTGCGCCGCAACGCTTATGGCGTCACGCTTATCGAGCTGATGATTGCGCTGGTCCTGGGCCTGTTAGTGATAGGGGCCGCCATCGGCATCTTCGTCTCGAACAAGCAGGTATTCCGTACCGCTGAAAACCTGAGCCGTGTGCAGGAAAACGCGCGGGTCGGCTATGAACTGATGGCACGCGAACTACGCCAGGCAGGGGGCAATCCGTGCTCGCGCAATTCGCGTATCGTCAATGTACTCAACCCCAATACAATTTGGGGAACCGACTGGGGCAATGGCGTCCGTGGCTATACCGGTGCGCAGGCATTCGGCGGTGCGGCTTTCGGGACCGCTGGCGGCGCCCGGGTGGCCGGTACCGATGCGATTGAACTCAGATCCGGCGAAGCCGGCGCAGCGACGGTGGTGGATCATCTGCCGACCTCGGCGCAGTTCAAGGTCAGCACGGCCAATCATGGTTTGCAGGATGGCGATATCGTCATGGTTTGCGATTTCGTGCAGGCCTCCATTTTCCAGATTACCGGTGCGCAGAGTGGAATCAATGTCACCGTGACGCATAACAGTGGTACCGGAACACCGGGCAACTGCAGCAAGGGGCTGGGCTGGGCGGATCCGCCGGTATGTACGACGCTCGGTACTCCTTATGCCTATGGCCCCAATTCGGTCATTGCGCGCCTGCGCGCGACGGCCTGGTATATCGGCGTCAGCAAAAGCGATGCGCAGCGCCGTTCGTTGTATCAGGTGCAGCTGACCAATTCAGGCGGTGTGCCGTCCAGGCAGCCGCAGGAAATCGCCGAAGGCGTGCATGACATGAAGTTGCAGTACCTGATGCCGGAGGCGACGGATTATGTCGATGCTGACAATCCAGCCATTACCGACTGGAACCTGGTTTCGGCCGTGCGCGTGGTACTGACGATGCAAAGCAACGAGAACGTTGATGTGGACGGCACGCCGCTGACGCGCGACGTGGCGCATGTCGTGACTTTGAGGAATCGCAATCTATGAATCCGATCAGTTCTCGTTTGCCTGCTGGCAGCCAACGCGGTGCATCGCTGGTCATCGTGCTGATTCTGCTGCTGGTGATGACGTTGCTGGGATTGGCGGTCCTGCGCAGCACGCTGCTTGAGGAGCGGATGAGCGCAAACCTGTTCGATCGCAGCCTGTCGTTCCAGGCTGCGGAATCCGCGCTGCGCGACGCCGAGGCGCAAATCAAGGCGGCAAGCCTGGCTGGCAACATCATCGGCTTCAACTGCTCCGCCACCGGTACGGTCTGTCCTTCGGTGCCGATCAACGCCACAACCGGCACAGCGGGCTGCACCGGTTCCGGCCAGTACTGCTGGAGCAATGCCGCTACGATCGACCAGGACCTCAGCCCCGGCGTTCCCCAGTATTACATCGAGTACATGGGGCAGTACACCAACGAGGATGACCTGAAGCTCGGCAGCAGCGCCAATGCAGCCCAGTACGGCGGTACCGGCGGCGTACCGCTGCAACATTTCTACCGAATCACCGCACGCAGCCAGAATCCTTCCGGAAGCGACCGTTCAGTGGTCGTCCTGCAATCGAATGTCGTCGTCAAGTAAGGGGCGTAGGCCATGAATAGCGTTCATCGTCCTTCTGTCTCCGGAGCAAAGTCCATGGATATGCCGCACCGCCGCAGTTTGCCTTTTGCACGACGCCATTTGTCCAGGTTTGGCGCAATGTTGATTGGTGCGTTCGCAGTGCTCAGTTCGATGCCCGCGGATTCTTCGGTCGCTATATCGCCATCGCCGTTGTACGTGGGCAATAGCGTCCCCGGCAATCTGGCCCTGGTGCCTTCGGTCGAGTATCCGACCATCCACAGCCAGGCCAATATCGGCCCCTATGATGTCGGCCGCGCTTACATGGGCTACTTCGACGCCGGGAAGTGCTATGAATATGTCTATTCGGATACTGAATCCGAACGTCATTTCAGGCCGGTGGCGTTGACCGGCAACAAGACCTGCTCGGGCGCAAATCGCTGGAGCGGCAATTTCCTTGCTTGGGCGGCAACGCAGACGATCGATCCTTTTCGTTTGGCCCTGACTGGTGGTTATCGCGTCAAGGATACGCCGACAACCACATGGCTGGAGAAGGCTCGTCAGAGCGCTCCCGGAGAATCGCTCTATCCCAATCGAATCATTCCTGAAACAGGGACAAACAGTACTCTAGTTGGTGGTGCTACACCGGCTGCTTGGTCCCTCTTCAAAGTGAGGATTAAAGGACTGGGCAACAAGATGTACTTCACCCGCGATGGCAATCTGGACAACCCGGCAAGCGTCGTCGCCTACAATCCAGAAGACCACGCGCTGACCGATACTGTGGTCAATGGCGTTCGCGTCGACGGGCTTCCGGTCTATGAAGTCAGCATGCGCGTTGAAGTGTGTAACGCCGCTGTAGGCCTGGAATCAAACTGCCAACGGTATTCACAAGGGTACAAGCCGGAAGGCCTTATCCAGGAGTATTCGGGCCGCTTGCGTTACAGCATCTTCGGCTATCTGAATGATTCCGCATGGAATCGGGACGGCGGCGTTATGCGCGCGCGCCAGAAGTTCGTCGGACCCCTGCGGAATTACCCTGACCAGGACGCCGACACCAACCCGAATGCGGAATGGAATCCGACAACAGGGGTGTTGTACGACAATCCCGATTCAGCGGATGCGGCAGCCACAGGCGGCGGGGTCAATCACAGCGGTGTCATCAATTATCTGAACCGCTTCGGCCAGATGACCAACAACAATCCCAAGTCGCTGGATCCGGTCAGCGAGCTGTACTACGCGGCTGTCCGCTACTTCAAGAATCAAGGTAATGTGCCGGCGTACTCCAACATGTCCGGCGATATCTACGGGTTGGCCGACGGCTTTCCAGTGATCACCCAATGGGACGACCCGATCAAGTACAGCTGCCAGACCAATGTGATCCTGGGCATCGGCGACGTTTATACGCATCGGGACAAGAACCTGCCCGGTAGCACCCCAGGTGACGGCGAGCCCGGCAAGCCGACCGAAGTCGCCAATGACACCACCGTGGACGTGGTCACTGCGACCCAGAAAGTGTTCGACCTTGAGGGGCTGGGCACATTGGCCAATCCATTCACCGGCCGGCAGAATTCCGCTTATATCGCAGGCCTGGCCTACGACTCGCATACTCGCGATATCCGGCCGGACGATGAGGATGCGCCGCAAACCGAAGGCATGCAGACCATTTCTACCCATTGGGTTGATGTCCGCGAAAGGCAGATACTTGAACCGCGCAACGCCAACCAATACTGGCTGGCGGCCAAGTACGGTGGCTTCCGGGTCCCGAATGGATTCGATCCCTACGCACGGACCGAAGCGCTGGACACGGCCTGGTGGCATAACACCACCGACTACCTGACCAGCGGCGCCAACGGCGGTATCACCTCGACGCCCAACAATTATCCGCGAGCCGACAACTTCTATGTGGCCAGCGAAGCGGACAAGATGGTGTCCAGCCTGCGCAAGGCCTTCGAAAACATCATTGAAGAGATGCTGGGGTCAGGCGGTTCGTTCGCTTCAAACACCACCCGGCTGGAAACAGGTGCGGTGACCTATCAGGCCCAGTTCTACGCGCAATCCTGGCGCGGTGAACTGGTGGCTTACAACGTCAACGCCACCACCGGCGCGCTGACTCAAAAGTGGACTGCAAGTAGCCAGTTTCCCAATTGGGAACAACGCAACATCCGCATCAACAGTGGCGGTACGCTTCAGGACTTCCGCTATGCCAACCTGACCGCCAGCCAATCGGCGGCGTTGGGTTCGCAGCAGGTGGTCGACTATCTGCGGGGCGAACGCGCCAACGAACAACCCAATGGCAACTTGCGGACGCGTCAGGGCATCCTGGGCGATATCGTCAATTCGCAGCTGGTGTACGTCGGGGCTCCGAACGGTCGTCTGTTCTATGGCGCCGAGTTCACGGGGGCGAGCTCTTACGGTGCATTCGTGGCGGCACAGGCGTCGCGGAAGCCGGTGGTTTATGTGGGTGCCAATGACGGCATGCTGCATGGCTTTGACGCCACTACCGGTGAAGAAACCTTCGCTTTCGTTCCTTCCGAAGCGGTCGCCAACTTGAGGGAATACACCAGTCCCGACTACGTGCACCGCTATTACGTGGATGGCGAAATCACCGTGGCCGACGCGTACATCGGTGGCGCATGGAAATCCATTCTCGTCGGTACGTTGGGGCGCGGCGGGCGCGGCGTCTATGCGCTGGATGTGACCAATCCCAGTGCCGTGAAATTGCTGTGGGAAAAGAACGCCACCGATATTCCGGCCCTGGGCAACGTGCTGGGCAAGCCGATCATCGCCCAGCTGGCTGATGGGGATTGGCGTGTGCTTATCGGTAATGGCCCCAACAGTACGGGCGATCAGGCGCAGCTGGTTACGATCCGGTTGAGCAACGGCAATGCCACTACAGTGAATACTGGCGTAGGTACCAATAACGGCATGTCGGGCGTCAATGCCTGGAATACAGGCGTTTCCGATTTCGTCGATGTGGTCTATGCCGGCGATTTGCGCGGCAACCTGTGGAAGATCACCAACCTCACTGCGAATACGCCCACCGTAACGGCATTGTTCCAGGCGCAGTACGGCAGTACCGAGCAGCCTATTACCGCAGCGCCGATGGTTTCCAAGCACCCCAGTAGCGGGCAGACTTGGGTATTCTTTGGGACCGGCCGTTATCTGAATCGCGACGACCTCTCCAACAAGGAAGTACAGAGCTGGTACGGCATTATCGACCGCGGCAGTCCCATCAGCGGACGGACAGGACTGAAGCAGATAGCCATTATTGCGGACGTTGAATTGACCAACGGTTTCAGCGCCCGTGTCATTGACGAGAGTACGGCGCCTGGTACCAACGGCTGGTACATGGATCTGCTTACCTCGGGTAGTACCGCGGAAGGCGAGCGAATGGTGGTGCCCAATATGTTCCAGGGATTGACACTGATTGGCACTACGCGCATTCCCGACACTGAGGATATCTGCGATCCCAGTGGCCGCGGTTTTGTCATGGCCATCAATCCCTTCACCGGTGGCAGGTTGCCGCAGTCCTTCTTCGACACCAATGGCGATGGGAAATTCGACAACGACGACCTGGTCAACGGAAACGCCGCCTCCGGTCTTGGCTTGCCCAGCGGGCCGAACAATCCCATCTTCATTGGCGACGTGATGCTGACCAACATGGACAATGCAAAAGGCCATGTGATCAAGACCAACTCGTCTATGCTGCAACCCTCCCGCGTTTCGTGGCGGGAAGTGGTGGCCGACTAACGAACAATGGACCAGCAGGGGAACCCATGAACAACATGCCGATGGCTAGAAAATTCCGCGCGGAGGCAGGCTTCACCCTGCTGGAGCTGATGATTGTGGTGGCGGTGGTGGCGATTCTTTCCACTATCGCCTATGGCAGTTACCAGGATCAGATAGTCAAATCGCGCCGTGCGGCTGGCGCTTCCTGCCTTCAAGAACGCGCTCAGTTCATGGAGCGCTACTACACCACCCACTTGACTTACAACAAGACGGGCAGCGCGCCCGCCATCGCCCAATGCGACAACGAGGTTTCACCGCATTACCAGGTTAGTTTGGTCGCAGGTTCGCTAAATGCCAAAGCCTTTACGCTTCAAGCGGTCCCCCAAGGGGCACAGTCGACCCGCGATACATTGTGCGGCACGTTGACATTGAACCAACAGGGAGTGCGCGGCGAAAGCGGCACGGCTACCAGCGCAGATCAATGTTGGTAGCCGATAGATAAAGAATAGACAAAAAGCCCGCATTGCTGCGGGCTTTTTGTTTGTCGTAGCCGCAATACATGGGGATCAGAATCCACTACTTGAGCGATTAAGGAAATGCTGAATAAGTCACCATCCGCTGAAAGCCGTCGGGGTGACGAGCTTTGACTTGAGCAACGCCACTTAAGCGAACCGAAACGCCAAGGTCAATCACTCCATGGAGAAAAGCCAGCGGGAGGTGCGTAAATCGTCGGCCCTGCAAAATCCCTGAAAGCCCGCAGCACCAAGGCATATGGGCAGTCTGAGCTGGCTTGCATCTCCCAGAAGTCGATATTCTGGGGTCT
>NZ_OCND01000006.1 GCF_900215535.1 Pseudoxanthomonas wuyuanensis | reverse complement strand
CCAGTCCCCAGTCCCCAGTCCCCAGTCCCCAGTCCCCAGTCCCCAGTCCCCAGTCCCCAGTCCCCAGTCCCCAGTCCCCAGTCCCCAGTCCCCAGTCCCCACTTGACCCTAACCCGCTGAAACCTATACAATTCCGCTTCTGTCCACCCTCGACGGTTGGCGGGCATAAAATAACTACAGAAGAGGATTCACCATGTACGCAGTTGTAGTCACTGGCGGTAAGCAATACCGCGTGATGAAGGGCGAGACGCTCCGCGTCGAAAAGCTTGAGGCCGAAGCCGGCAACGAGATCACCCTCGACAACGTCCTGATGTTGGGCGATGGCGAAGGCGTCACTCTCGGCGACGCGCTCAAGAGCGCCAGCGTGACCGCCAAGGTCGTCGGCCACGGCCGCGCCGACAAGGTCCGCATCATCAAGTTCCGCCGCCGCAAGCACCACATGAAGCGCCAGGGTCACCGGCAGCATTACACCGAAATCGAAATCACCGGCATCAACAAGTAAGGAGAAGCAGTCATGGCACATAAAAAGGGCGTAGGCTCATCGCGCAACGGCCGCGACTCCAACCCGAAGATGCTGGGCGTGAAGGTCTATGGTGGGCAGGCGATCGACGCCGGCAACATCATCGTCCGTCAGCGCGGCACCCAGTTCCACCCGGGTACGGGCGTTGGCCTGGGCCGCGACCACACGCTGTTCGCGCTGGTCGACGGCAAGGTCGAGTTCTCGACCAAGGGCCCGAAGAAGCGCCGCACCGTGAGCGTCGTTACCGAGGCGTAAGTCCCCCGGTCCGCGCCGCACATTGGAAAGCCCCGCTTCGGCGGGGTTTTTCGTTGGGAAGCCGGGAATGGGGAATAGGGAATCGCAAGAGCGGTTTCCTGATATCTGCGCCATCACCGCAAGCCCGATAGACTTTCCGAACCCGGGCGAGCCGCTTTTCCCATTCCCGATTCTCGATTCCCCATTCCCGGCCTTATCCCATGAAACTCGTAGACGAAGCAGAAATCCAGGTTATCGCCGGCAATGGCGGCAACGGTTGCGTCGGCTTTCGCCGCGAGAAGTTCATTCCGTTGGGCGGGCCGGACGGCGGCGATGGCGGCAACGGCGGCAGCGTCTGGATCGTGGCCGACGAAAACCTCAACACGCTGGTCGATTTCCGCCACCAGAAGCAGTTCCGCGCCCAACGCGGCGAGAACGGCATGGGGCGGCAGATGTACGGCAAGGCCGGCGAAGATCTGACCATCACCGTGCCGGTCGGCACCGTCATCATCAACGTCGATACCGATGAGGTCATCGGCGATCTGACCCGGCACGGCGACCGCCTGCTGGTAGCCAAGGGCGGCAAGGGCGGCTTGGGCAACATGCATTTCAAGAGCTCGGTGACCCGCGCCCCGCGCAAGGCCACCCCTGGCGAAGAGGGCGAGCAGCGCCTGCTGAAGATGGAGCTCAAGCTGCTGGCCGATGTCGGCCTGCTGGGTTTCCCCAACGCCGGCAAGAGCACCTTCATCCGTGCGGTGTCGGCGGCTACGCCCAAGGTGGCCGACTACCCGTTCACCACGCTGTATCCCAATCTGGGCGTGGTCAGCGTGGAGGCGCACCGCAGCTTCGTCATCGCCGACATCCCCGGCCTGATCGAAGGCGCCGCCGACGGCGCCGGCCTGGGCGCGCAGTTCCTGCGCCACCTGCAGCGCACCCGCCTGCTGTTGCACCTGGTCGACATGGCGCCGGTCTCGGAGGAATACGCCGATACCGGCGTGGTGGCCTCGCCAGCCGAACAGGTCCGCGCCATCGAGCGCGAGCTGGCCAGGCACGATCCCGAACTGCTGCAGAAGCCGCGCTGGCTGCTGCTGAACAAGGCCGACCTGATGTTCGAGGACGAGGCCAGGGAACGCGCCGAAGCAATCATCGCCGAGCTGGGCTGGACCCAGCCCTGGTACATGATCTCGGCGATTTCCCGCGACGGCACCTGGCCGATCATGCAGGACGTGATGGCGTTCTTCGACCGTCAGAAGGAAGAGGCCGCGGAGGCGGGCGATGCGGGCTGAGCCCGTGCGTATCACCTGCCGTTCCGGTGATCTGTCCCTCCCCCTGCTTGCGGGGGGAGGCTGGGAGGGGGGCAGTGCTGGAGCCAGACTGTTCGCCAGGAACATGGAGAATCCAGCAGCACATCCCGCCTTCACTCGGAGCGCCACGCCCGAGATATTTTTTGGTTCTTCCCCCAGGTGCGGGGAACCTGCATGTGGGGGTGGAGAGCAGGCCAGGGATGGGCTGCGGCCCGACGCAAGGACACGACGTCGTCAGGAGGGCGGAGCGTCCCCCAGCCTGACGGCCCGACCCGACGCAGCGCGTCGGATGTTCGGATGGCCTGCGCGGCAGTGCCGCGCAGCCAGGCCATCCTTACCCCTTGCTAGCGGGGGAAGCGGCCGATTCCGGCGGGCAACAAAAGATTTCACGGGGAAATCTTTGACATCGCGCCTGCGACGGCCCGCAAGGGGGGCGGCCATGGATGGCGCCGCCACAAAAAACCCGGCCGGAGCCGGGTTATTTGGTCTTCCCGCCAATGCCTTCTCAGGCGGCCTGCAAGGCCTTGATGCGGGCGGTCAGCCGGCTCTTGTGGCGGGCAGCCTTGTTCTTGTGGATCAGGCCGCGCGAACTGTAGCGGTCCAGAATGGGTTGGGCAACGGCGAAGGCGGCTTGCGCACCGGCGGCGTCGTTGGCGTCAAGGGCCTTGAGCACTTTCTTGACGGCGGTGCGCAGCATCGAACGCTGACCTGCGTTGCGCGCATTGCGCACGACGGTCTGCTTGGCGCGCTTCTTGGCGGACTTGATATTGGCCACGATAGGTTCCTGAAAGCTGGGATGGAGAAAGGAATGACGGGAATAAGACAAAAAAGTATGGCCTATTCAGGGGCTTGCGTCAACCAGCCGGGTGCCGCCGGGAGCCTGGCGGCATGAGCGGAAACCGGCTGCTGCGCTCGTCGGCGATTTTCAGCGCGATGACCTTCATTTCGCGGGTCTCGGGCCTGGTCCGCGACCAGATTTACGCCATCGTGTTCGGCGCCAACCCGGCTATGGACGCCTTCATCGCCGCGTTTCGCATCCCCAACTTCATGCGTCGGCTGTCGGCCGAGGGCTCGTTTTCGATGGCCTTCGTGCCGGTGCTGGCCGAGTACAAGGAAAAGCACGGCCCGCAGGCGGTACGCGAACTGATCGACCGGGTCACCGGCACCCTGGCCGCAGCCCTGCTGGCCATGACCGCGGTCGTGGTGCTGGCGGCGCCTTGGCTGGCCAAGGTCATCGCCCCCGGTTTCCAGCTCGGCAACGGCAACGAGGAACTGTTTGTGCAGATGCTGCGCATCACGTTCCCGTATGCCTTGTTCATTTCGCTGGCCTCGCTGGTGGGCAGCATTCTCAACAGCTACCAGCGTTTTGCCATTCCGGCGCTGTCGCCGGTGCTGCTGAACCTGGCGATGATCGCCGCGGCGCTGGGACTGGCGCCGCATATGCGGCAGCCGGTCATGGCGCTGGCATGGGGGGTATTTGCCGCCGGCATTCTGCAGCTGCTGTTCCAGTTGCCCGCGCTGGCAAAACTGGGCCTGTTGCCACGGCCCAGGTGGGGTGCCGCCCACGCTGGCGTACGCAAGATCATGCGGTTGATGGTGCCGACGCTGTTCGGCTCGTCGGTGGTGCAGTTCAACCTGCTGTTCAACACGATGGCCGCTTCGCTGCTGATCGGCGGCAGCATGACCTGGCTGTACTACAGCGACCGGCTGCTGGAATTCCCGCTTGGCATGTTCGGCGTGGCCATCGGCGCGGTCATCCTGCCGCACCTGTCCAGCCGTCATGCGGCCACCGATCCGGAAGGCTTTTCGAAAGGCCTGGACTGGGGTTTCCGGCTGTGCCTGCTGATCGGCCTGCCGGCCTGCCTGGGGCTGATCCTGTGCGCCGAGCCCTTGCTGGCCACGTTGTTCCAGTACCGCGAGTTCACGGCGTTGGACACCCGTATGAGCAGTTGGAGCCTGATAGCGCAGGCGACCGCCGTACCTGCATTCCTGCTGGTCAAGGTGCTGGCGCCGGCGTTCTATTCGCGCCAGGACACGCGTACGCCGGTCAAGGCGGCGGTGGTGTCGGTGCTGGTCAACGCCGCCTTCACGCTGCTGTTCTTCGCCGGTTTGCTGCTGCTGACCGATGCGGGCCGCGCGGCGCTGGGTTCCGCGGCCGGCAACTATTGGGAAGCGCTGAAACAGCTGCCACCTGGCGCGCACGCCTTGCTTGCGCTGGCCATCGCCATCGCCGGCTGGACCAACGCGGCGCAACTGGCCTGGTATCTGCGCCGCGCCGGCGTCTATCGCAGGCAGCCCGGCTGGGGCCGGTTCCTGCGCCAGATTGGCCTGGCCACGCTGGCGATGACGCTGGTGGTAGCGGCGTTTCGCTGGGGCTGGCAGGACTGGACGCCGTGGCAGTGGTGGCAGCGCGGCTGGCGGCTGACGGCGATGGTCGGCGCCGGCGGAGTGGTGTACATGGCGCTGTTGTGGCTGCAGGGCGTCCGTCTGCGCCAGCTGCGCGGGCATTGAGATGCGGCGTCCCGGCTATACTTTGAAGGATTCCCTTGTCAGGACCGGCCGTCGCGGCTGGGTTCGAGCCCAATAACTCCATGAGCAGGCTGTTTCGTGACGTCGATGGCGGGCGGTTGTTCCCGCACGGTAGCGTAGTCTGCATCGGCGCCTTCGACGGTCTGCATACGGGCCATCGCGCGCTGGTGCGGCATGCGGTCGCGCGTGCGCAGGCGGCGGGGTTGCCGGCGGTGGCGCTGACCTTCGAGCCGCTGCCGCGCGAATTCTTCGCCCGCGACAACCCGCCGCCGCGGCTGACGCTGGCGCGGACCAAGGTGGAAGGCCTGCATGGATTGGGCGTGGAATCGGTGGGGCTGCTGCGTTTCAACGCGGCGTTGTCGGCGATGAGCGCCGAGGATTTCGTCAGCACGCTGCTGGTCGGCCGGCTGGGCGCGCGCGAGGTCTGGATTGGCCCGGATTTCCGCTTTGGCCACCGCCGCGGCGGCGACCTGGCGCTGCTGCAGGAGTTGGGGGTCAAACAGGGTTTCAGCGCCGCCGCGATCGAGCCGGTCCATCTGCACGATGAGCGGGTTTCCAGCACCCGTATCCGCGATGCGTTGCGCAGCGGCGATTTCAGCACCGCCGCGCGCCTGCTGGGACGGCCTTATGCGATCGACGGCCGGGTCGTGCGCGGCAAGCAGCTCGGCCGCATGCTGGGGTTTCCGACCGCCAACCTGCGCTTTCCGAAGACGCCGGCGTTGTCCGGCATCTACGCCACCTGGGTGCACGGCGTTGGCGATCGGCCCTGGCCGTCGGTATCCAGTTTCGGCACCCGTCCCACCGTGGATGGTGTCGAACCGCTGCTGGAAGCGCATCTGTTCGATTTCGACGGCGACCTGTACGGGCGCCATATCGAAGTCGAGTTCGTCGCCAAGCTGCGCGATGAATTGAAGTTTCCCGATCTGTCCAGCCTGACCGAACAGATGCAACGCGACGCCGAAACTGCACGGCGTCTTCTTTCCGCAGAAAAACGACGAGCGACGGCGTGACCCAGGATTACAAAGCCACCCTCAACCTGCCGGCCACGGATTTTCCGATGCGCGGCGATCTGCCCAAGCGCGAACCGGAAACCCTGGCGCGCTGGGAATCCGGCAACCTGTACGCGCAACTGCGCGACAACGCCAAGGGCCGCCCGCTGTTCGTGCTGCACGATGGCCCGCCGTACGCCAACGGTGCGATCCACCTGGGCCATGCGGTCAACAAGATCCTCAAGGACATCATCGTCAAGTCGAAGTACCTGGCCGGTTTCGATGCGCCGTACATCCCGGGCTGGGACTGCCACGGCCTGCCGATCGAAATCGCCATCGAGAAGAAGTACGGCAAGGTCGGAACCAAGCTGGATGCGGTGGAGTTCCGGCAGAAATGCCGCGAGTACGCCAACCAGCAGATCGACATCCAGCGCAAGGATTTCAAGCGCCTGGGCGTGCTCGGCGACTGGGACAATCCGTACAGGACGCTGGATTTCCGTTTCGAGGCCAATGAAATCCGTGCGCTGGCCAAGGTCATCGACAACGGCCACCTGACCCGCGGCGTCAAGCCGGTGCACTGGTGCTTCGATTGCGGCTCGGCGCTGGCCGAGGCCGAGATCGAATACCAGGACAAGGTGTCGCCGGCGGTGGATGTGGCGTACGCGGCGCGCGACAGCCAGGCGCTGGCGCGGATTTTTGGCGTGGAACTGCCGGATGGCGCCGATATCGCCGTGCCGATCTGGACCACCACGCCGTGGACGCTGCCGGCGTCGCTGGCGGTATCGCTGGGCGGCGATCTGGACTACGCCCTGGTCGAAGGGCCGCCGCACGAGGGCCGTCGCCGCTGGCTGGTACTGGCCGACGCGCTGGCAGCGCGCGCATTGCAGCGCTACGGCGTGCAGGAAGCGCTGGTGCATGCGCGCGTCAACGGCGCGGCGCTGGAGAACCAATTGCTGGCGCATCCGTTCTATGCCGAGCGCGATATTCCGGTCGTCATCGGCGACCATGTGTCGGCCGAGGACGGTACCGGCGCGGTCCATACCGCACCCGGCCATGGCCAGGACGACTATGTGGTGGGCAAGCAGTACGGCCTGCTCGACAAGTACACCGCGGCGCAGATCAACCCGGTCGACGGCCGCGGCGTCTATCTGCCTTCCACACCGCCGGCCAACGGTACCGAACTGGCCGGCCTGCACATCTGGAAGGCCAACGACGCCATCGTCGAGGTGCTGCGCGGCAATGGTTCGCTGCTGGCGTTCGCCAAGTTCGAACACAGCTATCCGCACTGCTGGCGGCACAAGACGCCCATCGCTTTCCGCGCCACGCCGCAGTGGTTCATTTCGATGGAACAGGCCAACCTGCGCGCCGATGCGCTGGAAGCGATCAAGCAGGTGGGCTGGTTCCCGCAATGGGGCCAGGCGCGCATCGCCGGCATGATCGAAGGCCGTCCGGATTGGACCATCTCGCGCCAGCGCACCTGGGGCGTGCCGATTGCGCTGTTCGTGCACCGCGAAACCGGCGAACCGCATCCGCGCAGCACCGAACTGATGCATGCGGTCGCCGACAGGGTGGAGCAGGGCGGCGTGGATGTCTGGTACACGCTGGATGCGGCCGAACTGCTGGGCGCCGAAGCCGCCGACTACGACAAGATCACCGACATCCTGGATGTCTGGTTCGATTCCGGCATCACCCACGAGACGGTGCTGCTGGAACGCGGCCTGGGCAAGCCGGCCGATCTGTATCTGGAAGGTTCGGACCAGCACCGCGGCTGGTTCCAGTCCTCGCTGCTGACCGGCGTGGCCATCGACAAGCGCGCGCCGTACCGGCAGTGCCTGACCCACGGCTTCACCGTGGACGAGCACGGCCGCAAGATGTCCAAGTCGCTGGGCAACGGCATCGAGCCGCAGGACATCATGAAGACCTTGGGCGCGGACATCCTGCGCCTGTGGATCGCCTCGGCCGACTACAGCAACGAGATGTCGCTGTCGCAGGAAATCCTCAAGCGCAACGCCGACGCCTACCGCCGGTTGCGCAACACCGCGCGCTTCCTGCTCGGCAATCTGCATGGTTTCGACCCGGCCGAGCATCTGCGCCCGCTGGAAGACATGGTGGTGCTGGACCGCTGGATCGTGCACCGGGCCTGGGAGGTGCAGCAGAAGATCGCCGCCGCCTACGAGCGCTACGATTTCGCCGAAATCGTGCAGGCATTGCTGAACTTCTGCAGCGTGGATCTGGGTTCGCTGTATCTGGATGTGACCAAGGACCGCCTGTACACGATGCGCGAGGATTCGCGCGGCCGCCGTTCGGCGCAAAGCGCGATGTATCGCATCGCCGAGGCGTTCACCCGCTGGATCGCGCCGGTGCTGAGCTTCACCGCCGATGAGATGTGGCAATACCTGCCCGGCGAACGCGTGGACAACGTGCTGTTCGCCACCTGGTACGACGGTCTTGCGCCGCTGCCTTCCGATGCCGTGCTGTCGGCGGCCGATTTCGACCGCCTGCTGGCGCTGCGCGAGCAGGTGTCCAAGGTGCTGGAGCCGATGCGCGCCAACGGCCAGATCGGCGCGGCGCTGGAAGCGGAAATCGCGGTGTCGGTCAATGCATCGACGGCGGCCCGCTGGCAGCCGCTGGCCGAGGAACTTCGCTTCCTCTTCATCAGCGGCGACGTGACGATCACGGCCGTGGATTCGGACGAGATGTTCGTACTGGCGCAGCCCACCCGCAAGAGCAAGTGCGTGCGCTGCTGGCACCATCGCGACGATGTGGGAGCGCATGCCGGGCATCCGGAACTGTGCGGCCGCTGCGTCAGCAACGTGGAAGGGCCGGGAGAAGACCGCAAGTGGTTCTAGGCTTTTCCTTCTCCCCTGCAAGGCCATTCTCATGCCCCAACACCCAAAACCCAACGCGCTGATCTGGCTGGTCCTGTCGATTCTGGTGATTGCCCTGGACCAATGGAGCAAGGCCTGGGTACTGAGCGATCTGCCCGAATACACCGCCATCCCGGTCATCGAAGGCTTCTGGAACTGGTACCGCACCTACAACACCGGTGCCGCGTTCAGCTTCCTGAGCGATGCCGGCGGCTGGCAGATCTGGTTCTTCACCGCGCTGGCGGTAGGCATCAGCGGCCTGCTGGGCTTCTGGCTGTCGCGCACCGCCCGCGCCGACTGGCGGCAGGCGCTGCCTTACTCGCTGGTCATCGGCGGGGCGCTGGGCAATGTCATCGACCGCCTCATCCATGGCCATGTCATCGATTTCATCCAGTGGCACTGGCGCGACTACTACTGGCCGGCGTTCAACCTGGCCGATTCGGCCATCGTTGGCGGCGCCATCGGCATCGCGCTGTTCGGCCTGCTGGGCGGCAAACCGCGCCAGGCGGAGTAGAATCGCCGCATGCAAGTCCTGCTCGCCAATCCCCGCGGTTTCTGCGCCGGCGTCGACCGCGCCATCGAGATCGTCAAGCGTGCCATCGAAACGCTGGGCGCGCCCATCTACGTGCGCCATGAAGTGGTCCACAACCGTTTCGTCGTGGACGATCTGAAAGAGCGCGGCGCGGTATTCGTCGAGGAACTGGATGAAGTGCCCGATGGCGCAACCGTGATCTTCAGCGCGCATGGCGTTTCGCAGGCCGTGCGCCAGGAGGCGGAGCGGCGTGGCCTGAAGGTGTTCGACGCCACCTGCCCGCTGGTGACCAAGGTCCATTTCGAAGTGGCGCGCCATTGCCGCGCCGGCCGCGACGTGGTGCTGATCGGCCATGCCGGCCACCCGGAGGTGGAAGGCACGATGGGGCAGTGGAGCGCCGAAGGCGGCCGCGGGAGCATCTACCTGGTCGAGGACATCGAACAGGTCGCAACGCTGGAGGTCGGGCAACCTGAGAATCTTGCCTACACCACCCAGACCACGCTGTCGGTGGACGATACCGTCGGCATCATCCAGGCGCTGCAGGCCAGGTACCCGAAGATGCAGGGGCCCAAGAACGACGACATCTGCTACGCCACCCAGAACCGCCAGGATGCCGTGCGCGATCTCGCCAGGCAGTGCGATCTGGTGCTGGTGGTCGGCTCGCCCAACAGCTCCAATTCCAACCGCCTGCGCGAACTGGCCGAGCGCGATGGCGTGGAGTCCTACCTGATCGACGGCGCGCAGGAAATCGACCCGGCCTGGATTGAAGGCAAGCGCCAGATCGGCGTCACCGCCGGCGCCTCGGCCCCGGACGTGCTGATAGACGGCGTGATCGCCCGCCTGCGCGAACTCGGCGCCAACGCCGTAGGGGAACTGGAAGGCGAGCCGGAAAACATGGTCTTCGCGCTACCCAAGGAACTGCGGTTGCAGCTGGTCAATTGACCGGCCTGCGCCAGACCCCTAAAATTGCCGGCTCCGCCGGAATAGCTCAGTTGGTAGAGCGGCGCATTCGTAATGCGTAGGTCGCAGGTTCGACTCCTGTTTCCGGCACCAATTAAATCAAGGGGTTGCGACGCTTAACGGCTCGCAACTTTTTTTATTTTCGCCACTGGGTAACAACCGGGTAACATTTTCGAAAGCGAAGTGCCCCTCGCATGCCCCTGCAGGTAGGTGGGACGAATGCGCCCATCTGGGCTACAGTGAGGCTGGTTCTGGGGAGAATCGACCATGGATGCATTGTTTGGAAGCAGCAACCCCGCGGGTCTGCTGGGCGGGGCATTCGGTCTGTTCGTGATTCTGTTTCTCTTGGTGCTCGGGATTCTGTGGTTCGTTCTGCCGTTCGCCGTGTTCGGCATCAAGCCGCTGCTGCGCCAGCTGATCGTCGAACAGAAGCGCACGAACGAAGTGCTGACGCGAATCTCCCAGCAGATCCATCCCATCGCCACAACTATCATAGATCGAGCGCCGCGGGCGGAACCTCCGCCGCCCACTTCTCCGCCAGCGCCGGAACCGCCGGCAGACTCCCGTACGCTGGGAGAGATCATGAAGGGCCCGTAGCGCCAGTAGCGAGACTTGCAGGTGAACACAATTTGGAGGGTGCTTCGATGCCCCTCGCGTTACCTTCAGCGAGAGCGCTTTCCTAAGAGTGGGGTCTTCATGCACAGAGTTTGGTCGCGTGTCTTTGTCGTTGCCTGCTGCCTGCTGCTAACGGGGTGCATTGGAACCTCCAGCAAGGTCGCCCGGGCCAACTCCAGCCAAGTCGGAACAAAGCTCTGGTACACCATCGAGAATCCCGGCGGGATGACTCCCGAGGGGCTGGCGGTGGTGCGCGGCCAACTGGATTCCCGCTTCATCCTGGTACGGGCAACCGACGGGGCACCTGACGCCGTGCATGTGCTGATCACGGTTACGCGCTATCGGATGCGCCACGGTGCGGTGCGGGCGACCGTAGGGCTCATGGCCGGCAAAGACACGGTGCTGAGCACAGTGCAGGTGCTGGACCCAGCCACCGGGCAGGAGTTGGGCCGACTGGAGGTAGCGTCCAGCAACGCAACCGCCGTCGGATCGGCTGGCGGCCTACTCCGTGGCCATGCGGACGAGATCGCTGACTTTGTACTGGGAGGCGCACCGGCGGCACCCACGACACCTACCGGCGCCTCACGCCAGTCAGGCGAAATGAAGTGGAAACCCAAGCCTACGCGATAGGCACGATTGCGGCGTGTGCAGGTTCGGCATGACTATCAAGTCCATGGGGCGGAGGCCAGCAGCAGCCGGCCGAATATCGCCGCAGCCCGGTCGGCAACATCCCATTCCATAATCATCCGGCCGGCCGGAGCGGCTTCACGTTGCCGAGCCTTGGCGATCGGTCCAGTTTCACGTTCTTGCGCATAAATGGGGTTAAGTCTGAATTTTCCTGGCGAGAAAAAAACCTCTAAATGAGGGGGGGCGCGGTGTCCGAGGGGGGCGAGCTCAGATCGTGACCAGCCCCCCCGGGGTCGGATAGGCAGGATTCACGGTCCTGCGAAGCCACGAGCCATCATCGAGCTGCAGGTCCCAGGTGCCGTCATCGTGGTTGTACCTGGCGCGCTTGATGCGGTCGCGCAAGGCCTCCAGTGTCCGCAGGCCGCGCACCGATCGCTCTCCCGTCTGTCCGGAGTTGAACGGGTCGGCAGACTGGTCACGCCGTGCCAGCGCCTCCATGCTGAAGTTCTGCTGCTGCAGGTACACCGAATCGCCACCAGCCAGCGGCTTCAGCCCGAACCGGCGCCGTGCCTCGTTGGGTGCCTTGATCCCGTTCTTGACCAGGCTGCCCTCGACCTCTGCCTGGCGCTGGGCATCCATGCGCAGGAGCGGCTGCGTATCGAGCTCTACGCCGATGTCGTCGCCCAGGCCCAAGCCATAGTCCAGGCTGTCCTCCATGCTCTCGATACGCGTCTGCAGTGCATCGCTCAGGTACATGAGGTTGAGATCGTCGGCCTTCAGGCCCGCGGGGATTGAGCCGATTCCCACCTTGAACGGGGGAATCCCGAAGGCATGGCAGATCTGCTCATCCGAGTAGCGCAGTTGCTCGACCAATTGCGAGTCGGCCGAGTTGAATGCAAAGGCGGTGAACTTCATGTCCGCACCGATGACGCCCACCTTGCCGCGGTTGTCCCCGGTGAAGTTGGCATCCCAGTATTCCTTGACCGTCTTGGCATCCTCCTCCCGCATGCCTGCCGGGGCGGTGAGGATGCCGCCGGGTTGGGCCCCGTTCGAGAAAAAGGTCGACGCGTTGCGCTGGATCTGGATGTTCTTGGACGCCGCCAGGGTAGCCGCGGCCAACGGAGCGATGCCGATCAGCGGGTGATGCAGCGTCATCTCGCGGTCGTGGATGATCTCCGAGGCCGGCACCATGATCTGTTGGTTCGAGTGGCCGTCCAGGCTGTTGCCGTTGTAGGTCAGGCAGTAGTAGACATCGCCGGTGGGCGTCACCATGGGCTCGACAAACGTCGGGTCGATGATGAACAGCTTGGCCACCACGTTGCGCTCGTCGCGTTCCTTCAGCGCATAGGTGTTCCCGCGCTGCAGCTTCGAGAGGATCCAGTCGGCCCGGAACTGGCCGGGAGTCTGGTAATGGTTGGGCTTGCGCAGCAGCGCGCTGTATGCGGGATTGCGCACCTCCACCCACAACCCGTGGCTGTCCCGCTGCATGAGCCGGAATGGCAGCTTGGCGATGTCGCCGCTGATTCGTGCCAGGCAGGCATAGACCGTCGAATAGCAGGCGACCGTGGCCTGCGTCAGCGGCAGATTGCGCTGCCAGGCGCCGGCGAATGGCTCGTGGATCACGAGCGGATTCCACCCAGCGCGCGGGTTCTGCGTCACCGGGGAGATGGCGAGTTCCTTCTTTCCGAGCCATCCCCGGATGCGATCAGCGATACGCATCGATCACCTTCCCGACCTGCGCCTTCACGTATTCCCCGGTGTACCTCTCCAGATCCAAGCGCTTGCGCACCACCCGCGTCACTTCATAGATCAGACGCGCGCGTCGGGTATCGCTCCAGCCCTCGGTACCGATCTCCAGCGGAACCCAGGCTTCCCGGCCGGCGATGGAGGCCTGCAGGCAGATGAAGCGGTCGTCCTGGATCAGGTAGGCGTCGACCGCGATGTCGGCGGAGCATTCCTCCTCGCGATAGATGGTAGAAATCTGCTCCGACAGGCCCAGCAGTGCCTCCTGATACGGGGTGCCGATCTTGCGTTTCGCATCCATGGTCAGCTCCCCGCGCTCACAACCACCATCTCGGCAGATGGCACGAGATGGAAGGAACGCTCGGCAATCAGGCCCAGGGAGTTCGTCTGCCACAAACTGACCACTTCCGACGGGCTCGTCGGGCTGTCGGCCATGTTCACTGAGGCATGCTCGGCGGAGCGCAACTCGAGGCCACCGTCCCAGGCTGCCATCCGCGATGCTGGCATGACATGGATGTCTTCGATGTCGTCCATCGCGACGATCTCCACGCCGGGGATGAAGCTGCCACCCCGCACGCCCATGCCGCCACGATTCTCGACGCGGGTTGCCAGATCGATCACCGCAGGCCCTGGCGCCGCCACTACGTAGCCAGAGGAAGGGCCTGCCGCCGCAAGACCAGCGCGCAGGTCCTCCAGCGGATCGCCGGTGCCGGCCACGGTCTCCGTGCTGCTGGTGGTCAGCATGGTCAGCACGGCCTGGTTCGTGGCGCGCGTGACGCTGCTCCGAAGTTCGTTCTCGAACAGCGCTCGTCCCTGTGGGCCGGACGAATTCACTAGCTCCTTCGTCATCACAATGATGGCGGCAGTCTTGGTGGCGACATCCTCGTCGACACTGAGCGTCAAGTTCCGCACGACCTTCACGTTGCCCTCGGTGACCACGTTCGCGGTGAATCCGCTGGCGACCAAGGTGCGCGTCAGGTTGATCGGCAGCATTCTGGCGTAGCGCGCCAGTTGGTCCAGCAGCGACTCCTCGGCAACGCTGGCCAAGTATGCGGCAGCCAGTGCGCGGGCATCCTCGCCGACCCAGACACCGCCGATAGTGGAAGCTGCGACTGCCTTCTGCACCAGATCGTTTGGGTGGCTCAGCAGAATCTGGTTCACGGGGCCGTTGGAAGCGCCCAGCATTGCCCAGCCGATCTCGGTGAAGGCTTTCGCCTTGGCCGCGAGGCTGGCGCCGGCAACTGCCACGTCCAGGGCGGTGCGCGCGCGGCTCACTGCGGCAAAACTCATTGCGTCCATCGATGTTCTCCGAGGTTGATGCGGCGACCATAGGCCAACCGCTTAAAATCACTCGTCAGCGTGCGATTTTCTTGAGCCGTTCGATCTGCTCCGGCACTTCGGCCAGATCCGGCACGGCCGGGCAGGTCATCCGCAGGTGATCCAGTAGCGTCGTTGTGGACAGGTACCAGGTCGCAGCCAGAGTTCCGGCGAGACGCCGCTTGTCCAGGCCTTCCGCCTGCCGCAGCGATTCCACTGCGGCCTCGGCCAAGAGACCGGGAATGGCGCCGGCCAGCTCCAACAGTAGCCGCTCGCGCTCGCCGGCCCCTCGCCACTGCAGGACTGCATCGGGGTCGATTAGGACCGCATGGCCACGCCCTCGCCGGCCGCGCGCTGCAACTGGGCAGCCTTCCCGCACCCAGCGCCGCAACGTGCCCGGCGCGATGCCAAGCTGCTGGGCTGCGGTGCCGATTGGGAGGCCTTCGTGCATGCAAGGCGGGCCTACGGACGGCCATCGGGCGCATGAATCCGGCGCTCGCTCCACCGGCCGTGGCCGTGGGTGCGAACGGTGATCTCGGATGGCGGCGGGGGCATGGCATCGGGACCGTCAAGTGCGACCTTCCCGCGCTGGCTATCGCCGCTCAGTACGATCAGCGGCCCGGATTCGAGTAGGCGATCAGCGATGCGCTCACCGACCAGCGCGGCGAAGTTGTTGGGCGTAGCATTCGCCGCGACCAGTGTCGGCAGCGTTTCCCGGTAGCGGTAGTCGACCAGCCCGAACAGTTCCGCGTGGTCGAAGTCGCTGGCGCCCTTCACGCCGAGTTCGTCCAGGGCCAGCAGCGGCGCATCGCGGAGTCGCTCCGCTGCCTCTCTGCGTGGGTCGTCTCGACTGCCGCCGAATCCTGCCTTCACCTCGGCCAGCACGTCAGGCCATACCGCGTACACCGGGCCGCGGAACTCTCGGCAGGCGGCGTTGACGATTGCGGCCAGCGCCAGCGTCTTCCCCAGCCCAGGCGGCCCCAGCAGCACCAGACCCTCGCCAGCATCCAGGCGCTCGCTCAAGGTCTGGCTGTACCGCGCTGCAGCGCTGGCCAGGGTCTTTGCGCCAGGTGAAAGCGGCTGGACATGGGCGGGCGTGGCCGAGCGGTAGCGCGCGGGGATGCCGCTGTCGTTGCGCCACCACGCGTACCGGCGGCGCTCGGCCAGGAACGCGCGCTCCTGCCGCATGGCCTCGGCTTCGCAGGTCGGGCATCGCCAGATCATGGACACGGCGCCAGGTAACTCGCCGTACACCTCGCCGTGACTCTCGCATGTCCAGGTGCGCACGTCGCCGGCAGCTTCGAGCGGGGCGGTCATGCCTCCACCTCGATTCCGAATCGCGCGAGCTGCTCCCGGTTGGCGGCCTCGATCTCATCCTCGGACCTGGTATCCCGCTGGATCTGGCCGGCGCCGTTGCCACTGGCCTTCGTCGATTCGCGGGGATTGAAACTTGACCAGCACGATTCGATGGCCAGCTCGATCACCTTCACCGGGTCATGGCCTTCAGCCCGCAGGGTTGCCAGTCGCCGCAGGGCGAGTTCCTCGGCATGCTCGGTGAACTTCCTGCCAACCGCTTTTCGGTGTTGCTTCCACGTAGCCCAAGCGTCAGCAGGTAACCAGGTCGGCAATGTCATCTGCACTTGTTTCGTGCGCGCGCTCTCACCTGTTACAACCCTGTTCTTCTTTTCTCCTTGTTCGGGTTCCACGTGTGGGACCGGATCGGTCCCGTGTGTGGAACCGGTGCGCAGTCCTGGATGGCACCGGTTGCTGACCTGCGTGGTACGCGTCCCGTGTGTGGAACCGGTGCCATCTGTGGAACCGGTTAGCCAATAGGTCGAATGCGCTCCGATGCGCTTGTCGGTGCGGATCCAGTTGCAGTCTTCCAGGCGCTTCAAGGCGCGAATGACCGTGGTTCTGGGGACGCGACTCTCGGCGACGATGCGCGCGACGGACGGATACGCTTCGCCCGTGTGCTTATCGGCATGCTCGAGAAGCACGCTGAAGGCGGCCAGGTCGGTCTTCATGAGCCGCGGATCGCGCGCTGCAGCGACGAACAGCGCGAGCTTGCCGCTGTAGTTGAAGCTGCCGGCGGTGTTATCCTTCGCCTGCGGCTTGCCCAAGTCCATGTTGTCCTCGACGCCTCGCTGTTTCCGCAGCGGGGCGTCGGCATTTTCAGGTCTCGCCATTCGACGGCGCTCCCCTTTGCTCGTGACGCATGGTTTCTGCAAGTTGCAGCACGGCGCGGCGCGCGCCATCAAGGTTCAACGCCAGTCGTTCGCACCGCTCTGGTGAAGGCGCGTTGTGCAGCTCGATACACTGCGCCCGGAGGCCATCGCCCAGGTCGGGCAATTGTCGACGAAGCTCAGCCGCGCTGGGTCCGTACAGTGGTGCGCGCATGCGGGCTTCGCCGTTCATGCTGCCTTCGGCGCGCTGGCAGCACGTTCGGCGATGATTCGATCAACGTCGGCCTCCGGCCAGTAGTTTCGCCCGTTGATCTGGAGTGGCGGCGTGATAATGCCGGCCTGTTGCCAGCGCCAAAGGGTCATCGCGCTGATGCCGCCAAAGCGGTTTCGGACGACTCGCGCGGGAAGCACGCGACCGGGATCAGGGGTTTTACTCATCTTGCGATTCCGATGCGCCACACCATGCAGCGCTTCGGATATAGAAGTTATTCAATGTTCCGCTACGAGTTGTCCGATAATTTCCCCCGGCTAGCGGGCTGGACTAAACAACTCCGAAAGCCGGCTTCGGCCCTTCGGTGCAGGGATGCCGCACATGACCAGCAGGTCTGCGGCCAGTTCGCGCGCCGGCACGTCCGCCATTCTGGAATTTGTGACAATCGCGGCATGCACGGCTCGCAGGACCGGCCCGATATCCTGTTTCAATTTCGGCCCGCGTCTGCCGCGGACGTATCGCAAGGACTCGATCATATCGACCAGGGCGCCGCGCAGCAGCACAACATCGGCCGGTGATGCGGTCGCATTGCGCGGCGTTGCGTCCCTCATCATCCTTTCAAACAGCGCCACGCGGCCGATTTCGGCACGTTTGAACAGCACCTCGTTCAGCACTCCAGCAACGCGAACCGGCAAGGCTTCGACTTGCGCGCGCAGCGTGTCCACGTCGCGAAAATTCGGCGTGTCCGGAACCTTGATCGCGTGCAGCAGGTCAACCCATTGCGCGGGTTGCGGGTCAGCGTCCTGTCGTTGCAGGTTGAACCGCCAAAGCTCCATTTGACGAGACAACGTGGCGATGATGGGAGCGGGATTGATTTTCGCACTGCGCTCAGCGCCCAACCGTTGGCGCAACAGGTCTGCCGGGACGGTGCCGTTCATCCACGCGCCATGAAACGCGCCGGTCTTCTTCTTCGTCATGCGCGACGCCTTATAGGCACAACCTTGGCGCTGCGCTTCACCTTTTTCGTGGCATCCGCCCGCTGCTGCCTGGATGACGGCTTGCCGTCCAGAATCAGCGCCAACTCTGCATCCCAAATGCGCAATGCCTCGGCGACGTGAGGCCGGTAATCCGCGTGATCGTAGACCGCACGCAGGCCGCCAATGGAGTGATTAAGGACGCGCTCCGCAGTATCCGGCGACACGCCCAAGCACCAGCCCGTCAGGCCCGTACGCACGGTCCGACGCAGATCATGCGGGGTCCAAGGTTCCGTGATCGGATCCAATCCCAGCGCCTTGGCAGCTTCCGAGATGCGCGGCTGGATATGCCTCGGGATTGCTTTGTTCCAGCGGTCAGAATGGATGCCGGCCATCTTCCGGCCATCCAGATCATCTTCGTCGTCAGACGCCCTGCCCGCAGTGAAGAACGGCGAGCGCCTCCCGAAGTCCGGGCAGGCAGCGAGGATGCCACGCGCATGCTCGGCAACGTGCACGTCGATCCGGCTGTCGGACTTGTTCTCCGTCTGCTCCCAATACTCACCAGAGCTGTCGATATCGCTTCGCCGGAAGTTGCCAACTTCTCCGATGCGCTGCCCGGTGCACAGCGCAAATCGCAGGGCGTCGCCGTAGGGGTATCCCGCCAGCAAACACGCTTTCCATAAGATCCGAACCTCATCACGGCTCAGCGTGCGCTTGCGGATCTTCTGCCGGGCCGGGTTCTTGATGTCGGCGGCTGGGTTACTTGGCAGGTCGTAGCGGTCAGTCGCGTAGGCGAACAAAAGGCGGATGACCACGGCGGCACGGTTGGCTGCAGATGGTGACCTGGCCTTCACCCGGTCCAGCGCGCGCTTGATCTGGCCACGAGTCAGGACGCCGATGTCATCGTCGCCGTGGGCCTCGGTGAACTCCGCCAGCGCGCGCTTGTAGTCGGCCTGCGTAGTGGCAGCCAATTCGCCCAGATGCGATTTCTTCCAAGCCTCGGCGACGTTGCGTACCAGGCGCCCTTCATCCCGCTCCCGCGACTCGCGTTTTTCTGCCCGCTCTCGCGCCTGCTCGGCCTTGGGGTGCTTCCCCGCGGCGATGGTCTGCTCAATCTCGCCGACCTTCTCGCGGGCGATTGTGAAACTGGCCTTGCGATCCGGCCTGCCGACCGCCGCCAGTTCGTCATCCGTGCCCAGTCGCAGGCGGGTCAGCTTGCCGTCGATCCGGCGCATGTAGTGCCAAACCGCGTCCCGCGGCCCTACGCGCAGACTCAGGCCAGGCGTGGCGCTGTCGAAGTAGTCGACTCGCTCGGCATGGCGCTTGCTCACGATGGCTTCCAGTCCCTTCGTGGTGACCTTGATTCTTGGCATGCGTCGCTCGTTTGGGTAACAAACTGGGTAACAACGGGGATGTTACCCAGTGTTACCCGGCGATAGCAAGTGTTCCAGTTAGGTCGGAGAATGTGCGGTTATTACAGGGGAAAATTGTGATTGTTAGGGATGCTTAGTTGCTGCATTGCACAGGATTCGTAATGCGTAGGTCGCAGGTTCGACTCCTGTTTCCGGCACCAGACAGACAAAGCCCCGCTCCGGCGGGGTTTTGTCTGTCTGCGTTCAGAACAGGCTGCGGTCGGCGCGGAGGGCAGCGCCGCTATCGGTGGCCCGAGCTGATCGCCACGCCAATGCCCCAGTCCGGGCTGCTGTCGGAGAGGCCATGGCTGAGGTACAGCTGCAGCCTGCCATTGCCGGCACTGGGAAGATTGACGAATCCGACCAGATCGCGGCGCGGTTCCAGGCTGCTGATGGTGGCGCTGCGATGCTCGTACAGGGTGCCGACGCGGGCACGGCCGATGCGCCGGCTGATGCCGAGGTTGCCAGTATCGATGCTGTCGACGTCGATGAACTCCGATGTGCCGAGCCATGTGTGCCCAACGCCGCCGAACAGCAATGTCCCGCCGAAGTCGCGGTGCAGGTCGACGCTGAGACCGTAGTCGTTGGCGCCGGTGCCCAGTGCTTGGTCCTCATCGGCGGTGGCGATTTTGGCGTGGATGCCCAGATCCAGTCCGAGCGCACCGCCGGTAGGCACCGAATAGGCCACACCCAACGTGAGATCGCCCAGACCCGAAGCGGTGCCGTTTTCGGCCTGTCCCTGATCTTCGGGCGGCGCGCCGATGATTCCGCTGCGCCCGCGGCCGAGCGGGTTGAGGTTGTCCACCGCACCCAAGGTCGGCAGCACGTCGGGATCGCCGGAAACGCGGATCCACGGCAGGCTGGCGCGGAAGCTCCAGTTGCCGCGGGTGACGCGAGTGGAGACTGGAATGGAGAGAATTTCGGTGGCGATGTCGCCGCCGTACTTGCCGCTGCTGTAGTCCACACCGACGCCGAAGCTGGTAGCGCCATCGGCTGCTCCGGCCGTGCCGGCGACGGTCAGCGCGGCAATCGTCAACGCCGAACGCATCATGGTCGAACAGATCATCGTGTCGTTTCCTGAGGAACCCATTCTGCGGGAGTCCGGACCATCGGCAGGCGTGGCGCCCGCCGATGGTCGGCTCGTGGTCTTCATTGGATTGCCGCGTATCAGCGGCTGCGAGGTTATGGACGACCCGGACGGCTCAGAAGCGGCAGCCGTTGCGGCAGTTGCGGCGCGCTCAGCCCCGCCGGACGGTCCGGGACCGAACCGCGCAGGCCGGCATCGATGCGCGCGTCCACGCGTGTGTTCACGTTGGCGCCGGCATTGCGGTCCGCACCGGCCCTGACCCCGACCGATGCGGCGGTGCCGGCGCCGACGCTGCCTGCGGCAACCGTGCCGACCCCGGTTTGCCCGGCCAGCGACAGCGTGGCATCCGCGTTGCCCCCGGCCTGCGCCGCGGTGCCAACGCCATGCGCGGTGCTGACCGCGTCGCCAAGACTGACGCCCAGTTCCTGCGCAACCTGGCCCCAGCCCATGCCGTCGCTGCGCAGTTGCAGCACGGTATCCAGGGCGGCATCGGCACTGGTGGCGGCGCCGGATTCGATCGCCGAGCGGGTCAGCGCCAGGGCGTTGTCGATTTCGCCATAGCCCATCGCGGCGCCGTCTTCGGCGTTGCTGCGGAGTCGCTGGATCAGCGCGGTCGCCGCCTCGGTCGAGCCCATCAGATCCGCGTAGCGCGCGGCAAGCTGTTCGGTGGGCGCCGAGGCTTCGGCAAACGCCTCGGCGGCGGCATTGGCGGAGCCATCCGCAGCCACATCCTGCGCCGTCGCGGACAGGGCTGCAGTCAGCAGGCTGGTGGCCAGAACAGTGGGGAGCAGCAGCTTGGTTTTCATCGTTCGTTCTCCTGTGGTTCGCGGGCCATTCCGCGGCACTCACAGGGATTACGAACGCGATGACGGGATTCTTCCCCGGGACTCGACTGACCTCAGCCGGCGTTCAGCGTGTTTCGGCAACCGCTGCCGTCGGCAGTGCATCCAGCAGTCCGTGACCATAGGTGTTGTCGCGCCCTTTGGAGCCCAGATCCACGGCCTGGGCGATCAGCTGCGCGCGTACGCGGATGGCCTCGGCTTCGCCCGGGGCGCCGATCAGCTGCGCGGCCGCCCTGGCCACCAGCGGAGCGGCAAAAGACGTGCCGCGCACCGTATCCCAGTCGCCGTCGGGGCGGGCGACACGCAATTGGCTTCCGCGAGCGGCAAAGTCGACCTGGCGGCCACGGCCGGCTTCGGGCAGAGCACGCTGGCGCTGATCCACCGCGGTCACTCCGATGACTTCGGGATAGGCGGCTGGAAACAATGGCGGCGCCGCGGGACCATCGTTGCCCACGGCGGCGACCAGCACATGCCCGCGAGCGGCCAGCGCCTGGATCGCGCGCTGCAACAGATGGTTATCGGGCCCTACCAGGCTCAGGTTGATCACACCGACGCGCTCGCGTGCCATCCACGCCATGGCCTGGGCGAAGCCGGAGACTGCACCGCCAGTCGGACGGCCGCAATAGATGTCGGCGGAATACAGCGTGCTCCCCGCCGCCGCACCGCCAACCAGCAGCGATGCGACCGCGGTGCCGTGTGCGTCCGGATGCGCTTCGCCTTCGCAGCCCCAGACCTTCATATCGACCCCGGCAAGCGCCGGATGCTGGCCGGATACGCCGCTGTCGATCAATCCGATGCGTACGGCTTTCGACGGCGGTGCCGTGGCCGATGCGGCAGTCGATACCTGCGCGTTGACAGCGGCGGAACCGGAATAGACGTGATTGAAATCGTAACTGCCTGCAGGGTCCAGGCGTCGAAGCTTGCGCAGCGCGGCACGGGTGCCGGTACCGTCCGGACTGCGCAATACCACGATGCGCAGATCCAGCCCATCAAGGCTGCGCTCGTCGATCACCGCAAAGCCGGCGCTGCGTGCGCGTTGCAGCGCCTCGGGCGCCGGGTCGATGGCGATCACCTGGCTGCGCAACACCGGGGCGCCTTTGTTGTCGGTATCGAGTACGTCGCGGTGCAGCCGCAGGCGCTTTTCGATTTCCAGCCGTCGCAGCTGCGTCAAACCTGACGACGCGGTGTCCTGCAATATGCCCTGCGCACGCTGGACCGCCTGCGGCAATGCCTGCCCTGCCGGTGTCTGCAAGGCCGGCAGGGCAGGCATTGCCGCAGGCAAGCGGGCCGCGTTCTGCGCATGGGCGGGTGTCGCGGCGCACGCGATGGCCAGCGCGAAGAGCGGCATCGATGGCTTGAGAACTGGAAACATCGCGGCATCCGGAAACGGCTGACACAGGCATGAAACCGCAGGTAGCATCGATTCTGCCCCTGGGCCGCCAGCCAAGAGCCTACACCCGGAAAAAGCCGGTACGCTGAATGGATTAAATCGCCTGTCCCGGACGTAATACCCGATGAAAGCCGCGGATACCGCCCGTCCCATGCATCAACAACTGTGTGAATTGCTGCCGCGCATGCGGCGATTCGCCCGCAGTCTCACCGGCAATCCGCACGATGCGGACGACCTGGTGCAGACGGCGGTGGAGCGCGCGATTGCGCGCGCTTCGCAATGGCGCGAGGAACTTGGCCTGGATGCATGGGTGTTCGGTATCGTGCGCAACGCGTGGGTCGATGAGGTCCGTTCACGACAACGCCGCGGGCAGGTCTTCGCTGCAGAGGCCGCGGGAGGAAACGTGGGCGAGGCGCCTGCGGTCGATCATGCGCTGACCATGTCGGTGGAAGCTGCGATGGCGCAGTTGCCGGAAAACCAGCGGGAAGCGGTGGCGTTGGTGCTGGTGGAAGGACTGTCCTACAAGGAGGCTGCTGCGGCGCTGCAGGTCCCTATCGGAACCGTGACCAGCCGCCTGGCCCGCGGCCGCGAAGCGTTGCAACGCATGCTGGGAGACAACCTGCAATGAAGCTGTCCGAAGAAATGCTGATGGCCTACGTGGATGGCGAACTCGACGCCGCCGCCAGGGCGAGAGTCGAAGAGGCCATGCGCCTCGATCCCGAAGTGGCGTCGACCGTGGCCAAGGCACGCAGGTTGCGCGAACGCGTCCATCGGGCATATGCGCCGGTGCTTGATGAGCCGGTGCCGGCGAGGCTGCTGGCCGCTGTCGATGGCGGCACCCAGGCGGAAGCCGATGCCACGGATACCGTCGTGCCGCTCCGGGCCCGCCCAAACCAGGCGACGCGCGGCGGGAACTGGCGCTGGCCGCAATGGGCCGCGGTTGCCGCTTCGCTGGCCTTGGGCATCTGGATCGGCCCCTGGCTGCGCGACAGCGGTATGCCATCAATGATGACGCTGTCCATCGGCATTCCGCTGGCTGGCGGCGAATTGGCAAAGACGCTGGATACCCGTGTGGCAGCCGATGGCCCGGCGCAGGGGCGGGTGCAGGTGGGGCTGAGTTTCCGCGCCAGCGATGGACGCTACTGCCGCACCTTCACGCTGGCGCAGCCGCAGCCGATGGCAGGCCTTGCTTGTCGCGACCCTGGCGGTTGGCGTATATCGGCGTTGACCGAGGCAACGCCGGCGCAGGCGGAGCTGCGGCTCGCGTCTACCCCATTGCCGCCGGCCATCCTTGCCGAGGTCGATGCCCGTCTGAAAGGGGAGCCGCTGGATGCCGATGGCGAACGGATGGCGCGCGAGGCGGGGTGGCGGTGATTGTCCGGCGTTGCGGTAGGCTGCGCCGATGTTCCTGGGTGGCTTACAAAAGCGGAATGTCTTTTTCTTCGCTGGGTAGGCCGAGTTTTTCCCGCCGCTCCTTCAGATAAATGGGTATCGGTGTCCGTTCGATACCATGATCGCGCAACCAGTGCTGGCATTTGCGCTGCCAATCGACCATCTCCAGTTTGACCGGCAGCCAGTAGATTTCATCGACGATGGGCATCCGAGTCGGATTGACCGAGCCGGGGGGCGCTGGGGTGGTGCGGGTGACATCAGGCTGCTTCTGCAACAGCCAGTGAACCTTGTCGAAGTTTCCGAATTTGGAATACCAACTGACAACTGTGTTGTAGCTGCCGGTGTCGTACAGGCCTTCATTGATATCGGCGCCGCGCTCGATCAACAACTGCACGTTCTGCCACTGATCGCGCAGGTAGGCAACATGGGTCAGTGCTTCACCATTGGAGTTGTGCGTATTGGGGTCGCCGCCATGGTCCAGCAGCATCGCCAGGTAGCGCGAATCCGGCTCGCCAGCGGCCAGCACCATCGCGTTGTTGCGTTGTTTACCGGTCTTGCGCTGCGCATCGACGCGCCGCGCATTGGGGTCGGCTCCCGCTTCCAGCAGCAGCCGTAGCCCAGTCGGATTCTTGTTGAGAATGGGCCAGGCCACCATCGGCATGGCCTGGTCGGTGAAGATGGTGTTGGGATCGACACCTTCCTGTCGGATCAATCGCTGGATGGTGGCCGCGTCGCTGCGGTCGACCGCCTTGGCCAGTTCCAGCGCCTTGCCTCCAAAATGACGCTCGGCGGTGAAGCGCGGCGCAGCGCTCTCGCTGGAAGGCTGCGCCCAGCACGCGGTGAGGGTAACAAAAAAGCACGCAGCCAAATGCCGAAATATTGAAGGTTGAATGCGCTGTTGTTCCATGACGATCAGAAACTCCCCGAATCAAGGACTCACATCTATCCAAACCGCTTACAGAAGCGGGGCATCCATTTCTTCACCAGGAAGACCGAGTTTTTCACGTTTTTCCTTGAGGTACTGAGGAAGCGGAGGGCGTCCGATGCCTTTGTCCATCGCCCATCGCTGGCATTTCCGTTGCCAGTCGACCATGTGGGGCTGCACCGGGAGCCAGAAGATGCTTTCTAGAATGGGCATGCGGCCGTGGTTCACATGGCCTTCCGGAACTCGCATCTGCAGTGTCGGATCCGCACCCTGCTGGAGCAGCCAATAGACTTTGTCGAAGTTGCCCAATCCGGAATACCAACTCGCGATAGTGTTGTAGTCGTCAGGCGAATAGAGCCCCTCGTTGATATTGGCTCCGTGCTTCACCAATAGTTGCACGTTCTGCCACTGATCCCTCAGGTACGCGACATATGTCAGCATCTCACCATTGGAGTTGTGGGTATTGGGATCGCCGCCATGCTCAAGCAAAATCGCCAGATAGCGCGAGTCGGGTTCGCCAGCAGCCAGCACCATCGCGTTGTTGCGTTGCTGGCCGGAAGTGCGGTTGGGATCTACGCGGCGCGCATTGGGGTCGGCGCCGGCTTCCAACAGCAGCCGCAGTCCGGTCGGGTTCTTGTTGAGAATAGGCCAGGCCACCATCGGCATGGCCTGCTCGGTAAAGATGACGTTGGGGTCAACGCCTTCTTGTTGGATCAATCGCTGGATGGCGGCCGCGTCGTTGCGGTCGACCGCCTTGGCCAATTCCAGCGCCTTGCCTTTGAAATGGCGTTCGGCGGTAAAGCGCGGTGCAGCGCTCTCGCTGGAAGGCTGCGCCCAACAAGCGGTGAGGCTGGCCAGCAACACGCACGCGGCCAAAAGTGGGAGTAGCGAAAATCGCGTCCGTTGCGGGGACATGGGCATGCATTCCAGGGCAATTGTTAAAGTGCGTAGTGGTTCCGTTACGTTGACAACCGCAGGCAACGCTGGCAGGTTGGCGGGCGTTACCGGTCGTGTCAACCCAAGGCAAGGAGCCATGTCATGTCCACGTCCTCCGTCACAGTCGAGCCGGAACTGCCTTCACAGCAACCGCGTTCGCTGGAAGAGAAAGCCCAGCAGATACGACAGCAGCAGGCACTGATCGCCGAGCTGCGCATGCAGTCGGCCGAGGGACCCGAGCCCGAGTTGGCAGCGCAGGCCGATAGGTTGGAACAGCAATACCATGCGCGTGAAATGGCCGGGCTGGCCGACGATGTCTATCGCTCGGCCGCACACGAGCCGCCGCTGCAGATGGGCTGGCTGCGCGCAAGCGAACACCCTGAACTGCTGCGGCAGGCTGGCGTGGGCTGGAGCGATGAACAGATCCGGCAATACCTGCAGCCCGACGATTCCAATTTCCGCGCCGAAATCTATCTGCCGGATCCGGCGGTGTTCGGTCCAGATGCCAAGCCGGTCGTCTGTTACAAGGGTTCCAATGGGCCGGTCATGGCGCGTGACGAACAGGGAAATCCTGTGCTGCGCGAATCGGCGCCCGAAGATTGGCTGAACAATGGCGTGCAAGGCACAGGCCTGGAAAGCGATTACTACAACCGGGCCATGGCGTTGGCGGTTCGTTTCCAGAGAGATCATCCCGGTGGTTTCGAAATCGCCGGTCATTCGCTAGGCGGAGGCTTGGCCTCGGCCGCATCCGCAGTGACCGGTATCCCTGCCACCACCATCAATGCCGCTGGCCTGCACGCGAATACCGCGCAGCGCTTTGCCGAGCGCAACGGTCTGAGCGTGTTCGATACCGCTCAAACGGTCACTGCAATCCAGGTGCAGGGGGAGATACTGACCGATGTGCAGGTCGGTGTCGGGCAGTTGGGAGATTTGCGCCGTATGCAGCTGGGTGCGGTGGCGAATATGGCCGCCGATGTTTCCCGTCTTCCCGGGGCGCGCGAGCGGATGGAAGGGCTGATTGCGCAATCGTTTCCTCATAGCGCACGCGCGCAGCAGGATGCGCTGGGGCTGATCGACTATCTGGCGGAAAATTCCGGCAACCGGATTCTGCGGAACGTGCCGTTGGCGGCAGGCCAGGTTCAGCCGGCTCTGCCAGCCAAGATGCGCGATGCCGATGGCAATCTGGTCGATCGTCCTGCGGAAATGGCGCTTACCGAAGTGGCGCGCGATGGCGGGCCATTGCTGAATGTGCTGACCGGCACGTTGGCGGGGGCCCAGGCAGGCAAGCAGGCCGGGCAGGCGATCGCGGCCGGCGGTCAACTGGGCGAAACCGTCTTGGACAAAATCGGCGATGGCTACCAGTTGTCGGGCCGGATAACCGGCCAGGCCGCTGAACTTGGCGCGCAGACGGTGGGCCGAATTGGCGGATGGCAGTTGCGCCAGGGCGGCGAGGCGGTGGCGCAGGTACGTTTGGGAACCGGCTACCTGGGCGCGGCGATGCCGATGGCGCAATGCGTCGATGCGCAGTGGCGCAATGCCACCACCAATGGGCTGCTGAAAGCGGTCAACCAGTTGCCGTTTGCCGATCGAGTATTCCCGGGAATCGAAGCGCGCATCCAACAGAATGAACGGACGACCGAAGCCTATTGCGAGGATCGGCGCCAGCAGGCGGTGCGGAGCATCCAGGGAGCGCACCAGGATGCCGACGGCATCCGCCGCTTTGCCGAACAAGGATCGCAGGCGATACAGCACTCAGCCAACACCGCTGGCGCCGGGCTGCGCCGGGCCGGCGAACAGGTCGGGCTCAAGGTCGATCTGGCGTTCGATGAAGCCGGGCGCAATATTCGCAACGTTACCGATCGCGCACCGACCGCGCTTGCGGCGGGCGGCGCGGTATTGGGCACCGCGGGCGCTGTACACGCGACCTATCTCAACAACCTGCCGATGAGTGTCAACAACGCCATCAAGACCTATACGGTAGCCAGCCAGGGTGGAGCGGCCGCCTCGGAGGCGACGTTGCGTCATGGAATGACCAGTGCCGCCATTCCCAGCCTGGACGCGCGCACGATGGAACTGGAGCACCAAGCGGTCGAGCGGCTGATGCGCTCACGTTCCGGACAGGAAAGGCTGCAGCGTGTGCCGGCCGAAGAACCTGCGCAGCGGATTCCGGCTGGTACGAGCGGGCGCGCCCCAATGCATCCCATAGAAAGCGGTCTGCTGCTCAACCAACCAGGCCACCCGGACTATCGCCTGTTCCAAGACGCGGCCAGCGGTATCCGTGCACTGGATGCGCGCGCCAACCGGGTATCCGATCTGCGCAGCGATCAGCTCAGCGGCCATCTGGCGGTGGCGGCCAAAACGGAAGGCATGACCGGCATCGATCATGTGGTGATGAGCCAGGACGCAAGCCGCACGTTCGCCGTACAGGGGCGGCTGGAAGACCCCGCGCATCAACGGACCTCGGTGGATACGGTGCAAGGGCTGAATACGCCGCTGGCGCAAAGCACGCAGCGGATGGCGGAAATCAATGGTCAGCAGGCCGAGCAAGCACACAGCCGGGCTGTGGCGCAGCAGCAGGAGCAGGAAACAGCCAGCCGAGGCGCACTGCGCTTCGCCTGATCGGCGAAGCGGGGCAGCCTGGAAGACGGGCAAGAAGGCGTGATCGCGCTGCCGCTACCCTGCGCTCGGCGCCTTACGGGTGCCGGCGACGCTCATCCGGACGTGCGCGTCTCGCACGGCGCGACAGGACACCGCTATCCTGTGCGCATTCGGATTCGACGGAACCCACATGGCGAAGAGCAAGACGGCCTACGTCTGCGGCGAGTGCGGCGCGGACTTCAACAAATGGCAAGGCCAGTGTGGCGAATGCGGAGCCTGGAACTCGCTGTCGGAAATCGTGCTGGAAGCGGCCGGCAGCGCGCCGGCGGCCGCGCGCCGGTCCGGCTGGGCCGGCAAGGCGGATGCGCCGAAAATCACCGCGCTGAAGGATGTACGCCATAGCGAAGAGGCGCGCGTCAGCACCGGCATCGGCGAATTCGATCGTGTGCTGGGCGGCGGTCTGGTGGAAGGTGCGGTGGTGCTGGTCGGCGGCGATCCGGGCATCGGCAAGTCGACGCTGCTGTTGCAGGCCTTGGCGGCGATGTCGGCGAGTTTTCCCGCACTGTACGTGACCGGTGAGGAATCGCTGGCGCAGGTGGCCGGGCGCGCGGTGCGTCTGGGGCTGCCGCTGGACGACTTGAAGGCGCTGGCCGAAACCGGCATCGAAAAGATTCTCGACCATGCCATCGCAGCGCGTCCCAGGCTGATCGTCGCCGACTCGGTGCAAACCCTGTGGACCGAATCGCTGACGGCCGCGCCCGGTTCGGTCAGCCAGGTGCGCGAGAGCGCGGCGCGGCTGGTGCGCTATGCCAAGGAAACCGGAACCGCGGTCTTCCTGGTCGGCCACGTCACCAAGGAAGGCGGCATCGCCGGCCCGCGCGTGCTCGAGCACATGGTCGATGCGGTGCTGTATTTCGAAGGCGAAAGCGGCAGCCGTTTCCGTGTGCTGCGTGCGTTCAAGAACCGCTTCGGCGCGGTCAACGAACTGGGCGTGTTCGCGATGGGCGAGAAGGGCCTGAAGGAAGTGCCCAACCCATCGGCCATCTTCCTGTCCGGCGGTAGCACGCAGCAACCGGGCAGCTGCGTGCTGGTCACCCGCGAAGGCACGCGCCCGCTGATGGTGGAGGTGCAGGCGCTGGTGGATTCCTCGCCGCTGTCCAATCCGCGCCGGGTGGCGGTGGGCCTGGAACAGAACCGCCTGGCCATGCTGCTGGCGGTGCTGCACCGGCACGGCGGCATCGTGGTCGGCGATCAGGACGTATTCGTCAACGTGGTCGGCGGCATCCGGGTGCAGGAAACCGCGGCGGACCTGCCGGTGCTGTTGGCGGTGCTGTCGTCATTGCGCGACAAGCCGCTGGCGGACAAGACCGTGGCGTTTGGCGAGGTCGGCCTGTCCGGCGAAATCCGTCCCGTGCCCAATGGCGAAGAACGCCTGCGCGAAGCGGCTACGCACGGTTTCAAGCGCGCCATCGTCCCCAAGGCCAACGCGCCAAAGACCGGCGCATTCAAAGGCATGGAAGTGATTGCGGTGGAGCGCCTGGCGCAAGCGCTGGAGGCCGTCGACTGAGCTGGTTAAGCGAAGGCGGCGGATTGACCGAGATATTCACTGGTGCCGGCGGACAGGCGGCAGGATGAAAGGCGACCGATGATGCGCTAGCATGGCAATGCGGACCACGCAGGTACCGCATTACAACGCGTCTTATTGCCAAGGAGGCAACTGTGAACGGATTTTGCAGTCTTTTATCGCGTGGCGCGATGCTGGCATGGATGTTCCTGCTGCTGGCGACGTCCATCAACGCGCATGCGCAGTCGGTCAACGAATACCTCTCTGTTCCCGGACCATTGCAGTTTTCCGGTGAGCGTTATCACCTGGTGTGGTCCAGTCATCCTTCGCCGCAGCTGTACAAGCAGGAGTACCTGCAGGCAGGCGATACGCTGGAGCGTTACCGAAGCATGTTGATGCTGGATGTGTCATTCGACGGGCTGGGGCCGGCGGAGAAGGCTATCTTCATGGTCCAGTCGCTGGCCGAGCGCAAGAAAACCGATCCGGTGGTCAATTACGAACTGCTGAGCAGCGAGTCTGGAAACGAACAGATACTCGACTTCCTGCTGTCTGCGCCTGGCGCCGACGGCCAAGACATCCTGGAATGGAACGCCTACCGCTACAGCGCCTATGGCGACGGCGTCCTGCTGCTGGCGATCAGCCGCCGCGCCTATGGCCACGAGGCCATTGTGGATTTCCTGAAGAATCAACTGAAGGATATCCGCGCGCGCGACATTGCCGAGATTGCGGCGATGCGCTTGCCGGAAGTGGTATTGAATCGCACTGACTGACTGCCATGCAGAGGGCGGCCTTCGCGGGTGCCCTCGAGCCTTGCGACTGCAGGCTCATCCACGCTGCAGCACCACTTCATAGACGAACTTGCTGCCGAAGAAGGCCAGCAGCAGCAGCGCCATCGCCGAAAGCGTCCAGCGTACCGCCTTGCCGCCGCGCCAGCCGTAACGCCAGCGGCCGAACAGCAAGGCGCCGAAGGCCAGCCACGACAGCACGCTGAGTACGGTCTTGTGCGTCAGTCCCTGCCGCAGGAAGTCCTCGACGAACAACACGCCGGTCAACAGCGTTGCGGTCAGCAGGATGAAGCCGACGGTGATGGTGCGGAACAGCAGATCTTCCAGCTCGGTCAGCGGCGGCAGCGCGCGCAGCCAGGCATGGAATTCGCGGCGCCGCAGCGCCCGTTCCTGCGCCCATAGCATCAGCGCCAGCAGGGCGGCGATGGCCAGTGTTGCGTAGGCCAGCAGGGCGGTCCAGGCATGCAGTTGCAATCGCCAGTCCAGTCCCGAGGCCGGCAGGTGGCCATTGGCGTGGTAGGTAAACAGCAACGCCGCCGCCAGCGGGAACGCAAACACGCCCAGCGCGGCCATTCGCCCTTGCGCGCCGGCCAGTGCGGTCATTGCGGCCATACCCAGGCTGACCAGCGACAAGGCGGCAAAAAAGTGCATGTCCGGGCCGCCCGGCGTGCGCCATGCCACCAGCAGGTGATAGCCCCCATGCAACAGCAGCGCGCCCAGAGCGGGCCAGAACCATTTCCCCAGCGATTCCAGCTTGTCCTGGGCGACTGCGCGCACCAGCAGGGCGGTGGCGAGCAGGTAAAGCGCAACGGCGATGAGAACGATTGTCATCGGAAGAGTGTCGCACACGGGCCGGTGCTTTTTGCAGTGCGCCCGGCATCCAGGCCGCGTTCCGCCACCGAACCGACCTGGCGCTGCGCTTCGGCTGCGGAGGGGCGGCGTGCTGCCGGGCTATAATCGGCCTCCGTTATGTCTTCCGTCTGCAGCCTGCCATGTTCGAATCCCTGACCCAGCGACTTTCCGGCACCATCGAGCGGCTGCGCGGCCGTGGCCGCCTGAGCGAGGAGAACATCCGCGAGGCCACCCGCGAGGTGCGCATCGCCCTGTTGGAGGCTGACGTGGCGCTGCCGGTGGTGCAGGCGCTGATCGAACGCATCAAGGTGCGCGCGGTGGGCCAGGAAGTGCTGAAGAGCCTGACCCCGGGCCAGGCCCTGATCAAGATCGTCCGCGACGAGTTGACCGCGGTGATGGGCTCGGCCGCCACCGACCTGAACCTCAATGTTCCGGCGCCGGCGGTGATTCTGATGGCCGGCCTGCAGGGCGCCGGCAAGACCACCACGGTCGCCAAGCTGGCCAAGCACCTGAAGGAAAAGCGCAAGAAGAAGGTCATGGTGGTCAGTGCCGACGTCTACCGCCCGGCCGCCATCGAGCAGTTGAAGACGCTGGCCCAGCAGGTCGACGTGCTGTTCTTTCCATCCGACGCCGGGCAGAAGCCCGAGGCCATCGTCCGAGCCGCCATCGACGATGCCAGGAAATCCTTTGCCGACGTGCTGATTGTCGATACCGCCGGCCGCCTGGCGATCGACGAGGCCATGATGGCCGAGATCAAGGCCCTGCACGCGGCGGTCAAGCCGGTCGAAACGCTGTTCGTGGTCGATTCGATGACCGGCCAGGACGCGGCCAACACCGCCAAGGCGTTCAACGAAGCGCTGCCGCTGACCGGTGTAGTGCTGACCAAGACCGACGGCGATGCCCGCGGCGGCGCGGCGCTGAGCGTGCGTTACATCACCGGCAAGCCGATCAAGTTCATCGGCGTCGGCGAAAAGCCCGACGGCCTGGACGTATTCCATCCCGAGCGCGTGGCCAACCGCATTCTCGACATGGGCGACGTGCTGTCGCTGGTGGAGCAGGTCGAACAGAACGTCGATCAGGAAAAGGCCGCCAAGCTGGCCGCCAAGGTCGCCAAGGGCAAGAAGTTCGATCTGAACGACATGAAGGATCAGCTGGAACAGATGCAGAACATGGGCGGCCTGAGCGGGCTGATGGACAAGCTGCCCGGCATGGGCCAGATCCCCGAGCATGTGAAGCAGCAGGTGCAGCAGGGCAAGGAAGTGCCGCGGATGGTTGCCATCATCAATTCGATGACCAAGAAGGAGCGCCGCAATCCGGCGTTGCTCAACGGCTCGCGCCGCGCCCGCATCGCCCGCGGTTCCGGCACCACCCCGGCCGACGTCAACAAGCTGATGAAGCAGTACCAGCAGATGGAAAAAATGATGGGCAAGCTGGCCGGCGGCGGCATGAAGGGCCTGATGCGCGGCATGAAAGGCATGATGGGCGCACGCGGTGGCATGCCGTTCCGCTGAGCATAGCCTTCCCGTAGGAGCGACGTCAGTCGCGATGCTTTCTTTCGTCTCCCAGTTGAAGCCGCATCGCGACTGACGTCGCTCCTACCATAGGGGATGGAGAACATGTCCAGCGCATTTCTCAACGGCCAAGCGGCCAGCGCCGACGATCTGCGCGCGCTGGCGCTGACCAACTACGGCCATTTCAGCTCGATGCAGGTGCGTGGCCGCGCGGTGCAGGGGCTGGATCTGCATCTGCGCCGGTTGCAGAACGCCACCCGCGAGCTGTTCGATGCCGAACTGGCGGCCGGGCGCATCCTGGCCGAACTGCGCAACGCGCTGGAAGCCGGCGGCGCCGAAGACTGTTCGCTGCGGCTCACCGTATTCGCCCGCGGTTTCGATTACCGCCATCCGGATGGTTCTTTCGTCCCGGACCTGCTGGTTTCGCTGTCGCCGCCGGCACCGTCCGCCAAGCCGCCGCTGAAGGCGAAGTCGTACCCGTTTGTCCGCCCGCTGCCGCACATCAAGCATGTAGGGACCTTTCCGCTGTTCCATTACCGCCGGCTGGCGCTGCGGGACGGTTTCGACGATGCGCTGTTCGTCGCCGCCGACGGGAGCATTGCCGAAGGCTCGATCTGGAACATCGGCTTCTGGGATGGCGAGCGGGTGGTCTGGCCACAGGCCCCGGCGTTGCGCGGGGTGACCGAACAATTGCTGCAGGCCGGGCTGGAGCAGCTTGGGGTCGCCCAGCTGCGACGGCCGGTCGGCCTGGCCGAGGCGGGGGGCTTCCGGGCCGCCTTCGCCGCCAACGCCAGTGGCGTACAGCCGGTGCTGGGTATCGACGGCCTGGCCCTGGCCCAGGACCAGGCGCTGATGGAGCGGTTGGCGGCGGCTCTGGCGCAGCAACCCTGGCAGCCGGTTTAGGCCGCCGCCGCTGTAGGAGCGATGGCTCTCAACAGCCAAATGGCTGGTCAAGCCGCGACGGCTTCCCGGTGAAGCCCCATCGCGACTCACGTCGCTCCCACGGGCCGGTGCCGCCTGGGTTTCCTTCAAGCTTTCAATGGCTTACAATTGTCGGCTTACCGCGCCATTCTGGCGACTGGGCAACACTGGAAAACAACGCAATGGTCAAGATTCGCCTTACCCGTGGCGGCGCCAAGAAGCGCCCGTTCTACCACATCATCGTCACCGACGTGCGCAGCGCGCGCGACGGCCGCAACATCGAGCGTGTGGGCTACTACAACCCGGTCGCCGCCGGTAACGAAAAGCGCGTCGAGCTGGACATCGCCCGCGTCGACCATTGGGTCGGCCATGGCGCCCAGATGACCGAGAAGGTCCGCAGCCTGTACAAGGAAGCGGCCAAGGTCAAGGCCGCGGCCTGATCGCGGCGGCCGCGCCCGAACGCGCGGCCACAGCCCTTTCATGGATACCCAGCGCCCCCCGGACCAGCGGAAAACCATTCTGCTGGGGCGGATAGTGGGCGCTTTTGGCGTGCGCGGCCAGATCAAGATCGAGTCGTGGACCGAGCCGCGCGAGGCGATTTTCCGCTACCAGCCGTGGATCCTGCGCAATGCCGCCGGTGTTGAACGCGAGTTCGCCGGCGCCCGCGGCAAGCCCTCCGGCAAGCATCTGGTGGCGACATTCCCGGGCGTGGAGGATCGCGATGCGGTCGAGGCACTGCGCGGGACCGAGATCCTGGTGCCGCGTTCGGCGCTGCCGCCGCCCAGGCCGGGCGAGTTCTACTGGGTGGACTTGGAAGGCCTGCGCGTGGTCAATGCCGAAGGCGTCGATTTCGGCCGGGTATCGCACCTGTTTTCGACCGGCGCCAACGATGTGCTGGTGGCCAGCGGCGAACGCGAACGGCTGATTCCGTTCGTCGAACCCGATTTCGTCAAGTCGGTGGATTTCGACGCCGGCGTCGTCACCGTGGACTGGGATCCGGAGTTCTAGAAGCGAGTGAAGAGGAGTGAGAAACGCGTGTCGCGGACGCACGCGTCCGCTCCCGTGCTTTTGCCTTACGCTTTCCCTCGTTCCTCACTCCTCATTTTCGTTTCCCATCCCTTGCCCCATGCGCATCGATATCGTCAGCCTGTTTCCCGAGTTCATTGCGCAATGCGCGGGCGTTGGCGTGGTCGGGCGCGCGCAGGAGCGCGGCCTGCTGAGCACGCACGGCTGGAACCCCCGCGACTACGCCGCAGGCGGCTACCGGCGGGTGGACGACCGCCCGTTCGGCGGCGGGCCCGGCATGGTGATGATGATCGAGCCGCTGCAGGCCTGCCTGTCGGCGGCGCGTGCGGCCGATGAAGCGCCGGCGCCGGTCATCTACCTGAGTCCGCAGGGGCGGCCGTTGACCCAGGCCAAAGTGCGGGAACTGGCGGCGCTGCCGCGGCTGATCCTGCTGTGCGGCCGTTACGAAGGCGTCGACGAGCGCTTGCTGGCCGCCGAGGTCGACGAGGAAATCTCCATCGGCGACTACGTGCTGTCCGGCGGCGAACTGGCTGCGGCCGTGGTCATCGACGCGGTGGCACGGTTGCAGGAGGGCGCCCTGAACGACGCCGAATCAGCCGTTCAGGACAGCTTCGAAGGCGATGGCCTGCTGGACTGCCCGCATTACACCCATCCGGCCAGCCACGCGCTGGGCGAGGTGCCGGCGGTGCTGCGTTCAGGCGATCATGCCGCCATCGCCCGCTGGCGCCGCCAGCAGGCGCTGGGCCGGACCTGGCTGCGGCGCCCGGACCTGCTGGACGAGGCGGCCCTGTCCAAGGCCGACCGGGCTCTGCTGGAGGAGTTCCGGCAGCAATGGCGGCACGCCACGCTAGCCAGCGGCGATAAAAATCAGTAAGATACCCGGCTCCCAGGCCTATGGCCGGGGTACCCCATAACAATATCGTGCAGCGCAATCCGGCGACTGCATCAGTTTCTGTTGTCGAACGACACACCCACGCCCATACATACGGTGCCACCATGAGCAGTCTCAACAAATCCATCGTCGCGGAATTCGAAGCCGCCCAGATCCAGCGCGAACTGCCTGCGTTCGGCCCTGGCGACACCGTCGTCGTCAACGTCAAGGTCAAGGAAGGCAACCGCGAGCGCGTGCAGGCGTATGAAGGCGTGGTCATCGGCAAGAAGAATGCCGGCCTCAACTCGGCCTTCACCGTGCGCAAGATTTCGCACGGCTACGGCGTTGAGCGCGTGTTCCAGACCCACAGCGCCACCATCGATTCGGTCGAAGTGAAGCGCCGCGGCAAGGTCCGCGCCGGCAAGCTGTACTACCTGCGCGATCTGGAAGGCAAGGCCGCCCGCATCAAGGAAGACCTGGCCGCCAATGCCGCTGCCAAGAAGGCGCGTCTGGCCGCTGCCGCCGCCGCCGAATAATTCCGGCGCATCCGCAGCATCGCAACGGCCGCCTTCGGGCGGCCGTTTGCGTTTGCGCCAGCGCCGCGGCAAGGTCCGGCAGCAACCAGAGCCCAAGAAGAATTCAGGCGATACCCGTGAACACCAAAGAACCGGCAACCGCACAAGTACGACTGGACATCTGGCTTTGGGCGGCGCGCTTCTTCAAGACGCGCAGCCTGGGCAAGCAGGCGGTGGAAACCGGCAAGATCGAAATCGGCGGACAGCGCGCCAAACCCTCGCGCGCGGTCCGTATCGGCGATGTGCTGAACATCGTCCGCGGAGAGGAACGTTTCCAAATCCAGGTGCTGGCGCTGAGCGAACAGCGCGGCCCGGCGGCGCAGGCGCAGAAGCTCTACCTGGAGACGGAAACCTCGCGCGCTGCGCGCGAAGCGGCCATCGCGCAGCGGCGCGCCGAACGCACCGGTTACCAGGCGCCGCTTTCCAAGCCGGACAAACGCGCGCGCCGGCTGATCCGCGCATTGGGCGACATCGACGCGCTATGAACCGTCTTGCCCTGATTGGCGAAGCCGAGGTCCGCGCCAATCGACCACCCGCTGCGGCAAGCGCTTCAACGCAAGGCTGAACAAGCCGTCATTCCGGCTTTCGCCGGAAGCCATATGGCTGCCTGGTAGTTGAAGAAAAGGGGATCCCGGCTTGACCAGCCGCCCGGCGGTTGGAAGCCACCGGGATGCGGCCGCGCCAGTGAAAGCGCCGCACACCTGGGGAGGTATGCGGCGCTCGCATTGGCCCGTGCTGGACGTTCCCATGGCGATAGCGGCTTTGCTGCCCGCTTCGCGCCGGGAAATCAGGCAAGATCGAAACGGTCGAGGTTCATCACCTTGGTCCATGCCGCCACGAAGTCCTGGATGAACTTCTCCTGCGCGTCCGCGCTTGCATAGACTTCGGCCAGAGCCCGCAGCTGGGAGTGCGAACCAAAGATTAGATCCACGCGGCTGCCGGTCCATTTCCGTTCGCCGCTGGTGCGGTCATGCCCTTCGAACACGTCCCGGCTGTCCGTGGCGGCCCTCCACTCCGTTCCCATGTCGAGCAGGTTGACGAAGAAGTCGTTGCTCAGCGTCTCCGGCCGTTGGGTGAACACGCCATGCCGGGTCTGGCCGACGTTGGTATCGAGCACCCGCATGCCGCCGACCAGCACCGTCATTTCCGGCGCGGTCAGCGTCAGCAGCTGCGCCTTGTCGATCAGCAGCGCCTCGGCAGGTACCGCGAACCTGCCCTTCAGGTAGTTGCGGAAACCGTCCGCGACAGGTTCCAGCGGGGCAAACGAGTCCACATCGGTCTGCTCCTGGGTAGCGTCCGTACGTCCCGGCGAGAACGGAACCGTGACCGGGTGACCGGCGTTGTTCGCCGCACGTTCAATGCCTGCGCATCCACCCAGCACGATCAGGTCGGCCAACGAGACCTTCTTGCCGCCGGATTGCGCGTTGTTGAACTCGTTGCGGATGGATTCAAGCGTTTCCAGCACTTTCGCAAGCCGCTCGGGCTGGTTGACCGGCCAATCCTTCTGCGGGGCAAGGCGGATGCGCGCACCGTTGGCGCCGCCGCGCTTGTCGCCGCTGCGGAACGTCGAGGCCGAGGCCCACGCGGTGGACGCCAGTTCGGATACGGACAGGCCCGAGGCCAGAATCCTGTCCTTGAGGGCGGCAATGTCCTGTTCGTCGATCAGTGGGTGATCGACTGCGGGAACCGGGTCCTGCCAGATGAGTTCTTCGGCAGGCACTTCCGGGCCGAGGTAGCGCGTACGCGGCCCCATGTCGCGGTGGGTCAGTTTGAACCAGGCGCGGGCGAACGCGTCGGCAAACTGCTCGGGATTCTCCATGAAACGCCGCGAGATCTTCTCGTAGATCGGATCGAATCGCAGCGACAGGTCGGTGGTGAGCATCGTCGGTACGAGCTTCTTCGATGGGTCGTGCGCATGCGGGATCGTCGCTCCCGCGCCCTTGGCTACCCATTGGTGCGCGCCGGCGGGACTCTTCGACAATTCGTACTCGTAGCCGAACAGGTTCCAGAAGAAGTTGTTGCTCCATTTGGTCGGCGTGGTGGTCCAGGTGACCTCCAGGCCGCTGGTGATGGTATCGGCACCCTTGCCGCTGCCGAAGCTATTCGCCCAGCCCAGGCCCTGCTGTTCCAGTTCGGCCGCCTCCGGCTCGGCGCCGACGTTGTCGGCCGGGCCGGCGCCATGGGTCTTGCCGAAGGTATGGCCGCCGGCGATCAACGCAACGGTTTCCTCGTCGTCCATTGCCATGCGCGCGAAGGTCTCGCGGATGTCGTGGGCCGCGGCGATCGGGTCGGGGTTTCCGTCCGGGCCTTCCGGGTTGACGTAGATCAGGCCCATCTGCACGGCGGCCAGCGGGTTCTCCAACCTGCGCGTGTGCATGTCCCCATCGGCATCGTCGTCGGACACCAGCACGCCTTCATCGCCGGGTTTCTCCACGCCCTCCGAGCCGTGGGCGTAACGGATGTCGCCGCCCAGCCAGGTGGTCTCGCTGCCCCAGTACACATCCATGTCCGGTTCCCACACGTCTTCGCGGCCGCCGCCGAAGCCGAAGGTCTTGAAGCCCATCGTTTCCAGGGCGACGTTGCCGGCGAGGATCATCAGATCGGCCCAGGAAATCCTGCGGCCGTATTTCTGTTTGATCGGCCACAGCAGCCGCCGCGCCTTGTCCAGGCTGACGTTGTCCGGCCAGCTGTTGAGCGGGGCGAAGCGCTGCTGGCCGCGGCCGCCGCCGCCGCGGCCATCGCCGATGCGGTAGGTGCCGGCGCTGTGCCAGGCCATGCGGATGAACAGCGGCCCGTAATGGCCGAAGTCCGCCGGCCACCAGTCCTGCGAATCGGTCATCAGCGCGGCCAGATCCTGCTTGAGCGCCGCGAAGTCCAGGCTTTTGAACTCCTTCGCATAGTCGAAGTCCCGGCCCATCGGGTCGGATTTGGAGGAATGCTGATGCAGCAGATCCACCCGCAGCTGCTTCGGCCACCAGTCGCGGTTGGACGTGCCGCCGCCGGCAGCGTGATTGAACGGGCACTTTGCTTCTGATGACATTGTTTTCTTCCTTTGGTGGGTTGCAGCCGACGATCGGTCCAGTCTGGGGGCCGGTTACTGATGAATGAGCGTTCTCGATGGCCGCTAGGCCAGGTGCCGGGACCGCGGTGCGGATGGGTGGCGCGCCAGCATCGGTGCCGCGGCGGGCACACGGGCGGGCGTACGCGGCGTGTCCGCAGGCGAGGCGCCTGAAGCGGCGGTCTGCGGCGGTTCGGAGGGTTCGGGATGATGCTTGATGGGCTTGCTCATGGCTGGCTCATCCTCTTCGCAGTGAACAGTGAGCAGACTAGGTGCGGCCAACGATTTATGAAAATCGTTTGTAGCGAATGCTTCGATAGCAAGTGTCTATCGACTCGATGGCAGCCATCACCATCATCCCGGAGGAGGGTGAGGCTGCGGCAAAGATACGCCAGGCCCGTTACGCCAGTGTGGTACCGGCGTGCTTGTCCAGCATTTCATCGTCGCCAACGCCAACGCCAACGCCAACGCCGATACCGATACCGATGCCGATGCCGTGGCCGCCGCCATCGCCGCGGAAAACACGTACAGGATGTGCCTTATCAGCAACCTGCTAAAGCAGGGATTTGAGCCGGTACAGCGCTTCCAGCGCCTGCTTGGGCGTCAGTTCGTCCGGATCCAGTGCGGCCAGCGCTTCCTGCGCGGCCGAAGGCGCCGGCGCGAACAGGCCGATCTGCTGCGGCTGGTCCAGCGACTGCGGCGACATTCCGGCGGCGTGGGTTTCGCGGCCGCGCTGTTCCAGTTCGGCCAGCCGCCGCCGTGCCTGCTGCAGCGTGGTTTTCGGCAGGCCGGCCAATGCCGCCACCTGCAGGCCGAAACTGCGGTCTGCGGCGCCTTCTTTGACTGCGTGCATGAACACCAGCGTATCGCCATGCTCAACCGCATCCAGGTGCACGTTGGCGATGCCGCTGCCTGGCTCGGACAGCGCGGTCAGTTCGAAGTAATGCGTCGCGAACAGGGTGTAGCAGCGGTTGACCGCGGCCAGATGGCGCGCCACCGCATCGGCCAGCGCCAGGCCGTCGTAGGTGGAGGTGCCGCGGCCGATTTCGTCCATCAGCACCAGCGATTGCGCGGTGGCGTGATGCAGGATGTAGCTGGTCTCGGCCATTTCGACCATGAAGGTGGATTGGCCGCGCGCCAGATCGTCGCCGGCGCCGATGCGGGTCAGGATGCGATCGATCGGGCCGATGACCGCGCGCGCCGCCGGCACGAAGCTGCCGATGTGCGCCAGCAGCACGATCAGCGCGTTCTGGCGCATGTAGGTGCTCTTGCCGCCCATGTTGGGGCCGGTAATGACCAGCATGCGCGGTCGTTCTGCGTCGCCATCGTGTCCGCCAAGCACCAGATCGTTGGGTTCGAACGGTTCCTTGCGGACCGCCTCGACCACCGGATGGCGGCCGCGCTGGATATGCAAGCCGGGTTCGTCGCGCAGTTCCGGCGCCGACCAGTCCAGCGCCTGCGCGCGTTCGGCAAAACCGGCCAGTACGTCCAGTTCGCTGAGCGCGGCGGCACAGCGTTTCAGCGGCTCCAGGTTGGCGTTGAGTTCATCCAGCAATCCTTCGTACAGCAGCTTTTCCCGCGAAAGTGCGCGCTCGCGCGCCGACAGCACCTTGTCCTCGAAGCTTTTCAGTTCCTCGGTGATGTAGCGCTCGGCGTTGGTCAGGGTTTGCCGGCGGGTGTAGTGGACCGGCGCGCGGCCGGCCTGGCCCTTGCTGATCTCGATGTAGTAACCGTGCACGCGGTTGTAGCCGACCTTCAGTGTCGGTATGCCGCTGCTCTCGCGTTCGCGGACTTCCAGATCCAGCAGGAAGCGGTCGGCATTGCTGCTGAGCTGCCGCAATTCATCCAGTTCGGCATCATAGTCGGCGGCGATCACGCCGCCGTCGCTGAGTTTCAACGGCGGTTGTTCGGCCACCGCCGATGCCAGCAGGTGCGCGGTTTCGGCGTGTTCGCCCAGGTCCTTGGCCAGCGCCTGCAGGCGCGGCGAGTCCAGCGGCGCCAGCAGCGTGCGGAGGTCGGGCAGCAGGGCAAGACCGTCGCGCAGCGTCGACAGGTCGCGCGGCCGCGCCGAGCGCAATGCCACCCGGGTCAGAATGCGCTCCAGATCGCCCAATGCGCGGAAACGCTCGCGCAGTCCGGCGTCGGCGCCTTGCTCCAGCAGCGTGGCCACCGCCTGGTGGCGCTGGCCGAGCGCATTGCGGTCGCGCAGCGGCCGGTGCAGCCAGCGCCGCAGCAGGCGTCCGCCCATCGGAGTGATGGTGGAATCGAGCACGCCAAGCAGGGTATTCCCGGCGTCGCCATCGATGCGCGTGTCCAGTTCCAGATGGCGGCGGGTGGCCGCGTTCATCGCGATGGCGTCGCTGGCCGATTCGACCACGATGGCGGTCAGGTGCGGCAGGCGCTGCTTCTGGGTTTCCTCGACATAGCCCAGCAGCGCGCCGGCGGCGGCGATCGCCAGTCCGCTTTTACCGAATGCGCCGCCGTCGATGCCGAAGCCGGACAGATCGCGCAGAGCGAAGAACTGCAGCAACTGGCGGCGGCCGCTGTCGGCATCGAACAGCCATGGTGCGCGCCGGCGGATGCTATTGCGCTGCTGCAGGAACGGCGGCCAGCCGTCCTCGTCCGGCAGCAGCAGTTCGGCCGGTTCCAGCCGCGACAGCTCGGCCTCCAGCGCGTCGTCGCTGTCGACTTCGTTGACCAGGAAGCGCCCGCCGGCCAGATCCGCCCACGCCAGTCCGTAGCGCCAGCCCCTGGAAGCCGAACCTTTGCGCGCCACCGCCATCAGCAAGGTGTCGCGGCGCTCGTTGAGCAGCGCCTCGTCGGTCACCGTGCCGGGGGTGACCACCCGCACCACCTTGCGCTCGACCAGGCCTTTGGCCAGCGCCGGGTCGCCGATCTGCTCGCATACGGCGACCGATTCGCCCATCGCGACCAGCCGCGCCAGGTAGCCTTCGTAGGCATGCACCGGCACGCCAGCCATCGGAATCGGCGCGCCGCCCGAACTGCCGCGCTGGGTCAGGGTGATGTCCAGCAGCCTTGCCGCCTTGCGCGCGTCGTCGTAGAACAACTCGTAGAAGTCGCCCATGCGAAAGAACAGCAGCAGGTCGGGGTATTCGGACTTGGCGCTGAAGAATTGCTTCATCAGCGGGGTGTGCTCGGGTGTCTTCTCGGTGCTCATAGAACCGTACGTCTGCGCTTGCGGCATTGTGCCGGAAAGCGGCAGCGGATGCCGCTTCGGGAAGGCGACCCGACGGACGACGCGCCCTGGTGTAGGCTTGCACCGTTGCCTGCCAACGGCAGAGCGGCCTGACTGGAGCGGATACCGATCATGTTGTGGGAAACCCTTGGCGCCATCCGCGATCTCGGACGCGTCCATCAGATCGCCTCCATCCTGATCCGCTACGGCTTTGGCGATCTGGTGCATCGGGTCGGCATGTCCGGCGCGCTGGAGAAGGCCGGGCAGGTGCTGCACTGGCAGACCATCGAGGAACTGTCGACGCTGGATGCGCCTACCCGGGTGCGGCGCGCCATGGAGGATCTGGGGCCGACCTTCGTCAAACTGGGGCAGGTGCTGGCCACCCGCGTGGATCTGTTTCCGCCGGAATGGATACTCGAGTTCGGCAAGCTGCAGAACGCCGCGCCGGCGCTGGACTACGCGCAGATCCACCCGCAACTGTGCGAGGACCTGGGCGAGGAACCGGAGAACGTGTTCGCCCGCATCGACCAGGTGCCGCTGGCGGCGGCGTCGTTGGCGCAGGCGCACCGGGCGTGGCTGGCCGACGGCACGGCGGTGATCCTGAAGGTGCGGCGGCCGGGCATCCGCAAGATCATCGAAGCGGATCTGCGCCTGCTGTCGCGCATGGCGGAAATCGTCGAAGCGCAGGCGCCCGACCTGCAGCGCTACCGGCCGCGCGAAGTGGTGCACCAGTTCACCCTGTCGCTGCGGCGCGAACTGGACTTCGCCGCCGAGTGCCGCAATGCCGAGCGCATCGCGCAGAATTTCGTGGACCGCCCTGAAATCGTCATCCCCGGCGTTTATTGGCAATGGACCGGCGAGCGGCTCAATGTGCAGGCGTTCGTCGACGGCATTTCAGCCTGCGATCTGGACGTGGCCGACGCTGCCGGGCTGGACCGCAAACTGTTGGCGCGGCGCGGCGCCGAAACCATCCTGAAGATGGTGCTGGAGGACGGTTTCTTCCACGCCGATCCGCACCCGGGCAATATCTTTTTCCTGCCGGGCAACCGCATAGGCCTGATCGACTTCGGCATGATCGGACGATTGTCCGAACAGCGCCGGTTCCAGATCGCGCAATTGCTGCACGGCCTGGCGGCGCACGATGCCGATGCGGTGATCGAGGTGTTGCTGGACTGGACCGACGGTGCTGCCGACATCAACGAACAGCGCCTGCAGGCCGATACCGATGCCTTCGTGGACCAGTACCGCGGCGTGCCGCTGAAACAGCTCAGCCTGGGGGCAATGCTGCAGGACGTGACGCTGATCCTGCGCGATCACAATCTGGCCCTGCCGCCGGATCTGGCGCTGATGATCAAGACCTTCGTCACCCTGGAGGGCCTGGGCAGGCAACTGGACCCGGATTTCGACATGGCCGCCGAGGCGCGACCGTTCCTGGAGACGACCCTGCTGCGGCGGCACTCCCCCGGGGTCATGATCCGGCGCGGCTGGCGTGCGCTGGGCAGCGCCACGGATCTGCTGATGCGCCTGCCCAAGGACCTGGGACAGCTGCTGCGCAACGCGCGCCGCGGCAAGCTGCACATGGAAATCGACGTGCCCACGCTGAAGCCGTTCGGCGATCAGGTCAATCACGCCGCCAACCGGTTGACCCTGGGGGTGGTGACTGCGGCGCTGATCATCGGCTCGTCCATCGTGATGCATGCCGGCAGCAGTGGCGGCGGGAGGGGCTGGCCGACCCTGGGCGTGCTGGGCTTCATTGGCGCGGCGCTGGGTGGGGTGGGGATTCTGATTTCGATCTGGCGCAGCGGCCGCAAATAGCTTCCGCATGCCGCCGCTGCGGGCTTGATCCCGGTCAATGCCGGCGGCGCCAGCCCGCGGGAACATGCCGCTTGCAGCCTGTTCCTGCCAACTGGAGAACCCCATGAGCAAGACCATGAAAGCCGCCGTCCTCCGTACCTTCGGCCAGCCGCTGACGATCGAAGAGGTTCCCGTCCCGCAGGTCGGGCCGGGCCAGATCCTGGTCAGGATCGCCGCCTGCGGCGTCTGCCACACCGATCTGCACGCGGTGGAAGGCGACTGGCCGGTCAAACCGAACCCGCCTTTCATCCCGGGCCATGAGGGCGTGGGGCATGTGGTGGCGGTGGGGGCGGGCGTGGACCATGTCCGTGAGGGCGACCGGGTCGGCATTCCATGGCTGTATTCGGCCTGCGGGCACTGCGAACACTGCCTGGGCGGCTGGGAAACGCTGTGCGAGAGCCAGCAGAACAGCGGCTATTCGGTCAACGGCGGTTTCGCCGAATACGCGCTGGCCGACGCCGATTATGTCGGCCTGCTGCCGGACAACGTGGGCTTCGTCGAAATCGCGCCGGTGCTGTGCGCCGGAGTGACCGTCTACAAGGGGCTGAAAGTCACCGAAGCCCGCCCTGGCGACTGGGTGGCGATTTCCGGCATTGGCGGACTGGGCCACATGGCCGTGCAGTACGCGCGGGCCATGGGCCTGAACGTGGTCGCGGTGGATGTGGACGATGCCAAGCTGGCGCTGGCGCAGCGGCTGGGCGCGGCGCTGACCGTCAACGCGCGCAACACCGATCCGGCGGCGTTCCTGAAGCAGCACATCGGCGGCGCGCACGCCGCCCTGGTCACCGCGGTCTCGCCGAGGGCCTTTGCGCAGGCGCAGGGGATGCTGCGGCGCGGCGGCACCGTCGCCCTGGTTGGCCTGCCGCCGGGCGACTTCCCGTTATCGATTTTCGATACGGTGCTCAATGGCATCACCGTGCGCGGTTCGATCGTCGGCAGCCGCCTGGATCTGCAGGAGTCGCTGGCGTTCGCTGCCCGCGGCCAGGTGCATGCCACGGTGTCGACGGCGCCGCTGGAAGACATCAACGACGTGTTCGAACGCATGCGCGAAGGGAAAATCGAGGGGCGGGTGGTCCTGGACTTCGAGCCCCGGACGGGCGCCGCATAGCCGATGCATGAGTAATCGGGATTCCGTTCGGCCCGGCCTGCCGGCGGATCCCATCCCGGGAGGGCATTGGGCGTATCGACGCACTGCAAAATGCCGATCCGTGAAACCAGTGTTAGTTTCGCTGCAACGCAGGGGGAACACTGCGCAGGTCCCGATTCCGGAGAAACCGCTATCCGCCGTATCTGATCCGCATCTACCACCGTCCGTCATGACCCTGGGAGGGGAGAACATGGTCGTCGTAAAGCCACAGCACACAGTGCTCGCATTGGCAGTTCTTGCTGCCTTGTGCGCAATACCCGCCGCACGCGCGCAACAGGCCAGTCCATCGGCCCCGCCCGAGGACGAGCCCACCACGCTGGCCACCATGACGGTGACCGCGCAGAAGCGCGAAGAACAGATGCAGAACGTGCCGATCTCGGTCACTGCGCTGCCCGAACAGCTGCTGCAGGATACCGGCGTGCGCGACGTCAAGGATCTGCAGGTGCTGGTGCCGGGTCTGACCGTGACCAGCACGCAGAGCGAGGTGCAGACCACCGCCCGCATCCGCGGCATCGGCACGGTCGGCGACAACGCCGGCCTGGAATCGTCGGTGGGCGTGGTGATCGACGGCGTCTACCGTCCGCGCAACGGCGTTGGCTTTGGCGATCTCGGCGAAATCGAGCGCATCGAGGTGCTGAAAGGTCCGCAGGGCACCGTGTTCGGCAAGAACACCTCCGCCGGCGTCATCAACGTCATCACCCGCCGCCCCAGCTACACGCAGAGTGCCGAAGGCGAGATCACGGTGGGCAACTACGGCGCCCTGGGCGTTTCCGGCGCCTACAACGACGCCCTCAGCGACAACGCCGCGTTCCGCATCTATGCGGCCAAGCGCAAGCGCGACGGGTTCATGGATGTGCGCACCGGCAACGGTCCGCGCACCTTGAATGAGGACAACGACCAGAACTTCCACTCGTTGCGTGCGCAGCTGCTGTTCGAGCCCACCGACAACCTGGACATCAACTTCATCGCCGACTACACCAGCCGCGAAGAGAACTGCTGCGCCGCCGTGCAGACCACCATCGGCCAGACCTCGCTGGTGATCAACGGACTGACCGGCGGTACCGGGCTGCCGTTGCAGACTCCGCCGTTCCCGAAGCCGGGCGACCCGTTTGCGCGCGTGGCCTACAGCAACCGCGATACCACCCAGGACATCAAGGACAAGGGCATTTCCGCCGAGGTCAATTGGGATACGCCGTGGTTCAACGGCGCCACCTTGACCTCGATTACCGCCTTCCGCGACTGGCAGGCCATCAACGGTCTGGATTTCGATTTCAGCGGCGCCGATATCCTGTATCGCAACGCCGACGAGGATCAGTCGCTGACCGCGTTCGAAACCTTCACCCAGGAATTCCGCCTGACCGGCGCCACCGACCGCGTCGACTGGATGGTCGGCATGTTCTATTCCGATGAGGACTTGAAGCGCAACGAGTCCTACCAGATCGGCCCGCATTACGAGCCCTATGTGTCCACGCTGGTGTTCGGCCAGGTGGCGCCGGCGATCGCGGCGATGGGATTGCCGATCAATACGGCCAATCCGCAGAACTTCTTCCGCGAGATCACCGGTCAGCCGTTCGCCGGCTTCGGCGCGATGGACCGCTACCAGCAGAACGCCAAGAGCGCGGCGTTGTTCACCAACAACACCTGGCACGCTACCGACAGCCTGGACCTGACCCTGGGCCTGCGCTACACCCGCGAAAAGAAGGAGCTGAGCTCGCTGTACAGCAACCCCAACGGCAGCGCCGCCTGCGCCACCATGCTGCAGGACGCCAGCGCCGCCAATCCCAACCGCTTCGCGCGGCTGGCGGGAGCGCTAGCAGGGCGAGGGGTGCCTCTGGGCGCGCTGACGCCGCAGCAGCAGGCGGCGCTGTTCGGCGCGCTGGCGCCGCAGATCGCCGGCTTCATGTGCCTGCCGTGGGCCAATGCGCTGCATAACGGCCGTTCGACCCGGCAGGAAATGGAAGAGAAGGAATGGTCCGGCACGCTGAAGGCGGCGTACCGCTGGAACGAGCATGTGATGACCTACGCTTCGGCCGCGCGCGGCTACAAGGGCGGCGGCTTCAACCTGGACCGCGTGCAATCCTCCAACGGCCTGTCCAGCGGCAGTGCAGGCATCGTGCCGGTCGACGACACCTCGTTCCCGGGCGAGTTCGTCGACAGCTACGAGCTGGGCGCCAAGACCACCTGGCGCGACGGCAACCTGCTGCTGAATGCCACCTTGTTCCACCAGACCTACGACGACTTCCAGCTCAACAGTTTCCTGGGCACCAGCTTCGTGGTGCGCTCGATTCCCGAGGTGGTGTCGCAGGGCGTGGATACCGAAATCATCTGGCAGCCGATGCGCGGGCTGATGCTGCAGGGCGGCCTGATGTATGCCGACACCAAGTACGGCGACGAGATGCCGACGTCCGAGTTCGTCGCCCCCGGCGGTCCGCTGTACAAGCTGCCCGGCAGCCAGATCAGCTTCGCGCCGGAGTGGTCGGGTACCGCGTCGGTGACCTACGAACGCGACTTCGGCAATCTGCTTGGCCGCTTCAATATCGGCGCCAAGTACATGTCCGAGTTCAACACCGGCTCGGACCTGGACGTCGAAAAGACGCAGGATGCCTTCACCGTGGTCAACGCGCGCATCGGCCTGGGTGCGCAGGACGGCCGCTGGATGCTGGAGTTGTGGGGTCTGAACATCTTCGACAAGGACTACGTGCAGGTCGGTTTCGACGCGCCGCTGCAGGCGGTCGGCAGCCCGCAGCCCGGTGACCCGTTGAATACCTACAACGCGTTCCTGGGCGCTCCGCGGACCTACGGGATGACCTTGCGCGTCCGTTACTGACGGCATCTGCCGACGGCATCGCGTCGCAACAGCGGCCCGCCATCCGGCGGGCCGCTGCATTGGGCGGCCAGGGCAGACAGCGGATGGAATTTCGGCTACAAGAAGCGCTGACTTCCCCCCAAGTATCCTGCCGATGTCCGTCCCTGACGATCTGCGCCTTCGCCAACTGGCCGAACGGTTGGGCGCGCGCCTGCTTGCCTCCCGCGACCGCCTGGTCACTGCCGAAAGCTGTACCGGCGGCTGGATCGCCAAGGCGGTCACCGACATCGCCGGCTCGTCGGAATGGTTCGACTGCGGCATGGCCGCCTACAGCTACGAGGCCAAGCAGGCGCTGCTGGGCGTGCAACCGCATACGCTGGAAATCCACGGCGCGGTCAGCCGCGAGACGGTGATCGAGATGGTCTCCGGGGCGCTGGTCAATTCCGGGGCCAGCGTCGCGGTGGCGGTGACCGGCATCGCCGGGCCTGGCGGCGGCAGCGCCGACAAGCCGGTCGGTACCGTCTGGGTCGGCTGGAAGCGCCGCGGCGGCTATGCCCGCGCCGAAGTCTTCCACTTCCAGGGCGACCGCGACGCGGTGCGCCGGCAAACGGTGGAAGCGGCGCTGCAGGGCGTGGAGGCGATCGCGCGCTAGCGGAAGAAAAGGCTTGCATCCTGTTTTTGTTAGTAGTATTACTACTAACCATGGACCTGACCGAAACCCAGCAAGCCATCCTGGCGCTGATCGCCGAGCGGATCGACAGCGAAGGCGCGCCGCCGTCGCAGACCGAAATCGCCCGCGCCTTCGGTTTCAAAGGCATCCGCGCCGCCCAGTACCACCTGGAAGCGCTGGAGCAAGCCGGGGCGATCCGCCGCGTGCCGGGACAGGCGCGCGGCATCCGGCTGGTGCATCCGGCCGCGCCGGCGGCGGCTCCGGCCGTATCGCACGACGACACCGCGCTGCGCCTGCCGATTCTGGGGCGGGTCGCAGCCGGCGCACCTATCGGCGCCGACGCCGACCACCACGACTACGTCATGCTCGACCGCGCCTTCTTCGCGCCAGCGCCGGATTACCTGCTCAGGGTCAAGGGCGATTCGATGCGCGACGAAGGCATCTTCGATGGCGATCTGATCGGCGTGCATCGCACCGGCGACGCGCGTTCCGGCCAGATCGTGGTCGCCCGCATCGACGATGAAATCACCGTCAAGCTGTTGAAGATCGGAAAGGACCGCATCCGTCTGCTGCCACGCAATCCCGACTACGCGCCTATCGAAGTGCTGCCGGATCAGGACTTCGCCATCGAAGGGCTTTACTGCGGACTGGTGAGGCCCAACCGATGAGTCCGTACCGGCCTGCGGGAATATTCCGGCAAGGCGGCGCGGCAAATTCCGACTCCGCGCCGCGGGTTTTACCGAAGGCATCGCCGGCAGCGGCGGCGATAATTCCCGTCACGGCCGCCACCGTCGCAATCCGTGCGATTGGCGCCCGATAGGCTTGCATCAACCGAACATCATCCCCGAGGAAATCGACAATGGACGAGAACAAGAAGCGCGCCCTTTCCGTGGCCCTGACCCAGATCGAGCGCCAGTTCGGCAAGGGCTCGGTGATGCGCATGGGCGACCGGGTGATCGAACCGGTCGAAATCATTCCCACCGGTTCGCTGATGCTGGATATCGCACTGGGTATCGGCGGTCTGCCGCGCGGACGCGTGGTGGAAATCTACGGGCCGGAATCGTCCGGCAAGACCACGCTGACCCTGCAGGCCATCGCGCAGTGCCAGAAGCAGGGCGGCACTGCCGCATTCATCGACGCCGAGCACGCGCTGGATCCTATCTATGCCGCCAAGCTGGGCGTCAATGTCGACGATCTGCTGCTGTCGCAGCCGGATACCGGCGAACAGGCGCTGGAAATTGCCGACATGCTGGTGCGTTCCGGCTCCATCGATATCGTGGTGATCGACTCGGTCGCGGCGCTTACTCCCAAGGCGGAAATCGAAGGCGAGATGGGCGACCAGTTGCCCGGCCTGCAGGCGCGCCTGATGAGCCAGGCCCTGCGCAAGCTGACCGGCAACATCAAGCGTTCCAATACCACCGTCATCTTCATCAACCAGTTGCGCATGAAGATCGGCGTGATGATGCCGGGCCAGAGCCCGGAAACCACCACCGGCGGCAATGCGCTGAAGTTCTACGCCTCGGTGCGGCTGGATATCCGCCGTATCGGCGCCATCAAGAAGGGCGACGAGATCATCGGCAACCAGACCAAGATCAAGGTGGTCAAGAACAAGCTGGCGCCGCCGTTCAAGCAGGTCGTCACCGAGATCCTGTACGGCGAAGGCATCAGCCGCGAGGGCGAACTGATCGACATGGGCGTGGAGGCCAAGCTGGTCGACAAGGCCGGCGCCTGGTACAGCTACGGCAATGAACGCATCGGCCAGGGCAAGGACAATTCGCGCACCTTCCTGCGCGAGAACCCGCAGATCGCAGCCCGGCTGGAAGCCGAGCTGCGCGAGAAGTTCCAGCCGCTGGAGGTCAAGCCCAGCGAAAGCGACGCCGATGCCGGCGAATAAGCGGCGGCGGTCCGGCGTGCGGCGGCAGCGCTGATTGGAGACGGCAACGGTGAACCGGTCTGGCCAAGAAGATGGACGTAAGGCTCGCCGGCGGGGACAACAGGAACAGACGCCGGTGCAGCGCGCCCTGGGCCTGCTGACCCGGCGCGAACATTCCAGGAAGGAACTCACCCGCAAGCTGACCGCGCGCGGTGTGATGCAGGAGGACGCCGATGCCGCCGTCCAGCAGTTGGCCGGCGACGGCTGGCAGAGCGATCTGCGGTTTGCCGAGTTCCTGGTGCGCAGCCGGGTCGGAAGCGGTTACGGGCCGCTGCGGATTCGCGCTGAACTGGCGACCCATGGACTGGACCGCGACGCGATCGCGGCGGCGATGGACACTTTCGATGGCGACTGGACCGAAACGGCGTGCGACCTCGTCCGCCGCCGTTTCGGTCCGGGCAGCCTGGTCGATGCCGGGCAGCGCCGGAAAGCGGCGGACCTGCTGGCCCGGCGCGGCTTCGAAGGCGACAGCATCCGTGCGGCCCTTCGCGGCGGGGCGCAGGACTGAACCGGACAGGCCTGCTAATCTAGGGTATTGGGTTGTCTGTTCCAGCCTGCGCCCGCATCTAGCGGGGACGCGGCGCTGGTGCGCGCCCCTCCCAGCCTACGCCAGACCGATGACCAGCCTTTCCAAGACCAGCACACAGCAGATCCGCAGCGATTTTCTCGAGTTTTTCCGCAGCAAGGGCCATACCATCGTGCCATCGGCGCCGCTGGTGCCGGGCAACGACCCGACCCTGCTGTTCACCAACTCGGGCATGGTGCAGTTCAAGGACGTGTTCCTGGGTGCGGAAAAGCGCAGCTACGTGCGGGCCGCCGACGTGCAGCGCTGCCTGCGGGCTGGCGGCAAGCACAACGATCTGGATTCGGTCGGCTATACCGCCCGCCACCACACCTTCTTCGAAATGCTGGGCAACTGGTCGTTCGGCGACTACTTCAAGAAGGAAGCCATCGAGTGGGCCTGGGAACTGCTGACCGGCGTCTGGAAGTTGCCGGCCGAACGCCTGCTGGTGACCGTCTACCATACCGACGACGAGGCCTATGCCCTGTGGCATGACCTCATCGGCATCCCGCCCGAGCGCATTGTCCGCATCGGCGACAACAAGGGCGCGCCCTACGCCTCGGACAACTTCTGGCAGATGGCCGATACCGGTCCCTGCGGGCCCTGCACCGAGATCTTCTACGACCACGGCGCGCATATCGCCGGCGGCCCGCCCGGTTCTCCGGACGAGGACGGCGATCGCTTCATCGAAATCTGGAACCTGGTGTTCATGCAGTTCGACCGCCAGGCCGACGGCACGCTGGTGCCGCTGCCGGCGCCGTGCGTGGACACCGGCATGGGTCTGGAGCGGCTGGCCGCGATCCTGCAGCACGTTCATACCAACTACGAAATCGACCTGTTCCAGGCCCTGATTGCCAAAGCCGCCGAACTGACCGGCACCGCCGACACCGAGAACAAGTCGCTGCGCGTCATCGCCGACCACATCCGCGCCTGCGCGTTCCTGATCGTCGACGGCGTACTGCCATCCAACGAGGGCAGGGGCTATGTGCTGCGCCGAATCATCCGCCGCGCGCTGCGCCACGGCTGGATGCTTGGCGTGCGCCAGCCGTTCTTCCACAAGATGGTCGCCACGCTGTCGGCGCTGATGGGCGATGCCTATCCGGAACTGCCGGCGGCGCAGGCGCTGGTCGTGCGCGCCCTGCAGGCCGAGGAAGAGCGTTTTGCCGAAACCCTGGATTCGGGCATGCGCATTTTCGATGAGGTCGCTGCCCGTGCGGGCGCCGCCGGAACCATCCCCGGCGCCGACGCTTTCCGGCTCTACGACACCTACGGTTTCCCGGTCGATCTGACCGCCGATATCGCGCGCGAGCGGGGGCTGTCGGTGGACATGGCCGGTTTCGAGGCGGCGATGGAGCAGCAGCGCGAAACCGCGCGCGCGGCGGGCAAGTTTGCCGGCGGCGCCACGTTGCCGGCGGATCTGGTGGCCCAGCTCTCGCCCACCGGTTTCCTGGGCTACGACCACCTCGACGCCGGCGGTCTGCAGGTGGTCGCCATCCTCAAGGACGGCCGCCCGGTCGATGCGATTTCGGAAGGCGATGAAGCCACGGTGCTGCTGGATCGGACCCCGTTCTACGCCGAATCCGGCGGCCAGGTCGGCGACACCGGCCAGTTGGTGGAGCAGGGCGTCGAGTTCGAGGTCGGCGATACCCAGAAGCTTGCCGGCCAGTTCCACGGCCATGTCGGCAGGCTGGCCAAGGGGGCGCTGAAGCTGGGCGACCATGTGCTCGCCTCGGTTGACGGCGGGCGCCGCGCCGCCACCATCCTCAATCATTCCGCCACCCACCTGCTGCATGCCGCGCTGCGCGAGGTGCTGGGTACGCATGTGCAGCAGAAGGGATCGCTGGTGGCCCCGGACAGGCTGCGCTTCGACTTCTCCCATTTCCAGCCGCTGACGGCGGCGGAGCTGGCCGAGATCGAGCGCCGGGTCAATGCCCAGATCCGCGCCAATCACGCCGCCGAAGTCCATCACATGGGCATGCAGGAGGCGCTGGATTTCGGCGCAATGGCGCTGTTCGGCGAAAAGTACGGCGAGAACGTCCGTGTGCTGAAGATGGGCGATTACTCCACCGAACTTTGCGGCGGCACCCACGTCGGCCGCACCGGCGATATCGGTCTGTTCAAGATCGTTGCCGAGGGCGGTGTTTCGGCCGGGGTGAGGCGCCTTGAGGCGCTGACCGGGCAGGGCGCGCTGGATTATGTGGCGGCCGCGGAGCAACGGTTGCAGGACGCCGCCGCGGTGCTGGGCGGCAATGCCGGCGACGTGGTGGACAAGGTTCGTGCGCTGGCCGAGCGGCAGAAGAAGCTGGAACGGGAACTGGAGGCGTTGCGGGCGAAGGCCGCTTCCGGCGCCACCGCCGACCTGGCCGGTTCGGCGCAGGAGGTCAACGGCGTGAAGGTGCTGGCGGCCCGGCTGGAAGGTTTCGACGCCAAGGCCCTGCGCGATGCGGTCGATCGCCTCAAGCAACAGTTGGGGGATGCGGTGGTCGTGTTGGCCGGCGCCAGTGGCGGCAAGGCCGCCTTGGTGGCCGGGGTAAGCGGCGGCGCCGCCGGACGGGTCAAGGCGGGGGAACTCCTGGCCCATGTGGCCAGTCAGATTGGGGGCAAGGGCGGTGGACGCCCCGATCTCGCCCAGGGTGGTGGCGAGGACGGCCCCGCCCTTGCCACGGCCCTGCAGGGCGTTCGCGATTGGGTGGCCGAACGTCTAAACTAGAGCGCTTGGCATGGCTGGCAGTGCTTGCAGGCCTGCCAGTCGGACAGCTACCATGCTCTTTAAGTTCATGAATGTACCTGGAAGCGTATGGATGGCGGTTTCGCCATAGGCGCACTCCCGGCTTTAATCTTGCCGGATTACGGAGAAGAAACATGTTGATTTTGACCCGCCGTGTCGGCGAAACCCTGATGATCGGTGATTCGGTCACGGTGACCGTGCTCGGCGTGAAAGGCAACCAGGTGCGCATCGGCATCACCGCGCCCAAGGATGTTGCCGTGCATCGCGAAGAAATCTACCAGCGCATTCAGCGCGGCGAAGACGCCAACGCCCACCACGCCACGAGCGAAAATACATCTTCGGACTGAATTCGTTTGCCGCATTCACGGTGAGCCGTTATCCTATGCGGCCGCCGTCGATGGACTGCGGGAACAACCAATCCCGGAGTGATGCCCGAGCGGCTGAAGGGGCTCCCCTGCTAAGGGAGTATAGGGTCAAAAGCCTTATCGAGGGTTCGAATCCCTCTCACTCCGCCAGTTGTCGACGCCTGCGGTTTCAAGGCGTTTTTGTGGTTGCGCGGTATGCCCGGGGAGTTGTTCCGGGCAGCTGTCGAATGTTTCATCGCAAGTCGTGGCTGCGGCTCTCCGCAATACGATTTGCGCAGGAAGATGGCTTGACGATTCGATGATTGGTCAGGCAAAATTCCGCTTCTTACGCGCCCGTAGCTCAGCTGGATAGAGTACCTGGCTACGAACCAGGCGGTCGGGAGTTCGAATCTCTCCGGGCGCGCCAAAACAGCAAGAAGGCCGGCAGGGCAACCTGCCGGCTTTTTTGTTTTCTGCGGTTTCCTGGGACAGCGGCTTCGGTGACTCGTTGCCCGCCGCGCTGGGCGTGACTCCGCATCATTCCGGTTTTCCTGTCTCAAGCGGCCGTTGCACCTTGTCGCTTTGCGGCCGCCCCTCGCGCGCCAGCGCGCGCACGCAGCAGTGGCGCGCAAGCCGCCTTGGCTCACCTTGCCCGCTTCCCCGCCACGCCGTCGTCGTCTCGCGAGCGCGAGTATTCGCCCGTTCCGATTTTTTCCCCGAACGCCGACAAGCTGCCTGGAAGCCGGTGCTCGTGGCGTCGCCGGATTGCAGGCGGCAGGTTGGGCGACCGTGCGGGAGTCGTGCCGGCAGGACTCCCCGCAGGGATTCCGTTCGTGTTTGCTGGTTGGCGCCGGGTTTCAGCTTCCTTTCTCATCCACCGTTGCGTGCCCATCGGAATGGCACTCGCACCGCGCAGGGCGTTCAGGCATGGGCGATCCGGCGGCTCGTGAACCGTGCGCCATCGCCTGCGGGGAGAAGGGAAACACCAGGCGCCGAAAGTTCGCGCCGATCAGGTCGTGTTCTGTTGCGGGCCGGGCCCGCGTAGCGGGTGGGGACGGCGTGTCCCGCAACGCCATGGCCACCGGCTCCGCGTAGATTTGCCTCACCTGGGAGAAGCACCTTCCTGCGGGCCGGGTTTGCCGGCAATCGTGTCCCTTCGCCAGGTGCGTCCTGTTTTCCGCGCGCAACGCGTATTGATTGGTGGGATGTCCGACGGCATCCGACTCTGCAAGGTGGGTATGTCTTCTGCGGCAATGATGTCCGATCCGGCCGGGGATTCCGGCGCCTGCGCCGGCCTGCGCGCTGCGTTCGACCAGGCCATGCCGTGGTCCGGCGCCTGCCGGCTGTCGCAGGATCATGCGCTGGTCGGCCTGTTCGAACTGGACGACTGGAGGCGCTGGCTGTTGCAGGCGGCGGCGCTGCTGGATGGGGCCGAGCGGGCCAGGGTTCAACGCAGACGGCGCCCGGCCGACCGCGACGCGCTGACTCTGGCCTACGCGCTGCACCGGCTGTTTCTGCAGGCCGCGCTGGACCTGGATGCGGCGGCGCTGCCGCTGGGCCGTGATGCCCTGGGTTGCCCACGGCTGGAAGGGCTGGCGGTCCATACCAGCCTGAGCCATAGCCAAGCGTATGTGGCCATCGCCGTGTGCCGTCAGGGCCCGGTGGGCGTGGATGTCGAACCCCGCCATCGTCGCCAGGTCATGGAGGAGATTGCGGCGCAGACCTGCCATCCCGATGAGGCCGCGGAAATGGCGCGACTGTCCGGACAGGCCCGCGCGGAGGCGCTGCTCGGTTTGTGGGTCCGCAAGGAGGCGCTGCTGAAAGCTGCCGGAATAGGGTTGGCGCGGCCGATGGGCAGTTTCCGGGCGCCGGTGGGACAGGCGCTGCCGCTGGAACCGAAGGTTGGGAAGACCTGCCTGCGGATGCTGCAGGCGATGCCGGGCGCGATGGCGGCGGTCGCAGCGCCGGCGGAAGTGCCGGTCCTCAGCGCGTGGCTGCGGCCACCGGTGGTCGCCTGCCCGGCAACCGCCCGGCAACTGGCCGGATGACCGCAACGTTGGCGTTATTAGAAAACGAAGCCAGCGGCCGTCCGGGCAGATTCCGGCGCCGGTTGCGCGCTTGGGGATAAACCTTCCTATGGGCAGCCAGGGAGCGGTGAACAACAGGGGATCGTATGAACGTTTCAGGTGTCGTCATCGATTGCGCATCGTGCGGGCGTAGGGCCGCCGATGGCCGGTATCGTCCCGATGAGGGTTGCGCTTCGGGTGGCGCGCATCAACTTCCGGGACGCGCCGGTCCGGACGGGGCAACACGATGAAATCGGTTCGCTCGAGTCGCAAATCCCGTGCCGTACGTTTTCTATGGTTGCTTGAAGTCGTTGTCATCGTGCTTGCGGTGCTGGCATCGGCGTGGCTGCGTTTCCGGAACGATCCGGAAAGCCACCAGATGTTCGTCCAGTACGCGCCGATGCGCGCGCTGGTCGTCGCGATCTTCATCACCGCCGCAATGGCCGCTTTCGGTCTGTATCAGGTGCATGTAAGGCACAACCGCCTGGATTTCTGGCTGCGTCTTCTGCTTTCGTTCGCCTTTGGTGGCGTTGGCCTGCTGGTGCTGTACTACCTGCTTCCGCAGACCTACATCGGGCGTGGCGTGCTGGCGATGTCGCTTGCGCTGTCGGCGCTGGGCATCGTGGCGGCAAGAGCGCTGTCGGTGCACCTGTTCAGCACGGACGTGCTCAAGCAGCGCGTGCTGGTGCTGGGCGCCGGCCAGAATGCCGAACTGATCAACACGCGGATGCGGCGGCAGTCGGACCGACGCAGCTTTACCGTGGTGGGTTTTGTGCCGGTGCCGGGGCAACGGGTGATGGTCAGCGAGGAAATGCTGGTGCAGCCAGACCTGGATCTGGCCGAACTTGCCGAGCAACTGCAGATCGACGAACTGGTGATCGCTCCGGATGAGCGCCGCGGCGGTCTGCCGATGGAGGAGATGCTCAGCTGCGTGCAGCGCGGGATTTCGGTGGTGGACCTGTCGACCTTCTTCGAGCGCGAAGCCGGCATGGTGCAACTGAACGTGGTCGACCCGTCGTGGCTGGTTTTTTCCGGGGGATTCGACTACTCGACACCTCGCCGCCTGAGCAAGCGGTTCTTCGATCTGATGGCGGCCTTGCTGCTGCTGCTGGTGACCTGGCCGCTGATGCTTGTTGTCGCGCTGGCGGTCTGGCTGGAGTCCGGCGGGCCGATTTTCTACAGCCAGGTACGGGTCGGCGAGCGCGGCCAGCACTTCAAGCTGACCAAGTTCCGCAGCATGCGGGTGGATGCGGAGAAGGACGGCGTGGCGGTCTGGGCAAGCAAGAACGACGACCGCAGCACCCGGGTCGGGAAATTCATACGCCTGACCCGGCTGGACGAACTGCCGCAGTTGCTGGCGGTGCTGCGCGGGCACATGAGTTTCGTCGGGCCGCGGCCGGAGCGTCCGCATTTCGTCGACATGCTGAACGATGAAATCCGCTACTACCGCGTCCGTCATTGCGTGAAGCCGGGGCTTACCGGTTGGGCGCAGCTGCGCTATCCGTACGGCGCGTCGGTGCGCGATGCCGAGGAAAAACTCAAGTTCGATCTGTTCTACGTGAAGAACCACGGACTGGTGTTCGACCTGATGATCCTGCTGCAGACGGTCGAGGTGGTGCTGTTCGGGCGTGGGGCGCGTTGAAGCAGGCGTTGGCGTTACGGAGCCTCGGACTGCGGCTGCGCTGCCTTCAGCCGGTACAGCGGCGAGCTGTGCCATTCCACCAGCTTGCCTTTTTCGAAGCGTACCCAGGACGGTCCGTACTCCCAGACGTAGGTGCTCATGCGGGTAGGCGTACCTTGCACCTGCAGGACCGCCTCTGCGTCCATGCCCAACTGCAATTGCGCGTATCGCGGCCCGGCGGCGGCGGAAGCGTCCGCGTTTTCCTGCCGGGCCGAATCGCCGGCGGGCATGCCGGTCTTCCTGTCCACGCCCGATAGCAGCAGGTAGAGCGCCAGCGCGATCAACAGCGCCGCCAGCCAGCCATTGCGCGTGGCATTGCCGCTTTCGTCCGCATCGGGGGCAGGCGATGAAGTACGCCTGGTCCTGTCGGCAAGCCTGGGGCCGGTTTCCGCTGCCGCGCCGGTTGCGCCGCTGCCGCGCGGGCTGCCCGGCAGGCGCCCATGGGCGCGATGGAACTGAACAGCGGTCTTGTATTGCTGAATCAGGCCGGCCAACTGCTGCTGGGCGTCGCCTTGCGCTGCCGCATCGCCGCCCCGGTCCGGGTGCAGTTCGCCGACCCGGCGGCGATAGGCATGCTGCAGTTCTTCCAGCGTGCAATCCGGGGAAAGGTTCAGCTGCGAATACAAGCTTGAGAAATCGGGTTCCATTACCGCGGCTCGTGGATGAGGCACATTCTAGGGTGTGCCATGGCCTTTACAACGTGGTCTCAATCAGGCGTCGCCTCATCCGGCCGCCACGGGGACGGAATATCCGCAGGTTCAGGGGCATGGGCGCGCCCACAGGCTGCGTGGCCTGCGCCGGCTCCGCAGTGCGTTGGTAGGAGAACACAGGAAGTTGCGACACGCGACGGGGGGCAGGCAGGTTGAATGCGTTCGATGAAAAGGCCGGGTACTGGCGCAGCCTGCTGGCCGGCGTGCCGATGCGGCTGGAACTGCCGGTGGCGTCCGCTAGCGCTGCAGTCGCTGCGGATAGCCCCCCGCAACCGCGGCAGGCCGATGCAGGCGAACTCGAGGCATGGGCACGGCAACGGGGGGCGACGTTCGCCGATGTTGCGCTGGTGCTGTGGGCAAGCGTGTTTGCCCGGTTGACCGGGCAATTGCAGATTGTCGTCGGCGTCGACGGCATCGCTGCGCCGCAGCCGGCCGGGGAACATCCCGTATTGCTGCCGCTGCGGGTGGATTTCAGCGAAACCGCCACGCTGGAACAACTGCTGCAGTCGATATCTTCGCAACGGGTGCAGAGCGGCCTGCATGCGGATGTTCCGGCGGACATGTTCGACGGAATTCTGCCTGCCATGGACGCGGCGGCCGGACCGCGCTTCCAGATCGGATTTGCCTCGGCGCCTGGCGCGCTTGCGGATTCGGCGATCGGCATGGGCGTGGAGCCCGACGAAGACGGCTGGCGGGTGGAAGTGCATGCGCGGGACCCGCAGGCCTGCGCCGGGAGCCAACGCCTTCGGGGTTATTGGGATTGCCTGCTTCACGGCCTGCTGGCCGACCGCCAGATCCCGGTGCTGCAGTTGCCGCTGATGGCGGACGAACAGATGCGGCAGCTGGCCGCGCTGGGAAACGACACCGCGGTGGACTATCCGCCGGCGGAAGCCGTGCAGCAGTTGTTCGAAATGCAGGCGGCGCGCACGCCGGATGCGCGGGCGGTGGTGCAGGACGGACGCTCGTTGAGCTATGCGCAACTCAATGCGCAGGCGAACCAGCTGGCCCGGCATTTGCGCGGGTTGGGCATCGGCGTGGACGATCGCATCGCGATCTATGCCGACCGTGGCATCGAAATGGTGCTGGGGCTGCTGGCGGTGCTGAAGGCCGGTGCGGCCTATGTGCCGCTGGATCCGACCTATCCGGCCGAGCGGCTGGCCTACACCGTGCAGGACAGCGAACCTTCGGCGCTGTTGACCCAGTCCGGTATGGAAACCGACTGGCGCCAGGCGCTGGGCGATTTGCCGCCGCAATTGCCGGTCATCGATCTTGCAAGCGCCACCCCGGAATGGGCCGCCCAGCCTGCGCAGGATTTGCCGCCGGCCGATCTTGGCCTGACCGCCGAACGCCTGGCCTACGTGCTGTATACCTCCGGTTCGACCGGCACGCCCAAAGGCGTGGCGATGCCGCACGGACCGCTGATCAATCTGATCCAGTGGCAGATCCGGCAGCCCGGCTCGGACCTGCCGCGGCGCACGCTGCAGTTCGCGGCGCTGGGATTCGATGTGGCCTTCCAGGAAGTGCTGGGCACGCTGGCGAGCGGCGGCGAACTGCACCTGATCGATCAGCAGACCCGGCTCAGCGCCGGCAAGCTGTTCGATTTCATCGTCGAACACCGCATCGAGCGGATGTTCCTGCCTTACTTCGCGCTGCAGATGCTGGCCGAGGGCATGGAAAACCGCGCCAGCGCGCTGCCCGATGGGCAGGCGGTGGAGTGCGCGCTGCGCGAGGTGATCACCGCTGGCGAACAATTGCGCATCGAGCCGAAAATCGCCCGATTCTTCCAGCGCCTTCCCGGCTGCCGGCTGCACAACCATTACGGGCCTACCGAAACCCATGTGGTCACCGCGCTGACCTTGCCCGAGGACCCGGACAGCTGGCCGCGACTGCCGAGCATCGGCCGTCCCATCGCCAATGCCCGCGTCTATCTGCTCGACCCGCAGGGACAACCGGTGCCCGAGGGTGTGGTGGGCGAGTTGTACCTGGCCGGTCCGGTGGTGGCGCGCGGCTATCTGAAGCGCCCGGACCTGAGCGCCGAGCGCTTTGTGCCGGATCCGTTCCGCGAACAGCCGCAGGCGCGCATGTACCGCACCGGCGACATCGGCCGCTGGCTGCCCGACGGCAATCTGGAATTGCTGGGACGCAAGGATTTCCAGGTCAAGATTCGCGGCTTCCGGGTCGAACTGGGCGAAATCGAAGCGCAGATCATGGCCCATCCCGGCGTGCGCGAAGCCGGGGTGCTGGCGCGCGAGGACACTCCGGGGCTGAAACGATTGGTGGCCTATTTCGCTCCGCTGGATGCGGAAAAGCCGGTCGATGTGGAAGCGCTGCGGCATCATCTGATCGCGCAGCTGCCCGACTACATGATTCCGGTGGCTTACGTGCAGATGGACGCGCTGCCGCTGTCGCCCAACGGCAAGCTGGACCGCGGCCGCCTGCCGGCGCCGGGCCGGCACCGGCCGGATTGGGCCGGTGCCTACGAGCCGCCTCGCGATGCCACCGAGGCGGCGCTGTGCCGGATCCTGGCCGAAGCGCTGGACCTGGAATCGATGGGCCGCAACGACAACTTCTTCGACCTTGGCGGCAGTTCGCTGCTGGCGGTGCGCGTGCTGGAAGGCATCCGCCGCGAGGGCCTGGGCGACGTCCCGACGATGGCGCTGTTTCGCGATCCCACGCCGGCGGCGCTGGCGCAGGCGATCCGGGGCGGTGGACAGCAGGCGATCGAGCCGTCGCGGATGGCGGCGGTCCGCCGCGGCGATCACGACGATCCGATTGCGATTATCGCGATGGCCGGGCGTTTCCCGGGTGCCGCCGATACCGAAACCTTCTGGCAGAACCTGTGCGAGGGCCGCGACACGGTCAGCCGTTTCGCGCTGGAGGATATCGACCCCGGCGTGGCGGAGGCCACGCGGCGGGATCCGCTGTACGTGCCGGCGCGCGGCATCTTCGACGACGTCGACAAGTTCGACGCGGCCTTCTTCGGCATCTCGCCGAAAGAGGCCGAGCTGATGGACCCGCAGCAGCGCGTCTTTCTTGAGCTGTGCTGGGAATGCATCGAGCGCGCCGGCCATGTGCCGGACGCCAGCCCGGTACCGGTCGGCGTGTTCGCCGGCATGTACAACGCCAGTTACTACCAGCACAACGTGCTGGCGCATCCGGACCTGATCGACAAGGTCGGCGCGTTCCAGGTGATGCTGGGCAACGAGAAGGATTACATCGCCACCCGCGTCGCCCACAAGCTCAACCTGACCGGGCCGGCGATCAGCGTGCATACCGCGTGCTCGACCTCGCTGGTGGCCATTGCCCAGGCGGTCGACAGCCTGCGCGCGGGCCGCTGCGGCATGGCGCTGGCCGGCGGCATCGCGGTGACCTGTCCGGTCCGCAGCGGCCACCTGTACCAGGAAGGCGGCATGCTGTCGGCCGACGGGCATACCCGCAGCTTCGACGCCGATGCGACCGGCACGGTGTTCAGCGACGGCGCTGCGGTGGTGCTGCTGAAGCGGCTGTCCGATGCCATTGCCGATGGCAATCCGGTGTATGCGGTGATCCGCGGCGTGGCGGTCAACAACGACGGCGGCAACAAGGCCAGCTTCACCGCCCCCAGCAGCGAAGGGCAGGCGGCGGTGATCGCGATGGCGCAGGTCGATGCCGGCGCGGAGCCGCGCAGCATCGGTTACGTCGAAACCCATGGCACTGCAACGCCATTGGGCGACCCGATCGAGATCGAAGGACTCAGCAAGGCGTTCCGGCGCGGCACCGACGACTCCGGTTTCTGCGTGGTCGGTTCGGTCAAGAGCAACATCGGCCATACGCTGATGGCCGCGGGTGCGGCAGGCGTCATCAAGACCGCGCTGGCGCTGCAGCATGAGCTGATCCCGGCCACCGCCCACTTCAACCAACCCAACCCGGTCATCGATTTCGCGCGTAGTCCGTTCGTCGCCAGCGGGCAGACGTTGCGCTGGCAGCACGAGGGCCGGATGCCGCGGCGCGCCGGGGTCAGTTCGTTCGGCGTTGGCGGCACCAATGCGCATGTGGTGATGGAGCAGGCGCCGGCGCTGGCCGATTCGGAGCCGGCGACCGGGCCGCAGCTGCTGGTGCTGTCGGCGCGCAGTCAGGCGGCGCTGGGCCAGGCGGTCGCGCAGCTGGCCGATCATCTGGATGCGCACGACGACAATCTGGCCGACGTGGCGTGGACGCTTGCGGCCGGCCGCAAGGCATTCGGGCACCGGGTCGCGATTGCCGCCGCCGACCGTGCCGATGCGGTCGCCAGGCTGCGCAGCGCGGAGACGGCGGCGCAGGCCGCCCGCAGCCGCCCGGCGCATGCCGGCGAAGTCGTGTTCCTGTTCCCGGGGCAGGGGTGCCAGTACGCCGGCATGGGCCGCGAGATCTACCGCAACGAGCCGGTATTCCGCGACGCTTTCGATCGCTGCGTCGACGAGCTGAAGGCCGAGTTGAAGCTGGACCTGGGCCAGATCGTGTTCGGCGACGATGCCGAGGCGATGCTGCCGACGGCGATCATGCAGCCGGCGATTTTCTCGTTCGAATATGCGCTGGCGCAATGGTGGTTGAGCCAGGGGCTGACGCCGGTGGCGATGATCGGGCACAGCGTCGGCGAGTTTGTCGCCGCCACCCTGGCCGGGGTGTTTTCGCTGGCCGACGCGCTGCGGCTGGTGGCGCGGCGCGGGCGCATGATGCAGGCGCAGCCGTCCGGCGCGATGTTGTCGGTGCGGTTGTCGCTGGAGGATCTGACCGCGCGTCTGCCGGCCTCGCTGTCGCTGGCGGCGGAGAATGCGCCCGGTGCCTGCGTGGTGGCCGGGTCGCACGAGGCGGTGGCGGCGTTGCAGGCGCAATTGGAGAGCGATGGCATCGCCTGCCGCGCACTGAAGACCTCGCACGCGTTCCATTCGGCGATGATGGAACCGGTGGTGGAAGGCTTCCGCGCCGAAGTCGCGGCGATGCCGCGCAACCCGCCTGCGCTGCCCATCGTGTCCACCGCCAGCGGCCAATGGCTGGACGCGGACACGGCGGTGTCGCCGGACTACTGGGCCCGCCATTTGCGCGAACCGGTGCGTTTTTCGTCGGCGCTGTCGCAGGTGCTGGCCAGCCCGGCGCGGGTGCTGCTGGAAATCGGACCGCGCGCCACGCTGACCACGCTGGCGCGGCAGCAACCGGCGCTGCAGAAACACCGTATCGCTGCGGTCGCTTCGCTGGCCGACAACGTCGACGGCGAGCATCTGCAACTGACTGGCGCGGCCGGGCAGTTGTGGTGCGCCGGCGCGCCGGTGGATCCGGCACGCCTGGATCGCCGCCAGCGCCGCCGCCGTCTGCGCCTGCCGACCTATCCGTTCGAGAAAAAGCGTTATTGGGTAGAGCAGTTGCCGGCCGCGGTCAGCAACGTCGTTCCCCATCCCACCATCGCCGCCCGTGCGACCCTGGAGACCCTCATGCCTGTCGCTTCCGAACCCGTTGCCGCCCCCATTACCGACCGCAAGCCGCGCCTGGTCGCGCAGCTGAAGGAGGTGTTCGAGGACGTGGCCGGCTTCGACCTCAGCGATGCCGACGGCGATGCCAACTTCATCGAACTGGGACTGGACAGCCTGATGCTGACCCAGGTCGCGCTGCAGTTGCAGAAGACCTTCCCGGTCAAGATCACGTTCCGCCAGCTGATGGGCGAATACGCCAGCCTGGAGCGCCTGACCCAGGCGCTGGACGCGCAGTTGCCGCCCGAGGCTGCGCCCGCTGCGCAAGCGATCTCCGCGGCGCCGACGACAACGACGGTGCCGGCGACTCCGGTGTCGTTGCCGCCGGCTCCCGTCGCGGTGCCGGCCTCCGGCATGGCGTTGCCGATGGCGGCCGCGGCCGCCGTGGATGGCGATGCGCTGCGCAGCGTGATAGCGCAGCAGATGCAGTTGATGTCGCAACAGCTGGCCTTGCTGGCAGCTAGCGGCACCGCGCCGGTCGCTGCCGCTTCCAATCCGCCGGCCGTTTTGGCCGCAGTGGCGGCCGCACCGGCGAACGTGGCGGCTTCGTCCGTACCGGCCGTTGCGCCAGCGGCGACCGCAGAGCCTGCTGCGCCGGTCGCCGACGAGGAAGCCGCGCTTGCCCATACCCGCTACGACGTCAAGAAGGCCTTCGGTGCCATCGCCCGCATCGATGCGGCCGGCACTACCGAATTGAACCCCCACCAGCGCAGCCGGCTGGATGCCTTCATGCGGCGCTACGTGGCGCGCACGCCCAGGTCCAAGCAGTACACCCAGCAGCACCGCGCCCATATGGCCGACCCGCGCGTGGTCACCGGCTTCCGTCCGCTGACCAAGGAGATCGTCTACCAGATCGTCGTCGAGCGTTCCAAGGGCTCGCACGTGTGGGACATCGATGGCCACGAGTATGTCGATGCGCTCAATGGCTTCGGCACCAGCCTGTTCGGCTGGCAGCCGGAATTCGTGACCGACGCGGTCAAGCGGCAGTTGGAGGCCGGCTACGAAATCGGTCCGCAACACCCGTTGGCGGGCGAGGTGGCGCAACTGGTCTGCGAACTGACCGGGCACGAGCGTGCGGCCCTGTGCAACACCGGCTCCGAAGCGGTGCTGGGGGCGATGCGCATCGCCCGCACGGTCACCGGACGCGACACCATCGTGCTGTTCTCCGGTTCCTACCACGGCATCAACGATGAAGTGATCGTGCGCGGCACCAAGAAGCTGCGCGCGGTGCCGGCGGCGCCGGGCATCCTGCGCAACACCGCCGAGAACGTGCTGGTGCTGGATTACGGCACGCCCGAGACGTTGCAGATCATCCGCGAACGCGCGCACGAACTGGCCGCGGTGCTGGTCGAACCGGTGCAGAGCCGGCGTCCGGATTTCCAGCCGGTGGAGTTTTTGCAGGAGGTGCGCAGGATCACCGCCGAGGCCGGCGCCGCGCTGATCTTCGACGAAGTCATCACCGGTTTCCGCTCGCATCCGGGCGGCGCGCAGGCGCTGTTCGGCATCAAGGCGGACCTGGCCACCTACGGCAAGGTGGTCGGCGGCGGCTACCCGATCGGGGTGATGGCCGGCAAGCGCGAATTCATGGACGCGCTGGATGGCGGTTTCTGGCAGTACGGCGATGCTTCGGTGCCGACGGTGGGGGTGACCTATTTCGCCGGTACCTTCGTCCGCCATCCGCTGACGCTGGCCGCGGCCAAGGCCTCGCTGGAGCATATGAAGCGCGAAGGCGCGGCGCTGCAGCAACGGCTCAACGAACGCACCGCGGCCATGGCCGGGGAAATCAACGCCTTCTGCGAACAGGCCGGCGCGCCCGTGCGGATCAAGCACTTCGCCTCGCTGTGGCGCACCCATTTCGACGAGGACCATCCGTTGCAGGATCTGCTGTTTGCGATGATGCGCAGCCGCGGCATCCATATCCTCGACAACTTCCCTTGCTTCTTCACCACCGCGCACAGCGAGGCCGATTTCCAGGCCATCATCCAGGCCTACAAGGAATCGGTGCAGGAACTGCAGGAAGCCGAGCTGCTGCCGCGCAAGGCCGCCACGTCGCGCACGGTGATGGATGGCGACAAGCCCGCGGTGCCGGGCGCGCGCCTGGGCCGCGACCCGGAAGGGCGGCCGGCCTGGTACGTGCCCAATCCGGATAGTCCCGGCCAGTACCTGAAGGTGGGCGCATGATCGAGCCCAGCGCCGTGCGGCGCGCCGCACCGACCGCCGTCGACTACGATCCTTTTGCCGGCGGCGAGCTTTCGCGGGTGGTGCCGACCACCGAACCGCAGCGCGAACTGTGGCTGGCCGCCCGGTTGGGCGACGACGCCTCGCTGGCCTACAACGAATCGGTGTCGCTGCGGTTGCGCGGTCCGCTGGATTCTGCGCGCCTGCAACAGGCGTTGCAGCAGGTGGTCGCGCGCCACGATGCGCTGCGCGCCAGTTTCGGTCCCGACGGCGAAACCTTCTGCGTGATCCAGCCCGACACGCTGGCGCTGCCGTTCGTCGACATCGCCCATCTGAGCGGAGTCGAGCGCGAGGCTGTCGTCGCCCAGCACCGCCGCGCCGGCGTGGAGACGCCGTTCGCGCTGGAGCAGGGCCGGCTGTTCCGCGCCGAACTGCTGCGGCTGGCGCACCAGGATCACCTGCTGTTGATGCATGCCCACCACATCGTCTGCGACGGCTGGTCGTGGTGGGTGATCGTGCGCGAACTCGGCGCGGCCTATGCCGAAAGCGTTGGCGCGGCCGCCGCCGGCTTGCCGGAAGCCGATTCCTACGCCGACTATGCGCTGGCCGAAGCATTGCATCCGGCCGGGCCGGAATTCCGCCGCGACGAGCAATACTGGCTGTCGCGCTTCCAGGGCGAGATTGCGGTGCTGGATCTTCCAACCGACCGCGCGCGCCCGGCGCGCCGCAGCTTCGCTTCGCTGCGCGAGGACTATCTGCTGGATGCGGACCTGGTGTCGGCGGTGCGCCGGCTGGGCGCGCGCCGCGGCGCCAGCCTGTTCGCCACCCTGCTGGGCGGATTCGCCGCGCTGCTTTCGCGCATCGCCGGGCAGGATCAGGTGGTGATTGGCATTCCCGCGGCGGGGCAGTCGGTGGATGGGCACGATCATCTGGTCGGTCATTGCGTCAACCTGCTGCCGCTGCGTTTCGACCTGGCGCCGGCGCAGAGCTTTGCCGATGTGCTGGCCAATGCGCAGGAAACCCTGCTCGATGCCATCGAGCACCAGCGCTACACCTTCGGCACCCTGCTGAAGAAGCTGCGCATCGCCCGCGACCCGGCGCGACTGCCGCTGGTCAGCGTGATGTTCAATATCGATCAGGCGCTGGATCAGGAGAAGAGCGGATTCCCGGGCCTGTCGCTGGAATTCACCACCAATCCGCGCAGCTACGAAAACTTCGAGCTGTCGGTCAACGCGGTGCAGGTCGACGGCAGGCTGCGGCTGGAATGCCAGTACAACCGCGATCTGTTCGATGCCGCCACCGTGCGGCGCTGGCTGTCGGCCTACGAGGCCTTGCTGCGCGCGGCGGTGGAGCGGCCGGAGGAACGCGTCTGCCGGCTGGCGCTGGTCGATGCGCCGGCGTTCGCCGAACTGGCGGCGCTGCAGCCGCCGGCGGTGGCGTTCGACCGCGAGTGCCGGATGCATGAGCATTTCGAACGGCAATGCGACCGCGCGCCGGAGCGGATGGCGGTGCGTTGCGGCAACCAGGCGCTAACCTACCGGCAACTGGAGTCGCGCGCCAACCGCATCGCGCAACTGCTGCGCCGGCACGGCGTGCAGAAGGGCGCGCTGGTCGGGCTGGCGATGGACCGCGGCACCGACATGCTGGCCGCTCTGCTGGGCATACTGAAAGCAGGCGCCGGCTATGTGCCGCTGGATCCGCAGTTTCCGGCCGACCGCCTGGCCTACATGGCCAGCGATGCCGGCCTGGCCGCGCTGCTGACCCACGGCAGCCACGCGGCGCAGTTCGATCTGCGCGGCCGCCCGGTGCTGGCGCTGGATGCGCTGGAGGCCGAACTGCAGGCGCTGCCGGACAACCGTCCGGGACGCGATGCCGGCGCGGCCGATGCCGAATCGGTCGCCTACGTCATTTACACCTCCGGCTCCACCGGCCGGCCCAAGGGCGTGCAGGTACCGCATCGCGCGGTCGCCAACTTCATCGCCGCGATGCAGCGGCAGCCGGGCCTGGAACTGGACGAGCGGCTGGTTGCGGTCACCACGCTGTCGTTCGATATCGCGGTGCTGGAACTGATGCTGCCGCTCAGCGTGGGCGCCGAAGTCGTGCTGGCGGACAAGGACACGGTAATCGACGGTGCCGCACTGGCGGACTTGCTTGCCGCCTGCCGCGCCACCGCGATGCAGGCCACGCCGGCGACCTGGCGGCTGCTGCTGGAAGCCGGCTGGCAGGGCGGCGCCAGCTTCAAGGCGATGTGCGGCGGCGAACCGTTGCCGCAGGATCTGGCGCAGGCGCTGCTGCCGCGCTGCGGTTCGCTGTGGAATCTGTACGGCCCCACCGAAACCACCGTGTGGTCCACCTGCATGCGCGTGCAGGCCGCTGCCGGCGGCGCGCCCGACATCCATATCGGCCGCCCCGTTGCCAACACCCAGGTGTGGATACTCGATGAGCACGGCCAGCCGTGCCCGCGCGGGGTGCCGGGCGAGATCTGCGTCGGTGGCGAGGGCGTCACCCTGGGTTATCTGGACCGGCCCGAGCTGACTGCCGACCGCTTCCTGCCCGATGCCTTCGCCTCCAGCGGGCCGGGATTCGGCACCGGCATCGCGCGGCCGACGCTGTACCGTACCGGCGACCGCGGCCGCTGGCGCGCCGACGGCAACCTGGAACATCTGGGACGGCTGGATTTCCAGGTCAAGGTGCGCGGCTACCGCATCGAACTGGGCGAGATAGAGAACAACCTGATCTCGCACCCTGCGCTGACCCGGGTGGTGGCGATGGCGCGCGAGGACCGTCCCGGCGATATCAGGCTGGTCGCCTACGTGGTGGCCGCACCCGGCATGGAGGTTGCCGACGCCGCGCTGGCGGCGCATCTGAGGCAGCATTTGCCGGACTACATGGTGCCGCAGCATTTCGTCCGTCTGGACGCGATTCCGCTGCTGCCCAACGGCAAGGTAGATCGCAAGGCGCTGCCGGCGCCGGATGGGCGGGCCGCAGCATTGACCGCACCGGCAGGCGACACCGTGGCGCCCCGCGACGCACTGGAAGCGGCCGTGGCCGCGGCGATGGAAGCGGTGCTGGGGCGTCCGGGGATTGGCGTAAACGATGGCTTCTTCGAACTGGGCGGCCATTCGCTGCTGGCCGCGCAGTTGTGCGCACGCCTGGCCAAGGAGCTGGAGGTGCCGGTGCCGTTGCGGCTGCTGTTCGACGCGCCCAGCCCGGCCAAACTGGCGGCGGCGTTGCGCGACAGCGTGGCGCGGCCGGACATGCAGGCCGCGGCCGCGCGCATCATTCCGCACCGGCGCGATCAGTCCAGCGCGCCGATGACGCTGATGCAGCAACGGCTGTGGGTGTTCGAGCAGATGGATCCGGGCACGGTCACCTACAACACGCCATCGGCCCATCGCCTGCACGGGCCGATGGATCTGCAGGCGTTCGAACGGGCGTTCCAGGAGATGCTGCGCCGGCAGGCGTCGCTGCGCACGATCGTGGTGCCGGAAGGCGATTCGGCGGTGCAGAAAGTGCTGGATACGCTGGACTTCTCGCTGCTGCCGCTGACCGACCTGTCGGCGCTGCCGGAACCGCAGCGCATGCAGACGTTGATGCAGGATCTGGAAGCGATGACCGCGCAGCCGTTCGTGCTGGACCGCGCACCGCTGTTCCGCGCCAAACTCTATCGGTTGGCCGAGGATGATCACGTCCTGTATTTCATGACCCACCACATTATCTGGGACGGCTGGTCCTTCGATGTGTTCTACAGCGAGATGTCGGCGTTGTACGCGGCCTTCGCCGCCGGCAAGCCGTCGCCGTTGCCGGAACTTGAAGTCAGCTACGGCGATTTCGCCCAGTGGCACCAGCAACGGATGAACACGTCCGAGCTCGACCATCAGATCCAGCACTGGAAACGCCATCTGCAGGGCGAACTGGAGCCGTTGCGCCTGTCGGAGGACTACCCGCGTCCGGCCGCCGCCAGCGGCAACGGCAGCACCGAATGGGTCCATGTGGATCGCGCCACTACCGACGCGATGCGCGAGATCGGCGCGCGCTCCGGCGCCACCTTGTTCATGACGCTGTTGACGGCGTATTACGTGCTGCTGCACCGGCTCAGCGGGCAGGACGACCTGGTGGTCGGCTTGCCGTTCCGCAACCGGAACTCGGAAGCGCTGGAAAAGGTGATGGGCTTCTTCGTCAACATGTTGCCGTTGCGGCTGCGGCTGGATCCGGCGATGCCGTTCGTCGAACTGGTGAAGCGCGTGCGTGCCGCCGTGGTGGAAGCGTTCGAATATCCCGATGTGCCGTTCGAGCACCTGTTGCGCGAACTGAAGGTGCCGCGCGATCAGAGCCGTTCGCCGATCTACCAGGCGCTGTTCTCGTTCCAGGACGTGCGTGCGCGCCAGCTGCGCTGGGGAGAACTGCAGCACGAGCATCTGCTGATGTTCCAGAAGGGCATGAGCAACGATCTGGGGCTGTGGTTCCTGGAACACGAGCAAGGCCTGTCCGGCGCGATGGGCTACAACACCGACATCATTTCGGCCGAGTCGGCGCAAGCCATCCATCACCGCTTCGTGGCGCTGCTGCAGTCGTTGTGCCGCGACCCCGGCATTGCCATCGGCGATGCCGGGATACTGTCCGAGCGCGACCGCACGCAACTGGTGCGGTGGAATTCGACCACCGCGGCGATTCCGGATGGCGCCACCGTCGATGGACTGCTGCTGCAGCAGATGCGCCGTTCGCCGTCGCGCATCGCTGTCCGTTTTGGCAACCAGGCGATCAGCTATTCGCGCCTGGATACCCGCAGCGCACGGATCGCCGATGCGCTGCTGGCGCGCGGGGTGGAGCCGGGTTCGCTGGTTGGCGTGGCGCTGGATAGGCATGCCGATCTCGTTGCCGCGACGATCGCGGTGTGGCGCATCGGCGCGGCCTATGTGCCGCTGGATCCGGCCTATCCTGCCGAGCGGCTGAAATTCATGGCCGAGGATGCCCAGCTGGCGCTGGTGATCAGCGAGGGCGAACTGGCCGAACCGATGGGATTGCCGGCAAGCCGGCTGCTGCTGCTGGACCGCGATGCCGGCGAGATCGATGACGCGCCGCCGCAGGTGGCCAACGGCTACCGCAACCGGGCCACGGCCGATTCGTTGGCCTATGTCATCTACACCTCCGGTTCTACCGGCAAGCCGAAGGGGGTGATGGTGCATCATCGCGCGGCGGTCAATTTCCTGCAGAGCATGGCGCTTACGCCGGGCCTGGGCGCGGAGGACAGGTTGCTGGCGGTGACCACCACCTCGTTCGACATCTCGGTGCTGGAGCTGTTCCTGCCGCTGAGCGTCGGTGCCGAAGTGGTGCTGGCCGAACGCGAGACCGCGATGGATGGCGCCGCATTGGCGCAGCTGCTGAGCGATGCCGGCATCACGGTGATGCAGGCCACGCCTTCCACCTGGCGATTGCTGCTGGATGCGGACTGGAAGGGCCGGCCCGGTTTCAAGGGCCTTTGCGGCGGCGAGCCGCTGCCGCCGGACCTGGCCATGCAGCTGGGCGGGTGTTGCGATGAGCTGTGGAACATGTACGGCCCGACCGAAACCACGGTCTGGTCCACCTGCTCGAAGATCGTTGCGGCGCCTGCGCAGGCGGCGCCGGATATCCATATCGGCCAACCCATCGCCAATACCACGGTATGGATACTGGACCCGCGCGGCCAGCTCTGCCCGGTGGGGGTTTCCGGAGAAATCCATATCGGCGGCGCCGGGGTCACCCAGGGCTATCTGCACCGGCCCGAACTCACCGCCGAACGGTTCATCGCCGATCCGTTCGCAGCCGCGAGCGCGGACGCGTCGTTGCCGCCCCGGCTGTACCGCACCGGCGACCGCGGCCGTTGGCGCAGCGACGGTGTAATCGAACACCAGGGCCGTCTGGATCATCAGATCAAGCTACGCGGCTACCGGATCGAACTGGGCGAGATTGAAAACACGCTGGAACGCCATCCCGACGTCGCCAGCGCAGCGGTCGTCGCGCGCGAACTGCAACCGCAGGACGTGCGCCTGATCGCCTATGTGGTGCCGCGCCGCGATGCGTCGCTGCAGGTCCAGGCCTTGCTGGCAGGGCTGAGGGATTCCCTGCCTGCCTACATGGTGCCGCAGCATGTGGTGACGTTGGCGGCGCTGCCGACATTGCCCAACGGAAAAACCGATCGCAATGCCTTGCCGGTGCCGGTGCTGGCGGCGGCCCCGCCGGTGCAGGCAGGCGACCGGCAGGGCGATGCGCCCGCGCGAACTCCGGAACCCGGCCCGTCGCCGGTTCCGGCTGGGCAAAGGGCAGAGCTGGCGGTGCCGGTGGAACCGGAGGCGCGGCCGCTCCATGCCGATTCCCGGATCGACTATCTGATGAGGTTGTGGGCCGAACTGCTGGGCGTTGCGGCCGGCCCCGACGACAACTTCTTCGACCTCGGCGGCCATTCGATGCTCGCCATCCGAATGGCGAACCGGGTTGCCCGCGATACCGGGGTGAGGCTCAAGCTGTTGTCGCTGGCCACGCATAACCTGGCGCAGGTCGCCGCCTCGCTGCCGGCCGCGGCAAGCCCGGCCGCACGCGGAAGCGGTGGCGGCGGCAGCGGCGGCAGCCGGATTCTGCGCTACCTCAAGCGGCTGATATCCGGACCGGAGCGGCAACAATGAAACCGGCGGTCGCGTTGGGGCATGGCTGGTGCACCGCGGCAACGGCGGTGCGGCGATGGTGTGGCCGAAGGTTTCCGCCGTTTGCGTATTCAATTTCTATCAGGCCATGCCATCGGCGGTGGTGTTGCGGGAGGCGAGGGCGTGTCATGCACTTCGAGGTGAGTGCATAACACGCTCTAGGGACGATGTGATCTTGGGGGCGGGAATGCAAATTGGCCGACATGCGCAACGGAAAGCGGCGATGCGCCGGAACGACGTTCAGGGACGGCGGGCGACGGGAGCAGCATGCCCGGAGGCCCTGTCCGGATATGCAGAATGAACGGAGAGACGATGCATCCGTTCTATTTCGGCCGTGAAAAACGGCGTCTGTTCGGCGTTTTCCACCGTCCCGAGGGAACAGCGCGTGGCGCGGTCCTGATGTGTCCGCCGCTGCTGCATGAGCAGTTTCGCAGCTACCGGTTCTTTTCCCGGATTGCCGCCGAGCTGGCCGCAGCGGGGTTGGGCTGCCTGCGCTTCGATTACTTCGGCACCGGCGATTCGGAAGGCGAGGACAGCGACTTCAGCCCGGCCGAATGCGGGGAGGACATTGCCATCGCCGCCGAAGAACTGCGCCGCCGCTGCGACGGCGTGCCGCTGATCCTGATGGGTATCCGCGGCTCGGCATTGCTGGGCGCGCGCGAGGCGCGCCGCGTCGGCGCTTGCGCGCTCTGGCTGTGGCAGCCGGTTACCGATGCGGGCCGCTACCTGCAGACGCTGGAACAACGCGATCTTCAAGAGCGCGGTTCGCGTTACCGCTTTCCGCTGCGCGACCAGATCGCGCCTGCTGCGGCATCGGATCTGATGGGCTTCCAGCTTTCCGGGCGATTCAGGGCCGAATGGACCGCATTGGACGCTTCGGCCTGCGATAGCGACATTCCCGTGGCTATCGTCGACTCCGCCTGCAAGGACTGGCCATCGCCGTCCCGCTGCAGTTACTACGAACTGCCCGCCGAAAGCACCGCTTGGTCCGACGAGGTCGACCTGAGCGGACTGATTCCCGTACGCGGTGTGCGGCCCGCGCTGGCCGCATTGATTTCCGACCTGCCGAGGTGGACGGCGCATGGATGAAGTCATCGCCCTGGACGGCGGACGCAGCTATGGTCTGTTGACGCGTGCGGCAGGCAACCGTCGCCGGCGCGCCGTGGTGTTGTTCAATCCCGGCTTGATCCACCGTACCGGCGCGTTCCGCTTTCATGTGCGGCTTGCGCGCGGCCTGGCGGCCCGGGGATTCGACGTGTTCCGGTTCGACCTTCCCAATACCGGCGATGCTCCAACCGGCACGCATGCGACCAAGGAATCGGTGGTGGACGAAGTATTCGACGCGATCGAAGCCAGGACGGGTTCCCGCCACTTCATCATCGGCGGCATCTGCAGCGCCGCCGACCTGGGTTGGAAGATCGCGCTGGTCGACAAGCGGGTTGTGGGCCTGCTGCTGATGGATGCGATGGCGGTGAAGAACCACTGGTTCCGGGTCGGACAGCTGCGGCTGCTGCTGAAGCGCCCGCCGTCGTCGTGGCCGGGAATGATAATGCGCTTCCTGCGCCCCAAGCCGGCGGGATTGCCGGGAATCATGGATTTTCGCGACTGGCCTGAGCCGCAGCAGTTCAAGCGGCAATTGGCGCAGTTGCTGGAACGCGGCGTCGATACCCTGGCCTTCTACACCGGTGGGGTGTCGTACTATCTGCTGCATCCTGGGCAGTTGCGGACAAGCTATGGCGCGTGGCGCGATCATCCCCGTCTGCAGTTGGAATTCTGGCCCGAGATCGATCACATCCTGTTCTCTCCGCTCGACCGCGAGCGGGTGAGCGCTCGCATCCTGCAATGGATGGAGGGACTATGACCGCCAGTCGTCGTTGCGTTTGCGCTGGCAGCGGCGGGCCGGCACCGCTGCCAACGGGTGCGCGCGCATGAACCAGAACGAGCCATCGGGCCCGGACGGTCTGGCTCAGGCGGCCGCGCCGCCGTACCGGTCGCCGCTCTATCCGCCGCCGGCGGCCGGTGCCGAGCGGCTGAAGGTGGCCGTGGTGGCGCCGGCGGAGGTGCCGCTTTGGCTGCACCGTTTTCTGGAAATGGCGTTGGCAAGCCGGCACATCGATATACGGCTGTTGCTCGTTCCTGCGTCGCCGGTTCCGCATGAGTCGGCCGCGCCAGCCGATCTGCGCGCTTTCCTGCGTCTGGAACGCAGCCTGCTGCGCTGGTTTCTGCGTACGTTCCGCCATCTCGAAGACGGAGCGCTGTCGCAGGTTGCGCTGGAAAACCTGAAGGACGATGGACTGCACTGGCAGCAGGCGGCTGGCGACGCCGAGGCGGTCCGGCAACGCGTAGCCGCGCTGCGGCCGGATCTTGTCCTGTTGCTGGGACCTGCGGATTGGGCGCCAGCGCTGTCGGCCGTGTCGGTGCACGGGTGCTGGACCATCGACGGCGATCTTGCCGATCCCATCGAAGCAGGGCTTGCCTTGCTGCAGCCGATCATGGCGGGAGAGGTGGCGACGCCTTTCGGACTGGAGCTGGTTTCTGCGCAGGGCGGACGGATTCCACTGGAGATGAGTTGGGGCGCGACCCGGGCGGTGTCGTTCAGCCAGCACCGCGACCAGGCCTTTCTCAAATTGCCGGCGCTGCTGTTGCGGGCGTTGCGTCGCCTGGCCGACGGCCGGTTGCAGGTGGCTGCGGCCGGTAATCAGACGCTGCGGGTCGCTCCGGCTGTTCCCGCCTATGCGGCTGGCGTGGGATTGCGTGCGTTTGCGATAACCCTGAAATTGCTGGCGCAGTGGCGAAGCCGGCGGCGCAGTGCGCAGCAGCCCTGGTTCGTCGTACTGCCCGATGCGCAGGACCCTCTCGATCCGCGCTCGCCGCGGGTTGCCGCAACGCGCAGTTTGGTTGCCGAAGGCGGCAACTACTGGGCGGATCCTTTTCCGGTCGAGCACGGACAAAGGAAACTGCTGTTTGTGGAAGAATTCATCGAAACCAGCGGCCGTGGCGTCATCACCTGCCTGGAACTGCAGGCCGACGGCACCGCGCTGAATCTTGGCATCATCCTGCAGGAGCCGTTCCACCTTTCCTATCCGCAGGTATTCCAGTGGCGAGGGCACTGGTATATGACGGTGGAGTCGTGCGAGTCGCAGCGCGTCAGCCTGTACCGGACCGATGATTTTCCCAGGGGCTGGCGGCAGGTCGCCCATTTGCTGGAAGGCCGCGTCTGCGTCGACCCCACGCTGTATCTCCACGAGGGCCATTGGTATCTGTTCGGCAACGTATCCGAAAGCGGCGCCAACCCTTCGGACGAACTGTTCCTGTTCGTTTCCCGCACGCTGGAGGGGCCGTATCTGCCGCATCCGGCCAATCCCATCGTCAGCGACGTGCGCAGGTCGCGGCCGGCAGGCCAGTTGTTCCTGCATGAGGGAAGACTGATCCGGCCAGCGCAATGCTGCGCTCCGATCTACGGTTCCGCCGTCGTCTTCAACCAGATCGGTACGCTCAGCCCGCAGGAGTACGCGGAAACCCCGTTGTCGCGCCTGGACCCGGTGTGGTCAGGCGCGCTCGATGGTTGCCATACCTACAACCGCGCCGGAGAAATCGAGGTGCTGGATGCCCATGGCGAGCCCCCGCCTGCGTCGACACGTATACGGGTGCTCGATGCCGCCGCGGCAATGCAGGCGCCAGCGCATCTGCGGGATGCTGCCGGAACATGAACCTGTCGGCACATCCTCGAAACCAAAAGAACCATAGAAAAAAACCTGGCGAAGCTGGGCTTCGCCAGGTCTGGCAATGATTCCAATTCAGTAGAAGGTCGCGATCAGAAGAAGGTCGCGACCGGTTACGTTGCGCTAGCGGCGGTTTCTTTTCCTTTCGCGCTCGGACTCCAGTTCGAAGGTGTCGTCGTCGTCGAACAGGCTGGCGCCGGGAAGCGACCACAGCGCCGCACGGATCGATGTGCCGTCGAGCAATCCCAGGTTGCGGGCCAGCAGCGCGCCGCTGCGCAGCACGCGTTCGCCGCGGGACACGAACCTTGCCGGTTGCCCGGTAGTACCGGCGTCAGTTGCCGTGCCGGTACTGGTGCCCGAAGCGGTACCGCTATCGCTGCCGCCGGTTGCGGGGCTCTGGCTGACTTGCGCCCCGCTGGAGACTGGCGCTGCGGCAGTAGCGGCGGCGGTACCCAGCGACGGCGGAAGATTGCCGCCGGTCACCCGCGATGCCGTGGGTGCAGGGGTAGTGGTGCCGCCCGGCAACGCGGATTGCGGGATATGCACGATATAGGTATCGATGTCGTTGGCGTTATTGACATGCCAGTTGCTGTTGAAAGCGATACGGGTGAAATCGCGGCTGACCGTGGCGTGCGGTTCGGACCAGTAGCCGCCTGCCGATTCGGCGCGACGGGTATAGGCGATGGGATAGACGCGGGGATTGGCCTTCAGCTCCACCGCATAGATCTTGTTGGTGAACCAGGGCCAGCTGCCATCGCGCGATGCGGTGGTGGCATAGGTGCTCCAGATCATCCAGCCCGGCTTGCTGAAGCTCTTGCCGGAGAAATGCATCGCGGTCGCTGCGCCGTTGATGTAGCTGGGGAACAGCACGGTGCGCGGGCACACGGGAGCGGTGGTGACGCTTGCTGCCACCGCGGGGCAGGCGTCGATATCGGTGAAGAACACGTCGCCAGCCGAGGACTGGTAGTCCACCGAGACATAGTAGTCCTGGCCATTCGGGCCCAGGGCCATGTCCGAATGTTCGCTCTTGTTGTGCAGTTTCTTCTTCTTGGTGAAATCCGGCGACCAGGCCCAGGTGCCGGTGGTGTCCGAAGAGGTGATATACCAGCGCCCGGCGGCCGACATGCTCGAGTGATCGGGGCGGCTGTTGTCCTGGCGGCTGCCGACCAGGCGGTTGTTCTGCAGGTCCCACACCATGTAGCCGAGCAGGCCGAAGCTGCTGTTCTCGACCTGGAAGCCCCAGTAGCGTCCATCGGCGGAGGGCGAACCCTCGGACTTGGTCCAGATGTGCGCCGCGCTGGACGCCCACGAGGGCAGCTTGCCGGCAAAATCCGCTGCTACCGTATGGGTATTGGTGCGCACGTCCAGCTTGAGCAGCTTGGTGCCGCCGTTGTTGGGCACGTAATACAGGCTGTTGGGATCGGTGGGGTGCCATTGCGGTTCGGCATCGCCGGCCATGTGGAATTCGGCGGAAACCGAGGAATTGGCGACCTTGGGCGACAGCTTGCGCAGGTATTGCAAGGTGGTGGCGTTGTAAAGATGCCACCAGCCGTCGTTGGAATAGACGATGAAATAGGTGTTGTTCGCATTGAACGACTGCCGGCGCGAATAATCGGTGCGAGCGAAAGTCGAAGGCGGCTCGGTGTCGTGCACCGTGGCGCGGACCAGGCAGGTATTGAAATTGGGTTCCTTCAGTACCGTGCCCTTGGCTGGCTTGGCCAGGGACGGCATAGTGGGATTGACCTTGCCTTCGGTCAGGGTAAAGCCGGACGAATAGAAGGAGTTGCAGACCCCCAGCGACTGGGCATCGGCGCCGGCGGAAATCAGCCCCAAAGGCGCAAGAAACAGGCCCAGCAGGGGACGGGAGCGGAAAGAGCGAATTTGGAGTGCAGTCATCTAGAACGGCTCCTGTGGGCCGCTGATTAAAAAAAAAGACATGTCCCCTGTCCGGTTTGCAGTTTATACAACGTTATGCGCCGTGTTGATAAGTGGTTCACGCATTTATCAATCGGTTTCGAATTATTTAAATCGAGTTCACACTTTCGGCGGCCGGCTCCGCGGAGTTATCGAGTTGAAAATTCGCGTGAAAACCGTCTTCACATCGAAAGCATTAACTTTGATCCAGCTCAAGATAATCGTCTGAAGTTCGGTTTCCCGCGCATTATTGCCGTGTCCGCGCGGCGGCATCGCCCGATGTGAAAACATAAAGATGGGCAGCGACCGCCCCAAGCGGAGCGCAAGAGCCTCTGTCTGCCGCCCATACCCCCTATACTCCGGGTAAAGTGTGACCGGATGCATCATCGGGGAAGGACAGATCTTGGGGAACGGGGCTATTTCAGATGCGCGCGCTTCAGGTGGGCCGCGACCCGGTGAGCGATTTCCGCTGACCGATGCGCAGGCGGAGAAGTGGCTGGGGGGGCGCTACAATCCGCAGGCGGCGCTGGCCTTCGGAGAGGCTTTTGAGCTGATATTCGAAGGGCCTCTGGACACGCAGGCCCTGGCCGCGGCATTGAATACGTTTGTCGGGCGGCACGAGGCGCTGGCCATGCGTTTTCTTGCCGATGGCAGCGCCCAGGTCTACGACCCTCCCAGCCGGGTCGGGCTGGAGCATCGTGATTTTTCGGCCGCTGCCGAGCCGCTGGCGGACTACTGGCAATTCTGCCGGACGCAATCCTCGATTCCATTCGACCCTTCCGTGCCGCCATTGCTGCGGATGTACCTCTGCCGCCTTTCGCCGGACTCGCAGCGGCTGTTCCTGATAGCCCATCACCTGGTCGTCGATGGTTGGTCGCTGCGCGTGGCCACCAGCGAGATCGCGGCGCTGTACGGCGCCAATTGCCGCGGACAGGCACCGCAGCTGGCGCGGGCCGATTCGTGGTCCGCCTATGTCCGCGCCGAACGCGCTCGGCGCGACGGGGAACAGGGCAAGCAGTGCCTGCAATACTGGCTGGCGCAGTTCCGCCAGCCGCCCGAGCCGCTGCGACTGCCGACCGACCGCGCCCGCACGGCGCAGATGGACTTCGCCGCGGCCAGCGTTTCGATCGCCTTCGAGCCGACGCTATGGCGCAGCCTGCGCATTCGTTCCCGCCAACAATCGGTTACCCGGTTCTGCCTGTTGCTGACCGGTTATTTCGTGCTGCTGCACCGGCTGACCGGCCAAACCGATCTGGTCTGCGGTGTGCCTTTCGCCGGCGCGGCGCAGGGGAGCGGGGCACGCGTGGTCGGCGATACCGACAATACCTTGCCGCTGCGGGTGCAGGTGGACCCCGACGAGCCGCTGCCGTCGCTGGTGGCGCGCGTCCACAGCGCATTGAAGGCTGCGGCAGGTCACCAGGACATTTCGCTGGGCAGCATCGTCGGCGCGCTGCAACTGCCGCGCGAGGCGGGCCGCATGTTGCTGGTGGAATCCATCGTCAGTCTTGCGCCGTCGCTGGAAAAACTGCGTTTCGACGGCACCGATTGCAGGCTGGGAGTGTTGCCACGCGTGGCCTCGCCATGGGAACTGGGTTTCTACTGGTGGCAGACGCCGGGGCAACCGGCGCTGGACGTGCAATACCGGCGCGCGCTGTACGACGAATCGACGATTTGCAGTTGGGCTGCGCTGTATATCGAGATACTGGGGGCGCTGGCGGAGGCGACCGATGCCACCGCCGCTTCGCTGCAACTGCCGCGCCAGCGTCCGCCGGCATCGTTTTCGCTGGTCAACGAGCGCGCGCCCGCTGACGGTGATGCCGCATCGCTGCCGGCGTTGCTGGAAACGGCCTTCGCCCGCTTCGCAGGGCATTGCGCGGTGCTGTCGGGCACGGCCAGCCTGGACTACGCCGAACTGGATGCGCGCAGCCGTCGCATGGCCCAGGCGCTGCTGGAACGGGGCGTGGTGCCGGGCCAGCTGATCGGCGTGGCGCTGCCCCGCGGCGTGGACATGCTGGTGGCGGTCATCGCCGTGCTGCGCGCCGGCGCGGCCTACGTGCCGCTGGATCCGGCATTTCCCGAGCAGCGGCTGCAGCGCATGGCCGAGCATTCCGGCCTGCGCCAGATCATCGGCATGGGTGAGCAGCGGTTGCCGGCAGGCGTGTTGGCCGACCGCGCCTGGTGGCCGTTGCCGCAACTGGCCGCGCCGGCCGCGGAAGCGCGCGCTCTGCCCGTGGTCGGTCCCGATGATCTTGCCTACGTGCTGTACACCTCCGGTTCGACCGGAGAACCCAAGGGCGTGCGCATCCTGCATCGCAACCTGGTCAATTTTCTTTGCGCGATGCGCGAATCGCCGGGCTTCGACCAGGATGATGTGATTTGCGCCGCCACCACGCTGTCGTTCGACATCGCCGCGCTGGAGCTGTACCTGCCATTGCTGTGCGGTGGACAGGTGGTGATTGCCGACGACAACGAGCACCGCGATCCGGAAGCCCTGTGCCGGCTCATCGAGCGCCATCGCTGCACGGTGCTGCAGACCACGCCCTCGCTGATTGCGCTGCTGCAGGAAGTCGGTCGCATCGAAGCGCTGCGGCCGCTGCGCCTGCTGGTCGGCGGCGAAGCCCTGCCGTTGCCGCTGGCCGAAGCGCTGATTCCGCGTTGCCGCGAACTCTGGAACCTGTACGGCCCTACCGAAACCACGGTGTGGTCGGCTGTCCAGCGCATGCGCGCCGGCGCGCGCGCGGTGCCGCTGGGCCAGCCGATAGCGCGCACGCGCTTGTACGTGCTGGACGCGTTGCGCCGTCCCGCGCTGCCGCATGCGCTGGGCGAGATCTGGATTGGCGGCGCCGGCGTGGCCGACGGCTATCTGCACCGGCCCGATCTATCGGCCGAACGCTTCCTGCCCGATCCTTTCGCCGACGACGGCAGCCTGATGTACCGCACCGGCGACATGGGCCGTATCCATGACGGCCAGCTCTACTTCCATGGCCGCGTGGACGAACAGATCAAGTTGCGCGGTTTCCGCATAGAGCCCGGCGACATCGAGGCCGCCGCTGCCGCCGAAGACGGTGTTGCCGAATGCGTGGCGGTGGCGCGGACCTTGAACGGCGGCGACCAGGTGCTGGCACTGTATGTCGGCAGCGATGCGGCGCCCGAGGCGATGATGCCGCTGCTGCGGCAACGGCTGACCGGCGCGTTGCCTGCCTACATGCGCCCGCAGTACGTGGTGGTCATGAGGTCGCTGCCCAAGACCCCGAACGGCAAGATCGACCGGCGCGCGTTGCCGGCCCCGGACACTGCAGAGCCGCTGTCGCCGCGCCGCAGGCTGGCTCCGCGCGATGCGCTGGAGCGGGAATTGTGCGAGCAGTGGCAGCGCCTGCTGCAGCGGGAGGAAATCGGCGTGGAAGACGATTTCTTCGAGCTGGGCGGCTATTCGCTGCTGGCGGTGCGGATGTTCACCGAACTGCACGAACGTTTCGGTGTCGACCTGCCGCTGGCCACGCTGATCGACCGCCCCACCATTGCCGGCCTGGCCGAGGTGCTGCGCGGCGCGCAGACGGACAAGGGCGGCGGCGGCGAAGCGGCGAACGCGCAATCTTCGGCGTGGCGCCCGCTGGTGGAACTGCGCAAGGGCGGGGCGCGGCTGCCGCTGTTCCTGTTCCATGCGGTTGGCGGCAATGTGCTCAACTACCTGCCGTTGCTGGACGCGCTGGATATGCAGCAACCGGTCTACGGCCTGCAGTCGCCGGGCCTGGATGGCGTGGCCGAGCCGCTGGACAGCATCGAGGCCATGGCCGATGCCTACGTGGGTGAGATCCGGCGCGTGTGTCCGGCCGGCCCCTATCTGCTGGCGGGAGGTTCGATGGGCGGCATCGTGGCGCTGGAAGTGGCGCGCAGGCTGCTTGGCGAGGACCGCCGGGTGGCGCTGCTGGCCATGTTCGACACCTATTGCCCGCACCGCTATGGCGAGGCCCGCCTGGCGCGCTTCAAACCGTGGCTGTGGCTGCGTGTCTACATCGACATGAACGCATCCGAGCGCCGCGAGTTGTGGCAGCGCCAGCGTCTGCGTCTGTTCGAGCTGCCCTGGTTGCGGCTGAAGCAGCGGTTGGGCATCGCCGGGCCGCTGCTGTCGCAGGCGGTTCGCATCCATCGGGTGGAGCGCAGCAATCACCGCGCGTTGCGGCGCTACCTGCCGCAGCGCTACCCGGGGCGGGTGCATCTGTTCCGCACCGTCGCCCGGCGCGCCGCCGACGATCCCAGCATGGGTTGGGACCGCTGGATAGAGGCCGGTGTGGACGTCTTCGAACTGCCCGGGCGCCACCACGATTTCATCGATCAGCCGGAATTGGGCAAGCGGCTGCGCGAGTGCATCGATGCGGTACTGTAGGGCGTGCTGCGGCCGTTGGCCCGAGCGCCGAGGCCATGCGGCATGACCGTCCCGCGGCCCAATCCGCGTTGCAGTGACCAACGCGGCGGCGGCGCGGGGAATCGCCCGCCGCACTGCGTGGCCGCCCACCCAGCAACGAAGGCACGATGAGCCGCACTCCCGACGACCGCATGCCTGACGACAGCATGCCCGACGACCGCATGGCAACCGCGCCGCAAGCGGCTTCCAGGCCGGCCGGCAAAGTCGGCATAGGCACCCATTACCTGCGCTATTCCAGCGCCAGCGTGCTGGTCATGCTGGCCGGACTGATTTCGTTTCCGGCCCTGACCCGGCTGCTGGACAATACCCAGTACGGCATTCTGGGCTACTACGAAACCTGGTTGATGATTGCCGTGGCGGTGGCCAAGCTGGGCGCGCAGCACGCGATCATCCGCTTCTATCCCTATGGTCAGGAAGGGGCGGGGTTGCGCGGGTTCGCCACCAACCTGTTCCTGCTGCCGATGCTGGTCTCGCTGGGGTTGTGGGCGCTGGCGATGACGGTGTTCTTCTGCATCGATTACTTTGGCGGGGCTTCGTTTTCGCCGGTGTTGTGGCTGGCGGTGCTGTCCATTCCGTTGATGGTCTTCGTCAGCCTGGTGCAGATGGTGCTGCGCGCCGGCGAGCATTCCGGCTTGCTGATGGTCACGCGGGTGTCGTGGCGCTGGCTGGAACTGGCGGCGATGCTGGGGGCGGTCATCGCGCTGGAGCGCACCGCGCTGGCGGCCTATGGCGGCAAGGTGCTGGCGGCGGCGGTCGTCATCGTTTTCTACGTGCATTGGGTGCGCAAGAACCTGCAGTTCTCGCGGCAGGCGCTGGATGTTTCCCAGTTCCGCATGGCTCTGCGCTATGGCATGCCGCTGGTGGTCAACGAGATCGCCACGGTGCTGCTGATTTCCATCGACCGCATCATGCTCAAAGGCTTGCTGGACGATTTTGCGGTGGTGGGCATCTACACCATCGGCTACTCGCTGGCGCTGCAGGTCAGCATGCTGATGCATGCGGCGCTGTCCGAATCGTTCGTGCCGGTGGCCAACCGCAACTACGAGACCGAGGGCGCCGCCGGCGTGCGTTCGCTCAAGCGGCAGGTGCTGTTTCCGATGACGTATGCGTCGATTGGCGTGGGCGTGGCCATCTGGTGCGTGGGCAGCGAAGCGGTACAGGCGATCAGCGGCGCCGACAAGGCCGCCTCCGGACCGGTGTTCGCCTGGATAGGCACCATGTACGCGTTGTATCCGCTGCTCGACATCGGTGGGTATGGCCTGTTGCTGCACAAGCGTTCGATGACGGTGCTGTACTTGACCCTGGTTGTCGCGGCCTTGAACATCGGGCTCAACCTGTGGCTGATCCCGACGCTGGGAGTGATGGGCGCGGTATACGCCACGGTCGCCAGTTATGCCTTGCTGGGGGCGGCCACCTGCGCGCTGTGCCCAAGGGAATTGCGCAGATTGCCCGACATGCGGACGCTGCTGCTGGCCTTGGGCGCCGCCGCCGCGTTTGTGGCCGTGGTCCGGCTTACCGACCTGTTTGGGCTGGTTTCGCCCTGGACGCGGTTGTTCACGGCTTTCGGATTGTGGCTGCTGCTGTACGTAGCGCCGGTGCTGCTGCTGGACGCGCGCCTGCGCCAGCTGGCCGCCGGCTGGCGCAGGCGCAAGCCGGCATGAACCGTCGCCGCAACCTGGAGGCGCTGGCCTGATGTGGCTGTTGTCGCCGCTGAGCTGGCTGCTGCTGACGCTGGCGGCGTTGGCGCTGGGTTGGCGCACCCGTGCCGACCGCCGCCGGCTGCTCCGCATCTGTGCGTGCTGCGCGGCAGTTTCCGTTTTTGCGATGACCCCGCTCTGCGCCAATCTGTTGATCGGCTGGCTGGAGTCGCCGTCCGCGCAACCGGCGTTCTGCCGCAGCGAACCGCCGCAGATCGCGGTGGTGCTGGGCGGCGGCGTTGGCCAGACGCCGCGCGACGGCGAAGATTTCAGCGTGCTCAGTGCCGCCAGCAAGCGGCGGGTGGAAGCGGCGGCGCAATGGTGGGCGCAGCAACCGGGACGGCAGCTGCTCCTTGCCGGCGGGCCACCACAGCCCGGCGCGATGCCTGAGAGCCGGCTGATGGCGGCGTACGCGCGGCGTCTTGGCGTGGCGCCGGCGGCCATGGCCGAGGAGCCGGAATCGCGCAATACCCGGCAGAACGCGCAGAACGTGGCGGCGCTGGCGCCATCCCCGCCCGAACGGGTGGTGCTGATTACCTCGGCGCTGCACATGCCGCGCGCGCGCTATGCGATGGGCAACGCCGGCTTCCAGGTCTGTGCGCTGGCCACCGACTCGCGGCTGGCGCCGGCGCGCCTGCCGGGCTATCTGCTTCCGCAAACCGGTGCGATGGCCAAGACCGAGGCGGCGCTGCACGAGCTGGCCGGGCTGCTGTACTACCGTGTGTGGGAGCGTGCCGGTTCCGGAGACTGACCGGGTCTATTGGCGGCTATCGCTTTCGCCATACCGGCCGGGCGCGATCCTGGCCGCCAGCGGAAAGCGCTGGCCGATGTGGGCGGCGGGGGGTGCGGCCGGTTGCGCTGCGGCGACCAGGCCGCTGGCCTGGCGCTTCTTCAGCGCCACGTAGTGCTCCATCAGGCCGCACAGCGCCCAGAAGTTGGCCATCACCGCGCCTTCGAAGAACGGGCTGCCATAGACGTTGCCAAGCGCGGTGGACACGACCACCAGGATGAACCCCAGCGACAATGCCTTGGCTTCGGCATCGTTGCCGGGGACGGCGCGGACAAACCCCACTCCCATCGCCAGCAGCCGCCAGAGCAGGTAGAACAGCGCCGCCAGGCCCAGCGGCCCGCATTCGGCCAGCATCAACACGTACATGCTGTGCGCATCGTAGCCGGCATAGCGGGGCACGTAGTTGCCGATATGGCGCTTGAAGCGGTTGAGTCCCACGCCGGCCGGATGCTCGCTCCACATCTCCATGGCGCCGGTCCATATTTCGAAGCGGCTGGCGGTGCTGACGTCCAGTTGTTCGGCGCCGACCGAATCCTCCTGCTCGGTCTCGGCCACGCGCTGGGTCACGCTTTCGGGCAACAGGCTGATGGCGGGAACCATCAGCACGCCGATGACGGCGGCCAGCACCACATTGCGCCGGATCAGCAGCAAGGCCACCGCGACCAGCGCGATCAGGTAGGACTGGCGGGAGTAGGTGGCCATGATCGCCACCGCCATGATCGCGCAGCCGGCGATGGCGGCGGTACGCCAGAGCTTCTGCTTGCGGAAGAACAGCGCCATGGCGACGAACATCGGCAGGAACATGGCGTAGAACACGCCGGCGCGGTTGGCCGAACTGTAGTCGACGCCGAACGGGCCGGATGCGCGGCGGGTTTCCGAGTAGCGGCCGAAGCCGTAGTCCAGCCCCTCGCGGATGGCTTCCAGGCCGGCGACCGCCGCCACGATCATCACGAAGATGATCAGCTGCCGGGTGCCCTTGAGGTCCTGGCCGCAGCGGCGGTAGACGAAGTAGAGCAGCGGGTAGAAGACCAGGTTCTTGATGTAGGTGAAGTCGTCCATGAAATTCATCGGCATGGTCGCCTGCGCGATGACCAGGCCGATCAGCAGGGCGGCAAACAGCAGCAGCAGCGCATTGGTTATCGGCCCACGCGCTTCCAGCGGTCTGTACTTCCTGCCCGCCATCAGCAATACGCCCACCACCACGATGAAGAGCAGGTTGGCGATGTTCAGGCCGGGAATGCCGGTTTCGAACGACAGGTGCAGCATGTTCGGCATGAACAGGATCGGCACCGCCAGCAGCAGGCGAATCAACATGGTCAGCGCTCCCGCGGCGCCGTCGCATTGAGGAAGCGCTGCGCCCACAGCTCCAGGCACAGCGTCTGCCACAGCGCTTCGCTGCGGTCGACGCGGCCGGACACATGTTCGTCCAGCAGCGTCGTCGCCGCCTGCGCGTCGATCAGCCCGCGCTCGCGGAATGGCCGGCTGGCGAACGTGTCGGCGGCCAGATCGCGCAGCGGGCCGCGCAGCCATTGCGCCAGCGGTATTGCGAAACCCTGCTTGGGTTTGCTGATGGCGCGCGGCGGCAGCCATTTGGCGGCGACTTCGCGCAGCAGGTGCTTGCCGCGGCCGCCGCGGACGCGATAGCTCTCCGGCAGGCTGAGCGCGAACTCGGCCAAATCCGGCTGCAGGAACGGCGAACGCCCTTCCAGCGATGCCGCCATCGCCATCCGGTCCAGCTTGACCAGGATGTCGTCGGGCAGATAGCTCTGCAGATCGATGGCTACCGCGCGATCCAGCGCCGAATCGCCCGCGCCCAGGTCGCTGCCGGCTTCATGCAGGGCGGGCAGATCGAAGTGAGCGCTGCCGCCGGCCTGCGCGCGCAGGCGCTGGGCGATGTCGGCGCGCATCACCGCCACGCCGCTGAGATAGCGCTCCTGGAACGGCAGCCGCAGGCGTTCGCCCACCCGCGCCAGGCGCTCGCCGTAGGGATTGGGCAGCATCGCGCCGGCGGCCGTGAGCAGGCCGGCGACGGGCTTGCGCAGACTGCCCAGGCGCTCCAGTTTCATCAGCCGCAGGTAGCGGTCGTAGCCGCCGAACAGCTCGTCGCCGCCATCGCCGGTCAGCACCATCTTCACATGCTTGCCGGCCAGTTCCGACACCAGAAAGGTCGGCACCGCGGAGGAATCGGCGAACGGTTCGTCGAAATGCCAGACCAGTTTTTCCAGCAGCGATACCGCATCGGGTTCGACCACCAGTTCATGGTGCTCGGTGCCAAGATGGCTGGCGACCCGGCGCGCATCGTCCAGCTCGCTGTAGGCCGCCTCCTTGAAGCCGATGGTGAAGGTCTTGACCGGTTGCGCCAGATGGCGGGCCATCAGCGCGACCACCGTGCTCGAATCCAGGCCGCCGCTGAGGAACGCGCCGAACGGCACGTCCGACACCAGCCGGCTGGCGACCGCGCGGTCCAGCAGTTCCTCCAGACGCTCGCCAGCCTCGGCTTCGCTCAGCGCAGTCTTGTGCGCCAGCGACGGCCGCCAGTAGCGGTGCAGGCTGACCTGGCCGTCGCGGTAGCGCAGATAATGCGCCGGCGGCAACTTGCGCACGCCCTGGAAGATGCTGCCCGGCGCCGGCACATAGCCATAGGCCAGATAGGCGCGCAACGCATCGGAGTCGACCGCGCGCGGACAGTCGGCCGATTGCAGCAGCGACTTGAGTTCGGAACCGAACAACAGGCGCTGCGCATCGACGGCGTAGTACAGCGGTTTTTCGCCGAAGCGATCGCGCGCCAGGATCAGTTCCTGCGTGCGCCGGTCCCAGATGGCGATGCCGAACATGCCGTCGAGCTTGGCGAAGGCCTCCACGCCGTCGCGCAGATAGGCCTGCAGGATGACTTCGGTATCGCTGTGGGTGGCGAAGACATGGCCGTCCTTTTCCAGGCCCTGGCGCAGTTCGCGGAAGTTGTAGATCTCGCCGTTGAAGACCAGGCAGACCTGGCGCTCGGCGCCGTACAGCGGCTGATGGCCGCCTTCGACGTCGATGATCGACAGCCGGCGCATGCCCAGCAACGCGCGATCGTCGCTGTGCAGGCCTTCGTCGTCCGGGCCGCGGTGATGGATCACCGCATTCATGCGGCGGCCGAGCTCGGCAGAAGGAGCTGCCTGCCCGGGAGCGACTACGAGTCCGGCTATTCCGCACATGGTTCAGGCGCTCCGCTTGGAAACTTGCGCATGCGGAACTGTCCGCTCCTCGCGTTGATACAGCTGCAGCAGGCTGGTCAGCACCTGTTCCAGTCCGGCCATGCGCAGGACGGTGGCGCGGGCGCGGTCGCCCATCGCGCGGCGCTGCTGCGGGGTAAGCGCGGCGGCGGCGCTGAGCGCGCGCGCCAGGCCGGCGCTGTCGTCGGCATCGTACAGCCAGCCGTTCTCGCCATCGCGCACGAAGTCCTCATTGCCGCTGATGCGGCTGGCGACCATCGGCAGGCCGGAGGCCATCGATTCCAGCAAGGTGTTGGACAGGCCTTCGATGCGCGAACACAGCACGCCGATATTGCCGGCGGCCAGTTGCGTTTCGATGTCGTCGCAATGTCCGGCAAAGCTCACCCGGTCGCCGATGTCCAGCCGCGCCGCAGTGGCTTTCAAGGCTTTTTCCAGCGAGCCGCTGCCGACCAGCAGCAGACTGGCGCCGGGGTGCATGGGAGCGATGGCGGCGAAGGCATCCAGCAATGCCGGCAGGCCTTTTTCCGCCTCCAGGCGCCCGATGAAGACGAACCGGGTCAGGGCATCATCGGCGCGATGGATACCGGCAAAGCGCGCCGTGTCGACCGCATTGGGAACGGCGGCGATGCGCGAAGCAGGAATGCCGCGCGCGGCCAGCGTGGCGGCGATGCGCTGGCTGATGGCCTGCCAGCGTCCGGCATGGCGCAGGCACCAGTACGCCAGGCGGTTGACCGGGCCGGCGTTGGCGGCCAGGGTGCCTTTTTCCAGCTCCCACCAGCCGGACACCTTGATCAGCACCGGCTTGTCCAGCCAGCGTCCGAACAGCGCGCAGATGGCGGCCAGCTGGTGGGCGATATGCACATGCCAGGCATCGTAGCGGTGCCGGCGCGCATACAGGAAACGCATCATCGCCAGCCACATCAGCGGCCCGGCCAGCAAGCGGATGCGCGGATAGATCAACCGACATACCGGCACTCCGTCCACCCGCGATATCTTCTGCTGCAGGCCATGATTCAGCCGCGGCGCCACTATCGTCACGCGCTGGCCGCGCGCGCGCAGCGCGCGCGCCAGCGTGCGCACCTGCGCCTCGGCGCCGCCGCCGCGCAGCGCAGGATAGGCGGCTTCCAGCACCATCAGGATGCGCATCGGTCGCGGCTCAACGGGGGGCATCCATATGGCTCCTCATCCACAGTTCCAGCACCAGCAGCTGCCAGATCGCATTGGAGTGATCCCAGCCGCCGGCCATGTGCAGTTCCACCAGCTGTTCGATGAATTCCGGATTGACCCAGCCGCGCTGGCGGGTGCGCTCATCCAGCAGGACATCGCGGACGCGCGCCTGCAGCGCGGCGTCATCCTTCATCCAGATGGCGATCGGCAGCCCGAAACCCTGCTTGCGCTTGCGCAGGATTTCCTGCGGCAGGATGTCGGCCATCGCCTGCTTGAACAGGAAGCGCTTGTTCAGCCCGCGCACCTTGTAGTTGGCCGCCAGCCGTCCGCAGTATTCGACCAGGGCCGGGTCCAGGTACGGAAAGCGCGCCGAGACCCCGTGCTGCTTGCAGGCGCGATGGACCTTGACCAGATCGTTCTGGGCGATGGCCATCAGCAGATCCAGGCGCATGATCCGGTGCAGCGGCTCGGCTGCCGAACCGGTGGCGTACAGCCCGCGCATGAACTCCAGCGACGCGTCGCGGCCGACCTGGCGGCGCAGTTCGGGCGTCAGCAGTTCGTCGTAGTAGTCCGAGGCGAACGAGTCGTCGGTGTAGAAGCGGTCCGGATTGGGTAGCGATGCACGACGGGTGAAATTGCGTACCCGGTTGAGCAGGTGGTTGTTGCCGCCGCCCACCGCATTGCCGAGCGCGCGCGCGGCCGCCTTCAGCGGCGAAGGAAGCCCGTAGAAGGTTTCCATCACCTTGTCCTTGGCATAACGCTGGTTGCCGCCGAAGATCTCGTCGCCGCCATCGCCGCCAAGCATCAACGAGAAGCGGTGGCTGTGGCCAAGCTCCGCGCAGGCCAGGGTAGGCACCGCCGAGGCATTGCCGAACGGCTGGTCGTAGGCTTCGATCACCGAATCCAGCAGCCCCAGCGCGCGATGGTGGTCGACCTGCGCCAGGTGCGGGCGGGCGCCGCAGGCTTCGCCGGCCAGGCGGGCGAAATCGAGTTCGTCGTAGCCGGCCTCGGGGAAACCGATCGAACAGCTCTGCACCTGCGCGCCGCCCTGGCGGGCCAGGATGCTGACGATGCTGCTGCTGTCGGTGCCGCCGCTGAGAAAGCAGCCCCAGCCTTCGTCCGCATGCGGACGGAAATCCTGCACCGTGGCGATGATGCGCTCGCGCAACTCGCCGGCCAGTTGCGCGTCGCTGCCATGCAGATCGGCCGGGTACTCGGGCAGGTAGTAGCGCTCGCAGCGATTGCCGGCGGCGCCCAGGGTGAGCCGGGTGCCGGGCTCCACCCGCTGGATGTCGCGGCAGATGGTCAGCGGGGCGGGGATGCAGGTGAAGTTGAGATAGTGGTAGACCGCGGTCGGATCCGGTTCCCGGCGCACGCCCGGGGCATCCAGCAGCAGGCGCAGATCCGAAGCCACCGCGTAGTGGCCATCGCGCTGGTACCAGTACAGCGGCAGCGAGCCGAAGTGGTCGGTGAATACCCGTATCGCGTCGCTGTCGTCGCGCCAGTCGGCGTAGGCGAAGCGGCCGCGCCAGCGCTTCTGCGGAAATCCGTCCGCATCGCCGGCCGCGTCTTCCAACCGGCCTTCGATCAGATCGGCCAGCGCCAGCCAGCGGCCGCCGGAGGCGGTTGCGCCCTGCTGGGGCATGCCGCGCACGGCCAGATGCAGCCGCCCGCCGTGATCGCCGTGCAGGCGGAAATCCTGCCGCCGCGCCAGCCATTGCGCGGCCTGCGGCCCACCGGCCAGGATGAAATCGCTACGGACGGCGGCTGCCAGGGTCATGCGTCTTTGCCCGAGTGAGTAGGCACGATGGCCGATGCGGCCATTGTGCGGCGCGACGACGTCGCCGTCAGGCAGCGGTCGTAGACGGCCATGGTGGAAGCGACCAGATTGGCCACCGAGTAGCGGGTGCGGGTGCGCTGCGCCGCTTCGGCGGAAAACCGTGCCCGCAGCGCCGCATCGCCGGCGATGCGCTGCAACTGCGCCGCCAGCGCGCCATCGTCGTCGTTGCGGAACAGCAGGCCGGTGACGCCGTCTTCGACCAGTTCGGGATTGCCGCCGACGTCGGAGGCCACCACCGGGCAGCCGACCGTCATGGCTTCCATCAGCACGTTGGACATGCCTTCGTAGGAAGAGGGCAGTACCAGGAAATCGGCGGCTTTCATCAGATTGGTGGCATCGGTACGTTCGCCGAGAAAACGCACATCGTCGGCAAGACCGGCCGCTTCCCGCATCGCTTCGATTTCCCCGCGCAACGGACCGTTGCCGGCCAGCGCAATCCACGGCCGCTGCGCGGGCGGCAAGGCGGCCATCGCGCGCATCAGGCAGGCCAGGTTCTTGTGCATGACCAGGCGCCCGACGAACAGTCCGAAACTGCGCCCGGCCGGCGCGCCCACGGCCTGGCGCAGGATGTCGCGCTCGCCCGGCGGCAGCGGCGGGATGGGAAGAATGCCGTTGGGCACCACATCGAAACGCGCCAGTGCCACGCCGGCGCGCCGCGCCGCCGCGGCCGCGCCGGCACGCGCATTGGCGATCACCGCCGCGCTGCGGCCGATGATGAAACGCTTGATGCGCCAGAACCATTCCGGTTCGTTCAGATACAGCCCGCGCACCGACGACACCAGCGGCGTGGGACGGCGCACCAGCAGGCCGGCGATGAGGGTCCACAGTTCGGCCGTCAGCGAAAACGCGTGCACCAGGTCGTAGCGCTGCCGCCGCAGCAGCGCCGCGTAGCGCCAGACGAAGCGCAGGTCCAGACGTCCGTTCTTGGGCAGGTGATGCACGGTGATTCCCTGTGCGCGCAGATCCTTGACCAGGAACGATTCGTTGCGGAAGAACAGCAGTTCCGGCTTCCAGCGCGAACGGTCCAGCCCGCCCAGCAGGTAGGCGATCTGGCGCTGGCTGCCGCCCACTTCCATCTCGTCGGTCACCACCAGGAGCTTTTTAACGGACATCGGCAACAGCCTCCATATAGCCCTGCAGTCTGCGGCTTTCCTTGCGCGCATCGAATTCGCTCTCGATCCTGGCGCGCGCACCGGCGCTCACGCGCCGGCGCAGATCATCGTCCTGCAGCAGCCGCTGCATCGCATCGGCCAGCGCTTCCGGTTGGCGGGGGTCCACCAGCAGGCCATCGCAGCCATCGCCTATCAGCTCGGGGATGCCGGAAACGCGCGTGCTGACCACCGGGCAGCCGCTGGCCATGGCCTCCATCAGCGCCACCGGAATGCCGTCGCGGTTGCCGTCCTCGGCCACTTCGGAGGGCATCACGAACAAGCCCGCCTCGCTCATCCAGCGGCGCACCACGTCCTGCGGCTGGGCGCCGGCGAACTCGATGCGCTCGGCGACGCCGCGCAGCTGCGCCAGTTGCCGCAGTTCCGCCGCCAGTGGCCCGGAACCCAGCAAGCGGCACTGGAATTCAACGCCGCGCTGCTTCAACAGCGCCAGCGCTTCCACCAGCGTGGCGAAGCCCTTGATCGGATCCAGCCGCCCGACCGCAAGAATGCAGCGGCCGTCGCGGCCGTCCGGGGTCCATGCGGTCTTGCCCATGTCCACGCCGCAATGCACGATCTTCAGCTTGCTCTGCGCCAGCGGCGTTTCGCGCTCGCTCAGCCAGCCGACATTGAAGCGGGAAATCGTCACCGCCAGCGCCGCGTCTTCGATCTTGCGCGCAATCAGCTGGCGCTCGATGAAGATGTCGTGCGCATGGCAGGTGAAACTGAAGGGGCGCTGCAGCACCCGGCCCAGCGCCCATGCCGCCGTGGACGGGTAGGTGGCCCAGTGGGCATGGATGATCTGCGGATCGAACCGGCGCAGCCAGCCGACGTGTTCCAGGCCGCGCAGCCAGGCCGCCAGCGACTTGACCATGGTCGTGGGCCGGCGCCAGCTGTCGGCCAGGATGGAGAAGAAGCTTCCGATCACAGCGCTGGGCCGCAGCAGCAGCGCCTGGGCCGCGCCGCCCAACGCATGCGCCAACGAGCGCGGATGCCGTACCCGCTCCATCAGCGCGGCCGCATCGTTCTGCACCAGCGTTTCCGACGGCGGCTTCAGCGAGATGATGCGCACATCCACTCCGTTCTCGATCAGCGCATCGATCTCGCGCACGATGAAGGTTTCCGACCAGCACGGAAACAGCGATACCACGTAGACCGCGCGTTGCAGCCGGGGCGAATCGTTTGGCGAGGAAGAATTCATCGCCGGACGTCCTCCAGCCGGGTGGTCTGCCACAGGTGGGCGTGAGGATTCTTCAGATAGTCCATCAGGGCCAACATCGCGCTGGTATTGAGGCTGAGGAAAGCGCCGGCAAGGCGCACCGGCAGCAGCCGGGTGGCGGCGGCCGGCCAGCGAAGGCCGACAACGGCCGCAGCGTAGGCCAGCAGTTGCAGTGCCAGCACCGACTGGTAAAAAGCGCTGCCGCGCAGCGCCAGCCACAGGCTGGCCAGCAGCATCAGCAGCAGCAGCCACGGCGCCAGCAGGCGCAGCCACTTGTGTCCCCACAGGCGCAGGGCCAGCGGATGGGCGCCGGGAATGGCCAGCTGCGGCCAGCGGTGCAGCAACTGGTAGTTGCCGGCCAGGGTGCGGCGCTTGCGGCGCTCTTCGGCAGCGGCATCGGCGGTGGCGCGATCGTATGCCAGCGCCTGCGGTACGAACACCACCCGGTAGCCGGCCGCGGCGATGCCCAGCGGAATCCACATGTCGTCCAGCACCACGCCGGCGGGCACGGGCGCAATCGCATCGCGCCGCGCGGCGTACAAGGCGCCGGTGGCGCCTACCAGCGAACCGCTGGCGCTTTCCAGCCGCCGGATCATCTTTTCGTAGCGCCAGTAGGCATCCACGCCGCGGCCGTAGCCGTTGTCGGCTTCCAGCATCAGTTCGCCGCTGGCCGCGCCCACCCGCGGGTCGGACAACGCAGCGGCCAGCGCCTTGGCCGCGCCGGTGTCGATGCGTTGGCGCACGTCGTTGAACAGCACCAGATCGGCGCTCAGCGAAGGCAGCGCGCTGCCGATGCAGGCGGACTTGCCGCGCCGTTCGGCGAAGGCCAATACGCGGATGCGGTCGGATGGGTACTGGCGCGCGATGGCATCGGTGCCGTCGTTGCAGCCGTCGCAGACCACGTTGATCCGCAACCGGTCGGGCGGATAGTCCAGCGCCAGCAGGTTGTCCAGCTTGGCGGGCAGCTGCTGCGCGCCGTTGTGCACCACCAGCAGCACGTCGATGGACGGCAGATGCGCGGACGTCCGCAGCGGGCGCGGACGCAGCCGGGCCAGCAATGCCATGGCGGCGGGATACCCCAGGTAGGTGAAGGCGACCATGCCCAGTGCCAGCCAGAATGCGGTGTTCACGACGTTCCTCGAAGCGCCGCCAGCGCGCGGGCGCGGGCGCGTTCGTAACGCGCATCGCCCAGCAGCCGTTTGGCCAGCGCAAGTCCGGCATAGCGCAGCCGCTCGCGCACGACCGTGGTGGAATCGCCGGCAATCCAGCTCTGCAGCTCGGCGTCGCCGGTGGCCGCGGTCACCGCCATCCGCGGCAGGACCATGCCGGTTGCGCCGGCGGCAATCAATCCCGGCCGCGAGGACAGCACGTGCGTATAGCCGCATTCGCGCGCCAACGCGCAAAGATTGCGCGGCATGCGCCCGCCCGGGGGCGCCAGCAGCGTCACCGGCTTGCCGATCTGCTGGGAGATTTCCTCGCGTGCCGCGCGCAGGCTGGCACGCAGCGCGTCCGTGCCCAGGCTGGTCAGGTATAGGTGATCGTAGCCATGCGACTGGATGGACATGCCGGCATCGGACATTTCCCGCAACTGCCGCCAGCTGGCAAAGCCGGGCCGGCCCACGTTGGCCGGATTGACGAAGAAGTCCGCGCCCATGCCGCGGGTCGCCAATGCCGGAAACGCGTACTGGTAGTTGCTGATATGGCCGTCGTCGAAGGTGAGCAGCACTCGCGCGCCATGGCTGCCGGCAAGCCAGTCGCGCGCACTGCCGCCGCCACTGCCGGCATCGACGAAATTGAGCTGGCGCTGGAAGGCGCTGCAATCCAGCGTGTAATGCGGATCCTGGCCCTCCGGCGCGGCACCCTCGCCGATGGCGTGGTACATCAGCGCGACGGCGGGGCCGGAGCGGGTGGGCTGGGGGGGCGGAGAAGGCATGGCCGGCGGCGGTCAGCGGAAATAGGTGAACGACAGCACCACCACGTTCTCGACGTAGTTCTGGCCACCTACCGAGCTGTCGCGCTTGCGGTACTGGTAGTCCAGCTGCGCGCCCCAGTGCCGGCTCATCCGCGACGCCAGGCCCAGCGCCAGCGTGGTGTCCTTGTCCTCGCGATCGATGCCCTTGAACTGGCGATGCTGCCGCGCAGCCAGCGCGGTCGCGAACAGCTGCGGACGTATCTCGTAGCGGGCGCTGAACAGACCGCCGTAGTTGTCCTGATCGAAAGCGTCGTCGCGAAGGTAGCGCAGTTGCTCGTAGTACGGCTGCACCTGCAGGTTCAGCCGCACGCCGGTGAACTGGTAGCCCAGATTGGCCCGCTTCTGCTTGAACGTGTCCGGCACGATCTGCAGATTGGGGTTGTCCGGGTCGCCGATGATCGGGCTGCCGGGGTCGCCTGGCGCGCCCACCCGCAGGATCAGATCCTGCGCCGCGTCGGCGAACTGGTAGCTGAGATTTGCGTTGAACGTGCTGCGCGGGCTGACCCGCCAGTCCGCGCGGCCGCGGAACAGCGCGCCGGAGGTGTCGTCGCCGCCCCTGGGCTGCAATCTCGAATAGCCGGCGTCCACGCTCAGATCCAGCGACGCCAACTGGCTGGTGTAGTTCACATAGGCGTCGTAGCGCTTGTAGTCGTACAGCTCGCTGATGGTGTCGTACTCGGTCTGGGTGGCTTCCAGATTCAGCGAGACCTGGGCGGTGCTGCTGGTCTCGCGACGCAGGCGGGCGGCAACGTTGTAGCGGTCGCTGTTGAAGGTTTCGGTTTCTTCCGCGTAGCTGTTGGTATAACGCAGATCGAGCTGGCCCAGGGTGGCCTGGCCGAAGCGGGCGAAGAAGCTGGGGCCGGCTTCGAAGACGTTGATCTGCTGCTGGTTGCCGGGAGTGAACGCGGCCAGCGTGCTGACCGACTGGCGGCTCAGCGAGTCGCGCGCCATGAAGCTGACCCGATCCGGCGAGATGGTCCAGTCCAGAGCGCCGACGAACTCGCCGCGGGTATCGTCCTTGTAAACGTCGTCCAGGTAGTCCAGGTACTGCACGTCGCCGCGGAACGTGCTTTGCAGGGTCGAACTGCTGTGTTCGAAATCGAAGCGCAGCCGCGGCGAAAACACCGTCTCGCTGATCTCGTCGTTCTCCCTCAGCACGATGTTGTCGCTGTGCATCACTGCCGCGCCCAGTTCGTAATCGAGCCGGGCGGCATTTGCGGCATACGGCATGGCGGTCAGCAGCGCAATGCAGAGCGCGCTGCGCGGAAACCTCTGCGGCGCGTATTTACGTGTATCGGTAGCCATCCTGCTTCCCCCCTTGTCATACACCTTCGTTGAATACGACCCCGGCGAACTTCTTGGGGTCGAAACCGGCCGCGGCCTGGGCGATGGCCGCAGGCGTGTCGCGTCCGTAGCCGGCCACCAGCACGACCACATCGGCCAGGTCGGCCAGGATGCGCGCATCCGGCGCGCCGCGTACCGGCGGCGCGTCCAGGAACAGATGGCAGCTGGGATAGCGGCTGCGCAGCGAATCCAGCAGCAGGCGCATGCGGAAGGATGAAAAATACTCGGCGCCCGTTTCGCGCGATTTTCCCGCCGGCAGCAGCCGCAGGCGCGGTACGCCGGTGTCGTACAGCACGTCCTCGGCGTTGCCTTCGGGATCTTCCAGGTAGTCGATCAGGCCGCCGTTGCTGAGGGACACCTTCATCGTGGCGGCCTGCGAGGGATGGCGAAGATCGCAATCCACCAGCAGCGCGCTCTTGCTCTCGTCGAAGGCCACCGCCACCGCCAGGTTGCGGGCGACGAAGCTGCCGCCGCTGCCGCGGCTGACCGGCGCCACCAGGGTGACGAAGTTGCCGTCGGCCAATGACAGCAACTGCGTGCGCAGTTCGCGGAATGCATCGACTTCGCGGCGCGCGGTCTCGCTGCGGTAGATGGTGGCGCGGTCCTCCAGTTGTACCGGGCTCAGCGCCGTGACCGGCATGCGCGGGGCAATGGACCGGCCCGCCACGCGCGAGTCGTCGCCAGGTTCGTCCTTGCGGGGGGCGATTGCGTTGGTCATAGCATATCCATCAGCTTCAGGGTGAAGGTCAGCCCGTAGATGAGCGGCACGGCGAGGAACAGGGTGGCGGCCAGCGAATAGCGGCGCAAGGACTGGCGCCGTTTGCGGCCGGTCAGATAGGCGGGCATGGTGCCCAGCACCGGCAGGCCGGCGTCGCGCTCGATCTGCAGCGGCGAGCGCACGCGCGGATCCAGCTTGACGATCGCCACCAGCAGCGCCAGCGGGACTAGCAGCGCCAGCACCAGGCCGGCGCCGGCCACATGCATCACCCGCAGGCCGCTGGGACGCAGCGCCAGCGCCGCCGGTTCCTGGATGCGGAAACTCAGGCCGCGCTGCTCGGCATCGAGGTTCATCGAAACGCGGGCGTTCTCGCGGCGCTTCAGCAGGTCCTGGTACAGATCGCGGTTGACCTCGTAGTCGCGGGTCAGTTCGGCCAGCGTGCTTTCCGATGCGGCGATGCGGCGGCTGCGCGCCAGCTCGTCGGCCAGCATCGCCTCGGCGGTGGTGATACGCGCCGACGTGGAGGCGCTGCGGCGGCTGGCTTCGGCCTGCTTGCTCCTGAGCTCGCCATACAGCGGGTTGAACGCGGCGGCCGACCCGTCCAGCGCGGTCGGCGAGACGCTTCTGCGCGGCTGGCTTTCCTCGCGGCGGAGATCTTCCTCCAGGTCGCGGATCTGGTGCTGCACGCGCACCACGTCAGGATGCTGGTCGGTGTAGGTCAACAGCAGCTGGTCGCGTTGCGAATGCAGCTCGGCCAGGCGCGCGCGGAACTGGCCGGCGCGGGTCTGCACCATGGTGACCTCGCTTTCGCCGGAAAGCTGCGAATGCAGCGCCGATTCCTGCGAGCGCATGTCGATCAGGTCCATCCGCCCGGTTTCGATGATGCGCCGAAGTTCGCCGATGCGCGCGTTGACGTCTGTCTCGATTCCCGGCCGCGCATCGGGATTGGTGCTGCGGAACTGCTCCAGTTCCTGTTCGGCCTTGGTCAGTTTCTCGTGGTACTGGTTGACCTGCGAATCGATGAAGGCATAGGCCTCGCTGCTCTCGCGCTCCTTGGTGGACAGGCTTTCCTGGATGACCAGATCGCCGAAACGCTTGGTCACGCGGAAGGCGCGGTCGGCATCCGAATCGCTGTAGGAAATCTGGATCAGGTTGGCGCGCGGATTGGAGATGCTGGTGCGGCCGATGATCTTTTCGATCAACTTGTCCTGCTCGACCGGCGTGGGGTTGCCTTCCATCCAGCCGCCGGTCTTGAGGATTTCGTCCATCACCCGCCGGCTGAAGGCCACCTCGCGCAGGATGCTGGCGCGGTCGACAACGCTGGTGGCGACCGCGCGGCCTTCCATCAGCGGCGCGATGATGTTGCGTTCCTCCACCAGGATGGTGGTGGATGAGGTGTACTTTTTCGGCAGCAGCATGCCGACAACCAGCGCAATCAGCGACAGCAGGGCGAAGATGCCCATCAGCATCACTGCGCGACGGCGGAATTCGTTGCCCAGTACCGGCAGGATGGTCAGCGCGGAACGGTTGTCTTCCGGAGCTGCCCAGGCAGCGGAAGCAGCGTTCATAGGACGCGTTCCGGAACGGTGATCACGTCGCCGGGAGCGACGGTGAAATTGGTGGAAAGATCGCCGCGATTGAGGATTCGATCCAGGCGGACGCTGAAGCTCTGGGTCTGGTCAGGCGTCTTGCGGTACAGGCTGGAACGGTCCGGCGCGGCGAATTCGGTCACTCCGCCTGCGGCCAGGACGGCATCGAGTACGGTCATGCCGGGCCTGTAGGGGATGGATACCGGCTGGCGTACCGCGCCGGTGACGCGCACGCGGGAAAGATACTCATGGCTGCGCAGTTCGGTCAGGATTACCGCCACCTGCGGATCGCGCACATAGACGGCCAGCTTTTCCTGGATGTCCTTGGCCACATCGGCCGGAATGCGGCCGCCTGCGGCCACGTCGCCGATCAGCGGCACCGAGATCATGCCGTCCGGACGGACCGGCACGGTGATGCCGAGTTCCGGGTTGCGCCAGACCGAAACCTGAACGATGTCATCGACGCCGATCTGGTAGGCCTCCACCGCCATCGCCATGCGCTCCGGTGGCGCCGTCTTGCTGCTGGCCGCACCGGTGGCGCAACCTGCCATGAGCGCCGCAACAGCTACGGCGGCAACAACTGCAAAAAGGCGCTTCATCGGATTTCCCCTGTAGATGGACTAACTTCAATAACGCGGGCCAGGTGCCGATCCGGACATTGCCGTCGCGTCCGATGGGGAAGATCCGGTTCAGCCCGGATAGAACTCCCGGTACCACTCCACGAAGCGGCTGACGCCGGTTTCGATCGGGGTCGATGGCGAGTAACCGGTGTCGCGGTTCAGCGCTTCCACGTCGGCATAGGTGTCGGGCACGTCGCCGGGTTGCAGCGGCAGCAGGTTGCGTTCGGCCTTGCGGCCCAGGCATTGCTCCAGCACCTCGATGTAGCGCAGCAGCTCGACCGGCTGGTGGTTGCCGATGTTGTAGACCCGGTAGGGCGCCTGCGAACTGGCCGGGGACGGGTTCATCGGGTCGTACTGCGGGTCGGGGCCGGGAACGCGGTCCAGCGAGCGGATGACGCCTTCGACGATATCGTCGATGTAGGTGAAATCGCGGGTGTGCTTGCCGTTGTTGAACACGTCGATCGGTTCGCCGGCCAGGATCTTGCGGGTGAACAGGAACAGCGCCATGTCCGGACGGCCCCACGGGCCATAGACGGTGAAGAAGCGCAGGCCGGTGGTGGGCAGATCGAACAGGTGGCTGTAGGTGTGCGCCATCAGTTCGTTGGCCTTCTTGGTCGCCGCGTACATGCTGACCGGGTGATCGACGCTGTCCTCGACCGCGAACGGCAGCTTGCGGTTGGCGCCGTAGACCGAACTGGAGGAGGCGTACACCAGATGCTCGACGCCGCGGTGCCGGCAGGCCTCCAGGATGTTCATGAAGCCGACGATGTTGCTGTCGATGTAGGCGTGCGGATTCTCAAGCGAATAGCGCACGCCGGCCTGCGCGGCCAGGTTGACCACCCGCTGCGGCTTGAAGTCGTCGAAGGCCGCTTCGAGCGCCGGCCGGTCTTCCAGTGAGGCGCGCACGAAGCGGAAGCCCGGGTGCGGCAGCAGCCTGGCCAGCCGCGCTTCCTTCAGCGTCGGATCGTAGTACGCATTGAGGTTGTCGAAGCCGAAGACCTCGTCGCCGCGCGCCAGCAGGCGCTGGCTCAGGTGGGAGCCGATGAAGCCGGCGGCGCCGGTGACCAGTACGCGCATCGTGTGTTTTCCTTGACTCGGTGGGGCAGGTGGCAGGCGGCAAATGCTACAGGCAATCGTCCACGCGATCGCGCGGCAGGGCGCGCTTGACGTCGAACAGCACCGCCCCGGGCTTGCCCAGCGCGCGGATGCCGTCGGCGCCGATTTCGATGAATTCGCGGTGGGAGACGGCCAGGATGACCGCGTCGTAGCGGCCGGGTTCCGGTTTGGCGATCAAGGCCAGCCCGTATTCTTCCTCGGCTTCTCTGGCGCTGACCCACGGGTCGTGGATGTGGATGTTGGCGTTGTAGCTGCGCAGCTCGGCAACGATGTCGACCACCCGGGTATTGCGCAGGTCGGGGCAGTTTTCCTTGAACGCCAGGCCCAGGATCAGGATGTCCGACTGCGCGGTCTGCAGGTTGCGCTGGGCCATCAGCTTGGCGACGCGGCGCGCCACATGGCTGCCCATGCCGTCGTTGATGCGGCGCCCGGCCAGGATCACATCGGGGTGGTAGCCGATCTGCTGCGCCTTGTGGGTCAGGTAGTACGGGTCCACGCCGATGCAGTGGCCGCCGACCAGGCCGGGACGGAACGGCAGGAAGTTCCATTTGGTGCCGGCGGCTTCCAGCACTTCGTGGGTGTCGATGCCCAGGCGGTGGAAGATCAGCGCCAGCTCGTTGATCAGGGCGATATTGACGTCGCGCTGGGTGTTCTCGATGACCTTGGCGGCCTCGGCCACGCGGATGCTGGAAGCCTTGTGGGTGCCGGCATCGATGATCGAACGGTACAGCCCGTCGACGAAGTCGGCGACCTCCGGCGTGGAACCGGAGGTGACCTTCATGATGGTTTCCAGCCGGTGCTGCTTGTCGCCGGGATTGATGCGCTCCGGGCTGTAGCCGGCATAGAAGTCGCGGTTGAAGCCCAACCCGGACTCGCGTTCGATGATCGGAACGCAGATTTCCTCGGTGGCGCCGGGATAGACGGTGGATTCGTAGACGGCGATGCCGCCGCGGCCGATGGCGCGGCCGACCGTGCGGCTGGCCGATTCCAGCGGCCGCAGATCCGGGCGCTTGTATTCGTCGATGGGGGTGGGAACGGTGATGATGAAGACATTGCAGCCGGCCAGCGCGGCGGGGTCGTCGCTGAAGTCCAGTTGCGCGGCCTCGCGCAGCTCCGCTTCCGATACTTCCAGGGTGTGATCGTGATGGGAGCGAAGCTCGCCGACCCGCTTGGAGTTGATGTCGAAGCCCAGGGTGGGGAAACGGCGTCCGAACGCGACCGCCAGCGGCAGGCCGACATAACCAAGGCCGATGACGGCGATTTTTACCTCTTCCAGTTTGGGCGGCGGAGCATTCATCTAGGGACGGATCTCAATGGGAAAGGGTTTTTTCGAGTGTAGGGCGTGTCATGGACTTTTGGGGCATCGGGTCCCTGGGGTCACAGCGCGCGCCCGTCGAAGGCAGCGGCGGGATGGCCAAGGCCGCCCGTTGCCGGTTAAGCCGGATAACGCCCAAACCGTCGCCGGGAGGACAGCGTAGCGGTGAAATCGTCGGCGCTGTCGCGCATTGACCTGATTGTGCGCGCTTTGACGTACTCCCAGGCAAATGCCGGTATCTTCCGGGGGGAACAGATGCGGATCCTGCTGTGCGGCGGCGCCGGCTACATCGGCTGCCATACCTATGCCACGCTGAGCGAACGCGGCCATCAGGTCGCCATTGCCGACAACTTCAGCAATAGCTCGCCGGAAGTCCTGACCCGGTTGCGGCAGCTGAGCGGCGCACCGGTGCCGTTCCATCGGCTGGACCTGCGCGACAAGCCGGCGCTGGAGGCGCTGTTCGCGCAGGAATCGTTCGATGCGGTGATCCACTTCGCCGCGCTGAAGGCGGTGGGCGAATCCTGCGAGCGCCCGCTGGACTATTTCGAGAACAACATAGGCGGCACCATCAACCTGCTGCAGGCCATGCGCGGCGCCGGCGTGCGCCGGCTGGTGTTCAGTTCTTCAGCCACCGTGTATGGCGACCCGGAGCAGGTGCCGGTCAACGAGCAGGCGCGCCTGCAGGTCACCAATCCCTATGGCCGCACCAAGCTGGTGGTGGAGGAACTGATTGGCGATCTGTGCCGTTCCGACCGCGACTTCCGCGCCGCCAACCTGCGCTATTTCAATCCGGTCGGTGCGCACGCTTCCGGGCTGATCGGCGAGGACCCCAACGGCATCCCGAACAACCTGATGCCGTATATCTGCCAGGTGGCGGTCGGGCGCCGCGAAAAGCTGAGCGTGTTCGGCGGCGATTACCCGACCGTGGATGGCACCGGCGTGCGCGACTACATCCATGTGGTCGATCTGGCGCGCGCGCATGCCGACGCGCTGGATTACCTGGTCCGTGCCGACCGCAGCCTGACCGTCAACCTGGGCACCGGCCGCGGCATCAGCGTGCTGGAACTGGCGAACGCCTTCAGCAGCGCCAGCGGGCGCGAGATCCCTTACCAGATCGTTGAGCGCCGGCCCGGCGATGTGGCCGAGGTCTACGCCGATCCGGGGCTGGCGCAGCAGTTGCTGGGCTGGCGCGCCGAGTACGATGTCGATGCGATGTGCCGCGATGCGTGGCGCTGGCAGTCGATGAATCCGCAGGGTTACCAGGGCGGCTGAACCTCGCGCTGGCGGGCAACGCGAACGTCCAGGGCCCGGTCCGGTAGTGGACCGGCGGCGGTGTTATCGACCAGAATCCACGAATCCGGTCCTGCGCGAACCCCATTTGCCCCTGGAAACAGCCCGCAGCATCGCGGAACAGAACCGCTCCAGATTCGGAGTGCGCACCTACCGGATGCGCATGCTCGGGTTGGGGCTGGGCATCCTGTGCGTCGGGGCGGTGCTGTACGAACGGGATGCCGGCGCCGCGGTATGGGCAGTGCTGTTGGCCAACGGCCTGCTGTGGCCGCATCTGGCCTTCCTGCTGGTACGCCACAGCGCCGAACCGACCAAGGCCGAATACCGCAATCTCACCTTCGACGCGGCCATGGGCGGGTTCTGGATAGCGGCCATGCATTTCAATGCGCTGCCCAGCGTACTGCTGGCGGTGATGCTGACGATGGACAAGGTGATCATCGGCGGCTGGCGCTTTGGCCTGCGCACGTTTTCGGCGTTGCTGCTGACCTGCATTGCGGCCGGCGCGGCCTGGGGTTTCGCTTTCGAACCGCAGACCAGCTACCCGGTGGTACTGGCCTGCCTGCCGTTTCTGGTGATCTATCCGATGGCGATCGGTTTTGCCACCCATTCGATCTCGCGCAAGGTCCAGCTTCAGCGCGACCTGCTGGACAAGATGGCGCGGTTCGACGGCGCCACCGGCTTGATGAACCGGCAGCAATGGCTGTACGCGGCATCGACCGAACTCAGGCGGTTCCAGCGCAGCGGGCGCCCGGCGGTGCTGATCCTGATCGACATCGACAACTTCAAGCAGATCAACGACCGCCACGGCCACACCGTGGGCGATCAGGTGGTCGAGGAATTCGCGCGGCTGATGAAGGCCTGTCTGCGCGATGCCGATACCGGCGGCCGCTACGGCGGCGACGAGTTCGGCATCGTCATGCCCGACACCCACTGGGAGGAGGCGATGGTGGCGGCCGAAAGGCTGCGCCGCCAGGTCGCCGCCTATGTGTTCACCCGCGATGGCCTGCGCTGCACGATCAGCATCGGCGTCTGCGAAATCGATGCCGACAAGGCCGAAGTGGGGGACTGGGTCGAAGCCGCCGACCGGGCCCTTTACCGCGCCAAGGCCAATGGCCGCGACTGCATTGCGGTGATGTAGGGCGGGTTGGTCTATCTTTTTTCTCCCGGTGAGAGAAGGTCTACGTGTAAGCCGGAGGCCATGGCGATGCGGGACGCGCTGTAAATACATCCTTGTACGCTCTTACGCGGCATCCGTGCCGCGTACGGTCCCGCATCGCCATGACCACCGGCTTCTGGACAGATTGCCGGCGTTCGGAAAAGCCATCCGAAGTCGCAATTCTTGTAGGAGCGACGTGAGTCGCGATGAAGCATCACCGGTAAAGTCTCATCGCGACTTACATCGCTCCCACAGGGAAAGGTCTACTGCCCTCACGCTTCCAGGCCGCGAAGCGGAGTGGAAGCAATGGCCCGTGGTCCGCCCTGACTCGCGGTCGCGGCGAAATTCAACGGTCCAGCGCTTCGGCCACCGCCTGCGGCTGCTTCATCCAGGCGAAATGATCGGCTGTGGTCTGCAAATCTTCCGCGCTCAGTATTTCGGTGCGCACAGCTGTCAGCGGCAACTTGTCGAGCAGCGCCTGCAGGGAGCTGTGCGGCGCCAGCCAGTCGTCGGCCAGCAGTACCGCATCGATGGCTGCCGGGGCCTGCGCCATGGCCGCTTCCAGATCGATGTCCAGTCCGGCGGCGGCATAGCGGCCGCCCAGTCCGACCCTGGCCCAGTCGCGGATGAGCCTGCCCGCTTCTTCGCCGCCGAAGCCCAGCCTGCGGCCGGGCAGGGCGCCGCGGCGCCGCGAAATCCAGATGGCGAAACGGTAGAACAGCGGCAGCGCGTAGCCGCGCAAGCCGGGAAAGGTCCGCCAGTACGGCGTCCCGCTGGCGACCAGCCATAGCCGTTGGAACCGCTGCGCCTGCAGGCCCAGGTAGCAGGCGGCCAACTGGCCGCCCAGGCTGTGGCCGCCGATGATGGCGGTTGCGGCTTCGGCGTGCTGCTGCAGCGCGGCGTGGCTGAGCGGAAGATCGCGGGTCAGGATTTCGCGGTAACCCCAATCGTTGCGGCGGCTGGCGCGCAGATTGCTGCTGCCGTTGCCGCGCCATTCGTGCACGAACACCGCCACCCCGCGTGCGGCCAGCGCTTCTGCCAGCGGCAGATAATGCCTGGCCGCAACGCCCAGCGCCGGCAGCCACAGCAGTGAGCTGCGCGGCCGCGCCGGGATGCGTGCGATCAGATTGAAGCGGTGCCCGTCGTCTGCAACCAACGGGATATCCAGCGAACGCAGGCTCATGGTTGCGGCGCAGCTGCGTAGTGATCGAGCACGACGATATCGCTGCGGCCCGGGCGGTATCCGTGTTTCAGCGCGGCATGCACATAGTTGGATGCGGCAAAGCAGGCCTCACCCAACCCCAGCCCGCGGCACAGGTTGGCAGCGATAGCCGAGGCCAGCGTGCAGCCGGTGCCGTGCGCTTCCAGTTGCAGCCGCGGATGCGCGATCTGCCGCACGCCCTGCGCATCGGCGAACAGATCCATCACCGTGTCGCCATCCGGCAGGTGGCCGCCTTTCAGGAACACCGAACGCGCGCCCAGCGCCAGCAATGCCTGTGCCGCCTGATGCATCGCGTCGCGGTCGGCGACCGGGTGCCCGAGCAGCAGCTCGGCTTCCGGCAGGTTGGGCGTGACTATGCTGGCCAGCGGCAGCAGCCGGGTGCGCAGGGCCTGCAAAGCGCTGTCTTCGAGCAGCTTGGCGCCGCTGGTGGCCACCATCACCGGATCCAGCACCATAAAACCCGGGCGCCGTCTTTCCAGCTCGCTCGCCACCGCTTCGATGACCTCGGCGTTGGCCAGCATGCCCAGCTTGACCGCGCCGATGCGGAAATCGTCGAAGCAGGCGTCCAACTGCGCGCGCAGAAAATCCAGCGGCGGCACGTTGACCGCGGTGACGCCGCGGGTGTGCTGTGCGGTCAGCGCGGCGATCGCCGACAGCCCATGCACGCGATGGGCGGCAAAGGTCTTCAGGTCGGCCTGGATGCCGGCGCCGCCGCCGGAATCGGAGCCGGCGATGGTCAGGGCGGAAATCATGGCGGGGTCGGACATGCCGGCCATTGTGCGGCTTCTTGCGGGGCGTTGTTCATGCAGGGTGCTTTTCCGCCAGCGAGGCGGCCAGCTTGAGCGCGCGCTCGAAGCTGGAGACAAAATGCACCTGTCCCGGCCGTTCGCCGAAATCCATGTCCGCCAGCACCCGGTTGGGTTGCGGCTGCAGGCCGGAGACGATCAGCGCGATGCCGCGGCGGCGGCAGCGCCGGGCCAGGTTTTCCATCGCGTGCACGCCGCTGGCGTCGATCATCGGCACCAGCCGCATGCGCAGGATGAACACCTTCGGCGGCTCGAAGAACTGATCGAGCAGATTGTCCAGCCGGTTGGCCGCGCCGAAGAACAGCGGGCCGCTGATCTGGTAGACCTCCACGCCCGCCGGCAGCCGGTTGCGCTGTTCCTCGTCGGCACGGCGCACCGGATCGCCGCCATGCAGGTCGTCGTCGGTGCTGCGCACTCCGGAGCTGATCTCCACGCTTTCGGCCATGCGGTGCATGAAAATCAGGGTGGCTGCGATCAGCCCCGCCTCGATGGCGATGGTCAGGTCGAAGAACACGGTCAGCAGGAAGGTCAGCAGCAGCACCAGGCGGTCGCCCCACGGCGCCGACAGGGTGTGGCGGAAGTGCTGGTGCTCGCTCATGTTCCACGCCACCACCAGCAGCACCGCCGCCAGCGCCGGCAGCGGCACATAGCGCATCAATGGGGCCAGCAGCAGCATGAAGGCCAACAGGAAGACCGCATGCAGCATGCCCGCCACCGGCGAACGCGCACCGGCGCGGATGTTGGTGGCGGTACGGGCGATGGCGCCGGTGGCCGGCAGGCCGCCGAACAGCGCCGAACCCACGTTGGCCACCCCCTGGGCGACCAGTTCGCCATTGGAACGGTGGCGTCCGCCGGTCATGCCGTCGGCCACCACCGCCGACAGCAGCGACTCCACCCCGGCCAGGAAGGCGATAGTGAACGAACTCGGCAGCAGTTCCAGCGTGCGTTCGAACGGGATGTGCGGAAACTCGAAGACCGGCAACGCCGAGGGCAGATCGCCAAAACGCGAACCGATGGTCTCGGCCGGCAGTCCGAACGCGACGCTGACGCCGGTGCAGACCAGCAGCGCAATCAAAAAGCCGGGCCACTTCGGTTTGCGCCAGCGCAGCAGCACGATCGCCGCCAGGCCCAGCAGGGTCAGTCCGATCGCAGCCGGCTGCGCGCTGGCCAGGTGCTGCGCATAGGCCGTCCAGCGGGCGAAGAATTCCGCCGGCACCGTACCCATCTGCAGACCCAGCGCGTCCTTGACCTGGCTGGAGAAGATGCTGACCGCGATGCCGGCGGTAAACCCGGTGATCACCGGCTGCGGCATGTACTTCATCAGCGTGCCCAGGCGCAGCAGGCCGGCACCGATCAGCATCAACCCGGCCAGCAGCGTGCAAAGGATCAGGCCGCCGAAACCGAACTTCTGGATCACCACGAACACGACCGGAATGAAGGCCGCGGTCGGTCCGCCAATCTGCACCCGCGATCCGCCCAGCGCGGAAATCAGGAAGCCGGCGACGATGGCGGTGTACAGCCCCTTCTCCGGGCCGGCGCCGCTGGCGATGGCCAGCGCCATGGCCAGGGGCAGGGCGACGATGGCCACGGTCAAGCCGGCGACGGCGTCGGCGCGTAGCTCGCGCCAGCCGTAACCCTCGCGCAGTACGGTATGCAGCTTGGGTACGAACTGCAGCAGGTATTGGCGGGCGCTCATGGTCGGCATGCGTGTCCCCTGCGGATGTCAGCGCGACGATACCGGTTTGCGGCCGGGAGCAGCGCCGCTGCGGCGCCGGACACGACAGCGCGGCGGCCTCGGTCCGCTCATCCTTGTTGCCGCAACGACCAGTGCCGGTAACCGGCATAGCCGATGCCGGTCAGGCCGGTCAACGCCGCCGGTATCAGCAGCGCGTAGTACTGCAGCAGACGGAACAGCCATGCGCCAAGGATACCGCCGGCCAGAAAGGCGCTGATGATCAGACTGCTGAGCATCAAGCGGCGGGTCGGCAGCGGCATTCCGCGCAAGGCATGGCCCAGGCCGATACCCAGATCGGTGAACATTCCGCTGAGGTGGGTGGTGCGCACGACCGCGCCGCTGTAGGTGGTGACCATGGCGTTCTGCAGCCCGCAGGCCATCGCTGCCAGTAGCGCGCCGAAGATTTGCTGGCGCATGAACAACGGCACCGCCAGCGCCAGCAGCACCGCTTCCAGCGCCAGCGCTACGCCGTAGCGGCGGCCCAGCCGCAGCGTGCTGTCCTGGATGATCATGCCGCTGAGCGTGGCGCCCAGGCTGAAGGCGATCAGCATGCCCCACAGATTGCCGACCGCGCGCCAGTCGCCATCGGCCAGCGCAGCGCCCAGCAGGCTGGTGGTGCCGGTCAGATGGCTCACCGCCTGATGCTCGAAACCCAGATAGCCCACCACGTTCACCATGCCGGCGATGCAGGCCAGCGTCACGGCGCCCACCCAGACCCAGCGCGGCAGCTGCGTACCCATCTCGGCTACCGTAGCTCCGCGCTTTCGGCGCCGCCGCGGTCCGCACGCATTCCGATCGCAGACCGGGGGGACAACGGCAAGCTCATGCCGGCTCCTTCAGGCGCACGCCGCGCCCCCGTCCCTGGCTGGGCTGATCGTTGCCGATCAGCTCGACGCCGGCGGCCGCCAGCGCATCGACGATCTTGGTCAACGTGCTGACCACGCCGCGTACATGTCCCTGGCTGGTTTCCATCCGCTGGATGGTCGGCAGCGACACGCCGGCCATCTCGGCCAGCCGGCGCTGGTCGATACCCAGCAGGGCGCGCGCGGCGCGCATCTGTGCGGCGGTGATCACAAGAGCTGTGGGGAGGGGATTGGTTTGCGCATTCTGTACCTGCAATGCGTCTCGATGCAATCATCAGAGCGGCAAATTGATGTTTTATACATCAAGATGGCATGCCGCCTGTTCACCGCCACCGCGGATCGAACGGCTGTCAGCCAGTCCCTGCCGTTGTTGGCAGGGACTGGTGGCCGGTGCTCACGTCACAGCACTTCCGAAGCGTAGTCGGCCAGACGCGAACGCTCGCCGCGGCGCAGGGTGATGTGCGCGCTGTGCGCCCAGTGCTTGAAGCGGTCCACCGCGTAGGTCAGGCCTGAGGTGGTCTCGGTCAGGTAGGGCGTGTCGATCTGCTCCACGTTGCCAAGGCAGACGATCTTGGTGCCCGGGCCGGCGCGGGTGATCAGGGTCTTCATCTGCTTGGGCGTCAGGTTCTGCGCTTCGTCCAGGATCAGATAGCGGCTGAGGAAGGTACGGCCACGCATGAAGTTCATCGAACGGATCTTGATGCGGCTGGCCAAAAGATCGTTGGTGGCCGCGCGGCCCCAGGCGCCGCCTTCCTGGTTGTGGGTCAGCACTTCCAGGTTGTCGGTCAGCGCGCCCATCCACGGCGTCATCTTTTCCTCTTCGGTGCCGGGCAGAAAACCGATGTCCTCGCCGACGCTGACGGTGGCGCGGGTCATGATGATCTCGCGGTAGCGCTGCTGGTCCATGGTCTGCGCCAGGCCCGCCGCCAGCGCAAGCAGGGTCTTGCCGGTGCCGGCGGTGCCGAGCAGGCTGACGAAATCGATTTCCGGGTCCATCAGCGCGTTGAGCGCGAAATTCTGCTCGCGGTTGCGCGCGGTGATGCCCCAGACCGCGTGCTGGCCATTGCGGAAATCGTCGATCAGGGTCAGCGTGGCCTTGCGGTCGGCGCCGATCCGCGCCACCCGCAGTTCCACCTCATCCTCGCCCGGCAGGTACAGGTACTGGTTGGGATACCAGTCCTCGTCGTCCTGGGCCTGCACTTCGTAGCTGGTGCGGCCCTTGTCGCTCCAGCTGCGCAGATCGCTGTTGTGGCGGTGCCAGAAATCCTCCGGCAATTCGCTGGCGCCGGTGAACAGCAGGCTGAAATCGTCCAGCGCGCGGTCGTTCTCGTAATCCTCGGCGGTCAGGCCGCTGATCGAGGCCTTGATGCGCAGGTTGATGTCCTTGGACACCAGGATGACCGGCACCTGCGGGTGTTCTTCGCGCAGTTCCAGCACCGCTGCCAGGATCTTGTTGTCCGGCGCTATCGTGCCGAAGGTGCGGCCCGGCTCGCTAGGCCGGGTCTGGAAATGCAGCTTGCCGACCTGGCTGCGGTTGAGCTGCAGGCCCTGCGGGTGGGTCAGGGTGATGCCGGCCTGGATGTGGTCGGCGCCGGCGCCGACGATCAGTTCGTTGAGGAAACGGCTGACCTGACGGGCGTTGCGGCTGACTTCGGAAGTGCCTTTCTTGGCGTTGTCGAGTTCCTCGATGACCTGCATCGGCAGGAACACATCGTGCTCCTCGAACTTGAACAGCGCGGTGGGGTCGTGCATCAGCACGTTGGTGTCCAACACATAGATACGCTTGCTTCGGGTCATTCAGGCAACCTCGTGGAAGTGGATGTGCAGAACACGGCAGGACAGGCGGCAACGTTTGTTGCGGACAGCAGCAGACCACCATCGCCCGCCGCCGGTCGGGATGGTGGAAAGGATGGAGAGGATTCGGTCACTTCGCTTGGGCGGCCTTCAGGGCTTCGAGCACGGCCTCGGCATGGCCGGGAACCTTGACGCCGCGCCATTCCTGGGCAATGCGGCCATCGGGCGAAATCAGGAAGGTGCTGCGGACCACGCCCAGCACCTTGCGGCCGTACATGTTCTTTTCGTGGATCACATCGAACGCCTGGCACAGTTTCTCGTCGGCATCGCTGACCAGCGCGAACCTGAATCCCTGTTTGGCGCAGAAGTTGTCGTGCGATTTGACCGAGTCGCGGGAAACGCCCAGCACGGTGGCGCCCAGCTTCTTGAACCGGGGCAGCAGCGCGTTGAAATCGATGCCCTCGGTGGTGCAGCCCGGGGTGCTGTCCTTGGGATAGAAGTACAGCACCAGCCACTGCCCGGCGTAATCGGCCAGCTTGGCGGTCTGCCCGCCGGACAGCGCCAGCGGCAGGTTCAAGGTCGATTTCGGAAGAGCCTTGGCGCCTGTTGCCATCGTCAGAACTTCATCGGGTCCATGATCGCGTCCAGGTTCAGATGGTCGCAGAATTCCAGGAAATCGTCGCGCAGCGCGGCGATGTGCATATTGGCCGGAACGCCTATCGTCACCTGCGCCGAGAACATTTCCGCGCCGGTCTGCATGGCGCGGTAGCGGGTGCTCTGCAGGTTCTCGATGGTGATGCCCTGGCGGTCGAAGAAGTCGGCCAGCTGGAACAGGATGCCCGGCTTGTCGGCGGCCACGACCTCGACGATGTAGGGCAGCAGGTTGGACTGCACGACCTTGGCGCCAGTGCGGTACCAGACCAGCTTCAGGCCATCTTCGCGCTCCAGCCGGGTCATCATCGCTTCCAGCTTGGCCACCGCATCCCAGGAGCCGGTCGCCAGGGCGGTGACAGAGACGTCGCGGCCCACCGTGGACAGGCGCGCATCGACCAGGTTGCAGCCGCTGTCGGCAATCCGGCGGGTCACCGCCAATAGCGGCGACTCCGGATGCGTCGTGTAGGCGTTGATCAGGAGGTGGTTTTCGTTCGGCGAAGGCCGGGGCGTCGAATCGGTCAAAGGGGCTTCCGGCATTGCTGCGAGTTTCTGAATGGCAACCGGGCAAATCCTGGCGGCTGTGTGCAGCATACTTGCCCGTGCTTTCACGCCGCAAGTAACATCGCAGGCTGCGCGGCTCTCCGCGCGGCTCTCCCCACCACGCAAAGGCACGCGCTTGTCTCTTTTTGGCAGCATTACCGCACTGGCTACGCCGTTCACCCCGGCGGGCGACCTGGACCTGGATGCCTGGCGGCGGCTGCTGAAACAGCAGCTGGACGGCGGCACCCAGGCAGTGGTGGTGGCCGGGTCGACCGGCGAGGCGGCGGCGCTGTCCGATGACGAGTACCAGACGTTGCTGCGGATTGCGGTGGAAACCGTGGCCGGGCCTGCTTCGAACCAGCCTGCTTCAAACCGGCGCATCCCGGTGCTGGCCGGCACCGGCCAGATGAACACCGCCAAGACCATTGCGATGACCCGCCGCGCCGCCGCCGCCGGCGCCGAGTACGCGCTGGTGGTGACGCCGCCCTATGTGCGCCCGACCCAGGCCGGATTGGTCGCGCACTTCCGCGCCGTCGCCGACCAGGGCGGCTTGCCGGTGGTGCTGTACAACGTGCCGGGCCGCACCGGCTGCGACCTGCTGCCGGAAACCGTGGCCGAACTGGTGGCGCATCCGGGCATCGTAGGCATCAAGGAAGCCTGCTCCGAGCCTGAACGGATGGATGCGCTGCTGGCGTTGCGCAGCGCCGGTTTTGCGGTGCTGAGCGGCGACGATCCGACCGCCGGGCGAGCCATGCTGGCCGGCGCCGACGGCCTGATCTCGGTCGGCTCCAACGCGTTGCCGGGCAGTTTCCGCCGTCTTTGCGACCTGGCCCGTGCCGGCGACGCTGCGGCGGTGCAGGGCTGGAATACCCGGCTGCAGGAGTTCTACGGCTTCCTGGGCATCGAATCCAATCCCATACCGGTCAAGGCGCTGCTGCAGCGGCTTGGCTTCGGCGCCGGGCTGCGGCTGCCGTTGTTGCCGCTTTCGCCGCCCCACCAGGCCGCTGCCGACCGTCTGGCCGCCACCATCGCGGCCCTCGAAGAACAATCCAGCCGCGAAGCGATCGCGGCCTGAACCCAGGAGAACACCATGCGTTTGCCGTCTTCCCTTTCTCGTCCGCTTGCCCTTGCAATGCTGGCCTTTGCCGTGGCCGGCGTTTCCGGTTGCAAGTGGTTCAAAAAGGGCGCCAAGGGCGACTACGCGCTGGCGCCGGAAGCGCGTCCGCTGGAAGTGCCGCCGGATCTGAACCTGCCCAGCACCGCCGGCGCGATGCAGTTGCCGGCGACCGCCTCGGCGCAGCCGGCCGGCCAGGCGGCGGCCGCGGGCGCCAGCGTGGTGCCGTCGGCCAGCGGCTTCAATGTCGCCGACAGCCGCGAGCAGGCGTTCGCCAAGGTGGGCCAGGCGCTGGAAGGCATCGAAGGCGTCACCATCGCCAGCCGCGCTCAACTGCTGGGCACCTACGATGTGGCCTTCGAAGGCAGCAACTTCCTGGTGCGGGTGGTCGGCGTGGAAGCCGGCGCCTATGTTTCCGCGGTGGACCCGCGCGGCCTGCCGGCCGCAGGTGAAGCGCCGACCAAGCTGATGGCCGAGTTGCGGGCCAGGCTGGGCAACTGACGCCGGATCCGGTTGTCGGTGGCTGGAACAAGAAGGGGCGCCAGTGGCGCCCTTTTTTGGGATCTTCTCGCAAGAGCGGAGAACATCCATTTTACGATAGAGCGCAGCTCGCTCCGCTGTCCTGCGGTCCTCCGGCGGAGGATCCAACGGGGGCGACAACAGCGAAAAGCCTGGCTCTACAGGAGCGCGCTGCGGATGGATAGCATGTCCATACAGCGGAAGTTGCCCTGATCAGCGCTCCAGCAACGGCAGCTTGTTGGGCTTGCCTTCCCAGTCCTTGGCATCGGGCAGCGGATCCTTGCGGGTGGTGATGACCGGCCATACCTGCGACAGCTCGGCATTCAGCGCAACATAGGTTTCCTGGCCGGCGGGCACGTCGTCTTCCGGGTAGATCGCGTTGATCGGGCATTCGGGTTCGCACAGCGTGCAGTCGATGCATTCGTCCGGATCGATGACCAGGAAGTTGGGACCTTCGTGGAAACAATCGACCGGACACACTTCAACGCAGTCGGTGTATTTGCATTTGATGCAGTTCTCGGTGACGACGAAGGGCATGGGCGTGTGGTTTCGTACCGGCGGGAAAGCGCGTCAGTTTAAAGCACAGTTGAAATTTCCGATGAGAACTTTTCTCGTCGCATCGCGCATGCGCGCCGGTGGCGGCGGAAACGGCTGGTGGCTGGCGGTGCCGGCCGGCGCCCGACGGGCAGGCGGCACCCGAAAGCGGCGGGGCAGGGAAGCGGTTGCGCGCTGTTGGCCAGTGCCGCAGACAGACGGCATTCGTTCTCTTCATGGATGAAATAACCATAATTACATCTATTGAGTTCATATTTGGAACAATCTATTGGTCATGGACCGGCTTATCAGCGCCGTGTTGCGGCCGCATCCTTTGCCGTACCTTCTCCTGCCGCCGAGGCCGACATGATTACGCTACGACCCGCCCGCGAACGCGGCCACGCCAACCATGGCTGGCTGGACTCCTGGCACAGCTTTTCTTTCGCCAACTACCACGATGACCGCCATGTCCACTGGGGGCCGCTGCGGGTGATCAACGAGGACCGCGTCGCCGCCGGCCAGGGCTTCGGCCAGCATGGCCATCGCGATATGGAGATCATCAGCTACGTGCTGGAGGGTGCGCTGGGCCACAAGGACTCGATGGGCAACAGTTCCAGCATCGTGCCAGGCGATGTGCAACGGATGAGCGCAGGCTCCGGCGTGCAGCATTCGGAGTACAACTACAGCGAAAGCGGCACCACCCATTTCCTGCAGATCTGGATCATTCCCGATCGCCAGGGCGTGACGCCTTCGTATGCCGAAAAGCGCTTTGCGGCCGAGGAAAAACAGGGCCGGCTGCGGCTGGTGGTCAGCCCGGACGGCAGCGACGGCTCGGTCAGCATCCACCAGGATGCGCGGATGTACGCCGGGCTGTTCGATGGTTCGGAAGCGGCCGAACTCAACCTGGCTGAGGGCCGGCTGGGCTATGTGCACATGGCGCGCGGCGAGGCCACGGTGAACGGCCATGCGCTGGCTGCCGGCGATGCGCTGCTTTACGAGGGCGAGCCGCAGATCCGCATCGAACAGGGCCGCAGCGCCGAAGTGCTGGTGTTCGATCTGCCACGCCTTTGAATAATGGATCTCGCTGATACGTTCGTTGTAGGAACGATGTGAGTCGCGAAGCGTGTACCACGCCGCTGCGCTATCGACCGGGCGCAGCGACGGATGTCAGGCCGGTCTTCGTCACGCCGCTGCTCGTACGGAGCGCTGTGGCGCAAATCCATAGCAGGCCTTAAGCAGTTCTTAAAAACCGCACGGCAGCATGCGCGCATTCCCTCCGGAGTGACGCATGAAGATCGACATACGCATCGGGTCGCTGTTGCTGGCGGCGCCGTTCGCCGCCTCGGCGCAGGTGGTGGAGCGGGCCGACAAGGTCGCTTCCGAACAGGAACCCTCGCGTTGGAGCGTTGGCCTGGCCGGGGTCTATCGCGACAGCGAATACGCGGGCGAGGGCGGCCGCACCCGACTGGTGCCGAATGTCAGCTACGACGGCGATCGTTTCTATTTTCGCGGCGCCGCGTTCGGCTACCGCTTCGTCAAGCGTGAGGACTTCGAGCTGCGCGGTTTTGTCTCGGCGCGGCTGGACGGTTGGGACCGCGACGACCTGGGCGTGGAAGCGCTGGCCCGGCGCGGCATAGACCGCAGCCTGCTGGAAGACCGCGACGACAGCGCCGATCTGGGCATCGGCGCGACCTGGAAAGGCGCCGCCGGTACGCTGGATCTGCAGTTGAAGGCCGACGCCACCGGCACCAGCGACGGTTACGAACTGGCCGCCGACTATCGCTATCCATTGCAGTTCGGCCGCACGTCGATCGTGCCGGGCGTTGGCGTGCTGCGATTGTCCGCCGACATGGCCGACTACTACTACGGCACGCTGGACAGCGAAGTGGCGCGCGGCGTTGTCGACTACCGGCCTGGCGCAGCGACCGTGCCGCGCGCCGGCATCGGACTGGTCCGGCCGTTCGCACGCCACTGGCTGCTGGTCGCCAATCTGGAATACCGCCTGCTGCCGGACGAACTGCAGGACAGTCCGTTGATCGAGGAAGGCACCGACGGTGTCGGCAGCTTCTTCCTTGGCGTTTCGCGCCGGTTCTGACGGCGCCCGGATGCGGCGCCATGCAGCGCCCACCGGACCGACAGCCACCCCATGCCAGCCCGGCTGGCCGCAGTTGCGGAGTATGAAGATGCCACCTTCCCTGTTGGAACCCGTCGACAGCCGCGCCAGCGCTGCCGGCCCGCGCCATGCCGAAACCGCGGCCGTTTCGCCGGCCGGCCTGCGCATCACCCGTGTCGGCCGCATGCATGCCCCCATGCTGATGGCCCTGTGCGCCGAACATGCGGCCGAAGCGGCATTCGAACGGCGCGCCTACGGCCCGGCCAACGGCAACGTACTGGAACTGATGGAAGCGCTGTTTGAACCGCCGTTGCGCGCCTGGGCATGGCTGGCCGAACGCGACGGCGAAGCGGTCGGCTACGCCAGCGTCACCGCCGGCTTCTCGATGCTGGAGCGCGCGTACTACCTCAACCTGGAATCGATGTTCGTCCGCGCCGATGCGCGGCCATCGGGGGCGGTTGCGGCACTGCTGGCGCAGGCGCGCCGGGCGGCGGCGGAACTGGGGTGTTCGAACCTGCGTTGGCAGGTGCCCATAGGCAGGGCGGCGGCGGCGCAGATCGAATTGCCCGGTCATCCGGCTGCAATCGGAGTCGTCCAGTACGTCTTCCCCACCGCCGCGGGCGTGGACGCGCATGGCTGACGCCAGCGCCCGCCGCCTGTCCGGCCATGCCCGCCCCCGCGGGCGGCGCACGCCTCGCCGCGTTGCCGCCGTCGCCTGTCTTTGCGTTGCCGCCATCGCCTATATGAACCTGTCCGCCTGCAGCAGCCTCGCCTACCCCGATTCGCCGCAGTATCGCGACGGAAGCTTCCGCAACCCGGTGGCGCCCAAGACCGTCGGCTGGCGGCAGACGCCGATGCTGTGGTGGCGTTTCATGTTCGACAAGCCGGAAGGGACAGTGCCGGCCGGATCGATTCCGCTGCTGCCGCTGACTGCGCGGCAACTGGCGCAGGCGGCGGACGGCACGCTGTACCGGCTGGGCCATTCGACCCTGCTGTTGAAGCTGGAAGGCGGGCTGTGGCTGACCGATCCGGTGTTTTCCGAGCGCGCCTCGCCGGTGCAGTGGGCCGGGCCGAAACGTTTCCACGCATCACCCATCGGCATTGCCGAACTGCCGGCGATCAAGGGCGTGGTGATTTCGCACGACCACTACGATCACCTGGACAAGGCGGCGGTGCTTGCGCTGGCGGAAAAGACCGAAATCTTCGTAACGCCGCTGGGTGTGGGCGACCACCTGATCCGCTGGGGCCTGCCGGCGGAAAAAGTCCGGCAACTGGACTGGTGGGAAGCCATCGGCGTCGATGGCGTGCGCCTGGTGGCCACGCCGTCGCAGCATTTTTCGGGTCGTTCGCCGTTCGATGGCAACGCGACGCTGTGGGCCTCCTGGGTCCTGCAGGGCAGCGGGCTGAATCTTTTCTTCAGCGGCGATACCGGCTATTTCGATGGTTTCCGCGATATCGGCCAACGCTATGGGCCGTTCGATGTCACCCTGCTGGAATGCGGCGCCTACGATCCGATGTGGGAAGGCGTGCACATGCTGCCGGCGCAGACCCTGCAGGCGCACCGGGATCTGCGCGGCCAATGGCTGCTGCCGATCCACAACAGCACCTTCGATCTGGCCTTCCACGAATGGAACGCGCCGCTGGAAGCGCTGGTCGGCCTGGCTGAGCGGCAGGCGGTAGCGGTTGCGACGCCACGCATCGGACAACCGGTGGACCTGCGTCAGCCGCCGTCGCCGTCGCGCCAGCGCTGGTGGCAATTGCCGCGATAGCGATGGCCGGCGCGGATCTGTTGGGTCAGTCCTGGGTTTCCGGCTCCGCCGGGAAGCGCACGCTGCAGCCGAAGCCGCAGCCGCCGATACCGGCGCCAACGCTGATGCGCGCTGCATGCGCGGCGGCGATGCGCGCCACCAGCGACAGGCCGATGCCGCTGCCGCGGGCACCGTTGCCGTTGCTGCCGCGATAGAAGCGTTCGAAAATGCGTTCGCGCTCTTCCGGCAGCACGCCCGGACCATTGTCGGCCACCGTCAGCACCGCTTCGCCGCTGTCGGCATCGCGGTGGCAGCGCAGTTCGATGCGTCCGCCCGGGTCGCCGTAGCGCAGCGCGTTGTCGACCAGGTTGCGGACCAGAATGCCCAGGTCGTCCAGATTGCCGCGCACGCTGACTGCTTCGACTTCGACCGCCAGCGTCTGCCGGTGGCGCGCGGCCATGCCCTCGAATTCGCGCGCGACCATCGTGATCACCTCGGCCAGTTCGACCCTGCCATGCTCCCGATGCAGCCGCGAGGCGTCGATGCGCGCCGAATCCAGCAACTGCTGGGCCAGTCGCGAGGTGCGTTCGATGCCGTGCGCCAACTGGTCCAGCGCCTGCCGCGCATCGGTCTGGCTGCCGGCGCGCAAGGCCACATGGGTCTGGGTCAGCAACGCGGCCAGCGGCGTGCGCAATTCGTGGGCGGCATCGGCCAGGAACTGGCGTTCGCCCTGCATCGCCTGCGCCAGCCGTTGCAACAGGCCGTTGAACGACTCCACCAATGGCCGGATCTCGCGCGGAATGCCGGCCACGGGCAGCGGCGCCAGGTCCAGCGCGTTGCGCTGGGCCATGGACTGGCGCAGGCGGTTCATCGGCCGCAGGCTCCAGTGGATCGCGATGCCCACGGCCAGGCCCAGCACCAGCAGGATGCCGACGCCACTCCACAGGCTGATCTTGATCCAGTACGCCAGCTCCGCCCGCATTGCCGATTGCGCCCTGCCGGCCTGCACCTGGATGCGCCCGGTCGAGTCGGTGGCGGCGTAGACGCGCCAAGGCTCGCCCGCCACCTGGGTGATGGCAAAGCCGGACTGGAAATCGGGACGCAGGGGCTGTTCGGGCGCTGCGGCCGAGCGCACGATGGGGCTGCGCTGGCCCAGTACCCAGACCTGGTAGCTGAGATCGTCGAGTTTGCGGCTCGGTGCCGGGCCCTGCGGCAAGGTCAAGCGGGGGCCGGTGTCCAGCCCGTCCAGGTTGGCCGGCATCGACATCAGGATCTGTTCGACCACTTCCTGCAGGAACAGATCTTCATGGCCCTTCTGCTGGCGCGTCATCTGCAGGTGCTGACCGGTCAGCCAGCACGCCCACCCCAACGCCAGCGGTGTCATCACCGCGATCAGCAGCTTGGACTTCAGCGAGTGGTTCATTCGCCACCGCCCAGCCGGTAGCCGAAGCCGTGGATGGTGGCGATGACGTCCTCGCCCAGTTTTTTTCGCAGCAGGTGGATGTAGACGGCGATGGTGTTGCTCTCGATGCTGCCGTCGCCGCCGTAGACCAGCGATTCCAGCGACTCGCGCGTTACTGTCCGGCCGGGACGTTCCATCAGCGCCAGCAGCGTGCGGTACTCGTGGACGCCCAGTTTCACTGGCTGGCCGTCGCGCGTCACCGAGCGGTCGGCCGGGTCCAGCACGATGCCGCCATGGCGCAGCACCGGCGATACCCGGCCCTGGCTGCGCCTGACCACCGCGCGCAGGCGCGCGCCGAGCTCGTCGGCCTGGAACGGTTTGACGATGTAGTCGTCGGCGCCGGCATCCAGGCCGCGGATGCGGTCGCTGAGCTGGTCGCGGGCGGTGACGATCAGCACCGGGGTGGTGTCGTAGCGCTGCCGCAGCGAGGCCAGCACATCCAGCCCGGAACCGTGCGGAAGGCCCAGATCCAGCAGCACTGCGGTATAGCCGTGGTCGACCAGCGCCAGCCGGGCGGCGGCGGCGTCTTCGGCGCGGTCGACCTGCCAGCCATCCTGTTTGAGCGCGGCGGCCAGCGCATCGCCCAGCATGCGGTCGTCTTCTACTAGCAGGAGGCGGGACAAGGGCGGGGGACCTGGCAAGAACGGGACAACAGGCTACATCGGAGCGATTAAGGGGCGTTTAAAAGGTTTTTGATTTTCGGTGATGGCGGCTTCGGAAGGAGTCGCCACCCGCCGGACGTTCGCCAAAGCGCGCGACAGTGCCGCACGAGCCGCCTTGGTTCACCCATGGCCCACTCTCCGCCACCCTCACCCCGCCGGTCGTCGCCTTGTGCGAGCGCGAGCGTTCTCCACTTCGGATGGCGTTTTCCCGAATACAAGCAACCTGTCCAGAAGCCGCTGGCCATGGCGGTGCGGGACCATACGCGGCATGGACGCCGCGGATCTACATGGGTGAGGCAAGCGCTTGCGAAGCACTGCTTCGCGCACAGCCGAACGCCCGCCATCTGTGATGGCGGGCCGGGCCCGCAAAGCGGGTATTTACGGCGTGTCCCGCACCGCCATGGCCAGCGGCTTCAGCGGTTTCCATGTCGGTAGTCCCTCACTTGAGAGAAGAACCTTTAAAGCACCCAGAGGCGCGGCCGACACCCGACCGAGCCGCGCGGCCGGCAAGGGGAGCAGCGGCCATTGCCGCGGCAAGCGGAATCGCGCCGGGTCTTGCGGGGACCCTGGAAACCGAAAAACCCCGCAATGCGGGGTTTCCGGAACCGGGGCCAAGGCCCCGGAAGTACTGGCGTGGCGCTCCCTAGGGGGCTCGAACCCCTGTTTTAGCCTTGAGAGGGCCACGTCCTAACCACTAGACGAAGGGAGCGTTTGGGTGAAGCTGACCAGACGCATTAGTATATGCGGCGGCCATCGGGCGGGGCAATGCTCCGCCCGGTGGCCGCAACGCCTCTCATGCATGGAACCGCCACTATTACCCCGCAAGCCGCACTGCGAATCATCCCACGCGACCAACACCCGATTTCGCGCAAGGACATCAGTCCGAATGCGCTGAGGGTGCTCTACCGCCTGCGCGACGCCGGATTTGCCGGCTATCTGGTCGGTGGCGCGGTGCGCGATCTGCTGGTCGGGGGCCATCCCAAGGATTTCGACGTGGCCACCGACGCCACCCCCGAACAGGTCAAGCAGCTGTTCCGCAACTGCCGCCTGATCGGCCGCCGTTTCCGCCTGGCGCATGTGGTGTTCGGCCGCGAGATCATCGAGGTCGCCACCTTTCGCGCCAATATCGACGACGGCAGCGGCGACCGCGAGCAGCACGAGGGCGGCCGCCTGCTGCGCGACAACGTCTACGGCACCATCGAGGACGATGCCGTGCGCCGCGACTTCTCCGCCAATGCGCTGTACTACGCCATCGAGGATTTTTCGGTGCGCGACTACGTCGGCGGGTTCGAGGACGTGCAGGCGCGCTCGATGAAACTGATCGGCGACCCCGAACAGCGCTACCGCGAGGATCCGGTGCGCATGCTGCGCGCGGTCCGGCTGGCGGCCAAGCTGGGCTTCGGCATCGACCCGGCCACTGCCGCGCCGATTGCCGGACTGGCGCCGTTGCTGGCCGAAGCCGCGCCGGCGCGGTTGTTCGAGGAAATTCTCAAGCTGTTCCTGTCCGGCCACGCGGTTGCCAGCTTCGAGGGACTGGAACGCTTTGGCCTGGTCCAGGTGCTGTTTCCGGAAACCGCCGCCGCATTGGCGTCCAACCGCAGCGGTGCGCTGCGGCGGATGCTGATCCAGGGGCTGCAGGGCACCGACCAGCGGGTGGCCAACGACGAGCCGGTGTCGCCGGCGTTCCTGTTCGCGTTGTTGTTGTGGCCGGCTTATTGCCGGGCACTGATCGGCCTGCAGGCGCAGGGCGTGCATGTCGAAGAGGCGCAACGGCGCGCCGCCGACCGCGTCACCCTGCATCAGCTCAGCACGGTGGCGCTGCCGCGCCGGTTTTCGTTGCCGATGCAGGAAATCTGGCTGCTGCAATCGCGGTTCTCCAGCCGCCAGCGCAAGCGCGTGATGCGCCTGCTGGCGCACCCGCGCTTCCGCGCCGCGTTCGATTTCCTGGTGTTGCGTCTGGCGGCATCGCCCGATCACGCCGAGGACGTGGCGTTCTGGCAGCAAGCGCAGACCCAGTCCGGTGAAGAACTCGCCGCCGCGCTGGGCGTCGCGGTGCCCGGCGACAGCTATGCCGACGAGGATGCGCCGCCTTCCAAGCGTCGCCGGCGCCGGCGCCGGCGCAGCGGCGCCGCCAGCGCCAGCGAATGACCGCCACGGTGGTTGCGGCGATAGGCCTGGGCGCCAACCTGGGCGATGCGGCGCTTACCGTGCAACGGGCCGCGCAGTCGCTGGGTCTGCTGCCGCGGACGCGACTGTTGCGATGCTCGCGGCTCTACCGCACGCCGGCCTGGGGCATGCAGGCGCAGCCGGACTTCGTCAATGCCGTTGCGCTGATAGACACAGGGCTGGATGCGCGCGCGCTGCTGGACGCGCTGCTGGCGACCGAACGCGAGTTCGGCCGCGACCGCAGCGTCGAACGGCGCTGGGGGCCGCGCACGCTGGATCTGGACCTGCTGTTGTATGGCGAGGCGATGATCGATGAACCCGGCCTGCAGGTGCCGCATCCGCATCTGGCCCAGCGCGCCTTCGCGCTGGTGCCGCTGCTGGAAATCGCACCGGACGCGGCGATTCCCGGCGTTGGCGCTGCGCGGAATGCTGTGTCCGGCCTGGATCTGTCGAATATCCAGCCGTTATAAGTGGATAATGCGGGGCTATGAGCACACACGCCGACAGCAAGCCCTGGACCGTCCCCGGATTGGCCGACGCCAAGCGCGAGGGCCGCAAGCTGGTCATGCTGACCGCTTACGACAACAGCTTCGCCCGGGCGATGGACGCCAATGGCGTGGACCTGGTGCTGGTCGGCGATTCGCTGGGCATGGTGGTGCAGGGCCACGATTCCACGTTGCCGGTCAGCGTCGATGACATCGTCTACCACACCGCTGCGGTCGCGCGCGGGTTGTCGCGCGCGCTGTTGGTCGCCGACCTGCCGTTCCAGTCCGACGCCACTCCCGAACGCGCGCTGCAGGCATCCATCGCCCTGCTGCAGGCCGGCGCGGAAATGGTCAAGCTGGAAGGCGCCGGCCACAAGCTGGAGGTCATCCGTTTCCTGGCCGAGCGCGATATTCCTGTCTGTTCGCACCTGGGCCTGACCCCGCAGTCGGTACTCAAGTTCGGCGGCTACAAGGTGCAGGGCCGCGATGATGCCGCCGCTGCGCAACTGCTGGCCGATGCGCAGGCGGTGGCGGAGGCGGGTGCTTCGCTGCTGGTGCTCGAATGCGTGCCGTCGCCGCTGGCCACCAGGGTCACCGCGGCCATCGCCATCCCTACCATCGGCATCGGTGCCGGCCCCGGCTGCGATGGCCAGGTGCTGGTGCTGCACGATTTCCTCGGCATCGACAGCGGCCACCGCCGGCCCAAGTTCGTCAAGGATTTCCTGGCCGAAGGCGGCTCCATTGCCGGCGCCATCCGCGCCTACGCCCAGGCCGTGCGCGACGGTTCGTTTCCCGACGCCAGCCATTCCTATTCCAGCTAACGCGCCGCATACCGGCGTCAAGGGCCGAACCCGATGATCGAAACCATCACCGAGCTGGAGCTGCTGCGCGCCCGCGTTACCGGCTGGAAACGCCAGGGCCTGCGGGTGGCGCTGGTGCCGACCATGGGCAACCTGCACGCCGGCCACTATTCGCTGGTGATGCTGGCGCGGCAGTACGCCGACCGCGTGGTGTCCAGCGTGTTCGTCAATCCCACCCAGTTCGGTCCCAACGAAGACTTCACCCGCTATCCGCGCACGCCCGAAGCCGACACCAGCGGGCTGGAAGGCGCCGGTTGCGACGCGCTGTGGCTGCCGACGGTGGAATCGATGTATCCGTTCGGGGTGGAGCTGGCGGCCAAGGTGCATGTGCCCGGCGTCAGCAGCCTGCTCGAGGGCGCCCACCGTCCTGGCCATTTCGACGGCGTCTGCACCGTGGTCAGCCGCCTGTTCAACCAGGTGCAGCCGGACGTGGCCGCGTTCGGCAAGAAGGATTTCCAGCAACTGGCGGTGATCCGGCAGATGGTGCGGGATCTCGCGTTCCCGGTGGAAATCCTGGCCGGCAGCATCGTCCGCGAGTCCGACGGACTGGCGATGAGTTCGCGCAACCAGTACCTGGCGGCGGACGAACGCCCGCGCGCGGCCGCCATCCGGCGCACGCTGCTGGCGATGCGCGAAGGCATCGTTGCCGCCACGCCGCGTGCGGCGGTGGAGGCCGCCGCCGCGCGCGAACTCGCCGAGGCCGGTTTCGTGGTCGACTACAGCGTGGTGCGCCGCCCCGATCTCAGCGAACCGGCCGATGGCGAGACCGGCCCCAGGGTGGCCCTGATCGCCGCCCGGCTCGGCAAGACCCGGCTGATCGACAACCTGGAGTGGTGAGCCGCGCCAGAGCGGTTTTTGATTCTTCTCCCGTTTCCAGGGCCACCGGCTTCTGGACAGGAGGCAGCACCAGCGAAGGGCGAGGTAACCCCGGGCAGTTCCCTTCCGCGCTCGCCGCTCACGCCCTGATAAACTCCGACTTCCCACGAATCACGCCGCCGTCATGCAACTGAGCCTGCTGAAAACCAAGATTCACCGCGCCACCGTCACCCATGCCGACCTGAACTACGAAGGCTCCATCGCCATCGACGGCCTGCTGCTGGATGCCAGCGGCATCCGCGAGTTCGAGCAGGTCCATATCTGGGACGTCACCAACGGCGCGCGGTTCTCGACCTATGCCATCCGCGCCGATGAAGGCAGCGGCGTGGTTTCGCTCAACGGCGGCGCCGCGCGGCATGTGCAGGTGGGCGACATCATCATCATTGCCGCCTTCGCCGGCGTCAGCGAGGAGGAGGCCGCCCGCTTCCAGCCGAAGCTGATCTACGTGGACGGCAACAACGCCATCACCCATACCAATCACTCCATTCCCAAGCAGGCCGCATAAGCATGGCGAAGGCTCTCGACGCGTTGCGAACCCACGCCGAACGCCTTCGCGGCGTCCATCTGCCGGCGCTGCTGGCGCAGGATCCCGCCCGTGCCGGCGATTTTGCGCTGCGCGCCGGCCCGCTGTACTTCAACTTCGCGCGCCAGGCCTACGATCGCCAGGCGCTGGAGGCGATGCTGGCGCTGGCCGAATCGAAAGACCTTGCCGGCGCGTTCAGACGCCTGTTCGACGGCGAGCGGGTCAACGTCACCGAAGGCCGCGCAGCGCTGCATACCGCCCTGCGCGGCAATCATTCCGATGCCGCCATCGCGCGCCAGGCCTATGCGACCGCAGCCGGGGTGCGCGAACGGATGGCCGTGCTGATCGCGCAACTGCAAGCCAGCGACATCACCGACATCGTCAGCGTCGGCATCGGCGGTTCCGATCTGGGGCCGCGGCTGGTCGCCGATGCCTTGCGCGAGCCCGGCTTCGGCCGTTTCCGCGTGCACTTCCTGTCCAATGTCGACGGCGCCGCCGCGCAGCGCGTGCTGGCGCCGCTGGATCCGGCACGCACTGCGGCCATCCTGATCTCCAAGACCTTCGGTACCCAGGAAACGCTGCTCAACGGCGGCATCCTGCGCGACTGGCTGGGCGGCAGCGACCGCCTGTATGCGGTCAGCGCCAATCCCGAGCGCGCCGCGGCCGCCTTCGACATCGCTGCCGAGCGCGTGCTGCCGATGTGGGACTGGGTCGGCGGACGTTATTCGCTGTGGTCGGCGGTCGGCTTGCCGATTGCGCTGGCGATCGGTTTCCAACGTTTTGAAGCCTTGTTGGCGGGCGCTTCCGAATTCGACGCGCACGTCTTGAATGCGCCGCTGGCCGGCAATATCGCCGTGCGTCACGCGCTGACCGCGGTCTGGAACCGCAATGCGCTGGGCCATGCCGCGCACGGCGTGATGACCTACGATCAGCGCCTGGCGTTGCTGCCGGCCTACCTGCAGCAACTGGTAATGGAAAGCCTGGGCAAGTCGGTGAAGCTGGACGGCAGCCCCGTCGATGCCGATACCGTGCCGGTGTGGTGGGGCGGTGCCGGTACCGACGTGCAGCACAGCTTCTTCCAGGCGCTGCACCAGGGCACCGGCGTGGTGCCTCTGGATTTTGTCGGCACCGTACGCAACGACGATCCGTATACGGAAAACCATCTGGCCCTGATGTCCAACCTGCTGGCGCAGAGCCAGGCCCTGGCCAACGGCCAGGGCAGCGACGACCCGCACCGCAGCTATGCCGGCGGCCGCCCCAGCACGATGATCCTGCTGGACGCGCTGACCCCGCAATCGCTGGGCGCGCTGATCGCGATGTACGAGCACAGCGTCTACGCGCAATCGGTGCTGTGGGGCATCAACGCCTTCGATCAGTTCGGCGTGGAGCTGGGCAAGCAGCTAGCCAACGGCCTGTTGCCGGCGCTGAAGGGCGAGGCCGAAGCCGGCGATCCGGTGACCCGGGCGCTGCTGGCGGAGTTGCGGGCGCACAGCTGAGCCTTGCGAAGGCCTCCGATGGCCTTCTGTGGGAGCGACGTGAGTCGCGATGGGCTTTCCCATGGAAGCTTCTCGCGACTCGCGTCGCTCCTACAAATGATGTTCTTGCTACGTGTTGCTGGCATGGCGTTGCAGTGCCCACGCCACATGCTCGCGTACCACGGCCGATTCGTGATCCCGGCGCGAAGCGAGCGCTTCCAGCACCGCCGGTGTGGCCGGCGCATTGCCCAGCGCCACCGCGATATTGCGCAACCAGCGCTCGTAGCCGCTGCGCCGGATTGCAGAGCCCTCGGTGCGCTGCAGGAATTCGTCCTCGCTCCAGGCGAACAGCTGCGGCAGCGTCGCGGTATCCAGATCGTTGCGGGCGCGGAAATCCGCTTCGTCAGTGCGCTTGGCGAACTTGTTCCAGGGGCAGATCAGCTGGCAATCGTCGCAACCGAAGATGCGGTTGCCGATGGCCGGGCGCAGATCTTCGGGAATCGCGCCTTCATGCTCGATGGTCAGGTAGGAAATGCAGCGGCGCGCATCCAGCCGGTACGGCGCGGTGATGGCCTGGGTCGGGCAGATTTCGATGCAGCGCGTGCAGGTGCCGCAATGCGCACTGGCCGGCGCATCGATCGGAAGCGGCAGATCGACATAGATCTCGCCGAGGAAGAACCACGAACCGCCGTCCTTGTCGATCAGGCAGGTGTGCTTACCGATCCAGCCCAGCCCGGCGTTGCGGGCCAGCGCGCGCTCCAGCACCGGCGCCGAATCGACGAATACGCGGTGTCCGAACGGGCCGACTTCGGCCTGGATGCGTTCGGCCAGTTTCTGCAGGCGGTTGCGCATCAGCTTGTGGTAGTCGCGCCCCAGCGCATAGCGCGCGACATAGGCGCGTTCGCCATCGGCCAGCGTGTGCCAGGCGTCGTCGCTGTCGTTGCGGCCATAGTCCAGGCCGACCGAAATCACCCGCAGCGTGCCCGGAATCAGTTCGTCCGGCCGCGCGCGCTTGTCGCCATGGCGCGCCATCCATTCCATCGAGCCATACAGCCCTTTGGCCAGCCAGTCGCGCAGATGCGCCTCGTCCTGGCCAAGTTCGATGCCGGCGATGCCGCAGCGCTGGAACCCCAACGCGCGCGCCAGCTCGCGCACGCGATGGGCGAGCGCGGCGGGGTCGGGCAGGCGGACGGGCAGCATGGACATCCGAGCAGTATAGAATCGGCCGCATGTCCGGAACCTTTCCCCTGTACGGCAGCGCCGCGGCGCGCCAGCTGGATGCGCGGGCAACCGCCTTGCTGGGCGGCGACGGCTATCAGTTGATGCAGCGCGCCGGCCAGGCCGGCTGGCGGTATCTGCTGCAGCAGTGGCCGCAGGCGCAGCGCATCGTGGTGGTCTGCGGGCCCGGCAACAACGGCGGCGACGGCTATGTGCTGGCGCGGCTGGCGCGCCGTTCCGGACGCAGCGTGCAACTGGTACACCTTCGTGAACACGTACCGGCAAGCGAGCTCGCACAGCGTGCCTGCACCGACTACCTGGCGGCGGGCGGAACCGTCGAGCTCTTCGATGAACGCCTGCCGGCGGCGGATGTGGTCGTCGATGCCTTGTTCGGCATCGGCCTGACGCGCCCGCCCGATGCGGGCTGTGCGGCCCTGATCGCGGCGATCAACGCACAGTCGGTGCCGGTGCTGTCGCTGGATGTGCCCAGCGGCGTCGACGCCGAGCTGGGTTCGGTGCCGGGCGCGGCGGTGCTGGCCACCTGCACGCTGCAGTTCATTGCCATGCACGCGGGGCTGTTTACCGGCGATGCGCTGGAATACACCGGCGCGTTGGCGCTGGACGATCTGGACGTGCCGGCCGCGGCGTTCGACGATACGGCGGCGGCCGCCACCCTGCTGCAGAAAGACGCATTGGCGCGCTGGCTGCTGCCGCGCCGGCGCAATACCCACAAGGGCGAATCCGGCCGCGTGCTGTGCATCGGTGGCGATCATGGCAGCGGCGGCGCCATCGCCTTGTGCGCAGAGGCAGCGCTGCGTTGCGGCGCTGGTCTTTTGAGCGTTGCCACGCGCGAATCGCATGTTGCCGCATTGCTGGCGCGGCGGCCGGAAGCGATGGTGCGTGCGGTCGAATCGGGCGAGGCGCTGCAGGCATTGCTGGAGCCGGCCGACATCGTGGCATTGGGCCCCGGGTTGGGGCAGGGCGACTGGGCGCAGGGCTTGTTCGCGCTGGCCCTGCGCGCCGGCAAACCGCTGGTGATCGATGCCGATGCGCTGAACCTGCTGGCCGCGCAGCCGCACAAGCTGGATGACGCGGTACTGACACCGCATCCAGGCGAGGCGGCGCGGCTGCTTGGCGTGGGGGGCGCTGCCGACGTGCAGCGGGATCGGTTCGCTGCGGCGCGCGCGTTGAGCGAGCGTTACGGCTCGGTGGTGGTATTGAAAGGGGCCGGCACCGTGGTCGCTGCGCCAGGCCAAATCCCCCGCGCGATCGACGCCGGAAATCCGGGTATGGCGGTCGGCGGCATGGGCGATGCGCTGACCGGCGTCATCGCCGCGCTGCGCGGACAGGGATTGCCGGCCTTCGACGCGGCCAGCGCGGGTGCGCTGCTGCATGCGCTGGCCGGCGATGAAGCCGCCAGCGAAGGCGAACGCGGCCTGCTGCCTTCGGATCTGATGCCGCACCTGCGCCGGCTGGCGAATCCATGAGCCTGCGATGGCTTCGGCTGGCTGCCCTCAAAGCTCATAACACGCCCTAAAATCGCCGCATGCAGATTTTCCTTCCCGACAGCGACGCCACCGAACAGGTGGGCCGCGCATTGGCGGCGACTCGCCCCGCGCAGGCGGTCGTGCATCTGCGCGGCGACCTGGGCGCCGGCAAATCCACGCTGGCGCGCGCGCTGCTGCGCGGACTGGGTGTGCAGGGCGCCATCCGCAGCCCGACCTATACGCTGGTCGAGCGCTATCCGATCGCCGGCGGCGAAGCCTGGCACCTGGACCTGTACCGGATTGGCGATGCCGGCGAACTGGATTTCCTGGGCCTGGATGATGCCGTCGCGACCCTGTGGCTGGTGGAATGGCCCGAGCGGGGCGGGGCGGGGCTGCCGGCAGCCGATCTGCTGGCGGAACTGGCGGTAAGCGACGACGGGCGCCAACTGCGCCTGTCGGCGGGCTCGCAAACCGGCGCTGATTGGCTGGCGCGGCTGGCTGAAAATGGCCAGTTGCAGGGATCACCTGTCCTGTCCATGTAAGAAGATCCGGCAGGTTACGGATTATTAAGGGAAAAATCCTTGCATTCCGGCGTGGATGGTGCTTGAATCCGCCGCATGCGCATGGGGAAGCCCAAATTCCGGTATCTACCCGCCTTCGCGGCCGGCTGGCTGTGGGCGGCTGTTGCGGTTTCCCCGGTGCAGGCCGGCGAGGTCAGCGGGGTCAGCGTTACCGTGGGCGCTACCGGCACCCGTGCGGAAATCCAGCTCGACGGCGCCGGCGAATTCAAGACCCTGACGCTGAGCGGTCCGGACCGCCTGGTCGTGGATCTGCCGGCATCCACTGCCGCGCGCAGCCTCAAGCTTCCCGCTGGAGCGGGCATCGTGACTTCGGTGCGCACCGGCCAGCCCACGCCGGGGACGCTGCGGGTGGTGTTCGATCTTTCCTCCTCGGTGGTGTCGTTGAAACCGCGTATCGAACCAGCCGCAGGCGGTTCGCGGCTGGTCATCGAATGGCCGGGCGATGGCCCCGCTGCAAGCGTGGCGACAGCCAGCCCGGCTGCGGCGCCAGCGCAGGCGGCTCCGGCACAAATGGCGGCGAGCGATGACGCCACCGCCGCCGCCGCACGCGCCACCGCCGCGTTGACAGCGCAGGTGCAGCAGCAGGCTGCTGCTCCGCCACCGGCGACGGAAACCGCATCGGCGCTTTCTCCGCAGGCCATCCTCAATGGCCAGCCGACGGCCGCTCAGGTGGCAGTCCCGCCCGCAACGCCCGCAACCCAAACCACCGTGGCGGCGCCGGCCTATACCATCGCCACCGGCAAGCCGGCGCCAATCGGCGCTGCAGCGCAGGCGGCGGCCACGCCCGAGGCCTCCCCGCCCGAGCCGGCTCAAGCGAAACCTTCGGTATCCGCGCAGGCGGGGACGCGTCCGTTGGTCATCGCCATCGATCCCGGCCATGGCGGGCAGGACCCCGGCGCCATCGGCCCCAACGGCACCTATGAAAAGAACGTCGTACTGGCGATTTCGAAGGAACTCGCCCGCCAGATCAACGCCACGCCGGGCATGCGCGCCTATCTGATCCGCGACACCGATGTGTATGTGGAACGGCCGCAGCGCGCGCGCAAGGCGCGCAACGCGAAGGCGGACATGTTCGTTTCCATCCATGCCGATGCGGCGCAGAACCGCAGCGCCTGGGGTTCGTCGGTCTACGTGCTGTCCACGCGTGGCGCTTCCTCGCAGCACGCGCGCTGGCTGGCCGACAAGGAAAACGCATCGGATCTGGTCGGCGGCGTGCGCCTGACCCAGGACACCTTGTCGACGGTGCTGCTGGATCTGGCCCAGAGCGGCCACATGAAAGCATCGCAGGACGCGGCGGGCCATGTGCTGACGGGCTTGAAGAGCCTGGGCAAAACCCACAAGCCGCAGATCGAGTTCGCCAATTTCGAAGTGCTGCGCAATTCGGATATGCCGGCGATGCTGGTGGAGACCGGTTTCATTTCCAATCACGAAGAAGAAAAGCGCCTGCGCGACCCTGCCCACCAGCGCAAGGTCGCCGCCGCGGTGCTGGCCGGCATCCAGTCGTACTTCACCAACCAGCCGCCACCGGGCACGCTGTTCGCCGCCCGCGCGCAGGCCAGGGCGCAGGCCGAATCGACTGCAGCCGCTGGCGCCGGCGCTCCCTAGAGAGAGCTTGTTGCGGGCTTTGAGTTGAACTCATCCCGAAGTCCGCTCCAACCGCCGCGCTCGGCTATCATCGGGGCTGATTCTTCCCACGGCGCTGCGGCGCCGCCCGAATGTGCCGATCCGCCAGCTTCCCGACACCCTGATCAACCAGATCGCCGCCGGCGAGGTCATCGAACGTCCGGCCTCGGTGGTCAAGGAACTGGTCGAGAACGCGCTGGACGCCGGCGCGCGCCGTATCGACATCGATCTGGAAGAGGGCGGCGTACGGTTGATCCGGATTCGCGACGATGGCAGCGGCATTGCGCCGGAAGAACTGCCGTTGGCGGTGTCCCGCCACGCCACCAGCAAGATCGCCTCGCTGGACGATCTGGAAACGGTCATGACGCTGGGCTTTCGCGGCGAAGCTTTGCCGTCGATCGCCTCGGTCAGCCGCTTTGCGCTGTCCTCACGCCGCGCTTCCGATGCCTACGGCAGCACGTTGCAGGTCGACGGCGGCCGGGTCGCCAGCGTGGCGCCCACGCCGCACGCTATCGGTACCACGGTGGAAGTGCGCGATCTGTTCTTCAATGTTCCGGCCCGGCGCAAGTTCCTGCGCGCCGAGCGCACCGAGCTGGGCCATATCGAGGAATGGTTGCGCTCGCTGGCGCTGGCGCGTCCGGACATCGAGCTGCGCGTGGCGCACAACGGCAAGCCGGCGCGGCGTTACAAGCCCGATGCGGCAGAACCGGCGGCGCGGCTGCTGGAAGCGTTGGGCGAAGGGTTCGCCGAGCAGGCGCTGCACATCGATCATCAGGGCGCAGGCCTGCGTCTGCGCGGCTGGATCGCCCCGCCGGCCTATTCGCGTTCGGGTGCGGATCAGCAGTACGCCTATGTCAATGGACGCGCCGTGCGCGATCGCGGCATCGCCTACGCGGTGAAACGCGCCTACCAGGAGTTGCTTTTCCACGGCCGCCACCCGGCATATGTGCTGTTCCTGGAGATCGAGCCGGCCCGGGTCGATGTCAACGTGCATCCGGCCAAGCACGAGGTGCGTTTTCGCGAAGCCCGGCTGGTGCACGACTTCGTCTACCGCACGCTGTACGACGCGCTGGCCGGTGCGCGCGCCGATATCGCCGCGTCGATGCTGCCTTCGACGTTGAGCGGCGCCGATGCGGCGCGGGTGGCACCGCTGACCTGGACGCCGGCCGCGGCCGGTGGCTTGCGCATCGGCGAAGCGCCCGCGGCCTACGCCGCGTTGTATGCGTCGGCGCCGGCCGGCCTGGAGCCGGCGGTGCTGGCCGATGGGCCGGTGCCCCCGCTGGGGTATGCCATCGCCCAACTGCACGGCCGCTATGTCCTGGCCGAAAACGCCGATGGCATGATTGTGGTGGACATGCATGCGGCCCACCAGCGTATCCGCTACCAGAAGCTCAGGAACGCCTATGAGGGCGTCGGCCTGCACGCGCAGCCTTTGCTGACGCCGTTGACGCTGGCGGTGGCCGCGGAGGAGGCGGAGCTGATAGAACGCAACGCCGAGACGCTGATTGCTCTGGGATTCGATGTGGGCCGCAGCGGTCCGGGATCGCTGCATGTGCGTAGCGTCCCTGCGCTGTTGTCGCAGGCCGATCCGCAGGCCTTGCTGCAGGATGTACTGAACGGCCTGCGCGGGCGCGACCAGAGCCAACGCGATGGGGGCGATGCCGATGGACTGCTCGCCGCGATGGCGAGGCACGAGCCGGCAAACAGCGGGCGTCGGCTGACCCTGCCCGAATTGAACGCATTGCTGCGCGAAGTGGAAGCCATCGAACGCTCCGCTGGCCGCCGCGATGAGCGTCCGCTGTGGACGCATTTCCCATTGGCTGATATGGAACGCTGGTTCCTGCGAGGACGTTGAGATGCTGAAAACCCAACTGGCAATGACGGCGGCGTTGGCGATGCTGCTCGTGGCCTGCCAACCGGCCGAGCCGGCGCGGTCCCCCGGCAGCGGCAGTGCGCCGATCGCCGATGCCGCTTTCGTTGCCGAAACCCAGGCCTGGCGCGATCGGCGCAAGCAGGATCTGCTGCAGCCGGACGGCTGGACCAGCCTGGTCGGGCTGCATCCGATCGAACTGAAGGCGCACTACATCGGCGCCGGTCCCGGCAGCGGCATCCGCCTGGCGGCGGGGCCGGAAAAGATGGGCATGCTGTCCCGGCAAGGCGACCGCTACTTCCTGATGCCGGAACGCGATTCCGGGTTGCTGCTGGACGAAGAACCGGTCAAGGCGCGCATCGAACTGCGCGACGATCGCGACCCTGCGCCCACCACGCTCGCGTTCGACGAAGGCAAGGGCAAGCTGAACCTGATCGAACGCGGCGGCCGCCACTATCTGCGGATACGCCATGAGGATGCGCCGACGCGTATCCACATGGGAGCCCTAGAGTACTGGCCGACGGATCCCGCCTGGCGGTTCGAGGCGCGCTTTGTCGCCAATCCTGCCGGTACCACGCTGCCGATCATCGACATGATTGGCGTCACCACGGCGGTCCCCAGTCCTGGGGCGGTCGAATTCGAACGCAACGGCGCCTCCTACCGGCTGGATGTGCTTTCCGCCGCCGACGGAAGGATGTTCATCCCGCTGGCCGATCGCACCAGCGGGCAGGGCAGCTATTCGGCAGGCCGCTACCTGGAGATTGACGCGCCGGCGGACGGCAAGGTGGTGTTGGATTTCAACCGTGCCCACAATCCGCCCAGCGCATTCACCCTTTACGCCACCTGTCCGTTGCCGCCGGCGCAGAACCGCTTGGATCTGGCTGTCGAGGCCGGCGAGAAGGCCTACCGCAGAATCGATTCGTCCTCACCCTGACAAGGATGCGTATGCGCCACCGCAACAGACTCAATCTTATCGGCCCGTTGCTGCTTTTCGCGCTGTCAGCGACCGCCAGCTTCGGTGCTCTCGCCAAAGCGCCGGCCGCGGCCGCTGCGCCGCCACCGGTACCGCTGCTGTGGAAGGTTTCCGACCAGGACAATGCGGTCTACCTGCTGGGTTCGTTCCATCTGCTCAAAACCACCGACTATCCGCTGGCGGAGGAGGTTGAGGCGGCGTTTGAAGATGCGGCTTCGCTGGTGTTCGAAGTCGAACCCTCGGAACTGACTTCACCGGCAACGATGGCCAAGTTCCAGAGCGCAGCCGGTTACGAAAACGGCAAGAGCCTGAGCACCGTGCTGCCGGAAGACGTCAAGGCCAGGCTGGCGGCGCTGCTGTCGGCCAGCGGCAGCTCCATCGAGCAGATGGAAACCACCGAACCCTGGGCGATCAGCCTGGGCATGGTGATGGGCATGGCGCAGTCGGCCGGATTCCGGCCGGAGCAGGGCCTGGACAATCATTTCATCCGCCGCGCGGCCGAAGCCGGCAAACCCGTGGCCGGGCTGGAAACCATCGATACGCAGGTCGCGGCGATGGACGGCACGCCGCACAGCGAGCAGGTCTACAGCCTCAACAAGCTGCTGGAGAGCCCGCAGGAGGCGGTGCGCGAACTACTGGATCTGCACCAGGCCTGGCGCAGCGGCGACGTCGAACGGCTGGACGGCAAGATGCGCAAGGAGATGCAGACGCACACGCCGGTCAGTTACCGGATGATCAACCTGGATCGCAACAACGCCTGGCTGCCGCAGATCGAAAAACGCCTGAGCGCGCCGGGCAACGACAACACCCTGATCGTGGTCGGCTCGCTGCACCTGATAGGCGAGGACGGCGTGGTCGAAAAGCTGCGCGCCAGGGGTTACCGGGTGGAACGCATCTGCTCTGCGTGCGCGGAAGGATGATCGAACAAAATCTTGCTGGATCTACCGGAGTTGTTCCAGGATGAGCGAACCCGCCGAAATTTACAGGCATGCCATTGCCGCATTGAACCGCGGTGACTGGAGAAGGGCGCAGGAGTTATCGATGGAGCTGGTGAGAAGTGGACCACCGCACGCGGGGGTCCATTTTGTTGCTGGCGCCGCCGCACTGCAGCTAGGGCAAATGCCGCTGGCAGCGGAGCTGCTTCGCCGCGCAGTTGCGCTTAATCCGGAACGCCCCGACTATGCAGCGCAATTGGCGCGCGTGCTGGCTACCGGGCGGTTTATGCGTGAGGCGGTGGAAACTGCCGACAGGGCAATGGCGCTGGGACCAGATGACCCTCTTACTCTCGATACGCTGGGTGTCGTTTATACCCAAGCCAATGCCCACGAGAAAGCTGTTGAGGTATTCAGGCATGCCTCGGAACGTATGCCGAAGCAAGCGAGCTACCGATTCAACCTGGCCACTTCCTTGACCTTTACGGGAGATATACGGACAGCGGAGTTGGAATACTTGGAGTGCCTCCGGCTGGATCCCAGATACTGGAAGGCATATTTGGCCCTAGCTCAGCTGCGCAGGCTTACAGAGGAATCCAATCATATTCAATGGTTCGAATCGGTACTGCCGGCCGTTGCCGGCGACGCGGATGGAGCGATGTACGTGCACCTGGCTCTGTCGAAGGAGTTGGAAGATATCGGGGAATACTCGTCGTCATTCGAACATCTGACCCTGGGCAAATCTGCAAAGCGCGCGCATCGCGGCTATACCATCCAACGCGACAGCAACCTCTTTGACGAGCTGGCCGCCGCGGCACAGGAGATTCCTGAAGTCCCAAATGCCAGTCAGAGCAAGGAACCCATTTTTGTTATCGGCATGCCGAGAACGGGAACCACGCTGGTGGAGCGGATTCTTTCCAGCCACTCGCTGGTGCATTCGGCAGGCGAACTGCAGAACTTTGGAGTGATGCTCAAGAGAGAGTCGGGAAGCAGAACGCCTGCGATGCTGGACATCGATACGGTGAGGTTGGCGCGCCACATCGACTGGAGTCGCTTGGGCGATGCTTATGTCGCCAGCACCCGGCCGGGAACCGGAACGACTCCCTTCTTCGTCGATAAGCTTCCGCACAATTTCATGTATGCAGGGTTTATCGCGCGCGCGCTTCCGCGTGCAAGAATAATCTGCCTTCGCAGAGATCCGATGGATACGTGTCTGAGCAATTTCAGGCAGCTTTTTGCGCAGTCTTCACCGTATTACGACTACTCGTTCGATCTTATGGATACTGGGCGCTACTATCTGCTGTTCGATCGGCTCATGAAGTATTGGCACAACGCTATACCTGGTCGAATAATGGAAATAGACTATGAAGCGATTGTTGAATCACAGGAGGAGTCGACCAAGCGTCTACTTGGGTTCTGCGATCTGCCGTGGGAGGGCGCCTGCCTTCATTTTGAGAAGAATGAGGCTCCCGTTGCGACAGCAAGCGCCGTACAAGTTCGGGCGCCAATCTACCGTTCTGCCATGAAAAGGTGGAAGAAATACGAGAGGAATCTTCAGCAACTGCGCGAGCTTCTGGAAAGCTCAGGAATCGAGGTTGAATGAGTAGTCTGCGACTCAGACCATCCTGATGCAGTCCACCGGGCACGCCGGCACGCATAGTTCGCAACCGGTGCACAGTGGCTCGATCACCACATGCATATGCTTGGCGCCGCCGATGATGGCGTCGACCGGGCAGGCCTGGATGCACTTGGTGCAGCCGATGCAGTCGGCTTCGATCACCACGGCGACCTGCGCGGGTTTGTGCTCGCCGCGGCTGCGGTCATAAGGCAACGGCGCAGTGCCCAGAACATGGGCAAGCGCTTTTGCGCCGGCATCGCCACCGGGCGGGCAGCGGTCCGCCTGCGCTTGGCCATTGGCCATCGCCTCGGCATAAGGACGGCAACCGTCGAAACCGCACTGGCCGCATTGGGTTTGCGGCAGCAAACGGTCCAGTCGTTCGGTCAGGTTTTCGGGAATGGGCCGCATCTGTGGAACCTGGAAGCTGCCGTCAGGCGATCCGGCGACCGCGATACCAGCGTTGCTGGGCCAGTGCCAGCATGCCACGGTCTTCGCGGCTGTCGCCGTAGGCGTGGATTCGAGCATACGCGCCAAGATCGTAGCGCGCGCGGATCCGCTGGACCTTTTCGCCGCCGCAATCGCCCTGGTGGTAACGGCCGGTAAGCGTCCCCGCATGGGCCTCGAGCCGGTTGCAGATCAGCGCCAGCCCGTGCTGCTCGCACCAGGGTTGCAGATAGACGTCCAGCGAGGCGGATACGACGACCACCGTATCGCCTTGGGATTGATGCCAGCCGATGCGCTGCATCATTTCCGGACGCAGCAACTTTGGCAATACTTCGACGCAATAGCGCTTGCCGCGCTCGTCGACTTCCGCCGCCAGGCGTCCGGCGAAGGCCAGCCGCGTGACCCGCGCACGGATGGCGCAGGCCGACACCAGGCCCAGGCGATAGCCGGCCAGCCACGGACCGATTTTCCATTTTACCTGCGCCAGCTGCTCTGCCGTGGCGATACCCCGCAGGAAGCGGGAATAGGTGTCGGTTGTGGTGATGGTATGGTCGAAATCGAACAGGGCCAGGTGCATGGGGCGGCTTTCAGCGCACCGGCATGCCGGGCTGCGCCGCGGCATCGGCGTCCAGCAGCGCCAATGCGCCGCCATCGAAGCCGGCCGACAGGATCATTCCTTCGCTGACCCCGAAGCGCATCTTGCGTGGTGCCAGGTTGGCGATGAACACCACGTTGCGCCCGACCAGCTTGTCCGGTTCGCCATAGCTGGCGCGGATGCCCGAGAAGATCTGCCGCTTGCCCAGTTCGCCGGCATCCAGTTCGAAACGCAGCAGTTTGTCCGAGCCTTCGACGAATTCGCAGACCAGCACCTTGCCGATGCGCAGATCCAGCTTGGCGAAATCGTCGATGCCGATGAAACTGCTGGCGCTGCCCGTTGCAGGAGCGACGTCAGTCGCGACAGCTTTGGGAGCGGAGTGTGGAGTTGCGACTGGTGTCGCCCCCGCATTCGGGGCGGTGGCGGGGGCAAGGGTGTCCTTGGAAGCTTCGGTCATGGCGTCGATCAGTTTGGGGTCGATACGGGTAAAAAGCGGTGCATACGGTTTGATGCGGTGGGCCAGCAGCGGCGCGTCCAGGTCCTGCCAGGCATAGACCGGCGCAGCGAGGAATTCTTCGGCTTGCGTTGCCGTGCGCGGCAGTACCGGCTTCAGCGCGGCGGCCAGTACGCGGAACAGGTTCAGGCCCTGCGTGCAGACCGCCTGCAGTTCGGCCTCGGCGCCTTCCTGCTTGGCGATCACCCACGGCTTTCTGTCGTCGATATAGCGATTGGCGTCATCGGCCAGGGCCATCGTCTGGCGGATGGCGGCGGCCGGGTCGTTGCGTTCGTAAGCCTCGCGGACTGGCGCCAGCGCCGCGACGAAACGCGCGTAAGTCTGGCCATCCGGCAGCGCATCGGCCAGCTGTCCGCCGAATCGCTTGTCGATGAAGCCCGCGCAGCGGCTGGCCAGATTGACGAACTTGCCCACCAGATCCGCATTGACGCGGGCAACGAAATCGCCGAGGTTCAGATCCAGATCGTCAACGCCACCGGAGGACTTGGCTGCGTAGTAGTAGCGCAGCGCTTCGGCTTCCAGGCCCACATCCAGGTAGGTCCGGGCCATCACGAAGGTCCCGCGCGACTTCGACATCTTGGCGCCATCGACCATCAGATAGCCGTTGACGTGCAGCCGGGTCGGCGCGCGATAACCGACGCCATGCAGCACTGCTGGCCAGAACAGGCCATGGAAATTGACGATGTCCTTGCCGATGAAATGATGCAGTTCGCTGGCGGTGCCCGCATTCAGGTGCGAATGGAAATCCTCGCCGGTGCGTTCGCACAGGGTCTTGAAGCTGCTCAGGTAGCCGATCGGCGCATCCAGCCAGACGTAGAAGTACTTGCCGGGTGCATCGGGAATCTCGAAGCCGAAATAGGGAGCATCGCGGGAGATATCCCAGGCGCGCAGGCCGCCCTCGGCATCCAGCCACTCCTTCAGCTTGGCTTTGACCCCGGGCAGCGCCACGTCGCCGGCCAGCCATTCGCGCAGGAACGGCTCAAAGCGGCCGACTTCGAAGAAATAATGTTCCGAATCGCGGATTTCCGGGGTGGCGCCGGAGATGACCGATTTCGGTTCCTTCAGATCGGTGGGCGCGTAGGTGGCGCCGCAGACTTCGCAGTTGTCGCCATACTGATCGGCCGAGCCGCAGTTCGGGCAGATGCCCTTGATGTAGCGATCCGGCAGGAACATGCCCTTGGCCGGATCGTAGAACTGCGCCACGCTGCGGCGGGCGATATGGCCGCCGGCTTCCAATCGCGCATAGAAGGCTTCGGTCAGTTCGCGGTTGGCGGCCGAGTGGGTGGAATCGTAGTGATCGAAGGCCACGCCGAAGGCGGCGAAATCGCGCTCATGGCTGGCCTGGACATTGGCAATGAACGCTTCCGGAGTCACCCCGGCCTTTTCTGCCGCCAGCATGATCGGCGTGCCATGGGTATCGTCGGCGCAGACGAAGTGGGTAGTGTTGCCGGCCAGGCGGCGGGCACGGACCCAGATGTCGGCCTGGATATAGCCGACCAGATGGCCCAGGTGCAACGGACCATTGGCGTAGGGCAGGGCGGTGGTGACGAGTGCGGTGCGGCTCATGGGGGCTGTCTTGCGGGGAAGCCGCGATTATCGCATGGGCCGTTGCGGGGCCCTAGAAAGGGCTTGGCCCGGCATTGCCGGGCCAAACGCGCGCTTCGGACAGCTGCCGGAACTACTGACGGATCCAGGTCTGCGACTTGCAGATGAAGGCGATGCAGCCGGAGACTTCCAGCTTCTGGCCGCCGTCGATCAATTCCATCTTCGACTTGTAGACCTTGCCCTCATCGGGCTTCAGGATGGTGCCACCGCTGTACTTGCTGGTGCCGTCCGCTTTCATGCCGCGGATGATTTCCATGCCGGTGATGGGCTTGTCCTTGCGGTCGTCCTTGCACTTGTCGCAGACCGGATTGGGCTTGCTTGGGTTCAGCAGCTCGACGATGCGCCCGCTGAACGTGCCGTTGCTGTTCCGGCTGATCTCGACGATGGATTTTGGCTTGCCGGTCTGGTCGTCGATGGTCTTCCAGCGGCCGACAGGATCGGCGGCGGCTGCCGACATCGACAACAGGGCCAGCGGCAGCGACAGGCAGGCGGTAAACAGGGTCTTGCGCATGGTTCCCCTCCCAGGGAATGAGTTGGTCAGTTCCCAGGACAGGCTCACTTGGGGCCATCCCGGATTGCTGCCTTTATACCGCATTCGCTGGCGTATGGAAGGGGCGGATAGTCCAAAAAAAGACCCCGCCTTCTGGCGGGGTCCTGAACAGCAGCCTGGTACGGGGAGAACCGTTACTTGGCTCCGAACATGTAGCGCGCTTCAACATATACCGCACGCCCATAGGCGCTGTATTGTGAGCTGTTGTAGGGTGCACCAGACGTGCCCGGATAGGTACGATCTTCCGGCGGCATGTCGTTTAGCAGGTTGCTAACCGACAGTGACAGATCCAGAGCATCCAATGGTGAGTAGCTCACGCTGAAGTTGTAGGTCGTGAACGGCTTCAACTTGCCGGCCCGACCGGTCGGATCGTCGTAGGTCTCCAGCACCCGCGCACGGTAGTTCGGCGTATGGCCGATGCGGTTGGCGTAGAGAGTGGTGCTCCAGTTGTCCTTACGCCAGGTCACCGAGGCATTGGCCTTGCTCTTGGGATCGCTGCTCCAGCCAGGATTACGCAACAGATCGATCGGCTCGTCGCCTTCGAACGCCACGAACTCATGTTTCAGGTTGTTGGTGTACGAACCACGGAACATCAACTGGCCGTAAACGCCAGTGTCCCATACATAGTTGGCACTGACGTTTACCGCTTCCAGGATTTCTTGCGCCTCGTTGACCTTCGGCGTATAAATTTCTGTGATGCGGTTCAGACTGTCTCGAGTGATCTTGGACAGCGCATCGACACACACAGGAGCGTTGATGTCATAGCCATTTGCACCCGTACGGCAATACATCTCGCGTAGCGCCAGGCCGTCCGGATCCTGTGAGCCAACCTCATCGCGAATATCCCAGCGGAAGTAGTCTGCGGTGAACGACAGTGCCGGTAGCGGTGCCCAGACAAAACCGACATTCCAGACATCGGCGTTCAGCGGTTCCAGATCGCGGCTGCCTTCTGTCGTACCGAAGAACTGGCGGTTCGAGAACGCTGCCGGGCACTGATCGACTTCGGTCGGGTCAAAACCAAGCAACTGGCAGTTGTAATAGTCCGTCACCAAGTTGTAATAGCCGCTTTCTGCCTGGAACTGATCCGCCAGCGTCGGTGCCTTGAATGCCGTGCCGTACTTGCCGCGCAACAGGAAACTTTCGACCGGGCGGTATTCGATGCCCAGCGAATAAGTTGTCTTGTCTACGGTTTCCGCGCCATCCGGTTCAAACCGGTCATAGCGGCCGGAAAGCGAAATGGTCAGCGGGTCGAATACCGGCAGCCTGAGTTCGGCGATGGCTGCATAGCGATCACGCTCGCCGCCACCATCGACCGAGGTGGTACCCCAGACCTCGCCATTCAACAGGCGTGCGTCCGGCTTGTAGCTCCATTCTTCCTGTCCAGCTTCAAGCGCCACTGCGAGACCGGCACTGCCGCCAGGCAACGAGAACAATTCGCTGTTTGTCAGCTGGCCGCGCAGCATGTCATTGGTCGTCTTGCTCTTGGAACTGGTGTAACCCGTGAAACTGCGGAAGTCTTCCGGCGACATCATCGTGTAGAACGCGGCATAGTCCGGCTGGAACACCGGGTACGCACCGTAGTATGGATCCAGACCCAATTCGGGTCCGAGCACCTTGTTCTGGAAGTAGTCGTTGATCGGGCCTGCAAAGCGGGCGAAGCCCTGTTCGTCCAACTCGTAGCGTGTGCTGGTCAGGCCAATATCGTAGTCCCACTTGGAGGCGCCAATGCGCCCCTTGGCACCCAAGGTGACGTGCCAGGATTCGGTCTTGTCCTTGTTCATCGAGTTCTCGAACCCACCGGCCCCCATCTCCTCCGGCGCAAAGGCGCGTTGCAAGTTCAGGAAATCGTCCAGGTCAGGGTCATAGTAATAACCCCATTCGACGCCGGTACCCCACCAAGTGTAGTTGGAGCCGACGTGGTATTTGACCTCTTCGTCGTTGTAAAGGACGTCGGCATACAGCTGATGGTTGTCGTTAAGGTCAAAGGTCGCATGGCTGTAGACCTGTAGCGAATCCTTGCCATTCTTCAGCGTGCGATAGCCCGGCGTGAAGAATGAGCCACAGTAGTTTTCATCGCCAAAGTTCGGCCTTGTTTGCAAACCTTCGGTGCCACCGAAGGCATCCGTCACGTTGGCGCAGTTATTCGGGTCGAGAAAGGCGTAGCTGGTGAACGGGCTGTATACCAACCAATCGCGGCTCGCCAGCGGCGCTGAAGTGCCATTGCGGTAGTATTGCTTGGTGATATCGCGTTGGTAGGCCCAGATGGGCTCGCTGCTCTCGTATTGGACCCCAAAGACGCCGTTCAGGCGATCATCTGCCGCACTGAAACCCGTAGCCAAGGTGACGCGCCCGGAGTCGCCGCCGCCATCAGTGTAGGTGCCCCCGCGGATACTGATAGTGGTGTTGTCGACCCGTGTCTTGAGGATGACGTTCACGACGCCGGCGATGGCGTCGGAACCATACAGCGAAGACTGACCACCGGGGAGAATTTCGATACGCTCGACCAGATCGACAGGAATACCGCTGATGTTGTTGAACGTGTCGCTACCGTTGTACAGCGCCGGATAGTCGGCCATCGGCCGACCGTTGATGAGGTACTTGGTATAGCCCGGGTTCAAGCCGAACATGCTGACCGTTTCCGCACCCTGAGTGAAGGATGCCGAACTCTGGGAGCCCTGGATGCCGCCGGTAGCGAAGGAGGATTGCTGCAATACGTCGGAGACGCTGGAGAAGCCGCGGGCCTGAATGTCTTCGGCCGAAATCACGGTAACCGGAGTGAATGTTTCCTTTGTGGTCTGAGGAATCAACGAGCCGGTTACTACAACCTTGTCTAAAGTGGTCGCTGTCGAGGTCTTCTGGGACTCTTCGATTTGCTGTGCGAAGGTTGAAGCTGTCACAGGCGTCAGGATGGCGGCGAACAATGCGGCACTTAGACGACTACGCTTTGGAGAAAGCGAATTACGAACTGTCATGTTGTGAATCCCCTAAACTATCCAATAGATGCGGCCCCCATGGACTGCTTCCTTGAGTCCAAACCGCAATGCGAATTTCCCTGTGGCCCGACGTTAACATGCCATTAACAGACGCGCCTATAGCACAGGAAAATGTTACTGATGTTACTTTTAAAATTGTGACACAAGTCACAAAAATATGACAATCTGGATTATTTGTGCAACTTCTGTCACATATTTCCCTGGCTGGGGAGTCCGTCTCCCTGGCGGAAACGGGTTCTCGGGTTCAGTCGCAAGGCCCCACGGAAGCCCGGCAAGTCCATCTAACCCTGGGTTTCCCTGCCGAGGGTCTGGCTGGGGTTCTGCGAGAGCAGGTTGAGGCGGCGTTGGCCGCAGAAGGTGCCGGACTTGGCGGGTTCAAGCTGGACTTCCGGGTTGTGTCGCACGCCGTCCAGCCCAACCTGACCCCCCTCCCGCGCGTCCGCAACATCATTGCCGTCGGTTCGGGCAAGGGTGGGGTGGGCAAGTCGACCACGGCGGTCAACCTGGCGCTGGCGCTGCAATTGGAAGGGGCGCGGGTGGGGGTGCTGGATGCGGATGTGTACGGTCCAAGCATCCCGGCCATGCTGGGCTTGAGCGGCAAGCCGGAGAGTCCGGACAACAAGTCGATCGAGCCGATGCGGGCGTTCGGGGTGGAGGCGATGTCGATCGGGTTCCTGGTCGAGGCCGACACGCCGATGATCTGGCGCGGTCCGATGGCGACGTCGGCGCTGACCCAGTTGCTCAACGACACACTGTGGGGCGATCTGGACTATCTGCTGATCGACCTGCCGCCGGGCACCGGCGACATCCAGCTGACCCTGGCGCAGAAGATTCCGGTGGCCGGGGCGGTGATCGTCACCACGCCGCAGGACATCGCCACGCTGGATGCGAAGAAGGCGCTGAAGATGTTCGAGAAGGTCGATGTGCCGGTGCTGGGCATCATCGAGAACATGGCGGTGCATACCTGTTCGAACTGCGGCCATGTCGAGCATCTGTTCGGCGAGGGCGGCGGCCAGCGGATGGCGGCGCAGTACGGCGTGCCGCTGCTGGGCTCGCTGCCGCTGGACATCGCCATCCGCGAACAGGGCGACGCGGGCCAGCCGGTGGTCGTGTCGGCGCCGGATTCGGCGGTCGCCCAGGCTTACCGCCAGACCGCCCGGGTGATGGCGGCGCGGCTGGCGATGCGGCCGCGGGCGGCGATGCCGATTGCATCCTCGCTGGTTTAGCAGGTTGTCGAAACAGCCTGCTTGCGCGACCAGGGATGGGCCGCGACGGCGCAGCCAGTGCGTAAGCGATTGATTCGTCGGGAACCGTTCCGGACAGGTGCCGGCCCGGTGATTTGAAAAACGCAGGACGCGCTTCTTTCAACAACCTGTTGGTGCTTCGCGCTTGGCACCCGGTGGAGAGCGGCCGGGCGAGCTCCGCTCTACAATGCGCATCGCCCCAGGCCATCGGGCCGGCCGGACACGAACCGGTCGGCGGTGGAGGCCCCCATCCAGAACCAGGACACTGCATGAGCATCAAGAGCGACCGTTGGATCCGCCGCATGGCCGAACAGCACGGCATGATCGAGCCGTACGAACCGGGGCAGGTCAAGCATGCCAACGGTGAACGCATCGTCAGCTACGGCACCTCCAGCTACGGCTACGACGTGCGCTGCTCGCGCGAGTTCAAGGTGTTCACCAACATCAATTCGACGATTGTCGACCCCAAGCATTTCGACAGCGGCAGCTTCGTCGATATCGAATCGGACGTCTGCATCATTCCGCCCAACAGCTTTGCGCTGGCGCGTACCGTGGAATACTTCCGCATCCCGCGCAGCACGTTGGTGGTCTGCCTGGGCAAGAGCACCTATGCCCGCTGCGGCATCATCGTCAACGTCACCCCGCTGGAACCGGAATGGGAAGGCCATGTGACGCTGGAGTTCAGCAACACCACGCCGCTGCCGGCGCGCATCTACGCCAATGAAGGCGTCGCGCAGATGCTGTTCTTCGAATCCGACGAAGTCTGCGAAACCAGTTACAAGGACCGCGGCGGCAAGTATCAGGGCCAGACCGGGGTGACTCTGCCGCGGACCTGAGCCTGCGTTGTGCCGGATGAAGTCCGTTCGGGCCGGGTTTTGGTCCGGCTCAACCGTTCGAACGGCCCAGCTTCACCACCTTCGTTCCGGCGACGTGATCGTGCAGGCAGCGCCGGTCCTTGCGCAGGATCAGCAACTGCTCCAGCAGCCCCGCGACCGCGCCCAGCGGCAGCACGCCCAGCAGCCACAGCGGCAGTTCGCGGGTCAGCACGATTCTGGCGAAACCGGCCTTGCGGCCGGATATGTCGACAATCCGCAGTCCCAGCACCGCCTTGCCCAGCGTCTGCTGGCGGAGGAACAACAGCGGCCCCTGCAGCAGCAGGAATACCGCAAAACCCAGCACTTGGTCGGGTATCGCGCCGGGTTGCAGGATTGCCTGCATCAGGTCGGAGGGAACTTCTGCGCTGCCGCTTGGCGCCGAGGGATCGAACCCCGTCCAGCGCGCGACCGCCCAGCCGGTGAAACCCCAGGCGGCAATAACCAGCAGGGAATCCAGCAGGTAGGCCAGCAATCTTTGCCAGCGCGGCGCCAGCGGTTGCTCGCTGGCGGGCCCGGCCTGCAGCGGTGCGGCGGGCGGGCGATAGGGATTCAGCGCTTGCATCCGCCGTACCCGAGAATCTCTCCCAGGCGCTCCATCGCGGCGCCCGGTTACTTGCCGCTCCGGTCCTTGAACAGCAGGCTGATGCCGACCAGGACCAGAATCGCCGGCCACCAGGTGGAAATCAGCTTGCCCAGGCTCAGGTTGGTCAGGCCCAGGTTGTTGAGCAGGAACAGCGTGCCGATGACGATCAGGACCAGGGCGGGAATCAGGTTGGCTTTCATGGAGATCCGGTTGGTGTTGGTAGCCGCGCTATCGTAGTTGCTGGCGGAGGTTTTCGACATGGCGCGCGAGATCCTGGTCCGGGTAGGGCTCCGCGCGGCCGTGGCCCCATACCGGTCCGGGCCAGGCCGCATCGCCCTCATGGCGCGCCACCAGATGGATGTGCAATTGCCGCACGATGTTGCCCAGGGCGCCGATATTGAGCTTGCTCGTGCCCGGCCCGGAACGCAGCAGCGCGCCGACCTGGTTGATTTCCGCCAGCAGCAGGCGCTGCTGGCCGCCGTCCAGATCCAGCCATTCCACCGCCCCGTCCACGCGCGGCACCAGCAGCAGCCAGCGGTAACGGGCATCGTTCATCAGCCGCACCTGCGAGAGCGGTCCGTCGGCGACGAAAACGCTGTCGGTGGCCAGCCGCGGGTCGAGCTGGAAGCCGCTCATGCCAGATGCCTGGCGAAGAATTCCAGCGTGCGTTCGCGCGCCAGTCCGGCGCTGACCGGCTCATAGTCGGCGCGCGCATCGCAACTGAAACCGTGCCCGGCCGGGTAGGTGTAAACATCCATCTGCGGCAGCAGATCGCGGTGCTGCTGTACCGCTTCGGCAGGGATGGACTTGTCGTACTCGCCGAAATGGAACATCACCGGCGCTTTCGCCGGTTCGCGAAGGAACGGCACATTGCGCGCGCCGTAGTAGCTCACCGAGGGCAGACCCAGCCGCAGCGCCGCCAGCAACGCGACCGTGCCGCCCCAGCAATAGCCGACCGTGCCGACCTTGCCTTCGCCGGCCAGCGCATTGGCGGCGCTGGCTGTGATGGATTGCGCGGCCTCCAGTCCCAGCTGCGCGATCAGTTCGCGGCCCCTGGCGATACCGGCATCGTCGTAGTCCAGTTCCACACCGGATTCGATGGCGTCGAAATAGGCCGGCGCCAGCGCGACATAACCGGCGGCGGCGAAGCCCTCGGCCACATCGCGGATGTGGCGGTTGACGCCGAAGATCTCCTGCACCACGACCAGGGCGCCGCGCGCCGGTTGTGCTGGCTCGGCTTTCCAGGCGGAAATCTGGCCGTGCGGGGTGTCGATGCGGATCCAATATCCCATGGGAGTCTCCTGATGCAGGTGCAAGCACTGTTCGAATTCGGTCGCGGACGCAGCCCGCTGGCGCGGGGCGGAGCGCAGAAGGCGCAGTGTACGCACGGGCACATGAGCGACCGGGCAATGCATGCGTCAGGTGGCTGCGCCGCGCACCGGCCTCAGCCGCCCGGATCGTAGCTGACCGCGACGATCGCCAAGCGGGTGGCACCGCCGGGGAGGCTGGCTTCGATTTCGTCGTCAAGCCGCTTTTTCAGCAAAGCGCGCGCCAGCGGCGAATCGATGCTGATGTAGCCGCGCGGGGCGTCGGTTTCGTCCGGGCCGACGATGCGATAACGGGCCAGTTCGCCGGTGGCGATGTTCTCCACTTCCACCCAGGCGCCGAAGAATACCGCTTCCGGATCCGAGGGGGCGGTCTCGACCACCCGCAGGCTTTCCAGACGCTTGCTCAGGTAGCGCACGCGGCGGTCGATTTCGCCCAACTGCTTCTTGCGGTAGGTGTATTCGGCATTCTCCGAGCGGTCGCCTTCGGCTGCGGCCGCGGCCAGCGCCCGGACCACCTCCGGACGTTTGAGCCGCCACAGCTCATCCAGTTCGGATTTCAACAGGGCGTGGCCTTCGCGGGTGATCAGCGCGGTGCTTTTTTCTGCGGGGGGGCGCCAGCGGCTCATCGGGTATTCCTGGAAACTGCGGACCGGGATGGGGTCGTGATCTTAGAGCGTGTTATGAACTTTGGGATGAGATGCGTTGCGCGTCAGCGCCGTTGCAGCAAGGCGTCCGGCGCCGTCCTTGGGTGGTGCCCAAGGCAAGCCGGGCAACGCGACTGCGGCAGCGGCCTTCGCACTCACCCCAAAGGCCATAACACGCTCTAGTGAACCGCCCAGCAGGCCGTCGCTGCTCCTGCGGTAGCGGCTTCGGTTGCGACCAGGTGCGGCATGGGCATCGCGGCTGTAGCTGCTAACGCACAACCTGCCATCCCGGGGCCGGCTCGATGGAAGGCATTGTGGCATTTCCGCGCCGCAACCCAGGGGGCTGCGCGCTTGCAAGCGCCGCGGCAATCGCCGAAGCTGCGCCGGACAGGGGCCGCCAAAGACCCTGACCGACACGGAGGTCCGTCCATGCTGATCCTGCCGCTGCACAAGCCGCTGACGCTCGAAAACTTGCCGCTGGCGACGATGCTGCTGGTGCTGGTCAATGTCGTGGTGTTTTTCGGTTTCCAATCAGGCGACCGGGATGCTCTGGCCGAGGCGCAGCGTTATTACGTCGAGTCGGGCCTGGGCCGCTACGAGGCGCCTGCTTACGTGCGCTACCTGCAAAACGCCGGCCGCGGCGATGAAGCCGCCGAACTGGCGGAGCTGCCGGAGAAGCGGCGCATCGTCCAGGTGGGCCAGGCGACGTTGACCGATGTCCGTTTCATCGACGCGCTGCAGGGCGGGACGCTGTTTGCCGATCCGGATGCAGCGCAGGCCTGGCGGCCGCTGCGCGCCGGCTACGACCGACTGCTGGGCAACGTCTTTCGCCTACGCTATGTGCAGCGAAGTTCCGAGTGGTCGCCGTTGCGGATGCTGTCTTCGGCATTCCTGCATGGCGATGCGATGCACCTGATCGGCAACATGATCTTCCTGCTTGCGCTGGGGGTGCTGCTGGAAGGGGCGATCGGTCCATTCCGGTTCCTGGGCGTCTACCTGCTGGGCGCCTTCGGCGCCAGCGCGGCCAGCCTGGCCTGGCGTTGGGGCGATGCCAGTAGCGGGCTGGGCGCGTCCGGCGCGGTCGCCGCGCTGATGGGCGCGTTCTGCGTGGTCTGGGGGCGCCAGCCGGTGCGCTTTTTCTACTGGTTCGGTGTGGTCTTCGATTACGTCAAGGCACCGGCGATCTGGCTGCTGCCGGCGTGGCTGGGCTGGGAGGTCTACAACCTGTGGACCAACGGCGAGGCCGGCATCGGTTTCGATGCGCATGCCGGAGGCCTGGTTTGCGGCGCGCTGACCGGCGCGCTGCTGGTGATGACCGGGCAGTTGCGGCGGGACTATATCGAGGACGCCGGCGTGATTGCCGAAGCCAGGGATGACCGTTGGGAACGCGCGCAACGGCATCTGGGACGGATGGAGAACCGGCAGGCCGAAGCGCTGCTGGATGAACTGGCCGGCGAGCGCCCGCACGATTTCGACATCGCCATGGCGCGCTACCGCGCGGCCCGCAACGAGGGCAGAGCGCAGATGGCGGCGCAGCGCGCCATGGACGTGCTGCGGCTGCAGGCCGGCGATCCGGCGCAGGTGCGGGCGCAGCAGGTACTTGTCGGCGAACTGGCCGGTTCCGGTGCGCTGGCGGCCGATGTGCAGGAGGGGCTGGTTGCGCGCTGGATCGAGCTGGGACAGCTGCAGTCGGCCGAGGCATTGCTGACCCAGGCCGGAGGCGAGTTGCCACGCGCCGACCAGGCCCGGCAATGGTTCCGGCTGGCGCTGGGCTATGGCACGCAGCGCGACGATGAACAGCGCGCCCGCGTATTGCGCGATGTCGCCGCGCGCTATCCGGACCTGCCGCAGGCCGAGAAAGCGCGCTTCCTGCTGGACAATGCCTGACGGCGGGCGCTTGCGCCGCAAACCGCCGGTGCGCCGTCTCTCCTTGGGTCTGGTTCTCTGCTGCCTGCGGCAAATCGGGGGTTCTGCAGGCTTGCAGACGCGCTCGCGGCTGGTCGCTGACTTGTGAAGCCGCGGCTGCGGTTGCGCGGGCAGGCCTTGCGGCGGATTCGCGCCAGGATCCTGGCAGAGCGGCGCATTACATCGGCACGGCAAGCGCCTTCAGTGCGGTTTCCAGCTTGCCGCGCTGTTCTTGGTCCTCGCAGCGCGTCAGCGCCTGTTCCAGCAGTTGCCGGGCCTCGTCGTCGCGGCCGAAGCGCTCGGCCAGCAGCAATGCCGCGTCCAACGACCACTTCGCGGCCGCCGGCGATTTCGGCCAGGCCTGGAGCATGGCGCGCAGGATATCGGTTGTAAGTTGGAACTGGCCGGCCAGCCTGGCGCGCTCGGCCAGCTCTTCGCCCTGTTCGGGCAGCAGCGGGACGAAGGCCGAATCGGCGTCCAGCGCCTCGCGCAACAGCGCCAGTGCGCGATGCCCCTGTTTCTCGGCCAGCAGCCGGCCGATGTACTGGCGGGTGTGTTCGTGCAGTTCCTTGGTCCGTCCGCTGCTGCGCAGCAGGCGCTGATAGAGCTCCAGGACCGGCAGGCCGACCAGGCGCGAGCGCACTTCCGCGCGCAATATCTCGAGCGCGGTATCGGCCTGGCCCTCGCGGACGAAGTGTCCGGCTTCGTCGAGCAGGCGCTGATCCGGAGCGTGCCGCTCGGGCAGCCGTTCGTAATGGCTGCCGGGCTCGTAGCCCAGATCCTCGTGGTACTGGTAGACCAGATAGCCCATCAGGTGGAAGGCGGCAAACAGACCCCACAGGCTGACCATGGTGACCGCAAGATCGCCGACGAAGGGTGGCAGGAACTGGTGCACCCAACTGCTGGCGGTCAGGGCGCTGGCCTGGATCACGAACAGCAGCCCGAATGCGGCCAGGTAGGGCCAGCCGATGCGCAGCGCCAACGTCAGCGAGGTGGCCGGGTTGAGCGCCTGGCGCAGGCTGCCGTCCATGGCCAGCGAGATCAGGCAGCCAGGCTGCAGGAATACCACCAGCAGCAACGCCAGCAGTCCTGCGGTCGGCCCGGCGAAGACCGCCACCAGCACCACCGCGATCGCGAGCAGGATGGTCAACGCCAGCAACCGCAGCACGGTGCCGTCACCGGTACCCAGCGCATGTTCGGGCGAGTCCATGTGGCCGTCGGCGGTGTGGCGAAGGATGTCGAAGCTGTATTTGTAGGCCGCCAGCCAGGTGAGGATGGCGATGATCCAGCCCACCACCGGCACTATCGTCAGCAGACTGCACAGGGTCAGCGCAATCATCGAGTACAGCGCCGGTCCGCGCAGCGGGTAGAAGGCGATGGCGCGCAGGCGCTGCCAGAATGGTTCGGGAGCGGAAGTTGCGCGCCCCATATGGGCGCGATAACGGTCGTCCATGACAAGTCCCCTGGATGCCGACGTATGGCGATGGGGCGATTGTGCTGGTGCAGGCACGGCTTGCGCAATCGTCCAGGAGGTTATGCGCTTGCTCTGGGATCAATCGACCGAAGGAAAAACCTTGCAGGAGCGACGTGAGTCGCGATGAGGCTTTACCGGTAGCGCTTCATCGCGACTCGCCGATGCCGGCATGCCGGCACCACTCCTGCAGGGAAAGGTCCCCGGCAATCGGAGACGAACAAAGAATACGGACTACTTCCGGCCGCCGAATATCCCGCCCATGATGCCGCGCAGGATCTGCCGGCCCAACTGGTTGCCGACCGTGCGTGCGGTCTGCTTGGCCATGGTTTCCACCATGCCCTGGCGCCGTTTGGTGCCGAACACGGCATCCTTGACCGCCTGGCCGAAGCCGCCGGCATTCGGATCGTCCTTCTCGGTTCTGGCCGCGGGCGCGTTGGCGGATTGCATCGCGTTTTCCGCGCGCCGGGCCAGCATCTCGGTGGCCGAGTCGCGATTGACCGGGTTGTCGTACTTGTGGCCGATCGGGCTGCCGGCACGCACCTGCGCGCGCTCGGCTTCGCTGATGGCGCCCATGCGGCATCGCGGCGGCGATACCAGGGTCCGCTGCACCGGCGATGGCACGCCTTTGTCCTGCAATGTCGACACCAGCGCTTCGCCGGTGCCCAGTTGCGAAATCGCCTGCGCCACGTCCAGCTTGGGATTGGGCACGAAGGTCTGCGCCGCGGTCCTGACCGCTTTCTGGTCGCGCGGGGTGAACGCGCGCAGCGCGTGCTGCACCCGGTTGCCCAACTGGCCCAGGATGTTGTCCGGCACGTCGTCGGGGAACTGCGAACAGAAGTACACGCCCACGCCCTTGGAACGGATCAGCCGCACCACCTGTTCGATGCGCTGCTGCAGCGCCGGCGGCGCATCGCCGAACAGCAGGTGGGCCTCGTCGAACACGAACACCAGCTTGGGCTTGTCCAGATCGCCGACTTCCGGCAGCGTCTCGAACAGCTCCGACAACAGCCACAGCAGGAAACTGGAATACAGCCGCGGCTTCAGAATCAGCTGGTCGGCCGCCAGGATGCCGATCACCCCGCGTCCGTCGGTATGGGTGCGCATCAGATCGGACAGTTCCAGCGCCGGTTCGCCGAAGAAGTTCTCCCCGCCTTCCTGCTCCAGCCGCAGCAACGCGCGCTGGATGGCACCCACCGACTGCGTGCTGACCAGGCCGTATTCGGTGGAGATGTCCTTGCGTTCGGCCGCCACCAGGCCCAGCAGCGCGCGCAGATCGTCGAGATCCAGCAACAGCAGGCCGCGGTCGTCGGCCAGCTTGAACACGATGTCGAGTACGCCGGACTGGGTATCGTTCAGCTCCAGGATGCGCGAGAGCAGGGTCGGCCCCATTTCGCTGACGGTGGTGCGCACCGGGTGGCCCAGCTTGCCGTACAGGTCCCAGAACAGCACCGGACTGGCGGCGGGCGCATAGTCGCCGATACCGATGCTGGCGGCGCGCTGCAGGACCTTCTCGTTGCCGTCGCCGGCCACCGCCAATCCGGCGACATCGCCCTTCACGTCGGCGACGAATACCGGTACGCCCAGCCGCGAAAATCCTTCCGCCAGCGTCATCAGCGTGACTGTCTTGCCGGTGCCGGTGGCGCCTGCCACCAGTCCGTGGCGATTGCCGAACTTCGGCTGCAGGGTGACGGGAATGTCGTCGGTAAGGCCTTTGCCGAGCAGGATCGGATCCATGATGTCTCTCGTGGGTGGATGGCGGGATTCTAGAGCGTGTCGCGAACTTTGGGGCATTCCATTCTCGGTCCACGGCGCGCGCTTGCGATTGAAGTTGTCCGCGGGGTAACCGTTGTTGCCGCGCGGCTTGCCCCGCGTATCGCCGCGGGGCTAACCTGCCCGACTCTGTTGTCTAGTTGTGGACTGATGTTCTTCTTCGACAAAAAAACCGCCGCATGGCCATGGCTGGCCTTCCTTTCGTTGCTGCTGATGGCGCCGCCGGCGCTGGCGCAACGGGTATCGGCCCGCGACCGGGCCGCCGCCGAGGCGCTGGAGCAGCGCATGGCTGCGGCGGAAAAGCGCTACCGCGACGCGCTGGTGCTGACCGCCAACAGCGATCCCAAGGGGCAGGCCGAGAGCGATCAGGCGCTGGAGGACATGGAGGACGTGCTGGACGCCTGCCTGCAGCAGCGCGGTTGCCAGGTGCATACGCTGCTGTCCGCCTACAAACGCCTGCTGAAGCAGAATGTCGACGCCGAGTCTTCGGCCTCGGAAGAACAGGGCGATGTCGATCTGCTGGATGATGGTACCGACCACGCTGTCGTTGCCGCGCAGATTCCCGAAGCGGCACGCGCGGCGGCGCTGCTCAACGACCAGCGCCACGCCTTCGACCGCATGGTCGAATACAACCCGGCCGTGCAGGCTTCGATCCGGCGTTGGCTGACGGACATGCGGGTAGCGCTGATCACCAGCTATGAGAACTACCAGTACATGCGCGCGGAGATGTGGCCCTCGTGGGAACGCAACGGCCTGCCCGAAGCGTTGCTGTTCGGCATCATGGCCAAGGAGTCCAACGGCCGCGTGCACGCCAGTTCGCGCGCCGGTGCCGCCGGGCCGATGCAGTTCATGCCGGCCACCGGTCGGCGCTTCGGACTGGGGCCGGACGGCACCGGCTTCGATACCCGTTTCGACCCGCGCGCCGCCGGCCTGGCCAGCGCCGAGTACATCAACGAGCGCATGCGCTTTCTCAACAACAACATCGAGTTTTCGCTGGCCGCCTACAACGGTGGCGAAGGGCGGGCGCAGCGCGTCTACAACCAGTATCCGGGCCGCGGCTTCTGGGACGAGGTGGTCTACAACCAGTTTCCCGGCGAAACCAAGGACTACGTGCCGATGGTCATCGCCGCGGCCTGGTTGTTCCTGCATCCCAAGCAGTACGGGCTGGAGTTTCCGAAGGTCGAGGCGCAGCCGGCCACGTTCAAGCTGGCCAAGTCGGCGTCCATCTATGAGCTGACCATCTGCCTGGGCAACGGCGGCACCCGCGACGGCTATATGCGCGCGCTGCGCAACCTCAATCCGCGCTACGAAGCCGAGACCTGGATTCCCGCCGGCACCACGCTCAACGGCACCAGCCGCATCGCCAACCTGTACAACCGCCACTGCGTCAGCGGCCCGCGCGCGGATCTGGCGCGCACGCTGGTGACCGCGGATCTGAATGCCGCAATCACCCGCGGCTCGTTCAATCCGAATGTGGCGGTGGGCGACGTGACCCCGGTGGCGGGGGTGCCGACCACGGTCGCCTCCGGCACGCCGGAGCCGGCCAAGCCGAAGGCCAAGCAGGCGCGGGAATACCGCATCGCCAAGGGCGACACGCTGGGCCGGGTTGCGCAGCGGTTCCAGTGCGATCTGAAACAGCTGGCGCGGGCCAACGGCCTCAGGGCGCCTGGCTACAGCGTCCGCCAGGGCCAGACGATCCGGCTGGAGAGTTGCAGGAAGTAGCGCTAGCCAGGGTGGGGCGGGCGCTTACGCTCAGCGGCAGGCTGCCGGCGTCCGTGGCGCCAGCAGCCGCACGCACAGGGCGAAGGTCGCGCTGCACACCAGCAGCGGCCACGCGGCATTGTGCAGCGCGTGCAGCCAAAGCGATGGGGTGCTGAACGTGCTCCATGCGGCGACGCGGACGCTGAATTCGTACACGTCCAGCAGCAGCCAGTAGCCGGTCATCGTCGCGCTGACCAGCAGCGTTTGCCAGGCCGGCGGCAGGCGCCGGCCCCAGAACCAGGCCATTGCCGCCAGCGGCATTGCAGGCAGGCACAGCCAGGGCAGGTAGGCCCAGGGCGACACGCCGGGATCGGCCGCCGACGGAGCTTCCGGGCTGGCCCAGACGAGTTGGATTGCGGTGGCGATGGCGGCGGCTACAGCTACGGCTGTAGCGAAAGCGCCGGAGCAATCAGCGCGTCGCAACGCGTCCGGGCCCTTCCGCCAAGTGCGGCTTTGAGACGAGATGCGCCAACGCCTGCCCCAACCGTACCGGCGATTCTGCACGCAACTGCGGCACCAATTCCGCCACACCCGGCGGCAACAGAATGATCACCGTCGATCCGTAATTGAACCTCGCCATCTCGGCAAACCTTTCCAGGACGATGTTCTTGCCGCGGTAGTCCTTGCGGCTGATGCGGTCGCCATAGGCCGGGATTTCCACCCCGCTCCAGACCGTCTCCACACCCGAAACCAGCAACGCACCCACCATCACCGAGGCCATCGGCCCGAAATCGGTATCGAAATGGCAGACCAGCCGCTCATTGCGGGCGAACAGCCGCGGCACATGGGCGACCGCCGCGGTGCCCACGCTGAACAGCCGGCCAGGAACATGCACGGTTTCGCGCAGCGTGCCGGTCCACGGCATGTGGACCCGGTGGTAGTCGCGCGGGGACAGATAGACGGTGGCGAACAGGCCGCCTTCGAACGCCTGTGCGCTCTGCGCATCGCCCAGCAGTTCGGCCGCGCTGAAAGACTGTCCCTTGGCCTGGAAAATCCGGCCCGGGTCGCCGTCCTGGCCAATGCGGCCGCACTGGCTGACATGGCCGTCGGCCGGCATCAGCAGGGCGCGCGGGTCGGGGTCGGCAACGCGCGCGCCAGGCTTCAGGGCGCGGGTGAAGAAGGCGTTGAAAGTAGGGTAGGCGCTGGCATCCGGTTCTGCGGCCTCGGACAAATCCACGCCGAAACGCCGCGTCACCGTGTCGATCAGCCATTGTTTGAGCCGCGGCGAGGCCGAATACGCCAACCGCCGCGCCAGCGACGACAGCAGACGGTGCGGCAACGCGTAGGTCAGCGTGGTCGCCAAACTCATTTCTGCGCCGCCTCGGTCAGCATGGCCATGTCTTCGGCGATGGCCTTGGGCTGGAACGGCGGCCGGATCAACCCGGCCAGCCGGCCCTGCGGATCCAGCACCGCGATCGCCGAGGAATGGTCCATGCTGTAGTCCTGCGGGTTCTGATCGAAGGTCTTGCCCGGCACCTTCATGAAGACAAAACCCAGCGATCTGGCGAAGTTTTCCAGCGCCGGCACATCGGCGGTGGCGGCGATGGTGTCGGGATGGAAGGCATGGGCGTATTCGCCGATGCGGGTCGGCGTGTCGCGTTCGGGATCGACCGATACGAATACCACCTGCGGCCGCACCGAATCGGCAAGGCCGGACCATTGCGCTTGCGCCTGGGCCAGTTCGGCCAGCGTGGTCGGGCAGATGTCGGGGCAGAACGTGAAGCCCAGGAACACCAGGTTCCAGTGGCCGTTGAGCTCCCCCGAGGTCAACTGGGTGCCATCGGACTGCCGTAGCGAGAACGGCGGCAGCGGCCGTGCCTGTGGGAACAGCGTCACGGTCTGGGTCTGCGGCCATTGCGCGGCGGGTGCGGCCGGGCCGAAGAACTTCTGCGCGGCCAGCAGGCCCAGGCCGGCGGCCAGCGCCAGGACGAGGATGATGCCGGTTTTCTTGTTGAACATGGGGACGGTTCCAACGCGGGAGTGCCTGTGGCCGCAATCGCGACCAGGCCGGAAGCCGTACATGATACCGGCGCGCACCCTATAATCGGGTGCCCCAACGACGGGCCGCTCCCCACAAGCCTTGCCATGACTGCCGAAGCAGCCGCTGAACTGCACACGATTATCGACCTGATCCGCTACGGCGCCAGCCGTTTCAACGCGGCCGGCCTGACCTTCGGCCACAGCTACGACAACGCCCTGGACGAGGCCACGCAACTGGTGCTGCATGCGCTGCATCTGCCGCCGGACCTGGGGCCGGCCTATGGCCAGGCCCGCGTCACCAGCGCGGAAAAAGCCGAAATCCTGCAGTTGTTCCGCCGCCGTATCGATGAGCGCATCCCGATCGCCTACCTGACCGGGGAGGCATGGTTTGCCGGCCTGAACTTCAAGAGCGATGCGCGCGCGCTGGTGCCGCGTTCGCCGATCGCCGAGCTGATCGAATCGGGGTTCGAACCGTGGTTGGGCGGGCGGGAGGTCAATCACGCGCTGGATCTGTGCACCGGTTCGGGCTGCATCGCCATCGCGATGGGCCACTACAATCCGGATTGGCAGGTCGACGGCGTGGACATCAGCGACGATGCGCTGGCGCTGGCTGCCGACAACAAGGAGCGCCTGCACGCCGACAACGTGCATCTGATCAAGTCGGACCTGTTTGCCGGACTGGGCGGCAGGCACTACCAGTTGATCGTCAGCAACCCGCCTTACGTCACCAATGACGAGACCGATGCGCTGCCGCAGGAGTACTCCTACGAGCCGGAACTGGGGCTGCGCGCCGGCGACGACGGCCTGGACCTGGTGCTGAAGATCCTGCGCGACGCGCCGCTGCACCTGAGCCAGGACGGCCTGTTGATCTGCGAGGTCGGCGAATCCGAGCGCGCGCTGGTCGAACTGCTGCCGGACGTGGAATTCGCCTGGATCGAATTCAAGGTCGGGCAGATGGGGGTGTTCGCGGTTGAGTGCGCCGAACTGATCCATCACAACGCGCGCATCCGCGAACTGGCCGATGCGCGAAAATGAAGCGCAGCGTCCCATTGTCGAGCGCACGCACGCCCTTGTAGCGCCGAGCTCGCTCGGCAGGCCCCTCCCGGGATCTCCCCGGAACAGCGGAGCAAACTCCGCTCCACGCGAGAACCAGCCTTGAGCAGCAACAGTTTCGGAAAACTCCTCACCGTCACCACGTTCGGCGAATCGCACGGGCCGGCGATCGGCTGCGTGGTCGACGGCTGCCCGCCAGGGCTGGAAATCGCAGCCGAAGAATTCGCCCACGACCTGCAGCGCCGCGCCACCGGCAAAAGCCGCCATACCTCGGCGCGGCGCGAGGCCGACGAGGTCGAGATCCTGTCCGGCGTCTATGAAGGCCGCACCACCGGCACGCCGATCGCGCTGCTGATCCGCAACACCGATCAGCGCAGCAAGGATTACGCCAACATCGCCCAGCAGTTCCGCCCCGGCCATGCCGATTACAGCTACTGGCAGAAGTACGGCATCCGCGATCCGCGCGGCGGCGGGCGTTCGTCCGCCCGCGAGACCACCATGCGGGTGGCCGCCGGCGTCATCGCCAAGAAATGGTTGGCCCAGCGCTACGGCGTACGCGTGCGCGGCTACCTGGCGCAACTGGGCGAAATCGCTCCGCAAGGTTTCGACTGGAACGCCGTCGAGGACAACCCGTTCTTCTGGCCGGTAGCCGAGCAGGTCCCTGAGCTGGAAAGCTACATGGACGCGCTGCGCAAATCCGGCGATTCCATCGGTGCGCGCGTGAACGTGGTTGCCGACGGCGTGCCGGCCGGCTGGGGCGAACCGATCTACGGCAAGCTCGACGGCGAACTGGCTGCCGCGCTGATGAGCATCAATGCGGTCAAGGGCGTGGAAATCGGCGACGGCTTTGCCGCGGTGACCCAGAAGGGCACCGAACACCGCGACCTGATGACCCCGCAGGGCTTTCTGTCCAACCATGCCGGCGGGATTCTTGGCGGCATCGCCACCGGCCAGCAGATCACCGCCTCGATCGTGCTCAAGCCGACCTCCAGCCTGCGCCTGCCGGGGCAGACCGTCGATGCCGGCGGCCAGCCGGTCGAGGTGGTCACCACCGGCCGCCACGATCCTTGCGTCGGCATCCGCGCCACGCCCATCGCCGAGGCGATGATGGCGCTGGTGCTGATGGATCAGGCGCTGCGGCATCGCGCCCAATGCGGCGATGTCGGCCAGGTGCCGCCACGGATTCCAGGCGACGTGCGTCCCGGGCAGGCCGATGGCTGAACCGCGCCCGCGCGTGTGGGTATCGCAACCGCTGTTCGACGATATCGTCGAACGGCTGGGCGAATACTGCCAGGTGACCGCTGCTGCCGAGGTCGCCGAGTATTCGCCTGCGCAGATCGCCGCAGCGCTGGCCGGGGCCGACGGCGCGCTGGTGACGCTCAATGAACGCATCGGCGCGGCCGAGATTGCCGCAGCGGCGCGCTTGCGCGTCATCGCCAATGTCGGCGTCGGCTACAACAATCTGGATATCGGCGCGCTCAATGCGGCCGGCATCCTGGCCACCAACACCCCGGATGTGCTGACCGAAACCACCGCCGACTTCGGTTTCGCGCTGCTGATGGCCACCGCCCGCCGCATCACCGAGGCCGAGCGCTGGCTGCGCGAAGGCCACTGGCAGCAATGGTCGTTCAGCACGATGCTGGGCGCCGATCTGCACGGCAGCACGCTCGGCATCCTGGGCATGGGCCGGATAGGCCAGGGCATCGCGCGGCGCGCGGCCGGTTTCGACATGCGGGTGCTGTACCACAACCGCAGCCGCCTGCCGCAGGACACCGAACGCGAATGCCGCGCGGCGTATGTCGGTTTCGACGAACTGCTGGCGCAATCCGATCATCTGCTGCTGGTGCTGCCGTATTCGCTGCAGAGCCACCACATCATCGATGCCGCGGCGCTGGCGCAGATGAAGCCGACCGCGACGCTGGTCAACATCGCCCGCGGCGGTCTCGTCGACGAGCCGGCGCTGGCCGATGCGCTGGCCGGCGGGCGCCTGGCCGCCGCCGGGCTGGATGTCTACGAAGGCGAGCCGGCGGTGATTCCGGAACTGCTGGCGCTGCGCAACGTGGTGCTGACCCCGCATATCGCCAGCGCCAGCCTGGCCACGCGCCGGGCAATGGTGTCGCTGGCGGTGGACAATCTGATCGCCGCGCTTGGCTTCGGCGCCGATGCCGGCCGCCCGCCCACGCCCGTCAATGCCGCCGCGCTGGCGGCCGCCGGCAACGCCGCCATCGGCAAAACCGCTGCGATTAAACGGTAGGGAGCCTCAGGCGCGTCCTGAGGTTCCCCGAACACAGCCCCCGCAATCCGTCTGTCGTTCTTTTCTACCTTTTTTCGAATCAGAAACCCTCATGAGCAATTCCAACCGTAGCTTCACCGTCGCGGTCGTCGGCGCCACCGGCGCCGTCGGCGAAACCATGCTGAACATCCTGGCCGAACGCGCGTTTCCGGTCGGCAAGCTGATCGCGCTGGCGTCGGCGCGATCGGCCGGCGGCACCGTCGAGTTCGCCGGCGAAAAAATCGACGTGCAGGACCTGGCCACCTTCGACCCGGCCGGCGTCGATATCGCGCTGTTCTCGGCCGGCGGCAGCGTGTCCAAGGAGTACGCGCCCAAGTTCGCCGCCGCCGGCGCGGTGGTGATCGACAATTCCTCGGCCTTCCGCTACGACGACGACGTGCCGCTGGTGGTCAGCGAGGTCAATCCCGAGCAGGCGCAGAACCGGCCGCGCGGCATCATCGCCAACCCCAACTGCTCGACCATGCAGATGCTGGTGGCGCTGGGACCGATCCACCGCGAATACGGCATCGAACGCATCAACGTGGCGACCTACCAGTCGGTGTCCGGCGGCGGCCGCTCGGCCCTGGAAGAGCTGGGCCGCCAGACCGGTGCGCTGTTGAACTTCCAGGATCCGGACCCGCAGCGTTTCCCGGTGCAGATCGCGTTCAATCTGATCCCGCACATCGACGACTTCCTGGACAATGGTTTCACCAAGGAAGAGATGAAGCTGGTCTGGGAAACCCGCAAGATCCTCGGCGACGACAGCATCCAGGTCAATCCGACCGCGGTGCGCGTCCCGGTGTTCTACGGCCATTCCGAGGCGGTGGCGATCGAGACCCGGAAGAAGATCACGCCGGAGCAGGCGCGCGCGCTGCTGGAATCGTCCCCTGGCGTGGAAGTGGTGGACGAACGCGTGCCCGGCGGTTACCCGACCCCGGTCACCCACGCCTCCGGCAACGACGCCGTTTACGTGGGCCGTATCCGCGAGGATTTCTCGCATCCGCGCGGGCTCAACCTGTGGATCGTGTCGGACAATATCCGCAAGGGCGCGGCGCTCAATGCCGTGCAACTGGCGGAACTGGTGGCTAAAAACGGTTAAACGGCTATATTCGTGGCCGGGAAAGGACGGGGGCAAGCGGTGACGCTTACGGCAAGACAACGATGGCAGGGCCTGGCGGGACTGCTGCTGACGCTGGTCAGCAGCGCCGCGTTCGCGCTGGGACTGGGCGAAATCCGGGTCAAGTCGCAGCCGGGACAGCCGTTGCTGGCCGAAATCCCCATCATTTCCAACGAACCGGGCGAGCTGGAGCAGTTGAATGCCCGGCTCGCCTCTCCGGTCACCTTCGAGCGCGTCGGCCTGCCGCGCCCGCAGGGACTGGTCAACGACCTGAACTTCGCGGTCGCGCTGGACGATTCCGGCCGGCCGGTCATCCGCGTCACCAGCAATGCGCCGGTGGATGTGCCGGCGCTCAACTTCCTGATCGAGGTCGATTGGGGGCAGGGACGGCTGGTGCGCGAATACTCGGCCCTGGTCAGCGCGCCCGGCGCTGTCGCTGCGGCCGTCCAGCCCATTATCGATGCGCCGGTCGCTGCGCCCACCGACATCATCGTCCGTGCGCCGGAAACCCCGGCGGTGGCGAGCGAACTCCCCGCCGAACCGCCCGCCCAACCTGCCGAAGCCGCGCCGGCCACACCTGCAGCGCCAGCTGCACCCGCTGCTGCCGTTGCCGCCCAGCCCGCGCCGCGGCCCGTGCCTTCAGGCGAACCCGCGCCGGTGCGCCGTGGCCAGACCCTGTCGCAGATCGCCCGCGATCTGCGGCCGCCAGGCTACAGCCTGGACCAGACCATGATCGCGCTGCTGCGCGCCAATCCCGAAGCCTTCATCAACGGCAACATCAACCTGCTCAAGCAGGGGGCGGTGCTGCGGATGCCGCAGAGCGAGGAACTGGCGCAACTGGGCGCCGCCGAGGCCTCGGCGCTGGTGCGCACGCAGATCGCCGAATGGCGGCAGGCGCGCCGGCCGATTCCGCAACCGGCGGCGATCGCCGATATGCCGGCCAGCGCCGGTGCCGCGGCGCAGCCGGCCGTGGCCGATGCGCGGCTGGAAATTTCACCGCCGGCCGCGGGCGCGGCGACTCAGGCAGGAACACAGTCCGGCAACAGCGCCGGCGGCGAGGGCGACATGCTGGCGAACGCATCATTGCAACAGACCCAGGAAGATCTGGCCGCGCGCGAGAGCGAAGTGCAGGAATTGCGCGCGCAGGTGGCCGAACTGGAGAAGCTGCAGCAACAGCAGCAGAAGCTGATCGCAATGAAGGACAGCGATCTGGCCGCTGCCCAGCAGCGGCTGGCGGAAACCCAGGGCGGGGCCGGCACGCCGCTGTGGCTCTGGGCCGGCTTCGCCCTGCTGCTGCTCGGCGCATTGGCCTGGGGGCTGGCGCAGCGCCGCCAGCGCCTGGCGCCGTCCACCGCGCCGCGCCGGCCGGTGTTCGACAGCGCGGCGCTGGCTGCCGCGGTGCCCGCCACTGCGGCGGCAGGCAAGGCTTCGGAAACCGCAGCGCCTGCCGCCGAGCCGGAAGCGCCCGCCGCGCAGCCGCCGCAGGCGGCGTTGTTCGGCGCCGGGCCGGCGGCGCCCGCTCCAGCGCCAGCCGTGGCCAAGCCCACCTGGCACTCCGGCGACGGCGCCGCCCATGTCGCGCCGCTGAATCCGGCACCGGCCGGTCGCGAGCGGCTGGAACTGGCGGTCGCCTATCTGGATCTGGGCGACGTGGTCACCGCCAGGGATCTGTTGAACGAAGTCGTGGCTGGCGGCGATGCCGGCGCCCGCGACGAAGCCCTGCAACTGCTGCGCGAGATCGGCTGAGGCCATGCCGGATTCGCGCTGATGCGGTATGCGCTGGGAGTCGAATACGACGGCGGCGGCTTTCTGGGCTGGCAGCGGCTGAGCAAGCCCGGTTCGGACGATGAAAGCACGGTGCAATCGGTACTCGAGCGCGCGCTGTCGTTCGTCGCCAACGCGCCGGTAGAAACCGTCTGCGCCGGCCGCACCGATGCGGGCGTGCACGCGCAATGCCAGGTCGTGCATTTCGACAGCGGCGCCCGCCGCGACCCGCGCGGCTGGATGCTGGGCGCCACCTCGCGGCTGCCGGCCTCGGTTTGCGTGCGCTGGTGCCAGCCGGTGGCGGATGACTTCCATGCCCGGTTTTCCGCGCGCGCCCGCCGCTACCGCTATGCCATCCTCAACCGCGCGGTGCGTCCGGCGCTGGGGCGCCAGTACCTGAGCTGGGAGCGCCTGCCGCTGGATGCCGATGCGATGCACCGCGCTGCGCAATCGCTGCTGGGGGAACATGATTTCAGCGCCTTCCGCACAGTGCATTGCCAGGCTCCGCATGCCCGCCGCAACCTGCAGGCCATAGCGGTGCGCCGCGACGGCGAACAGGTAATCGTGACGGTGCAGGCCAATGCCTTCCTGCACCATATGGTGCGCAATATCGTCGGCTCGCTGCTGCTGGTCGGACGCGGCGAACAGCCTGAGGACTGGATGGCGCAGCTGCTGGCCGGCCGCGACCGCACCGTCGCCGGCCCGACCGCGCCGCCGGACGGGCTGGTGTTCGTCAGCCCGCTGTACCCGCCGCAGTGGCGGCTGCCTGCCGAAGTGACGCTGGGAGCTGACCACACCGCCCCATCCCTGTAGGAGCGGCCTGTAGGAGCGACGTAAGTCGCGATGGAGCTTTACCGGCAATCTGTCGCGACTCACGTCGCTCCTACAGAGAGGTGCACGCGCGCGATGCCATCCCTGGCCTGTAGTGGCGAAAGAGCCCGTACAGCCACGTAAGAGGTTACGCTCTACGCCGCCTTCCGCCTTCCGCCTTCCGCCTTCCGCCTTCCGTCCATGTCCCGCACCCGCATCAAATTCTGTGGCCTGACCCGCGCCGAGGACGTCCGCCTTGCGGTGGAGCTGGGGGTGGACTACATCGGCCTGGTGTTCGCGCCGCACAGTCCGCGCCGGTTGCTGCTGGGGCAGGCGAGGATGCTGCGCGAGCTGGTGCCCGAGGAAATCGCGGTGGTGGCGCTGGCGATGGACAACAACAGCGGGGAAATCGAAGGCATTCTAGAGAACGTGCAACCGGATCTGCTGCAATTCCATGGCGCCGAGGACGACGACTTCTGCGCCTCGTTCGGAAAGCCATTCTTCAAGGCCATCGCGATGGGCGGCGAGGCCGAAAGCGCTTTCTCCCGCCTGGCCCAGTTCCCGTCCGCTGCCGGTTTCCTGTTCGATGGCCATGCCGCTGGCGAGCAGGGCGGCAGCGGCAGGCGGTTCGACTGGCGGCAAATGCCGCAGGCGCTGGAAAAACCATTTCTGCTGGCGGGTGGACTGTCCGCGGCCAATGTCGGCGTCGCCATCCGCACTGCGCGGCCCTGGGGCGTGGACGTGTCCAGCGGCATCGAGTCCTCGCCCGGAGTGAAAGACCCGGAAACCATGCGCAGTTTTGTCGAAGCGGTGCGCCGCGCCGATGCGAACCCGCCTGCCTGAACCCGCTGGGACGACGTTGCCGGACGCGCCCTAGGGCGCGTCCGCCAGTTCCCGCCGCAGCCATTCGGCCAGCAGGCCGATGCGCGGGTCGGTCGCGCGCTTGGGTGCGCATAGCGCCCAGACGCCGTCGGTGCCGGCGAACCCCCAGGGCGCCAGCAGGCGGCCGGCGGCCAGATCCGCGCTGACCAGCTGTTGCGGTGCGATGGCCACCCCCATGCCCGCCACCGCCGCCTCCAGCAGGTAGTACAGATGATCGAAACCGGTGCCGTAGCGCAATGCCGCCGGGTCCAGGCCGTGGCGCCGCGCCCAGTCCGGCCATGCCTGCGGGCGCGAGGCGGTATGCAGCAGCGCTTCGTCCAGCAACGCGGCTGGTCGACCCTGTTGCAGCGATGCCAGCCCGGCATAGCGCGGACTGACGACCGGGCCGATCCGTTCGCCGGCCAGTTCGTGCACCTGCCAGTCGGCCGGCCAGGGGCGCTTGCCCAGCAGCAGCGCAGCGTCCAGTCCCGGCAACTGCGGGTCGAATCCGCCTTCCTGCGCGGACAGGTGCAGGGTCAGCTGCGGCAGATCGCGCGCCAGCCGGTCCAGCCGCGGAATCATCCAGCGTGCCAGCACGCTGCCGGGGCAGCCCAGTACCAATGCTGCCGGTGCCGCGCCGCGGCGCAGTTCGGCCGCCGCGCTGTGGATGCGCGCAAACGCGGCGCCCGCGGCCTCCTGCAACTGTTCGCCGGCCCGGGTCAGGCGCAGGCCGCGACCGGCGCGGGCGAACAGCGCCAACCCCAGATCGTCCTCGAGCAGCTTGATCTGGCGGCTGATCGCGCCATGGGTGACATGCAGTTCGATGGCGGCCCGGCTGAGGCTGCCGAGCCGGGCGGCGGCTTCGAAGGCGCGCAGGGCATTGAGCGGGGGCAGGGCGGGGGCAGTCATCTGTGATATTTCCTGACAGGTTGTGTCAAATCTTATCGCTTTTTTGACTGCGACCTGTGCGCTAGAGTGCTGATCTTCCGGCCGAACCCCCGGCCAGCCGCCGTACCCGCCATGACCCTATCGACCCCCGCCGATTTCCACGCCTATCCCGACGCCAGCGGCCACTTCGGCCGTTTTGGTGGCCGCTTCGTCGCCGAAACCCTGATCGGCCCGCTGCAGGAACTGGCCGCCGCCTACGACCAGGCGCGTGCGGATCCGGCCTTCATCGCCGCCTACGACAAGGACCTGAAGCATTACGTCGGCCGGCCCAGTCCGATCTACGAAGCCGAGCGTTTGAGCCGCGAGGTGGGCGGGGCGCGCATCCTGCTCAAGCGCGAGGACCTGAACCACACCGGCGCGCACAAGATCAACAACACCATCGGCCAGGCGCTGCTGGCCAGCCGCATGGGCAAGACCCGCATCATTGCCGAGACCGGCGCCGGCCAGCACGGCGTGGCCAGCGCCACCGTGGCCGCGCGGCTGGGCCTGGAATGCGTGGTCTACATGGGCGCCACCGACATCGAGCGGCAGAAGATCAACGTCTACCGGATGAACCTGCTCGGCGCGCGCGTGGTCCCGGTGACCAGCGGTTCGGCCACGCTGAAGGACGCGCTGAACGAGGCGATGCGCGACTGGGTCACCAACGTGCAGGACACCTTCTACATCATCGGCACCGTGGCCGGTCCGGATCCGTACCCACGCATGGTGCGCGACTTCAACGCCATCGTCGGTCGCGAGGCGAGGGCGCAGATGCTGCAAGACTACGGCCGCCTGCCCGATGCCATCACCGCCTGCGTCGGCGGCGGCAGCAACGCCATCGGCCTGTTCCATGCCTTCCTCAACGATCCGTCCGTGCGCATCGTCGGCGCCGAAGCGGCCGGCGACGGCATCGAAACCGGCCGCCACGCCGCATCGCTGGCCGCCGGCCGCCCCGGCGTACTGCACGGCAACCGCACCTATGTGATCTGCGACGACGACGGCCAGATCACCGAAACCCATTCCATCTCCGCCGGCCTGGACTATCCCGGCGTCGGCCCCGAGCACGCGTTCCTGAAAGAAACCGGCCGCGCCGAATACCTCGGCATTACCGACGACGAAGCGCTGCATGCGTTCCATACGCTGGCGCGCACCGAGGGCATCCTGCCGGCGCTGGAATCCAGCCATGCGCTGGCGCAGGCGATGAAGCTGGCGCGCGAACTGCCCAAGGATGCGCTGGTGCTGTGCAACCTGTCCGGCCGCGGCGACAAGGACGTGCATACGATCGCTGCGCGCGAGGGGATGGCGATATGAAGCAGGAGTGAGTGAAGAGAAGTGAGAAACGAGTGGAGGCCTGGCTTCCCGTTTCCACTTCCGCTCCCGTACTCGGCTCCACTCACTTCTCACTCCTCTTCACTCACTCACTTCTCATCACTCACTTCTCATCACTCACTTCTCATCACTCACTCCTCGCCCCAACTCACTCCTCACCCCATGACCCGCCTCCAGCAGAAATTCGCCGACCTCAAGGCCGCCAACCGCAGGGCCCTGATTCCGTTTATCACCGCCGGCGATCCATCGCTGGAATCGACCGTGCCGGTGATGCATGCGCTGGTGGATGCCGGTGCCGATGTGATCGAACTGGGGGTCCCGTTCTCCGACCCGATGGCCGACGGCCCGACCATCCAGCGCAGTTCCGAGCGTGCGTTGGCGCGGGGCGCCGGGCTGCGCTACGTGCTGGAGGCGGTGGAGGTGTTCCGCCAGCAGGATGATGAAACGCCCATTGTGCTGATGGGCTATCTGAACCCGGTCGAGATCCACGGCTGCGAACGCTTCGCCGCCGAGGCGGTGGCGGCGGGTGTCGATGGTGTCCTGCTGGTGGACCTGCCGCCGGAGGAAGCGGCCGAAACCCGCGCCATCTTCAGCCGCCATGGTCTGGATCTGATTGCATTGGCCTCGCCGACCACCTCGCCCGAGCGCATGCGCATGCTGTGCGAAACCGCGCAGGGTTATCTTTACTACGTCAGCTTCGCCGGGGTGACCGGCGCTTCCGAGCGCCTGGACACGGCGGCCGCGAGCGACCGCCTGCGCGAGATCCGCAAGCTGTCGCCGGTGCCGGTAGCGGCCGGTTTCGGCATCAAGGACGCCGACAGCGCCCGCGCCATGGCGGTCGACGCCGATGGCGTGGTGGTCGGCAGCGCGCTGGTGGCATTGCTGGGCGGTGCAACGGATGCCGCCGATGCCGTTTCCCGCGCCGCAGCATTCCTGGCCCCGCTGAGGCAAGCGCTGGACGCCTGACCTCACTCAGCGATGACTGAGCTAAACTGGCATGCTTAGCTACGGCCCAACCTGAACGGGACCAAAGACAACGCATGAGCTGGCTCAGCAAACTAATGCCTTCGGGCATCCGCACCGAAGGCGGAAAACAAAGCAAACGCAGCGTCCCGGAAGGACTGTGGGAAAAATGCGACCGTTGCGGCGCCGTCCTGTACCGCCCGGAACTGGAAGAAAACCTGGAGGTCTGCCCCAAGTGCAACTTCCATATGGCCATCCGCGCGCGCGCGCGGCTGGCGGCGCTGTTCGATCCGGGCAGCACCCGCGAGATCGGCGCCGAACTCGGCCCGACCGACGTGCTGAAGTTCAAGGATCAGAAGAAGTACGCCGACCGCATCAAGGCCGCGCAGAAAAGCACCGGCGAGCGCGACGCGCTGATCACCCTGCAGGGCTTGCTGAAGGGCAGGGCGCTGGTCGCCAGCGCCTTCGATTTCGCCTACATGGGCGGTTCGATGGGTTCGGTGGTGGGCGAACGGTTTTCGCTGGGCGCGGAAAAGGCGCTGGAGATCGGCTCGCCGTTCGTGTGCTTTTCCGCCAGCGGCGGCGCGCGCATGCAGGAAAGCCTGTTCTCGCTGATGCAGATGGCCAAGACCTCGGCCGCGCTGGGCAAGCTGCGCGAGGCCGGGCTGCCGTACATCTCGGTGATGACCCATCCGACCACCGGCGGCGTGTCGGCCTCGTTCGCGATGCTGGGCGATCTGAACATCGCCGAGCCCGAAGCGCTGATCGGTTTCGCCGGCCCGCGCGTGATCGAGCAGACCGTGCGCGAAACGCTGCCGGAAGGCTTCCAGCGTTCGGAGTTCCTGCTTGAGCATGGCGCCATCGATCAGATCTGCGACCGCCGCGAACTGCGTGACCGGCTGGCGGATCTGTTGGCGTTGATGATGAAACAGCCCAAGCCGCAGGAGAGCGTGGAGGTGGTGGCATGACGATGGTGATGGTGAAGGTGAAGTCGGGACCCGGGAAAAGCGTCGGGCGCCGCGTCCGCATGCTGGCACTCGCGGACATGCGCACCTGCCCGGTCCCCGGTCCCCGGTCCCCGGTCCCGACACCATGAGCACGCGCAAATACTTCGGCACCGACGGCATTCGCGGCCGGGTCGGCGAGGGCCCGATTTCGGCCGATTTCATGCTGCGCCTGGGCAATGCCTACGGCCATGCGCTGCGCGCGTCGGTCAAGAGCGAGGGCGACTGGCGCAAGCCGATGGTGATCATCGGCAAGGACACGCGCATCTCCAACTACATGTTCGAGGCTGCGCTGGAAGCCGGGCTGGTCGCCGCCGGCGTGGACGTGGAGCTGATGGGGCCGATGCCGACCCCGGCGGTGTCGCACATGACCCGTTCGCTGCGCGCCGACGGCGGCATTGTGATCTCCGCTTCGCACAACCCGCACCACGACAACGGCATCAAGTTCTTCTCGGCCGAAGGCGAAAAGCTGGACGATGGCACCGAACTGGCGATCGAGGCCGCGCTGGAGCATCCGTTCCGTACCGTGGCTTCGGAGCAACTGGGCAAGGCCGTGCGCACCCGCGATGCGATCGGCCGTTATGTCGAAGCCTGCAAGAATTCGGTGTCGCGGCAGTTCGATCTGGACGGCATGCGCATCGTCGTGGACTGCGCCAATGGCGCGACCTACCAGGTCGGGCCGATGGTGCTGCGCGAACTGGGCGCCCGGGTCGAGGCCATCGGTACCGAACCCAACGGACTCAACATCAATGACGGCGTGGGCTCCACCCACCCCGAAGCGCTGGCCGCGCGCGTGCGCGAAAGCGGCGCCGAGCTCGGCATCGCCTTCGACGGCGACGGCGACCGGGTGCTGTTCGTCGATGCCGGCGGCGACATCGTCGACGGCGATGGCCTGATCTACATCCTGGCCCGCGACTGGCAGAAGAGCGGGCGCCTGCGCGGCCCGGTGGTCGGCACGCTGATGACCAACTACGGGCTGGAGCGCGCCTTCGCCGACGCCGGGATCGCCTTCGTGCGCGCCAAGGTGGGCGACCGCTACGTGCACCAGGCGCTGGTCGAAGGCAAGGGCATTCTGGGCGGCGAGGCCTCCGGCCACTTGCTGTGCCTGGACCGCGCCAGCACCGGCGATGGCATCGTCAGCGCGCTGCAGGTGCTGGAGGTGCTCAAGCGCACCGGCGTATCGCTGCGCGAGGCGTTGGCGGGCCTGGTGCGGGTGCCGCAGAAGACCGTCAACGTGCGCCTGGCCAATGGCGCCAGGCCCACCGAGGCCGCCGGCGTGCAGGCCGCGCTGGCCGAAGCGCAGACCGCCGTTTCCGGCCGCGGCCGCGCCTTCCTGCGCCCCTCCGGCACCGAGCCGGTGGTGCGGGTCACGGTGGAAGCCGACGACGATGCGCTGATGCAGGCGACGCTGGACAAGCTGGCCGACGCGGTCCGCGCTGCCGCGGCGCATTGAGGCAGATCAAGGCATGGAAACGGCGGGCATGCCCGAATGGCGCCCGCGCACCATCTAGTGGAGTTGACCTGAATGAGTTCCCGTATTCCCACGCTGGACATCACCCGTTTCGACAGCGACCGCGACGCCTTCGTGGCCGAGCTGGGCGCGGCCTACCGCGAATGGGGCTTTGCCGGCATCCGCAACCACGGCATCGCGCAGTCGCAGATCGACGCGGCCTACGGCGTCTTCCAGAATTTCTTCGCGCTGCCCGAGCAGACCAAGCTCAAGTACCACGTGCCCGGCAGCGGCGGCGCGCGCGGCTACACCCCGTTCGGGGTGGAAACGGCCAAGGATTCCAAGCATTTCGACCTGAAGGAGTTCTGGCATATCGGCCGCGAGATTCCCGACGATTCGAAATACCGCGACGTGATGCCGCCGAACCTGTGGCCGGATGAAGTCCCGGGGTTCCGCGAACACGGCTACGGCCTGTACCAGGCGCTGGACAAGCTGGGCTCGCGGATGCTGTCGGCGCTGGCCCTGCATATCGGGCTGCCGGAAAACTGGTTCGCCGACAAGACCGATTCGGGCAATTCGATCCTGCGCCCGATCCATTACCCGCCAATCACGACGGACGACGTCCCCAATGTGCGCGCCGGTGCGCACGAGGACATCAACCTCATCACGCTGCTGGTCGGCGCCAGCGCGGCCGGGCTGGAAGTGCTGTCGAAGAAGGGCGAATGGGTGCCGTTCACGTCCGACGCCGACACCATCGTGGTCAACATCGGCGACATGCTGCAGCGGCTGACCAACCACGTCTATCCCTCCACCACCCACCGGGTGACCAACCCGCCGGGCGAAGAAGCGCGCAAGCCGCGCTATTCGGTGCCGTTCTTCCTGCACCCCAATCCGGACTTCCTGATCGATGTGCTGCCTTACTGCGTCAGCGCCGGCAATCCCAGCCGCTACCCGCAGCCGATCACCGCCCAGGGCTACCTGGAAGAGCGCCTGCGCGAGATCAAGCTCAAGTAGCGGACGGCGGTTCCGGGCCCGGGCTGGCGTAACCTGATGCCAACATGCCTCGGCGCTATAATCGCGCCATGTCGAAACGCTGGTGGCCCCTGCTGCTTTGCGTGACGTTTCTGGCGCTGGCAAGCGCCCAGGAAAGGCCGACTGCGGTCGGCCATGCCGCCCTGATCGAGATCGACGGCGCGATCGGCCCGGCCACGACCGGATATTTCGAGAAGGCCAGCCGCCAGGCGGTCAGCGACGGCGCATCGGTCATCGTGCTGCGCATCGATACGCCGGGCGGCCTGGACGGCGCCACCCGCGACATCGTGCGGACCATCCTCAATTCGCCGATTCCGGTGATCGGCTACGTGGCCCCGGGCGGCGCGCGCGCCGCCAGCGCCGGTACCTACATCCTCTACGCCTGTCATGTGGCGGCAATGGCGCCGGCCACGCATCTGGGCTCGGCCACGCCGGTGCCCATCGGCGGGCGGCCGTTCCCGGGCGGCGACCGCGGCGACGGACCGGCGGCGGACAAGGACGATGGCCCCGGGCCCCGGGCCGATCCGTCCGACCAGAAGGATGCCGCGCGATCGGGCGATGCGATGCAGAACAAACTGCTTGGCGATGCGGTGGCGTACATCCGCGGCCTGGCCGAGCGGCGCGGCCGCAATGCCGACTGGGCCGAGCGGGCGGTACGCGAAGGCGTCAGCGCTTCCTCGCGCGAGGCGCTGGAACTGGGCGTCATCGATCTGATCAGTCCCGACAGCCAGGCGCTGCTGAAGGACGTCGATGGCCGCAAGGTACTGATGGCTGGCGGCGAACAAACCCTGGCCACGGCCGGAATCGGGATGCGCGACTATGCGCCGGACTGGCGGATGCGTTTTCTGGCGGTGCTGACCAACCCGGCGGTGGCGTATTTCCTGCTGCTGGCCGGCATCTACGGGTTGCTGCTGGAAGGCTACAACCCCGGCGCCATATTGCCTGGCGTGATGGGCGCGATCTGCCTGCTGCTGGGCCTGTTCGCCTTCCAGCTGCTGCCGGTCAACTACGTCGGCTTCGCGCTGATCCTGCTGGGCATCGTGCTGATTGTGGCCGAATCGCTGCTGCCCAGCTTTGGCGTACTGGGCTTCGGCGGCATCGCTGCGTTCGTGTTCGGTTCCATCCTGCTGCTCGACATCGACGTGCCGGGCTACCGGACCAACATGGGCATCGTGGCCGGCATCGCCACGGTGGCGGTGCTGGCGATGGCCGCCACCGTCTACCTGCTGGCGCGTTCGCGCCGGGTCGCGGTGGTCACCGGCGAGCAGGCGCTGCTGCAATCCGAACTGGTCGTCAGCGAATTCGGCGACGGCAGGGGATGGGCGCGCCTGAAAGGCGAGCGCTGGCGCATCCAGGCCGACCAGCCGCTACAGCCGGGCGATCGCGTGCGGGTGGCTGCCGTCGACGGCTTGACCCTGCGGGTGAAAAAGGCGCACGACTGACGTGCGATCTCCGCGCAGGGATGCGCGGGGCCATGCGAAGGATGCGCATCGAACCGACCCGCGGACGGAAACGCGGATCCGCGCCAGGAACGGCGCAAAGGAGACTGCCATGTTCGGATTCACCGGCGCCGTCGTGATCCTGCTGCTGGCGTTGATCGCGGCAACCATCAAGATCCTCAAGGAGTACCAGCGTGGCGTGATCCTGACGCTGGGCCGCTACACCGGCACCAAGGGACCGGGCCTTATCATCGTCATTCCCGGCGTGCAGAGCATGATTCGCGTGGATCTGCGCACGGTGGTGATGGACGTACCGTCGCAGGACGTGATCTCGCGCGACAACGTCTCGGTCAAGGTCAATGCCGTGGTCTATTTCCGCGTGGTCGAGCCGGCCAAGGCGGTGCTGCAGGTCGAGCATTACTACGAGGCCATCAGCCAGGTCGCGCAGACCACGCTGCGCTCGGTGCTGGGCCAGCATGAACTGGACGAAATGCTGACCGAACGCGACAAGCTGAACCAGGACATCCAGCTGATCCTGGACGAACAGACCGATCCGTGGGGCGTCAAGGTCACCAATGTCGAGATCAAGCACGTCGACCTGGACGAAAGCATGATTCGCGCCATCGCCCAGCAGGCCGAGGCCGAACGCTCGCGGCGCGCCAAGGTCATCCATGCCCAGGGCGAGATGCAGGCGGCCGAAAAGCTGGGCGAGGCGGCGGAGATCCTGGCCAGGCAGCCGCAGGCGATGCAACTGCGCTACCTGCAGACGCTGATCGAGGTGGCCGGCGAGAAGAATTCGACTATCGTGTTCCCGCTGCCGATGGACCTGATCGTGCCGCTGATGAAGAAACTGGAAGCCGATTGAGCGCGCTCATCCGCGATGCAGCCGCTGGCATTTGCCGCCACGGCTCGTCACCCGCTGGCCGGGAGGGTATCCTTGCGCGCCCAACTGGACAGGAATTGGTCTTATGCGCCGAAAAATCGTTGCCGGGAACTGGAAGCTGCATGGAGACCGCCGGTTCGCCTACGCGCTGATGGACGAAATCGCCGCCGGCTTGCCGCTGGACAACGTGGACGTGCTGATCCTGCCGCCGTTGCCGTACCTGGGCGAGCTGATCGAGGACTACGCGCCGCGCGGCATCGGCTTCGGTTCCCAGGACGTCAGCTGCAACGAAAAGGGCGCCTATACCGGCGAGGTGTCGGCGTCGATGCTGCTGGATGTCGGCGCGCGCTACGGGCTGGTCGGGCATTCCGAACGCCGCCAGTACCACAACGAAAGCAGCCAGACGGTGGCCTGCAAGTTCGCCGTCGCCCGCAACGCCGGACTGGTGCCGATTCTCTGCGTGGGTGAGACGCTGGAGCAGCGCGAGGCCGGCCAGACCGAAGCCCGCATCGAACGGCAACTGCAGGCGGTGTTCGAAGCGGCCGGCCCGCAAGCCTTCGAGAACGCCGTCATCGCCTACGAGCCGGTCTGGGCCATCGGCACCGGCCGCACCGCCAGCCCGGAGCAGGCCCAGGCCGTGCACGCGTTCATCCGTGGCGAAGTCGCCGCACACGATGCTAGAATTGCCGATTCGTTGCCCATCCTGTACGGCGGCAGCGTGAAGCCCGACAACGCCACGGAACTGTTCGCGCAGCCGGATGTCGATGGAGGGCTGGTGGGCGGCGCGTCGCTGGTTGCCCGTGATTTCCTCGCCATCGCGCAAGCGGCGGCGAAACGAAGCTGAAGCTTCACCGGAACCGGCCATGGCGGCAGGTTCCGCAACCGATTGAGACGAATTCGAAATGATGTTGATCCTCAACGTGGTCTACGTACTGGTCGCCATCGCGATCATTGCGATGGTGCTGATGCAGCGCGGCTCGGGTGCCGCCGCCGGTTCCGGCTTTGGCGCCGGTGCGTCCGGCACCGTGTTCGGTTCGCGCGGCGCATCCAACTTCCTGTCCAAGAGCACCAAGTGGCTGGCGGTCGTGTTTTTCGGCATCAGCCTGTTCATGGCCTGGCAGGCGACCCATAACGCGCGCCCGGCGCAGCAGCAGAACCTGGGCGTGATGTCGCAGTTGCCGGCCGCGCCGGCCCCGGCTGCCGGCGAACTGCCGTCGAGCACGGTTCCCAGCGCCCCGGTCCAGGCGCCGGCTGGCGATACCTCGACGGTTCCGGCCGCGCCCGCCGCGACTCCGCCGGTGGAGCTGGACACGGCGCAGCCGCCGTCTGCAACCCCGGCCGAACAGCCGGCTGCGCCGCCGCAGGGCGGCTGAGCCGGCTACAATAGCTCCCCGCAGCGGCCAGGCCGGCTGCGGAACTGACAATGCCCAGGTGGCGGAATTGGTAGACGCACTACCTTGAGGTGGTAGCGGCGAAAGTCGTAGGGGTTCGAGTCCCCTCTTGGGCACCAATCCAGCGCGGGTTTCGCAGTCGCCGTTCGCAGCGACCAGGCCGAGCCCGCAGAGCCAGACAGCAAAGCCCGCCGCAGTGCGGGCTTTGCCGTTCCTGTCGGCAGCGTTCTGGCGCCGAGGTTGTGGGGTGGCGCGGCGCGTTGCGGGCGCGTGGAACGTTTACTAGTCAGTTCACTAACCGTTACAATTCCGCCGATTCGTTGCCGGCCCGGTACGTGTTGCGGAAGGGCGGCAACGGAACGTTTCCGCTGCCGCCAACGCCGGGCTTCGGATTCAGAGGGAAGCCGTCGGTTGGCCTGCCGCTGCAGGCACGGGATGGTTTCCAGCGCACCCGCGCAAGGCCGCCGGCATCGCGGCTTCCATGGCGAAATGCGAGCCTTTTGCAAGGTGGATGCGCGACAGCGTGTAAACTTTGCGGCGGGCGGGTTAGGACAAGAGAAGAGAATCGCGAGTGCTGGCCAATTATCTGCCGACCCTGTTGTTCTTGATCGTCGCTACCGGCATCGGCATTGCGCTGATGGTGGTCGGTCGATTCCTCGGCCCGCGCCGCCCTGACGCGCAGAAACTCTCGCCTTACGAATGCGGCTTCGAACCGTTCGAAGACGCGCGCATGAAGTTCGACGTGCGCTACTACCTGATCGCCATCCAGTTCATCGTGTTCGACCTGGAAATCATCTTCATCGTCCCGTGGACCCTGGTCTTCCAGGAACTCGGCGCGCGCGCACTGGTCACGATGGGCCTGTTCGTCGGCATGCTGTTCCTCGGTTTCATTTACGTCTGGAAGAAGGGAGCGCTCGAATGGGAGTGATCCAAACCATCGACCGCCTGATGACCAACCCGATCCCGGAAGGGCGGGTGGACGACATCCTGCGCCCGGAAGGCGACAATCCGCTGCTGGAAAAAGGCTACGTGACCACCAGCGTCGATGCGCTGATGAACTGGGCGCGCACCGGCTCGATGTGGCCGATGACCTTCGGCCTGGCCTGCTGCGCGGTGGAAATGATGCACGCCGGCACCTCGCGGCTGGACCTGGACCGCTATGGCGTGGTGTTCCGCCCGTCGCCGCGCCAGTCCGACGTGATGATCGTGGCCGGCACCCTGGTCAACAAGATGGCCCCGGCGCTGCGCAAGGTCTATGACCAGATGCCCGACCCGAAGTGGGTGATCTCGATGGGCAGCTGCGCCAACGGCGGCGGCTACTACCACTACTCGTACTCCGTGGTGCGCGGCTGCGACCGCATCGTGCCGGTGGACGTGTACGTGCCCGGTTGCCCGCCGACGGCCGAGGCGCTGGTCTACGGCATCCTGCAGTTGCAGAAGAAGATCTGGCGCACGCAGACCATCGCGCGCTGACTCTTCCCCGGCTTCCCCGAAATCCGTCCCCTTACCCAGAGCACGCCACGCCCCATGGCCGAGCAAGCTTTAAATCTCACCGACCGGTTGCGCGCGCGATTCGCGGACGCGCTGGTCACCGTTGCCGAGCCGCGTGGCGAGATCACGCTGGAAGTGCCGTCGCCGTCCTGGCACGCGGTGTGCCTGGCGTTGCGCGACGAATTCGGTTTCGAACAGGCCATCGACGTTTGCGGCGTGGACTACCTGGGCTACGGCAGCGACGAATGGGACACCTCCGACGTTTCCTCGGAGGGTTTCAGCCGCGGCGTGGAGGGGTTCGGTCCCGGACGGTTCAACTGGGAACAGCGCCCGCAGGGCGAAGCCGGCCCGGAGCGCCGTTTCGCGGTCGTGCTGCACCTGCTTTCCTTCCAGCACAATCGCCGCCTGCGCGTGCGTTGCTACGCGCCCAACGACGACCTGCCGGTCGTGGCCTCGGTCACCGATATCTGGGCCGGCGCCAACTGGTTCGAGCGTGAAACCTACGACCTTTTCGGCATCATCTTCGAAGGGCATCCGGACCTGCGCCGCATCCTGACCGACTATGGATTCGTGGGCCATCCGTTCCGCAAGGATTTCCCGCTGATCGGCAACGTCGAAGTGCGCTACGACGACGAGAAGAAGCGCGTGATCTACGAGCCGGTGACCTCGGTCGAACCGCGGGTCGGCGTGCCGCGCGTGATCCGCGACGATGCGCGCTACCAGACCGCCGCCGGCGAGCAGGCCGCGCGCGAGGGCAACAAGTCATGAGCACGCAAGCTTCCAATCCCGCCGCAGTCCGCCCGGAAATCCGCAACTACACGCTGAACTTCGGCCCGCAGCATCCGGCCGCGCACGGCGTGCTGCGCCTGATCCTGGAAATGGACGGCGAAACCGTGGTCCGTGCCGACCCGCATGTCGGCCTGCTGCACCGCGGCACCGAGAAACTCGCCGAATCCAAGCCGTTCAACCAGTCGATCGGCTACATGGACCGGCTGGACTACGTGTCGATGATGTGCAACGAGCATGCCTACGTGCGCGCCATCGAAACCCTGATGGGGATCGAAGCGCCCGAGCGCGCGCAGTACATCCGCACGATGTTCGACGAGATCACCCGCATCCTGAACCACCTGATGTGGATCGGCTCCAACGCGCTGGACCTGGGCGCGATGGCGGTGATGCTGTACGCCTTCCGCGAACGCGAAGAATTGATGGACTGCTACGAGGCGGTCAGCGGCGCGCGCATGCACGCCACCTACTACCGTCCGGGCGGGGTTTACCGCGACCTGCCGGATCGCATGCCCAAGTACAAGGAATCGCCCTGGCGCAAGGGCAAGGCGCTGAAACTGTTCAATGCCGCGCGCGAAGGCTCGCTGCTGGATTTTCTGGAAGACTTCACCAACGAATTCCCCAAGCGCGTCGACGAATACGAGACGCTGCTGACCGACAACCGCATCTGGAAGCAGCGCACCGTCGGCATCGGCGTGGTGACGCCTGAGCAGGCGCGCGCCTGGGGCATGACCGGCGCGATGCTGCGCGGTTCGGGCATCGCCTGGGATCTGCGCAAGAAGCAGCCCTACGCCAAGTACGACACGGTCGAATTCGACATCCCGGTCGGCACCAATGGCGATTGCTACGACCGCTACCTGGTCCGCGTGGCCGAGATGCGCCAGTCCAACCGCATCATCCAGCAGTGCGTGCGGTGGCTGAAGGCCAATCCTGGCCCGGTGATGGTGCAGAACTACAAGGTCGCTCCGCCGTCCCGCGAGGAGATGAAGGACGACATGGAAGCGCTGATCCATCACTTCAAGCTGTTCAGCGAAGGCTATTGCGTGCCGGCCGGCGAAACCTACGCCGCAGTCGAGGCGCCCAAGGGCGAATTCGGCTGCTATCTGGTGTCCGACGGCGCCAACAAGCCGTTCCGCGTGCATCTGCGCGCGCCCGGGTTCGCGCACCTGTCCTCGATGGACGCCATCGTGCAGGGCCATATGCTTGCCGACGTGGTTGCGATGATCGGTACTTACGACTTGGTATTTGGCGAGGTGGATCGGTGAGCGCGCCAGGACTCGGGACTCGGGACTCGGGACTCGGCGAAGGCTGGTCTGCGGTGTCCTTTTCTGTAAACGCGGTTGTTCTTTCTCATGGTTCGGACGCTGGCGGACGCGGGCTCCTGCGAGTCCCCAGTCCCCAGTCCCGAGTCCCGGAGTTCCACGCATGAAAGCCACAGGAAACTTCGAAAAAGCGCAGCACGTCGATCCGCTGGTGGCGTTGAGCGACAAGACGCGCGCGCATATCGACCACTGGCTGGGCAAGTTCCCGCCGGACCGCAAGCGTTCGGCGGTGCTGCAGGGCCTGCATGCCGCGCAGGAACAGAACAACGGCTGGCTCAGCGATGAGCTGATCGCCGCCGTGGCCAAGTACCTGGACCTGCCGCCGGTATGGGCGTACGAGGTCGCCAGCTTCTATTCGATGTTCGAGACCGAGAAGGTCGGCCGCAACAATGTGGCCTTCTGCACCAACATCAGCTGCTGGCTCAACGGCGCCGAGGATCTGGTCGCCCACGCCGAGAAGAAGCTCGGCTGCAAGCTGGGCCAGTCCACCGCCGACGGCCGCGTCTACCTGAAGCGCGAAGAAGAATGCGTGGCGGCCTGCTGCGGCGCGCCGGTGGTCGTCATCAACGGCCACTACCACGAGAAGCTCACGCCTGCGAAGGTGGACGAGCTGCTGGACGGGCTGGAGTAAGCACATGGCACATCATTCCCATCCGTCCGAAGGCTACGGCCCGGTCGGCCCGGCTCCCAAGGAGCACCAGGTCGTCTACACCACGCTGCATTTCGACAAGCCGTGGTCGTACGAGAACTACCTGAAGACCGGCGGCTACAGCGCGCTGCGCCGGATCATCGAAGAGAAGATGCCGCCGGCTGATGTGGTCGAGATGGTCAAGCAGTCCGGCCTGCGCGGCCGCGGCGGCGCAGGCTTTCCCACCGGCCTGAAGTGGAGCTTCATGCCCAAGGGCGACATGCAGAAGTACATCCTCTGCAATTCGGACGAATCCGAGCCGGGTACGGCCAAGGACCGCGACATCCTGCGCTTCAACCCGCATGCGGTGATCGAGGGCATGGCCATCGCCTGCTATGCCACCGGTTCCAGCGTGGCCTACAACTACCTGCGCGGCGAGTTCCACCACGAACCGTTCGAACACCTGGAAGAGGCCACCGCCGAAGCCTACAAGCATGGCTGGCTGGGCAAGAACGTGCTCGGTTCGGGCATCGACATCGACATCTACAACGCGCTGGGCGCGGGCGCCTACATCTGCGGCGAAGAAACCGCGCTGATGGAATCGCTGGAAGGCAAGAAGGGCCAGCCGCGCTTCAAGCCGCCGTTCCCGGCCAACTTCGGCCTGTACGGCAAGCCCACCACCATCAACAACACCGAGACCTATGCCTCGGTGCCGGCGATCATCCGCAACGGCGCCGAGTGGTTCCTCAACCTGGGCAAGCCCAACAACGGCGGCCCGAAGATCTTCTCGGTGTCCGGCCACGTCGCCAAGCCCGGCAACTATGAAATCCGCCTGGGCACGCCGTTCGCCGAACTGCTGGAAATGGCCGGGGGCATCCGCAACGGCCACAAGATCAAGGCGGTGATTCCGGGCGGTTCGTCGATGCCGGTACTGCCGGGCGAAACCATGATGGGCCTGACCATGGACTACGACAGCATCCAGAAGGCCGGTTCCGGCCTGGGTTCGGGCGCGGTCATCGTGATGGACGAAACCACCTGCATGGTGCGCGCCTGCCAGCGCATCGCGCGCTTCTACTTCAAGGAGAGCTGCGGCCAGTGCACGCCGTGCCGCGAAGGCACCGGCTGGATGTACCGCATGATCACCCGCGTGGTGGAAGGCAAGGCGACGCTGGAAGACCTGCAGACGCTCAAAGCCGCCGCCGGCCAGATCGAGGGCCACACCATCTGCGCCTTCGGCGAAGCCGCCGCCTGGCCGGTGCAGGGCATGCTGCGCCACTTCTGGCACGAGTTCGAGTATTACATCGTCAATGGGCGATCCATTGTCGATGAGAAGCTGGGAGTGGCGGCATGAGTACTCTCCATCGATCGGGACCGGGGACCAGGGACCAGGGACCGGGAAGAGCTTTTGGTTTCCTGCCCAAGACAGTGACAAAAGAATCTGAAACATCGGGACGTTTGGCGGTCGCGTCAGGGATCAACGGGGGTGTTCAGCCGGTCCCCGGTCCCCGGTCCCCGGTCCCGGGAGCCATCGCATGAGCGCCCAGCCCGTAAACCCCAACGTCCCGCCGGATCACCTGACCATCGAAATCGATGGCCAGTCGCTGGTCGTGCCGAAAGGCTCGATGATCATCCAGGCCGCCGACAAGGCCGGTATCCCTATCCCGCGCTTCTGCTACCACGACAAGCTGGCCATCGCCGCCAACTGCCGCATGTGCCTGGTCGACGTGGAAAAGATGCCCAAGCCGGCGCCGGCCTGCGCCACGCCGGTCATGGATGGCATGAAGATCGCCACGCGCAGCGAGAAGGCGTTGAAGTCGCAGCGCAACGTGATGGAGTTCCTGCTGATCAACCATCCGCTGGACTGCCCGATCTGCGATCAGGGCGGCGAATGCGAACTGCAGGATCTGTCGCTGGGCTATGGCCGGTCGGTCAGCCGCTTCCAGGAACGCAAGCGAGTGGTGCCGGACGAGGACATCGGTCCGCTGGTGGCCACCGAGATGACCCGTTGCATCCAGTGCACGCGTTGCATCCGTTTCACCGCCGACATCGCCGGTACCTACGAGCTGGGCGGCATGTACCGCGGCGAGAACCTGCAGATCGGCACCTATGACGGCAAGCCGCTGACCACCGAGCTGTCGGGCAACGTGATCGATGTCTGTCCGGTCGGCGCGCTGACCAACAAGGTGTTCCAGTTCCGCGCGCGTCCGTGGGAGCTGATCGCGCGCGAATCCGTCGGCTACCACGATGCCATGGGTTCCAATCTGTTCCTGCATGTGCGCCGCGGCGAAGTGCTGCGTACCGTCCCGCGCGACAACGAGGCGGTCAACGAATGCTGGCTGTCCGATCGCGATCGTTATTCGCACCAGGGGCTGCATGCCGAGGACCGCGCGGTCCGGCCGCTGCGCAAGATCGACGGTCGATGGCAGCAAGTGAGCTGGGCCGAAGGCCTGGCCGCCGCCGCCGATATCCTGCGTGCGCACCCGGGCGACGAACTGGGCGTACTGGCGCATCCGGCCACCTCCAACGAGGAGGGCGGCCTGCTGGCAGCGCTGGCCGACGGGTTGGGTTCGCAGAACCTGGACCATCGCATCTTCAACCGCGACTTCTCCGATGGCGCGGTGGCGCAGCCGTTCGCGCTGCCGCTGGCGGAAATCGAACAGGCCGATGTCATCGTGCTGGTCGGCACCAACATCCGCCACGAGTTGCCGCTGCTGCATCAGCGCATCCGCAAGGCCACCCGCCGCGGCGCGCGCGTGCATGCGGTCAACCCGGTCGATTTCGATTTCGCTTTCGATATCGCCGGCAAGACCATCGTGGCGCCGTCGCAGCTGGCCGGCGCGTTGGGCGATGCCGCGCTGCGCGAGGCCGCCAGTAATGCGACCCGCGCGGCGGTCATCGTTGGCGGGCTGGCCGAAAACCATCCTGCCGCCGCCAAGATCCGTGCGGCGGCCGCCGATTTCGCTGCCGCCACCGGTGCCTCGCTGTGCCGCATTCCGCAGGGCGCCAACGCGCTCGGTCTTGCCCGCACCGGCGTGCTGCCCGGCAAGCGCGACGTGGTCGGCATGTTTGCCGAGCCGCGCAGCGCCTATGTGCTCTATGGCATCGAACCGGGGCTGGACTTTGCCGACAGCGCCGCCGTGCAGAAGGCGTTGAACGCGGCCAAGGTCGTCGCATTCAGCCATTTCGCCTGCCAGTCGACCCGCGATGTCGCCGACGTGATCCTGCCGATTGGCGCGCTGCCGGAACTGGAGGCCACGCTGACCAATCTGGATGGTGTCGAGCAGCGCACGCAGCCGGGCGGCAAGCTTCCCGGCGAAGCCCGTGAAGGCTGGCGGGTGCTGCGCGCCCTGGGCGGCGAACTGCAGCTGCCGGCCTTCGATTTCACCGACCTGGCCGGCGCGCGTGCGCTCGCCGCCAACCGGCAGCCGACGGGTATCAACCGCGGTGCCGCCAGCCCGGCTCCGACGGCAGGCCATGCCGATGGGCTTGAACTTGCGGTCAGCGCGGGCATCTACCGCACCGACAGCGTGGTCCGTCGCGCAGCCGCGCTGCAGGCGCACCCGCTCAACGTGCCGGCGCGCATCGTGCTGAATCCGGCCGATGCGCAGGCGCTGGGCCTGGCCGAAGGCAAGGTTGCCAAAATCGGCAGCGCCGACGGCACGGCAGCGTTGCCGCTGGCGGTCGACGCACGCGTCGCGGCGGGTACGGCCTGGATTGAAAGCGGCCACGGCGCGACTTCGCCGCTGGGAGCCGGACGTGTCACGGTGGTGAGCGCATGAATGAGTTGTTGATCAACGCGGTTGGCCCGTTGCGCGAATGGTTCTTCGGGCTGGGCGATATCGGCGTAGCCCTGTGGATCGTGCTGAAGATCCTCACCATCGCCATGCCGGTGATCATCGCGGTGGCGTTCTATGTGGTGTGGGAACGCAAGCTGATCGGCTGGATGCATGTGCGCCACGGGCCGATGTACGTGGGCATGGGCATCTTCCAGGCCTTTGCCGACGTGTTCAAGCTGCTGTTCAAGGAAATCATCCAGCCCAGCAGCGCGCAGAAGGCGATGTATGTGATTGCGCCGCTGATCACGCTGGCGCCGGCATTCGCCGCCTGGGCGGTGGTGCCGTTCGACGCCAGGCTGGTGCTGTCCAATGCCAACGCCGGCCTGCTGTACCTGCTGGCGATGACCTCGCTGGGCGTGTACGGCATCATCATCGCCGGCTGGGCCTCCAACTCCAAATACGCGTTCCTGGGCGCGATGCGCTCGGCCGCGCAGGTGGTCAGCTACGAAATCGCGATGGGTTTCGCGCTGGTCGGCGTGCTGATCGCCGCCGGCAGCATGAACCTGACCGACATCGTGATGGCGCAATCGGGCAACAACGGCTTCCTCGAGTGGTTCTGGCTGCCGCTGTTCCCGCTGTTCGTCATCTACTGGGTGTCCGGCGTGGCCGAGACCAACCGCGCGCCGTTCGACGTGGTGGAAGGCGAGTCGGAAATCGTCGCCGGCCACATGGTGGAGTATTCGGGCGCGGCGTTCGCGCTGTTCTTCCTGGCCGAATACGCCAACATGATCCTGATCAGCTTCCTGGTGGCGCTGTTCTTCCTCGGCGGCTGGCTGAGCCCGCTGCAGGGCTGGATCAGCGCCGACATCTCGCCGTGGGTGGACTGGATCTGGGTTGGCGGCTGGCCGTGGCTGCTGCTGAAGGTGCTGTTCTTCGCCAGCGCCTACATCTGGTTCCGCGCCAGCTTCCCGCGCTACCGCTACGACCAGATCATGCGGCTGGGCTGGAAGGTGTTCATCCCGCTGGCCATTGCCTGGATAGCGGTGACCGCGGTGATGGTGTTCTTTGGCGTGTTCGAGAAGGGCGCATGATTAAGGACATGCTGAAATGAATAGGATCATCCACTTCTTCAAGAGCCTGATGCTGCTCGAGCTGCTGGGCGGACTGTGGCTGACGCTGAAGTACGCCTTCAAGCCGAAGTACACAATGATGTACCCGATGGAGAAGTTCCCGCAGTCGCCGCGCTTCCGCGGCCTGCATGCGCTGCGCCGCTACCCCAACGGCGAGGAGCGCTGCATCGCCTGCAAGCTGTGCGAGGCGGTATGCCCGGCGCTGGCCATCACCATCGACTCGGCCAAGCGCGAGGACGGCACCCGCCGCACCACGCGCTACGACATCGACCTGTTCAAGTGCATCTACTGCGGCTTTTGCGAGGAAAGCTGCCCGGTGGATTCGATCGTGGAAACGCATGTGCTGGAGTACCACTTCGACAAGCGTGGCCAGAACATCGTGACCAAACCGCAGCTGCTGGCGATTGGCGATCGGCTGGAAGCCGAAATCGCCGAGCGCCGCGCCGCCGACGCCGCTTTCCGCTGAGGTCCTGTGATGGATTGGGTATTGATCAGTTTCTACGCCTTTGCCGCCGTCGCGGTCGCCTCGGCCGGCGCGGTGATCAGCGTGCGCAACCCGGTGCATGCGGTGTTGTGCCTGATCCTGACGTTCTTCTCGGTGGCCTGCACCTGGTTGCTGGTGGGCGCGGAGTTCCTGGGCGTGGCGCTGATTCTCGTCTACGTGGGCGCGGTGATGGTGCTGTTCCTGTTCGTGGTGATGATGCTGGACATCGACATCGTCAAGATCCGCGAGGGCTGGGTGCGCTTTCTGCCGGCCGGCCTGCTGGTGGCGGTGGTGATGCTGGTGCAGATGCTGGTGCTGATCGGCATCAAGGCGAAGATGGCCGCGCCATTCCCGGACAACGCAGCGTCGGCGGCGGCGGAAGTCTCCAATACCGCCTGGCTGGCGCGCAGCCTGTTCACCGAATTCCTGCTGCCGTTCGAATTCGCCGCGGTCATCCTGACCGTCGCCGTGGTGGCGGCGGTGATGCTGACGCTGCGCAAGCGCGAAGGCATCAAGAGCCAGAATCCGTCCGAGCAGTCGCGGGTCAAGGCCAGCGATCGCCTGCGCATGGTCAAGGTCGCGGTCGAAAAGCCGCAGCGGGACAATCCGCCTCCGGCCGATGCCGGTAGCGAAGGGGAGGGCAAGCCATGATTACGCTGGGTCACCTGCTGGCGCTGGGCGCGGTGCTGTTCTGCATCAGCCTGGCCGGCATTTTCTTGAACCGCAAGAACGTCATCGTGCTGCTGATGTCGATAGAGCTGATGCTGCTGTCGGTCAACATCAACTTCATCGCCTTCTCGCGCGAACTGGGCGATGCCGCCGGGCAGATCTTCGTGTTCTTCATCCTGACCGTGGCTGCGGCCGAGGCCGCCATCGGCCTGGCGATCCTGGTCACCCTGTTCCGCACCCGGCGCACGATCAACGTCGCCGAAGTCGATACGCTCAAAGGCTGATGCACTGATGACTGGTCTGGAACATATCGGCGGACTGCCGGCGATTTCAAAGAACGTACTGCTGGCGATCGTGCTGGCGCCGTTGCTGGGCAGCATCATCGCCGGCCTGTTCGGCCGCCAGGTGGGGCGCGCGGGCGCGCACTGGGCGACCATCCTCAGCGTGGCGATCAGCTGCGCGTTGTCGGGCTGGGTGCTGTACCAGCTGGTCGGGCAGGGCGCATCGCCGTTCAACCAGAACGTCTACACGTTCTTCGAGATCGGCAACTACAGCGGCCACATCGGCTTCATGATCGACAAGCTGACCGCGATGATGATGGTGGTGGTCACCTTCGTCTCGCTGCTGGTGCATATCTACACCATCGGCTACATGGCCGAGGATCCCGGCTACCAGCGCTTCTTCAGCTACATCTCGCTGTTCACCTTCAGCATGCTGATGCTGGTGATGAGCAACAACTTCCTGCAGCTGTTCTTCGGCTGGGAAGCGGTGGGCCTGGTGTCCTACCTGCTGATCGGTTTCTGGTTCAAGCGCCCGAGCGCGGTGTTCGCCAACATGAAGGCGTTCCTGGTCAACCGGGTCGGCGATTTCGGCTTCCTGCTGGGCATCGCCGGCGTGCTGTTCATGTTCGGCACGCTGGATTACGCCACCGTATTCGCCAATGCGCCGATGCTGGCCGGCAAGGCCGTCACCGTCTGGTCCGGCGCCATCAACCTGTTCGGGCAGAGCTGGCAGGTGCTGGATGAGCCGGTGGTCTGGTTCCTGGCCACCGCGATCTGCATCTGCCTGTTCATCGGTGCGATGGGCAAGTCGGCGCAGGTGCCGCTGCACGTCTGGCTGCCGGATTCGATGGAAGGCCCGACCCCGATCTCGGCGCTGATCCACGCCGCGACCATGGTCACCGCGGGCATCTTCATGGTGGCGCGGATGTCGCCGCTGTTCGAGCTGTCGCAGACCGCGCTGGATTTCGTGCTGTTCATCGGCGCAACCACTGCGTTGTTCACCGGCCTTATCGGCATTGTGCAGAACGACATCAAGCGCGTGGTGGCGTATTCCACGCTGTCGCAGCTGGGCTACATGACCGTCGCACTGGGCGTGTCGGCCTATTCGGCGGCGGTGTTCCACCTGATGACCCACGCGTTCTTCAAGGCGCTGCTGTTCCTGGCCGCCGGCTCGGTGATCATCGGCATGCACCATGAGCAGGACATGCGCAAGATGGGCGGTCTGCGCAAGTACATGCCGATTACTTATTTCACCAGCCTGATCGGCACGCTGGCGCTGGTCGGCACGCCGTTCTTCTCCGGCTTCTACTCCAAGGACACCATCATCGAAGCGGCCAAGCACCACAAGGAGCAGGCCGGCGAGTTCGCCCACAAGATGGCCGAGATGGGCACCATGGCGCCGGATATCAGCGGGCCGAGCAGCTGGATCGCCAACTACGGCTACTGGGCGGTGTTGCTGGGCGTGCTGGTCACCAGTTTCTACAGCTTCCGGTTGCTGTACCTGACCTTCCATGGCAAGGAACGTTTCCGCGAAACCCATGGCGCTCATGGCCATGACGATCACGCCCACGACGCTCATGGGCATGACGGCCATCACGGCGTACATGAGCCGCACGAATCGCCGTGGGTGGTGACGGTGCCGCTGATCCTGCTGGCCATCCCGTCGATCCTGATCGGCTATTTCACGGTCGGCCCGATGCTGTTCGGCACCGACTGGAGCGGGCATCACGAGCGGTTGCCGTTCTTCCTGGGCGCGATCGATTTCGCCAACCCCGCCCGCGACACCGTGCTGCAGCTGAAGCAGACCTTCCATGGTCCGTGGGAATTCGCGCTGCACGGCATCAAGGCCGCGCCGTTCTGGCTGGCGCTGACCGGCTTCCTGCTGGCCTCCGCGCTGTACCTGTGGAAGACCGAATGGCCGGCCAGGCTGCGCAGCAGCACGATCGGCGCGTTCCTGACCAACATCCTGGACAAGAAGTACTGGGCAGACCATCTTTGGATCGGCGGTTTTGCCGCCGGCGGCGTCAAGCTGGGCAAGGTCTCGCGCGCTATCGATACCCATCTGATCGACGGGGTTGCGGTCAACGGGAGTGCGCGGCTGATCGATCTGGCCGCCAACCTGCTGCGCCGTACCCAGTCCGGTTTCCTCTACCACTACGCCTTCGCGATGATTCTCGGCCTGATTGCCCTGCTGGCCGTGCTCATCCGGTTCTGGCAATGAAACCGCTGGCGATGAACGCCCTGGCGCTGAACTAACGGATATCACACGTGTCGAACTGGCCCTTGCTTAGTCTTCTGATCTGGCTGCCGATTGTCGGCGGTGCGCTGGTGCTTGCCCTGGGCAATGCCCGCGCCAGCGCAGCGCGCTGGCTGGCGCTGGTCGTGTCATTGGCGACCTTCGCCATCAGCATCCCGTTGCTGACCGGGTTCGATTTCGCCGATCCGGGCATGCAGTTCGCCGAGAAGCATGCCTGGGTGCCGGCATTCAAGATCTGGTATTCGCTGGGCGCCGACGGCATTTCGGTGGCGCTGATCGTGCTGACCACGCTGACCACGGTGCTGGCGCTGGTGGGCGCCTGGGGCTCGGTCGAGAAGCGGGTCAGCCAGTACGTGGCGGCGTTCCTGTTCCTGGAAGGCATGATGATCGGCGTGTTCTGCGCGATGGACGCGATGCTGTTCTACGTGTTCTTCGAAGCCATGCTGATCCCGATGTTCCTGATCATCGGCGTCTGGGGCGGTCCGCGCCGCATCTATGCCTCGTTGAAGTTCTTCCTGTACACCTTCCTCGGCTCGGTGTTCATGCTGATCGGGCTGATCTACCTGTACAACAAGGGGGGCAGCTTCCAGCTGGCGGATCTGTACGCATTGCAGCTCAACGCCAAGGAGCAGACCTGGCTGTTCTTCGCCTTCCTGATCGCCTTCGCGGTCAAGGTGCCGATGTTCCCGGTGCACACCTGGCTGCCGGATGCCCACGTCGAGGCGCCGACCGCCGGTTCGGTGATCCTGGCGGCGATCATGCTGAAGATCGGCGGCTACGGCTTCCTGCGCTTCAGCCTGCCGATCGTGCCCGATGCCGGCTACGAGTGGGCCACGCTGCTGATCGTGCTGTCGCTGATCGGCGTGATCTACGTCGGCCTGGTGGCGCTGGTGCAGGACGACATGAAGAAGCTGATCGCCTATTCGTCGGTTTCGCACATGGGCTTCGTCACGCTGGGCATCTTCATCGCCTTCGGCATGATGCGCGACTACGGCAACCTGGACGGCGCGCGGCTGGGCCTGCAGGGCGCGATGGTGCAGATGATCTCGCACGGCTTCGTTTCCGGCGCCATGTTCTCCTGCGTCGGCGTGCTGTACGACCGCATGCACACCCGCATGATCAAGGACTACGGCGGCGTGGCCAATGTGATGCCGTGGTTCGCGGTGTTCTTCGTGCTGTTCGGCATGGCCAACGCCGGCCTGCCGGGCACCAGCGGCTTCGTCGGCGAATTCATGGTCATCGTGGCCAGCTTCCAGAAGCATCCGCTGATTGCGCTGGCCGCCGCCAGCACGCTGGTCATCGGCGCGGCCTATACGCTGTGGCTGATCAAGCGGGTCATGTACGGCGAAGTGGCCAATGCCCACGTCGCCGAACTGAAGGACATCAATGCGCGCGAGGCGCTGGTGCTGGGCGTGTTTGCGGCCGGCGTGCTGGCCATCGGCCTGTATCCCAAGCCGCTGACCGACCTGATGGAGCCCTCGATAGCGCAACTGGCGATGCAGCTCGCCAACAGCAAGCTGTAAGGAAGAACGATGACGACGCCGATGCTACCCACCGCCGCCGACCTGTGGCCGCTGCTGCCGGAAGTGACCCTGATCGCCGGGGCGTTCGCGCTGCTGATGCTGGACCTGTTCCTGGACAAGCGCCAGCGCATCATCACCCATGGCCTGTCGCTGCTGTTGCTGGCGGCGGTGCTGTACATGGTCTATGCCGGCGTGGGCGGGCAGGGCACGGTATTCAACGGCATGTTCGTCCGCGACGTGATGGCCAATGTCGTCAAGCTGGCGATCCTGCTGGTCAGCGGCCTGTCGCTGATCTACGGCTGGCCCTACCTGCGCGAACGCGATCTGTATCCAGGCGAGGTACCGGTACTGGTGTTGCTGGCCACTGCCGGCATGATGATGCTGGTTTCGGCCGGCAACCTGGTGATGGTCTACCTGGGCCTGGAACTGCTGGCGCTGTGCTCGTACGCGCTGGTCGCGCTGAACCGCGACGATGGCCTGTCCTCGGAAGCGGCAATGAAGTACATCGTGCTGGGTTCGCTGGCCTCGGGTCTGCTGCTGTACGGCATGTCGCTGATCTACGGCGCCACCGGCACGCTGGACCTGGGCGGCATCAATGCCGCCATCGCCGGGCTTGCCGACCGCAGCCTGTTGCTGACCGGGGTGGTGTTCATGGTCGCCGGCGTCGCCTTCAAGCTGGGCGCCGCGCCGTTCCATATGTGGTTGCCGGACGTCTACCACGGCGCGCCGACCCCGGTGACGCTGTTCATCAGCACCGGTCCCAAGCTGGCCGCATTCGGCATGGCCTACCGGCTGCTGGAAACCGGCGTCGGCGCTACCGCCGAGCAATGGCAGTGGCTGCTGGCCGGGCTGGCGGCGGCGTCGCTGATCATCGGCAACGTGATTGCCATTGCGCAGAGCAATCTGAAGCGCATGCTGGCCTATTCGACCGTGTCGCATGTCGGCTTCCTGCTGCTGGGTTTCGTCGGCGGCGGCACCCAGGGTTATTCGGCGGCGATGTTCTACGCGATCAGCTACGCGATCATGTCGGCGGCCTCGTTCGGCGCCATCATCGTGCTGTCGCGGCAGGGCTTCGAAGCCGACAAGATCGACGATTTCAAGGGCCTGAGCTCGCGTAACCCCTGGCAGGCCGGCCTGGTCCTGTGCGTGATGGCCTCGCTGGCCGGCGTGCCGCCGTTCCTGGGATTCTGGGCCAAGCTGGTGGTGCTGGGCGCCGTGCTCGAGGGCGGCTTCCTGTGGCTGGCCATCCTGGGCGTGGTCTGCGCGGTGATAGGCGCGTTCTATTACCTGCGCGTGATCAAGGTGATGTACTTCGATGAACCGGTCGGTCCGGCACCGCCGCCGCGCAAGGACCGGGTGGTGCCGATCGTGTTCGGCGTCAACGCGCTCGCATTGCTGGCGCTGGGCATCGCCTGGAACCCGATCATGGCCTGGTGCCAGCAGGCATTCGCCGTCTGAGTGCCGCCGCCGGTACCGTCCGGCGACTGAAGGCTGATACCTGCGCTTGCCGCTGGCTTTGGCGTCCATCGGTTGCAGCGTTGTTGGCGTATTTTGTTTTCGATGCGATTCAGGCTTGCAATAAACTCCCTGAATCGTCATAATTCCGCTTCTGCTGCGGGGTGGAGCAGTCTGGCAGCTCGTCGGGCTCATAACCCGAAGGTCGCAGGTTCAAATCCTGCCCCCGCTACCAAGTTTTCAGGCCCGGCGGTTTCTCTATCGGGAACCGCCGGGAAACTGAAACTCGGGCACGCGAAGATGAATGTTCCCATCTTCGCACCGGAATCCAGCGTATCGGACAAGGGGCCCATCGGGCCCTTTGTCGTTTCCGCACCCCCAGTTCCAATCTCCTGGCCAAAGGTCACCATGTGAGCGACAAGGCAATCCAAATCGCTAACCTGCTGGCCCCGACGGTACAGGCCCTCGGGCTTGAGCTGCTGGGCGCCGAATATCTGCCGGCGCCGGGCGGCGCCACGCTGCGGCTTTACATCGACGTGCCGGAGAACGAGCAGCCTGAACGCATGGTCGGCATCGACGATTGCGAGGCGGTCAGCCGCGAGGTCTCGGCGCAACTGGACGTGGAGGATCCGATTTCCGGCAACTACACGTTGGAGGTATCCTCTCCCGGCATCGACAGGCCGCTGTTCACGCTGGACCAGTTGGCGCGCTACCAGGGCCAGGTCGCCAAGGTCGCGCTGAAGCTGCCGCAGGAAGGGCGCCGCCGCTTGCAGGGCGAAATTACCCGTATCGACGGCGACCGCGTGGCGTTCACGGTCGACGGCGCCGAATTGATCGTCGCCTTCGACAACATCGACAAGGCGCGGCTGGTGCCGGACTGGGCGGCGCTGGGTCTGGCGCCGGAAAAACCGAAATCCGGAGGCGGCAAGCAGGCCGCTTCCAAGAAATCCGGAGCAGGCAAGCCGGCTCCGAAAAAGACAGGCAAGAAAAAACCCAACCAACCGGCGGCCGCAAAGCCGCGCGCGGAGTGATAGATGAGTAAGGAATTGTTGCTGGTGGTGGACGCGGTGGCCAATGAAAAAGGCGTGCCGCGCGAAGTGATCTTCGATGCGATCGAAGCCGCGCTGGCGTCCGCCGCCAAGAAGCGTTACCCGGAGCAGGACGTGCAGGTGCGCGTCACCATCGACCACAAGGACGGCACCTACGAAACCTTCCGCCGCTGGGAAGTGGTGGCCGACGACGTGGTGATGGAATCGCCCGACCGCCAGATCCGCCTGATGGACGCGGTCGACGAGAGCGACGGCGCCGAAGTCGGCGACTGGATCGAAGAGCAGATCGAAAACCCGGATTTCGGCCGCATCGCCGCCCAGGCCGCCAAGCAGGTCATCGTGCAGCGCGTGCGCGAAGCCGAGCGCGCGCAGGTGGTGGATGCCTGGAAGGACCGGGTGGGCGAACTGGTCACCGGTGTGGTCAAGCGCGCCGAGCGCGGCAACATCTACGTGGACCTGGGCGGCAACGCGGAAGCCTTTATCCCCAAGGACAAGGGCATCCCGCGCGATGTGCTGCGCGCCGGCGACCGCGTGCGCGGCTATCTGTTCGACGTGCGCTCCGAACCGCGCGGCCCGCAGCTGTTCATCAGCCGCGCCGCACCGGAATTCATGATCGAGCTGTTCAAGCTGGAAGTGCCGGAAGTGGGCCAGGGCCTGGTCGAGATCAAGGCCTGCGCGCGCGACCCCGGCGACCGCGCCAAGATCGCGGTGCTGGCCCACGACACCCGTACCGACCCCATCGGCGCCTGCATCGGCATGCGCGGTTCGCGCGTGCAGGCGGTGTCCAACGAGCTCAACGGCGAGCGCGTGGACATCGTGCTGTGGAACGACAATCCGGCCACCTTCGTCATCAACGCGATGGCGCCGGCGGAAGTGCAGTCGATCATCGTCGATGAAGAAAAGCATTCGATGGATCTGGCCGTGGCCGAAGACCGCCTGGCCCAGGCCATCGGCAAGGGCGGCCAGAACGTGCGCCTGGCCAGCCGCCTGACCGGTTGGCAGCTGAACGTGATGACCCAGGACCAGGTCGCCGCCAAGTCCGAGGCCGAGCAGGCCGTGGCCCGCCAGCTGTTCATGGACAAGCTGGAAGTGGACGAGGAAATCGCCGCCATCCTGGTCAGCGAGGGCTTCAACACTGTCGAGGAAATCGCCTATGTGCCGGTCGGCGAGCTGCTGGCGGTGGAAGGCTTCGACGAGGACATCGTGGAAGAGCTGCGCGCCCGTGCCCGCGACGCGCTGTTGAACGAAGCGCTGGCCGAGGAAGAGGGCCTGGAAGAGCATCAGCCGGCCGAAGACCTGCTGGCATTGGAAGGCATGGACGAGGAAACCGCCTACGCGCTGGCTTCGCATGGTGTCCGCACCAGCGAGGACCTGTCCGACCTGGCGGCAGACGAAGTGGTCGAGTTCGGCATCGAGGGGCTGGACGAGGAACGCGCCGCGGCGCTGATCCTGGCCGCCCGCGCCGAGGAGATTGCCCGTTTGGAGCGTGGCGAATGAGCGCCGCCCTGGCCCGCCTGGAGCGCGGCGTATGAGCCGTCGATGAACGCCGCCCTGACCCCTTCAGGGCTTAAAATCCGCGCTTCCTCCGCAACCGGCGTGGGGGCGCAAAACAGAACCTAGGATCCGAATGTCGCAGCAAACCACCATCCGCAAGCTGGCCGAACTGGTCAACACGCCTGTCGAGAAACTGCTCGAGCAGCTGGCCGAGGCCGGCATGAGCTTCAGCGGCCCCGACCAGGTCGTGACCAGTACCGAGAAGATGAAGCTGCTCGGCTTCCTGCGCCGCACCCATGGCAAGGCGGAAAAGCCGGCCGATGACGTGGCGGTACCGAAGAAGATCACGCTCAATCGCCGCAAGGTTCAGGAAGTGACGGTCGCTGCCGGCCGCACCAAGACCACGGTGAATGTGGAAGTGCGGCAGAAGCGCACCTACGTCAAGCCGGCCGAAGGCGAAACCCCGGCCCAGGAGATGGATGCCGAGCGCGCCGAGATCCTGCGCAAGCTGGAAGAATCCAAGCAGCGCAATCTGGAAGAACAGAAGCGGCTGGCCGAAGAAGACAGACGGCGCGCCGAACAGCTGGCGCAGCAGCGGCAGGAAGAGGAAGCCGCCCGTGCCGAGGCCGAGGCCGCGCGCCTGCAGGCCGAGGCCGAAGCCGCCGCTGCCGCGGCGGGCGTTGTGGCCGGCGAAGATGGCGAAGCCGCGCGTCCGGCCAAGCCGGGCGGGCATCATGTGCCCAAACCGCCGGCGCGCAAGGAGCCGCCGCGCGTGGAAGAGCGCCCGGGCACCGCTGCCCACAAGCACAAGACCCGTGGCTCGCATGCGATGGTCGCCGGCGTCGAGGACGACGACAGCACCCAGCGTTTTGCCGGCCAGTTGCATCTGTCCGCGGCCGACCGCGCACGCCGCAGCACCTCGCGCGGCAAGCCCAAGCCGCGCCGCCACGAGCAGTCGCGCGGCGGCGGCGGCGCGCACGGTTTCGAGCGTCCGACCGCGCCGGTGGTGCGCGATGTCGCCATCGGCGACACCATCACCGTGGCCGATCTGGCGCAGAAGATGGCGCTGAAGGGCGGCGACGTGGTCAAGGCGCTGTTCAAGATGGGCGTGATGGCCACCATCACCCAGACCATCGACCACGACACCGCGGCGCTGGTGACCGAAGAACTCGGCCACAACGTTGTCCGTGCCGGCAACGACGATGCCGAAAGCGAACTGCTGGCGCATTCGGAGGAAGTGCAGGGCGACAAGCTGCCGCGTCCGCCGGTGGTCACCATCATGGGCCACGTCGACCACGGCAAGACCTCGCTGCTGGACTACATCCGCCGCACCAAGGTCGCCACCGGCGAAGCCGGCGGCATCACCCAGCACATCGGCGCCTACCATGTGGAAACCCCGCGCGGCGTCATCAGCTTCCTGGATACCCCCGGCCACGCCGCGTTCACCGCGATGCGCGCGCGCGGCGCCAAGCTCACCGACATCGTCGTGCTGGTGGTCGCCGCCGACGACGGCGTGATGCCGCAGACCATCGAAGCGGTGCAGCATGCGCGGGCGGCCGGCGTGCCGTTGATCGTGGCGGTCAACAAGGTCGACAAATCCGACGCCGACCCGCTGCGGGTCAAGAACGAACTGCTGGCGCAGGAAGTGGTGGCGGAAGAATTCGGCGGCGATACCCAGTTCGTCGAAGTGTCGGCCAAGGTCGGCACCGGCATCGATGCCTTGCTGGATGCGATCTCGCTGCAGGCCGAAGTGCTGGAGCTGAAGGCGATGTACGAAGGCCGCGCCACCGGCGTGGTCATCGAATCCTCGCTGGACAAGGGCCGCGGCCCAGTCGCCACGGTGCTGGTGCAGCAGGGCACGCTGAAGAAGGGCGACTATCTGGTGTGCGGCGTCCAGTACGGCCGCGTGCGCGCGCTGTTCGACGAAACCGGCGGTCAGCCGGTGTCGGCGGGGCCGTCGATTCCGGTGCAGGTGCTCGGCCTGTCCGGTGTGCCCGATGCCGGCGACGACTTCGTCGTGGTGGCCGACGAACGCCTGGCCAAGGATGTGGCGCAGCAGCGCGATGCCAAGCGGCGCGAGTCGCGCCTGGTGCAGTCGGCCGGCAGCCGCATGGAAGACATCATGTCGCAGTTGGGCAAGGGCGAGGGCCAGCAGGTGCTGAACCTGGTCATCAAGGCCGACGTGCAGGGTTCGGTGGAGGCGCTGAAGCATTCGCTGGTGGCGCTGTCCAACGAGATGATCCGCATCAACATCATCCACGCGGGCGTGGGCGGCATCACCGAGTCCGACGCCAATTCGGCGGTCACTTCCAAGGCCACGGTGATCGGCTTCAACGTGCGCGCCGACGCGGCTGCGCGCCGCATCGTCGAAGCCAATGGCGTGGACCTGCGCTACTTCTCGATCATCTACGACGTGATCGATCAGGTGAAGCAGGTGGCGTCGGGCATGCTGGGCGTGGAAATCCGCGAGGAGATCATCGGTATCGCCGAGGTCCGCGATGTGTTCCGCAGCTCCAAGTTCGGCGCGGTGGCCGGCTGCATGGTCGTGGAGGGCACGGTCAAGCGCAACAAGCCTATCCGCGTGCTGCGCGACAGCACCGTGGTGTTCGAAGGCGAACTGGAATCGCTGCGCCGCTTCAAGGAGAACGTCGACGAAGTGCGCAACGGCACCGAGTGCGGCATCGGCGTGAAGCAGTACAACGACGTCAAGCCGGGCGACCAGATCGAATGCTTCGAGCGCATCGAAGTGCAGCGCACGCTGTAACAGCGAGGAACGAGTGGGGAGGAGTGAGAAACGAGTAAAAGCGTTGGCTCATTCCTTCTCCTGGATCGGCCCCCACTCGTTTCTCACTCCTCGTTCCTCGTTTCTCTCCACTGGTTTCTAGCTCTATGGCCAAGACCTTCCACCGCACCGACCGCGTTTCCGCCCAGCTCCGCCGCGAGTTGGGCACGCTGGTGCATGAAGCCGTGCGCGAACACGGGCTGCCGTCGGTCAGCGTGTCCGATGTCGAGGTCACCCGCGATCTGGCCCATGCCAAGGTGTTCGTCACCGCGCTGATGCCTGAGCGCTCGGTCGAAGCGCTCAAGGGCCTGAAGGAACTGGCCTGGGGCTTGCGCATGGAACTGGCGCGGCGGATGAAGCTGCGCCATGTACCCGAACTGCATTTCCACTACGACGACTCGGTGGACCGCGGCGAGCGCATCGACAATCTGCTGCGCGACTTGCCGCCATCCGGCGAGCCCGACTCCGAGTAAATGCTTGCTTTCCTTCTCCCTCCGGGGTGACGGCGTGCGGTTGCCAGCCATTGGCTCGCGCACGGCTGAACGCCCTGCGCCAGGCGCAGGGCCGGAGCGCGCAGCACCGGATGAGGGAAACAACTCCCAGCGTCAACGCACTTTCGCGGTCTGATGGTGCTTTCCCTCATCCGCCCTTCGGGCACCCCGTATCAAGTGCGGGGCAGGCCCTTCTCCCAAGGGGAGAAGGAACGCGGTGCTTTCTACATCCCATGAGCCGAATCAAATTCCGCCGCCTCGATGGCATCCTGCTGCTGGACAAGCCGCAGGGCATCAGTTCCAACCAGGCGCTGCAGCAGGCGCGGCGGCTGTTTCGCGCCGAAAAGGGCGGGCATACCGGCAGCCTGGACCCGCTGGCGACCGGTCTGCTGCCGCTGTGCTTCGGCGAGGCCACCAAGATCGCCGGCCTGCTGCTGGGCTCGCGCAAGGCCTATGACGCGGTCGCCGTGCTGGGTGCGACCACCGATACCGACGATGCCGACGGCGCCGTGCTGCGCCAGCGCGCGGTGCCGCAAATCGACGATGTCGCGCTGGAAGCGGCGCTGGCGCCGTTGCGCGGCCGGATCCGCCAGCGTGCGCCGATCTATTCGGCGTTGAAACAGGGCGGCGAGCCGCTGTATGCCAAGGCCCGCCGCGGCGAGGCCATCGAGGCGCCGGAGCGGGAGGTGGAGGTGCATGCCATCAGCGTGACCGGACGGCAGCAGGACCGGCTGACCCTGCGGGTGGAATGCGGCTCCGGCACCTATGTGCGCAGCCTGGTCCGGGACCTGGGCGAAGCGCTGGGCTGCGGTGCGCATGTGGCCGCCCTGCGCCGGCTGTGGGTCGAACCGTTCGTTTCGCCGCGCATGTTCACGTTGGAGCAACTGCAGACGCTGGCTGAACAGGAAGGCGAGGCGGCCCTGGATGCCTGCCTGCTGCCGATCGAGGCAGGCCTGAGCGGTTACCCGCAGCTGCGGCTGGATGAAGAAGGCGCCCGGCGGCTGGGCATGGGCCAACGCCTGCGCGGACCCTGGGCGGCGGCGGATACCGTGGCGGTCTATGGCCCGCTGGGACAGGTGCTGGGACTGGGCCGCGTGGATGAAGGCGGCCTGCTGTCGCCGCAGCGCCTGTTCGTCCGGGCCGGCGGCGATGCCGGCCCGGAACCGCCCGCGGCGCAATAAAACCTTGTTTCACAAGGCTTCCGCGGCTACAATTCCGCGGCCGATTTCACGGCAACTTCCTTTCGTTTACGGCGAGCCCAGCGGTGCTCCGGTTTACCCCGGTATCCCCGGCGTTCCTGCAGGCCACGCATCTCAGAGAAAACCCATGTCCATCGATACCCAGAAAGTCATTGAAGAAAACAAGCGCGGCGCCAACGACACCGGCTCGCCGGAAGTCCAGGTCGCGCTGATCACCGCCCGCATCGAACAGCTGAGCGGCCACTTCAAGACCCACAAGAAAGATCACCACAGCCGCCGTGGTCTGCTGCAGCTGGTCAACCGCCGCCGCAGCCTGCTTGACTACCTCAAGAAGAAAGACAACGAGCGCTACAAGACCCTGATCGAGAAACTCGGCCTGCGTCGCTGATGCAATCCCCCGCCGCGGCGCAGCAATGCGCCGCGGTTTGCATTTCAGGGAATGGAATGCGTTGCGCCCGGCCGACACGGCCAAGAAATACCCATCGCAATAACGGCCGGAAAAACCCGGCCAGCCGCCTGCGGCAAGGGTCGCCTGCGGTTCACCCGAAAAAGCTATATCGCTAAGGAATCAACGTGGCAAAAATCACCAAAACCTTCCAGTACGGCAAGCACCAGGTCACCCTGGAAACCGGCGAAATCGCCCGCCAGGCCGGCGGTGCGGTCATCGTCAAGTTCGATGACACCGTACTGCTGGTCACCGCCGTGGCGGCGAAGTCGGCCCGCGAAGGGCAGGACTTCTTCCCGCTGACGGTCGACTACCAGGAGAAGTTCTACGCCGGCGGCCGCATCCCCGGCGGCTTCTTCAAGCGCGAAGGCCGCGCCACCGAGAAGGAAACGCTGATCTCGCGCCTGATCGATCGTCCGCTGCGCCCGTTGTTCCCGGAAGAGTTCCGCAATGAAGTGCAGGTCATCGCCACGGTGATGTCGCTGAACCCGGAAATCGACGGCGACATCCCGGCGCTGATCGGCGCCTCCGCCGCCGTCGCCCTGACCGGCGCGCCGTTCAACGGCCCGATCGGCGCGGCCAAGGTCGGCTACATCAACGGCGAATACGTGCTCAACCCGACCGTCAGCGAGCTGAAGGATTCCAAGCTGGAACTGGTCGTCGCCGGCACCTCCAACGCCGTGCTGATGGTCGAATCCGAAGCCGCCGAGCTGTCCGAAGACGTGATGCTGGGCGCGGTGATGTTCGGCCACCGCGAAATGCAGAAGGTCATCAACATCATCAACGAGCTGACCGTCGAAGCCGGCACCAAGAACTGGGAATGGTCGGCCCCGGCCAAGAACGAAGCGCTGATCTCGGCGTTGAAGGAAGCCGTGGGCAGCCAGCTGGAAACCGCCTTCCAGGTGCGCGACAAGCTGCAGCGCCGCGACGCCATCGCCGCCATCAAGAAGGATGTGATGCAGCAGCTGGCAGGCCGCGCCGAAGCCGATGGCTGGAGCGCTGGCGAGCTGTCCAAGGAATTCGGCGAGCTGGAATACCAGACCATGCGCGGTTCGGTGCTGTCCACCAAGGTCCGCATCGACGGCCGTGCGCTGGACACCGTGCGTCCCATCACCTCCAAGGTGGGCGTGCTGCCGCGTACCCACGGCTCGGCGCTGTTCACCCGCGGCGAAACCCAGGCCATCGTGGTCACCACGCTGGGCACCGCGCGCGACGGCCAGGTCATCGACGCCGTGTCGGGCGAGTACAAGGACAACTTCCTGTTCCATTACAACTTCCCCCCGTACTCGGTGGGCGAAGCCGGCCGCATGATGGGCCCCAAGCGCCGCGAAATCGGCCATGGCCGCCTGGCCAAGCGCGGCGTGCTGGCGGTGATGCCGAGCCTGGAAGCCTTCCCGTACACCATCCGCGTGGTGTCGGAAATCACCGAATCCAACGGTTCCTCGTCGATGGCTTCGGTGTGCGGCAGCTCGCTGGCGCTGATGGATGCCGGCGTGCCGATCACCGCACCGGTGGCCGGCATTGCGATGGGCCTGGTCAAGGAAGGCGACGACTTCGTCGTGCTGAGCGACATCCTGGGTGACGAAGATCACCTGGGCGACATGGACTTCAAGGTGGCCGGTACCTCCAACGGCGTGTCCGCGCTGCAGATGGACATCAAGATCGAAGGCATCACCGAAGAGATCATGAAGAAGGCGCTGGAACAGGCCAAGGCCGGGCGTCTGCACATCCTGGGCGAAATGGCCCAGGCGCTGACCGCGCCGCGCGAGGAGCTGAGCGACTATGCCCCGCGCCTGCTGACCATCAAGATCCACCCGGACAAGATCCGCGAAGTGATCGGCAAGGGCGGCGCCACCATCCAGGGCATCACCAAGGAAACCGGCACCCAGATCGACATCCAGGACGACGGCACCATCGTCATCGCCTCGGTCAATGCCGCCGCTGCCCAGGCCGCCAAGGCCCGCATCGAACAGATCACCAGCGACGTGGAGCCGGGCCGCATCTACGAAGGCAAGGTCGCCAAGATCATGGACTTCGGCGCGTTCGTCACCATCCTGCCGGGCAAGGACGGCCTGGTCCACGTTTCGCAGATTTCCAGCGAGCGCGTGGAGAAGGTCAGCGACAAGCTGAAGGAAGGCGACGTGGTCAAGGTCAAGGTGCTGGAAGTCGACAAGCAGGGCCGCATCCGCCTGTCGATCAAGGCCGTCGAAGAAGGCGAGGGCGTGCCGGCCGAATAAGCCGCTGCACGGCATCGCAAGCGTTGCGAAAAAGCGGGCTTCGGCCCGCTTTTTTGTTGCGATGACGCCGCCAGTTGTCAGGTTCACACATTTACTTGCAGGTTGCACTTTTCTTCGCTGGACCATGGCGTTATGTTGTGCTCTTGGGGCCGCGAGAAGTGTGTTACGGGTGGGGACCCAGGGGAATTTGTCCTAGGCGGACATAGGGAAAACAATGAAGACAAGGCACTTGGGGTGGCTTGCCACCGTGTCGATGGCGACGTGTTCGATGGCACTGGCGCAGACCACGCCGTACCAGGAATATGACAAGTTGGTGAAGGCTGCGGAGATGGTGGCGCCGCTCAAGTCGGACTTGTTCGGTGACAACGTCAGCCTCTACAACGGAGCAACCGAATTTTCGGTCACGGATATTGATCTTCCCGGCAATCATGCATTGTCGGTACGGCTCGGGCGCAGCTTCAAGGTCGAGTTGCGCAACGATGCCGATAGTTTGGGTGGTTTTGGCGCATGGGACTTGGAGGTCCCGTATATGTACGGTGTCTTCCCTTCCGACTACAAGTGGAACACCGGCGGCAATACAGCCACTGACCGCTGTTCGCAGCCCTTCTACCCCCGTGTCGATGCGCCGTTTTCCCAGCACGAGGTATGGACCGGGACTAAAGTGCACTTGCCAGGCCAAGGTGACCAGACGGTACTTTGGAATGCCACCTCGGGCAACGTCCAGCCTACGGACGGGCAAGCTTACTACTGGAACACCCGCGAACAGTTGCGCTTCAAGTGCACCAGCATGCTCAACTACCCGGGCCAAGGTTTCATCGCCGTGGACAGCCAGGGCACGCAGTACGTCTTCAACTACGCCATTGAGCGAGCTGGCGGGGTGACCCGCAAGCCCGCTTCCGGTTGGGGCGAAGTAGCGCTGAACCGGACTAAGATCTATCTGATGGCCACGCGGGTCCAGGACCGGTTCGGCAATTACGTCGATTACGAATATTCGGGCGATCAGCTCAACCGCATCGTTGCCAGTGACGGGCGCATCATTACGCTGACCTACAGCGACGGTCGCATTATTAAGGCGAGCGCTCATGGCCGTGATTGGCACTATACCTATCACAGCAGTCTGTACTTCAGCATCCATCCGCGCGCGCGCGCGCTGACCATGGTGACCTTGCCGGACCAGTCGCGCTGGCAGTATCTGTACAACGGCGGGCTCAGCATAGTTCCATCGATCCAAGACGGAAGCATTGGAGGTCCTAGTTGCATCGAACCGTTGCCTGACCACGCGAGCTTCGGTCTGACAGTTACCCATCCGGCCGGTGCCGTGGGCGAGTTCCGATTCGAGTATCTCCGTCATGGCATCAGCGGCACTCCCGCCACTGCCTGTGTGCTGGAAGGTGTCATAAACGGTGAGCAGCATTGGTCGCTCGCCATCCCTGACTACTACTACCTGTTCTCGCTGGATAGAAAAACCATCACCGGTCCAGGCTTGTCACCGCAGCAGTGGACTTACGCGTATGGTGATCCGCTGACAGGGCGCGCAAACTACAGTGGGGTGTACTGCACTACTTGCGACCAAGAGAAGTCCGTCATAGTCAACCAGCCTGACGGTAGCAAAGACGAGTACGTCTTTGGGGTATTGTTCAATTACAACGATGGCCGACTGCAGGGCAAGTATCGGCGTCGGAGTGATGGCCATATTCTGAGGGCAGAGCTGAACGAGTATGTCAGCGAGACTGAAGTAGCCTCAATGCCATTTCCGAAGGAGTTTGGCTATCTCTCCGGAAGTCATGACATTTCCAGTATTCAAAACCGGCCAATAAAGAAAATAACTGTCCTGCAGGACGGTGACATTGCGGGACCGGTGGAATGGGGCTCGACGCCATCGAGTGGATCCAGTACGGCGCCTTACATTCATCAAGTCAACGCTTTCGACAACTTTGCCCGCCCGTTGAGCGTGACGCGGCAGAGTCCCTGGCACACCCGCACGGACGTGACGGCTTACCACGACAACCTGTCCCAGTGGGTGCTGGGGCAGACGCTGAGCGTGACCAACACCAATACCTCGCCCAACGTGGTGGTGTCGCGGGCCGAGTATGACGGGACGACGGCGTTACCGCTGCGTTACTACGGTCCGGGCACGACGGGAACCTCTGGCAAGCTGGTGCAGACGCTGACCTACAACGCCGACGGTACGGTGGCCACGGTCAAGGACGGCAACAACCGCACCACCACGTTGAGCGACTGGTACCGCGGCATTCCGCGCAGCATCACCTATGCCGACACCCGCACCCAGTCGGCGGTGGTGAACCCGTCGGGCTGGGTGACCCAGGTGACCGACGAGAACGGCTTTGCGAGCAACTACACCTATGACGCGATGGGTCGGCTGGCCAGCGCGGCTTACCCAACCGGTGACACGACGGTGTGGAACAACACCACCCAGGTGTTCGAGCCGGTAGCGGCCAACGAGTACGGCATTGCGGCCGGCCACTGGCGGCAGACGGTGAGCACCGGCAATGCGCGCCAGGTACGCTACTTCGATGCGCTGTGGCGGCCGCTGGTGGTACGCGAGTACGACACCGCCAATGTCGCGGGTACCCAGCGCTTCAGTCGCTTCACCTATGACCACGCAGGCCGCACCACCTTCGCGTCCTACCCGGGCACCACGGATGCCTTGAGCACCGGCACCTGGACCGAGTACGACGCGCTGGGCCGGGTGACCTCGGTCTCGCAGGACAGCGAAGACACCCCGCTGACGACGCTGACCGAGTACCTGCCGAACCACCAGACCCGGGTGACCAACCCGCGCAACCAGGTGACGCTGACCGGTTACCAGGTCTTCGGCCAGCCCAGTTACGACGCCCCGGTATGGGTGCAGCACCCGGAGAACGCCCGCACCGACATTGCCCGCGACGTGTTCGGCAAGCCGACGGCCTTGACCCGGCGCGATGCCGGCAATACGCAGCTGGTCACGCGCAGCTACGCCTACAACGTCCACCAGGAGTTGTGCCGCAGCGTCGAGCCGGAGACCGGCGCCACGCTGATGGGCTATGACGGGGCCGGCAACCTGGCCTGGTCGTCGGCCGGGCTGGCGGCCGGGACGGCCTGCGAGCCGAACGGTACCGCCGTGGCGGTGGCCGCCCGCAAGGTGAGCCGCACGTACGACGCCCGCAACCGCCTCAAGACGCTGAGTTTCCCGGACGGGCGCGGCAACCAGGTGTGGGACTACACCTTGGATGGTTTGCCGGACACCATCAGTACCTGGAACAGCAATGGCGGCCAACCGGTCGTCAATAGCTACAGCTACAACAAGCGGCGCCTGCTGACCAGCGAGAGCATCAGCCAGCCGGGGTATACCTGGAGCCTGGGCTACCAGTACGACGGCAATGGCGCCCTGGCCCAACTGAACTACCCCAGCGGCTTGCAGGTTGCCTTCGCGCCCAATGCGCTGGGGCAACCGACTCAGGCGGGCAACTACGCCACCGGCGTGAGCTATTACCCCAACGGGGCGGTGAAGCAGTTCACCTACGGCAATGGCATCGTGCATTCGATGACCCAGAACGCGCGCCAGCTGCCGCTGCGGGTGCAGTCGGGCAATGCCACCGGCTACGAGTACGCCTACGACCGCAACGGCAACCCGGCGCAGATTCACGACCTGGTGCGCGGGACCAACTACAGCCGCACCTTGCAGTACGACGGCCTGGACCGGCTGACGGCGGCCGGCTCGGCGATGTTCGGCGGCGACCACTGGCACCGCTTTACCTACGATGCGGTGGACAACCTCAAATCCTGGAAGCTGGCCGGGGTAAAGGACTACGCCAGCTATTACTACGAACCCAACACCAACCGATTGCTGAGCATCCAGAACAGCGCCAATGCCGCGATTGTGGGACTGTGGTACGACGAGCAGGGCAATCTGTCCAACAAGAACGGCCAGCAGTATGCGTTCGACTACGGCAACCGGCTGCGCGAAGCGGCCAACCAGGAAACCTACCGCTACGACGGCCACGGCCGGCGGGTGCAGGCCAACAATCCTGCGCAGGTGCCCATCCTGTCGATGTACGGCCAGGACGGCACACTGCGGCGGCAGGAAGACCACCGCACCGGCAAGCACTACGAGTACGTCACCCTGGCCGGCAGCCTGGTGGCCAAAGTCACCACGGTGGTGGCGCCGGGTACGCCCAGCCTGACCACGCCCGGCTACAGCGGCAACGGCAGCTACACCGTCAGCTGGACGGCAACACCGACAGCCACCAGCTATGAACTGCAGGAAGCGGTCAATGGCGGCAGCTGGGCGGCGGCCTACAGCGGGACGGCTACCAGCCAGGCCTACACCGGCAAAGGCAGCGGCAGTTACGGCTACCGGGTGCGCGCCTGTCAGGCCAGCAGTTGCAGTGGTTGGAGCGCCACCGGTACCACCACGGTGGAACTGCCGCCGGCCAGCGCCCCGAGCCTGAGCGTGCCGGCCAGCGCCCCCAACGGCACCTACACGGTCAGCTGGACGGCCGTCGGGGGCGCGACCACCTATACGCTGGAAGAGAGCGCCAATGGTGGCAGCTGGGCCAGCGTGCAGAACACCGCCAGCCAGAGCAGGGCCTACAGCGGCAAGGCCGCCGGCAGCTACAGCTACCGGGTCAAGGCCTGCAACCCGGCTGGCTGCGGGCCGACCTCGGCAGCGGCCAGTACGCAGGCATTCTATTCGCCAGCCACATCCCCAACGCCTGTGGCATCCACGCCCAACACGACGGGTAGCATCGCGGTGACGTGGAGTGCGGTGGCTACGTCGGACAGGTACGAACTGGATGAGCGCCCGGCCGGCGGCGCCTGGGTAACCGTCCACAACGGTCCCTTGACCAGCAAGACGCTTACAGGACGGACGGCCGGAACGTATGAATACCGCTTGCGGGCCTGCAATGCGGCCGGCTGTAGCGCGTATTCGTCCGCGCTGAGCGTGCTGGTGGTGTTGTCACCGACGGGCGCACCAACACTCTCCGCGCCAGCAACGAACCTGACCGGCAGTTACACGGTGAGCTGGGGGCAGGTAGGCGCTGCGGTTCGTCACGAACTGGATGAACAGTTCAATGGAGGCAACTGGAGCACGATTCATAACGCGGCAGCGACCAGTCTGGCCATGTCAGGGCGGGCAACCGGGACCTATCGCTACCGTGCACGCGGCTGCAATCTGGCCGGGTGCGGACCTTACTCGTCGATGGCGACAGTCCAGGTCACCCGGGCACCCGCGACGGCACCGACGCTCAGCGCGCCGGCAAGCAGCAGCACCGGAAGCTACGCGGTCAGTTGGAATGCCATTGCCACGGCGACCAGCTACCAATTGGAGCAACGCTTCAACACCGGCGCTTGGGGCGTGATTCACGATGCAGCGGGAACATCTGTCGCACTGACGGGGCGCGCGGTGGGCAGCTACGACTACCGCGTACGTGCCTGCAATGTAGCCGGCTGCGGTCCTTACTCATCGCTCGCAACGGTCGTGGTTCCACCGGCACCGGCACCTGGTACAGCTCCAACGCTATATGCACCGGGATTGGTGGACGTGAATTGGTCGTATGACCTGAGTTGGACAGCGGTCGCCGGCGCTGGTAACTATCAGTTGGAAGAAACCTTTGTCGGTGGAAGTCACTGGTACCAGGTATATAACGGAACCGGCACAAGCGCGAATATGCCTGGCCGTGGCTCTGGCTCCTATTGGTATAGAGTCCGCGCCTGCAATGGTTCGGGCTGTAGCCCGTACTCGTCGGTCCAAATAGTGGTGGTTCAAGATCCCTGTCCAGCACCGTGTGATCCGGTGATCATCATGCGGACAGAAGGAGCAGGAGAATGAACGGATTAGGGAAGTGTTTGTTGTGGTTGGGCACCGTTTTTTTGGCCGCCACCGCCCAGGCGCAGACCACGGTGGAGTACATCCATACCGACGCATTGGGCAGTGTGGTGGCGGTGACCAATGCGGCAGGGCAGGTCATCGAACGCAATGATTACGAGCCGTACGGGGCCATCATCGGCAAGCCCAGCTATGGTGGGGTGGGCTTCACCGGTCACGTACAGGATGCGGCGACCGGGCTGACGTATATGCAGCAGCGCTATTACGATCCGCAGTTCGGAAGGTTCTTGAGCGTCGATCCGATAACGGCCGATGGAGCAACGGGAAACAACTTCAACCGCTACTGGTACGCCAACAACAATCCATACACCAATATCGATCCGGACGGACGCATTTGCGATAACCCGAATGCGAGCTCGGCGTGCAATGGTGGCGCGGTTACAATGCCCTCATTGAGTGAACTTAGGCCGGCGGCGGAATTGGCTTTGGACTTCACGCCGATTGTTGGGGACGCGAAGGGAATTGTTGAGGCGTATCAAGATCCGAGCGTTGCCAGTATTTCAGCGGCTGTAGTCGGTTTTGTGCCGCTGGTTGGAGATGCGGGTGCGAAGACAATTCGACTATCCGTAAAGGCTCAAGGCGAAGCCGCGCTACATGCAAAGGACGCAATTGCTGCTGGAAAACCAAGTGTACTGACAATCGCACGGGACGGTGCTGACGCCAATCGTGCGGCATCCACTGGTGGAATCCCTAAAGTGCCAGGAAAGCAGCTTGATGAATATCCGCCGGCAATGTTTAGAGAAGGTGGTTCAGGTGCTAGTGTTCGAGCGATAAATCCCTCTGACAATATGAGTGCTGGGGCATGCATCGGAAACGCGTGCAGGGGCCTGCCAGACGGAGCGAAGGTACGGATAGTGGTAGAGGATTAACGCGGATGCAGTCGATTTTTGAACTATTTGTATCCTATTCGCAGATCGCAGTCTTTAGACATGATCTGCAGAGCCCATTTAATTCTTGGACGGATGAGCAGGTGCGCCAGGGCTTTTCGTGGCGACCGGGGAGCGTTTCGTTTAAAGTCTTGATTGAGTCTGGTACTTGTTCGCTAGAAATTTTTGATGAGCCGTTCCATGAGTTTTCAAATAAAGACTGTATAAGGGCTATCGAGGTCCCATTTGAAGTGCCTAAGAACGGCAAGGTCGAAATAGCTTCAATTTCCGAAGGTCATATCATCACGATTTCGGCTGGGACTGTGCAGCTACGCTTTGAGGCATTTGATAATAACGTTATAAGGCTCTCTTTCTTGCGAGATGCTCCTCCACGCTTTGAGGTGTTGAGTGGAGGAGACTAAGAGATTTATCTGACCCACCCCCAGAAAACTGAGAGCCGGCCCCGAGAATTTGAACAGCGCGATAGGTGGATTTCCTGCTCACTGAGGCGATGATGATCGCCATACGAGGAGCAGACCCATGGCAAGACGACCCCGCCGCAACCACTCGCCGGCCTTCAAGGCCAAGGTGGCGCTGGCCGCCGTACGCGGCGACAAGACGCTGGCCGAGCTGGCCCAGCAGTTCGACCTCCACCCCAACCAGATCACGCAGTGGCGCAGCCAACTGCTGGAGAATGCCGCCGGCGTGTTCGGCGCCGCGGCCGATTCAGGCCCGCCTCCGGTGGACCTGAAGGCCCTGCATGCCAAGATCGGCGAACTGACATTGGAGAACGATTTTTTAGAAGGCGCGCTCACCAAAGCGGGTTTGCTGAGCGCAAGGCGATGATCGACCGCGACCATCCACTGCCCTTGAGCAGGCAGGCCGAGGCGGTGGCCATCAGCCGGGGCAGCGTGTACTACCTGCCGCGTCCGGTGTCGGCGCAGGATCTGGCGCTGATGCGCCGGATCGACGAACTGCACCTGGAGCTGCCGTTCGCCGGCAGCCGGATGCTGCGCGACCTGCTGAACGCCGAAGGCATTGCCGTGGGCCGCAAGCATGTGGCCACGCTGATGCGACGCATGGGCATCGAGGCGCTGTATCGCAAGCCCAACACCAGCCGGAAGCATCCCGGGCACAAGGTCTACCCGTACCTGTTGCGAGGGCTGAAGATCGAGCGTACGAACCAGGTCTGGGCCATGGACATCACCTACATCCCGATGGCCCGCGGCTTCGTCTACCTGGCGGCGGTGATCGACTGGTACAGCCGCCGGGTGCTGGCCTGGCGGGTTTCGATCACGATGGACACGGACTTCTGCATCGAGGCGGTCGAGGACGCCATCGCCCGGCACGGCACGCCGGAGATCTTCAACACCGACCAGGGCAGCCAGTTCACCAGCCAGGCCTTCACCGGCCTGCTGAAGGAGCACGGCATCGCCATCAGCATGGACGGCAAGGGCTGCTGGCGCGACAACGTGTTCATCGAACGGCTGTGGAAATCGGTCAAGTACGAGGAGGTCTACCGGCACGCCTACGACAGCGTCAGCAACGCCAAAACAGCACTCGCCCGCTACTTCGACTTTTACAACCGTCGCCGACCGCACAGCGCACTTGATCGGCTCACCCCCGATCAGGTCTACTTCAACCAGCCGCTGCCTTGGCCGAAGGCAGCTTGAACCCGCAGGCGATCCACTTATCGAACACGGCTGTGCTGTTCAAACGAGTGGGGCCAGCTCTATCGGGGGTGGGTCATGCCTGCACCGCAATATCGGTCCCTTGCACGATCCCCAGCGGCGCATAGCCGCTGTAGCCGGGGAAGATCTGGCCGAGGTTGGGGTTGGCCATGCGCCGGATCATGATTTCGGAGAACACGCGGCGGTAGTCGGTGGTGACCGGTACGTCGCCGAAGGTGGGCGACAGCGTTTCCGGGTTCAGGCCGGGCCAGGTGCCGAAGAAGCGGCGGCCGTTGACCGGGCCGCCGAGCACCAGCAGCGGGTTGCCGTAGCCGTGGTCGGTGCCGTTGTTGGCGTTGGCGCGCACGCGGCGGCCGAATTCGGACTGCACGATGACGGTGGTGCGCGCCATCTGGCCGGTGCTGTTGAGTTCGTTGAAGAAGGCGTACAGCGCTGCCGACAGTTCGTTGATCTTGTTCTGGTAGTAGTGGTAGCCGCTGCCGGCGGTGCCCTGGCCTTCGTGGGTGTCCCAGCCGCCCAGATCCAGCGTGGCGTAGCGCAGGCCCAGGTTGAAGCGGATGCTCTGGGCGATGGTCCACAGTTGCTGGGCGAAGTTGCCGGTGGGCCAGCTGGCCGGCAGGCTGGCGTAGCCCTGCTGACCGATCAGCTTCAGCGCGCCATCGGCGCGGCGGCCGTTGATCTGCAGGCCGGTCTGGCCGCCCCACAAGTCGCCGAGTGTTTCGTTGACGCCGCGGAAGCCTGCCGGCGAGCCGGAACGCGCCATCTGCCACTGCCAGGCGCCCGAATTCAATGAGAAATCGGCCGGGCTGCTCATCGTCAGCGCGTCGACCGCACCCATCAGTCCGGCCGGCTGGGTGCCGCTGATGCCCAGCGCCGGCAGCGTCGCGGCCGGCGTACCGGAGGCGCGGGTTTCCCAGGCGCGGGTCATCCAGCCGGTCGGCGAACCGTATTTTCCGGGCGTGCCCAGGTCGATATACAGCTGCGCATCGAAATGGCTGCGGGTCACCGCGGTGCTCATGCCGCAGGCGTGCACGATGGCCAGCTTGCTGTCGTTCCACAGATCGCGCAGGCCGCTGGCCGACGGGTGCAGGCCGAATCCGGTGGCGGAGCCGTTGGCCAGCGTCAGCGGCAGCGCGCCATAGGCACCGCTGGCGGCGATCTGCAGGCTGGGGCGCGCCTCCTCGTAGAAGGCCCGGTCCTGGCCGCTGATCGGCACGACCAGGTTCAGGCCGTCCATGCCGCCGCGCAGGAACAGGTGCACGACGGTGTCGTAGCTGTTGGCGGCGGCGAAGGCGCGGTCGGCGAACATCATCGACGTGCCGGCGGCGCCGACCACGGCGGCGCTGCAGCAGCCCTTGAAGAATTCCCGGCGGGTCAGTTTGAAATCGCTCATTGGGTCGACCTAGGGCCTGTTAACGTTATTGGGATGAGTCACGTTGCTTCCTCGCCTCGCCAGGGGCTTGTGCGCGGCGTAGCGGCAGGCTGGCCGCCTGTTCAAGCCGCGCGCGAGTTCCTGGCGAGGCGGGGAAGCAACCCAGCGGGCCACGACCCAGTGCGCACGGGGCCGCGTCATCATTCGGGCGTGTATCGACATACATTTCCTCATTCTTCCTTGCCCCGTACGCACTGGATCGCGGCGTGGCTTATCCCAATAGCGTTAACAGGCCCTAGCGGCTCATGAATTCGGGGGACATCAGGATCAGCGAGACCAGGCTGCGCAGGCGCTGATGGTTGTAATGGCGTTTCAGATCGCTCTGCGCCCAGACGTCGTTGTCGGGAATGACGTAGCTGGCCGGGTCGCCGTTCTGGGCCATGAAATTCACCAGCGTCTGCTTGCGCGCGGCTTCCGGCTGGTAGCCCAGGATGCGGTTGCACCAGAACGTCACCAGGTTGTTGGCCGTCCACGACGCCACGCCGCTGCGGGTGGCAGCCAGGACGGGGCTCAACGGCACCTCGCCGTCGTTGGTTTCGGTCAGCCAGTTCAGCAGTTTCCAGGTCATCGCGAACGAGTTGGAACCCGACCACGCCAGGCCGGTGTCCGGGTAGCCGTTGGGCGCGGCCCAGTTGTACGGCGTGTGGCCGGTGAAGCCGACCCGCCACATGAACTCATCGCTCTTGCCGTGGTCCGGCCGCGGGGTCCAGTCGTGGCCGAGCGCACGCATCGCCGCCACCGTGGCTTCGAACGGACGCCGGTTCTTCATGCCCCAGCTGTTGATCATGTCTTCGGAATTGAGGATGTGGCGCAGGGTGATTTCGATCTGGTTGGGGTGTTGCCAGTTGGCGCGGAAGATCGCCGCGGCGCTGTCGATCAGTTTCTGGCTTGGGGTATCGCTGACGAAGCGGCGGATCAGCTTCTTGCAGATGAACTTGGCCACGCGCGGATGGCTGGCCAGCCGGTCCATCACGTCGCGGCCGTCCTTCAGCGCCGGCTGCTCGGGATAGATCAGCGTGCCCAGCAGGAATTTCGGCCCGGCATCGTGCCAGGACTGGCGGTAGACGAACGTGCCATCGTTCTCGCTGGGGAACTGCCAGTGGCCGTTCTTGACCGACCAGCCGGTGAATGCGGCCGAGGTCTCGTAGACGTCGATGTCGGTATAGCCGATGGGGTAGGCCGGGTCTTCCGGACACGGCGGCACCTGGAACGGATCCATGAAGCCCAGGTAGTTCTCGGCGCCCAGGGTGTGCAGCTCCAGCAGTTCGCGTGCCCAGTTTTCGTTGGGGCCGGAACGCGAGTTGCTGACATTGTCCAGGTAGTAGAGCATCGCCGTGCTCTGGGCCACCAGTTCCAGCATGGTGCGGAAATTGCCTTTTGCATTGGCGCGGATCACGTCGCGGTCGTAGTGAACGAACACCGGCGCGATGCTGAATTCGGTGCCCTGCACATTGAAATGGTCGTGCCAGAAATTGACCAGCACTTCGCGCAGCTGCCGGCGCGAGTAGGCGGCGCGCACGTAGGCGGCGCGCTGCACTTCGGTGGCGGGGCGGACGCGCACGGCATTTTCGGGTTCGGCCAGTATGTGATCGCTCCACAGCTGAGTCAGCGATTTGCCCAGCGTGGTGTAGCCGGCCTGGCTCAGCCGGGTTTCCACCGCGGCATCGCTGATGCTGTTCCAGTCCAGTTGCCAGTCCACGTAGTTGGCCAGCCGCTGCTTGTCGGTACTGCCCAGCGCATTGAACTCGCTGATCGTGGTCGGGGTGGCGCCATAGCTCAGGCGGTTGAGCATGCGCACCGCGAACGGCGGGCTGGGCAGGGTCAGAAGCCGCGGCGCCGACAGGCCGGCCATCGAACGGCCGCTGGTGTCTGCGCCAGCGGTGGTAACGACTGGCCCGGCCGCTGCAGGCCCGGCTAGGCTTTCGGTGGTTTCCTGCTTGGGCGCCGGCGCGGGCTGGCTGGCGCGGCCGCCATACAGGTTGCGGTGGCGCTGCCGGATTTGCCGTTCCAGCGCCAGCGGCGACACCGCGGGGGATCCGGACTGGCGGGCGGGCGCGTTTGCAGGCGCTGGCCAGAGGGATGAAGGCGAAGCCGGCGTCTGCGCGGCCCGGGCCTGGATGCGCCGGGTCCAGTACGAACTGCCTTCGATGGGTTGCAGCGTACCCAGCGTTTCATCGAAGCCTTCGCCGGCCAGCAGATTGCGTTCACGGATTCCGGACAACCGGAAGTGCAACGGACGTCGCGCCATGGTCTTTGCTCAAGATTCCCCAATAGGCAAAAGTATCAGGGATGTCGCCGCCGCGGAATGCGACCTGGCGCACAGGCCTATCAACCCCCGCGCCAGGCGCATGACGTTCGAGTCCCGGTTTTCCCGGGCGATATCCACCCTGCGGCTAGACGCCTCAGCGCATCCTGTCCTTGAAGAACAGCCAGGTGATCAGGCTGGCGTCGGGACCGCCCGGATCGGTGAACGGATAATTGCCGTCGCCGCCGCTCCAGGCGTGGCCCATGCCGTGAACCAGGTAGTGCTGCGCCAGCACCTTGCCGCCGTAGCTGTAGGTCTCGACGGTGTAGCTCCTGCCGCCGGGAATCTGATGGGTCGCCACGCTGGTGGCGGCACTGCCGACCGAATCGTTGTCCTGGCGGTCGTCGCCCAGGTCGCTGGTCTGCAGGAACTGGCGCACGGTCTGGCGTCCGTTGACAGGATTGACGGTGGCATCGGCGCTGCCGTGGAAGACCAGCATCGGCAGCTGCCGCGGCGATGGCGAGCCGGCGCATTCCCAGGCGCGGCGGCCGCGTTCATCCGGCGAATAGATGCTGCCGTTGAGCAAGGCGTAGGCGCCGCCGGAAAGCGTGGTGGCCGCTTTGTACATGCCGCCGGCGTGCACCGCGCCGGCGGCGAACACGTCCGAATAGCAGGCCAGCATGATCGAGGTCATCGCGCCGCCGGCGGAAATGCCGGTGACGTGGACCCGGCGTTCGTCGATGCGGTAGTGGGATTTCACTTGCGCGACGATGCCGGCCAGGATCGAGGGCTCGCCGGCGCCGCGCGACTGGTTGATGGCCAGCGGCCAGTTCCAGCAGCGGCTGGGATTGGCGCTGACGTTCTGGCGCGGATAGACGATCACGAAGCGCTCGGCATCGGCGATCTCGTTGAAGCGGCTGGCTTCGGCCATCAGGTTGGGGCCGGTCACGCAACCGTGCAGCACCAGCAGCAACGGCAATTGATCGTTGCCGTCGGCATAGCCGGCGGGCAGCCAGACCTGGTATTCGCGGGCGCCGTAGAGATTGCCGTACAGGCCGAATTCCCAATGTCCGCTGGCAGCGGCGCTGGATTGGCCGAAGGCCGGCATGGAAAGCAGAGTGGCGATCAGTACCCAGCAGAAACGACATGCGAACGTGTTCATGCGTATTCCCTCGCTTGAGGATTGGTTGGGGTGATGCTCCAGACGTGGGGAATGGGAAGAATGGCCGGCTTACACCCAGCCGGTGGCGTAGAAGATGCCGATGATCACGAACACCGCCAGCGTCTTGATGACGGTGATGGCGAAGATGTCCTTGTAGGACTGGCGGTGGGTCAGGCCGGTCACCGCCAGCAGCGTGATCACCGCGCCGTTGTGCGGCAGGCTGTCCATGCCGCCGGAAGCCATCGCCGCGACCCGGTGCAGCACTTCCATCGGAATGCCGGCGGCCTGGCCGTTGGCGATGAAGGTTTCCGACATCGCCGCCAGCGCGATGCTCATGCCGCCGGAGGCCGAACCGGTGATGCCGGCCAGCGAGGTGACGGTGATGGCCTGGTTGACCAGCGGGTCGGGGATGCTGCTGAGCGCATTGGCCACCACCAGGAAGCCCGGCAGCGCGGCGATGACCGCGCCAAAACCGTACTCGGAGGCGGTATTCATGGCCGCCAGCAGCGAGCCGCCGATGGCCGACTTGGTGCCTTCGGCGAAGCTGCGCGAAACCGGCTTCCACGCCAGCACCAGCACGCTGACAATGCCGACCAGCAGCGCGCCTTGCACCGCCCAGATCGCGGCCACCTTCGACACTTCCTGCACCACCGGCGCGGCGCTGCCCATCACCGCCGGGACGAATTCATGGCTGTCGCCGTAGTAGCGCGGGATCAGCACGGTGAACAGCTTGTTGCACACGGTCACCAGCAGCAGCGGCAGGATCGCGATCCAGGCGCTGGCCAGCTTGCTGCCGGCGAAGGGGGCGGGTTCGTTGATCAGCGCGGCGGGGTCGCCATAGCCTTCGCCTGCGGCCAGCGCCTTGCGCCGGCGCCACTCCAGGTAGCTCATGCCGACCACCAGGATGAATACGCCGCCCAGCGTGCCCAGCACCGGTGCGGCCCAGGTATCGGTACCGAAGAACGCGGTGGGAATGATGTTCTGGATCTGCGGCGTGCCGGGCAGCGCATCCATCGTGAAGGTGAAGCCGCCCAGCGCCAGCGTGGCCGGGATCAGGCGCTTGGGGATGTCGCTCTGGCGGAACAATTCCGCTGCGAACGGATACACCGCAAACACCACCACGAACAGCGACACGCCGCCGTAGGTGAGCAGGCCCGACACCACCGCTATCGACAGCATCGCCCGCTGCGCGCCGAACAGGCGGATGACGGCGGCGACGATGGACTTGGAGAAGCCGGAGATCTCGATCAGCTTGCCGAACACCGCGCCCAGCAGGAATACCGGGAAGTACAGCTTCAGAAAGCCGACCATCTTTTCCATGAACAGGCCGGTGAACATCGGCGCGACCAGCGACGGATCGGTCAGCAGCACCGCGCCCAGCGCGGCGATCGGCGCGAACAGGATGACGCTGTAGCCGCGGTAGGCCACGAACATCAGGAAGCTGAGCGCGGCCAGCACAATCAGGAAGGACATCAACGGATCCCCGGCTCGCGCCGACTCAAGTTGCGGCGAGTATCGGCAGCGCAGGCGGTGCCGGCCCACTGTACGAAGGTACAAGTGCCCGCAACGGCTGCAGTCTCTAGCCTTGGCTGCGAATCGGCCAGCTTGGCCGCCGTCATGTCGTACCCGGGAGGAGGGGAGACCTTATGAAGCGCAAGCACCTTAGCTTGGCGATCGGTTGTGTGTTGCTGGCACCAGCAGCGTGGGCGCAGGACACCGCAGGCGAGGCCGGCGATGCGCCGGCCAGCAGGGCCACCACGCTGGATGCGGTGACCGTCACCGCGCGCAAGCGCGAGGAAACCCTGCAGGACGTACCGGTGGCGGTCACCGCGTTCACGCCGGAAACGCTGGACAAACTGAACATCGAGGACATCGGCGATCTGGATGCGCAGGTGCCCAACCTGACCATCTACGCCGCGCGCGGCGCCAGCAGCACGGTCACCGCCTATATCCGCGGCGTCGGCCAGTCCGATCCCACCTGGGGCGCCGACCCGGGCGTGGGCATCTATCTGGACGATGTCTATATCGCACGTCCGCAGGGCGCGTTGCTGGACGTGTTCGACGTCGGCCGCATCGAGGTGCTGCGCGGGCCGCAGGGCACGCTGTACGGCAAGAACACCATCGGTGGCGCCATCAAGTACATTTCGCGCGGCTTGCCCAAGGAAACCGAGGGCTTTGGCCAGATCACCGTGGGCAACTACAACCAGCTCGATGCCAAGGCCGCCATCGGCGGCCCCATCGGCGGCGTCGACAGCGGCCTGCGCGCGCGCGTGGCGGTGGCCAGCCTCAACCGCGACGGTTTCGGTGAGAACGTCATCACCGGTGAGCCCATCAGCGACAAGGAAATCAACGCGGCGCGCTTCAACCTGGGCGCCTATGCCGGCGACGATCTGGATATCCAGTTCGCGCTGGACTGGATCGACGACAAGTCCGGCATGCGCGGGTCCAGGATGCTGGCGCCCAATCCGTTCACGCCCGCCTATCCGCCGATGGACGACCGCTACGACGTGCGTTCGGGCATGCCCAACCACAACAACGTGGAAACCAAGGGCGCCTCGGCAACGGTGAACTGGCGCCCGAACGACGACTGGACGTTCAAGTACGTGATCGCCAAGCGCGAATCCGACACCGAAGGCAATATCGATTTCGACACCACCCCGGCCAAGATTGCCGACGTGGTGGGCATCTACTTTGATGAGCAGGTCAGCAACGAGCTGCAGGTCAACTACGACGGCGGTGGCCGCGTGCGCGGCGTGGTCGGCCTGTACCAGTTCGATGGCGAGGCCGGCGGCCAGATCCGCAACAACTTCTTCAATCTGTTGTTCGGCGATACCCGCGGCACCGTGTACACCGAGAGCATCGCGCTGTACGCCGACTGGACCTTCGACCTGACCGACCGCCTCAAGCTGGATGTCGGCGCGCGCTACACCGACGAGGACAAGCGCGCGGTGGTGTTCAACCGTTCGTATTCGGACGCCACCTTCACCACGCCGACCGCAGTGGTGGCCGACTTCGACAAGACCACCAACTTCAAGAACGTCTCGCCCAAGGTGTCGCTGGATTACGCCATCACCCCGGACATCATGGTGTACGGGCTGGCCACGCGCGGCTTCAAGTCCGGTGGCTACAACATCCGCGCCAATGCGGTGGCGGTGCCGCGTTCGGCCGAACCGTTCGATGACGAGACCGTCGACAGCTACGAAATCGGCACCAAGATGGCATTTCTGGATCAGCGCCTGTTCCTGAATCTGTCGGCCTTCCACAACCGCTACAAGGACATCCAGCTGTCGGTGTTCACCAGTTTCGACAGCAATGGCGACGGCACCGAGGACTCGTTCTTCGGCGACTTCACCAATGCAGGCAAGGGCACGGTCAACGGCCTGGAAGTCGAATACCAGTGGCTGCCGACCGCCAACTGGCTGATTTCCGGCAACCTGGCCTGGCTGGATGCCAAGTACGACGAATACATCGATGCCGGCGTCAACGTGGCCGACAGCAAGGAGTTCACCAATGCGCCGGAATTCTCCGGAGCGCTGAATGTCGAATACCGCATGGACCTGGCCAACGGCGGCAATCTATCGGCGCGGGTGGGCTACAGCTACCAGAGCGAAGTGTGGCCGACCACCGATCTGAGCCCGGCCATCATGCAGGACGGTTACGGCCTGCTCAATGCCGGCGTGATCTGGCGCGCCAGCGATGCCTGGAGCTTCTCGCTGCAGGGCAGCAACCTGACCGACAAGGAATACCGCACCACCGGCTACAACATTCCTGCGGTGGGTTCGCTGCTGGGCTTCTATGGCCCGCCGCGTCAGTACACCTTGTCGGCGCGTTTCGATTTCTGAGGCCGGTTGCGATCGGAAGCAATGCAAGAGGCGGGACTTCGGTCCCGCTTTTTTTTAGGTTCTTCTTCCGTTTCCGGGGATGTCGGCTTCGGTGGGCTCGACTTCGGTAGGAGCCGCCGCCCGTCAGGCTGGGGGTGCTCCGCCCTCCTGACGACGTCGTGTCTTTACGTCGGGCTGCAGTCTCGTTCCGCTTCGCGGCCCGAACCGGCCCGGCGCAGCGCGCCGGGCGTTCGCCAAGGCGCGCGGCAGTGCCGCGCCAACCGCCTTGGCTCACCCATGGCCTGCTCTCCGCACCCCCAGCCCGCCGGCCGTCGCCTTTGGACAGTTGACAGATCGCGACTTCGGACAGGTCCTTTCGGGCGCCGACCAGCGGTCCAGAATCCGGTGGCCAGGGCAGTGCGGGACCGTCCGCGGCATGGATGCCGCGGAAGAGCCTGCATGGACGCATTTACGGCGTGTCCCGCACTGCCCTGGCCACCGGATTCCACTTAGACGTTCCCCGCACTTGGGAGAAGAACCTTTTCCTTAGGGCTCAGCCCGTCGCTGCGTCTGATCAGTCCAACGCCGCCAGATAGGCCTCGCGCAGTTCGCGCTTGAGGGTCTTGCCGGCGACGTTGCGCGGCAAGTCATGCAGTATCTGCACGTCGCGGAGGCGCTGGAAACGCGCCGACACGTTGGCGTTTATCCAGTCCTGCAGTTCTGCGGAGTCGACTACAACGTCTGCCTTCAGCACCACCGCGGCCACCGGGCACTCGCCCCAGCGCGGATCGGGCACGCCGAACACTGCGACCTCGCGTACCGCCGGGTGCCGTGCGGCGACCTCCTCGATATCGCGCGGATAGACATTGACGCCGCCGGAGATGATCAGGTCCTTGCGGCGGTCGACCAGGTGCAGGAATCCATCGCCATCGACAAAACCCAGATCGCCGGTATGCAGCCAGCCATCGACGATCGCCGCCGCGGTGAGTTGCGGCTGGCGATGGTAGCCCGGCATCAGCAACGGGCCGCGGCCGACGATCTCGCCGACTTCGCCGGTATCGGCTTCGCTGCCGTCTTCGTGCAGGATTCGCAGGCCGTGGTAGGGCAGCGGAATGCCGACACTGCCCGGATGGGCGGCGCTGTCGGCGCCGTCCAGTACCGTCGCGAAACCTTCGGTCAGCCCGTACAACTCGTATACCGCGCCGGGCAGCAGTTCCTGCAGGCGCTGGCGGTGCTGCTGCGGCAGCGGCGCGCCGACCGAACAGAGCATCTTCAGCGATGCCAACGCCTCGGCGCAGCAGCCCGGCGCGGCCAGAACCGCGGCTATCTGCGAGGGAACCATCATCACATGGGTCACCGACTCGCGGCGCACCGTGTCGATGAAACCTGTCGCATCGAAGCCGGATTCCAGCAGGTAGACGCAACCCTGCTGCCACGCCGGCATCAGCGTGGTGAACGCACCGTTGAACACCAGCGAACCGGCATGCATGACCACGCTTTCCGGGCCTATTCCGAATGCCGCGGCGAGTTGCAGCGCATAGGCCATGCGGATGCGGTGGGTCAGCACGATGCCCTTGGGCGCACCGGTGGTGCCGCTGCTGTACATGATGTTGAACGGGGTTTCCGGATCGACCTCATCGGCTTCGACATCCGGTGCCAGATCAGAAGCTGCCGCCAGCAATGTTTCGTAGCCGGCATAGGCGTGGCTGGCGGTATCGACCGTCACCCACTGGCGCACCGGCAAATCCGGACAACTGGCCCGCAACGCATCGGCCACCGGTTGCAGCGAGGCCTGGGTGAAGACCGCGGCAGCACCCGAATCGCGCAGCACCACGGCCAGGCCGGCGGCCTGCAACAACGGACTGACAGGTACCGCGACGATGCCCAACAGCGCGCAGGCACGGTAGAGCTCCAGCAGTTCCACCCGGTTGGCCATGAAGATCGCCACCGCATCGCCACGACCCAATCCGATGCCGGCCAGCGCCGATGCGCAGCGCTGCACGCGCTGATGGTGCTCGGGATGGCTGATGCGGCGGCCGCCGCAGATCAGCGCGGTCTTATGCGGGCGGTAGCGCGCCCAATGTCCCAGCAGCGAACCGGTGGTCGCCATGCGCAGTCTCCGGCGAATGCGAAAGGAAGGGCGGCCGCCGCGAACGCGGTGCCGCCACCATTCTCGCCATTGCCCGCGGACCGGGGATTGTCCGAAGGTACAGGTGCCAGTGGCGGCCATCGCCGCTACGGTGCCCGTGGGGCGAGCCTTTTCTCGCCCGAAGGATCGATCTGTCCGATGGCCTATCAGGATCTGTACTGGCGCAGCAGCGAAGGCCTGCGCCTGCATGCACGCGACTATGCTGCCGCAGGCGTGGGTGCGGCCAAGCTACCGGTGCTATGCGTCCCGGGACTGACCCGCAATTCGGCCGATTTCGGCGAACTGGCGGAGCGGATCTCGGCGCAGGGACGTCGCGTGCTGGCGCTGGATCTGCGCGGGCGCGCCGGATCCGAGTACGGCAAGCGTTCCCGCTACCGGCCGCCGGTCTACGCCGACGACGTGCTGGCGTTGATGCGGCAACAGGCGATACCGCGCGCCGTGTTCATCGGCACCTCGCTGGGCGTGCTGGTGACGATGACCGTGGCGTCGAAGCGGCGCGATGCGGTCGCGGCCGCGGTGCTCAACGACGCCGGACCGGAAGTGTCCGACCAGGCGCTGGCACGGATAGCCGCCTACGCCGGCAAACCACTGGCGCCGATGAGCCGCGCCGAGGCGGCCGCCTACATCCAGCGCATCGCACAGGCGGTCTATCCACGCTATGGCCTGGCCGACTGGGAGGCGATGGTCGAACGCACGTTCCGGATGCTGCCCGATGGCCGCTGGGTGCTGGATTACGATCCGGCCATCGTACGCACCATCAATCCGTGGGTGCTGCGGCTGTTGCGGCCGCTGCTGTGGCGCAGCTATCGCAAGCTGGCGCGCGGCTGCCCGACGCTGCTGGTGCGCGGCGAAACCTCGGACATCCTGGGACGGGATCTGGCGCAGCGGATGGTCGCAGCGGCGCCGGGAACCCGCCTGGTCGAGGTGCCGGAAGTCGGGCATGCGCCCAGCCTGTCCGAGCCGGAAGCGCGCGCGGCCATCGCCGATTTTCTTGATGGGGTGGAATAGGCGATGGATACCCGAACCGCAGCCTTCGGAGATGACGCGTTGCAGGCGCTGCGCCACTGGTGCGAGCAGCCGCGTTGCAGCGAAAACTGGCTGACGATCGAGCAATCGCGCATCGACGCCTTCGCCGAGGCGACCGGCGACCGCTACTGGCTGCATACCGATCCGCAGCGCGCCGCTGGCGAAGGCCCGTTCGGCGGCACCATCGCCCATGGCTTCCTGTTGCTGTCGCTGACCGTCGGCGATGATGTGGCGGAAATCACCCGGCTGCCGGGTATCGTGCACGTACTCAACTATGGGCTGGACAAGGTCAGGTTCCTGGCGCCGGTTGCCAGCGGCGCGCGTATCCGCGTCCACTCGCGGCTGGACTCGTTGACCGAAAAACGTCCCGGCCAGTGGTTGTTGCGGCAGATCAAGACCATCGAGGTGCAGGGGCAGGCGGGGCCTGCGCTGATGGCCGAGCAGTTGACCCTGCTGATGCTGGCCTGAGCGCCGCAAGACAGTGGTGAACGCCAGCGTTTAGACTCCGCCCATGCTCAGCCCGCTGACCGTCATCATCGCCAGTCTGGCCTGGGCCGCGGTGCTTTTTGGCGTGGCCTTGTGGGGCGAGCGCAACACCTCGCGGCTGGGGCGCATCTGGCCGCTGGTGTATACGTTGTCGTTGGCGGTGCATTGCACGGCCTGGACCTACTACGGCGCGGTCGCGCAGGCGGTGCGCTGGCAGTTTCCGTCGCCGCCGACCTACCTGGGCATCGTGTTGCTGCTGGTGTTCGGCATCGGCTTTCTGCAGCGCCTGGGCCGGCTGACCCACGAGCACAACAGCGCTTCGTTGGCCGACCTGGTGACCTCGCGCTTCGGCAAGGACCGCCGCCTGGGCATTGCGATCACCGCGGTGGCGCTGCTGGGCATGGTGCCGTACATCGCCCTGCAGCTGAAAGCGGTGGCGCTGAGTTTCACCCTGCTGATTGGCGGCGATCCGAATGTGCAGCCGGCCTATCTGGACGCGTCGCTATGGATCGCGCTGGTGATGGCGGCCTTCACCATGTTGTTCGGCACCCGCCGCGCATCGGCGACCGAACACAACCGCGGCATCGTGCTGGCGCTGGGATTCGAGTCGCTGCTCAAGCTGGCCGCGTTGCTGGCGGTGGGCGCGTTCGTGGTATGGGGCAGCCATGCCGGCTATGCGGACCTGGCGCAGCGGGCGCAGTCGCTGCCGGCCGGCGTCTATGACGGCAGCTTCTATGCGCTGATGGGGCTCGGTGCGATTGCCATGTTCACGCTGCCGCACCAGTTCCATGTCGGCATTGTCGAACTGCGCAACAGCGGCGATCTGCGCGTGGCGCGCTGGCTGTTTCCGCTGTACCTGCTGGCCATCGCATTGCCGGTGCTGCCGATTGCATGGGCCGGCCAGCTCGATATCGGCGACCGGGTTTCGCCGGACCTGTACGTGCTGGCGCTGCCGTTGGCGGCCGGGCAGAAAGGGCTGGCACTGCTGACGTTCCTCGGCGGCATGAGCGCAGCCACCGGCATGGCGATCCTGTCGGCGCTGACGTTGTCGATCATGCTGGCCAACCACTGGATCAGCCCGCATTTCGTCCGCGATGCCGCGCGCGCCAGTTCCGGTTCCGACCTGCGGCCATGGGTGCTGGCCAATCGCCGCATCGGCATCGGCCTGGTGTTCGTGCTGGCCTGGCTGTACAGCCAGGCGATGTCCGGAGTGAAGGCGCTGGGCGATTTCGGCATCCTGTCGTTTTCCGCGCTGGCGCAACTGGCGCCGGCGGTGGTGCTGGCGGTGTACCGGCCGCGGCTGCCATCCGGCGCGTTGCTGGCCGGGCTGTTGCTGGGTTCGCTGGTATGGCTGTGGCTGATGCTGGTGCCCACCGCGATGCAGGCCGGGCTGGTGCCGCAGTTCGACCCCGGCGCGGGCTGGCGCTGGCTGACGCCGGAGGGATTCCTGGGGCTGGGCGAGCTGCATCCGGTCGCCCGCGGCGTGCTGGTCAGCCTGCTGGTCAATATCGCCACCATCTTCATGGTGGCGCGGTTCACGCCGCTCAAGCCGGATGCGGCGCGCGGCGGCATTGCGCTGGCCGCGCTGGAAAACGTGGCGCGGCGCTTCCTGCCCAAGGACTATGTGGGCAAGCTGGCCGAACAATGCGGCCAAGACGCCACCGCCGACGAGGCAACGGTGGCGGCGGTCGAACGCGAACTGGCCGCGGTGGTTGGTGTTTCCAGCGCGCGGCTGCTGATCGATGCGGCCTGGCGCGGCGAACGCGCGCCGCTGGATACCGTGGCCGAACTGGTCGGCGAGGCGACCCAGGCGCTGCGCTTCAACCAGCAGGTGCTGGAAGCGGCGCTGCAGAACATGAGCCAGGGCATCAGCGTGGTCGACCGCGAACAGCGGCTGGTGGCGTGGAACCGGCGCTACGCCGAGCTGTTCGGCTTCCCCGACGACTATTTGCAGGTTGGCCGTCCGATCGCCGATCTGACCCGCTGGGCGTTGCAACGCATGCCGCACCGTGGCCACGACGAACGTGCCCTGGAACGGCGGCTGGCGTTCATGCGCGCCGGCACCGCGCATCTGACCGAACGGGTATTCCCCGACGGCAGCATCGTCGAGATCCGCGGCAATCCGATGCCCGGCGGCGGTTTTGTCGCCACCTATACCGACGTCACCGCCTCGCGCCATGCCGAGCGCGATCTGAAGCAGGCCAACGAGACCCTGGAACAGCGCGTGGCCGACCGCACCGCGCGGCTGGAAACGGCCAAGCGCGAGGCCGAACACGCCAACGACGCCAAGAGCAGATTCCTCACCGCCATCGGCCACGACCTGTTGCAGCCGCTGCACGCGGCGCACCTGTTCACCGATGCGCTGGTGCAGCAACTGCCGGACCGGCGCCAGCGCGAATCGGCCGAACAGATCCGCGGCGCGCTGGATTCCACCACCGACCTGCTGACCGGCCTGCTGGACATGTCGCGGCTGGAAGCCGGCGGGCTGGTGCCGGAGCCGCGCGATTTCCCGCTGGCCGAAGTGCTGGAGCCGCTGGCTTCGGAATTCCGCGCGCTGGCCAGCGAACGCGGCCTGGGCTTCGACTACCTGCCCACGCGCGCCTGGGTGCATTCGGATCCGCAACTGCTGCGGCGCGTGCTGCAGAATTTCCTGGCCAACGCGGTGCGCTACACCGGCGCCGGACGCGTGGCGATAGGCGTGCGCCGCGCCGGACCGGGGCGGCTGCGGATTGAAGTGCGCGATACCGGCCCAGGCATTCCGGTCGCCGAGCAGTCCGTCATCTTCGAGGAATTTCGCCGTGGCGAAGACGCCAGCGGGCAGGGCCTGGGACTGGGCCTGTCGATCGCCGACCGTATCGCACGGCTGCTGCATGCACCGCTGACCCTGCGCAGCGCAGTGGGGCGGGGAACGGTGTTCGCGGTGACCTTGCCGCGCGCCGCGGCCCCGGAACGCAGCGTATCGGCCGGCGGCGGCAAGTCGGGGCTGGCTGGAAAGCGGGTGCTGGCGGTGGACAACGATCCGTTGGCGCTGTCGGCCTTGACGCAGGTACTGGAAGGCTGGGGCTGCCGGGTGTCGACCGCGGCCGATCAGGCGCAGGCGGAAGCGGTGCTGGCGCAACAGCCTGCCGATCTGTGGCTGTTCGACTACCACCTGGATGATGGCGACACCGGCGTGCAGCTGATGCAGCGGCTGTCGCAGCGTTTCGGCGCACGGCCATGCCTGATCCTGACCGCCGACCAGACCGAAGCGGTGCGGCGCGCGGTACATGAAGCCGAGCTCCCGCTGCTGCCCAAGCCGGTGCGGCCGCTGGCGCTGAAGTCGGTCATGGATCGTTTGCTGGCAGCGCGGCTGGTGGTGTCGTAAGCGTCGACAATTTCCTTGTGGAGCGACGTTGTAGGAGCGACGTGAGTCGCGATGGCGATAGACGGCCGGAATCGACAACAGCCTGTTCGTTTGTCTGCCGGACGCGCTGCGGCGCGTTCTTCATCGCGCACACCGGGCAGTTATCGGGGCGCCATCGCGACTCACATCGCTCCTACAGGGATACCGGCTCGCGTAGAATCGCCCGCGGATTCGCCAAAGACAAAGCTGATGCCTTACACCCCCATCGTCGCTACCCTGGGTTATGTGTTGTCGCCGGATCGTTCCCAGGTCCTGCTGGTCCACCGGAATGCGCGTCAGGAGGATCTGCATCTGGGCAAATACAACGGACTGGGTGGCAAGCTGGAACCGGACGAAGACGTGGTGGCCGGCATGCGCCGCGAGATCCACGAGGAGGCCGGCATCGACTGCAATGAGTTGAGCCTGCGCGGCACCATCAGCTGGCCGGGCTTCGGCAAGCACGGCGAGGATTGGCTGGGTTTCATCTTCGTCATCACCGACTATTCCGGTACGCCGTACACCAGCAATCCCGAGGGCACGCTGGAATGGGTGCCGGTGGAAAACATCATGGATCTGCCGTTATGGGACGGCGACCGCCATTTCCTGCCGCTGGTGTTCGACGACGATGCGCGCGCTTTCCACGGCGTGATGCCGTACCGCGACGGACGCATGGTGTCCTGGCGCTATTCGCGGGTGTGAGCGGTCAGCCGGCGGCATGCGGAAGGCCGCACAGCAGCAGATGGAACAACCGGTCCATGACATCGCAGTAGCGTGGTCGCTGGCTTCACAGCTTGCCAACGGTTGCGAAAAAACATCCGAAGCTGCGTTTTCTGTAGGAGCGACGTCAGTCGCGATGAAGCGCTACCGGTAAAGCCGAATCGCGACTCACGTCGCTCCTACAAGGATGAGATCTACTCATCTCATGCTCGCCAAAAGGCGATGACCGGCCGGGTGGGGGGAGAGTAGGCCATGCACGGCCTGCGGCCCGCATGAGGCAGGACAGCCAATATGAGGGCTGATCCACTCCCGCCTCGGCGGGTGGCGACTCATCTCGATGCCGCTATCCCCGCAAATCGAAGAAGAACCCAGGAAGCGCGAGGGCATCGCGTATCTGCGAGATTCCCGTTCAGGGTATCTGGCCGGTTTGGCGCGGCCTATCCCGACAGCGCCAGCACGCTCTAGAGCGTGTTATGAACTTTGGGATGAGATGCGTTGCTCGCCAGCGCCGTCGCAGCAAGGCGTCCGGTGCCGTCCTTGGGTGGTGCCCAAGGCCAGCCGGGCAACGCGGCTGCGGCGATGCTGGCGGGCAACCCTCCGGGAAGGCCGCTGTCGCGGCGCCATGCGGCGTTGCACGCCTTGGCCAGGCCACCAGCCTGACCGGCGGCGTGCGCCTTGCCTGCCACCGCGACAGCGGCCTTCGCACTCACCCCAAAGTCCATAACACGCTCTAGCATAGCGGCCGACGCCGATTGAGGACCGTGTCGATGCTGTTGCCGCAATGGCTGCTGTTGCTGGTGTCGCTGGCATACCTGGGATTGTTGTTCGGAGTCGCCTACTACGGCGACCGCCGCTCGCTGTACCCGGATCGCGCCTGGCTGCGGCCACTGGTGTACAGCCTGGCGCTGGGCGTGTACTGCACGGCCTGGACGTTCTATGCCGCCGTCGGAACCGCCGTCACCAGCGGCTGGTACTACCTGACCATCTACATCGGCCCGATGTTGCTGCTGCTGTTCGGGCATGGTCTGTATGCACGGCTGCTGCGGCTGGCGCGCGTGCACAACATCACCTCCATCGCCGACTTCATCGGTTCGCGCTTCGGCAAGAGCGCCTGGCTGGCGATGCTGGTCACCTGCGCGGCGCTGGTGGCGATGCTCCCGTACGTGGCGCTGCAGTACAAGGCGCTGGCCTTCAGCGTACGGGCGCTGCTGGGCCCGCCGCCGGACGATCTGCCGGTATGGGCCAGCGACACGTCGTTGTATGCCGCCGCGGTGCTGGCGCTGTTTGCAGTGCTGTTCGGCACGCGCAAGGTCGACGCCACCGAGCACCACCCAGGCCTGATGCTGGCGGTGGCGCTGGAATCGCTGGTCAAGCTGCTGGCCTTTGCTGCGGTAGCCTGGCTGGCCTGGCAGGTGCTGCCGTCGCTGGGGCGGATGGAATGGGCCGCGCAGTCGCTGCCGTTGGCGAAGACGCAGTGGCTGGCGCCGGAATTCTGGCTGCAGGGGCTGCTGGCGGCGCTGGGATTCTTCTGCCTGCCGCGGCAGTTCCAGGTCGGCGTGGTCGAATGCGCCGATGCGCGCGATCTGCGCTGGGGGCGTTGGGCCATGGTGGCGTATCTGGGCGCGTTCGCGTTGCTGGTGTTGCCGATCGCGATTGCCGCCACGCGGGTGGCGCGGCCGACCGCGTTGCCGACCGATGCGCTGGTGCTATGGCTGACCCAGGTGGAGGGCGGACAGGCGATGATGCTGGTGGCGTTCATCGGCGGGCTGGCGGCAGCCAGCGGCATGGTGATCGTGGTCAGCGTGGCCACCGCCACCATGGTCAGCAACGAGCTGGTGATGCCGTTGCTGACCCGCATCCGTGCATTGGGACTGGAGCGGCGCGAGGATCTGAGCCGGATCGTGCTGTGGATCCGGCGCGCGACCATCCTGTGTCTGGCGCTGGCCGCGTACGGCTATTCGCGCAGCCAGGCCTCGCAGGTCAGCCTGGCCACGCTGGGACTGATTTCGATGGTGGCGGTCGTGCAGATCGCGCCGGCGTTGCTGGGCGGCCTGTTGTGGCCGCGTGCCAGCCGGGTTGGCGCCGCCGCCGGGCTGGTGGCGGGCATGGCGCTGTGGGCGTACTGCCTGTTCGTTCCCAGCATCGTGGCGGGCGAACCCGCCGGACAGTTGTGGTTGCAGCAGGGACCTTGGGGCATCGCCCTGCTGCGTCCGCAGGCGCTGCTGGGCATCGGCTGGCTGGACCCGATCACGCATGGCCTGCTGTGGTCGTTGTCGGCCAACATGGCGTTGTTCCTGGCGTTTTCGCGGCTGCGGCCGCCGTCGTTGCATGAGCGGTTGTGGGCCGATGCCTTCCTGCTGCGCGATCGCTGGAACAGCGCGCCGCCGCCGGCCGAGGCGCTGCCGGCGGCGGTGCAGGTGGTCGATCTGGATGCGCTGCTGACGCGCATCGTCGGTGCCGAGGCGGCACGGCGGGCGTTGGACGAATACCGGCAGCGGGTGGGGCAGGCGTTGCCGGCCAGAGGCGTGGCCGACCGCGGGTTGCTGCAGCATGTGGAGCGTACGCTGGCCGGTGCGGTCGGTGCGCGTACCGCGCGCATCGTGCTGACCAGCGCGTTGCACCGCACCGGCGTGCAGATCGAGCAGGTGGTGGGGCTGCTGGACGTGACCGGGCAGGAGTTGCGCGCCAACCGGCACCTGCTGGAAGCGATGATGGAAAACGTCAGCCACGGCATCAGCGTGGTCGACGCGGAAGGCCGGCTGGTGGCCTGGAACGGCCGCTACCAGGAACTGTTCGACTATCCGCCCGGCATGCTCTATGTCGGCCGGCCGGTCGTGGATCTGATCCGCTACAACGTCGGCCGCGGCGAACTGGGCGAACTGACGCCGGAACAGGTGGAAGAACAGGTGCGCAAGCGCGTGGCCTTTCTGCAAAGCGGCTCCGCCTACCGCGCCCAGCGCATGCGCCGCAACGGCCAGGTGCTGGAATCGCGCGGCATGCCGATGCAGGGCGGCGGCTTTGTCACCACCTTCACCGACGTGACCGACTACAAGCGCGTGGAAAGCGAACTGCGCGAACTGACCGGCAACCTGGAACAGCGCGTGGCCGAGCGCACCGCCGAGCTCGAACAGGCGCTGCAGGCGCAGCGACAGGCCAAGCAGGAAGCGGAGGTGGCCAACGTCTCCAAGAACCGCTTCCTGGCTGCGGCCAGCCACGACCTGCTGCAGCCGATGAACGCGGCGCGCCTGTTCGTCTCGGCATTGCGCGATCATCCGCAGCTCGACGCCGGCGCGGCCGAGCTGGCCGAGCGCGTGGATGCCTCGCTGCGTGCGGCCGAGGAACTGCTGGATGGCCTGCTGGGCCTGTCGCGGCTGGAGTCGGGCGTGCTGCAGCCGGACATCCGCGCGTTCGCGCTGCAACCGTTGCTGGACGATCTGCGCGCGCAGTTCGAACCGCTGGCCGCACGTCGCCAGTTGCAGTTCCGCCTGCACGCGCCGGCAGGATTGAGCGTGGTCAGCGACCGCAAGCTGCTGCGGCGCATCGTCCAGAACCTGATCGGCAACGCCCTGCGTTACACCGCCGCGGGCGGCGTGCTGGTCGGCGTGCGGCGGCGCGGCGGCGCCCTGCAGTTGCTGGTATGCGATACCGGCCCCGGCATCGCGCCGGAATTGCAGAGCAAGGTGTTCGATGAGTTCAGCCGCACCGGCCTGGCCAGTCCGTGGGGCGAGAAGGGCATGGGACTGGGATTGAACATCTGCATGCGCATCGCGCAACTGCTGTCGCACCCGCTGGCGCTGCGCAGCGTGCCCGGACGCGGCAGCACGTTTACATTGCGCATCCCGCTGGCGCCGGTCGCGGCCCCGCCGCCTTCCGACGGCCCGGCGCCGCCGGCGCGGGGAAGGCTGGCCGGCCTGCGCGTGCTGTGCCTGGACAACGAAATCGAAATCCTGGCCGGCATGCGGGCGTTGCTGTCGCGCTGGGGTGTGCAGGTGCATCTGGCCGATTCCATCGCGGCGGCCGAATCGATCCTGCGCCGCCAACCGATCGACGCCATCCTTGCCGACTACCAGCTCGACGATGGCGAGACTTCGCTGCAGGCGCTGGACCGCTTCGCCGCGGTGAGCAAGGCGCCGGTGGCGATCCTGGCCGCCGATCCGGGCGAGGAGGTGGAACGCGAATGCGAGCGGCGCGCAATTCCGTTGCTGCAAAAGCCGGTCAAGCCGGCGATGCTGCGGGCGTACCTGGCGTCGTTGCCGCGCGTGGCGTGAAGCGGACAGATCCTTGCGGGAGTCGTGCCGGCATGCCGGTACGACTCCCACAAGCGTGACGGCTTTTGCTTTCGCCCGCCGCGATCAATCGTCCTCGTGTCCGCTGTCGGGCAGCGCCAGTTCCGTACTGGGGTCGGAGGACAGCCGGTGCATCAGCATCACCGCCTGGGTGCGCGTATTGACCTCCAGCTTGCGCAGGATGGCGCCGACATGCACCTTGACGGTGGCTTCGGCCAGGCCCAGTTCGTAGGCGATCTGCTTGTTCAGCAGCCCCTGGCAGATCAGCCCGAGCACGCGGAACTGCTGCGGCGTCAATTCGGCCAGTTTCGCTGCCGCCGCCACCTCGCCGGCATCCACGTCGATCGCGTCGAAATCGCCTTCCGGCGTCCATTCATCGCCGGCCAGCAGCGTGGCCAGGGCATGATCCAGTGTCGCCAGGTCGGCCGATTTGGGGATGAACCCGGCCGCGCCATGCGCCAGCGCGCGGCGGATGGTGGCGTGGTCTTCCTTCGCCGACACCATCACCACCGGCAGTTGCGGGCGCAGCTTGCGCAGGTGGGCGAGGGCGCTGAATCCCTGCGCGCCGGGGATGTTCAGATCCAGCAGCAGCAATTCCGCACCCGGATGCTCGGCGACCAGCGTCATCAGGCTGTCCGCGCTGTCGGCCTCGTGCATGCGCGCATGCGGCATCACCCGGTTCACCGCGCGGGTCAATGCCTCGCGGAACAGGGGATGATCGTCGGCGATCAGCAGCTCGACTGCGGGAGGGCTCATGGGAATGGATCTGCAACCGGTTCGGACCCGGCAACTGTACCGTGCCGCGGGCAGGGAATCAGGCGTATACGCGTCAACTAATCCCATGGGTGTATAGCCCCGGTGGCGCCAGGCTCCTAGGCTCCCGGTGCCCGCCGCCGCGGGCGCCATTCCGGGAGAGGAACCACCATGCAACCAGATTATCCGCAGGCGTTGCGCCGCCCGCGCCCGCAACGCCTTGCCGCGGCACTGTTCGCCGCGCTGGCGATTACGCCGCTGGCCTATGCGCAGCAGGGCCAGGACGGCGACGCGGCCATGCGCGCACGACTGGCGCAGCTCGAACAGATGATGCAGGCCATGCAATCGGAACTCGACGCGCTCAAGGCCGAAAGGAACGCGCAGACGCCGGCCACGGCGCAGGCCGTCGCCCAGGGCGCCGCGGCGCCGGCAAAGGCGGCCATCCAGAGCGCGCCTATCGTGCCCAAGGGCAACCCAGCCACGACTTTCAGCTACGGCGGCTTCATCCGCGCCGAGGCGATCTACACCCGAACGCCCGACGGCGAGATCGCCGAAAACAGTCTGGGCCGCCGCCAGTACGTGCCAGCCAGCATCCCCATCGGCGGCGACGGCGAGGGCACCGACTTCAACACCACCGCGCAGCACTCGCGGTTCTGGTTCACGGTGGACAACACCAACGAGAACGGCGACAAGGTGAAGGGCCATATCGAGATGGATTTCGGTACCGACATCAACGGCAACCAGCTCAGCACCAACAGCTACACGCCGCGCCTGCGCCATGCCTACGTCAGCTGGAACAACTGGCTGGCCGGGCAGACCTGGAGCAATTTCCAGGACGTGTCGGTGCTGCCGGAAGCCGGCCCGCTGCTCGGCCCGACCGAGGGCACGGTGTTCGTGCGCCAGGTGCAGTTGCGCTACAGCAAGGGCCCCTGGGTGTTCACCGCGGAAAATCCGGAAACGCTGCTGTCGCCGTACCGGGGCGTCGGCGCGCGCATCAGCAGCGACGACAACAATTTCCCGGATCTGACCGCGCGCTACACGCTCAAGGGCAAGAATGCGCATTTCAGCGTCGCCGGCATCCTGCGCCAGCTGCGCTACCAGACCGCCGATCGTTCCACCGACGAAATCGGCTACGGCCTGAGCGCGTCGGGCAAGGTCAAGCTGGGCGAGCGCGACGAGATCGGCGGCATGCTCACCGCCGGCAGCGGTATCGGCCGTTATCTGGGGTATTCGCTCAACCCCGACGGCGTGCTCGATGCGCAGGGCGATATCGAGAGCCTGGACGTGCTGGCCGGCTTCTTCGGCTGGAAGCACAGCTTCACGCCCAGGCTGCGCAGCAATCTCTATGTATCGGTGGCCAGCTACGACAACGATACCGATGTCACCGGCCTGGCCATCAACCGCTCCTCGCGCTCGGCGCACGCCAACCTGGTGTATTCGCCATTGCCCAACCTGGACATCGGCAGCGAGCTGCTGTGGGGCATGCGCAGGATAGAAACCGGCGAGAGCGGCGAGCTGTACCGCCTGCATTCCTTCGTCAAGTACAGCTTCTAGGCCGATCCCCATCGCAGCATCACCGGCGGCGGTACGATACGCAACGCCGCCCCAAGGAGACACCCGCATGAAACTTTCACTGAACCGCCGCCTGGCCGTGTTGGCGCTGGCGGCATCCGTCGCCGCGATGGCCGCCTGCGGCCAGCAGGCCACCAACATTACCGTCCTCACCGGCGGCACCAGCGGCATCTACTATCCGATCGGCGTGGGCATATCGCAGCTCATCGACAAGAACATGCAGAACGTGCGCAGCTCGGTGCAGGCCACCAAGGCCACCGTCGAGAACGCCAACCTGATCGAAGCCGGCCGCGGCGAAGTGGCCATCGGCCTGGCCGACACCGTCGACGACGCCTACAAGGGCAACCAGGAAATCGGCTTCGACAAGCCGCTGACCAAGCTGCGCGCCATCGCCAACGCCTATCCCAACTACGTGCAGATCGTCGCGCGCGCCGATTCGGGCATCCACAGCCTTGCCGACCTGAAAGGCAAGCGCATCTCGGTCGGCGCCCCCAAGTCGGGCACCGAGGTCAATGCGCGCACCATCTTCAAGGCCGCGGGCATGAGTTATGACGACATGACGGTGGAGTTCCTGCCGTACGCCGAATCGGTCGAACTGATGAAGAACCGCCAGCTCGACGCCACCCTGCAGTCGTCGGGCCTGGGCATGGCCGCCTACCGCGATCTGGCTGCGACGCTGCCCATCGCATTCGTGCCGGTGCCCGAAGACGTGGTCGGCACCATCGGCAATGCCGCCTACCAGGTTGGCGTGATTCCGGCCAATACCTACGACGGCCAGACCGCCGACGTGGCGACGGTGAAGATCCCCAACCTGCTGTTCACCAGCAGCGATGTCGATGAGCAGACGGTGTACGAAATCACCCGCGCCATCTTCGAGAACCTGGACCAGCTGGTTTCCGCGCACGCCGCGGCCCAGGCCATCAGCCTGGAGAATGCGCCGAAGGACCTGCCGATTCCGCTGCACCCCGGCGCCGAGCGCTACTACCGGGAAAAGGGCCTGCTGCAATGATGCATCGGTGCGCACAACGCCGGCCTGAGTCGTTGTGCGCACCGAGTGCTCCTGTGAACCTGCCAGCGTATCGATGCCAGGGAATGGCGTACTGTCCGAACACGGCCCTGGATGGCTGTGTCCGGACGTTCTTCTGATCGACCCGGAAATTCCTTCCCATGTCTTCGCAGCCCATTCTTGCCCGTACCGAACCCAATGACTGGCCGCGCGTGCTGTTCTATATCGCGCTGGCGTTCTCGGTGTTCCAGGTGGCGACCGCTGGTTTCCACCTGGTGTCCTCGCAGGTGTTGCGTGCGGCGCATGTGGGCTTCGCGTTGCTGCTGACCTTCCTGATCTACCCCAGCCGCGGCGAGGGCCGGCCCAATCCTTGGATAGCCTGGACGCTGGGCGCGCTGGCCGTGGCCGGGGCGGCTTACCAGTGGATCTTCGAGGCCGATCTGATCCAGCGTTCCGGCAGCCTGACCACCGGCGATATGGTGATCGGCACGGTCACCGTGCTGCTGGTGTTCGAAGCCGCGCGCCGGGTGATGGGACTGGGGCTTCCGATCATCTGCCTGATCTTCCTGCTGTATGCGCTGTTTGGCGAATACATTCCCGGCGCGCTCGGCCACCGTCCGTTCGGGTTGGACCAGATCGTCAACCAGCTGGCGTTCGGCACCGAAGGCCTGTACGGCACGCCGACCTATGTCTCGGCGACCTACATCTTCCTGTTCGTGCTGTTCGGCGCGTTTCTGGAACAGTCGGGCATGATCCAGCTGTTCACCGATTTTGCGATGGGGCTGTTCGGCCACCGCCGCGGCGGGCCGGCCAAGGTCGCGGTGGCGTCGTCGGCGTTCATGGGCACCATTTCCGGCTCCGGCGTGGCCAATGTGGTCACCACCGGGCAGTTCACCATTCCGCTGATGAAGCGCTTCGGCTATGCGCCGGCATTCGCCGGCGGCGTGGAAAGTGCGGCCAGCATGGGCAGCCAGCTGATGCCGCCGGTGATGGGCGCGGTCGCCTTCATCATGGCCGAGACCATCAACGTGGCCTATATCGAAGTCGTCAAGGCCGCCATCATTCCGGCGGTGCTGTATTTCGTCGGCATCTACTGGATGGTGCAACTGGAGGCGCACCGCGCCAATCTGCGCGGCCTGCCCAAGGACCAGTGCCCTAATCCGTGGGCGGCGATCCGCCAGCGCTGGTACCTGCTGATTCCGCTGGCGGTGCTGGTAGGCCTGCTGATGACCGGGCGCACGCCGATGCTGGCCGGTACGATTGGGCTGGTGCTCACGGCGACCGTCATCCTCGGTTCGGCCATTGCGCTGAATCTCAAGGGCATGCCGCTGCGGATCGCGTTCTGGATCGCGCTGGGGCTGATCGCCGCGGGCGCGCTGAAGTTGGGCAACGGCCCGATCTTCATCGTGCTGGCGGTGCTGGCGGTGGCCTGCCTGCTGCTGAAGAGACACGGCCGCGAGACCCTGCGCATCAGCGTGACCGCCTTGGCCAACGGCGCCAGGCAGGCGTTGCCGGTGGCCATTGCCTGCATCCTGGTCGGCGTGATCATCGGTGTGGTGTCGCTGACCGGGGTGGCCAGTACGTTTGCCGGTTTCGTCATCCAGGTCGGCCAGAGCAGCCTGCTGCTGTCGCTGTTGTTGACCATGGTGACCTGCCTGGTGCTGGGCATGGGCATTCCCAGCATTCCCAATTACATCATCACCAGCTCGATCGCCGCGCCAGCGCTGCTGGCATTGGGCGTGCCGCTGCTGGTCTCGCATATGTTCGTGTTCTATTTCGGCATCCTGGCCGACCTGACGCCGCCGGTGGCGCTGGCGTGTTTCGCGGCCGCGCCGATTGCCAAGGAATCGGGCCTGAGGATCAGCGGCTGGGCGCTGCGGGTCTGCCTGGCCGGATTCGTGGTGCCGTTCATGGCGGTGTACTCGCCGGAATTGATGCTGCAGGGCGATTCGGTGTTGGCCACGCTTTATGTCATGGGCAAAGCACTGCTGGCGATTGGCTTGTGGGGCGTGTCGGCCATCGGCTTCTGGCTGCTGCCGGCGTCCCGGCTGGAACGCCTGCTGATGGCGGTTGCGGGCGCGCTGCTGGTGCTGGCGCTGCCGATCACCGATGAACTGGGCTTCGGCCTGGCCGCATTGCTGGTGCTGTTGCATTGGCGCCGCAGCCGCCGCGCCGCCCCGGCTGCGGCAGCCGAGCCGTCTGCGCGATGAGCGCGCTGTGCCTGGGATTGGCCGGCGCCATCGCGGCTACGCTGGCGGTACCCGGTAGCGGCTTCACCCTGGCCTGGTGGCACAGCGTCGAGAAGACCCGCTGGGAAGAGCACTACCTGGTCCGCGACGACGGCCTGCACCTGCAGTACGCGCGCGTGCGCGGCAGCGGCGCCGGCATGGAGATTCCCGACGATGCCCGCTTCGAGAACGGCTACTGGACCTACCGGCCGCAGCTGCCGGCGCTGCAGCCGCTGCGGCTGACGCGCAGCGGCTACAGCGCCGATTACGAGCTTTGCATCGACGGGCGCTGCCAGCCGATGTCGGCGTTGCTGGGGCCGCCGGAAGATGCGGGCAGTGCCGCGCTCGAGCTGTGGAGCTGCCGCCAGCCCGGCGCGATGATGGCGCCCAACGTCAGCTGGAATCGCGCGCCGTAGCCCAGGCTTCAATTCGCAAACCCGCCGACTCCGCAGAGGAGCAGATCTGTGGAAGCGGCATCAGCGGCGACCGGCTGTGGCGCCGCAGCCGCATCGCAGTTCTCCACAGTTGATGTGGAAGAAAGCCTGGCAAAGATGTGGATAACCGCGTAGGCGCCTTGCGCCGCAAGCCTGTCAAGCGATATGGCGAAAAAACAGCCAGCCCGTTTCACGTCCGTGGAACGCGGAATTGCGGGCGGGCCCGCAGTTGTCCACAACCGGTGTGGATGCTTTGTCGGCAAACATGTGGATAAGCCGCAAGCGCCCTTGTGCCGCAAGCGTGTCAAGAACCATGGCGAAAAAATGGCCAGGTTTTTTTTCGGTACTATCCCAAGCGAGCGAACGTTCATGAGGGGGCCGGTGGCCTGACGTGCGGGGCACCTCATAAACACCGCGATGTGGGCCTGACTCGATGTCCTTTCCTGTAGGAGCGACGTCAGTCGCGATGGCGCCCCGGTAGCCATTCGGTGTGCATGATGAAGAACGCGCCGCAGCGCGTTCGGATGGGCGAACGAACAAGTTTCAACCGCTCTTCGGGTGCATCCATCGCGACTGACCGGCGCTGTGGCATGCCAGCGCCACTCCTACACAGATTCAGCCGGCTTCCAGCTGCCGTGCCGGATCGGAAAGCTCAAGCTCGCGCAGCACCACGCTGGCCTGGGTGCGGTTGCGCACGCCCAGGCGGTCGAAGATGGCCGACAGGTGCGCCTTGACGGTGCGTTCCTGCACATCCAGGCGGTCGGCAATCTGTTTGTTGAGCAGGCCTTGCGCCACCAGCGTGAGCACGCGGAACTGCTGCGGCGACAGGCTGGCCAGCCGCGAGGCCAGCTCGGTGTCGTGTTGCGAGGACTGCGCGCGCGTCACCGCCGCGCGCAGCGAGGCCGGCAGCCATTGTTCGCAGGCCAGCACGCTGCGGATGGCCTCGCGCAGCTCGTCCAGGCCGGAACTCTTGGGCAGGTAGCCGGCCGCGCCGTGGTCCAGCGCCCGCCGCACCACGCGCGGATCGTCGTTGGCGGAAACCACAATCACCGCCACCGCCGGGTATTGCGCGCGAATAGCCGCCAGCCCCGCCAACCCGTGATTGCCCGGCATATGCAGGTCCAGCAGCACCAGATCGATGTCCTCGTGCGATTCCAGCGCCGCCAGCACCCCGTCCAGCGACTCGGCCTCCAGCACCGACAACTGCGCCACCGCATCCGCAGCCGCGCCCCGCAACGCGGCGCGGAACAGCGGATGATCATCGGCGATGAGGAGGGTAGGCATAAGAGCTAGGAACGAGTGGAGAGGAGTGAGAAACGAGTGTGGCAGCCAGAGAATGCGAGTGGCGTTAGCATACTCCCACTCGTTTCTCACTCCCCATCACTCATTTCTAAGCTTCATACACTCGTTTCTCGTTCCTCATCACTCGTTTCTAGCTTCTCTCGCTTCACTGCACCGTCCAGCCGCCATCCAGCACCAGCGTCTGTCCGGTCATGTTGCGCGCTGCGGGCGAGGAAAGGAAGGCGGTGACGCCGGCCAGTTCGTCGATTTCGATGAAGACGCCCTTGGGCATGGGCTTGAGCATGATCTGGTTGATCACCTCGGCTTCGGGAATGCCGCGGGTGCGTGCCTGGTCGGCTATCTGCTTGTCCACCAGCGGCGTCTTCACGTAACTGGGGCAGACCGTGTTGATGGTGATGTCGGTGTCGGCGGTTTCCAGCGCGATGACCTTGGAAAAGCCGACCAGGCCGTGCTTGGCCGCCACGTAGGCGCTCTTGTACGGACTGGCGACCAGTGCGTGGATGCTGCCGATGTTGACGATGCGGCCGAAACCGCGTTCGCGCATGCCCGGCAGCACCGCGCGGGTCAGTCGCGCCACGCCCACCAGCATCACCTGGATCAGGAAATCCCATTTTTCGATGGGGAAATCTTCCAGCGGCGAGACATGCTGCAGGCCGGCGTTGTTGACCAGCACATCGACCGGTCGCGAAATCGCCGCCAGGGCGGCGGCAACGCTGGCATCGGAGGTCACGTCCAGCACGACCGCCTCGGCCGAGCCGCCATCGGCGCGAATCTTCTCAGCGACCGCTTCGGCCGCTTCCAGGTTCAGATCGCTGACGATGATATGGCGGCCGGCTTCGGCCAGTTGCGCCGCAATGCCGGCGCCGATGCCGCTGGCCGCGCCGGTGATGAGGTAGGTGTGGGTCTGCTGCATGGGGGTCTCCGTTGGCCCAGGCCCTAGCGTAGCAACTCGTGGCGAACGGCATCGTGGTACCAAAGTACGATGACGGGGCATTGGCAAGCGGGTAGCTTGATGGCACTGACCGGAACCTTGGACGAAAAGAATGTCTCGATTGCCGTGCGCGTTGCTGTTGGGTATGGCGTTGGCCGGTTGCAGCACCAGCGGGACGCGCAGCGATGCGGCGGCGGCCATGATTGAGCCGCAGCGCGTCAGCGAGCATCGCGGCAGCGACGATCTGCTGACCGCCGGGCTGGGACTGGATGGCGTGCGCGCAATGACGCCGCCGGCGTTCGCCGATGCCGCCAGGCCGACCCCGGCGGAACTGCGCCGGCGCGCCATCTGGAACAACTGGCGCGGTATCGCCGATCTGTCGCCCAGCGGCGGCTACGGCCAGGTCTACGGCAGCACTGCGGCGGTGCCGGGGCGCGAATTCTCCGCGCTGGCGACGCTGCCCGGCGCCAGCCAACCGCATCGCATGATGGTGCAGGTGCCGGATGGTTTCGATTTGGCCAAACGCTGCGTGGTGGTCACCGCCTCGTCCGGTTCGCGCGGCATCTATGGCTCGATCGCCGTTGCCGGCGCCTGGGGACTGCCGAACGGCTGCGCGGTGGCCTATACCGACAAGGGCGCCGGTTCGGATTATTTCGACCTGGACACCCAATCCGGCAGCCGCGAGGACGGCACCACCGGGCAACTGGACGGCGGCGGCCTGGCGTTCGTGCCGGATGCGCCGCTGGGCGCCACTGGCGTTGCGGTCAAGCACGCGCATTCCAAGGACAACCCCGAGGCCGATTGGGGTCGCCATGTGAAGCAGGCGGCGGAATTCGCGCTGGCGGCGCTGGACCGTGCGTTTCCCGACGCTGCGCCATTCCGTTTCGACAACACCCGGGTCATCGCGGTGGGCGTTTCCAATGGCGGTGCCGCGGTGCTGCGCGCAGCCGAACTGGAAGGCACTGGCGCCGATGCCGGTTGGCTGGATGCGGTAGTGGCGGGCGAGCCGAACGTGCTGGTCGAAGGCCACGGCGGCCGTCCCGCCTATGACTATGGCACCGAAGCCGCACTGCTGATGCCTTGCGCCTTGCTGCATCTGCCGGCCGAGTCGCTGCCGCAACCGCCGCTGCGCGCGCAGGCCGAGCCGCTGTGGGCCGCGCGCTGCGCCAGCCTGAAGGCCGCCGGCCTGGTCGAGGGCGACAACCTTGCCGCGCAGGCGGCGTCGGCTTACCAACAGTTGCGCGGCAGCGGCTGGACCGATGCCGCGCTGACCGCCGGCGCATTGAGCGTGGGCTTCGATCTGTGGCGAGCGGTCGCGGTGACCTATGCCTCGGCCTATGGCCGCTACGGCGTGGGCGAGCACCCCTGCGGCTTCGCGTTCGCCGCGCAGAACCCCGACTTCAGTGCACGCGCGGCCACCGCCGCCGAACGCAGCCTGTGGTGGTCCGATGGCAGCGGCATTCCGCCGGGCGCGGGCGTGGGTATCATCGACAGCCAACTGGCGCCTCCCGATTTCACCTTGCCGGGCCTGCAATGCCTGCGCCAGTTGCAGACCGGCGACAGCGCCGCCGCCGTGCGGGTGCGCCAGGGCATCGCCGCCACGGCCGCCGGACTGCCGCGGCAGGGATTGCCGGTGGTGGTCATCCACGGCACCGACGACGGCCTGATTCCGCAGGCTTTCAGCAGCGCGCCGTACGTCGCCAAGGCGCAGGCCGCCGGCCGCTATGTGCGTTACTGGCAGGTGCGCAACGCCCAACATTTCGACGGCTTCCTGGCGTTGCCGGCCTACGGCGCACGTTATGTGCCGCTGCTGCCGTACATGTACGCCGCGCTGGACCGCGTGCAGGCGTACCTGGACGGCAACGGCAGCCTGCCCACTGACGCGGTGATCGACGCCCGCCCGCGCGGCGCCGGCGCGGTGGAAGCGGCGCAGCTCGCGATGCCGCGGTAGCCGTCCGTCTGTAGAGCCGAGCTTGCTCGGCTGAACTCGTTCCAAGATATGCCGCCGGGCAAGCCCGGCTCTACACGGTTGCGCGCATTTCGGCATACTCTTGCCGGTTCTCCGAAGCGGCCGCCGCCATGTCCCGACACTTCTCGATGATCCGCGATTTCCAGCTGGCCGACTGGTTCACGCTGGCCAATGCCATCTGCGGCACCGCGGCCATCTTTGCGGCGATGCGCTTCCTGCAGGAAGGCGGCGTGCGCGATCTTATGATCGGCATGGCGCTGATCCCGCTGGCTTTCATCTTCGATGCGCTGGATGGCCGGGTCGCGCGCTGGCGCCAGCAGTCCTCGGTGCTGGGACGCGAGCTGGATTCGCTGGCCGACGTGATTTCGTTCGGCGTGGCACCGGCGGCGCTGGCGTACGCCTGCGGCATGCAGGGCGGCTGGGATGCGGCGGTGCTGGCGTACTTCGTGGCCTGCGGGGTCAGCCGCCTGGCCCGCTACAACGTCACCGCCGAATCGCTGGCCGGCGGTGGCGACAAGGTGAAGTACTTCGAAGGCACGCCGATACCGACCAGTCTGGTGCTGGTCATTGTGCTGGCTGTGGCCGCCAACGGCGGCCACCTGGGCCCGAAGCTGTGGCTGGGCCAGTTGCAACTGGGGCCGTGGCAACTGCATCCGCTGGTGCTGATGTACCTGGTATCCGGCACGCTGATGGTCAGCAAGACGCTGCGGATTCCCAAGCCCTGAGCCATTGCGGCAACGCTGTGTAATGCAGCATCGATGCGTGGCCGTTAGAATCGGGGGCGAAGGGAGGGCATATGGCCAACTTTGCACCACCATGGTCGGGCGATTTCGAATCGATGGCGCGGCAGTACTGGAATCTCTGGGGCGATGCCCTGCGCCAGGGCGCAGGCGGCGCCGCGCCGCATACGCCGGACTGGCGGCAGGCGGTCGACTGGTGGTCGCAACTGGTGCCTGGCGGCAATCATCAGGTCGACGACGTCGTCGAGCGGTTCAACCAGCAGGCGCGCCACTGGTACGGGCAGATGCAGCAGGTGGCGGCGCAGTTCGCCGGCCGCGACCACAGCGCCGCCGACATCCGCCAGGCCTGGCAGCAGGCGCTGGGCATGCCGGGCGATCAGCACCCCCAGCACAATCCCTTCGCCGAACTGTTCCGTGCCATGCAGGGCAGCGGCCAATCTGGGATGGACGGCTGGATGGAGCAGGCCCGCCCGTACATCGACGCGCTGCAGCGCGAGGGCTCGCGCTGGCTGCATGCGCCCACCTTCGGCTTGCACCGCGAACAACAGGAGCGCTGGCAGCAACTGGCGCTGGCGCAGCAGGACTACCAGCGCCAGCAGGGCGAGTACAACGCGCTGATGCTGAAGGCGACGCAGCGCGCGTTCGGCTTGTTCGAACAGAAGCTGGAGGCCCATGCCGAACCTGGCCGCAGGATCACGTCGGCGCGCGGCCTGTTCGACACCTGGATCGACGCGGCCGAGGCGGCCTATGCGGAAGTGGCGCTGTCGCCCGAATTCCGCAGCGTCTATGGCGCGTTGACCAATGCGCAGATGCGCCTGCGCCAGAGCGTGCAGCGCGAGATAGAACAGATCTGCGGGTTATTCGGCATGCCCACGCGTACCGAAGTGGATTCGGCCCATCGCAAGATCGTCGAACTGGAGCGCAAGCTGCGCCGCGCCGCGGCACCTGCTGCCGAGGCGCGCGCAGGGCGCCGCCCGCCCGAAGCGACGCGGGCGGTGCCGGCAGCGGCCGCCGAGGCGCCGTTGCAAAGGCAGGAATCGGCGCCGCTACGGACCGCCGGCGCAGCCACCGCATCGGCGAGCGCCAACAGCAGGCAGAAGCGCAAACGCGCCAAGCCGGTCAAGGCGCCGGCCGCCGCCAAGGGCAGCCGGCAAGTCGCCAGGCCCACCGGCAAAGCGGCAGGGAAAACGTCGACCCAGCCGCTGAAGAACGCTGCGAAGAAGGCCGCAAGAAAAGTTTCTGCAAAGGCCGTTTCCGCAAAGGCAGTCTCTGCAAAGGCCGCTCCGGCAAAAACCGTCCCGGGGAAAGCCGCGACAAAGAAAGCCGCCAAGTCTGCACGCAGGCCCGCAGCGAAGACGCCGGCGCGTAAAGCCAGGGCCGCAGCGACGCCAGCGCCGTCCGCCGCCGTGGTGTCGATCAAGGACTGGGTGGCGCGCAACGCCGCCGTCGCCGCGCCGCCGCACAAGCCGCAAAAGAGCGGCGGCGAAAAGCGCAAGCGCGGTAGCCGCAAATGAACGGTCCGCTCGACATCACCCCGGACGCGCTGGCGCAGGAAGCGCTGGTGCTGCAGCAGAAGCTCTCCGCCGGCCTGCACACGCTGCCGGAAGTGGAGGATGTGCACTATGGCGCCAGCCACAAGCAGGAAGTCTGGCGCGACGGCAAAGTGGTGCTGTACCGCTTCATCGGCGACAAGGCGCCGACGGCGAAGGTGCCGCTGCTGATCGCCTACGCCCTGGTCAACCGGCCGTACATGGTCGATCTGCAGGCCGACCGCTCGCTGGTCAAGGGGCTACTGGCGCTGGGCGAGGACGTCTACATCCTCGACTGGGGGTACCCGGATCGCTCGGATCGTTTCCTGGAACTGGACGACTACATCAACCGTTTCATCGATGGCGTGGTCGATCATCTGCGCCAGGCGCACGGCCTGGATGCCATCAACCTGCTGGGCATCTGCCAGGGCGGCTCGTTCTCGCTGTGCTACGCGGCGCTGCACCCGGACAAGGTCCGCAACCTGATCACGATGGTCACGCCGGTGGATTTCCACACCCCGGACAACATGCTGTCGCACTGGACGCGCGATCTGGATGTGGATCTGTTCGTCGACACGCTGGGCAATGTGCCGGCCGACATGATGAACGCCTGCTACCTGATGCTGAAGCCGTTCCGGCTGAATCTGCAGAAGTACGTGGGCTTGATCGACATCCTGGACGACAAGCATGCCATCGAGGATTTCCTGCGGATGGAGAAATGGATATTCGATTCGCCGGATCTGGCCGGTGAAGCCTTCCGCCAGTTCATCAAGCAGTTCTACCAGGGCAACGGTTTCGTCAATGGCGGCATCCAGATTGGCGGCCAGCCGGTCGACCTGGGCTATGTCGACATGCCGGTGCTGAACATCTACGCCGAACAGGATCATCTGGTTCCGCCGGATGCCTCGCGCGCGCTGAAGGAACTGGCCGGCACCGACGACTACACCGAACTGAGCTTCAAGGGCGGCCACATCGGCATCTACGTCTCCAGCCGCGCCCAGCGCGAAGTGCCGTCGGCCATCCACGAGTGGTTGGCCAAGCGGGCGGGTTGAAGCAGGTGAGCCGGGACTCGGGACTCGGGGCGGCGCTGGGAGGTCGCCTTGGGACGTGCCGATACTGCGTTGCTTCTTGCGAAGACAGGAGCGCTTCACATGGAACTGTGCAAAATCCGCGCTCACTGCGCCGTGCCGGCCCGCACCAAGGATTGCAATCCGCGTGACAAGAACATTGCCATGGGTACTGTTGTTTGCGCTGCCGATGCTGGCGCATGCCGCACCGCCACCGGCCGCGCAGCAGGAAATTTCAAAACTGATGGACGCGCTTGCGCACTCGGATTGCCAGTTCCAGCGCAACGGCCGCTGGTACGGGCGCCGCCGAGGCGCGCAGCCACCTGCAACGCAAGTACGACTATCTGCAAAAGAAGAATCTGGTCGCCAGCAGCGAGCAGTTCATCGACCGCGCCGCCAGCCAGAGCAGCATGAGCGGCAAGGCCTATCGCGTGCGTTGTCCGGGGCAAACGGAACAGGCCTCGGCCAGTTGGTTTGGCGAACAACTGCGGCGCCTGCGTGGTTCAGGCAAGTAGCCTTGCGGCCACGTTAGACTGAATCCAGTCGCTGCAGGGGAGTCCGCCAATGAGTACCGGAAAACCGTTTACCCGTTCACTGAACGACCGCATGATCGCCGGCGTGATGGGCGGCATCGCGCACCGCTTCGGCTGGAGTTCCACGCTGCTGCGTGTGATCTTCGTTATCGTTTCGATCGCCTCTGCGGCATTCCCCGGCATCCTGGTCTACCTGATCCTGTGGCTGTTGATGCCGCTGGAAGCCGACTGAAGAGCGCCGGCATGAGGCATCTGGCGACCGCAGGGCGGGTGCTGGGCGTACTGTGGACGCTGCCCAATACGCTGGTGGGCCTGATTGCCGGCGCGGCGGGCCTGCCGTTCGGCGCCCGCGCCAGGTTCAGCCGCCGCGATTTCGCCATCGTGTTCCAGTATTGGCCGTGGGGGCCGGGCGGTGCCATCACCTTCGGCAACAGCATTCTGCATACCGGCGCAACGCTGGACGCCGATTGCGTCACCTACGAGCATCGGGCCGGGCTGTGCCGGCACCCGCCGATCCGATTGGGCGATCACGAACGCGCGCATGTGCTGCAGTACATGGTGCTGGGACCGCTGTTCCTGCCGGTCTACCTGCTCAGCGGCGGCATCAGCGTGCGCAATCCGTTCGAGCGCGCAGCCGACCGCTACGCGATGACCGGGCGCGGCTGGTGGCCTGGCGCGATGGCCGACGAACGGTAGGCTGTTTTTTACGCACGGATAACGCCATGCGCGGTACCGTAACCGTGCCGGAGAACCGATAGGCGAGAGCCAAACGGAACGCCGGCAAGGAAGGCCTGGCCATCCGGATAAAACCGGATTGACCGGGCCTTCTCATTTTCGGCTTTCCGGCTTTTTCGATGGTCCGCCCGAGCGGATTGCCGCGCATTCCGGCCGATATTGCCGCGCCCTGCAGCCGCGGTTCGCGGCATCGGCTCAGCGTGGCAGCGCGCCGCGCAGGAACAATTCCACCGATGCCTGTACCTCGGCCTTGAGCTGTTCGGGACTGGGCAGCCCGGAGGCGCCGCTGGCCAGGCGCACCACCAGGTCGCCGAACAGGCTCATGTAGAACTGCGCTGCCGCCATGCGCGGCGAAGCCAGTTGCAGCCGGCCGGCATCGACTTCCTGCTGGAAGTAGTCGGCCAGGGTGGAACGCGAGGCGGCGACGGCATGATCGAAAAACCAGTCGCGCAGCGCCGGAAACGAGTGGCCTTCGCCAATCACGATGCGGTAGACCACCTGCGATTCCGGCTGCGACATGATGGCGGCCATGCGCATGGCCATTTCCGGCAAGGCCTGCTCCGGCGGCAGGCCGGACAGGCTTATCCCGCGCAAGGCGCCGATGTGCGAATCCATGCGCCGTTGCAGGATGGCGTGCGCCAGGCCTTCCTTGTCGCCGAAGATGCGGTACAGCGTGGCCAGCGACCCTCCGGCGCGGGCGACGATTTCGCTCAGCCGCGCATGCTGGTAGCCCTTTTCGATGAACACTTCGGTCGCGGCATCAAGGAAGCGTTCGGCGCGGATCTCCCCGCGTTTGCACAGGTCAACCTGCGGCAGTGCACGCAGCGGCGATGCGTTGTCTACGTTGCTGTAAACGTTTTCCTGCAGTTCGGACGAATTGCTCAACGGCACGGTATCCCCTCTCCTGGATGGCTTGCCCTGGGCCAGCCTAGCAAAAGCCCGGCATCTGGTGTGTGAGGATGGCGACATGCGCATCGCGACCTTGTCCACACAAGGCGGGCAGCGCGTCGGCGCGTCGGCGCGTCGCCGGCCACGGCCGCAGGCTTGCATGCAGATCGCTGTGATGGCTGTCAGTAACGATAGCGCTAACATCGGCTGGGTATTGCATGCCTGCAAAGGAACTGCAACCGCGGCGCGCAAGGACGCACCGGCACGGCTGCATGCATCGGCAGGAGCCTTGGGTTCCATCTGGCCGGTCGCGCCGGGAGTTGCGGCGCAATCTTTTCCTGCCTGCCGGTCCCGGCCTAAACTGCCGGCCTGTTTTCGATGGGGTGCGCGATGAAACGTCTTGTGGAAGTCTGCCTGCTGGCCTTGCTGCTGTGCTGGCAGGCGGCGCAGGCGCAGGATCTGGCCATCGTTGGCGCCACCATCGTGCCGTCGCCGGAAGCCGCACCGATTGCCGATGGCGTGGTGCTGGTGCGCGATGGCCGTATCGCGGCGGTGGGGGCGCGCGACGATGTCGCGTTGCCGGCGGACGCAACGGTCATCGATGGCAGCCGCCGCACCCTGGTGGCTGGCTTCTGGAACAGCCATGTGCACCTGATCAATCCCGGGCTGGTGCGGGCAGGCACGGATCCTGCGGCGGACGTGGAACTGGAACTGCGCTCGCTGTTGACCCGCTGGGGTTTCACCAGCGCATTCGAGATCGCCGGGATATCCGGCAATGCGCTGGCGTTGCGGCGGCGCATCGACAGCGGCGAGGTGCGCGGCCCGATGCTGCTGACCGTCGACGCGCCGTTCTATCCGCAGGACGGCACGCCGATCTACATCAGGGACTTCATGCGCCAATACAACGTTGCCAGCGCCGAGGTGGCAACGGCCGAAGAAGCTGCGGCGCGCGCAAAGGCGCAATTGGCCGCCGGCGCCGATGGCAGCAAGCTGTTCGTCGGCGCGATAGTCGGCTGGGAAGATCGCGTGCTGCCGATGGATGTCGACATCGCCCGCAGCGTTGTCCAGGCCACCCATGCCGCCGGCAAGCCGGTGTTCGCGCATCCTACCAACCTGCAAGGCGTCGAGGTCGCCCTGCAGAGCGGGGTGGATATCCTGGCGCATACCGCCCCGAACGATGGTCCCTGGTCGCCGGAACTGGTGCAGCGGCTGGTGGCGCACCGGATGGCGCTGATTCCGTCGCTGAAGCTGTTCGAGGAAGAACTCAAGGGTGCGCCGCAGGAGGTGATCGATCATTTCGCCAGCGCCACCAAGCAGCAGCTCAAGGCCTTCGCCGATGCCGGCGGGCAGGTGCTGTTCGGTACCGACGTGGGCTACATCCACGATGCCGATACCGTGCGCGAACTGGCGCTGATGCAGGAAGCCGGCCTGGACTGGCGCGCCATCCTGGCCTCGCTGACCACCGCACCGGCGCAGCGCTTCGGCTATGCCGGGCGCAAGGGGCGCATCGCCGAAGGCATGGACGCCGATCTGGTCTTGCTGGGCCAGGATCCGGCCGACGACGCCCGCGCATTCGCCGATGTGCTGCTGACATTGCGGGGCGGGGACGTGCTGTACCGCTCGAATGAACTGGACAAGCCCACGCCACCGCAGCCGTGGACGCCGCGCCGCAGGTAAGCGCAGTAACGGCGATCCGATTGAGTTTTCGAGTACGGCCGGTGCAGCCGTTCGCCGCCGGCTGTAGCGGCCCCTGGTTGTCGATTTCCGCCTGTCTCGTTCGTCAGGTAAGGAGCGGGGTCCTGGCGCCGATGTCCGGCGGCCGCCCCCGTCCCTCACCAGGAGAATGAAATGCGCTTTCTTTCAATGATTCGGCTCGACGAGAACACCGGCCAGGTACCCAGCGAGCGGCTGATCGCCGAGATGGAGCGGCTGATCGCGGAAATGCGCGAGGCTGGCGTGCTGCTCGACACCGCCGGTCTGAAGCCGACCGCCGCAGGCGCCCGCGTGCGCCTGCGCGGCGGCAAGCTCATGGTCACCGATGGGCCGTTCGCCGAAGCCAAGGAAGTCGTCGGCGGCTACGCCATCCTGCAGGCGGACTCGCTGCAGGAAGCGGTGGCGCTGACGCAGCGCTTCCTGCAGGTGCATGGCGACGAGTGGGATCTTGAATGCGAGGTGCGACAGATCGAAGAACCTGGGATGTAGCAGGTAGGGCGGAACCGGCGGAGCCGTTGACCAGCTTCGCGGTTAAAAGCCCGCTGCCGATGCATGCGTAGCGGCGTAGGGCGGAACCCGCGCAGCGGATTCCGCCGAAGTTTGCATCCCCGTTGACGTCTTTATCGCCCGCCACCGATGTGCCAAGCTCCGCCCATCTCATCAACGGACTGATGACATGCCCGACTACCGTCGCGCCACCACGCCGGGCGCCACCTGGTTCTTCACCGTCAACCTGCTGCAACGGCACGGCAACGATCTACTGGTGCGCGAGTATCCCCGGCTTCGGGATTGCATGCTGCGCGAGAGATGCAGGCGGCCTTTTTCCGTAGTGGCAGGGGTGGTATTGCCCGATCACATGCATTGGTTATGGCGGCTTCCGCAGGGCGATGCTGACTTCCCGACGCGCTGGCGGCGCATCAAGACCGACTTCAGCCGTGGCCTGCCGCGTACCGAAAGACTATCCGCGGTGCGCCAGGCACGCGGTGAGCGGGGCGTCTGGCAGCGCCGCTACTGGGAACACCAGATACGCGACGAAGATGATCTGAACCGGCATATCGACTACATCCACTTCAACCCGGTCAAGCACGGGCATGCCGCACAGGCTATGGATTGGCCATTGTCCAGCTTCCGCCACTTCGTAGCGCAGGGACGCTATCCCGCCAATTGGGCATCGCCGGTGGAAATGCAAGGCGCAGGCGAGCGTTGACGCGGCGCAGCCGGGAGAAGTATTGGGCGGAACCCGCGCAGCGGATGACCAGCTTCGCTGTTAAAGGCCCGCCCCATGGCATCGCAGGCGGCCTTCGGACATTCGGCGGAAACGCCTACGGCGGTTCCGCCCTACGCGGGCTGGAAATGGCGCCGTTCAACAGCTGGTTCCATGCCGTCAATATCGACACCTTGGATGGCCTGAGCGACGAAGAGATGGCCGCCATTCCCGTCCAGTACGAGAACGGCCGGCATGGCGACTGGGATCACCCACCGGCAGCGACCGCGCATATGTAGCGGGGTAGGGCGGAACCGGCGGAGCGGATGACCAGCTTCGCTGTTAAAGGCCCGCTGCATGGTATCGCAGGCGACCTTCGGACATTCGGCGGAAACGCCTTTGGGCGTTCCGCCCTACGCGCCGGTCAATTACATAGGCGTCGGCGCCCGGTTTTCGGCATGTTCGCGGGCCGCAGACTACTGCGCATGGCGCAGGGCGTGGTGATTACAGGGGGGGCGCGAGATATCCGGTAACAGGGCAGGGTGGTCGGTGCCAAAAGGGGAGTTGGTATCGAAGCTGCAAGCCCTGCTGCACTCGGGCGACCTCCGCATTGCTGCCAGCCTGCCCGATGCTGCTGTACTGGCGCGGGAGCTGCAGGACTTTCGGGTGCGGTTTACAGAGGCGGGCAATGCCACGTTTAACGCCCGCGAAGGGGCGCACGACGACCTTGTTCTGGCTTTGGCGCTGGCCGTGTTCGGCCTGTCCCGACCGGAGCCCGTGGACACCGTGCGGGTTGAGTGGGCGCGTTAACGCCTTTCTTCAATCTGCTCGGTGATAACGCGCCGAATTGAGTTCTCCGTAATCTCCGTAATCTCAACCCGATTGATGATAACTCGCTCGACGCTTCGGGACTTGAGCTTGTCGTAGAGCCACGCAGAGAAAAGACCTACGTCGATATCTACGGCAAGTTGCAGGATGTATTGGCTGATCTCGGGAATATCTACTGCTTTCCGAACCAGACCTCCTTGGAAATGCAGCTTTGCTCCGCCCGGCGCATCAATGACCATGCCCCTTTGGAGTGACTTGGAGTCTGCAATCAGGAAGGGGAGTTGGCGGTCGAATGATTCGATATCGATAGCTATGTTCATGGCGTCGCCTTTGCGTCGAAGTAGGCTTTCGCATCTACGAATCGCGAGAATATTTCGTCCGTTCGATCTGAAAATTCCATGTGGCCCACGGTCTTACGGTCTGTCCAATAGTCCGCTTCCAGAGCGGCAGGCTTGTATTTCTTGGGGCCGTGGGTGGAGATCACCGCCGCACCCACATGCCTTTCGCTACGCACTCCGCGCAATGACACGTTAGGCGTGTTGGCATACGCAATTGTGATGTCAAAGCGCGATGCGCATGTGCTGGATTTGATCGAGTGGGCCAAAAGGCAGGACTCGGATTCGGGCGTGAGCAAATGGATTTCTAATTTTGATCCGGTTTGCGTTACAGCGGCATAGGCTGATATCGGAGCGATCCGCTCACCATCTACCTTCCACTCTGATTGGATTGTTACCTTCCATGTTCCGCGAATGTCCGGCCTGTCATATACAAATTTCTGGATGATTGGCAATCGCCAGAGCAAATACTCCATGGCCACGGCGACGCCGGTAAGTATTGAAACAACGGCGGTAAAAGGGCCGAAATGGGCGAGCGTTACCGGTACGCCAGTCGCCAAAAGGATAAGCGCCCAAATTCCGACGGCTAGAATAACCACAGCGCTAATTTGTGTCCGGTTCGGCATCACGAGATTCCAATTTCAGTGCGCGCACGATCGACGAAGGCCTTAAATTGTAGGCGCTTCGTGTCGTCACCATCGAGTAGCATCTTTAGTCCGCTCACTTCAGTCCATTCGCCGCAAGATTGCATGCTGCAAAGGTCGATGGAAAGATAATTTAGAACGGTAGATACCGCGTCGAACCAAGTGGCGTGCGCAAAGCAGTAGTTGGGAACGTTCCAAACCACGCACTCAATATTGAAACCCTTTAGCGGCTTGGCCGCTGGTACGTTGTTTCCGTCCATCAAGTACCAGAGCTTCTTGATGATTCGAACCATGCCACGATAAGCACGTCCCGTTTCATCGTTTTTAGTGTTTCCGTTGGCATGGTGCTGGTCTGGCCAGTTAATTACTTCGCCCCCAGAATCCGGGTGAAATTGTGTTCCGCTGAGGTATGTGCGGTCGGCCCTGTACCACCGATGCTCTAGAACTGGTACCACATCTGCATCGACTCGATACGAGTTCTCGTGGACGTCAAATGCTTTATCGCCGCGAGTCACATTGTTGCGGCCTAGGTAGTTATACAGCGCATCGCCAATGTCGTTTTTGAACTCAGCGTATGTGTATGTGGCTGTGATGTGGTTAAAGTCCTGACGGCTCAAGCCAGCCGGATACTTCGGAAAGAAGATGCTCGGTGTATACAGAGCCGCAATGTCGACATCGCTGTTCTGTCGGACGTTGACGCGATTTCGATATGAACCTTGAACAAAGGCCCTCGTCACGCCAGCCACCTTTGGCCAAGCGGCAAGTGCCTTATCAATCGCGGTGATTGCGTGTTCGATCTTCTGTGTTTCTGTCGTGCAGGGCGGTTGCGCCCATGCCGAGAATCGCTCTTCCCAAGCTGCGCTCACTATTAACTCCTTTTAGTATCCCCTCAGTTCACGATTGGGTTGGACGGGCTGGAAATCAAGCGTTTCCCGCGCCAATATTTTTGGAAGCGTTTTCAGTACTCTGCTGGGTGTTTGAGAGCGTCTACTTGCTAAGTCTCATATCTTGCGACTGCCCGCCTGGAAGATCGCCTTAGGCAATTTCGCCGGGAGGGGTTTATGGATCGATGGAATTGGGTGGCGGTTCGGGCCTACGGCCCCGCCGCATTCGCGCTGCTCGTGGCTGTGGTGTCGGTGGCGGTGCTTTCGCAGTGGCAGGCAAGCCCGCTGCTGGCCGGGTTCGTGGCAGTCGGGCGCTGGGTGCCCCTGCTGGCGCTGGCGGCGACGCTGTGGCTGGTGGCTGCGCCGACGTACAGGCTGGTGCAGTGGCAGCGGGGCCAAGGGTTCGACTGCCCGCGTTGCGGCGGCCCGCTGGGGCACGAGCGTATCGGTCGCGAGCGCATGGGCGGTGCTTACCGCCAGTGCTATGCGTGCGGCGACAACGTGAATCATCGGCACTATGAGTAACACCGCATAGCGCAGGTTACGGGCCAACTACGGGCCAAAACGTGTTTCAGAAAAACGAAGGGGCTAGGCCGCGAAGCCTAACCCCTTGTTTTGTTTGGTGCCGAAGGTGGGACTCGAACCCACACGCTTTTAACGGCGGCGGATTTTGAGTCCGCTGCGTCTACCATTCCGCCACTTCGGCGCGGACGCGAAGTATAGCCGACCGGGGCGGGGCGCCGACAGGGGGCAGGCCGCCTGGGCGGCCTGAACCGGGTTCAGAGCACCTGATCGGTGCCCAGCAGGCGTTCGCCGCGGCGCTGCCATTGGCCGTCGCCGCCTTCCTCGGGGGTGTAGATGCCGCAGCGGACCATGGTGCGCTGGTAGACGTGCAGCGATACGGCGATGGCCTGGTCGCTGGGGTTGCGGATGGTGTGGTACTCGTGCGGCGGGATCAGGCTGCCGGCCGAGCCGGTGCCGGCTTCGATGGTGCCGGCCGGTTCGAAGCGGTAGCGCTGCTGGTCGTGTTCGGCCAGTTCGTACTGGGTGATTTCCAGGCGGCCGCGCCAGACGCCTTCCACGCACCACATGCCGGAATGGTCGTGGATCTTGGTGCCCTGGCCCGGGCCCCAGGTCATTGCGATGACGCTGTAGCCGTGCTCGGGGCTGGTGTAGAGCTCGCGGCGCGCGTAGTGGTCGGCGATGGGTTCCAGTACGCATTCGGGCAGGCTGACGTTTTCGTCGCGGATCAGCTCGCACAGCGATTTGCGCAATGCATCGGTGATGGCGCGGTCATCGCCCAGTGCCACCGCGGCGTCCAGCGAGGCGATGAGTCTTTCGTGGCCGGGGAAGTCGAGGGACATAAGTCAGGCCCGGTAGAAGTGTGGGGTCATTCTAGACCCTTGCCGCCGGGGTGGCGCCGATGGGGCGCGGATGATGCGGGACCTGGAATGCGGCTAGGCAGCGGCGCCGGCACCGTTGCTGCTTCGCCGTCGGCCTTCTGCACCCTTTTGCCGGGGCGGGGTGCACGAGTTGACTCGGGATAGTGAGCTGCTGATGGTGCGTTCCCTCATCCGGCGCTTCGCGCCACCCCGTATCGAAGTACGGGGCAGGCTCTTCTCCCGAAGGGAGAAGGGAACAGCTGTCGGACGGTCGCTACGCTACAGCTTGTCCAGAAAGCCGGCCACCGCCGGGCCGAAGCGGGCGATATCCACAAGGAAGGCATCGTGGCCCTGCGGCGATTCCAGCGGCAGGAATTCGGCCTGGGCGCCGCCCAGGCGCAGGCCTTCGGCGATCTGTTCCTGCTGTTGCAGCGGGAACAGGATGTCGGTGCTGGCGCCGATGGCCAGCGCCTGGTCCACGCGGATCTTCGCCAGCCCCTGCATCGCGTCGCCGCCGGCATACTCGGCCAGGTCGAACCAGTCCATCGAACGGCTCAGGTACAGGTAGCAATTGGGGTCGAAGCGGCGCACGAAGCGGCGCGCATGGCCTTCCAGATAGCTTTCGACCTGGAATTCCAGGCCGAACGGATCCTCGTCGGGGCGGTCGGACTCCAGCCGCACGCGGCCGAAGCGGCCGTCCCATTCCAGCGCCGAGCGGTAGGTGATGACGCCCAGCTTGCGCGCCATCCGCATGCCCGACTCGGGGTAGGTGGCGTCGTCGTACTGGCCGTTGTTCCAGTTGGGGTCCAACCGTATCGCCTCGCGTTGCAGCGAACGGATGGCGATGGAGAACGGCAGCGCCTGCGCGCTGCCGGAGATGTTGATGTGGGTATGCGCCGCACCCGGGTGGCGCAGCAGGTAGGCCAGCGCGGTCATGCCGCCCATCGAGTTGCCGATGATGCAGGCCAGCGTGTCGATACCCAGGCCGCGCACCACCTGGTAGGCGGCGTCGGCGCCGTCTTCGATCGACAGCTCGGGAAAATCCAGCCGGTACAGCTGCCCGGTTTCCGGATTGATCGACGCCGGACCGGTGGAACCCTTGCAACTGCCCAGCGAATTGACGCAGACCACGAACCAGCGATCGGTGTCGATGGGCTTGCCGGGGCCGAGCATCGCTTCCCACCAGCCGTCTTCGGGATTGGCGTCGTTGCGTGCGGCATGCGCGTCCGGCGACAGGCCGGTGACGATCAGGATGGCGTTGTCGCGCGCCGCGTTCAGCGTGCCCCAGGTTTCGAAGGCGATGCGCGCGTTGCGCAGTTCGCCGCCGCGTTTCATGGGAAACGGCGAGGGCAGGGCATGGAATCGGGTGCCGGGCGGAATGAATTCGGTCATCCGGCGATTCTAACGGGTGCAGGCGGCGGGCTGGCCGCGATGGTTATGGAATGCTGTTTTCGGTGAGCGGTGTTTGGGCAGTCCTGTGGGAGCGGCATGAGTCGCGATGGCGCCCCGGCAGTCATTCGGTACGCGTGATGAAGAACGCGCCGCAGCGCGTCCAGATGACGAATAAACAGGCTTCGAATGCTCTTCGGGCTCATCTATCGCGACTCACGTCGCTCCTACAGGGCTGGAGCTTCCGCTATTGCGCGCCGATCACCAGTTCCACCGGCGCGCTGGCTGGCAGGCTCACGCGCACCGGGGCCGATTCCAGATCGCCTTCCTGGCGCATGGCGTTGCCGCTGGCCGACAGCCGCGCCACCAGCTCCACTTCGCGCAAGGCCGACAGTTTCTGCGTCGGCATCGGACTGTCGTTGTCGCTGAGCGTGATGTTGAGCGGCAGATCCTGCAGGCCGTGCTTCTGCACCGCCACCGGCATTGGCGGGCCGTCGGGAATGCGCGCGATGACGAACACGCTGGTCTCGCCGCGCAGGCGCATGCGCGCGGCGAAATCCGGATCCAGCGCGACCTTCACCGTCAGCGCATTCGGCGACGCGGCCGGGGCTGGGGCAGCGGCATCGGCCAGCGGCGGCAGCCCGGCTTCGGCACGCACTTCGTTGATCTGCGCGCGCAGCGTGGCGCCGGTGCCGGCATCGACCTGCGCCAGCAGCGGTTCCCAGGTCTTGGCCGCTTCGGCCGGTTGCCCGTTCTGGCGCTGCGATACGCCCAGGAACCAGCGCGCGCGCTGGTGCTGCGGGTCCAGTACCAGCGCATGCTGCAGCATCGACACCGCTTCGGCATCGAGCTTGCGCTCGGGGTCGGCGAACAACCGCGACTGCGCGGCTTCGGTCAGCAGGTTGGGATCGTCCGGCAGCAGCTTTACCGCCTTGGCGAACGCGTCCCGCGCCTCGGCATAACGTTCCTGCGAGGCGTACGAACGGCCCAGCAGGCGCCAGCCTTCCGGCTCGTTGGGGTGCTTGACCAGCTCGGCCTCCAGCTGCGCGATGGCTTCGGTCAGGCTGGCCGGCATCCGTGCGGGGTCGGTTTCGGCCATCTGCAGCGCCGCCGGCGTGCCCACCAGCCTGTACAGCGCCAGCGTGGCAACCACCAGCGCGCCGATGATGCCCAGCGCCAGTCCGCGCGAGTTGCGCCACAGCGGCCACAGCGCGCCGATCAGCGCCAGCAGCGTCAACGAAACGGCAAGGGCAGCGAACAGGGGCATCACCACTCCTGGTGGTCGTCGGGTTCGGGGACCGGGTTGCGGCTGCGCTTGCGGACAATGCGCAGCACGACGAAAGCGCCGCCGATCAGCAGCAGCGCCGGTCCGAACCACAGCAGCCAGGTGCCGGGCTGGACTTCCGGTTTGTACAGCACGAATTCGCCATAACGCTCGACCAGGTATTGCTTGATCTGCGCATCGGACTTGTCCAGCCGCATCTGCGCCAGCACCTCGCGGCGCAGGTCATGGGCGATCTGCGCATTGGAATCGGCCAGCGACTGGTTCTGGCACATCACGCATCGCAGCTCGGCGGTGAGCTTGTGGAAACGGGTTTCCTCGGCGGCGCTGTTGAACCGCAGCGGCGTAGGATCGCTGGCCTGGGCGAATGCATGACCGCAGAAGGCCATCAACAGCACCACCAACAAAGCCGTGGGGCGGGCCCAGGCCCGCCATTGCGCCATCGCCGCTATCGGGCCGGTCGACGCAACAAGCCGTAGAGCCGAGCGTGCCCGGCTCCCTGCCGGAAAGGAGAGCCGCCGGGCAAGCTCGGTTTTGCCGGACGTGCGCGCGCTCATTTGCCCGCTTCCACTTTTTCCAGCGCCGGCAGCAACTCGTTGGCGATGATCTCGTCGGTCACCGCGCCTACGTGCTTCCAGCGCACGATGCCGTCGCCGTCGACCAGAAAGGTTTCCGGCGCGCCGTAGATGCCCCAGTCGATGGCGGTACGGCCTTCGATGTCGGCCAGCACCAGCACATAGGGGTTGCCGAACTGCTCGAGCCAGCGCAAGGCGTCTTCGCGCTCGTCCTTGAGGTTGTAGCCGATGAAGCGCACCCGCTTGGTCAGCGCGAAACGGGTCAGCACCGGATGCTCGACGCGGCATTCCGGGCACCAGCTGCCCCAGACGTTCATCACGTAGGGTTCGCCGGCCAGATCCGCATTGGTCACCCGGCGGTCCGGGTAATGCAGTTGCGGCAGATCGAACGCGGGCGAAGGCTTGCCGATCAGCGGCGACGGCAGCGATTCGCGGTCGGCGCGGCCGGATTGCTTGACGCCGTAGAACAGCAGTCCCATCAGGCCGACGAAGAACAGGCCGATGATGACGATGGCGAAGGTCAGCGCGCCGGCCGAGGGCGCGCGCTGCTGGGACGGGGGAGGCGTATTCGTATCGCTCATGCCGTTTTCTTCTCCGGTTGCCGGTTTTCAACCGCGGAATGGCGGCGGAAGCGCCGGTCCGCCGCGGTCACGAATCCGCCCAGCGCCATCAGCGCGGCGCCCAGCCAGATCCAGCGGACGAAAGGCTTGATGTGCACGCGCACCGCCCAGGCGCCGTCGCCCAGCGACTCGCCCAACGCCACGTAGACGTCGCCGAACAGACCGGGCCGGATGCCGGCCTCGGTCATCACCTGGCCGCCGCTGGCGTAGGCGCGTTTTTCAGGATGCAGCAGCGCCAGCGGTCGGTCGTTGCGCAATACCTGCACATGGCCAAGATCGGACAGATAGTTGGGGCCGCGCTTTTCCTCGACGCTTTCGAAGCGGAACGCATAGCGGCCGATCTCGACGGTCTGCCCGGGCTTCATTGCCATTTCGCGCTGCACGTTCAGCGCTTCGACCAGCAACGCACCGACCACGAAAACCGCAATGCCCACATGCGCCAGCGTCATGCCCAGCATTTCCGGCGTCATCCGGCCACTGGCCTTCAGCCGCGACCACACGAAGCGCAGCGTGCCCAGCAGCACCCAACTGGCGCCGGCAATGCCGGCGGCGGTTTTCCACTGCCCCTGCGGCGCCATGAACCAGGCCATGACCCCGGCAACCACTGCCAGCGCCGCCCACGGCAACAGCATCGACAGCGGTCTGGACGGCTGTTCGCGCTGCCACTTGGTCAGCGGCCCGAACGGCAGCAACAGCACCAGCGGCGTCATCAGCAACAGGAACAGCAGGCCGAAGTAGGGCGGGCCGACCGAAATCTTGCCCAGGCCCAGCGCGTCGGCCAGCAGCGGATACAGCGTGCCCAGCAGCACCATGCCGCAGGCCGAGGTCAGCAGCACGTTGTTGGCCAGCAGCAGGGTTTCGCGCGAGGACGCGGCGAACGGCGCGCCACCTTCCAGCCGCGGCGCGCGCAGCGCGTACAGCAGCAGCGAACTGCCGATGACCAGGCCCAGGAAGATCAGGATGAACAGGCCGCGCGCCGGATCGGCGGCGAATGAATGCACGCTGGTCAGCACGCCCGAGCGCACCAGGAAGGCGCCCAGCAGCGACAGCGAAAAGGTGGCGATGGCCAGCAGCAGCGTCCAGCCGCGGAAACTGCCGCGTTTTTCGGTCACCGCCTGCGAGTGGATCAGCGCCGCGCCGGCCAGCCACGGCATGAAGCTGGCGTTTTCGACCGGATCCCAGAACCACCAGCCGCCCCAGCCCAGTTCGTAGTACGCCCACCAGCTGCCCAACGCGATGCCGATGGTCAGAAAGCCCCAGGCGATATTGGTCCACGGCCGCGTCCAGCGCAGCCAGCGCGCATCGACATGGCCGTCGATCAGCGCGGCGATGGCGAACGCGAACGGCACCACGAAGCCGACATAGCCGAAGTACAGCATCGGCGGATGGATGACCAGGCCGGGGTCCTGCAGCAGCGGATTCAGATCGCGGCCTTCCAGCGGCGCCGGCAGCAGACGGTCGAACGGATTGGACGTGAAGATCAGGAAGGCCAGGAAACCGACGCTGACCAGCCCTATCACGCCCAGCACGCGCGCCATCACCACCTGCGGCAATGCCCGCGAAAACAGCGCCACCCCCGCGCCCCACACCGCGATCACCAGCACCCACAGCAGCAGCGATCCTTCATGCGCGCCCCATACCGCCGAATAGCGGTAGATCATCGGCAGCAGCGTGTTGGAATTGGTGGCGACGTACTTGACCGAGAAATCCTGGGTGACGAAGGCGTATGTCAGCAGCGCGAACGCCAGCGCCAGCAATCCCAGTTGCGCGTATGCGGCCGGCCGCGCCACCGCCATCCAGCTGTCGCGGCCGCGCCGGGCGCCGGCCAGCGGCAGCGCCGCCTGCAGGGTGGCAACCAGCAGCGCCAGGATGAGGGTGATTTGACCGAGTTCAGGCAGCATGCTTTTGCATTCTATGATTCAGTGGTGCCGAGGTTCGGGATTGAACGCGAGTCGAAAGCAGAAGCCTGGCCGGCCCCGGCGTTGAAAGCCGTGCTGACGCGCGAGTTGCTTTCAAGGGCGTTCTGCTTTTGCCCTTGTTCTTCCGGGCCCCCTGTGCCGGACGCGGACCGGATGTGCGCGGCGCATCGGGCGTGCCGCCGGGGTGTGCTGTCTTTGGTTACCTTTCTTTGCACAAGCAAAGAAAGTAACCCGCGCGTACAGCGCGAAACGCTTTTCGTCGCCAGTGATGCAAGGAACCCAGACAGGGAAAGAACGCTTGGAGCGATCAATTCGCCGACTCCGCCGCAGGCGTCTGCACATCGTGCTTCTGGTGCGCGGTGCCCATCTTGTCGGACAGTTCCTTCGGCATGTAGGACTCATCGTGCTTGGCCAGCACGTTCTCGGCAACGAACACGCCGTCCTTCATCGTTCCGGTGGCCACCACCGCCTGGCCCTCGCGGAACAGGTCCGGCAGGATGCGGTCGTAGACGACCGGCAACTGCGCATCGCCGTCGGTGACGCGGAAATGCGCCTCCAGCGAACCGGCCTCGCGCCGGAACGAGCCCTTCTCGACCATCCCGCCCAGGCGGAAGCGCGCGCGTTCGCCGGCTTCCCCGCGCAGCACTTCGGCCGGCGTGTACAGGTAGGCGACATTGCGCTCCAGGGCCAGGACGATCAGCGTGGTGGCGATCGCGGCGACGGCCACGATCAGCAGCACGAACAACAACCGGCGGCGGCGGACAGGATTCATCGGATCAACTCGGTTGCGGATTTGTCGCCCGGGCCGGGCCGGCTGGCTTCGCGCGCCGCGCGCAGGCGCGCGTTGCGCAGCTGGCGGCGGATCTGCAGGCGGGTGGACAGGTAGTCCCAGCCAAGGACCGCCACGAACACCGCGTAGGCGGCGATGATGAAATTCAGATGGGTCATGGCTGCCGGCCTCCGGCCAGCGTGGCCACCCAGGCCTTGCCCGATTCGCGGCGCAGGTTGTCGGCGCGCGCACGCGCCAGCAGCGCGCCGATGAACCACAGCTTGGTGCCGACCAGCATCCAGATCAGCGGCGACAGCATGTCCGGGTGCATCTGCGTCTCGCCGAAGATATTGATGGTTGCGCCCTGATGCAGCGAGTTCCACCACACCACCGAGTAACGGATGATCGGCAGCAGCACCACGCCAACGATGGCCAGCAGCCCGGCCGCGCGGGCGGCGGCGCGCTGATCGTCGATGGCGTTGTTCAGGCCCATCACGCCCAGATACAGGAACAGCAGGATCAGTTCCGTGGTCAGGCGCGGGTCCCAGTCCCACCAGGTGCCCCACATCGGGTAGCCCCAGATCGAACCGGTGACCAGGGTAATGACGGTGAAGGCGGCGCCAATCGGCGCGCAGGCCATGGCCAGGATCTCGCACAGCTTGATCCGCCAGATGTGCGCGATGGCCGCGTAGAACGCCATCAGCGCGAACACCGCCATGCTCATCCAGGCGCTGGGTACGTGGACATAGAAAATCCGGAAACCGTCCAATTGCTCTTCGTGGGGCGGGGCGACGAACAGGGCGGCATAGATCCCGTAGGCCATCACCAGCAGGCCCAGTCCATAGCCCCACGGCGCCCAGCGCGCGGCGAAGCGGTCGAAGTAGGGCGGCGAGCCGAGCTGGTGGAACCAGCGGACCAGGGGATTGCGTGCGGCGGAACTCATGCGTGGGCGGTCTACTCGGATTGCGGTGCGGGCATCCGCCCCAGGGGCCAGCCATCGCCGGCAGTGATGGGCGCCTGCCGGCCTGCGTGCCGGCGGCAGCCGCCAGGCAACGCCCGCGAGCGCATAAGGATACCAGCCCGGCCAAACGGCCGACATATCGATACTGGCCGTCTGTTGGCGGCGGCGGCGGCACAGGCCCGGAAGGGTGCGCCGCTACTGGCCCGGCAGGCGCCGCAGCCGCTGCCGGGCCAAGCCCTTGCTCAGGGCTTGAGGGTGACGGTTCCCTTCATCAGTGCGGCGTGGCCGGGGAAGCTGCAGAAGAACGAGTACGGGCCGTTGGCGGCGTTCAGCTTGCCGACCGGAATCACGAACGAGGTGCTTTCGCCGCCGCCTATCACCTTGCTGTGGGCGATGACCCGGGCATCGCCCGGCTTGACGTACTCGGTCGCCAGGCCGGCCTTGATGCCGTCGGCGTTGATGGCGGCCATGTCGGCGGTGCGGCTGACCACCACGTTGTGGCCCATCACGTTGCGCGCCATCTTGCCGGTATGGCGGAGCTTGACCTCGAACGTGGTGCACTTCTTGCTGACGTCGATGTTGGCCAGGTTGAACTTCATCGCATCGTTGCCTTCCAGTTCGATCGAACAGGCGGCGAAGGCGGCGGGGGCCAGGCCGGCCAGGGCCAGCGTCAGCATCAGCGCCAAGGGGGTCTTGCGGGTCATCAGGAAGCTCCGGAAAGGTAGGGATACCGACGCACGTTAGGCGCTTTCCGGGGGGCTGTAATTGCGCTGGATCAATTACCGCGATTCAGTTCAGCGCAATGCGGATGGCTGCGGCGGCGGCCAGCGGCGCCAGCACCAGCGCCACGACCAGTCCGGCGGCCAGCAGCAGCAACGCGCCAACCGCGTCCAGGCCCTGGGCGCTGGCGGCAACGCTGCCGGCGCCGAACACCAGCACCGGCACGTACAGCGGCAGCGCCAGCAGCGCCACCAGGATGCCCGAACGGCGCATGCCGACGGTCAGCGCGGCCACCACCGCGCCCAGCAGGCTCAGCAGCGGCGTGCCCAGCGCCAGCGACACCAGCAGTACCGGCAATTGCTCGCGCGGCAGATGCAGCAGTTCGCCCAGCAGCGGCGTGGCCACGATCAGCGGCAGCACGGTGGTCAGCCAGTGGTTGAACACGCGCACTGCAACCAGCCAGGCCAGCGGTACCGGCGCCAGCACCCATTGCTCCAGCGAGCCGTCCTCGGCATCGCCGCGGAACAGCGTGTCCAGCGACAGCAGGCCGGCCAGCAGCACCGCCACCCACAACACCGCCGAGGCCACGTTCGCCAGCGCCTGCGGCTCGCCGCCCAGCCCCAGCGCAAACATCACCACCACCAGCAGCGCGAACAGCGCCGGCTGCAGGCTGTCGCCGCGGCGGCGCCACAGCAGCCGCAGATCGCGGGCCAGCAGGGCGCGGGCGGACTGGAGCAGGCCAGGCGTGGTCATGCTACGCATCGCGGTCTCCCCCCAGCACCAGCATCCGCGTCTGCACCGGCGGCGCGGCGTAGGCGCCGTGGGTGGTGACCAGGGCGGCGCCGCCTTCGCGCAGGTGCGCGGAAATCATCCGGTTGACCAGGTTGATGCCTTCCAGGTCCAGGTTGGCGTAGGGCTCGTCCAGCAGCCACAGCGGCGCCGGCGACAGCCACAGCCGCGCCAGCGACAGGCGCTTCTTCTGGCCGGCCGACAGCTGCCGGGCCAGGGTGTCCTCGTAGCCGGCCAGGCCGACGATGGCCAGCGCGTTGCCGGGGATCTGGCGCGCGCGGCGGCCATGCAGGCCGCACAGGAAATCGAGGTTCTCCAGCGCGTCCAGATCCGCCTTCAGCGCCGGCAGATGGCCCAGGTAGGCGATGGCGCGCGAACGCCTGGTCGGGCCGGCCGGGTGGCCGCCGATGTCGATTTCGCCGGCATCGGCCCGCAGCAGTCCGGCCAGTACCCGCAGCAATGTGGTCTTGCCGGCGCCGTTGCCGCCCTGCACCAGCAGCGCTTCGCCGGCATCCACCGCAAAGTCCAGCGGGCCGAACACCGGCTCGTCGTTGCGCGAGAACGCCAGTCCCCGCGCGGCCAGCAGCGGCGGGTGGGAATGCGGGGAATCGGTCATCAAGTCGTCGTCGGCCGGGCGCTGCGTCGGTGCAGACCGGCGCATTGGAGCCGCTTATTGTATTCGCAGCGGCAGGTTTTGCCTTGGCGGGACGAGCGTCAACCGACCCAGTCGGTGTAGCCATCGTCAAAGGCGCCGGCCGGGCGCGGCCACAGCATCCGCAATCTGACCGGTTCGCCCTGCGACCACGCCAGCGTGCCGCCCTGGCCGAATTCCCGTCCCAGCGCATCGGACAGCGGCAGCGGCGCGTCCAGCGCCAGCCAGCCGCGTTCGACTTCACCGCCGTGGGCGTCGCAGCCCAACGCCGGATGGTGGCGCAGGCCCTCGTGCACCAGCCGCGTTTGCAGGCGCTGGTCGGCGGCCAGGTTGGCTTCGCGCGGCTGCAGGCCCGGTGGCGGGTTCCAGGCGGTGATGAACAGATAGCGTTCGGCCATCAGCTGGCGTTCGATATCGGTCGCCGGCTGGCCGATGGTGAACAGCCAGTCGCGGCCGGCGATGGCGACGAAATAATGGGCGGCCGCCCAGGCGGCGGCCAGCCGGACCTTTTCCGCGTCGGGAACGCTGTGTTGAGCCATGGCCCCATCATCGCCGGTCTTCGTCATTGCGTACACTGTGGGTTTCCCCCCCGCAACCGGAAAGGCGGATGCCGCTAGAAACCAAACTGCCCAAGGTGGGCACCACCATCTTCACCGTGATGTCGCAGCTGGCGGCCGAGCACGGTGCGGTCAACCTGGGCCAGGGGTTCCCCGACTTTGCTGTGCCGCAACGGCTGGTCGACGAACTGGACGCGGCCATGCGCGCCGGCCACAACCAGTACGCACCGATGACCGGGGTGGCGCCGCTGCGCCAGGCCATCGCCGAAAAGGCGCTGCGCTGCTACGGGCGCCAAGTGGATGCAGACAACGAAGTCACCGTGACCAGCGGCGCCACCGAGGCGCTGTTCAACGCCATCCATGCGGTGGTGCGCCCGGGCGAGGAGGTGATCGTGCTGGACCCGGCCTACGACAGCTACGAACCGGCGATCGAACTGGCCGGCGCGCGCGCGGTGCATGTGGCGCTGGACCCGCAGACCTTTGCGGTCGACTGGAGCAGGGTGCGCGCGGCCATCACGCCCAGGACCCGGCTGCTGCTGATCAACAGCCCGCACAACCCGTCCGGCGCGATGCTGGATGAAGCCGACTTGCAGGAATTGACGGAAATACTGCGTGACACCGGTATTTTCCTGCTGTCCGATGAAGTCTACGAACACATCATCTTCGACGGCCGCCGCCACGAGTCGGTGCTGCGCTGGCCGGAACTGGCCGGGCGCGCCTTCGTGGTGTCCAGTTTCGGCAAGACCTATCACTGCACCGGCTGGAAGGTCGGCTACGCGATCGCGCCGCCCGCGCTGACGGCCGAATTCCGCAAGGTGCACCAGTACAACACCTTCACCACGTTCAGCCCGGCGCAGTTCGCGTTCGCCGCGATGATCCGCGAGCAACCGGAGCACTACGAGCAACTGGGCGCGTTCTACCAGGCCAAGCGCGACCATTTCCGCGAACAGTTGCTGGGCACCCGGCTCAAGCCGCTGCCGGTGCCGGGCGGCTACTTCCAACTGGTGGACTACTCGGCGGTCAGCGACCTGCCGGATACCGAATTCGTGAAATGGCTGACCGTCGAACACGGTGTCACCGCGATCCCGCTGTCGCCGTTCTACGAGGTGCCGCCCGCCGGCCAACGGCTGGCGCGGCTGTGTTTCGCCAAGAACCAGGCGACGCTGGATGCGGCGATAGAACGCTTGAAGAAGCTGTAAAGAAGGAAATGATGAACCGTGAGATCGCGCCTGCGGCACCTGCCAAGGGCGAAGAACAGGCGCTGTCTTCTTCGCCATGCGCAGGCGGCATCGCCGCCGGCTTCGCAGCCCGCGCAGCGGGCGGTTTTTCCGCACACAGAACACTTGCGAACTGAAAGGCCTTTCCGATGCAAGACCTGAAAATTTCCCTGGTCCAGGGCGCCACCCGCTGGCACGACCCGGAAGGCAACCGCGACTACTACGGCGGGCTGATCGCGCCGCTGGCCGGGCAGACGGATCTGGTGATCCTGCCGGAAACCTTCACCAGCGGCTTCAGCAACGAGGCCATCGACCGGGCCGAAGGCATGGAAGGGGAAACGGTGGCGTGGATCCGCACCCAGGCCGAACTGCTGGGTGCGGCGGTGACCGGCAGCGTGCAGCTGCGCACTGCACAGGGGGTGTTCAACCGTCTGCTGTGGGCCACGCCCGATGGCCAGCTGCGGCATTACGACAAGCGCCACCTGTTCCGCTACGCCAACGAGCACCACCGCTATGCCGCCGGCCGGGACAGGCTGACGGTGGAATGGAAGGGCTGGCGGATCAATCCGCAGGTCTGCTACGACCTGCGCTTTCCGGTGTTCTGCCGCAACCGTTTCGATGTCGAGCGGCCTGGCGGCATGGATTTCGACCTGCAGCTGTTTGTCGCCAACTGGCCGGCCGCGCGCGCCTACCCGTGGAAGACGTTGCTGCGCGCCCGCGCGATCGAAAACCTGTGCTACGTGGCTGCGGTCAACCGGGTCGGCCGCGACGGCAACCGCCTGGACTATGCCGGCGACAGCGCGGTGATCGATTTCCTTGGCCAACCGCTGGCCGAGATGGGGGAGCAGGAGGGCATCGCCACCGCGGTGATTTCCGCCCAGGCGCTGGCCGCGCACCGGCAGAATTTCCCGGCGATGCTCGATGCCGATCGCTTCGAACTGCAGTAGGGCTCTGCCGCTGGGAAAGGTCCGGACAAGCTTTGTTGTCCGGAGGTGGCAACGGCAACCTGACCCGGACCGGCGGTAGAGAGGTCGCCTGGGAACGCGGCGGCGGCCTGCGTTGAGCGGGCATTGATTCAAGTCAAGGCGGCCTGCGCCACGGACGCGGAAGATCCGGCCATGACGCTCCCGCTCCCGAAACCGCACGACTGGCCTTTCGATGCCGAACTGCTGCGGCGCTATGACGGCCCCGGCCCGCGTTACACCTCCTACCCGACGGCGCCGCATTTCAGCGCCGATTTTTCCGCCCAGGATTTCGTCCGCGCGGCGGTCAACAGCAATGTCGGGGCATTTTCGCGGCTGCTTTCGCTGTACCTGCACGTCCCGTTCTGCCGCAGCCCGTGTTTCTATTGCGGCTGCAACCGCAGCATCACCCGCGACCAGGCGCAGGGCGATGAGTACGTGGCGCTGCTGAAGCGCGAAATCGCGCTGGTCGCGCCGCTGTTCGACGGCAGCCGCGAGGTCATCCAGTTGCATCTGGGCGGCGGCACGCCGAACTTCCTGCGGCCGGCGCAGCTGGCGGATCTGGTGGCCGAGCTGGGCCGCTTGTTCGCCTTCAGCGACGACCCGGGCAGGGATTTTTCGATCGAGCTGGATCCGCGCTTTGTCGACGCCAACGACATCGCGGTGCTGGCCAGGGCCGGGTTCAATCGCGCCAGCCTGGGCGTGCAGGACTTCGACCCGCAGGTGCAACTGGCGGTCAACCGCATCCAGAGCCTCGAGCAGACTCGGGAGATCGTCGACGCCTGCCGGGACCAGAAGATGCGTTCGGTCAACATCGATCTGATCTACGGCCTGCCGTTGCAGACGCAGCGCGGCTTTGCGCGCACGCTGGAGCAGGTGATCGCGTTGCGGCCGGACCGGCTGGCCGTCTACGGCTATGCGCACCTGCCGCGGCTGTTCCGGGCGCAGCGGCAGATCGAAGAGCAGGACCTGCCCAGCGCCGAGGAGAAGCTGGCGCTGCTGGGCCTGGCGGTGGAGGCGCTGTCGGCTGCGGGTTACCGCTACATCGGCATGGATCATTTCGCGCTGCCGGGGGACGATTTGGCGGTGGCGCAGCGGCGCGGCGATCTGCACCGCAATTTCATGGGCTACACCACGCACGCCCAGACCGATCTGCTGGGGCTGGGCGTCAGCGCAATCAGCCACGTCGGCGACAGCTTCTGCCAGAACCAGCGCGAACTGCCGGCCTGGCAGGCGGCGCTGGAGGAAGGCCGCCTGCCGATCATGCGCGGACTGCTGCTGGACAACGACGATGTGCTGCGCGCGGACGTGATCCAGCGGCTGATGTGCCTGGGCGAGGTCGAGTTCGAACCGGTCGAGCGTTCGCATGGCATCGTGTTCGGCGACTACTTCCACGATGCCATCGACGCGTTGGCGCCGCTGGTCCAGGATGGCCTGGTGCAGGTGCTGCAGGATCGCATCCAGGTCACTGCCCGCGGCAGGGGACTGCTGCGGGTGATTGCGATGCGCTTCGACCGCTACCTGGATCTGCCCGGCCAGCCGGTGCGGCATTCGCGGACGATCTAGCTGACAGCTTCGTCATCCCGGCGCAGGCCGGGACCCAGCGACCTGGGTTCCCGGAAGACGGCAGTTGGGCGCCGCCGCAGCGCCTACGGGGTGAAGGTCAGTTCCAGCGAGGTATGGAACGGCACCCGTGGCGGCGGCGTCAGGGTCTGGTTGGCGACGCCTTTCTGGAAGCAGATCGCCAGTGGCGTGCTGCCCTGGCGCCAGGTACCGACGACGCGGCCTTCGGCGTCCAGTTCCATCACCACCACGAACGATGAGACGTCGGGCCGGGGCGTGGCGCAGGCCGAGGCCAGTTGTTCCAGCAACCGACCCTGCGCCGCCACCAACTGCTGCTTCTCGGCCGCCGGCAGCGATGCTTCATCGGCGTCGGCCTTGGCCTTGGCTTGCGCGTAGCCCTCGGTTTCCTGTGCCAGTGCGGCGACCGCGAGCACGGCCAGTGCCGCCGGTAGAAACTGCCGCATGCGGTGCGAGGCGATTGCCCGAAGGCGTTTGCGACCCTTCATGGCGCCTTCGGCGGCTGGATGCGGAACAGCTTGCCGTCGACTTCATCGGTCAGCACATAGACATGGTCGTCGGGACCGATGCGGACATCGCGTACGCGCTCGCCGATTTCATTGAGCAGGCGCTCTTCGCCGACGATTTTGTCGCCGTCCAGGCTCAGCCGGATCAGGTTGCGCTCGGCCAGCGAACCGATGAACAGGCTGTCGTTCCACGGCGTGCCGGGACGGCCGGTGTAGAAGGCCATGCCCGACACTCCCGGGGATTTTTCCCAGACGTGGTGGGGCTGCTCCATGCCAGGCTTCTCCCGGCCTTCGGCTTCGGGGATGGGTTGGCCGGAATAGTTGATGCCGTGGGTGATGACCGGCCAGCCGTAGTTCTTGCCCGGCTGCGGCAGGTTGATCTCGTCGCCGCCGCGCGGGCCGTGCTCGTTCTGCCACAGCTTGCCGGTGCGCGGATCGATGGCCATGCCCTGCATGTTGCGGTGGCCGTAGCTCCAGATTTCCGGGCGCGCGCCGGCCTGGCCGACGAACGGATTGTCGCGCGGCACGCTGCCGTCCAGGTTCAGCCGCACCAGCTTGCCCTGCAGCTTGTCCAGTTCCTGCGAGGTCGGGCGATGGTTGCGCTCGCCCTGGCTGATGAACAGATGGCCCTGGTCGTCGAACACCAGCCGCGAGCCGAAATGGTTGGGGCCTTCCAGCTTCGGTTGCTGCTGGTAGATCACCTTGACCTCGCTCAGGCCGGCATCGCCCAGCGTGGCCATCGCCACCGCGGTGCCGGCGGTGCCGTTTTCGCCGGGCTCGGCATAGCTCAGGTAGATGCGCTGGCTGCTTGCGAAATCAGGCGCCACCGCCACGTCCAGCAGGCCGCCCTGGCCTTCGGCGAAAACCGCAGGCACGCCGGCCAGCGGCGCCGACAGCGTGCCGTCGCTGCCCAGACGGCGCAGCGCGCCGGAGCGCTCGGTGATCAGCGATGAGCCGTCGGGCAGAAATGCGATGGCCCACGGATGGTCCAGTCCGCTGACGACTTCGGTGATCTGGTACTGGCCGGCGCTGCTGGCCAGGGCCTGCGGCGACTGCTCGCTGGCCGTGGCGGCGCTGGCGCCATTGGCGGAGGCTTCGCCGTTGGCGGGTGGCTGGCAGGCGGCAACGGAAACCGAGAGCGCAATGGCAAGGGCCAGACGACGCGGGGTCGGCAGCAAGGATGTCGAAAGCACGGATGTCGAAAGCAAGGGGAATTCTCCTGTGGGGGTTCAACGATAGCCGGCGGCCTGCAGTTCGAACAGTTCGGCGTAGCGCCCGCCGGCGGCCAGCAGTTGTTCGTGGGTGCCGCTGGCCTCCAGCCGGCCTTCATTCAGTACAAGGATACGATCGGCCATGCGCACGCTGGAAAACCGGTGAGAAATCAGCACTGCGGTGCGATTGTCCGACAATTCCTTGAAGCGCTGGAAGACTTCGAACTCGGAGCGCGCGTCCAGCGCCGCGGTGGGTTCATCCAGAATCATCACCTGCGCATCGCGCATATAGGCGCGAGCGATGGCGATCTTCTGCCATTGTCCGCCGGACAAATCCACCCCGGTCTTGAAGCGGCGGCCTATCAACTGGTCGTATCCCATCGGCAGCGAGGCGATGACCTCGTCGGCCATCGCGCGCCGGGCCGCCTCGCGAATGCGTGCGGTGTCGTCCATCGCCTCGATCCGGCCGACGCCGATGTTCTCGCCGGCGGTCAGGTGGTAACGGACGAAATCCTGGAAGATCACGCCGATATTGGCGCGCAGCTCGTCGATGTCGTAGTCGCGCAGGTCGCGGCCGTCCAGCAGGATGCGGCCTTCGTCGGGGTCGTACAGCCGCGCCAGCAGCTTGACCAGGGTGGTCTTGCCGGCGCCGTTTTCGCCAACCAGCGCCAGCACCTCGCCGGCGCGCAATTCGAAATCCAGGTGCCGCACCGCCCAACGCCCGGCATCGGGATAACGGAAGCCGACGTTCTCGAAGGTGAAGCCGCGCGCCATTGGCCTGGGCACCGGCACCGGGTTTTCCGGCGAGGTAATCTCCGGTTCCAGTTCGAAGAACGAGAACAGATCGTCCAGGTACAGCGCCTGTCCGGCGACCTGCGAAAACCCCACCAGCAGGCCTTCCAGCAACTGCCGCAGGCGGCGGAAGCTGCCGGCCAGGAAGGTCAGATCGCCGATGCTGAAATCCCCGCGGACGGTGCGCCAGGCGATATAGCCATAGGCCACGTAGTAGCCCAGCGTGCCCAGCGCCGCCAGCAACGCCCCCCAGACCGCGCGCCTGCGCGCCAGCGAACGGTTGGCCAGGAAGAACTTGTCGGCCAGCGTGCGGTAGCGCGAAATCAGGAAGCGGTGCAGATTGAAAATCTTCACCTCCTTGGCCGTCTCCACGCTGGCGCCCATCTGCCGCATGTACTCCAACTGGCGGCGCTCGGGCGTCCACTGGAAATTCAGCGAGTAACCCAAGGCGTTGAAATGCGCCTCGCCGACAAAGGCCGGGATCAGCGCGATGGCCAGCAGCACGATCAGCCACGGCGCGTAGATCAGCAGGCCGGCGGCAAAGCTGACCACGGTGATCGCGTCCTGCATCTGGCCGAACAGCATGCTCATCAGGTTCATCCGGCCCATGGTCTGCCGGCGTGCGCGGTCCAGCTTGTCCTGCAGGTCGGGGTCTTCGAAGTCCTCCAGGTCCAGTGTGGCCGCGTGTTCCATCAGGCGGATGCTGGTGGCGTTGGTGAACAGTTCCGACAGCAGCGCATCGGCATAGCTGACCAGCCGGCCCAGCAGGTCCGACAGGATTGCCAGCGCGAATTCCAGCACCAGCAGCCACAGCAGCGGATTGAGCTGGCCGCTGCGCCAGGCCCCGCCCAGCGACTGGAAGCCCAGGCCCAGCCCGACCAGCCGGATCGCCTCGTCGATGATCAGCTTGCCGATGTACAGGGTGACGATGGGCAGCAAGGCGCGGATCACGCGCAGGCCCAGGCTGGCGATGGTCAGGCCGGGGCTGGTCTGCCAGATCTGTTTGAGGAACGGCGGCAGGTTGCGCATCGCATTGAAGCGTTCGCGCAGGTTGGGCTTGCCGCCTGGCGGGGCGCTGCCGGCATGGGGGGCGTGGGTCGAAACCATGCCGGGATTGTGCCTGCACTCGCCTCTGAATGGGTAAAGCGCCGGTTCTGCTCCTGATACCTATGTAGGAGCGACGTGAGTCGCGATGAAGCTCTACCGTGGAAGCCCATCGCGACTCACGTCGCTCCTACAACGTCGCTCCCACAACATGGTGACGAGAGCTGCCAGGCAATCAGCGCATCGCGGTGGCCTGCGCCAGCTCCTGGATGGCCACCGTCTGGCCCGGTTGCACGCGCTCGCCGCCGCGCACGATCAAACGGTCGCCGGCGCGCAGATCGCCTTGCACTTCGACCAGGCCGTCCAGGCTGGCGCCGGTTTCCACCGCGATACGCTCGGCCTTGTCGGCTGCGTCCACCCGCAGCACGAAACTGCCTTCGCGGCGCAGGATCACCGCATCGCGCGGTACCGCCAGCACGTTGCGCTCGCTTGCGCTGGGCAGCCCCACTTCCAGCGCCGTGCCGACCGGCAACTGCAGGGAAGCCATGGCGATGCGCAGTTCCAGCTGCCGCGAGGCTTCATCGCCAACCGGCACCAGCGCACTGATCGTGTTGACCGACTCGGTACCGGCCACCCGCACCAGCACGTTGCCGCCGACCCGCAGGTTCTTTGCCAGATCCACCGGCGCGCGCACGCGCACTTCCAGGTCGTCGGTATCGACCAGCCGCGCGACCGCCTCGCCGGCCGCCAGGTATTCGCCCAACTGCGCCAGGCGCTCGACGACCAGGCCAGGGAACGGCGCGCGGATCACCATCTGGCTGCGCTGGTGGCGGATCTGCGCCAGCAGCGCCTCGGCGCTGGCGCGTTCCTGCGCCAGCATGTCGCGGTCGGCCTGCAACTGATCGTGCTGGGCGCGGGCGATGTTCTGCTGCGCGGCCAATTGCGCATAGCGGGCTTCCTGGCGGATGGCCAGATCCAGTTGCGAACGGATGCGGCCCAGGTTGGCGGCGGCCTCGCGTTCGCGCAGGCGCAATGCGGTATCGTCCAGCACCGCCAGCGCATCGCCGCTGCGCAGACGCGTGCCGACCTCGGCGATGCGGACGATGCGGCCGCCCTGTTCGCTGGCTACGCGCGCATCGTCGCGGCTGATCACGCTGCCCGGCGCCCAATGGCGCGGGGCGAACGAAGTGGCGACCGCCGGAGCCACATCGACGATCGCAGCCGGCGGCGCCGGCGGTTTGGCCGGGGCGCTGGCATCGGCATCGCGGTCGAACAGCAGCGCCGCCGCTGCGGTGGTTACGGCAACGGCAAGCAGGCATTTTGGCAGCATGCGCATGGGGGGTCTCCAACAACGTCAGGAAGCGGATTGGGGCAGGGTGCCGGTTTCGGCGCCGGCCACGACGGCCGGTTGCCGCGCCGCGGCCAGCCGCAACAGCGCCGGCACCAGCACGATGGTGAACAGCAGGCTCAGCGCCACGCCGCCGACGGTGACCGCCGCCAGGCCGCGGTAGATCGCGGCGCCGGGACCGGGATTGATCGCCATCGGCAGCGCGCCGAATACGCCGGTCAGCGCTGCGATCAGGATCGGACGCAGGCGCTGTTCCAGCGCCTGCCGCAACGCATCGTCGATGGACGCGCCGGCAGCCTGCGCTTCGCGCGTCTGCGCGACCAGCAGGATGGCGTTGTTGATCACCATGCCAAGCAGCATGATGAAGCCGATCATCGACAGCAGGTCCAGGGTCTGGCCGGCGGCCAGATCCAGCGCGTGCAGGCCCAGCACGCCGCCCAGCACCGCCATCGGCAACGTCGCCATCACGAAGGCGCTGTCGCGCAGGGAGCGGAACATCGCCGCCATCAGCAGGAACAGCACCAGCAGGGCCATCGCGAAATTGCCGGCCATGCTGCGCACCACCTCGCCCAGCCGGTCGGCGCTGCCGGAGATACGGATGGCGGCGTCGGCGGGCAGCGATTCGCGCAACTCCGGGACGATGTCGCTGTCGATGATGTCCAGCGCCGCCTCCAGCGACAGCGCCGCGGGCGGGTCGACGGTGAGGGTGACGGTGCGGCGGCGATCGATGCGGCGCACCTGGTTGGGCGCCAGCACGGTGTCGACCTGCGCCAGCTCGCCCAGGCTCAGGATGCCGCCGGCCGGCGTCGCCAGCGGCGCGGCGCCGAGCCGCTCGAAGGCGTTGTCGCGGTCGCTGCGCAGGATGATCGGCAAGCGGCGGTCGCCATCGAAATGTTCGCCCAGCCATTGCCCTTCGCCGAGCGTGCGTACCACCGTGCCCAGCTCCGGCCGCCGCCAGCCCGCTTCGGCCAGGCGCCGGTCGTCGGCATTGATGCGCAGCTCCGGGGTGCCGGCATCGGCATTGGGCCAGGCCTGCACATTGGCGCCGGGGAAGCGTTCGCTGAGCAACCGGCGTCCGGTTTCGGCGGCCTGGGTCAGCGCATCGCCGTCGGCATGCTGCAGATGGATGGCGATGGCGCGGGCGGAGCCGCCGAAACTGCCGAACAGTTCGCCCTCGCTGGCGAAGGCGCGCGTATCGGGAAAACCGACGACGATTTCATCGCGGACAATGCGTTCGAGTTCGCCAATGTCCGCCGGATCGACCACGCGCGCGCCCAACGTGCCTCCGCCGGGCCACAGGTTCAGATACCAGTTGCTCAGCTGCGGGCCTTTTTCGCCGTCCATGTACGGACGCATGCGTTGCAGCAGGATGGGCGCGATTTCGCGGTTGACCCGTTCCGGACTCATGCCGGGCGGAAAGTTGAAGAACGCGTCCACCGCCGCGCGCTTGACCGGCGGCAGGTAGTCGATCTGCGGCATCAGCGCGACCGCCAGCAGCGCCGGCGCCAGCACCAGGGCGCCTACCCAGGCCAGTTGGCGGCGCCGGCCATCGGTCACCTGCAACGCCCAGCGGCTGACCCGCAGCCAGCTGTCGCTGCGGACGGCAGTTTGGCGCTGCCGCAGCCAGCTGCCGGCAGCCGCCGGCAACACCGTGACCGCGATCAGCAGCGAGATGCCCACCGCAATGGAGATGGTCAACGCCAGGTCCGCGAACAGCTGGCCTTCCACGTCCTCCATGAAGATCACCGGTACGAATACCGCCACCGTGGTCAGCGTGGAAGCCACCAGCGCGCCGCCCACCTGGCGCGTGCCGTCCAGCGCCGCCTGCCGGGCCGGCAGGCCGGATTCGCGCAGGCGCACGATGTTCTCGGCCACCACCACCGCCGCGTCCATGACCATGCCGACCGCAAAGGCCAGCCCCGCCAGCGAGATGACATTGAGGCTGCGCCCGGTCAGCTGCAGCACGATGAAGGTGGCCAACAGCGAGATGGGAATGGCGCAGGCGATCAGCGCGGTGGCGCGCACGTCGCGCAGGAACCACCACAGGCAGCCCACCGCCAGCACCACGCCGGCCAGCAGGCTGCCCGAAAGCAGTCCGATGGCGCGGTTGATGAAGACCGAGGCATCGAAGCTCTGGGCGATATCCAGGCCCTGCGGGCGCAGTTCGCTTTCGCGCACTTCGGCCACGACCCGTTTCACCTCGTCCAGCGTATCCAGGACATTGGCGCCGCTTTCGCGCAGGATGCGCAGACCGATGGCGGGGTTGCCGTTCTGGTAGGCGAAAAAGCGCTGCTCCGGGCGCTTGACTTCCACCGTGGCCACATCACCCAGGCGAATCGGTCGCCCGTCGCGCCAGGCCAGTATCAGGTTGCCCAGTGCCTCCGGCGAGTAGCGGCCGGCGAAGCGCAGGATGTATTCGCGGCGCCCGGACTCGATCATGCCGCCGGATACGTCGGTGGCGCGGGCGGCCTGCGCGGCGATTTCCGGTATCTGGATGCCCAGCGCGGCGGCACGTTCCAGGTTCAGCGTGATGGTCAGTTCTTCCGGCGCGGCGCCGTTGATGTCCACGCCGGCCACGCCTTCCACCGAAGCGAGGCGCGGCACGATGCGGTCCTCGATCATCTGCCGGTAGTCGAGAATGTTGCCGGGCGTCCCCGGCATCTTCTGCACGAAGAAATAGGTCAGCGAGTTGTTGGCGTTGTCGGCGCCGGCCTGCACCACCGGCGGATTGGCGTCGCGCGGCAGCGGCGGCAGCCGGTTCATCCGCGCCAGCACCTCGACCAGCATCGCATCCATGTCGCTGCCGACGGCGAAGGTCAGGTTGATGAAGCTGTTGCCGGTGTTGATGTTGGAGGCAATTTCCTCCAGCCCCGGCAGGCCCTGCATCACCGCCTCGATGGGCTCGACGATTTCCGATTCCAGTTCCTGCGGCGAAGCGGCGCGCCAGTTGGTCTGGATGGACATCTGCGGACGCTCGATGTCGGGAAACAGCTGCAGCGGAAGACTGCGCAGGCTCAGCGCGCCGAACAGGCAGGCAAGCGCCACCACGGCAGCGACGGCGGCGGGATTGCGGAGGGCGGATTCGGTGATCTTCATCGGCGCATCTGCAGAGGGGGCGGCGGCACGATGCGCGCGTGCATCGATGCAGAAATGGGCCGGAAGTCATACCGCTGCGCGCGTTGCGCTGAACCGTGGAAGGCGTGCGCCGAAGCGTTGGGCGGATGCCCGGGATCTTCCCCTGTAGGAGCGACGTGAGTCGCGATGAAGCGTTGCCGTTAGCCCATCGCGACTCGCGTCGCTCCCACAAGGAGAGATTGCCGGTGCCTCAGATCAACACCGCCAGCTTGTCCCGATGCGTGCGCGAAAGCTTGAGTTCCTGCCCGCAGTCCAGTCGCAGGAAGCTTTCGCCGTTGGTGTGCGGGCGCAGTTCCACCACGCGCCTGGCGTTGACGATGGTGGAGCGGTGGATGCGCGGAAAGCGCTGAGGATCCAGTTGCTGTTCCAGTTCCCGCATGGTGGCGCGCAGGATGATGGTGTTGCCCTGCGGTGTGTCGCCGTCGGTGTGGATGCACATGTAGTCGCCGGCGGCGTCGATCCAGCGGATGCAGGCCAGGTCGACCTTGACCGTGCGTTGGCCATCGCGCACGGCCAGCTTGTCTTCGCGGCGCAGTTGCTCGAGGAAATCAGGCTGCAGGGCTTCGTGGAGATCCAGCGGCCGGCCGCTGAGCTGGCCCAGCAACCCAAGCAGCCGCGCGCAATGGCCTTTGGCCGCATGCTGGGCGCGCGTCTGCCGCACGCGCGCCAGCGCCTGATGCAGGCGGCTGTCCTCCACCGGCTTGAGCAGGTAGTCCACCGCCGAGGTCTCGAACGCGCGGATCGCGTAGTGGTCGTAGGCGGTGACGAAAATCACCAGCGGCATTTCCGCGGCCGGAATGTTCCGCAGCGTTCCGAACCCGTCCACGCCCGGCATCTGCACGTCCAGCAGCATCAGATCCGGCCGCAACGCGTGCACGGCGGCGACCGCGGCGGCGCCGTCGCCGTATTGGCCGACGATTTCGATGTCGGCGTGTTCGGCCAGCCGCAGCTCCAGCCCGCGCCTTGCCAGCGGTTCGTCGTCGACGATCAGCGTGCGTATGCGCTGCGCCGCTACCGCTGCGATCGCATCAGTCTTCATGTCCGGCCCTGTCGATGGCGGTGGCCGCGGTTTCGAACGGCAGGCGCAGGCAGACCTCGATGCCGCGGGGCAGGTTGCGCACCGAGAAGCCGCCGGCGTCGCCGTACAGCACGTTGAGCCGTTCGCGCGTGTTGCGCAGGCCCACGCCTTTGCCCGGCGGCAGTTCGCCGCCTTCCAGCGCGGCGCAGCCCGGGCCGTCGTCGATCACCTTCAGCACCAGTTGCGCATCCTCGCGGCGCGCCTGTATGCGCAGCGTTCCGCCGGACACCTCGCGCGCAACGGCATATTTGATGGCGTTTTCGACCAGCGGCTGCAGCAGCAGGCTGGGCAGCAGCGCGCGCCAGCAGTCGGCATCGATGTCGGTTTCGATCCGCAACCGTTCGGCGAAGCGGATCTTCTCGATACCCAGGTACAGGGTCAGCGCATCCAGTTCCTGTCTCAGCGTGACCCGCTGCATCGGGTCGTTGTCCAGCGAATGGCGCAGGAATGCCGACAGCCCCTGCACCATGCGGTTGGCGGTGGCGTTGTCGCGGTCCAGGATCAGCGTGGAGATGGCATTGAGCGTGTTGAACAGGAAATGCGGATTGAGCTGGTAACGCAGCATCTTCAGCTGCGCCTGATGCGCCATGTTGCGCGCGGCCAGCGCGCGCTGGGTTTGGTCCTGCAATTGCCGGTAGTACTTCACGCCCAGGTACAGGCCGACCCAGGCCAGCACCACGTAGATGTAGGTGAACGCGTAAGCCACATAGGCAAGCCGGCTGTCCGGCCCGCAGGTCGGGCAGAACTCGATCAATACGCTGCGGGTCACCCGATCCATCACCGCCGAACTGGCCAGCACCGGCAGCACCATGATCGCCAGCAGCCGCATCGGCGGCTGGCCCCAGCAGGCCCTCAACAGCAGGCGCAGCCCCAGCGTCACCACGGAGCCGGTAATGGCTGCCGTCAGCGGCACCATCCAGTAGCCGGCGGGTTTGCCGTAGGCCAATGCCGACAGGTAGCCCAGGCTGAAATAGCCGGTCCAGCCGCCGATGTGCAGCAGCCAGAACAGTTGTTCGCGCCGCGGCAGCGCGAGTGGGTGGGAGGCGGCGATGGCCATGGCGGTTCGGCGTTGACGCAGGTGCGGCCATGGTAAACCCGCCGGCCCGGCGCGCCCTCACGGTTCGTCGGGCCGGTGCCTCGGTTGGGCGCATCGGCGCAGCGCCAGGCTCGCCCCGGCTCGTGAGATTGCGCCCAGGGCGGCCCTGGGCGCGGCACCAAGGGTGGTGCAGCCGGCTCGCTTGCGCTTACGGCAGTTCGGGCTGCAGGCCCACGCCAAGCCGGTTCCAGGCGTTGATGGTGGCCACGGCCATGGTCAGTTCGGCGATCTCGTGCTCGTCGAAATGCGCTTTCAATGCCTCATAGGTGGCATCGGCCGGCGCACCGGAGGGCAGGGTGGTCAGCTGTTCGGCCCAGGCCAGCGCCGCGCCTTCGCGCCCGTCGAAGAAGCGGCTTTCGCGCCAGCCGGCGAGGGTGTCGAGCTTGCGTCCCTCCACACCCGCGTTGCGCAGCGCGGTGGAGTGCATGTCCAGGCAGAATCCGCAGCCGTTGATCTGCGAAACGCGCAGGAAGATCAGTTCGACGAACTCCTTGCCCAGTTTTCCGCCATGCAGGCTCTGGCTGATCGTGTACAGGCCGCGGAAGGCTTCGGGAACGTACCTGGGGTATTCGACGCGATGGAATTTCATGGCAGTGGGGAGTGGCGGCCACCATGGCCGCCTTCACTACCAGGACGCGCCAGCGGATGCCGGCGTGACAGCGCGGCCGATTTTTTCCGGATTGGCCACGGTGAGCAGTTCACTGATGCGGTCGCCGTCGCTGACCGCCACCATCACCGCGGCAAGCGCGCCGTGGCGGTAGCGCAGGATCGCCGGTTCGCCGTTGACCGTGCCCATGCGCCATTCGACCGCTGGGTCGGCCCGGCGATAGGCGGCCCAGAACAGCCGCGCGATGCGCACGGCGCCCAACAGGGGACGAATCACCGCCACCGCCTTGCCGCCGCCATCGGACACCAGCCGCGCATCCTCGCTCAACAGCGCGGCGATGGCGGAACGGTCGCCGACGCGGGCGGCGTGCATGAAGCGCTCCAGCAGGCGGCGGTGCTGTTCCGGCGCCACCTGGAAGCGCGGCCGCCCGGCCTGTATGCGCTCGCGCGCACGGTGCACCATCTGCCGGCAGTTGGCCTGGCTCTGGCCCAGCAGCGAAGCGATTTGCGCATAGTCGTAGTCGAAGGCTTCCTTGAGCAGGAATGCCGCCCGTTCCTCGGGGCCCAGCCGTTCCAGCGCCGCCAGGAACGCCAGCGAAACCTGTTCGGCCAGTTCGGCCCGGTCGCCGGGGCCCGGGGTTTCATCGATCTCCAGCGGCTCGGGCAGCCATGGGCCGACATAGTGCTGGCGCTGCGTATGCGCAGCGCGCAGGCGGTCGATGCCCAGGCGGGTGGTTGCGGTGACCAGCCACGCTTCGGGATCGCGGATGCTGGCGCGGTCGGCCTGCCGCCAGCGCAACCAGGCGTCCTGCACCACGTCCTCGGCGTCGCTGCGGCTGCCCAGCAACCGGTAGGCCAGTCCGAACAGGCGGGAGCGGTGGGTTTCGAAGGCGTTTTCTGTGTTCATGGCGCCAGGACGGGGCAGGATGGCCGGCCGTGACACCGGCCGGGGCGCTACTTTGGCCTAAAATGGCGGTTCCCGCCCGCTACCCACCGGCAGCCCCGGCTTTTGCCTACATGACTTCGATCAAGCAAGAAGACCTCATCCAGTCCGTCGCCGATGCCCTGCAGTACATCAGCTATTACCACCCGGTCGACTACATCAAGAACCTCGCCGCCGCCTATGAGCGCGAGGAATCGCCGGCGGCCAAGGACGCCATCGCGCAGATCCTGATCAATTCGCGCATGTGCGCCGAAGGCCACCGCCCGATCTGCCAGGACACCGGCATCGTCACGGTGTTCCTTGAGATCGGCATGAACGTGCGCTGGGACGACGCCACGATGGGCGTGGAGGAGATGGTCCACGAAGGCGTGCGCCGCGCCTACAACCATCCGGACAACAAGCTGCGCGCCTCGGTGCTGGCCGATCCTGCCGGCAAACGCACCAATACCAGGGACAACACGCCGGGCGTGGTCAACGTCAAGGTCGTGCCGGGCGATACCGTCGATGTGATCGTCGCGGCCAAGGGCGGCGGTTCGGAGGCCAAGTCCAAGTTCGCCATGCTCAATCCCTCCGATTCCATCGTCGACTGGGTGCTCAAGACCGTGCCGACCATGGGCGCCGGCTGGTGCCCGCCGGGCATGCTGGGCATCGGCATCGGCGGCACCGCCGAGAAGGCGATGCTGCTGGCCAAGGAATCGTTGATGGAGCCGATCGACATCACCGATCTGCAGGCGCGCGGCCCGTCCAATCGCGCCGAAGAGCTGCGCCTGGAGCTGTACGAAAAGGTCAACGCATTGGGCATCGGCGCGCAGGGCCTGGGCGGCCTGACCACCGTGCTCGACATCAAGGTCAAGGATTATCCGACCCACGCGGCCAACCTGCCGGTGGCGATGATCCCCAATTGCGCCGCCACCCGCCACGCGCACTTCACCCTGGACGGCAGCGGGCCGGTGATGCTGGAGCCGCCGTCGCTGGAAGACTGGCCGCAGTTGACCTACGACGCCTCCAAGGGACGCCGCGTCAACCTGGACACGCTGACCCGCGAGGACGTGGCCAGTTGGAAGCCCGGCGAAGTGCTGCTGCTCAACGGCAAGCTGCTGACCGGCCGCGATGCTGCGCACAAGCGCATGGTCGACATGCTCAACAAGGGCGAGCCGTTGCCGGTCGACCTGCGCGGCCGCTTCATCTACTACGTCGGCCCGGTCGATCCCGTGCGCGACGAAGTGGTCGGCCCGGCCGGCCCGACCACCGCCACGCGCATGGACAAGTTCACCGAGCAGGTGCTCAGCCAGACCGGTTTGCTGGGCATGGTCGGCAAGGCCGAGCGCGGCCCGGCAGCCATCGAGGCCATCCGCAAGCACCAGTCCGCCTATCTGATGGCGGTCGGCGGCGCGGCGTATCTGGTCTCCAAGGCAATCAAGGCGGCGAAGGTCGTCGGCTTCGCCGACCTGGGCATGGAGGCGATCTATGAATTCGAGGTGCAGGACATGCCGGTGACGGTAGCGGTCGATTCGCAGGGCACCTCGGTGCACAACACCGGCCCGAAGCAATGGCAGGCGCGCATCGGCAAGATCCCGGTGCTGGTGGAGTAAAGGAAAACAACAACTCCCTCCCCCTGCCTTCGCAGGGGAGGGGCAGAAACCCGATAAGGAATCCCATGCCCACCACCCTCTACTACTCCCGGAGCACCGCCAGTCTGGTCGTCCACTGGCTGTTGATCGAACTGGGCGTGCCGCATGAACTGCATGAGCTGGACTTCGACAAGCGCGACCAGAAATCCGCCGATTACCTGAAGCTCAATCCAGCCGGGGTGGTGCCCACGCTGGTGATGGACGGGCAGGCGATCACCGAGACCGCGGCCATCGTCATGCACCTGGCCGATCTGCACCCGAAGGCGGAACTGGCGCCGGCCGTGGCGAGCAGCCAACGCGCGCAGTACTACCGCTGGATGCTGTTCTGCGCCAACACGCTGATGCCGGCCTATCGCGCGTGGTTCTATTCGGATGAAATCGCAGGGTCGGAGAACAGCGACGCCAGCCGCCAGCATGCCCGGGCGAAGCTGGAGAAGGCGTGGGGGCAAGTTGCCGATCATCTGGACGCGCATGGCCCCTATCTGCTCGGCGCGCAGCGCACGGCCGCCGATTTCCTGCTGACCATGCTGATGCGCTGGTCGCGCAACATGCCCAAGCCGACCGATACCTGGCCGGTGCTGCAAGCCCATGCGCAGCGCATGAAGGCGCTGCCGAGTTTCAAGGAAGTCTATGCCCGCGAGGGGCTGACCGACTGGACGTAGCGAAAGTGCATCCTGTGGGAGCGACGATCGCTCAGTCCACGTACTCGTCGAACTTCCGCCCGCTCTGGAACGGCATCAGATGCTGGCGCAGGATGCCGCGCGGCACGGTTTCCAGCTTCATCACGCCGTATTCCTCGGGCCAGTCTTCCTGCTTGCGCGGCAGCTTGAATGTGCCCATCAGCATGTCCACCAGCGGCAGGTGGATGGCGTAGTTCACATCCAGATAGTCCGGGTGCCGCGCGTGGTGCCAGTGGTGATAGCGCGGCAGCACCAGCAGATATTCCAGCACGCCGAAGCGGATACCCAGGTTGGCATGCGCCAGCACCGCCTGCAGGCCGACCAGGATCACATAGGCGTTCACTGCCGAGGCCGAGAACCCGAGGATCAGCAATGGCAACAGCACCGCGCTGCGGGTCAGCACGATCTCGATGAAGTGGATGCGCGATCCGGCCAGCCAGTCCATCTCGCGGCTGGAGTGATGCACGGCATGGAACCGCCAGAGCCAGGGAATGTTGTGGTAGGCCCGGTGCAGCAGCGCCTGCGCCAGATCGGCCACGAAAACGGCGATCAGGAACTGCGCCCACACCGGCAGCGACTGGATCGCATTCTTCAGCGCCGGAAAGGCGGCCAGCCCGGCGATGGTGGAGGTGGAGGCGGTCACCAGGATCAGGATGAACTGCACCAGCACATGGCTCATGAAGAAATAGGCCACATCGGTGCGCCAGCCGGAACGCAGCGGCGAAATCCGCCGCTTGCCCAGGTAGTGCTCCAGCGGCACGAACACCAGCGCCGAGAAGAACAGCGAAATGACGAACCAGTCCAGCCCCAGCGAGTAGGGCGTCTGCCCGATACCGTCGAACTGCACATTGGTGCCGCCCAGCAGCACCGCCAGCGTTGCGCTGCCGACACCGATCAGCGCGATGCGCTTGTTGCGATCGCGCAGGATCGCCAGCGTACCCAGGCCGAAGGCCGCGCTGAGGCCGACCAACAGCAGATTGCGCGCGAAGCCTTCGGTATAGACCGCACGGAATTCCTTGCTGGTCAGCAGTTCGGGGAAGTGGAAACAAAGCACCGCGAACAGGCTGAGCAATCCCAGCAACGCGGAGGAATAGGCGAAGAACGAGCGGCGTTTGCGGTCCATGCGTCGGGTCGGCAGTCGGGTTGCCGGGAAGCATAGCCGAGGAACTGGGGAGGAGGAACGAGGAGTGAGGAGGGGAGGGGGGAAGAGTGAGGAACGAGGAACGAGGAACGAGGAACGAGAAATGAGGAACGAGAAACGAGAAACGAGAAACGAGAAACGAGGGATGGTGGTCCTGTTGTCTGAAAGACCGTGCTCTCTCAGACAACAGGATGTTTCAATCCCGGTCCCCGGTCCCCGGTCCCCGGTCCCCAGTCCCCAGTCCCCAGTCCCCAGTCCCCAGTCCCCAGTCCCCAGTCCCGGCCTCTCAATACCACTCCAGCAACGAGATACCCAGGCCGAAATAGGTGGCCTTGTGGTTGTAGTCGATCAGGCTTTCGCCATAGCCGTGGAAGGCCTGCACGTGGCCGCGGAAGGTGCGGTTGATCGGAAAGCCCCAGTCCAGTTGCACCGCACCGCGGGAGTCGTCGCCGCCGCGCAGCGAGTGGCGGCCCAGTACGGTGAATTCGTGGCCGCCATTGCTGTAGGTCAGCATCGCATCGCCGCGGCCGATGTAGTCCTCGATGTCCGGGTTGTCGTCGTCGTTGCCGTCGGAAATGCGAAACCACGGGCGCAGCACCAGCGCCCAGTTGTCGCGGTCCAGGCCGATGGTGGCGATCACCCGGTTCCAACTGCGCGACAGCGGGTCTTCGCGGCCGTTGGACTGGTGGTTGATGCCGATGCCGGCCATGCGGCCCTTCCATCCGCCGATGCTGTAACTGTTGCGGAATACCAGCAGCACTTCCGGTTCGTAGTCGGTTTCACGGAACGGCCGCGAAGTGTCGCCGTTGTAGACCTGCCAGCGCGAACTCTGGGTATAACCGCCCCACAGATCGCCGTTGTCGCCGAACAGGTTCTCGGCGAACTTGGTCTTGAAGCTGAGCTGGAACTTCGCTTCGGTTTCCTGCAGGTCCAACGGCTCGGCGACCGTGTTGCGCGGATTCGGCGATTGCGGCAGCTCGTTCTTGTCGCTGGTCCAGAACGCCGGCAGCAGATAGACCGGTTTGTAGCCGCGCAGCTGGAACACGCCCAGCTTGGAGTCTTTGGCCAGTTCCCAGCGGCTGTCCAGCAGCGAACCCTTGCCGGCGTTGGCCAGTGCCTCCTGCATCGTCGGGTCGTCGGTGCGGAACAGCGCGCCAAGACGGCGCCGGCTGCGCTCGCTCAGCGACTGCGATTGCGCCTCGGCAGTGGCTGCGGCGCGTTGCTGCTCGCGGCTGTTCCTGGCCGCCATCGCCTCGGCGTCGGCGGCGTGAGTGTCGTCCGGCGTGCGTCCGAATGCCGCATCGAAACAGGCCAGCCGTGCGGCATCGTTGTCCACCGCGATGCAGGCCTCCCCACGGGATTGCGACGGCAATGTTTCTTGCGCTGCAACAGGCAGGACGAAAGTAAATGCAATTACTAACATCGGCAACGACAGCGAAAGGCTTGTATTCGTCATTGAACGACCTTGGCGGAGGGTGGAGGGAAACCAGGGCATTCTGCCGCAGCGCCGATTACAGGAACCAGGCGAACGCGAACAGACCGATCATTGCGAAGGCCAGCCCCAGCTTCAGCACCACGCCCAGCGCGATGCCCAGCCAGGTGCCAAAGCCGACCCGGGTCGCCTGGCCAAGCTCGCGGCCGTGCCAGAGCTCGCCCAGCAAGGCGCCTACGAAGGGCCCGGCGAACAGCCCGACCGGGCCGAAGAACAAACCGGCAAATGTCCCGATAACCGCGCCCAGCAAGGCTTTCCGGCTGGCGCCGACACGCTGGGCGCCGACCGCGGTGGCCAGGAAGTCGACCACCACCGACAGCAGGGTCAGCAATCCCAGCGCGGTCAGGCTGACCCAGCCGACCTGCTGGAAATCCCCCGCCCAGGCGGCCAGCAGCATGCCCACGAAGACCAGCGGCAGACCGGGCAGCACCGGCAGGATCACCCCGGCGATTCCGACCGCAATCAGCAGGGCGGCCACGGCGTAATAAAGGGTATTGATATCCAAGCAATTCTCCCAGCCGAATCAAAGGTTTGGACGCGCAGAAACCACTTTGCCAAATGTTTGCTTTTTCATAAATGCCGGGTTAATGTGCGGCCGCTGCTGTTGCCAAGGTCACCGTGAATCGTGGCCTGATGCGGTAGATCGATGATCCGCTACATCGTTGTACCTCGCTTCCTCCTTGCAACCAGCCGCCTCACGGGGCGTTTTCCACCAACCGTTTCAAGGAGCAAGTAGATGGCTGATCGTGAGACTGGAACTGTAAAGTGGTTCAATGATGCCAAAGGCTTCGGCTTTATCAGCCGCGAAAATGGCGAAGACGTGTTCGTGCACTTCCGTGCCATCCAGAGCCAGGGCTTCAAGAGCCTGAAAGAAGGCCAGAAAGTCAGCTTCACCGTCGTGCAGGGGCAGAAGGGTCTGCAGGCCGACGCGGTCGAAGCGCTTTAATCCAGAGGTTTCACCCGGCTGCCGCAAGCCGGATTTGAAGAAAAAGCCCGACGAAAGTCGGGCTTTTTCTTGTTGCGGCGCTGCGATGCGGGCTTAGCGGATGACTACCCGGCCATTCTGCACGCGCACATAGGTGTTCTCGCGGATGCCGCCCAGATCGCGCTGGTTGATCACGATGGTGCGGCCATCGTCCATGCGCACATGCACGTCGTAGGTGTCGTCGGTGACGCGGTTCTGGATGGCGTTGCCGGCAACGGCGCCGGCAACCGCACCGGCGGCGGTGGAAACGTTCTTGTTGCCTTCGCTGCCGCCAGTACGGTCGGAAATCTGCCGGCCGGCGACCGCGCCGACGATGCCACCAAGCACCGCACCGGTGGCCGACGGCGCGGTGCGTCCGGAAGGCACACGTTCGATACGGGTAACGATGCCGCAGTCGGCGCAGTAGCGCGACGACGCGGCAGGTGCGCTATAGCCGCCACTGCCGTAGCCGGGCGAGGTGGTGGCGCAACCGGCCAGGGCGATGGCGCCGATGGCGCCGACAGCAAGCAATCGAATCTTCATAGCGTCCTCCTGGGCGGTTGCCACGCTGGCCCGCCATTCGCCGTCATCGTGAACGCGGCAGAATGAACACGGCGAGAATTCTGGCGGCACCGTCAGCGTTGTGGCGGGAACGGGTCAGCGGCAATTCATCCGCGGAAATCCTGATGGCAAGCCTTGCAGCTTTCCTTGATCTGCTCGTTGAGCGCACCGGCGGCCGCGCAGTCGGTGGGCGGCGCCGAAAGCGCCGCATCCAGGTGGGCGCGGAACTGGCTGGAATGAGTGGTGAAGCGCTGATCGTCGGCCAGTTCGGGGAATGCGGTTTCCAGATCGTTGGCCATGGTGCGCAGCGCCCGTGCATGCGGCACGGTGTCGGTGGCGGCGCAGCGGTTCTGCGCGACTTTCTGCCCCAGCAAGCCGGCGTGCTTGCCCATCACGTTCATTACGGCGTGCGGAAACGGGTCCTGTCGCGCTTGCAGCGCACGTACCGCCATCACCGTGGCGATGGCGCCGACCAGCAGGCCGAGCAGGAACAGGAACAGGTATCGCGACGCATTGCTGGCCATCAGGCTGGCTCCTTGTGATTGACCGGGCGATGGTACGACGCCACCGGCGCGCAACGCCACGTCCTACAATAGGCCGATGGACAGTTCTGCACTGCAAGCGCCCCTGCGCGAACGTTTTTCCGGCATCGACCGCCTGTACGGCCAGGGAGCGGTGTCGCGGTATGCGCACAGCCGGGTTGCGGTGGTCGGCATGGGCGGGGTCGGTTCATGGGTGGTGGAGGCGCTGGCGCGCTCGGGTGTCGGTCACCTGACCCTGATCGACGCCGACGACATCTGCGTCTCCAACACCAATCGCCAGCTGCCCGCGCTGGATGGCCAGTACGGGCGCAACAAGGCCGAAGCGATGGCCGAACGCTGCCGGGCGATCAATCCGCTGGCCGAGGTCGACGCGCTGCCGATGTTCCTGACCGGAGGCAACATGGAGCAGTTGCTCGACCGCGGCTTCGACCTGGTGCTGGACGCCTGCGACAGCTTCCGGGTCAAGGTTGAGATGATCGCCTGGTGCCGGCGCCGCAAGTTGCCCATCATCGTTTCCGGTTCCGCTGGCGGCCGCACCGACCCGACCCAGATCCGCCTGCGCGATCTGTCGCGCACCGAACACGACGCGCTGCTGGCGCTGGTGCGCAAGAAGCTGCGCGCGGAATTCAGTTTCCCGAAGAACCCGGACCGCTACTTCGGCGTGCAGGCGGTGTATTCGCTGCAGAACGTCCGCTACCCGCAGGCCGACGGCAGCGTCTGCGGACTGCGCCCGCAGTTGGGTGCCGACGCGGCGCTGAAGCTCGATTGCGGCGTAGGGCTGGGGGCGGCCACCCATATCACCGGCGCGTTCGCGTTTGCGATGGTCGGCCGGGCGCTGGAATTGCTGCTGAAGGAAAAGAAGGTTCCCTGACCCTGCCGCGCGCACGCGGTGCCTGCTGGCTCTTCGTAGCCGGTTTTGCCCGACGGTTTCGGCCGGGACCTACCAGCAGCGCAGCAAGCTGCGTCCTACGCCGCGGGGAGGCCGAACAGGCGTTGCGCGTTGGCGGTCGTGGCGGCGGCGATAACGGCAGGGTCCTCATTGCGGAGCCGGGCGATGGTTTCGCAGACGGTGGCCAGCCGCGCCGGTTCGTTGCGCTGTCCGCGGATGCCGGCGTCGGGCTGGTCGGGGGCGTCGGTTTCCAGCAGCAGATGTTCCAGCGGCATCGTCGCGGCCAGCTTGCGCAGCCGGTTGGCGCGTTCGTAGGTGACCGGCCCGCCCAGGCCAATCAGGAAACCCAGCTGCCACAGCTGGCGCGCCTGTTCCGGGCTGCCGGAAAAACTGTGCACCACGCCACGGAGGTTGCCGATGCGCTTGCAGGCGGCGATGACCGCATCGACGGCGCGCCGGGCATGCACGATCACCGGCAGGCCGAATTCATGCGCCAGCTTGAGCTGGCCTTCGAAATAGTCGTGCTGGCTCTGCGCATCCAGGCCCTCGACGAAGAAATCCAGGCCGCATTCGCCGACCGCGACCGGGCGCTCGCGCTGGATCCACTCGCGCAGCAGCGGCAGGTGCTGCGGCCGGTGCGAGGACAGGAACATCGGATGCAGCCCGTAGGCCGGGAACAGCCCTTCTTCGCCGGCGCATATCGCGCGCAGTCCGGGCCAGCCGGCGGCGTCGACCGCCGGCAGGACCTGCCGGCCAACGCCAGCGGCGCGTGCGCGCCGGACCACGGCCTCGCGGTCGGCGTCGAATTCTGGCGCATCCAGGTGGCAGTGGCTGTCGATCAGCACGGCGCCGCGCTCAGCCCTGGCGGTGCGGGTGCTCGATGACAGCCGGGCTTTTGTCCTTGCGGCTCTTCCAGTTGGCCAGCAGCAAGGTGCCCAGTCCCAGCAGCACTTCGTCCACCAACGGGATGGGGTCGGGGAAGAACAGGGTGAGCAGGAACAGCGCGGCGGTCAGCTTGAACAGGGTGGGATAGCGCAGCTTTCTGGCCCATTCGAGCAACGGGAGCAGGATGGGACTGGCCATGGCCGGTTACCTCGGTCGGACGGATGCCGTCACGCTAACATGCCGCGGCAAAGCCTGGCGCCGTTCACATTACGGCAGATTCATGCTGGCGAAATCCGGACTCGGTTCAGCTTCGTCGTGCTGCAATGATGGCGTGATATGACCCGGGCACGGCCCGACATTGGAGGCAGCGATGAAAAGCAATACCACTACGATTCTGGTCGCCGTTGGCGCGCTGCTGGTGGGTGGCGTGGCCACCGCCGCTTTCATGAAGAGCGGCAACAAGAGTCCCGAACTGGCCGCGTCGAGCGAAACCTCGGCGCCTCTGGACCCGGATGCCATCGGCGACGATTCGGCGCTGGACAACCAGATCCCGACCAACACCTTGCAGTACGCCGACGTGATCAAGGTGAATCCGGTCACTTCCACGGAAAAACTTTATGCCACGGTCATCGGCAGCGAGCCGGTGCGTGAGACCACCAGCACCGTCACGCCGCGCGAGGTCTGCGAGGACGTGGTGGTGCAGGAGCGCCTGCCCGAACGCGATGGCAACGTCGGCGGCACGGTGGCCGGTGCGGTCATCGGTGGCCTGCTCGGCAACCAGGTCGGCAGCGGCAGCGGCAAGAAAGCCGCCACCGTGGCCGGCGCGGTGGCTGGTGGCGCCATCGGCAACAAGGTCGACAAGAACCATGTCGGCGGCAGGGTGGTGACCCGCACCGAGCGCCAGTGCCGTACCGAGAACGCGACGTCCGAATCCTCGCGGGTGACCGGCTACAACGTGACCTACCGCAATCCCGACGGCAGCACCGGCACCATGCGCATGGCCGGCAAGCCGGGTACCCGCATCGCCCTGGGCAATACCGACAAGGTGGTCGGCTACGACGTGACCTATCGCTTCGACGGCCAGGAAAACACCATTCGCCTGGACGAAAAGCCGGCCAGCGACCGCCTGCCGGTCATCGACGGCCAGGTGGTGACCCAGACCGCCGCGATGTCGGGCCCCGAACAGGGCTGAGCATCGGCAACCGGGTCGTTCCCAGCATAAGGCCGGCGCATGCCGGCCTTTTGCTTGTGCACGACAGCTTGATGGCCGGAACCGGGAACCGACTTCGGTTGCGGGGGTTACGGCGGGCAAGGGCGCGCGAATACAATGCCGGATTGCCCGCAACCCGGTTCTGAGACATGGCCCTGCACCCTTACGATCTGTTCGACGTCCGTTCGCTGCTGTCAGAAGAGGAGCGTGCCGTACAGGACACCGTGGCCCGCTTCACCGACGAACGCGTACGTCCGATCATCGGCGAGGCCTTCGACGAAGGCCGCTTTCCGAAGGAACTGGTGGCGGAAATCGCCGAACTGGGCCTGCTGGGCTCCTCGCTGCCGGAGCAATACGGCGGACACGGTCTCAACGCGGTCAGCTACGGTCTGATCTGCCAGGAACTGGAGCGCGGCGATTCCGGCATCCGCAGCTTCGTCAGCGTGCAGTCCTCGCTGTGCATGTACCCCATCTACGCCTACGGCAGCGAAGAGCAGCGCCAGCGCTGGCTGCCGGACATGGCCGCCGGCAAGGTCATCGGCTGCTTCGGCCTGACCGAACCGCATGGCGGCTCGGATCCGGCCAATATGAAGACGCGCGCCGTGCGCGATGGCGGCGACTGGGTGATCAACGGTTCCAAGATGTGGATCACCAACGGCAACCTGGCCGACATCGCCATCGTCTGGGCGCAGACCGACGAGGGCATCCAGGGCTTCGTGCTGGAGAAGGGCATGGCCGGTTTCAGCGCGCAGGAAATCAAGCACAAGATGAGCCTGCGCGCGTCGGTGACCAGTTCGCTGTTCTTCGACAATGTGCGCGTTCCGGACAGCAACCGCCTGCCCAACGTCAAAGGCCTGAAAGGTCCGCTGGGCTGCCTGACCCAGGCCCGCTACGGCATCACCTGGGGCCCGATAGGCGCGGCCATCGCCTGCCTAGACGAAGCGTTGAACTATTCCAAGGAACGCATCCTGTTCGAGCGCCCGGTGGCGGCCACCCAGAGCGCGCAGATCAAGCTGGCCGAGATGGCCCGCCGCATCACCCTGGCGCAGTTGCTGTCGCTGCAACTGGGCCGGCTCAAGGATGCCGGCAGCATGCAGCCGGCGCAGGTATCGCTGGCCAAGTGGAACAACTGCCGCATGGCCATCGATATCGCCCGCGAATGCCGCGACCTGCTTGGCGGCGCCGGCATCACCACCGAGCACGCCGCCATCCGCCATGCGCTGAACCTGGAATCGGTCATCACCTACGAAGGCACGGAAACCGTGCATCAGCTGGTGATCGGGCGCGAGTTGACCGGCATCAACGCGTTCTGAGCCTAACTTACGGGGGGCCGACTTGAGCAACAACCCGAAGAAGCGGCGCTGGGGAGCGCTGCCGCTGATCGCTATGCTGATCGCTGCCTCCGTTCCGCGCGGAGCAGCCAGCGAGTACCGCCTCGCCGACGATTCACCTGGGTCCAGTGCGCTCGCGTCTCTGGGTACGGAACTGCCGGCGGTGGCCTCAGACGGCCTGCGTTACCTGGTGGTGGCAGATCGGCTGGATTTGACGGGCAAACGACCCGCCTGGCATCGACAGGTTAGCTATGACGTCGTACATGAGCGTGGCTTGGCCGCAGCAGGTCAGTTCAGCATCGATTACCAGCCGGCGTTCCAGCAGGTAACGCTGCATGCGGTTGACGTCTGGCGCAATGGTCAGCGACTGGATCGGCGTCAACAGTCGCGTATCGAGGTCTTGCGCCGCGAATCGGGGTTGGAATCCGGATTGCTGGATGGCAGTCGCTCCCTGTCGGTCACCATTCCTGACATCCGCCTCGACGACCGCATCGAGTACCGGTACACCATTGATGGCTACAATCCGGTGTTCGCCGGCGGATACTACGACTACTGGAATGCACGTTACGGCGTGCCGCTCGGAATGCGCGAAGTCCGTATCGTCTATCCGCAAAAGTTGCCGTTGCGCTTTCGGGGCGATCTTGAGGGATTCCAGACCCATAGCGGCATCGAAGATGGAAAACGGTGGTGGCAGGCCCGCGGACATGCGCTGGCTAGTATCGACGAGGAAGAGTCCACCCCCACTAGCTATGACGACCATCGTCGTATCGAAGCAACCACCGCCAGCGACTGGAGCGACGTGGTGGATTGGGCGTTGCCGCTTTACCCTGGCCGTTTTCGCGACCGCGCTCAGGCTGCCGAACTCGTTCAGCGGATCGGGCTGAACCGCGCGGATCCCGGCGGTTCGTTGGCGCGCGCCATAGCATTCGTTCAAGGCCAGGTGCGCTATACCGGCCTGGACATGGGGTTGAACTCGCATGCGCCCAACCTGCCGGAGCTGGTCGCCGAACGCCGTTTCGGCGACTGCAAGGACAAGGCCCATCTGCTCATCGCATTGTTGCATGAGGTAGGCATTGCGGCGGAACCGGTGCTGGTGCACAGCGGCCTGCGTGGCGCGGTACGTCTACGCATGCCAAGCCCGCTGGCCTTCGACCATGTTGTCGTGCGTGCGTACCTGTCCGATGGGGAGATATGGATCGATCCCACACGCTACCGGGAGCGGGGGCCGCTTACCGGTCGTGAGCCCCTGGACTTCGGCTTCGGTTTGGCCGTCGCCGCTGGTAGCGACGACCTGGTGGAAATTCCGGCGCCGTTCCCCGCGCAGCCGCAAGTCGAGGTCGATCAACGCCTCGATTTTTCCGGAAGCACTGACGCACTGAATGCCGAGTTCGAAGTGGATACGCGTTATCTGCAGGGTTACGCCGATCGCATTCGCGAGAACTTTTCCAGAGATGGTGCGGAAAAGGTCGGTACGGGTTATCTCAGCTACATGCAGAACTATTACGAAGGCCTGCGTGCCGACGGCGAACCGCAGCTGAGCGATGGCGAGCAGGCGCTATCGGTACGTGAGCGCTATCGCCTGCAATGGGATGGCACCGCGGGCGGCACTGGGTTCGGCATCGTGCTGTTCCAGGCATTGGACTGGGCGCCTCGCCTAGCCGAGAAAGCGCGGCGTACGCCGCTGGCGTTGGGCGGCCCCCGCTTTGGCCGCCATACCGTACGCAGCAAGCACCCCGATGGATGGAGCATTCAGGCCAGCGAGGACGCTGTGGAAAATCCCTACTTTCAGTTTCGTCGAACCGTGGCCGTGGATGCGGACGGGCGACTGGTCATCGCTGCAGAATGGAAGAGATTGGCCGATGAGGTGCCCGCCGACGATTTTGCTCGTGTGCGCAAGGATTTTTTGCAAGTAAGGGAGTTGTTGCAATACGACGTCGACCTGGTACCGAAATGGAGCGGTTTGAGCGGTGAGTTGGGCGATTGGCTATGGCCGCTGTCTGCATGGGGAGGGGCGTTGCTGCTGCTCGCTGTGCTTTGGTTGCGGCGTGGTCGCTGGGTAGTGGCAGGCATGCTGTACCGCCCCAAGGCCACGGTGGCAGGACGCATGGCAGGAGGTGGGATGGCTGCCGGTGGCGTTATCGGAACGGTGGCCGTTGTTGCCGAGCTTATGCTGGAGCGCGGCGCCGCCGCGGTCGCCACTCCCTCGTTGCTTACCCTCGGGGCACTTATGGGAGGCTTCATCGCCTTGTGCCTGCGCTGGGCGTTGTTTGCAGGGCTGCTCAAGCTGGCGCTGAGGCTGTTTGGCCATAGAGTGCCGTATCAGGATATACGCCTGGCTTACGGTATGGCGCTGGCGCCGTTGCTGGTGTTCATCGTGTTGGCAATGATAGCGCTGGGATTCAGGCTGGATTGGCTGGATGAACAGGAATTTGAAACGATAAGTCGGCTACCCTCGCAACTGGTCGCGATAGCCTTCGTACTGGCCGGGCTGTTGTGGTGGATGGTGTCTCTGGCCGGGGCCTGTGCTGGGGTGGCAGGCGTATCCAGGCGCAAGGGGGCCGCGGTGGTCGGGTTGAGCGTATTTCCGCTGGTGGTCTTGGGCACGCTGGTGTCGATAGCGCTTTCGCTCCGATAATTGTCGAAATGAGCATCTTCGATCTGCAACTGGAAACCGAACGGCTGATCCTGCGCCCGCCGCAGGCGGACGATTTCGAGCCGTGGGCGGCGTTCATTGCCGATGAGGAAGCGGCGCGCCATATCGGCGGTATGCAGGCCAGGCCGATTGCGTGGCGATCGTTTGCTTCGGTGATCGGTGCCTGGCACCTGCAGGGTTTCGCGTTTTTTTCGGTGCTGGAGAAAGCCAGCGGACAGTGGGTGGGCCGGGTCGGACCATGGCAGCCGGAAGGCTGGCCGGGCACCGAGGTCGGCTGGAGCATCGCCCGCGAACACTGGGGCAGGGGCTATGCGCCCGAGGCCGCCGCCGCGGCCACCGGCTGGGCGTTTGCCCACCTGGGCTGGGATGAGGTCATCCACACCATTGCCCCGGAGAATCGCAACTCCAAGGCGGTCGCCGCCAAGCTCGGTTCGCGGTTGCTGCGCATGGGCGAACTGCCCGAGCCGCACCAAGGAAAACCGGTGGAAATCTGGGGGCAGTCGCGTGCCGAATGGCATGCGCGGCAGGCCATGTGACGCCATCGGCACTTCATCGAACCCCTTCTTAATTCCCGGAGCCCGCGCATGCCGATCGAAACGCTTACCGTCCATGGCTATTCGGTATCGGGCAACTGCCACAAGGTGCGGCTGTTGCTGGAGCAGCTTGGCCGCCCGTACCGCTGGATCGAGGTCGACAGCGCCAATGGCGCCACCCGCACGCCGGAATATCTGGCCAAAAACCCCAACGACAAGGTGCCGATGCTGGAGCGCGAAGACGGCCACATATTGACCGAGTCCAACGCCATTTTGTGCTGGTTGGCCGAGAACACGTCATTCCTGCCTGCCGACGCCTGGCAGCGCGCACAGGCGTTGAGCTGGCTGTTCTTCGAGCAGTACAGCCACGAACCCTATGTCGCGGTGGCGCGCTTCATCCGCGGCTGGACGCCGCTGGATTCGCCGCGCCGCGCCGAGCTGCCCCGGCTGATCGAACGCGGCGAACAGGCGCTGGCGGTGATGGAGCAGCATTTGCGCAAGGCGCACTGGTTTACCGGCGAACGCTATGGCGTGGCCGATATCGCGCTGTTCGCGTATACCGATTGCGCGGCCGATGGCGGCTTCGACCTGGGCGGGTTTCCGCGTATCACCGACTGGCTGGCGCGCGTGCGCGCCACTGCGGGATTCGTGCCGATGCCTGCGGTCAGCGATGAAGCCGCTGAGCGTCTGGCCGCGTCCTGAACCTGCCTCGTCCGGATCTACCTCCCGATATCCCGCCCGCCGGCAACGCGATAGACAACCCTCGGGCGCGCAGGCCCCAACCACGGAAACCGCATGACCTCCAAACCGATTCCCGCCCGCATGAAGGGCCTCAACCGCGCCGAAATCTGCGACCGGAACTTCATCGAATTCGTCGGCGAGTGGAGCGGCGCAAGCCGCGCACGCCCTGCCGCAGGCCAGGCCATCCTGGATGGCAGCGCGCTGGATGCGGGCGGTTTCTCCGAACTGCTGGAATCGCAGTTGATCTCGCGGCATCTGGATCTGATGGCGCGCGTGCTGCGCGTGCAGAACAAGGTCTTCTACACCATCGGCAGTTCCGGCCACGAAGGCAACGCGATGGTCGCGCGGTTGACCCGGCATACGGATCCGGCTTTCCTGCACTACCGCAGCGGCGGGTTCATGGCCGAACGTTTCCGCAAGCTGCCGGGCATGGACCCTGTCATGGATTCGGCCTTGTCGTTCGCGGCCAGTGCGGAAGATCCGGCCAGCGGCGGCCGCCACAAGGTCTGGGGCAGCAAACCGTTGTGGGTGCTGCCGCAAACTTCCACCATCGCTTCGCATCTGCCCAAGGCGCTGGGCACCGCCATCGCCATCGAGCAGGCGCGCCGTATCGGCCATGCCTCACCGATTCCCGAAGACAGCATCGCTATCTGCTCGTTCGGCGACGCCTCCAGCAACCATGCCACCGCACAGACCGCATTCAACGCGGCGGCGTGGACCGCCTACCAGAAACTGCCGGCACCGGTGCTGTTCGTCTGCGAGGACAACGGCATCGGCATATCGGTCAAGACGCCGGGGGGCTGGATAGAGCGCAATTTCGCCGGCCGCGCGGATCTGGATTATTTCTACGCCGATGGCCTGGACCTGGCCGCCGGCTACGGCCAGGTGCAGGCGGCGGTGGAGCATTGCCGGCGCACGCGCCGGCCCACCTTCCTGCACCTGCGCACCACCCGCATCATGGGCCATGCCGGTACCGATTTCGAAATCGAATGGCGGCCGATCGAGGAACTGTGCGCGGTGGAGGCGACCGATCCGCTGCTGCGTTCTGCTGCCATCGCGCTGGAATCGGGACTGCTGTCGAAACAGGAACTGCTGGATTGGTACGAGGCCATCCGCAAACGCTGCTTCGCCGCCGCCGAAGAGGCCGACCGCCGGCCCAAGATTACGCGCCTGGAGGATGTCGTCGCACCGCTGGCGCCATACTCGCCGGATGCGGTGATGGCCGAGGCCGTGCGCGCTGCGCCGCAGGACAAGCGCATTGCCGTGTTCGGCAGCGAGGAAAAGCTGCCGGAAGCGCTGCCGCCGCGCCATCTGGCCATCCAGATCAACCAAGCGCTGCACGATCTGTTCTGCAAGTATCCCGAGGCGCTGCTGTTCGGCGAGGACGTGGCGCAGAAAGGCGGCGTCTACACGGTCACCAAGGGCCTGCACAAGGCGTTCAAGGGCAGCCGCGTGTTCAATACGCTGCTGGACGAAACGATGATCCTGGGGCTGGCCCAGGGCTATGCCAACCTGGACATGCTGCCGTTGCCGGAAATCCAGTACCTGGCGTATTTCCACAATGCCTGCGATCAGATCCGTGGCGAAGCGGCCAGCCTGCAGTTCTTCAGCAACAACCAGTACCGCAACCCGATGGTGGTGCGCATTGCCGGGCTCGGTTACCAGCGCGGTTTCGGCGGTCACTTCCACAACGACAATTCGATCGCCGCCCTGCGCGACATCCCCGGCCTGGTAGTGGGTTGTCCGTCGCGCGGCGACGATGCGGCGATGATGCTGCGCACGCTGGCTGCGCTGGCCAAGGTGGATGGCCGCGTCGGCGTCTTCCTGGAACCCATTGCCCTGTACATGACCAAGGATCTGTACGAAGCCGGCGACGGCCAGTGGCTGTTCCCCTATCCGGCGCCGGAGCAGGCCATTGCCCTGGGCGAGGGGCGCATCTACCGCGAGCAGGCCGAGGATCTGGTGATTTTCACCTACGGCAACGGCGTGCCGATGAGCCTGCGCGCCGCGCGCAGCATCGAACAGAAGCATGGCTGGGAAGTGCGCGTGGTCGATCTGCGCTGGCTGGTGCCGCTCAACGAAGCCTTCATCGTCGAACAGGCGAAGACCGCCAAGCGCATCCTGGTGGTGGACGAAGGCCGCCATTCGGCGGGCGTGGGCGAAGGCATCATCACCGCCATTGCCGAGGGCGGCCATGGCGCGCGGCCTTTCCAGCGCGTGGTCGGCGCGGACACCTACACGCCGCTGGCGGGTGCCGCCTTGCTGGTATTGCCGGGCGACGACGACATCGTGGCGGCGGCGGAGCGTCTGGCGAAAACCGGGTAGGGAACGGTGTCCCCGCCGTTCCCGCCGGGCCGGTTCGGGCGCGGAATTGACATCCCGCTTACAGGTGTCCGGCATAGTCTGTGCGGACATTCCACGGGAGCCGTTCCATGGCAAAGCTCAAGATCGCGGTGTTCGTCGGCAGCCTGCGCAGGGAATCCTTCAACCGGAAGCTGGCCAGGGCGGTGGAGAAGCTGATGCCGGCGGAGTTTTCGTTCGATTACATCCGCATCGATCATCTGCCGCCGTACAACCAGGATTTCGACGAGAACTATCCTGCCGAGTGCATGCAGCTGAAGCGGCAGATCGAAGCGGCCGACGCGCTGCTGTTCGTCACCCCGGAGTACAACCGTTCCATTCCGGGCGTACTGAAGAACGCGGTGGATATCGCCTCGCGTCCGTGGGGCGCCAATTCCTTCGCCGGCAAACCGGGCGCTGCCATCGGCATCTCGGTCGGCGCTACCGGCACCGGCATGGCGCAGCAGCATCTGCGCAATGTGCTGCTTTATCTGGACATCGCGCTGATGGGGCAGCCGGAAGTCTACGTGCAGAACAAGGACGGCCTGTTCGACGACGACGGCAACATCGGCAACGAGGGCACGCGGAAGTTCCTGCAGGGCTTTGCCGATAGGTTCGTCGCCTGGGTCAATGCCCATCCAGGACGCCAGGGCGTGTCATGACGCCCGTTGCGGTTGGCCATCGTCCAGCAGCTTTTCGGCCAGCGCACGCCGGAACGGGGTGACCCGGGAAGCGGCGCGCAGCGCCAGCGTCCTCAGCCAGTGCGCCGGCGGGCGGTCGTCGGTATACAGGCCGGCGATCGCCCGGGTGGCCAGGTACAGCGGCAGCGTGCCCCGCCGGTGCTGGCGCTGGTAGCGCGCCAGCAGGGCCGGGTCGGCCAGGTCCTTGCCCTGCCGCTGGGCGGTACCGATGGCCGCGGCCAGCCGTTCCACGCTGGCCAGCCCGAAATTGAAACCATGCGCGGTGACCGGATGCATGCCCACCGCGGCATCGCCGACCAGCGCCAGGCGGCAACCGACGAAGCGGCGCGCATAGACGCCAACCAGCGGGTACAGGTGGCGGCTGCCGTCCAGCGACATTTCGCCCAGCCGCTGTTCGAAGCGGTCCTGCATTTCCTGGCCGAAACGTTCCGCCGGCAGCCCGGCCAACCGTTGCGCTTCTTCGCCGGTCACCGTCAGCACGATCGAGGCGTGGTGTTCCTGCAACGGCAGCATCGCCCGCGTCTGTCCGTGCCCGAACCACTCCCAGGCAATGCGCCCATGCGGCAGCGCGTGGCGCATCCGGCATACCAGCATGGTCCGGCCGAAATCGTGCATGTCGGCCTGGATGCCGAGCGCGCGCCGGGTTTCGGAGAAGCGGCTGTCCGCAGCCACCAGCAGGCGGCACTGCAGCCGTTCTCCGTTGGCCAGTTCGACGCCCGCTTCGTCGGGACCGGTACTGACGCGTTCGATCTGCGCTTCGCTGTAGACGGCGATGCCCGGAGCCTGCGAAACCGCTTGCCAGGCGGCCCTGCGGATCTGCTGGTTGGCGACCAGGCAGCCCAGCTGTTCCTGCGCTACCAGCGCACTGTCGATACGAAGCACCGGCGCGGTATTCCGGTCCATCACCTGTGCGCCCTGCAACGGGAACACCGTATCGTCCGGCAGATGTTCCCACACGCCCAGCGTCTTCAGGATCCGCACAGAGGCGTGGGTCAGCGCGATTTCGCGGCCGTCGTAGCCCGGCTCGGCCAGCGCCTGCGCCGGCAGGCGCTCGACCAGGGCCACGTCCAGCGCCTGGTCGGCCAGCGCCCTGGCCAGGCACAGCCCCGCCGGGCCGGCGCCGACGATGACGACATCGTGTTTCATGGAACCTCACCTTGCAGCGGCAGATGAGGACAGTTTGCGCAGGTGCCGCATCGGCCGAAATGACCTGGATCAATGCTGCGCAACATTAGCGCCGGCCGCACGGCCGACGCCGATCAGCGCGCCAACCCTTCCTGCAACGGAATTTCGTCAAGCCCGCTGCCGCCGCAGCTCAGCGGCAGCGGTTCGCGGTCCAGCGGCAGCACCGCCAGGGCAAGCGCTCCATCGGCCGAGGCGCTGACGATGGTGCCGATATCGCGCGCGCCGTCGCTGACGGCGGCACCCGCCCGCAACGGCATCCGGGCGCGGAACAGCGCCAGCCCGCGCTTGGCCTTGCCAAGGAAGTGCGTGCGGGCAACGATCTCCTGGCCGGGGTAGCAACCCTTCTTGACGCTGTAGGCGCGCAGCCGGTCCAGCGACAGTTGCTGCGGCGTCCATTGTTCGCGCTGCGCTGACGGCAGGCGCGGCAAACCGTGGCGCAGATCGAACGCCTGCCACCGTTGCGCCAGCGCCTCATCGTCGCCGTCGCCGTCGCCGGCGGCCAGCGACCGGCTCAACCGCAGCGTACGGCCACCGCCATCGGCGCCGAAATCCAGTTCCAGACCGTCCTCCAACACGCCGATTTGCGCATTCCGGGCCAAAGCCGGGGGGGAGAACGCAGCGGAAACCCGCAGATCGGCAGGGACGGCGATCTGCAACTTTCGTCGAAAGACGAAGCGCCGCAACTGCTCGGCGAACAGCTCCGCCGGATGGTCAGGCAACACCAGAAGCAGCTTGTCGTCGGAGGCCTTGACCAGCGCAAACACCGCAATTACCCGGCCTTTCGGGGTCAGCCAGGCATTCCACTGCCAATGCCCGGGGGCCAGTGCGGCCACGTCGTTGGCGAACTGGGCATGCGCGAAGGCGGTCGCGTCCGGCCCGTCCAGCGCCACGATGCCGTGGTCCGGAACGGCGAAGAATCGCGCCAGGGTAGGGGAAAGGTTGTCAGCCAAGGGGGCGGGGATTAAAATTTTGTGCGTTGCGAGAATCACATGATAGGCCAAACCCCTTCCATTCCAGACTCCGGATCCGAAACACAGTTGTCCAATGGCGAGGTTTTGCCGGTGCCGACAGTGCGGAAGGAAAAGGCGCCAGCCGAAATAGGCGGGCGCGTCGGTCCCGAGCCGACGCGTTATGGGGATTGGGAAAAAAACGGACGCTGCATCGATTTCTGATCCAGCATTGAGCCAACGCGGTCGCACGACCGCCCAGCCGAGAAACGAGCCCAGCGAATGGCGACCCGAGAACGTCCGCTTTCCCCCCATCTGCAGGTCTACCGCTGGCAGATCCAGATGGCCACCTCGATCCTGCATCGAATCACCGGCATCTTCCTGGCTTTCGGCGCGCTGGTCATCGCCGCCGGGTTGCTGACCCTGATGATGGGGCCGGAAGCCTGGACCTGCTTCAGCGGCATCGCCGCGGCCTGGTACGGCCAGTTGTTCCTGTTCGCCTGGACCTGGGCCTTCGCCTACCACCTGTGCAACGGCATCCGCCACATCGTGCAGGACTTCGGCCACGGCTTCAGCATTCCCGCCTTCGTGCGCAGCAGCTGGCTGTCGGTGTTCGGCAGTCTGGTCATTACCGTGCTGGTCTGGGCTTATGTGCTGGCCGGAGGTGGCGTATGAACAAGTACCGCACTCCATTGAAGAATGTGCGCGGCCTGGGCGCGGCCAAGACCGGCACCGAGCATTTCGTGCTGCAGCGGCTGACCGCCACCGCGCTTGTGCTGCTGGCGATCTGGTTTCTGGTGTTCGTGCTGAGCCTGGTCGGCGCCGACTATGCCGCCGCCGCCGAGGCGGTGTCCAAGCCGTGGAACGCGGTGCTGCTGGTCGGCTTCCTGGTCGCGATGTTCTGGCATGCGCAGATCGGCCTGCAGGTCGTGCTGGAAGACTACATCCACAACTCGCTGCTGGCCCTGGCGTTGCAGGTCTCGGTGAAGTTCGTCGCCGTGCTTGGCGCGATCGTCGGTATTTTTGCGGTGGCCCGCATCGCGCTAGGGAACTGAACCAGATGTCTGCCTACAAGATTACCGAACACAAGTACGACATGGTCGTGGTGGGCGCCGGCGGCGCCGGCCTGCGCGCGACCTTCGGCCTGGCCGCCAAGGGCCTGCAGACCGTCTGCCTGACCAAGGTGTTCCCGACCCGTTCGCATACCGTCGCCGCGCAGGGCGGCATTTCCGCTGCCCTGGGCAACATGGGCGAGGACGACTGGCGCTACCACTTCTACGACACCATCAAGGGTTCGGACTGGCTGGGCGACCAGGACGCCATCGAGTACATGTGCCGCGAGGCGATTCCGGCCATCATCGAGCTGGAGCACTACGGGGTTCCGTTCTCGCGCACCGAAGAAGGCAAGATCTACCAGCGTCCGTTCGGCGGCATGACCACCAGGTTCGGCGAAGGCCCGCCGGCGCAACGCACCTGCGCGGCCGCCGACCGCACCGGCCACGCCATGCTGCATACGCTTTACCAGCAGTCGCTGGCGCACGATGCGCGTTTCATGATCGAGTACTTCGCGCTGGACCTGATCTTCGACGAAGAAGGCGTCTGCCGCGGCGTGCTGGCGCTGGACATGGCCGAAGGCTCGCTGCACCTGTTCCGCGCCCATGGCGTGGTGCTGGCCACCGGCGGCTATGGCCGCGCCTACTTCAGCGCCACCTCGGCGCATACCTGCACCGGCGACGGCGGCGGGCTGGCGTTACGCGCCGGACTGCCGATGCAGGACATGGAGTTCGTGCAGTTCCACCCCACCGGCATCTACGGCGCCGGCTGCCTGATCACCGAAGGCGTGCGCGGCGAAGGCGGCATCCTGCGCAACAGCAATGGCGAGCGCTTCATGGAGCGCTACGCGCCGCACTACAAGGATCTGGCCTCGCGCGACGTGGTCAGCCGCTCGATGACCATCGAAATCCGCGAAGGCCGCGGCGTCGGCGAGCACAAGGATCACATCCTGCTCGACCTGACCCACCTGGGCCCGGAAGTGATCAACGAGAAGCTGCCCGGCATCGCCGAAAGCGCGCACATCTTCGCCGGCGTGGACGTGACCAAGCAGCCGATTCCGGTCATTCCCACCGTGCACTACAACATGGGCGGCATTCCGACCAACTACCACGGCGAAGTGGTGCGCAAGGTCGGCGACAACCCCGACGCGGTGGTGCCGGGCCTGTATGCCATCGGCGAAGCGGCCTGCGTGTCGGTGCACGGCGCCAACCGGCTGGGGTCCAACTCGCTGCTGGACCTGGTGGTGTTCGGCCGCGCGGTGGCCAACCGCTGCGCCGAGACCATCAAGAGCGGCGCCTCGCACAAGCCGCTGGCCGGCGATGCCTGCGACAAGGCGCTGTCGCTGCTGGACAAGCTGCGCAACGCCAATGGCGACACGCCGACGGCGGTCATCCGCGACAACATGCAGCGCACCATGCAGTCCGACGCGGCGGTGTTCCGCACCAGCAAGACGCTGAAGGAAGGCTGCGAGAAGATGGCGCAGGTGTTCGATTCGTTCCAGGACGTCAAAGTCAGCGACCGTTCGCTGATCTGGAATTCGGACCTGATCGAGACCTACGAGCTGAACAATCTGCTGCTCAACGCGGTGGCCACGATCAATTCGGCCGAACAGCGCCACGAGAGCCGCGGCGCGCATGCGCACGAGGATTTCCCCGAGCGCGACGACGTCAACTGGCACAAGCACACGCTGGTCAACGTCGACGAGCAGGGCAGGTGCAGTTTCGATTACCGCCCGGTGCACATGTACACGTTGAGCAAGGACGTGGACGTGGTGCCGCCGAAGCCGCGCGTCTACTAAAGCCGTGAATGGTGATTCGTGATTGGTGATTCGCCAGGCGCCTCAGGTGCCGCGACCCGCTTCTTCGAATCACTAATCACTCATCACGCATCACGGATTTAAAGCCATGGCCGAATTCGCACTCCCGAAGAACTCCCGGATCCAGAAGGGCAAGCATTTCCCCGCGAAAGGCGCGAAGAACGTGCGTACGTTCAAGGTCTATCGCTGGAGCCCGGACGACGATCAGAACCCCCGCACCGACACCTACGAGGTGGATCTGGATGCCTGCGGCCCGATGGTTCTGGATGCGTTGATCAAGATAAAAAATGAGATCGACCCCACGCTGACCTTCCGCCGCTCCTGCCGCGAAGGCATCTGCGGTTCCTGCGCGATGAACATCGACGGCACCAACACGCTGGCCTGCACCCGCGCCATCAGCGACTGCAAGAAGGCCGAGGTGCCGATCTACCCGCTGCCGCATATGAACGTGGTCAAGGATCTGGTGCCGGACCTGACCCATTTCTACGCGCAGTACGCCTCCATCAAGCCGTGGATCCGCACGCAGACGCCGCCGCCGCCGGACCGCGAACGGCTGCAGTCGCCGGAAGACCGCAAACAGCTTGATGGCCTGTACGAATGCATCCTGTGCGCGTGCTGCTCGACCAGCTGCCCCAGCTACTGGTGGAACGGCGAACGCTATCTGGGCCCGGCGATCCTGCTGCAGGCCTATCGCTGGATCGTCGATTCGCGCGACGAGGACACCGGTGCGCGCCTGGACGACCTGGAAGATCCGTTCAAGCTGTACCGCTGCCACACCATCATGAACTGCGCGCGGACCTGCCCCAAGGGCCTGAACCCGGCGCTGGCCATTGCCGAAATCAAGAAACTGATGATGGCGCGCCGCGCCTGATGGGTTATGGGCAAAGTCGGCCGCTGACGCGGCCTGTGAATGGCCGAGCGTACGTTCCGTCGACGGGGAAGTACGCTTGGCGGTGCCGCAGGCGCGACTTTCCCGGTTACTCTTGATCTCATGGATACCGAACTCAAGCGCATCCGCTGGCGCTGCCGGCGCGGCATGCGCGAGCTGGATCAGCTGTTCGAGCGCTACCTCAGCCGCGAATGGGCGGCATCTTCCGACACCGAACGCGGGGTTTTCCTACAGCTGCTGGACTGCGAGGACGATAAGCTCTGGCGCTGGTTCATGGGCTATGAGCAGTGTCCCGATGTCGCGCTCGCATCGCTTATCCAGCGGATCCGTCAGCTGCCGGCTTGAGTGGCGGCCTTCGTGGTGGCTTTCCATGGCCATCGTCCTGCTGGCCGTGCTGGCCGGGTTTTCGCTGCTGGCCTCGGAAACGCCGCGCTGGGCGGCCTGGCCGCTGGCGGTTGGCATGCCGTTCTACGGGATCTGGCGGTGCCGGCGCTATCGCGGGCAGCCCAGACTGGAACTGGTTTTCCCCGGCGACCAGCGCCCGCCCACGCTGCAGGGCAGGGTCTTGGAGGACGCGGACCTGCAATGGCGCGGTCCGCTGGCATTCCTGAGCTGGTGCGACGGTTCCGGCCGCAGCCAGCGGCTGAGCTGGTGGCCCGATACGCTGCCGCCGGCACGCCGACGTGAACTGCGTCTGGCCGCCGGCAGCGGCGGCGCTTCGCGCAAGCGGCCGGCGATGGCACCATAGCCACGGGCCCGACGGGCCAGCCATGCCCATAACCAGGTCCCAATGTTCAAACCCATCCCTGTCGCCATCGGCCTGCGCTACCTGCGCGCCAAACGCCGCAATGGTTTCATCTCCTTCATTTCGCTGGCCTCGATCCTGGGCATCGCGCTCGGAGTGACGGTGCTGATCACCACGCTGTCGGTGATGAGCGGCTTCCAGCGCGAGATCCGCGACCGCCTGCTGCAAATGACCGCGCATGCCACCGTCAGCGGCGCCGGCGAAGCGATGCACGACTGGCCGCATGCGGTGGAAGTGGCGCTGAAGGATCCGCGCGTGGCCGGCGCGGCGCCTTACATCGATTCACAGGCGATGCTGAGCGGCAACGCCGAACCACAGGGCGCACTGGTGCGTGGTGTTGAGCCGGAGCGCGAATCGAGCGTTTCGGTACTGGCGGACAAGATGACCACCGGACGGCTGGAGTCGTTGCGGCCCGGCGAGTTCGACATTCTGTTGGGGCAGGAACTGGCTGCCTGGTTGCGGGTAGGCGTCGGCGACAGTGTACTGGTGACTACCACGGCGCTTCAGCATTCTGCGATGAGCACCGCACCCAGGATCAAGCGCTTCACCGTCAGCGGCATCTTCGCGGTCGGCCACAACGACATCGACCGCAACCTGGCCATCGTGCACATGAGCGATCTGCAGCGGGTGCTGCGGATGGGCGACGGGGTCACCGGCGTGCGCCTGAAGCTGCACGACATGGACCAGGCCTGGAACGTGGCGCGCGAGTTGGCCATCAATCTGCAAGGGCCTTACCGCATCAGCGACTGGACCCGCGAAAACGCCAATCTGTACCACTCGCTGAAAATGGAAAAGACGGTGATGGGCATCCTGCTGTCGCTGATCATCGCCATGGGCGCCTTCAACCTGGTGTCCTCGCAGGTGATGCTGGTCACCGACAAGCAGGCCGATATCGCCATCCTGCGCACGCTGGGCCTGACCCCGCGCGGGGTGATGCAGGTGTTCATGGTGCAGGGCTCGCTGATCGGCATCATCGGCACCGTGGCCGGCGTCATCGGCGGCATCGCGCTGACGATGAATCTGGAACGCATCCTTGGCGTCATCGAGGCGACCTTCAACATCACCTTGTTGCCGTCGGACGTCTACTACATCACCGGCCTGCCATACGACCTGCAGTCCAGCGATGTGGTGATGATCGCGCTGGTGGCGCTGGCGATGAGTTTCCTGGCCACGTTGTACCCGGCCTGGCGCGCGGCCCGTACCCAGCCGGCGGAGGCGCTGCGTTATGAATAGCCGGGAATCGGGAATCGGAAACACCAGCCGTACGGCTGTTGAAAACGGGAAAACGGGGACGCAGAAGCCGATGCCGCACGATGAGGTGATCCGCGCCGAAGCACTGGGCAAGACCTATGCCGAGGGCAAGCTGCGCACGCCGGTGTTCGATGGCCTGGAATTGAGCGTGCACGCCGGCGAAACCGTCGCCATCGTCGGCGCGTCCGGCGCCGGCAAGAGCACGCTGCTGCACCTGTTGGGCGGGCTGGATACGCCGACCGCCGGTGAAGTCTTTGTATCCGGGCAGAAGATGTCGGCGCTGTCCGATGCCGCCCGCGGGCAGTTGCGCAACCGTGCGCTGGGTTTCGTCTATCAGTTCCATCACCTGCTGCCGGAATTCACCGCGCTGGAGAACGTGATGATGCCGGTGATGCTGGGCGGCGCCGAGGCGCCGGCCGCTGCGCAGCGCGCCAAAGCGCTGCTGGAGCAGGTGGGCCTGGGCCACCGCATCGAGCACAAGCCGGGCGAACTGTCCGGCGGCGAACGCCAGCGCGCCGCGGTGGCGCGCGCGCTGGTCAACCAGCCGGCCTGCGTGCTGGGCGATGAACCGACCGGCAACCTGGACGAAAAAACCGCCGCCACGGTGTTCGAGCTGATGCTGGAGCTCAACCGCGCGCAGAAGACCAGCCTGGTGCTGGTGACCCACGACCGCCGCCTGGCGCGCCGGCTGGACCGGGTGCTGGAACTGCACGAGGGCAAGCTGCGGGAATTGGCGCCCGGCGAAGCCTGAGCCGATGGCCTTCAAGATGCCGACGAGCGGTCGCTGGTGGCGGCTGACGGCGGGCGTGCTGTTGATGCACGCCGGCCCGGCGCTTGCAGCTGCCGACACACCGGCCGCCGGCGAAGCGCGGGTGTTTCTTTTCCACGCCTCCGGCTTTCCGGGGTGGGGCGTGGCGGATACGGACGGGCGCCTTGTCCGCGCGCCGTTGACGCCATTGCGCCGCGTGGCGCCGGATCGCTGGTTGGCCAGCGACTACGACGCCAGCGCCGAGATCTGGCTTGACGATCGCGGCAATGAGATGGCGCGCATGCAAGGCGCCGACGTCGAAGACGAACCGCTTCCGCAGCACCCTTCCGGCGAACGCGATTACCGCGGCGCGCTGTGGCCGGTCGTCCGCAACGGCGACACCAGCCTGGTCGACGCCAATGGTGCAGTGGCGATGCCGTGGCAGCAGGGCTACGGGCAGTGGCGGCTGACCATCCATCCCGAGCGCATCGTCTGGGTGCCGCAGCGCGGGCCGGAAACGATCCTGGCCTGGCACGGCAAACCGGCGCTGCAACTCGGCGAGGACGAGATGCGCGTGTCCGGCCCGTTCCGCGAGCGCTTGCTGTACTGGATCTGCGACTACGCGCGCGAACGCCCTTGCCAGTTGCGCGACGAGCAGGGCGGGGTGCACCTGGAAGGCGACTGGGACGATTTGCGGGCGATGGACGACGGCCGGTGGCTGGCGCGTGGCGGCAATACCTGGGCGGTGCTGGATGAGCGCGGCAATCCGCAGGGCGCACTGCGCTACCTGGCGGGCAGCTATTTCCCGCGTCTGCGCAGCGGCGCAAGCGATCGCCTGGAGGAAGACTGGCCGATGGCGGTGCGGGCATTCCGCTTCGCGGATCTGCAGGCCGCACTGGCCGTGGTGGAGGCAGGTGGAGAAGCGGTGGAACCGGTAATGACCGAGGGCCTGCTGCAGCGCGACGGCAGCTTCCATCCATTGCCCGAAGGTTACGGCTACCCGGTTCGAATCGTCCCGGGCCGCTGGCGGGTGAGCCGCGCGCAGGGACAGGATGATGATGGCCGGATCATCGATGACCGGGCCGCACCGGTGTTTGCGCTGGGTCATGACAATGTGCAGGCCGTCGACGGCCGGCCTGATGTGCTGGTGCGCTATCCGCAGGGCGGCGCAGCCGGGCGGCCGGGCTGGTCGCTGGTGGATCGCGACGGCAAGGTGTTGTTCCACCACCCTGCGGTGACCGAACTGAGGAGCCGGGGGCCGGGATTTGTCGGAAGCCTGGAGGGACAACGACGGATCTGGGTGGCAGCCGATTTCCGGCATTGGCTATTGCCGCCGGACAGCGACATCCGCGAAGTCGATGCCGGGGGCCGCCTGTTGCTGGTCGCCACCGGCGAAACCATGCGCCTGTTCAACACCGGCACGGGCGGCTTCGTCGGTGCGGCGTTCGATCATGCCGAGCCGCCCAGCGAAGGCTGGCTGGTCTTCAATCGCGCAGGCTATTACGGCCTGATGGATGCCGACGGCAATGAAGCGCTTGCGCCGCGGTATTACCAGGTCAAGCCGTGGGGAGCGGACCGCTGGTGGAGCCGGGGGCAGTTGGGCGAGCACGAATACCTGCGCCTGCACGGCGCCGACGGTGCGGTGCTGTTCGCCCGCCGCGATGGCAGTCTGCTGGACCTGCCGCGCGAACGCGAGCTCGATGGCGTTGCCAGTCCGGTGGCGAGCATCGTCGGCAAGTCCTACCGGACTGCGCAAGGCAGCTACTTCGTCCAGCAATGGATCGACCGGCAAGGGCAGACGGTGTTGATGGCGGCGCAGTGCCCCGGTGCCGATCCGGATTCGGTGCTGGCCAATGGCGCCGGCCTGCTGATGGGGAAAGGCTGGCCGCAACCGCTGTACCACGGCGGCGAATGCGAACTGCCCGAGTCCGTCCGCGCGGAACTGGATGCCCGCCCGGCTGAAGCCGTCCCGTCGGCGGTCAGCGCATGGTCGGCTGGATGGTGATGACCTTGACGTCGAAGTCGTCGCAGCCGTTGGAGGCGCCCTTGCAGATGCCGTTGATCCATACTTCGCCGTTGCCCAGCATCACGCCCTGCCAGTTGACCAGCACGTTGGTGTAGCGGGTATCCGCAATCGCCTTGGCGATGGCAGGCGTCATGATCCTGTCGTAGTCGGCGATGAATGCCTCTTCGTCGTTGACGGCAGTCTTGCGGCCATCGATTTCCACGTCGATGGGATAGTCGACCAGGGCCGCCACCGCGGCGCTGTCGTTCGCGGCCACCGCCTGCTGGAGGGATTCGATGACGGCCCGGTAGCGGCTGTGATCGCCCAGGATCTCATCGATGGACCTGTCGACCTGCGCCGCGCCGGCTTCGTCCACCGGGCCCGTATTGCCGGCAGGCACAGCGGCAGCAGCGCCGTCGCCGGCCGTGGCGGAGGCTTCCGCCGCCGTGATGGGGGCGTTGGCCGGCTTGTCGCAAGCGCTCGACAGCAGGCAGCTCAGGACGATGGCAATGGCGGCAGGCTTCATGTCGGTTCTCCTTCGGCTGCTCGCATTTGACCACAGCCGGGCAACGGCCGCAGGGGGCGGAAAGCGCAATCTGGAGACGGCTGGTTATCGGAGAGGCTCAGGCAAGGCTTTATCGCGACTCGCCTGGCTGCCAGGGTGAGGCAGGTGGTTCGTTGGCGGAAGGATGCGCCGCGTCCCGGTCTTGCGCGTTTGATGCAACGGCTGCGCCGGCTTGTCGGGGTTTACCCGACAGCGCGGGACGAAAGAGTGTGAAGCGTTCCGCAATATCCCATCGCGCCATTCAAGAACGTGCAGGTGCGGCCGACATTCTTGGTAGATTTTCGTGTGGGCGAGCGTTCCGCGCATCCGCGCGGCGCCGCCGGGGTTGATCATCCTTTTCTGGGGAACTGCTTTGCGCATCCTGTACGTTGGCGATACCGACTGTCTGCCCGAGGACCTGGCCGACTATATCGGCGACATGGGCGACGAGTGGAAGGTGGAAACGGTGGCCGACGGCAACGCGGCGATATTCGCGGTGGCCAACGAGGCCATCGATGTCGTGATTGTCGGCCCGTCGTTGCCGGACCTGGCGCCGCCCACGCTGCTGGGACAGATCCGCACGCTGCGCCCGGAAACCATCCGCATCGCCCTGCTGGAAACCGGCGAGCAGGGCAGCGCGCCGCCCGTGCGCCTGATTGGCGTGGCCCATCGCTTCCTGCCACTGCCGCTGGCATCGGAAACGGTGCTGGAAGCCATCCACAGCCTGGAAGAACTGCGCGACCTGCTGGACAGCCCGCGCCTGCGCCGCGCCATCGGCCGGGTCGAACACCTGCCGTCGCCGCCGCATCTGTATTTCGCGCTGACCCGCGCGCTGGAAGAAGACGAGGGCAGCAGCGCCGACATCGCCCGGCTGGTCGCCGGCGACCCGGCCATCGCCGCCAAGGTGCTGCAGCTATGCAACTCGGCGTTCTTTTCCAATGGCCGCGCCATCACCGATCTGCGCGCTGCGGTGACCCGCCTGGGTCTTGCGACCTTGCGCGATCTGGTGCTGGCCAGCGAAGTGTTCTCGATCAAGACCGGCTCCACGGTGGACCGCGCCGCGCTCCAGCAGCGCGCGTTGCTGGCCTCGCGGCTGGCCGCCAGAATCCTGCCGCATACCAGCTCCGAACTCGGCGCCACCGCCGCGCTGCTGGCCGATATCGGCCTGCTGCTGCCCGGCGTGCGCGACGAACGCCTGCCGGTCGCCGCCAACGGCGAGCCGGACGAACGCCCCGGCCACACCGAGGCCGGTGCCTACCTGCTGGGCCTGTGGGGCCTGCCGATGCCCATCGTTGAAGCGGTGGCCTTCCATCGCCAACCGCAGCGCTCCAGCCTGCGCAGCTTCTGGGTCCCCGGCGCCGTGCACGTGGCCGGCGCACTGGCCAGCAACGAACCGGTCGACGAAGCCTACCTGTCCTCGCTGGGCGTGCTGCACCAGTTGCAGGGCTGGCGCGACATGGCCGAAACGATGAGCGGGCGCATTGCCGAACACGCGGCGTAGTGCTGTTGCGACAGGCCATCGGCCACTTTGAAGCAAGCGCTTGCGATGCACTGCGTCGCGCTGCCGAACGCCCGCCATTTGCGATGGCGGGCCGGACCTTCATAGCGGGCGCTTCCGGTGTGTCGTGTCCGGCAACGCCATAACCACCGGTTTCTGGACAGTCTGCCGGCGTTCGAAAAAAGTCGGAGATCGATGATTTCCGTAGGAACGATGGCTCTGGATAGCCGAATGGCTGGCCGAGTCGCGATGAAGTGCCAATGGTAAAGCTTCATCGCGACTCACCGGCACCGGCATGCCGGCACCACTCCTACAGGCATAGACGTCCTCCCATCTGCGAGAAAGACCGAAGCCTGGGACAGCGCCATCAAGCCGGCGCTACTGGCTAGCTGGATTCTGCAATCTGCGGCCGCCGCCTGGACAGGCAGGATTGCGTCCGTCGCGCCTACATGGATTTGACGCGGCAGCGATTAGCATGCTGCCTCGGTTCTGCACCATCCCCCACCAGATGAATCGACGTAAATTCTTGAAACGCGCGGCAGGCGCGTTTGCTGCGCTTGGCCTGCCGTCCGCGTTGCTGTTGCCGCATGACTCCCGCGCGGCAGGGCAGAACCTCCGTTTCGGTCCGCCGCAGCCATTCGATTTTGCTGCGTTGAAGGGACAGGCGCGGGCGTTGGCTGTCGCGCCTTACCAGCGCCATGGTGGCCAGCTGCCGGCGGCGGTGGCGGCGTTGGACTGGGATCAGTACCAGTCGATCCGCTATCGCAAGGATCACGCATTGTGGGCTGGCGATGACCATCGTTTCCTGGCGCAGTTCTTCCATATGGGGCTGTACTTCAAAAAGCCGGTGACCATGCATGAGGTCGCTGGCGGCCAGGCGCGCGAGATCGGGTACGAGCCGGCGATGTTCGACTATGGCGACAGCGGGCTGGACAAGGTCGGGTTGCCGGCCGATCTGGGTTTTGCCGGCTTCCGCCTCAACCGGCGCAGCGATCCCGAGCGCGATTTTGCCGCGTTCCTGGGCGCCAGCTATTTCCGTGCGGTGGGTGCTGAAGGGCAGTACGGTCTGTCCGCGCGCGGGCTGGCCATCGATACCGGCACCGGCAGCGACGAGGAGTTCCCCGACTTTGTCGCCTTTTACCTGGAACGCCCGGCCGGGGACTCGGAAACGGTGGTCGTCTACGCGCTGCTGGATTCGCCCAGCATCGCCGGGGCCTACCGTTTTGCGGTGACGCCGGGCGAACCGCTGCTGATGGAAATCGACAGTGCGCTGTATCCGCGCAAGGCCATCGAGCGCATCGGGCTGGGGCCGTGCACCAGCATGTACCAGACCGGCGAGAATGATCGCCGCATGGCCTGGGACTGGCGCCCGGAAATCCACGACAGCGATGGCCTGGCGATGCACAGCGGCAGCGATGAATGGATCTGGCGGCCGCTGACCAATCCGCCGCAGCTGCGTTTCAACATGTTCAGCGATCGCGATCCCAGGGGCTTTGGCCTGCTGCAGCGCGACCGCGATTTTGGCCACTACCAGGACGATGGCGTGTTCTACGAGAAGCGTCCGTGCCTGTGGGTGGAACCCAAGGGCGGTTGGGGCGAAGGTTCGGTGCAACTTGTGGAAATACCCACCGTGGACGAGACCTTCGACAATATCGTCGCGTTCTGGAATCCGAAGGAAAAGCCGCAGCCCGGGCAGGAATTGCTGTTCGGCTACCGTCTGTTCTGGGGAGCGGCGCCGCCGGCAGAGCCTGCGTTGGCGCAGTGCGTGTCGACCCGCACCGGCCTGGGCGGGGTGATCGGGTTCAAGCGCCTAGCCTGGTCGCAGCGTTTTGCGGTGGATTTCCGTGGCGGCAATCTGGCCCAGCTGGCTGCCCGCAATGCTTCTGTCGAACCGGTGCTGCAGGCCAGTGGCGCCAGGCTGGAAACCGTTTCGGCGCGGCCGCTGCACGAGATCCACGGCTACCGGGTGATGTTCGATGCGGTGCCCGAGAAGGACGACAGCAGCCAGATCGATCTGCGTTTGTTTCTGCGCGATGCAAGTGGCGCGTTGAGCGAAACCTGGCTGTACCAGTGGACTCCGCCGCCGTTGGCGGAGCGGAAGGTGTATTGATTTCGGACCGGGTTTCGTAGAGAAGTTTTCTGGAATATGAGTCGCTGGCTCCCGCTGCGTGGGGCGGATGAAGCTGTCCTTGCTGGTGGCTGTCTGCGGATTGAAGCAATGCCGATATGATGCCGAGGAGTCTTTCAAGAAAATTCTTCTCCCTGGGTGGGCTGGGTCTAAGTGGAATCTGGTGGCCAGGGCATTGCGCGACACGCCGTAAACACGTCCCTGTGGGCTCTTACGCGGCATCCATGCCGCGTACGGTCCCGCAATGCCCTGGCCACCAGCTTCAGGACAGATTGTCGACGTTCGGAAGAAACATCGGAAGTCGTAAATTTCTGTAGGAGCGACGTGAGTCGCGATGAGGCGTTACCGGTAAAGCTTCATCGCGACTTACGTCGCTCCTACAGGCATGGGTGTTCCCTCATCTGAAAAAAAAACCCCCGCGCGAGGCGGGGCAGGGACTGCAAAGGATTGCGTTGAAAAGAAGATCTGGCGCTTGCCTGCAGATCTGCGGCGGTGGGCCGGCCTCAACCCATCAGCTTGAACAGCGACAGCGACTGCATCTGCATGAACACGGTTTGCGCGGCCTGCAGGGCGGTGTTTTCCAGGTTGTAGCGGCCGATGGCTTCGGCCCAGTCCAGGTCGCGCAGGGTGGACAAGGTGTCCTGGTAGGTGATGGCGTTGGCCTCGCGCAGGTTGGCGGCAGTGTCGATGGCGGCCAGTTGCGCGCCGCCGCTGGCGCGGGCATCGATCATCCTGCCCTGTGCGGTGGCCACGTCGCGCAACGAGGTCTGCAATGCGTTCTGCATCGCGGTTTTTTCCGCGTCGGTGGTCGGGTTGCTTTCCAGCGCGGCGATCAGGTTCTGCACGGTGGCGAAGATGTCGCGGGTGCCGGAGGGGCCGATTTCGAAACTGTCGCCGGCGGCGGGCTGGCCGTCTAGCTTCATCTGCACGCCGGCGAAGGCGATGCTGGCGCCTTTCTCGTAGGCGCCGGTGGCGATGACGGCGTTGTTGCTGTCGTAGATCTGGTAGCTGTCGGCGGCGGTGAATTCGATGCGGTAGCTGCCGCCATTCCAAGCGCTGGCATTGGTGACGCTGAAATCCATCAACAGGCCGGTACCGGTGTTGCCGGCGGCGGCGCGCGCGTCGACGCGGCCGTCGCCGGTGCGCAGGCGCATGAACACTTCGCTGCCTGGCAGGGTGTCGGAGACGAACATGTCCGGCGCCACTTCGACCTGGCGCTGGCTCTGGTTGCCACTGTAGATCACATTGCCGCCGGAAATGGCGAGCGGGGCGCTGCCGTCGTCGGTGCCGCCGAACAGGTAGCGTCCGGCGCCGTCGGTACTGTTGGCCAGGTCCAGCAGGCCGGCGTAGATGGCTTTCAGCTCGGTGCTGATGGCCAGCCGGCTGTCGTCGCCAAGCGCGGAGTTGTTGGCCTGTACCGTGAGTTCGTTGATGCGCGCCATGGCATCGCCGACGCTGGTCAGCGCGCTTTCCTGCAGGCCCAGCCGGTTCTGCACCGCGTTGGCGTTCATGCCGAAGCGTTCCAGTTCGGCCAGCGCCCGGTCCAGGCCCACGGCGGTGCCGGCGGCGACCGGGTCGTCCTTGGCGGTGACCAGCTTCTGGCCGGAGGAAAGCTGTTGCTGGGTATGCGCCAGCTTGGCCTGTTTGGCCAGCATCGTGTTGATCGACTGCTGGTACATCATGCCGGTGGAAATGCGGTAGTTCATCGGCGCACCGCGCTCAGCAGGGATTGGAAGATGTTGTCGGCGGTCGAGATGATCTGCGCGGCGGCTTGGTAGGCCTGTTGCAGGCGCATCAGATCCGCGGCTTCCTCGTCCAGGTTGACGCCGGAAATGCTGTCGCGCGCGGCCTGCGCCTGGTTGTAGATCACCAGTTGCGCCTCGGCAGAATAGTCGGCCTGGCGCGCGGCCGAGCCGACGCTGGTGGTCAGGCCGCTGACCGCGCCGTTGAGCGTGGTGGTGCCGCCGTTGAGCACGCGCGCATCGTCCAGGTTGGCCAGCAGGTTGGCGTTGCCGTTGTCGCTGGAATTGGTGCCGTTGGCCGAAACGTTGAAGCTGTCGCCCGCGGCCGGTGCGCCATCCAGCACCAGGCTCCAGCCATTGTGGCTGATGGTCTGGCCGGCGCTGTAGGCGAACGGACCGGCGCCGTCGATGGTGTACTGGTTGGCGTCGATGAATTCGATGGCCACCGGGGTCAGCAGATCCGCGTGGCCGGCGTCGGTGACTTTGAGGCCGCTCAGCTTGCCGCTGCCGATATTGGCCAGATCCGCCGCCGCCTTGACCGGTGTGGCGGCGGCGATGCGGCTGGGGTCGGTGATGGCCACGCCGATTGCACCGGCGGCGCCGGCGGTGGGCTGCAGCAGGAAGCGGTCGTTGGTCGCCGGCGTACCGGAGGCCAGCACCAGCTCCACGCCATTGACCACCAGCGGATCGGCGGCGGTGCCGGAGCCGCTGAGCGGTATCGCCGCACCGGTATCGGGGTGGGTGGCCAGCCAGTTGCTGCCGTCGAAACGCAGCAACACGTTCTGCCCATTCAATGCCGACAGATCGCCCAGCGCCGGTTGCAGCACCGCATCGCCGCTGTTGCCCGAATGCGCGGATACCTTGGGCGATGGTATCGAGAAGAAGTCGCCGCCCAACTGGCCGTACAGATCCATGCCGCCGGCGTGGCCGGCGTTGAAGGTTTCGGCCAGCGACACCGCAATGCGGCCCAGTTCGGCCACGGCCGGGTCCAGCACCGTGGTGCGGAACTCCAGCAATCCGCCCATCTGCCCGCCCAGGCCGTTCTGGCCCAGCGTGGTGCGTTGCCCGTTGGTTTCCAGCGCCACCTGCAGACGTTCGGGGCGGTAGGGGTCGGAGGTGGTCACCAGCTTGCTGGCGGCCGTGCCGACCACCAGCGGCTGGCCGCCGGCGGTGAATACATTGATCTGCCCGCCATCCTGGGTGACCGCGGTTCCGCCGGTATAGCTGACCAACTGGCTGATCAGCTGATCGCGACGGTCCAGCAGGTCGCCGGAGGCGGTGTTGGCGTTGCTGCCGATCTTGCCGTTGAGCTGGGCGATTTCGTTGGCCAGGCGATTGACTTCGTCGACGCCGGCAATCAGGCCTTTGTTGACTTCATCATTGAGTCCGTCCAGGTGCTTGTCGATCTGGTTGAAGCGGGTCACCAGCGCCTTGGCCTGGGCCAGCAGGTTTTCGCGCTCGGCCGACGAGGCCGCATTGGAAGACAGCGCGCTGACCGAATCGAAGAAGCCCGACCACGGCGCGCTGATGCCGGTGGCCGCTTCGGAGAACAACGTGTCCACGCGGCTGGACAATACCGACAGTTGCTGCAGCCGGCTCAGTTCGCCGCCGGCGTCCAGCAGGCGCGAAGTGGCCAGCGAATCGGCCATCCGGCGGATGTCGACGATCTGCACGCCGTTGCCCTGGTGGCCGTAGCCGGTGTAGGTGCCGGCGCGCGCCTCGAACTCGGCGCGCTGGCGCGAATAGCCCGGCGTGTTGATGTTGGCGACGTTGTGGCTGACCGTGGACAGCGCGCGCTGGAAGGCCAGGAGTGCGCTGCTGCCGGTGGCGAGTAGGTTGGACATTCGGTGGCTCCTGGATCAGCGGCGCAGCGTGTTGGCGACCGCCGAGCTGACGGCGCTGCCCATCGCCGACAGCACCTTGCCCAGGGTGGGGCCATTGGCAATCGCGGAAATCTTGGCGGCATAGCCGGGGTCGGTGGCGTAGCCGGCTTTCTGCAGGCCGCGCGCGAAGCCGGCGATGTCCTTGCCGGCGGCCAGCGCCTGTTGGTAGCGCGGATTGTTCTTCAGCAGGCGCACGTAGTCGGCGAAACTCTCGGCCGGCGAGCCGTAGGCGCGGAAGTCGGCGGTTTCCGAATGCTTGACGCCGTTGGTGTACTCATGGGTGCCGACGCGGGCGCGTTCGCCCTTCCAGCCGGTGGCCTTGATGCCGAACAGATTGTGCGCGCTGCCGCCGTCGTTGCGCTGGATGGTGCGGCGGCCCCAGCCGGTTTCCAGCGCGGCCTGGGCCACCAGCGCGCGCGGGTCCACGCCCAGTTCCCGGGCGGCGGTCTGCGCGTGCGACCAGATCTCCGCGACGAAGCGCTCGGGCGTGTTCTTGGCGAATTTCTCCGGCGGCGTGGCGGCGACCTGTTCGACCTGATCGCAGGCTTCGGAAGAGGCCACCATCGATTTGAGCGCAAACGACAACGGCATGCCGCCATCGGGAGGCGATGCCGGAGCGGAGCTGCGGCCGGCAATGGCGTCGAGCATCTGGGCGGCGTCCGCCGGCACCGATGCGCCCGGCGCCATGCGCCGGTATTCGGACAGGCCATAGCTGCCGGGCAGGCCGGCTGCGGCCGGCGCATTGCCGCCGAGCTGGCGCGCGATCATCGGCGCCAGGCCCAGCCCCTTGCCCTCGCTCATGGCCTTGGCCAACTGCTGGTCGTACATGTCGCGGAACATCTGGTTTTCGCCGGGAAACAGCGAATCGCCGAAGCTGGCCTCGCGCATGCACTTGATCAGCATCTGCGCGAACTGGCCCTCGAGCTTGCGCGCGACCTCGTCGATGCGCGCGGCATCGGCGGTGCCGCTGGCAGCGTTCAGCGCCAGCGCCGGTTGCAGGCTGCCGATGGCCGGACTGCTCATCAGATCACCTCAAGCTCCGCGCGCAGGGCGCCGGACTGCTTCAACGCTTCCAGGATCGCGATCAGATCGCCCGGCGCGGCGCCGACTTCGTTGACCGCGCGGACGATTTCGTCCAGCGAGGTGCCGCCGGCGAACTTGAACATATGGCTGCCGCCTTCGGTAATCGACACCGACGACTGCGGCGTGACCACGGTCTGGCCGCCGCGCGAGAATTCGTTGGGCTGGCTGACGTTGGCCGATTCGGTAATCGTCACCGTCAGCGAACCATGGGTGATGGCCGCCGGCATCACCGTGACCTGCGAGCCGATGATCACGGTGCCGGTGCGGGCGTTGACGACGACCTTGGCCGGCGCCGAGCCCGGGTTCAGTTCCAGGTTCTCGACCTGCGACAGGAACATGATGCGACGGCCCGGATCGGCCGGTGCGCGTACGGCGACGGTGACGCCGTCCACCGCGTAGGCATTGCCGGCGCCGAAGTTCTGTTCCAGCGCGGCGACCATCCGCGAGACGGTGGTGAAATCGCCCTTGTGCAGGTTCAGCGTGATCACGTCGCTGGCGCCGAAGGCATCGGGCACCGCGCGTTCGACGATGGCGCCGTTGGGAATGCGGCCCACGCTGGGCACGTTGACCGAAACGCGCGAACCGTCGCGGCCCTGCGCGCCGAAGCCGCCGACCACCAGGTTGCCCTGGGCGATGGCGTAGACCTCGCCGTCGGCGCCGCGCAACGGCGCCATCAGCAGGCTGCCGCCGCGCAGCGAAGTGGAATTGCCGATCGAGGACACGGTGATGTCGATGGCCTGGCCGGGCTTGGCGAAGGCAGGCAGATCGGCATGGATGGCCACCGCGGCCACGTTCTTGAGTTGCGGATTGACGTTGGGCGGCACGTTGACGCCCAGCTCGCCCAGCAGGTTCTTCAGGCTCTGCACGGTGAAGGGCGCCTGGCTGGTGCGGTCGCCGCTGCCATCCAGGCCCACCACCAGGCCGTAGCCGACCAGCGGATTGCTGCGCACGCCGCCGACCTGGGCCAGATCCTTGATGCGTTCGGCGTGGGCGGAGAAGGCGGTCAGCAGCAGGAGGGAGGCCAGTAGTACGGGACCGGGGACCGGGGACCGGGGACCCGAGAAGGAACGTCCACGGCGCAACGCTTTTCCGGGTCCCGGGTCCCGGGTCCCGGGTCCCGGCTGAAAGAAAGCCGTCCATCTCAACATGATGTTCTCCTCAATTCGGATAGATGGGCGAATTGAAGAACCGGCCGAGCCAGCCCATCGAGTTGGACTGCGCGATCGCGCCGCGGCCGCCGTAGGCGATGCGGGCGTCGGCCACCTTGCTGGAGGGAATGCTGTTGTCCGGATTGATGTCGGCGGCGCGCACGATGCCCTGGATCTGCACCAGTTCGTCGCCCTGGTTCAGGCGCATGTTCTTCTGCCCCTGCACGACCAGGTTGCCGTTGGGCAGGCGCTGGATCACGGTGACGGTCAGGCTGCCCTGCAGGCGGTTGCTCTGCGCGCTGCGGCCGTTGCCGCTGAAACCGCGTTCGCCATTGACCGAGGCGCTGAGCAGGTCGCGGCCGTGGTAGGTCAGCGGCGCGCCGGCGATGCTGGGCGCGGCCAGCGTGATGTCGCTTTCCTTGTCGATGGCGGTGGTCGCCGAGGTCTGCGCGGTGGTGTTCTCGATGAGGTTGATGGTCAGCAGATCGCCGACATCGCGGGCGCGGCGGTCGCCATAAAGGTTCAGGCTGGGACCGGCGCGGTAGATGGCGCCGCCGGTGGCCGGCGCCTGCGCCGCCATCACCGGTTCTATCGGCTGCATCGGCGCATACGGGCGGACATCGCCGAACGAGCGCGCGCAGCCGCTGAGCATCAGCACGGCGAAGGCGAGGGCGGTGATGGCGTAAGCGGATCGCTTCATGGCGTGTGCCTTAGACGTTGTTGTTCAGATAGCCGAGCATGGCATCGGTGGTGGAGATGGCCTTGGCGTTCATTTCGTAGGCGCGCTGGGTTTCGATCATGCTGACCAGCTCTTCGACGACATTGACGTTGGAGCCTTCCAGCGAACCCTGCACCACGCTGCCCAGGCCGTTGAGGCCGGGCGTGCCGTTCTGGGCGGGGCCGGAGGCGGTGGTTTCCACGTACAGGTTTTCGCCCTTGGCCTGCAGGCCGGAGGGATTGACGAAGTCGGTCAGCGTCAGCGCGCCGATTTCCAGCGCCTGCGCTTCACCGGCCATCGTCACGCTGATGGTGCCGTCGTTGCCGATGGTCATCGACTGCGCGCCTTCGGGAATCTGGATGCCGGGCTGCACCGGATAGCCGCTGTTGGTGACCAGTTCGCCCTGGGCGTTGATCTGGAACGAACCGTCGCGGGTGTAGGCGGGCGTGCCGTCGGGCAGCAGCACTTCGAAGAAGCCGCGGCCGTTGACCATCACGTCCAGCGAGCGGCCGGTCTGCTGCGGATTGCCTTGCTGGAAATCCTTGGAGGTCGACACCACGCGCACGCCGGTGCCCAGTTGCAGGCCCGACGGCAGCTGGGTCTGCTGCGAGGTGGAACCGCCGGGCTGGCGCACCTGCTGGTACAGCAGATCCTCGAAACTGGCGCGGTCGCGCTTGAAGCCGGTGGTGTTGGTGTTCGCCAGATTATTGGAGACCACCGACATGCGCGTCTGCTGCGCATCCAGTCCGGTCTTGGCGACCCAGAGGGCTTGATTCATGACGTGGTTTCTCCGTGCGGGAATGGGGAATCGGGAGTAGCAGCAGCCCGCTTCGGAAGAAGTAAGGCAAGACTTGTGCCGGAACGCCGGGCGGATTCCCGTCACGGGTTTCTGGCGCTCCAGAAAAAGACACCCTCGTCATTCCGGCTTGCGCCGGAATGACGGAATGGGGAGCTTTGAGTTTCAATGGTGACGGGCGCTGCCGCGTGCCCGGAACGTCAGAAAGCCGGCGCAAGCCGGCTTTTTTCGATTCCCCGTTCCCTATTTCCCATTCCTGGCGCTTCAGCCGCCCAACCTCAGCAACTGGTTCGACGATTGCGCCATGTCGTCGCCGGTACGGATGACCTTGACCTGCATTTCGAACTGGCGCTGCAACTGGATCATCTGCACCAGCGCGCCGGCGGCGTCGACATTGCTGCCTTCCAGCATGCCGGTGCTCAGGCTGTTGCCGCCGGCCTGCGGCAGGACGGTCTGCGGGTCGGCCTGCCGCATCAGGCCGTCGCCGCCGCGAGTCAGTTGTTCCGGCTGGGCATCGACCACGCGCATGCGACCGACGATGGCCATGGTTTGCGGGCCTTCGCCCTGCGGGATGATCGATACCGTGCCGTCGTTGCCGATATCGATCGATTGCGCCGGCGGCACCGCCATCGGGTTGCCGGCCTCGTCCAGCACCGGATGGCCGTTGGCGGTGACCAGCATGCCGTTGGCGGTGATGGCCAGTTCGCCGTTGCGGGTATAGGCCTGACTGCCGTCGGCGGCCTGCACGGCCAGCCAGTTGTTTTCGCGCAGCGAGATGTCCAGCGAGCGCCCGGTGACCATCTGGGTGCCGGGGCTGGCGTCGAACCCCGGCTGGATCAGCATCGCGTCGATCCGCGACGGAAACCCTTCGCCGGCGATCCGGAACGCCTCGGTCGCCGCCAACTGCGCCTTGAAGCCCTTGGTGTCGACGTTGGCCAGGTTTTGCGCCACCGTGCCCTGCGCCTGCAGCGAAGCGCGGGCGCCGGTCATTGCGACGTAGAGTCCTTTGTCCATGGGGTGAGCCGGCGAGAAGTGAGTTGCGAGGAGTGAGTGAAGAGGAGCGAGAAATGAGTGGAAGCGGTGCGATGGGGAGCGAGGGAGTCGTGAGGCTCTTACCTCACTCCTCACTCCTCATCACTCATTTCTCGCATCACCTGATGTTGATGACCGTCTGCGTGATCTGATCCTGCGTGGACAGCATCTGCGAGTTGGCCTGGAAGTTGCGCTGGGCAACGATCATGTTGACCAGCTGTTCGGTCAGATCCACGGTCGAGGCTTCCAGCGCGCCGGAGGCGACCTGGCCGAAATCCGAGGTGCCGGGCGCGCCGGTGCGCGGCTCGCCGGAGGCGAAGCTGTGCGTCCAGGTGTTGTTGCCCTGCGACACCAGGCCTTGCGGATTGGTGAAGTTGGTCAGTGCGACCTGGCCGACCGCGCGGTCCACGCCGTTGGAGTAGCGCGCGTAAACCACGCCTTCGGGCGAAACGCTGAATTCGTTGAGCTTGCCGCTGGCGAAACCGTCCTGGCGCTGATCCTTCTTGGCGAAGGCCTCGCCGTACTGGGTGGTGCCGCTGATGTCCATCGTCATATTGAGCACGCCGGCGCCGGTGGTCGGGGTGAACGGATCCAGTGTCACCAGCCCGTTGGCGGGCGCGGTCAGCGCGCCATTGTTGTCGAACTGCACGGTGGTCGGCGCGCCCATCGAGGTGCCGTCGACATAGGTATGCATCTGCCATTCGTTGGGATTGGCGGTCTTCACGTAGTAGACCGACTGCGCATGCGCCACGCCCAGCGAGTCGTACACGGTGACCGAGGTGGTTTCGTTATAGCTGTTGCCGTCGGCGGGATCGAACGGTGCGATGGTCGGTTCGGCGGCATTGCCGGGCAGGGTGACGCCCAGGTTGACCCGGGTGGTCGGGCTGGGCGGGCTATCGCTGGTCAGCAGCTGCAGGTCGACCAGGCGGCCGGTATCGAAGCCGGAGCCGTCGGCGCGCGGCGGGAACACCTGCAGCCGGTAGCCGTCGGGCGTGGTGACGAAGCCGTTGGAATCGCGCTGGAAGTTGCCGGCGCGGGTATAGACATTGGTCCCGTTGTTGCTGACCGTGAAGAAGCCTTCCTGGTCGATGGCCAGGTCAAGGTAGCGCCCGGTCTGGTTGATGTCGCCCTGCGAGAACTGCTGGGCCACGTTGGTCAGCCGCACGCCGGCGCCGATGCCGTTGCGCAGCAGGCCGTAGCCGGTGGTCGAGAACACCTCGGCGAATTCGGCGCGGGACTCCTTGAAGCCGGTGGTGTTGACGTTGGCGATGTTGTGGGAAGTGACGTTGAGGTCGGCGTTGGCCGCCTTCATGCCGGAGAGCGAACTGTTGAAAGCCATGATGGATACCCCTGGAGGTTGCGGCCTGGATTGCCTGTGAAACGTCAGGAAGCGGATTTGCCGATGCGCAGCACGTAGTCGATCGGTGCGGCGCCAAGGCCTGGAAGGTTGAGGTAAAGCCCGTCGGAACCGATCGTCACGCTTTCGACGGTGGCATCGACGTAGGTGTTGAGGGTGGTGGCGGTGCCGCTGCTGGCGGTGTGCGTGGCCTTGATCGAATACGCGCCGGTCGGCATCTGATCGCCCTTGGCGTTAAGCCCGTCCCACGCAAACGGGACTTCGCCCTTGGCGTCGGCTTGCAGCGTCAGTTTGCGCACGATCACGCCGCTGGCGTCGGTGATCTCGATGGTGATGCTGCCCGTCTCCGGCGCCATCACCACGCCGCTGGCTTCGCCGCTGCCGCTCAGCGCCAACTGGTCGGACGGCACCAGCACCGAATGGCCCACCAGCGAGGCGCCCTTCAGCACCTGGTCGCCGGTCAGCGCATTGTTGAATCCCGCAACGGTCGTGTTCAAATCGGCAATCCCTTGTACGGTGGAAAACTGCGCCAGCTGTCCGATGAACTCGCTGTTGGACAGTGGCTTAAGCGGATCCTGATGCTTGAGCTGTTCGGTCATCAGCCGCATGAAATCGGCCTGTCCCAGCGCGCCGGACGCCGGTTTGGTGTTGGTGGTGGTGGAGCTGGAATAGAGGTCGTTGGTGATGGTGCTCATGGGCGGTTTCCTGTCGGATTGGTCGGGTCAACCGCTTCAGCGGCCCATCGAAAGCGTGGCCAGCGCCAGTTCCTTGGCGGTGTTGAGCACTTCAACGCCGGCCTGGTAGCCGCGCGAAGCCGAGATCAGGTTGACCATCTGCGCCACCGGGTCCACATCCGGGGCATAGACATAGCCTTCGGCGTCGGCCATCGGATGGCCGGGTTGGTAGCGCTTGACCGGCGGCGCCTCGCTCTGGGCGATTTCCTTGACCTGCACCGAGGTCAGCGAGCCGTCCGCATTCAGCGGGCGGGCCTGGAACACCGGTTCGATAGGTTTGTAGACCGCCTCCGGCGAGGAGGCGATGGAGTCGGCGTTGGACAGGTTGCTGGCGATGGTGTTCAGCCGCACCGACTGCGCCTGCAGCGCGGATCCGGCAACGTCGAAAATCGGAAGATTGCTCATGGCGTCGCCCCTTACTGGCCGGTGATGGCGGTGAGCATGCCGCGCACCTTGGATTCGATGAAGCTCAGCGAGGCGCGGTATTCCAGCGCCGCGCGGCCGTAGGCGGCGCGTTCGACGTCGGCGTCGACGGTATTGCCGTCCAGGCTGGGCTGCACGCCGGCGCGTTCGTAGATCTGCGGCGGCAGGTTCAGCCCGTTCAGGTGGCGGGCGTCGGTGGACTGCAGCGGCGCGCTGGCGGCAGCCGCGTTCTCCAGGGCGGCCTGGAAGTTCAGATCCTTGGCCTTGTAGTGCGGCGTGTCGGCGTTGGACAGATTGCTGGCGATCAGCTGCATACGCTGCTCGCGCAACGGCAGCGCCGTGGCGTGGACACCCAGGAAGTCGGAAAGCGGATTGGACATGGCACGCCCCAGCGGATCGTTGCCAGAGCAGAGGCAAGAGCTGTGCCAAAAGCTAGGAACGAGTGAGAAGGAACGAGAAACGAGTAAGAGCAGCGGCTTTCCACTCGTTCCTCGTTCCTTCTCACTCGTTTCTAGCTTGACGCTACGACCTCGTTGAGCCGGTTGAGCACGTACTCGGCCAGTTCGTGCGGGCTGTACTTGGCGACGAAGGCGTTGGCGCCGACGCGTTCGACCATGGCGTTGTTGAACACGCCCGACAGCGAGGTATGCAGCAGCACGTACAGGTCGGCCAGGGCCGGGTGGCGCCGGATTTCCGTCGTCAGGGTATAACCGTCCATGGCCGGCATTTCGATGTCGGAGATGACCATCGCATAGCGGTCGGCCGGGTGCTCGCCGCCGGCGTGTATCTGCAAGAGGTGATCCAGCGCCTGGCGGCCGTCCGAGAGCAGGGTCGCGGTGACTCCCAGTTGCTCCAGCACGCTGCGGATCTGCGAGCGGGCGACGCGGGAGTCGTCGACCACCAGCACCTGCAGCGGCGGGGCATCGGCGGGCAAGGCCATCTCCGGCGCCAGCGGGGCGTCCATGCGGGCCTGCGAGATGTCGGCCAGCACGCTTTCCACGTCGATGACCTGGATCAGCTCGCCCTGGAAGCGCGTCACCGCGGTCAGGTAGCTGTTGTCCGCGCCCAGTTCCGGCGGCGGGTGGATGTCTTCCACCGCGATGTTGACGATGCGTTCGACGCCGCTGACCAGGAAGCCCTGGATGGAGCGGTTGAATTCGGTGACGACCAGGTAGTTGGGCGAATGTTCCGGGTTCGGGTCGCGCTCGGGATGCCTGATGCTCAGGCCCAGGTCCAGCACCGGGATCGAGCGCCCGCGCACGTCGGCCGCGCCGCTGAACTCGGCCGGCAGGCCGGGCAGTTGGAACAGCGGGGGCCGCCGCAGGACTTCCTGCACCTTGAAGACATTGACGCCAAAAAGCTGACGTCCGCCCAGCCGGAACAGCAGCAGGGCCAGCCGGTTGTGGCCGGCCAGGCGGGTACGCTGGTCGATGCGGTTCAGTAGGTCTTGGCTCATGGACAGCATATCGGCACAGGGAGGGGGCACTTGAGGGGGAGGACCTTCAGTTCCCCTTTCGGATGTCAGTGTGGGCTGGGCCAATCAGCTTCACTGCAGGAAGAGCAGCTAGCCAACGTCACGGCATCGCGAAAGCTCTATTTTTGAGAGGTTGACGTCAACAGCCAGAGCTTTCGCACCTGTCGGTGCGAGTTACTTTTCTTTGCGTGGCCAAAGAAAAGTAACCAAAAGAAAGGCCACCCGGCGGCGCGCCTTCCGCGCTGCGCGCTCCAGGTCCGCTGCGGGGCCGGGGATTTCCGGACGGGGCATCCTGCCCCTTCCGGAAACGGCGCACGTCCATGTGCGCCGCCCTGCGGGTTCTTCCCCGCCCCCTCCGCCACGCCTCAAGGGACCCAAAAAGTCAAAAGCTGAGAGCAACAGCAAGAGCTGCTGCAACGATGGACATTCAGGCTGCCCGCGCGCCAGCTTTTGCAGTTGCTTTTGCAGTTGCTTTTCAAGGGGCCCCTTGAGGTGCGGCGGGTTCTGCGGGCTAAACCCGCAGGGCGGCGCGCAGGACGCGCGCCGTTCCGGAATTCCCGCAGAGCCCGCGAACCCGGAGCGCAGCGCAGGGCGCACCGCCTGGGGTGTGCTTTCTTTGGTTACCTTTCTTTGCACAAGCAAAGAAAGTAACTCGCACCGACAGGTGCGAAAGCTTTGCTTTCCAGCAATACCGTCAAAACCCGCGTCATCCTTCATGGCACAACCCTTGCAGAACCCCCGTCGATGATCCGACGGACACACCCCATGCTGCGTATCGCCATCGCCCTGACCGCCCTGCTGGCCGCAACCGCCGTGCTGGCGGCCGACTTCCAGCCGGTGGAGTCGATCAAATCGGTCGCGCTGGCGGCGCTGCCGGCCGGCTCGGAGGCCGAGGCCACGCTGGACCCGGCGTTGCGCTTGCCGCGCTGCGCCAGTCCGCTGGCGGCACGGGTGCAGGGCTCCCATTCGGTGGAGGTCAGCTGCCCGCAGGATGCCGGCTGGCGCCTGTTCGTGCCGGTGCGGGTGCGGCGCAGCCAGACCGTGCTGGTCTTGAGCCGCGGCATCGGTGCCGGGCAGGTCATCAGCGCCGATGCCTTCGTCGCCGAAACCCGCGACGCCAGCCGCATCGTCGGCGCGGCCGTGGCCGACCCGGCGCTGGCCATCGGCCAGGTCGCGCGGCGGACGCTGAGCGCCGGCAGCGTGCTGTCGGCCGGCGATCTGGTCGCGCCGCGGCTGATCCGGCGCGGCGACAACGTGGCGCTGGTGTCGCGCCGCGGCGGCGTGGAAGTGCGCATGGCCGGCAAGGCCTTGGGCGATGCCGGCGAAAACGAGCGGGTGATGGTGGAAAACCTGTCCTCGCGCCGGGTCATCCAGGGCACCGTCGGCGCCGGCGGCGACATCTGGGTAAGCCGGTGAGGATTTTTTTTCCGGCAGGCCTAAAGTCCCGTTGCCGGCCGCCGATACCGGATGCGGACAAAGCAATCAGGCGGCGCGGCGGGATATCCGTGAATTTGTGGCCTGCGTCACTAAAGCTTCCTCCTGCAATGCCGATAACTTCATCGAACCCGTAACAGGTAGACCGACATGAGCCAGAAAATCGAAGGCACGCCGCCTGCCGCCGTGCGCAGCACCGGACCCATCGGGGGACGGGTGGCGCCTGCCGGCGGCGAGCGTTCGCGTCCGGTGGAAGCCAGCGAAGGCGGCGACAGCCTGCGCCTGACCGGCGAAGCCGCCAGTCTGCAGGCGATGCAGCGCGAACTGTCGTCGGCTTCGGCCGTCGACAACAACCGCGTGCAGGCCGTCCGCGAGGCGCTGCAGGCCGGGACCTACCAGGTCAATGCCGAGGCCATCGCCGACGGCATGCTCAGCCTGGAACGCCAGTTGGGCGCATGAGCGCAGCGCTGAACCCGTGGATCGAACGCCTGGCCGCCGCGCTTGAGCAGGAGCGGCAGGCGATTCTCGATCACGACGTCCAGGCGCTGATCCGCTCCACCGGCGACAAGCTCGAGGCATTGCGTCGGCTGGAATCGGCGATGCCGGCGGCCGATACCGAAGGGCTGGAGCCGCGCCTGGCCGAGCTGTCGCAACTCAATCACGCCAACGGCGCACTGCTGGCGCGCCGCCGCCGCGAAGTGAACTGGGCGCTGCGCCACCTGGGCCGCAGCGAAAGCAGTGGCGCCTACGATGCCCACGGGCAGACCAACCGGGTGCAGGTCTCGCGCCCGCTGGGCGTGGTCTAGAGCGTGTTATGGCCTTTGGGATGAGTGCGAAGGCCATAACACGCTCTAGGCAACGCTTGCCGGCTCCGCATCGGATGCTGATACTGGCGACGTGAATCCTCCCCGCAAATCTCCCCGTATCGCACTCAAGACGGTGGCTGTCCCCGCCCGCATCGGCGATATTCCCGCGTTCGCCGACATCCAGGCGCTGAGCGAGCTGATGGACGACGGCGTGCTGCTGTGCCGCGGCAACGGACGTCCGCTGCATGCCAACAGCGCCGCGCGGGCGCTGGTGCCGGAGACGGAAAACGCGCTGGCCGCGCTGGTGGCGCTGCTGCCGGCCGGCGCGATGGGCGCCTCGCGCATCACCGGACGCTGGAATGGCGATCTGGCCCTGACCGACGGCCGCATCCTGCAGGTTCGCGCCTACCATCACCGCCATCCGGGCGATGAAGGCTACCTGCTGATCGTTTTCCACGACATCAGCGAAGCGCATGCGCGCCAGCAGGAATTGCAGCGCCGCCACGCCCAGCTGCGGCAGACCCTGGTGCGCCTGGCCGGCACCCAGGAGCAGCTGCTGCAATCGGAGAAGATGGCTTCGATCGGCCAGTTGGCCGCCGGCGTGGCGCACGAGATCAACAATCCCATCGGCTACGTGCATTCGAATCTCGGTTCGCTGCAGGAATACCTGCACAGCCTGTTCGCGTTGATCGAAATGTACGAGCGCGCGTTGCGGGCGCCGGATCCGAAGGCGCTGCTGCCGGAAATCGACGATATGCGCGCGCGTTTCGATATCGATTTCATCAGCGGCGATCTGCCGCAGCTGATGGCCGAGTCGCGCGAGGGCATCGAGCGGGTCACCCAGATCGTGCGCAACCTGAAGGATTTTTCCTATTCCGGACGCGACGATTCCTGGAAGCTGGCCGATCTGCACGCCGGCCTGGATTCGACCATCAACATCATCTGGAACGAGCTCAAGTACAAGGTCACGCTGGAAAAACGCTACGGCAAACTGCCGCTGGTGCAATGCCTGCCGTCCGAGCTCAACCAGGTGTTCATGAACATCCTGCTCAACGCCGGCCATGCCATCGCCGAGCGCGGCAGGATTACCGTCACCACCGGCACCAGCACCGACGCCGACGAGGTATGGATCGAAATCGAGGACACCGGCGGCGGCATTCCCGAAGACATCCAGCAACGCATCTTCGACCCGTTCTTCACCACCAAGCCGGTCGGCAGCGGTACCGGTCTGGGGCTGTCGATCAGCTACGGCATCGTCAAGAAGCACAACGGCCAGATCGAGGTGCGCAGCAAGGCGGGCGAGGGCTCGTGCTTCCGCATCACCCTGCCGATCCGCCAGCACGGCCGCAGCGAAAGTTGAACCCTCTTCGCCGTTCCTTGTGGACGCGGTGCCGGCACCGCTGAGTCGCGACTGACGTCGCTCCCACAGGAAACATCGCCTCATGGCGATGGCGCCTGGGCGCCATCGCGACTTGACCAGCCATTCGGCTGTTGAAAGCCGTCGCTCCTACATGAAATAGACCAGCTTCTTCCGCTTCGGCAGTCGTTTGAGCTCCCACTCCGCGCGCGCGGCGGCGCTGTGGTCGGGATAGGCCTTGCTGGCCAGCAGGCGCAGCGGCGGGTTGGCGCGGGTGTACCTGGCGCCGGTGCCGTTGGCGTGCGCCTGGTAGCGCGCCTCCACGTTGCGGGCGATGCCGGCGTAGTACGCGCCGCCGCGGCATTCGATCAGATACAGGTACCAGGTTTTCTCAACCGTTGCTGCGATGGTGCGGCTGGCTTTCATAGGTGGTGAATGCCTGGCGGATGTGTTCGCGCAGGTCGTCGTCGTTCCAGGGCTTGGTCAGGAAACGGTAGATCTCGCCGCGGTTGATGGCCTCGGTGACGGTGGCCAGGTCGGTGTAGCCGGACAGCACCAGGCGCACGGTATCCGGATACAGCACGCGGACGCGGCCGAGGAACTCGGTGCCGCTCATGTCGGACATGCGTTGATCCGACAGGATCACCTGCACGTCGTTGGTGGCCAGCAGTTCGAAGGCGTCGCCGACGCTGCTGGCGGCCAGGATGCGGTAACCGTCGCGGCGGAACAGCCGGACCAGCGAACGCAGTATGTTTTCCTCGTCGTCCAGCAGCAGCAGGGTGCGGTCGGGCTTGGTGGCGGCGAACGCATCGCCGCGCAGATAGCGCCGGCGCAACACCGTACCGGCTTCCTCGGCCGTCATCGGCTCGCCGAACAGATGGCCCTGGAACATGTCGCAGTTGTTGCGGCGCAAAAAGCCCAGCTGGGTGTCGGTTTCCACGCCATGAGCGATCACCTTCATGCCCAGCTGATGGCCCATGGCGATGATTGCGCAGGTGATGGCGACCTCGCGGTTGCTGACCGGCACGCCCTGCACGAAGCTGCGATCGATCTTGATCTTGTCCACCGAGAAACGCATCAGCGAGTCCAGGTTGGAATCGCCCATGCCGAAATCGTCCAGGGTCAGGCGGATGCCCTCGCGGTGCAGGTTGGCCAGCGTGCGATGGACCAGGTTCATGTCCTTGGCCAGCGCGTTCTGGCGGACTTCCAGCACCACCATCTGCGGCGGGATGCCGGCGGCCTGCACCGCCTGCAGCACTTCCTCGACGAAGTCCGGCCGCAACAGCTGCAGGATGGAGACGTTGACGGCAATCTCGAAATCGTCGAAGCCCCAGTCGCGCCAGATGCGCGCTTGCTGGAAGGCTTTCTTCAGCACCCAGTCGCCTATCTGCACGATCACCCCGAGCTTCTCGGCCACATGCATGAAGCGCTCGGGCACCAGCATGCCCAGGGTGGGCGAGTACCAGCGCAACAGCGCTTCCATGCCGATCACGCGGCCGTCGTGGGCGTTGATCTGCGGCTGATAGAACAGCCGCAATTCGTCGTTGGCGGTCGCCTTGACGAGCTGCCGGGCGATGATGCTGTCGGTGCGTACGCTGATGGCCGCGCCGTGGCTGTAGAGGCGGGTGAGGTTGAGCCCCTCGTGCTTGGCCTGGTGCACCGCGCTCTCGGCGCACTGCAGCAGCCGCGATGTGTTTTCGGCGTGTTCCGGACACAGCGCCACACCGACCGTGCCGCTGAGGAACAGCGTGTACGGCAGCACCGTCATCGGCAGTTCTATCTGTTCGCGCACGAAGTCGCCGAACGCTTCCGGCGCAAGCGTGTCGGGACCGCGCGGCACCGCCACCACAAACTCGTCGCTGGCGTGCCGCCAGACGCGCGCGGCCGGCCCGGTGACCTGGTGCAGCCGTTCGCTGAGCAGGGTCAGCGCCTGATCGCCGACCTCCTCGCCCATGTTTTCGTTGATGGAGCGGAAATGATCGATGTCCACATACAACAGCATCAGCGGCGTGCCGCCATTGGCGGCGGCTTCGACCATCCGCGCCAGTTCCGGCTCGCCGGCGCCCAGCCGCGGTATTCCGGCCACGCTGAGATCGGGAAGCGTGTCGGGGGTGATGCCTGCGTTCATTCGCGGATGCTCCCGCTGCGCGCACCGGCCGGCGACGGTGCCGCATCGTCGTCCTGCCGCGCCCGGTAGGGCAGGTGCAACTGCAGCGTGGCGCTGCCGGCGCCGCTTGCGAGCCGCAGTTGTCCCCCCAGCGCTCGTACGCGTCCGCGCAGCAGCGGCAGGTCGAAACCGCCCGGGTTGCCATCGTCGCTCAGAACGCCGGCATCCTCGGTCAGCAACAGGCTGAAGCGGCCTTCGCCGGCATCGGCCAGAGTCAGCTGGATCCGGGCGGCCGGCGCATGGCGCAGGACCTGCGCCAGCGCCTGCTGGACGCTGCGGAAGCAGGCCAATGCCGGTTCCTCGTCCGGCTCCTGCGCCAGCGGCCGCAGTTGCAGCGAGACGGCGGCGGTGGCGCCAGCCAGGTGCTCGACTTCTCCGCGCAGTGCCGCTTCCAGGCCAAGGCCGCTCAGCTGCGGCGGACGCAGGCGGGTCGACAGATCGCGCAGCCGGCCGACGGTGTCGTCGGCAATGCGGATGATGTCCTGCAGATCCTGCCGGCGCTGTTCGGCGTCGGCTTCGTCCAGGGCCAGATGCGCCGACATCTTGATGGCCGATACCGCCTGGCCGATTTCGTTGTGCAGCACCCGCGCAACCGCATGGCGTTCCTGTTCCTCCACCCGGAGCGCGCGCCGCAACAGCGTTCCGTTGCCGGGCTCGGGCAGGGCGGGGGTGTCGTTGTCGGCTGCGGCTCCAGAGCGGGGCGGGACCATGAGCAGAATGAAGAACGGCTTACCAGGAAGGTCGCAGTATGCCAGTTCGCGCCGTTGCCCTGCGTTGGCGGCGCTGCCGGCAGCGGGGCCGTCGTGGCGGAAAAGCGGGCGCGCAAGCGACCGCTTGGCCGGGAACGGGTCCGGATGGGTGCCGGATTCGCAACTCGAAAAACGCGCGGGGCGCGCGTTTTTCGACAGGCTGTCAGAACAGTTCGACGGTGCCCGCACCCATGTTCTGCTGGGCGACCGGCTTGTGCGGCGGGCGTTCCCATTCGCCGCGCTGGTCGCGCAGGCGGCTGCCGATGTGGCGCAAGGCCGACAGCAGTTCGTGATCCATCGGGCCGCCGCTGCGATGCAGCAGTTCCTGCAGGGCGACCGCTTCCTGGTTGATTGCGGTCAGGCGATCCAGATGGGTGGCCGCGCTGCCCAGCGACTGGGTGGCGATATCCTCGAACTGCAACGCGCGCACGGCGTCGGCGACGCTGCTGTCGATGGCCTGGCCGCACTGCGAGATGTCGCGCATGCCATCGCCCAGCGAGGCGTTGATGGCAGCGACCTGGTTGAGCATGTTGGCCGCTTCGCCGCGCGCTTCGCGGGAACGGTCCAGGTCGCGCGAGGCCATGTGGGAGACGGTATCGCGGACCTTGGAGATGGATTCCTTGGAACTGTGCGCCAGTTTGCGGATCTGCTCGTTGAAGGCGGTGGAGCGCTCGGACAGGTTGCGCACCTCGTCGGCGACCACGGCAAAGCCGCGGCCGGCCTCGCCGGCGCGGGCGGCCTCGATGGCGGCATTCAGCGCCAGCAGGTTGGTCTGGTCGGCGATCGACTTGACGTCTTCCAGCAGCGAGAAGATGCCGTCCAGGTGCTGGGCCATCTCGTCGATGTGGTGCACGGTGGTGGTGCTCTGGCCGCTGACCTGTTCCAGCGCTTCCACCAACTGCTCCATGCGCTGGCTGGCGTTCTGCGCAAAACGCGCCACGTCCACGCCGGCGCGGTCGCCATCGCCGTTGCGGTCGATGATGCGCGAAACCGCGGCGCTCTGTTCGCGGGATTTGCGGCTCATCGCATCGAAGCTCTGGCCCAGGCCCCTGACCGCTTCGCGGATCAGCTCGCGGGCGCGGTCGATCTCGGCGCGGGAGCCGTCGATCTCGTTGCCGACGAAGCGGCGCAGTTCGGACAGCAGCGCATCCTGTTCGTGGATGACCTTGGCATGTTCGGGCGAAGGCCGTTGCGAACTGCGCACCGAGTAGAAAGCGAAAATCAGCCACGCCAGCGTCAGCGTGGTCAGGATGGCCCAGCGCGCCGGCGCCGGCCAATCGAACGCCACGGAGACCGGAAACAGCAGGGTCAGAAGGAAGGGTGCCGCCAGACGAACCAGAATGCGCGAGTACATGTGAGCTCTCTACTGAATCACGTTTCTGGTATCGGCCGCCGGCAGATTGTCTTTAGCCGAAGCGGACGGGATTTTTCGGAAGGGGATGTCGAATCGCAATGGCGACAGTCTCCAGGTGCGTGGCAATGGCGGCTGCGAATGGTCAATGCAGGTTTCCCTGTTGAAAGCCGTCGCTCCCACCGAGGAAGATCCGCAAGACATGAGGCAAGGCCGCGCGCGATCAGACCGCCTGCGCCGCCAGCGCGACCAGCCGCTCCGCGATGCGTTCCAGCGGCACGACTTCGCCGGCCGCGCCCAGGCGCACAGCGGCGCCGGGCATGCCCCAGACCACGCTGCTGGCTTCGTCCTGGACCAGGGTGTGGCCGCCGGCCTGGGAGATTTCCAGCAGGCCGCGGGCGCCGTCGTCGCCCATGCCGGTCAGGATGGCACCAATGGCGTTGGCGCCGGCGTTCAGCGCAACCGAACGGAACAGCACGTCCACCGCCGGCTTGTGGCGGTTGACCGCCGGGCCGTCGTCGATGCGGCAGCGCCAACGCGCGCCATCGCGGATCACCCGCATGTGCTGGCCGCCCGGCGGCAGGTAGGCATGGCCGGGCAGGATGGCCTCGCCATCGCTGGCTTCGCGCACCGCCATGGCCGAATGCCGGTCCAGCCGTTCGACGAACGGGCGGCTGAAGCTGGCGGGAATATGCTGGGTCAGCACGATGGCCGGCGCGTCGGCGGGCATCTGCTCCAGCACCACGCGCAGCGCTTCGGTGCCGCCGGCCGAGGCGCCGATGGCGATCAGCCGGTCGGTGGTGCGAAAGCGCAGCGAAGGCATCTTCGCCGCCGGCAGCATGGTTTCCATGCCGCTGCGCGGCGTGCCGGTCCGCGCCAGCGGGCGCACGCGCGCACGCGCGGCAGCCTTGACCTTCTCGACGATCTCGCCGGCGTAGGCCTGCAGGCCATGGACCACGTCCAGCTTGGGTTTGCTGATGAAATCCACCGCGCCCAGGGCCAGCGCCTGCAGCGTGGTATCGGCGCCGCGTTCGGTCAGCGAGGAGATCATCACCACCGGCAGCGGCCGCAGCCGCATCAGGTTTTCCAGGAACGCCAGCCCGTCCATCCGCGGCATTTCCACATCCAGGGTAATGACGTCCGGGTTGAGGCGCTTGATTTTCTCGCGCGCCAGCAGCGGGTCGGAAGCGGTACCGACCACTTCGATGCCGGGATCGCCGGCAAGGATTTCGCTCAGCAACTGGCGGACCACGGCCGAGTCGTCGACGATCAGCACCTTGCACGGGGCGACGCTCATCAGAACAGCTCCACGCCGCCGGTGACCGGCGCCTTGGACAAGCGTGCGCGGATGGCCGACTCGGCAGCCAGCACTTCGGCATCGTGGGCGTGCGGCAGCCGCTGCACCACCACCCGGCCGGTGCGCGGGAAGAACCAGACCTTGCGCGGATGGATGCCGCGCAGATCCTCGGCGGTCACCGGGATGCGTTCGGCGTCCAGGTACTGGCGGACGAACTCGGCGTTGCGGGTGCCCACAGGATTGCTGGTGAACCCCTTCAGCACGTTGGCGCCGCCGAAGACCTTGGCTTCCAGGCGGTTGCGCGCGGCGCCGCGCTTGAGCAGATCGTTGATCAACAGTTCCATCGCGAAACTGCCGTAGCGTGCCGGCGCGCCATCGCCGACATTGCCGTCGGGCAGCAGGAAATGGTTCATGCCGCCCAGCTTGAGCAGCGGATCGCGCACGCAGGCGGCCACGCAGGATCCCAGCACCGTGACCAGCGCCATGTCGCTGTCCACCACCAGGTACTGGGTGGGCAGCAGCTTGGCGGCCGGGGTCTGGAAACGCGCATCGTGATAGCGCATCACGCTGTCGTCGGCGCTGGCGCGTGCGGTCGCGGCTTTCATCGGCATGCGCTCATGCGGCGGCCCGCGCGCGCCGGTACAGCGTGCGCCCGCAGGGCTGGATGATATCGGCCGCGTGCAGGTAGTTTTCCGAATGCCCGGTGTAGAGCATGCCGTCGTCGGCCAGATGCGGCACCAGCCGGGTCAGGATGTCGCGCTGGGTCGGCTTGTCGAAATAGATCATCACGTTGCGGCAGAACACCGCCTTGTACGGCCCGCTGACGTCGTAGCGCGGCGCCAGCAGGTTCAGCGGGCGGAAGTCGATCAACCGGCGCAGGGCGGGGTTGACCCGGGCGAAACCGTCGTTGGGGCCGGTACCGCGCTGGAAATAGCGCCGGCGCAGGTCGGCGTCCAGGTTGGCGATGCGTTCCAGCGGATAGATGCCGCGCTCGCCGGTGGCCAGCACCTGGGTGTCGACGTCGGTGGCCAGGATGCGCACCGGTGGCGCCAGCGTGCCGAAGGTCTCGCAGGCGGTGATGGCGATGGAGTAGGGTTCTTCGCCGGTGGAGGCGGCGCACGACCACAGCCGGATCGGTTCCTGCCCGCCGCAGGCCTGCAATTCTTCACGCAGGCGCTCGAAGTGGTGCGGTTCGCGGAAGAAAGCGGTCAGATTGGTGGTCAGCGCATTGGTGAACGCCTGCCATTCCTCGCCGCCGTCCTGTTCCAGGCGGTCCAGATAGTCGCGGAAGCTGCGCAGCCCCAATGCGCGCAGGCGCCGCGACAGGCGGCCATAGACCATGTCGCGCTTGCCGTCGGCCAGCGCGATGCCGGCGCGGGCGCGGATCAGGTCGCAGATGCGGCGGAAGTCGCGATCGCCGAATTCGAACTCGCGTCCGCCCGGGTCGCGCGGTTCGTCGGCGGGGCGCGCCGGGGCAGCGGGCCGTCGCGGCGATGTCAGGTCGGGACTGCGGGAGGGGACGGACATCGGTTTCTCGGACGGGAAGTTGGCTGGTGCGGGCTGGTAGCCGCCGCTGCTGGCGGCTACCGGTACCGGGCGTCATGCAAGCCGCGTGCCTCAGAACTCCTGCCAGTCCTCGCCTTCGGCCAGGGCGATTTCCTCCACCGGTGCGGCGACGGGCTTGGCCGGGGTCTTCGGTCTTGCCGACGGGGCGATGGCGTGGGCGGCAGCGGCCGCAGCCGGCGCGCCGGCTGCACTGCCGGCGCCGCTTTCGAGGCGGAAGATGGCCACGGTGGCGGCCAGTGCGCCGGCCTGTTCTTCCATGGCGCGGGCGGCGGCGGAGGCTTCCTCGACCAGGGCGGCGTTCTGCTGGGTGGTTTCGTCCATCTGGGTGATGGTCTGGTTGACCTGTTCGATGCCGGCGGACTGTTCCTG
>NZ_OCND01000033.1 GCF_900215535.1 Pseudoxanthomonas wuyuanensis | reverse complement strand
AGTCGTCCCTGAAGTATCGATTTCAGGCAGCGGTTGCGATCTGCATCGACTGCTGGCGTGAAGTGCTCCGGACTGCAGTTCCCAGAACCCAGGCGCACAAAAACACGATCCACCGCATCAGCCAGCGGATGTTGTATCCCGCAGCGCAGGCAATCACGTGCAGGGCATCGCCCTCGGCACCCTTCAGATGGCAGCGCCGCATTCGGCAATCGTCCTTCAGGTGTCCGATCACAGGTTCGACCGCCTGCCTGCGCTTCACCCACGCCCACTGTCGCCTGGTCAGCGTCTTCGGCTTGCCCCGGTGCAGGATGTCGACCCCTTCGACCTCGCGGCCGCGATAGCCAAGCACGATCGCCGTCTTCGGCTTCTGCCCGCTGACGATCCCGACCTGCTCAAGCTGCTCTTCCAGCTTGTCGCCGTCGTACGGGTTGCCCGGAAAGCTGAGCGCGCCCACCACCAGCCCCTTCCGGGCGGTCACGGCGATGCCCACCTTCACCCCGAACTCGTAGGGCTTGCGCGCCTTGCCCTTGCCGATGCACTCCACCTCCGGTGCATGCAGGGCATACAGCTTGTTGCTGTTCTTCGGACGCTGGCTGCCGATCCGCTCGGCCCGCTCCAGCCACACCTGTATCTGCTCGCGGGCCGCCTCGTCCAGCGTGTCCAGTTGCCGGCCAATATCCCGGAACACTCGGCCCAGCAACGTGCGCTGGCGACGCAACACCCGGCGCATGCGCTTGAACTGCCGCGCGTGCGCATGCCGACCGGCCTTGCGCGCAAGGCCCGGCGCCTCCCGCTCGTAGGTCTGCCGCAGTTGGAGCCCGTTGCGACGGCTCAGCAGCACCAGCTTCCTGCGCGCCACCTCCAGCAGCCGGCTGTCAGTCGGGTGCGCGATCGCCTTCTCCTGCACCGTGGTGTCCACGATCACCCGCGACAGCTCCCGGGTATCGACCGCCTTCATCGATCGCGCCGCCGCGACCGTCTGCGCCAGCAGTTCTTCCATGCCCACCTCGCCCAACCGCTGACGCCAGCGCGTGAGCGAACTGGGGTTGCACGGCA
>NZ_OCND01000015.1 GCF_900215535.1 Pseudoxanthomonas wuyuanensis | reverse complement strand
GCGGGATCTTCTCTTGCCGGAGGGATCCCCTACAGTCTGCCAGCTCACCCCTTCTTCGGGCGCCGCGGGTGTTGCACTTACTTTGTTAACCTGCGAGGCCTAACAATTCGTTCAAGCCGAACCCGCATCGGGGCACCGCCTGGGTGCTTTTCCGCTACGCTAGCACCCAGTCGCCGCCCCGCTACGGGTCGGCTTAATTCAGGTGCTAGGTGGCGCTGGAAGGCTCATGTACTACTGGAACAAAGACAACTTTGAGGGCCTTGCATCGCTTGCGGCTGGCCTGGCCGCACGGAAGGACTTTGCCCATCTCGCCGAGTATTGCCGCCTTCGCGAGGCGGGGCTGCGCCGCGAAGCGTTTGCTGCCCTCAATACGTTCTTGGCTTGTGCTGACACGTGGGAGAGCAAGAAGTCTCAGGACGCTGTAAATGCCGTCCTGACGCTCTATTACCGCACCCCGGGTTGCCACCAGTTTCTTACACAGCCGCTACTGAATCGCTTTGTCTATCCCGCTCTTCAGCGATGGTCCGAAGATAATCCTGAGTCCATCGCGCCGGTTCGATGGCTAGCGATCCTGCGCCGCGATCCAGAGCTCCTCGGCAGAGTGCTAGTTGCAGATCCAACTGACGTGGCGATCCGACGCATGGTAATTGAGCGCCACCTATCTTCGGTTGACTACGCGACCCATCACTTGAACGAAGGCCTCTTCATCGGCGAGTTAGACGAAGCCCTCGAAGACTTAGCGCGAGCAACCGACCTAATTGGGGGAGCGGCGGATCGCGAGCTTCTGTCTGACCTCGACCGAGAGGCGCAGCAATATGGTCAAATGCTTTTCGACTGGCAGGCATACAAGGCTCGGCCGATCGGTAGCTTTCCCGAATGGTGTGCGGCCAGGGGGCGTGACTATCACTGGTCCATCGCCGTATACTACGGCGAAGGCGCCACCTAACAATTCGTCCAAGCCGACGCCGCTTCGCGGCTCGGCTTAACTCAGGCGTTAGGCACCCATGAAAGCTCCACGCGAATTGGAACTGGAAGCTCTTGCAGCAGTCACTACTGAGTCTCAGCTCTCACTAGAGGAGCTTGCCGCGCTTCCTGCATATTCTGGCGCCAGCCCTAATCCCGACTGTGTATATGACGGTTCGCTGGTCGAACTTTCTTTTCGCCAACCACTGCTAGCCGACGGCGGTGAACTAGTAGTCAGCATTCTTGGCCCCGTCTGGGACCGCGTCTTTCGGCTCGAGTTCTTCGGGGTTACCGGGATTGAACTATCCGGGTTTGGCCCATCACTTAGCATGGATGTTCGGGAGCTCGTGCTGGAGCGCCTTCCCAAAGGCAAGCGATGCAAGATCCTTGCACTTGGATTCCCGGCGGCTATCACCGTCACCTACACCTCCGTCAAGGCGTCCCGGCTCGTACTTGAGTCTCCCCTCAATCGTTCTGAGCCGGGTACCTAACAATTCATTCAAGCCGAAGCCGCTTCGCGGGTCGGCTTAGTTCAGCGTTAGGCCTCAATGACACATCAAAGCGAGTCAACCGCAACCTTTCGCATTTTCGGAGAATCCTTGGTTCCTTCCGACATAAGTGCTTTGTTAGGTGTCGCTGCGACAGACTCCTATAAAAAAGGCGATGCTCTTCCAGGCCGCGGCAAGGATGGAGGGCCGAGAATTGCAAAGCGAGGAATGTGGCGGATTGAGGCAGAGAGAAGCGAGCCTGCTGATCTAGATTCACAGATCTGCGCAATCCTTGGTCAGCTAACGGCGGACCTAGCAATCTGGACCAACCTAGACCCCACTTTTGAGTTGGATATTTTCTGTGGATTCTTCATGTCTGAGGGAAATGAGGTGGTCGCGCTACCTCCAGCAACTCTTGGCGCACTGGCAGAGCGGCGCATTGAGCTTGTACTGGACATCTACCAGCCCTCTTCTGACTAGTGCTAGATTGAGGCCTGACAATTCATTCAAGCCGATGCCGCTTCGCGGCGCGGCTTAACTCAGGCGTTAGACCGCATGACCAAGAGTCGCGTACTGGTGGTACTCGGGGCACTTCTCCTGGTTGGCGGTGCTGTGCTGTTCTGGCCGCTTGTTTCAGGATTCTTCGCTTCTGGCACCTGTGTCAGCTCTGGCGGGAGCTATGATTACATTGGAGATAGATGCGACTTCTCGCAGAATCATCCATTCATTCCGTTTTACCGCGCCTGGTCATTTTGGCTGGCCGTAGCAGCCAGCGTTGGTGGCTTCTATGCGGTTGGTCGTGGGGTTGGTCGCGGTGCAGTCTAACAATTCGTTCAAGCCGAGCCCGCATCGTTACGGCTTTGATCTGACGGTTGGCCAGGGCGGGCCGGCTTAACTCAGGTGTTAGGCGGCACATGAAACTATTACTTCTGCCAACCTTTCTTTTGTCCACCGTCACCCTGCTTACCGGATGTATCTTCCTCGGTCCCAGGGACCTCTCACTCGTTGTCGTCGGAGCGACTCCTGAGAACAGCCCTTGTCTCCTAAGCGTTGTGGCAGAGGGCTACGATCCGTCGCTCCGCAGCCGTCCTGTATCCGGTGAGTTTCGTGAGAGCTTTGTTATTGGTCCGTCGCGCCATGGCCATGTCGCCACCTTGAGTTGCAACGGCACCGTTGTGGCAAGTCGAAACTTCAAGTACGGGCGTGATACTTCAAACAGCGGAGAGCTGACCCTGTGATCGCTGTGCCGCCTAACAGTTCATTCAAGCCGAAGCCGCTTCGCGGGTCGGCTTAATTCAGGCGCTAGGCCGCCTGGGGACAAACCAGATTAATTCGGAGATGGAAAATGATCGAACTTCCCATAAGAGATCCTTGCGACCTTTGTGTGGCAAGCCGTGAAGAAAGTTGGAAGATCATAAACGAAAACGAACATACGTTAACCGTGATCAATCCGTGGCAGTTCGAAGTTGGCCAGTGCTGCGTCATCACTCGTCGGCATGTCGCGACGCTGCTCGATCTTTCCGACCAGGAGTGCGGAGCCATAATGGCTTCGGCCAAGAGAGTCGCAGAGGCGCTCGTCAAGACTTATCAGCCCCTCGGAATACTTACGTTCCAAAACAACGGGGTCTTTAGCGGGCAGGAAACGCCGCACTTCCATTTCCATGTTGTGCCCCGGCAGAAGGGCAGTGATTGGGGGATAGGTCCGCCTCAGCTCGCGACATTCGATGGCGCCGGACGCAAAAGAGGTACCTCGCACGATCCAAGCGGGGATGCGCAGCGTCTCAAGCGAGTTCAATTTTCTGCCAAGCAACTGACTGAAACCGCGAACCTGATTCGTTCGAATCTTCCGGAGTAGCCAGGTTGTTGTAATGTTCCGGCTCAGGCGTTGGACGGCGGCAGGCTTGGTGCGGCTGCCAGCCGTCAGTCGCCCACGACTGCGGCCAAAGCCCAACGGTTGACATCATTCTTGTGTAGTAGCAGACTCGGCCCAAGGAGCGTAGAAACTCCTCGTACAGCGGTACCCACCTCCGTCAAACCGGTGGGTTTTTTGTGCCTGTTTTCCATAGGCGCAACCGACGCGATGCCTGCGTCGGGAGGGCGGCTAATACAACACCCGCAAGGGAAATACGCCCGCCGTCTGTACGCGGTTTCTAACCTCCCGACTTCCCGTCGCCGGTCGGCTGCGGGTCACTTCATGGAAAGAGGACGCAACGATGTCGAAATTCGATTCGGATGAGATGGACATGCCCGGCTATTTCCTGCCGGAGGACAGCCAGTTCCGGCTGAAGAAGCTGCGCGATTACACGGAGTTCCTGTCCCGGCTGGCGCAGCCGCGCACGTCGGATGAGGCGAAAGAAGGCACGCCCGAGGTACGCATAGGCGAGCTGGCGGTCTGCTTGCAGTTGCTGTCAGAGCAGGTCGAATTGGTGTTGGAAGAACTGCCGCAGCCTATGCAGCGGAAAGCGGCAGCGACAGCAACGGATGCGGATGCGGACGAGGACGAGGGCGAAGACGAAGATGATGCGTCCGAGAAGATGCAGGAGATTTCCATCGCGGTCGCCGAGCGTTATTCCTTTGGCGTCACCCTGGGCCAGATTGATTCGCTGGACCTTTTGACTCAGACCATCTCGGCGCACGGCGATGTGGTGGCAGGCAGCCACGAGGCCGAATTCGCTGACCATACGCTGCCGCTGATAGGACAGGCCATCTATGACGGGGTGGAAGCCGTGCGCGCCATCCTGGGCAAAGTAAAAGACCAGCCGCTCGGGCCGTCGCGGCGTCCGCTAAACCGCGTGGGCGAAACGCGGGCTGTGTACGACGCGGGGTTTGCACGTCCGGCCGCAAGGCCGGGGTCGCAGCCCGGCTTTGGTGATGGCCTGAGCCGGACGCTGCAGTAAGGCCCCTGCGGTGTTGTTTCGTCGGCCCGGATTTCCCCGGGCCGACGCTTGGCTAAAGTCAGCGTAGCCCAGGTAACCCCAGACTTGATCCGGGGGCTTCCGGGGCGGGTCCCGGAAGGTGGGTCGACGATATCTATTGAATAGCCGGTGTAGCCATGATAAGCCCAAAGGCCGTACCCGGGGTGTTCTACACGCGAACCTTCCATTCCCCCCGGGTGCGGCCGTTGGCCTTACTCAGGCTACTTGCTTCCCCCCGTTTGGACCTTTCGCAATCTAGGCAGGGTTATTTCTGTCCGCATTGCTTTTGTTAACCTGCACCACCTGGCAGTTCGTTCAAGCCAATGCCGCTTCGTGATGCGGCTTACTAAAGCGTTTGACCCCGGAGGTGCGTTCATGCGGCTCAATTCGATTGTTATCCTACTTCTCGTCGCCTCCAGCGCAGCATGTACGGCGCCGCTCAGCACGGCATCCACGCAAGCCGCCAGCAGCGACACGCCGGCGCTACCCAACGAGAAAGAAGCGACTGACGCCATAATAAAAATGCTTGACATGGGCGACATGCAAACTGAGATCACCACCAAGCTGGGGACCTGCATACCCGCTATGGATGCGAAGCATGCTGGGCAGATCGCTTGCACCATCGCGGTACGAATCGGCGCTGGCACATCCGAGACGCAGGCGGACTTTTACCGCAACGGTACTACCTGGGAAGCTCAACCGAGCACCTCGCAGGAGAAACTTCCTTTCCCTGACCCAGCCCTATAGCGCCCCGGCGTAGACTGGGGCCACCCGCAGTAGCCATCAGTTACAGGGAATACGATGAATCTCTGCATTTTTCCGTTGCTGTTTCGTGCCGCTCTGCTGTTGATGCTGCTGTCGGCCGCCGGGTGCGCTTCGACACCCAGACCACCCGCCAACGACACCGCGCTGACGTTTGCGGTGGTGCGCCATGGCGAGAAAAGCAGCGACGATGCCGAGGACCCCAATCTGAGTCCGGACGGCCGGGTACGCGCGGCCGAACTGGCCCGGTTGTTGGCCGATGCGCCGGTGGTGGCGGTCTATGCCACCGAATACCGCCGCACCCAGCAGACCGCCGAACCAACCGCCGCGGCGCATGGGTTGGCGGTCCTGCGCTACTTCAGCAAGGGGCCGGCCGACGAAGCGGCGGCGCAGTGGCGGCAGCGGTATACCGTGGGCACCGTGCTGATTGTCGGTCACAGCAACACCGTGCCGGAACTGGTGGCAGCGCTGTGCGGATGCGAAGTGCCGGCGATGGACGAGAGCGAGTACGACCGCCTGTCCACCATCCGGTTCGACGCGACAAGCAAGCCAGCATTGGAGATACGCCGCTACGGCGCTGCCGGCCGATGAGCGCGCTACTGGAACCCTGGGATGGCGATATCGCCAAAGCCAGGCGCTTGCAGGCGCAACTGGCGATGCAGTTGGTGCTGGAGGACGACTTCCCGACACCGCTGCGGTCGCTGGGCGGATTCGACGCCGGTTTCGAGGCCGAAGGCACGGTCACCCACGCCGCTGCGCTGTTGATGGACGCCGATACGCTGCAACCTACGGCGCAGCGAATCGCGAGATTGCCGACCTGTATGCCGTACATCCCGGGCCTGCTCAGTTTCCGCGAATTGCCGGCGCTGCTGGCGGCGCTGGCAGGTCTGCCACAACCGCCACAGCTGGCCTTCATCGACGGCCATGGCATTGCGCACCCCCGCCGGCTGGGCATTGCGGCCCATTTCGGCATCGCGACCGGGCTGGCCAGCATTGGCGTGGCGAAGAAGCCGCTGTGCGGCAGTTTCGACCCGCCCGGCCCCGAACCCGGCGACCGCACCCGGCTGATGCATCGCGGCGCGCAGATCGGCTGGGTCCTGCGCAGCAAGCGGCGTTGCAATCCGTTGTTCGTCTCGCCTGGCCACAGAGTGTCGATGGCGTCGGCCGCGGAACTGGTGATGCGCTGCCTGGCCGGCTACCGCCTGCCCGAGCCGACGCGGCTGGCGGACCGGCTGGCCTCGCAACGGGACGGCCGATAGCGCAATGCGGCCAAAAAAGCACGGCATTACGCTTGCCCCGCTGCCGACAAGGCAAACTGGGGCATCTGCGCACCCGACCATGACTACCCCTTTGCAGATACAACCCAGCTTCTGCAACGGTCCGTTGCCATCGCGCTATGCCGCACGCCAGGCCGCCATGCCATGCTGACACTACCTCAGGAGGAAGCCATGACCACCATCATCACACCGCGCGTCCACGATCTGGGCGGCGGGTTCAATGTCCGCCGGGCGGTGCCCAGCCTGCAGGCCCGCAGCGTGGGGCCGTTCGTATTCGTCGATCACATGGGCCCGGCCGTTTTCGAGCCCGGCAACGGCGTGGACGTGCGCCCGCATCCGCATATCGGGCTGGCAACGGTGACATTCCTGTGGTCGGGCGCGATCAACCACAAAGATACCTTGGGTTCCGAGCAGGTCATCCGGCCGGGCGACGTCAACTGGATGACGGCCGGCCGCGGCATTGCGCATTCCGAACGCAGCCCGGCCGATGTACGCCAGGGCCAACACCCGTTGCATGGCATGCAGACCTGGGTGGCGCTGCCGAAAGCCGATGAGGAAACCGCCCCGGAATTCCATCACCATGCCGCCGCCACGCTGCCGCAGCAGCAGCGCAATGGCGTGCTGTTGCGCGTGATCGCCGGCCGTAGCTACGGCGAAGAGTCGCCGGTGCGGGTGTTCGCCGATACCTTCAACGTGGCGGTGGATCTGCAGGCCGATGCCGAACTGGCCATCGACGACAGCCATGCCGAGCGCGCGCTGTATGTGCTGGAGGGCGATGCCCAGATCGACGGTGCCGACATTCCGGAAAAGCATCTGGTCGTGTTCGAGCGCGGTACCCGCCCGGTGCTGCGCGCCAAAACCGCGGTCAAGGGCCTGCTGGTCGGCGGCGAACCGTTGGATGCGCCGCGCCACATGTGGTGGAACTTCGTGTCCAGTTCGAAGGAGCGCATCGAACAGGCCAAGCAGGACTGGCTGGACGGCCGCTTCGGCCAGATTCCCGGCGAAACCGAGTTCATCCCGTTGCCGGAGCGGTGATGGTTGGGTGGAGCGAGGAGTGAGAAATGAGGAGTGAGAAACGAGGAAGGGTCGGCCTTGCTTCCTTCTTTCTTTGCAAACCCTGATTCGCGCCTGGTCTCGGTTGCGGCTTGCTCGATGCCGTCATCCGGCGGCGCTGTTGAGGACGCGCCCTAACGCAATGCAAACATCGCCGTCACAACTTTCGATTATGTTGCTGGCGCCGCTGGACGGCGGCGTTCATTCAAATCGGGGGTTCCAATGAGTCTGGCAAAGAAACTGGTAGCGGAGTTGCTGGGAACGTTCTGGCTGGTACTGGGGGGCTGCGGCAGCGCGGTGCTGGCGGCCAATTTCGGCGGCGACGGCAATCCCTTGGGCATCGGTCTGCTGGGCGTGTCGTTGGCGTTCGGCTTGACGGTGCTGACCGGGGCGTATGCGTTCGGGCATATTTCCGGCGCGCACTTCAATCCGGCGGTCAGTTTCGGGCTGTGGGCCGGCGGGCGCTTTCCGGCGCGGGAACTGATCCCGTATGTCATCGCACAGGTCATTGGCGGCATCGCGGCCGGTTTCATCCTGCTGCAGATCGCCAAGGGCAGCAGCGGCTTTGCCATCGACCCGGGTGCGGCCGGAGCGTTTGCCAGCAACGGCTACGACGCCCTGTCGCCTGGCGGCTATTCGGTGGCGGCGGCGTTCCTGACCGAGGTGGTGCTGACGGCGTTCTTCCTGGTGGTCATCATGGGCGCCACCCACAAGCGCGCGCCGGCCGGCTTTGCCCCCATCGCCATTGGCCTTGCACTGACGCTGATCCACCTGATCAGCATCCCGGTCACCAACACCTCGGTCAATCCGGCCCGCTCCACCGGCGTGGCGCTGTTTGCCGGCTCAGGCGCCCTTGGGCAGCTATGGCTGTTCTGGCTGGCCCCCATCCTGGGCGGCCTGATTGGCGGCATGGCCTACGGCTGGCTGGGCCGCGACGAGCGTTGAGCCCCCGCCGATGGCGCGGGCAGCGCCTGCGCCATCGGCAATCGGCTGGAAAACAGGGCGAATCGCGCGCCGATACGTTGTCATCGGTGCACGGCTGGGCTATGGTCGTACCACCTGCCAGCCAGGACAGCCGGCGGCGGGGCGCCGTGGATTGGGGATACATGAAACGTCCGGACCGGATGACGGCCGGCCACGACGGCCCGGATTGGTGCCAGAACCATCTGTCCGCCGCATTGCGGCGCTCGTCCAGGGGGACCCCACATGAAAATCGCTCTTGTTTTGAGTCTGCTGTTATTGCCCGCTGCCGCACTTGCGCAGCAGCCGTTCTATTGCCCCAACCTGCCCGCAAACACCGAATTGCAATGGGAGCAGCGCTTGGGCGACGGTTTCATCGCCTGCAAGGCCGTCGATCCCGACGGGCGCCAGGTGTTGAACGTGATGCTGACCTCGCGCGACCCGAACATCGCCCTGACCCGGCAACTGCGCGCCGAGGAAGGCCGCTTTTCCGGCCGGGAACTGTACTGGTATCGGCTCGATCTTGGCGGCCGCGTGCTTCCGGACATGGAGTCCCGGCGCATCACCGTGATCAAGTTGGGCAAGGACCATTACGCCCAGGTCTGGATCAATGCCGGTTCCGCGCAGGAACTGGGCACGCTGCAGGCGTTGACGCGGCAACTGGACGTCAATGACGCCAGCGCCACGCTGCTCTCTGCTGGGCGTTGAATCTCGATCCAGGCTGTGTTGGGAAAAGTCCAAAGCACTGGACACGAAACATAGCGGAGGAGCGAAATAAAGCGTTTGCTTTGGATCGTTCTCTTTGCCTTTATCCCCGTCCAATGCTTTTCGGATTTGCGGTTGCGGAGAGCTGATCGGTAACGCTTCATCGCGACTCACGTCGCTCCCACAGGGAAGGCTCCCTCTGGGAGGGACGCAGCCAATGAGCGAGTGATTCCATGGGCGGCCACGCAGGGAGTAAGGCCTCAGAAGCGGCCTTCCTGGAAATCGACGAAGGCCTGCATCAGTTCCTGCTTGGTGTTCATCACGAACGGGCCGTGCCGCATCACCGGTTCGCGCAGCGGTTTTCCGGCCACCAGGATCAATCGCGTGGGCTGGCTGCCGGCGCGCAAGGCCAAGTCATTGCCGCCACCCAGCACCGCCAGTTCCCGGGTTTCCAGCGGCCGGGCGTCATCGCCCTCGCCCACCGTGGCGGCGCCTTCGAATGCATAGACGAAAGCGTTGTGTCCCTCGGGCAGCAGATACCGCCAGGCCTGGCCGGGGTCCAGCGCGATATCCAGGTACACCGGTTCGGTTGCAGGTTGCGCGATCGGGCCGCGCACATCGCCGACGGCACCGGCGATCACCTTCACGCTGACGCCGCTGGCCGGCGTGGCGACGGGAATGCGATCGGGCGCGAACTCCTGGTATTTCGGTTCGGTCATCTTTTCGCGGGCCGGCAGATTGACCCACAACTGGAACCCGCGCATGCGGCCGGATTCCTGTTCGGGCATTTCCGAATGCACCAGGCCGCGCCCGGCGGTCATCCACTGCACCGACCCCGGCGTCAGCAGGCCTTCGTTGCCGTGGTTGTCGCGGTGGCGCATGCGTCCGTCCAGCATATAGGTCACCGTCTCGAAGCCCCGGTGCGGGTGCTCCGGAAAACCGGCGATATAGTCCTCGGCACGGTCGGTGCCGAATTCGTCCAGCAACAGGAAAGGGTCCAGATCCGGCAGTTCGGGGCCGCCGATCACACGGGTCAGCTTGACCCCGGCACCGTCGGACGTGGCGCGGCCGCGGACCTTGCGCTGGATGCGGGCGGGGGCGGATTCGGTGGATGCGTTCATGGCGATTCCCTCTTGGTTGCCGACAAGATGGCATCGGCAGCGGCGCTTAGGAACGGCAGATGGTGCAACCGTCTGTTCCAGCGGTGCGTGAATTCCTTTGTTGTAGGCGCCGTACCGGCATGCCGGTACGGGTGGGTCGCGATTGTGGATCCGAGAGCGATTGCAGCCTATCTGTTCGTCATCCGGGCGCGCTGCGGCGCATTCTTCATCTTGCACGCTGAGCCGCTATCCGGGCGCCGTCGCGACTCGCGTCGCTCCTACAGGGGAAATAATCCTCAGCCGTTGTCCTGCAGCGCCAGCTGCATGTCGCGCTGGCGGCGCTTTTCTTCGCGGTACATCAGCCACCAGCCCAGGAAGGCTGCCAGCGACACCACCACGATCATCAGCGTGGCCAGCGCGTTGATCTTGGGGCTAAGGCCCAGCCGCACCGACGAGAACACCTTCATCGGCAGCGTGGTCGAACTGGGGCCGGCGACGAAGCTGGCGATGACCACATCGTCCAGCGACAGCGTGAACGCCAGCAGCCAGCCGGACACCAGCGCCGGGGCGATGATCGGCAGCGTGATCAGGAAGAACACCTTGATGCGGTTGGCGCCCAGGTCCATCGCCGCCTCTTCCAGCGACTTGTCCAGTTCCGACAGCCGCGAGGACACCACCACGGTGACGAACGCCAGGGTGAAGGTCACATGCGCGATCCAGATCGCCATGATGCCCTTGGGTGTCATGTTCAGCAGCTCGCCCAGCGATACGAACATCAGCAGCAGCGACAGGCCGATGATCACTTCCGGCATCACCAGCGGCGCGGTAATCAGCGCGCCGAACAGCGTCTTGCTGGGAAAGCGCCGCATCCGGGTCATCACCAGCGCCGCCATCGTTCCCAGCACCACCGCCGCGGTGGCGGTCCAGAACGCCACCTTGATGCTGATCCAGGCAGCGGCCAGCATCTGCCTGTCGCGGAACAGTTCGCCGTACCATTTGAACGAAAAGCCCGACCATACCGTCGCCAGCCGCGATTCGTTGAACGAATACGCCATCAGCAGGAACACCGGCAAATACAGGAAGGCGAAACCCAGCCCAAGGATCAGCCAGGCCGGCCAGCGGCTGCGCAGGGCGCTCATGTCAGCCTCCCCTCGATCTCGCGCTGCTGCACGCGGTTGAAGATCAGGATCGGTATCAGCAGCAGGATCAGCATCACGATGGCCACCGCCGAAGCCGCGGGCCAGTCGCGATTGTTGAAGAATTCGCCCCACAGCACGCGGCCGATCATCAGCGTGTCGGGCCCGCCCAGCAGTTCGGGAATCACAAACTCGCCCACCGCCGGGATCATCACCAGCATGCAGCCGGCGATGATGCCGGCGCGCGAGAGCGGCAAGGTGATGCTGAAGAACGCCTTCCACGGCTTGGCGCCCAGATCGTAGGCGGCTTCCAGCAGCCGGTTGTCATGCTTGACCAGGTTGGTGTACAGCGGCAGCACCATGAACGGCAGGTAGCAGTAGACGATGCCGACATAGGCCGCCAGCGGCGTGTACAGGATCTGGCGCCCGTCGATCAGCCCCAGCCACAGCAGCAGGTCGATGACGCCCATCTTTTCCAGCAGCCTGCCGACCGGGCCGCTGCTCTTGAGGATGCCGATCCATGCGTAGACGCGGATCAGGAACGAAGTCCACGACGGCAGCACCACCAGCATCATCGCGATGTTGCGCGAGGCCGGCGGCAGCCGCGCAATGGCGTAGGCAATCGGATAACCGACCAGCAGCGCCAGCAGGGTGGAAATGGCGGCGATCTTGATGGAGCTCAGATACGCCTGCACGTACTGCGAATCGGTGAACAGCGCCACGTAGTTGCCCAGGTTGAGCTTCATCGTCAGCGCGTTGTCGACGTACTCCATGACCGGCGTGTATGGCGGCATTGCAATGGCCAGCCGCGAGAACGAGATCTTCAGCACAATCAGGAACGGGACGGCGAAAAAGATCAGCAGCCACAGGTACGGGACCGAAATCACCGCCCAGCGCGGGTGCGGAAACAGCTTCTTCAGCAGCGCGCGGTTCATGAGGTCAGCACCACGCCGTCGTTGTTGCCCCACCACACCCAGACCGGATCGTTCCAGGTCAGTCCTTCGCTGGCCCAGCGCTGCACGTTGGCGAAGTTGGCCATGAACTTGTAGCCGCTGGGCAGGCGTACGTGATAGACCGAATGGCTGCCGAAATAGGCGATATCCTCGATGATGCCCTGGGCCTTGTTGTTGGGCTGCTCCGGTTCGGCCTTGCCGATGCCGACTTTTTCCGGGCGCACCGCAAACGACACCTGCTGGCCTTCGAAGCCGGAAATGCCGTGGCCGATGTGGATGGGCGCCGGCAACAGCGGCGAGCGGATGGTCACGTAGTCGGCCTCGTCGTCTTCGATGACGCCGTCGATCAGGTTGACCGAACCGATGAACTCGGCGGCGAAGCGGCTGGTGGGTTGCTCGTAGATTTCGTCGGGCGTGCCGACCTGGCGGATCCAGCCCTGGTCCATCAGCGCGATGCGGGTGGCCATCGTCATCGCTTCTTCCTGGTCATGGGTGACCATCACGCAGGTCACGCCGGATTTTTCGATGATGCCGACCAGTTCCAACTGCATCTGCGAGCGCAGCTTCTTGTCCAGCGCGCCCATCGGTTCGTCCAGCAACAGCAGCTTGGGCCCCTTGGCCAGCGAACGCGCCAGCGCCACGCGCTGTTGCTGGCCGCCGGAAAGCTGGTGCGGTTTGCGCTTGGCCAGCTTGCCCAGTTGCACCAGCGCCAACATCTCTTCCACCCGCCTGCGGATGGCGTCCTTGGCCAGGCCATCCTGCTTCAGGCCAAAGGCGATGTTCTGTTCCACCGTCATGTGCGGAAACAGCGCATAGGACTGGAACATCATGTTGATCGGACGCTCGTACGGCGGCAGATCGTTCATGACCTGCCCGTCCAGGTAAATCTTGCCGGCGGTGGGTTTTTCGAAACCGCCCAGGCAGCGCAACAGGGTCGACTTGCCGCAGCCGGAGCCGCCCAGCAGCGCGAAGATCTCGCCTTTGCGGATGCTCAGGTTGGTATCGTCGACGGCGACGAAGCCATCGAATTCCTTGCGCACATCGACGATGCGCAGGTAGTCCTCCGTACCGGAACCGCCGTATGCCGGTTCCCTGCCGCCATTGCCATGTTCCACCGCCATAGCGTTCCCCAGATGGTGAAGCCGCCCGCCCTGCGGGCTGCGAAGCGTGAAGCCGGCGGCGGTGCCGCCTGCAAAGGGAACCCCTTCTTTCCTGGCCCGTTGCAGCGCCGGGGCGCGGCTTCGCTCTTTACCGCCTATCTCACTTGCCGGTCTTCAGCTCGGTCCAGATGCGGGTGTACTGGCGGTCGACTTCCGGCGGAATGATCGCGAAGGTGAACAGCTTGGCTTCGACTTCCGGCGGCGGGTAGATGGTCGGATCGTCGACGATTTCCTTCTCCATCAGCTCCTTGGACTTGGGCACCGCGTTGGGGAAGCTGATGAAGTTGGAATTGTTGGCCATGACCTGCGGGTCCAGCAGGTAATTGATGAAGGCATAGGCGCTGTCGACGTTCTTGGCGTCCTTGGGAATGGCCAGCATGTCGAACCATTGCGGCGCGCCTTCCTTGGGAATGGCGTAGGCGATGTTGACGCCGTTGCCGGCCTCGGCCGCACGGTCGCGCGCCTGGATGATGTCGCCGGACCAGCCCACCACCAGGCAGGTGTCGCCATTGGCCAACGCGTCGATGTACTGCGAGGAATGGAAATTGGTGACGTACGGACGGATCGATTTCAGCAGCGCGGCGGCCTTGTCGATGACCGCGGCATCGGTGCTGTTGGGGTCTTCGCCCAGGTAGTTCAGCGCAATCGGAATCAGTTCCGACGGCGTGTCGAGCAGGGTTACGCCGCAGCCCTTGAGCTTGGAGACGTTTTCCGGCTTGAACACGATATCCAGGCTGTTGGCGATGTCGGTGTTGCCGAATGCGGCCTTGACCTTGTCGATGTTGTAGCCGATGCCGGTGGTGCCCCACATGTAGGGAACCGCGTACTGGTTGCCCGGGTCCTGGTTCTCCAGCCGCTGCATGATGGCCGGGTCAAGATTGGCGAAGTTGGGGATCTTGGTCTTGTCCAGCGGCAGGAACACCCCCGCCTGGATCTGCCGGCCCAGGAAGTTCATCGTCGGCACCACCACGTCGTACTGGCTGGAACCGGCCAGCAGCTTGGTTTCCAGCACTTCGTTGCTGTCGAACACGTCGTAGGTGACCTTGATGCCGGTCGCCTGCTCGAAATTGGGAATCGTGTCGTCGGCGATGTAATCTGACCAGTTGTAGACGTTGACCTTCTTCGCCTCGGCAGCGGCATCGCCGCCGGCGCCGTCCCTGTCTCCGCACGCAACGAGGCTACACAGGGCTATGGCTGTCGCTAGGGCTCGCAGTTTCATCAGTATCTCCGGTTGACTACAGGGCAGGATGGTGAAGGCGCGTCGCGGGTGGGCGCGATGCCCGGCTTCCCGATTGCGGGCGGGGGCCCGTCGCGGCCGGCGCCAGCCGCGATTGATTCCGTTGGCCGCAACTCCAGGATTGCCGGGCCGCTGCCGCCAGCGGTCCGGTGGCCATCGGGAGTCCAGCCTGGCATTCCGCTCCGGCGGCAGCTAGGCAAAGACGCGCCGCCCCATAATACGCCCGCGTATGCTGCTGTTGGGCGCCCGGCCCAAGCCTTGCCACGGCCTAGATTCCCAAGTCCGCGGCGGTCGCTTCCAGCGCCTTCCAGGCTTTTTCGAACAACTCGTCGATCTGCGCGCGGGTGATGATCAGCGGCGGCGACAGCAGCATCGCATCCCAGGTGGCGCGCAGGATCAATCCCTGTTTGAGTGCGTTATCGCGGCAGACCCCGCCAACCGAACCGCGCTCGGGGAAGAACGCCCGCTTGCGCTTGTCCGGCACCAGTTCCAGCGCACCGACCATGCCGGCGATGCGCGCCTGCCCAACCAGGCGGTGCTCGCCCAGTTCGGCCCAGCGCTGGGCCAGGTAGGGCGCGGTCTGCGCCTTGCAGGTTTCGATGATGCGCTCGTCCTGCAGGATACGGATGTTCTCCAGCGCCACCGCCGCGCAGACCGGATGCCCCGAATAGGTGCAACCATGGGCCAGTTCGCCGCCCTGCTCTTTCAGCACGCCGGCAACGCGGTCGTTGAACATGGCCGCGCCCAGCGGGATATAGCCGGAGGTGATGCCCTTGGCGATGGTCATCACGTCGGGCTGGAAGCCGAAATACTGCGAGCCGAACCACTCGCCGGTGCGGCCGAAACCGCAGATGACCTCGTCGGCGACCAGCAGGACGTCGTACTTGCGGCAGATGCGCTCGATTTCCGGCCAATAAGTCCTTGGCGGGATATACACGCCGATGGCGCCCATGATCGGTTCGCCGATGAAGGCGGCCACCCGCTCCGGACCGAGTTCCAGGATCTTGTCTTCCAGCCGCCGGGCCGCGAGCAGGCCGTATTCGTCTTCGGACAGCTCGCCGCCGTCGATGAACCAGAATGGCGGATCGATATGGTGGATGTCCGGAATCGGCAACCCGCCCTGCTTGTGCATGCCCTTCATGCCGCCCAGGCTGGCGCCGGCCATGGTGGTGCCGTGGTAGCCGTCATGGCGGCCGATGAAGATGTTCTTCTGCGGCTGGTCCTGCACCGCCCAGAAATGCCGCACCAGCCGCAGGATGGTGTCGTTGGCCTCGGAGCCGGAATTGGTGAAGAAGGCGTGATTCAGATCGCCCGGGGTCAGTTCGGCCAGCTTGGCCGCCAGTTGGATGGTCGGCTCGGTGGTGCACTGGAAGAAGCTGTTGTAATAGGCCAGCTGGGTCATCTGTTTCGACGCCGCCTCGCCCAGCTCCTTGCGGCCGTAGCCTATGTTGACGCACCACAGTCCGGCGAAGGCATCGAGCAGCTGGTTGCCTTCGGCATCCCAGACATAGCAGCCCTCGCCGCGGGTCAGGATGCGGGTGCCGCGTTTGGCCAGCGCGGCGTTGTCGTTGAACGGATGCAGGTGGTGGGCGGCATCGAGCTGCTGCAGGGTGCGGGTGTCGAGATGATCCATGGTGGCTCCAAAAAAATCCCGTAGGAGCGACGTAAGTCGCGATGAAGCTCTACTGGCGATCCATCGCGACTTACGTCGCTCCTACAAAGGCAACAGCGAAAGCGACATCAAACATTCAACAACAAGAATTCCCGCTCCCACGAACTGATCACCCGGAAGAAGGTTTCGTACTCCTTGCGCTTGACCGACACGTAGGCGCGTACGAAACGCGGCCCCAGCAGTTCGCGCAGCGGATCGCAGCCCTCCAGCTCGTCCAGCGCCTCGCCCAGCGAGCGCGGCAGCTCGAAACCCACATCCTGCGCGCTGCTGGCCAGCGGCTTGGTGGGCTTCAGCTTCTCGCGCATGCCCAGCAATCCGCAGGCCAGCGTAGCGGCCAGCGCAAGATAGGGATTGGCATCGGAACCGGCGAAACGGCTTTCCACGCGGGTGTTTTCCAGCGTATCCATCGGCACGCGCAGGCCGCAGGTGCGGTTATCGTAGCCCCATTGCACATTGATCGGCGCCACCTGCCCCAGTGCCAGCCGGCGGTAGGAATTGACGTTGGGGGCGAAGAACGCCATCGCCATCGGCACGTATTTCTGCAGACCGGCCAGGTAGTGCCCGAAACGGACGCTCTGCTGCGTATGCGACTTGCCGGCGAAGATGTTGCGCCCCTTGGCGTCCAGCACGCTCTGGTGGATGTGCATGGCGCTGCCGGGCTCGTTTTCCATCGGCTTGGCCAGGAAGGTGGCGTAGATGCCATGGCGCATCGCCGCCTCGCGCATCGTGCGCTTGAACAGGAATACCTGATCGGCGCGCGACAGCGGGTCGGAATGAGTGAAGTTGACCTCCAGCTGCGCCGCACCGGATTCGTGGATCAGCGTGTCCACGTCCAGTTCCATCGCATCGCAGTAGTCGTACATCAGGTCCAGGATGGGATCGAATTCGTTGACCGCGTCGATCGAATACGACTGGCGCGCGGTTTCCGGGCGCCCGGAGCGGCCGGCCGGCGGCAGCAGCGGAAAATCCGGGTCGGTGTTCTTCTGCACCAGGAAGAATTCCAGCTCCGGCGCCACCACAGGCCGCAGGCCTTCTTCGGCATAGGCGTCCAGCACCCGCCGCAGCACGTTGCGCGGCGCCAGATCGTGCGGTTTGCCGTCCTTGGTGTAGCAGTCGTGGATCACCTGTGCGGTCGGGTCCGCCGCCCACGGCACCATCCGTACGGTGTCGGCGTCCGGGCGCAGGAACATGTCCGAATCCGACGGCGAGGTCAGTTCGTAGTAGTCGTCCGGGTAGTCGCCGGTGACGGTGGTGGCGAAGATGCCCTCGGGCAGGCGGGTGCCATAGTCGTGGCTGAACTTGTCGGCGGGGATGATCTTGCCGCGCGCGTTGCCGGTAATGTCCGGCACCAGGCACTCGACTTCGGTGATGCGGCGGTCCTTCAACCAGCGGCGCAGTGCGCTCTCGGGTTGATCCGGCGCGGCCCTGCGTTTTCGCGTTGCTTTGATCTGTTCCATCGTCTCACCGGATGCGTTGCGCGGCGCGCGCGCGGCAGGCGTCGCCGAAGGCCCGGAACAGGCCCAGGTAGAAAGGGTTCTCGGTCACCCGCCATTCCGGGTGCCACTGCACACCGACGGCGAACGCCGGACCATCGTGGCGGAACGCCTCAATCAGGCCGTCCGGCGCGCGCGCCTCCGTGATCAGGCCATCGCCCAACCGCGCTACTCCCTGCCCGTGCAGCGAGTTGACCATCGCCTCGCGGTTGCCGGCAATGCCGGCCAGCACGCCGCCGGGTTCCAGCGTGACCGGGTGTGCGGGTCCGTACTGCTTTTCCAGCGGGTCGTCCGGATTCTCGCGGTGGTCCATCAGGCCCGGTTGCTCGTGCACCTTCTGGTACAGGCTGCCGCCGAAGGCCACGTTGACCTCCTGGAAGCCGCGGCAGATCGCCAGCAACGGCACGCCCAGTTCCACCGCCAGCGGAATCAGCGCCAGGCTGGTGGCGTCGCGACGCGGGTCCAGCAGATTGCCTTCATAACTGGACTCGTCGCTGTAGCGGTGCGGTTCGATGTTGCTGACCGACCCGGTCAGCAGCAGGCCATCAACGGCGTCCAGCATCTGCCGCAGCGGCAGCACAGGCTCCAGCGTCGGCAGCAGCAGCGGCAAGGCATCGGCCCCGTCGACCACGGCGCGCACATACTTTTCCCCCACCGCCAGGAACGGGTGCGCGCCGATTTGCTTGTGGTCGGTAGGCAGACCGACCCGCGGCTGGCTGACCATGCGAAACGCTCGAAGTGGCGTTGCGGCAACTTAACCCGGCCGTTTTATTTTTACAACACGCGACCGTTCCGGGCCGGACAAGGCGCCAGAATGGTGCGTCCAGTCACCCATTCTGGCATCCCTACCCCAGGTTGCGCGGCCGACACGTTGAGTATTCTTGACGCCGGCCGGTCTCTGCTAAGCTGCTGCGAACTGCCGGTGACGCCACCATGCCCGACCTTCCGACCCCCGCTGCCACCGCCGTAAACCCGCTTGCCGGCGCCGACGCCGAGACGCTGCGGGGCATCGATGGCTGCGAATCGATCGACCTGCTGCTGCCGGACATGAACGGCCTGCTGCGCGGCAAGCGGGTCAGCCGCGACGCGCTGGAGAAGGTCTACCGCGACGGCGTATGCCTGCCGATGTCGCTGATCGCCACCGACATCACCGGCAATACCGTCGAGGAAACCGGGCTGGGCTACGACATCGGCGACGAGGACCGTATCTGCCGGCCGGTGCCCGGCACGCTGCGCCCGGTGCCGTGGGCGCCGCGGCCGATGGCGCAATTGCTGCTGGCGATGGAAGACAGCGCGGGCGGCATGTTCGAAGCCAACCCGCGCGAAGTGCTGCGACGGGTGCTGGCCCGCTATGCCGCCCGTGGCCTGACGCCGGTAGTGGCGGTGGAACTGGAGTTCTACCTGTTCGATCAGCGTGCCGATGCCCATGGCAGGCCGCACGCCGCGCTCAATCCGGTCACCGGCCGGCGCAACCGCAGCACCCAGGTCTATTACATGGAAGACCTCAACGACTACCGCGGCTTCACCGACGCGGTGGCCGCCGCCTGCCGCGCGCAGGCCATCCCGGCCGATACCGCGGTGGCCGAATACGCCCCGGGCCAGTTCGAAATCAACCTCAAGCATCGCGACGATGCGCTGGCCGCCTGCGACGATGCGGTCTACCTGAAACGCGCGATCAAGGCGGTAGCGCAGCAGCAGGGCGCGCAGGCCAGTTTCATGGCCAAGCCGCTGGCCGAACAGGCCGGCAACGGCATGCACATCCATGTCAGCGTGCTGGACCCGGAAGGGCGCAACATCTTCGCCTCGCCGCCCGAGGCGCCGGCCGATGCGCTCAAACACGCCATTGGCGGCCTGCAGCGCAGCGCGCGCGATTGCCTGCTGCTGTTCGCCCCGCATGCCAACAGCTACCGCCGCTTCGTGCCCAATGCCTTCGTGCCGCTCAACGACTGCTGGGGCTACAACAACCGTACCGTGGCCATGCGCATCCCGCACAGCGACCAGCGCAATACCCGCATCGAGCACCGCATCGCCGGCGCCGACGCCAATATCTACCTGGTCGCCGCGGCGGTGCTGGCCGGCATGCTGGATGGGATGGAAAAAGGTTTCGACCCCGGTCCGCCGGTGGTCGGCAACGCCTACGAACAGACCCAGGTGCGCACGCCGTACTGGCGCCAGGCCATCGACGATTTCCTGGCCAGCGACTTCATCGCCGCGCAGTTCGGTCCATCGTTCCGCCACATCTACGGCCAGCAGAAGCTCAAGGAAATGCATACCTTCTACACCCAGGTCACCGACCTGGAATACGAGTGGTATTTGCGGGCGGTGTGATGTGCGCCTGGACGGTAGATTGCGAATCCGTCAGCCAGCTTGGTCCGCCCCCTCCCTTTCGCACAGCGAAGGGGAGGGTTGGGGAGGGGTGCTTTTCGCCGCATGCCGCAGGCGGAACGCGAAAATCAAAAGCCTACCCCTCCCCAACCCTCCCCTGCTACGCAAGGGAGGGGGCAAACTCTGATGGCTTCGCGGCCCATGAAGGTAGACATCCGCTTGCGCTGTAGCAAACACCTTGGCGATCACCCGGCCGCGAATGCGCTCGGCCTGCTTGGCCCCCTCCCTTTCGGGCAGCGAAGGGGATGGTTGGGGAGGGGTGCTTTTCGCCGCATGCTGCACACCACACGCGAAAGTCAAAAGCCTACCCCTCCCCAACCCTCCCCTGCTGGGCAAAGGAGAGGGCAAACGTTGATCGCTAATCCTTCCCTGCTGCGCAAGGGAGGGCGAACGTTGATCGTTACCTCTTCCCCGCTGCGCAACGGAGAGAGCAAACTTTAAGATCCTCGCGACATTCCGGGCAATGACTGCTTCCTATCCGCCCTCCTGGTACGCCGCCAGCGCAACACCGCTGCCGGAGCAACCGATACTGCAAGGCCGGCTCGAGGCCGATGTCTGCATCCTGGGCGCCGGCTATACCGGCCTGTCGGCGGCGCTGGAACTGGCCGAGGCCGGCTACCGGGTAATCGTGCTGGAAGCCGAACGCATCGGCTGGGGGGCGTCCGGGCGCAACGGCGGCCAGGCCATCGTCGGATTCGGTTGCGAGCAGGACGCGCTGGAAGGCCTGGTCGGCGCCGACGATGCGCGCAAGCTGTTCGAACTCTCGCAGGAAGGCATGGCGCTGTTGCATGCGCGCATCCGCAAGCATGGCATCGCCTGCGACTGGCGCGACGGCCATGCCAGCGTGCCGCTGAAGCCGCGCCAGGTGCACCAGCTGCGCGCCTGGCAGGCGCATATGGCCGAGCGCTACGACTATCCGATGGAATGGTGGGACCGCGAACGCCTGCGGAGCCAGTTGGCCAGCGACCGCTATCTGGGTGCGGTCTTCGACCCGCACAGCGGCCATCTGCACCCGCTGGAATACGCGTTCGGGCTGGCGCGCGCGGCGTTGGCGGCCGGCGTACGCATCTTCGAACGCTCCCCGGCCGTCCAGCTGGTCCGCGGGAAAACCCCGACCTTCAAGACCCCGCAGGGCGAAGTCCGTTGCGACTTCGCGGTGCTGGCCGGCAATGCCTGGCTGCGCGGTATTGCGCCGGAACTGGAGTCGCGCATCATGCCGGTGGGCACCTACATAGGCGCCACCGTGCCGCTGGGCGAGCAACGCGCGCGCGGCCTGATCCGCAACGACATGGCGGTGGCCGATGTGAACTGGGCGCTGGACTACTTCCGCCTCAGCCGCGATCACCGGCTGCTGTTCGGCGGCCGCGCCAGCTATTCGACGCTGCCGCCGCCCAACCTGCGCGGAACGATGGCGCGGCGGATGCGCCGGGTATTTCCGCAACTTCACGATGTGGGCATCGAGTACGTCTGGGGCGGCTATGTCGACATCTCGCTCAATCGCGCGCCGCACTGGGGCCGGCTGGCGCCCAATGTCTACTTCGCCCAGGGTTTCAGCGGCCACGGCGTGGCCGCTACCGGCCTGGCCGGCAAGCTGATCGCCGAGGCGGTACGCGGTCAGGCCGAACGCTTCGACCTGTTCGGCCGCATCCCGCACCGGCCGTTCCCCGGCGGCCGCGCCTTGCGCACGCCGTTGCTGGTGGCGGCCATGGCCTGGTACAAGCTGCGCGACGCGCTGTGGTGAGCGGCGGCGGCTCACCTGAGTGACGCCGCGTCGGCCCCAGGCCGGGCATTGATTGCGATCAATGCCGGCTGCAGCGCCATTGCCCACCATGCGCCATCCGAACACGGAAACCGGCGCCATGGCACTACTGATTTGGCAGGACGATCTGAACACTGGCATCGAAGTCATCGATCACCAGCACCAGCGCATCGTCGAAATGATCAACCACCTGCATGCGAGCCATCACGGCAGCGAACGCGCCGTCGTCGGCGAAGTCATCGACGAACTGGTGGATTACACGCTGTCGCATTTCGCCTTCGAGGAAGCGCTGATGGAGGATGCCGGCTACACCTTCTGCCATGCGCACAAGCGCGTGCACGAAATCTTCAGCAAGCGCGTGGGCGAGTACCGGATGCGCTTCCAGGCCGGCGAGGACGTCACCGACGAGCTGAAGAACATGCTGTCGCGCTGGCTGTTCAACCATATCCGCAGCGACGACAAGGCCTACTCGGAAGCGGTCAAACGGCACTTGAACCAGTTTGCGCGCGAACACCAGCAAGGCGGCTGGCTGAGCCGTTCGCTGAAGCGCTTCTTCGGTTGAGCCGCGGCAACGGCAAACCGGCGGTCCGGCTCAAGTCCCGGCCCGGCCTGCCGATAGAAGCTGGGTGAACCCTGCCCCGATGCCGGATGCAGGGACCAACGGTAAATCCGATGCAGTCCATGTTCCGCGCTCCGTCCGCGCCAATCGGCGGCGGCGAACCGCTCCCCCAGCGCGTCCTGCTGGTGGAGAACTCGCGCGCGTACACGCAACTGGTGGCCGGCGCCATCCGGGAAAAGCTGGGCCTGCCGGTCACCGTTGCCGCAACGCTGGCCGAAGCGCGCGAGCTGCTGCAGGCCCGCGACGACTGGTTCATGGCGCTGACCTGCCTGGTGCTGGCCGATGCCGACCGCGATGGCGTGCTCGATTTCTTCCTCGCACGTGGGCTGCCGACCGTCGTGGTCAGCGGCGTCTACGACGAGGCGTTGAGGCAGCAGGTGCTGCGCCGGCACATCGTCGACTACGTGCTGAAAAGCACCCCGGGCAGCATCGACTACCTGGTCTGGCTGGTGCAGCGGCTCGAACGCAACCGCCGCATCGCCGCGCTGGTGGTGGACGATTCGCGTTCGGCACGCACGCATGCGGCGGCCCTGCTGGGCATGTGGGGGTTCCGCGTGGTTGAGGCCGCCGACGGCGAAGCCGGGCTGGCCGCGCTGGAAGCCGACCCGGCCATCCGGCTGGCGGTGGTGGACCAGGAAATGCCCGGCATGAAGGGGGTCGAATTCACCCGCCGCCTGCGCACGCGCCATGCGCGCGACCACCTGGCCATCATCGGGCTTTCCGGCACCCAGAATGCCTCGCTGATTCCGCAGTTCCTCAAGAGCGGCGCCAACGATTTCCTGCACAAGCCATTCTCGCGCGAGGAGTTCTTCTGCCGGGTGTCGCAGAACATCGACCAACTGGAACTGATCGGCACGCTGCAGGACCTGGCGACCCGCGACTTCCTGACCGGCCTGCCCAACCGGCGCTGTTTCCTGCAGCAAAGCGAGGAACTGCTGCCGGCCATGCAGCAGGGCGCCGCGGTGACCGCGGCGCTGATCGATATCGACCACTTCAAGCGCATCAACGACACCTGGGGCCACGAAGCCGGCGACCATGCCTTGCGTGCGCTGGCCGGGGTGATTTCCCGCCATGTGGAGGAGGACCATCTGGCGGCGCGCTTCGGCGGCGAGGAATTCTGCCTGCTGGTGCCGGGACTGAGCGAATCGGCCGCCAGCGACTACTTCGAACGCCTGCGCCGGGCGGTGCAGGAACTGCGGGTGGAAATCCCCGGCAGCCAGGTTACGCTGCAGATGACCGTCAGCATCGGCGTCTACCGCAGCGACGACGCCGGCGCGTCCCTGAGCCGGCTGCTCGGCGAGGCCGACCGCCGGCTGTACCTGGCCAAAGCCGGCGGGCGCAACCGGGTCAACAGCGACGGCCAGGCGACGGCGCCAACCGGACGTCCGCTGGCGCTGGCCTGCGCCGGCGAATCCGCGCCGCCGCTACCGGTATCCGCGCGCGGCTGAGGCTCAACCGTCCAGGTTGATCCAGGTGGCCTTCATTTCGGTGTACTTGTCGAAGGCGTGCAACGACTTGTCGCGACCGTTGCCGGACTGCTTGTAGCCGCCGAACGGCGCGGTCATGTCGCCGCCGTCCCAGTAGTTGACCCAGACGCTGCCGGCGCGCAGCTTGCGCGCGACGCGATGCGCGCGGCTGATGTCGCCGGTCCACACGCCGGCGGCCAGCCCGTATTCGCTGTCGTTCGCCATCCGCAGCGCCTGCTCCTCGGTATCGAAGGCGATCACCGACAGCACCGGGCCGAAGATCTCCTCGCGGGCGATGGTGTGCTGGTGTGCGACCTCGTCGAACACGGTCGGTTCGATATAGCAGCCGCCTTCCACCACACTGGCGCGCTTGCCGCCCAGCACCAATCGCGCGCCTTCGGCCACGCCCTTGTCGATATAGCCCAGCACCCGACCGGTCTGCGACTCGTCGACCATCGCGCCCATCGGCGCGCCCGGCTCCAGCGGATGGCGCGGCTGCATCACCCGGCCGGCCTCGACCACGCGGGCGACGAACTCCTCCTTGATCGAACGTTCCACCAGCAGCCGCGACGCCGCGGTGCAGACTTCGCCCTGGTTGTAGAAGATGCCGCTGGCCGCGGCCCTGGCGGCCGCATCCAGGTCGTGCGCGTCGGCGAAGACGATGTTGGGACTCTTGCCGCCGCATTCCATGTACGCCCGCTTCATGTTCGACAGGCCTGCGCATTGCAGCAGCCGCTTGCCGACCGCGGTGGAACCGGTGAACACCAGTCCATCCACGTCCATATGCAGCGCCAGCGGTTCGCCCGCCTGCTTGCCGAAGCCCGGCACCACGTTGAACACGCCGGCGGGGATGCCGGCTTCCATCGCGATCCCGGCCAGCCGGATCGCCGACAGCGGCGATTTCTCCGAAGGCTTCAGCACCACCGAATTGCCCATCGCCAGCGCCGGGGCCAGCTTCCAGGCCGCCATCAGCAGCGGAAAATTCCATGGAACGATGGCACCGATCACGCCCAGCGGTTCGCGGGTGACCAGGCCCAGTTCGCCCGGGCCGGTCGGCGCCACTTCGCCATAGACCTTGTCCAGCGCTTCGCCGGTCCAGCTCATGCAGCGGATCGTCGCGGCGATATCCACGCTGCGGGCATCGCTGACCGGCTTGCCCATGTCCAGCGATTCCAACAGCGCCAGTTCGTCGCCGTGTTTTTCGATCAGCTGCGCGAACTTCAGCAATACCTTCTTGCGGTAGCCCGGCTTGGCCTGCGACCAAGCGCCGGATTCGAAGCTGCGCCGCGCGGCGGCCACCGCGCGATTGATGTCCTCCTCGGCGCCTTCGGCGACCGCGCCCAGCGAACGACCGTCGATGGGACTGATGCAGTCGAAGGTCCTGCCCGAGACGGCATCGACATACTTGCCGTCGATGAAGGCCTGGGTGCGGATGGTCAGGCTGTCCGCCAGTGCCAGCCAACTATCGAAGGTATTCGGAGCGTTCATGAAAAACCTCTAGCTGTTCCCTTCTCCTCGCGGGAGAAGGTGCCCAACGGGCGGATGAGGGAACGATCTTGCAGGTATGCCGAGCTTCCCGGACAAGTCATTTCTCTTCCCTCATCCGGCGCTTCGCGCCAGCCCGTATCAAGTGCAGGGCAGGCTCTTATTCCAAAGGGAGAAGGAAACCCAGCATCAAAACGTCGCCGGCGTATTGGCGCTGACAATCACCGCATCCACCTGGCCGACATTGCGGAAGCGGTGCGGCACCCGACTCTCGAAATAGTAGGCCTCGCCAGCCTGCAGCACGCGTACCTGATCGCCGACGGTCACTTCGACTTGACCGGCAATCACCACGCCGCCTTCCTCGCCGTCGTGCGCCAGCATGCTCTCGCCGGTATCGGTGCCCGGCGGCATCACCTCGCGCAGGATGCACATCTGCCTTTGCGGACGGTGTTGGCCGACCAGGAAATAGTGGATGCCGTTGCTGCCCACATCCGGCAGTTCGTCGCCGGTGTAGAACGGGATATCCGGAGAACCGGTTTCCAGTTCCAGGGTAAAGAAATCGGCCAGCGAGATCGGAATCCCGTCCAGCACCTTCTTCAGCGAGCTGACCGACGGACTGACCTTGTTCTGTTCGATCAGCGAGATGGTGCTGTTGGTCACGCCCACCCGCTTGGCCAGCTCGCGCTGGCTGAGATCCTTGGATTTGCGGACCAGTTGCAGGCGCGCGCCGATGTCCATTGCCACCTTTGCCGTGGGTTAGCGGTGTTGCGGGATACTTTACACTCCCATGGCGCCGGGTCAATTTGCCGGTACCGCCGCCATCGGCGCCTGCCAAGCCGGCTTGCGCGGCGGACGCATGCGCCAATCGGGCCGCTTGCCAATGGCAGTTGTAAAGTTTTTTCAACGCGCTAAGCTGCGCCAACATCCTCTGACCGCCCCTCCGGAGCCGCCCATGAGCGCCGACGACCTGTCTTCCCATCGCGCCCTGGCCGACCACTATGGCCAGTTGGCCACGCAGGCGCCGACCTCGCTGGATGCGTTCTGGATGCCGTTCAGCGCCAACCGGCAATTCAAGGCCGCGCCGCGGCTGCTGGCCAGCGCCTCGGGCATGTACTACAAGGATGTGGAGGGGCGCGAGATCCTCGACGCCACCGCCGGGCTATGGTGCTGCAACGCCGGCCACGCACGGCCGCGCATCGTCGAGGCGGTCAGGAAACAGATCGAAACGCTGGACTTCGCGCCCAACTTCCAGATGAGTTCGCCGCTGCCGTTCGTGCTGGCCGAGCGGCTGGCCGAACTGACTCCGGGCAATCTGAACCATGTGTTCTTCACCAACTCCGGTTCCGAATCGGTCGACAGTGCGCTGAAGATCGCCATCGCCTATCACCGCGCCCGCGGCGAGGGCCAGCGCACCCGCTTGATCGGCCGCGAGAAGGGCTACCACGGCGTCGGTTTCGGCGGCATTTCCGTGGGCGGGCTGCCCAACAACCGCAAGTGGTTCGGTCCCGGCCTGCCCGGCGTCGATCATCTGCGGCATACGCTGGACATCGGCCGCAATGCCTTCTCCAAGGGCCTGCCCGAATACGGCATCGAGCTGGCCGAGGATCTGGAACGGATGGTCGCGCTGCACGACGCCTCCACCATCGCCGCGGTCATCATCGAACCGATTTCCGGTTCGGCCGGCGTGGTGATCCCGCCGCAGGGCTACCTGCAGCGCATCCGCGAGATCTGCGACAAATACGGCATCGTGCTGATCTTCGACGAGGTCATCACCGGCTTCGGCCGCATCGGCGATGCCTTCGGCGCGCAGCGTTTCGGGGTCACGCCGGACATCATCACCGCCGCCAAGGGCATCACCAACGGCTGCATCCCGATGGGTGCGGTATTCCTGTCCGACGCCATCCACGATGCCTTCATGCAAGGCCCGGACAATGCCATCGATCTGTTCCATGGCTACACCTATTCCGGCCACCCGATGGCCTGCGCGGCGGCGCTGGCCACGCTGGACACCTATGCCGAGGAAAACCTGTTCCAGCGCGCGCGCGACCTGGAAGGCTACTGGCAATCCGGCATCCATTCGCTGCGCGGCCTGCCCAACGTCATCGACATCCGCAACTACGGGCTGATCGGCGCGATAGAACTGGCGCCGCGCCCCGGTGCGCCCGGCGCCCGCGCCTACGATGCCTTCGTCCATGCCTTCCATCATGGCGGCCTGCTGACCCGGGTGACCGGCGACGTGATTGCGCTGTCGCCGCCGCTGATCGCCGAGAAAAAGCATATCGACCGCATCTTCGAGGCCCTGGCGGACGCGTTGCGCGCCAGCGCGTAAGATCGCCGCGCACCGGCCCCAGCGCTCCCCACGCGCGAGCCCCAACGACTTGTTACCGGACTTGCTACTGGAGAGTTCCCATGCTGATAGGCGTCCCCAAGGAAATAAAGAACCACGAATACCGCATCGGCCTGACCCCGGCCGGTGCGCGCGAACTCGGCGCACTCGGCCACCAGGTCATCGTGCAGCGCGACGGCGGCAAGTCCATCGGCCTGACCGACGACCAATACGTCAAGGCCGGTGCGGAAATCGTCGACACTCCGGACGAGATCTTTGCCCGCGCCGACATGATCATCAAGGTCAAGGAGCCGCAGCCGGTCGAATGCGCGATGCTGCGGCCGGGCCAGGTGCTCTACACCTACCTGCACCTGGCGCCCGACCCCGAGCAGACCAAGGCGCTGGTTGCCTCCGGCGCCACCTGCATCGCCTACGAAACCGTCACCGACCGCAAGGGCGGCCTGCCGCTGCTGGCGCCGATGTCCGAAGTGGCCGGACGCATGTCGATCCAGGCCGGCGCGCATGCACTGGAAAAAGCCCAGGGCGGTTCCGGCATCCTGCTGGGCGGCGTGCCGGGGGTGAAACCGGCCGAAGTGATGGTGATCGGCGGCGGTGTGGTCGGCATCAATGCCGCGCGCATGGCGATGGGCATGAACGCGCACGTCACCATCCTGGACCGCTCGCTGGACCGGCTGAAGTATCTGGATGAGGTCTATGGCGACCGCCTGACCACCATCTATTCCACCCGCGACGCCATCGAAGAGCGGCTGCCTTATACCGACCTGGTGATTGGCGCGGTGCTGATTCCCGGCGCCGCCGCGCCCAAGCTGATCGCGCGCGAACAGTTGTCGTTGATGCGCCCGGGCTCGGTGCTGGTGGACGTGGCCATCGACCAGGGCGGCTGCTTCGAAACCAGCAGGGCCACCACCCACCAGAACCCGACCTATGAGGTGGACGGCATCATCCACTACTGCGTGGCCAACATGCCCGGCGGCGTGGCCCGCACTTCCACCTTTGCGCTGACCAACGCCACCCTGCCCTACGCGCTGCAACTGGCCAACAAGGGCGCGCGGCAGGCGCTGCTGGACGACGAGCATCTGCGCAACGGCTTGAACGTGCACGCCGGCAAGATCACCTATCAGGCGGTTGCCACCGATCTTGGCTATGCCTACGTGCCGGCGCACGAGGCGCTGGCGTAGTCCAAACCTATCCTTGTGGGAGTCGTACCGGCATGCCGGCACGACTCCCACAAGGGATTTTTCATCAGAGACATCGCATGCCCCACCCACTGCACCACTACATCAATGGTCAGAAGACAAGTGGTGACAGCGGCCGCTTCGGCGATGTCTTCGACCCCGCCACCGGCAAGGTTTCCGCGCAGGTTCCATTGGCATCGCCCGATGACGTTCGGCTTGCGGTCGATGCCGCGTCCGCGGCCTTCCCCGCCTGGGCCGAGACCACGCCGCTGAACCGCGCGCGGGTGATGTTCCGTTTCAAGGAACTGCTGGAGCGCCACGCTGGCGATCTGGCCCGCGTCATCACCGCCGAACACGGCAAGGTGTTGTCGGATGCGCGCGGCGAAGTGACCCGCGGCCTGGAAGTGGTCGAGTTTGCCTGCGGCATTCCACACCTGCTCAAGGGCGAGCATTCGATGAATGTCGGCCGCGATGTCGATTCGTGGAGCGAGTACGCGCCATTGGGCGTGGCCGCCGGCATCACCCCGTTCAACTTTCCGGCCATGGTGCCGCTGTGGATGTTCCCGGTCGCCATCGCCTGCGGCAACACCTTCGTTCTGAAACCTTCCGAGCGCGATCCTTCCGCCTCGCTGTTTCTGGCCGACCTGTTGAAGCAGGCGGGCCTGCCCGACGGCGTGTTCAACGTGGTGCACGGCGACAAGGCCGCGGTGGATGCGCTGCTGGACGAACCGCGCGTGCAGGCGGTCAGCTTCGTCGGCTCCACGCCGATTGCCGAGTACATCTATGCGCGCGGTTCGGCTGCCGGCAAGCGGGTGCAGGCGCTGGGCGGGGCCAAGAACCATATGGTGGTGCTGCCCGATGCCGACATCGACGGTGCGGTGTCGGCATTGCTGGGCGCCGGCTACGGGTCGGCCGGCGAGCGCTGCATGGCCATCTCGGTGGCCGTCTGCGTGGGCGATACCACCGCCGATGCGCTGATCGAAAAACTGGCGCCCAAGGTGACCGCGCTGAAGATCGGTCCGGGCTGCGACGATCCTGAAATGGGGCCGCTGGTCACCGCGGCGCATCGCGACAAGGTGCGCGGCTATGTCGATCTGGGTATCAGCGAAGGCGCCGAACTGGTCGTCGACGGCCGCGCCTGTGCGGTGGAGGGGCATCAGGACGGGTTCTTCCTCGGCGGCTGCCTGTTCGATCGCGTCACCGCCGATATGCGCATCTACCGCGAGGAGATCTTCGGCCCGGTGCTATGTGTGCTGCGGGTGGCCGATTTCGAGACCGCGCTGAAGCTGGTCAACGAACACGAATACGGCAACGGCACCGCGGTGTTCACCCGCGACGGCGGCGCGGCGCGCGAGTTCGCCCATCGCGTGCAGGCCGGCATGGTCGGCATCAACGTGCCGATACCGGTGCCGATGGCATTCCACAGCTTCGGCGGCTGGAAGCGCTCGTTGTTCGGTCCGCTGCATGTGCATGGCCCCGATGGCGTGCGCTTCTACACGCGGCTGAAGACCGTCACCGCACGTTGGCCGGATACGCATGCAGCCGAGTTTGTGATGCCGACGATGAAGTAGAAGCGAAAACTGCTGCCTGCATCGGGCTGGCCAGTCTCGCCGAATGGCGCTACTGATTCGTATACGACAAGCCAGAACTTTGGCGGAGGCAATCGGAGTTTTTTAGCGATTTTCCATGCAAGCATGGGTAAGGATACTTATGCGACCAACCGCGCCGTCGCCTCATCCACGACACTGGCTCCCGTTGCGCGTTTTTCTTTTTCTGCTCGCTTCATATCGTCAAACCTGTCCAATCCAATCCTCCATGGCAATCAAAGGACGAACCATGAGCAACATCACCTTGGGCAACAACACTCCGTTCATGGCGCAATACGTGGTGCTGAACGGAGAGCAGGTCATCGCCCGCATTCCGGGCATCCAGCCCGGCGCACAGCTGCTGGTGCCGACCAACGACACCTACCAGGTCATCGCCACCACGGTCATCAACGGAAACACCTACATTTCCGCTCCCATCGATGTTACCGGCCCCACCAACTTCCTTGCGCAGGTGGTGCAGGTGCCTTCGCAGGGCACCTACGAATTCAACGTGGTGGAGCTCCCCAGCACCAACCCCAACCAGTTGCAGTTCCAGAAGACCACCATCGGGCCGGTGACCTTCACCATCACCCAGGACGGCATTCCCCTGCAGACGGTAGTCGTCAACGATCCCTTCCAGATCCGCACCATCACCATCGGCCGCACCTTCTCGATCTACGCCGTCATCAATGGGATCACCACGGCTACGGTCGTCACCACCGATCCGAATGCCACGGTGGTGGCTATCACCGACACCTCCATGTTCGAATCAGGCCATTTCACGCTGGTTGTGAGCTAGGCCAGAAACGCCCGACCCGCTGTCCGTCGAACGAAGCCGCCGAATCGAATCCTGCGAGCAAGCGGGCATCGGTCGCGCCACAGCCGCGCACAGCAGACGCACATGTCCGTTCTGCGCGTCGAAGTCGTCGGCGCAAGCGCAATCGCGGCATGGCCTGTGGCGCGGATCCTGTGGGCATCCAGGACAATCCCGGGGCGCGACATCGCACCACGACACCGGCCTTCGTACTCGTCTCCAAAGTCCACGACACGCTCTTGGAAAAGATTTCCCTGGCAGGGGTATCGAACGGCCCTCGCGTAGTGAGCGCCGCCGGAAATAGCGATACGTAACACGATACGGTAACGATACTTATGCGCCCGACCAGGCCGCCGTATCGTCGATGACGCCGGTTCCCGCTGTGCGCTCCTTGCCTGTCGCGCCATGTCGCCGGATCCCGGCCATCCAATCTTCCATCCCAATCAAAGGACGAACCCATGAGCAACATCACCCTGGGCAACAACACCCAATTCATTGCGCAGTATGTGGTCCTGAATGGAGAGCAGGTCGTCGCCCGCATTCCGGGCATCCAGCCCGGCGCGCAGTTGCTGGTGCCGACCAACGACACCTACCAGGTCATCGCCACCACGGTCATCAACGGAAACACCTACATCTCCGCACCGATCGATGTCGCCGGCCCCACCAACTTCCTTGCGCAGGTGGTGCAGGTGCCTTCGCAGGGCACCTATGAGTTCAACGTGGTGGAACTCCCCAGCACCGACCCCAATCAGCTGCAGTTCCAGAAGACCACCATCGGGCCGGTGACCTTCACCATCACCAAGGATGGCGTCCCGCTGCAGACGGTGGTGGTCAACGATGCCTTCCAGCTCCGCACGGTCACCATCGGCGACACCTTCTCGATCTACGCCGTCATCAACGGGGTCACCACGGCTACCGCCGTCACCACCAACCCCAACGCAACCGTGGTGGCGATCACCGATACGGCTACGCTCGAATCCGGCTATTTCTCGCTTGCTCTGAGCTAGGCCCAACGCCACCGACACGCCATCCGCCCGGCCTGCCGCCGCAGGCCGGCGCACCGAAGCGCAAACGCGGCGGCCAAGCGGGCCGCCGCCTCACCTGATGCAGGAGTCTTCCATGAATCCTCCCTATCTGACCCTGGAGTCCGGGGTTCCGGCGGAAGTGGGTATCGTCACCTATTGGATTTCCGACCGGGAAAAACCTAATCCACCACCGATCAGCGTCACCTGCGGGTCCTCCTTGCAGCGCCCCACCAACGCCCGCATGGCACCCTGGACGGTGCAATATCAGATAATCGACGCTGCAACTTCGCGCAAGACCCTCGCCCAGGGGCAGCAGGTCATCTACGACGCGATGGCAAAGCTCACCGTTGGATTCGCGATGACAGCCGACCCGCTGTCGAGCCTGTCGCCGTCACCGCCACCGGATCAGGATCCAGCTGCCGACGACCCTCCGGCATGGTTTCCCATCGAAGCTCCCCCGCCTGAGGGAAGCCAGGGCGGCGACGGCGAAGGCGCCGGCAATCCGCTCGCCTACAACCAGCAGTCGCAGTTGCAGACGCAATGGTGCTGGGCGGCCGTAACTTCGTCTATCGCCGAGTACTACAACGACGCTTCGTCCGCCACCACCCAGTGCAAGTTGGCCAATGCGGCCTTCAAGCAGAGCACCTGCTGCAGTGCCGGCAGTAGCGCCCAATGCAACAAGCCCTACAAGACCCATCAGGCGCTGCAGAGCATCGGCCACCTGGCAGCTACCGTCGCCAGTGCGATCTCGTTCGCTGCCGTGCAGCAGGAAATCGACGGGGCGCGACCTGTGGTCGTGGCGATCGGCTGGCACGGCGGCGGTGGGCATGCCGTTGTGATCAGCGGTTACGCCGCGGTCAGCGGCGCACCGTTCCTGTACGTGCAAGACCCCGCTGGGGTCATGACCGGCTGGATCGGCATGGCCGACTTCCCCGGTAGCGCCGGCTTTTGGCGCCGCACCAACACCACGCTTTGAGCCAGGAGTTGACCACATGGACATCATTTCAAACCCCAGCATCCCGCACGGCGGGGCCATGGTTGCACGCTTTCTGGAAGAGCTGCACGGCCGCGGCCTGGCTCATGAGGAACTGCAGCAACACCCGCTGTCGTCGATCGAGGCGGGCCTGCCCCACTACATCCGCGAAACGACGCTGCAGGAGATGGCCGCCGGAGCAACGCCGCTGGATCAAGCGCCGGTCAGCGGCATGCGCTACCTGCTGCGCGGCCCGCTTGGCGTGGCAGGTGCGATCGATCTGGCCCTGACCGCGGGTGGGACCGATGCCGCTCGCGTTGCCGGCCTCACCGGTGGCGAGCAGATCCATCGCCTCAATCAGGCGCTGCGCCGTCTCGACGAACACCCGGCGAACTACCGTGCCGAACTGTCGCTTCTGCGCTGCCGTGGCCTGGATCTGGAGGCGCTGTTGCTGTCGTCTCCCGAGCAGGAAACCCTGGTCTTTCCGCTGTTGACCGGCGGGCCGTCGCTGAAGGGGCATGTGTACAAGGAAGCCGAGTACCGAAAGGCCCTGCAGCACGAAGCCCAGCGCGCACTGAAGCAATTCAGCGCCGATGGCGATGGCGAGGACGCCAGCGAGGGTTGAACTCCGTCCCTGACCCCCGCTGCCGATGCGGCGGGGGTTCCACCAGACCGATGCAGGTAGCCGCAATGTCCCCCTTGCCCGACTTTCCCCCGGCGACAACGGAGGCCGACGGCTATCCGCACAGGTGGCGCCGGCAGGCACGCGCCGGCTTCGACGTGCTGGTGGAATGGCGGATTCTGGACAGCGGCCTGGCGGTTGCAGGGCAGCTTCGGGATCTGGCGTCAAAGGATGCTGCCGTGTTCGCGCTCGGCCTGCAGCCCGGCGCCACCCATCGCCAGACATTCATTCTCCGCCATGCGTTGCCCCGGCAGTCGCCCGCGTCCATCGATGTGACCTTGCATCTGAAACGCGATGGCGACATCGTTTCCCTGGTCTGCAACCTGCCGATCACCGATCAGGAATACTTCAACTGGCCCATTGGCGATTGGTCGCTGCAATCCCCGGATTTCCCCGCCTCCCCCGCTGGTGAAGACCGGATCCAGGCGCCGCAGGACGCCGGCGACCTGTTTCCCTTCGTCTGGATGCAGCCGCTTACCCGGCGCCAGGCCGGGGAACTCGGTTTGCACTTCGTGGCCTGCCCCCAGCCGCCGTCCGGTTCGACTGCCTGGCCTCTGTACCTGTCGCTTGCCGGTGCCGAAACTGCCGCGGCCAAGATCCAGGCAGCCGGATCGTTCCGCCAGCAGCCGCAGTTCGTTGATGCATTGCCGCCACTGGGCACGACGGTTGCGTCGATGCCGCAGGTGCGTCGGCAATTGCTGGAACTGGCGCAGCCCATGCCTGACATCGAGTTGGTGCAGTGGCTGGAGCATGCGCTTGCCCTGCCGCCGCATCTGACCCTGGCCGACTATCTGGCCGGCGACGAGTGGCAGGCAGCGGTGCCGCGGTTGTGGCAGAGCCTGTTCGCCATTGCCCTGGACGGCAACGTTGCCGATGCCGGACTCGCCGACCAGCTCGTTGCGGTCGTGCGCCTGGGCCTGCTGATGATCCTTGCGTGCGAGGGCATTCCCACCATGCCCATGCTCGCGACAGCCGAAGCGCGGAACTTCGCGCTGTGCGCCCGTCCCGTGTTTCCCGACTTCGTCGCCACGCGACCGCCGGTACCTGCGCTGCGCGGCGGCAACGACAGCGGCCGATGGGAGGCATTGGGCATCGGCCAGTTGCAGGTCGCGCGTCACCGCCTGCTGGGCTATACCCCCGGCGAACTGGCCGATGTCGTCAACGTCATGCCACGCGAGCGCCAGGAGGTCAGCGAGCGCAGCTTGCTGGACATGGGAGGCAGCGAACGCTCCCACCATGATCGCGAGCGCGAATCCAGCCAGCGCCGGCAACGTTCCGAATCCAGCGACCTGGCCAATGCCATCGCTGAAGTGATGGCCGCCGACGGCGTATTGCGCAATCTCAGCAACGTCACGCCGGCTTACGACAATCTCAACATGTCGCTGTCCGGAAGCTGGTCCGGCGGCGGCGCCAACGCCGGCTGGCAGCGCGGTGGCAGCGCCGCGCTTGCGCAGCGCATAACCGAACTTGCCAGCCGCCGCATGCACGAGCGCGTCAGCCATCGGCGCGGCCTGGAATGGCAGGCATTGCGCGAACGCCGAAGCTCACAGCAGATCGACAACAGCGGCCATGACCGGTTGGTTGGGCTCTATCACTGGGTGGATCGCGTCGTGCGGGTACGGCTGGAACCGCTGGGCGCGCGCCTGGTGCTGGCGTTCCATCTGCCGCAACCGGCGCAACCCTGGCTGCAGCATCTATGCCGGCTTGGCCCGATACCGCTGCAGCCGCCGCCCCCACTTCCTTCGCCGCCACCTGGGCAGCCGCCGTACAGCGTGGTCACCGCGGCCAACTACCAGTCGCTGGGCGCAGCCTATGGCTTGTTGGACCTGGAACCGCCGCCGGCATCCCAGCTGACCCTGGTGGCCAGCGTGCAGCAGGCTACGCTGGGCGATCTGTCGCTGTTGGAAGTCCCGGCCGGCTACAGCGTCAGTGCGGGTACTGCGACACTGGCGGTGGCCGACAGCCGCTATGCGCTCGCCTGCTCGGTGGGAAGCAGCGATCTCCCCAACACGGCCACCATCCCGGCCGCCGCGTTGAGCGTCAGCGTTCCCAGTTGCAGCTCTTCCACCCAGGTGGGCACAGTGACGATTGCCCCGGATGCCGACGCTGTTCCCAAGTCGTCCACCTCGCCGCTGACCGGCATCGCGGGCGCCACCGGCATTATCCCCATCACGGTCATGACGGCGGCACCGTCGTTTGCGGTGACCGTGCAACTGCAATGCGGTCTCGACGGCACGCCGTCCGACAATCCGCTGGTCCTGTCCTGGCAGATGCGCATCTATGCGCGCCTGCAGCAAGCCTGGTACGCCGCCAACGGAGACTACGAATCCGCCCTGCGCGAACGCATCCACGCCGCCGCGCAGCGCGATGGCGATCTGCAGCGGCAGGTGCTGCAGCAGGCATGCCTGGATGTGCTGACGTCCTCGCTGGACGACCCCGGTCACGAAGCGGCCGATATGGCGCCGTTGTTCGACTGGCCGCACATGACCTGGCACTACTCGCAACGGCATGCCGGCTCGGCCCAGTCCTGGCCCGAACCGGTGCCATCGCAGCGCATGCGCTCCGACGAAGACGGCCATCTGCATGCGTTCGTGCACGCCCAGTCGGCACGGGTGCTGGTCCCCGTGCTGTCCGGCCGGGAGCCGTGGTTGTTGTCCCTGCTGCAGTTCCCCGTGCCGTGGGCGGGAGGATTCACCGATGCGCCGGCGACCCAGGGCACAGTCGCGCTGCTTGAGGAACTGCTGGTGCCCGGCGATGCCCAACCGGCGGCGCCGCCATGGACATTGCGCGTGCCCACCACGCTGCTGTACCTGCAATCCGGTTCGCAGCTGTCGCTGCCGCAGGAAGGCACGCATGGGCCGTGATTGGGCGTATTTTGCCGGACAGTTGGGCGTTCCCAACGCGATTCCGGTCGGCACGGTACTGCCCTATGCTGGCCCCCTGGCGGATACCGACAAACATCCCGCTGGGCTCGACCTGGCGCAGGTGCGCGCGCGGCTGGCGGCGATCGGCTGGCTGGCCTGCGACGGCCGGATGCTGGCGTGCAATGAGTATCGATTGCTGTACGGCGTGATCGGCAATGCCTTTGGCGGCGACGGTGTCCATTTCCGCCTTCCCGACCTGCGCGGCCGCTTCGTTCGCGGCGTGGATAGCGGCAGTGGCCGGGATCCCGCCTCGGACCAGCGCACCGCATCCGAAGACGGCGGCAACACCGGCGATCAGGTCGGCTCGGCCCAACGCGATGCGTTTCAAGGGCATGAGCACAACTACCTCAACGTCGCCGCGACTCTGGAGGCCGAAGCCGGCGCGGCGCCGGTGTACTGTCCGGCCGAAACCACCGCCGCCACCAGCGGCCAGGTTGCCGACGATGCCGGCCACGGCACGCCGCGCGTAGACAGCGAAACGCGGCCGGTGAATCTCTATCTCAACCACATCATCCGCTTTCGGTAGCGGCGACGGCCTCCGCGCGCATTGCGTTGCCGTTACCCGGCCTGCGGGTCGGGATTCTCCGTCAGCGCGCGCAGTACCGGCAGCAGCCATGCGCAGATGGATTCGGCCATCGCCTCCTGCGCGCACAATGCGCCGGTGCAGGCTCCGTCGAACTGCCGGGAGCGCATCAACCTGCCGCTGGCTTGCTCGATGAGCCGCAAGGTCGCGCGGACCTCGCCTGTCCCCTGGCGCAAGCTGCCCTCCAAACGGATGTCGGCCGGCGCAGCGGGGCACGCAGCAGGCACCAGTTCCATCCCGTCCGGTAGCCTGCAAAACAAGCGGTGCAGCAGTTCCTCGCGCATTCCCTGCGCCATCGCGGCCGCGATCCCGTCGAGCCCGATGGGCTGGAAACGGCTTAGCAACAGTTTCCGCGCATGGCCGCCTGCCCCTGCACCCTCCGGCGACGATGACGGATGCAGCACCGGCACATAGCTTCCTGAGGGAATCTCCAAGCGCGGTTCTCCCGCACGCGCTTGGCCGCTGTCGTAGTAGCGCCGCAGCTTTTCGCGCAGCCGCCCCATCTGCACGCGCACCGTCGGGTCGTCGCCGGGGTTGTAGCCATCAGGTTTCTTGCCCAGCGCTTCCAGCCCTATGCTGTATTGGGTGATGCGGTTGCCGTTGCCGGCCATGCCGTTCTCCACCACGTAGCGCAACAGCCGGCTCATGCTGGGCGATCTGGAAAACAGCGGACTGCTCAGCACCCGCTGCAACGCTGCCATCGCTTCGGCCCGCGTCGACAACGAGGCATCCGACAGTTGCGGCCGGCTATCCGGCGCATCGCTTGATTGCGTGAACGAGGCCACCTGGCATCTCCCTGATTCGCATTGCCGCCACACATCTGTGCGGACCGCCGGCACACTTCTACTCGCGCTGGCCAGGCAACACCTTCCGGATACCTTACGATCTTCAAGTCATTGAATAGCAATGGCTTTACGGACGAAGGAAGGGAAATGAACGGGGGGGATTTCCGCTTCGGCGAGTGGCGGGTGTGGCCGCAGTTCAACCGCATCGAACGCGCCGGGCAGGCGCAGGCGCTGGAACCTCGCCTGATGCAGGTGCTTTGCGCGCTGTGCGGACATCCAGGCCAGGTGCTCAGCGCGGAGGAGTTGCTGCGGTTGTGCTGGGGCTCCACGGTCTACGGCGATGGTCCGGTGCACAAGGCGGTCGCCCAGTTGCGCAAGGCGCTGCACGACAGCCCCGGACGGGCGCGCTACGTCGAGACCATACGTAAACGCGGATACCGGACCGTCGCCGAAGTTACACCAGCCGCCGGCCGGGCCTTCGCGCCTGCCGGTCGGACTACGTGGTCGGACGGGTCTCCGTTCCGCGGCCTGGAAGCTTTCCAGCCCCGCCATGCGGCAGTCTTCTTCGGCCGCGCGCAGGCCGAGGCCGGATTGCTGGCCTGCATGCGCGCGCAGCAGGCGCGCGGCTGCGCGTTGACGGTCGTGCTTGGCCCCAGCGGCAGCGGCAAGACTTCGCTGGTTCAGGCCGGCGTGCTGCCCGCGCTGCTCGCAGGCGCGGCGATGGCCGATGCGACGAGGCTGGATCTGGCAGGGCTGGAACGCTGCGGAGCCTGGAGCCTGCTGGCCGAGGCATTGCATCGCCTGCGTATCGGCACGCGCGCAATACTGTCCGGGCATTCCACAGATGCGCTTGCGCGCATGCTCCGGACATCACCTGCCTCGGTAGTGGCCGAGCTGGCCTGGCTCATGGACGGCGCCGCGGCGACGCGGCAAGGGATGACGCTGGGACTGTTCGTCGACCAATGGGAGAAGCTCATGCTGGCGTCGCCCGGCGCCAAAGCCGACGCTGCGGCCAGCGACTTCGCCGAGACCTTGCTGACGTTGGCCAGCTGCGGCAGGTTGCAGATCGTGATCGCCTGCCGCAACGATTTCTATCCGCAACTGGCGCGCATACCTGCGCTGATGTCGGTCAAACCCTACGGCGGCCACTACGATCTGCCAGCGCCCAATCCCGGCGAGATCGCGCAGATGGTCCGGCTGCCGGCACGGGCCGCAGGCCTGACGTTCGGAACCGACCCCAGCACGCGCATACAATTGGACGATGCGCTGTGCGCGGATGCGGCAGCCAGTCCTGATGCGCTGCCGCTGCTGCAATACGCCCTGCACCTGCTCTATGAGGCGCGCAGCCCGATAGGCGAACTTGAGTTTTCCGCCTACCGGCGCTTCGGCGGCATCGAAGGCGCGCTCAGCTATCGCGCCGAATCCCTGCTGGCAGGGCTGGATGAACGCCAGCAGGACTGCCTGCCACGCGTGCTTGCGCTGCTGGTCAATCTTCCCGAAGAACGCAGCGTAGTGGTCGGGCGGCGCGTTCCATGGAGCGCGCTCTGCAGCGACGCCGAACGCGCGCTGGTGCAGGCGCTTGTCGATTCCCGGCTGCTGGTCAGCGATCTGGTGGCCGGCACGCCGACCTTCGGCGTGGCCCATGAAGCGCTGCTGCGCCGCTGGACGCGCGCGACCGCGTGGATCGATCAGCATCGGGCGTTACTGCGCGTACGCAGTCGGGTCAGCGTACAGGCCGGACGCTGGCTGGAAGCCGGCCGCAATCCGGATCTGCTGCTGCCGGCCGGGCGGCAGCTCGAAGAAGCCGTTCTGCTGGAAGGCCGGGACGGCATACCATTGACCGATGCCGAACGCGAACTGATCGGGGCCTCGGCGAAACGGGCGGCGCGCGCCCGAAGACTGCGTCGCGCAGCGCTGGCCAGCATCATGGTGCTGGCCATGCTTTCGGCCGCATTGGCGCTGCTCGCCACGCTTGCCGATCAGCGCGCCCAGGCGCGGCGCGCTCAAGCCGAAGGGTTGATGGGCTACATGCTCGGCGACCTCGCCGACAAACTCCGGCCATTGGGACGCCTGGATCTGCTGGAAGGCATCAGCAACCAGGCATTCGCCTACCTGGCCACCGCCGGCCATGATGCTGGCCACGCCGCCGAACAACGCCAACGGGCGCAAGCGTTGCTGGTGATTGCCGAAGTGCGCCTGGCCCAGGGCGACCCGGATAGCGCCACCGCCGCACTGCGCGCCTCACGGCAGTGGCTGCTGCGCCGGCTGTCGCAGGCCCCCTCCGACGCCATGGCGCTGAAGCTGATGGGCGCCAACGCGTTCTGGTTGGGCAAGATCCGCCTCGACCGCAACGACTGGAGCCAGGCCGAACGGCATTTCAACGAATACCTGTCGGCCAGCCAGCGATGGCGCCGTCATCACCCCGACGATGTCGAAGCGTGGATTGAGGAATCCTATGCGCTCAACAGCCTGGGCTCGCTTTGGCTGAAGAGCGGCCAGGTGCAACGGGCCGCCGCCGCGTTCGCCGACTCGGTGGATCTGAAGCAACGCGCATTGCGGCACCGTCCCGACGACGCGATCCTGCGGGCGGAACTTGCCGACAGCCTGTCATGGACGGCGACGGCGCAGCAACGCGACGGTCGCTTGCGGGAGGCCATTGCGACCTATCGGCAGGCGACTGCGATGATCGGCGACCTCCAGGACAACCCCTCCGATGCGGTTTGGCGGCATCGTTTCGCCTACGCGCTTATGCATGGCGCCGAACTGAGTCGGGCCGTCGGTGACGAAGAAAAGGCCGCGGCCGATCTGCGCCGCGCCTCGGGCATGCTTGAGCGGCTGGTCAAAGAGCATCCCGACCGCCTGGATTGGCAGCGCGACTGGTTCTATTCGCAGTTGCAGACCGAAGCGCTGTCGCCGCATCGTCCCCGGAGCCGTTCCATCCAGCGGCTCAATGCGTTGCTTGAACGCATGGATGCGCTGGCCGACAAGGATCCGGGCAACGCGCAATGGCTGCGCCTCAAGGCGAGCACCGGCACGCTGTTGGCGCAAACCTTGGCCCAGGAAGGACACCGTGCGCCGGCGCGCCAGCAGATTCGCCGCTCGCTGTCGATATTGAAGAACGCGTATGCCAACAATCCGGACAACATCGCCGGGCGCGAAGCGCTGGCCAACGCGTGGCTGGCCGCCGCATCGATTCTGCCCGACAGCGGCGCGGACCGCGGCGCCTGCGCAGAGGCCGCCGGGCTGCTTGCGCCATCGGCCCAAAGCAGCCGCGACTATCGTATCCTCGTCCCATGGATGCGCAGCCAGGCCTGCCTGGGCCAGCATGCCGCTGCGGCATCGACCCGGGACGTGCTCGATACCATCGGCTACCGCTATGGCGGCCGCGACGATTTGGCCCCACATTTGGCAACCCAAGGAGAACAGCCACATGAATCACCCTCAGAACCCCGACCCGCGGAGCCTTGAAGCGATCATCAACGTTGAAGTGGACGTATGGCGCGTGAAGGACTCGCCCGATCTCGTTGGCAATACCCCTACGGGCCACTACAAGTTCATCCTGGATCGCGACGTTGTGCACGTCGATGCGCCGGGCGTCCCCACCCGTATCAACTACCGGCTGACCAAGGACGCCATAGCGCGCGGCTTCAGCTTTACCGCAGCGTTCACCAACGACTACAAGTTCCAGCTGCGTGGCCCCTACCTGGAAGGCAGCACCCCGGGCGCCGCCGGAGAGGACCGCTACGACACCATCTGGTTCCTTCACAGCAACACCCACGCCAGCCTCATTTCGGTATCGCTGCAGGTGCGCGACAGCCAGGTTCCGGATCGCACCGTGGCCTATGACCCGCAGATCACCAATACCCCAGGGGATTAGAACCTCACGGGCTGCCGCCGGCGCTGTAGCAACTACGCGGCCAGAACCGCGGATTGAGCCTGTTTACCTACGCGCCAACCGCCAGCACCGGTGTATCCGTGGATTGCGCTCGAAATCCGGCGGGATGGTCTGCGCGCTGATGTCCTGGCAATGCGCGAACTCCGCCACCACCGCTTCGTCCAGCTTGAAGCGGCGGAAGTTGTTGGAGAAGTACAGCACGCCTTCGGGCATCAGCCGCGCCACCGCCGCACGCAGCAGCCGCACGTGCTCCTTCTGCACGTCGAAGTCGTCGGCACGCGCCGAATTGGAGAACGTCGGCGGGTCGCAGAAGATCACGTCATAGCGGTTCTTTTCCGCTTCCAGCCACGCCAGCGCATCGGCCTGCACCAACCGGTGCTGGGCGCCGCCCAGGCCGTTGAGGCCCAGATTGGCCGCGCACCATTCCAGGTAGGTGGCCGACAGATCCACGCTGGTGGTGGAATCGGCGCCGGCCACGCCGGCCTGCACCGAGGCTGCCCCGGTGTAGCTGAAGAGATTGAGAAAGCGCTTGCCGCGCGCTTCCTGCGCCATGTGCCGGCGCAACGGCCGGTGATCCAGGAACAAGCCGGTGTCCAGGTAATCGAACAGGTTGACCCGCAGCAACGCGCCGCTTTCGCGCACGACGATGAACTCGCCGCGTTCCTGGAAACGTCCATATTTGCTGCCGCCCTTGCCGCGGGCGCGCGACTTGATCGCCACCTGCTCGGAGGGAATGCCGAAGACCTCGCGTGCGGCGGCCAGCAGTTCGCTGAAACGCCGGCGCACGTCCGCTTCGGGAATCGTGGCCGGCGGCGCGTATTCCTGCACATGCAGGAAGCTGCGCTCCTGGCCGCCGTGCTCGCGGTAGACATCGATGGCCGCCGCGTACTCGGGCAGATCGGCATCGTAGATGCGATAGCAGCTCACGCCCTCGCGTTCGGCCCAGCGCTTGAATTTCTTCAGGTTCTTGCGCAGCCGGTTGGCGACCATCTGCGCGCCTTCGGACAGCGCGCGCGGCTCGGCGCTTTGCCGTGCTGGCGTGGCGATGGGATCGCAGACGATCAGCGCGCACTCGATGGCGCCGTTGAACAACTGGTATTTCTTGCCGGCGCGCAGGCCGGTGGCGTAGGCCAGTTCGGCAGTGCCGCACAGCAGGCTGGCGCGCCACTGCGGCACGGCGCGCTTCAACGCATCGCCCAGCGCCCGGTACAGCGCGGCATCGGCGGCCAGGCGTTCGTCGTAAGGCGGATTGCAGACCACCAGGCCGCGTTCGAACGGCAATGGCGCCAGTTGCGCGATATCGCGCTGCTCGAAGCGGATTACGCCGGCCAGACCGGCCAAGGTCGCATTCTCGCCTGCGGCACGGATGGCGTGCGGATCGATATCGCTGCCGAAGAACACCGGCTTCAATGCCGTGCGTCCCTTCCTCTCGCGCTCGATAGCATCGGCATACAACTCGCGCCAGAGAGATGCATCGAATCCCAGCCAGCGACTGGGCAGCACGTTGCCGTGGCGCTGCAGGCCCGGCGCCACATCGGCGGCCATCAGCACGCCTTCGATCAGCAGGGTGCCGCTGCCGCACATCGGGTCCAGCAGCGCACCGCCCTCGTGGTAGGCCTTGGGCCAACCGCCGCGCATCAGCACCGCTGCGGCCAGGTTTTCCTTCAGCGGCGCATCGTTCTGCACCTGGCGCCAGCCGCGCCGGTGCATCGGCCCGCCGCCGATGTCGATTGAAATCGTGGCGCGGCCCTTGCGCAGCGACAGGTTGATGCGCACATCCGGATTTTCCACATCCACCGACGGCCGCTCCAGGCCCTGCGCGCGCAGCGTATCGACCACCGCATCCTTGACCCGCTGCGCCGCGTAGCGGGCGTGGGTGATGGCATCGCCGGAGACATGCGCGTCGACCGCCAGGGTGTGCTCCGAACCCAGGTGCTGCGTCCACGGCATCGCCGCCACGCCATCGTAGAGCGCCTGCTCATCGGGGCAGTCGAATTCGCCGATCGGCCACAGTACCCGGCTGGCCAGCCGCGACCACAGCACCGCGCGCTGCGCATCGGCCGGTTCGCCTTCGGCATTGACGCCGGCAATGGTGGCGGTGGCCTTGGCCATGCCCAGCGCCAGCAGCTCGTCGGCGAGCAGGTATTCCAGTCCTTTGGCGCAGGAGATGAAGAATTTCAACGGAGAACCTCGAAGGTGGAAGCCACCCCGGCGCAGACCGGGGAGCAATGACGTCGTCCCCGGCAATGAAAGGCGCTGGGTCCCCGCCTACGCGGGGATGACGGCAAAAAACTACAGCGAAGCCAGCAACTGCGCGAACGCGTCGGCGGATGCTTGGACGTGGTCGGACAAGCGGTGCGAATCGTCCACCAGCAGCAGGCGCGCGCGGCGCGGGTAGGCCCAGTCGGCGACCTGCTGCGCCGGAATCAGTTCGTCGTCCCAGCCATGGATGATCGACACCGGTACCGCCGCCGCGTCCAGATCCGGCAGCCGCCCCATCGTGGTCGGCGGCGCCATCAGGAACAGCCCGCGGACCGGCACCTGCAGCGAGACCCGGCCGGAGATATACGCCCCCAGGCTGGACCCGGCCAGCACCAGCGGACCGCGCGCGGCCGCCGCAGCGGCGACGTCGCGCAGGCGCGCCAGCCGCGCTTCCACATCGCCCAGTTCGCTGACCTCGCGGCGCGCGTCCAGATCGGTGTAGTCCGGCCGCTCGTGGCTCCAGCCCAGGCGGTCGGCGGCCTCGGCCAGCGCAGTGACCTTGGTGGCGTCCGGCCCGCTCTCGAAGCCGTGCGAAAGGATGCAATGGCCGCGGCCTGCGAAAGTACCGCTCACAGCGCGCCCCTGCCCGTGCGCGGCAACGGCGCCATCAGCCTGGCCAGGGACGAATCGGGAGCAAGCGGCATCGTGCGGTTCCAACGGCGGCCGGCGGCCGGTACAGGCGCAGAGTTTACTTGACCGTCCGCATCACCGCCCTGCCTGCGCGCCAATACTGGCAGCCTGTCGGACTTTGGCTGGCCGGGCCGCAAAGCCGCCTGCGCGCTCCTGTTTTCCGCCGATTCTGGACCCAGGGAGCGCGCTGGTGGCCTGCGAATCGTCGAAAAACCGTCCTCGCGCAGCCGAATCTTCGCCTCGATCCCCAAAGCCCGACAGGCTGCTAGGATTCGGCCATGTTGCCCGACCTTCCGCCGCTGCCGGTCATCATCGAACCGCTGCCCTATGAGCAGCGCCTGCCGCAGCGCCCGCTGCAGCAGATCGACCTGGTGGTGATCCATTGCACCGAACTGCCTGACCTGGCCGCCGCGCGCGTGGCCGGCGAACGCGTGCTCTACGGTTCCGGCACCGGCAACAGCGGCCACTACTACATCGACCGCGACGGCAGCGTCCATGTCTACGTGCACCCACAGCGCATCGCCCATCATGTGCGCAGTTTCAACGAACGCGCGGTCGGCATTGAACTGGTCAACACCGGCCGCTACCCGGACTGGCTGCATTCGGCCCGCCAGAAGATGGAAGAGCCCTATACCGAGGCGCAGATCGCCGCGCTGATCGGCCTGCTGCAGACGCTGCAGCAGGAACTGCCATCGCTGAAGTACGTCGCCGGCCACGAGGAACTGGATACCGCGCGCGAACCGGCCAGCGACGACCCGTCCGTGCAGGTGCCGCGCAAGATGGATCCGGGGCCGCTGTTTCCCTGGCCGCGGGTGCTGCAGGCGGTCGGACTGGAGCGCTGGCAGCCGTAGCCGGGTATGCAGGTTCGGGGCGCCCGGCGGCGCCGCGACGTGGCGCGACGGACATGGCGACACCTGGTCCGGCGCGCCGGGGCCCGCCCTGCACGGCTACGGCCACGGTGGGGCGCCGGTATAATTTCGGGCATTCCGCATCCCAGGCTCCGTCTCTTGTCCCCAACGCCCGAACCCGTCGTCTCCGAACTGATCGAGCTACTGTCGCTGGAACGGCTGGAAGACAACCTGTTCCGCGGCCAGAGCCGCGATATCGGCACCAAGTACGTGTTCGGCGGGCAGGTGCTGGGCCAGGCGCTGTCGGCCGCGCAGGCCACGGTGGATCCCGCCGGCGGCCGCCGCGCGCATTCGCTGCATGCCTATTTCCTGCGCGCAGGCGACATCGACGCGCCGATCGTCTACGACGTGGACCGCACCCGCGATGGCGGCAGTTTTTCGGTGCGCCGGGTCACCGCGATCCAGCATGGCAAGGTGATCTTCTTCTGCGCGGCCTCGTTCCAGGCGCCGGAACCTGGGGTGGAGCATCAGCTGTCGATGCCCGAGGTGCCGCGGCCGGAAGATATCGAACCCGCGCCCGCGGTGCCGGCCGAGGTGATGGCCACGCTGCCGCCCAAGGTGCAGCGCTGGATGTCGCGACGCGGGCCGTTCGAATTCCGCCATGTCTACCCCCGCGACGAACTCAATCCGCCCAAGCGCCCGCCGTTCCAGCAAGTGTGGTTCCGGCTCAGCGAACCGGTCGGCGATTCGCCGGAACTGCATCGCGCGCTGCTGGCCTACGCCTCGGATTTCCAGTTGCTGGGCACCGCCAACTACCCGCACGGCATCAGCTACTACCAGCCGAACGTGCAGATGGCCTCGCTGGATCACGCGCTGTGGTTCCACCGCCCGTTCCGTGCCGACGACTGGCTGCTGTATGCGATCGACAGTCCCAGTGCGCAGAACGCACGCGGGCTGGCGCGCGGGCAGATTTTCGACCGCAGCGGCAAACTGGTGGCCAGCACCGCGCAGGAAGGCCTGATCCGGGTGGTTCCGGATGCGCAGACCGCCCTGCTGGTTCCGGCCAAGGAGTAAACGCCGATGAGGCAGGTCTTTACCAGCCAGCGTCTGGAAACCGTCGAAGGCGTCGCCAAGCTGCTGTCCGATGCCGGTATCGAGGTCTATATCAGCCGTCCGCGCTCGTACAAGAGCAAGCGCGGCAGCCAGTTCAGCTACAACGACCCGGTCGTGTTGAGCCAGCAATCCGCATTGTGGGTGCGCCATGCCGAGGATCAACCGCGGGCGCGGGAACTGTTGCGCGCGGCCGGCCTGCTGGAAACCACCCGTCCCGGCACCGGCCCTTCGCTGACCTTTGCCGCAGCCGTCGATGAGCCGGCGCCGCGCCGTTCCTGGGCCTGGCGGATACGCCTGATGCTGCTGGCGCTGATCGCCGCCGCCGCGGTGCTGACCGTGTTCCGCCACCGAGCCCCGCCGCCAGCGCCCGCGCCTGCGGTTCCCGCAGCGCCGGCGGCCACGCCCGCCGAACCGGCGCCACCGGCGGAAGAGGAAGAAGAGGTCCGCATCCAGATTCGCCCACCTTCGGAGTGAGCGCCGTGGCGGTCACATTCTGCGCGCTCGGTCGTCTGGTCACCATGACCCACGCCGCCACGAGCCTGCAATGAACGCGCAAATGCTGGAACTGATGCTGCAAACCGAACTGCCGGCCGCTGCCGGCGGCGACCGCAACGCCTACGGCCGCATCGTGATGGCCTGCCAGAACACCGTCACCGCCATCGCCCTGGCCATTACCCGCGACGTGCAGGCCAGCGAGGACATCGCCCAGGAGGCCTTCCTGAAAGCCTGGCAGCAACTGGACCGGCTGAAGAACAGCACCAGCTTCCTGCCCTGGCTGCGCCAGATCACCCGCAACCTGGCCCGCGACCATCTGCGCGGCAACAGCCACCGGCCGTTGACCGGCGAAGGCGCCGAAATCGCCATCGGCATGGCCGCCGATCCCTCGCCGACGCCAGCGGAGCAACTGCTGCGGACCGAGCAGGAGATCGTCGCCACCGAGATCATTTCCGCGCTGCCCGAGGACAGCCGCGAAGCGCTGCTGCTGTACTACCGCGAAGGGCAGAGTTCGCAACAGGTCGCCAGCCTGCTGGGGTTGAGCGATGCCGCCGTGCGCAAGCGGCTGTCGCGGGCGCGCGGCAGCGTGCGCGAGGAAATGCTGCGGCGTTTTGGCGAGTTCGCCCGCGCCAGTGCGCCAAGCGTGGCCTTTGCCACGATGGTCAGCAGCGCGTTGATGGTGGCGGCGCCTGCGGCCAGTGCCGCGGCCATCATCGGCGGTGGCGCGGTGGGCACCGGCGCGGCCGGCAAGCTCGGAGCCGGCAGCCTGGGCGCGTCCACCGTCAATGGCGGCGTCGCGCTGGGCGCGTTGGGTTCGGTGATTGACGGAATGAATCTTCAGGTTGTGCTGCCAGCGCTGCTGGGCGGCATGCTCGGCTGTTATCTGGGCGGTCTTTTCCTGCTGCGCTTTGCCGAAACCGCCGACGAACGCCGGCAGATCCGCGGTTTTGTCTTTCTCAACACCGCCACTGCCGCAGTGTTCAGCCTGGGCGTGCTGCTGGTGGTGAGCCTGACCCAGCACTGGCTGCCGATAGCGCTATATTCGCTGGCCGGCATGATCGTCATCAACTACCAATGCCTGGTGCCATTGCAACGGATCATGGCGCCGCTGTTGGCCCGCTCCAATGCCCGCCGCGGCCGCGCAGGCGTCAACTGGACCTACGAAGCCATGTACGGCCGCACTGGCGTGCTGATCGCCAATGTGTTCGTCGTGGCCGTGTTTGCCTGGGTATTCCTGCGCTGAGCAGAACGCACGGTCACAACCGCGTCAGCGCGTCGTCCCTGCATTCATAGCCAACTCGCCGACGACCGCCATGAACGTCCAAGCCTTGGAACTGATGCTTCAGGATGCCCTCCCCGCCGCCATCGGCGGCGACGGTCGCGCCTACACCCGGATTGTCGCCGCCTGCCAGAACACCGTTACCGCCATTGCCCTGGCCGTCACCCGCGATGTCCAGGCCAGCGAGGACATTGCGCAGGAAGCGTTCCTGCGTGCCTGGCAACAATTGGGCGGATTGAAGAATCCGGACAGCTTCCTGCCATGGCTGCGCCAGATCACCCGCAACCTGGCCCGGGATCATCTGCGTGCCCGCCGCCGGCAGCCGCTGTCGGGCGAAAGCGCGGAGATCGCCATCAGTCTGGCCGCCGACACCGCCCCCACGCCGGCCGAGCGGCTGCTGCAGACCGAACAGGAGCAGGCCGCGGCCGAAGTCATCGCAACGCTGCCGGCCGACAGCCGCGAGGTGCTGCTGCTGTACTACCGCGAGAGCCAGAACTCGCAGCAGGTCGCCAGCCTGTTGGGGTTGACCGACGCGGCCGTGCGCAAACGGTTGTCGCGGGCGCGCCGATTCGTCCGTGAAGCCCTGCTCGAACGCTTCGGCGAATTCGCCCGCACCAGCGCGCCATCGGCCGCATTCGCGTCCACGGTTGCCGGCTTGCTGGCGACCGCCACGCCACCGGCGGCAGCGGCAACGGCGCTGACCTCCGGCTCGGCACTGGCCGGCAAGGGCCTTCTGAAGCTGCTCGGGGCGTCGGCCGGTGCCATCGCAGCCGGCATGCTGCTGGCCATCGGTGCGGTCTGGTTCGGTATTCGCAAACAACTGCGCGAGCCACTGGACCGGCAGGAGCGCGACGCGCTGCTGCGCTACGGCGCGTTCAACAGCGCGTTGATCGTGGTGTTCATCGTTGCTGCGATAGGGTTGAAGCCGCTGCCGGGCTGGATTCCGCATGTGTCGCTGACCCTGCTTTACATCATCGGCGTCAACTGGTCCTCCCTCCGCTGGCTGCCGCGCATTCTCAAACGGCGCCGCGATCGCGACCTGCAGCTCGATCCCGCCGGCACCGCACTCAAGCTGCGCAAGACCCGGCTCTGCAAGGTCACAGGGCCGCTGGTGGGAAGCGCGATCGCGATGGCGGCAATCCTGTACGCATTGGTAGCCACCGGCCGCCTGATTCTCTGACACCCGAACCGCCTACGGAACTGCCGTCGGCGAGAGCCCCATGCCACTGCCGGCATGGGGCTCATGTTGCGCACGCAGCGATCGGCACTCAGCGCTGCATGCGCTTTTGCAGTTCTTCCTTGCCCAGGAAGCCATCCTTGTTGGCGTCCAACTGCTCGAAGCGCTCGGCCAGGCGCGGACTGCCCTTGGCTTCGTCGCGGCTGATCTTGCCGTCCTTGTTGCTGTCCATCGCCGCGAAACGTTCGGCCGCACCGGCCTGCATGCGCTGGCGCGCCTCGTCACGGCGCTTGCCGTGGGCGGCGTCGAATTCGGCGCGGCTCAACTTGCCGTCCTTGTCGGTATCGGCAGCAGCAAACCACTGATCGTGGCGCTGCTTGGCGCGCGCTTCGTGATCGGCGCGGTCGACAAAGCCGTCCTTGTTGAGATCCATGGCGTCGAAGCGGCCTGCGAACTTCTCGTCAGCGGCGGCTTCGGCGCGACTGATGCGGCCATCCTTGTCGGTATCCAGATTGCCACGGGTAAAGTCCGGCCCGCGCATGCCGGCGTGGCCATCGTGGCCGCGATGGCCCTTGTGCCCCCAACGGCCATCGCGCTGCGGACGCTCGTCGGCCGACAGCTTGCCATCCTTGTTCTTGTCCAGTTCGTCGAACATCGCGGCCAGGCGCGGATGCGCGGCCGCCTCGGCGCGGTCGATAAAGCCATCGCCATTGGCGTCCAGTTTGATGCGCTCGGCGCGCTTGCCGGCGGTGTCCGGGGTGGTCGCGGCAATCGCGCTGCCGGCGCCCAGCGCGGTCAGTACGGCCATCATCAGCAGGGTCTTGCGGGTCATCATTCGGTCTCCTCGATACGGGGCGCAGCGTGCGCCACTGCTGCTGTCAACGCCCGGCGGCGGCGGCGGTTGACCCGCGGACCGGCGCGTTCAGGGGCTGTTGACGTTTCCCGAGCAGGTCGCGCCGCACTTGCGCGCGTTCAGGGCAAGGAAGAGCGAGGAAGTGGACGTCCGTCCACGCCCGAGCGATGACACGGCTCTGAGCGCGCGCAAATCCGGCCCCCCGCATCATGTACGGGGCAGGCTCTGCGGGTTGGGCCTGGCAAGCCGCCAGACCCAACGCGGCCTGCTCGGGAAACGTCAACAGCCCCTGGACAGTCGCAGCCCACGCGATGGGCGGCGCGCAGTATGCTGCCAGCATGTCCCAGACCCTGGCCCGCGCGGTTTCCATCCTCGGCCACCCGATGCTGGTGCTGCCGTTGGCGGCATTGGTACTGGCGTCGGGCCGGGGCGACGGCCGCGACACGGTCTGGCTGGCGGCGGTCTTCACGTTGTTCGCGCTGCTGGTGATGACGTACTCGGTCTGGCAGGTCCGGCGCGGTCGCTGGCGCCATGTCGATGCCAGCGAACACGGCGAACGCCGCACGCTCAACCGGTTCCTGCTGATGGCGCTGCTCGCGGCCGCCGCACTGGCCGCATGGCGCGGGCCTGTCGAGTTGGCGTGGGGTCTGGCGCTGTCGGCTGCGCTGATCGCCATCGCGCTGCTGAGCGCGCGTTGGTGCAAGCTGTCGCTGCATATGGCGTTCGTCGTGTTCGCCGCGGCGCTGCTGTCGCACCAGGGCGCCGCCTGGGCGCTGGCAGCGCTGGCGTTTGCAGCGGCCGTTGCCTGGTCGCGATTGCGCCTGCAACGGCATGTGCCGCGCGATCTGCTGGCAGGCGCGCTGGCCGGCGCACTGGCGGGGTGGGCGTTCTGGCGATTCGCCTATGGCATGGCGGACTGAGCCATGGGCACCGATTCGATACTCCCGGCCGACGACCTGCGCCTGTTCCATACCGGCGAGCATCCCTGCGGCTACTGGCCCGAGCGCAGCGCGCGCGATCTGGTATTGGACCCTCGCGATCCGCGCCTGCCTGCGTTCTATCCCAATGCGCTGGGCTGGGGTTTCCGCCGCTCCGGCGACATCGTCTATCGCCCGCACTGCCTGCATTGCCGCGCCTGCGTGGCGGTGCGGATTCCGGTGCAGGATTTCCGGCCCGACCGCAGCCAGCGCCGCTGTGCGGCGCGCAACATGCAGGTGGAGTCGCGCATCGTGGCCGCCGAACGCACGCCGGAGCATCTGGCGCTGTACCAGCGCTACCTCAGCGCCCGCCACCCCCAGGGCGGCATGGACGATCACGGCGCCAGCGAGTTCGACCAGTTCCTGATCGGCAGTTGGTCGCAGGGGCGGTTCCTGGAATTGCGCGAGCATGGACGGCTGCTGGCGGTGGCGGTCACCGACGTGGTCCCGGAAGCGCTGTCGGCGGTCTACACGTTCTACGAGCCGGAACTGGAAGCGCGCAGCCTGGGCACGCTGGCGGTATTGCGGCAACTGGAATGGGCGCGGCGCGAATCGCGCAGGCATCTGTATCTGGGCTACTGGATCGACGGGCACCTCAAGATGGACTACAAGCGCCGGTTCCGGCCGCTGCAGGCGTTCGATGGCAAGCATTGGCGCAATCTGCAAGATGGCCAGGCTTTTCTGAGCGGTCCTGGCCGGGATTATTGAGACCATCGTGTGCCTGGCAGCAGGATGCCGGGGCAATCCCTGCTCCGGTCGGCATGGGCGCGCCTCGCGTCTGCCGCGGCCCCTGCCCCGCCGTTGCGCCCCGAAGGCGATCCGCCGGGAAATCGGTACGCCTTTTGTCATCGTCGACGCTCGTACGCATGGCAGAATCCGCGCATGCGCCGACTCCTGTACGCCCTGCTGATGCTGCCTGCCCTTTCCGCCTGCGTGAACGTCAATGTGCACGGCGATCCCGCCGCCCATGCCGGCGAGCGCCCGCTGCGCGTCGCCACCTACAACGCCTCGCTGTATTCGGATGAAGCCGGCGGACTGATTCGCCAGTTGCAGGGCGACAGCGGACATGCGCGCAAGATTGCCGCGGTATTGCAGAAAACGCGGCCGGATCTGCTGTTGCTCAATGAATTCGACTACGACCACGCGCACCATGCCGCCGATCTGTTCCAGCAACGCTACCTTGAAGTCGCGCAGCCCGGTGGCGGAGAACCGCTGCGCTACCGCTACCGTTATCTTGCTCCGGTCAACACCGGCGTGCAGAGCGGACTGGACCTGGACCGCAACGGCACGGCCGGCGGCAGCGGCCGCGACCGGGGCAACGATGCCTGGGGCTACGGCCTGCACCCTGGCCAGTACGGCATGCTGGTGCTGTCGCGGTATCCCATCGATGAAGCGGACGTGCGCACCTTCCAGTTGTTGCGCTGGAGCGCGCTGCCCGGTGCCCAGAATCCCATCGATCCGGCCTCGCGCGGGGCCTTCTATCCGGATGAGGTCTGGAAACAGCTGCGGCTGTCTTCCAAGTCGCACTGGGACGTACCGGTGCGCACGCCGCATGGCACGGTGCACTTTCTGGTCTCGCACCCGACCCCGCCGGTGTTCGATGGCCCGGAGGACCGCAACGGTCGCCGCAATGCCGATGAAATCCGCCTGTGGCACGAATACCTATCTCCCGGCGACCAAAGCTGGCTATGCGACGACCAGGGACGCTGCGGCGGTCTGCCCTCCCAGGCGCGCTTCGTGATCGCCGGCGATCTGAACAACGATCCGGTCGATGGCGACGGCCGCCATGAGGCCATCATCGAACTGCTGGAGCACCCGCGGGTGATGCGGATGGCCACTCCGCGCAGCGAGGGTGGCGCGCAAACCGCTCGCGCCTATGCGGAAAAAGGCATCGCCAGGCGCGGCGCCCCGGAGCACGTCACCGGCGATTTCGGCCCCAAGGCAGGCGCGATGCGGCTGGATTACGTGCTGCCGTCCACCGGCTTTTCCCTGCAGGGCAGTGGCGTGTTCTGGCCGGCCGCCGACCACCCGGACGCGGCCATCGCCGACGGCAGCGACCATCATCTGGTCTGGGTGGATCTGGTTCCGTAGCGTCGGGGCGGGAAGCGTTTTTTGACACGGATAAGACCGGATCAAATCGAATAAGCGACTTTTTTGGTTCTTCTCCCTCGTGCCGGGAACGTCGATGTGGAAGCCGGTGGCCAGGGCAGTGCGAGGCACGCCGTAAATGCCCGCGATGCGGGGCCGGCCCACCATCGCAGATGGCGGGCGTTCGGCTGCGCGCGAAGCCGTGCTTCGCAAGCGCTTGCCTCACCCATGCAGGCTCTTCCACGGCATCCATGCCGCGGACGGTCCCGCAATACCCTGACCACCGGCTTCTGGACATCTGACCGGCGCTCGAAGAATGGCCTCCCGAAGTCGCGATTTGTCATCTGCCCAAAGGCGACGGCCGGCGGGCTGGGGGGTGCGGAGAGCAGGCCATGGGTGAGCCAAGGCGGCTTGCGCGGCACTGCCGCGCGCCTTGGCGAACGCCCGGCGCGCTGCGCCCGGCCGGTTCGGGCCGCGAAGCGGAACGAGCCTGCGGCCCGACGGAGAG
>NZ_OCND01000029.1 GCF_900215535.1 Pseudoxanthomonas wuyuanensis | reverse complement strand
CCCTGCTGAATTACGGTGGTGCTGACACCGAGGCGTTATCGGGCGCGCACGCCGGGCTCTCGGCTCCTACGGTAGGGGAAACTCAAGACATAAGGTGTTAGGGCCCACGTGAACCGTCTCAACACATTAGGCATCTGCACAGCAATCTTTGCTGTTCTTGGCCCACTCGCGGGAGGATTGTTCTTCTTCGCTTGTATGGTGCAGGGATCCACGGACCCATCGCTCTCCGATCTGTTCTCTCCAGGAATGAGCTTGATCTATGTGTTCCTGTTCTTTGGTGCCTACTTGCTAGGTTCTATTCCAGCAGCTGCTACTGGATTCGTCTTCGGCCTAATTGCCTCTCGCGGGCCTTTTGGACGGTTGCAATGCACGCTGCTGGGTGCAGCTTTAGGCTTTTTGGCTTGCTCCCTTTTCGAGCTTGCCTTGAACGTGATACACGGTGGGCCAATCGCGTGGGACTGGATTTTCCCGCTATCTGGAGCCTTCAGTGGGTCCTTGTGCGGTCTCTCATGCCGCTTGCTGAGCGTGGGCCCTAACAATTCATTCAAGCCGAAGCCGCTTCGCGGCTCGGCTTAATTCAGGCGTTAGGCCGCTCTGCAAATGCGCTCGCACTCGGAAATCCTTAAAGACATCGCTCAGTTTGAGCCAGTGGCCGGCATGTGGCTGCCACTTGATGACCTTCTCAATGAGTTATGGTCGGCCGGCCAACCGCCGATCGACGTTCTACCTACACTCTTTGGCGTCTTTGAGAGATTCCCGGAGGACGATGGTGCTGGGGTGTTCTGGTCAATCGTCCACGGAGTTGAGGCCCTTCCATACAACTATGGGCGTTTGCTTCGGGAGTCGCATGGTCGGGTGCCGTCGGAAATGTCCAAGATCATGCTGGCCAGGCTCGCCAATTCACCGGGCGCGGCCTAACAATTCATTCAAGCCGAAGCCGCTTCGCGGCTCGGCTTAATTCAGGCGTTAGGCCCCTCCCGCGGCGTTCTGGCCGGCCAAAGTCTTCAACAGCGTTCTATGTTGCGGAAAGATGCCTTCCGTCGTTCTTTCCGCGTTAAAAAAAGCAGACGGATTTGTCCAGAGGAGTAGGTTATGAAACTGCGCACCTCAACAATTATGTCAGCCATTCTTCTGTGCTGTACATTCATCGTATCTGCAGCTGTGCCAGAAAGTTCTGCATCGAAGTGTGATTCTCCTGTATCTGAAACAGATGTAGTCGCTGTAGATCATAACGCTAACGGAGATGTTATTGAATACAAGCGAAATAATGCAGATGTGAAGAATCTAGTTTCCGCTCTTAAGAAAAAAATAGAACGCGATCCCGCCATAACTCAATCTACGGATTGGAAAGCTGAAATGCTCACGGAGGAGTACTGGCTCACCGCGGCGTGTGGGGGTACCAAAGATTGCTCGTCTAAAACTTGCCCCTCAGGTAGCTGTAGCTACTCCAACATTGGCATGGCAGGTTGTCGCTGCAAATAGCCGGGGGGTGAATTAACACTCCAAGTGCAACGCTTCTGACGCTTGCTGGATTCTCTGCGCGGGTGTCTGGAAGCCATAGCGTTTTCTCGGTCGTTGGTTG
>NZ_OCND01000008.1 GCF_900215535.1 Pseudoxanthomonas wuyuanensis | reverse complement strand
GCGCGTCTGTGGTCGGCAATACTGCGATCAATGCCATCCGCAAACCGGCTTACGGGTCAGTGCGTGGGTTGATCGTAATTTTGCAGGACCGACTACATTAGTCACGCACTTTGAAGATTGACTCGCCATTTGTGCCGCTCCAGTGGCACAGCACTTTCAAGGAGAAGAAAGATGAAGAGATTTCTCGCAGCGTTCGCGTTCGTCGTCACATCCTTCTGTGTCAATGCGCAATCAGCACCACCGATCCTGATCGATGTTCAAGCTCCATCTCAGAAGATTATAGTCGGTTCGGAACAAGAACGGCTCCAGTCATCTGATCGAAGCATCGAATGGATCGTTCCGGTAAAGGTCGACCTTGCAGCGCTTAAGGGCGGTACCGTTGTTGCCAACCTGTTCGATGAAACGGTTGTCATTACCCTCCCGTCGCAGCCTTCCAATCCTGGGAGTAGCACGCTTGTGTGGATCGGACATGCTGCAAGGTCTGATTCCACGCCGAACTCGGGGCTGGATCTAACGAACGCGCGACTGTACAAGTCCGCGAATGGTTCGCTCGGAGGCAACATCACCTTGGGGAACGCGATCTATCAACTTCGACGACTTGATGGCAAGCAAGTGCTTCTCAAGCGCGATGCCCGAGTTCTCCACGGCACACCGGATGTTCCTCTTTTCAAGGAGCGCTTCCCACTGCCACCGAAGAAGAGCAGTGTGACGCCCTTGGCACAAGGCTCGGCGCAAGCTGACGTTCATAACACTATCCGAGTAGTGCTGGCTTTCACGAACTCTGCTGTGACGGCTGCGGGAGGATTGACCGAGCTACAGGAGGAACTGACCGACGCGATAAGTACCGCCAATGCAGGGTATGCCGCGAGCGAAATCGAACTGAGCCTTCAGATTGCCGCTCTGGCTTACCCGACCTACTCTGAAAGCTCAATCTACGCCTCGCTGCTCGATCTGTACTACGTAAACGGTGGCTTGTGGCTACCGCACTATGCCCGGAACGAGGAATACGGGGATGTCATCGCACTCGTCGTAAATACCAGCGCCACCGAGCCAACGATGTGTGGTCAGGCCAGAAACAGGGGTCAGAGTGCACTTTCCTAGGTCGTGCCCTTAGCCTTGGCTGTTCTTCCCATCTTGGCAGGGTCGGCGCATCAGCTCCGATTGGCGTTCGATGGCGCCGCGGAAGCGGCCGTCGCCCAATGAAACTCAGGGTCAAAGTGCACTTTGTAAATCCATCGCAATGGCGGTTGACAACCGTCATTCTATAGGTGCAATCTTTGGGTCAAGGAGCCTAGAAACTCCTCACAGAGCGGTACCCACCTCCGATAAACCGGTGGGTTTTTTGTGCCTGCTTTTCACAGGCGCAAGCCGACGTGATGCCTGCGTCGGGAGGGCGGCTAATACAACACCCGCAAGGGGAATACGCCCGCCGGCTCTGTGCGGTTTCTAGCCTCCCGACTTCCCGTCCGCTGTGGGCGGGTCACTTAATGGAATAAGGAGGCAACGATGTCGAAGCATGAATCGAGCGATTTGGGCACGCCAGGCTATTTCCTGCCGGAGGACAGCCAGTTCCGGCTGAAGAAGCTACGCGAATACACGGAGTTCCTGTCCCGGCTGGCGCAGCCGCGCACGCCGGAGGAGGAAGAAGAATGCGCACCCGAGGTACGCATGGGTGAACTGGCGGTCTGCTTGCAGTTGCTGTCAGAGCAGGTCGAATTGTTGTTGGAAGAACTGTCGCAGCCCGCAACGCGAAAGGCGGAGGCGGCGAACGCCGATGCGGATGCGGATGCGGAAGCAGAGGAAGACGACGAAGAAGAGGACGAGGACGAAGAGGAGGAAGACGATGCGCCCGAGAAGATGCAGGAGATCTCTGTCGCCGTCGCCGAGCGTTATTCCTTTGGCGTCACCCTGGCTCAGATTGATTCGCTGGACCTTTTGACTCAGACCATCTCGGCGCATGGTGATGTGGTGGCGGGCAGCCACGAAGCCGAGTTCGCCGACCACACGCTGCCGCGGATAGGGCAGGCCATCTATGACGGCGTGGAAGCCGTACGCGCCATCCTGGACGAGGTGGAAGACCAACCGCTCGGGCCGTCACGGCGTCCGCTTGGCCGCGTGGGCGAAACGCGGGCTGTGTACGACGCAGGGTTTGCGGGCCCGGCCGCAAGGCCGGGTGCGCAGTCCGGCTTTGGGGATGGCTTGAACCGGACGCTGCAGTAAGGCGCATGTAGTGTGCCACCGTCGGCCCGGCTTGTCCGGGCCGACGCTCGACTAAAGCCAGCGTAGCCCGGGTAAGGCCACGGCCGCACCCGGGGCGCTCTACACGCAACCCTTCCGTTCCCCGGGTGCGGCCGTTGGCCTAACCCGGGCTACGGCTGCGATGAGGTGAGGTTATTGGCTACTCACGCACGGCTCTTGTAGCTCTGCATGTAACCCTTCCGTTCCCCGGGTGCGGCCGTTGGTCTTACCCGGGCTAACTGGCTACTACATCGCCCACGCTGCGATCGCCGCCCTGGCCTAGGACGGCAAGGACGTAGCCCGGGCCATCAAGCAGTACAAGATCGATGTGGAGAAGGTTAATCCGGTTGGGGTTTGATGCTTCTTGCGGGAGACTTCGCAAAGGGCGGCCTGGTGGCCGCCTTTTTCTATTGCGCTTCGGCCTGCGAGGCCAGCCAATTGCGGAACTGGGAGGGTCTGATCCGGTAGCGGGCGATGTTGCCTTCATGCAACTGGTTCAACTCATTCACCGTCAGTGCCAGGACGTCTTCGATGTCTTCCGGATCGACCAGCGCAGCCACTCGTTTTTGAATGCTCGCGACGTCGTTGCGATGGATGCCACCATTGATGATATCGGTGACCAGCACCTGCACCGTCTCACGATGCTTCAACCGCAGCGGGTCTGGTACTGGCAGTGAATCGCGCAGGATCGTGTAGCGCTGGCACGAGCGTTCGTACGCCCATACGAAGACATCGCGCAACAGCTCCACCCGATTGATTTCATAGACCCCAAGCATGCCCTCCACGTAGAGCGCCTCGGGCACATCGACAAACGAGAGCGGCGCCAGGTTCCGACGGATCAACGGAATGTTCGCGGCCAGGCGCGAGGTACGTTTATTGACGTCCTCGAAGGGCTGCAGATAGGGCAACTTCACCATGGCGAAAAAGGCCTGTTCGAACGGGTCGGTGATAGCGCTGGCCTTGGCGAGCAGCGTGTCGAAGTGCTCGGAGATCAGTTGAGGAATCGCCAGTGGCAGATAGACCGATCCCGAGATGGCCACTTCGTTCTGCCGCAGACGACCACCGGCGCCAGGGTCTGGCAGCAGGTTGTCCGACAACAACGCATGCAGGTTCTGCAGTGTGTAGCGGTTGAAGCCGACCTCCTGCGCCTGCTCCACCAGCATCTCGATGGCGGCCTTGTGGTTGAGGATCATCTGGGCTTCCAACTGGTCCTTGCCTGGCGCCGCCAGGCCGAACTGGATCAGGTTCTGGGTATCCAGCCGGCTGTAGGTGTTGCCTTCCAGTCGGCTTGAGGCCCAGGACAGATCGATCAACAGCCGATCAAGCACCTGCCGTGCATAGGTGCCGGCAGGCCGGCCCTCCGCGGGGGAGTGGCCCAACTGGTGCAGGTGCGCGCGCAGGGCCGGCGCGAGATAGGCTGTTTCGTTGGGCTGGTAATGCTCCAGGAACTGCCGCTGGTAGCCCACAGGCGTGCGCTGCGGCAAGGGTCGACGGTCGGCGCCTGCGGTCCCGGCGGCGCAACGGCGCGGTACCTGCGCGCGCGCGCGTTTCCTTCCGCCTTCAGGCGTCCTTGGCCGACCAAGGCGGCGACATGGCGTTGCAGATTGCGGCGTGGCACCGAGGGAAATGCGGCCTGCAGCGCCTCGATGCCCAGGCCGTCTGGTGCGGCGGCGATCGTGTGGAACAGCGTGTCCAAGTCCAGGGAACGCTTGCGCGCCATGAGCCGCTCCAAATTGCGCCAGTTGGTGGCGCGATTCAAGCATATTCTGGCGCGATAAGCCAGAATGTGGCGCGATTCGGAGCGAATTAGGGCGGAATTGGCGCGATCTGGATAATTTCCGTCGCGATAGCCGAGCGTTATTCCGTCACCCTTCCGTTTCCCAGGTGTGGCCGTTGGCCTTACCTGGGCTACTTGCTTAGACGCAGTTGTCGCCTACCGCCGGTTTCACTGGCGGCATAGATGGCATCGATGATCTTCAGGTCTTTCAGACCTTCTTCGCCGTCGACAGGGACCACGGGTGTGTTCCCGTCCAGCAGGATGCCGGCCATTTCGTCCATTTGAATGGTCTGGTGCATGGCGTGCGGCTGGGTGAGCTCGCCTTTGTGGGTACGGCCCTGGATGGGGCCATAACCTGTGGCGGGCCGCAGCTCGGCGAATCCCCGTTCGCCGGTCATGAAGAAACGGTCCAGATGGTTCATCTGATAAGTGGACAGGCAGGACGCCACCGCGCCGCTGGGAAAGCCGAGCTGGAACTGGATGGTTTCGTCCACGCCTTCCTTGAACTTGACCGGGTCGGTCTTGGTTTGCTGCGCGGTTACCCATACCGGGTCTTCGCCCACCATGTAGCGGGCGCCGTTGATGGCGTAGATGCCGATATCCATCAATGACCCGCCGCCCGCCAGCGCCTTGTCGAGCCGCCACTGGCTGGGATCGCCGATGCGGAAGCCGCTCAGGCCCTGGAAGAACAGGATGTTTCCGAAATCGCCTGCGTTGCGCATGCGGATCACTTCCAGCGTCTTGGGCTCGAAATGCAACCGATAGCCCACCAGCAACTTCACGCCGGCCTCGGCACAGGCGTCGAGCATCTCCTGTCCTTCCTTGGCGTTGACCGCCATCGGCTTTTCGCAGATGACATGCTTGCCCGCCTTGGCGACGCGGATGGCCTGATCGCGATGCTGTGCATTGGGAGTGATGATGTAAACCGCATCGATGTCCGCGTCGTCCTTGATGCGATCGAAATTATCGTAGTTGTACCGGCTCTTTTCCGGCACACCGTATTTCGTTCCCCATTCCTGGAGTTTGGAAGGTGTTCCACTGATGAGCCCGGTCACCTTGGCGCGCTTGCAGGACTGCATGGCTTCCGCCACCCGGGCGGCATAGCTGCCCAGTCCCATGAGTGCAACGCGCAGCGTCGTGCCCGGATGGCTGCCGGTGCTGGCACGGTCCGCTTGGGCGAATGTCCGATAGGGCGACAGCAGCGGCACGGCCGCGGCTGATGCCACCAGCTTCTGCAGGAAGTTTCGACGAAGATGATCCAATGTCATGGCGATTGATGAGGTTTGTGATCACACGGTCGAACAACTGTACAAGCAGATGGGCTTAAAAAAAAATGGCGCAGGTCCGTTTATCGGATCCGCGGGGTAGGCTGACGCCTATCGCACTTCGTTCCGGCATCAATGCAGCCTGGGGTGTGGTGATGGATGGGCATTCCTGATCCCGCGGCCCAATACCTGAATTCAAGCCTCCTCGCAAATCCTGCGCCTGGTCTTAACCGGCATCGTGCAAGGGTCGCGAACGTCGTTGTAAGCGCACTCGCATGATGATCCAGAGGAGATGGCGGCATGGCATCCATCAGATACATTGCAAACGATATCGACCAATCCGTGGACTTCTACCGCGACCGCCTGGGCTTTGAGGTCGAGAAGCACAACCCGGGAAAGTTTGCCGAAATGACGAGTGAGGATCTGCATCTTTTCCTCAACGCACCCGGGGCGGGCAGTGCGGGGAAAGCAGGAGGAAATCCTGAGCCGGGCGGATGGAACAGGTTCATGCTGGTGACGGACGATCTCGACGGAATGATCGACAAACTGCGTGAAGCGGGCGCAAGTTTCCGTGGTGAGGTGGCCGAGGGCGCCGGACGACAAATCCTGCTGCAAGACCCTTCGGGAAATGTCGTCGAGTTGTTCGAATACGCAAAACGTCCCAGTGGAACGGCAGCGGAGAAGCCAGCGTAGGCACCACTGCGTGCCAGATCGTGACGGTCTTGGATGTCAGGCTTCCAGGAAATTGCCAGTACCGCACGCCAGCAGCTTTCCCGCGCCATGCAGCGGATAGGTTGATGTCACGCCCTAGCGCCTTTGGCTGAACATCGCAAACTGTTGGGTTGATGAAGCCAACCCAGCCTGCGAGCTAACGTCTTTTCCCGCTTTTGTCGATTCCCTGCCCCCTGGTCCGTCGCAATGATGGGACTGGTCGCTGGCGCGGACCGCCGGTCCTGCCGTGCATGGACCCAGGTTCGCGCGCCCTACGACAGGAGAATGCACATGATGCTCCGGAACAAGACCGCCGCGATCTACGGCGCCGGCGGCTCGCTGGGCGGTGCCGTCGCCCGTGCCTTTGCACGCGAGGGCGCCAGGTTGATGTTGAGCGGCCGTCACCTCGATTCCGTGGAGAGCGTCGCCGCCGAAGTTCGCGCCGCGGGCGGCGATGCACAGGCCACCCAGGTGGACGCACTGGACCGGGACGCCGTCGATGCCTACGTCGACGGCACCGTCCGCCGCCACGGCGCGCTCGACATCTCGTTCAATGCCATCGGCCTGGAGGACACGCAGGATGTCGCATTGGTCGATATGGACCTCGAGGATTTCCTGCGCCCGGTCCGTATCGCGATGCAATCGCATTTCATCACCGCGACCGCCGCCGGCCGCCGCATGAAGACGCAAGGCAGCGGCGTAATCCTGTCGCTGACGGCGACGCCGGGCGGTATCGGCTACCCCAACGTCGGCGGCTTCGGACCCGCGTGCTGCGCCATTGAAAGCCTGTCCCGCAACCTTGCCAGCGAACTGGGTCCCTACGGGGTACGCGTCGTGAACATCCGCTCCGCCGGTTCGCCGGACTCGCGCGTGTTCCGCGAAGCCGTCGAACAAGGCGGCGAGCGCGCCACCGAGTTCATCGACAAGCTGCGGGACGACACCATGCTCAAGGCGCTGCCGGGCATGGACGACATCGCCAGCGCCGCCGTGTTCCTCGCTCCGGGATGGCCGCCCGGATCACCGGCGTCACCCTGGACGTGACCTGCGGTACCACCAGCGCGCTCAACTACAAGGTCACGCCGATCGCGTTCGTGAACCGGGGCGGGGCAGGCGGCGATTTCAGATAGAAGTGGCGCGCAGCCGGATCTTCAGGATTACAAAAGCCACGGCCAGCACAGTGAACAGCCAGCCGCTCCACAGCGCAGCGGGCATTCCGGCGGAGGTAATGAATGCGCCGCCTAGCGTGGAGCCGAACACCACGCCCAGGTTGGCCGCCGAAATGTACAGGCTGGTGGCGAACTCCGGGGCTTCCGGTGCCGCTGAGGTCAGCCAGACCTGGCTCACAATCAGGCCACTGGTGTGCGCCGCGCCCCAGAGCAGGCAGACCGGCAGCAGCACCGCAAGCGAGGCCGAACCGAAAACCAGCAGCACGCCATAAGCAGCCGCCAGCACCACCGGGTACAGCAGCACCGTGCGCGTGCGGTTGCGTCCCAGCCAGCGGCCCGCCAGCAGATTGCCCAGCACACCGCCCACGCCGAACACCACCAGCAGCACGCTGATCGCCTCGCCATTCAGGCCGGTCTCGCGCGCCAGGTACTCCGCCGCGTAGCTATACACGGAGAACATTGCGCCGAACACGCACACGGTCATGGCTACAGCAAGCCAGACCGCTGGTTTGCGCAGGATGGCGAGTTGGCTGCCGTACGAAGCCGTCTTGGTCTTCGGCGCTGCCGGCAACATCACCCACAATGCGATGGCCGCAGCCAGATTGACCGCCGCACAGAACAGGAACGAGGCCTCGTAAGACACCCGCGCCTGGACCCAGGTGGTCAGCGGCACGCCCAGCACCAGACCCATACTGGTCCCCACGAAGGCCATGGCCGTTGCATGGGCTGCCCGCTCGGGGCGATACAGCGACACGGCCGCTGCGAAGGCCACCGCAAAGAACACCGGATGCAGCAAGGCCGACGGCACGCGCAACGCCATCAACGTGGCGAAGTTGGGCGCCCAGGCCGACAGCAGGCTGCACAGGCTGAAGACCAGCAGCGATCCGGCGAGGACCTTGCGCCGGTCCAAGCGCGACAGCCACAGCACCATAAACGGCCCGCCCGCCGCGACGATCAAGGCGAACAGGCCCACCAGCCACCCGGCCTGCGCCACGCTGATGTCGTAGCGCGCAATGATGGCCGGCAGGATGCCGACCACGCCAAACTCCACGGCGTACAAACCGAATAGACCCAGCGCGATGAAGAAAAGGGTGCGACCGGCGCTCATGCGCCGCGCTTCATCGTGTCAGCACCATAAACCGCATCCCGCAGATCGGCGACAAAGCATCCGGACATGCCCTCATACAAGGTGTTGGTGAAGGCCACCACGCTGAAACCCCGGGCGGAATCGACGAACCACGAGTGACCGTACGCACCACCCCAGCGCCAAGTGCCTGGTGACTCAGGTGAGGCGGCGGCAACCGGGTCTTGCAGCACTGAAAAGCCCAGGCCAAAGCCGAATCCAGGTGCATTGGGCAACGTCATTCCACCGGTCTGGTCACGCCCCATTTCCTCCACCAAGGCGGGCGGCAGCAATGGACTGCCACCCTTGCGCAGCATTTCCAGCAAGCGCAGGAAATCCCCAGCACTGCCGACCATGCCCGCGCCACCGGATGGAAACGCGTTGGCGTCGAAGGCCCGCGCCGGTGCGTAACGTATGCCGACTGCGCCATCGAAGGCGGAAACCACATCCAATGCCCGCATGCGGCGCGGGGCGGGAGTGTCGTTGACGTAGGCCGCAGCCAGTCGGTCTACGTCACGCGCGACGAAGGCGGTGTCGTTCATGCCCAGCGGGCCGGTCACCAGCGCCTGCACGGCCTTGTCCAGCGATTGGTCGCAGACCCGCTCGATTACCGCACCCAGCACGTCGGTGGCCAGCGAATAGCCCCATGACGTTCCCGGCGCATACAACAACGGCACGTTGCCAAGGCGCCGCAGGTTCTCGACCAGCGTGATGCCGGATTGGTCCATGCCATCGGAGACACCGGCTAGCGCGTACGGGCCGCTGTCGTCGGCCTCGAAGAAGCGGTAGCCCAGGCCGGACGTGTGGCTCAGCAGTTGCCGCGGCGTGATGCGTGCCGCGGCGCCACCGGGCAAGCGCGGCTGGAAGTCGGGCAGCCAGCCTTCGATGCCTTCGTCCAGTTCAAGCCGCCCTTGCGCCACCAGCACCATTGCCGCCGCAGAGACAATCGGCTTGCTCACCGAGGCCAGCCGAAACAGCGCGTCCTCGGTCATTGCCCGTGCCGCTTCGCGATCGGCGCTGCCGGCGGCACGGCGATGAATCAGTTCGCCATCTTGCGCGACAAGCACCACCGCGCCGACCAAACGCTGGTCGGCGAGAGCCTGGTCAATGACCGCATCGACACGCGCGGGGAGTTGCACCGGCGAAACGCCAGTACGCAAGGGATAGAGCTGGGCTGACACGGCGGATTTCCTTTATTCCATGGACGGCCATAGACGATAGAAAGCCGTCGAATAAAGAAAAAGTGGGGTAGAGTTCCCTTGTCTGCGGAATAAACTGTCCGTAATAGAGGTATTGAATGGACAGCCTGAGCGGCTTCACCGTGTTCGTCCAAGTCGCCGAAACCCGCAGCTTCGTGGCGGCCGGCCGCCTATTGGGCGTATCGGCTTCGGCGGTGGGCAAAAGCGTGGCGCGGCTGGAAGAAAAGCTCAACGTGCGGCTGTTCCACCGCAGCACGCGCAGCATCACGCTCACCGCGGAAGGCACGCTGTTCCTGGAGCGCAGCCGGCGCATCCTGGCGGAGATAGAGGCGGCGGAGTTGGAACTGTCGCAAGCCACGGCCGCGCCACGCGGGCGGCTGCGGGTGAGCCTGCCGCTGGTCAGCGCTCTGGTACTGCCGGTGCTCGGCGAGTTCATGCGGCAATACCCCCAGATCGAACTGGATCTGGATTTCACCGACCGGATGGTCGATGTGATCGAGGAAGGCTTCGATGCCGTCGTGCGTACCGGTGAGCCGGCCGATTCGCGGCTATCGGCGCGACGGCTGGGGTCGTTCCAGATGTTGCTGGTGGCGTCACCCGAGTATCTGGAACGGCGCGGTATTCCGAAGCGTCCTGCGGACCTGACCGGACACTCTTGTCTGCACTACCGCTATCCAAACACGGGCAAACTGGAAGTGTGGCCGCTGCGCATGGGATCGCAGGAGCCCGAACTGCAACTACCTACTTCGATGATCTGCAACAACATCGAGACGCGGGTGTGCTTTGCGCTGCAGGGACTGGGCATTGCCTGCCTGCCGGACTTTGCCATCCGCCAAGCGCTTGCCGATGGCCACCTGCAAACCGTGCTGGACAAGCACGTTGAGCGTACCGGCACCTTCCGTGTGCTGTGGCCGGCAAGCCGGCATCCCGCCCCCAAGCTCCGGGTATTCGTCGATTTCCTGTGCGAGCGCGTGTTTCCTTCCGCTGATTCGACAGCGTGATTTCCTGGCCCTCAGCCGCACTTCACGGACATCCGCTTTCGACCTGTTCCGTTGAAAACCCGGTTGAATCGGTCCTCTGAAGCGGGACTGGTTTCCCGTCGAACAAGCGGGGTGCCACGTGATGATGGAATGTCAGGAAGCCGGCCAAGCGCCATTGTTCTACGCCTTCTGGAAACAGGGTCAGAGTGCGTTTTCCAGGGGGCCGTTTTCCAGTGGCCAGAGTGCACTTTCCTAGGTCAGGCCGTTAGCTTTAGCTGGTCTTCCCATCTTGGCCGGACCGGCGCGTCGGCCCAATTGATGCTCGATGGCGTCGCGGAATCGGTCATTTCCAAGCGCATGCTGCCGTTGCAGGGTAAGGCGAATGGCTGCGGTTTCGTCCCGGTCATACGCTCATGACGAGGTTGCGATAGGCCATACGACGGGCCTGTTCCGTTCCGTACCCCGGGTACGGCCGTTGGCCTTACCCGGGCTATTTGTTGGAAACCCGCATTGCCGGGCCGGCAACCTGCGGCCGCAGGCAAAGCTGCGCGACCGGAAGGCCAACTGTCACCCGATGACGGTCGAGCAACTGTGCGCCCGGCGACGGGCTCTACCTTCCGCCCGGGAGCGGGTGCGGACAGGGTGAATCGCGCTTGTCCGGTACGCCTGGCGTGTCGGGTTCGCCGACCCGGCATGGTGCCTGCCGCGTTACGATGCGGCACTTCCCACGTCGCATGTTGTCTATTCCCCCCATGAAGGCCCTCACCCCCGACGCCATTCCGGCGGCATGAGCAGCGCTGCGATCTGCGCCGGGCCCTGGACCGATGCCAGGATCGAACGCTTGCAGCCCTGGATCGCCGCGCTTTCCAGCGCGCTGCTGCATCTGCTGATGCTGCTGATCCTGCTGTACGCCTCCACGCCCATCGTGACCACGCCGCAAGGCGCTGCCAGCGGCAGTCGGGTCAGAGTGGATTTCATCGGCCAGCCGCGCCAGTCCGAACAAATCGTACAGACCCCGCAAGACCCGCCACCCTCGCAAGCGTCCGAGCCTGTCCAGCCGCCGGCGGGCTCGCGCGTGCAGTCCACGCTGGTCGAACATGCCGACGACCCGGTGCCGCCCCCAGCATCCACCCCATCGGACACCCGGACCGCACAGCGCAGCCCCAACCCCGTGCAGCGTCCGCGCGAGCCGCAGCCGCGACCGCAACCACCCACACCGGACAGCATGGAGCAAAGCCAGGCGCAGGTGCCTGCCACTCATCCGCCGCCATCGGCACGGCGCCGCCCCGAAACCTGGACCGGGCGGCCGCCGGGCCTCATTGCGGAAGACGCCGCTCCCGAGAACGCCGGGCTGGCCAACAGCCCCGCCATCAGCAACGGCCGCGGGCGCGACATGACGGACGCAGGGCCCAGCATGGAACTGGGCGGCTACTTGGTCTATTACGACGTGCTCAGCGAAGCCAGGCTGCGCGCCTGGGCCGAGCAGGGCATGAAGGAACTCTACATTCCGCTGCCAGGCACGCGGTACTACATGATCTGCCCGCTGGAAATCGCGCTGAAGCGCGAGTCCGGCAAGTGCCGCGCGCTGGAACCGGAATCGCCGCAAATGCAGGCCATCGGCGATGCCCGCAAAGCCGTCACCATGCTGCAGGTCTACAAACAAGGGGAACTGGTGTGGCGCGGCCCGGGACCGTACAGATGAGCCTCGGCGCTGCCCACCCAGCGCCGTTGGCGGGAGAACGCATGCTGCAGGATTGATGGCCCGCCTAGTCCATCCACAGGCCCTTTGCGCGGTGCCAATCCTCCAACGTGGTGTCCGGATACTCGTCGAAACACTGGTCGTCGGGGCCGATCTCGGGCTCAACCCAGGATGGCCTGGACGAGAGCATCATGTGGACCAGCGAAAGGGCCTTGGGTAGCTCGTTGTCGATGGCCGAGGCGAAGGGATGGAAGAGCTCGGGATATTCGGGGCTGAACACCCACAGTGCGCTGGCGCATGCGGGGCAGAAATGCCGCTCGCCCGTGCTGACGCGACACCCGCCGTGGCCGTCGTCAAGCGCTGCGTGATAGACGGCCGGCGTGCCCTTGACCTTCAACGTGCGCTTGTCGGCATGCAGGTTGATGGCGTATCCGCCGCCGCCGGCGGTCTTGCGGCAAATCGAGCAATAGCACCGCATGAACGGTACCGGGGCGTGGCTGTCGGCGGAAAAGCGCACCTTTCCGCAGCGGCACGAGCCGTTGAGCTTCAGAGCCATGGCCGGGTCCTGGGTGGAGGGATGCCTGCGCCGCGCCGCCACCATTGGCGTCGCCGGCCGGCAGCGCCGACCGTAGACAGACCGCAGTTAGCCCTGGCTCAAGGACGCGTGAGGTGCGTCTTAACCTGGCTGCCGCCCAGCCTGCACGCCTAGCGCCTGGGGAACCCCGGGGCGAATCACGACTGCGACCGATTGCTGCGCCTTGTCGCCTGCCGATCGTTGCGCTTGCCGAAGCCGGCAGCGGCTCCCTTGGCGATGCCATCCTTTCGCGACGCGGCCCGTCCTCACGCCGCTGGCACGGCCGCCGCCTACAATCGCCCCGTCCACAGACGACAGGAGGCACGCACATGTCATCGCTGGCGCTCTATCTCATGGGTATTGTGGTGTTGATAGGTGGTTTGGCCTATGGCGCGCATCTGGCCGGTGTTGCCGCGCAATGGATCGCGGTGGGTGCGGTCGTACTGCTGGGTATCGGCATCGTCACCGCTGTGTCCCGGACCCGGAGCAAGGACCCGCCGGTCGAACCGGATCCCTGACCCTGCCGCCCGGGCAAGGCCAAAGGCCGCGCCCGGGGAAACGCGGCGTTCCCCAGTGAAGCACCCCCGGATCAAGTCCGGGGTCACCCGGGCTTGGTCCAGCGGCCACGGCGCAATGTTCCTGCGCTCTTCGCCATCGCCGCGGCTGCCGCCGTTATGCGGCGATGCTTACGCGGCGACGGGCACCCAGGCCGCGCCTTGCCGCGCGCTGGCCACCGCGGCCTCGATGAAGGCCATGCCGGCGACGCCGTCGTCGATGCCGGGGAGATCGAGATCGTCCGGCAGCGGCTTGCCGGCGACTTCCGCGGCGATCGCGCGGAACGCTTCGCGGTACAGGTTGGCGAAGGCTTCCAGATAGCCTTCCGGATGCCCGGCCGGGATCCGCGTGACCCGCTGTGCCGTCTCGCCGACATAGCCATTGCCGCGGCGCAGGATTTCGCGCGGGCGGTCCAGGTATTTGACGATCAGCTCGTTGGGATGTTCCTGCTGCCACTCCAGCGAAGCTTCGCTGCCGTACACACGCAGGCTCAGGTTGTTCTCTTCGCCAATTGCCACTTGCGAGCTGTGCAGCACGCCGCGCGCGCCGCCTTCGAAGCGCAGCAGCAGGTTGCCGTCATCGTCCAGGCGGCGGCCGGGTACGAAGGTGGTGAGGTCGGCGCACAGTTCGGTGATGCGCAGGCCGGTGACGTAGCGCGCCAGGTTTTCCGCGTGCGTGCCGATGTCGCCCATGCACCCGGCCGCGCCGCTGCGCGCCGGGTCGGTGCGCCACGCCGCCTGCTTCTGGCCGTCGCTTTCGATGTCGCGCGCCAGCCAACCCTGCGAATACTCCACCACCACCTTGCGCAGCGTACCGAGCGCGCCACTGCGCACCAGTGCGCGCGCCTGTTTCACCATGGCATTGCCGGTGTAGTTGTGGGTCAGCGCGAACACCTTGCCGCTGCGCGCCACCGTCTCGCGCAACGCGCGCGCCTCGGCCAGCGTCAGCGTGACCGGCTTGTCGCAGACCACGTTGAAGCCGTGCTCCAGGAACAGCGTCGCAGCCGGGTAGTGCTGGTCGTTGGGGGTGACGATCACCACGAAGTCCAGCCGTTCGCTGGGCGGGCGCGCCGCCTCGGCCGCCGCCATCTCGCGATAGCTGCCGTACGCGCGTTCGGCGGCCACGAACAGGTCGGCCGCCGAGTCGCGCGAGCGCTGCGGGTCCGACGAGAAGGCGCCGGCGACCAGTTCGGCCTGCCCGTCCATCTGCGCGGCGATGCGGTGCACCGCGCCGATGAAGGCGCCACGGCCGCCGCCGACCATGCCGAAGCGCAGCTTGCGTCCGCTCACGCCATGCCTCCGCGCCCGCGGCCCTCGAACGCCGCATCGAATGCGACCGCGCTGGGCGGGAAATCCAGCTGGCGCACGAAGGCCGCGGCTTCGGTGGCGCCGTGCACGCGGTCCATGCGCGCGTCCTCCCATTCCACCGACAGCGGGCCGCGATAGCCGATGTCGTTCAACGCGACGATGATGTCCTGGAAGCGGACGTCGCCGCGCCCGACCGAACGGAAGTCCCAGTTGCGGCGTGCGTCGCCGAAGTCGGTATGGCCGCCGAACACGCCCACGCTGCCATCGCCGCGCCCCCACCAGACGTCCTTCATGTGGACGTGGTAGATGCGCTCGCCAAAGGTGCGCAGGAAGCGGATGTAGTCCACGCCCTGGTAGGCGAAATGCGAGGGATCGAAGTTGAAGCCGAAGCGCGGGTGGTGGTCGACCGCCTCCAGCGCGCGCTGCGCGCTGGCGATATCGAACGCGATCTCGGTGGGATGCACTTCCAGCGCGAAGTTCACATCGACCGCATCGAAGGCATCGAGAATTGGCCGCCAGCGCCGCGCGAAGTCGTCGTAGCCTTTCTGCAAATAGGCCTGCGAGGTCGGCGGGAACGCGTAGACCGCGTGCCAGATCGACGAGCCGGTGAAGCCGGTGACCGTCGCCGGGAAATCGATCGCCGCCGCGCCCGGCCGCGCATCGAAGAACGCGCGCGCGGCTTTGGCGGTGTCGATCATCCGCGCGGCGGCGCGCTGGCGCACGCCTTCCGGTTCGCCATCGCCCCAGATCTCCGGCGGCAGGATGGCGCGGTGGCGCTCGTCGATCAGGTCGCAGACCGCCTGCCCGACCAGATGGTTGGCGATCGTATGGCAACCCAGTCCTTGCGCCTGCAGCACGCTCCAGCGCTGATGCACATAGTCCGGCGAAGCCAGCGCGCGTTCGACATCGAAGTGATCGCCCCAGCAGGCCAGCTCCAGGCCGTCGTAGCCCATGGCAACGGCCTGCGCGGCGAGTTGGTCCAGCGAAAGGTCGGCCCATTGGCCGGTGAAGAGCGTGACAGGACGCGGCATGGCAAAGACTCCTGATATTCGTGCATCGATGCTTGAGTGGGCCGACCCGGGAAACGGGTCCGGCTTGGAGCGTGCTCGCTACGCATAGTAGGAGAGCAACGCTTTATCAATGGCTGAAACTTCTACTGGCAGTTCGGATTCTGGCCAGAATCCAATGGCGCCTATTTCGCTATTTCCTGAGAAATTACTGGGCGTGTCAATGTCGGTGCAGTACAGGGCGCCATAGACTGTCCTGGCCGTGGAGCCGCATTCAACTTCAATCTCCAAGGCTGCCCGCCAGCGCAGGTTTGCGACGTGCTGTCCAGACTCTTCTTTCAGCTCTCGCGTTGCGCATTGTCGTGCGGACTCTCCCGCGTCAATGAATCCGCCCGGCAACTCCCAGATGCCTCTTCTTGTGTTGCGCACCAGCAAGTAGCCAGAGCTGTGGCGCCCAATAACGAGCGAAAAAGCAACGGGCAGAACTTCGGCAGCCGTCTCGTCAATCTCCTTGATCGAGAGAAGGCGCGCTCCTCGTTCGTTTTCTATCGGAACCATGGCGGCAAGGTGCGCTGCAACCCGCTCATGCATCGACGCGTTCGATGCGGTAACCGCCGCGGGCGCGGTCGACCCAATGGACGATGCCGAAGATCAGCGCGATAGCGACCGGCAGCACCGCCCACAACGGCAATACGTTGGCTGCGCCATAGGTATTGTTGATCCAGCCCATGACCGGGCCGGCCACCGCGGTCGAGAACGCGCCGGCGGCGCCGACCACCGCCAACGCCAGTGCGCCGCCGCGCGGGAAGCGCTCGGAGGTCAGCCCCAGCATGGTCGGCCACCAGAATGCGGTGCCCACCGCCAGCAGGGCCGCGGCGGCGAACGCCAGCACCGGCGTATCGGCGCGCCCGAACAGCCACAGCCCCAGCGCCGCGATGGGCGCCGTCACCGCGATCAGCGTCACCGGCGAGAGCCGGTGCGCCAGGCCGCCGCCGAACTGCCGCAGCGCGTACATGATGCCGTTGATCCACACCAGCAGCAGCACGCCGGCCTGCAGCGTGCTGTGCATGACCTCGTTGAAGATGTTGCTGACCCATTGCCCCGGGCCCAGTTCGGTGGCCGCGGTCAGCCACATGCAGGCAAACACCACCAGGAACAGCGGGCGCTTGAGTTCGCCGTACATCGCGGCGGTGGAAACGCCGGCCGCCTTGCGTTCGCTGTCGGGAAAACGCTGGGCGAAAAACATCGCCGCGTAAACCGCCGACGGCACCAGCATCAGCAGCATCTTGGCCTGCCAGCCCAGGCCCAACTGGGTGAAGGCGAAGGCGAGCACGCCGCCGACCACGATGCCGCCCGGGAACCAGGCGTGCAGCTTGACCAGCCGCGCGGTCTTGTCTTGCCGGTACAGCGTGGCGATGAGCGGATTGATGCCGGCCTCGACAAAACCATTCGCGATGCCGATGACCACGGTGGCCGCGAACAGCATGGTGAAATCGGTGGCGAACACGGTCAGCAGCACGCCGGCGATATGCCCCACCGCCGCCAGTTTCAGCAGCCGGCCCATGCCCAGCAGATCGCACAGCGTGCCGCCGAACAGGATCGACAGGCCGAAGCCCCAGAACGCGGCACCGCTGATCCAGCCCAACTGGACCTTGTCCAGCCCGAAGGCGAGCTCCAGCTCACCCATGATGTCGCCGCGGATGGCGAAGGACATGGCGGTGGCCAACAGGGCGATGCAACTGGCGACGAACAGGCGCTGCGGGTTCATACGTTATCTCCGCGGAGGGGACCGATGCTTCGGGGCTGCATACGTCATGGAAGCACGCTTCAGGGCAGCGTGCGTACCTTGATGTTGCGGTAGTGCACTTCGCTGTCCGGGTCGTGCGCCTGCAGCGCAAAGGTGCCCGAGGACAGCACCCGGCCACTCATGTCGGCCGGCCGCTGCGGTTGCTGCGGCTGCGTGTAGTCGACGATAGGCTTGTCGTCGACGAAGGTGCGGATGCGGTCGCCTTCAACGTGGATGCGCAGCGTGAACCAGACGTCGTCGCCCACTGGCGCCTGATAGTTGTCCTCGACCGCATACAGGCCGGCGGTGCGCTTGGGATCGCTCTGGCTGTTGTTGACCTGCACTTCATAGCCCTTGGCCGGCCAACCCTCGTCCTGCCAGGCGGTGTGGAAATAGACGCCGGAATTGGCGCCGGGCTTGGTCATGACATCGAGCTGCAATTCGAAGTTGCGGAAATCATGGCCGGCCACCGGGCCGACATAGAACAGGTGCGAACGCGGGCCGCGCACCACGATCGCGCCGTCGCGCACATTGAAGGAACCCGGCGTCTCGCTGGCGCGCCAGCCGTCCAGCGTCTTGCCATCGAACAACGGTTGCCAATCGTGATGTGCCGGTTCTGCCGCCGACTGTTCTGCGGCGTACGCGCCCGTGCAACTGGCCAGGGCCAGCAGGCAGGCGCCAAGCGAACGGATGGTCATGCGATATCTCCTCCAACTAGGGCGTGTCATCGGTGGGTAGTTGTCCGCGCCGAACCGCCGGCATGGTTCGGCACGATGCCGCAGTTAGCGTTAACATCTTGATCATTGCGCTCATGGCGACGCCGGCGGCGCAATGGCACGGATCCAGATGTTGCGGAACGCCACCGCATCGCCGTGATCCTGCAGCCGCAACGGCAGTTGCGCGGCATGCGCATCGTATTTGGGCTGGCCCCGGTAGACGGTTGCGCCCTGCAAGGCTACGTGGTGCTGCACCAGCACGCCGTTGTGCAGCGCGGTCATGCGCGCCGGTGCCAGCACGCGGCCATCGTCCGCAAAACGCGGGGCAAGGAACAGCACGTCGTAGCTTTGCCATTCGCCGGGCGGCCGGCTGGCATTGACCAGCGGCGGGTACTGTTTGTACACCGCAGCCGCCTGGCCGTTGACGTAGGTGCTGTTGCGGTAGGAGTCCAGCACCTGCAATTCGTAGCGCTCCATCAGGAACACGCCGCTGTTGCTGGCGCCTTGCCCTTCGCCCGTTGGCTGCGCCAGCGTGCGGAACTCCAGGTGAAGTTGCACGTCGCCGAATGCCTGGCGCGTGCGGATGTCGCCGCTGCCCGGCGTCACTACCAGCGCACCGTCCACCACGTTCCAGCGGATGGGGCGGCCGTCTTCTGCATCGGCATGCTCCCAGGCATCGGTATCGGTCCCGGCGAACAGCACCGTGGCGTCGCTGGGCACGCCACCGGCCGGCGCATCGACTTTTGGCGGCACCGGCTGCCACACCTCGGTCGCCTCCGGCGGCGGCAGCACCGCGTCATCGCCGGCATGCGGCGTCGAACCTGCCACCGGCGCGGCCAGCACGCCTGCCGCAGCGGCGGCCGCCAGCAAATCGCGACGCGTCATCGGCGCCATCAGCCCACTCCCACCAGCTTGAGCACTTCCGGCGGCGGGCCGTCGAAACTGACCAGCGGCACGTTGCCGATATAGCCCAGGTATCGCCGGCCCTGCGGCGAGGTGCAGAACCCGCCGATGGTCAGGTCGCGATAGCGGGCGAAGAATTCCGCGGCCGGTTTGAACTCGGCGCGCGCCTTGGGCTGGTAGCAGATGTCATCGCAGATCGCACGGCGCTGGCTCTCGCTCAATCCGGCAAAGCTGCGCGAAAAACGCTGCCGGGCCTGCGCATCCAGCCAGTCGAATCCGTCCAGGATCAGCTTGCGATCGGCGACCTGTCGCGGGTATGGCGCGCTGACCCATTCGTTGATGAAGGCGACCACGCCCACCGCGACCGCGCCCGGTCCGTCATCGTCGGCCGGGACGATCAGATCGCACAGCGCGGTGGCGATGCGGCGCTGCCGCTCGTCCAGCGTCAGCGGCCAGACCGAGCCGGGTCCGTAGGCCTTGAGCAGATCCGGGTCGGTGCCGTAGCCCACGCCCGAAGGCAGCCGGGGCGGCGGTTCGGAACTGCAACCGGCCAGGTGCGCCAGCGGCAGCGCGGCCGCACTCAACATCCACTTCAATGAGGTGCGGCGGTCCATCAGAGCTCCTTGCGGCGCATGCGCGCCAGGATGTGGTCGGAGGCGCGCCAGGCCAGCGCCATGATCGTCAGCGTCGGGTTCTTGTCGGCATTGGACGCGAAGACCGCGCCATCGGTGATGTAGAGATTGTCCACGTCCCAGGTCCGGCACCAGCGGTCCGTGACCGAGGTCTTGGGGTCGGCGCCCATGATCGCGCCGCCCAGCTCGTGGATGATCGAGCCGCCGGGCTCGATGGCCTTGGCGCCGTCGCTCTGGACTTCGCCCTGCACACGCCCGCCCATGGCCTGGATGATGTCGGCGAAGGTGCGCTGCATGTGCGCGGCCTGGCGGGTTTCGTGTTCGGACCACTGCCAATGGAAGCGCAGCACCGGGATGCCCCACTTGTCCTTCACTTGCGGATCGATCTCGCAGTACGAATGCTCGTTGGGGATCATCTCGCCGCGGCCGGCGAAACCGACGAAGGAGCCGTAGTAGCGTCGCGCGTCTTCCTTGAACTTCCGGCCGTAGCTGCCGCCGGTGAGCCATTCCAACCCGGCAGCGGTGTACAGGCCGGGCATGCGCCGGCCGCCGCCGAACTCGATGTGGTAGCCGCGCGCGAAACCCAGCTTGCCGGCCAGTTGTTCCTGGTACAGCCACCACGGCGAGTACATGTGGCCGCCGTCGGCGCCGTCCTCGTTGTGCAGCGGCAGGTTCTCCAGCAGCGGCACCTGCCCATTCAGGCTGGCACCGACGGTGTCCATCACATAGCGGCCGACCTTGCCGCTGGAATTGGCCAGGCCGTCGGGGAACGAGGCGGATTTGGAGTTGAGCAGGATTCGAGCCGATTCGCAGGCGCTGGCGGCCAGTACCACCACGCGCGCCGAGGCAGCGAATTCCTTGCCGCTGGTCCTGTCGATGAAGCGCACGCCCTCGGCCTTGCCGTTCGCGCCCAACACCACCTCGCGCACCATCGCGTCGCAGACGATGTCCAGCCGGCCGGTCGCCAGTGCCGGCGGCAGATGCACCGTGGTCGACTGGTAGTTGGCCCCGGTCGAGCAGCCACGGCCGCAGGGCGTGGCCCACCAGCAGGCCGCGCGGCGCAGCATCGACTCGCGCAGGATCCGCTGTGCCTCGGGGTTGCCCGGATGCAACTTGGCCGGCAGCTTGTCGGCATCCAGGCGCCGCGTCAGCACCGCGCGATGGCCGGCAACCACCGGAACCCCCAGGCGCCCGGCGCGCTGCTGCACCAGCAGGTCGCTGACCTTGGGTTTGGGCGGCGGCAGCAATACGCCGGGGGACGAATCGGGGGTGTTCTCCAGGCCGTCGTTGTCGCCGTAGACGCCAATCAGCATCTCGACCTTGTCGTAGTACGGCGCCACGTCGGCGTAGTCGATCGGCCAGTCGAAACCCAGGCCGTCGCGGCTGTAGGGTTTGAAATCGTAGGGCCCGTTGCGCAGCGAGATGCGGCCCCAGTGATTGGTGCGGCCGCCCAGCATGCGCGCGCGCCACCAGTCGAAGCGGCCGGCGTTGTCCTGGCTTGCATTGACGTAGGGCTCGCCGGGCACCTGCCAGCCGCCGTCGACGGTGGCGTCGTAGAAACCGAACGCCTTGTCCGGTGTCGACGCACCGCGCAGCGGCGCCTGGTCCGGGGTCTGGAACATCGGGGTTTCGGTTTCCGGCGTGTAGTTGCGCCCGGCTTCGAGCATCAACACCCGGGCGCCTTCCATGCACAGCGTGTAGGCGGTCTGGCCCCCGGCTGCGCCGGAGCCCACCACGATCACGTCATACGATTGTTTGATGGTTGCTGCGGTCAGGAACGGCATGCGTCAGCGCGTCCCCGCTTGCAGGCGGCTCAGGTAGTCGAAACTCAGCTTCACGCTTTCCAGCGGCGCCCGTTCGAAATTCTCCTGCTCCACGAAGTAGTGGCGGATGCGTTGCGGATCCATGGCGGCGAACAGCGTCGGCCAGTCCACCCGGCCATTGCCGATCTCGGTGGTCTGCGGCTCGACGCGGTCGAGCACCGTTTTTGTGCCCTTGCGTACGTCCTTGATGTGCAGCAACGAGATCCGATCCGCATGCCGGGTGAGCATCCGCAACGGATCGACGCCAGCGGCCACGACCCAGGCGATGTCCAGCTCCATCGTCACCAGTCCGGCATCGGTCAGCCGCAACAGTTCGTCATAGGCCACCACGCCGTCGTAGGAGCGGAACTCCATGTTGTGGTTGTGGTAGCCGCAGGCGATGCCCGCCTTGCGGGTGAGCTCGCCGATGCGGTTGAGCTGTTCGGCGTTCCATTTCCAGTCGTCCAGGGTCATGCCGGCCGCGAGCGCATTGCCGTCCTTGAAGCGCGCATCGGCGGTCGACGGAAACGAAATCACCAGATAGCGCGCGCCGATGGCCTGCGCGTAATCGATGCGTTGCTGCAGGTCGGTCTGCGCATCGGCCATGCCGCAGTGCATGCTGGGCGCGGTCAGGCCGTTGTCCGCAAGCATGGCCCGCACCTGCGCGGTGGTCGCTTTTGGTATGCCCGCGAACTCGACCTCGCGATACCCGATCGCACTGATCGCCTTCAGGGTGGCTGGCAGGTCCCTGGCGACATCGTCGCGCAGCGTCCACAACTGCAGCCCGACCGGCTTGTTCAGCGGCCCAAGCTTGTCCAGGGGCTGGGGCAGCGTTTTTGCTGCAAGGGCATCGAGGGAAGTCATTGCGGCAAGCGCCAGTGAGCTGCGTTGGAGAAATGCACGTCGGGTCAACATCGCGTTTCCCTTGCCCCTTCAAAAAATATATCGGTTGATATCCATCTTGCAATGTTGCGTTGCGACAACTTCATCGCGCCGCACATTGTCTGATGCGCGTCTTGATTTGGCGTTTCGATATTACCCACTTTTCGCGGTAGAGTCGTGACCGGGTTGGCTTGAGGAAGCACAGGTATGGCGGCCGGCAACAATTCGTTTGACGCAATCGTGGTCGGCACCGGCATCAGCGGTGGATGGGCCGCCAAAGAGCTGACCGAGAAGGGCCTGAAAACCCTGGTGCTCGATCGCGGGCGGATGGTGAAGCATGGCGAGTACCCCACCGCATCCGAGCACCTCTGGGAGCTGCCGTACGCCGGCCGCCCCACCCAGGCCGATCTCCAGCAACAGGGCGTCGCGCAGCGCAGCGGCGCGCTCTCGCAGGCGACCAAGCACTGGTTCGTCAACGACGTCGAACATCCCTACATCGAGAAGCAACCTTTCGCCTGGATACGCGGCTACCACGTCGGCGGCCGTTCCATCATGTGGGGCAGGCAGTCCTACCGCTGGAGCCCGATGGACTTCGAGGCCAATGCGAAGGAAGGTATCGGCGTGGACTGGCCCATCCGTTACCAGGACCTGGCGCCGTGGTACGACCATGTGGAGAGTTTCATCGGCGTGAGCGGCCAGGCCGAAGGCTATGAGCAACTGCCGGACGGCAAGTTCCAGCCGCCCATGGCGATGAACTGCGTCGAGCTGCACCTGAAGCAGGCGCTTGCCGACAAGATGGGGCGCGCGATGACCATCGGCAGGACCGCCAATCTCACCGCGCCGCTTCCGCACAGCCCCCAGCGCGGCACCTGCCAGTACCGCAACCTGTGCGTGCGCGGTTGCCCGTTCGGAGCCTACTTCAGCAGCAACTCCAGCACGCTGCCTGCGGCCGAGAAAACCGGCAACATGACGCTGCGGCCCAATTCGATCGTCCATGAGCTCATCTTCGACGCGAACAAGGACCGGGCCAGCGGCGTGCGCGTGCTGGATGCGGAAACGGGCGAGCAGATGGAGTTCCACGCCAGGGTGATCTTCCTGTGCGCGTCCACGTTCGGCTCCACGCAGATCCTGATGAATTCGGTCTCCAGCCGGTTTCCGGACGGTTTCGGCAACGACAGCGGCGAGCTTGGCTGTAACGTCATGGATCATCACCTGGGCGTTGGCGCCTCGGCGCTGGTCGAAGGCTTCGAGGATCAGTACTACAGCGGCCAGCGGCCCAACGGCATCTACATTCCGCGCTTCGTCAACATCGGCAAGGACAAGCGCCCCTACCTGCGCGGTTTCGGTTACCAGGGCGGCGCCGGGCGCACCGGATGGACCCGGCTGCTCGGAGATTCCGCGCTGGGCGCGGACCTGAAAACCAAAGCCGCCGATCCCGGGCCGTGGCGGGTGGGGTTGACCGGTTTCGGCGAAACCCTTCCGTATCACGACAATCGCGTCATGCTGGATCCCACGCGCAAGGACAAGCATGGGCTTCCGGTGCTGGCGTTCGACGCGGTGATGCGCGAGAACGAACTGAAGATGCGCCAGGACATCGCGGTCGAGGCGGCAAAGATGCTGGAAGCGGCGGGATTCAAGGATGTCCATACCTACCATGGCGGCGACCACCTTGGCCTGGGCATCCATGAGATGGGCACCGCGCGCATGGGCCGGGATCCGGAAACCTCGGTGCTCAACGCCTGGAACCAGATGCACGCCTGCAAGAACGTGTATGTCACCGACGGGTCCTGCATGACCTCCTCGGCGTGCCAGAACCCGTCGCTCACCTACATGGCGTTGACCGCGCGTGCGGCCAATCACGCCGTCCAGGAACTGAAGCGGATGAACCTATGAAGACCGACCTCAACCGCCGCGAGGCGATACGCCGGGTTGCCCTGCTGATGGGCGGCGCGGTTTCGGCGCCGGCCATTCTGGGCGTGCTTGCTGGCTGCTCGGCAGAGCCCGGCGGGGATGCCGCAGGTGCGGCTGCCGAATGGAAACCGATCTTCCTCACCGCGGCGCAGGCCGCACTGGTGGCGGAAGTGGCCGAGATCATGATCCCGCGCACTGATACGCCGGGTGCCAGGGATGTGGGTGTTGCGGCCTTCATCGACAAGATGCTGAAGGACGCCTACCCGAAGGAGGATCAGGAGCGCTTCTTCGCCGGACTCGCCGACTTCGAAGCCCAGGCCCAGCGCGAACACGGGCGCGCCTTCCTTGAACTGGAGCCGGCGCAGCGTGCGGCGCTGGTGAAACAGGCGCATGACCCGGCCATCGAGGTGGAGCGGGCCTCGACCCTGCCCATCGCCAAGCGGAACCGTCCTTTCATCCTGACGATGAAAGAGCTCACCTTGCTCGGCTACTTCACTTCCGAACCCGGCGCCACGCAGGTATTGCAGTACCGCCCGGTTCCCGGCGCCTTTCACGCATGCGTGCCGCTGGCGCAGGCGGGCAAGGGCAGGACCTGGGCCACGCAGACCAGCTACCGGTTCTGATCCACCCACCTGAAGCCTCTCTCCCCGCCGGTAGAAGCAGGATTTCAAGCCGTCATCCCCGCGAAAGCGGGAATGACGATCTGAAGGATGCGCATCACACCGCCGCCTCGAACGACAACAGGACCGACGCATGACCCGGAATTGCACACGCATCGCACGCTCCAGCCGCCTTGTCTGCCTTCTCTCCGCACTGCTGGCGGGCGCTGCCGCAGCGGAAACGCCTGTCAAGGATTCGGCCGACAACGAGGAATGGATTGCGCTGTTCAACGGCCGCGATCTCGACGGCTGGACGCCGAAGATCGCCGGCCACGCGCTGGGCGACAACTTCGCCAACACATTCCGGGTAGAAGATGGGCTGCTCAAGGTGCGCTACGACCAGTACGAATCCTTCGGCAAAAAGTTCGGACACCTCTTCTACAAGGAGCCGTTTTCCTACTATCGCCTGGTGATCGAGTACCGCTTCGTCGGCGAGCAGGCACCGCAGGGTCCCGGGGTATGGGCCATGCGCAACAGCGGCGCAATGCTGCATTCGCCCCACCCGCGCACGATGGGGCGCGACCAGGACTTCCCGATTTCCATCGAGGCGCAGTTCCTGGGCGGCCTGGGCGACGGCAAGGCACGCTCGACCATGAACCTGTGCACGCCGGGAACGGAGGTGGTCTACCAGGGCTCGATTTACCCCGAGCATTGCCTCAGCTCCACCTCGAAGACCCTCGACGGCGACCAATGGGTGCGCGCCGAGATGCGGGTGCTGGGCAGCGGCCAGATCACCCATTTCGTCAATGGCGAGCAAGTGCTCGAGTACGCATTGCCGCAGTTCGGCGGCGGCGGCGTGTCGGATTTCGATCCCGCCGCCAAACCCGACGGGCAACTGATCGAAGGCGGCTACATCTCGCTGCAGAGCGAATCGCACCCGCTCGACATCCGCAAGGTGGAACTGCTCAACCTGGCCGGCTGCATGGACCGCAGCGCAAGCAACTACAAGCGCTACCACGTCAAATCCGTGCCAGAAAGCTGCGTGTATGCGGAAGGCGCGAAGCCGGGGAAACAGCGGTAGACCGGGTGCGCCCGGGCACGCGGCACCCCGTGTGAAGCGCCCCTGCAGCGCGACCTGCCCGGGGATTGATGGCACGCCCCGGGGTGCCGAAGGGGCGCCGGGCATCTGCGCCCGTTGGCTGCCGGGTGCGACAATCGTCCGCGCCCACGATCCGGATTGCCCGTGACCCTGATCATCATCTGCCTGGTTGCGTTTCTTGCGTCCGGCCTGACGTTCTTCAGCGGCTTCGGGCTGGGGACCTTGCTGCTGCCGGCATTCGCCTTGTTCTTCCCGGTCGAGCACGCGGTGGCGCTGACTGGCGTCGTGCACTTCCTCAATGGCTTGTTCAAGCTAGGGCTGGTAGGGCGAAAGGCCGACAAGGGAGTGCTGATCCGGTTCGGAGTGCCGGCATTCGCCGCTTCGTTCGCCGGCGCGCTGGTCCTGACCCAACTGGCCGATGTGCCGCCGATCGCGTCGTACCCGATTCTTGGCAAGCTGGCGGTGGTGACTCCGGTCAAGCTGGCCATCGGTGGATTGCTGCTGGTGTTCGCAGGCCTTGAGGTCTCCGCGCGCTTCGGCAAGGTCGCGCTTCCTCCCAGATATCTTCCCGTTGGGGGCGTGCTGAGCGGTTTCTTCGGCGGCCTGGCCGGCATGCAGGGCGCGCTGCGCTCCGCATTCCTGGTGCGCGCGGGCCTGACCAAGGAGGCCTTCATCGGAACCAGCGTTGCCATTGCCGCGCTCATCGACCTCTCGCGGATTGGCGTGTACTCGGCAGAGCTGAGAAGCCAGGCCCATGAACTGGACTACGGGCTGTTGGCCGGGGCCGTACTGTCCGCGTTCGCCGGCGCATTCCTGGGAAACCGCTATCTCACCAAGCTCACGATGCGACATGTGCAACGCATCGTGGCCGCCCTTTTGGGCGTGGTGGGCCTGGGCTTGATCCTCGGAGTCCTCTGACCGGCCGCATTGCCGCAGCCGTCGCGGGCTCAAGGCGGTTGCGGCGGGTTTTTTCAACGGAACAGGCCAGAAGCCGACGCTGGCGCCACCCTGCTTGTCCCCGCGTCGGGAACCTCTACGTCGCCGGCATCGCGTCTGACCCAATCCACATGCCGCAAGCTCTCAACGGCGAAGCCGGTCAGCACCTGGCGGGTGTTCCGCCCAACGCTTGCTCAGCGCGCCAGCAGTCGCCTGCGCCCCACCGCAACGAAACTCGCCACGAACATCAGCACGGTGAACAGGGTCAGCCAGTCGAGCGGTGCAGGCGCCGCCGCGAAGCCGAGCTGGGCCAGCATCGCCCAACCGCCGCCGAGCGCCAGGACCAGGTAGAAGGCAAGATTGCCGGCCTCGTGCGACAGGGTGCGGTCCAGCTCGTCATTCAGTCGCCACACCGCAATTCCCAGCGCGACAAGGACGGCGATCAGGACCAGTGCGCCCGCCAGGGCTGCCACCGGGGACAGCACGCCTCCGGGCCCGGCAAGGCCAAGCAGGATCAGCAACAGGCCGCAAGCGGCCATCCAGACGAAGCTGAAAATGATCAACCGGCCACGTTCGCGCAGGTCGTTGCCAGCCATCGGGTCGTCGATGAGATCGGCGCCCGTGTGAGCACTCGCCGTGACCAGGATGCCAAGGATGGCGAAGAAGAGAAGAACCGCTCCCGTCACGGCGGCAACCCACTCCGAAGCGCCCAGGGTGCCCGCGCCGGCCACGGTGCCAAGGCCCCACATGACCAGCAGGCAGACGACGACGGCCGCCCCGTCCCGGATCAAGAAATTGCGCAGGGTCCGCAGGCTGACGGGCCGCTTCCGGCTGCTGAAGCCCACACACGCCATCGAGAACAGCAAGCCCAGGCCTACCAGCGCGGCGACCTCCTTCGAGCGGAACATCGCACTCACGCTGTCGTCGGACACGAGCGAGAAGACGCCCCACACGGCGAGCACATAGAAGAGCGCTCCCGCGGCGCTCCAGACCGCAAAGTTGCGCCATTGGGATGTGGACCTGTCAGTTGCCATGGCCGTCATTCCTCCACCGGGTTCCAGTGATCGATGAACAGCTCGGGCACGGGGACGCCGAACAGGCGCGCCATGCGCAGAGCCAACGGCAGGCTGGGATCGTACTTGTCGGTTTCGACCGCGTTGATGGTCTGCCGCGAGACGCCGAGCCGCCGGGCAAGCTCGCCCTGGCTCCAGCCCTTGGCTTCTCGCAGCGTCTTCAAACGATTTTCCAAGTCGGTTCTCCTGCCTGTAAAGAGATCTTTACAGGCAAGTTTCGCGCGTGTCAAGAGTTCTTTACAGCGATTCTCTGGTCCCGTGCCGTCTAGGGAAGGGTCGGGGTAGGCGCGGGGAGACCGTGCCGAAGGGCCCAAGGCTGGTTGTTGGCTTCACCAACGCAACCCCTTTGGGACGGCTGGCCGCGTGGGCACCCCGGCAAGGACGAAGAGCCCGCCGTACCGTAGGGCATGGATTCAAACGGATATTTACTCTGGCCCCATTGTTGCGCCGAGAGGCCAAGCGGTGGCTTCAGCACGGGATGGCTGTCGTTGTAGATCCCGCCGCTTGCAGGACGAAGTTCACTATTCGCGTTGCGACGCGGGCCCGATTGAATACTACATCTGCCAGCAGAAGCGCCACGCCTGCCAGGTAGACAGCATAAGTGAGCCCGACGTACTGACCGAACACGATGGTATGCAGCCAGTCCTGATTGAACAGATACAGGCCACCCGTCAGGGCAACTGCCCCTACCAAGACGACGGCAGGCAGCAACAGCTGCAAAGCGGCCCGGCGACGGACGAGCGTGACAAGCCCGAGCATGACGAATGCGACTGCGTTTGAAGCGGAAAAGATACGGAATTCCCGCATGAGGCTGGTTCCAACGGACGCGTAGGTGGACTCGATGAGGACCGCAAGCCTTGCCCGCACCTGGGTCAACGAAGCCAGACGCTCGCTCTCCGATCTTTCGGCGTACCCCGCTAGCCGCCTACGGCATTCACAGTCCGCATCGAGCATGTCTGCGACGACGTTTGCGACCTTGCGCGGCAGTTCTTCGCGGATTGCCCGTTGTGTGCGCTCAATGTCCGTATTGGTGCGTTTGAGCGCGCGTTGGGCAAGGCCGGTGACGCGGGAACTGGAGAGGTTGTCGATCTTCTCGCCAATCCTGCGCTCCACCTCGATTCGCATGACTTCCCGGGCGGCGCGCTCAATGAGCAGTGGGTTCAAGAACGATAGCGAAAACGCCCCGCCGAAGAGAAGAATGCCCGGCGCACTCAGGAGAAGAACGATGCGTCGCATGGGGTGCTCCTTCGCCACTCAACCAGGCTGCAAAGATACTGCCCGCTCACTGGATAGTTTGCGCTGCGAGTGCAGCCCAGTCGCGCTCGGGCTGGAATCCGATGCCTTCGATGAAAGCGGCAAGGCCGGAATATAAGGACCAGGGCGGGGTGGTGCGTGTGGCGCTCCACTTCACTTGACCGCACTGAAAGCAAATGTCCATGGTGCTCTCCAGATTGCCGCCGGCATAGAACATGACGGTATGGTGCGACTCGAAGATACACGCAGGAAACGCATCTTGGGTTTTCGGATCAAGCTGTTCGACGGTAGAGAGGAACAAGGCCTTCTGTTGCGAGCTCAGTTCACGGGTGCCGTACACGATTTCTTCGGGAACCAACGATTTGCCGGAGGTGACGTCATACGCGTCAAACTGGGATGAGTGCTCCGTAACGACAATGCGATCGGCGCGTTGAATCGCGTCGCTCAGTTCCGCAATGTACTCGCGGCCGTCGCGGTCATCGGCTTGGACTTTTGTCGCCGTTCCCGCACGCGGCTGGCACCCCGCCGCGGCGATAGCCATGAGTAGGACTGCGGCAATCTTTTTCATAGTTATAACGCCTGAGATATACGATCTATCAGCAACGGGGCCTGATGCCCAAGTTAAGCCGACCCGCAGCAAAGCGGCGACCGAGTGCGAATATAGCCGAAGGCCTACACTTTGGTGCCGCCCTGATGTGGGGCGGCTTGGACGAACTGTTGCGCCACCTCTACATATCCGATGACGGGATCCAATGGGCCAATAGGCGCGTGATCTACACGATCAAGTAGACATTGATCGCCGTGAACAGAGCGACGAACACGAACTTGGAAGCAGGCTGGGTCATGAGAGCTTCGGTTTGAATGAACGGTTGGACATCGGCGACCTAAACCCGAACGTTCCTGTGGGTCTTAAAGTCTGCCGAAGCACTGGAATAGGATCTGATCTCAGGACGGTCAAGCTTTGCACAAAGAAGTTCAGCTGCCTTTGCCTTGTCTGGCCCGGACCAGGCCGAAACTGGCGAAACAATGAATCGCTTGTCACGCCCCCGCAACACCAAGGTGCCTTGAGAGCCCAACTCGACCTCTCTTACATCTTGCCATCTGATCTCGAACTGACCGAAAAGACTGTTCTGCGCGATGCGACCCTCCGTAAGCTCGTAGGGACCGGCCGCCGCGAGAAGGTATATGCCGACTAGAACGAAGAAGCCAAAGATTGAAATCGGTCCATACTGCTGCGCCAAAAACGCGCCAACCGAACAGCCGGCAAAAAAGATGCTGCAGACGGCGCCGAGGATGCGATAACTCAGCAGGCTAACTACATATCGACCCTTCACCCACTTCCTCCCGATGGTTTAACGCCTGAACCAAGCTGTGCCGCGAAGCGGGTCGTGCTTGAATGCTGTCAAGGGGCGTCACTCTCAGCTGCCTGGGAGTCGAGTGCGCGCCGACGGAAACCGGTGCGTCGTGCTTTTAGCCCCCACAGCGAGTTCTCGCCACTGTGCACTCGTCAAGCGACCAGTCGCTTCGACGCCAGCAATACTCATTGTGAGAAATCTTTCGAATATCCCAGGTCACTGGAAGACCACTGTCATCAAAACGATCTTCTCCCACGAGTGTGACTCTGACTCGATCCTCCGTAGCTGACAAGATGCGATACTCCCATTTTGTTTTGAAGCTTTTGCCGTCAGAGTTGGTGCTGTCATTCGGGTAGGTAATATAGAGTTTGGATCTGAGCGGCGCGAAACGAACATTCATGGGCAGTACTGAGCAACTCTCAACGCCAGGCACCTCCCAGGTGCCATTTAGCCAAGCGATATTTTGTCTCTGATTCTCAGGAAGGCTTGCGCACGCGACCAGCGTGGAGAAAGAGAAGAGAAAGAGCAGCCGAAAAATTGTCATGTTGGCCCTAAACGTTTGAGTTGAGCAGCACGCAACGGCAGGGCGCCTTGCCGTTGCGTGTTCGCTCGAGCAAAGGGTCCGGCAGCACTGCAATAATTGGCCTCAGCACAGCTGCGCCTCCAGTAGCCATGCCTGAGAGCCAGCAAGGCTACGGAAACGTGCTTTGGCAATGGCTTCGCCCCGAGGTGGTATGGCCTCGGTCAACCCGCGCATGGCCCCAGGGCCAGATGGCGCGAGACCTGCCCTCGATGGCGGCTTCATCGAGGGGCGCACATCTTGAATGGGCTGCTGCCTCGGAAATCGGAGGCCACGGTCGTATGCCAGGATTGCAGGCAGTCTTCATCAATCTTCATCTCTTCAAATGCCCGGTCGCCGCTGCCACCGCTCCGCCGGACCCGCTGACCCATGACATCCACCCATGACTGAACGCGTCGCGCTGCCGAGGGATCAATCTTTTCAACGCAGGGGACAACCTGGCGTTGCACTTGCTCCATCAGGGCATTGCACTCGGGGCCATCTGAAAAGGTGGCAGGCGCAACCGCCCTGGCAGGGTGGGCAATCACTTCTGATTGCTCCGCAGGCTGATTAAGCCTCAACTCCCACACCCGCGCGGAATTCCCTTTCGTTCCACTTGAGACAGCAGCAAACTGGGCCTCAAAAGTGATCCGGTGAACCTGGTTTCCGCCATCGGCTTTGCAGTCGGCCACATAGATCACTTGGGCATCGGAGTGGCTGGCAGGTATTCTGTAGCTGTCGTCTGGCCATTTGACGTTTTGAACCGCCACCAGTTCACAATTTCTGGCCCGTGCGGCGTTGCGTATCTCTTGCTCGCTTGGCGGGTGATCCATTGGCTCGGGCGCTGCATTGTCCTGAACTCCAGATGCGGATCTTGACGCTTCTGATGTCGGCGAACGCGAGTCGCAAGCGCCGAGCAAGAGAACCAGAACACCGAAAGCCAGGGTTGCAGCGAAGCGAGGTGACATGGTTGTCCTTTTAGGGGGGCAATTCCAACAGCCAGCAGACTACGGCTCCAGAAGCTGGTGCAGTAGTTTGCGATGCGTATCTTTCATCCGCTCCACCTCTTCGGTGGCAGCGTCTCCAAACACCAACTTTGCGACACCCGCGTACACGAACGGGGTCATGGCGAACTGGAAATGTTCGGTGAGCGGACTACGCTTCATCCGGCCCGCCGCCACCTGCTCATCGATGATGGCCTGCCGTTCCGCCCGGGCGCTAACGTTGCCCTCGTGCCATTTCGCAAGGACGTCGGGAATGCGATGCCCTTCCGAGATCATCAGCCGCAAGATGGCCAAGGCTTCGGGCGTGAAGGATGCGTAGGTCGCATCGACCAGATTGTCGATGAATCCTGGAACGTCTTCCGCGTCCTCTATCTGGCGCCAGTTTCCTTGCGTCTTTCCCAGCGAGGACAGCGACCTGAGCAAGGTCTCGAAGATCTCGTCCTTACTGGAGAAATGAACGTAGACATTGGCTTTTGAAATGCCTACGCGCTGCGCGATCCGGGAAATGCTTGTGGCGGCAAAGCCCTGCGCGCTGAACTCAACCAGCGCCGCCTCCAGGATCTGCTTGCGGCGAATCTCCGGGGAGAGTCGCGTTCTTCTCTTCTTGTCGTTCGCCGTTTCAGGCTTCTTTTTTTCTTTTTTCGTCGTCATGACGTTGCCTTTATCGTTCGGGCCGTTCCGGTCTTGCCAGGCCAAGCCCGACAAGTCTGCAACGCGGCAAGCGACCTCACCAATCAGTGTAGCGGGTGCCGTCCGGGGCGGTCGTAGCGAACCGCTGCAGCGGCCGGATCCGGCTTCTGTCGTGTTTCTGCCAAGGACGCCAAAGGCCCTGCAGGCCGCAGAGCGAAAGCCTGAACGCCCAATTACCGCTCCCATTCCATCTAATGACCAATCGGTCATTATGGCGGTAGGATTTTACTGTCCGGTCGGTCATTAAGACGGTTCCACCCAATCCGCACCGGTGATCGAGCGGGAGTGGTCGCCTTGCCGCTAGGACAACCCCCACCAGCTTGCTGGCCCGTCAGTGGCCGGCCCTACCGAGGATTCAAAGATGCGTCATGAGGGATCTCACCATTTGTCGCCAAGTACACCGTCGCCGAGCACAGTTTTGGGATGGGCCGGAGTCCTTTCCATCGGACTGGCCGCTGCCCTGCCAGTCCGGGCCCAGGAGGTGGAGGCCCCGGAGACAGCTTCGCGATGGGGTATTGGACTGGGCGCCGCGGTAATCGATCGGCCCTATCGCGACTACGACGATGAAACGAAGGGAATCCCGATTCTCTACTTCGAGAACCGCTGGACGGAGATCAATGGGGGACGGTTCGATTTCAAGATCAACAGAAGCGAAGTACTGAACTTCCGCGTCAGGGCACGCTACACCCTGGATGGCTACGACCCCGACGAATCCGAATACCTGCAAGGCATGGAGGAACGCGACGACAGCGTATGGGCTGGCGGCGCCGTCGTCTGGAACAGCCCGTTTGCCGAACTCTCTGCCGAGTACCTGGTGGACGCCATGGACAAGAGCGCGGGCTCGCGCGGACGCATCCTGGCCGAGCGCCGCTTTGGCATGGGCCGCTTCGGCCTGACGCCACGCATAGCGGCCGAATGGGTCGACGACAAGTACGTCGCCTACTACTACGGCGTCCGCCCGGGGGAAGCCACGCTGGCCCGCCCGGCCTATGAAGGCGACGCCACGGTCAATGTCGAGGCAGGTCTCCGGCTCGACTACAGCCCCGCACAACGGCATACGTTCTTTCTGGATGTTGCCGCGACGGAATTCGGGGATGAGATCAAGCAAAGCCCGCTGGTCGACCAGTCCCGGCAGACCAGAATCTCCGCCGGCTATCTGTTCCGCTTCTGACACCGTACCGGTGATGCGCGCGTAGCTGTCCCATCCAATGGGCCAGCACGCGTGCGATTGCCTTCAGAAACCGGCTCAGACTCTGACCCCGTTTTCCCGCGTTTTCCGCAAGCCGTTGGACGCTCCAGCGGCTTCTCGCCAGCTCCCGGCATCGACCGGCTCGGATTCCTGGAGTTCCTCCGTTTTTACCAACGCGCTGGGAGGTTCTTGACGAAAACCAGCCGCCGCTTGTCGTCGCGTTTGATGAACCCGCCTTTCATCAATTCACCGATGACGTGGTTGACCATCTCGCGGGTGGCGCCTATGCGGTCGGCGATTTCCTGCTGCGTCATGCTGGCGGGCACGACGCGACTTTCACCCTCGGTAATGGCTACCTGATTAAGCAGGGCAGTAGTGCGTTCATACACGTCGTTGAGCACCAGGCTCTTTATCATGCCCGTGGTATGGCGCAGGCGCGCGACAAGACTTTGAATAAGGCACTTGGCAAAATCGGGATAAGCGGCAATCAGCGTCCAAATATGCGCTGCCTCGATAACCAGGCACTCGGACGCTGCCATCGTCTTCACCGAGGCCGACCGGGTGCCGCCATCGAGGAACATTTCGCCAAACAGCTCGCGTGGCTGCAGGATGTTGTAGACCACCTCGCGCCCATTCGAGTCGCGGGTGAACACCTTGAGCTGCCCCGATACCAGGATGAAAAGCGCATCGGAACTGGCGCCCTCGGCAATCACCATCTCGTTCCGGGCAAATGCTTGGGTAGTGCCCCTGGGCATCAACTCCGCCAGGAGGTCACTGGGAATCAGGACTGGCCTTGTATCCTGCATTTACTCCTGCCACGGGGAGAAACTTCACGGAGCCGAAGACCCGAGGGTAGCCAACTTCGGCCCCGCGCCCGGCATCTGCCAGCAGACTGCCAGACTAGCCGCTGGATGTGAACTATTTACGTTGTGCGGTGAATGGCGAAGGTGTTTGATCAGAAACCGGGGAGCCGTACACGGCTGCGGGGCAAAAATGGGGCAGAACGGGGACCGGTTCACCTGCCGCTCGGCAGGTCGTCTTGAGGGGAGGGCGCCTGATTCCGAAGCTTCTTGTGGGTAGCCAGGACCGCTGAGTAACCGCAACGAGACGCCATCTGGCAGACCCAGCCGGCATGCGTGGCTGACGACCAAGGAACGCCGCAATGGGCAAGCATACTGTTTTCTTCGTGCACGGAATGGGGAAGCACGACAAGACCTGGCACGACGCAGGCCTAAATGTTCTCAAGAGTTCCTACTCCGAATACGCGGCCTTCGCCAATCGGTCCCTGATGAACGACATCGAGGCCGTGCCAATTGTATACGACGATAAGATTGAGACGTGGCGTACACGCATGGCGGAAGACTTTTCGGGCTTCCGAAATGCATTTATGGGCGAACTGGATCCTGCGGAGGCCAAGGGCGAATCGCTAACGAAACAACTGGACCAAGTCGAGTCCTGGATCGGAGCCAGCGACAAGCCCGGTTTCGCCTGGTCCCACGCCGCCGATGTGCTGATCTACCGCTGGATGTCTACGCTGCGAATGGCCATAGACGTCAGCGTGGCCACGCAGATTACCGGCTACTTGGCAAAGCATGGGACCACGAAATGGTCGATCGTGGCGCATTCCCTTGGCACGTCGGTGACGCACAACGTCATCCACATGCTCTACACCAGCGGGACAGCCAACCAGCCTCCTCTGAACCCGGTGGAGACACGCCCACAAGTACTGATGATGGTGGCGAATGTATCGCGCGTGCTGCAGCGCCCGGGTGCAAAAGTCTATGAAACCCGGGTCAAACCCGGCCGTAGTTCAACTGGAGCGCTGTGTGGCTATTACCTCAATGCGAGGCACAAGTACGACCCGTTTGTCTATCCGAAACCTTTCAGTCCGGATCTCTGGCCGGAACCGGGCACCTACGCTTTCAATGGCTATCAGCACCTTCAGCCAGCCCACCTGCATTTTGACAAGGACGAGCTGATGCGGGTCCACGACCTTGACCACTATCTAAGGAATCCGCGCGTGCATGTGCCCTTGTTTCGCGCCCTGTTTGGGGACGAACTGATTCCAGACGAGGAGTTCATGAAGGCCAAGACCGCGTTCGATTCCTCGATTGTTTCTAGCAACCTGGACGCGACGAGATCCAAACTGGAGGCGATGCTCCCGGCATCCTCAGCAAACTGGCAGGCCTTGTTGACCATCATCAAACGCATCGGGATGTGAGGGGCCGCCCATGACCAGAACGTTGGTATTCGTACTGCTGATTACGTGCTCGGGACTGGGCTTGGCGCAGGACTGCGCCCTTCCAAAACCAAAGGGAAATCTGGCCACGTACTCCCAACTGCTGAGCATCCAGCGATTAGACGGGTGCTTTGGTGGAGAGAATGACGATAGCGAGATCGCAGGAAGCATCCGGAAATCCAAAGACGCTGTAGGAAAACTGGAGGAAGAGGTCCTGACCGCAGAGGATTACGCGGCTCTGCGTAACCAGGCTGCACAAGCGCTGATGGAACTCGCGAAATCCCTGAAACGTGAAGAGGATTCTGCGACAGATGAGTGGAAGCAGCGTATCCGTCTGGTCGCTGCCAGGTTGGAAAGCGCGGCCTCCCAGACGGCCCTGCCCGACAACCAGATCTTCAATGCTGAAGAATGGAAGCCTGATAGCGGCCTGGCGGTCCTGGACGGAGAACTGCGCGTCGGCGAACCCGTGGACGAGGATTGCAAAGCAGGCTATACCGACGCCTGCAAGAGCGCGCAACGCAGTGCTGGCGCAATTCTCCGTCATTCCCTTCTGGCTAATGACATGCTCGGTGAAGTCGTCCGAGTTGCGAGAATAGTACCGAAGTACAGAGACCTGAAAGTTCTGGATGACAAGTGGACTTATTACTTCGAGCACGGGCATTCGCAGTACCCATGGGAATTGTTCGTCAACCAGGCCATTTTCAGCCGGTCCAATGATTGCTCCAAAAGCGATGACGATGCCGGGCGCTCCAGTATCGGAAGCAATGCGAACTGCTTCGCTTCGCCGCCCAACGGACAGATCATTCTGTTTCACCTGGATGCTGCGCCGGAGTATGCCGGGTCCCGCAATGATGAGGGTTCTGAGTTTAATGCCGTCGCCTTGGTCGAAGTCATTGGCTACAAGTGGCTGAAGTATGCGGGCGATGGAAGTTCCGGGCGTACCTATGGTGGGTCGCTCATCGCGACAGTGTCGCCGGAGAGCAGCGGCAAGCGTGTGGGATGGGGGGCCATGGTCCACCTTACCGAGAAGTTTTCTGTCGGAATAGCGCGTCGCGACCTGGGACGGGATGGCGATGAGACCACTTGGCTGGTCAGTGCAGACCTGGGCAAGTTGCTCGACATGACTTCGCTGCAGGAGCGGCTGGATTTTCGGAAGCTGGCAAGAACCAATCCATAGGAACTACATCCGACTGGCGTCACATCTACCAACAGGTGGAGGAACTATGTGCAGAGATTCATCCTTCCTTACCCGTAAGAACGAGAACGTTGGCATCGGCCGTCACCTCGCGCGACGACTCGCGTGGTTGACGCTTGCGATGTGCTGGAGTGCGACCGCGCAACAGTACACGCCGCCCGTCCCCTCTTCGATGGACGCAAGCGAGGCGATGGAGCAGCAGGTCGTCGTCGCCCTGTCCGAGGAGGCGATGTTCCGCGGTACCGGGGTAGACGCGGCCACTCGCGCGGAGATAGTGGACAACTTGCGCGGAGCGAACGCCCGCGCCCTGACGATTGCGCAGTTCGACCCAGGTTTGGTCGAGCACCAGGTCCCCGGCGGCAGCGTGGTGCTTCCTCTGGACATGTCTGCACTCGCGCAACACATCATGGAGGTCCCGGGCGGCGGCCTCGCGGACACCTGCGCGCTCCCCGGCGTCAGTGTGGCGGAACTCGCGGCGATTGGGCGCCTATTGCGGCAACGTTTGGTGCAGTCAAGCGGAGATGCAGTCGGATTCGAGGCCAATACACCCAAGGACTGCCCGCTCAAACAGCTGCGCTACTACAGCAAATCTGCGCTCCTGATCGCGCCTTCGCCATGAACGCGCACGCCTACCCGCTCCCGCTGGCACCGTGGCGGCTCCTGCTGGTTCTGGTTCTTGTGGCCGCACCCGCCCTTGCCTCGCCGCCCTCCGTGCCGGCACACGATTCGCCCTTTGCACAGATCGCGAACGAGATCGAGCGCGAGACGCCTGCTGGATCAATACCGCCGCAGCTCCTGCTACAGGATCGCGAGGACCACGCAGCGTACCTGCGCTGGCAGCGAGAGTTCTCCCGCCAGAGTTGGGAGTGGCATCTCCGTTCGACAAAACTGCTGATGTACGTAGTTCTGGTCATTGTCTTCTTTGGACTGTTCATCACCTATTTGCAGTTCACCCATGATCGCCGCATGACGAAACGGCTAAGAAAAGCTGTCGGCGGCGCAGGTGCCGAGTTGGATGAGCTCCCAGCGGACAATGATCCGCCCGATAAGGCGGCCGACTCCTCCACCTTAAAGCTGGGACCGGCGGGACTGGAAATCACCTCGCAGGTCATAGGCCTTCTGGTACTTGGCTTCTCACTCGCGTTCTTCTACTTCTACGTGAAGGACGTCTACCCTATGCAGGAACTGGAACTGAAGCAGCAGGCGAAAACCGTGCCCGCGCCGTCTGCGGATACGTCGGAGTATAGGTAGTTTGCCAGTCGTGCTCCGCTTGCAGCGATTTTTGTGCGGAAAGCTTGCCTTGGCCTGATTTTCAAGGTGCGGATTCCACACCAGGGCCTCGACTGGAGTGATATGCAGTTTTATGGAATGGCTTCTGAACTATCGAACATGTGGATTGGCAGGACATGCCATCGCGCCACCAGAAACCGACAAAACAAAGCTGAGGTTGAAAATGAACTGCCGGGTATGCGGAAAGCCGCTCAACACAAGCCAGTGGTCGGAAGCGGGGGGCATGAAATCGTGCCCGCGCTGTTCCAAAGCGCATGGAGACAAGCACGTGTTCTACACGTTCCCGGACAGTTTTGGCGAAACGCCGGCGCGGGCGAGTGCGGCCCATCCTGACGGCCCGCAGAGCTACTGCGTCTCCTGCCGTGCGGGTCATGATCCTGACTTCAACGGGGCCACATACTGCGGCGAAGCCGCTCCTTAGAAACCAATGTTCGGCGCGTAAGAACGTAGGCTCGTTGGAAGAGAAAAAGCGTTCTTTGACCCCGGTTCTCTCGCTTGCCTTACAGCGTGCCGCCCCTTTCTGTCTTCTCCCTGCCTTCATTGCAGATCGACTGGAGCGGCACCGCCGCCGACATGCCGCAGGTGGCCAACCTGACCGCAATCTGGGACCCGAACGGCCCCGCCGGATCCAGGTGGGACTGCTGCAGCCAGCACACTTGGTGCGCGATCACTGGCTCATGCCTGCCCAACGGATTCCGTGCCCGTCGCAGGTTCCACTATGAGGCGCGCCCTACTTCGGCCCAAGCGTTCCCGAGATTGTCCTCCACAGGTTTGTCCTGCAGGCGAAACTGATGATAATCAGCAAAGAGTTCAAAGTCGTGGCGCGGCATGAGTGCGGTCAACGCCTTGGTTGAAGCCGCGCCGCGAAGCGGATTCGGCTCGAATGAACGAATGAACTGCTAGACCTTTGCTCGCTTGGCGCGAGATGCGAGCCGTCCTTTGCGGAGAAGACGCTCCGAGCGCATAACGTGCAGGATGAAAACCTTGTGCCCGTCGTAGCGGTAGAAGACGCGGCAGGGCGGCTCAACGATCTGGCGGTACCGGGAGCGTCCAAGCTCCTGCGGACGACTGCCGCTATCAGGGTGATCAGCCAGTTGCTCGACATGGCCAAAGATGCGTTTGACGAGGTCCGAGGCTGCCACCGGACTTTCCAGTGCGATGTAATCGGCAATGGCATCCAGATCGCTCAGTGCCGGCTCCGACCAGATTATTTCAACCATCGGGCGAGACGCTTCTTGGCCTGGGCGTGCGTGGCAACCCGACCCTCAGCAAGCGCTTGCTCTCCCCGAGCAATGCCCTCAAGGACGGCCATGCGCTGTTGCATAAGCTGATAGGTCTCAACGTCCACCAGGTAGGCGCTGGGCAGACCATGCTGAGTGATGAGAATCGGCTCCTTGTCCCGCTCGATGTCCGAGAGGAGCTCGGTGGCCTGACGCTTGAGGGTAGTGACGAGTTCGGTGCGCATGAAGTGACACTACAGTATCACTTTTGGCTGCGCAAGTGGGGGGTGCAAAGGTCTAACGCCGAGTAAGCCAAGCCGCGAAGCGGCTTCGACTGCTTAAGGGCCACTGTCCAGCACCCAGACATGCTCCGAGACTGATACCGACGTTATTCGACCGCTTGATTCTTTCTGGTCTTATGCCGCAGGGATCCGGCCAACAAGCTTTGCTTTGAAGCCCGGCACCCGATCTTTGCCGGCCCTCCGAATCCGGCCTGTGATTGACTGCGATTAGCTGTCCCATCTCGCCTGGCAGGCGCAACGTAAATAATTCACACCCCTCTTTGGGCCCTGTTCTTATTGGGGCCTCAACCGGCCACAGTGGACAGTCCGGGGTGGGCCGCGCCAATATGGGTGCCAGCCGGGGAGGTGACCATGACGATTCCAAAGGACCGCTTGGATCTGGAGGCGTTCGGCGCTTTTGCGCAGGATTGGCCGGCATGGCGGGAGGAGGCGGAGGATGTGCCTTCGGACATGCCGGATGCCGAACTGCTGGTATCGCTGACACGGCATCGGCCGACCTGGGAACTGTTGTTGACCTCGGTGGCCTATCTTCTTGCCGACCCTCGGAAGGAAGCCGAGAGCGACGCGTCGATGGACGAAGCCGAGATGCGCGGACGGATCACCGAACTGGCGGATGCGTTGGGTTCCCCCGCTGGAGAGCGTTCCGTACCTGGGTTTGCGGCCATCGCATCGCGGGTGGCAACGCTGCCGTATGCCGAGCTGCTGGCAGGCGCCCCGCGCTTGTTCTCCCTGTTGGAAGGGACTTCGGTGGCCGCTGTGCGGGGATTGATGCGGCACATCTATTGCAAGCAGCGCTATCCGAAAGGCGGGGCGCAATACCGTCAATGCCTGCTAAGCGGTAACTGACCTCGCCATGTGGGGCCGGCGCATGTTCTTCAGCGAAAACGGAAACGTCAAGGCGTGGCCGACCTGCCTTCTGGCGGCGGTTGCGGCTGCGTTCGCATCAATGGAATCGCCGTTCGGGTTCATCAGCTACCAGCCCGACCAGATACTCCGTTTGATGGTGCCCGTATCGGGGGTATTCGTCGCCCTGGCGCTGCCAGCGGCGCAGCTTGCCCAGTCGGTCAAGGAGCGGCTGTTTGGCGAGGCGATAGACCTGCTCAGCAGTCAGCAAGGCGATGTCGAAGGCGTACGCAAGACGCTTCGGACGGTGACGGTCCAGTACAGGCAAGCGCTGGAGACGATGCGCTTGATGATCTACCTGAGTCTTGCATCGTTCCTGACTGGCTTGGCGGGGCTGTTCGAGGTCGCGTCCCGCATACCGGCGGTCGGCCCGCTGGACAGCGCCAGCTTCATCGCCTGCCTGTCCGTATCGTTGCTGGTCGCGGCGGTGCTGTGGTTGGTGCCCATCATCCAATCCAGTTCGGATCTGAGCATGGCGGACGAGACCATCGGACTTTTGCAGGACCCGCCAGTGCCGGAGCCGCCGCCCGCACCGGGCGGGTAGGTGGCTGGTGAATGGTTAAACAGGACAGGTCATTTCCATCAGGCAGGTCAGCACGACGCCGTTGCAGGCTCCCAAGCCGCCGCATCAGCGCTCAAGAAACCCGGGAGTGACTATGCCAAGGCATCAGAGAAGACGACCCGCAGATCATCAGAACGTCAGCAAACCGCCCTGACCGTGTTGTCTCCACGGGGGTGAACAAGCTCCGTATCCTTCTAGTCGCTGCTGTACCGATTGCGCCAGTCCATTGGCGATGCCGCATCGATCATTCGTTCGGCTTCGCGCCGCGCCGCTTCGTTGGCAACACGCAGTCGCTCGTTCCGGTCCCATTGTTGGTAAGCGCGTTTCCGCTGTTTGCTGTCGATAGTTTTCTGCTCACGACCGGTCCGCTGCGATTTCGTAGCGCGAGTGCCTTCGGCCTCGCTGGATACGTTGGCGGCGTTGTCATCCAGCAGGTTTACCTGGTCGCTTCTACTGTGCATTGCCATATTTCTACTGACCGGATGCGATGGAGTGGGTGGTTCGGGCGGTGCGGGCGGAATGGCGGGAAGAGGCGCAGGCGGAACCTGAGGCCGTGGAGGTATGGGCGGTGCGGGAGGCGTGGGAGGTGCCGGCGCGAATGCAGGAGTCCGCCCCTCCGCTTGAGCCGCCTGGGCGGTGGCGTGATTGGGCATTACGCCGAATAGTGCAACCGTGACCGTCAGCACCCGCACACTGGCGCGCAGAGGCGAAGTGTTTCGCTGCAACATGAGCGGCCTCCGTTGGAGAAAACGGGAGTGGGAAATAGCCAATGGGGAACAGGGAACGGTTGCCCACCCGCCCAGCAGCGCACCAACTTTCAGCGAAGAAGATCGATTACTTCGAAATCCCTATGGCAGGAATTGGAACCCAAACGTCGGGGAAACGTCTTTCTTCGTAACCCGTTGCGCCAACCCATTCGCGATGGCCGCCTCTATCAAGCGATCGGCTTCGCGTTGGGCCGCTTCACCGGCGAGGTGTTGCTTCTCGCCCAGAGCCTGCTGCTGGCGGCCGAGTTCCTGTTGCTTGTCCCCAAGGGCTTGTTGTTCACGCCCAAGCTGTTCCTGCTGGTCCCCCAACGCCGCCAAACGCCGCTCCACGGCAGACACCTCGGCCTTGGCGGCATCGGAGCCGGTGTTCACGCTGCGCATGACGGCGGCGGCCAACTGGACGGAGAGTTCGCCCTGCAATGCGCCGAGTTGACCTTGCTGCGTACCCAGTTCGCCCTGTTCCGCGCCCAATTCACCCTGCTTTGCGCCAAGCCGGCCTTGTTCTTCCCCCAGTTTCGCCACCGGCGCATAAGCCGCTTGCAGGCGGCGCAGGGTGGCCATGTCGCGCACCACGTAGGTGTTGCCATCCTTCCGCACCCATAATAACGCCTCGCCGTTGCGCTGCTGCGACTTCGCGGCGCGAAGATCATCGCTGTTGCCAACGGTGTGGGTGGTATCGCCGTCGATCAGCACGTGCGCGTAGTCGCCATCGCTATGCATCCAGCTACCTTTGCTGACCAGAGGCGGCGCGGGTGCGGATGGGGCGGCGGGTACCGCCGCCGCCGCGATAGAAGGAGCCGGTGGCGCCGCGGGAGGTGCATGTGCCGCCGGGGGGGCAGGAACGATGCCGGGAGCGGCCATCGCCTGCGAAGCGGTCATCACGATGGGAATTTCCATCGGCACCGGCACGGGTACCGGCACCGGAAACGCGGCAGGTGCGGAATCGGCAGCGGGCGCAACGGGTTGGGCCGCCTGGGCGGTGAGCCGGTAGGGCACCACTCCGAATATCGCCACGGCGATCGTCAGTGCCAATGCGCTGGTGCGCAGAGGCGAAGCGCTTCGCTGCAACATCAGCAGCCTCCGCTTGAGCATGAGGAAGGTGGGAGAGGCGCTGGCCAGCCCGCCGCTGGGGCGGGTTGCAACGCCCAGCCGCAGCAGCAGGCGTCCATAGTCGCCCGCGCAATGGGGATTGCCGGCAAGCACGGCGGCATCGCAGGCGGCTTCGCGGGCAAAGGCATATTCGCGCGCGGCCAGATGCGCCAGCGGATGGAAGAAGAACAGGTGCTGCGCCAGTGCCGGCAGCAGGCCCCACCACAAATCGCCGCGCTGCAGATGCGTCAGCTCGTGGGTGAGCGCCATGTCCAGTTCGTCGGCATCCAGCGACGGCAGCCGATGGGCCGGCAGCATCAGCACCGGCGACCACGGACCGATCAGCTGCGGGGACCCGATGGCGTGCGACAGGCGCAGCCTGGGTGCCGTACGCAGGCCGTGCGCCTCGGCGGCTAGATTCAATGCCTGTATCAGCGCCGCATCGCGGCATGGCACCGACTCCCGCAGCAGGCGCCGTGTTGCCAGGTAGCCCAGCAGGGTGCGCGTAATCATCAGGCCAAGGCCCAACAGCCATAGCACCGACAACGCCAACGGCCACGACCAGGCAGAGGCCAGCGGAACCAGCGCGGACGGCAGGGACGATGCTTGCGGGAAAGAAGGCGGCACCGCCGCGGCGTTCGTCGCAATCGTTGCCGCCAGCGGCTGCGATGGAACAAACAACGTTTGCGTTTCCGGCGCGGCCGAAAGCAGCGGCAACGCCAGCGGACTGGCCCACAGCACACCCACGACCAGCTGCAGCGCCACCAGCCACCACAGCCAGCAACGCGCCGTTGCCGGTAGACGCGGCAGCAAACGGCACAATGCCCAGACCACCGCCACAAGCAGGGTCGACTGCACGCTGGCGGCAAACAGGCGCGGCAGCAGGATTTCGCCGACGTATTCGAGCGCCATGTCAGCTCTCCTTGCGCTTGGATTGCAGCGTGGCGACCAACGCTTCCAATTCCGCCAGTTCGTCTTCGCTGACCTCGGTACGCTCGGACATCCAGGCCACAAAGGGCGACACCGAACCCTGCAAGGTCTTCTCGACAAAACTGCCGACCGCGCTGCGCATCACATCGTCGGCACGCGCAGCCGGGGCATAGCGGTAGACCCCATTCACCTGGCGGCGCCGCAGATAGGCCTTGGCGCGCAAGCGCTCCATCATGGTCAGCACCGTGGAGCGGGCCAGGCCGCGCGATTGGGCGAAAGCCGCGGCCACCTCACCCACCGACGCCTCGCCGTGCTCGGACACGTACTGGAGCAGCGCCAGCTCCTGATCGCCAATGGATTTTCGCGACTTGGCCATACCCACCTCATGACTACACCTGTAGGCAACATGCCTCATGGCTACAACTGTAGTCAACCCTGCCGGAAGTCATTCCGCCAGCCTGCCGACGAACGGTAGGGATCGGGCCGCCCGCCCGGCCATGGAACCCGCTGCGGTAATGCCGAAAGAGCGCCCGTACGCACCAATGGCTGGCATTCCGTAGGAGCGGCATCCCGCCGCGAGCCCCAAAGACGATGATCCCGCCGCACTGCAGGGCAGGGATTCAAACGGATATTTCCCCTGGCTCCTATGTTGCTGCGCCAGGTTCGCTTTTAACCGTTGGCCAACCTGAACCCGTTCTTCTTCTGAGTGTTCTTCTTGAGCAACGGTTATGAGAATGGCGGAGGTATCAGCACCCCGATACGCTGGTGGCCAATTTTCGGATCTCCGGAGAAACGGAGCGTCATTCCTTGGGGAGGTTGACGTCCATGAAGACCCTGCTCTGCTAATGCCATGATGCTTATGGCACGTGCGCGCTGTTGGACGACGGACGTTTTCAACCAAGGGCGGAAGCGGGTATTCAATGCCTGCATATCGTGGTGTGTCTCGCGCCAATAATCGCCTTGGTCGCGATAGTCCTGGGTGACACAAAATAAGCCGGTTTTCCCGGTGCCCATGTCTGTGTGATGTACCGCGTCAGTCAATGCGGCAAGCTTCGCGTCGGCGGTAAGTATCCAAGTGTCCAAGCGTTCGCCCTGGAGACCCTTGTAATCGCTCAATAGTGCGGAATTGAGCAAGAACAAGTCGAAGGCTCCATTGAGAGCAGCCTTGTCTAGCTGGGAAGCTGTCGTAGGCCACCTCTGCGAAAGCTTCTGGCGCTTAGTGAAGTTGAGGAGGATTCTGCTCCATGTCGGGTATAACGAGCCTTCCTCGACTGGCTCAGGTGCGAACGCGAACCTGGCAATAGTGATCTCCCTGATCGAAATAACGTCGATCAGACGTCGGTAAAGACGCAGGAAGTGGCGGAATCTTGCCAGTGGTGAGGCGCTGGGAAGATCACGAGCGACCACCAGCATCAGCAGCAGCGCGCAGTACGGTGGCGCCAGGACGCACTGGAGTTCGGCTTCAAGCTCGCGAAATCCTCGCGTCAGGATGCCAACTATCATTTGGCTCACGTCATGCTCCGGATGCGCATCGACCCAGTGCAACCCGAACCTACTGCTGAACGAATCCAAGGAGGCCACACCAGGTCCCGCGCTGTCGTTCCGCATTTCGTTGAGCCCGAAGAACGGACTTATGTGATATCTCAGTCCGTTCTCGGAACAGGAACGCAGGAAGCTCGTTAGTGGTTGCAAACGATCCCTGGCTCTAGTTGCCTTCTGAGAATCCTGGGAGTCTGCGGCATCAATCATGTCGATAACCACATTGCTGTCGGGCACCAACTGCGTTGATACATTCTTCTCCTGGTTAGCGCGCAGGCGCTCTAATGTGAGCTCTGGTACTACCCCTGGCGGTCTGGATGCCTTGATGCATGCGATCTTTCCGAATGTTGCTGGCATGAAGTTCCCTCTGCGCTCTTGCCCGGCATGTTGGCGGTTCTTGGTAAGAATGGTGGAGCCAGGCCGATCCATCTGGTTCGGGTGAATTACGCAAAGAGAAGGAGGTCTCTAGTCGTGAGATAGGAATTGAATCTAGCCTGCGGTGGAATTTGTACCTGAGCAGATTCGCATGCGCGGGGCTTCGGGTCAGTAGGTATATTCCTGACAGTGAATGACTTCCATCATAGTGGGGTTCCAATGGAAATCAGGGGGCTAGGCTCACTTTCCGGTTGCAGCTGGCAGCTTTCGAGGGTGGTGAGCGGTACGGAAGCCTGAACTCCAGGGTCAGATCCACCTCTTCGTCCGCGCTTTGAGCGTCAAACCTGAACTCGACCTAGCTACAATCCAATCATCCTCGGACCAGCTACGTCATGCGATATTGGTGGGTCAACCAGAAGCAGACGTACCGACACGAAGTGCCGGGCGGCTACATGTGGTCGCCGAAGCGCAAGGCCAATGGTCATAGCAATGCCTTCTACGACTTCATGCGTGAAGTCGCGCCAAGCGATGTGGTCTTTTCGTACGCAGACGGCCTCGTCAAGGCTATTGGGATCGCTGCTTCCCACGCCTATGAAGCGCCCAAGCCGCTGGCATTTGGCCTGTCAGGCGCGTACTGGGACAAGATCGGGTGGCGGGTGGATGTCCGGTTCGTAGAACTGCGGGGGCCGGTAAAGCCTGCTGACCACATGGCGCTATTGGCGCCAGAGCTTCCAAAGCGATATGCACCCCTGCAATCCAACGGTCATGGCTTGCAGAGCGTCTACCTTACCTCGGTATCTGACAGATTCGCTGTTACGCTGGTGGACATCATTGGGCGAGAAGCTCGAAATATCGTGCAAGCCAGCCGTGTCGCCGACGCGGTGCAGCCGTCCATCGCCGTGGGGTTGCTCGAATGGGAAGAGCACGAGCTACAGGTGGTAACACAAGATTCCACAGTTCCGGAGACAACCAGGAAGGCAATTGTGATGGCGCGTCGGGGGCAGGGATTGTTCAAACAGAACGTCCGGAAGCTGGAACATGCCTGTCGCGTTACCCGTGTGGACCGAATCGAACACCTGCGCGCGAGCCACTGTAAGCCATGGCGCGACTCGACCAACGACGAAAGGTTGGATGGCGAGAACGGATTGTTGCTCACCCCTAGCATCGATCATCTGTTCGACCGTGGATTCATAAGTTTCCAGAACGACGGCAGAGTACTGGTTTCCCCCGTTGCCCATGGTGAATCACTACGCCGTATGGGCATTGACCCGGATGTCGCAATCAATGTCGGCTCCTTCTCTGAGGGCCAGCGTAAATTTCTGGACTTCCATCGGGAAAGCGTATTTCTGGAAACGAAGTTCAAGCTGGAGCGCTAGCTTCAGAGTTCACTTACGTCCGTAGCTGCGGCTGCTTGATGGTCTATTCCCCGGAACTGGGCGCGCGAGGTGCAGCGTCAGCGTTTGTGTTTGCCCTGGCGCTTGAAGTCTTTGATCAGCTGCGCGAGTTCGTCGTCCTCTGCATAGAAGTAAGCCTCCGGCTGGCCGAGGACCTTGGCCAGCCGCTGCAGCGTCAGCAGGTCGGGTTGGTGTACGCCTGTTTCGTAGCGATTGACGCGTGTGCTGGCAACGAATTCATCCAACCCCGCCTGGATTCCCAACGTTCGTTGAGAGATGCCAAGAGCTTCCCGCGCCTCACGCAGTCGGCGGCTATAGACGGGAAGCGACTTTTTATCGACCACGCTTGCATGTATCCCGGACTTCCATATGGGGAAGCTTCCGGATGCGCGTGTCATTGCGATACTACGTTAAACGTAGTCTCTGATTGCCCGGTCAAGCGATTTGGCGTCGCACTACGCGTGGCTCATAAACGACAACGGAGCGCTCCGTTGGTTGGTATCTACGAGCCTCGCTTCCCCTTCCCCTTTCCCTTTCCCTTTCCCTTCTTCTTAATCTCGATAGGCCTCAGCCCGGGCTCGTCTCTGCGCCCGAAGTTGGAGATCAGTTGCGCTAGCTCGTCATTTTCGGCGTAGAAGTAGGCCAGCGGTTTCTGCAGGGCTCGTGCCAGCAATCTCTGCAGACCCAGCTTGGGTTGGTGGATGCCGTTTTCGTAACGGCTGAGACGGCCGCTGGCGCCGGATGGATCCAGGCCGACTGCGACCCCCAAGTCTTCCAACGAGATGCCAATGCTCTCCCGCGCCTCGCGTAGACGACGTCCATAGATAGCAACCTGTTCCTTGTCAGCCATATCGCATACCCGGAAATCCGACTATGCGGAAGCATCCGGGCGGGAACTTGACTCGGATACTACGTTAAACGTAGTATTTCGGTTAGCTACGTTTAACGTAGTTTTGATCCCTTTTTCCGTCGGTTCCGAACAGGGGCAATTGAGCCGGAAGTGACGCGGGGAAAAAGGGCAAACCGCTACATCTAACGCTAGCGGCGCGGCGTGTTGCTGGGGTGCGTCCAAGCAACTGCTGCTGCCGTCCCTCAGACGAAGAACGAAGGACGCGGAATGAAGAGAAGCAGTTCACGGAAAGCTCTTTCCATCGCCTTGCTTGCTGTCACCACCGGCACGACCGGTCTGGCCCCGGCCCAGGAGGCCACAGCCGTGGTCGCGCAATCCCAGGCAGGCACTGAGCCCATCGACACCAAAATCGAGGTGCCCGTGGCATCGCTGCTGCCGCTGTACGGCACCGCGGCGCAGGTGACGGAGGAGGTGGACGCCAACGTCGACCCGCCAGCGACCCACGCGGATTCAAGCAGTGCCGACAGGCCGCTGCCGGCGGCAGGACCGGAACCAGCAGCAACCAACCTGGAGTCGATCATCGTTACCGGCACACGCATCCGTGGCGGGACAACGCCATCGCCGGTCATCACGATTGGCAGCGAACGGATCCGGGAGGAAGGCTTCGCGGACCTGGGTGAGGTCATCCGGAACATTCCGCAAAACTTCAGTGGCGGGCAGAATCCCGGCGTGGTGACGGCAACCGGTTCCGGCAACACCTACAACCAGAACGCCACCGGCGGATCCAGCCTGAATCTGCGGGGCATCGGTGCGGATGCCACGCTGACGCTATTGAATGGCCGGCGTCTGCCCAACAGCGGCTTCGGCCAGGCGGTGGACATCAGCGCCATTCCGGTCGCCGCGGTGGAGCGCATTGATATCGTCGCCGACGGTGCGTCGGCCATCTACGGCTCCGACGCGGTTGCGGGCGTTGGCAATGTGGTGCTCAAACGCGACTTCGACGGGGTGACCCTCAGCACCCGCCATGGCGGAGCCACGGACGGCGGGCTGACAACCCGGGAGTACGCCGCGGTTGCCGGTACGGCCTGGGCAAGTGGCGGGCTGATAGCCACCTACAAGGACAGCACGGTCGACCCGATTCACGCCGGCCAACGCCGTTACACGGCGCACATGGACGAGCCGTTCGTTCTCTATCCAGGAAGTGACCTCGGCAGCGGCCTGCTCAGCGCGCATCAAGCATTGGGCGACCGCGCCGAATTTCAGCTGGATGCCTTCCGGACAGAACGGAGCCAGGCCTGGTACCAAAACTACGGAGCGTTCTACTACGAGAACTTCTCGGAAACCACCACCACGTCCGTGGCGCCAGGCATGGAGTTTTCACTTCCCGGCGGCTGGGTAGTGACGGTCGGGGCGGCATGGGGAAAAGACAGGAACGTCAACAGGACGCAGATGGTGGTGGCGGGGACCAATGCATCCACCCTTGCGCTTCACTCCTGCTATTGCAATGAAAGCGAATCGTTTGAGGCGGGAGCGGAAGGCCCATTGTTCACGCTACCGGGTGGCGAGGCGCGACTGGCAGTGGGCGCCGGAAACCGTAGGAGTGATTACGAAAACATCTCCTATCTGCGCGGCACCCGCGAAGGCGGCCGGCAAAGCAGCCGCCATGCGTATGGCGAATTGAATCTGCCGCTGGTCGGCCCGGACATGGGTGTTGCCGGCGTCCGCAGGCTGGTGCTGTCTGCCGCGTTGCGCGGAGAGGACTACGACAGCTTTGGCAGTGTCACCACTCCCAAGCTCGGAGTGATCTATAGCCCCGGTCCCGACCTCACCTTGAAGGCGTCCTGGGGCGAATCCTTCAAGGCGCCGATGCTGAGCCAACTGTATGCAAACCGGATTGCGGGCCTTTGGACGGCCAGCGCGGTAGGCGGGGCGGGGTATCCTTCTGACGCCACGGTACTGATGGCCTTCGGCGGCAACCCTGAGCTGGAGCCGGAGCGCGCGAACACCTTGACGACCTCATTGGCCTTCCATCCGGCTGCGCTGCCGGCGCTTGAAGCAGAGCTGACGTGGTTCCGCATCAACTATGACCAACGGGTGATACAGCCATTACCGGTGTACAGCCAGAGCCTGAGCAATCCCGCGCTGGCCGATTTTATCCTGTACTCCCCGGATGCAGAGGAACTGGCAGCGGTCCTGGCCACCTACTCCCATGCGTTCTACAACTACGCCGGCGCCGATTACGACCCGGACAAGGTGGTGGCCATTGCATACGGCCAATACGCCAATGCGATGCGGCAGCGCATCGAGGGTGTCGATTTGAGCGGTAGCTACCGGATGGACCTAGGTACGGGACGGCTGACGCTTCGCGGCTCGGCAAGCTGGCTGGACAGCTCGCAGAGAAACACCGCGAATCAACCGCCCTTCGACCTGTCGGGCACGCTGTTCTATCCCGCAAAGGTCAGCGCCCGGCTTGGTGCCGTCTGGGACAACGGCAGCCTCACGGCATCGATGTTCGCCAACCATATTGATGGCGTAGCCGACCGCACGACGGGTAAGCGGACGTCTTCATTCACAACGGTCGACGCGACAATCCGCTACGTGGTTGATGGACGCCATGGTCCGTGGTCGGGGCTGGAGATTTCGCTCATTGGCCAGAACCTGCTCAACAGGGAGCCTCCCCTGTATGCGCCTGTTGCGATGACCGATGTCCCTTACGACTCGACGAACTACTCGGCCATCGGCCGGTTTCTGAGCGTCGCAGTGTCCAAGCATTGGTGAGGCTTCCGACGTGACTGGTGATGCAGGTTTGGTCTGCATGGATGTGCGCGTGCCGGCGGCCTCCGGTAGTCGCACCGGGTATCCGGGCGTTGTAGCGGTTGCGCTGCTATGCGCGTCGCTGCTTTCCTTCGCCGCGGAGGCCCAGCCAGTGCGCATTTCCCCGAAGAGGTTGCTGGAAGTGGCCGACATAGTCGGGCCGGTCGTCTCGCCGGACGGACGGCACGTTGCTTTCCGGGTGGAGCAGGCATCGATCGAACACAACCGCTATGACACGTTCTGGTACATCCAGGACGTGGATGGGAGCGCGCCACCGCGGAGAATCGCAGATGGCGGAACTCCGCTTCGGGACTATTCGACGGGGCTTTCCATCCCTGCCATCCCGATATGGGCGCACGATGGTCACGCTATCTTCTACCGCGCGCTCTTCGATGGAAAAGCCGAGGTATGGCGTGCCGCTGCGGACGGATCCGGTGCCGCACCGATGACGTCAGACCCGGCGGACATCCGGGACTTCGAACTGGGCAGGGGTGGCGCCGTCCTGAGATACAGCGTGGGTGCTACCCGCGAGGAGATCATCGCTGCGGAGCAGGCCGAATACGACAGCGGAGTGCACATCGACGATACGGTCTTCGTCGGCGCCGGGCTGTTCCGTTCTAGCCAGCTGCAGGGAAGGGCAGCGACCCAGCGCTTCATGGGGCCGTGGTTCGAACCGGGACCATTGCTGGGCAAGAGGGGAAGCCGCTGGAAGGAACTGGACCTGGAAACGCTGGAGGTGCGGGATGTCGGTTCGTCGGAGGCGCCCGGGCAGGCGCCGTCAACGTTGGGGTTGCCGGAGCATCTGACGCCTTGGAAATGGGCGCAGAATCCCGACGACGAACGCATTGCGCTGCTGACGAGGGTAGGCGACGCGGCGGGGCGATTTTCCAAGCCGGATGTCGAACTCGCAATCGCGCCGAGCGCGCGGGCTGGCCAGGTGGTGACGTGCCAGGATCCGCTGTGCGCGGGCAGAAACATCACGGCGCTCCAGTGGCGTCCGGGGCACGACGAGGTGTTGTTTACCGTCACCGACAGGCGTGAAGGGAGAGCGCAGTCGATCTACCGGTGGGACGTCAAACGGGGCGTTGTCGATTTCGTCGTCCGGTCTCGTGGATTGCTGGGAGGGGACAGCACTCAACAGCGGTTCCAGGATGTCCCATGCGGCGTTTCGGCCGACGCGCTGGTGTGCGTCACTGCGGAGGCCGATCGCCCGCCGCGGCTCGAGGCCATCGATATCGAAACCGGCCGGAGAACGCCGCTGTTCGAGCCGAATGCCGTGCTGGCATCAGATATTGCGGCAACGGTGCCAGCAGAACTGTTCCGATGGCAGGATGAGCACGGGGAAGAGTTCTCCGGCTGGCTGTTCGCGGCGCCCGGCGCGGAGCGTGCCCCGCTGTTCGTGACGTACTACAGCTGCGAGGGATTCTTGCGCGGTGGTGTCGGGGACGAGTGGCCACTGATGACACTTGCCGGACATGGAATATCGGCGCTGTGTATCAATGCGAATCCTGGCTATCTGGATGTCGTCAGGTATTACGACCAGGGCCTTTCGGCGGTCAAGGGCGCGGTGGACGCGCTAGCCGCACATGGCCGGATAGATCCTTCCAGGGTTGGCATGGGTGGCTTGAGCTACGGAAGCGAGGTAACGATGTGGACGCTCATGCGCTCCGGCCTGCTGTCCGCGGCCTCGATTACGTCGCCATCGCTTACGCCGAACTGGTACCTGTTCAACAGCCTGAGAGAGGGATTTCGCACCGGCGTGAAGAGCAATTGGCAACTCGGCCCGCTTGATGAAACGCCTGAACGCTGGCGGATGATGTCTCCGGTTTTCAACCTGGACAGCATCCGGGCGCCCATCCTTTTCCAGATGCCGGAACAGGAATACCTGCTGGCAGTGGAGTACGCGCTTCCGCTTGTCCGGATGAAGCGGGCGGACATGTACGTGTTCCCTGACGAGCCGCACATCAAGTTCAAGCCAAAGCACAAGCTGGCTGCGTACGAGCGGAACGTCGACTGGTTCCGCTTCTGGCTGCAGGGATACGAGGGCCCGGATGCGGCGAAAGCACCGCTGTACGCGCGCTGGAACCTGATGAAGCGTGGCCACTACACGGCTGACGCGGGCAGCCGGCGGGGGGCTGATGGACCTCCCTGATGACGCACCCAGTTCTCGACCATGCAAAGATCGAACAGTCGCGTGTTCAGCGAACGCTCCGGGTGATGGGCGGATGCCGCTTCTCGTCTGAGTTCATCCAGATCGAGCAGGCCGCGCGATGCGAGCATGCCATCCATCAGGAAGCTCAGCATGGCGTCCCGGTGTCTGTCGTGGATGGCCGCGTAGTACCTGGTGTACGTGCCCTTGCTTCTGCGGTTCAATACTCCACTGGGCAGTGCATCCGAGAACGCGGATCGCGCAATGGACCTGTTCCTGCCCCCGGCGATCCACATCCAGGTGGGTACCCTTAGGCACGCCTCCATGACTGGCTGCGAGAGAAGCGGGTAACGCATTGGCCAGCGAGCGCTGCGCGCCACCCCATCACGGAACGACTGTGTTCCAGCCAGGTCGGATATCCGCTCCTGGTCTCCCGGCAGTGCATTCTCCGGCGTGTCGAACCACGGATGCGCATCGAAGGGAATGCTGCGTCTCGTCGGGTCAACGCCCTCGTGGACCGGTTTCCAATGCGGCTTGGGACCGCGAATGAGCTTCCTGAGCGCCAATCTGCCGGCTTGTGTCAGGGAGCATTGATGGAGGGTGGACAGATCCCGGATAGCGGTGATACCGGCGGACATTCCCCGTTCCTTGAATGCATCCGCTGCAGGTGTGGCGCCCCGTAGGTAGCAGAAGATGGAGTCGCCTCCAGCGCCGGAGAAGAGGCTAGCCACGTCGAGCGTGCCTGCAAGCGCGGCGACCGCGGAGTCGACGGGGTGATGGAGGATTCCCATTCCTGGCACAGTCGAATCCTGCGGCGGTGGGAATTCAAATCGGGCATTTTCCAGATCGATATCCGCGGACAGCAGTTCGAACTGGTGGTGATCCGCCACCTGCCTCGCGTACTGCCGCTCATCCGTTCCGGGTACCGGCGCCACCATGGTGCAGCAGATCGTCCTGGCATCGGCTTCGCGCAGGCAGGCTGCAACGATTGAGGAATCGAGCCCACCTGAGAGTTCAAGGAGGATAGACCGATCTATCTCGGCCCATGCTTTGACGGCCAGCGAAACGGCGCTGCGCACGATGGATGTCGCTTCGCGAGTGCTGGTGAGGCGTCGGTTCGGCGCAACGAATGTCCAAGGGGACCATATGATTGTCGTGGATGCTTGTCCTCCCCTGATGTCCAGGGAGCAACCTTGAAGCAATTCCCTGATTCCACGTAATGCTGTCCGCTCGGATCTGAGATAGGGGTAGACCAGCGCATGCATGACGAAGTCCCAATCCACTTCCCGGCTGCAAAGGCCAAGATCGCATGCAATGGACACGCTGGAGGTGACAAACCGGCCGCCCGAATGAAGGCCGTAGAAGCACGGCAGACCGCCGGAGGGGTCGCGCAGGAACCTGGCGCCAGAGCCGTCGGCTTGCTGCGGCTCTACAACCACGTATTCGCCCCAAAAGCTATCCAGGAGATGCGTCTGGAGCGACTTGTCCGTCCGGTCAAAGATCAACTCTCCGGTGACGGGCTGCCCACTCAGGGTAAACAGATGGCCTATCAGCAGTCCTCGGCCGGGAACGAGGATCGTGGGCGTTCCACTTGCGACGAAAACGTGCAGGCGATCTTGCGTCAGACAACACTTCATGCCGAGCGCTTCCAGCGCGCCGGCATTGACAAGCGGAATCTCCTGGTTCCCGTCGGATACGAGCGCGATGAACTTGTACCCCATCACCACACCAGGATCTGCGTATGGGCTGCGGTTTCTGTGACAGTTTCGTTCAAGGCGATATCGCGGAACTGGACCCAGCAATGAGCCGAGAAGGGCGAGAGCATCACGCCGAATACAAGCTTCGCTGGAAGACGGCGGTTCGCCAGGTATGTCGCCAGCGCAAGCGAGTCGAGTAGGCACGTCGATTTGATTGGAACCAGCCTCCGCGCACGAAGAAACTGCTTTGTTGCAGTTGTGATGCTTGATTCAATGGACTTGAAGATGGCTGCTTCGGCGAGAATCGCCTTCCTCTTGCGATGGGTAGCCAGGTCTCTCAGTGCATCTTCGAGGCCCATTGTCTTGAGGTGGATTCTGATCTTGATGACGGTCAGAAGAACCTCCAAGAACACACGGATGGACAGCATTTCGTCCGCCGTCTGCTCCTCCATCGCACTGCGCGTGGCCGGTTCGTCACCCCATGAGCTTCTGCTTTGAAGTGATTCTTCTGCGTTCTGTTCATTGCTGCCAAGCAGCTCGGAGAGCGAAGTTGCAAGCGGTATCTGACCGTTGATATGTGCAGTAAATGCACATTCAAGTGCTGCAGGTAGCATGAAATAGCGATCGTTCCGTATGTCCAGGAATACAGGATGTTCGTCAACAAAACAGAATGACAGGCCATCGCGCAACTGGTACTGCATGCATGCCTCCCTGGGAAAGAGTGAGGGCGCGCCACATCGACGCGCCCCGTTGATCACTCCTCGGAGATGCCGTTGGCCATCTGCTGGCCGGGACCAGCCAATTCGATCCCGACACCGGGACCCTTGGTCTCGACACTGGCGACGCCCAGCACGATGACTTCTTCCGGCGCGTTGGTACGTGCGTTTTCGTTGGTGTTCATGTCTGTCTCCTTCGTTGGCGTCATGGCGGTCCCATGACGCGCGCAGCGTAGGAGGCAGATATTTTGATTTTCAAATGATTATTGCGTTGTAACCAGATAATTATTTTCGGGTGTGACGTGCGTCCCGGCGGTGCTTGGTCGGGAAGCGGCTGGATTATTAAAGTAAATGAATTTAGTGCGGGTGAGCCAAGCCGGGCGATTGCTCTCACCGGTCGCCGGCCAGTGCCGGTAGCGACTTCGCAGGGTTCAGTGCACGCTCTTTTCTTCACTCAGCCGGGCCACGATGCACGGGACCCGTTGCTTGCGGCGTTCGTGATAGCCGCGCAACGCGGATTTCAGCGCTGGGATGTCGGGTTTGTGCCAATAGTGGATCAGTTCTGCAAGTTCGTCGTAGGCGTGTTCAAACAGCCCGCGCTTGGCGCGCCGTATCGGCGCCAGCCGGTCGTTGGCCTGCCTGACGGCAAGGTGCAGGGAGCGGTGCGCGGTTGCCTGGGCGATGGCGTCGAACAGCTGCCAGGTCAGCTTGACCAGGTCATCGTCAGCGGAGGAAAGCTCCGGCTTTACAGGCTTGCGCACCACGGGTGCGATGCCGATGTCGCAGGCCATCAGCAGCAGGCGCTCCATCCAGTCGTAGAGATCGCGCAAGGCGATTTCATTGGGCAACGGCACATGCAGGCCGGCGCGGGCATGATCGGCAACCTGGCCTTCGCCCACCAGGCGGTACAGCGCGAAGCGGACCGGCGTGGCGCTGGTCTTGAACTCCGCGGCCAGCGTGGCCGGATCGATCCGCTGCCCAGGCACATAGCGCCCCGACTGCAGCGAACGCCTGATCTGTGCGTACAGGAATGCGCTCTTGGAGTGGACCCCACTCATAGCGGAACTCCTTGTCTGCGTATGCCCTCCCGAAGCCGGATAGTACAGAAAATTGGGGAGGTGGCGGGGGTGTACTGCCCGACATACTGGAACAAATATTGCATCTGCTACCTGCGCTCCGTCGGTAAATGCATGAAGTGCGATAGACCGGTAGGCCTACCAACCAACGCTTCTGACCGGAGATGCCGCGACGCCTGAGTGATCAGGCCAACTTACGTGTGCTGAAAGCTCACGTTTGACTTCGCGGTTGTCGGACCTTGGCGGGTCGCCGTACCGCATCGGTGCTGATCAGTTGCTTATGACACAACACTACCCGCAGCTTGAACTACACGACCGCAATAGGTACATGCGTTTACCAACGCTTCCATCTTCCTTTTGCTTCCCGATAGAGATATGTTTGGCGGCATATGGTTCGCAGCGGGATGATGCTGCGGAGAATGGGGAGCAAGGGTTCGGTCCGTGTTGGTCGGAGAGGAAGTGTGATGATCTGATCGAAGATCATCAGTGATAGGGGATTGCGGTAGTAGACATGGTAGGGCTGGCAGCCTTCGTTGCCGTTTTGGGGACATCATCAGGTGAGAATGAACTTGTGGGAGCCCGCCTTCGGTGGCGTGGTCTGCTGTGTGTCGACGGCATTTGACCAAATGCGTGTTTGGCCGCCCCTTGGCCATTGCCAAGAGCTGTGCCCGCATCGTGGTGCGGACCTGAAGGCTGTGATTTAGATCGTTGATTCATGCGCCAAGGAGTTGGGGATGAAGTTGCAAGCAAGCGTATTCGGAGTATTAGTCGGTGCTCTGCTATCGCCATCGTTGGTCCAGGCACAGACTTATAGCAAGACTGAAACGATTGAGTACCACGACGATCTATCGTTGTGGGTGCTAGGTCAGGTCAAGCGCACCACCACCAACGGCAGCGAAACGTCCCGGACCGACTATGGTTGGAAGGCGCTGCCGTGGAAGACCTATAGTTTTGGCAAGCTGCAGGAGACCCTTTCCTACGATTCAACGTCCACGGTTGCAAGCGGCCAGCTGGGCACGCTCAAGACCATCACCGACGGCAACAACAACGTGACCACGGCCACCGCCTGGAAGCGTGGCATTCCGCAATCCATCAAGTACCCGGGTACACCGGAATCCCCCACGGGCGCTACGCAATCGGCAACAGTCAGCGACGCGGGCTGGATTACCTCGGTCACCGACGAGAACGGCTACAAGACCTGCTATGGCTACGATGCGATGGGGCGCATCAACCTGATTACCTACCCGTCGGAGACGCAGCTGGGAGTCTGCGATACCTCCGCCTGGGCTCCCACCACAATCACTTTCGCAGCCACCGGCAACGCGGCGGCCTACGGCATGCCGGCGGGGCATTGGCGGCAAACCACACTGACCGGCAATGGCCGGAAGATTCTCATCTTCGACGCCCTCTGGCGCCCGGTGGTCGAGCAGACGCTCGACTTGGGCAATGTCAGCGGCACCCTGTCGGAGGTCATCAAACGTTACGACCCCGAAGGCCGCCTGGCCTTCCAGTCCTATCCGATGAATACCGGCGGACAGGCCAACTACGCGGACACCAACCTCAAGGGAACCAAGACCACCTACGATGCCCTGGGCCGGGTGACATCGGTGTCGCAGGACAGCGAACTGGGGCCGCTGACCACCACCACCCGCTATCTGGCGGGCTTCAAGACCGAGGTGACCAACCCCCGGTTGCAGAAGACGACGACCAGCTACATGGCCTACGACCAGCCGACCTACGACTGGCCCACGGCTATTGTCCACCCGGAAGGTGCGTTTACCGACATCAGTCGCGACGCGTTCGGCAAACCCAAAGCCATCGGCCGCCGCAACGCCAACACGACGACCGCGCTCTCGCGCCACTATGTCTATGACGGTTACCAGCGGCTGTGCAAGGTCGTGGAGCCGGAGACCAAGGCCACGGTGCTGGACTACGACAACGCCGACAACCTGCTGGGCTCGGCCGCGGGCCTGAACCTGCTGAGCCTGAGTAGCTGCAACACCGGCGAAGCCGCCGCCTCCGGCCGCCGCGTGCAGCGCAGCTACGACGCGCGCAACCGGGTGGCGACGCTGGCCTTCCCGGACGGCAACGGCAACCAGCGCTGGACGTATTGGCCCGATGGCCAGGTCAAGCAGGTCACCACCACCAATGCCGGCGTGGCGACGCACAACAGCTACGCCTACAACCGGCGCCGCCTGCTGGCCGGCGAAAGTCTGAGCCCGGCCGACGGCGAGGCCTGGGCCATGTCCTATGGCTATACCCGCAACGGCCACCTGGCCAGTACCCGCTACCCGTCGGGGCAGACCGTGGCCTATGCGCCCAATGCGCTGGGGCAGGCCACGCGGGCCGGGACGTATGCCACCGGCGTGAGCTACTACCCCAATGGCGCCATCAAGCAGTTCACCTATGGCAATGGCATCGTGCACACGCTGGCGCAGAACGCCCGCCAGTTGCCCGACACCAGCCGGGATGCCTATGGCAGCACCGCGTTCCTCAGCGACAGTTACGACTACGACCACAACGGCAACGTGGCCGCCATCAGCGACGGTGCCACCGGCCGCAACCAGCGCGGCAACCGTACCCTGACCTATGACGGCCTGGACCGGTTGACCCAGGCGGTCTCGCCGATGTTCGGCACCGCCAGCTACGGTTATGACGTGCTGGACAACCTGACCCGGGTGGTGGCCCCGGGCCGGGACCATCACTACTGCTATGACGGCAACTGGCAGCTGACCAACATCAAGGCCGGCGGGTGCACGGGCAGCACGGTCATTGGCCTGGGTTATGACGTGCAGGGCAACCTGAACAACAAGAACGGCCAGGGCTTCGTGTTCGACTACGGCAACCGCCTACGCACGGCGACCGGCAAGGAAAGCTATCGCTACGACGGCCACGGCCGGCGCACCCATGCCGCGCACAGCACCGGCACCATCCGCTCGATGTACGACCAGGGCGGGGTGCTGCGCCACCAGAAGAACGCGCGCCAGAATACGACGACCGACTACATCCAATTGGGCGGCAGCCTGGTGGCCGAAGCCGAGTGGCCGCTGGGGCAGCTGCCGTCCACCCTGGACTATGTGAATTGGTCGTCGGTGAGCGGGGCGGTGCGGTACGTGGTCGAGGAGAGCGTGGACGGGGTGACATGGGCCTCCGTCTACGAGGGCAGCGACCTGGCCTGGACGTCGCTGGCCCGGCCGTCGGGCACCTATACGTACCGGGTGTTGGCCTGCAATGCCGCCGGTGTCTGCACGGCGGTGTCCAGCGTGACGCATGCGCAGCGGCCGGCCTTCAACATCGTGCCGCTGCTGTACCAGATTATTTTGAGCTGAGCACAAATCCCAAGGAGCGATGGAAATGCGTCATCTACTACTGGCCGGTCTGGTCGCGGTCGCGTTGATGGGGGCGTCCGTCTCCGCTCACTCGGCCGAGCATCTCGTCGGACAGGTCACACGGGTCTATGTCACCTCGGCTGGAACCGTCAACTTCCGACTGAGCGGGGGCTGCAAAACGAGTACCTATTTTTACTTCTCGTTGGCCAGTGATGCCAGCAAGGCGTGGTACGCGATGTTGCTCAGCGCCGCCACTACCAAGCAGCCGGTGCGCATCTCGATTGCCGACCCCTGTGATGCCACGATAAACCAGCCCATCCAGTACATCTTCCAGGATTTTTAAGTGCTAAGCGCCAGGGGGAAGTGCTCTTCACGACGGAAGATTCAAGGGGAGAGCCGATGGGTGCCAGGCGCCTCTTCACCACTGCCCCGCACGACTGCGAGGGTCCTGACGCTACGGAACGCAAGTGTCAAGCAGCGTTGTTCGATTAACGATTTTCGCTAAGGAGATAGTAATGAGGTTGTTTCGACAGGGAGTCCTGAGCGCTTGCGCCTTGCTGCTGCTTGCGGCCAGTGGCCCGGCGTTGGCATTGCAGAACTTCACCGGGCGGGTCATGAAGGTTGAACTGACCTACATGCCTGGCCGGGTCCAGTTCACACTGGACCAAGGCAACACCGCTTGTCCGGCGGGCAAGGTGCTTATTTGGCAAAACTCGAACATTGAGAACAACAAGGTAGTGTATGCCGCGCTGGTCACGGCATTGGCGGGCGGCCACCAGATAAATTTCTATATCGATGACGACGACCAAGCATGCATAGGGCGTTACATCTACCTGGTGCCCGCGTAATGGAGGCAGGCCAAGGAAATACCCCACCCATGCCAATCGGGAGGAAAAGGTCCGTCATGTCTCGTCACGCGATAACCGTCAGAACTGCTGCGTGGGCCGCGTGCCTGCTGCTTCCCAGTTTGGCATCGGCCCAGGCGCTGTCGCCCCCGCCCATGGAGGCCGAGATTCCGATGGCTTCGGCCAGCGCTACTCAAGCGGCAGTGATGGCCACCACGACCCTGGAGGTGTTGAGCGATGTCCAGGTCACCCAAATCGGCACCTACCAGGACACGCCGACGCACTTTGTCTGGTTCACCAAGCGGGGGCCGCAATGCGCGTTGGAGGCAAACCCGGTCCACCGGTTCTCCGACGACAAAGCCAGCGGCGCCGCGCTGCATGCGACCTTGATGACCGCACTGGTCAATCAGCGGAAGCTGGATGTCCGTGTGAACGGGTGCCAGATTTATGAGGTCTATCTGCGCTAGTGGTCCGAGCTGTGGAATGTCTTTCTCGTAACGGCTGTCAACGAAGTTATGGTGCTCCAAAAATAATTACATACAAACAGTGCAAGGAAGCGGTTAACGCTGGCAGGAAAGATAGTGAGAGTCGCAACAGCGGCACAGTTATGGGGAAATGAAATGAAGACGGCGATGGTTATTTTCCTGATGATCCTGTGCATCCCTGGGGTGGTGCAGGCTACGCCTACAGGAGAGCGGGTGTCAGTAGTAAGCGTACGCCCCTATTCCGGCGGCTTGATATACGTGCAAGTTTCATCCAGCGACTTCTGCGGCACCAATGTGTTCGCTTTCAGTGCCAGCGAAGTTAACGGCAAGGAGATGTACGCGGCGGCACTGACAGCCCTGGTATCCGGCAAGCAGGTGCGGCTTGAAGTGTCCACCGCCACGGGATGCACCGGTTATGGCTCTCGGTTGCAGTCCATCTATCTCTACAGCTGAACAATTTGCTTGGACAGGGGACAACCATGAGGCAGACGGCTATAGCACCACGCCACGGCCCATCAAAGGGTAAGTTGAGCGAGGGGATTTTATGCGTCGCCGCACTGCCAACTTGTTGGGTCAAGGAGGAAAATAATGCGTAAGCTGGCGATGGCCTTGGTGGTCTCGTTCGCCCTGCCGGCGGTGGCGTCCAACCCAGCGCCGCAGACGGAAGTGAGCAATCTTCATTTCATGCCTAACGGTGCGGTGCTCTTCCACACCAGTACGGCGAGGGCCGATGTGCCGGCATGCGCAGCAGGTCAGACGACGCGACGGGCGATTGACACCAACACGGCCGCGGGCAAAGCCCAGCTGGCCGGGCTGTTGTCAGCCCACTCGATGGGAAAGAAGGTCCAGGTGTTTGGAACCGACACCTGCTCCATCTGGGGGGATACGGAATCGGTCAGCTACCTTCGGCTGTACTGAAGTGCCGCGTGGTTGCTTATCCAGCCAAAGCCACCGGCATGACGGTGGCGCGCCCTGGTTGCATGTGATGCGGGTACGATGAAATGCCAACTGATGGGAGTGCGTGTGGAATGAAGCGAATGCTGGTGCTGGCGATGCTACTGCTGGTCGCGAATCGGGCTTATGCTCTCGAGCATGTCGTTGCAAAGGTGACCCTGGTGGAAGCAACCTATGTGCCTGCTGCGGTAGCTTTCATACTGTCGAAAGGCACGGTTTCTTGCCCAGCGGGCAAATTTTTGTTCTGGGAGCGAAGCGCAGAGAACAACAAGGCCGTATACGCCATGTTGATGGCGGCGCTGATTGGCGGGAACAAAATTCAGGTGGTTTTCAATGACGGGGATACTGGCTGTGTGCCGCAGTACCTCCACCTGGTGGAATGACAAAATGCGAGGCATTAGTGGGGGTATAAAGACAATGGCGAAGATCATAGGGGCGGCGATGGCGCTCGTGGTCAGCGCTACGGCCTTGGCTGATGAATGGAAGTTCTTCCAGTCAGTGCAAATTACCAGCATGGTCCAATGGCAAGGTCGCAATGAAGTGCTATTTGAAGTTGCGCCGAATACATACTGCTATGTGGGGCCGGACGAAAATATCAATATTGCGCTGGTGATGACACTCTATAGCACTGCGCGAAAGGCGGATGTGCATTGCTTTCCGACAGCGGTAACCATTGGTGGGATAGACGCATATCCGTTACACCGAATAATAGCCCGTTAGAAGCTACCTCTCATCCTGTGTCGATTCAATCCATTCATTCGAGCAGCATCGGCGGCTTCCAGCGAAAGGTCTCGGCAAGCCGCGCGCCGATATTTGGCGATGAAATGTCACATACAAACAGCGTAAGGAACCGGCGAATGGCGACAGGACTTCATAGCATCATGTCAATGGCAGTGAGAGCCGTAGTGGCAGCTTTGCTATGGCTGCTGGCGCTGAGCACTTCCGCCCAAACCGTCCGGTACATCCACACAGACGCCCTGGGTTCGGTCGCGGTGGTGACCGACCAGAACCGCAATGTCGTCGAACGACGTGAGTACGAGCCGTATGGCCGTCAGCTAACACCTGCAATCAAGGATGGCCCCGGGTACACCGGCCATGTGCAAGACGCGGCGACTGGGCTGACGTATATGCAGCAGCGCTATTACGATCCAGGAATTGGAAGGTTCCTGTCTGTCGATCCAATCACAGCGCTAAGCAGTCCGGCTGGGATGTTCAATCGCTATAAGTACGCAGCGAACAATCCATACGGCTTCAAAGACCCGGATGGCCGACAAGAGTGCCGTTCATGCGAGATGTCTTATGGCGCTTCGGTTGGGTATATGCTGCGCAATGACCCGGAGCGGATGCGCATATGGTCTGGCGGTGAGGCAGCGGCGACGACCGCAGGAAGTGGTGCCGAAGACGGCGCCGCACTGGGGCAGGCGGCGGGAGAGTTTGTCGATAACAGAGATTTTTCTGCTACGGCAGTTGCTACAATGGCCATTAAGGCGGTCGTATTCAAGGCGACTCACCGCAGGGTAACTCTGAGGAAGGATACTCGGCAGCAAATTGAAGCGAAGCAGCCTAGGAATAGTGAAGGTCAGATGGTTGATCCGAATACTGGCCAGCCACTTAAGCCCGGTGAGATTGATGTTGGGCATAAGCCCGGCCAAGAGTGGAGAAAGCGCAAGGCTGATCATGAGGCCTCAGGTAGTTCGCGGAGTGAGGTCATAAGAGCAGAGAACAATCCTGATATTTATCAGTTGGAAGATCGCTCTAGCAACCGTAGTCGCAGATTCGAGGATGATTGAGTGTTTATGAAGATCGGATACGTTACTGTGAGCAATCGTGTCATGGTTGATGGTCGGCGAGTCTCTTATCTGTACAGGGAAGAGCCTGATAATGAGGATGACAGCGGCTGGCGGATTTTTTCTGGCGATGAAACACAAGAGTATGCCGGCAATCCAGCCAACTTTTCGCTGTACAACGCATCGACATTGATCGAGGTTGAGCCTGCCTTGCTTGAGGTGCTATCAGCGGATTATCCAATAGCGTTCGAGCGCGACGAAGATGCTGACGACTTCATTGAAGTTCACTCAGGTGACGACCCATAGTGGTTCCAAGGGACAGACAATAGCTAAGGGAAGAACAAGCGAAGCAAATGCATACGCGAGCGAAAAGGTTGTTGAAGCCGCTCCCAAGAGTGTCATTACTGAAGTAGGTGGCAGCGCATCAGGTGGTGGAATAGTCAGTGGCTCTGTGCAAGGAAATGCTGGAGCAATTCTACCGTTAAGAAACCTCTGAACAATTCCCGCACGATGTTGGGCAATAGCAACCATTGAAGTGGTGTATAGCGATGACGCAGCTAACGTTCGGCGATGCGGAGTACGCGGGTAAACGCAAGCAGACGCGGCGGAAAGAGTTTCTGGCCAAGATGGAGCAAGTGGTGCCGTGGAACGCGCTGCTGAAGCTGATTGCCCCGCACTACCCGAAGTCGGGCCGCCCGGGTCGTCAGCCCTACGCGCTGGAGACGATGTTGCGCATTCACTTTCTGCAGCAGTGGTATGCCTTGAGCGACCCGGTGATGGAAGAAGCGCTGTACGAGATAGCCTCGTTGCACCAGTTTGCGAGGTTGTCGTTGCTGGAGGCGATTCCGGATGAGACGACGATGATGCACTTCCGTCATTTGTTGGAATGCCACGGCCTGGCGGCGAAGCTGCTGTCGGCGGTGAATGCAGACCTGTCCCGGCGCGGTTTGCTGCTGCGGCAGGGCACCATGGTGGATGCGACGATCGTTCATTCCCCGAGTTCGACCAAGAACAGCACCGGCACGCGCGACCTTAAGATGCATCAGGCCAAGAAGGGCAACCAATGGTTCTTCGGGCTGGAAGCGAAGTTCAATCGAAATGAGCATGTCAACAACAACCCGCCTTAGGAATACAGCAATGAAACATCGGCCGATATACATAGTCGCCGCCGCGCTGGCGGTGCTATCGTTCAGTTCCGCGAGTGCGCAGGAGCAGGAGTTCGACGTTGAGGACGTTAGATACGTCGTAGATGGAGTCTCGACCATCTCGCCCTTTGAGCTTGGAGAAACGCTCGATCCATACATGGGCGGTATCACTCTGACGCATGACGACGTGATCCTTCGCGGAACCGGCCCGGAGATCCGCCTCTCAAGAAGATTCAGCGTAGGTAGGCGAGATGAAACAGCGAAGCTTCTGGGAGAAATGGGCAACTGGTACCTTTCCATCCCGAGCATGAATACATGGGTGGCTGCCACGGAAAGGCGAGCGCAAGATAACGACTACAAGAAAGAATGGGCGGTTGAGCAGATTGGACACGTCGATCGCTATGCAAGATGCTCTAGCTTCCAACAGCCACCAGGAAGCAGAGAGGAGAGCGCCAGACATTGGTGGGAAGGCGTTTCGTTAAGAGATCAGAACTTTCTGTCTGAGTTGATCCTGATGAGATCCTCGGATGGAAAATACCCAGTGCCCGCCATCAATCAGCCCAACTTCCCTACTTCGTACCCCTTGCTGACTAAAGGCGGCTGGGTAATAGGCTGTCTATCGGCTACTGCCAATGGCGTTCCTGGTGAAGGTTTTCTGGCAATCTCACCGCAAGGATTCAGATACTGGTTCAATCATATTGTCTATAAGGAGGGGTACCCGTCGTCTCCGGTTTCTTATGAGGGAAGGAGCTACCGAACTCTTCGAGATAGAGCATACGCGTATGTTACTCGAATCGAAGATCAGTTCGGAAACTTCGTTACCTACAAGTATGGGCCTTATGGACCTGTCAATATTTCGGCGAGTGATGGCAGGCAAGTAAATATCGATTGGGATCAGCAGCTTGGCGTCGTCAGCAGGATCGTTGCCAATCCGGGTCATGAGCAGAGAGTATTCCTGTATACCTACTCAGCGGGGGATGACGGTACGAACCGCGTTCTGTCGACTGTAAGACTGCCGGATGCATCAAGGTGGACGTTCACGAGTCCGCCGTGGACATATATGAAAACGAGGGCAACTTCCTCGCTAGACTGCGTCGATCTAGTCCTGTATCCAGATCGAAACGATGTAACAACCCCGTTTGTTGTCAATACGCCAAGTGGGTTGACTGCCACCTACAGCTTCAAAGTAGTGGGGCGCGGACGATCATTCGCCCAGAGGAAGCCAGGCGGACCGATCCCAGGCAGCGGATGTCTCCCAGCCAATAAGTACCACACCCCTCGTTCTTTAATTAGCAAGTCCTATCAGGGGCCCGGCGTAGACCAATCGTGGACGTACTCGTACGAGGTGAATTCAACTTTTTCAGATGACTGCGAACTTCCGGGTGCCAACTGCAGAGATTACACGCGCACAACAATTAATAATCCTAATGGAAGTCGGGACGTTCTCTATGTAAATAACAAGAACAATAGTCGCATCGAGGGTCTATTGATGAAGGCTGAACGCTATGGTGTTGGAGCAGAGTTGCTGGAAACGGAACTATATGCTTACGCCACTTCCGATTCAGATCTTGTGAGATTCAAAGTCGGAAATCTATACTACGGAATTGAAACAGATGGATATAGAGAAGAAAGCAATGTGCCGCTAGTGAGCAGACAGACGCTGATGAATGGAAATACTTATACGTGGCGCGTTGATGAGTTTGACGGGATGGCTAGACCTACTAAAGTCAGCAAGTTCAGCGGGGCAAGTCAATGAAAGGGACACTTACCTGTGAAACTGGCTTGGTCGGGCGGCGGAGTAACGGACCTAGGTTCCCTTAACTGACCGTTCATGAAGACAAGGCCGGGTCTATCTCTCCGGCGACCTCCGTCGTAGCTAGTCGATCCACAGCCCCTTCGCACAGTGCCAGTCCTCCAACGCATTGTCCGGGTACTCTTCGAAACACTGGTCATCGGGGCCTATCTCAGGCTCAACCCAGGATGCCTTGGACGAAAGCATCATGTGAACCAGCGAAGGGGCTTTGGGCAGTTCGCTGTCGATGGCCGATGCGAAGGGATGGAAGAGTTCGGGATACTCGGGGCTGTACACCCACAGCGCACTGCCGCATGCGGGGCAGAAATGCCGTTCAATCGTGCTGATGCGGCGGCCGCCGTGGCCGTCGTCGAGGGTTGCGTGATACACAGCCGATTTGCCATCCACCTTCAACGTCGCCTTGTCGGCATGCAGGTTGATGGCGTATCCGCCGCCGCCGGCGGTCTTGCGGCAGATCGAGCAATAGCACCGCATGAACGGTACCGGTGCGTGGCTGTCGGCGGAAAAGCGCACCTTTCCGCAGTGGCACGAGCCATTGAGCTTCAGGGGCATGACCAACTCCTTTCGTATGGTGAACGGGTGAAACAAGGTGGTTGATCTGCATGATGTACCTTGCCGGATTTTGAGGATGTCAAAACCATGCCGTGAGAACGGAGTCAGGCTTTAACGGGGCGTTTTAATCCCCACGCTTTGGTCTTGCGCTAAGGTAACGGTGCCGCCGGTATCGTGGGCATCGCACGCGTTGATGGCGGCCGACGCGAACGAGGAGACAAGCATGACGATGAAGACCAAGGCAACGAAAGTGAACCACGGGCTGCGCGGCATGGCGATGGGCCTGCTGCTGGCCATGGTGGCTGCGTCAGCGCTGGCGCATCACGGTTGGTCCTGGGCGGAAGAGGAGCAGTCCACCCTGGAAGGAAAGATCCTGTCGGTGTCGATGGCGCCGCCGCATCCTCAGCTGCAGGTGGAGGATGACGACGGCCGCCGCTGGCAGATTGACCTGGGCAATCCTTCGCAGACCGAGCGCTCCGGCTTTACCGCCAAGAGCGCCAGCGCCGGCGATAGGATCACCGTGCTGGGCAACCGCAATAAGGAGCCGGGCAAGCGGCACATGAAGGCGGTGCGCATCACCATCGCCGGCCGCAACTACGACATCTATCCCGAGCGGTTGGCCGCCGTGCCGTGAGCGTGGCAGCGGTTGGCCTGGCGGTGGTGGAGTGGATCGGTCACTGGCCGGGTGCGCGTTGGCTGCAGCAATCGGGTACCGCCTACCTGTTGGTCAATGCCGCGCATATTCTCGGCATGGGCCTGCTGCTGGGCGCAATCCTGCCGCTGGACACGCGCCTGGTCCTGGGGCGGTCGCAGGCCGCGTTGTCCGTGCTGGCGCCGGTGGCGATACGTACGGCCGCCGTGGGTCTGGCATTGGCCTTGCTCACCGGTGCGTGGTTGTTCTCGGTGAATCCTGCGGACTACCTGGAGAACAGGGCTTTCCGCTGGAAGTTGCTGCTGCTGGCGCTGGCGTTGGTCAACGTGGCGGTCCAGCACCGGCAATGGCGCTCGCTCGGACTACCTGACGTGGCGCGCGCATTGCCCGTGCGCGTACGCGTGCTGGCGGGGACGTCGGCGCTGCTGTGGGTTTCAACGCTGGTCGCGGGCCGCTGGATTGGTTTTATCTGACGATTCCGCTGTTTCGCGGGGCTGCTGCCTGATCGTCTAGACCGGGCTGGCGTCACCTGCCCGGCGCCTTTGGCTGGAAATCCGCGATGCTTGATGGAGCCAACCCGGCTCACGGGATCTGAAGCAGCGGCATGAGTTGCCACACAGTTGAGCAGGCCCGGCAGACGCACCATCGCTCATCGTTGTGCGTGGCCTGATGACGCGCAAAAATGGCTGAGGTGCAGTATCTTGGGACGTGGCCTTACTCCATCCGGGACATCGCCGGTGGAGCAATCTGCGCCGATTCCAGGGGATGATGATGAGGGCGAGAACAGGCATGCGGCAACGACTTGCCGGGATCGCGGCATTGACATTGGGCTTTGTCGGCTGCTGCGAGGAGAAGCAGGATGCGCGCGCCCTGGTGGACCTTGCCACCATCAAGGAAATCCGCATCGACTATCGGCACATGGGTTGGGGCTCGGTGGAAGAGCAGTTCATCATCGTTCCTGCGGCGCGAGGTGAAGGCTTTGTGCTGCATGGCCTGTATGTGGATGAGGCTAGGAGGAAAGTTGAAGTTGAAGACATTGTGTTGCCCCAAGCGCTGCAGGCGTTCTTGGAAGAAATAGCGGCTCCAGGTTGGACGCGGCCAAAGGGCATCCAGGTACTTGCGCAGCGGGTCGATCGTGCCAAGCTGCGCAGGTTCGAACCGGTCATCAGCACCTCGCAGGCGCGGTGTACCTATGGTGAACTGCAACAGCTTGCCAGGCTGCACCTCGGACGCACGCATGTCGTTGATATGGTCGATGACTACTATGGCCATGGCATCAGCTGGACGGACGACTATCCGCTCTCAACTGTGCAGATCCAACGGCAGAACGAGCCTATGTTCACAATGTCCTCCCAGTCGCAGAAGGCCATGATGCTGCCGTGGAACATCGGCATGCCCACCAATTCGGCATCGGCGCGGGGAGAAAACTGGTCGTTGCCGCTTAGCCGGTCATTGCAGGAACTGTTGCCGCCTTCATCCAGACTGTACGAACGTCTCGATGGCATTGCGTGGATGCAGCGCCAGCTAGAAATCTACGTCGAGCATGAGGCATCCGAGCAGTGCAATGCCATGCGTCCGGAAGCGGAGCAGTAGCAATCACATGCTCGTTTCGGAACACGCCAATTCAACATGAGATGCTCCCACTCATGGCGAAATTTCCTGTCGTCACCTTGAAAGTGGGCGACAATCCTGACTCTCCAATGTCCACCCGCTACCCACCCATGACCGGACTGACCCAGGAACAATTCACCCATCTGCATGACCGGGCCTATGAGGCCATGGACCAAGGCGCGCTGGGTGAGGCCTCGCAGCACTTTGCGGAGCTGTTGCAGCATCGGCCAGATGCCGCGCATTACCACTACATGCGCGGACTGGCGCACAAGTACCTGATGGACTGGCCCACGGCGCTGCGCCACAACCTGCGTGCCATTGAGTTGGGCAATGGCAAGAATGAAGCCGAGCACTGGAATGCCGCCATTGCGGCGACGGCGCTAGGCCAGTGGGAACAGGCACGGCAACTATGGAAAGCCTGTGGCGTGCGTATCGATGAGGGAAGCGGCCCCATTGACGATGATTTCGGCGTGGCCGTGGTTCGCCTCAATCCCTGGCATGGTGGTGAGACAGTATTCATGCGTCGCATCGATCCTGTGCGTGCGCGGCTGCTGAACGTTCCGCTGCCGGAAAGCGGCCATCGGTTCGGCGACATTGTGCTGCACGACGGTGCATCCACGGGCACGCGGTTCGATGGCGATAGGCAGGTGCCGGTGTTCAACGAGTTGGAGCGGCTGGTGCCTTCCGGGTTTCAAACATTCGCGGCTTTTGTTAGCTGCGATAGCCCGGCCGATCTGAAAGACTTGCTGGCCGCATCGGCGCCTGGCATCGGCTTTGCCGAGGATTGGACCGGCAGCATCACGTACTACTGCCTTCGTTGCAGCTACGGTGCTCCGCATAAGCATTCGGAGAACGCAGATAACCAGTGGCAACCCGAGCGTAACCTGGGGATCGCCGCGCAAAGCCGGTTATCGGTGGAAAAGCTGCTGGAGGACTGGGCTGCAAAGGGGGCTGGTAGAAGCATCGAAGGTATCGAAACCCGGGAACTCGCTGCCCCAGAACCCGAGGAAGGGAGCGCTTGGTGGTGTGGGCCGGAGGATGAGGAAGACGCTGAGGAAGGCGGCGCATAGGCGACCGAACCTGCTTTCGCTTCTGGACAGCCGCCGTATCCGCGGAGACCTGGGCTTCAAGCCCCTGTTTGAGCGTTTCGAGGACGGGAGCCAGGCCGATGCGCTGAGTTCGTGACTTGGCCGGAAGGGCCGTGGCCTGGGCTGGCGCCTTGCTGCAACGCGATGCAGGGTTGATGGAGCCCGCCTAGGCTATGGGAGCTGCGACGCTTTTCCCCGCCCGCGCATCATGGTGGAAGCATTCCCCTGATCGCCGAAGGAGCCATCCGTGATACGTGCCGTCCTGTGCCTTGTCGCCTTGCTGCTGGTCCCTGTCGCAGCGCTGCATGCCACCGAACCGCGCGCAGTGGTGGAGCGGGTGGCCGCCGCCATCGAGCGCGAATACTTCGATGCTGGGCGAGGGAGCGAAATCGCCGTGGCATTGCGCAAGGACGCGGCGCGCGGCGATTTCGACCGCTTCAGCAACCCGCAGGAGCTGGCGACGGCGCTGACGACCCGGCTGAAAGCGCAGGACCGCCATTTCAATGTGCGCTGGTCGGCCAACGCCGGCCAGGCGGCGCCTGCGGCGCGTGGTCCGTCGGAACGGGAGGAGTCGCGCAACAATTTCGGCATTCGCCGGGTGGAGATTCTGCCGGGCAACGTCGGCTATCTGGATCTGCGCTATTTTGCCGACTTCGATTACGGCGTCGATCCGTCACAGGCGCCGGCCCGTCAGGCGATCGATGCGGCGCTGCAGGTGCTGGGTCATGTGGACGCGTTGCTGATCGATCTGCGCGACAACGGTGGCGGGTCGCCGGCAATGGTGGGCTATCTGGCCAGCGCCTTCGTTGCCCCGGATGCCGACATCTACAACCGCTTTCGGTCCCGCGAAGGAACGACGTCCGAAGCACCGGCCCAGCCCCATCCAGCCCCACGCACGCAACTTCCGTTGTACCTGCTTGTCAGCGGCCGGACCGGGTCGGCTGCCGAGGCGTTCGCCTATACGCTGAAGAATGCGAAGCGGGCCACGCTGGTGGGCCAGGCCACGGGAGGCGCCGCCAACCCGGGGCGGCCGTTCGGCATCGGAGGCGGGTTCAGCGTCTTCGTGTCGACGGGCTCGCCGGTCAGTCCCATCAGCGGCGGCAACTGGGAGGGCACGGGCGTTGCGCCAGATGTGGAAACAGCGGCGGCCGATGCGTTGGCAAAGGCGCAGCAGCTGGCGTTGGCGTTGCTTGTGGAGCATGGCGCAGGCGAACACGCGCGCTGGTCGTTGGACGCGCTGATCGCCAGCGCGCCGCCTGTGGCCCCCGCCGCTTTGGCTGCACTGGCCGGAGATTACGGGGCGGTACGCGTCACGGCAGCGGACGGAGCGCTCATATTGCAGCAAGGACGGCGGCCGCCGCTGCGCCTGCGGCCGTTGTCGGAAGGCCTGTTCTTTGTCGATGGCGAGCCGACCCGGCGGGTGCGTTTCGAGCGCCAGCAGGATGGCCGTTCGACCGCGCTGGAACTCATGTGGGCAGATGGGCAGGTTGCCCGGCATGTGCGTGGCGAAGACGGCGGGCACTGATTCGCGCAGGGCGCAGCGTCCTTGAGCCGGCATTAGAACGATGGCTTTTTCTGCCGATCACATATTGTCTTTGGCCCGGTTCAACAGGCTGGGCTGGACAGATACCACGCAATGCTGGGTTGATGTAGCCAGCTCAGCTTGCGGGGACTTGAGAAGTCAACGCCGAGAGCAGCATGTAGATGGCCGGTTTCTGCTGCTGTTTGAGATAGTTGTCACATAACGTGTCCGTTTGACGCATTAGGTTATCAATGCCCACCAATGGGCAAAAACAAGGAAGACTTATGATTTCGCGACTGAAGATTCTTGTAGCCTCGGTTCTTTTCGTGGGTGTAGGAGCAGCCACAACGGCATTGGCGTGTTCCAGTGCGGACAGAGCATTTTGCGATCAGCAACTCGAACAATGTATTGCGAACGGTGGTACAGGGTGCTATTTGAAACACTCGCGATGCTTGCGTAGCTTTGGATGCTCTCAGCCGTGATGGGCGAAGGTATTCGCGTCCATTGAGGTCCATAGACGCCGTCGCCGAGAAACGGCGACGGCGTTTTGCCATGCGCATTTTGGACTAAGGCAACGCTGAAAAAGGCCAGAGTTTGTCATCCCGGCGGCTTGTTCATTGACGCCTTAACGGAATTTGGCTGGCTTGCTCTGAGAAGCAAATCCACCCTCCCGACCTTTACGCGACCACCTCAGCCACCTTTGGCTGCAACACCTTTATAAGCGCGGCAAGCTCCTCATCGGCCAGGCCCTGGGCGTCTGCGCGTTGCAGCCAGCCGTCGACGAGGGCGGGCATTTCGGTGTTGATTTTCAACTGCTCGGAGGTGCGGAGAATGCGCCGCACGGCGGGTATGGATATCCGCAACGGACTTTCGGTGGCGCGGAAATCGCCTGATGCGACCGCGTTGGCCTCGTACTGGAAGAAGGCGCCGAAGCTGGGTGAAATGGCGTTTACCAGTTGGCCGTAGGTGGCCACGTCGATGCCGGTGGCCTTGGCGATATTTGCGCCATGCAGGAAGCCGGCATAGGAACCATACACGTAGGAGAGCGTGGCCAGATCCATATGCGCGGCCGCATCCACCTTTTCCCCAAGGTAGATCAGATTGCCTGCAAAGTGGCGCAATAGCGGCTCCGCTTCGCCAAAGTGCTCACGCTTGCCCGAGACAAACAACGGCGTGTCGTCCCGGCCCATCTGGCTGGGTGCCGCCTGGATTGCACCGTCAAGATAGCGGCCCCCGTGCTGGTGGATGTACGACTCGAGCCGCTTCGCTTCGTCCGGACCGCCGGTACCCAGGTTGACGATCAGCCGGTTGCCGAGCGTGGAAGGAAAATCCGTCCCCGAAAGAATGGCTTCGGCGGCGGCGTAGTCGAGTACGCAGATCAGGGTGACGGGGCTTGCCGACAGCGCTGCCGCTGGTGAGGCGGCAAGCGTGGCGCCTCGGGCGATGAGGGGCTGGGCCTTGTCGGCTGTGCGGTTCCACAAGGTGACGGTTTTTCCCGCATCGATGAGCAGGGAGGCCAGCATGTATCCCATGGGGCCAAGGCCAATGACGGTTGCGTCGGACATCGTTGAAACTCCGGTTGTAGGAAGTACGGTGCAAGGTAGGTGTTACCATCGTTCTCAACAAGTACCGACTATTTTGTAAGGTACTGACATTTTGGTAAGTAAAAGGCGCACGGCCAAAGGGCGAAGATGGCGAAGAAGCACTACAACTGCGGGATAGGCCCGGCTTTCGAAGCGGTGGGCGGCAAGTGGAAAGTAGCGGTTCTGTGGGAACTGGCTGGCGGGGCTCTACGTTTCGGCGAGCTCAAGCGAAGCGTCCCGGGTGTGACCGAGAAGATGCTGATACAGCAGTTGCGCGAACTGGAGCGCGATTGCCTTGTCACCCGCACGGTATTCCAGGAAGTGCCGCCCCGCGTCGAATATGCGCTTACCGAATGGGGCGTGAGCTTGAACAAGGCGCTGGCGCCGATTGCGAACTGGGGCGAGGCGTTCGCACAGGCGACGGGCCGCTATCCACGGCAGGATGCGGCCGAGCCGGCAGCGACTGCCCGCGCAAAAGCCGGCAGCGCCACGAAGCCGAAGACGGCGCGCGGCCGCCCAGGCAGCTAGAGCGTGTTATGGCCTTTGGGACGAGATGCGTTGCGCGCCAGCGCCGTTGCACGCCTTGGCCAGGCGGCCAGCCTGACCGGCGGCGTGCGCCTTGCCTGGCACCGCGACAGCAGCCTTCGCACTCACCCCAAAGGCCATAACACGCTCTAGCGGCTGCCTGTCTTTGGCAGGCGCAGCAACGGCATCAGGCGCGCTTGCCGCTCCGACGGATTGAAGCGACGGGCCCGTATCCCCGGCGGAGGTTGGTGAAGCCCCGGGTTTTCGCTTCGTCACGGCGCTGAAAAGCGCTTCTTGTGTCCTGCTGGGACGCTGTTCGCCAGCAAGTGGCGGGTTCGATCCGTTTTCTGCGACTACATGCAAGAACCGGGGCTCGTACGCCGCTCCGCTTCGGGTCCGCTTGCGCCTGCACCTGCCACGGACTGCACGAAAACCGGCGTTCGCTCCGTTGCGCAACAAGCGACAACCATCTTGAGGTACAAGGACGATGAAGCTGCAAACAACACTGCTGTTCGGTTCGATACTGATCGCCAACGCCATGGCGCCGGCGCATGCCGCCGGACCCCGCCCGCTGTTCCAGTTCCCGGCCGAATGCGGCCAGATCTGGGATGCGTCGACCTACGACGGCCACTGGCCGGATCAGGACAGCATCGACATCACCGTGCGCGATGCCAACCTGGCCAATATCGGTGCGGGCGAGCCCGTGCTTGCTTCGGCCGCGGGCAAGGTCACATTCGCCGGCCTGGTCAACGACGAGTACCGGATCTATCTGGATCACGGCGACGGTTGGGTCACCCACTACATCCATCTGGAAACCGAGAACCCGTTGCCGATCAAGGTCGGGCGCCAGATTGCCCAGGGCGAGCAGATCGGGCGCACCGGCAAGAGCGGAGCCCAGGCGATCCACCAGCACTACTCGCAGCTGCAAGACGGCAAGGCCGTGCGGATCGCCTTTGCCGGGTCGTTGATCGATACCCATGCCGGCAATGCAAGTTCCTACGGCACCTGGGGCAAGAGCAGTGCCGAGAAGATCATCAGCCTGAACTGCGCTGGCAACACCTTCATGGGCTGGACGCAGAGCGGCGACCACTACAACCTGCTCTACAAGCCCGGCACCGGCCAGACCAAGATTGTCCGCACGAATCCGAATGGCGCCGGCGTGACGGCGACCTGGAACGGTACCTGGAGTACCGGCTGGACCAACTTCGTTCCCTACCACCTGGCGACCGGCGGCCATCCGCATGCGATCGTCTACAAATCCTCGACCGGCCAGGTGAGTTTTTTGCGCTTGAACCTGCACGGCGCGGGCGTGACCACGCTCAGCAGCGGCACCTGGTACAAGGGCTGGACGGATTTCGTGCCGCTGACCCTGGCCGGGGACAAGTACTTCATCGCCTACGACTCCGTCCACGGCTACGCCAACATCGATCGCATCCACGCCACCGGCGACGGCTCGACGGCGGTCTACAAGCGCACCTGGGAGCCGGGGCGCACGGCGATCGTTCCGTACCAGCTGGGCAATGCGCAGTACCTGCTTATGTACAAGGGCGGCACCGGCGAAGTGGAGATCGACCAGATCACCGGCAGCGGCAGCAATATCGCCGTCTCCGAAGCATGGTCGGGGGCCTGGACCAAGGGCTGGACCAACCTGGTGCCGGTCTCCCACCTGGGCCAGCGCTTCCTGCTGGGCTACAAGGCCGCCACGGGAGACGCGAAGCTGATGAGGCTCAAGGCCAATGGCCAAGGCGTGGAAACCACGGCCGACATGGGCTGGACCAAGGGCTGGACGGCGTTCTCGCCGATGCTGATCGGCGGAAAGGCCCATGTCCTCCTGTACAAGCTGGGCAATGGCGAGGCGAAGGTGGTCCGCTTCAAGGACGACGCGAGCGGCGTCGACACCGTCTGGGAAGGCACCTGGACCACGGGGTGGAAGTAGGGGAACTGACGGGGTCAGGTTCAGTGTGAACCTGACCTCTCAAGGCGGATGCCAGGAAGCATCGGGCCGTTGAGCGCCGTAGGCCGGGTTGGTGGGCTCCAACAAGCCAACGCCTTTGGCCTGGGACCGCACAATGCTGGGTTGATGAAACCAACCCGGCCTACGGCACTTATCCGGAGCCTGCCGCCGGGGCGAACAGGACGATGACGCCGACAATCGGCGCAACCAGGCCGACGATCCACAGCGTCACGCTCACCGGAGACAGGTAGCGATTGGCGCGCCAGACCGGGCGAACGTCCAGAACCGTACGCCGGGCAACCGGAAGAACAGCCAACCGGCGAGCACCAGCGCCGGTCCTCCAAAGATCAGGGCAAACAGCATAAAACCGATCCGCAAAGCCGTTTCGTCGCAGAATAGCCGCTCCCGTTTCCTGCTTGCAAAGCGCCAACCCGCATGATCCGTTCCCTCTACCTGGCCGGCCCGGACGTGTTCCGCCCCGATGCGCACGCGCGCGGGCTTGAGCTCAAGGCGCTGTGCGCGCGGTTCGGCTTCGAGGGACTGTTTCCGCTGGATCAGGACGTGCCCGGCCACATCACCGACCCTGCCGAGCAGGCGGCCTGGATCTACCGGGCCAACATCGCCCTGATCGAGCGTGCCGATGCGGTGCTGGCCAACCTGGACTTCTTCCGCGGCCCGGAGCCGGACAGCGGTACCTGTTTCGAAGTCGGCTACGCGGTGGCCAAGGGCAAGCCGGTGTTCGGCTACATCCCCGAGCACGGCAGCTTTGCCCAGCGCATCCGCCAGCGGCATCCGCAGGCCATCGGTCCCGACGGCGTGCTCGACACGCACGGCTGGAGCATCGAGGAGTTCGGCTTGCCGTTGAACCTGATGCTGTCGGTGCCGGCGCCGCTGGTGGTTGGCGATGCGCGCGCGGCGCTGGCGCAGTTGCTGCGGTACGAGGAAGGCAGGGTGCCGGACCCGTCATGCTGCGGCGCCCGCATGGCCTGAGCCGGCAGGGTCGGAGGCGCGCCCCGGTGCGGCCCCTTCGCACCCCCGGTGCGACCTGGTTGTCGATTCCGCGTCTGTCCGTTCGTCGAAGAGGTGTCGCCACCATTACCGGAGCAAGCATGAACACCACCGCACAGGTCAAAGGCCCGGCTTCCTACTTCCCTTCCATCGAGAAAACCTACGGCAAACCGGTTGCGCACTGGTTCGCGCTGCTTGACGGCGTTGGCGGACTCAAGCACGGCGAGCAGGTGGCCTTTCTCAAGACCCAGCACGGGCTTGGACATGGCCACGCCAACGCGCTGGTGGCCTACCGCCGCGCGCAGGCGGGCAGCGCATCATGAAACTTCTCTTCAGCCGCAATCCCAATCCGCGCCTGGCCGTGGCGGCCGCGCGATACCTGCAGGCGCCGGTCGCCTTCGAGTTCGCCGCGCCGCTGGCGCCGGGCCAGGCCGAGCGCTACCGCCCGCTGAATCCCTGCCTGCGCCTGCCGATCCTGGTCGTGCCCGAAGGCAGCCTGTGGGAGGCCGATGCCATCGCCTGCCGGCTTTCGCGCGAGACGGGTTCGCCGTTCTGGCGCACCGGCGCCGCAGAGCCGGCGATGATCCAGTGGCTGAGCTGGGGCAAGGAGAACTTCGTGCGTGCCTGCGACATCGTGCAGTTCGAATACGTCACCAAGCAGCGCTACACCCTTGGCCCCGTCGACCCACGCAAGGTGGACGACGGGCTGGCGCAGTTCGCTGCATCGGCCGCCCTGCTCGACGCGCAGCTGGCCACGCGCGAGTGGCTGCTCGACGACGGCCTGTCCTATGCCGATTTCCGCATGGCCTCGTTCCTGCCGCACCACGAGCTCGCCGGTCTGCCGTTGCGCGACTATCCGGCCATCGCGCGCTGGTACGGTCAGTTGGAGGCGCTGGAGGCGTGGCGCGATCCCTTCCAGGGGCTGGAAGCGCCGGAACTGCCGCCGGTGCCGCAGGCCGGACAGGCTTCGCCCATCCAGCTTCGGTGATGTCATGTTCGAGAAGCCGGTTGGCGAGGCCAACCCGGTCCGCGTCTTTTCCGGCGGGAGCGGTCGAACTGCCGCTCGGCTGTTGAAAACCCGCCGCGACCAGCTCCGGTGAGTGCGTCGCGGCCGAAGCCGCCCTGCATCATCTACCGCCGTTGCGCCGGTTCGACATTACGGGAGACGTATCTGTCCCAATAGCCCGAAAGCTGCGTCCGTTTGCGGCCGGCGAACTGGCCGGCCAGCTCTGCCCTGATCTTCTCCGCCTCGTCGATGTTCCCTTCGCCGTAGAGCTCTCGCGCCGCTTCCAGCAGTGCGCGCTGGCGGACGCTGAGGTTGCCGAAGGGATCGAAGTAGGAGTCGATGCGCGTCGCGTCCTTTACCCCGTTCCAGGTAAATGATTCCGTGCCGGCCCGTTGCGCCGCCTGCCGGTAGCGCTCGATGGCTTCCCGGCGGGTAATGCGGCCGTCAAGCAGATCAAGGCGGGTTGCCAGCAGCGCGATTTCGGCGGTGTTTTGCCGGCCGAGGAGCGGCTGCAGCGCGTCGTGGACGAATTCGAGATCGACATTGCCGGTGTCGGCCTGGACACCCAGCAGGTTGAAGCTGGCTATCGCAAGGCGATATTGCGTACGGTCGTGCTTCGAGACCTCGCCGGCGTCCGGTTTGCCCAGGCTCGATGGCTGCACCAGGACGATGCGCTGGTCGCCAGCCAGGATGGACTCGATGTCCTGTTTGTGGAACTCGCCAACCACCACCACCAACGTGCCGCCAGCATGGGCTCTGGCCGCGGCGGCCACTCGCTGGGCCTGCAGGTAGGTGCGATACAGATAGAGACGGCGCGGCAGATCGTCCTGCGCGCGTTTGGCCGGCGTGGAGGCCCACTGTGTGATCCGTTCCAGGTTCCCGGGATCGTCGGCATGAAACAGGTCCCGCTTCAACTGCGCAGGTTGGGGGAATGAAAGGAACTGCTGGAAACCCTGCGCCGGGCGCAACTCGGGAACCGCCTCAAGATCCATCCCGAATCCCAGCTTCGCGTCCTCGCTGGGGGGCGTCCAGTCCATTGCGCACAGGTCGATTCCCTGTTGCCGGGCATAGGGGACCACAACGTCCTGCACCTCGTAGGTGAATTCGTAGTAGTCGTTTCTGGCGAATGCCTCCGGGGAGCGCTCGATGCAGATCGCGTCCGGCTTGGCGCGGGCAAGGAAGGCCGTGAGCATGGCTGGGCTGTCCTGGCGGGAAACCAGCTGCGCAGCGTGGTCGACCCCCAGAACGATGACGGTGGTCTTCGCGTCGGCCGCCGGGTTGGCCGCAGCAGCGGAGGCGCTGGCCAGCAACGTCAGGGCAACAAGCAGCTTTTTCATCGTTTCCACGGCAATCCGGTGTCCGCGCGATCCTGCGGCAGAACCTTCTCCGGCTCCTGTGCCATTGGTTGTACCCGGCAGTCCAGGTATCGGCCGATCCCGGCCAACGGCGCAGGCCCGCCCAGGTATCGGGGCCGCCAGCGCGTGGCGCCCGGCCGGTGGCAGTTGCGGCCATGGAAATGCGTATGCCGATTAGCCGCATCGACTGTGGCTTTCCTTCCAACGAACAGGACTTCCCATGAACAAGCGTCTTTCCGTCTTTGCCGTTGCCTGCCTGCTGAGCGCCAACGCGGCGGCGGCCAATGGAGATTGGACCGGCTGGTACATCGGCGGCCACGCCGGCTATGGCAACGGCGACTCCGAAGCGCGGATCGATCTCGGTGGCCAGTGGAGCATCGAATCGCAACAGCTCCGCGATCACGTGGCTTCTTCCTGGTCCACCGATCTGGACCCCAGCGGCAGCGCGTATGGCGTGCAGCTCGGCTACCAGTACCAGTTCCAGAACAATCTGGTATTGGGCATGGAACTGGACTATAGCCAGCTGGGCATGGACGACGCCCGCCGGACCGGCCTGACGCCGGTGCCATCCATCCCCTCGCTGAGCTACGATTTCGGCAACAGCATCGAACTGGACAACAAGCTCGCCTTGCGCGCGAAGCTCGGCTACGTCATCAACCGGCATCTGCTGTTCGCCACCGCCGGCTGGACGCGGGTCGATGCCGAAGCCTCCGCAGGCGTGGTCAGCAATGGCGGCTACAACAAGTTGGGCGGCAGATCCGACCGCGTGGATGGTGTCGAGTGGGGCCTGGGCTATGAGTTCGATTTCGGCAACCGCTGGTCGCTGCGGGCCGAGTACCTGCGCACCGATGCCGACGATCTGCGCTACGACACGGTCTATCAGCCTGGCAGCAGCTTCGTCTCGCCGGCGTATACCGAATCGGTTCGCCAGGACGTGGACTTCAGCATCTTCCGGCTTGGCGTGAACTACCGGTTCTGACCGCGGCCGGCCAGTTGAATCGTGCGCAAGGCGGACGTGGGCCTGCCTTGCGCTCGGCGAAACACGGATCAGGTTCATCTGCCGGTCGCGGCTGGCTGCTCCATCAATCCGGCAATTCCGGTTCGGAATCACGCGATGCCGGGTTGATGGCGCCAACCCAACCGACAACGTCTGGCCTGGGTCTGGGCGACCGTGTCGGGGAACGGATTCTGCCTGCGTTGAGCGTCCCACGTGGCCAGACGCCTCCGGGGAGGCCCGCCTATTCCGCCCGCTGCGTCGTCGCCAATCGCAGGAAGGCCTCGTGCTGGTAGCGGCTCATGCGCAACTGCTGTCCGGTATCCATGGTGACGACGTGGTAGCCGTTGAACCAGGGGTGGATGGCGCTGACACGGCGTACGTTGATGATGGCCGAGCGGTGCACGCGGACAAAGTGGCGCGGGTCCAGGCGCTCGGCCAGCGCGGTCATGGTTTCCCGCAGTTCGCAGGTGCGATCGGCCAGGTGCAGGCGCACCGTGTTGCGGTTGGCGCGGATCCAGACGATGTCGTCCACGTCCACGAATACCACTTTTTCGTCTTCGCGCACCGGGATTCGATCCAGGTAGTCGTGGCGCTGACGCAAGGATTCCAGTACCTGCATGATGCGTGCGGTGGCGTCCGTACCGCGGCCCAGCGCCAACCGCTGTTTGGCGCGCCGAAGCGTCTCGGCGAAACGGTCGCGACCGAACGGTTTGACCAGGTAGTCCACCGCATTGGCCTCGAATGCGCGTACCGCGAATTGCTCGTAGGCGGTGACGAATACCGTTGCCGGCATCCGCGCCGCGCCGATCGTCGCCACCACGTCCAGGCCGGTGATCGCCGGCATCTGGATGTCCAGGAACACCAGATCCGGCGACACGCTGCGGATCGCCTCGACCGCGGACACGCCATCGCCGCATTCGCCGACAAGTTCGATGTCGGGGTCATTGCGCAACAGGCGGACCACCGCATGCCGTGCGATCGGCTCGTCGTCCACAATCAGCGTGGTGATGGTCATACCCGCACATGCTCCGGCGCTTCGTCGGCTTCCTCTATAGCTCGGAACGGCAGCCGCAGGCGGCAGGCCACGCCGCGCGGCACCATCAGGTCCAGCCGCAGTTCTGCAGCATCGCCGTGCAGTTCGCGTAGCCGCAGCCGCGTGTTGGACAGGCCGATGCCATGTCCACCGGCATGTCCACTATCATCCAGCGTACTATTGTGATTGCGTACCTCGATGCGCAGCGTGTCGCCATCACGGCGGCAGTCCACCTCGATGCAGTCCGTGCCCACGTGCTGGCCGATTCCATGGCGGATCGCGTTCTCCACGATCGGCTGCAGCACCAGGCTGGGGACGGCGGCCTCCAGCGCGTCCGGCGCCGCGTAGATGCGCGTGGTCAGCTGGCCCTTGAAGCGCGTGCGCTGGATTCCCAGGTACAGTTCCAGCAGCTCCAGTTCGCGGCGCAGGCTGATCTCCTGGCCGTCGTAGTCCTCCAGGAACGCACGCAGCAGTTCGCTCAGACGCAGCAGCATGTCCTCGGCCGACAGCGCGTCCTCGTCCAGCAGGGTGACGATGGCGTGCAACGTATTGAACAGGAAGTGCGGCTGCAACTGCGTCTTCAGCACCTGCAGGCGCGACTGCGCCAGTTCGGCGCTCAGCCGGCTGGCCTCGATTTCGCGTCGCGATTTCTCGGCCTGGAAATGCAGCAGATGCTGGATGGCCAGCAGCGACCAGTACGCCAGCAGGCCGGTGGCCACGTGCTTGCTGATGAACTGTCCGAGCTGCTGGCCGAAGCCGCCGGGCTCGAATACTGACGAAACCGCCGCGCCAATCAACATGGCCAGCAACGTCACGCCCAGGCTATAGCCTATGTGGCGAAACAGCCGCGACAGGCGCAGCGGGAAGGGGATGGGGTAGCGCTCGCCCAGCCGGAACACCAGCGGTGCCAGCGCCGCCCAGGTCAGCCATTGGATCGCCGACCAGCGCAGGTAAGCGCTGGGCGGCCACAGATGCCCATTCACCGCGTCGTTGGTGCAGCTCTGCATGGCGAACACGACCACGACGACCGACCACAGCCCCAGGTAGCGGGACAGGCGGACTTCCAGGCGACCCAGACGGACGTTCATGAGCGGATTCCAGTGTTGTGCCGGCATCGTAGGTCCGGGATGCCGCCGTGAAAAGCGCCACGAGGCGGCGGCTACGATTCGCCACGGCGGGGCGACGATTCGTCCCGGAACGCTTGTCGCGTGCGCGGCCCCGGGCGCGTGATGCGGCATCCGGTCCCCGCGTCCGCGGTTGGCCGATGGATGCCTCAATCACGGAGACCCCGCCATGCGTTACTCGCTTGCTTGCGCACTCGCTTTTGCCGTCTTCTTCGTTGTCTCGCCGCCCGCCGGTGCCGGCGAGCGCATGCGCTACCTGGAAATCATCAATCGCGCTCACGACCGGGTGACATCGGTCTGGTTGGCTCCTGCCGGCAGCCACGCCTACCGCGAGCTGCTGCTGGGCGAACAGGTTCACGGTGGCGGCGGCGCCGCCATCGTGCAGATCGTCTCCGACCACTGCCTGCACGACGTACTGGTGGAATTCAACGGTGGCCGTCGCGCGCTGTACCCGGAAGTGGACATCTGCCGCCATCGCGGCCTGCGCCTTCGACCATTGCCCGCCACCGGGCGTCCGCGTCCGGCCATGGAAGCCAAGCGCGACCACATGCCGATCGCCAGCGGTGAGCAGCCAACATAATCCGAAAAACCGCTGTTGCGCGGACAGGTGCGAAGTCCGGTCCGGCTGGGCTGGCTCCGTTACCCCGGCAAGCTGGAGGCTTGTTGCGAACCTGGGTTGAGGAAACCAACCCAGCCTGCGTGCCGCATGCGGCAATACGGTCCACCGGTTCAGCTGGCATCATTGCTGCATGCCGCTGACCCTCGATCACCTGCGCCGTTACGCCATTGCCCGCTCGCTGTTCAAGCCGACCACGCTGATGCGGGCCATCGGGAAACTGGGGTTTGTCCAGGCCGATCCGATCCGTGCGCCGGCGCGGGCGCAGGATCTGACCCTGCGCCATCGCGTCAGCGGCTACCGCGCCGGCGATCTGGAACGGCGTTATCCGCGGCTGCCGCTGGAAGAGGATTTCTTCGTCAACTACGGCTTTCTGCCGCGCGCCCACCACGCGCTGATGCACCCGCGCAGCGCGCGCCAGGCGTGGACGCCGGCGCGCTGGAAGCAGGCCCGGGCGGTGCGCGAGTTCATTGCCGAACGCGGCGCGGTGCATCCGCGCGAGGTCGATGCCCGCTTCGCCCATGGCAAGACCACCAACTGGTTCGGCGGTTCGTCCAATGCCAGCACCCAGCTGCTCGACGGCATGCACTACCGCGGCCTGCTGCGGGTGGCGCGGCGCGACGGCGGCACCCGCGTCTATGCCGTACGCGAAGATGCCGCGCCGGTGGACAAGGCTGCCATCGATGCGCGCCTGGATGCATTGATCGATCTGATCGTACGCAAATACGCGCCGCTGCCCGATGCCAGCCTGGGCCAACTGGTGAGCTACCTGGGCAGAGGCGTGCCGCAATGGGACGCCGCACGCAGACCGGCGCTGGGCCGTGCGCGGCAACGCCTGCAGCGCGCGCGGGTGGATGGCGTGGACTGGCTGTGGCCTGCGGACGAGCGCGCGGACAGCCGGCGCTGGCAACCCGACGGGCAGGTGCGCCTGCTGACGCCGTTCGATCCGGTGGTCTGGGACCGCCGCCGCTTCGAGCTGTTCTGGGGTTGGGCCTACCGCTTCGAGGCCTACACGCCCGCACCCAAGCGCAAGCTGGGTTATTACGCGTTGCCGCTGCTGTGGCGCGATCGCGTGCTGGGCTGGGGCAATCTGTCGGTGGCCGCCGGCATGCTGCGTGCGCAGTTGCACTATGTCGACGGCCGCGCGCCGCGCGAACCGGAATTCGCGTCAGCGCTGGAGGCGGAACTGGCGCGGATGCGGGCATTTTTGGGGCTGGGGGAATAGTTCACGGGCATTATCGGACCGTCATCCCGGCGCAAGCCGGGACCCAGCGACGTTGCGCCATCTTGGGTCCGAGGCACTAGGTTCCGGCCCGCGCCGCGATGACGGGATTCTGGTTCAGAGAGAATGCTTGATACAGAAAGCGCCGCTGACGCTATGCCAGGCGCGGCTTGATGCTCGATGGCAGCACGGTGAAATCGTCCGTTTTCTCCAGCGAGTTCATGGCTGCCAGCAGCGCCGGCGGCGGCACCATGAGCTTGCGCTCGACCAGGTTGAGCCACCCGCCCGCGCTGGTGACTCGTGCGCTGAGTTTGCCGTCTGCGCGGAAAATCTCGTGCCGAAGCAGGAAACGGCTGCCGTCCACCGCGTGGCCCGCAAGCGCATAGGTCACGGTGATTTGCTGCTGCAGCCCGACTTCGTTGAAGTACTCGACCTCATCCTTCCTGACCACCGGGCCTATTCGAAGCCGCAGGAACTCTTCCATCGGGAAGCCGTGCTCGATCAGGAACATCTGCCGCACGTCGGCGGCCTTGTCCAGGTAGGCCGTGTTCTTCATGTGGGAATTGAAATCCATATCGGCCCAACCTGCATACAGCGTCTTCGCATACATCCGGCTGCTCCGATGCGGGAACCTGGAGAAAACAACGGTGGTGGCGGAGCCAGGCGGTCACAACGGCGGTATCAAGCCTCCGCACCTGCGCATTGCATGACGTGCCGCACCGCCGCGCAGGATATCCGTCGTGCCGCTTGACCTCAACCGGGCTTGATGTTCCACAGTTGCCGCCTGTCCATTCAAGGGCCAAGACATGACCGACTCCCTCACCGAAACCCGCCTGTACCTGCAACGGCTGGGTTACGACCAGGCGCCGCCGCCCACGCTGGCGACGTTGCGGGAACTGCAGCAACGGCATACCGCTACCTTTCCGTTCGAGACGATCTCCACGTTGCTGCGGTTGCCGGTGCCGGTGGATCTGCCGGCGGTGCAGCGCAAGCTGCTGCATGAAGGGCGCGGCGGCTACTGCTACGAGCTCAACCGCGCGTTCCTGGCGCTGCTGCAACAACTCCGCTTCGATGCGCGCGGGCTGACCGGGCGCGTGGTGATGGGCGGGCCGGAGGACGCAATGACCGCACGCACCCATCTGCTGGTGCTGGCAACGATCGAAGATGTGCGCTACATCGCCGACGTCGGCTTTGGCGGCATGGTGCCGACCGCGCCGTTGCGGTTGGATACCGAAGAAGAACAGGCCACCCCGCACGAACCCTACCGCGTCACCCGTCGCCAGGACCAATACACCTTGCGTGCGCAAGTTGCCGGTGAATGGCGGGCCCTGTACGTGTTCGACCTGCAACCGCAGGCCGAGATCGACTACATCGTCGGCAACTGGTACGTCTGCACGCACCCGGAGTCGCCATTCCTGGGCCAGCTGCGCGCCGCGCGCACCGGGCCCGGCTGGCGCAAGGCGCTCAGCAACGGCAGCTTCGCCATTCATCGCCATGGCCAAGCCAGCCAGCGGCATGCGTTGCCTGACGCCGCCGCCGTGATCGCCGTGCTGCAGGACCAGTTCGGCATCCAAGTGCCTGAACATCCGGATCTGCGGGCCGCCATCGACCTGCGGCTGCAGGCCGATGCGCTGGCTGCAGCCTGAACCAGGCACCTGCCGCCGCGCGCTGCGTGGCCGGCGGCCGCAAAAGCATCCGTTCTTTTGAATGAAGGCGCCGGGTGCGGATGGCAGGCGGCCCTACAGGGGGGAGCCGCCCCCGCATCCGGCGGGAAGGGGAAACAAGCCCCCGGGCCCTGCGCGGGTTGGTCATGCAGCGCATTGTCGGCGCAGGTTGCCGGGGAACCCGGCTGCAGGCAGTCCAATGGACGCGCCTGTTTTTCCAAAGAGGCATGCGCGCCATGAACAACCATCACGCCACCGCAATCGAACAGGCGGCGCTGGGACCGTTGGCCTTCCTGTCGCTGCAGCATCCGCCGCGCGACGGCACGCCCGACGCCCCCAGCAACGAAGAGCGCATCCGCGCCTATCGCAACCTGTTGCCGGCCATGCCCGGCAACAACTACCAATGGGTTTTCCGCCACGCCGTTCAACACGATACGGGCGGGTGAGCGGACGCGGCGCGGCTTTCGCCACGCGCACGCCGCGCCGGCATGGACTTCCGCCACCTTGCTTGCCACCATAGCGGCCGCAGCATCACAACCGGGGAATGGAGAGGATATGCATTGGGGAATGCGTGTAGGGATGCTGGCTGCCTGGCTTGCGCCATTGGCTGTCCAGGCGCAGCAGGTGGATCTGGCGGCTTATCTGAAGCAGGACAAGTTCGAGCGGGTGAAGATCTCGCCATCGGGCGCCTACTATGCGGCCACCATGCCGCTGGAGGATCGCACCGCGCTGGTGGTGATACGCCGTTCCGACATGTCGGGTACCGCAAAGATCACCGGCAGGGAGGATTCGGCGGTCGACGATTTCTGGTGGGCCAACGACGAGCGCATCGTGGTGGCAATGGCGCGCAAGGAAGGGTCGCGCGACGAGCCGGTGACGACGGGCGAACTGCATGCGATCGACGCCGATGGCAAGGGCGCGAAGCTGCTGGCCAGCCCGCTGGGCGTCAATGACGGGCCTCACGGCAGCGGCGTGAAGTTCGAGCTGGATCGCGCGGTGTTCATGGAAGACACGCTGCCGAGCGACCCGAACAGCGTGCTGGTGTCGGCGGTGCCGCTGGAAAGCGATCCGAGTATCCGCATCGAGAAGCTGAACATCTACACCCGGCGGCGAAGCGTGGTGGCGAGCGTGCCGGTGCGCCGCGCCAGCTTTACCGTCGATGCCGAAGGCCGGGTGCGTTTTGCGCGCGGCGCCAACGCCGACAACGTTTCCAAGCTTTACTACCGCGACGACGACAAGGCTCCCTGGCGCCTGATCAACGACGAAGCCGTCGCCCAGCGGCGCGAATTCCCGATGGGGTTTTCCGCCGACGGCAAGATCGCCTATCTGCAGGTGGAGCAGGCGCAGGGGCCCGACGCAGTGATGGCATGGGACCCGGCCACCGGCGTCTACACCGAGCTGATGCGCGACGCGCTGGTCGATCCCTTCCGCACGCTGTACGACATGGATGGACGCACGCCGATAGGCGTGTCCTTCATGACCGATCGCGTGCGCAACCGCTTCTTCGACGAGAAATCGGCGACCGCGCGCCTGTACCGCAGCCTGGAAAAATCATTCAAGGAGGAAGTCATCTACCTGACTTCAGCCACCAGCGACGGCAAGCTGGCGTTGTTCTATGTCTGGAGCGACCGCAACAATGGCGACTATTTCCTGTTCGACGCCGTCAACAAGACTGCCGATCGCGTCTTCAGCCGCCGCGAATGGTTCCATCCCAGCAGGGTGCCGCCCACCAGAGCCGTCGCCCTGCAGGCGCGCGACGGCACCCCGCTGAATGGCTATCTGACCTTGCCGTTCGGGGCCAAGGAAGGGGCGCGGCCGATGGTGCTGCTGCCGCACGGCGGTCCGTTCGGCATCTTCGATCAGTGGAACTTCGACGACGACACGCAGATCCTGGCCGAAGCCGGCTATGCCGTACTACGCGTCAACTACCGCGGTTCGGGCAACTATGGGCGTGCGCTGATGCAGGCCGGCGCGCAGGAGTGGGGCGGTCGCATGCAGGACGATCTGACCGACGCCACCCGCTGGGCCATCGAACAGGGTATCGCCGATCCGTCGCGCATCTGCATCTACGGCGCCAGCTACGGTGGCTACGCCGCACTGATGGGCGTGGCCAAGGAACCGGATCTTTACCGCTGCGCCGCCGGCTACGTGGGCGTATACGACCTGGCGCTGATGCACCGCGGCCAATCCAGGCGCAGCCGCTCCGGCAAGACCTGGGCCGGCGATTGGCTGGGCGCGCCGGAAACGCTGGCCGCACGTTCACCCAGCAAGCTGGCCGAACGCATCAAGGTGCCCGTGTTCCTTGCCGCTGGCGGCAAGGACGAGCGCGCGCCCATCGCCCACAGCGAACGCATGGAAAAAGCGTTGAAGGCTGCCGGCGTTCCGGTGGAAACCTTGTACTTCCCCTACGAAGGCCACGGCTTCTATACCGAATCCCACCGCCGCGAGTACTACACCCGGCTGCTGGCGTTTCTCGGCAGGCATCTGGGTGGCGGGACGGCGAAATAGACCCCGATTGGCATCGCGTATCCGCTGCGTCTATCCGAGCGGTTTTCAAGGCTGGGAGTCGATGCTAATCAGGAAGCAGATGGCGCTGGACGACGGTCCCTGGGTCGGAGTCAGCTTTCCAAGCGCGGAGGGCATGCCGGCGGCGTTACGGCCGCCGGCCTGAAGGGATGCGGAGGCGTCGACCACTGACGCGCGCCGATGACGGGCTGCTGGCCCGATATGCCGTGCCGCCTGTGCGGCGACGATGAATCCCATGCAAACGATTTTCGCCGGATCGCCGCCGCGACTGCCTGCATGCGGGAACTAGCGGATAGGCTTGCCAGTCAATCGACCTCCGTCTGCGGCATCGCCGCGCGAACTTCCGCCGAACGATGCAGGCTGCGTGAAACTGGCTTTCCCCGATGACTCCGTATCGCGCATCATCGCCGCCGCCACCGCAGCGGCGATCGTGCTGTTGATGGGCAGGTTCCTGCTGAGGGCTCCGTATGTGGCATCGGCCGGTGAAGGGCAGGAAATGCGGGTGCGTTACATCGAGCGGGAATCCGTGCCACGGTTTGCCCCGCCTGCGGCGGCGCCGGTTGCCGCGCATCGGCCGGAAATCCCCCTGGCCGCGCAAACGGATGACGCACGCGCATCGCAGCCGCAGGTAGCGTCCGCGGTGCCCGCACCGCGCGCGGAGCGCCTGTACACCCGCGATGGCCAGGTGCGGTTGCCAACGGATGTCGCCATCGACCCGATGGCGTCGACGGCAGCGGTGAATCCCCCGGGTCTGCCCAACGAACGCGAGCTCGAGCGTGCGCGCAAGCTGCTCTATCCGCCCAATCCCATCCACGTCGAGGAAACGCGCTTCAGCAAGGACTGGGCCAGCGATGGCACGCTCGGCGACGTGGCCGCGCAGAAGATGGGTGACGGCATGAAGGCCATCGCCAAGCGCATCTTCGGCGAGGAGCCGGCGCCGGCCGAAGCCAGGCCGCCGCCGGAGGTGCGTTTCAATCCGCGCCTGCACGAGCGGACGGCCGATCTGGGAAGCGAGGCAACCGGCGATGCCTACAAGGCGGCCCCGGTTGCGTTCCAGAAGGCGCCCGGTCTGAGCGGCGAAGCCAGCCAGCGCATACGCCAGGAAATGCAGACGCTGCTCAAGCGCCATGCCGCCTGCGAGCCCCAGCAGGTGCAGCGCCTGATCGCCCCGGTGCGCACTCATCTGGCCGAGCTGGAGAGCGTCGAGTCGGCGATGGCGCACGGCGCCGATCCGGTCATGGCCGAACATATGCTGCCGCGCCGCGGCGACAGCGCCTACGATCTGGCGCGGCGCGCGCTGTGGTACGCCGACAGCCGATTGGCGGGTTGCAACTAGGCAACCCTGGATAGCCGTCATCCCGGCGAATGCCGGGACCCGGTGCCTTGGAACCCGGCCTGCGCGGCGGATACTTGCAGCAAAAACGCTCTGGTGATGCGGGCGAAGCCAGCGCTGCCGGCTGCCCGAGCAGTCGATCCGGCCAATGGCAACATGACCAAATGCACGGGTGGAAATCTTTCCGTTGTGCGGATACTTCTCCCATCCGTTTTGCGCAGGAGCCACTGATGAAGCTGCCGTTGTTCGCGTTGTCCCTGCTGGCCGCGCTGTCGCCGCGCATCCATGCCCAGGAATGCCCCGACAGGTCGGCCTACGAACCTGCGCGCGAGATCATCCGCGATCTTGGGAGAATCGTCGCGCCCAATGGCGTGCAGGAAGCCTACGCGGCGCGAATCGGCGGCATCGATCAATGGGTCAACGTGCGCGGTCAGGACCGCGACAACCCGATGGTGCTGTTCGTGCATGGCGGACCGGCCGCGCCCATCATTCCCAGCCAATGGCAGTTCCAGCGCCCGCTGGAGGAATATTTCACCCTCGTCAACTACGACCAGCGCGGATCCGGCAAGACCTATAACCAGGTGGACCCGGACAGCATCGGCGAAACCATCCATATCCAGCGCTATGTCGACGATGCCATCGAACTGGCCGAGTACCTGCGCACGCGCTACGGCAAGCGCAAGCTGGTTCTGATGGGCCACAGTTGGGGCACGGTGGTCGGCATGCATGCGGCGCTGAAGCGGCCGGACCTGTTCCATGCCTATGTCGGCGTTGGACAGGTCATCAACACCCGCGAGAACGAGCGCCTGAGCTACGACTACGGCCTGCAGCAGGCCAGGGCCCACGGCAACGCCGAAGCGGTACGCGAGATGGAAGCCATCGGCCCCTATCCGGGCAACACGCCCATCACCCGCGATCGCATCATCGTTGCGCGCAAGTGGCCGCAGTTCTACGGCGGCCTGACCGCGTACCGCGAAGACTCCACCTACTACTACCGCGCCCCTCGACTGTCGCCGGAGTACGACGACCGCGATCGTTGCGCCATCAACCAGGGCAGCCTGTTCACGCTGGACCGGTTGCTGCCGGAATTCCTGCAGGTGGATTTCACCGGCGTGCGCGAGTTTCCCATCCCGGTGGTGATGCTGATGGGGCGCCACGACTACACCACACCCTCCGAGCCCACTGCGGCCTGGATCCGGCAGGTGCAGGCGCCTTACAAAAAGGCCGTGTGGTTCGAGCGCTCCGCGCACATGATGCCGTGGGAAGAACCCGGCAAGCTGCTGGTCAGCCTGCTGGAGCACGTGCGTCCGCTGGCGGTGGAGGGCGGGCAACCCCAGCGTTGATGAGCGCGCGGAGGCCCGGGTTTACCGGCGCGCGGCAGGTTTGAGCCCGTCCTACTTGGCGTGCCAGTCGCCATCGTCGCCCTTCTCGTATTTTTCCTTCACCGCCGACCAGGCCACCTTGTGCGCGGTTTCCTCGCGGGAAGCGTCGCCGCGGCGTTCGTCCGGATCCGCGTACTGGTCCCAGGCGCTGTTGAAGGCTTCCTTGTAGATTTCCTGCGCATGCTTGGGCAAGTGATCGCGGACCGAATCGGGCAGATCGCTGATGCGGTCGTAGGGCATGGCCGTATCCTCGCTGTGCAAGTGGAGACAGCATGCTGCGTGCACGGAAGTAATGCGGCCGTGTAGGTTGCGTTTGCGCGATTTCACCTGCGCTTCCGTGCCAATCTGTAGTTTTTCCGCGGGTATCGGTCAGGTTGCTGGAGGCATCGTTCATGAACGCGACCGCAGGCAGGCATGCCGCGCTGTACCGCATGGTGATGGACAAGCATGTCTGTCCCTGGGGGCTGAAGTCCCGTTACCTGCTCAGGCGCGCCGGTTTCACCGTGGATGACCACTGGCTGACCACGCGCGAAGAAACCGATGCGTTCAAGGCGCAGCATCGGGTTGAAACCACGCCGCAGGTATTCATCGACGGCAGCCGCATCGGCGGTTACGACGATCTTCGCCGCTATCTCGGCAAGCCTGTGCGCGATCCGGATGCGGTGAGCTACCGGCCGGTGGCCGCCGTTTTCGCCATGGCCGCACTGCTGGCGCTGGCCAGCAGCTGGGCCAGTGCGGGCGCGCTGCTGACGTTGCGTACGGCGGAATGGTTTATCGCTTTTGCGATGTGTCTGCTGGCCATGCAGAAGCTGCAGGACGTGGACAGCTTCGCCACCATGTTCCTGGGCTACGACCTGTTGGCGCAGCGTTGGGTGCCGTACGCGTATCTGTACCCGTTCGGCGAAGCGTTGGCTGGCGTGCTGATGCTGGCGCAGGCCGGCAAGGCCATCGCCATCCCGGTGGCGCTGTTCATCGGTTCGGTCGGCGCAGTGTCGGTGTTCTATGCGGTCTACGTGCAGGGCCGCCAGCTCAGGTGCGCCTGCGTTGGAGGGAATTCCAGGGTGCCGCTGGGATTCGTGTCGTTGACCGAGAATCTGATGATGGTGGCAATGGCGCTGTGGATGTTGCTGAAGTAGCGGCACGCGCCTTGCCGTTGTCCTTTGCCGAATTCGGGCAAGCAGGATGCATGCCGGGGATGTGCTCCAACCGCGATTCCGGCCAGGTCCCCGGGCAAGGCGTCGATCAACCAGGGCCGCATTCGCGCCAGCCCGGTCCGTCTGCGCAACGGGCGGCGATGCGGCGCCGGACAGGGATGGCTTGGCTCGCCGCATCCGGATTTGCCGCGGCGGGGTGACGCCGCCGCGCATCGCCATGCACAATGGCGGCATGGGCAGCATTCCGACATATCCGTCCGCTTCCGCTCGCCGGTGCGCGAACTCCGCGGGGCCGCTTCGGCGCCGATTCGCCGGGAACCGGCCTTGACGGGCATGGAAGTCTGGCTGGTGCTCGCGGTCCTGGCGGGTGCGGTGGTGCTGTTCGTCACCGAGAAGCTGCCGGTGGACGTGGTGGCGTTGCTGGTCCTGTCCAGCCTGCTGGTGCTGGGCCTGGTCACGCCGCGCGAGGCGCTGTCCGGTTTCAGCAGCCAGGCCACGATTACCGTGGCGGCAATGTTCGTGCTCAGCGCAGGTTTGCAGCGCAGCGGCGCGCTGCTGGTGGTGGGCGAGGCGCTGGGCAGGATCAAGTGGAGCTGGCTGTTCGCGCTGGTGATGATGGGGGTGATCGCCTTCGTCTCGGCCTTCGTCAACAACACCGCTGCCGTCGCCGTGTTCCTGCCGCTGGTGATCGCGGCGGCGGCAGCCAACCGGCGCTCGCCGTCGAAGTTCCTGATTCCGCTTTCCTACGCGGCCCAGTTCGGCGGCGTGTGCACGCTGGTGGGCACCTCCACCAATCTGCTGGTGGACACGCTGGCGCGGCAGCTGGGGCGCGAAGGCTTCGAGCTGTTCGAATTTGCGCCGCTGGGCGTGGTCTTCGTAGGTGTGGGCATCGTCTACATGCTGTTCGCGCAGCGTTTCCTGCTGCCGGATCTGGGCGTGCCGGAGCCGGGCGACAGCGGCCATGGCAGCGGCTGGTTGACCGAGTTGCTGGTATCCGAGCGTTCGCCGGCGCTGGGTCAGCGGGCATCCGATGCCATTCCCCAGGAACTGCACGATGCCCATCTGCTGGAAGTGATCCGCAACCGCCAGCGCGCGCCGGCACCGCAGTCGGAAGTGTTGCAGGCCGGCGACCGGCTGCTGCTGCGCGGCAACTGGGAGCAGTTGGACAAGCTGCGCAAACAGTTGAAGCTGGATTTCGAACCGGCCGCGATTGGCTATGACGGCGCGCATCCCGGCGAAGAGCGCATCCATGCCGAAGTCATGATCGCGCCGGGCTCGCATCTGGCCGGGCACAGCCTGTCGAGCATGCGGTTTGCGCATACCTATCGCGCGCGCGTGCACGGCCTGCAGCGCAGCCGCGGCCTGCTGCGCAGCGCGCTGGACGAGGTGCCGCTGATGGTCGGCGACGTGATGCTGGTGGATACGTCGGAAAAGTCGCTGGCCGCCCTGCGCAGGGAACCGGGCCTGGTGGTGCTGGGCCAGCGTGCGCAGCAGCGCATCGATTGGCGCCGGGCTTCGGTTTCGGCGCTGGTGCTGGCGGCGGTCATCGGCGTGGCCGCTGCCGGGCTGCTGCCGATCGTGGCCTCCGCGCTGCTGGGCTGCATTGCGCTGGTGGTGTTCCGCTGCCTGGATACCGACGAGGCCTACGCCGCCATCGACTGGCGGGTGATCGTGCTGCTGGCCGGCGTGCTGCCGCTGGGTATCGCGCTGCAGAACAGCGGCGGCGCCGACTGGATGGCGCAGCAGGCGATCAAGGTGATCGGTCCGTTCGGTCCGGTGGCGACGCTGGCGGCGATCTATCTGCTGACCGCGGTGATGACCGAGGTGATGAGCAACAACGCCGCCGGCGTGCTGGTGGTGCCCATCGCGATCGCGGCAGCCGATTCGCTGGGCGTGGACTCCAAGCCGATGCTGGTGGCGGTGGCGTTTGCCGCCTCGACCAGCTTCGCCACGCCGGTCGGCTACCAGACCAACACCATGGTCTATACCGCCGGCGGCTATCGTTTCCTGGACTTCATCAAGATCGGCGTGCCGCTCAACCTGGTCTTCTGGATCATGGCCATCGTGCTGATCCCGCTCTATTTTCCTTTCCATCCGGCGTAGTGCCGGGAGCCCGCACGCCGTTTGTGGCCTGTCTGGTGAGATGGTCGGCCCGATGGCCGCCATGACGAGCGATACGGCCCCTCGTGCCGTTTGAGCGGCATGGCGGGTGGGACGCGCCGCGTCGGCGCTGCCCCTTCCGTCCGGCTCACAGCGTTCGCGTCATGAACACGCTGTACGGATCTTCGACATAACCGGCGAACGGGGCGCATTCGACAAAACCGAAGCGGGCGTAAAGCGCGCGGGCGGGAGCGAAGACGGGCATGGAGCCGGTTTCCAGGCTGAGCCGGCGGTAGCCGCGCTGCCCGGCTTGGGCCAGCACATGCCGCATCAGTTCCGCCGCCACGCCGCTGCGCAGATGGGCCGCGGCAGTGCGCATGGATTTGATCTCGCCATGGCCCGCGTCCAACTGCTTGAGGGCGACGCAGCCAGCCAGGTCGCCCTCCTTCCAGCCGCTCCAGAACGTGATGTCCGGTTGCCGCAGCTTGTCCAGATCAAGCGCGTGCACGCTTTCCGGCGGCGAGTGCCGGGCCATGTCCTGCAGGTGCTCGCGCAGCAGTGCGGCTATCTCGGGGCCGGTCAGCGGATCGACGCGAATCAGCATGAAGAGTCATGAAGGTCGGGTATTGCCGAGGCTTTTTACACCACCGGCGCGTCGTCGCCAATGACCGAAGTCGCTGAAGCCGAACGCCGACCAGCCGCCCGCCGTCGCAACGACGGCAGGCGCGCAAGCATTGGGCGGAAGCGAGCCTTCCGCCAAAGCGCTACCAGCGGTGCCGCCACCCGGCCTGGACGCCCCAATGCTGCTTGACTTCCATGCCGGCGGTAGTGGCAGCCTCGAAGAACAATCCGCTGCGCCTGCTGTTGAAGCGGATATCGGCGCCCAGCGCCAGCTCGGCTCCGGTGCCTTTGCGGTCCGCGGTTTCGGGCGTGAAGCTGCCGCCATCCTTGGACGCGGTGATGTCCAGGTTGTCGCCGAAATAGTGCAGCGCCGACACCCGCGCATAGGCATTGCCCTGCACCTGCGCGCCCCGCAGCGTCTTTCCGAACTCCGCGCCGGCGCGCGCGAACGAAGTATCCAAGCGGTCCTGCTTGATCTGCACGCCATTGACGGTGGTGTGCTGGCTGTCGCGAATCGCGCCCACGGACAGCCCCAGCTGGGGTTCGATGTAGTAGCCGCGGGAAAGCTTGAACGGGTACCCGCTTTCGGCGTACAGCTGGCCGGCTTCGGTCCGATACCTGCCGCCGATGTTGCGGCTCTGGGAATCGCGTGCGGTATAGCGATTCTCCAACGCTGACGCAGCGGCCCCCAGCAGCACGTAGCCGCCGCCCTCGGCGCCCCAGCTGCCGTAGAGTCCCAGCGTGGTCGCGCTCAGATCGCCGCTGCCCTGCGCGTAGTTTGCGCTCGAACGCAGATGCCCTGCGGTGAAACCGATGCTGCCGGAAGACGCGTCCAGCGCGAAAGCGCGCTCGGCACCGACGGTCACGCCGTGGTAGTTCTGGCGATAGTGGCGGGAATAGGCGGTCTTTGCGGTCAGTTCGCCGCCATCGACCCTGGCCCAGACGCTGGATTGTTCCGCGTCGCTGTTGCGCAACGGGCTGCGCACGCGCTGCAGCGAAGCCTGCCCGCCGATCTTCCACAGGTTGGCGATGCTGTCGGCGGCATCGGCCGCGGTCTGGACCGTCTCCGACGGCAGGATGCCGGTGCCTTCGCCGGTATCCGTACCGGTGTCGTCGCCGTCGCCATCGCCATCGCCGCTTCCGGCGCCCTGGATGGTGATGCCGGTCAGCACGATCTTCCTGCCATCGTCGCTCAGCGCCACCTGCGGGCGGTAAGTGAACTGGATCAGATCGTTCTCGTAGGTTCCGCTCCATTGGCCGTCCAGTCCGGCCGCAGCCAGGAACCTTGCGGTCCCGCCGGCGGCGGCGCTGGCATCGACGATATCGAGCGCCGAAGTGGCCCGGATGGTTTTACCGTCGCGAACGGCCGCGGCGTCGACCCATGAGGTGTCGTCCAGCACCGGGTCGTAGGCAATGCCTATGCGCTGCGTGCCGGTGGCGGAAAAATTGCTGATGCCGCTGCCGAACACGATCCGGTCGGCGCTGGCGGTACCGTTGATGCCGGTGATGTCGCTGAGCAGCATGAACCTGGCGCCGTCTTCCAACGTCACGGTGCCGCCGCTGCCGGTGCTGCCGACGACCAGCCGGCGATAGGAATGCGAGGGGACCGAATCGGGCGAAAAGCCGCCCCAGTAGCCGGCCATGTCGATCCCGCCGCCGTTGCCCAGGCTCAATGTTCCGGTGCCGAAATCGTTGCTCAGCGTGCCGGTGCCCTGCGGGATCCAGGTTGCGCCGTTGCTGAACGCAAGGTCGGCGCGGCCGACGCTGTAGCCGGCATCGTTCTGTACGCCGCCGACCAGGCCACGCAACCAGGAATCGGCAGTGTCGAACCTGACATTGACCGACCCGGTGTTGCCGTTGACAGGATCGGTCGCGGTGGCGATGTCGCCGTCGAGCTGCACGCGCTGGCCGCCGGCCTGGTTGACGGTGACGCTGGCGTTCTGGATGTCGAGCGGCACGCTCCAGATCGAATACGCCGTGCCGGTGCGGCCCGCAGTGGTCGACACGGTCAGGCCGCCGGCGACATTGACGGTGCCGAAGTTGCGGATGCCATACACGTCAGCATCATCACAACTCGGGTGGTCGGGCGGGTTGCAAACGTTGGCAACCGTGAACGACACCGGTGCGGTGGGCGAGGTGAACTCGATAAGGCCGGTGCTGACCAGGCCGTAGGTTTCCGTTTCCGAGGCGACGTCGACCGAGACCGCGCCGTCGAACGTCATCACCGCGCCGGGCGAGCGGTCGTTGCTGAGCCCGGAGGGCCTGCCGAACGGCGTATAGCCGTTTTCCGGCCCTTCGCTGCGTACGCGCACGTCGACGTCGCCGTGCCAGCGCATCCTTGCCGAGCGATGGGTGTTGGCGATGCCGTGCGTGGAGCGCGGGCCCTCCACGTTGACGGTGGCGTCGCCGAAGACCTCCATTCTGCCCTGGTTGCGCACGCCGAATGCGGTCGAACCCCGGGCGATGGTGGTCAGCGACAGGTTGCCGTTGACCGTCAGCTGCGTGTTGACGTTGTCGTTGTAGATGGCATGGGCGTTGTCGCTGGGCCAGATCGACAGCGCAGAGATGCTGGTGTCACCATTGAAGGTGATGCTGCCGCCGTCGGAGTTGTAGACCGCATCGAGCGTGCCGCGGCTTTCGGCGAGGATGGTGGTCGGGCCATTGAAGACGACGTTGCTGCGCCCCGATACCCAGACCGCACGCGCAAAGCCCTGCGTGTGCGCGTGCAGGTCGGTGGCGCCATTGAACACCGTGGTGCTGCCGCCGCGGGCGAGCACCGCGTGCGCACCATTGCCGAGGCCGCCGCCCTGATCCGCATCGCGGGCGCGGGTGGAAATCCGGGTGTTGCCGTTGACGGTGACCGTATTGCCGTCGTTGAGGATGCCGACCGCCAGTCCACGGATACTGCTGTCGGGGCGGTTGGCCGACAGGTTCAGCCAGCCGCCGCCGGCCACGTCCACAACGACGGGCGGATTGCCGCTGGTGATGGACATGGCAACCAAGTCCCTGTCGATGCCTTCCAGCGCCACGCTGTCGCCATCGGCGAAGCGGTAGTGCAGGGTGCCGCCCTGGTCGACGATGTCGTAGCCGGGGTCGTAGTTGCCCGTGCCGCCGACGCGATCGTTGTCGGCCACGCCGGTGATCGGGTCCTTGTGATCGGTGGCCGCATGCACGGCGGCGGGACGCGCGACCATGCCGGCCACCAGCGTGGCGGCAATGGAAAACGAAAGCGTCTTGCGGCGGCGTGATTTCTCGACGCGCTCGGCTTCTTCGCGAGCGTTGTTGAGCATCGATTCCTGCCAAAGCGGCGGTAGTTGCGGCTGCTGTCGGCTGCCGCGTGCGACGGACCGCAGGGTCCGCTTCGGTTGTGTGCAGGTCATTGGTTCCCCATGTGTGCGAAGGCCACGGCTGCGATAGCCTGGCGTGTGGCGGTCCCTCCCAAAACCGCGAAGCGAAGGTAGCATTAGCCTGGCGATGGCTGAACCCGGATGTCCGGTTCTGTCTGTAAGGACAATGTCATCATGTGATTCGCATCGCAGTGCGGCCTGGATTGCCTGCTTGCCATGGAGCCTGGAAATGCGCTGCAAACGGTAATACCGCTTTCGCAACTGCGCACGATGCGCGGCATGGAACGGGCGCAGACGCGCATTGCGGCCCTCCGCTTCACCAACCTCATCGATCGGGCTGGATGCCCTGGTTCCGGAGTTCCAAGATGCTGCCTTGCCTGCGAGAGCTTCTGTCGGTTGCCGCGCTTACCGCGACAGCCAGCGTCCATGCCGCCGAACCGGTCGCCAGTGTGCGAGTGGCTTTCGACCGTGATGGAATCACCGACCAGCGCGTCGAAGGCCTGGCCGATAGCGCCGCCAAGCGCAGGATAAGCATCGACGATCCGGTGCGCATCGCATCGATCTCGAAACTGGTCACCGCCATCGGCGCGATGCGCCTGGTCGAACAAGGCAAGCTGGATCTCGATGCCGACGTGTCCGGCCTGCTGGGCTGGCGATTGCGCCACCCGGCGCATCAGGAACAACCGATCACGCTGCGCCTGCTGCTGTCGCATCGCAGCAGCCTGACCGATGCGGCCGGCTACTACGCGGTGCCGCTGGACGGGCAGCTGAAGGACATCCTGGACGATCCGCGCGCCTGGGATGGCGAGCACGCTCCCGGCAGCTACTTCCGCTATGCCAACCTCAATTTTCCGCTGGTGGCAGCGGTAATGGAAAGGGCGGCCGGACAGCGCTTCGACCGGTTGATGGACGCGCTGGTGCTGCGCCCGCTCGGCATTGCCGGGTGCTTCAACTGGGAATCGTGCGACGAGGCCACCGCCGCGCGCGCGGTAGTGCTGTACGACGCAGAGCGCAGGCCGCTGCGCGACGACAACCAGGGCCGCAAGCCGGACTGTCCGGTCAATCCGGCGCGCAATGGCGATTGCGATCTGTCGCGTTGGCGCGCCGGCGTCAATGGCGCATTGTTTTCGCCGCAGGGCGGGTTGCGCATCTCCGCCAGCGGGCTGGCCCGGATCGGACGCCTGCTGCTGGGCGATGGCAGCGTGGACGGCGTGCGTCTGCTGCAGCCGGACTCGGTGCAAACGCTGGTGCAACCGGTGTGGATCTACGCACCCGGCAACGGCATGACGTACGAAGAAGACGACAGCGGGCAATCGCGGCAGGGTTTCATCTGCCGCTATGGCCTGGCGGTGCAGACGCTGGCCACGCCGGGCGAGGGTTGCCGGGACGATCCGTTCGGTGATGGCGTGGCCCGCGTCGGTCACGCCGGTGCGGCGTATGGCCTGCTGTCGGGTTTGTGGATCGATCCCGCGTCAGGAACCGGTGTGGCCTACTTCGTCACCGGCATGCCCGCTGCGGCGGTCGGCGAGCATTCGGCATTCACCGCAATCGAGGAGGCGATGGCGCGCGGCGAATAGCTGTCGTATAGCTTCGTCTGCCTTCTGGCGTATCGGTTTGTTAACACTGTCGCGGTGCAACACGGCGTCGAAGACAGTTCGGTCTCCGGCGCAAGTCAAAGGCAGGTGGACGCGGAAGGTGCGACTCAGTACGCTTGCCTTCGGGGAGTGCATGGGATAACAGGGGACGATGGGTAGTGCCATCCGTTCGCGGGAACTGACGAACGAAGACTGGGTAGGGCTGGACCGGCCCTTCTTCCGTCCGGCGATAGGCGCGTTTCCGGGAGCGCTCGGCCGTTATCTGCTGTTCTCACTGCTTGCCCTGATCGTGGGCGGCGCGTTGGCGGCAGCGCTTGGCGCGGTCGGCGAGAAGTGGTTGCCGGGATTCACGCCGGATTGGTGGATGCGCGTGCTGTTCTGGCTGCCGATTCTGCTGGTGCCGTTCTACATCGCCACTCGCGCCTATCTGCATGCCTACCGGCGCAAGCTGGCGATCTGGCTGGATCTGCGCGACCGGCGTGTGGAGGTCATCGAAGCGGACGACGCGCGCACCATCGTCGCGGTCGACGGCCGCCAGCGCACCTACTTCCTGATCGACATCGGCGGCGGCCGGACGCTGTTGATCGATGCGCAATGCCTTCCGCTGGATCCGGACCTGCTGCTTGCGCAACTGCCGCCGGAAGGCAGCGAGGAGGATGGCCGGGAAGAAGAAGGCTGGTACCCGATGCGGCCGGATTTCCCGAACTCCAGCTTCGTACTTCACCGCCTGCCGCGGACCGGGCATATCGTCCGCTTCGAGACACGCGGGCACCCATTGCTACCGGTAAAGGTGCTGGCGGATGGCGAGCTGCCGCTGCCGGCCCTGGCCGACATCGCGGGCAAGCACGATTGCGGCAGCCAGATCCTGCAACAGGACTTCGACGCGCTGGTTTGAGCGCTGCCGGGCAATCGGGCGCACGCGCCACTATGGAGTGGCGCGTGCGCCAGCCACCGGCCAAGGCTGCAGTACGCCGTTGGCATCCCTCATGGCTTGCCGTCCGGCTGCGGATAAAGCGCCAGCAGCTTCAGCGTGACGCCGTTGGTCCAGCCGAAGCCGTCCTGCAGCGGGTATTCGCCGCCACCGCCGCCGCGGCCGGCAGTGGCGTCGTACTTCTCGACCAGCTTGTGTTCGTTGTCGAACAGCGTCTGTACCTGGTTGAGGAAATTCTGCCCGATGGTCTGCGCCAGCGCGTCTTCGCCGTAGCGGCGCAGGCCATCCACCGCGATCCATTGCAGCGGCGCCCAGGCGTTGGGGGCGTCCCACTGCTGGCCGCTGTCGATGGCGGTGGTGAGCAGGCCGCCGGGCGCGACCAGATGCGCCTGCACGGATCTGGCGGTGAGCCGGGCGCGCTGCGCCGAGGCCACGCCGGTAAACAGCGGATACAACGTGGCCGCGGTGACCTGGTCGCTGATCCTGCCCTGCTTCCAGTCGTAGTCGGCGTAGTAGCCGGCGGCATTCCACAGGTGCTTTTCGATGGCGGCCTGGCGCTGCTGCGCGAGCGCCCGGTAGTCGCGCGTGCAGGGAGAGGCGGGTTGCTTGCCGCAGGCCAGCGCCAGCGTGGTTTCCAGGTGATAGAGCAGGCTGTTCAGATCGATCGGGACGATGGCGGTGGTGCGGATGGTGCTCAGCTGCCTGCGGTCGCCCAGCCAGCGGGTCGAATAGTCCCAACCGCTTTCGGCGCCGGCGCGCAGGTCGCGGTAGACCTCGCCGGCCGGGCGGTCCGCGGCCTGCGCGGCGGTTTCGCGATCCTGCATCCACGACTCGGGCCGCGGCGTGTCGCGGTCATCCCAGTAGCGGTTGAACAGGCTGCCGTCGGCCAGGCGCACGACGCGGCGCGTCGCTTGGCCAGGCTTGAGCGTTTGCGCACCGTCCATCCAGAACGCGTACTCCTGCTGCAACTGCGGCAGGTAGCGGCGGTAGACCTCATCGCCGCCGGTCCTGGCTTCCAGTTCCACCATGTGCGAAAAGAACGGCGGCTGCGAGCGGCTCAGGTAGTAGCTGCGGGTACCGTTGGGAATATGGCCGTAGCGGTCGATGAGATGGGCGAAGTTGTCCAGCATCTGCCGCGAGAGCCGGGTCTGCCCGCTTTCGACCAGACCCAGCATGGTGAAATACGAATCCCAGTAGTAAAGCTCGCGGAAGCGCCCGCCCGGCACGACATAAGCGTGCGGCAGCGGCAGCATGCTGCTGTGCGGCGGCACCTGCGCGGAACGACGGGTCAGTACCGGCCACAGCGCATCGATATGCGGGCGCAAGGCGGTGCCGGCGCGGATCTGTGCGGTTTCGGCCGCGTCCGCGGTTTCGAAATTCGCGGCGACGAATTCCTTGAGATCGAATCCGGAGCGGCCGCGCTGGTCCAGGTAGTCGGCACGGATCTGCGCGGGCGGCTTCAGCGGCAGCGCGTCGACGAACTGTTTCTGATCGTCGAACACCCAGCGCTGCTGCACCGCCTGGAACAGTTCCGGATAGGCCAGATCGGGGGTGAGCGGAGCACCGGCAAGGCCGTGCTGATGGGGGGCCGCGGCCTGCCTGGCCGGCGGCGCGCATGCGGTCTGGGCCAGCAGCGCCAACGACAATGCCAGCGCAAGCATCTGATGCAGTGGACGACAGGTCTTCATGAATCTCCCGCGGCAGCGCAATGCGTGGACAGGGTAAACGAATAGTGCCGTGCGCACCCGTGAAGGCAGTCGCCTGGCAAGCCGGTCGCCTTTTCCTGCATCATGGCGTGCCCGATGGCGACGGACGCAAACGGCCGGTCGCCGCCGTCCCCCGCCAGGCACGCCCGATTCACGCCACAAGTGCCATGCTTTCCGGCCCAGGCGCAAAGACGCAGAACCACGATGAGCGACAACCGACTGCAGTCCTTCTTCTACGGCGCCGGATTGGCGCTGATGGTGGGCTGGGTGCTTTACATCGGCCGGCTGGTGTTCGTGCCGATCGTGTTCAGCGTGCTGGTGGCCTACATCATCGTCGGCCTGGTCAGGGCGCTGGAGCGGGTGCCGCGTATCGGGCCGCGGTTGCCGGTGCAGTTGCGCTACCTGCTGTCGGTCCTGGGCATCGGCGGCGTGCTGGCGGCGTGCGTGTCGCTGGTGATCAGCAACATCGGCAAGGTGGTGCAGCTGGCGCCGCGCTACCAGGACAGCCTGCTGGACCGCATCCAGCAGGCCGCGGCCTTCCTTGGCGTGGAGACCGCGCCCACCTGGACCGTGCTGCGGCAGCACCTGCTGGAACCGATACGCTTGCAGGATCTGGTCGGCAGCACGGTGGTGTCGGTCACCGGCATCATGACGATGCTGCTGATCGTTTTTCTGTACGTGACCTTCCTGCTGATCGAACAGCGGTTCTTCAGGCACAAGCTGGACAACCTGTCCAGCGATCCCGCCGACGGGGCGCGCGTACGCCAGGTGATCAGCCGCATCAATGCGCGCATCGGCCAGTACCTGGGCGTCAAGACCTTCATCAATATCGTCCTGGGCGTGGTCAGCTGGGCGATCATGGCGGCGGCCGGCGTGGAGTTCGCCGCGTTCTGGGCGGTATTGATTGCCGTGCTGAACTATGTGCCCTACATCGGCTCGTTCCTCGGCGTACTGTTTCCGGTGACATGGGGCATCGTGCAGTTCGGCGACGTGGGTACCGTGATCACGCTGCTGGTGCTGCTGTCGGCGGCGCAGTTCGTCATCGGCAATTTCCTGGACCCGTTCCTGATGGGCAAATCGCTGAACCTCAGCCCGTTCGTCATCCTGGCCAGCCTGACCATCTGGGGCGGGCTGTGGGGCATTCCCGGCGCCTTCCTGGCCGTGCCCATCACCGCGGTGCTGGTGATCGTGTTTTCCGAATTCGCCGCCACCCGGCCGATTGCGGTGATGATGTCGCGCAACGGCCGGCTGGCCGGCGAAGGCCCGTTGCCGGTTGTCGCCGCCGCGCGTGCCAAGCAGGACGAACCATGACGGCTTATGTCGTCCTGCTGCGCGCGGTCAACGTTGGCGGTACCGGCAAGCTGCCGATGGCGCAGTTGCGCGCGATGTGCGAGGACGCCGGTTTCCAGCAGGTACGCACCTATATCGCCAGCGGAAACGTGGTCATGCGCAGTACCGCCAGCGAGCGGCAGGTCAAGGCCGCGCTGGAGAGCCGGCTTGCCGACTACGCCGGCAAGCCGGTCGGCGTAGTCGTGCGCGCCGCTGCGGAGATGGCGCAGGTGCTGGCGGCCGATCCGTTTCCGGATGCGGCCCGCAACCGCGTCGTCGCGATTTTCCTGGACCGGGCGCCGCCGGCCGATACCTTGTCGATGGTCAGGCATCGCAAGGATGAGGAGATCGTTCTCGGTGCGCGCGAAATCTACGTCCACTACGGCGACGGCATGGCCGATTCGAAGCTGGTCATTGCCGCCGCCAAGGCCGGCACCGCCCGCAATATGAATACCGTGGCCAAACTGGTGGAGATGGCCGCCCAGATCTAGGGAAGGTCATTCATTGGGTTGTCGGTTCGCGCAGATCGCAACGCAGGCCAGGTAGGGCGGGAATCATTGCAGACCCGCACCGCCGGCGGGAAGGCGGCCAGCAAGCCGCCTTCCCGCCGCCACGTCAGCCGATCAGAACCGGTAATCCAGCCGCACGTAGTAGCTGCCGCCGTTCATGCCGAACGGCATCGTTTCCCAGCCGTACTTGAAGCCCAGCTGCGGGAACGGGAAGCCGTCATCCTCGTCCCACTTGTCCGGGTAGGTGTCGAAGATGTTGTTGCCGCCCACGGTCAGCTGCAGATTGTCGGAGAACGCATAGCGCACGCCCAGGTCGAACAGGGTCTTGCCGCCCCAGGTCTGCTTGATGCCGGGGGTGAAGCCTTCGCCGGTGACCGAGCCGTAATAGTTGGCGCGGCCGGTCCATTGCCAGTTGCCGGTGCTGTACACCGCCTGCAGCACATGGTGCGAACCCGGCTGGCCTTCCTCCACCAGCGTCACCTGGGTGTCGTCGAACAGCGCTTCCGGCGGCAGGATGGCCGACTGCGAGCGCCGCGCCTTGACCTCGGTCTTGTTGAAATGCAGCAGTGCGGTCAGGTCCAGCCGCGAGCCGCCGTCGAACTCGGTGTGGTGGTTGGCCACGATGTCCAGGCCGGTGGTGCGGGTGTCGATGGCATTGGTGAAGAACAGCACCTGGCCGACGCCGATCGGATCCAGGATGGCGCGGATCGGACAGTTGGCGTTGCCCGCATCGCAAGGCAAGCCATCGCTGCCGGTGCTTTCGGGCTGGATATTGCTGGAGAAGATGATGCGGTCGTCGATGTCGATGTGGAACAGATCGGCAGTCAGCGAGAAGCGCTCGTTCGGCTTCCAGACAAAGCCCAGCGTGCCGCTGGTCGAGGTTTCTTCCTGCAGCGGTTCGATGCCGAACGCGCGGGTGACTTCGCTGTCCTGGCGCGCGGTCAGGGTGTCGGTCAGCTCGCCGGCGGCGTTGAGGTTGGTCGAACGCTGGCTGTAGAACAGCTGCTGCACGCCGGGCGCGCGGAAGCCGGTGGACACGGTGCCGCGTACGGCGAACTGCTCGCTGGCGTCGAAGCGCGCCGACAGCTTGCCGATGGTGGTGTTGCCGAAGTCCGAGTAGTCCTCGAAGCGCACCGCACCGGCCACCAGGAAACGGTCGGTCAGGTTGGTTTCGGCGTCGAAGTACACCGCCATGCTGTGGCGGCCGTCGTCGACCGCTTCGTTGGGCGAGAAGCCGGGGAAACCCTGGATGCCGGGCTGGGCGATGTCGCCGGTCTGGCCGACGATGACGATGCTGCGATCATTGCTGCGGCCGTACGTGTACGACACCGGATCGCCGGCCTTGATGCGGTAGTTGTCTTGCCGCCATTCGAAACCGGTGGCCAGCGACAGCGGACGGCCGCCGAACCCGTTGACGGTGCCGCGGAAGTCCAGGTTGAACGTGGTCTGGTCGAACTCCAGCGTACCGGTGTCGGCCGAGGTCGGCGATTCGCCGTAGATGCCGCCGCCGGGCGCCGGCTCGTACCACCAGCTCACGTTGACCGAATTGCTCTCCTCGAAACCGAACTTGTTGCGGCCATGGTTGACCGAGATGTCCCAGTCCCAGTTCTCGCCCAGCGGCGCGCGGTAGCCGACCGCCAGCGAGGCGTCTTCCACCGTGGTCAGGATGTTGGGAAGAAAGCCATCGGGATACAGATCCGGCACGGTGCGGTTGTCGCCGGCACTGCGGAAGAAGCCGGCCGAATCGCCTTCGCGCTTGGATACGCCGCCGAACCAGTACAGCTCGCCGCTGCCGGCGGGCAAGCCGCCGTTGAGCCACAGGTAGTAGTCCTTGGCATCGGCGTCGCCCAGCCGCTGGGTCACGCGCGGCGGGTCCACGCGCAGGCTGTCGGGGCCGGCGCGGTTGGTCTCGTTGCGGTTGCGCGCTTCGGCCGACAGGTTGATGAAACCGTCGTCGCCCAGCTTGAAGCCGGTATTGATCGAGCCGTGCAGCATCTCGCCGTCGCCGGCGTAGTACTGCGAGCCCTGGATCGATACGTCGGTGTGATCGGTCTGTTTCTTCAGGATGATGTTGATGACGCCGGCAATGGCGTCCGAGCCGTACTGCGCCGCCGCACCGTCGCGCAGCACCTCGATGCGCTCGATCGCCGAGATCGGAATGGCGTTGATGTCGGTGCCGGCCGAACCGCGGCCGATGGTCTGCTGCACGTTGACCAGCGCCTGCTGGTGGCGGCGCTTGCCGTTGACCAGCACCAGCACCTGGTCCGGTCCCAACGCGCGCAGCGTGGCCGGGCGCAGGATGTCGGTACCGTCGCTGACGAAGGTGCGCGAGAAGTTGAACGAGGGCTCCAGCATCTGCAGCACCTGGCCTATCTCGAGCGCACCGGTGGCGTTGAGCTCCTCCTTGCCGATCACGTCCACCGGGGCGGCGGTTTCTTCGGCAGTGCGGCCGCGCACGCGGGTGCCGACCACGACAATCTGATCCAGTGTGGTGGTCTCGCTGCTGCCAGGGGCGGGCGACGTCTGCGCGTGGACGGGATGGAAGGCGGCGCTGGCCAGGACCGTGGCGATGGCCACCGTCAGGCCGCAAAGGCTGTGCTGGAACATGGATGGATTCTCCCTCTCTTGGTAATCGTTCGCGGCCGTGGGTATGGCCGCCGGGGAGCTTTACATTTTTATTACGTTTGCGGGCCCTCGTTTATCGCAGAACCTGCCGAGCGAATTGGCGATTACATTGCGTGGAAAGCGGGTTGCCGCAACCGAAGACCTGATTGGCGCCGGGTCACAGCGGTGCCTGTCTGGGGAATCTTCATGGCTGAGATTCGACGCCACTCAGGACCGCAGCTACATTCATTTACGTGGATAGTGCGTTCAGCCACTGGTGCGGCCGCAACCTGTTGCAAACAGAAAGCACGGCGCACACCCTCGCCGGCGACGATGCAACGCGTCGTGCGGCAGCGGCGGTGCCAATGCTTTCCATGCCGCGCCCGAACGTCTATCGTGCGCGCTCGCTTCTGCCGCAAAGACATGCATGACCCGACGATCCTGGCTGTGGCTGGTGGTGGCGCTGATGGGCGCCGCGCTGGCCGCCACCTTCGTGTTCGACAGCGAACCCGAGGGACCGCCTGCACCTTCTGGCCCCGCGGCCACTCCCTTCGGCTGGACCGCGCAGTTGCAGCTGAGCGCTGGCGACGGCGTCCACGGCCTGCGCGATGGCCCCGCCTTGCAGGCGCGCTTTGCCGATCCGTACGGGCTGGCGGTGGCCGCCGACGGCACCCGCTATATCGCCGATGCCGGCGACAACAACCGCATCCGCAAGATTGCGCCCGATGGCACGGTCAGCACATTGGCCGGCGGCGCCGAAGGCTTTGCCGATGGCATTGGCGAAGCGGCGGCCTTGCATACGCCGTCCGGGTTGGCGCTGGATGCGTTCGGCAATCTGTACGTGGCCGACACCGGCAATCACGCCATCCGCAAGATCACGCCGCAGGGCGCTGTCACCACGCTGGCCGGCACCGGCCAGGCGGGATTCAACGATGGCCCCGGTGCGCAGGCGCAGTTCAACGGGCCCATCGGCGTGGCGGTCGACGCCAGTGGGCAGGTGTACGTGGCCGACACCTACAACGACCGCATCCGCGCGATCGCGCCGGACGGCCAGGTCAGCACGCTGGCCGGCGGCGAGCGGCCGGGCTATCAGGACGGTACCGGCAGCGTTGCGCGTTTCGATACGCCGACCGGGCTGGCGCTGGATGCGCAGGGCCGGTTGTGGATTGCCGATACCCGCAACAATGCGATCCGCCGGCTTTCCCGCAGCGGCGAGGTGACCACGCTGCTGCGTGCCGAGCCTGGCGACCGGCAACCGCTGCTGCGCCGGCCGCTGAGTCTGGCGGTCAGCCATGACGGCATGCTCTATGTCGGCGAAATGGCGCGCGGGCGGGTGCTGCAACTGGCCCCTGATGGCCGCTGGCATGTGCTGACCGGCGGCGTGCAGGAGCAACGGCTGGCGCGGCCGTCCGGACTGGCGCTCGATGCTGATGGCGTCGTGCACGTCACCGATGCCTCCAGCTACCGCGTTCACCGGATTGCGCCGCTGGCCGCCGGCGCCGCCGGGGCAGCTGCCACCGTCGGCCCGGCGGCAGACAATCCGCTGCCCGACACCCAGGGCCGCTGGCCGCTGCGCCCGCAGACCGGCTGGCACGAAGTGGTCGGCACGCTGGGCGAGGTGCGCGGCAACTACCAGCGCGAAAACCGCGATCACCTGCACAGCGGCCTGGACATCCGCGGCGATGTCGGCGCCGAGGTGCTGGCGATCGCCGATGGCAAGGTCAGCAGCCCGTCCGCCAGCTGGGGCCTGGGCGAACTGGGCGAAGGCATGGCGGTCGATACGCTGAGCTACATCCACATGCGGGTCGGCCGCACTGCGCAGGGCCGGGTCATCGACCCGCAGCGTTTCCATCTGCTGCACGATGAAGACGGCAAGCCGGAGCGTATCCGCGTGCTGCGCGGCACGCGCTTCGCCGCCGGTGATGTGCTGGGCACGATCAATCCGCTGGCGCATGTGCACCTGAGCGTGGGCGCGGCCGGTTTCGAGCGCAACGCGGTCGCGCTGGGTTTCGTCAACTACGCCGACAGCTATCCGCCGCGCATCGACGGCATCCAGTTGCTGGACGTGCAGGAGCAGCCGCTGTCGCTGAAGCGCGACGGCCGGCTGATCGTGCCGCGCGATCCGGCCGGCGTGCAGATCGTGGTCGACGCCTGGGACCAGGTCGATCGCAACCTGCGCCGCCGCCGGCTGGGCCTGCATGCGCTGGGCTACCAGATCCTGGACGCGGATGAGGTGCCGTTGCCGGGCTACGAAACGCCGCGGATGACCATCGAGTTCAACCGCATGCCGGCCGATGCGGATGCGGTCAAGATTGCCTATGGCCCCGGCAGCGGCGTTACCGTCCATGGCAGCGCGATCACCCGCTTCCAGTATCTGGTCACCAACACCGTGCGCGACGGGCAGCTGGCCACCGGGCGGTGGCAGCCGGGCGAGCTACCCGCCGGCGACTACACGCTGCGCATCACCGCGCGGGATTACAGCGGCAACGTGGCCAGCGCCGGCCGCGATCTGCCGATGACATTGCAGTAGGGCGGGCTTCGGGAACAGCGGGCGCCGGCCGGCAAGGCCGCGCTTACCAGGGCTGCCAGCGCCGCGCCGATGCTGCGTCTTCGCCGCGGCCGTCATGCTCGGCGCGTTTGAGTCGCACCGCCTGCTCCCACTCGCGCTGCTGGTTGCCGCGCTCGCGCAGCCGGGCCTCGTAGGCTTCCAGGTCGGCGTAGTAATCCTTCTCGCGCAGCGGCGGGCCCGGGTAGGACGGGTCGTCCGGCGGCAGATGGCTGGCGACCAGCATGGCGTCGTTGTCGGGCAGCAGGTGGACGTAGAACTGGAACTCCAGCGCCGGGTACTCAGGCACCGGCACATCCCGGTAGTGCTCTTCGCACAGCGTCCGGACGATCAGCTGGGTTTCCGGATCGTGTTGCGGGCGGCAGCGCTTCCACGCCAGCGCCACGGTCAGGTCCTGGCGCCAGCGCCCGGGCAGGCGCAGGCAGCAGCCGTTGCGGTTGAGGTTGCCCACCGCCGAGGCCAGCGCGATGCCGTCGGCCGACACCAGGCTGACGAAGCTCAGGGTGGGATCGTTGTCGATAATCCTGACCCGCGATTCGAGCGGCGCCGGCGCGGAACAGGCGGCCAGCAACAGGATCAGGCTGACCGGTAACAGCCGGAGCATGCAGGTGCTAAGGCATCGCGGGGTTTGGCTGGAGAACACGAACATCGGTGCGGTGTCTAGGAAAAGGCGACTGCGGCAGAGAACGGCGGCTGTGCGAATGGTCGGGCGGCGGGCCGGGGCCCGACCTAGGCGCCTACACGCCTGCGTTCGGCATCCATGTCGTGGACCGGGCGCACTTCGATGCAGCCGTACCGGGTCCAGGGGAATTCGTGGGCGATGCGCACCGCTTCCTCCTGGCTGTCGGCTTCGATCAGGTTGAAGCCGGCCAGCATTTCCTTGGTTTCGGCAAACGGCCCGTCCAGCACCGTGGCGCGGCCGTTGCGAACGCGCACGGCCTTGGCGGTGGCGGCGGGTTCCAGTTGTTGCGAACCCAGCAGCTTGCCCTGCTCGCGCAGCTCATCGGCGTGGGTCAGGCAACCGCGCATCAGCCGGTCGTATTCATCGGCGGGAAGTTCCTCCAGCAAAGCGGGGTCGGTGTAGACCAGCAACAGGTATTGCATGTCTTGCTCCATGGTTGAAAAGCCGGAACGCCAGCGCGAATGATGCCCGATAACGCACCGGATCCGTTATCCGGAAGGTGGCCTGTCGCGGGCCATCGCGCTGCAGCGGATGAATCGGCTGGCGGCTGTCCGGCCGAAACTCCGGTTCTCCGCTCCCAGGTAGGGGGCCGTCCAGCGGCAAGCCGGCGTTTGAAGCCACCCGGCGCCGTGGTTCCTGCAGGAGCGCCGTCCTAGGCGCGAGCTTCTCATGACCGAATCTTTGGCCGCGGTTGTCGATCCGCATCGCCGCCGTTCGTCGTGTTGAATGAAGGCAGGCAAGCGCCAGCGCGTCGCGCCGGTCCTGAACCCATCAACCCGACTGGAGAACAACGATGAAAGTGATGGTGCTCGTCAAGGCAAACGCCGAATCCGAAGCCGGCGCAATGCCGGATCAGCAATGCCTGGAGGCCATGGGCCGCTACAACGCGGAACTGGTCAATGCCGGCATCATGCTGGCCGGCGAAGGCCTGCACCCGAGCCGGCGCGGTGCGCGGGTGCGCTTCGACGGCGCGCAGCGCAGCGTGATCGACGGCCCGTTCGCCGAAACCAAGGAGCTGATTGCCGGATTCTGGCTGTGGCAGGTGCGCTCGCTGGAAGAGGCCATCGAGTGGCTCAAGCGCGCGCCGTTCGATGGCGGCGAAGAAGTCGAACTGCGGCCGGTCTTCGAGGCCGAGGACTTCGGCGAGGCGCTGACCCCGGAACTGCGCCAGCAGGAACAGCGGCTGCGCGACCGAACCGGTGCCCAGCAGATCTGATCAGGACCGGGCGCATGGGACAGTGGTCGACCTTCGCTGAACTGGAAACCTGCCTGTTCGCCTGCACGGTGTTGTACCTGAACCTGCTGGCGCTTTCGGCGTACGCGGGACTGGCGCGCCGCCATGGCGACACCGCATCAGGCAAGGACGGCGGAAAAGTCTCGGGCAGACGCGCTCCGGTGGGACGGCGGATGAGCGGATCGGCGGTGGTCGTCCTGGTGTTGGCAATCGGCCTGGCCGCGGCGTTGTCGCTATTGGCGTGGCTGGCTTGGCCGTGGGCATGAGAGCGGCGACATGTCGGCCCGGGGATTGGATAGCCAACACTTGCGCGGCACCGGTCGCGATGGTCTGATCGGCCCTTATGACCGCGACGGACATCCATCGCACCATCGACGCGCTGTGGCGGATGGAATCGCCGCGGCTGATCGCGCGCATCGCACGCATGCTGGGCGATGTCGGGCTGGCCGAGGAAATGGCCCAGGATGTGCTGGTGACCGCGCTGGAGCGCTGGCCCGAGTCCGGAGTGCCGGACAACCCTGCCGCCTGGCTGATGGCTGCGGCCAAGCACCGCGCCATCGACCGCCTGCGCCAGCGCCAGCTGCATCAGCGCAAGCACGAAGAGCTGGCCTACGAACTGGAAGGGCAGACCGTGGCCGGCCCTGACCATGACGACCGGCTGGAGGACGATATCGGCGACGATCTGCTGCGGCTGGTGTTCGTCTCCTGCCATCCGGTGCTGTCGACCGAGTCGCAGGTCGCTTTGACGCTGCGCCTGCTGGGCGGGTTGAGCACCGAAGAGATCGCCCGCGCGTTCCTGCAGTCCGAACCCACCATCGCCCAGCGCATCGTGCGCGCCAAGCGCACGCTGACGCAGAAACAGGTGGCATTCGAAGTGCCGCGCAAGCCGGATCTGGAAGAACGGCTGGAATCGGTGCTGGGGGTGATCTATCTGATCTTCAACGAGGGCTACTCGGCCAGCGCCGGCGACGACTGGATGCGCCCGGCACTCTGCGAAGAGGCGCTGCGGCTGGGACGGGTACTGGCGGGGTTGATGCCGCAGGCGCCGGAAGTGCATGGCCTGCTGGCGTTGATGGAGCTGCAGGCTTCGCGCGCCAAGGCGCGCACCGCGGCCGACGGCGCACCGGTGCTGCTGCTGGAGCAGGACCGCAGCCGCTGGGATCGCCTGCAGATCCGGCGCGGGCTGGTGGCGCTGGAGCGGGCGCTGCAACTGGGCGGAGCGCAGGGCGCCTACACGCTGCAGGCCGCGATTGCCGCCTGCCATGCGCGCGCATTGCGGGCCCAGGACACCGACTGGCCGCGTATCGCCGCGCTGTATGAAACGCTGGCCGAAGTGATGCCTTCCCCGGTGGTGGAACTGAACCGGGCGGTCGCGCTGGGCAGGGCGACCGGACCTGCCGCCGGCCTGGCGTTGGTGGAAACGCTGGGCGATGAACCGCTGCTGCGCGGCTACCCGCAGTTGCCGGCGGTGCGCGGGGATCTGCTGGAACAGCTGGGCCGTCTTCAGGAAGCGCGCCACGAGTTCGAACGCGCCGCCACGTTGACCAACAACGCACGCGAACGCACGCTGATGCTGGCGCGCGCGCAGACCTGCGCAGAGCGCTCGGCCTGACGCGATTGGGACGGCGGGCCAGCCGGCCCGTCGCGCCGCCGCGGTTGCGCCTGCCCCTCGCCATTTGGCCGCCCGGCGCCCGCTCGGCCACGGACGTCGCCCTGCGCTATCACGTCCACTTTGCGGCCGCTGCGGCATAGTGAGGGCTGCCAATCACGGACAGGCCATGGATACCTACAAGCTGGCATTGACCCTGGTGGGGCTGGCTTTGTTGGGCGCGGCCTGGTTGCCGCATCTGCTCAAGCGGCAACCGTTGACCTTTCCGATGCTGTATGTGGCGGTAGGCGCGGCCCTGTACGCATTGCCGCTGCCGTTGCCGCCGGCCGATCCGATGCGGTTCCCGGTGGTTGCCGAACACCTGACCGAGCTGGCGGTGCTGGTGGCGCTGGTCGGCGCCGGTCTACGTATCGACACCGTATTCGGTTGGCGGCGCTGGCGTCTGACCTGGCGGTTGCTGGCCATCACGATGCCGCTGACGATTGCCGCGGGGGCCGTGCTGGGCCAGCAACTGCTGGGCTATGGCGTGGCCGCCGCAATGCTGCTGGGCGCGGTGCTGGCGCCGACCGATCCGGTGCTGGCGTCGGATGTGCAGGTGCACGCGCCCGGCAAGGGCGGCGAAGACCCGGTGCGCTTCGCGTTGACGTCCGAGGCCGGCCTCAACGACGGACTGGCGTTTCCGTTCGTCTGGCTGGCCGTCGCGCTGGCGGCCGCGGCAACCGGCGGCGAGCCGATGCAATGGCAACGCTGGCTGCTGCTGGATGCGCTGTGGCGGGTCGTTGCCGGGGCAGGCATCGGCTGGCTGGTCGGCTACGCGCTGATGCACCTGATTTTCCGCAGCCAGCGCAGTCCGCGCATTTCCGCCGGCAGCGACGGCCTGACCGCGCTGGCGATCACCCTGTTCGTGTATGGCGTGGCCGAACTGTGCGGCGGCTATGGCTTCCTGGCCGTCTTCGTCGCCGCGGTGGTGGTGCGCCAGCACGAGCGCAACCACGAGTACCACACCACGTTGAACCTGTTCGCCGAGCAGTGCGAACGGCTGCTGATGGCGTTGCTGCTGATTCTGTTCGGTGGCGTGCTGGTCAGCGGCCAACTCGGCATGCCGACGTTGCGCGAATGGGGATTCGCACTGGCCTTCGTGCTGCTGGTGCGGCCGCTGGCGGGCTGGCTGGGCATGGCGGGTTCAGGCCTGCGCCAGGGCGATCAATGGGCCATTGCGGTGTTCGGCGTGCGCGGTATCGGTTCGCTGTACTACCTGGCATTCGCCATCAACCACGCGGATTTCCCCGAGGCCGAGAGGCTCTGGTCGGTGGTGTGCCTGGTCGTCCTGCTGTCGATCCTGCTGCATGGCATCAGCGCCAAGCCGGCGATGGGCTGGCTGGACCGCCGCCGCCAGCGCAGGCAACGCGCGTCGGGCTGAGCGCGACCGGCGATCCGGCGTTCCAGCCGCAACCGCCTACTTGGCTTCGCGGAACCAGGCTTCCACGGTGCCCTTGACCTTCAGCGTCATCGGATTGCCGCGGCGGTCCTTGGACTTGCCGACCGGCACCCGGATCCAGCCCTCGCTGATGCAGTACTCCTCCACGTTGTCGCGCTCCACGCCGTTGAAACGGATGCCGATGCCGCGCTCGAGCATTTCGGCGTCATGGAAGGGGCTGCGCGGGTCGGTGGCCAGGCGGTCGGGAGGGGTCTCGCTCATCGTCGGATTTCAGGTCATGCGGCGCACCGCGTGGACGACTAGGATAAACGGCGCAGCGGTCCGGTCCAAACCCGGTGCAGGCATGCGCCGCTTCCCTTGCCGGGCGCAAACCGGCAGGATCCGCGCAACCGCCGCGCGAGAACGACGATGCAACTGCCCGATGACGATTTCGAAAGCGACGATGGCTACGACGAGCCCGGCGACGATGAGGACGGCGCGGACGCCGACGATCAGCAGGCGCTGATCTGGAATCTGCTGCTGCTGATCAACCCGGGCGACGAGGAAACCGCGCTGCGCCAGTTCGCCGCCTATCGCGATGCGCTGGCCGATGGCGAGGCCGAAGATCCGGTGTGGATCCTGAAGGATGCCATCGATTGGACCTCCGGTTTCTATGTGGACTGGAAGGACACCGAATCGCTGATCGACAGCCTCAACCAGCTGGCCGCGCGCTGGAACATCGTCATCGACTGGGGCGGCGACCCCAGCGATGAGGACTTCCTGGACGATGTCGACGTGCCGATGCTGATGGCCAGGGCCTACGACCGGTTGCGCGAGCATGGCTATACGCTGTGGACCTGGAACACCGATGGCGACGCGTACGCCGGCTGGATCGCGCTCAGCCGCGACGACGAAGGCATGCAGCAGCTGGCGGTCATGCTGGGCATAGAGATACGCCCCGGCAGCGACGCGTTCTGAGGTGGGGGGCGCCATCCCGGTCCTACGCAGGGTTGGCAGAGGGCGGAGGGAAAATCCGCCCGCTACGGGCTCTCTCCGCGCCCCTGCGCCTTGGCCCGGCGGATGATGGCGCGGACAAGCTCGCGGTCGCGGTGCCGCGATATCGGCACCGCTCCCAGCGCGATGGCCTGTTCGCGCAGCGGCGCCGGCACGTCATAGTGCGCGCCGCTGGTCTTGTTCTGGAACGCGCGCCTTGGAATGCCCAGCCGCGCAGCGAAGGCATGCAGTTCCTCCAGCGTATCGGCCATCAGATGCGCCCAGCGCTGGCCGCGCCACAGCACCACCGCATCGTCGACATAGACGCTCATCGCCCAGCCTTCGCCGGAGCCACCCGCACCATGCGCTGCATCAGGTGCTCCATGACGGCGTCCATGTCGCCGCACTTGCCCATGTGGGTCGGCGAGGTCTGGATGATCGAACTGCGCCTGGCGGTCAGCCAGTGGAAACGCGCGCGCTGCGGCAGCAGGCCGATCGGCCCGGCCTCGGCGCCGCCGCGGCAGATGCGCGGAATGCTGTCCAGGTGGCGTTGCAGCGATTCCAGATCCAGTTGCGGATCCAGCGCCAGCAGCCGTGCCGGGTCCGCTTCGATGCGCGCTTGCAGATAGCCGCTGCGCTCGCAGGAAAGGATGATGCCGACGTTGACGAACTCCTCGCGTTCGACCCGCGGCACAACCCGGATCACTGCGTAGTCGTAGCTGTCATGCGCGTGCACGGATGGCCTCCTCGACGAAGGTCTTGCGCTGCGCCAGCCGGCGCTGCAGGTAGGCGCGGTAGGCCTGCCGCTGCGTTGGCGGGTCGGCGAAGGCGTCGGGCCCCTGCAGCCAACTGTCGGGTATCGCCTCGACGATGGCGGCGACTACCGGCTCGGGCAGCTTTGCCGCCAGCTCGGGATCCGCTTCGGCCAGCCGTCCGGCCCACGGCAGCAGTACATGGTCGCGGATCAGCGCAAAGGCGCGGTCGGCGCCGTCGATACTGCCGTCCCAGCCATGATGGAAGTACAGCGCCGCGCCGTGATCGATCAGCTGCAGCTGGCGGTGCCACACCAGCAGGTTGGTGTTGCGCGGGGTGCGGTCGACATTGCTGACCAGCGCATCGAACCAGACGATGCGCGAGGCCAGATCCGCGTCCACCGGCTCGGCCACGGGGTCGAAGTTGATCGCGCCGGGAAGATAGTCCAGCGCCAGGTTGAGTCCTGCGCTGGCGCGGATCAGATCCTGGATTTCCGGATCGCCTTCGGTACGCGCCAGCTCGGGATCCAGCTCGACGAAGACGATCTCGGGAATGGGCAGACCCAGCGCACGGGCGATCTCGCCGGCCACCAGTTCGGCAATCAACGCCTTCGGCCCCTGGCCTGCGCCGCGGAACTTGAGCACGTACATGCCGTCGTCATCGGCTTCGATGACGGCGGGCATCGACCCGCCTTCGCGCAACGGGGTGACATAGCGGGTGGCGGCAACGGTACGGATCGGCATACGGCAAGGATAAGCCCTGCCCATCGAACCGGCTAACCGGATGCGAACTCAGGGCGGCGGCATCGCGCCGGACGGATTCACCGGCAGGGCGGCGGCGGGCGGCATTTGCACGTCGGCATCGGCCAGGCTGGGCCCCAGCGCCAATGGCAGGCCATCCTGCGTGATGGCATCGGCGGCAGCATGGGTCATCACCACGATGCTGATGCGGCGGTTGATCGGATTGGCCGGATTGCTCTTGTCGAACAGCACCGACGAAGACAGCCCGACCACTCGCGAAACCCTGTCTTCCTGCAGACCGCCGTCGACCAGCGCACGGCGCGCGGCGTTGGCGCGGTCGGCGCTGAGTTCCCAGTTGGAGTAGCCGCGCTTGCCGGTGTAGTGGCTGATGTCGGTATGTCCGGTGATGCTGATCGTGTTGGGCACCTGTCCGACGAAGCCGGCCAGCTCGTGCAGGATCTCGGAGGTGTAAGGCTTGAGCGCCGCGCTGCCCAGGTCGAACATCGGCCGGTTGTGCTTGTCGACAATCTGGATGCGCAGGCCTTCCGGGGTCAGGTCCAGCAGCAACTGGTCCTTGAAAGGTTCCAGCGCCTGGCTTTTGCTGATGGCTTCCTCCAGCGCCTGCATCAGCGATTCCAGCGCCCTGCTGTCGTCGGCCGCATCGGATGCGGCAGCGCCGGCCTTGCCGTGCGGGTCCTCGCCGCTGCCGCGCGGGATGTCCATGGTGCCGCCCAGCGCGATCATCGACGTGCTGGCGCCGCCCGGGCCCAGCGCGCCGGTCGCCGGGGTCATGTTCTTGCCGGCCACCGGGCTGGGGTTGCGGAAGTACTCGGAAATGGCCGCGCGCTCCTGCCTGGAGGTGGCCGCGACCAGCCACATCACCAGGAAGAACGCCATCATCGCGGTGACGAAGTCGGCGAACGCGACCTTCCACGCGCCACCGTGATGGCCGCCGCCGGCGACCTTGCGCACCCGGCGGACGACGACGACGGTTGGTTTGTCGGCCATGGTTTCCTACCGAATGACTTTCAGGTGATTCTCGAAATCGCTGAACTGCGGGCGCACCGCCGTCGGCAATGTCTTGCGCGCGAATTCCAGCGCCACCTTCGGGTTGTAGCCGCGCAGACAGGCCAGCAACGCGGTCTTGACCGACTCGTAGATGCGGCCGTCCTGCTCGGCCTGGGCCTCCACCGCCGCCGACAGCGGACCGACAAAGCCGTAGGCCAGCAGGATACCCAGGAAGGTGCCGACCAGTGCGCCGGCCACGTGCGCGCCAACCGCTTCGATCGGGCCGCCGATCGAACCCATCGTGATGACGATGCCCAGCACCGCGGCAACGATGCCGAAACCCGGCAGCGCATCGGAGACCTTGGCCAGCGCATGCGCCGGCGCCATCATCTCGTGGTGGTGCTTTTCCAGTTCCAGCTCCAGCAGCGGTTCCAGCTCATGCGGCTCGATATTGTTGCCGACCATCAGGCGCAGGCAGTCGGTCATGAAGTCCATCAGGTGGTGATCGGCCAGCACCTTGGGGTACTTGTTGAACACGTCGCTGCCGGCGGGCGCATCGATATGCGATTCCAGCGCGATGAAACCTTCCCGGCGCGCCTTGTTCAACACTTCATAGACCAGGGTCAGCACGTCCAGATAATCGCTGGACTTGTAGCGCACGCCCTTGAGCGTGGCGGGAATGGCCGCAAAGGTCGCCTTGACCGTCTTCATCGGCGTGCCGATCAGGAACGCGCCCAGTGCCGCGCCGCCGATGATCAGCAATTCGTAAGGCTGCCATAGCGCGCCGAGCTTGCCGTGCGCGGCGACGTAACCGCCCAGCACGCTGACGATCACGACAATGAAACCCACGATGATGAGCATGACAGCGGACGAAGCAGGGAGATATCCCGGTTTCGGCAGCCGCAACCGATACTTGAGCGCTGCCGGCGCAAGCCGCCGGCCAGGTCGGTTCAGTCGGCGTTCGCGGCCTCGGCGCCACCACGTTGCAGCGGGTCGGGCAGGCGCTGGCCGCGTTCGGTGAAGGCCAGCGACACCGAGTTCAGGCAGTGGCGCTCATGGGTCGGCGGCGGCCCGTCGGGGAAAACATGACCCAGATGGCTGTCGCAGCGCGCACAGACGATTTCGGTGCGGACCATGCCGTGACTGGTGTCGCGGATGGTTTTCACATGCGCCGGATCGTACGGCGCGAAGAAACTCGGCCAGCCGGTGCCGGAATCGAATTTGGCGCTGGAACGGAACAGCGGCAGCCCGCACAGGCGGCAGGTGTAGACCCCGTCCAGCTTGTTGTCGAGGAACACGCCGCAGAACGGCGCTTCGGTGCCGTGCTGCAGCAGCACCCGGCGTTCTTCGTCGCTGAGCTGCGCGGCCAGCGCCTGGCGCTGGGCCTGGCTGGGTGGGGTCAGATCGAAAGCATGCATGGCGGGCTCCAGAGGGACGGCCCGGAGGATACAGTAGCCGCTCGCGGCGGGACGCACCCGCCGGCTCTTCCCCAGATGGAGAGCCTCCTGCACGGCCGGCCGATGCGCGCCGTGCAGGAGCAGGTGTCAGCTGTCCTTGGCGCCGAACTCGTTGCGCATCCAGTCGTCCAGCATGCGCTTCTCGTAACGCAGCGGATCGGTGTCGTTGATGCTGGCATTCATCAGGAAGCTGCTGTCGCGCAATTTGCGTTCGCCCTCGGACAGCACGTTGCCGTTGGCGTCCGACAGCCTGAAGTTCAGCGTCATCCGCGGCGGGTACAGATCCTTGACGATGCGCACGTCGTTGTGGACCCGCGGGCCGGCGACCGGCAGATAGGTACCGGCGCGGCTGATGTCGGTGATGGTGACCTGCAACTGCTGCCCGGCATCCAGGCGCTTGGCGGCCTGGGTCTGGATGTACTTGGCCAGATCCACCACCCAGTTGCCGCGCTGCGCCTCCCAGCGGTTGCCGCTGTAGCGCAGCTCGGAGAACTCGGCCGGATCGGTCCATTGCACGCTGACCGGGCCGCTGGCCGGCAATTCGCGCGGGATATCGGGATCGGTGACATTGCGGCTCTTGGCCTGCGCCGCGGCGCTGAGCGCCATGGCCAGCGCCAGAGCCACCATCAGGGATAAGCGTTTCATCGGTGTCTCCTCACGTTGCCTGAAGCCCGACTCCGATTCTGCGCCCGCGCCATACGCCCGGCAACGCGTTGCGGGCCTGGCGGCCGCAACGCGTTGGGCGGCATTCATCCGGCAGCGCTGCTGCGCAACCGCTCTACATCGCGCAGCGGCGGCGCGCCGAACATGCGGCTGTATTCGCGGCTGAACTGCGAAGGGCTTTCGTAGCCGACCCGGTGGCTGGCGGTGGCCGCGTCCAGCACTTCGCTGAGCATCAGCCGGCGCGCTTCCTGCAAGCGCAGCTGCTTCTGGTACTGCAACGGGCTCATTGCGGTGATGGCCTTGAAATGATGGTGCAGCGCCGAAGGACTCATATGCACTTCGCGGGCGATGTGCTCGATCCGCAGCGGCTGGTGGAAGTTGCGCCGCAGCCAGCCGATGGCCTTGGCCACGCGATGGCCCTGGCTGTCGGCGATGCTGATGTGGCGCAGCATGCCGCCCTGTCCGCTGCGCAGCAGGCGGTACAGGATTTCGCGGATGACCAGCGGCGCAAGCAGCGCAATGTCCTGCGGCGCTCCCAGCAGGCGGGTCAGACGCAGCGCCGCGTCCAGCAGCTCGGGGTCGCACTGGCTGACGGACAGGCCGCGGGAGGGCGGAGGCAGCGGTGCCGACGCAGTCTCGGCCTGGGTGACCAGGCTGGCGATGTCGCCGGGCGACAGCCTCAGCACGAAACACAGGTAAGGCATCTCCGGGCTGGCAACGGTGACCCGGCCGGTGACCGGCAGATCCACCGATGCGACCAGATAGCGCGAAGCATCGTATTCGTAGATCTCGTTGCCCAGCATGGCCTGCTTGGCGCCCTGCACGATCAGGCACAGCGAAGGCTCCTGCACGCCGCGCATGGGTTCGCTGGGGGCGCCTATGCGCGCGAACCGCAGGCCCTCGATGGGCGTCTCGTGGATGCCGTCGCCGTCGGTGAATCGTTCAATCAGCGCCGCCAGTTCGGCGCGCTTGGCCGATAAGCCTTGATCGTCGGTGCTCATGGATTCCTCGGATAATCCGCCTTGGGGGTGGGGTTGTCCCTGATGGCGAGTCTACGCCAGCAGATTGCAGCCAAAAGCGGGGAACCGGGGGCCGTGCAGGATCGGGCAAGAACCGAGGAGGAACCGGATATCGGCGAAGACCGCGCCGTCCGCAGACTGGCCACATGCCGGCCTTCCGTGCCGGCCTCATCCCGCGAGAAATCATCATGTCCGGAATCGAAGAAAAAGTCGTCGTCGTCACCGGTGCCAGCAGCGGCATCGGCGAAGCCACCGCACGCCTGCTGGCGCAGCGCGGTGCGCGCGTCGTACTGGCCGCGCGCCGCACCGACCGCCTGCAGAAGCTGGCCGCGGACATCCAGGCCCAGGGCGGACAGGCCCGCTACAGCGCGGTCGATGTGACCCGGCTGGAAGACGTGCAGGATCTCATCGCATTCGCGCAGGAGCAGTTCGGCCGCGTCGATGTCGTCGTCAACAACGCCGGGGTGATGCCGCTGTCGGTGCTGGATGCGCTGAAGATCGACGAGTGGAACCGGATGATCGACGTCAACATCCGCGGCGTGCTGCATGGCATCGCCGCCGGCCTTCCGCTGATGAAGGCGCAAGGCGGCGGCCATTTCGTCAATCTGTCCTCGATAGGCGGCCACGCGGTCTATCCCACCGCCGCCGTCTACTGCGCGACCAAGTACGCGGTACTGGCCATTTCCGAAGGCCTGCGCCAGGAAAGCCGGGACATCCGCGTCACCGTGATTTCGCCGGGCGTCACCGCATCCGAGCTGGCCGACAGCATCACCGACCCGGCTGCCAGGCAGGGCATGGAAGAATTCCGCAAGACCGCCATCCCGGCCGAAGCGATCGCCCGCGCGATTGCCTATGCCATCGAGCAGCCGGATGAGGTGGACGTCAGCGAAATCATCGTCCGCCCGACCGCCAGCGCCTACTGAACCGGCAAGCCGCTGCGGGCGTGCCGTCACCGCGAACGAGGTGTCACGATGAAATCCAGCAAGCTACCCAGCCTGAAGAAATGGCGGATCGCCGCCACCGTGGTGGCGATCGCAGCCGGCAGCGCCCACGCCCAGGCGCCTGAAAGCGAGCGCATTCAGCGCGGCGAGGCCATCGTCGCCACGCTCAATGCCGGCCAGCCGCAGCCGACGCTGGAAGCGCTGCGCGGGGAATTCCCCTTCCTGGCCGATGCCATTGCCGGTTATGCGCTGGGTGAGGTGTGGGGCCGTCCGGTGCTGGATCCCCGCACCCGCCAGCTGGTCACGGTGTCGGCGTTCGCCGCGCAGGGCAATCTGGCGTATCTGAAGATCCACGCCGGCTATGCGCTGAACCTGGGCGTCAGCGAGGACGAGCTGAAGGAAGTGGTCTACCTGACGACGGTGCATGCCGGGTTTCCGCGCGCGATCGACGCGGCGCAGGCATTGAGCGAGCTGTTCGCCGAGCGTAGACGGGACAGCGCGCGACAATGAGGCTCCGGCGCGCTGCGTCGGCGTAGCGGAGGGCGAGTCGCATCACCCTGGCAGAAGCTGGAGCGCAACGGAGGCCCCACAACAGAGCATTCCATCGCCCGCGCTTGCGCTGCATGCGCAGGCGGAGGTGCAATAGCCCACTCCCCCGTTCGGATCCCGCATCATGGAACATCGTTATCTTGGCGCCTCCGGCTTCCGCGTTCCCGTCCTCTCTCTCGGCACCGGCACGTTCGGCGGCCAGGGCGCGCTGTTCAGCGCCTGGGGCAGCACCGATGTGGCCGAAGCGCGCCGGCTGGTCGATCTGTGCCTGGATGCCGGCCTCAACATGTTCGACAGCGCCGATGTCTATTCCAAGGGTGCGGCCGAATCGATTCTGGGCGAGGCCATCAAGGGCAGGCCGCGCGATTCGCTGATCGTTTCGACCAAGGCGACCTTCCGCTTCGGCGATGGCGAGAACCAGGTCGGCTCCTCCCGCTACCATCTGATCGATGCGGTGGATGCGGCGCTGAGGCGGCTAGGCACCGACTACATCGATCTGTTCCAGCTGCACGGTTTCGACGCGCGCACGCCGGTCGAGGAAGTGCTGTCCACGCTCAACGATCTGGTGCGCGCCGGCAAGCTGCGCTACCTGGGCGTATCCAACTTCTCCGGCTGGCACCTGATGAAGTCGCTGGCGGTGGCCGACCGCTACGGCTGGTCGCGCTATGTCGCGCACCAGGCCTACTACTCGCTGATCGGCCGCGACTACGAATGGGAGCTGATGCCGCTGGCCGCCGACCAGGGCGTCGGCGCGGTGGTATGGAGCCCGCTGGGCTGGGGCCGCCTGACCGGCAAGATCCGCCGCGGCCAGCCGCTGCCGGAAACCAGTCGCCTGCATTCGGCCGCCAGCATCGAATCCGGCCCGCCGGTGAATGAAGAGCATCTCTATCGCGTCGTCGATGCGTTGGACGAAATCGCCGCCGAGACCGGCAGGACGCTGCCGCAGATCGCATTGAACTGGCTGCTGCAGCGTCCCACCGTGTCGACCGTGGTGATCGGCGCGCGCAACGAGGAGCAACTGAAGCAGAACCTGGGTGCGGTGGGTTGGAACCTGACGCCCGGGCAGGTGGCCAGGCTGGACGCCGCCAGCGCGGTCACCAAACCGTATCCGTACTGGCATCAGGCCGGCTTCAAGTACCGCAATCCCACGCCGGTGTGATGTTCGAATCGCCGCCGATCCTCATCGGCTACCACTTACTACCGGAAACTTCCGATGCCGCAGTCCGTCAAAATCGATTTCGTTTCCGATGTGGTCTGCCCCTGGTGCGCCGTCGGCCTGAGTGCGCTGGAACAGGCCATCGCGCGGGTCGGCGATGACCTGCAGGTGGAGCTGCACTTCCAGCCGTTCGAGCTCAACCCGCAGATGGCGGCCGAAGGCGAGGATGTCACCGAACATCTGACCCGCAAGTACGGCATCGCCGAAGCTCAGGTCGCTCAGAACGGCGAAGCCATTCGCGTCCGCGGCCTGGCATTGGGGTTCGTCTTCGATATGGACCGCCGGCGCCGCATCTACAACACCTTCGATGCCCATCGCCTGCTGCATTGGGCCGGCGAGCAGGGCGCTGCCCGGCAGCGTGCGTTGAAGCATGCCCTGCTGCGCGCGTATTTCACCGAAGGCGAAGATGTGTCTTCGCACCAGGTGCTGGCGGCGGTGGCCGAACATGCCGGGCTCGATGGCGCCCGCGCCCGTGCCGTCCTGGCCGCGGACGACTACGCCGACGCGGTGCGCGCGCAGGAGGCTTTCTATCGCCAGCAAGGCATTCAGGCGGTGCCGTCGGTGATCTTCAACGGCCGTCACCTGGTGCAGGGCGGGCAGCCGGTCGAAGTATTCGAACAGGCATTGCGGCAGCTGTCGGGTATCGCCGCATCCGCCTGATGCCGAGCCGGGCCGCTTGCTTGTAGGAGCGACGTGAGTCGCGACCGCATTCCGCTAGCGGTCAATGATGGCTAGCGTGGCGCAGTCGCGACTTACGTCGCTCCTACAAGGACAGATTGGAATGCGGAGATCCGAGCAGGCCGGGCCAAGTTCCCCGCGCAGCGGCCATGCACGGCGGGGTGCGTCGGCAGCTGAAGCGGATCCGTGGGTGTTCTTATCCGATACGGCGATAGCGGGTTTCCACCGCCTTGGCTTCTTCGCCCGCGGGCGTGATGTTGAACATGGTGATGACCAGCGTGTCGTCGTCCGGTTGTTCAAGCCGCGTGCGCCAGCCCCAGGGCGGACCGCCCTGGCCGTCGCCATAGCTGCCCAGCACATTCAGGCGCGGGTCGTCGCCGGAACCCGCGCAGAACATCAGTTGCGTGCCGGTGCCGAAGCTCTCCACCCACGCGGTCTGCCACGCGTTCTCGTCCAGGTGGAAACCGTATAGCGCGATGCCCTCGATCGGTTCGTCGTTGAAACGGCTCTCATACTCGTGCAGCAGGAAGCGCCCGCCCAGCACGGAACGGATGCGGCCGCGCTGCGGCGCCTCGCAGGCCGGTTCGTCGGGCGTGAACCATAACCGGAAGCTGCCGGACCAGTCGCCCGCCATGCGTGCCAGATCGCGATGGCGGCCTTCCGCCAGCGATGCCTCGAATGCCTGTTTGCCCATCGCCAATCGCTCCGTAGCCGATGCGCCGATGATGGCATGCCCGGGAAGACAGCGGACAGCAGCCCGTCGGACTGCCCCGGGACCTGTTCAACCCCTGTCGCATGCGCAGCCAGGCGAGGCTGGCTGCGCGCAGAGCGTAGGTAATGGCAGAGCGCGCAGGTGTACCTGCGGGGACATCGGCACCCGGGGCACGGCGCGCCGGATGGCAAGCGCAGCGGGGCCTTGGACGGATCCTCAGCCGTGCCGGGCCAGCAGCACCGATTCGCGGCCCATGTCCATCACCACCGCGGTGGGGATGCCGTGATGCTCATGCAGCGTGGCGGCCAACAGCTTGGCGTTCTCGCGGGCATCGCCCAGGTGCTCGAACCACGAGCGGCCATGCTCGCCCTCATACAGCTGCCAGCCGCTGGTCCGGGCGGCGATGGTAAACAGAAGACGTGACATGGTTTTCCCTCTCCTACGGTACGAGGCCCAGGAACGGGAGCTCGCGCGGTGGGGATAGCCTGACCGCATGTGCCGGAAATCACATTAGGGAGAGCCCGCATCATCGTGTAGGAAAAATCCTACGGCGCGTTCAGTTCAGCAGCGGTTCCAGCGCCTTCCATACGTGATCGCGCAGCTTCGGCTGCGCGCTGGCCACCGGGTGCAGGTTGTCGGCCTGGAAGGCATCGCGGTCCAGCGCCACCGGTTCCAGCAGAAACGGCAGCAGCGCGACCTGGCGCTGCTTGGCCAGGGCCGTGAAGTTTTCCTCGAACCCGCGGGTGTAGTCCGGACCATAGTTGGGCGGGATGCGCATGCCGATCAGCAGCACGCGCGCCTTGGCCGATTGCGCGGCCTGGATCATCCTGTCCAGATTGGCCCGGCTCTGTTGCAGCGAAAGCCCGCGCAGGCCGTCGTTGGCGCCCAGTTCGATCACCACTACCGCCGGGCGGTGCCGCTGCAGTTCGGCAGCGATACGCGATGCGCCGCCGGCCGTGGTTTCGCCGCTGATGCTGGCGTTGACCACGCGCCAGCCGGGCTTGGTCCGGCTTACGCGTTCGGCGGTCAACGCCACCCAGCCCTGCGAGGCCGACAGGCCGTAGGCGGCCGAGAGCGAATCGCCCATCACCAGAATGGTGCGGGCCGGCGCGGTGGCGGCGGCGGCAGCCGCAGCGGTCTGCGCCATGGCCGGCAGCGCGGCCAGCGCAAGCAGGACCAGCGCCAGCCAACCAATGGCACATTGCACGCGGGCGCGGTTGCCCCCATACCGAAGTTTATTAAAGAACATTTAATCCGTTCTCCCGATGATGATTGGGAAAATAACCAGAGGAACATCATGGCCGATTCAAGCGGGCTGCGCACTGAACTTCCCCAACCGCCGGTGAACCCGGCGCTGCAGGTGTCGGCATTGGGCAAACGCGTGCCGTTGCCCGGTGGCGAGTTGACCATCCTGGATGGCATCGGTTTCCGCATCGAGCATGGCGATACCGTTGCCATCGTCGGCGCCTCCGGCTCGGGCAAGAGCACGCTGCTGTCGTTGCTGGCGGGATTGGACGCGCCCAGCAGCGGTACGGTGGTACTGGATGGCGAAACCCTGTCTGCGCTGGACGAGGACGGACGCGCGCGGATACGCGGCGACAAGGTCGGCTTCGTGTTCCAGAGCTTCCAGCTGTTGCCGTCGCTGACCGCATTGGAGAACGTGATGCTGCCGCTGGAGCTGCGCGGCGATGCCGACGCGCAGACTCCGGCGCGGCAAATCCTGGACAAGGTGGGGTTGTCGCAACGGCTGGGGCACTATCCGCGCCAGCTGTCCGGCGGCGAACAGCAACGGGTGGCGCTGGCACGCGCCTTCGTGACCCGGCCGTCGCTGCTGTTTGCCGACGAACCGACCGGCAACCTGGATACCCACACCGGGCAGGCGATCATCGAGCTGCTGTTCGCGTTGAACGCCGAAAGCGGTACCACGCTGGTGCTGGTCACTCATGACGAACACCTGGCGGTACGCTGCCGGCATGTGTTGCGGTTGGACAGCGGTCGACTGGTACCGGCCGCGGATGTTCCCGCATGAGGATCCTGGCTCTGGCCTGGCGGCAACTGCGCCGCGATCTGGCGGCCGGCGACATCCGCATCCTGTTTGCCGCACTGGTGCTGGCGGTGGTGGCGGTGACCGCGGTGGGTTTCGTCACCGACCGCGCCGAGCGCGCGCTGGCCATCGAAGCCAACCGGTTGCTGGGCGGCGATGTGGTGATCCGCGGCGATGCGCCCATCGCCGGCGCAGTGCGCGATGCCGCCGGCGCGCCCGGATTGCGCGTGACCCAGACGCAGGAATTCCCCAGCATGATTCGCGCCGGCGAGGAACTACGGCTGGGCGATCTGCGCGCGCTGGGCGAAGGATTCCCGCTGCGAGGCAGTTTCCGCGTCATCGACAGCGATGCCGGCAGCGAACGCGATGCCGCCGGCGTTCCCGCGCCGGGTACGCTGTGGATGAGCCAGGCCGGCGCCGATACGCTGGGCGCCAGGCTGGGCGACAGCATCGGCATCGGCACGTCGCAGTTGCGGCTGACTGCGCTGGTGACGCAGGAGCCGGATGCGGCGCTGGACTATTTCAACGTCGCGCCCAAGGTATTCCTCAATCTGGCCGATCTGCCGGCCACCGGCCTGGTGCAGGAAGGCAGCCGCATCCGCTACCGGCTGGTGGTGGCCGGCGATGCCGATGCGGTGGAAACCTTCACCGCCACCGCGCGCGATGCGCTGGCGCGCGGGCAGCGGCTGGAAACGATCCAGGACGCGCGTCCGGAAGTGCGCTCGGCATTGGACCGCGCCGGCCGTTTCCTCGGACTGGCGGCGCTGGTGTCGGTGGTGCTGGCGGCGGTGGCCGTGGCCATGGCCGCGCGCCGGCACAGCGAGCGGCATCTGTCCGGCACTGCGGTGATGCGCTGCCTGGGCGCCAGCCAGCGCACGCTGGTCGGGATTCATGTTGGCGAACTGATCCTGCTGGGGCTTGCCGCCTGCACGGTCGGCGTGGCGATCGCGTTCGCGCTGCAGTGGGCGATCGGCGGCTGGTTGCAGCAGGCGATGAAGATTTCCATTCCCGCCGCCGGTTGGTTGCCGGCGCTGCAGGGCTACGGCGTGGGTCTGATCGTGCTGCTGGCATTCGGTGCGCCGCCGGTGCTGGCGCTGCGCCGGGTGCCGGCGTTGCGCGTGCTGCGGCGCGACCTGGACCCGACCGAACCCAGCGCCTGGCTGGTGGCGCTGGCGGGATTCGTCGGGCTGGCGGCGCTGCTGTGGTGGAAGGCCGGTTCGGCGGTGCTGGGCACCGCGATGCTGGCCGGCATTGCCATCACCCTGGCGGTATTGGCCGGGCTGGCTTGGTTGCTGATCGTGGCGGTGCGGCGCCTGCGTTCGCGCCTGCGCGGCAGCCTGCGCTACGGGCTGGCCAATGTCAGCCGCCGCGCCGGCACCAGCATCGCGCAGATTTCCGCGCTGGGGCTGGGGTTGATGGCATTGCTGCTGCTGACGTTCGTGCGCACCGATCTGCTGGACCGCTGGCAGCTGGCGTTGGCGGCCGACGCGCCCAACCGCTTCATCATCAATGTGCAGCAGGATCAGCTGCAGCCGGTGCGCGAGTTCATGCAGGCGCAGGGCCTGGGCGAGCCGGCGCTGTTCCCGATGATCCGCGGCCGTCTGATCGAACGGAACGGCCAACCGGTCAGCGCCGCCGACTACGAAGGCGAAGATCCACAGCGCCAGCGCCGCGCCGACCGCGAGTTCAACCTGTCGGTGGTCAGCGAACTGCGCGCGGACAATGTGGTGACCGCCGGCGAGTTCTGGGGCGATCGGGTGCCGTCCTCGCCGGAGCTGTCGGTGGAGGAGGGTTTTGCCGAATCGCTGGACTGGAAGCTGGGCGATCGTATCGCCTTCGATATCGCCGGGCAGACATTCGAAGGCCGCATCACCAGCCTGCGCAGCGTGGACTGGGAGAGCTTCCGGCCCAACTTCTTCGTGGTCGCCTCGCCGGGCTCGCTGGACGGCTATCCGGCCAGCTACATCACCGCGGTCAGCGTGCCGCCGGAACGCACCACGTTCACCCGCGAACTGGTCGGGCAATTCCCCAACCTTTCGGTCATCGATGTCGATGCGGTGCTGAAGCAGGTACGCAGCACCGCCGATCAGGTCTCGACCGTGGTGCAGGTGGTGTTCTGGTTTTCGCTGCTGGCCGGCGTGCTGGTGCTGTTGGCGGCGATCAGCGCCAGCCAGGACGAGCGCCTGCTGGAAGGCGGAGTGATGCGCGTGCTCGGCGGCAGCCGCCGGCAACTGCGGCTGGCGCAGGCTTCGGAGTTCGCCGCGATCGGTTTGCTGTCCGGACTGGTGGCGGCCATCGCAGCCTCGGTGCTGGCAGGCGTCATCGCCACCCGGGTCTTCGATCTGCCCTGGCAGGCCAATTGGCAGCTGGCCGCTGTCGGCGGCGGGCTGGGCACGCTGGCGGCGCTGGCCGCCGGCCTGTTCGCCACCCGCAAGGTGCTGGATGTGCCGCCATCGGTGACGTTGCGGGAGCTGCAGGGTTAAGGGTTCTCACCCTGTAGGAGCGACGTAAGTCGCGATGAAGCTTTCATGGGAAAGCCTCATCGCGACTTACCGGTGCCGGCATGCCGGCACCACTCCTACAGGGAAAAGCCCGGATGGCGAAACTTGACTGTTCGCCATCCGGCGCGTGCTGCGGCGCGCTCTTCATCGTGCGCACAACGGCTATCGGGGCGCCATCGCGACTTACGTCGCTCCTACGGGGGCGGAAAAAAAAAGAACCGCCCGTTGCCGGGCGGCTGGCAGGTTGGACATCTTCTGGGCGGTGTCGCGTTGCCGTCCCTGGCGCAACGTCGGCGGCGTCGGAAAGCCCGGCCCGGCCATCCATGGCCGGGCGTTCGCCAAGGCTGCGCGGCGGTGCCGGGCAAAGCGTGCCTTGTCTCACCCCTTGATGCAGACCACCTGGCGCAGCGTGTGCACCACTTCCACCAGATCGCTCTGCGCAGCCATCACCGCATCGATCGGCTTGTAGGCGGCCGGCGATTCGTCGATGACCGCCGCGTCCTTGCGGCACTCCACATGCGCGGTGGCTTCGCGGTGCTGCTGCAAGGTGATCTGCTGGCGCGCGGCGGTACGGCTCATCACGCGGCCGGCGCCGTGGCTGCAGCTGTGGAAGCTGTCCGCATTGCCCTTGCCGCGCACGATATAGCTGCGCGTGCCCATGCTGCCCGGGATGATGCCCAGCTCGCCTGCGCGCGCGCTGACCGCGCCCTTGCGGGTGACCAGCAGTTCCTCGCCGCCGTGCGTTTCCTTCTGCACGTAGTTGTGGTGGCAGTTGACCGCCAGCTTCTCCAACTGGAACTTCGGCAAGCGGTGGCGCATCTCCGCCAGCACCCGCGCCATCATCGCCTCGCGGTTGGCGCGGGCGTAGTCCTGCGCCCACGAAACCGCTTCCACATAGTCCTCGAACAGCGGCTCGCCTTCCATGAAGAAGGCCAGGTCCTTGTCCGGCAGGTGGAAACCCAGCACACGGTGCGCCAGTTGCTCGCGCGCCCGCTCGATGAAGTAAGTGCCGATCAGATTGCCGGTGCCGCGCGATCCGCTGTGCAGCATCACCCACACCGCATCGGTCTCGTCCAGACAGATCTCGATGAAGTGGTTGCCGCCGCCCAGCGTGCCGATCTGGCAGTCCAGCTTGTCGGTGCGGATGCGGCGGTGCCTGGCCTTGATCGCCTCCAGCCGCGGCACCAGTCCGGATTCGGCGATACGGGTCTGGATGCTGTCCGGCAGCTTGCGGTGTTCGCCGCCACGGCCGTTGCCGACCGGCACGCTGCGCTCGATGCTGTTGCGCAACTGCGCCAGGTTGTCGGGCAGGTCGCTGGCGCGCAGCGTGGTGCGCACCGCAGCCATGCCGCAACCTATGTCCACGCCAACCGCGGCCGGAATGATCGCACCGCGGGTCGGAATCACCGAACCCACGGTGGCGCCCTTGCCCAGGTGCACGTCCGGCATCACCGCCACCCACGGCCCGACGAAGGGAATGGAAGCGATATTGCGCAATTGCTCGTGCGCCTGCGCTTCCAGCGGCACGCCGCGCACCCAGCCCTTGATCGGCGTGGCGCTGCCTTCGGCGTGCAGCAGTTCGAAATTCTGTGCGTTCATGATGTTTTCTTCCGTTGCTGTCAAAACTGCCCCCTCTCCCGTTCACGCGGGGTGAGCGGGGAAGGGGCAGGTGCTATTGCTTCAAACTCACCAACTGCTTCAGCACGCCATCCAGGCCGCCGAACACGGTCAGCTTGTCGATCCTCTCGGTGATCTTCTCCAGCGCTTCCAGTTCCTTCAGGCGCATCAGTACCGGGCTTTCCTCGATCAACCTGGCGGTGTTGAGCAGCGAACGCGTGGCGTTGGCTTCCTCGCGGCGGCGGATCACGTTGGCCTGGGCCGTCTTCTCCGCCTGCACCACGCCGTTGAGGATGTCCTTCATCTCGCCCGGCAGGATCACGTCCTTCACGCCCACGCCCAGCACCTCCACACCCAGGCCGGCCAGCTGGCCACGCACGTAGGCGAAGATGTCGGCGTCCAGCGATGCCTTGTCGCCCAGCAGTTCGTCCAGCGTCTTGGCGGAAACCGCCTTGCGCAGGCCGTACTGCAGCTCGCGGTACAGGTGATCGCCGTACTTGGCCACCTGGGTACGCGCGGCGACCGGGTCGGTCACGCGCATGCTGGCGGCCAGGTTGACGCGCAGCGACACCTTGTCCCTGGTCAGCAATTCCTGGCCGGAGACTTCCAGCGACTGCACGCGCAGGTCGATCACTTCGGCGAATACGTTCTTCTGGAAATTCCAGAAAGCGTACGCACCCGCGCCCAGCGTGCGCACCAGCTTGCCGTCGATGAACAGCAGGCCGGCCGATTCCATCGGCACGTCCACCGCCACGGCGACCTTGGCCAGCGAACCGAGCTGACGCAGGCGCTTGACCACGGCCACCTCGACTTCCAGCGAGTCGGCCAGCGACACCATCCGCACGTCCACCTGCACCACGCCCCGCCAGTACAGCTTGCGGGTACCCGGCGCCAGCACGTCCTCAAGCTTGCCGTTCTTCGACACCAGGCCGACCTGCTGCATGCCGGTATCGGCCAGCGTGAAGTGCGCGGACAGGTCGGCGCCTATCAGCGCAATCAAGACGTCGGCGTCGTTGCCGGCGTATTCGGGCCTGGCGATGGCGTGCACAACCACGGCGATCCGGTTCAGCGGATCGAACAGCTTGTGGACGCCCGGCGCGAGCACGCGCTCGAAGCGACGGTTGCGAAATACCAGGCCGCGCTCGCCGTCGCCGATCACGACCCTCTTGGTCCAGAACATGGTTATCTCCTTGTTGGCTCTGGTGGTCCGATCCGTTGGCTGAAGCTGCCCGCGGCGGATCGGTTGCCGCGTAGCTCCCTCCCCTGCGAAGGCAGGGAAGGGTTGGGGGAGGGGTTGCGTGGTCGCAGGCGCATGCCTGATTCGACGGCACCCCTTCCCAACCTCCCCCTGCCTTCGCAAGGGGAGGGGTCGAAAAGGCGGAAACGCCCCTTGACGCCGATGCGGCGGCTATCGCGCGCCGTCCGCGGGGAGTCCGGCATGCCCGTCGATGCGGCGATACTCCACCGCGACGACTTCGATACCGTTCCGCCCGCATCCGGGACGCGGCTGCGGCCGCACCGCCGCTGCCTTGCTCCGTGCCGCACATTCCGTTGCGCGGATACGGAACGCCGCATGGGGCGTTTCCTGGTTGGGACTTTCGTCCCTGTGTCATGACGTGACAGGTCATGGTTTGGAGCGGGAGTCGAACCCGCGACCGACAGATTAGAAATCTGCTGCTCTACCCAACTGAGCTATCCAGTGGTGGACGAACCGGATTCGAACCGGCGCCAACGGCTTTCGCCGCTGCTCGACCGCTGAGCTTTCGTCCGCTCGCGAAACACCTTCTCCCACGTCTCGGCATACGCCACGGCAGCGCCGCGCGCACCGGACGGGCCCGCTCCGCGAAAGCGGGAACCCGCACCGCTGAAACGTGTTCGATCGATGCTCCGTATTGCCGGCTGTCGCCAACCGGCAATGCATGTAGGCGCAACGCGCCCTATCTCTTCGCCAATCCATTCGCGCCGCTCGCGTCGAAGCATCACAACGCGGCGCATTGCGCCCGTTGCCGCTGCGCCTCTGCTTCGGCAGGCGCTCAGGCACACCGGAGGCGGGAGAGCCTGCGACTCTGGCGCAATCGCGTGGTCGCTTTGCGACCACCCTGCGGGCCGGGTCTGCCGCCACGCAGGCCGGCGTCATCGCTCAGTCGCGTATCGGCATACGCTCCCTCGCTCTTCCTTGTCCTGCATGCCGGCAGTTCCCGGCGCGACTTCACCAGAATCGCGACCAGGCTCTCAGGGCGGAAACTGGATTCCGTTGATTGGACTGGCTGAACTCTTTCGATGCATGCGCATCCCTTGCGAACGCCAAAAAAAAACGCCCCCGGGACTTGCGACCCGAGGGCGTTCGCGTTGCCTCGGGAGATCGGGGTGGCCGATCTCCCAGGGAGTTCAGCCGTAGCAGGTGTCCAGGTACCGGTTGCGTTCGCCGCGCAGGCAGGACTGCCGCGCACGCGCATCCGCGCCGTGGCGTGGCCACAGGGCAAACAGGATCGCGGTGACGAAGTTCGGTTTCATGGATTGATTTCGATACTGGAAAAAAACCGCCCGCAGGGGCGAAGGCCGCGCACGATACGCGGGTTGTTTTGTTTGCGCAACTATTTTTTAACAACGGTATCGCGATCCCGACCAGCGGTCGGATTGCGTCGCCAAGCGCGCGGTGAGCTGCGTATGCGATGCCGCGGGTAGAATCGTCGCCAGCTTTTAACCCTGTGATGCGCCTTGGCCTCTTCCCATTCCGACCCCGCACTGGATTCGCTGTTGCTGCCGTTTACCAACGGCGCTCTTTGCTGGCCCGACGGACCGGTGCTGTTCCTGCGCGCGCGCGACGGCGCGGCGTTGCGGCAGTTTCCGCTTTCGCAACTGGTTTGCGAGCAGAGCTTCAAACCGTTTGCCGATGAACTCCAGCGCTCCGGCCTGCAGGTAGTGCCGGAAGCGAGTCCGGCCACCGCAACGCGCTATCCGCTGGTACTGGTATTGCCGCCCCGGCAGCGCGACGAAGCGCGTGCATTGTTGGCGCGCGCAGTTGCGCTGGCCGCTCCTGGCGGCATCGTCGTCGCCAGCATCGGCAACAACGAAGGCGCCAAGTCGGGCGAAAGCGATCTGAAGCAGCTTGCCGGCCTGGGAGGTTGCCTCAGCAAGAACCATTGCCGTGTGTTCTGGACGCGTCCGCTCGACGGCAGCCACGATGCGGCGCTGCTGGACAGGTGGTTGGCGCTGGACGCGCCGCGTCCGATCCTGGGCGGGCGCTTTATCAGCCGGCCGGGGGTATTCGCCTGGGATCGCATCGACCCGGCTTCGGCGCTGCTGGCTGAGCACCTGCCTGCCGATATCGCCGGCCATGGCGCCGATCTCGGTGCCGGTTACGGCTATCTGTCGGCTGAAGTGCTGGCGCGCTGCCCGAAGGTGCAGGCGCTGGACCTGTACGAAGCCGAAGCGCGCGCGCTGCAACTGGCAAGGCAGAATGTTTCCGGCCATGCCACGCTGGCGCAGGTGGACTACCGCTGGCACGACGTCACCAGCGGATTGCCGCAACGCTACGATTTCATCGTCAGCAATCCGCCGTTCCATACCCAGAGCCGCGCCGACCGCCCCGATATCGGCCGCCGGTTCATCGCGGTAGCCGCCGAATCGCTCAAGCCCGGTGGCCGCCTATGGCTGGTGGCCAATCGCCATCTTCCCTATGAGGAAACCCTCAACGCCGGTTTCGGGCAGGTGCGCGTCCTGGCCGAGCGCGACGGTTTCAAGGCGATCGAGGCGCTCAAGGCCAATCCGGCGGTCAACCGGAGGCCGGCGCGGTGAAGATCGTCAAGCACATCGCCAACCTGGGCTATGGCAGCCGCAAGCAGGTGGCGTCGATGTTCCGCGAGGGCCGGGTGACCGATGCCCAGGGCGAAGTGCTGTACGCCGACGATCCGGTCGATCACGACAACATCCGCGTCGATGGCGAGCCGCTGGACCCGCCGCCGGGCCTGCTGATTCTGCTGCACAAGCCGGTCGGCTATACCTGCTCGACCAAGGACCCCGGCCGCATCATCTACGACCTGCTGCCGCCGCGCTTCCGCCTGCGCTCGCCGCTGCTGTCGCCGGTGGGCCGGCTGGATCGCAATACCAGCGGCATGCTGCTGATGACCGACGACGGCGCGTTGCTGCACCGGATCGTTTCGCCCAAATCCAAACTGGCCAAGGTCTACGAAGCGACCCTGGCGCAGGACCTGCGCGGCGACGAGGCCGCGCTGTTCGCCAGCGGTACGCTGATGCTGGAGTCCGAGCAGACCCCGCTGGCGCCGGCGGGCCTTGAAGCCATCGACGCGCGCCACGCCCGGCTGACCCTGACCGAAGGCCGCTACCACCAGGTGCGGCGCATGTTCGCCGCCGTCGGCAACCATGTGGAGGCGCTGCACCGCAGCCGCATCGGCGGCCTGGAGCTGGGGGACCTGCCGGCGGGGCGGTGGCGGGAGCTGGATGAGGCGGATCTTCGCAATTTGTTCGCTGCCGGCTGATTGTTACGGTCGCGACTGACGTCGCTCCCACAGGATTGACGGACGTGTGGGAGCGACGTCAGTCGCGACGGTTTCAGAACATCCTGACAATGAAACGGGTCGATACCCGATAGAAGCTGATCGGGTCCCCACCGAAAATGCGCTGCATCGTCCGTAATCGAGATGCCTGCATGCAGGGCTACGCCGCGCCAAGGAAAGGCCGGGTTTCCGTCGCTGGCCAGATCTACCTGGTGACATTCATCACCGCAGCCCGTATCAGGCTGTTTGAAGAGCATGATATCGCGCGACAAGCCGCGCAGGCTCTGACCGATCGCCGCCTCTGGTACAGGTCGCGATTGCTGGCCTGGGTACTCATGCCCGACCATTGGCACGGCCTGATTGAACTGGGTGCCATGGACAGCCTTTCGATCGTCGTGCAAAAGCTGAAGAGCACCAGCGCGCGCCGTATCAGGGCGGAACATCCAGCCATCCAGGCGGTGTGGGAAAAGGGGTTTCATGATCGTGCCATCCGTACCGAAGCGGTAGTACGGCCTGCGGCCAGATACATCGTGGCAAACCCGCTCAGGGCGGGGCTGGCAGCCAGTATCGGCGACTACCCTTACTGGGATTCGATCTGGTTGTAGGCAGTCGGTGATCGAGTATGGGAATCGTACCGGCATGCCGGTACGGCTGAGTCGCGATAGACAACTCGGCCGCGGCGACTGGGTGCAGTGGTAAAGCGTCGCGACTTATGTCGCTCCCACAGGAAAGTCTGCGGCGCTCAATCGGCGAACAACTCGCGCCAGCCGCTATGGCCCAACTTGTCCAGCGTCTGCAGATTGCGTTCGATGATCGCGTCCGGGTCGGGGTAGGCCTCCACCGCGCGGTCGATGCTGGCTTCGCGCAGCAGGTGCAGGGTGGGGTAGGGCGAGCGGTTGCTGTAGTTGCCGATATCGTCCGGCGCGGTGCCGGCGAACCGGTAATCGGGATGGAAGCTGGCCACCTGGAGTACGCCCTGCAGATCCAGCGCCTCGATGGCGGCGTCGGCGTTGTCGAGAAAATCGTTGTAGTCCAGGAAATCGGTCAGCACGTCAGGATGCACCAGCAGCGTGGTATCCACCAGATCCGGGTCGGCATCGCGCAGCAGCACCAGCTCTTCGGCCAGTTCCTCCAACAGCGCCTCGGGCGTGGTGGCATCGCTCAGCACAAAGCGCACCTGCTGCTTCACGTACACCGCCTTGGCGAACGGGCACAGGTTCAGGCCGATCACCGCCCGCTCCAGCCAGCGGCGGGTGGCGGCGATGGGATCGATGTCGGTACCGGCAGTCACGGGCGCGGGCGGCAATGGGGCCACGTTCAATCGCGGAAGTTGTCGAATTGCAGCGGCAGCTCGAAGTCGCCCTTCTTCAGCAGGGCGATGGCCTCCTGCAAGTCGTCGCGCTTCTTGCCGTTCACCCGCAACTTGTCGCCGTTGATCTGGCTGTCCACTTTCAGCTTGGCCTCCTTCAGCGCGGCGGCGATCTTCTTGGCAATCTTCTGCTCCAGCCCCTGCTTGACGGTGATCTTCTGCCGCGCGCCGGCCAGATTGGTTTCCACCTCGCCTTCTTCCAGGCAGCGCACGTCGATACCGCGGGCGATCAGGCGCGCCCGCAGGATGTCGGACATCTGCTTGAGCTGGAAGTCGCTGGGCGCGGACTGGCTGATGATGTTCTCGTCCAACACGAACTTGGCGTCCACGCCCTTGAAGTCGAAGCGGGTGGACAGCTCACGGTTGGCCTGGTCGACCGCGTTGGTCAGTTCATGGCGGTCGACTTCTGAAACGACATCGAAAGAGGGCATGGCTCGGATCCGGGGGATGACTGGCGGCGATTTTACCGCGCTGCGCTGGTTTGCACCGGCCAGATTGCGATAATGGCGCATGAACCGCCGCCACCCCCATGTCTACGCCTCCATCCTGATGCTGCTGGCGGTACTGATGTTCGCATTGATGGATGCGGGCCTGAAGCTGCTTTCGCCGCGCTATCCGTCGTTGCAGTTGGCGGCCCTGCGCGGGCTGTCGTCGTTGCCGCTGGTGTCGGCCTGGGTGCTGGCGACGGTTCCGCTGCGCAGCCTTTTGCGCGTGCATTGGCCGTTGCACCTGCTGCGCGGGGCATTGGGTGTGGCGATGATGGTCGGGTTCGTCTACGGGCTGCGCACGATGCCGCTGTCCACCGCCTATGCCATCTTCTTCGTCTCGCCGTTACTGGTGACCGCGATGGCCGGACCGTTGCTGAAGGAAAAGATCGGCGGCGGACGCTGGGTCGCGATCGTCATTGGCCTGGCGGGCGTGCTGGTGATTCTGCGCCCGACCGGCGAAGGCATGATGACCGCCGGTGGCCTGGCGGTCCTGATCGCCGCGATCTGCTATGCCGTCGGCGCCATCACCGTGCGGATGCTGGCCCAGCGCGACAGTACCCAGGCGCTGGTGTTCTGGTTCATGGTCCTGTTGTCGCTGGGCGCCTGCCTGCTGGCGTTGCCGGGTTGGAAGCCGCTGGCCGGCAGCGACATCTGGGTCATTGCCGGGGTCGGGGTGGCGGGATCGCTGGCGCAGGTCGCGCTGACCGAAGCGTTCCGGCGTGGCGAGGCATCGTTGATTGCGCCGCTGGAATACACCGCGCTGCTTTGGGGCGTGATGCTGGATGTGGCGCTATGGGGCGTGTTGCCAGACGGGGTGACCTGGATCGGCGCGGGCATCATCGTTGCCAGCGGGTTCTATCTGCTGCGGCGCGAAAAGGTCCACGTCGAGGCGGAGCATCCGTGAGTTGCCGAAACGAGCCAGTCACCGGCTTTGCGGCATGATGGCGGCATGCCGCTGCTGCTGATTCCGCTGTTGTTGCTGATCCTGCTTGCGCTGTGGGTGGTGCTGTTGCCCTTGTCGCTGTGGCAACGCTACCGCTATGGCAAGGCGCGCCGGCTGGCGCGGCCGTGGCTGGTCTCGGTCAATGCATGGGTGCTGGCGCTGTCGGTGGCGATTTTCGTTGCCGTCAGCGCCATCGGCGGCTACTGGTGGCCCGGCAGCCTGCTGCATGCTGCCGGCGGGCTTGCGCTGGGCAGCGTGCTGGGGCTGATCGGGCTGTGGATCAGCCGGTTCGAAATCACCCCGCATGGCCTGTACTACCAACCCGACCCGTGGCTGGTACTGGCGCTGACCGCGGTGGTGGCCGGCCGCATCGTGCTGGGTTTTCTGCAGTTGTACTGGCATTGGCAAGGTGCCGACACGGCCATCGCCGGCCTGGATGGCCATGGCAGCCTGGTCGGTGTGGCCGGACTGTTGTTGGGCTACTACCTGGCCTATCAGTGGGGACTGAAACGGCGGCTGGCGCGCTGGGCGCGGCACTGGCGATAACCCGATTGACGGTAGCGCCTAGAACTCCTCGACGATCTCGATCACCAGCGATAGCTGATCTGCCGCGCGTTCGACCAGATCGTGCACGCGGCGCACGCCCTCGTCGTTGGGCGCTTCGATTTCGAGTTGGTGGTAGCCGGGCGAAGCGTCGTCGGGCAGGCCGGCCGAACTGGAGTCGTCGTCGTCCAGATGCGGCATCAGATCCGCAACCTCCTCGACATGCTCGATGCCTTCGATGGCCAGCAGCGCATTCATCAGGGCGCGGTTGTCGTCTTCGTTGGCGGTGACCCGCAGGCGCACGGTAGGCATGGCGATCTCCTCGTGAAAGGGACTCCAGCCTAGCCGCCCAGGCGCGAAGACCAGGTTATCGTCCAGCGGACGGCAAGCGCCAGTGGCGCGCGGCGCCGCATACGGCAACGGGCGGCGGATCTACTCCGCCGCCCGTCGATTAATAGATCCCGGGCCGGCAGCCCGGGCTGCGGATCAGAAGCGGGCGCCGATGCCCACGCCGACCGTCCACGGGTCCATCGTCAGTTCCTCGCCGGTTCCGACGCCGGCTTCGCGGAGCTTGGCGTCGCCCTTCATGTAGCGGGCATCGGCCCGGGCGAACCAGCGGCTGTTGATGTTGAAATCCACGCCGGCGGTGGCGATGGCGCCCTTGGCCGTTTCCAGGCCCACATGCGGGCCGTCGCCGCCGATGCGCTCGTTGCTGAAGTTGGACTCGTAATAGCCCAGGCCAACGAACGGACGCATCACCTTGTCCGGCGCGCCGAAGTGGTACTGGCCGCTCAGCGCGATCGGCTGCTGATCGACGGTGCCGATCTTGCCGCCATCGCCCTTGACGCGATGGTTGAACTTGTCGGCGGCGCCCCACAGCTCGATGGCGATGTTGTCGGTGGCGTACCAGCTGGCGCTGATGGTCGGCGCCACGTCGCCATCGATGTCCAGTCGCGAACCGGGCAGCGGGTCCGAATTCGGTTGCAGGATGGTGGCGCTGCCGACGACGGCAAAGCGCTTGCCGGCGGCTCTGTCGCCATCGCTGTCCTGCGCGAAGGCGGCTGGCGAAACGGCCAGGACGGAAACCAGGGCAATGCCGAGGGAACGAAGAGAAGTCATGGGGGAGCTCCTGATTGTGTTTTTAGTTCGAAGCCCGGAGAGGGCGAGCGCACCGTAACCATCGGCGCATGAACCCCGCCCCCCGGGTGAAGTGAACGGATCCCAACCCTCGGCATGATCAGTCGCCGGGTTCATCCTTCTTTCACTGATGTGGCGGCAACGGACACGAACGGCAAAGGTCTGCGCCCGGCTTGCCGCGGGCGGCAAACTGCAAGGTGAATGGGCGGAGCTTCCGTCGCCGCGCATCCGGGCGCCGCTGAAGGCCGCGGCATGGCCGCGGCGACTCGGGACTATGCGTGGCAGGAAAACGCCGGACAGCGCATGCGGTCCGGCGCGTTGCTGCTTACCACCGGTAGGCGGCGGAGAACTGGTACTGGCGGCCGGCGATGGGGCGCCCCATGAACACGCCGCCGGTGGCTGCGCCGGGCACGCGCACGTTGCCTTCGGTCAGGCCCAGTTCGTCGGTGACGTTGCTGCCGCTGAGGGTGAACTCCCAGTTGTCGCCGACATGCAGGTTGGCGCCGGCATCGAGCGTGTCGTACGCCGGCAGAACCTGGGTGTTGGCCAGGTCGGCGTAACGATCGCCGATATACGAGTAGGTGGCGAACAGTTTCAGATCGCCGAACGGCAAGGCCCAGTAGTAGCTGGGAGTGACCCGGTACTGCCGCTTCGGCTGGCGCATCACCTGGTTGCCGGTGAAGTTCTCGTAGTTCTTGTACTTGGCGTCCAGCCAGACACCGGTCATCGCCAGTTCGAAACCGCCGAACGGACGGATGGCGCCTTCCACTTCCAGCCCGTAGGCGCGCGAATCGCCCACGGTGGTGAAGTTGGTGCCGTCGTCGAGGAACGCCTGGAACGGCGAGTTCTTGAAGTCGTTGTAGAACGCGGTCAAATACAGGTCGTAGAGCGCGCTGCCGGACTTCAGGCCAAGTTCGTACTGATCCACTTCCTGCACCGCATCCTGGCCGTCGCGCAGGTTGTCGAACGCCGGGAACTTGTAGCCGGAATTGATCCGCGCGAACAGGCTGTTGTTGTCGTTGAGGGCGAAATTGAGGCCCGCCGTCCACGAGAGCTTGCTGTCGTTCTGATCGATGCGGCGCGAAGTATCCAGCGAGATCGAGGTCTCGTTGTCGTACAGCGTGTTGGGGTCGCCATCCAGATCGATGCTGGCCACGTCGTACACGGTGCCGTCGATCTCCTGCCGCTCGTAGCGTGCGCCCAGGTCCAGCCGCAGGCGCTCGTTGAGCTGCCACTCGTCGGCGACGAATAGCGCGGTGTTCTGACCGTCGTAGTTGGCCCGCAGCGAGAAGAACGAGGTGCCGACAAAACCGTTGCTGCTGACCACGCGACCGTCGTCCAGGACCAGATCGATGCGCCGGGCGTTGTTCTCGGCGGTCAGCAGCATGTTGTTGCCCAGGTACCAGGTATCGCGCGAGGAGTACCTGGCGTAGTAGGCGCCGAAGGTCAGCGTATTGCCTGCGAACAGTTCGCGGCTGAAGCGCAGATCGTTGGTGAACGAATTCAGTTCCTTGTCCACCACCCACCAGCCGGCGGTCAGCACCTGCTGGCCGGGGGCGACCGCGCCGCCGCCGTTGCTGAAGGTGGCGGTACCGGTGCTGCCGAAGCCGGCGATGTAGGCGTCCAGCGTCTGCGGCAGAGCGCCGGTGAACAGCGCATTGGTGGGCGCAGAACCGCTGAGCACGTTGAAGCGGTCGCTGATGGTCCAGTCGCCGACGTTCCAGTCCAGCGAGCCGCCGAACACGTCGATGTTGACGCCGCGGCCATCGGCCAGGTCGCGGGTGATGGTTTGGCCATCGGGTCCGACCGGCAGGGTGACGTGGCGGAAGTCCGGCCCCATCAGTGTGCCGGTCTGCGCGTCCAGGCCGGGGAAATCGGACAGGTCGTTGCCATTGTTGCTGGAAAGCAGCGGGATGGCGGTATAGAAGGCGTTGTTGTCGTCGGTGTGGCGCGCATACAGGTTGAATTCGCCGCTGTCCCAGCGCTTGGTCAGGGTGGCGCTGAACTGGCCGCCGTTGTCGGCGTAGAAGCCGGGGTCGCGTACGCCGTCGGTGATGCGGTAGAAGCCGCCGACGCTGTAGTACCAGCCATTGCCCATCGGGCCGCTGTTGAAGATGTCCACCCGGCGCAGGCTGTCGGAACCGACGGTCAGGCGCACGCTGCCCTCGGCCTCGTCCTGGCCGCGCTTCTGGATGAAGTTGACCGTGGCGCCGGCCTGGCCGTTGGAGAAGATCGGGCTGGAGCCGCCGCGCAGCACTTCCAGCCGCTCCACCGTGTCGTCGGTGCGGAACAGCGTGGAATTCTCGAGGAACGACAGCGTTGGCGGCGGAAACAGCGGCGAGCCATCCAGTTGCACGGTGACGAACGGGGCATCGCCTTCGGACGGCATGCCGCGCACGAAGATGTTGGCGCCGGTGCCGCCGCCGGTGGATTCGGCCCAGATGCCGGGCACGATCTTCAACAGGTCGGCGGTGCTCTGCGGCACCGCTTCCTGGATCTGCTCCGGGGTGGCAGTGGTGATCGAGAAGCTGGCATCGCGCTTGCGCACGCCCTTGAACTGGGCGGTGCCGCTGACCACGATGGCATCCAGCGTGGTCGCCTGGTCCTGGCTTGCCGGCGCGGCTGCGGGTGCCGTGTCCTGGGCATGGGCGGGCGCCAGCGCCAAGGCGATGGCCATCGACAGGGCATAGCGGATCGGTTTCGTCGGTTGCATGGTGTTCCCTCCACTCTGGTTTGACCGTTTGCTGCGGCTTTCTACGGCGGCTTCTGCGGCCGCGTGCGGCTGTGCGGTGAAACTGAATCCTGAAGACAGAATCGGGCGATACGCGCTGCGGGGTATTGCGGGGTATTGCCGGCGCGGGACCGGAAACATGCGCCGACTGAGGGCCGCGCTCAATCCGACTCCAGCGCCGCCAGGTAGCGCTGCCGCCATGCGCCGATGTCGTTCTTCTGCAGATGTTCCATCATCGTCCGCCAACGCTCCATGCGTTCGTCCCTGGGCATGGTCGAGGCCGTGGCGATGGCATCGGCCACGCCGTCCAGGTCGTGCGGATTGACGATCAGCGCCTCCTTCATCTCATCGGCGGCGCCGGCGAGGATCGACAGCACCAGCACGCCGGGGTCGTCCGGGTCCTGCGCTGCCACGAACTCCTTGGCGACCAGGTTCATGCCGTCGCGCAGCGGCGTGACCAGACCGATGCGCGCCATGCGGTAGAAACCGGTCAGCGTGGCGTGGGCGAAGTTGCGGTTGACGTAGCGCAACGGCGTCCAGTCCGGCGCGGCGTGGTTGCCGTTGATGTGGCCGGCCATCTGTTCCAACTGGTTGCGCAAGGTCTGATATTCGGCCACCTCGCCGCGCGAAATCGGCGCAATCTGCAGGTAGGTCAGGTTGCCCTTCTGTTCCGGATAGCGTTGCAGATAGCGCTCAAAGCCAAGAAAGCGTTCCGGTATGCCTTTCGAGTAGTCCAGCCGGTCCACGCCAATGGCCAGCTGCCGCGGCTCCAGGCTCTTGCGCAGAGCGCGCACCGCCGCCTTGCCGGTCGCCGCCTTGGCCTGGCTGGCGATCAGCTGCGTGTCGATGCTGATGGGAAACGCCCCGGTGCGAACACGGTGCCCGTCCGGGGCCTCCAGCAGATCGTCGCCGACGATGCGTCCGCCGCCGAACAGACGCACGTACGAGGCGAACCGATCGCAATCGCGCCGGGTCTGAAAGCCGACCAGGTCGTAGGCGTACAGCGACGAGAACAGCCGCGCGTGCTCGGGCATGGCCACCACCAGGTCGGCCGATGGCATCGGCACATGCAGGAAAAAGCCGATCCGGCAGCCGATGCCGCGCTCGCGCAGCATTGCCGCAAGCGGAATCAGATGGTAGTCGTGGATCCAGACCGTGTCGCTGTCGCGCAGCAGCGGCGCCAGCTTCTCGGCAAACAGCGCATTGACCCGGCGATAGCCTTCGCGTTTGCCGCGATCGTAGTCGACCAGATCCAGGCGGAAATGCAGCAGCGGCCACAGCGTGCGGTTGGCGAATCCGTTGTAATAGTCGTCATGGTCGCTGCGGCTCAGGTCCATGGTGACGAAGCGGATGTCGCCGTCGGTCTGCTCGTGCAGGGTGCCGCCGTTCCTGGCGATCTTTCCGCTCCAGCCGAACCACAGCCCGCCGCGTTCGCGCAAGGCCGCCAGCAGGCCTACGGCCAGCCCGCCGGCGCGGTTCTCGCCTGGTACTGCGACCCGGTTCGATACCACCACCAATCGGCTCATGAGGCCTCCTGCCAGGAGCGCGACAGCCGCATCGCGGCGATGATCAAACCCACATGCGAATAGGTCTGCGGAAAATTGCCCCAGGCTTCGCCATCGTCGAAATCCAGATCTTCCGACAGCAGGCCCAGGTGATTGCGGCGCTTGAGGATGCGCTCGAACAACTCGCGCGCCTCGTCCTTGCGGCCTATCGCCGCCAGCGCGTCGATATACCAGAACGTGCACAGCGTGAAGCTGGTTTCCGGCGCGCCGAAATCGTCCGGGGCGATATAGCGGAACAGCGCGTCGCCGCGCTTGAGCACGCGGCCGATGGCTTCGACGGTGGCGATGAAGCGCGGGTCTTCCGGTGCGATAAAACCCAGGTCGGCCAGCAGCAGCAGCGACGCATCCAGCCGCTCGCCGGCGAAAGTGTCGGTGAAATGGCCGTGCTTCTCGCTCCAGGACTCGGCGATGACCCGTTCGCGGATGCGGTCGGCGCGCTGGCGCCAGTGCGCGGCGCGATCGCCCAGTTGCAGCCGCGCGGCGATCTTGGCCAGGCGGTCGCAGGCGGCCCAGCACATCACGCTGGTATAGGTATGCACCTCGGCGCGGCCGCGGAATTCCCACAGCCCGGAGTCGGGCTGATCGTGCAGCGCGTAGGCGTGCTCACCCAACGGTTCCAGCCGGTGGAAGGCATTGGCATCGCCCGGATCGGCCAGGCGCTGATCGAAGAACAGCTGGGTCGAGGCCAGCACCACGCTGCCATAGACGTCGTGCTGCTTCTGCACCCAGGCCAGGTTGCCGCGCCGCACCGGCCCCATGCCGCGGTAGCCGGCCAGGCTTTGGACTTCGTGCTCATGCAGCTGTTCGGAAAAATCGATGCCGTACAGCGGCTGCAGCGAACCGTCGCTGGTGGCGATGTTGAAGATGTAGCGCAGGAACTCTTCCATGCTGCGGGTCGCCCCCAGCCGGTTCAAGGCCCGTACCACGAACGCGGCATCGCGCAGCCAGCAATAGCGGTAGTCCCAGTTGCGCGGCGTATTCGGCGCTTCCGGAATCGAGGTGGTCATTGCCGCGATGATCGCCCCACTGTCCTCGTACTGGCACAGCTTGAGCGTTATCGCGCTGCGGATGACCGCTTCCTGCCAGTCCAGCGGCACCGACAGGTAGCGTACCCATTCGCGCCAGTAGGCGGCGGTGCGTTCCTGCGCCTCGCGCACGAAGCCGGCCACGCCGCGGGTCAGCGATTCGTCCGCGCCCAGCACCAGGTGCACCGGATGGGTCAGTACGAACGGGGATTCGTCGCGAATGAAGCGCACCGGCACATCGCTGGTCAGGCGCAGGGTGAAGTCCGGCAGCAGCCAGCGGATATGGTTGCTGCCCCAGGTGGTTTCCGGCAGTCGTGCGCCCCAGTCGGCCAGCGGACGCGCGCGTACGCGGATGCGCGGGCTGCCGGCCAGCGGGCTCACCTGCCGGATCAGCATGACCGGGCGGTAGAAACGGTCGTGCTGGCGCCAGCGCGGGGCGAAATCGATGATTTCCACCGCACCGCCGTGGCGGTCGCGCAACACGGTGCGTAGGATGGCGGTGTTGTTGAGATAGTTCTGTTCGCTTCCGGCGAAGTCTTCCAGTTCGATGGCGAAATCGCCGCCGTCGTGATCGCGCGGCGACAGCAGGCTGCAGAATGCCGGGTCGCCATCGAACGCGGGCAGGCAGCTCCAGACCACTTTTCCGCAGGTATCGACCAGGGCGCCGAAGCTGCCGTTGCCGATGACGCCGAGGTCAAGGCTGGATTCGATCATCAGGTCTGCTCCGTTGGGGGACTGAAGGCCGACGCCGGATTTTCCGCATTCGCGCGTAGCCATGCGTGAACGGCGCCGGGGTCGGCCAGGCCGTAGTTGGCGTGGCTGTCGTCGCGCCGGCCGACCAGCACGCTCCACCCGCCGTTGGCATTGACCGCGGCGAATCCGTACTCGTCGGTGAGGTCGTCGCCCACGAACACCGGCGTGCGGCCGAGAAACGGCCGTTCCCGCATCAGTGTCCGCACCGCGCCTCCCTTGTCGACGTCGGCCGGGACCAGTTCGACGACATGGTCGCCGGGTTGCAGGCGATAACCGGCGATGTCGCCGATGCGGGCAGCGGCTAGCGCGCGCACCTGTTCGGCGGCATGCGGCGCGCCGCGCCAGTGCAGGGCCAGGTGGCTGCCCTTGTCCTCGACCATCACACCCTGGTGGCGCCGCGCCAGCGCCAACGCCTCGCGTTTGAAATGCGACAGGGCTTCGGGGACCGTACTGCCGGGAGAAGTTTCGCTACCGCGGAACTGATGGCCGTGCAGGCCGGCTGCGGGCAGCTGCAACGGCCAGAACAACCGGTCCAGCTCGTGCAGCGGACGGCCGCTGACCAGCGCCAACGCGCCTTGCAGGCGATCGCTCAGCGTCTCGATGACCGCAAGCGCCTGCGGCGGCAGGCGGACGCGGTCCGGCTGGGACGCGAATTCGAGCAGAGTGCCGTCCACGTCGAGGAACAATGCGCAGGCATCGTCCAGCAGTGGGGGCGGCGGACGGTACAGGGGGGTTCCGGCTGCCATCGCGGTATTGTGCCCCAATCGGCCGGACGGTTCGTGCAGACATCATCACATCCGTCATGCTAGGGGCTGTTGCCGTTTCCCGAGCAGGTCGCGCCGGATTTGCGCGCGTTCGGGGCAAGGAAGAGCGAGGAAGTGGACGTTGGTCCACGCCCGAGCGATGACACCGTCCCGGGCGCGCGCAAATCCGGCCCTTCGGGTTGGGTCTGGTAAGCCGCCAGCGGCCGCCGCGCGGCTTGACCCCTGCCTTCGCAGGGGCAGGCTCTGACGGCCAGTCAGGCGCTGCGCCGCGCAACGCCCACTGACGGCTTACCAGACCCAACGCGGCCTACTCGGGAAATGGAAACAGCCCCTTGGGCGCGCACCGCACAGAGAGCATCGGATGCATTCGCGGCCGCGGCTGCCATTGGGTATTGTGCGGACTGGTTCGCACAAGGGCACAGACATGAAACTGGCAAGCTTCGGCCTGGCGGTCTTCATCGGCGCGTTGCTGCCGTTGCAGGCGCTGATCAACGCATCGCTGGGTAAGCAGACCTTCGGCGCGGTGTTCGCCGCACTGGCGTCGTTTTCGATCGGCACGCTGGTGCTGCTGGCGTGGTGGCTGTTGTCGCGGCCGGGTTTCCAGTTCGAAGCGTTGGCGAAAGTGCCGTGGTGGGCATGGACCGGCGGCGCCATCGGCGCGGTCTATGTGGCCGCGGCGACGTTGCTGATTCCCCGCACCGGCGCCGCTTCGCTGATCTGCCTGATCGTGTTCGGCCAGCTGCTGGGTTCGCTGCTGCTGGATCACTACGGCGTGCTGCACGCACGGCAACCGGTGGACGCGATGCGGGTGATCGGGACGGTGCTGGTGGCGGCCGGTGCGCTGCTGGTGGTCCGGCCATGGCAGGCGGCGGCCGGTTGATGCGATGAGCAACTTGCTGTTGGGATTGCCGCCGCATATCGCGGCCGATTGCCGCGTCCTTGTCCTGGGCTCGATGCCCGGCGACGCATCGTTGTCGGTGCAGCAGTACTACGCGCATCCGCGCAACCGGTTCTGGCCGTTGCTGGCGCAGATCTGCCGCTTCGATCCGGCGCTGGCCTATCCGCAACGGTTGGCGGCGCTGCAGGCGGCCGGGTTCGGACTGTGGGACGTGATTGGCCAGTGCCGGCGCGCCGGCAGCCTGGACTCGGCCATCGTCCGCGGCAGCGAAGTGATCAATCCGATCGGCGCACGCCTGCCGGCATTGCCGCGGCTGCGCGCCATCGCACTGAACGGCGGCAAGGCCGCACAGGCATTCGCCAGGCACCTGCAACCGCAGTTGCCGGCGGACGCGCTGGCAGGCATCGACGTGTTTGCGCTGCCATCCACCAGTCCGGCCAATGCCGGCTTCAGCCTGGAGCGGCTGTGGCAACACTGGCGGGTGCTTGCCGACTATTGATTGCTTGCGGGTGTCGGCGAACCGGTCCGCAACCAGTGGCTTTTTCGGCGGGAGCGGCGGGTCGGCCGCTCCCGCACCATCTGCCGGTCGGAGCCGGCTCGATGGTCTACCCAAGCAACCGATCCTGGGACGGAAGTCATGCCCTCCTTCGGCACGGCACGTCGGCAGCGGGAAGATGGCATGCTGGCGTCCGTCCTTGTACCGGGAGCCGGGTCATGCGCCATCGCCTTTTCCGCCGCGCCGCCGTTGCCGCCGTTCCGCTGCTGCTGGCGGCGACCGCGCAGGCGCGCAATATCAGCTGCGACATCGAAAGCGACTACGATCTCACCATCAACGACAAGAGCGTCATCTTCACCCGCGACGGCGGCCAGCCGAAGTGGGTGGTGCTGCGACAGGGCAGGCTGTTCGTCGACGACCGCTGGGTGCAACTGGACGCCGCCGACCAGCGGCGTATCGCCGAGTTCGAGCGCGGCGCGCGCGCGGCCATGCCGCTGGCGCAGGAAATCGGCCGCGATGCCGCCGACATCGCTTTCACGGCACTGGGCGAAGTCGCGGCAGGGTTCAGCAGCCACCCGGACCGCACCCGCGCTTCGCTGGACAAGGCCCGCAAGACGGTGGATGCGCGGCTGGCCAGCTCGATTCGCGCCAATCGTTTCAGCAGCAAGGATCTGGGCGACGGCATCGGTGAGGCGGTGGCCGAAGTCGTGCCGCTGCTGATCGGCGACATCGTCGGCGGCGCGATCAGTGCCGCTTTCAGCGGCGACGCCGAGCGGCTCAAGAAGATGGAAAACCTGGACAAGGAAATCGAGGCGCGGGTCGAACCGCGCGCCAAGGCGCTGGAAAAGCGCGCCGAGCGCCTGTGCGAAGCGTTGTCGGGGCTTGATCGCCTGGACAATGCGCTGGCGTATCGTCTGCCCAACGGCGGCGCGCTGAACCTGCTGGAGAACAAGCCGGACGACCAAGACGCGCAGGACTAGGGCGCCGGACCAAAACGATACCAGTGCCCGATAGCATCGCTGGATCTGGCCGTTCTCCGCTCGCCCGTGGCCGTCAAGGTTGCGGGCGTTGTCGTTTTCAGCGAGCGATGTCCCGCGCCAGGACAAAAATAATTGCCGCCAGAGGTTGGCGCATAGCGCGCGTATGGCCACAATAGGGGTTCCCCTTATCGAATCGAATCGCTGGAGTTCCGAATGGCCGAAATCAAGGAAGCGCGTGTTCCCGACATCGGTGACTACAGCGACGTACCCGTCATCGAAGTGCTGGTCGCCGTCGGCGATACCGTCAGCAAGGACCAGGGCCTGATTACGCTGGAATCGGACAAGGCCACGCTGGAAGTGCCGGCGCCGTTCGCCGGCGTCGTCAAGGAACTGAAGGTCAAGCTGGGCGATGAACTTTCCGAAGGCGCGGTGGTTGCGCTGATCGAGACCGGCGAAGCCGCCGAAGCCAAGCCCGCCGCCGCGCCGGCGGCGCCAGCCGCACCGAAGCCCGAACCGGCGGCCCCCGCGGTCGAGCCCGACCGGGGAGTCGAGCCGGTGGCCGTCGCCGAACAGCCCGACAAGATCGCCCAGCGCGAAATCGAGCAGGCGCAGCCGGCCGCCTCGCGGGTGCTGGACAGCAAGCCCGGCATCGATCCGGAAGCCTCGCCGCCGCACAGCCCGCCGGTCGAATTCAACGCCGAGCGCGTGATGCCGGACAAGGTGCCGCACGCCAGCCCGGCGGTGCGGTTGTTCGCGCGCGAGCTGGGCGTGGACCTGAACCAGGTCAAGGGCAGCGAACGCGCCGGCCGCATCAGCAAGGAAGACGTGCAGCGCTACGTCAAGGCCGCGTTGGCCGGCGGTGCGGCGGCAGCAGCTTCGCCCGCTGCCGTTGCCGCGGGCGGAGGTCTCAATCTGTTGCCGTGGCCGAAGGTCGACTTCGCCAAGTTCGGCGAGATCGAAGTCAAGCCGCTGCCGCGCATCAAGAAGATCTCCGGCGCCAACCTGGCGCGCAACTGGGCGATGATTCCGCACGTCACCCAGCACGACAATGCCGACATCACCGATCTGGAAGCCTTGCGCGTGCAGCTCAACAAGGAAAACGAGAAGGCCGGCATCAAGCTGACCATGCTCGCGTTCCTGCTCAAGGCCAGCGTGGCGGCACTGAAGAAATTCCCCGACTTCAACGCCTCGCTGGACGCCGGCGGCGAGAACCTGACGCTGAAGAAGTACTTCCACATCGGCTTTGCCGCCGATACGCCCAACGGACTGGTAGTGCCGGTGATCCGCGATGTCGACAGGAAGGGCGTGATCGAACTGGCGCAGGAAACCGGCGAACTGGCCAAGAAAGCCCGCGACGGCAAGCTGGGGCCGGCGGAAATGTCCGGCGGCTGCTTCTCGATTTCCTCGCTGGGCGGCATCGGCGGCACCGCGTTCACCCCCATCGTCAATGCGCCGGAAGTGGCCATCCTGGGCGTGTCCAAATCGTCGATCCAGCCGGTCTGGGACGGCAAGCAGTTCGCCCCGCGCCTGTTGCTGCCGCTGTCGCTGAGCTACGACCACCGCGTCATCGATGGCGCCTCGGCCGCCCGTTTCACCGCTTATCTGGGCCAGGTGCTGGCCGATATGCGCCGCGTGCTGCTGTGAGGCGCCGCGTTGCCGCTGCGACCACGCTGCTGGCGGCAGCGGTACTGATCTCATCCGGCGCGCAGGCGCGCCAGTGCCAGGTCGATCTGGGCCGGGGCTGGCCGCCGGCCACCGACAACTACGGCAATGCGGTCGAGCAGCTGTTTCACGAGCAGGCGCAACCGGCGCTGTCGCTGGTCTGGCTGCCCAGCCGCGGCAAGGAAACCGGCCTCTCGCTGACCCCTGGCGTAGCCGGCGCGCAATGGATGCTGCGTCACAGCCAGGCCGAAGAACGCGTCTACAACTGGAGCAACAGCGGCAGTCGCGGCGGCGTCCAGCTGCGGGTCGAACAACCCGCACGGCAGCACGAAGCGCCTATCCCGGCGGAACTGGCCCAGCGGCTGGTCGCGCTGTGGCGGCAATCGCTGGAGCAGGCGGTGCCGGCGGAATTGGCGGCCGGCGTGCAGGAAGGCAATGTGCTTTCGTTCGTCGTCGACGGCGAGCGCTTCAGCGGCGCCATCCCCGGCTGCGGGCCGACCGAGCGCATGCTGGAGCAGGCCGCGCTGATGATCGAGGCCACGACGGACAAGCAAAGCAAGCGCGAGCGGCGCTGGCTCAAGCTGGAAGCGTCGCTGGAAAATTTGCAGCAATCGCTCGCCGACAGCAACGGCTGAGCGGCATCAGGAGAATCGAATGGCAGTGATAGAAGTCAAAGTCCCCGACATCGGCGATTACACCGATGTGCCCGTCATCGAAATCCTGGTCGCCGTCGGCGACACGGTGCAGAAGGATCAGGGCCTGGTGACGCTGGAATCGGACAAGGCCACGCTGGAAGTGCCTTCGTCTGTCGCGGGCGTGGTCAAGGAGCTGAAGGTCAAGCTGGGCGACACACTGTCCGAGGGCAGCGTGGTGGCGGTGCTGGAAAGCGAGGGCGCTGGCGCTGCGCCGGCGGCACCGGCCGCTCCCGCGCCGGCCGCGGCCGAAGCGGCCAAGCCGGCGCCGGTGACGCCTTCCCCGGCCGCGCCTGCCGCACCGCCCACCTCGGCGCCGAAGCCGGCGTTGGGCACCGGGAAAACCGCGGATATCGAATGCCGCATTGTCGTGCTGGGTTCCGGTCCCGGCGGCTATACCGCCGCGTTCCGCGCCGCCGATCTGGGCCTGGACACGGTGCTGGTGGAACGTTACGACACGCTGGGCGGGGTCTGCCTCAACGTCGGCTGCATTCCGTCCAAGGCGCTGCTGCATGCGGCGGCGTTGATCGAAGAAGCATCGCATTCGGCCGACATCGGCGTGGACTTCGGCAAGCCGAAGATCGATCTGGACAAGCTGCGCGATTTCAAGCAGAACAAGGTGGTTGGCCAGTTCACCAAGGGCCTGGCCGGCATGGCCAAGCAGCGCAAGGTGCGCACCGTGCAGGGCGTGGGCAAGTTCGTTTCGCCCAATGAGCTGGAAATCGCCGGTGCCGACGGCAAGACCCAGCTGCTGCGTTTCGAGCAATGCATCATCGCCGCCGGCAGCCAGGCGGTGAAACTGCCGAATTTCCCGTGGGACGATCCGCGGGTGATGGATTCGACCGACGCGCTGCAACTGCAGGACGTACCCAAGAAGCTGCTGGTGGTCGGCGGCGGCATCATCGGCCTGGAAATGGCCACCGTGTACCGCGCGCTGGGCAGCGAAGTGACCGTGGTCGAATTCATGGATCAGCTGATGCCGGGCGCCGACAAGGACCTGGTCAAACCGCTGGCCGACCGGCTGAAGAAGCAGGGCGTGGCCGTGCACCTGAAGACCAAGGCGGCCAAGGTGGAGGCATCGAAGAAGGGCATCGCGGTGTCGTTCGAAAGCGCGACCGAAGGTCAGAAGCCGGAACTGGAATCGGGTACCTGGGATCGCGTGCTGGTCGCGGTCGGGCGCTCTCCCAATGGCGGCAAGCTGGACGCCGACAAGGCCGGCGTGCAGGTGACCGACCGCGGTTTCATCCCGGTGGATCTGCAGATGCGCACCAACGTGCCGCACATCTTCGCCATCGGCGATCTGGTCGGCCAGCCGATGCTGGCGCACAAGGCCACCCACGAGGGCAAACTGGCGGCGGAAGTGGCGGCCGGGGAAAAGAAGGAATGGGTGGCGCGGGTGATCCCGTCGGTGGCCTATACCGATCCGGAAATCGCCTGGGTCGGGGTGACCGAGAACGAAGCCAAGGCCAAGGGCCTGAAGGTGGGCGTCGGCAAGTTCCCATGGGTGGCTTCGGCGCGCGCGGTCGGCATCGGCCGCGGCGAAGGCTTCACCAAGCTGATCTTCGACGAAGCCAGCCACCGCATCATCGGCGGCGCCATCGTCGGCGTGCACGCCGGCGATCTGATCAGCGAGATCGCGCTGGCCATCGAAATGGGCGCCGAAGCCGAGGACATCGGCCACACCATCCACCCGCATCCCACCCTCAGCGAATCGGTCGGCATGGCCGCCGAAGTCTACGACGGCACCATCACCGATCTGTATATCCCGAAGAAGAAATAAGTCTGCAGCGTAGCGCTGCAGGTGCTGTTATGACACCGGCCCGCATTGCGGGCCGGTGTCGTTTGTGGGGGCATATAGCGCTTCCATGTCGTGTAGGAGCGACGCAAGTCGCGACGGGGCTTTACCGGTAGAGTCTCATCGCGACTTGCGCCGCTCCCACAAGTATTGCCATTCCTTTTGCCTCACAACATCACCGCCGCGGCGGTCTGCTGAGCGCGCTGGGCCCGCCGCTGCTCGATCCGCTTCCACACCTTTTCGTGGAAATGGAATACCACCGTGTTGCAGGCCGGTTCCACCAGCGCCAGCGCGCCGCCGACCAGCCAGCTGCCGGTGAACAGCCAGCCCAGCAGAAAGGCGACCGTGAAGTGCAGTGCGGCAAAGCTGAGGGTCTTGTTCACGGCAGGACATCAAATGAGAGTTGTTCTCATTATGGGGATGGTCGGCCCCGAGTCCAATGCAAGTTTTCGGGCCAATCAATAGGTGTTGGCTATCGCTTCGGGCCGCAACCATAGCGGCAGCCCGAAGCGGGGGCTGGGCCTGGGAGGCTCAGAATGCCAGCGTGATGCCGGCCACCGGGCCCTTGAAGCGCTGATCCAGGCCCAGCAGGCCGTCGCTGCCGCTGCGTTCGACATCCAGCTTGAACCAGTCATAGCCGACGAAGGCGCCAAACCGGGGCGTGAAGCGGTACTCGGCAATCGCATTGGCGCGGGTGATATCGCCCTGGTAATCGCCGAAGTCGCCCCAGTCCGCATCCAGGTACTGGCCTTGCAGATTGAACAGCCACCGCTCGTTCGGAGTGGCGGTAAGGCGCACACCGACCACCGGCGCATAACCGTCGTCGCTGGAGCGCGCCTGGTAGCGGTCATCGCCGGCCTCGGCATAGACGCGGCCTTCCAGCTTGGCCCATTCGGCGCCGATCTGCAGGCCCAGGTTGAAGGTCGGCGTATCGACCACCGCAAAGTCGTACATCAGGCTGGCCAGTTGGAACTTGACCTTGCCCTTGGCGAAGCTGCCGGCGGGAATGGTGACGCCGTCGTAGGAAAGGTCGCTGCCCAGCGTGGCCCGTTGATCCTTGTCGTACTGGAAGTAGTCGAAGATCAGCCGGTTGCGCTGCCCGAAACGGAAAACGCCGTCCACGCGCGGCACCACTTCCTTGCTGCCGAAATCGAAATCCTCGGAAAAGCTGAAATCTTCGCCGGCAAATCCGGTGACGCCGCTGAGTTCGCCTTGTGCGTCGACATTCATTGCGCCCAGGCGCAGGGTGAAACGATCGTCCTGCTGGGCTTGCGCAGGTATCGCAATCGATGCCGCCAGGCCGGCGATGACGGAAAAAAACAAACGCATCGTGTGCATCTCCTTGTTTTGATGGCGGCAGCCCGCGAGCGATGTGCCGGGAATGCCGCAAACGGTAAGTGCGATTACCGTGCGGGACTTCCGGTGGAGATGAAGTGAACACGCGACGCGCATTGCGGTAGCCGATGCTGTCGGTGGCGCGACCTGGCGAACCGCAACGACTCGCCGCTTCCCGCCCCGAGGCGCGCAACGCGCCGGGAAGCGAACGATTACCTGGCAGGTAATTCCGCGGCCGTGCAGCCGCGGCGATCATGGCGGCCGGTGAAGGCGAACCGGCCATTGCGCAGGAGACCCAGCATGGCGAGCCATGAAAGCGAGCGTCACGTCATGATCGTGGCGGAAAGAACGAAGCCCCGGGCAGGGCCGCGGGGCTTCGGGAGGTCTGCAACGGAGCATCGGACGAGGAAGTTGATGGCAGACCTTGCAGAAACTGACAGGGCGGATTCGTCAAAGTTCCGGAAAATTCCCGATAAAAAAATGAACAGGGAAAACGCGTGCCCAGCCGGGCCGTCGAGCCTGTCCTTGCGACATCCTGGCCCCGGCGGGTGGCCGGATCCCGGTTTCTGCGACCTTTGGCGGTTGTCGCTGAAAACGGCGCCCTGCTATACTTTTGCGGCTCGGCGAGGCGCTTTCGGGCCTTGTACCCCGCCATTCCCAGGACTTACGTGTGCTGAATTCCGTCGCTGTGGGCCGGCGGCTGGCATTGCGCGCCGCAGCCTACCAGCTGCTGGCGGTGGGGCTGGTCGCGGCGCTGTTCCTGCTCCGGGGGCTGCCCCAGGCGCTGGCGGCGGCGCTGGGAGGCCTGGCGATGCTGGCCGGTGGCCTGGTGGCCGCCAGGCTGGCATTGGGGGGCGGGGTGATTCCCGCCGGTGCCGCCATGCTGCGGCTGCTGGCGGGCGTGGTTCTGAAATGGGCGGTGGTGTTTGCCGTGCTGTTGGTCGGCCTGGGGGCCTGGAAACTGCCGCCCCTGCCGCTGATGGCCGGCCTGCTCACCGGTCTTGCGGCACAGGTGCTGGCTGCGGCCAGGCGACAATAATTTCCTACTAACGAAGGTTCAGGACACATGGCGGGCGAGGCGGAACTGACTCCCACCAGCTACATCCAGCACCACCTCCACAACCTGACGTTCCAGGTGCAGGAAGGCGGTTTCTGGGCGATCCACGTGGACACCATCGTCACCTCGGTGCTGATGGGCCTGCTGGTCGTTTTCGGCTTCTGGCTGGCGACCCGCAAGGCCACCGCCGGGGTACCGGGCAAGTGGCAGGCCTTCGTCGAAATCCTGCTGGAATTCGTCGACAAGCAGGCCCGCGACACCTACCACGGGACCAGCAAACTGGTGACGCCGATCGCGATCACCTTGTTCTTCTGGATCCTGATGATGAACCTGCTGAAGATGATTCCGGCGGACTTCATCGCCCTGCCGCTGGAACTCATCGGCGTGCCGTACTGGAAGCCGGTGCCCACCGCCGACGTGAATGCCACGCTGGGCATGTCGATCAGCGTGTTCTTCCTGATGTTCTTCTTCGCGCTGCGTTCCAAGGGCCTGGGCGGTTTCGCCAAGGAATTCCTGACCGCGCCGTTCGGCAAGTGGATGCTGCCGTTCAACCTGATCCTGAACATCGTCGAGTGGCTGAGCAAGCCGATTTCGCTGGCGATGCGACTGTTCGGCAACATGTTCGGCGGCGAAATCGTGTTCCTGCTGATCTGGGTCCTGGGCGGCGCCGGCATCGTCGGCGCGCTGGCCGGCGGCGCGTTCGGCCTGGGCTGGATGCTGTTCCACCTGCTGGTCATCCCGCTGCAGGCGTTCATCTTCATGATGCTGTCGATCGTCTACCTGAGCCTGTCGGAAGACAGCCACTAAAGTTTCCGTTTCACCTTGTCCTACCCTTCAACATTCAATCCTTAAGCAATTCGTTCCGGAGAAAACCATGGAAATCGCACTGACCACCCTCGCTCAAGTCCAGGCTTCGACCGTTCTGGCCATCGGCATCATGATTGGCCTGGCCGCGCTGGGCGCCGGTCTGGGTCTGGCCATCATGGCCGGCAAGTTCCTGGAATCGGCCGCGCGCCAGCCGGAACTGATCCCGGTGCTGCAGGTCCGCATGTTCATCACCGCCGGCCTGATCGACGCCGCGTTCATCATCAGCGTCGCCGTCGGCCTGCTGTTCGCCTTCGCCAGCCCGTTCGTTGCTCCGTTCCTGGCGCAGCTGGGCGGCTGATGAAGCCTCGCGGAAGGGTCGCCATCGGCTGACCCTTCCCGGAGACGGAAGGGAGGGGCGCCGCATGCGCCCGTCCCTGGCAGCACCACACGTAGAGCGAATCCCATGAACATCGGTCTGACTCTTATCGCCCAGGCGCTGGCTTTTGCCGGTTTGATCTGGATTATCGCGACCAAAATCTGGCCGCCGCTGCTGAACGCCATCGAAGAGCGCCAGCAGAAAATCGCCGAAGGCCTGGCCGCTGCCGATCGCAGCCAGAAGGATCTGGCGCAGGCGCAGGAAAAGGTCAACGAGGCGTTGAAAGAGGCGCGCGCCAAGGCCAACGAAATCATCGATCAGGCGCATCTGCGCGCCAACCAGATCATCGATGCGGCCAAGAACGACGCCATCGCCGAAGCCAATCGCCAGAAGGCGCTGGCCGAAGCCGAGATCGAAGCCTCGACCACCCGCGCCCGCGAAGATCTGCGCAAGCAGGTGTCGGCGCTGGCGGTCAGCGGCGCCGAGAAGCTGCTCAAGCGCGAAATCGACGCCAACGCCCACAAGGCGCTGCTCGACGAGCTGGCCGCAGAGATCTGATCGATGAGCCAGGCCCTCACCGTTGCACGTCCCTACGCCCGCGCCGCCTTCGCGGTTGCGCGCGATGAAGGCAGCTTCGCCGCGTGGTCGGATGCGCTGGGCTTCGCCGCACAGGCCGCGGCCGACCCGCGCGTGGCCGCGCTGCTGCCCAATCCGCAACTGGCCCAGGCCGATGCGGTGGCGCTGCTGGCGCCGGCGGGCGCCAGCGAATCGTTCACCCGCTTCCTGACCGTGCTGGCCGACGGCCGCCGCCTGTCGCAGCTGCCGGAAATCGCCGGCCTCTACGAAGATCTGCGCGCCGAATCCGAGCGCCTGGTCAAGGCCAGGATCATTTCGGCCACGGCATTGCCGGCGGGCGAACTGGAGGCCATCAAGGCGGCGCTGAAAAAGCGCTTCGGCCGCGAAGTCGAGATCGACACCGCGATCGACGAGTCGCTGATCGGCGGCGCGGTGATCGATGCCGGCGAGGTGGTCATCGACGGCTCGTTGAAGGGCAAGTTGAACCGGCTGCAGACGGCGCTGGCGAATTGATGAAGCGGGGAATAGGGAATAGGGAATAGGGAATCGTAGAGGCACGGCATGCCGCTTTGACCATTCTCCATTCTCGATTCTCCATTCCCGAAAGACCTTTAAAGAATCCGCGCGCCGCAGGTTGCGGCGCACGAAACAGGAACCAGACAAATGGCTACCACGCTCAACCCCTCTGAAATCAGCGAACTGATCAAGACCCGCATCGAGAAGGTCAAGCTGGCTGCGGAAGCGCGCAACGAAGGCACCGTGACCAGCGTGTCCGACGGCATCGTGCGCATCTTCGGCCTGGCTGACGTGATGCAGGGCGAAATGATCGAACTGCCCAACGACACCTATGCGCTGGCGCTGAACCTGGAGCGCGACTCGGTGGGCGCCGTGGTGCTGGGCGACTACGAGCACCTGCGCGAAGGCGACGTGGCCAAGACCACCGGCCGCATCCTGGAAGTGCCGGTCGGCAACGAGCTGCTGGGCCGCGTGGTCAACGCGCTGGGCGAGCCGATCGACGGCAAGGGTCCGATCGACGCCAAGCTGACCGCGCCGGTGGAGCGCGTGGCCCCGGGCGTGATCTGGCGCAAGTCGGTCGACCAGCCGGTGCAGACCGGCTACAAGTCGGTCGACGCGATGATCCCGATCGGCCGCGGCCAGCGCGAGCTGATCATCGGCGACCGCCAGACCGGCAAGACCGCACTGGCCATCGACGCCATCATCAACCAGAAGGGCACCGGCATTAAGTGCGTGTACGTGGCGATCGGCCAGAAGGCTTCGTCCGTCGCCAACGTGGTGCGCAAGCTGGAAGAGAACGGCGCCCTGGCGCACACGATAGTGGTCGCCGCCACCGCCTCCGAATCGGCGGCGATGCAGTACATCTCCGCGTACTCGGGCTGCACCATGGGCGAGTACTTCCTGGACCGCGGCGAAGACGCGCTGATCGTCTACGACGATCTGTCCAAGCAGGCCGTGGCCTACCGCCAGATCTCGCTGCTGCTCAAGCGCCCGCCGGGCCGCGAAGCCTACCCGGGCGACGTGTTTTACCTGCACTCCCGCCTGCTGGAGCGCGCCGCGCGCGTGTCCGAGGAGTACGTGGAGAAGACCACCAATGGCCAGGTGAAGGGCAAGACCGGTTCGCTGACCGCGCTGCCGATCATCGAAACCCAGGCCGGCGACGTGTCCGCGTTCGTGCCGACCAACGTGATCTCGATCACCGACGGCCAGATCTTCCTGGAAACCGACCTGTTCAACGCCGGCATCCGCCCGGCCGTGAACGCCGGCATCTCGGTGTCGCGCGTCGGCGGCGCCGCCCAGACCAAGATCATCAAGAAGCTCTCCGGCGGCATCCGCATCTCGCTGGCGCAGTACCGCGAGCTGGCGGCGTTCGCGCAGTTCGCCTCGGACCTGGACGAAGCCACCCGCAAGCAGCTCGAACGCGGCCAGCGCGTGACCGAACTGATGAAGCAGAAGCAGTACGCGCCGATGTCCATCGCCAACCAGGCGCTGTCGATCTACGCGGTCAACGAGGGCTATCTGGACGACGTACCGGTCAACAAGATCCTGGCCTTCGAGGAAGGCTTGCACGCCCATTTCGCCAACACCCAGGGCGCGCTGATCGAGAAGATCAATGCCACCGGCGGCTGGGACAACGACATCGAAGCCGCCTTCAAGAACGGCATCGAAGAGTTCAAGCAGACTGGTAGCTGGTAAAAGGCGCCGGGACTCGGGATTCGGGACTCGGGACTCGCGCAAGCGGGATCCTGAAGATCCGAAACCCCTGTACCGGAAACGAGCAACAAAGGCGATTCGTGAGCGGGCTCTTCCGAGTCCCGAGTCCCGAGTCCCGAGCCCCGGATTAAAGAGATGGCAGGCGGACGCGAAATCAAAACCAAGATCAAGAGCGTGCAGAACACCCGCAAGGTGACGCGCGCGCTGGAGATGGTCTCGGCCTCCAAGATCCGCAAGGCGCAGGAGCGGATGAAGACCTCGCGCCCGTATGCGCGCGCGATGAAACAGGTGATCGGCCATCTGGCCCAGGCCCATACCGATTACCAGCATCCGTTCATGGTCGAGCGCCAGGACGTCAAGCGCGTCGGCTACATCATCATCTCTTCCGATCGCGGCCTGGCCGGCGGCCTGAACAACAACCTGTTCCGCAAGACGCTGGGCGAAGTGCGCGGCTGGCAGGACAAAGGCGCCGAAATCGACGTGGTCACCATCGGCCAGAAGGCCTCGGTGTTCTTCCGCCGGATCAAGGTCAACATGCTGGCCAGCGTTTCGCACCTGGGCGACGACCCCAAGCTGGACCAGCTGATCGGCGTGATCAAGGTGATGCTGGATGCCTACACCGAGGGCAAGCTGGACCGCGTGTATCTGGTCTATAACGACTTCGTCAACACGATGACCCAGCGAGCCGCCTTCGACCAGTTGCTGCCGCTGCCGGCCGCTGGGACCCAGGTCGCGCGCCACGACTGGGACTACATCTACGAACCCGATGCCGCGACCGTGCTTGAGCATGTGATCACGCGCTACATCGAATCGCTGGTGTACCAGGCGGTGCTGGAGAACATCGCGTCCGAGCACGCGGCGCGCATGGTGGCCATGAAGGCCGCCAGCGACAACGCCAGCAAGCTGATCGACACGTTGCAACTGGTCTACAACAAGGCCCGGCAGGCGGCGATCACCCAGGAAATCTCAGAAATCGTCGGCGGCGCGGCGGCGGTCTGAGGAGCGACAAAGGGTAAAGAGTGAACCGTAAAGAGTGAGAACCGGAGCCAGGTGCCCTTCTTCACCCTTCACCATTTGCCCTTTACTGAATGAACGCCGAGGTCGCGAAAGCGGGTGCGGCAACGGCAAACAAATTCAAGAACATCCGGAGTTACCAAAATGAGTCAGGGCAAGATCGTTCAGATCATCGGCGCAGTGGTCGACGTCGAATTCGCACGTACGGACGTGCCGAAGATTTACGACGCACTGAAGGTCGATGGCACCGCCATCACGCTGGAAGTGCAGCAGCAGCTGGGCGATGGCGTCGTGCGCACCATCGCGCTGGGTTCCACCGATGGCCTGAAGCGCAACCTGGTCGCCAGCAACACCGGCAAGGCCATCTCGGTGCCGGTCGGTGCGGGCACGCTGGGCCGCATCATGGACGTGCTCGGCACGCCCATCGACGAAGCCGGCCCGGTGCAGGCCACCGACCATTGGGAAATCCATCGTGCCGCGCCGAGCTACGAGGACCAGTCCTCGGCCAATGAGCTGCTGGAGACCGGCATCAAGGTCATCGACCTGATGTGCCCGTTTGCCAAGGGCGGCAAGGTCGGCCTGTTCGGCGGCGCCGGCGTCGGCAAGACCGTCAACATGATGGAGCTGATCAACAACATCGCCAAGGCGCACTCGGGTCTGTCCGTGTTCGCCGGCGTGGGCGAGCGTACCCGCGAGGGCAACGACTTCTACCACGAGATGAAGGACTCCAACGTCCTGGACAAGGTGGCGATGGTGTACGGCCAGATGAACGAACCGCCGGGCAACCGCCTGCGCGTGGCGCTGACCGGCCTGACCATGGCCGAGTACTTCCGCGACGAGAAGGACGCCTCGGGCAAGGGCAAGGACGTGCTGCTGTTCGTCGACAACATCTACCGCTACACGCTGGCCGGTACCGAAGTGTCGGCGCTGCTGGGCCGCATGCCGTCGGCGGTGGGCTACCAGCCGACCCTGGCCGAGGAAATGGGCGTGCTGCAGGAGCGCATCACCTCCACCAAGACCGGTTCGATCACCTCGATCCAGGCCGTGTACGTGCCCGCGGACGACCTGACCGACCCGTCGCCGGCGACCACGTTCGCCCACTTGGACGCCACCGTCGTGCTGAGCCGCAACATCGCCTCGCTGGGCATCTATCCGGCCGTGGACCCGCTGGACTCGACCAGCCGCCAGCTGGACCCGAACGTCATCGGCCACGAGCACTACGACACCGCCCGCCGCGTGCAGGCCACGCTGCAGAAGTACAAGGAACTGAAGGACATCATCGCCATCCTCGGCATGGATGAGCTGTCCGAAGAGGACAAGCAGGCCGTCTCGCGCGCGCGCAAGATCGAGCGCTTCTTCAGCCAGCCGTTCCACGTGGCCGAAGTGTTCACCGGCTCGCCCGGCAAGTACGTCTCGCTGAAGGACACCATCCGCGGCTTCAAGGCGATCGTCGACGGCGAATACGACCACCTGCCGGAGCAGGCGTTCTACATGGTCGGCGGCATCGAGGAAGCGGTCGAGAAGGCCAAGAAGATGGCCGAGAAAGCGTAAGAGCGAGTAACGAGGGTAGAGAAGTGAGGCGTGAGTAGAAGCCTTCATTCACTTCTCACTCCTCTCCACTCACTCCTCCTATCGCAACAAAGCGAGACAGATCCATGACCACCACCATCCGTTGCGACATCGTCAGCGCCGAGCAGGAGATCTTCCACGGTGAAGCCACCCTGGTCGTGGCCACCGGCGAACTGGGCGAACTGGGCATCGCGCCCAAGCACGCGCCGCTGATCACCCGCCTGAAGCCGGGCAAGGTGGTGGTGACGCAGGCCAATGGCGAGCAGCTGGATTTCGCCATCTCCGGCGGCATCCTGGAAGTGCAGCCGCAGGTCGTGACCGTGCTGGCCGACACTGCCATCCGCGCGCAGGACATCGACGAAGCCTCGGTTCGCAAGGCCAAGGAAGAAGCCGAACGCGTGCTGGCCCACCGCGACCCGAAGATGAGCGCCGAGGAAGCGCAGGCCCAGCTGGCGATGAGCATCGCCCAGCTCAGCGCCCTGGAGCGCCTGCGCAAGAATCTGAAGCACTGAGCCTCGGACAGCTGCGCATTCGAAGACGCCGGCCAAGTGCCGGCGTTTTCGTTTGGACGGTGTTCGCAGGAGCGCCGTATCTGACAGTAGGTGCGCCGTCCTCGATGGGCAGAAGCGCCGCCTCGGCGATAGACGTGCCGTCCCCAACGCGAGCTCCTGCTTTTTCCGTATGTGTCCGCCGCCAAGGAGCCCGGAGGCCGTTCCTACGCGGGTCCGGTTTCCGGCCGAGTCAGCGGTAGACCAGGTGCCGCCACAGGAAGAACGCGATCACCGCCAGCACTCCTTCTACCAACGGCTTGGCCAGCCAGGCCTGCTGCATCCCCAGCCCATGGGCGACCCAGGTCACCGCCACGGTGCTGATCAGGGTCAGTGCCAGCCAGACGGCCAGGAAGCGCGCAAAACGGCGCCATCCCAGCCGCGGTTTGCCCTGTGCGGCAAACGTCATCCGGCCGTTGAGCCAGAAACCCAGCAAGGCACCGCAGACGCGGCCGGATAGATTTGCGGGCCCTGCACCCATCCCCAGCCAGGTAAGCGCTACAAAAAGAGCCCAGTCGAGCGCCAACTGCAGCAGGCCGACAAGAATGAAATGGCCTCCCTGGCGAAAAAGCGTCATGTCACGAGATAGCGAGTCGGGATGGACCTGCATGCTAACCGTTGTCGTGGCTTAGAATCAGCCGAATCCAGCAAGAGCATTGGAACCATCGTATGGCCCAACCACTACACGTCATCATCCTTGCGGCCGGCGAGGGCAAGCGGATGAAGTCGGCGCTGCCCAAGGTGCTGCAACCCATCGCCGGACGGCCGATGCTGGCACATGTGGTTTCCGCGGCGCGCGCGCTGGACCCCGCGGGCATCCATATCGTTTACGGACACGGCGGCGAGCAGGTGCTGGCGGCGTTTGCCGATCAGCCGGATCTGCTGTGGGCCGAACAGGCGCAGCAGTTGGGCACCGGCCACGCGGTCGTGCAGGCGATGCCGGGCGTGCCGGATGCGGCCACGGTGCTGGTGCTGTACGGCGATGTACCGCTGACCCGGCCGGAGACGCTGCGTCGGCTGCTGGAAGCGCCGGGCCGACTGGCGGTGCTGGTGGCCGAACCCGAAGACCCCAGCGGCTATGGCCGCATCGTCCGCGACGTGGAAGGGCGCGTAGCGGCCATCGTGGAGCACAAGGATGCCAGCGACGAGCAGCGCCAGATCCGCACCGTCAATACCGGCATCATCGCCGCCGAGTCCACCGCGCTGAAGCGCTGGCTGTCGGCCCTGTCCAACGAGAACGCACAGGGCGAGTATTACCTGACCGACGTGTTCGCGTCGGCGGCCCGGGAATTCACCCCGGCCGAGATGGTGCTGGTGACCGATCCCATCGAGGCCGAAGGCGCCAACGATCCCTGGCAGCTGGCGCAACTGGAACGCGCCTATCAGCAGCGCGCCGCCCGTGCGCTGTGCGTGCAGGGCGCGCGCCTGCTGGATCCGTCACGCTTCGATCAGCGCGGTACGGTGACGGTGGGCCGCGATGTCGAAATCGACGCCAATGTGGTGCTGGAGGGCACCGTGGAACTGGCCGATGGCGTCCGCATCGGACCATTCACCCGCCTGAAGGACGTGAAGCTGGGACCCGGCACCGAAGTGCGCGCGCATTGCGACCTGGACGGTGTGGTGACCGAAGGCGCCGCGCAGATTGGCCCGTACGCGCGGCTGCGCCCGGGCACGGTGCTGGCCGACGGCGTGCATATCGGCAACTTCGTCGAAACCAAGAAGGCCAGGCTGGGTGTTGGCAGCAAGGCCAATCACCTGAGCTACCTGGGCGATGCGGAGATCGGCAGCAAGGTCAACATCGGCGCCGGCACCATCACCTGCAACTACGACGGCGTGAACAAGTTCACCACCACCATCGAGGATGGCGTTTTCGTCGGCTCCAATTCGTCGCTGGTGGCGCCGGTCACGCTTGGCAGGAACGCGACCATCGGTGCCGGGTCGGTGATCACCAAGCATGCGCCGGCGGAAGAACTGACCGTGGCGCGCGCGCGCCAGGGGACCATCGAAGGTTGGCGGCGGCCGGTGAAGAAATAGCGGGCAACGGAGCAGGCAGTTGCGGGAGCCAATGGGAAGGCCTTGGTAGGAAACGACGGGAAGGCCCTCTGTAATTCCGCGGCAACCACATGTCCGAATGTACGACGGCGGGCTGAAGCCCGCCCTACGCGGGTGAATCCGGCAACTGGATGGCAACGCACAGCCCGCCGCCTTCGCGGTTGTGCAGCGACAGCCGGCCGCCGTGGGCTTCGACGATCTCGCGGGTCAGCGCCAGGCCCAGGCCGGTGCCGTTGCGCTTGGTCGAATAGAACGGCACCAGCGCGTTCTGCAGCACGGACTCGTTCATGCCGCTGCCGCGGTCCATCACCTCCAGCCGCAGCCATTCCGGCAGCCGGCTCAGGCGTACGCTGACCTGGTGCGGCTGCTGCATGTCCGCATCGCCGCTGGCCTCGTGGGCGTTCTTCAGCAGGTTCAACAGCGCCTGCTCCAACTGGGCCGGGTCGATGCGGCTGCTCAGGCCGGGTTCGCAGGGCTCCAGCGTGAACGCAATCTGGCGCTGCAGTCCGGCCAGATAGTGGTCCCACTGCACGGTCTGCAACTGCGGCTGCGGCAGCTTGGCAAAGCGCGCGTAGCCGCGGATGAAGCCCTCAAGATGGCGCGCGCGATCTTCGATGGTGGAAAAGACTTCCTCCAGGCGCTCATGGCGCCCGCGCCGCACCAGTTCCGAACCCGAGTGCGCCAGCGAAGCGATCGGCGCCAGCGAGTTGTTCAGTTCGTGGCTGATGACGCGGATGACCTTTTTCCAGGTCATCACTTCCTGCCGGCGCAGTTCGCTGGTCAGCAGCCGCAGCAGCAGCAGCTCATGGCGGCGGCCGTTGAGGCGGAAATGCCGGCGCGCCAGATGGTAGACCTGCTCATCGCCTTCGCTGTCTTCCTGCCCGACCGCGAACAGGCTGTCGCCGCCGCGCTGCAGGGCCTCGCGCATTTCCACCGGCGCCTTGCCCAACAGCGCCTCGAAATCCTGGCCTTCCAGTTTCCAGCCGCCGTGCAGCAGCTTGCGCGCGGCCAGGTTGGCGAACACCACCCGGCGCACGCCATCGCCACCGGGTGCCACCAGCAGCATCGCCACTGGCGTGTTCTGCACCATCGTATCGAGCAGCAGTTCGCGCTGGACCAGGTTCTGCCGCTGCTCGCGCAGCACATCGCCGAGTTCGCCATGCGCGCGCACCAGTTCGGCCAGTTCGTCGCTGCCGCGCCAGTGGATGCTGAAGTTGTATTCGCCGTCGCGGTAGCTGTTGACGCTGCCGGACAGCGCGCGGAACAACGCGTTCATTGGCTTCAGCGCGCGCCGTACCGCCAGCATCAGCAAAGGCAGCGTCACCAATGCCGACAACAGGAAAGCCAACCGCGAATCCTGCAGCCACGCGTGCAACAGCAGCGGCAACGCGATGGCCGCCGCCAGCGAAGGCAGCAGCCACAACAGCAGGCGGCCGGCAAGCGAACGGCGCATCATTCTCGCGGAATACCAAAGCGATCCATGCGCCGGTACAGCGCCTGCCGGCTCATGCCCAGCTCCGCCGCCGCCTGGGCGATCACGCCGCGCGCGCGATTGAGCGCCGCTTCCACCGCGGCGCGATCCGGCTCCTCGCCGCCGGCCGGCCTGGCTGGGGCAGGCTTGGGCAGGTTCAAATCCGCCGCCTCGATGCGTTCGCCCTGCGCCAGCAGGCCGGCGCGCTGGATGACGTTGCGCAGCTCGCGTACATTGCCGGGCCAGGCGTGCCGCAGCAGCGCGGCGCGCGCCGTCTCGCCGATAGGCTTGTCTTCGGGGCAGAAGCGCTCGGCCAACGGCAGGATGTCGCCCGGGCGTTCGGCCAGCGGCGGCAGGTTCAGTTCGATGGCGTTGAGCCGGTAGTACAGATCCTCGCGAAAGCTGCCGTCGCGGATCATCGTGGTCAGGTCCGCATTGGTGGCGCTGATCACGCGTACCGACACCGTGCGCTCGCGATTGGAACCCAGCCGCTCGAAGCGGCCGGTTTCCAGCACGCGCAGCAGTTTCATCTGTCCGGCCAGCGGCAGATTGCCGATCTCATCCAGGAACAAGGTGCCGCCGTCGGCGGCCTCGAACTTGCCTTCGCGCGCCTTGTTGGCGCCGGTGTAGGCGCCGGCGTCGGCACCGAACAGTTCGGCCTCGATCAGTTCCGACGGCAGCGCGCCGCAGTTGAGGGTGACGAACGGTCCGTTCCTGACCGCGGAATTGGCCTGGATGATTTCGGCGATCTTTTCCTTGCCGGCGCCATTGGGGCCGGTGATCAGCACCGGCAGGTCCGAACGCGCCACTTGGCAGGCCAGCGCGATCACCCGCTCGCTGGCCGGGTCTTCGAACACCAGGTTGCGCAGGTCGTAGCGTTGGGCCAGCTGATCGCGGCTGCGGCGTTCGCGCGCGCGGCGGCGGTCCAGTTCGTTGCGCGCTTCGGCCAGCTCCAGCAGATTGTTGACCGTGCCCAGCAGCTTGCGGTCGTCCCAGGGTTTGGCCAGGTAGTCGACCGCGCCGGCCTTGATCAGGCCGATGGCGCCTTCCAGATGGGTCCACGCGGTCAGCAGGATGATAGGCAGGTCGGGGTGGCGCTGGCGGATGGCGGCAAACAGCGCTTCGCCTTCGGCACCGGAAGTGGTGTCGGCGCTGAAGTTCATGTCCTGGATTACCAGGTCGACTTCGCTCTGCTCCAGCAGCGCCAGCCCGGCCTCGGGCGATTCGGCATGCAAGGTATTGATGTCGTGCAGCGAGAACAGCACTTCCAGTGCGGTGCTGACCGCGCGATTGTCATCGATGACTAGGATGGTTGGCATGCCTATAGCCTAACCGATGGGCTGCGGCTGACGAGGTGGGGCGGAATTTTCCCGATCCTGCGGACGGTCCATGTCACCACCAGTTGGACCAGCGCGACCAGCAAGACGGAAGCAGGTATGGCGAGCTGGGAAGATGCGCCAAACATCGAGGGCAAGGAGCTGGCTGGTGCCAGTCGTGACAATGCGAAGCCGACGGCGATACCCGCGCCGCTCACCAGTAGACATTCCACCCTGAGTTCGCTGGTGATCTGACGCAGACTAGCGCCGAGCGCGCGCCGTAGGCCCAACTCCTGTGAATGGCGTTGCAGCCACCACTGTCCGGCCACGATGAATGCCAACACCGTCAGTACCATCCATCCTGCCATGGTCAGTGCGGATAGCTGAAAACGCTTCCTGTCCAGCAGAAGATCTTCGGCACGGAGTGAAGACAGAGTCACCGGGGAAGTGACAACCCAGGACGGATAGGCAGTGCGAAGCGCATGTTCGACATCGAGCGCTACCTGTTCGCGATCGTCAGCGGCCGCCCGAAGAAGGAAGTGGGCACCAGCCGCGCTTTCCATGCGCATGGGCAAGATCAAACCGAGCGTGCCTTGATTGAGGTGGCGGCCATTCATCGGTAACGGGATGTCTTCGATGACGCCGACGACATAAGCCGGAAACCCAGGATGGAGATATACGGAACGCTGCAGCGGATCCTGGCCAGGGTACAGGCGATGCGCAAGCGAGGCAGTCAATATGACTGGAAGGGGCGAGTCGTACATCAGGAACGGGTCGCCGCCAAAAGCTTTGTATTCGCCGGGTAGGAAATCGCGACCGCTATGCATTGAGGCACCGATCGTTTCCAGCCAGTGATCGCCGGCCAGATAGATGGATGAAATCAACGGCGATGCCGGGCGTGGGCTGATTCCTATCGACGAGTTCCAGGAGCTGTATCCAAGCGGGGACTGATTGGCGACGGCCACGCGCTCTACACCGTCGATTCTGCGCATCGACTCCAGCGCATCCGCTGTACGGACATGCTGACCATTCGCAAGTCGCAACGGATATACCAGCAACAGCTCATCATGCGCGATGCCGCTGGGCGCCGATTCTGCCCTCTTGAACGAGACAAGCGAAGAGCCGGCAGCACAGATGAGCAGATATCCGATACTCAGCTGCGCAACCAGTCCCATCACCAGAACAGGGTGACGAGCCAGCAGAAGAAGCCGTGGTCGCACGCCCGTGGTCTCCTGCTGTCTGCTCGCGCGGTCGTGCGCAATATCCAGGGTCACGCCGTACGCGTCGCTACCGCCGGGGGTACCGACGCGGCTTTGCGGGCGGGCCCGTAGACGGCGATCTGGCCCAGCAGCCACAGCAGTACCGCGCCGACCGGCAGGTAGAACAGCGGTAGCCGCGGCAGCTCGTACTTGCCCATCAGCATCTGGTTGATGGCAAAAGCCAGCGCCATGCCGATAACGATGCCGATGCTGGCCAGCAGGAAGTTCTCGGTCTGGAAATAACGCAGGACCTGGCCCTTGGTGGCGCCCAGCGCGCGGCGGATGCCGATCTGCTTGGTGCGCTGCTGCACCCAGAAGCTGGCCAGGCCGACGATGCCCAGTGCCGTCACCACCAGCAGCGCCAGGATCACCGCCACCAGCAACCAGGCCATGGCGCGGTCCTGCCGGTAGTAGTCCTGGATGACATCGGTGAACGTGCCTTCGCGCAGGATCAGCCGTCGCGCGCTGTTCTTCTCCAACTGCGCCACGGCGGCCTTCAGAACTTCCTCACGCCGCTCCGGCGAGGTGCGCAGCACGAAGCGGCCCATCGTCAGGTCACGGACCGGCAGGATTATCGTGTACCCGGATTGGGCAGGGCCGCCGAAGTCGTTGGTGCGGATCAGGCGATCCACTACGCCGACAACGCGATGCGGAACGTCGTCACTGTTCCAGGAATAGATGTTCTTGCCGACTGCGCTTTCGCCGGGGAACAGCTTGTTGGCGACATCGCGGCTGAGGATAACGGAATGGATGTAGTTCTTGGTGTTCGGTTTGTTCAGCACAGTCCAGTTCTGGTATTCGTCCGCAGTGAAATCGCGCCCTTCCACCAACGTTAGTCCGAAGGTGTCGATCACGCCTTCGCCCAGATAGACGTTGGCGCTGAGGTTGGGCATGGGCTGGTTGGGCTGCAGGCTGACCGAGCTGTTCCAGGACGAGTTGTCGAACGGAACATGGTTGATGCTGTTGGCCGCCTTGACGCCTGGAAGGGCACGCAAGCTGGCAACGTCCTGCTTGACCCGTGCATCGGCGTCCTCATCCTGGCCGATGCCTCCGATATTGATGCGCACGATTTCGTTGTCGGCCAGGCCGGTCGGACGTTGCATGCGCTCAAGGCGGTTGTTGATAAGGAAAACCGCGTTGCAGATGATCGCGCACGACAGCGCGACTTCCAGCACGATCAGCGCTGCGGCGGTCTTGTGCCGGGCCAGGGTGGAAAGGATGGGGCGGATGTCCATGGGTATCTCCGGATTCGTGTGGGGCGGAGCATTGCTCCGCCCGGTGCTGATGGCGTAACGGAGCGGGCGCGGGGCTACTGGCTCTTCAGCTGGATGGCGGGGGTCACCTGCATCGCCCGCCAGGCCGGCAGCATGCCGGCCAGCAGGCTGGCCAGAATGGCCAGGGCGAAGGTGGTCAGCAGCATCTGCATGTCCATATGCGCCAGCTCCGCATAACCGGCCGGTTGCTGGCGTACTGCCCATAGCCCCAGCCACGCCAGCACCAGACCCAGGACACCGCCGACCAGGCCAATCGTGCCGGCTTCGACCAGACACTGGCTGAAGATGGCCGCGCGGGTGGCACCGAGCGCGCGGCGTACGCCAATTTGCGAGGAGCGGCCCAGGAACTTGGCCAACAGCAGGCCAACGGTGTTGAGCAGGCAGACTGCCAGGAAGCCGAAGGCCAGCCACAGCTGCAGGCGCACATCGCCCGGCACCGCGTTTTTCTCGTCCAGCCACTCCATCACGCTGTGCAGGCGCACGTTGGTGGGCCGCTCGAATCGGCCGGCCGCGCGCTGCTGGTCCGAGTAGTTGGCCAGGTACTGCTTGTAGGTGTCGACCTTCTCCGCCGAACCCAGCTCCACCCAGTACTGCAGCCATGAGCACGGTGCGTTTGGACCGTAGGCGCCTTCTTCCTCGGTGCTGGTGTCGCCCCAGCAGTTCATGTTGCCCTGGGTACCCAGCTTCAGTGCACGCGAAGTCCAGAACGGCACGAAGATCTGCTCGACCTCGGTGAAGCGGTCGTTGGTCATATCGTAGAATTTTGGCGTGGGCCGCCATTGGTCCATCACGCCTACGATGCGGAACGTATGCCCTGCGGCATGCAGGGTTTTGCCCACGCTGTTGCCGCCCTCGAACAGCTTGTCGTTAAGCGCCCTGGAGATCACCGCCACGCGGGCGCGCGCTTCGTCATCGGCCGCGTTCCAGCCGTTGCCGTAGCGGAACGGCACGTCGAACATCGGGAAGAAGTCGGCAGAGGTGTAGCGCGAATCCACCGAGAAAGGCGCAATCTGGCCTTCTTCCGATTCCACCGCCACCTGCCCGCCACTCATCACTGCCTGACGGTCGGCCTTGTTGTCGCGCAGCAGCGCCTCGGCATCGAAGCGCGTCATCTGTTCTTCCGGATCGTCGCCGGGGCTGAAGCCGTTCATCGTGCGTGGGTCGATGCGCGGGTAGAACAGCTTGTCGCTCTTGTGCGGAATCGGATCGCCGGACAGCACGTAGAACACCGTCAGCGTGGTCATGCTGGCGCCGATGCCAAGCGCGATGGCCAGCACCATCAGTGCGGTGAGTGCCCGGTTGCGCTTGAAGCTGCGCAGAGCAAGGTTGAAGTAGTAGCCGAACATGGCGGTCTCCATAGGGTGCGCCCTGGCGCACCGGATGATTCGTCGGGGTGGGGAACTGCGCGCAGCGGCGCGTGCGGGTGCCGCCGCTACGCCGACGCGCCGGCTTCGGCCGATTGCGCCGCACGGATCAGCGCCGGCTCCACCGACAGGTCGGTGGCCATGCCATCGACGATGTGCACATTGCGCTGCGCGCGCGCGGCCAGTTCGGGATCGTGGGTGACCATGACGATGGTGGTGCCCTGGCGGTTGATTTCCTCCATCAGTTCCATCACGCCACGGGCCATCTGCGAATCCAGATTGCCGGTGGGTTCGTCGGCCAACAGCAGGCGCGGGCTGCCGGCCAGCGCGCGGGCGATGGCGGTGCGCTGTTGCTGGCCGCCGGAAAGCTCGGCCGGGAAATGCTTCATCCGCGAACCCAGTCCCACCCGCGCCAGCGCTTCCTCGATACGCTGCCTGCGCTCGCTGGCCGGCATGCCGCGGTAGCGCAGCGGCACGTCGACGTTGTCGAACAGGTTCAGATCCGGAATCAGGTTGAAGCCCTGGAAGATGAAGCCGATCTTCTGGTTGCGCAGGCGCGAGCGCGCATCATCGTTCAGGCCGCTGACGTCCTGCCCGTCCAGCAGGAACTGGCCGCCGGTGAAGGTCTCCAGCAGACCGGCGATGTTGAGGAAGGTGGTCTTGCCGGAACCGGATGGACCGGTGACGGCGACGAACTCGCCCTCGCGGACGTGCAAATCCAGCGAGCGCAACGCGTGCGTTTCCACCTGTTCGGTGCGGTAGACCTTGGATACCTGGCGCATTTCTAGCATGGCGGTTTTCTCTTTTGGGATGGGTGGGGAGCTAGGAACGAGAAACGAGGAACGAGTAGTGAGGAGTGAGGGATTGCTTTTGCTTTTACTCGTTTCTCGTTCCTCTCCACTCGTTTCTAGTTAACGGATACACGCTCGGCATCGCCGAACAGATCGCTTCCGGAGACGACGACCTTGTCGCCGGGTTTCAGGCCGTCCAGCACTTCGACTGCGCTGAGGCTGCTGACGCCCAGTTGCACCGGGCGGCGTACCGCGGAACCGCCTTCCATGACGTAGGCGTAGCGACCGCCGCCCTGTTCGACGAACGGGCCGCGCTCGACCATCATCACGTTGCGGCGGGTATCCATCATCACCCGCGCCGACAGGCGCTGGTTCTGGCGCAGGCCGGGCGGCTGCTTGTCGGAGAAGCGGATGCGGGCGGTGACTTCGCCGTTGACCACTTCCGGCGACACCGCCGAGATCTCGCCGGGGAACGGCGCGCCGTTGCTGGTCAGCGTAGCCGGCATGCCGATGGCCAGATCGCGGGCAAAACTTTCCGGAACGCGGATTTCCACTTCGAACACCGACAGATCCACCACGGTCAGCACCGGTGCGTTGAGCGCCAGGTTGGTCCGCTGCGGCGCCTGTACCTGGCCGACCTGGCCATCGAAGGGAGCGCGCAGGGTCAGCGCATCGACCTGGCGTTGCACTTCGGCCACCACCGCGCGCTGGCGTTCGGCAAGCAACTGCTTGTTGCGCGCATCCAGGCCGGCGCCGCGGCCCTGCAGGCCGGCATCGTTGCGCGCATGACTCAGTCCGATCTCGGCCTTCTTGAGCTGGTCCTGCGCTTTCATCAGATCGATCTGCGGCAGCGCGCCGGCTTCAAAGGCGCGCTGGTAGCGCTTGAGATCGCGTTCGGCGGCCAGCCGCTCGATTTCGGCCTGATCAACGGCCTTGCGCGCGCTGGCACGGGTGACCGCCGCGTCCAGACCGGTGCGGTCGGCTTCGGCCTGCAGGCTGGCCAGCGTGGTCTGTTCCTGCGCCAGTTTGCTGCGCAGCTCCGGGCTGTCGATCTCGGCCAGCACCTGGCCCGCTTCGACCTTGTCGCCGGCCACCACCTTCAGCGTGACCACGCCGCTGGCAACGGCGTACAGGGTGGGGCTGTTGGCGGCGATGACCCGGCCATCGGCGGCGATGTCGCGGACCAGGTCGCCGCGCTTGACCTCGGCGATGCGCACGCGGGAGGCATCGAACGAGCTGGACCCGGACAACCAGCCGCGGGCGACGAATACGATGCCAAGCAGCAACAGCGCCGCACCGGCGGCCGGCAGCAGCCAGCGCTTCCAGCGCGCGCTGGCGGCGGGGGTGGACAACGGACGGTCTTGGGCGGAGGTGTCCCGAATCATCGATGGCATGCGTTATTAGAGTGACCTGCTGAACAAAGCAGAATGCGTGCCAAACGCAAGTTGATGATTTAAATGGGGTTGTTGACTGCGGACAGGCTGTCCGGGCGTCCGCGGACACCTGCCGGACAGTCCGTGTCCGCAGCGGACAAGTAGAATTGCGTTTTTCGAACTGAAGGATGGATTGCAGCCTATGTGCGGCATTGTCGGTGCGATCGCGGATCGCGATGTGGTTCCGGTCCTGATCGAGGGACTGAAGCGGCTGGAATACCGCGGCTACGATTCGGCGGGCATTGCCGTCATCGATGGCCGCGACGTGCGCCGGGTGCGCCGTACCGGCCGGGTCGCCGAAATGGAGGCCGCGGCCGGCCAGGAAGGCTTCAATGCCCGGCTCGGCGTCGGCCATACCCGCTGGGCCACCCACGGCGGCGTCACCGAGGCCAACGCCCATCCGCACATCAGCCACGGCGTGGCGCTGGTGCACAACGGCATCATCGAGAACCACGAAGAGCAGCGCGAGCGCCTGCGCCAGCTGGGCTATGAATTCGAATCGCAGACCGATACCGAAGTCATCGCCCACCTGATGCACCATTACCTCAAGCAGGGCAACGATTTGCTGGCCGCCTTGCAGCGCACGGTCAAGGAACTGACCGGCGCCTACGCGCTGGCGGTGGTCAGCCGCGCCGAACCCGAACGCATGGTCTGCGCGCGGATGGGCTGCCCGCTGCTGATAGGCCTGGGCGAAGGCGAGAACTTCGTCGCCTCCGACGTTTCGGCCATCATCCAGGCCACCCGCCAGGTGATCTTCCTGGAAGAGGGCGACACCGCCGAACTGACCCGGACCTCGGTACGCGTGTTCGATGGCGACGACCAGCTGGTGCAGCGCGAAGTGCATCTGTCCGACGTGTCGCTGGCCTCGCTGGAGCTGGGCCCCTACCGCCACTTCATGCAGAAGGAAATCCACGAGCAGCCGCGTGCGATTGCCGACACCATCGAGGCGACCATCGACGGCGGCTTCCTGCCCACCTTGTTCGGCGCCAATGCCGAAGCGGTGCTGAAGGATGTCGAAGGCGTGCAGATCCTCGCCTGCGGCACCAGCTACTACGCCGGCATGACCGCGCGCTACTGGATCGAGGCCATCGCAGGACTGCCCTGCAGCGTCGAAATCGCGAGCGAATACCGCTACCGCGCCGCCTACGCCAACCCCAAGCATCTGATCGTCACCATCTCCCAGTCCGGCGAAACCCTGGACACGATGGAAGCGCTGAAATACGCCAAGTCGCTGGGCCACCAGCACACGCTGTCGATCTGCAACGTGCCCGAAAGCGCCATCCCGCGCGCCAGCGAACTGGTCTGCTATACCCGCGCCGGCGCCGAAATCGGCGTCGCCTCGACCAAGGCCTTCACCACCCAGCTGGCCGCGTTGTTCCAGCTGACCGTGGTGCTGGGCAAGCTGCATGGGCGTATTTCCGAAGAGGAAGAAGCCGGCTATCTGGAAGAACTGCGCTTTCTGCCCGGCAGCGTGCAGCATGCGCTGAATCTGGAGCCGCAGATCGCGCTATGGGCCGAACGCTTCGCGCCCAAGTCCGACGCGCTATTCCTCGGCCGCGGCCTGCACTACCCGATTGCGCTGGAAGGCGCGCTCAAGCTGAAGGAAATCTCCTACATCCACGCCGAGGCCTATCCGGCCGGCGAACTCAAGCACGGCCCGCTGGCGCTGGTCGATGCCGACATGCCGGTGGTGGTGATCGCGCCCAACGACAAGCTGCTGGAGAAGGTGAAGTCCAACATGCAGGAAGTGCGCGCGCGCGGCGGCGAGCTGTTCGTGTTCACCGACCAGGACAGCAACTTCAGCGAGTCCGAAGGCGTGCACGTGATCCGCACTCCGCGCCACGCCGGCGTGCTGAGCCCGATCATCCACACCATCCCGGTGCAACTGCTGGCCTACCACACCGCGCTGGCGCGCGGCACCGACGTCGACAAGCCGCGCAACCTGGCCAAGTCGGTGACGGTGGAGTGATTGCCGACGGCGCTTTATGGTTGGCGTTTGGGAAGAGTTGATCCAACGATTGCTCTGGCCTGCCAGTAGCCGCTTCTTCTGTGATCGCGGTTTCAGCCGCGATCATCCGCGACGGGGCGTCGCGGCTGAAGCCGCTCCCACAATTCACCGCTTTGGGGGCGGTCGATACGGGCATGAGGTTTGACGTTACATTAGGTCAGCAGTCTATCCGTCCCGGCACCTGCCGACATTGATGACTCACCCTGCAGCGAACGCCAATGCCAGGTGCGTGCCGGGTAGGCGCCTGCCGGTCTTTTCGTGCATTTCACTAACCGCAGGTTCTGCCGCCGCCGCACGGAACTGTCTGACCTGTTCGGCAGCGGTACGTGCACATAGTCGTTGTTGCCGCAGATGACGCTGCCGCCGTGGGACGGCGGCGACAATCGCGCCATGGTGCCGATATCGCTGTATCAAAGCCTCGGCGACGGTTGGCGTCACTGACTTCTAGTGATGCGGAGGTGCCTGACACCTGGCGGAGCTTTCACAATGACTTGTCGGGTGCATCTATCGCACCCGCGTCCCTTGGTCCACCGTTCGGATGGAAACATCGCGGTCAAGGTTCAAGGTCAAGCAGTCCGGCACCCGCACACGCCGCGCGGACGCATGTGGGTGCCGGGTGTGCTGTGCCGGTCAGAACTGCGGCGTCACCGCGTCCAGCCGCAGCTGGCGGGAGGGCAGGCCTTCGGTTTCGATATCGATGACGATGGGGCCGGCCTGGGTGCCGGCGCGGACCACGGCAACCGCGCGCCCGTGGAAGGTCTTGCGTTCGCCGGACTGGAAGCTGGAAACGTCGATCGGATTGCCGTTGCCGATGCCGGCCAGCGTGCCCGCGCCGCTCACGCGCACGCGCACCTGGCGGTCATCGTTGCGGGCATAGATGGGCGTGCCGTCAGCGTCGTGCAGTTCCACGGTGACGTAGAGCAGATCCTCGCCATTGGCGGAGAGCTGCGAACGGTCCGCCGTTGCGACGGCAACAGCCGGCGCGCCCGCCGTACGCAGTTCCCAGCGCCCGGCTTCGCGCCCATCGCGATAGCCCACGGCGAGCAGGCGCCCGGGCGCGTAGGGCACGTCATAGGCGGTCTTGTATTCGCTGCCCTCGTCGACCGGTTTGCGGCCCAGGCTCTTGCCGTTGAGGAACAGTTCCACTTCCGGGAACTCCGAATAGACCACCACTTCCTGGCGCCGGCCTTCCTGTCCCGGCCAGGTCCAACTGGGATGGACGTCGTCCAGCGACCAGTCCAGGTGCGGCGGCGTAGTCGGGTAGAAGTCGCGGTCGGGCAGGTCTTCGCTGCCCTTGGGCTGACGGACGAAGGCGGAGATCGGCGTGGTGCCGGTCTTCCATACGACCTGGCGGTAGTAGGCCGCCGGGCGCAGCCGTCCGGTCGCGTCGATCTCGCCGCAGTACGCCAGATGCCAGGGGTAGGGGCCAAGCTTCTGCCAGTCCTGGCTGTAGCCCATCCAGCCGATGCCGGCTTCGCCCAGGTAGTCGACCGCGGTCCAGACGAAGTCTCCGATCACCCACGGCATGGTTTCTACGGCGCGCCAATAGGCAAACAGATCCTTCGGCAACGATTCGGAGGTGTACATGGTCAGCTCGGGGAGTCGCTGGTGCTCCTCGGCGAAGACGTGGGCGTGATAGTTGTAGCCGACCACATCCAGGACCGCGGCCTGGGCCGTGCTCCTGGGCGGATCGGCATTGATGCCCTGGGTGACCGGCCGGGTCGGGTCCAGGCTGCGCACGCGCTCGGCGAGCTTGCGGCCGGTTGCCACGCCCTCGGGCGTGCCGTCCTCGGGAATCTCGTTGCCGATGCTCCAGAACAGCACACTGGGATGGTTGCGACCGCTGACGACCATGCTGTCGATGTCGTGCTGCCAGTTCTCGGCGAAGAAGCGCGAATAGTCCAGCGGCTTCTTGTGCTTGTTCCAGCTGTCGAAGGCCTCGTTGATGACCAGCATGCCCAGCTCGTCCGCGGCATCCAGCGTGGCCTGGCTGGCCGGATTGTGCGCGCTGCGGATGGCGTTGTAGCCGGCGGCCTTCATCAGCGCGACCTTGCGCGCCTCCGCGTCGGGCGCGCCGGCAGCGCCGATCATGTAGTTGTCGTGGTGGATGTTGCCGCCGCGCAGCAGCACCGGCTGGCCGTTGATGCGCAGACCATTGGCGGCGTCCAGGGCGATTGTGCGGATGCCGAAGCGGGTGCGCCGCTCGTCGACGGTTGCGCCACCGATGCGAACCTCCTGCACCAGCGTGTAGAGATTGGGGGAATCCGGCGACCACAGGCTTGGCCTGGCCACGGTCAGTTCCAATGAAGGCTGCACGCGCGCACCGGCGGTCACCGTATGCGTCTGCCGCGCCTCGGCCACGGTCTGGCCGTTGGCCGCCACCACCCGGGTCACCCATTCGGCCGATTGCGTCTTGCCCGATCGATTGGCGATGGCGGCGCGCACCGCAACCACGCCACGGTCTTCGGCCGCCACCGGCGTTGCGACGAATACGCTCTCGGGTTCGATATGCACCGGATCCAGGATTTCCAGCGCGACAGGCCGGATCAGCCCGGAGCCGGCATACCAGCGCGATGACGGGTCGGCATGGTCGACGCGCACGACGATGGCGTTGTCGCCGGCGCGAATCTTGCCGGTCAGGTCGACGCTGAAGGCGGTGTAGCCGTAGCGGTGCTTCTTCAGGTGCTCGCCATTGACCCAGATGTCGGCATCCATGTACACGGCCTCGAAGTTCAGCCGCACGATGCGCGACGCTTCTTCCGCCGTGAGGGTCAGCTGGCGGCGGTACCAGCCGATGCCGCCGGGCAGATAACCCGAGTCCTGGCCGCTGATGGCGTTGGCATCGAACGGCGCGCTCTTATCGAGGCCGCCCCCATCGGCCCTGTCCATGATCGAGAAGTCGTGCGGCACGGCCACCCGTTGCCAGGCCTGGTCGTCGAAGGCGCTGCGTTCCGCGCCCTGGGCCTCGCCGGCATGGAACCGCCAGTCCTGCGACAGGCTGCGGACTTCCGCCCAGGCCGGCGATGCGGCGATTGCCATGAGCAATGCGGCCACGAGGCGCCGTTTCGGGGGCTGAAACATTCTCATAGTGGCCTCCTGATCGCCCATCGACGCTTAGCGTCCTGATGCTACAAGGCCTATTGATACTTAGAAAATAACAATATCGCCGGATTCTATATCGATTCTGATATGGATCTCTTCCACTCGGTGGATTTCAACATGCGACGCAGGTCTTCGCGCTTCAGCCGGTGGTGTCAGGCGGCATGGGCACGGTCAGGTACTTCAGGCTCTTGAGCGACTGATACCCGCTGCTTGCGACCTTCAGCGATCCGCGGCGGGATGAGCGCCGCCGTCCACCTATATCAATTCGTATATAGATGATGGTGTTTCATGCATTTGTGGCATATCCCCGCAGCCAGCAGAATCGGCGGGGCGCCCCCCCCCAGGCGCCCCCAAGGCGGCCCTCGCCGCCACGCCGCATGACAACGAGCAAATGGTGAGGAGAAAACATCATGGTAAGCAGGCGATCCTTGTTGGGAGCACCGTTCTGGGCTGCGGTCGGTATGAACGCCGCCGCACAGGCACATCAGGATCGCGCGGGTCAAGGCAGCCCAGCGCCCACGGCTGCCGATCAGTTGCCGATCGCCAGCGGGCCGTTTCAGCCGAGCGTGGAATCGCTGAAGACTTACCAGACGCCGGCGTGGTTCCGCGACGCCAAGTTCGGCATCTGGGCGCACTGGGGGCCGCAAGCCGTCCCGCGTTCGGGCGACTGGTACGCGCGCTTCATGTACGTCCCCGGGCATCCGCACTATGCCCATCATGTGAAGCATTACGGACATCCATCCGAGTTCGGTTACAAGGACATCATCCCACTGTGGAAGGCGGAGAAGTTCGATCCGGAAGCGTTGATGGATCGCTATGTCGCTGCCGGCGCGAAATACTTCGTCAGCATGGGCGTGCATCACGACAACTTCGATTTATGGAACTCGCGCCATCATCGCTGGAACGCTCTCGCCATGGGGCCCAAGCGGGATATCGTTGGCGCATGGCGCGATGCTGCCCGCCGGCGTGGGCTGCGCTTCGGTGTGTCCGAGCACCTGGGCGCCAGTCACAACTGGTTTTGGCCGAGTCACCAGTACGATCAGTTCTGGCCCAAGCTCGGCGTCGACTATGACGGCGCCGATGCCCGATACGCGGATCTCTACCACCCGAAGCACGACGAACCGTACAAGGGGCATGAGACCTGGTACACGACCAGTCCCGCGTTCCATCAGATCTGGTTCAACCGCGTCCGCGATCTGATCGACAACTACGAACCGGACCTGCTCTATTCCGATGGCGGCATACCGTTTGGAGAAGTGGGGCGCTCGCTCATCGCCCACTATTACAACAGCAACATTGCGAAGCAGGGCCGCCTTGAGGCGGTTTACAACTGCAAGGCGCTGGGTTCCGGGGAGTTCTATCCCGAAGCCTGCGTGCAGGATGTGGAACGCGGGGTGATGAGCGGAATCAATCCGCGGCCCTGGCAGACCGATACATCCAACGGCGATTGGTTCTTCGCCGACGACGATAAATACAAGACCGCGCCCGATGTCATTCGCATGCTCGCCGATATCGTCAGCAAGAACGGCAACATGCTCCTCAACGTCGCGCTCTATCCCGATGGCAGCCTGCCGCTGGAATCGCAGACCTTGTTGTCCGATCTGGCGCAATGGATGGGCACCAATGCCGAGGCGATTCACGGGACGCGTCCCTGGGCCGTCCATGGCGAAGGGCCCACCGAGACCGCCAGTGGCGCTTTCAACGAAAGCGCGGCGTACACCGCCGAGGACGTCCGCTTCACCGCCAAAGACGGCGCGCTGTATGCCATCGTGATGGGCTGGCCGCGCGACGGCGTGCTGCGCATCCAGACGCTGGCCGAGGAATCGGCGCTGGCACCGGGCAGCATCGAGCGCGTCGAAGCGCTGGGCTCGGCGGAAAGCCTGTCGTTCGAGCGCAGCCGCAAGGGGCTGGAAATCAGGCTGCCGGACGGCCTTGCCGGACAGGCGGCGATTGCGCTGAAGCTGCGGGGGCAGGGACTCGCGTGAGCATCGGTCTGGGAGTATCGAGGATCCGTTCGGCCGGCCGTCGCGCGCTGGTCGGAAGCCTTGTCGGTGCCGCATTGGCCGGCGCTTGGACGGCGCACGCGGCAGAGCCGCCCAGCGCGCTGGATGGCGCGGGACAGTTGCAACGTCTGCCTATGGAGGCTCATGCCGGATTCGGCTGGCTGCGGGTGGCCGGCGGCGTGCAGTTCCAGACCGGCGGCATTACCAAGAGCGTGCTCTTCTACGGCGACGGCGTCGTGCGCGTGTCCGCGCACAAGGGCCAATCGCATACCCGGCAGCCCAGCCTGGTGGTGGTGGCGTCGCCGCAGGAACCGCATCTGGACATCGCGGAGTCCGCCGACGCGCTCACCGTCGCCGGGCCCGGGCTGCGCGTGGTCGTCGACAAGCGCGCCGGGACTGTCGCGTTCCAACGCCCCGACGGCACGCCGCTGGTCCGCGAGCAGGATGCGCCGGTGCTCACGCCGGCCACCGAACCTTCGGGAACCGAAACCTATGCCGTCGAGCAGCGCTTTGCGCTGACGGCCGACGAATCGCTCTACGGCCTGGGCCAGTACAACGAACCGTACATGGACTACCGCGGCCGCGACGTGCTGATGGTGCAGACCAACATCGGCATCGTCGTGCCGTTCATGGTGTCCACGCGCCGCTATGGGCTGCTGTGGGACACGTATTCGAAGATGACGTTCTCCGACGGCCCGCAGGGCGCTGCCTTCGGTGCCGAGAACGCGCCTGCCGGCGTCGACTACTACCTTGTGGCCGGCGACACGATGGACGAGGTGATCGCCGGCTACCGCCACCTCACCGGTGCCGCGCCGATGTTCCCGAAGTACGCGTTCGGGCTGTTCATGAGCAAGGAACGCTATGCCACGCAGCAGCGTCTGCTGGAAGTGGTGCGGCGCTTTCGCCGCGAACGCTTCCCGCTGGATGTGATCGTGCAGGACTGGCAGTACTGGGGCGGACAGAAGGACGGCGAGTGGGACGGCAACTGGAGCGGCATGGTCTGGGACCCCGAGCGCTATCCCGACCCCGCCGGCATGGTGCGCACGCTGCATGATGATCTGAACACCCGGCTGATGGTGTCGATCTGGCCGTCGGTCGGCAACGACACCGCATTGGCGCGTGAACTCGATGCCAAGGGATTGCGCTTCGAGCCGCTGCACTGGATCTCCAAGCGGGCGCGCATCTACGACGCCTTCAGTGAGGAAGGCCAAGCCATCTACTTCAAGCATGCGAAGAAGGGCCTGTTCGACATCGGCGTCGATGCGCTGTGGATGGATGGCACCGAAGTGGAGGTGGGCGGTGCCGCGCACGACCCGGCCGAGGTGGAGGCCGACATCAAGCGCCTGGGCCGCAATGCCATGGGCGACTTCGGGCGCTACCTCAACGTCTACAGCCTGCCGACGACGCGCGGCGTCTACGAAGGCCAGCGCGCCAGCGCCGATCTCGGCGACAAGCGCGTGTTCACCCTGACCCGTTCCGCCTGGGCCGGGCAGCAGCGCTATGCCGCGATGCCATGGTCGGGCGACACCACCGCCGGCTGGGACGCGCTGCGCGCGCAGATCGCCGGCGGCCTGAACGTCTCGATGGCGGGCCTGCCGTACTGGACCCAGGATGTCGGCGGCTTCTTCGTCAACGCGCCCGGCGGCGAACGCGACCCGGCCTACCGCGAACTGTTCGCGCGCTGGAACCAGTTCGGCATCTTCAATCCGATCTACCGCATCCACGGCACCTCGATCGAACGCGAGCCCTGGGCATTCAAGGCACTCGAGCCGGCGGTGTACCGCTCGATCCGCCGCGCCGCCGAGCTGCGCTATCGCCTGCTGCCCTACATCTACAGCCTGGCCTGGGCCAGCACGCACGACGGCTACACGATGATGCGCGGCCTGCCGATGGATTTCCCGGACCAGCAGGCGCTGCGCCGCGTGGACGATACCTATATGTTCGGCCCGGCGTTCCTGGTGCAGCCGATCACCAGGCCGATGTTCCATGCCGAACTGCCGCCGCCGCCCACGGTGCCGGCGACGCAGCTGCGCACGCCCGGCGGCCAACCGGGCCTGGAGCTCGAGTACTACCGCGGCATGGAGTTCGAAGAGCTCGCCAGCCGTACTGTCGACCTGCAGGCCGAACACCATTGGCCCGGCCCGCCGCTGGACAGCGTGCCGGCTGGCCTGGACGGGTTGCAGAATTTCTCGGCGCGCTGGCAGGGCCAGATCATCGCGGCCGAGGATGGCGAGCACGAGATCGGCGTCGAGGGCGACGACGGCTTCCGCGTCTGGCTCGACGACAAGCTCGTCGTCGAGGACTGGAAGGAATCCGGTGCGCGTTTCGCCGGCGCGCGCGTCGACCTGCGCAAGGGCCAGGCGGTGCGCGTGCGCATCGACTATTTCCAGAAGGGCGGCGGCCGGTCGATGCGGCTGGCCTGGCGCACGCCGAGCGAGCGCATCGCCCTGGCAGAGCACCAGCGGCGACTCGATCCGAGGCAGGCCACGCTGCTGCCGGCCGGTACGGACTGGTACGACTTCTGGACCGGCCAGCGCCATGCCGGCGGCGCCAGCGCGGCGCGGCGCTATGCGATCGACGAGTTTCCGCTGTTCGTGCGCGCCGGTTCGATCGTGCCGTTGGGGCCGGTGGTCCAGCACGTCGACGAGAAGCCGGACGCGCCATACGAAGTCCGCATCTATCCCGGCGCCGACGGTCGCTTCACGCTGTACGACGACGACGGCGAGAGCTACCGCTACGAGAAGGGCGAGTACGCCACCGTCGCGCTTGCCTGGGATGATGCGCAGCATACGTTGCGTATCGGCGCCCGCGAAGGCGGTTTCCCCGGCATGACCGGGCAGCGCACGTTGAACGTGCGGCTGATGCCCTCGCGCCCCGGCGGCCGCGCCCAGACCAGGACTGTGCGCTTCCATGGCGAGCCGGTCGAACTACGTTTCACGCCATGAAGAATGAGGGCTATTCCGTGAAGATGCAGAAGAGGCTGTTTGCGGCGACTGCCGCAGTGTGCTGGGCCGCCATGACGGGAACCGCCGTGGCAGGCCCGCAGTCGGTCGCCTCGCCGAGCGGCGATGCCGTCATCCGCATCGACGACGACGGCAGTGGATTCTCGGTACTGCGGCGGGGGGAAACCGTCATCGCCACGTCACCGCTGGGACTGGACCTGGACGGTGCGCCTGCGTTCGGCGCGCTGGCGCTGGAAAGCCGTCAAGACACCGAGGAGGACCGCGACATTCCCCTGGTCGCGACCAAGGCATCGGTGGCGCGCGACCGTTACCGCGGCGCCACGCTGACGTTCCGCGAAACGGACGCGCCCGCGCGCAGGCTCATCATCGACGTGCGCGCCTACGACGATGGCGTTGCGTTCCGCTACCGCATCGACGACCCGGCGCCGGTACGGCTGCGCGGCGAGCGCACCGCCTTCGTGCCGGCGGACGATCCGTCGTGCCTGGCCACCGAGTTCGACCCTTCGCACGAAAAACCCTTCGAGCGCCAGCGCATCTCGGAACTGGCCACCGACAAGGGCTACGACGTGCCGCTGGTGTGCGCCACCGCCTCGGGCCGTTCGCACTACGCCATCACCCAGTCCTATCTGCAGGGCTACACGGGTGCGTCGCTGTGGCGCCAGGGCGCGGCCATGCAGGTGCGCCTGTCGGCGGTGCCGGGGCGAGAGGGGCCGGCGTATGTCTCCCGCGGCGGGCTGAGGACGGCCTGGCGCGTGGTGATGATGGCTGACCGCGCGGGCGACCTCATCGCCTCGCCGCTGGTGGGCAACCTCAACCCGCCGCCGCAGGGCGACTTCAGCTGGGTCAAGCCCGGCAAGGCGGCCTGGAACTGGTGGTCCGGGCCCAGCGAAGGCGCCACGGCGGAGATGGACGCTTTCCGCCGTTACATCGATTTCGCCGCCGAATCCGGCCTGCCCTATGCGCTGCTGGACGCCGGCTGGGCCTGGGGCAGCGGCCCGTGCTGCGAAGCGCACCCGGAAACCGATCTCACCCGTCCGGTCGATGGCGTGGACATGCCCGCCCTGGTGCGCTACGCCGAATCCAAAGGCGTGGGCCTGCTGTTGTGGGTGCACTGGCAGCACATGGCCGCGCGCATGGACGAGGTACTGGATACCTGGGTGCGCTGGGGCATCCGCGGCATCAAGGTCGACTTCATGGAGCGCGACGACCAGGAAATGGTCGACTTCCACGAGCGCATTGCGGCGGCCACCGCCGAACGCAGGCTGCTGCTGAACCTGCACGGCGCCTACATGCCTGCCGGCCTGCAGCGCACCTACCCGAACTTCATCACCCAGGAAGGAGTGATGGGTGCGGAGTGGAACAAGTGGACCCCGCTCATCACCGCGCGCCACAACCTGATGCTGCCGTACACGCGCATGCTTACCGGTCCGATGGATTACACGCCGGGCGGTTTCCGCAACCGCACGCCCGCGACGTTCGAAGTGCGCGACGTGCTGCCGTTCACCCAGACCACCCGTGGTCAGGCGCTGGCGATGTTCGTGGTCTACGACAGCCCGCTGCAGATGGTGGCCGACGATCCGGATGCCTATCGCGACGCGGCCGGCTTCGAATTCATCCGCCGCGTGCCCACTGCCTGGGACGAAACCCGCTTCCTGTCCGGCGAGCCGGGACGCGACATCGTGCTGGCGCGGCGCTCGGGCGCGGCCTGGTATGTGGGCGCGATGACCGCCGACGACGCGCGTACCGCGCGCGTGCCGTTGGACTTCCTGCCCGAGGGCCGCTACCGCGCGACGGTGTGGGAAGACGGCGAGGCACCCGACGACGTGCAGCGCAGCGAACGCATCGTGACCGCGCGCGACGCCCTTGCCTTACACCTTTCGTCTGCTGGTGGTGCTGCGGTGATCCTGGAACCATTGGGCCAATGAATGCGACGTTCCGGGCCCTGGTCATCAGCATCTCTGCCGCGGCGCCGTCTCAACCCCATGACTCATCTCCTGCAGCGAAGTGGAGTAAGCGATGACACAGCGATATCTGCGGGGCATGGTGGCCCTGTCCGTTCTGTTCGGCCTGGTGGCCGGCCTGCCGGCCTGCGGAGGTGGCGGCCGGACCTCGTTGCCGTCGTCATCGCCTGCATCCAAACAGGCAGCAGTTGCCGCGACCGCTGTCGCAACCACAGCCGCGGCTGCGCAACCCGCCACTTCGACACCGCGGATAATGGCAGGCCCCCTTCCTGCGAGGTTGATCCCGACCCGCTATCGCTGGGGCAACGTCGCGATGGGTGGCGGCGGCTATGTGTCGGCGGTAATCCCGAGCAAGACCCAGCGGAACCTGGTCTACGCCCGCACCGATGTGGGCGGCGCCTACCGATGGGACCACGCCACCGGCCGGTGGATCCCCCTGCATGACTTCCTGTCGGAAGAGGACGTAGGCCTGATGGGAATCGAGTCGCTTGCGCTCGATCCCAAGGACCCGGCCGTGGTCTACGCGCTGGCCGGCACCTCGTACTTCAGCGGCGGCAAGACCGCGGTGATGCGCTCCAGCGACTACGGCGCCACCTTCTCGCGCGTGACCGACGTGACCGCGCAGTTCCGCGTCCACGGCAATGGCATGGGCCGCGGCAACGGTGAGAAGATGCAGGTCGACCCGGGCAACAGCAACGTGCTGTATGTGGGCTCGCGCAACAACGGGCTGTTCAAGAGCACCGATGCCGGCGTGAGTTTCGTGCGCGTGGGCTCGCTGCCCGTTACCACCACACCCAACGAGGCCGGCATCAGCTTCGTGCTGCCGGATCCGTCCAGCGTCGCCGGCGGCGTGGCGCAGCGCATCTTCGTGGGCGTGTCGCGCTACGGCTCGGTGGGTCCCAACCTCTATCGCAGCGACAACGCCGGCAGCACCTTCACTCCCGTGGCCAGCGCGCCGGCGAACTACATGCCGCAGCGCGCGGCGCTGGCTGGAGACGGCAACCTGTACCTCACTTATGGCAACGGAGCCGGCCCGCACGGCAACTGGAGCCAGCCCGAGCCCATGGATGCCGGCCAGGTGTGGCGATACAACGTTGCCAGCGGCGGCTGGACCAATGTGACGCCCGCCGGCATCAATGGCGCGTTCTCCGGAGTGTCGGTCGATCCGAACAATCCGCAGCGCGTGCTCGTTTCGACCATCAACACATGGATGCAGCAAGGCAACAACTGGGGCGACCAGTTTCTGCTCACCACCAACGGCGGCAGCAGCTGGACTAACGTCGTGCAGCGCGGCTTCACGCTCGACACCGACGGCGTGACCTGGATCGGCGGGAACAGCATCCACTGGGCGAGCAGCATCGAATTCGATCCGTTCGACACCCGGTCGGCGTGGGTGACCTCGGGCAATGGCGTCTTCCGCAGCGCCAACATCGAAGCCAATCCGGCGACCTGGACGTTTGCGGTCAGGGGACTGGAAGAGACCGTGCCTCTCGGGCTGGTCAGCGTGCCCGGCGGGCCGCTGCTGTCGGTGATCGGCGACTATGACGGTTTCCGCCATGCCAACATCGACGCCTATGCGCCGATCCACATGCCGCGCATGGGCACCACCACCGGGCTGGCGGTGGCTCCCGCCAACACGCCGGTCGTGGTGCGCGCCGGCATCAAGCAGGTGTTCCGATCGAGCGACACAGGCGCTACCTGGACCGAAGTGTCGACGAAGCTTCCGAGCGACAGCAGCAACACCAGGGACAGCGTGGTCGCCCTTTCGGCGAACGGCGGCACGCTGCTGCACGGCATCCGGATCGGCGACACCACGACGACCTACCGTTCGACCAACTTCGCCAGCGCGAGTCCGACCTGGACCACGGTGACCGGCCTGGGCACGAACGCCCTGCGCCCGGTGGCCGATCCGGTCAATGCGAACAAGTTCTATGCCTACGACAACAGCAACGGCGTCGTTCTCGTCAGCACCGACGGCGGTGCCAGCTTCGGCGTGGCGGCCACGCTCGCGGCCGGTGGTTCCACCTTGATACGCCCGGCCCCTGGCCGCGAGGGTGACGTGTGGGTGGCGCTGCGTTCGGGCGGGCTGAGCCGTTCGACCAACTCTGGTGCATCCTTCGTCAAGCTGCCCAATGTCACCGACTGCAGCGCGGTGGGCTTCGGCAAGCCGATGAGCGGGGCAAGCTACCCGACCGTGTTCATTTGGGGAACGGTTGATGGCGGCAAGCGCGGTCTGTATCGGTCGGCCAATCAGGGCGCGAACTGGATCCGCATCAACGACGATGCCCACCAGTTCGGCGGCCCGGGCAACGGGCAGTTCGTGGTCGGCGACATGAACATCGAAGGTGTGGTCTATATGAGCACCGTCGGGCGCGGCATCGTCTACGGAACACCGGTGGCGCCGCAGGTAAGCGGACTGAGCCTGCCCAAACCCGTGCAGCTCCGCAGCGAGTCGCTCAAAGTCGAGCGCGGCAGGTGAACGGGGCGATGCCCGCTATGAACACGCGAACCGACCCGCCATTTCCGCTTTGCGGTGGCCATATGCATCGGCCTGCCACTGACGTTCGAGTGGCCGGCGGAGTCCGTCGCAGTTGTAAGCGTGCAGTGCTAAACCATCACCGGATCGCCTGTCCGAGGTTTTCCTTATCGCCCGACATCGATGTGGAGTAAACAGTGACGCAACGATATTCAAGGGATACCGCAACCCTGTCCGTTCTGCTGGCCATGGTGGCCGGCCTGGCGGCCTGCGGAGGTGGCGGCCGAACCCCGTCGCCGTCGTCAGCGCCCACAGCCGAGTCCAAACCTGCAGCCGCGGCCGCAACAGCGGTAGCGCCCGTAGCCGCCGCTGCGGAACCGGCGACCTCGACGCCCCGAATCATGGCAGGCCCTCTCCCCCCGATGCTGACCGGCCTCGTGGGCAACGGTCCGTTCATCGTGGTCGATCAGTTCGGCTATCTGCCCGGCCTGAAGAAGGTGGCCGTGCTGCGCAACCCGGTGAACGGCTTCGACAGCGCGGACCAGTACATTCCAAGCGCAACGCTGCAGGTGGTCAATACGGCGACGAATACCATTGTGTTCAGCGGTTCGCCCACGCCTTGGAAGAGCGGAGCGGTCGACGCCTCGTCCGGCGACAGCGTCTGGCACTTCGACTTCAGCGCCGTCACCGCGCCCGGCAGCTACCAGGTGGTGGATGCGGCGCGCAACGTCCGCTCGGCCCGCTTCGAAATCGGCGCCAACGTCTACCGGCCGGTGCTGGTGCAGGCGGTGCGCACCTTCTTCTACCAGCGTGCCGGCCACGCCAAGCTTGCGCAGTACGCGGGCAGCAAATGGGCCGACGGCGCCAGCCACATGGGCCCGCTGCAGGACACCCAGGCACGCCGCTACAACGCGGCCGGCGATGCATCGACCCAGCGCGATCTGCATGGCGGCTGGTACGACGCCGGCGATCTCAACAAGTACACCAGCTGGGGCGCAAGCTACGCCATCGACCTGCTGCACGCCTACACCGAGAACCCATCGGTGTGGACCGACGACTTCAACCTTCCCGAATCCGGCAACGGCGTGCCCGACATTCTGGACGAGGTGAAGTGGGGCATGGACTGGCTGGTGCGGATGCAGAACGGCGATGGCTCCGTGCTGTCCATCGTGGGGCTGGCGTCGGCCGACGGCGGCGGCCGGCCTTCGGCCGCCACCCGGCAGAGCCTGTACGGCAATGCGAGCACCTCGGCGACGCTGGCCTCCGCAGCGGCCTACGCCTATGGCGCCCGGGTCTATGCATCGTTGAACAAACCGGCCTACGACACCTACGCTGCCGATCTCAGGCAGCGCGCAAAGCGGGCCTGGGACTGGGCCATCGCCAATCCCAGCGTGCTCTTCTACAACAACGATGCGGCCCACGGCACCGCCGGCCTGGGTGCAGGCCAGCAGGAAACCAACGACGAGGGCCGCGCCCGGTTGCGCCTGGTGGCGGCGATCTATCTGTACGCATTGACCGGCGAAGCGGCCTACCGCACCTACGTCGACAGCAACTACACCGAAACGCCGATGATGAAGTCGTGGTGGCTGTCGCCCTACGATACCGGCGTGAACCGCCCGCTGCTTTACTACGCATCGCTGCCGGGTGCGACGGCCAACGTGGCGCAAGCTATCCGCAGCCGCTACACGGAGTTGTGGGACCGCCCGGACTATGCCGGCTGGGGCGCCGTCGCGGATCGGCGCGACCCTTACCGCGCCCACCTCGACTCCTACCATTGGGGCAGCAACGGAATAAAGGCGCTCTTGGGCGGCATGTTCGCCGACCAGGGGCTGTACGGCCTGAGCCAGCACAGTCCCGCGGAGATCGCCGACGCAGGCGCTGCCTACTTGCACTATCTGCACGGCGTCAACCCGCTGGGCAAGGTGTACCTGTCCAACATGGGCGCCTGGGGCGCGGAGAACTCGGTCGACCAGTTCTTCCACTCGTGGTTCGCCGACGGCAGCGCGTGGGACAGCGTGCGCGATTCGCAGTACGGCCCCGCGCCGGGCTTCCTGGTGGGCGGTCCCAACAGTACCCAGTACGACTGGGACGAACGCTGTCCTGGCATATCGCCCAGGTGCGGCCCGGCCCGGCCCTCGCCGCCGTACGGTCAACCGGGGCAGAAGGCGTACAAGGATTTCAACGACGGCTGGCCGCTGAACTCGTGGCCGATCACCGAGAACTCCACCGGCTACCAGACCGCCTACATCCGGCTGCTGGCGCGATATGCGAAGTAACGCGCCACGATCCGGCCGGCATGTGCGCCGGAAGGTCCAGGCCGGCTTCGGCGGCGTTCGCAAGCGCCTGGCTGACGCTGGCCGGTTCGGCTCCCGCCCGCTGCGAGTTGACCCGTAAAGCACCGACGAAACGACGACGAACGACTGACGCAATGAGGATGAAGATGAAAGCGAAACTGCTGCATGCCGCAATCCTGGCACTGTCCGTGTGCACCGCCGCGGCCACCGCCGCCGAACCCGCGCAAGTGCGCCTGACCGTCGCGACCGACGCCGCCGGCGCCCGCATCGAGCCGGAGATCTACGGTCACTTCGTCGAGCACCTGGGTACCGGCGTCTACGACGGACTGTGGGTGGGACCGGAATCGAAGATCCCCAACACCCGCGGCTGGCGCAACGATCTGGTCGAGGCGCTGCGCCGTCTCGAGGTGCCGGTGATGCGCTGGCCCGGCGGCTGCTTCGCCGACGACTACGATTGGCGCGACGGCATCGGCGATCCGGCCAAGCGGCCGGTACGGCTGAACAAATGGTGGGGCAAGGTGCCCGAGAGCAACCGCGTCGGCACGCACGAGTTCATGGACCTGGTCGAGCTGCTCGACAGCGAGGCCTATCTTGCCGGCAACATGGGCTCGATGCCGCCGCGGGCGATGGCGCAGTGGCTGGAGTACATGACCTCCGACAGCCAGTCCACGCTGGCCCAGGAGCGCCGCCGCAACGGCCGCGACCAGCCGTGGAAGGTGAAGTATTTCGGCGTCGGCAACGAGAGCTGGGGCTGCGGCGGCAACATGCGGCCGGAGTACCAGGCCGACCTGCACAACCAGTACGCGACCTTCCTGCATGCGCCGGTGGTGCGCGCGGCCTCCGGCGACGGCACCGGTGACGACCACGTGACCGAGGTGATGATGGCGCGGTCGGCCAAGCACATGGACGCGCTGACGTTGCACTACTACACGGTGGCCGGCACCTGGGAGAAGAAGGGCGGCGCCACCGGTTTCGACGCCGGCCAATGGGCCAAGGCGCTGCAGGTGGCGATGGACATCGAGAAGCGCATCGTGACCACGGTCGGCATCATGGACAAGCACGATCCGGACAAGCGCGTCGCGCTCTACGTGGACGAGTGGGGCACCTGGCACGATCCGGAGCCGGGATCCAATCCGGGCTTCCTGCAGCAGCAGAACACGCTGCGCGACGCGTTGGTGGCCGCGTTGTCGTTCAACGTGTTCCACCGCCATACCGAGCGGGTGAAGATGGCCAACATCGCGCAGATGGTCAACGTGCTGCAGGCCATGGCGCTGACCGACGGTCCGCGCATGACCCTCACGCCCACCTATCACGCCTTCGATCTGTACAAGCCGTTCCGCGGCGCAACGCCGCTCAAGGCCGAACTGCAGGCGCCGCGCTGGCGCGAGGGCGACATCGAGCTGCCGTCGGTGGATGTCTCGGCGGCGCGTGCGGCCGACGGCAGCCTGGTGCTCGCGCTGGTCAACCTGGATCCGCAACGGCCGGCGCGGGTGCAGACCAACCTCAGCGGCGTCGCCCAGGGCCGGGTGCTGACCGCCGGCGCGATGGACGCGCACAACACCTTCGCGCAGCCGGATGCGCTGGTGCCGGCGCCCTACCAAGCGGGAACGGACGGCACGCCGCTGGCGCTGGAGCTGCCGCCGAAGTCGATCGTCGTGGTGAGCGTGCCGAAATGACTGTCTCTACGGCTAGCGCCGTGCATGCCTGGCGCGCTGCGGCGCCTGACTGCACTCCGGCCCATCACGTCCAAACCCACAAACCATGAAGAAAACAGCCTTGTCCCTGTTGCTGGCTTTGCTGGCGGCCACCGCCCAGGCCGAAGTGCGCCTGTCCCCCGTGTTCGGCGAGCACATGGTGTTGCAGCGCGATCGCCCGCTGCGCCTGTGGGGCCAGGCCACGCCCGGCCAGACGCTGACCGTGGAACTGGCCGACCGCAAGGCCAGTACACGCGTCGGTGCCGACGGCCGCTGGCACGTGCAACTGGCCGCGCTACCGGCCGGCGGCCCGCACCGCCTGCGCGTCAAGGGCGACCAGACCGTTGAGCTGCGCGACGTGCTGATCGGTGACGTCTGGCTGCTCGGTGGCCAGTCCAACATGGAGTGGCCGCTGGCGCAGACCGACACCGGCCCTGAAGAGGTCGCGTCGCCGCAGAACCCGCAGCTGCGCCACCTGCGCGTACCGCATCGCGCCAGCGTGAAGCCCGAGGCCGAGATCGCGCCCGCGCCCTGGGTCGTGGCCGAGCCCGGCCGGGTAGGGGAGTTCAGCGCCATCGGCTACCACTTCGCGCGCCAGATGCAGGCAGTACAGGGCGTGCCCATCGGCCTCATCAACACCGCCTGGGGCGGCTCCATGCTGGAGACCTGGGTGCGCCGCGATGCCGCCCTGCAGGACCCCGACCTCGCGCCAGCGGTGCGTGCGCTGTCGGCCGACAACGCGGCCTACGCTGCCGTGGTGCGCCGGCAGTTGCAAGAACGCGTGGCCACCTGGCAGCCGGGCCTGCCACTGCAGGGCGTGGACGCGAGCCGTTGGTCGGCCGCCGAAGACATCGACGGCAACTGGCCGAAGCTCGACGCGCTGCACGAGTGGGAAGGCCAGGGTCTGGCCAACCTTGACGGCGTGGTCTGGATGCGCAAGCGGGTTGAGCTGAGCGCCGCCCAAGCGGCCGGCGCGGCCGAACTGCACCTGGCCAAGGTGGATGATTGCGACGAGACCTGGGTCAACGGCCAGCGCGTCGGCGGCCAGTGCGGCTGGGAGCAGCCGCGCCGTTATGCGCTGCCCGCCGGCGTGCTGCGCGAGGGCGCCAACTGGATTGCCGTGCGTGTGACCGACAGCGGCGGCGGCGGCGGTATCCACGGCGAGGCCGCCGCGCTGCGGCTGGATACCGCGGCCGGCGCCGTCTCCCTGGCCGGCAGCTGGCGCGCGCGCGTCGAGCAGGTAAAGGCCGCGGCGGGACCCGCCGCCAACGATGCGCCGACCTTGGGCCACAACGGCCTGATCGCGCCGCTGCATGGCCTGTCGGTGCGCGGCGTGCTCTGGTATCAGGGCGAGGAGAACTCAGGCCGCGCCGCCGCCTATGCCGATGGTTTCCAGCGCCTGATCCAGGACTGGCGCGGCCAGTTCGGCGACCCCGATCTGCCCTTCCTGTTCGTGCAGCTCGCGGCTTGGCTGCCACTGGCCGAGAACATCCCTGGCGCGGGTGGCTGGGCCGAACTGCGCGAAAGCCAGGCCGCGGCCCTGGCATTGCCGCACACGGGCATGGCCACGGCGATCGACGTCGGCGATGAGGTCGACATCCATCCGCGCAACAAGCGCACCCTCGGCCATCGGCTGGCCGCGCTGGCGATGCACCAGTTCGGCCTGCGCGCCGCGCCGGCCGGCGGCCCACGCCTTGTGGGTCACGAGGCCCGGGACGGCGAGATCCACCTGCGTTTCGGCGACACCGCCGGCGGCCTGCGCACCGCCCGCGCCGGCGAGCCGCTGCGCGGCTTCCTCCTGGCCGGCGCCGACCGCCGCTGGGTGTCGGCGCAAGGCCGCTTCGACGGCGATCGCATCGTGCTGCACAGCCCCGCCGTGCCGACGCCTGTGGCGGCGCGCTATGCCTGGGTCAACAACCCGAGCGAGGCCAATGTCGTCGGCGGCGACGGCCTGCCGCTGCCACCGTTGCGCACCGACGACTGGCCGCTGGAGTCGGCCGGGCGGCGGTATGGGCGCTGAGCCGCGATCTCATGCGACATCGGCCACCGCGCACCCGCTTTCGTTGATGGATCGAGGAGCCTGAATGACATCGCCCCCCTTTGGCCGTCTGTTCCCATCGCTGGCCGTGCTCGGCGCCCTGCTGCTGCAGTGCCTGACCCCAGTGCATGCCGGCGACGCCGCGCCAGCGCCATTGCCGGCGGTCGCGCCGAAAGCGGCCGGGTTTTCGCCGCAGCGGCTGGACGCGCTTCACCGCCGCATCGAAGATGAGGTCGCGGCCGGCCGGTATTCCGGCTGCATCGTGCTGATCGCGCGCGACGGCAGGATCGTCGACTGGCGCGCGCACGGCTGGCAGGACATCGACCGCCGGAAGCCGCTCGAGAAGGACTCCATCGTCCGCATCTTCTCGATGTCCAAGATCGTGACCTCGGTGGCCGTCCTCACCCTGCTCGAGGACGGGCGCCTGAAGCTGGACGATCCGGTGGAGAAGTACCTGCCCGGGCTGAAGGACAGGCAGGTGGTGGTCGGCGGCACCGCCGACGCGCCGCGGCTGGAGCCCGCCCGGCGCTCGATCACGATCCGCGACCTGCTCACGCACAGCTCGGGCTATTACTACGACGAGAGCTGGTCCGCCGATGCCTTGCCGATGGCGCTGATGCAGCGCGCCAAGCTGTGGGAGGCGGCCGATCTGGACGACTTCATCGCACGCCTGGCGGCGGTACCGCTCAGCGAGCAGCCCGGCACGCGCTTTCGCTACGGCATCAGCACCGACATCCTGGGCGCGGTCGTCGAGAAGGCCTCGGGCCAGCGCCTGGACGCCTTTCTGCGCGAGCGCATCTTCGCCCCCCTCGGCATGGTCGACACCGGCTTCTGGGTGCCGGCAGGCAAGCTCGCGCGCCTGGCGACCGTCTACGAGCGCGACAACCAGGACCGGTTGGTGCCGAGCGGATGGGCCAACGCCATCGAAGCAGGGCCTGACCACGGCATCCTGAGTGGCGGCGGCGGTCTGTATTCGACGGCCGCCGATTATGTGCGCTTCGCGCAGATGCTGCTCAACGGCGGGCAGCTCGACGGGGTTCGCATCCTCGGCCGCAAGACGGTGGCGTTGATGGCCTCCAACCATCTAAAGCACCTTGCCGACCCGCATCCCTCCGGCGCCCCGGGTCAGGGCTTCGGTCTCGGCGTGCGGGTGCTGACCGACCCAGGCGAGGGCTTCACGCTCGGCTCCCCCGGCGCCTTCGGCTGGGAAGGCGCGGCAACGACCTTCGTGCAGATCGACCCGCAGGAACGCACGGTCGCGTTGTTGCTGCTCCAGCATCTGCCATACAACCAGGACGACGTCATCGCCAGTTTCACGAACGGCTATTACTCGGCGCTCGACGACATGCCGCGCTGAACGCCAAACCGACACGCATTCCCTCCAAGCCACTCCTTACAGAGAACCTGTCATGCATTCCCTGATCCGACGCGCTGTACACGTCATCGCCTTGTCCGGCGTGGCCGCCGCTGCGCCTGCCCATGCCCACGAGACGCTCAAGCTCGACGCGCCCAAGCCGGTCCTGGCGGCCACGCCGCCGATGGGCTGGAATTCGTGGAACAAGTACGCCTGCGATATCGACGAGGCGCTGGTGCGCCGGCAGGCCGATGCGATGGCCGCTTCGGGCATGAAGGACGCCGGCTACCAGTACATCATCATCGACGACTGCTGGCAGAAGAGCCGCGATGCCGACGGCAACATCGTCGCCGACCCCGAGCGCTTCCCCAGCGGCATCAAGGCACTGGCCGACTACGTGCACAGCAAAGGCTTGAAGTTCGGCCTCTATTCCGACGCCGGCGCGCTCACCTGCGGCGGCCGCCCCGGCAGCGCCGGCCACGAGTTCCAGGACGCGCGCCAGTACGCCAAGTGGGGCGTGGACTACCTGAAGTACGACTGGTGCTACACCGGCACCCGCAACGCCGAGGCCGCCTACACCCTCATGGCCAAGGCGCTGCGCGAGTCCGGGCGCGACATCGTGCTGTCGATATGCGAATGGGGCGACAACCACCCCGAACGCTGGGCGCAGCCGGTGGGCCACCTGTGGCGCACTACCGGCGACATCTTCGATGCATGGGAGGGCAAGAAGGACTATTCGCTCGGCATGACCAACATCCTCGACCTGCAGGTCGAGCGCTGGCGCCATTCCGGGCCCAACGCCTGGAACGACCCGGACATGCTGGAGGTCGGCAACGGTGGCATGACGACCACCGAATACGAATCGCATTTCTCGCTGTGGGCGATGCTGGCGGCGCCGCTCATCGCCGGCAACGACCTGTCGGCGATGGACGCGGACACCCGCCGCATTCTCACCAATGCCGACGTCATTGCCGTCGACCAGGACCCGTTGGGCCAGCAGGCGCGGCGCATCTGGAAGCAAGGCGAGCTGGAGATATGGGCGCGCCCGCTGAAGGGCGGCGAGCATGCGGTGGTGTTGTTCAACCGCGGCGACGCACCGGCGGAAATGAAGGTGAGCTGGGACCAGCTCAACCTGCCCGCCGGCCTGACGGCTGACGTGAAGGACCTGTGGAACAAGCAGGTTTCGAAAGGCGTGCGCGGCAGCTACGGCGGCACGGTCGCCTCGCATGGCGTGATCATGGTGCGGATCACGCCGGTGCTCTGACGAGGCATACACCATGAACCAGCTCAGGAACATCGTCGCCGCCTGCGCCCTTGCCGCAGCCACGCTGACCTATGACGCCATAGCCCAGGACGCCCAAAGCCCGCAAGGCCGCACCGACTGGCCCGGCGCTGGCCAGCTGTTCGCCGGCGTGAACTACCAGCCGGTGGACCGCACGCTGGCGCAGGTCAAATACGACGTCGCGCTGATGAAGCAGTCCGGCTTCAAGGTCGTGCGCGTGGGCGACCTGGCGTGGGACTACTTCGAGCCTGAGGAAGGCAAGTTCGACTTCAGGCATTTCGACGCCGTGATGGACGAAGTGCATGCCGCCGGTATCCAGGTCATCCTCGACATCCCCGGCCAGCCGGCGCCGATGTGGCTGCACCACAAGTACCCGGGCGTGGACATCGTCAACCAGGCCGGCACGCGCCTGGCGCCGGCCGAGCGCTACATGGACAACACCGCCGACCCGGACTACCGGCGCCTGGCCACGCGCATGGCCGACACGCTCACCAAGCGCTACGCCAGGCACCCGGCGCTGCTGGCCGTGGGCTACGACAACGAGATCGGCAACGGCTTCATGTCGTATTCCGAGGCCGACCGCGAGCGCTTCATCGAATGGCTGAAGCAGCGCTACGGCAGCATCGATGCGCTGAACAAGGCCTGGGCCACGCAGCGCTGGTCGCGCCGCATCGGCCAGTGGGACGAGGTGCGCCTGCCCCTTGCCGACGGCCCCGGCCCGGCCGAGCGCTACCTGGACCTGCGACGCTTCTGGTCCGACATGACCCTCGCCGTTTTGAGCGACCGGGAGGCGGTGCGCCGCAAGAACACGCCTGACAAACCGGTACTGTCGAACTACTGGGACTGGTCGTCGCGCAAGGGCTTCGACTTCCTGGGCAGCTACCGCCAGCACACCACGTTCGGCGCCATGGGCTACTACGCCGGCGACGCCGTCAGCGGTGGCTGGCAGGCCTCGCTCATCAAGGGCGGCATGGCGACGCCCACCTGGTTCAACGAGTTCACCGCCGGTGGCGCGGGCTCGTACGGCAGCAAGGGCTGGTCGCGCATGTGGGCGCACTTCGTGCTGCTGATGGGTGGCCAGGCGGCGCTTGCCTGGACCTTCAACAGCCACCTCGGCGGCGAGGAGCAGGCGCTGTGGGGCCTGATCGACCACGATGACCGGCCATCCTGGCGGCTGGCCGAGTGGGCACGCATCGCCGGGGACTACGCCAAGCTGGAGAAGCTGGGTTTCCCGCGCAAGGTGGAGCCGAAGGTGGCCATCGCCTACTCGTTCGAGAACGTGCACGCCACCAGCCCGAACGGCCCCACCAACACCGTGCGCCAGTACATCAAGGCGCCCTATCTGAAGCAGGCCCATGGCGCCTTCGAGCCGCTGCTCAAGGACAACGTCGACGTCGCCGTCATCAAGCTCTCGTACGAAGACCTGAGCCGCTACCGGCTGATCATCCTGCCCGGCATGTACCTGCTGGACAAGGCCTCGACCGAGGCGGTGCGCAAGTTCGTCGCCGAAGGCGGCACGGTGATCATGACGGCGCAGTCGGCCAAGGTGGACGAGAACAACCAGTGGTACGCCACACCCAAGCCCGGTGGCCTGACCGACGTCTTCGGCCTGCGCACCAACGAGTTCTACGACCGGAACGGCACGTTCAAGCTGGGCGACGAGGAGATCGAAAGCACGGTCGACCACTTCGAGGTCCTGGAGCTCTCCACCGCCCAGGTGCTGGCGCGCTTCAGCAACTTCGACGGCAACCCACCGGCCATCACGGTCAACAACTTCGGCAAGGGCAGGGCGATCTACGTCGCCACGACGGCGCAAGCGCAGATCATGCGGCCGCTGCTGGGCCAGCTGTACGCCAGCGTCGGCATCGAGCCGGGGCCGCAGACGCCCGATGGCGTGTACGCGCGCACGGTCGAGGGCCGCACGCTCTACGTCAACACCAACTGGTCGCCGGTGGACGTGCCGATCGACGGCACGATGAAGGGCGTGCTCGGTGGCCAGCGCTGGGAAGGCGAACTGCGCCTGGAGGCGCTGGGCGTGGAGCTGCTGGAAAAGTGACCCACCGATGCCTTCAACACCTGCAATCTCCTGCCTTCCCATGAGCAAGCACTTCCTGCTGAGCGCCGCGCTCGCGATCGCGACCCTCATCGCCGGCGCCCCCGCGGCGGCGGACAGTCAGCGCCAGCGTACGCGCGTCGACGATGGCTGGCGCTTCGCCCTTGGCCATGCTTCGGATCCAGCGCAGGATCTCGGCCACGGCACCCGGGCCTTCTTCCTCGCCAAGGCCGACGACGATCCCGCGGCACCTGACTTCGGCTGGAACTCGTGGAATAAGTACGCCTGCGATATCGACGAGACGCCGGCGCGCCGGCAAGCCGATGCGATGGCCGCTTCCGGCATGAACGACGCCGGCTATCGGTACATCGTCATCGGCGACCGCTGGCAGAAGAGCCGTGATGCCGATGGCAACATCATTGCCGGCCACGAGCGTTTTCCCGGCGGCATCACGGTCGCCGCGCACGACGCGATCATGGCGCGGATCGCGGCGGTGCTCTGATGCGGCAGGCCAACGGCATGAAGAACTTTCTGCAGCTTGCGATGGCTGTGTGCATCAGCCTTCTCGCCAACCTTGCCTGCGCGGATCCGCGCAGCAGCGAGGTGATCAACCGCGACTGGAGCTTCACGCTCGGCAACCCGGCGGGCGCGCAGGCGGTGGACCACGACACGGCGGCCTGGCGCCGCGCGGACCTGCCGCATTCGTTCTCGGAGCCGTACTTCCTGGGCACCGGTTTCTATGTCGGTCATGGCTGGTATCGCAAGCAATTGGAAGTGCCGGCCAGCGCCATCGGCAAGCGCATCACGCTGGAGTTCGACGGCGTGTTCCAGGACGCCGCGGTCTGGGTCAACGGACAGAAGGCGGGCCGCCACGTCGGCGGCTACACCGGCTTCAGCGTCGACATCACTCCCTACGTGAAGGCAGGCGACAACCTGCTGGCCGTGCACGTCAACAACGAGTGGAACGCCCGTGTGGCGCCGCGCGCCGGCGAGCATGTGTTCTCCGGCGGCATCTACCGCAATGTGCGCCTGGTCGTCACCGATCCCGTACATGTGGCCTGGTACGGCACCTTCGTGACCACGCCGCAGGTGTCCGACGAACGCGCCACGGTGCGCGTGCAGACCGAGGTGAGGAACGACCGCGCCGGTGCGCCGGTGACGGTGGAACTGGTTTCCGAAGTGCTCGACGCCGACGGCAAGCGGGTCGCGGTGCAGCGCAGCGAGCGCGTAGTGCCGGCCGCTGGCACCGTGATCTACGAGCAAACGCTTCCCGAAATCGCCAGGCCGCGGCTGTGGTCGCCCGACCGGCCCTACCTCTACACGCTGGTGAGCCGCCTGCACGTGGACGGCAAGCCGGTCGATCGCTACCGGACGCCGTTCGGTATCCGCACCATCGAATTCACCGCCGACCGGGGCTTCTTCCTAAACGGCAGGCACCTGTACATGATCGGCGCCAACGTGCACCAGGACCATGCCGGCTGGGGCGACGGCGTGACCGACGGCGCGGCGCGGCGCGACGTGCAGATGATCAAGGACGCCGGCTTCAACTTCATCCGCGGCTCGCACTACCCGCACTCGCCTGCGTTCTCCAAGGCCACCGACGAGATCGGCCTGCTGTTCTGGTCGGAAGCGCCGTTCTGGGGCATTGGCGGCTTCGGCGCCGACGGCAGCTGGCTGTCCAGTGCCTACCCGCCCGACCCGGCCGACCGGCCCGAGTTCGAGGCCAGCGTGCTGCAGCAGACGGCGGAGATGATCCGCATCCACCGCAACCATCCATCCATCGTCATCTGGAGCGCCAGCAACGAGCCGTTCTTCACCGTGGGCGAGGCGATGGCGCCGATGCGCGATTTCCTCAAGCGGCAGGCGGACTTCATGCGCCAGCTCGACCCGACGCGGCCGGTGGCCATCGGCGGCGCGCAGCGTGGCGAAATAGACAAGCTGGGCGATGTGGCCGGCTACAACGGCGACGGCGCCACGTTGTTCCTGGACCCCGGCATTCCATCGATGGTGTCGGAGTACGGCTCGACCATGGTCGACCGCCCCGGCGCCTACGAGCCCGGCTTCGGTCTCATGCCCGAAACTCCGGATCAGAAGGCCAGCGGCAAACCCTATTCGTGGCGCTACCCCTGGCGCTCGGGCGAGGCGCTGTGGTGCGCTTTCGACCATGGCTCCATTGCCTCGGTCGAGTTCGGTTCGATGGGCTTCATCGACTACTTCCGCCTGCCCAAGCGCCAGTACCACTGGTACCGCGAGCACTACCGCGGCATTGCGCCGCCGACCTGGCCGGTGGAAGGCAAGCCGGCGCAGTTGCACCTGGCCGCCAGCCAGACGCGGATCCGCGGCACCCAGGGACTGGACGATGCGCATCTGGTGGTGACCGTGCAGGACGAGGCGGGCAGGGCGCTGAGCAACTCGCCCGACGTGACCCTGACCATCGTCAGCGGTCCGGGCAAATTTCCCACCGGCCGCAGGATCCGCTTCAGCAACACGTCCATGGTCGCCATCCGCGACGGCCAGGCCGCGATCACGTTCCGATCCTACTTTGCCGGCGAAAGCGTGATCGAAGCCACCTCGCCGGGCCTGAAGCCGGCGCGCATCACGATCACGACGACGGGGCCGGATCCCTTCGTGCCAGGCGTCTCGCCGCTGGCTCCGGACCAGGCGGTCATCAGCTACCCGCCGATCACCCGCAAGGCGCTTGCGGGCGACCCGATCAACGTGACCAACAGCCGGCCCACCGCGACCAGCGGCGCCGAGCCCGGCCATGCCGCGCCCTTGGCCAACGATGGCCAGGACGGCACATGGTGGCGGGCCAGCGCCAAGGACGGCCCAGCCTACTGGCTTGTCCATCTGGAGAACGTGTACGCGCTGCATTGGCTGTCGGTGACGATGCCCGACGACCGAGGGCCGGATTTCGTTGTCGAGATCAGCAAGGACGCCAGCGACTGGCAACAGGTGGCCGAAGCCAAGGGCGGGCGCAAGAAACACGAGATCGCGCTGTTCGAGGGCGGGAAGACGGCGGCCTTCCTGCGCATCCGCTTCCCCGCCGTCACGCCCGAGCACCCGGCCATGCTCAGCGAGGTGCAGGTGTTTGCCAAGCCAGCGCATTGACGATGCCGCCGCCGGGCGCGGCCGCGGCTGTCCGCGACCAACAGGCACTTCATTCCCGTACCGGGCCGCGCCGATGATTGTGCGGGGAACGTCTTCTGCCGCAACGCCACCGCTGATGGCCGCGGCTGACGCTGCGCCCATGGGCAATGCGATTCTGCGGGCCTGAGCAGTATTCATCGCTGCGCGCCGCAAGTCGAAATTTCCGGTCAGCAGCGCCCCGGTCTTTACGTCTTGCGGTCCTGTTGCCGCAGCACCTGTCATGCCAGGGCAACAATCGGAGCGGAGAATCATCGCAGCAACGCGGCCTCTCTCCTCCCACGTTGTGCGCCAAGCCCGGTTGCCTGCCGGGCTTTGCGCTATCTGAGCGATGGTTGTCGTGGTTGCGGAATCGGCGTCCGGAGATCTTCATGTTCCTGCTTCGCATCATCGTCCTGGCCGCTGCTATCGTGATGGCCATGCCTATCGCCGCGGACACCGTCCATCCTTCTGCCCAGCCCCAGGTGCTGGTCATCGCCCATCGTGGCGCCAGCGCGCTGCGCCCGGAGCACACACTGGCCGCCTATCTGCAGGCGATCGAGGACGGCGCGGATTACATAGAGCCGGATCTGGTGTCCACCCGCGATGGCGTGCTGGTGGCGCGCCACGAGAACGAGATCGGCGGCACCACCGATGTCGCGCAGCACCCGGAATTCGCCGGCCGCCGGCGCAGCGCGACCATCGACGGCAAGACGCAGGAAGGCTGGTTCAGCGAGGACTTCACCCTGGCCGAACTGAAGACGCTGCGCGCACGCGAACGTCTGCCGCAGCTGCGCAGCACCGCCTACGATGGCCGGTTCGAGATTCCCACGCTGGCGGAGATCATCCGGTTGCTGGCCGACGAATCCGCACGGCGCGGCCGGGTCATCGGCCTAATCCCGGAGATCAAGCATTCGACCCATTTCCGCCAGCTCGGACTGGCGATGGAAGACCGCCTGCTGCAGGAGCTGGCGGCGCACGACTACACGCGTCGCGCGCCGGTGGTGCTCCAGTCGTTCGAAAGCGGCAATCTGCGCTACCTGCATGAGCGCATGGCCGATGCGCATTCCAATATCCGCCTGCTGCAGCTGATCGATGAGCCCGGCGGTAAGCCGGCGGATGCGATGGACGACAGCGATGCCCCGAGTTACGGGCAGATGCTGACGCCGGCGGGGCTGCAGCGGATTGCCGGGTACGCCAGCATCATCGGGCCCGATGCGCGCTTGGTCATCCCGCTTGACGGCGAAGGCCGGCTGGGCGCACCGACCGATCTGGTGCGCGATGCGCATGCCGCCGGCCTGCAGGTGATGGCGTACACCTTTCGCCCGGAGCAGGCGTTTTTGCCGCGCGCGCTGTGGACGGACGACAAGCCCGCTACCCGCAACCCGGCCGCTTCGATTGCCGAAATCCGCGCCTATGTGGCCGCCGGCATCGACGGATTCTTCACCGATGATCCGGCGCTGGGGCGGCGCGCGGTTTCGCCCTGAGGCGATCCGGGAGACTTCGGCTATCGAAAGGCGCGGGAAAGGAGGCGTGCATCAGGCAACACGGAAAGCACGCGCTGCGCCCGCCCCTCTCCCACCCGCTGCGCGTGTGCCCTCTCCTCTTGCGGGAGAGGGGAACGCAGCGCCAGCTGCGTCCTGTTTCAGTCGATCAGCCCGCGCTGTCGCGCGATGCGATGGATGCCGGTGGCGGCCAGTTGTTCGGAGTGCCGTTGCACGCCAACGCCCAGCGAGACCAGCGCATGCGCATACGCCGACAACAGCCGGTCGCTGCCGATCAGGTGCACCTGCACCGGCCGCGGCACCCGCTGGAACAGGTCCGAGGCGCGGATTTCATGGCCTATCAGCAGGCCGGACAGATACGACGGCAATTCGCTGGCCGAGAGCTGGTCAAACAATGCGGCCGTCCGCACGCCGAACAGATGGTGCAGCAACCCGCCCGCCATGCCGCTGCGGCGCAGGCCGGCATCGAAGGCGAAGGCGTCAAAGCGCGTCTCCTCCTGGTTCATCGACCTGCCCAACAGGCTGTGCTGGCGCATCACCGCGTAGACCTCGCCGGTCATGGCGGTGCTGATGCCGTCGATGCGGCCCTGGTTTACGGTGACCCATTTGCTGTGGGTGCCGGGCAGGCAGATCATGTGGCTGCCGTGATTGAGCGCTTCGATCAGCGCGCAGATCTGGGCTTCCTCGCCGCGCATCACGTCGGGCGTCTGGCTGTTGCTGCGGTCGGCAACGCCGGGGACGAACCAAAGCGTGCGGCCCGGCAGTTCCGGCGGCTGCAGGCTTACCACGCCCGCGGCCAGCGTTGCCGCGTCGGCGGGGCAATCGACGTAGGGCACCTCCATCCAGCCCTGGCGGCTGCCGACCATGCCGGACAGGACGATGCACGGATCGTCCCAACCTTCGATCTGCGCCAGCAGGGTGGCGGCGAACTGCCCCTGGCAGGCGGCGATACCGAGGTCGGCGCGGCGCTGGGCGATAACCGCGCCGCCGGCATCGAGCCGGTAGACGCGCAGGCTGCTGGTGCCCCAGTCGACGGCAATCATGCGGTCAGGAACCTGCTTTCCGGCAGCCCGAGCGCGCGCCCAAGCGGCCATTGGAAGATGCCGCCGGAAGCCGGCATGGCCGCCAGCTCATCGGCTTCCAGTTCCGCGCGCGCGCTGCTGATGTAGAGCCGGTCCATCGCATCGCCGCCAATCGCGCAGCAGGAAGGATTTTTCACCGGAACCGCGACCACGCGGTCGGTACTGCCGTCGGGGCGGTAGCGCACCACCTGGCCGGCGCCCCATTGCGCGTTCCACAGGCAGCCTTCGGCGTCGATGATGGAACCGTCCGGCGAGCCATCCGGGTGCTCCAGCGCGACAAGGACGCGCGCGTCGGAAACGCCGGCGCCGGCCGCGTCGTAGTTGCAGCGGAAGATCGCCGGCTGCACCGAGTCGCAGTAGTACATCGTCCGGCCGTCAATGCTGAAGCAGATCGAGTTGGGGATGACGGCGTGCGGCAGCGGCAGGCGGCGCAGGCCGTGTCGCGTGGAAAACTGGTAGAACGATCCCGCCGGCGCCCGATCGGAGCGCTCGCTCTTGGTGCCGAAGACGAAATTGCCGTCGCGGTCGCAGCGGCCGTCGTTGCTGCGGGTATGGGCCAGATCCGGTTCGATATCGGCCAGGTACTGCAGCGGCAGCGAGTCCGTCGCGCCGTCCACGTCCGCCAGCGCCAGCCGTTTGGCCAGCGCCAGCAGCAACCGGCCGTCGTCGCACAGCGCCAGGCTGCCCAGTTTTTCAGGCAGCGACCACTGCCGGGTTACGCCGCTGCCGGGCGTATGCATCCACAGCTGCGCGGCATCGATATCGGTCCAGAACAGCGTCTGGCGGCGCTCGCACCACAGCACGCATTCGGCCAGCACGCAGCGGCTGTCGATGGCCAGCGTGGCCAGCGCGGAGCCGCTTTCGTCGAGGCGGCTCACCGGCTCACCACTCGGCAATGCTGCCATCGGCGTGGCGCCACAGCGGATTGCGCCAGGCCGGGGGATGGCGGCTGGCTTCCAGCAGCCTCTGCTCGTCCATTTCCACGCCCAGTCCCGGCTTGGGCAATGCGGCGATGTCGCCGTTGTCGCAGCGGAAATCCTCCTTGTTCAGCACGTAATCCAGCAGATCCGCGCCGTTGTTGTAGTGGATGCCGATGCTCTGTTCCTGCAGCACCGCATTGTGGGCGACGAAGTCGACCTGCAGACAGGCCGCCAGCGCCACCGGGCCCAGCGGGCAGTGCGGCGCAAAGCCGACGTCGTAGGCTTCGGCCATCGCCGCAATCTTGAAGCATTCGGTGATGCCGCCGGCATGCGAAAGATCCGGCTGCAGGATCGACAGGCCGCCATCGGCCAGCACCTGCTTGAACTCGAAGCGCGAGTACATGCGCTCGCCGGCCGCCAACGGAATCGAGGTCGAATCGGCCAGCCGGCGGTAGTACTCGGATTGTTCCGGCAGCACCGGCTCTTCGACGAACAGCGGCCGGTACGGCTCCAGTTCGCGCAGCAGCACGCGCGCCATCGGCACGCTGACGCGGCCGTGGAAATCGATGCCGAAGCTGACATCGTTGGCGAACGCGCCGCGGATCTCGGCGACCTTGGCCACCGCCGCATCGATGGCGGCGGCGTTGTCGATCAGGCGCAGCTCTTCGGTGCCGTTGAACTTGAAGGTGTCGAAACCCAGCGCCTTCAGTTCGTGGATCTGCGCGATGATGTCGGCGGGCCGGTCGCCGCCGACCCAGCGGTAGGTCTTCATGCGGTCGCGCACCTTGCCGCCCAGCAGTTCGTACACCGGCACGCCCAGCGCCTTGCCCTTGATGTCCCACAGGGCCTGGTCGATGCCGGCGATGGCGCTCATCAGCACCGCGCCGCCGCGATAGAAGCCGCCGCGGTACAGGGTCTGCCAGAGGTCGTTGATGCGCGACGGATCCTGGCCGATCAGGTAGTCGGACAGCTCGTGCACGGCCGCTTCCACGGTCTGCGCACGGCCCTCGATGACCGGTTCGCCCCAGCCGGTGATGCCCTCGTCGGTCTCGACCTTGAGGAACAGCCAGCGCGGCGCGGCGTGGTAAGTGCTGAGGCGCACAATCTTCATGACAGGGTATCCAGATAGGCTTGCCGGAAGGCGCGCGCGTTTTCCCGCGTGCGCTCGACCGGCTGACCTGGTTTGTAGAGTTCGCCGCCGATGCCGGCGCCGCAGCTGCCGGCCGAGAGGTAGCCGGACAGCGCGCTGGCGCTGACGCCACCGACGACGAACAAGGGAAGGGACGGCAATACCGCGCGCAGTGCGCGTACATGGCCGGTCCCGTAAGTGGAAGCGGGAAACAGCTTGAGCATCTGCGCGCCGGCGGCAATGGCGGCAAAGGCTTCGCTGGCAGTGGCAAAACCGGCCACGACCTGCAGGCCGCGCCGCCGCGCATGCGCGATGACCAGCGGATCGGTGTTGGGGGTGACGATGAAACGCGCGCCCAGATCCGTCAGGGCGTCGACATCAACCGGTGTCAATACGGTGCCGCCGCCGATCCAGGCGCGTTCGCCGAACGCCTTTACCGCATCGCCGATGCTGCGCGCCCAGTCCGGCGAATTGAGCGGAATCTCGATGGCGTCGTAGCCTTCCTCGATCAGCGCCTGCACATGCGCCAATGTTTCCTGCGGGCCAATGCCGCGCAGGATGGCGATCAGCGGCAACCGGAATGTCGGCGTGGCCAGGGTAGCGTCATCCGTCATGGGCGGACCGGCCGCAATGCCGCCGCCGGCGTGCGCCAGCCGCCGGATGCCGGTGTTCGGCCAGCCCCAACGCTGCGGTGGGATGCGGGCAGGCGCAGTGGGTGCGCCGGCAGGCAGCCGGCGGCTTCGACGATGCCGATGAAATACGCCATGGACCCTCCTCCAGGCAGGACATGCACTTGAACGACATTGGCCGCCGCCCTCCTTGTGCAGGACAGTCGTACACGGGTGTGCTGGCGGTGCGTTTTTCCAGGCCGGTCGGGCGCCGGAATCTGCACCGGCGCTTCCTCGCGGAACTGGCATTACACCCCAATAGCCTTGCTCGCAAATATATATTCGACAAATGAAATTTTCGTCATATGCTATTCCTCGTGCGAATACTTGAACGGCACAGCACTGCAATCGAGGAAGGGAAGGTCGCCGTATGGTCCAACCGAGCACCAGCTGGTTCAACGCGTCGCGGTTGAAAACCCGTCACTTGCTGTTGCTGCTGCACCTGTACGAACAACGTTCGGTGCTGCGCGCGGCCGAAGCCGCCAACATGACCCAGCCGGCGGCATCCAAGCTGCTGGCCGAGATGGAGAGCCTGCTGGGAGTGCCGCTGTTCGACCGCCACGCCCGCGGCGTGGAGCCGACCTGGTACGGGCAGGTGCTGATCCGCCGGGCGCGTTCGGCGCTGTCGGAGATCGGCCGCGGCTACGACGAGATCGCATCGCTGCGCAGCGGGCTGACCGGCCAGGCCGCCATCGGCACCGTGGTCAATCCCGGCACCAATCTGGTGCCGCAGGCGATTGCCGCGATCAAACGGGATTTTCCCGGCATCCTGATCCGGGTGGAAATGGACTACAGCCGGCCGCTGGTGGCCAAGCTGCTGGATGGGCAACTGGACATCGTCATCGGCCGCATCATCGGCCCGGAAGGCGCCGGCGAACTGCAGTTCGAGCCGCTGGCGGACGAGCCGCACTCGGTCATCGTGCGCGCCGGCCATCCGCTGGCCGGGCGCAGCCAGGTGAGCCATGCGGACCTACTGGAATACGGCTGGATCATGCCGCCTGCGGCCAGCGTGCTGCGTGCGCGGCTGGATTCGATGTTCCTGGAATACGGACTGTCGCCGCCGCAGAACATCGTTGAGACCGCCTCGCTGCCGGTGATCATCCACCTGCTGCGCCATAGCGACCTGTTGGCCGCACTGCCGGCCGAATCGGTAGCTCCATACCTGCAGACCGCGCAGATGAACGTGGTCGCCATCGATCTGGGCGTGCGCATGGAATCGTTCGGCATCATCCGCCGTCGCGACCAACTGCTGTCGCCGGGTGCCGAGCGGGTGCTGGATGCCCTGCGAACGACCGCCCGTCGGTTGTATCCGGAGCCGTCGGGCCGGTGACTTCCCCGGCGCTACTGAAAACGGCGGCACCCCCCATTGATGGCCCGGCCTAGCCCGCCACAGGCCGGCCGACTCGGCCCACCTATTCCAAAACAGGTATAGAAGTCGACCAATATTTCATTGGTATGGCATGGCATGCCATGCCTATGCTGCGCACGAAGTCGTTGCTTGACGGTTTTGTGACCTCTGACACGACAGGCAGGACAGTCAGATGGCCCATCGGGGCAGTGGCGGCGGTACCGGCGGAAAACCGGCCATCCGCACGCCGGAAGCGAAAACCAACACCAGTTGAACCCAATGGACTGTCGCTGCGCGTAGACGCACACGGTCCGCACAACATAATTCAGTCATCGTTTGAGTCCTGGGAGGGAACAACCATGTCATCGCGTCAGAGCCGCCGCGCGGCGGTCCATCGTGCGGGTCGTCACAACGGCCACAAGCTGCAACCCACTGCGCTGGCGCTGGGCGTCGCCCTGATGCTGTCGGCGCCGGCCTATGCGCAACAGGCCGCGCCTTCGGAAGAAGAGGGAGAGAAGGCCACCACCGAGCTGCAGACGGTCGTCGTCACCGGCATCCGCGGTTCGGTTTACCGCGCCCAGGATATCAAGCGCGACTCCGACACCTTCGTCGACTCGGTTACCGCGCTGGACATCGGCGCGCTGCCCGACCGCAGCATCACCGAAACGCTGTCGCGCATCCCCGGCGTAACCATCGACCGCTTCCTGTCGGTGGGCGATCCGGAACACTTCTCAGCTGAAGGCGGCGGCGTGCAGGTGCGTGGCTTGACCCAGGTCCGGTCCGAACTCAACGGCCGCGACAGCTTCTCCGCCTCCGGTGGCCGCGCCCTGAGCTTCGCCGACGTGCCAGCCGAACTGATGGCCGGCGTGGACGTCTACAAGAACCAGAAGGCCGACATGATCGAGGGCGGTCTGGGCGGCAGCGTGGATCTGCGCACCTTCATGCCGTTCGATTTCGATGGCCAGCGCATCAGCGGCAGCCTCAGCGGGAACTACGGCGACTTCTCCGAGAAATGGAAGCCTACCGCTTCCGCGCTGTACAGCAATACCTGGGACACCGGCGCCGGCAAGGTCGGCTTGCTGGTCGATATCACGCACTCGGAGCTGGCCACCCGCACCGACGGCATGTTCGTGCGCCCGTTCTTCAACAACAGCAATACCGATCTCAACGGCGACGGCACCAACGAGAACCTGTGGCTGCCGCGCGGCGCCGACTGGCGCACCTTGGAATACGAACGCGAGCGCCAAGGCGCCTACGTGGCCCTGCAGTGGCGCCCCAGCGACGACGTCGAACTCTACGCCACCGCCTTCCAGAGCAGATACGACGAACTCTGGAACGAGGATGCCATCTTCGTCTCGAACGATCCACTTGCGGTAGGGCTCGACACCAGCCAGCCCTATGAGCTGGACGGCAACGTGTTCCGCTCCGGCCGGCTCACCCAGCCCGGTGGCGTTCCGATGGGCACGGATATCCGCGCCTCCCACCGCAAATCCAAGACCACCGATTTCTCGCTGGGCCTGAAGTGGTCGCTCAGCGAAGCCACCGAACTGACCACCGACTTCCAGTACATCAAGGCCACCACCAACGTCCTGGATTCCACGGTGTCATTGGGCGTCAACGTGCCGTATATCGATGTCGACCTCAGGGGCGGCAGGCCGTCGATCGGCGTCGACGAGCAGTTCACCGGTAACCCCAACAATTACTATTGGGGTTTCACGATGGACCATCGGGACGACAACGAAGCCGAGCAGTTGACCTGGCGCGCCGACCTCAAGCACAGCTTCGACAACGGCTTTATCAAGGCGGTCAAGTTCGGCGTGCGCGTGACCGAACGCGATGCCACCAGCATCGATACCGGCTATAACTGGAAGCCGGTGTTCCAGACCTGGATGCAGGGATGGGCGCTGACCAATGGGATGCCACCGCTGGACCTCAACAGCGAAATCAATTCCAGCCTGGTGCACCTGAATACGTTCAACAACTTCTATCGCGGCGACGCCAACACGCCGGGGGGCTTCTATGCGCCGGTGCTGGCGACGGCACTTGGTTTTCCGGGCAGCTACCAGGCCATCCACGATGCCGCTGCCCCGTATTACGCCTGCTGCATCTCTTACTCGACCACGGAACTGGATGAGCAGCACACCAACATCCAGAGCGAAACGACCCGGGGCGCCTATGCGATGCTGAATTTCGGATTGGACAATGCACGTCTGGACGGCAACATCGGCGTGCGCGTGGTGCGCACCGAAAACGCCGCCAGCGGTTATCTGATCTACCCGAATGTTGCCTATGCGCCCTACCTGGGTGCAGGCGAATCGGAGCCCGTCAAGGCCAGCAACTCCTATACAGACGTCCTGCCAAGCCTGAATATGCGCTGGGAACCGATCGATAACGTCATCCTGCGTTTCGCCGCGTCCAAGGCCATCGCCCGTCCGGCGTTCAGCGACATGCAGGCCTATCAGGTACTGAACGCCAGCCCGAAGACTGGCATTGAGCAGCCGGGTCCGGATGACCCCATCCAGACGCTGCCGGTCACCGATCTGGATCTGACCGGCAGTTCCTACGACAACCCGTACCTGGAGCCGATGAAGGCCAACCAGTTCGATCTGTCGCTGGAGTGGTATTTCGATCCGGACAAGGGCGGCATGGCCTGGGTCAACTTCTTCCGCAAGGACATCAAGGACTACTTCCGTCGCCAGTCGCAGTTCGTTACCTATCCGGGCGCCGACGGCAACGAATACGAATACCTGATCACGCGCCCGGTGAACGTCGGTACGGCACGCGTCCAAGGTGCGGAGATCGGCTGGACCCAGTTCTTCGACTTCCTGCCGGCTCCGTTCGACGGATTCGGCATGTCGGCCAACTACACCTACATCGACAGCTCCACCAAGGTGCCGAACAATCTGGATACGCAGCCGGTCGACACCGATGGCTCGACATTCGGCGACCTGCCGGCCGATGGCCTGTCCAAGAACTCCTACAACGTGGCTGCGTTCTACGAGAAGGGACCTTGGCAGATCCGTCTGGCCTACAACTGGCGCAGCGAGTACCTGCTGTCGATCGGACCCAATGGCTACAACGGCGGCGACGGCGGCATCGCCTGGAAGCTACCGGTGTACAGCGATGCCTTCGGCCAGCTGGACGGTTCGATCTTCTACAAGTTCAATGACAAGATCTCGCTCGGCCTGGAAGTGAACAATATCAACAACGCCGAGCAGCGCACCATCATGGACCAGAACGGCGCCGGCCGTCGCGTCACCTCCTGGTACGTCAACGACAGGCGCTACGCTGCGACGCTCCGCGTCACGTTCTAAGCGCGATATGGTTGCAAGGGGAGGGGAGGCACAACCCCTCCCCTTTTCTTTGCCGGGTGCTCCGCTGCTGATCAGAGTTTGACTGCCGCAGCACGATTCACCGCTGTCGATGTTGTCTTTGCACGGCAAACCCTGCAATCCACGGATTCCCACTAACATGGTGCGTTGCATCATTCGGTAGAGGTATAGATCGCGGCGAATATTTCATTGGTATGGAATGGCTCGGCCGCCTATCCTGCGGTTGAACTGAGTTTCGTTTTGCTTCGCATGCTGCGTTTCTGCGCCAGGAACTACTCGCACTGTTCCAGCCATCGGGAAGGGGCGCCGATGCTTCCGAAGTAGGGATGCCAATGCGTCTTGGGCGATGGTCGGCGCAGCAGGCATCCGGCATGTCCACCCGCCTCTGTCCGCGCAGTCTCTCCCTCGCATGGGCGCAGGCGGGTGGCTTCTTCGCCCGGTTCGTCGCTTCCGTTGTTACCACGCCTGATGGAGACCGTTTGCCGATGTCGCTGATTTCCGCTTCTGCTTCACGCGCTTCGACCAACAGGATGGTTTCCTTTGGTGCGCAGATGAGGTGGCGCTTGCGACCGGTTCTGCTTGTATTGTTGGGGTGTGCGGCGCCATTGGCGGGTGCGGCGGATGCGCCTTACCGCTGGCAGAACGTGGCCATCGGCGGCGGCGGTTTCGTCACCGGGCTGACCTATCACCCGGGCGAACGCGGGCTGGCTTATGCGCGCACCGATGTGGGCGGAGCCTATCGCTGGGACGATGCGGGCAAGCGCTGGGTGGCGCTGACCGACTGGATCGGCGTCGAGGACGTCAATCTGACCGGTATCGAGAGCTTGGCCATCGATCCATCCGATACTTCGCGCGTGTATCTGGCCGCCGGCACCTATACCAATCCCAAGGTCGGCAACGGCGCCATTCTGCGCTCGCAGGATCGCGGCGCCACATTCCAGCGCACCGATCTGCCGTTCAAGCTGGGCGGCAACGAGCTTTCGCGCGGCAATGGCGAACGGTTGGCGGTGGATCCCAATGATGGCCGCGTGCTGCTGTTCGGCACCCGCCGCGATGGTTTGTGGCGTAGCGAAGACCACGGCGCACGCTGGTCGAAAATGAAGAGTTTTCCCGCCATCGCGTCTTCGTCCGCGGCGGGCGTCCCGGGCTGGAACGGCGAGCAGCGGATCGGCATCGTCTTCGTCGAATTCGATCCGGTCAGCGGCCAGCCGGGTGCGCCGACGCCGCGCATCTATGCCGGCGTTTCCACGCAGGAAACCAGTCTCTACGTCTCCGAAGATGCCGGCCGCAGCTGGAAAGCGGTGGAGGGACAGCCGGTTGGGCTGCGCCCCAACCATATGGCTCGCGGCAGCGACGGTACCTACTACTTGAGCTATGCCGACTTGCCGGGTCCGGACAAGATGAGCGACGGCGCGGTGTGGAAGTTCGTTCCCACCACCGGCGCCTGGACCGACATCACGCCGGCGCCGCAATCCACCGACACCGAGGGCGATGGTTTCGGTTGGGGTGCGGTGACGGTGGATCCGCAGAATCCGCAGGTTCTGCTGGCCAGCACATTCACCCGTTACGGCCCACACGACGACATCTTCCGCAGCACCGATGGCGGCGCCAGCTGGCAGCCGCTGTTCGCACGTTCGTACTTCGACCACAGCATCTCGGCGTGGACGGCGGATCACACGCCGCACTGGATGGCCGATATCGAAATCGACCCGTTCAATTCCGATGAAGCGATGTTCGTCACCGGCTACGGCATCTGGGCCTCACGCAATCTGACCGCGTTCGATGACGGCACGTCGCGCGTGCAGTGGTGGTTCAAGAACACTTACCTGGAAGAAACCGTCCCGCTGGACTTGATCAGCCCGCCGGAAGGTGCGCATCTGCTCAGCGCAATCGGCGACATCGATGGTTTCCGCCATGACGACCTGGCCGTGCCGCCGCTGCAGTTTGCCGGGCCGCGGCTGACAAACGGCGAAAGCATCGCCTATGCCGGACAGGCGCCGGCGATCATCGTGCGCAGCGGCACAGTACGCCATCGCAACAATAACGAGGTGCGCGCAGCGTACTCGCTGGATGGCGGAAAGAACTGGAAGCTGTTCGCCAGCGAACCGCCGGAAGGCGAGGGCGCCGGCCACATCACCATCGCCGCCGACGGCAAGCGCGTGATCTGGCAGCCGAAGAACGCCGGCGCCTGGATCACCGCCGACTTCGGCGGGCGTTGGCAGAAGGTCAAAGGCGTGCCGGGCACCGCGGTAATCGAAGCCGATCGCGTCGACGAAGGCATCTATTACGGATTCGATGGCGCGACCGGCAAGCTGTACGTCAGCGGCAACGGCGGCGTCGAGTTCAAGGAGGTCCAGGGCGCGGTCGGCGAATTCGGCGACTGGTTCCGCCCCGAGCTCCATCCCGACCCGCAGCGCAGCGCCGTGGTCTATCTCACCGCGTCTTGGCGCGGCCTGCTGCGCTGGTCGGCAGGCAATCTGGAGCGGCTGCCAAGCGTCGAAAACGCCTTCTCGCTGGGATTGGGCAAACCCAGGCAGGGCAGCACGACGCCGACGCTGTATCTGTTCGGCCAGGTCGCGGGCAAGACCGGCCTGTTCCGTTCTGACGATGACGGCAACAGTTGGCAGTGCATCGATGACGATGCGCACCGCTTCGGCAAGATCTATAGCGTCACCGGGGACCCGCGGTTGTATGGCAGGGTGTACTTCGCCACCGGCGGCCGAGGAATTGTATATGGCGATCCGCGCTGAGCCATGAAGGAGCCAAATAACATCAGTACGCATTCTGTGGGCTTGAACTTCCCTGACGGGGCTGGCATGCGCTGCGTTCGCAAGTTCACCGCCATTCTTTTGATGTGCTCGCCGCTGTTGGCGCAGGCGCAGGGATACACGGCTCGACCGCAGGATGCCGCTACCACGTCCGCTCCGGTCGTGGAGGCGGCTACCGCGGTTCCGGCGCCGCTGACCAATGTGCCGGCACGCCAGCGGCGCAGCCTCAACGGTGCCTGGCAAGCCATGGTGGATGCCTACGGCTCGGGCATTGGCGAGTGGAAGGCGGCGTGGAAGGACAAGACCGCCACCGGCAAGCACGATTTCTACGAGTACGGTTTCGACGACAGCTTCACCCTGGACGTACCCGGCGACTTCAATACCCAGCGCCCGGAACTGACTTGGCTGGAAGGATCGGTGTGGTACCGCAAAGCGTTCGACTATGACCGAACCGTCGCGAGCAAGAATGGGCGGCGCCTGTTCGTCCATTTCGGCGGCGCCAACTATCAGGCCGATGTCTTCCTCAACGGCGAAAAGCTGGGCAGCCACGAAGGCGGCTTCACCCCGTTCCAGTTCGAACTGACCGACAAGGTGCGCGACGGCGAAAACCGCCTGATGGTGCATGTCAACAACGAGCGTCGCCGCGACGGCATTCCGGCGCAAGGCTTTGACTGGTTCAATTACGGCGGGTTGACCCGCGACGTGGATCTGGTGGAAACCCCGGCGACCTACATCCAGGACTACGCCATCCAGCTGGCGCCAGGCTCACTGAATCAGGTCGAAGGCTGGGTGAAGCTGGCCGGCACCGCGCCGCGGCAACCGGTGCGCGTGCGCATTGCCGAACTGGACGTGGATGTACGCGTGCAGGCCGGCGCCGATGGTGTGGCGAAGCTGCAGTTCCAGGCGCCTTTCGCGCTATGGTCGCCGACGAACCCCAGGCTGTACCGCGTTGCGGTATCCACGCCGCAGGATGCGGTGGAGGAAGACATCGGTTTCCGCAGCATTGCCGTGCGTGGCGACGAGATACTGCTCAACGGCGAGCCCATCTTCCTGCGCGGGGTCAATCTGCACGAAGAGATCGACAGCCGCCGCGCCCATTCGCAGGAAGACGCGCAGCGGCTGCTGGAACAGGCCAGGCAACTGGGCGCCAACTTCATCCGTCTGGCGCACTATCCCTACAGCGAACACCTGGTGCGCCTGGCCGACCGCATGGGGCTGCTGCTGTGGCAGGAAATTCCGGTCTACCAGGGCATCGACTTCGCCGATGCGGACATGCGCGGCAAGATGGAAGCGATGCTGGCCGAGATGATCGGCCGCGACCGCAACCGCGCGGCGGTTGCGCTGTGGGGCATCGCCAACGAAACCGCGCCCAGCCCCGAACGCAATGCCGCGCTTGCGGCGCTGGCGCAGTACAGCCGGCAGCTGGATGCGACCCGCCTGGTCAGCGCCGCCTTCTACGGGCCCGGTTTCCACGGCAATACGCTGGCCTTTGCCGATCCGCTGATCGCGTCGCTGGACGTGGTCGGCGTCAACGAATATTTCGGCTGGTACACGCCCTGGCCGGTCGAACCCGAGCAGGCGGAGTGGAAGCCGTTCGGAAAGCCGCTGCTGATCACCGAGTTCGGCGCCGAGGCGCGGCTGGGCAATCGTGGCGCCAGCGATGTGGCCAGTGCCTGGAACGAGGAATTCCAGGCGGAGTTCTACGACAAGCAGCTGCGCATGCTCAGGCGGATTCCGTTCCTGCGCGGCGTGGCGCCGTGGGTCATGTCGGATTTCCGCTCGCCGGTGCGCCTGCATCCTTTCCAGAACGGATATAACCGCAAGGGCCTGCTGTCCGAGCATGGCGAGCGCAAGCTGGCGTGGCAGGTGATCCGGAACTACTACCAGGAGATTGAACAATGAAGCCCTCCCTTGCCTGGCTGGGGGTGTTGCTGCTGCTGTCGCCATGCGCGCAGGCGCGGGTTGAGCTGCCACTGCTGTTTTCCGATGGCGCCGTAGTGCAGCGCGACCGGCCGTTGCCGGTGTGGGGCTGGGCCTCGCCGGGCGCGAAGGTTCAGGTCGATTTCGATGGCCGCAGCGCTACGGCGAAGGCGGCTGCCGATGGCAGCTGGCGCGTCGAACTGCCCGCGCATGCCGCCGGCGGTCCTTATGCGCTGCGCGTGCGCGGCGACGGCGAAACCGTCACCGTGCAGGACGTGCTGGTCGGCGATGTATGGCTGGCCTCGGGGCAGTCGAACATGGAATGGCCGCTGCGCGAGACCGACGGTGCCGAAGCGGAGATCGCCCGCGCCGACGATCCGCAGATACGGCATTTCAAGGTACCCCAGTCGTGGTCCGAAAAGCCGCAAGCGCGGCTGACCGGCGGCGCCTGGGCCTCGGCATCGCCGCAGGCGGTGGCCGACTTTTCGGCCGTGGCCTATTACTTCGCCCAGGAACTGCGCAAAACCACCGGCGTGCCTATCGGCATTATCGACAGCAGCTGGGGCGGCAGCTCGATCGAGGCCTGGATGGATCCGGACATGCTCGGCCTCGATGCGGCCGCATTGGCGGAGAAGATGCGCCAGAGGCAAGCGAAGCACGATGAGATAGCGGCCAAGACGCAGGCGCTGACAGCGCGTTGGCAAGCGCCGCCCGCACAGGACGCGGATTGGACGGTGGCCGGGCTGGACGAATCCGACTGGGCCGACATCCGCGTGCCGGCCTTGTGGGAAACGCAAGGCTATGCCGGGATGGACGGCGTCGCCTGGTACCGCGCCACGTTCGAACTGAGCGCCCGCGAGGCGAAAGGCGACCTCGAACTCGGCCTGGGCCAGATCGACGACGACGACATCGCCTGGGTCAATGGCCAGCGGATCGGCGGCATGGAGAGGAGCTGGAACGTGCCGCGCGTGTACAAGGTGCCGGCGGCGGTGCTGCGTCCGGGCCTGAACACCATCGCGGTGAAGGTGACCGACACCGGCGGCAACGGCGGCATCGGCGGCAGCGCCGCGCAGGTGTACCTGCAGCCGGCCGGCGGCCAGCGCCGGCCGCTCGCGGACACGTGGAAGTTCCGCACCGCCGGTATCCGCGTCGCATTGCAGGATGGCGTGAACCAGATCGATTCGCTGCTGTACAACCAGATGATCCGCCCGCTGCAGCCGTATCCGTTGCGCGGTTTCATCTGGTACCAGGGCGAGTCCAATGCCTATCCGGGCGGCGACCAACGGTACCGTGAGCTGTTCGCCGCGATGATCCGCGGCTGGCGCGCGGACTGGAATGCGCCGGAACTGCCGTTCCTGTGGGCGCAGTTGGCCAACTGGATTTCCGCCGGCGACACCGCCGACGCGCAGGGCAACGTGCAGAGCCCGTGGGCGGTGCTGCGCGAATCGCAGAGCGCAACGCTGGCGCTGCCGGCCACCGCGCAGGCGGTGATCATCGATGTCGGCGACGCCGACGACATCCATCCGCGCGACAAGCGCACCGTCGGCCACCGCCTGGCGCTGGCCGCCCGGCATCTGGCCTACGGCCAGAAGCTGGTGTACTCGGGGCCGGTCTACCGCGGCATGACGGTCCAGGACCACCGCGCCGTGCTGAGTTTCGAGCTGCAGGGCAGCACGCTGGCCGTGCGTGGCGGCGGCGATGAAGTGCACGGCTTCGAGATCGCCGGCGCCGACCGGGTGTTCCACCCGGCGCAGGCGCGTATCGTCGGCGCCACGGTGATGGTGCACAGCAGCCAGGTGCCGCAACCGGCCGCGGTGCGCTATGCCTGGCGCGACAATCCCACCGACGCCGATCTGAGCAACCGCGAAGGCCTGCCGGCTTCGCCGTTCCGTACAACCGAGTGGTGATTCCGATGACGAAACGATCGTACGCAGATGGTCCCGGGGCGTCGCCGCCGTCGCACGCGAAAGCCTCCCGTCTCGGGGCGGCAGTGCTTCTTCTGTCGGGGCTGCTTGCAGGTTGCGGCGGCAAGCCGTCTGCCCCTGCGGGCGCGGACGTCGATGCCGATGCCGGCAAGACCGCCGCCGCCGCGCCGGCGGCGGCGACTGCGGCCGCGACTGAAGCGCCGATTCCGAAAGTGGTGACCGAAAGCGGCCGCCACGCGCTGCTGGTGGATGGCCAACCGTTCCTGATCCTGGGCGCGCAGGTCAACAATTCCAGCAACTACCCGGCCGCGCTGGAAAACGTCTGGCCGGCGATCGACGTGGTCAAGCCGAATACGGTGATGGTGCCGGTTGCCTGGGAGCAGGTCGAGCCGACCGAAGGCCAGTTCGATTTCTCGTTCGTCGACACCCTGCTGGCGCAGGCACGCGAACGCGACGTGCGGCTGATCCTGCTGTGGTTCGCCACCTGGAAGAACAACGGGCCCAACTACGCGCCGGCCTGGGTGAAGCTGGACAACGCCCGTTTCCCGCGCGTGATCACCGCCGACGGGCGCACGCTGAACTCGCTGTCGCCGCACGCCCAGGCCACGCTGGATGCCGACCGCAAGGCCTTCGTCGAACTGATGAAGCACCTGAAGGCCGCCGACCCGCAGCGCACCGTGATCATGGTGCAGCCGCAGAACGAGCCGGGTACCTACGGCAGCGTGCGCGACTTCTCTCCGTTGGCGCAGCAGCTGTTCGAGGGCCCGGTGCCCGAAGTCCTGCTGAAGAAGTTTGGCAAGTCGCCAGGCACCTGGCGCGAAGCGTTCGGCGCCGATGCCGACGAGTTCTTCCATGCCTGGCATATCGCCCACTACATCGACCAGGTGGCCGAAGCCGGCAAGGCGGCCTACCCGCTGCCGATGTACATCAATGGCGCGCTGCGCGGACCGTTCAATCCGGGCCAGCCGGGGCAGTACGCCAGCGGCGGGCCGACCGACAACGTGCTGGATGTGTATGAAGCCGCGGCGCCGCATATCGACCTGTTCGCGCCGGATATCTACATGCCTGAGTACACGCACTACACCACGGTGCTGGAGCGCTATTCGCGGCCGGACAACCCGTTGTTCGTGGCCGAGACCGGCAACCGCGAGGAGTATTCGCGCTATTTCTTCTCCGCGCTGGGCCAGCAGGCGATCGGCTGGGCGCCGTTCGGCGTCGACTATTCGCGCTATTCCAACTGGCCGCTCGGAGCCAAGCACATGGACGAGGAGACGCTGGCATCGTTCGCGCTGAACTACGCCATCGTTCGCCCGGCGGCGCGCGTGATTGCCCAGGCCAGCTTCGAGGGCAAGGTGCGCGGCACCGCCGAGCAACCGGGCCAGCCGGTGCAGACGCTGAAGATCGATGACCGCTGGAACATGACGGTGACCTACGGCGTGCCGCAGTTCTGGTTCCAGGGCGAGCCACCCGGCAACCCGGAGCCCATCGGCCGTGCGCTGGTGGTGCAGCTGGGGCCGGACGAGTTCCTGGTTGCCGGCGCGCATGCGCGCATCAATCTCCATGCCGCGGATCCGGCCGTGGCCGGGCGCCAGATCTACGATTACGTGGACGAAGGCACGTACGTGGACGGCGAGTGGGTGTTCCAGCGCCGCTGGAACGGCGACCAGACCGACTACGGCCTCAACTTCTCCAGCGCGCCGCAACTGCTGAGAGTGAAGCTGGCAACGTACTGATCCTGATGGCGGAGCGCGCTCCGCCGATGCAGACCGGGGCCGGCCAAGCCGGTCCCGCCAAACGAATCGAGTGGTTACGAAGGGAGTAGCAGCATGCGTTATCTAATCGGGTTGACCCTGCCGCTGGTGGCGTTGCTGGCCGGCTGCGGCGGCGACAAGGCCGGGCAGGCCTATGAAAAGACCGACAACGGCGTCATCGTGCGTCCGTCGCAGGAAGGGGCCGCTCCGGTGCGCCTGCAAGTGGTGGATGCCGGCATCATCCGGGTCAGCGCCGACCCCGATGGCGACTTCCAGCGCAGTCCCAGCCTGATGCGGGTCGGCGACGGCAAGTCGGATGCGGCATTCGAAGTCGACAGCGCCGACGGCACGCTGCGCCTGACCACCGCGGAAGTGACCGCAGAGGTGTCGCTGCAAAGCGGCCGGGTCAGCTTCCTGGACAAGCAGGGCAAGCCGATGCTGTCGGAAGTCGAAGGCGGCCGCAGCTTCGAGCCGCTGGAAGTGGGGGGCAACTCCTACCTCAGCGTCCGCCAGCGCTTCGAATCGCCCGATGACGAGGCCATCTACGGTTTCGGCCAGCACCAGCAGGGCTGGATGAACCAGAAGGGCCGCGATGTCGAGCTGCTGCAACACAATATCGACATGGCGGTGCCGTTCCTGGTCTCCAGCCGCAACTATGGGTTGCTGTGGGACAACAACTCCATCACCCGGATGGGCGACCCGCGCGGCCTGCAGCCGGTATCGAACCGCCTGAAGCTGTACGACGCCGGCGGTGAGGAAGGTGCGCTGACCGCGCGTTACCTGGTCGACGGCGTGCAGAAGGTCGAGCGCCGCGAAACCGAAGTCAACTACCAGTACATCAAGGATCTGGCGAACTTTCCGGCCGAAGGCAAGGGCACGGAGAGCCAGAAGATGCAGGTGGTGTGGGAAGGCGAAATCGAGGCGCAGAGCGCCGGCCGCCACACTTTCTCGCTGTACGCCAGCGAGTACGCCAAACTGTGGGTCGACGGCGAACTGACCATCGACCGCTGGCGGCAGAACTGGAATCCCTGGCACCACGAGTTCGCGCTGGAGATGCAGCCGGGCCAGCGCCGCAAGGTCAGGATCCAGTGGGATCTGATCGACCCCAGCTACATCGCGCTGCTGCACCGGGACCCGCTGCCGGCCGATGAAGCCAGGGATCTGTCGCTGTGGTCCGAAGCCGGGCAGATGGTGGACTACTACTTCGTCGCCGGCGATTCGTCCGATCAGGTCATTGCCGGCTACCGCCAGCTGACCGGCAAGTCGGTGCTGCTGCCCAAGTGGGCCTACGGCTTCTGGCAGAGCCGCGAACGCTACAAATCGCAGGACGAACTGGTCGGCGCGCTGGCCGAGTACCGCAAGCGCAAGCTGCCCATCGACAACATCGTGCTGGACTGGTCGTACTGGCCGGTGGACGCCTGGGGTTCGCACGATTTCGACAAGACGCACTTCCCGGATCCGGACGGCATGGTCAAGCAGGTGCACGACATGCACGCGCAGATCATGATTTCGGTGTGGCCCAAGTTCTATCCCACCACCGACAACTACAAGGAACTGGACGCCGCCGGCTTCATGTACAAGCGCAACATCGAAGTGGGCGAGAAGGACTGGATTGGCGAAGGCTATCTGAGCTCGTTCTACGATCCGTACTCGGAGAAGGCGCAGGCCATCTTCTGGCGCCAGATGAACGAAAAGCTCAACAGCAAGGGGTTCGATGCCTGGTGGCTGGACGCCGACGAGCCGGATCTGCATTCCAACATCGACGTCGGCGAGCGCAAGGCGCGCACCACACCGACCGCCATCGGGTCTTCCACCGAGTTCTTCAATTCCTACCCGCTGCCGCATACCCATGGCGTCTACCAGGGCGACCGTGCCGCCGAACCGGACAAGCGCGTGTTCATCCTGTCGCGCAAGGGCTATGCCGGCACCCAGCGCAACGCCACCGCGGTGTGGAGCGGCGACGTGGTGTCGCGCTGGGACGATCTGCGCGACCAGATCTCCGCTGGCGTGAACATCTCGATGTCGGGCCTGCCCAACTGGACCTTCGACATCGGCGGCTTTGCGGTGGAGAAGCGCTACGAGAACCAGGAGCCTGCGCACCTGGCCGAATGGCGCGAACTGAACCTGCGCTGGTTCCAGTTCGGCGCCTTCGCGCCGATCTTCCGCTCGCACGGCCAGTTCCCGTACCGCGAAATCTGGAACATCGCCCCGGAAGGCACCCCGGTCTACGACAGCCTGGCCTACTACAACCGGCTGCGCTACACGCTGCTGCCGTACATCTACACGCTGGCGGGCGATACCTACCACCGCGACGGCAGCATGATGCGCGGAATGGCGATGGATTTCCCGGGCGATGCCAAGGTCCGCGACATCAACGATCAGTACCTGTTCGGGCCGGCCTTCCTGGTCGCGCCGGTGACCGAGTTCAAGGCCACCAGCCGCCAGGTCTATCTGCCTGCGGGCACGTCGTGGATCGATTTCAACAGCGGTCAGCGTTATGACGGCGGCCAGACCATCACTGCGGCCGCACCACTGACGCGCATGCCGTTGTTCGTGCGTGCCGGCGCCATCGTGCCGACCGGACCGGTGCAGCAGTACGTGGACGAAAAGGCGGACGCACCGCTGACCGTGGTGGTCTACACCGGTGCCGACGGCCAGTTCTCGCTGTACGAGGATGACGGCAAGGGCTATGGCTACGAGAAGGGCGAGTTCAGCCGCATCCCGCTGGCGTGGAACGAACAGACCGGTGAGCTGAGCATCGGCGCGCGCGAAGGTGCGTTCCCGGGCATGCAGGCGCAACGGGAAATCCGCGTGCGCTGGGTCAGCGGTCCGCGCGCCGACGCCGGTGCGCTGGAACCGGCCACCGATGCCACCGTGCAGTACGACGGCACGGCGCTGACGGTCCGCCGCCCGGCCGGCCAGTAAGCGCACGCATGAGCATCGACACGACGCGACGGGCGTTGTTGAAGGCGGTGAGCGCGGGACTCGCGCTTGCCGGCCTGGCGCCGCGGGCGTTCGCAACCGCGGCGGCGCAGCCGGTATCCGGCGGCGCCGCCAGCGCCGATGCGCTCAAGCTCTGGTACCGGCGGCCGGCCACGCGCTGGGTGGAAGCCCTGCCGTTGGGCAACGGCCGGCTGGGGGCGATGGTCTGGGGCGGTATCGAACACGAACGCCTGCAGCTCAACGAAGACACGCTGTATGCCGGCGGTCCGTACGACCCGACGTCGCCGGACGCGTTGGAAGCATTGCCGGAAGTGCGCCGGCTGATCTTCGCCGGCAAGTATGCCGAAGCCGAAGCGCTGGCCAATGCCAAGATGATGGCGCGCCCGATGAAGCAGATGCCTTATCAGCCGCTGGCCGATCTGGTGCTGGACATCCGCGACGTTCCGGATACCTCCGAGTACCGCCGCGAACTCGATCTGGACACCGCGATAGCGCGCACGCAGTTCCACACCTGGAAGACGCTGCACACCCGCGAGGCGTTTGTTTCGCCGGTGGACCAATGCGTGGTGATGCGGTTGTCGACCGACCGGCCGGGCGCCATCGACCTGCGGGTGGCGCTGGACAGCGATCAGCAGTCGGAAGTGGTTGCCGGAGAAGACGGCCTGCTGCTGCGCGGCCGCAACGGATCGCGCCATGGCATCGAAGGCAAGCTGACCTTCGCGACGCGGGTCCGGGCGATTCCGCGTGGCGGTTCGATGCGCGTGCGCGGCGAACGCATCGAGATTGAAGGCGCGGATGAGGTGCTGCTGCTGGCGACCGCCGCCACCAGCTACCGCCGTTACGACGATATCGGGGGCGATCCGGAAGCGATTTCGCAGCGGCAGTTGGAAGCGGCGCAGAAGCGCGGCTTCGAAGCCTTGCGCGCAGCGCATGTGGCCGAGCACCAGCGCCTGTTCCGCCGGGTTGCCATCGATCTGGGCCACGGCGACGGCGGACGGTTGCCGACCGACGAGCGTGTAGAGAACTTCGCCAACGGCGATGACCCGGCTTTGGCGGCGCTGTACCACCAGTTCGGGCGCTATCTGCTGATTTCCAGTTCGCGGCCCGGTACCCAGCCGGCCAATCTGCAGGGCATCTGGAACGACCTGATGTCGCCGCCGTGGGAAAGCAAGTACACGGTCAACATCAACACCGAGATGAACTACTGGCCCAGCGAATCCAACGCGCTGCCCGAGTGCGTGGAACCGCTGGAACGCATGCTGTTCGAACTGGCCGAAGCCGGTGCGCGTACCGCCCGGACCATGTACGGTGCGCCCGGCTGGGTGATGCACCACAATACCGATCTGTGGCGGCAGACCAGTCCCATCGATGGCGCGCAGTGGGGCCTGTGGCCGATGGGCGGCGCCTGGCTGTTGCAGGCGCTGTGGGACCGCTGGGACTACGGCCGCGACCCGGCCTATCTGCGCAGGATCTATCCGCTGTTCAAGGGCGCGGCCGAATTCTTCGCCGCCACCCTGGTGCGCGATCCGGCCACCGGCGAGATGGTCACCAATCCGTCGATGTCACCGGAGAACGAGCACCCGCACGGCGCCGCGGTCTGCGCCGGCCCGGCGATGGATTCGCAGCTGCTGCGCGATCTGTTCGCCCAGTGCATCCAGGCCGCCGGTTTGCTGGGCGTGGATGCGGACTTCGCGCAGCAACTGCAGCAGCTGCGCGAACGATTGCCGCGCGACCGTATCGGCGGCGCCGGCCAGCTGCAGGAATGGCGCGAAGACTGGGACATGCAGGCGCCGGAAATCAACCACCGCCATGTGTCGCATCTGTATGCGCTGCATCCCAGTACCCAGATCAACGTGCGCGATACGCCGGAGCTGGCGGCGGCGGCCAGGCGGTCGCTGGAAATCCGCGGCGACGACGCCACCGGTTGGGGCATCGGCTGGCGCCTGAACCTGTGGGCGCGATTGCGCGACGGCGAGCGCGCGCTGAAGATCCTGCGCATGCTGCTGAGTCCGCAGCGGACCTATCCCAACCTGTTCGACGCGCATCCGCCGTTCCAGATCGATGGCAACTTCGGTGGCACCGCAGGCATCACCGAGATGCTGCTGCAAAGCTGGGGCGGCTCGATCTTCCTGTTGCCGGCGCTGCCGGCCGAATGGCGTGCGGGTTCGGCAAGCGGACTGAAGGTGCGCAATGCCGCCACGGTGGATCTGAGCTGGAAGGACGGCCAGTTGCACACCATGCTGCTGCGCAGCGAACGCGGCGGGCGCTATGACGTAGTGTATGGCGGACAGAATCTGGATATCGAACTGCGCGCGGGCCAATCGGCCGCGTTGCGTCTACGCAATGGCAAGCTGGTGAAAGCATGAACAAGCGTCGTACCCCGGACAGCGCCGGGCAGGCCCGGTGCGGCCGGGCTTCCGCATGAGTCTGGTCGCCGGCCTCGATGCGGGTACCCAGAGCATCAAGCTGGTCGTCTACGACCCCGAACGCCGGCAGGTGGTGGCGGCCACCAGCGCGCCGCTGGAACTCGCCAGCAGCGAAGACGGCAGCCGCGAACAGCTGGCTTCGTGGTGGATCGACGGCGTGCGCGCCTGCTTCGCGCAACTGGATGCGGCCACGCGCGCCGGAATCGCCGCCTTGTCGGTATCGGGACAGCAGCACGGCTTCGTGCCTTTGGACCGCAACGGTGCGGTGCTGGCGCCGGCCAAGCTGTGGTGCGATACCAGCAGCCAGCGCGAATGCGACGAGATCATGGAAGCCGTGGGCGGTGCGCAGCGCTGCATCGGGTTGGCCGGCAATCCCATCCTGGCCGGCTATACCGCTTCCAAACTGCCGTGGACGCGCAAGCACCGGCCGGACGCCTATGCGCGGCTGGCGACCATCCTGCTGCCGCATGACTACCTCAACTTCTGGCTGACCGGCGAACGCTTCACCGAGTACGGCGATGCTTCCGGTACCGGTTGGCTGGACGTGCGCACGCGGCGCTGGTCGCCGGAACTGCTGGCCGCGATCGACCCGCAGCGCGATCTTTCCGAATGCCTGCCGCCGCTGGTGGAATTGGGCACCACGTTTGCCGTGCTGCCCGGCGTGGCGGATACGCTGGGTCTCCCGCAGGGCGTGCGCGTGGCGGTGGGCGGCGGCGACAACATGATGGCGGCCATCGGCACCGGCAGTGTGGTGGCCGGACGGTTGTCGATGAGCCTGGGCACCTCCGGTACGCTGTTCGCCTATGCCGACCGGCCGGTCGTCGACGCTGACGGCGCCTGGGCGGCGTTCTGTTCTTCCTCCGGCGGCTGGCTGCCGCTGATTTGCACGATGAACTGCACCGTGGCTACCGAAAACGTGGCACGCCTGTTCGGTTTGCAGACGCGCGATGGCGACGCACTGATCGATGCCACCCAGCCGGGCGCGGGCGGGTTGACCCTGCTGCCGTTCTTCAACGGCGAGCGCACCCCCGACCTGCCCAACGCCCGCGCCGCGCTGATGGGCATGGATCTGCTGAACCTCACCCCGGCCAATGCCTACCGCGCGGCGATGGAGGGCGCTACCTACAGCCTGAAATACGGCTACGACGCTTTCGTGCGCGCGGGCATGGCCTTCGAGCGCATCGTGCTGACCGGCGGCGGCAGCAAGAGCGCCGCGTGGCGGCAGATGGTGGCCGATGTGTTCGGCTTGCCGGTGGACGTACCGGAGCAGGCCGAAGGCGCCGCGTTCGGCGCGGCGCTGCAGGCGCTATGGTCGCTGCGCCATGAACGCGGCGACGCGGTATCGTTGGCGGCGCTGGCGACGGAGCATGTGGCACTGGAACCCGCGTTGTCGGCCCAGCCCGATACGGTGCGTACGGCCGCCTATGACGAAGGCTACCGGCGCTTTCTCAGTCACCTGGATGCGGTCCGTCGGTGGTACGAAAAGCCGGGACTGGGGGCGGGGGACCCGGGACTGGGAAGCGCATAGGCCAGCAGCCTTCCACCCCTCACTCCTCATTTTTCACTCCTCATTTCTCACTCCTCATTTCTCATTTCTCATTCCCCACTCCCCAGTAGACCAGCCATGACCAGCACTCCCTACATCGGTACCCGCGAATACTTCCCCGGCATCGGCCGCATTCC
>NZ_OCND01000009.1 GCF_900215535.1 Pseudoxanthomonas wuyuanensis | reverse complement strand
TAGACCATGTGCTGCAACTGCCCGCTCTTGGTGTAGGCATAGCGCAGTTGGAACGCCTGGCCATTGGTGGTCTGCACCTTGCGCACCAGGTGGCCGAAGCGGTCGTAGCAGTACTGCGTGCTGCCGCTGCCGTCGGTCATCGCGGCCAGCCGGCCGACCGCGAACGTCTCGCCGGCCGTGCACACCGGTTGGGTGATGTCGTAGACGTAGGCCACATTCAGGCTGCTGTCCGGGTAGGCGATGGCCGTCAGCCGGTTCAGCGCGTCGTAGCTGTAGCCGGTGGTGACGCCGCGCGCATCGGTCTGGGTGGTGCGGTTGCCGGCGCTGTCGTAGGTGTAGCTGGTGGTGCCGGTGTCGGGACTGCTCAGTTGCAGCAGGTCGCCCAAGCCGTTGTAGCTATAGGTGGTGTCCAGGCCCTTGGGGTCGGTGACCTTGGTCAGGTTGTCCAACGCGTCGTATTCGAACGTGGTCTCGGCGGCGATGCCGCCGACGTCCTGCAAGGTGCGCTTGAGCCGGTTCAGCGGGTCGTACTCGTTGCGGGTCTCACGGCCGAACGTATCGGTGACCGAGGTGGTGTTGCCGTTGGCGTCGTAGCCGAAGTCGGTGGGGTTGGCCTGCGCATCGGCCACCGTGGCCAACTGGCCCAACTGGTTGTAAAGGCGCGACAGCGTGCGCTTGAGATTGCCGCCGGCGTCCTGGGTGTTCTCCTGGATGCGGTTGCCGGCATTGTCCAGCAGGTAGGCGATGCGGTTGCCGGCGTTGTCGCTGATGGCCACCAGCCGGTGCGCCGCGTCGTACTCATAACTGGTGAAGGCGCCATCGGGCTGGGTGACCTTTTTCACCAGCCCGGTCGGCCAGTACTCAATGCGGGTCACCTGGTCATCGGCCTCGGAGGCGTCATCCGCGCCGCGTACTTTACGCGCGGTCAGCCAGCCACGCGGGTGGTACTCCAGGTCGGTAATGACGCCGTTGGCGTCCTTGACCGACAGCACCCGGCCGGCGCCGTCGTAACGCAAGGTCTCGGTGACCTGGCCCAGCGCGTTGGTCACCTTCCAGAGGTCGCCTTTGCGGTGGGGGCAGGTGGTGGGGGCTGTCGCGCAGGTCGCGTCGTCGGTGGGGTAGTAGGTGTAGGTGGTGACATCCGAAGTACCGCTCAGAGAACCATCTACCGATCGCAGCAGTCCTTCCAGCGGGCAGATGCCGCTAGTCACGTCACTGTCCTCGCAGTACATCATTGCGGTTGTCCGCATCAGGGCTAACGCCGTGTCGCTGATGCTGGACTGCAGAACTTGACCACGCGTGTTGTAGCTCCACGTCGCTCGCTGTTTCAGAACATCCGCCGCGTCCAGCGTGTCGCGCTGAATTGGCTTACGGAAATCACTGTGCCAGGCAGTTTCGATAGTGTTCTTTGCGCCCGTCGTGTCATTGGCCGCCTCCACCTTCCGCACCACCAACCCTTCCGGGCTGTAGTCGAAATCAGTGGAAACGCCACTGAAATCCACCTGCACATCGGGATAGCCATTGTTGTCGTAAGTCCTGCTTGCGTAGGTATCGCCGTTGCAAGTAGGGCAAGGTCCGCTGAACCCGTTTGCTTTCGCGCGACCGTGCAGGATAGAAGGCGTAGTGGTGACAGCGTGATTGTTAGCATCGGTGACTACGGCGCCTGACGCAGAGTAGGCGAACGTAGTTTGGTCAATTGAGCCTGTCGGACTGCCGTGTACGCTACGAGTGACTCGCCTGCTGCCGTCATACTCCCAGCTTGCATAAAGGGAATCTGCCCCGTCATAACGTTGAGTTAGTCCCTCAGGAAAGCCGCTGCTGGTATAGCCGTAATGCGCAATCTGATGCAACGTCATAGTTCTGTCCATGAGCTTGACCGTGCTAAGACGACCACTACTGTCATAGCTGTATTGCAGCTCCTGTCCATCAGGAAGCGCTATCGCGCTCAGCTGGCCGCCGGCATACATGAAAGACAGGCTTCGTCCGCGCTGGTCGGCGACCACTGACAAGTGGTCGCCGGCGTACGCCAGTGTCAGAACCTCACTACCTGGAGAGGCAATATGCGTCAACCGACCGGTCGCGTCAAAACTCTCTACCGTGTCATCCGGTGATGCGAGGGTCCATCCGGTAGTTACGCCACTTCCGTCCACCTGCTCTGTTAACCGGTGCGGTACGTCCCGGTCTCGCATCCATACACCAAAGCGCTTTTTGAATGTGTAGAAGTCACCCGAAGGGCGGGTGATGTTTACGGTAGTGGAATCGATGTTCTCAATCCGCCGCATGTAGGTATGGCGCCAAGCGGCCCCCAGCTCTGAGACTGGTCGCAAGCCGCTTGCACTGCTGTAGTAGCGACTGAAGCTGAGGTTCCCATCCGGCGCAGCGTAGTCGGTCGCTTCTTCAAGCTTTGCGCCGGTGAAGAAGTTCACAGGATTGCCAGCGGTAGTAGGCCCCAGGGCGGAAGCATCTGAAATGCCAAGACATGCAATCAGAACTAGCAGGACGAACGGCATCGGTGTCAGCGCACGGAAGGTGACGGGCAACTTCCTTTGGCCACTGACATGGCACGATGGACGCTTACCAAAAGTTCTCTCGTTCTTGCTCATACCACGCCTCCCATGCTTTCGCGCCAGTCCAATAGAGTTGCGTCCGTTCGTAGGCACTACCGTGTTGCATCTATGCGCAATCATCGATTCATAGCAGCCCCATGAACCGATTTCCTAGGAAGATAACTTGCTATCTCGCACTACCTTCCGCCCATAACGTCACAACAGTTTCCCTTGCCAGGCTCAACGACAGGAGGAGGTGCTTGACACACTCCACCCGTAGGTTGCCGTAAACTGTCCCCTAGCGATGCAAGCTCGCAACCAACATCACAGCTCAGAGTGCCTGCCGGCACCGAAACATCATCACTGTTAACCGGTCTCGCCGAGCACGTCTTGTTCGCGGAAAAGGTATGAGTAGCGACAATGTCGCCTACGTTGCACTGATTACCTGTTGTCTGCGCAACGATGTTGTCGGCCGTACACAAGTATCCAGAATTACCGCCTATGTGCGGAATGAACGTGCACTTGGCGTTCTTGGACCAAGGCGCACTCGGCCGACTCGTGAACCTACGTCCAGCTTCCAAACATCCCAAATAGGCCTCTCCTTGATCTGGATAGTGCCGTGCTGCCACATCGTGCGTCCAGGTCAGAGTCAAGCCCAGCAGCAGCAGAGTTTCAGTTGTTTTCATACACCGCTCTCCCTAAGCTCCATGCTTGCGGCAACGTGCGATCTTTTAAGAGCTACCCGCAGATACCCCGCCTTCGATGCAGCAGTTGTTCTTGCCGGACTTGAGCTCCAGTTCTGGAGCGATACAAACATAACCAGTGGGGCGAGAGCTTTCCCCGTCTAATGAACCGTACTCACACCCTTGATCACACATCAATGAACTGCTCACTGTACTCACCGCTCCGGAAAGAATGGGCCGCGCTAAGCAGGTTCCTTCGATAGGAAACCAATCCCCCCGGCCAGCGTACCAACAAGAGATCCAATGTGGCGTCGTTGAGTTCCCATATGCTAGGACCTCGCACCTATAACCTCCGCTGAGCAAAATACATCTGTGACCAAGAGTCGGACGATAGTTCGGACCAATTGCTGTCTCGGCTGCGGCGCCTTCGGCCATGCATTGTACGTAGGCCTGCCCTTGATCTGCGGCGCGCGCAGACTCTATACCTGAGCACAAAAGCAAACAACCTACCGCAAGCCACTCAATGCACCTGAATCTTCTGAGAGCGAACCCGGGTAACCAACGCAATTGAGTCGACGGTCCAACCTTGTGCTCGCCACCTTTGAGCACGGACCTTGCCAGGCGCTTGCAGTAGTCTTCTCGGTAAACTCCGAACGCTCGCATCGCCGACATCACTCCCCACCCTTTGAAGATTTCCTTATACAGCCAGCAAACGCGCTGGATCGGCATCAGTTCGTCCGTATGAAAAGCGAAAAGGACACTAATAACCTTGTTCTCGATGGTCTTCGATAGATTCATCAGATGTCCTCTCTGAATCCACCACAGACCTCGTAGGGCGGAACCGCCGAAGGCGATGACCAGCTTTGCTGTTAAAGACCCGCCGGATTCTCCTGAGAAATTCGGCGGAATCCGCTGTGCGGGTTCCGCCCTACGCTGGCTACGACAAGCATTATTATAGAAGTACGCCTCCGTCCAGATTGCTGTGGACGAAGGCGCTCTCTCGATATGGCGGTTAGAAGCCTGACAAGGGTTGCGTTTCCGAACTTCCGTATCCATGCATGAGTCCTTTCGTTGCTGAAGGGTTCAATCGATCAGTGCGATTCCACCACTTCCAAAGTCCCGGCACGGAGCCCTTGCCTGGCTCCGGCTGAAGCCGGTGGGCACTATCACATGCCCACCCTACGAAACATCACCGCACTTCCGCCACCTCAACCCCGTCCAAGCCCTGCGCCAGGGTCTTGGCGTCGCCGCCTTGGGCCAGTTTGATGCGTAGGCGCACTTCGTTTTGCGAGTCGGCGTAGCGCAGGGCGTCTTCGTAGGAGATTTCGCCGGCCTGGTAGAGCTCGAACAGGCTCTGGTCGAAGGTCTTCATGCCCAGGTTGGTGGATTCCTTCATCACTTCCTTGAGCTTGTGGATCTCGCCGTCGCGGATGTAGTCCTGGATCAGCGGGGTGCCGAGCATGATTTCCATCGCCACGCGGCGGCCCTTGCCATCAGGAGTCGGCACCAGTTGCTGGGCGACCACGCCCTTGAGGTTGAGCGACAGATCCATCAGCAGCTGGCCGCGGCGATCTTCCGGGAAGAAGTTGATGATGCGGTCCATGGCCTGGTTGGCGTTGTTGGCGTGCAGCGTGCACAGCACCAGGTGGCCGGTTTCGGCGAAGGCGATGGCGTGGTCCATGCCTTCGCGGGTGCGCACTTCGCCAATCATGATCACATCCGGCGCCTGGCGCAGCGTGTTTTTCAGCGCCGCGTCCCAGCTTTCGGTGTCGATGCCGACTTCGCGCTGGGTGATGATGCAGCCTTCATGCTTGTGCACGAATTCGATCGGGTCTTCGATGGTGATGATGTGGCCGGTCGAGTTCTGGTTGCGGTAGCCGATCATCGCCGCCAGCGAGGTCGACTTGCCGGTGCCGGTGGCGCCGACGAACAGGATGATGCCGCGCTTGGTCATGGCCAGGGTCTTGATGACCGGCGGCAGGTTGAGCTCTTCCACGGTGGGAATGCGCGTTTCGATGCGGCGCAGCACCATGCCGACCTGATTGCGCTGGTAGAAGCAGCTGACGCGGAAACGGCCCACGCCGGCCACGCCGATGGCGAAGTTGCACTCGTGGGTCTTTTCGAACTCCTCGCGCTGCGCCGGCGTCATCACGTTGAGCACCAGATCGCGCGACTGCTGCGAGGTCAATGGCGTCTGCGTGATGGGCGAAATCTTGCCGTGTACCTTGATGGACGGCGGCATGCCGGAGGTGATGAACAGATCCGACGCCTTCTGGTGCGCCATCAGCTTGAGGAAGGAGGTGAAATCGATGGTGCTCATGGAAGTGCTCCGGGACCGGGGACCGGGGACCGGGGACCGGCAATGGGCGTCAGACCCATTATCGGTTTCCTGTACCTGGTCAATGCCGATCCACTCATTAGGTAAGGTCTCGAATCATCACGCCGCTTTTCGGGTCCCCGGTCCCTGGTCCCCGGTCCCGGCTTTACTCGAACAACCGCTTGTCCTTGGCGTATTCCCTGGCCTGCTGGCGGGTGATCAGGCTGCGCTTGACCAAGTCCTGCAGGTGCTGGTCCAGGGTCATCATGCCGGACTGCTGGCCGGTCTGGATGGCCGAGTACATCTGCGCCACCTTGTCTTCGCGGATCAGGTTGCGGATGGCGGGGGTGCCGACCATGATTTCCCACGCTGCGGTGCGGCCGCCGCCGACCTTCTTCAGCAGCGCCTGCGAGATGACCGCGCGCAGCGATTCGGACAGCATGGAGCGGACCATCGGCTTTTCGCCGGCCGGGAACACGTCGATGATGCGGTCGATGGTCTTGGCCGCCGAGCTGGTATGCAGGGTGGCGAACACCAGGTGGCCGGTTTCGGCGGCGGTCAGCGCCAGGCGGATGGTTTCCAGATCGCGCAACTCGCCGACCAGGATGTAGTCGGGGTCTTCGCGCAATGCCGAGCGCAGCGCCTCGTTGAAGCCGTGGGTGTCGCGGTGCACTTCGCGCTGGTTGATCAGGCACTTCTGCGAGGTGTGCACGAATTCGATGGGATCCTCAACGCTGAGGATATGGCCGTATTCGTTCTTGTTGATGTGGTCGATCATCGCCGCCAGCGTGGTCGACTTGCCCGAACCGGTCGGGCCGGTGACCAGGATCAGGCCCTGCGGCTGCTCGATCAGCTGGCGGAACAGCGGCGGGCAGCCCAGGTCTTCCAGGGTCAGCACGTCGGAGGGAATGGTGCGGAACACCGCGCCGGCGCCGCGGTTCTGGTTGAACGCGTTGACGCGGAAGCGGGCCAGGCTGGGAATCTCGAACGAGAAGTCCACTTCCAGGAATTCTTCGTAATCGCGGCGCTGCTTGTCCGACATGATGTCGTAGACCAGCGCGTGCACCTGCTTGTGGTCCAGCGCCGGAATGTTGATGCGGCGCACATCGCCGTCCACCCGGATCATCGGCGGCAGGCCTGCCGACAGGTGCAGGTCCGAGGCTTTGTTCTTGACCGAGAACGCCAGAAGTTCGGCGATATCCATGACGCGGCTTCCCCCAAATTGCTATCAACTGGAACGATACTTCCCCGAAAGGCAGTATAGCGATCTTGCTGCCATAACCAACGGTTGGACCCGAATGCTCGCCAGGAACCTTAGCGAGACCCTGCAACGTCTTGAAAACGCCGCCAGCAACGCCGGACGGCCAGTGCCGCGGCTGCTGGCCGTCTCCAAGACCCAACCTGCCGAAGCGGTGGCCGCACTGGCAGCCGCCGGGCAACGGGCATTCGGTGAGAATTATGTGCAGGAAGCGGCCTCCAAGGTCCGTGACCTGGTCGAGCTTTCGCTGGAATGGCATCTGATCGGCCATCTGCAATCCAACAAGGCCGAAGCGGCCGCGAACCTGTTCGACTGGGTGCAGACGGTGGACCGGCCCAAGCTGGTGGCGGCGCTGGCGCGTTATCGCGATGCCCAACGCGGCCCGCTGAACGTGCTGCTGCAGGTGAATATCGACGATGAAGCCAGCAAGCATGGTTGCCGGCCTGAACAGCTCGACGCGCTTGCGGCCGCCGTTGCCGCCGAACCGCGCCTGCTGCTGCGCGGCCTGATGGCCATCCCTGCCCCGCATGCGGATCTGGCGCTGCGGCGCGATGCGTTCCGGCGGATGAAGGCGTTGTACGACGGGCTCGCCGCGTGCTACCCGCAGGTGGACACGCTGTCGATGGGCATGAGCGATGACTACCCGCTGGCGGTGGCCGAGGGCGCAACGATGGTGCGTATTGGCACGGCGCTGTTTGGGGCGCGCAAGCGCCGGGAGTCGGAAGAGCCGGGACTTGGGACTGGGGACTCGGGGCAGGGTACTGGAGACCCGTAGCGTCGGTTGGCGTTTTTGCGCATTCCGCTTTTAACTCAGCCTTGGAGCACTGCGCAGCAAGCGTTGAAGAGGCATTCTTGTTTCGTCACTCGCGCGCAGGCGGGAGCCCAGCGATTTGGGTCGCGATCTGGACGGCTTGACTCGCGGTCCGGCGGTTGAAAGGCAACAGCCGAATGGCCGGTCATGACGAATCTCTTACAACTTGACACGAAAAGGCCCTAGCCTTTGTCTTCGCACCCAACCTCAACCCGAATCAGCCGAGGCTCCCCATGTCCCCTTCGAGTCCCCAGTCCCGAGTCCCGAGCCCCGGCCATCCCATCGCCTTCATCGGCGGCGGCAACATGGCGCGCAGCCTGGTCAGCGGGCTGGTCGGCCATGGCGCGAACGCCGCGAAGATCCGCGTGGCCGAGCCGGTGGAAGCCCTGCGCGCGTCGCTGGCGGCCGACTTCGGCGTGCAGGTGTTCGCCGATGCGCGCGAAGCGGCCTACGGCGCGGATCTGTGGCTGTTCGCGGTCAAGCCGCAGGTGATGCGCGATGTCTGCCAGTCGCTGGCCGACATTGCGCAACGGGACAAGCCGCTGGCGGTGTCGATTGCGGCGGGCATCACCGCCGCGCAACTGGAAGGCTGGTTGGGCGGCGATCTGCCGGTGGTGCGCTGCATGCCCAACACCCCGGCGCTGCTGGGCGCCGGCGTCACCGGCCTGTTCGCCAATTCGCGCGTTCCGACAGCCGGCCGCGAACGTACCGAGACCTTGCTGTCCAGCGCCGGCAAGACCGTCTGGATAGACCAGGAAGCGCTGATGGATGCGGTGACCGGCGTCTCCGGCAGCGGCCCTGCCTATGTGTTCCTGCTGGCCGAAGCGATGGAAGCGGCCGGCATGGCGCAGGGGCTGTCCGCCGACGCCGCACGCGTGCTGGTCCAGCAGACCATCCTGGGCGCGGCGCGCATGCTGACCGAAGCCAACGAGGACCCGGCCGAACTGCGGCGCCGGGTCACCTCGCCCAACGGCACCACCCAGGCCGCCATCGAGGCGTTCCAGGCCGGCGGTTTTGCCGAACTGGTCGAACGCGCGATTGCCGCCGCCACCGAGCGCGGCCGGCAGCTGTCGGCCGCCAATGACTGAGAACCTGTCCATGCGCCGTTACTGCCTGCCGCTGCTTTGCCTGCTGGCCCTGGCCGCCTGTTCGGGCGGCGAAAGCCCCCGCGCCGCCGAGTTCGTTGCGCCGGTGCCGGCCGAAAGCGACTTCGGCGATCTGCGCGTGCGCTACAACGCGCTACCGACGATGGCGCTGAGCGAGGCGGTGGCCAAGCAATATGGAGTCGAGCGGGATCCCGGCACGGCGCTGGTGGTCATTGCGCTGCGCCGCGTGCGCGGTGGCGAAGAAACCGATACCGATGGCGAAGTGGCGCTGCAGGCGTCCGACCTGTCCGGTGCCCGCCAGAACATCGCCTTGCGCGTCATCGACATTGGCGACTACAGCGACCATATCGGCATCGCCCGCGTTTCCCCGCGCAACAGCTATCGCTTCGAAGTCGCCGTCGACAGCGGCGGGCGCAAGGAAACCCTGCAGTTCCAGCGGAATTTTTGATTGTGCATGTCCGCAACTGTGGGAGTGGTGCCGGCATGCCGGCACCGGTGAGTCGCAACCGCGAACTCGAATAGCGGCTGAAGCCTGTTTGTTTGCCATCCGGACGCGCTGCGGCGCGTTCTTCATCACGCATACGGGGCGGCTATCGGGGCGCCATCGCGACTGACGTCGCTCCCACATGGAAAGACTGCGCCTTTGTGGGAGCGACGTCAGTCGCGACCGGAACACCAACGCACCGCCCACGCCTGCACGATGCGGGCGATTTCACCGACGCCGTCGGTCAATGCGGCCGGCCCTGGCTGCAGGATCAGCGGCGATTTGATTTCGTGCAGTTCGCCATCGCGCACCGCGGGAATCGCGTGCCAGCCGGGGCGCGCGGCGACTTTTTCGGGACGGAAGCGCTTGCCGCACCAGGAGCCCAGGATGATGTCCGGCGCGCGCCGCACCACTTCGCCGGCATCGGCCAGGATGCGCTGTTTGGCCAGCGGTTCGGCCGCCAGTTCCGGGAAGACATCGTCGCCGCCGGCGATGCGGATCAGTTCGGCGACCCAGCCGATGCCGGTGATCGGCGGCTCGTCCCATTCCTCGAAGTAGATGCGCGGGCGCCGCGGCAAGGCCGCCGCTTGTTGCCGGATCTCCTCCAGCCCGCGCTGCAGCGTATCGGCGTAATCGTTGGCCTTGGCGGAGGCGCCGACCAGCGCGCCCAGCCGGCGGACGTAGTCCAGGATGCCATCGACGCTGCGGTGGTTGGAGATCCAGACTTCCACGCCGTGGCGGATCAGTTCGGCGGCGATATCGGCCTGGATGTCGGAAAACCCGATCGCCAGGTCCGGCTTGAGCTTGAGGATTTCGCCGACCTTGGCGCTGGTGAACGCGCTGACCTTGGGCTTTTCCCTGCGCGCCCGCGCCGGCCGCACGGTGAACCCGCTGATGCCGACGATGCGGTCCTGCTCGCCCAGCGCATACAGCGTTTCGGTCGGCTCCTCGGTCAGGCAGACGATGCGGCGTGGGCCGAAAGGCCGGGAAGCGGGAACCGGGAATGGGGAATCGCCGGCAATGCCTGTCTCCGGCTTTTCCGATTCCCGATTCTCCATTCCCGATTCCCGTGCCCTCACGGAAACAGCATCCGCTTGCTCCATTGCCCGGTGCTGTCGCATTCGTAGCACCAGCGCTCGTGCAGGCGGAACTGCGCGCCGTACCAGAATTCGATGACCTCGGGAACCACCCGGAAACCGCTCCAGCCTTCCGGGCGCGGCACATCGCGACCTTCGAAGCGCGCTTCGGCCTGGGCGATGCGTTGTTCGAATTCCTCGCGCGAGGCCAGCGTTTCCGACTGCCGCGAGGCCCAGGCGCCAATCTGGCTCAGGCGCGGACGCGAGGCGAAGTACGCGTCGGCCTCGGCTGGCTCGACCAACTGCGTGCGGCCCTCGATACGGACCTGGATGCCGGCTTCGCGCAGGCTGCGCCACATGAACAGCAGTGCCGCGCGCGGGTTGGTTTCCAGCTCCCGGCCCTTGTGGCTGTGCAGATGGGTGTAGAACACGAAGCCGCGTTGGTCGAAGGATTTCAGCAGCAGCGTGCGCGCCGACGGGCGCCCGTCCGGCGTTGCGGTCGCCACCGTCATCGCATTGGGTTCGGTTTCGCTGCTCTGTCTTGCCTCTTCGAACAGGCTGGCGAAGGTGGCAAGGGCTTCTGCGTAGAGATCGGTCATCGGAACACCGGTGGGGAAAGCCGTCATCGCCGACGGCAGGCATGCGCTATTGTCTCGCGATGGTCGCCGATCCGCACGTCCCCGCCGCTGGCGGTTTCCCCGAAGCGCTGGTCGCCGCCGCGCTGGATGCGGCGCTGGCGCTGCCGGCGGCGGTGCCGGTGTTCGCCATCTCCGGATTGCAGGGCAGCGGCAAGTCAACGCTGGCCGCGCAGATGGCGGCGCTGGCCAGCCGGCGCGGACGCACCGCCGCGGTGCTGTCCATCGATGATTTCTATCTGGGCAAGGCCGCCCGCCAACGCCTGGCGCGCGATGTTCACCCGCTGCTGGCCACGCGCGGGCCGCCCGGCACCCACGACGTCGGTTTTGCCTGCGCCACGCTGGATGCGCTGAAACAGGGCGTCGCTGCAGCATTGCCGCGCTTCGACAAGCTGGCCGACGACACCGCCCCGCGCGCGTCGTGGCCGGTCGTGGCCGGCGCCGCCGATCTGGTGATCATCGAAGGCTGGCTGCTGGGCACGCCGGCCGAGGACGAGGCGGCGCTCGCCGCGCCGGTCAACGCGCTGGAGCGCGATGAGGACGCGGACGGGCGCTGGCGGCGCTATTGCAACGACGCGTTGCGCCGCGCCTATCCGGCGCTGTGGCGGCGTTTCGACGCGCTGTGGTTCCTGCAACCGCCGGGTTTCGAAGCGGTATCGCAATGGCGCTGGCAGCAGGAGCAGCAACTGGCGCGCGAACAGCCCGGCAAGCCGGCCATGGACTACGCTCAGGTGCAGCGCTTCATCGGCTTCTTCGAACGGGTCAGCCGGCAGGCACTGCGCACGCTGCCTGGCATCGCCGACCGTACGATTCCGCTGGATGCGCAGCGCAACGCGCTCCTACAGTGAAGAAAGAAGCGCTCTTGCCCTACTCCACCACGAAGGTGATGCGCAGGTTGACCCGCCATTCGGTGATGTTGCCGTCGCCGTCGGTCACCACCTTGATTTCGTTGACCCAGGCGCCCTTGATGTTCTTGACCGTTTCCGAGGTCTTTTTTAGCCCCGACTTCACCGCGTCCTCGACGCTGCTGGGGGAAGAGGCGAACACTTCGATGACTTTTGCCACGGACATGATGTACTCCTTGCTGACGGTCGGCGGCATTGCGCCGGGATTTCACCCTAGTGTGGTGTCCCGCAAATAGCTTGCTTATATGGCGTAGCGGATTGGCCCCCGAGACAAGGCGCGAGGAGGAGGCATAGCGGGACTATGGTGACGACGAGCAACGCAGGATCGGGGGCCAGGACCAAGTCAGATGGGTAAGCTATTTGCAGGACACCACACTAACCCCGCAGGTGTTAAGCCTTTGCCACGAAGTGCTAGCATCGGCGGCGATGAATCCCTCCCCCAATCTCGTCCTGATCGGGCCTACCGGCGCCGGTAAAACCTCCATCGGCAAGCGCGTGGCCGAGCGCTTCAGCCTGGAGTTCATCGACGTGGATCACTTCATTGTCGAGCGCGCCGGCGCCAGCATTCCGGCGCTGTTCGAGCACATCGGCGAAGCCGGCTTCCGCCAGCACGAAACGGCCGCGCTGAACGAACTGCTGGCGCAGTCCGGCAAGCTGATCTCCACCGGCGCCGGCGCGGTGCTGGACGCCGGCAACCGGCAGCGGATGCGCCAGGCCGGGTTTGTCGTCTACCTGCGCGTCAGCGTGGAGGCGCAGTTGAAGCGGTTGGGCCGTTGCAGCAACCGGCCGCTGCTGCAGCAACCCAATCGCGAGCAGGTACTGCGGGAGATGGCAGCGGTTCGCGAACCGCTGTATGCCGAAATCGCCGACCTGACCGTGGACACCGACGGCCTGCCGCCGCCGGAAGCCACCGCCCGCCTGATCCATCTGCTGGCCCAGCGCTGGCAACGCACCGAGTCCTTCGCATGAGTTCCGCGTCCCCTCTCCATTCCGGCCCCCGCATCGTCGCCGTTGGCGGCGAGCGCCCGTACGACATCGCCATCGCCCCCGGCCTGCTGGCCGATGGCGCCGCCCTGGCCGCGCAGGTCCGCGGCAAGCATGTGCTGCTGGTCAGCGATTCCACCGTCGCCCCGCTGTACGCCGGCGCGGTGCGCGAAGCCCTGCACGCGGCGCGCAGCGAACTGGTGATCGGCACCTTTGTGCTGCCGGCGGGCGAATCGTCCAAGACCCTGGCCAATTTTTCCGCCGCCATCGACGTGCTGGCCGGGCTGGGCGCCACCCGCGACGCCTGCGTGTTCGCGCTGGGCGGCGGCGTGGTCGGCGACCTGGCCGGCTTTGCCGCCGCCTGCTGGATGCGCGGAGTGGACTGCGTGCAACTGCCGACCACGCTGCTGTCGATGGTCGATTCCTCGGTCGGCGGCAAGACCGCGGTCGACATTGCGCAGGGCAAGAACCTGGTCGGCGCGTTCCATCCGCCGCGCGCGGTGTTTGCCGACACCGACACGCTGCGCACGCTGCCCGCGCGCGAGCTGCGCGCCGGCCTGGCCGAGGTGATCAAGTACGGCGCCATCCGCGACGAGCGCTTCTTCCGCTGGCTGCAGGCCGAACGCACCGCGCTGCTGGCCGGCGACGCGGAAACCCTGGCCCTGGCCATTGCCGCCAGCTGCGAGCACAAGGCCGAGATTGTCGAACGCGACCCGCTGGAAAAGGGCGAGCGCGCCCTGCTCAACCTGGGCCACACCTTCGGCCATGCCATCGAGACCGAACAGGGCTACGGCAGCCCGGACAACGACAACCTCAATCACGGCGAGGCGGTCGCGGTGGGCATGGTGCTGGCGGCACGGTTGTCGGCGGATCTGGGCATGGCGCCGGCCGCCGACACAGAGCGGCTGGAAACCCTGCTGCAGGCGTTTGGGCTGCCGACCGCCATTCCCGCCGGGCTGGCGCCGGACGCGCTGCTGGCGCGGATGCGGCTGGACAAGAAGAACCAGGCCGGCCGGCTGCGGCTGGTGCTGTGGCGGGGCATCGGCCAGGCCGAAGTGGTCGCCGATGTCGACGAACAACCCGTGCTGGCGGTGTTGGGCGGCTGTTGACGGTTCCCGAGGGGACTGAATCGAACGCCGCCACCGCCTTGCGCGCCCTTCCCTGAGGTATTACCTTGGTAACACCTCGGACGAGAGCCCGCTCATGGCATCGATCACCACCTTGAAACTGCCGGAAGAGTTGAAATTCCGCATCTCGGTCGCAGCGGCGGATGCGGGGAAGACGCCTCACGCCTTCATGATCGAGGCACTGACAGTCCAGACCGAAGCCGCCGAGCGGCGGCACGAGTTTGTCTCGCTTGCCTTGGCGGCCGAACAGGAAGTTGCCGCCGAGGGATTGGTTTATGACGCCGGAGAAACCTTCGTCTGGTTGCGCGACAGGCTGGCCGGAGGCCAATCGCATTCTCCCCGTGCCAGGCCGGTCACCCGGCGCAGATGACCCGGCTGATGCTGTCCCCGCAGGCATGGCGGGACATCGAAAGGCTTGCCGAATTCCTGATCGATAGCGATCCCGCCAATGCGGTCCAGACAGGCGAGTTGTTGATTTCGGGTTTGGCCGTGGTTGAATTGCACCCGCTCATCGGACGGGAGGTCGAATATGGCCTGCGGGAGCTTTTGATATCGCGGGGACGCAGCGGCTATGCCGCGCTTTACCGCTACTACGAAACAGAGGACACGGCACTGGTGTTGACGTTGCGCCACCAGCGCGAGTGTGGTTTCCCATCGATGGGATAGCCTGCGCCCGGACTGGCAAGGTTTGCAGGCTCTCGATGGGATGCCCCCAAAGGCCATAACACGCTCTAAAATGCCGGCATGCGCGTCTTCCTTCAGCAACACCCCAGCGCGGGTGAAGCTCCCCGCTACGTCCAACTGACCCTGCAGCCGGATCTGTTCGGCGGCTGGGAGTTGCTGCGCGAAAGCGGGCAGATCGGCGGGCGTTCCCAGCTCAAGCGCGAGCAATACCTGCTGCAGGACGAGGCCACCGCGGCGTTCGAAAAGGCCCGCGACAGCCATATCAAGCGCGGCTTCCAGGTCACTTTCGTGCATGGCGCCGAGGCGCCGAAGCCGTGAAACAGGCACCCAAGCCGCGCGCTGCGCTTGCCGGCATCGACACGGCATACGGGCAGCAACCGCCCACCCTTTGCCATTGACTCTTCGCAGGCGGCCAGCCGCCGGATTGACCACTTCAAGGAAACCGCACTTGTCCACTCCGCTGCAAAACGACCGCCTGCTGCGCGCACTGAAGCGCCAACCCGTCGACCGCACCCCCGTCTGGCTGATGCGCCAGGCTGGCCGCTACCTGCCCGAGTACCGCGCCACCCGCGCTGCCGCCGGCAGCTTCCTGGGCATGGCCAAGAACCCTGAGGTCGCCTGCGAAATCACCCTGCAGCCGCTGCGCCGCTTCGACCTGGATGCGGCCATCCTGTTCTCCGACATCCTGACCGTGCCCGATGCGATGGGCCTGGGCCTGTACTTCGTCGATGGCGAAGGCCCCAAGTTCGAACGCACCGTGCGCAGTGCCGCCGATGCGGAAAAGCTGGCCGTGCCGGACATGGAAACCGAACTGCGCTACGTGATGGATGCCATCCGGCTGATCCGCAGCGAGCTGGACGGCAAGGTGCCGCTGATCGGGTTTTCCGGCAGCCCGTGGACGCTGGCCTGCTACATGGTCGAAGGCGGCGGCAGCAAGGACTATGCGCGGATCAAGGCGATGGCGCTCAACGACCCGGCCACGCTGCACAAGCTGCTGTCGGTCAACACCGATGCGGTCATCGCCTATCTTTCGGCGCAGCGCGCGGCCGGCGCGCAGGCGCTGCAGGTATTCGATACCTGGGGCGGCGTGCTGAGCCCGGCGATGTACCGCGAGTTCTCGCTGCCCTACCTGACCCGCATTGCGCGCGAACTGGAGCGTGGCGATGGCGACGACCGGACGCCGCTGATCCTGTTCGGCAAGGGCAATGCGGCGCACCTGGAAGCGCTGGCCGGCAGCGGCGCCGAAGGCGTCGGCGTGGACTGGTTGGTGGAGCTGTCCGAAGCCCGCCGCCGCACCGGCGGCAAGGTCGCGCTGCAGGGCAACCTGGATCCGGCCGTGCTGTACGGTTCGCCCGAGGCGATACGCAACCAGGTCCGGCTCACGCTGGACAGCTATGCCGAAGGCGCCGGCGGCAGCCGCGATGGCCATGTGTTCAATCTGGGCCACGGCATGTCGCCGGACATGAATCCCGATCACGTCGCGGTGCTGGTGGATGCGGTGCACGAATTCAGCGCAAGATAGGCGCCGCCGGCCCGCACGAGCGGCCGACGCCGCGCGCATTGCCCACCAACCCGGAGCCAAGCAATGGATTGCCGCCAACCCTTGACCCTGCTGTTGTGGCTGGCGACAGCCGCTGCCGGCGTCTGCGCCGAATCGCCGTTGCCGGCCGTCGAGGCCGCCGGCGGCGATTTCCCGGTGCTGGTGCAAGTGCTGGACCGCTCGATGCAGGCCGATGACGCCGGCGCGTTGCTGGAACCGGGCTGCGCCGATATCCGCGCGCGCCGCGTCGACGAACTGCCGCTGCCCTGGCGCAAGATCGTCGAGCGCATCCATCTGGACTGCGAACAGGTCGGCGCGGAAAGTTCCGGCCTGGACACGATTGCGCTGGCCGGCACCGCCTACCTCAAGCCCGGCGCGATGCGCATGGCCGGGCACCCGGTGGCCGAGGTGCGGCTGATGGATTCGGAACTGTGGGGCGACCACCAGTACGTGCTGGAGGCCGACTACGCCAGCGTCGCCGCCGATCTGCGCGCGCTGGTCGAATCGCGCTGCGCGCAGCAGCGGATGCGCGAAGAAGACGCTGCCGGCAGCGATTGCACGATGACGGTCGGCCACGGCGGACTGTACCTGCCCACCGACGAAATCAGCGGCATCTGGATCCATGCCGATCCCGATGACCCGCAGCGGACCATTTACGCCGAAGCCTGGGCCGACTAGGGGCTGTTGCCGTTTCCCGAGTAGGCTGCGTTGGGTCTGGTAAGCCGTCAGTGGGCGTTGCGCGGCGCAGCGCCTGACTGGCCGTCAGGTCAAGCCGCGCGGCGGCCGCTGGCGGCTTACCAGGCCCAACCCGAAGGGCCGGATCTGCGCGCGCCCGGGGCGGTGTCATCGCTCGGGCGTGGACCAATGTCCACTTCCTCGCTCTTCCTTGCCCCGAACGCGCGCAAATCCGGCGCGACCTGCTCGGGAAACGGCAACAGCCCCTAGGACCTGGCAGGTTCTCCCGGGCTGACCGCCGGCCCTGGCCATGAGTTACCGATTCCACAGATGATAGGAAAGCACGCCCGGTGAGAAAACAATCAGCAAGCATCCTGCTGGCACTGACGCTGGCCTTGGCCAGCGCCGCTGGCGCGCAGGAGGTCGATTTCGCCGGCCGCTACGGCCACGACTACACCGCCAATGCCGACGAACCGGTCTGGGAAGTCCGCAGCGAAGGCGAAGGCTGGTCTGCGCAGTCGCTGGCCGAACCCGAACTGCATCCGGCCTATCGATTGACGCTGCAGGGACGCGAACGGTTCTGGCGCAAGATGCACTGGCCCGAAGGAACCGCCGCCGCCGCCGAGTGCCTGAGCTGGGGCCAACCGCCGCTGTCGCTGGAAGATCTGCTCGACGAGCGGGTTCCGCCCGGCCCGCAGCAGGACGGCTTTGGCGAATCCCTGCTGTGCCGGCTGCCGGCCCAGGTACGCCGCGATATCGACTGGCTCAGCGGCAACGAACAGGACTGGTTCTATTACGACTCGGTGGCCGGGGTGCTGGAGGTCAAGCCGCTGCGCTGAAGCGCGAGACCCGGTGCCGGGCGCTTCGCCCGACGACAGCGCCGGAGCAGGCCGCCGCAGCTTCCCGCGCAAGCCACCGGCGCTCCGGCTTCATGGCGTTTCCGTGTGCGCCATCAATTGTGCGATGGCCTCGGCCAGCATGTCGCCGGTCACCGGCTTGCGCAGGAAACCATCGAACCCGGCTGCGCGCGCCTGCGGTTCGGCCTCGGCGTCGGCGCGCGCGGTAATGGCCAGCAGCGGCGCGGCAAACCCGCCCTGGCGCAACTGCCGGGCCAGCATCAGGCCGTCGATGCCGGGCAGATCCAGATCCAGCAGCGCGATGTCGAACTGCTGCGTCGTCGCCTCGGTCAACGCGGCCAGGCCATGCGCGGCGTGGCTGACCCGGTGGCCGCGCGCGCGCAGCAGGCCGGCGATGACCTGCGCCACGGTGGCATCGTCTTCCACCAGCAATACCATCAGCGCGCGCGCCGGCAGCGGCGGCGCCTGCGCCTTGCGCGGTAGCGGCGCGGCGGTCGCCGGCAATGGCAATTCCACGACAAAGCGCGTGCCCACGCCCGGCGTGCTTTCCACGCCTATCCAACCGCCCATCGCTGCCGCCAGTTCCTGGCAGATCGCCAGGCCCAGGCCGCTGCCGCCGTAACGGGCGGCGGTGCGCGCGCCTTCGGCCTGTTCGAAGCGCTGGAACAGCCGCGCCTGCTGCTCGGCGTTGATGCCCGGACCGGTGTCGCTGATTTCCAGTCGCACGCGCTGGTCGGCCAGCGGATCGGCGCACAGCGAGACCTGCCCCTGTTCGGTGAACTTGATCGCATTGCCCAGCAGATTGAGCAGGATCTGGCGCAGCCGCAGCGGGTCGCCCCGCACCATCGGCGGCAGCGTCGGCGCCAGCCTGGCCGAAAACGCCAGCCCGCGCTTTTCCGCCACCGGTGCCATCAACGCGATCACATCGTCCAGCAGGCCATGCAGATCGAACGCGACCGACTGCAGTTCCATCTTGCCGGCCTCGATGCGGGCCAGGTCCAGCGCATCGTTGACCAGCCGCAACAGGTGGGTGCCGGCGCGCTGGATGGATTGGGTGTAGCCGCGCTGGGTGTCGTCCAGCGGCGTGGCCAGCAACAGTTCGCTCATGCCCAGCACGCCGGTCATCGGCGTGCGCACTTCGTGCCCCAGCGTGGCCAGGAAGCGGGTCTTGGCTTCGGATGCCTGCTGCGCCAGTTCGTGCTTGTGCACGGCCAGTTGCCAGGCGCTGCGGCGGCGAAGCCGGCGCCGGTAGGCAAGCGCCAGCCCGCCCAGCAGCGCTATCGCCACCGCGGCCGCGGCCAGCGACGCCCACCAGGTCCGCCACCACGGCGGCGCCACGGTGAAGGCGATGGTCTGCACCTGCGACCAGACGTTGTCCGCCGTCTTGCCGGCCACTTCCAGCCGGTAATGGCCCGGCGGCAGCTGCGAGAACGTGCGCTCGCCGCTGGCGCCCACCTCGACCCAGTCGCTGTCGAAATCCGACAGCCGGAAACGGTAGCGATGTCCCTGCACGTTGCTGTAGGAAATCAGCCGGGCGGTCACCTGCAAATCGCGGTCGCCATGCTCCAGTTGAAAGTGCTGCAGCTGGAATGGCTGCCCCAACGGCAGCGCCAGCGGGCCGGAAGCGCGGCGCACCGTGATGGCATCCACCACCAGCGGCGGCGCCGTCGTTGCCGGCCGCAACGACAGCGGGTCGAAGATCACCAGTCCGTGCGAGGCGCTGACGACCAACCGGCCATCCTGCAGCCGCTTGACCGGATCGGAGAGGATTTCCTGTCCCGGCAATCCGTCGTGGATGCCGTAGACCCGCACCGTGGGTTGCACCGGATCGATGCGGGCCAGGCCGCGGTTGCTGGCCGCCCACAGGATTCCGCGGCGGTCGACGGTCAGACCGGTCAACATCACCTGCGGCAGGCCTGCTTCCGCACCCAGCCGCTGCACCCGCCGGTACTGGCCTGCCTGCTGGCGGTAGCCCTCCAGCGCACCGGGCAGGGCCAGCCATAGCAGGCCTTCCCCATCGGTGGCAAAGGCGTCCACCTGCGATTGCGGCAGCCCGGGTACCGGCTGGAAACGTCCGGTACCGGCATCCCAAGCCAGCACGCCACCATCGCAGGCCAGCCAGATCCGGCCATCGGGCCCCAGGTCCAGTTGACTATAGGCACGGCCGGCAGCCAGGCCGTGCTGGCCGTCGAAACCGATGTTGCGGATCACCCGTCCTTCCGGACTGCGCACCTGCACGCCCCGTGCGCCCTGCCCGATCCACAGGCTGCCATCGGCCGCCTGCGCGATGGCATCGATATCGGCAGGCGCGGTGGCATCGCTGCCGGCATCCGCGCCCCAGCGCCTGACCGCACCGGAGGCCGGGTCGTAGCGCAACAGGCCGCCCGGATAGCCCACCCATACCTGCCCGTCAAAAGCCTCGGCCACCGCATAGGCCACCGTGCCATTGCCGACATCCTCAAGGATGCGCCGGACCAGCCCGGTCTCCGGGTCCAGCCGGTCCAGCGCACCGGATGATCCGACCAGCCACATGTCGCCGCTGGTCGAAGGCGCCACATCGAACACCTGGGTATTGCCCAGCGAAGTGGCCACGCCTTCGACCTTGTTCAGCACCGAAAACTGCCGCCAGGTCGGCGGCAGATACCACAGGCCCGAGTCGATGCTGGCGAACCACAGCCCGCCCTCGCTGTCCTGCAACGCGTTGGCCCATTGCGGCTTGACCCGGCCACGGGTGAGATTGCTGTACAGCGGCACTTCGAAGGTCTCGCCCTCCTCGCCGCGGCGCATGCCATCGTAGGTGTCCAGCCAGTGGATGCCGCTGCTGTCTTCCATCAGCAATCCATACACCGGCACCTGTTGGCGCAGACCCCAGGGATCCAGCGACCAGCTGCCGTCGGGCCGGTAGATGCCGGCTCCCATTACCGTGGCGATCCACAGGTTGCCGGCCCGGTCGAACCGTATCGAGGTCACGTACATCTCCGGGTGCGCCGCGTCGGGCAGGCGCTCGAAGTCGTGCCCGGTCCAGCGCGCGACGCCATGATCGGTGGCCACCCACAGGCTGCCGTCGGGCGCAATCTGCAGATCGGTCACGCCGGCGCCGGGCAGGCTGCGCGGATCGTCCGGCTGCGGCATGAAGCGGGTGACGCGCCCATCGCGATCCATCCGGTGCAGGCCGGCATCGTGGGTACCGAACCAGAGCGCGCCGTCGTCGGTCGGCAGCAGACTCCAGATGTGGTCCCCGCCGATGCCGGCAACGCTGCGCGCATCGAAATACCGGAATTGTTCGCGCTCCCGATCCAGCAGCGCCACGCCCGCACCCAAGGTGCCCACCCAGACCCGGTTGTCGGCATCCACCGCCACCGAGCTGACCACGTTTTCGCGCAGCCCCTCGCCTTGTCGCCAGATCCGGAAGCCGGCGCCGTCGTAGCGCACCAGGCCATCGGCGGTGGCCAGCCACAGGTAACCGTTCTGGTCCTGGGCGATCTGGTAGACGATATTGGAAGGCAGCCCGTCGGCCACGGTCAGTTGCCGCAGCTGCGGGGTTTCCGGCAATCCGGCGCGCGCCGGCGGCAGCGGCACCAGCGCCAACAACAGCAGCAACATCCAACGCATCAACGGCCGGCTTCCTGTACGGATTGCTCGCCCAGCAGCCGCTCGATGGCCTCGGCCAGCATGTCGCCGGTGACCGGCTTGCGCAGGAAGCCGTCGAAACCCGCCGCCTGCGCCTGCGGCTCGGCCTCGGCATCGGCGCGCGCGGTAATGGCCAGCAACGGCGCGGCAAACCCGCCCTGGCGCAACTGTCCCGCCAGCATCAGCCCGTCGATGCCGGGCAGGTCCAGATCCAGCAGCGCAATGTCGAACTCCTGCGTCGTCGCCTCGGCCAGCGCCGCCAGGCCATGCACCGCGTGGCTGACCCGGTGCCCGCGCATGCGCAACAGACCGGCAATGACTTCGGCAACGGTCATATCGTCTTCGACCAGCAGCACCTTCAGCGCCGCCGTCTTCGGCTTGCCGACGTCCAGCCGGCGCTGCTGCGGCGGCGGCCCGCTGGCGGGCGCGAACGGCAGCTCCACGACAAAGCGCGCGCCCACGCCCGGCGTGCTTTCCACGCCTATCCATCCACCCATCGCCACCGCCAGTTCCTGGCAGATGGCCAGGCCCAGGCCGCTGCCGCCGTAACGGGCGGCCGTACGCACGCCGTCGGCCTGTTCGAAGCGCTGGAACAGGCGCGCCTGCTGCTCGGCGTTGATGCCCGGACCGGTGTCGCTGATCTCCAGTTGCACGCGCTGGCCGGCCAGAGGACCGGCCCGCAGCGAGACCTGCCCCTGTTCGGTGAACTTGATCGCATTGCCCAGCAGATTGAGCAGGATCTGGCGCAGCCGCAGCGGATCGCCGCGTACCCATCGCGGCAGTCCCGGCGCAAGCTCATCGGAAAAACGCAGGCCGCGCTTGCCGGCTACCGGTGCCATCAGCGCGACCACGTCGTCGAGCAGCGCGTGCAGATCGAAATCGACCGACTGCAGTTCCAGCTTGCCGGCCTCGATGCGGGCCAGGTCCAGCGCATCGTTGACCAGCCGCAGCAGGTGGGTGCCGGCACGCTGGATGGACTGGGTATAGCCGCGCTGGGTATCGTCCAGCGGGGTTTCCAGCAGCAGTTCGCTCATGCCCAGCACGCCGGTCATCGGCGTACGCACCTCGTGCCCCAGCGTGGCCAGGAACCGGGTCTTGGCCTCCGATGCCTGTTCGGCCAGTTCGCGCTTGTGATTGGCCAGTTGCCAGGCGCTGCGCCGGCGCACCCGCCGCTGGTAGGCTGCCGCGGTCCAGGCCAGCCACAGCACCGCCAGCGCCACGAATGCGGCTATGCCCCATGGGCTGCGCCACCAGGGCGGCAGCACGCGGAACGCCAGCGTCTTTTGCGCCGAGGCATTGCCTGCCGCATCGATGCCCTGCATATGCAGCGTGTAGCGCCCCGGCGACAGCGCCGAGAACACCCGCTCGCCGGTGGCGCCCTGTTCCACCCAACCGCTGTCGAAACCGTCCAGCCGGGTGCGGTAGCGGTTCGAAGCCGGATCCTCATAGGCCAGCAGGCGCATGCTGATCTGCAACTCGTGCTCCCCGGACTGGATTTCAAAGCCGCCCTGCAATGGCAGGCCGCGATGCTGATCGCCGCGGCTGACGCTGATGCTGTCCAACATCAGATTGGGCTCGAACCGGTCGCGTTCGGCCATGCCGGTGTCCAGCAGCATCACCGAACCATCGGCCGCGCTGCCGACCAGCACTCCGTCGGCGGTCATCAGCAATGCGCGATCGTTGAATTCCTGGTTGAGCAGGCCATCGCGCACGCCGAAGTTGCGCACGCCAACCGGTTGCTCCGGGACCGCTTCGATACGGAACAGGCCGCGCCGCGTCGCCAGCCAGGGCCGGTCCTGGCCATCGATCCGCAGCCCGGTCGATTCCACCGCCGGCAAACCCTCGCGTGCGCCAATATCGAGTTGTTTCTGCCAGCGCCCATCGGCTTGCCGCTGCCAGCGTTCCAGCCCGGACAGGCGGTGCAGCCACAACCGCTGCTGGCGGTCGAACGCCAGCGAATAAACCCTGCCGCCGCCAAACGCATCTACCGGCACGAATCGCCGCGCCTGCGGCTGCCAACGCATCAAGCCGTCGCCGGCAGCCAGCCAAGGCTGGCCGTCGGGTCCCAGCGCCATCGCTTCGATCTCGACAAACTCGTCGCCGCCAAGCGCGGTCATCTGATCGGTCACGCGCCCGGTCGCCCGGTCGCGGCGCTGGATGCCGCCCATCTGCGTGGCCAGCCAAAGCCCGCCATCGGACGTGGCCAGCAACCAATCGATCGATCCGGCATCCGGTACCGGGTCCCGGGCCGCAGTCGTCTTCCATTCTCGCAACGCGCCGGTTGCCGGTTCGTAGCTCAGCAGGGCGTTGCGGGCTCCTATCCACAAGCGCCCTTCATCGTCTTCCAGCGCGGAGGTGAAACGGTGCGATTTCAGTCGTTCCGCGTGCAGTTCCAATGCGGCCACTTCACCGGTCCGCGCGTCCAGCCGCTCGATCTGGCCGATGGAACTGCCCAGCCACAATCCACCGTCGCGCGATTGCGCCAGCGCGCGATAGAGTCCGCCACCCAGGCCGTTTTCGGCGGAAAAAGCCGCAATGCGCCGCCAGTCCGAGCGCAGGTAGGCCAATCCCTTGGTGGGAATGGCCACCCACAGCGCGCCATCGGGCTGCACCAGCAACGCCTGCAGCACACGTCCGACACCGTTGCTGTCCTGGTCGTGGGTCACTGGCGTCGGCGCGCTGTCGCCGGAAGTCCGCCACAGGCCGCGCTGGCTGCCCAGCCAGTATTCGCCCGCGCCATCGCTGGCGACCGCAATGACGGCATTGGGACGGGCGAACATCGGCGACCACGCCGGCGTGATCCAGGCCGCGTCCTGCCAGCGGAATACGCCTTCGGCGCTGCCGACCCACATGGCATCGGCCTCGGGCGTGATCGAATAGACGATGGGACTGCCGCCTACCGGCAAAGCCTGGCGCCGTATCCGCTGGCCGTCGTAACGGGCCAGTCCGGCCAGCGTGCCAATCCATAATCCGCCCTTGCTGTCGAACGCCAGCGACAGCACCGTGTCCGAAGGCAGGCCATCGGGCGCGGCGGCGAACCGGGTCACCTTGCCAGCGTCGTCCAGCCGGTGCAGACCGCCGCCGAAGGTACCGAACCAGATTTCATCGCCGCGGCTGGCGATGGCGAAGACATCGTCGCTGCCGATGTCCGGATGGTCGGCCATGCGGTAATGGCGAAAGCCGTTGCGCCCGGCATCCATGACGCTCAGGCCACCGCCTTCGCTGGCCACCCAGACCCGGTCGCGTTGGTCGACATGCAACGCCTGCACGACGTTGCCGCGCAGCGAGGCCGGATCCGACGGGTCGTGCCGCCAGACCCGGAAACTGACGCCGTCGTAACGTGCCACGCCGTCCCAGGTCGCCATCCACAGATAGCCCTGGCGGTCGCGCGCCAACGCGGTAATGGTGGTCGAAGGCAACCCGTCGGCGACGCCGAGCATGCGGAAACGCGGAATCTCCGGTACCGCAGCCGGCGCCTGCGCGCATACCCAGAGCAATCCCAGCAACCAGACTCGCAATCGCTTCCCCACGCCATCTCCGTTGACTTCGCTCCGCCGGGCATCCTCGCAACGGACCGTTGCATGTGCAAGCGCGGTATCTTGCCGGCCAGCCCCTAGAATCCCCCGACCATGCCAACTGCCCGTGCCGCCCACCGTATACGTCTCATGCCAGGACTGGCGCTGGGCCTGCTGGCAGCGCTGTGGGCAGGCACGGCAATGGCGGCATCAGGCACCTATCAGCTGGACCCGGTGCATACGCGGGTGATGTTTGCGGTGGAACACGCCGGCTTTTCCCAGGCCATCGGCACCGTGTCGGGCAGCACCGGCACGCTGGAGTTCGACCCGGACGACTGGCGCAGCGCGCGGCTCGAGGTTTCGGTACCGCTGGACAAGCTGGATCTGGGCGATGAGCGGTGGAACGAAGCCACCCTGGCGCGCAACCTGCTGGACGCCGCGCGGCACCCGGCCGCGACCTTCGTTTCCACCTGCATCGAACCGATCGACGCACAACGCGCCTCTGTCTACGGCACCCTGACCCTGCGCGGGGTTTCCCGCGAAGTGAAACTGGACGTGACATTGAACGCCATCAAACGCCATCCGCTGCCGCCGTTCCGCCGCACCGCCGGTTTTTCCGCCAGTACGGTCATCAGCCGCGCCGACTTTGGCATCACCGCCTGGAAGTCGGTGATCGGCGACCGCGTGGAACTGCGGATGGAAGTGGAAGCCGTACGCGGCCGTGCCGGCGCCAACGGTTCCGCCCCCGACGACGATAGCCAGGGCGACGCGCCAAACATCGACGACGCCGGCACGGCCGACGACGACAGCCTGCCTCCCCTTCCCGATCCGGCACCGGAGCCGACCCCATGACCCTGAAAAACACCGCCGACCGCTGGGGCCCCGTCAGCCAGTCGCTGCACTGGCTGATCGTGCTGCTGATCCTGGGCCTGGCCGTGGTGGGCCTGACCATGGGCGAATTGCCCAAGACCCCGAAGTATTTCTGGGTCTATACCGCGCATAAATCGTTGGGCCTGACCGTATTGGCGCTGGTGCTGCTGCGGCTGGGCTGGCGCTTGTACGCCGGCAGCCCCGACCCGGTGCCCGGCACGCCCACCTGGCAGCACCGTATCGCTTCGTTCACCCACGCGCTGCTGTACGCATTGATACTGGCGATGCCGCTGTCGGGCTGGCTGTACGACTCGGCCAGCGGGCTGCGGCCGTTCCGCTGGTTCGGCCTGTTCAACGTGCCCAAGCTGACCGCGCCGGATGAAGCCGTCAGCAGCTTCGCCCGCGGTGCGCACGGCTGGCTGTTCTGGCTGCTGGTGGCGCTGGTGCTGCTGCATGCCGGCGCGGCGCTGTACCACCACCTGTTCCAGCGTGACGCCACGCTGGCGCGCATGCTCCCCCAGGGTTGGCTGAAGCCGGCCCCCACCGAAAGCACTCCCGAAAACACCCCCAAGGATCCCCCGCATGTCGTCTGATTCAAAACCCCGCGGCTTCGCCTCCCCCGCCCTGACCGCAGCCGCCCTGGTCGCCATGATGGCCGCCGCGCCGGCCGCGATTGCCGCCGACTATGTGCAGGCGCCGGGCTCGACGCTGGTATTCGCCAGCAAGTACGACGGCGAAGTGTTTACCGGCCGCTTCGCCGGCTTCACCACCACGCTGAGCTTCGACCCGGCGCAGCTGGCCAACGCCAAGCTCGACGTGGTCATTCCGCTGACCAGCGCCAAGACCGGCAACGACGACCGCGATTCCACCCTGGCCGGCAGCGATTTCTTCAATGTGGCCAAGTTTGCGCAGGCGCGCTATACCGCCAGCAAGTTCCGCGCGCTCGGCGGCGACCAGTACGCGGCCGACGGCACCCTGAGCCTGCGCGGGGTCAGCAAGCCGGTCACGCTGACCTTCACCTGGGCCCCCGGCGCGCAACCGGTGCTGACCGGCAAGGCCACCGTCAAGCGGTTGGAGTTCGGCGTCGGCGGCGGCGACTGGGCCGATACCAAGACCATCCCCGACGAAGTGGCCATCAGCACCAAGGTCGTTTTCAAGCCGAAGTAATTCGGCGACAAGCTGCTCAGCGACGACAGAAACGCCGCTCCGGATTGCCCTGCGGCATTTCCAGCAGACCCATGCCGTAGCTGAGGGCACCGAGGAGATCGCCTTCCTGCTTGTCCTTGTGGCAAGCCAGGCATTCCGGCTGCGCGCGGATCGGCCCGATCACGCGCTTGCCTTGTGCCTCTTTCTGGACCACCAGCGTCTGGCCTTTCGTCAATGCTTCAAGCGCCTGACGCTCCGAACGGGAAAGACCGCGGCCGGGAGGCGCCATCGGAAGCGCCGAATCCCCATCGCTGTGCTGGAAACCCATGAACCGACTGGCATACGCCACAGGCGGATCATGCCTGGCGATGCCGATTAGCTGTACGTCGTACACGCACTGGCCGCTGTCGCCGACGGTATCGAACCTGTAACGGTGCATTTGCGCCATCATCGGTGAGATCCGCCGCTTGCCGAAGCCCTCGCTATCGACGAAGGCCTTGACGAAATCGGCATGCATCGCCTGCAAGGCCGGAAGATCCCGATCCGTCTCCGCAAACGCCGCCGATGGTCCCAGGCCGATTCCCGCCAGGGCCAGCCCCAGTACGAAGGTACGAAACATGCGGTTCTCCCTTGGCTTGCAGTAGCGCCAGCCTATCCGGGTTGCGCCATTTCGCATGACCTGCCCGGCGATCTATTTTGCCGGCGGACAGTTTGCCGGGCCGAGAAAGGCCTGCACGCGCCCGGCATCGAATGGCCAATCCAGCTCGATGTCGCGGCGTTCATCGCGCAGCACCGGTACGCGGATGCCGTAGCGTTGCTCCAGTGCGTCATCGCCATCGATGAAAACGCTGTCGAATTCCGGCACGCGCACAGCGGCCAGTACATCCAGCGCCAGATCGCACAGATGGCAGTCGTCACGCTGGTACAGGGTCAGATTGGCGGACAATGGCTTTGGCCTCGTGTTGCATTGCGGTAACCAACGGACAACTGCCGGCAGCGCCGGAGCCGGGTAGCGGAATAGAATAGCGGGTTCACCCTTTCCCTTTCCTGCAGGCAGCACCCACCATGGCGGTCAGCACTTTCGACCTGTTCAAGATCGGCATCGGACCCAGTTCCTCGCACACGGTTGGCCCGATGCGCGCAGCGGCGCGTTTCGTCGCCCGCTGGCTGGCCGAACCCGGCCGCCTGCACGAGGTGGCGCGCATCCGCGCCGAGGTGTTCGGCTCGCTGGCGCTGACCGGACGCGGCCACGGCACGGACAAGGCGGTGCTGATGGGACTGGAAGGCCACTACCCCAACGCAATCGACCCCGACATCATCCCGCCGGCGCTGGAGCGCATCCGCGGCGAGAAAAGAATCCTGCTGCAGGGCGCGCACGCCGTCGCCTTCGACGAAAAGCGCGATCTGCTGATGAACAAGCGGCAGAAGCTGCCCTACCACACCAACGGCATGCGCTTCACCGCGTACGGTGCCGACGATGAAGTCATCGCCACCCGCGACTACTACTCGGTCGGCGGCGGCTTCGTGGTCAACCAGGACGATGCCGCCGAAGACCGCATCGTCGCCGACAGCACGCCGCTGCCGTATCCGTTCCACAGCGGCGACGAACTGCTGGCGCAGGCGCGCGACAGCGGACTCAGCATCGCCCAGCTGATGTTCGAAAACGAAAAGGCCTGGCGCAGCGAGGACGAGATTCGCAACGGCCTGCGCGAGATCTGGACCGCCATGCAATCCTGCGTAGCGCGCGGCATTCGCGAGGAAGGCACCCTGCCCGGCGGCCTGCACGTCACCCGCCGCGCGCCAGCGCTGCACCGCGAGTTGTCCAGCAAGCCGGAGGCGGCCATGCGCGACCCGCTGACCACGCTGGACTGGGTCAACCTGTACGCGCTGGCGGTCAACGAGGAAAACGCCGCTGGTGGCCGCGTCGTCACCGCGCCCACCAACGGCGCGGCCGGCATCATTCCCTCGGTGCTGCATTACTTCGACCGTTTCTGTCCGGGCGCCAGCGAACAGCGCATCTTCGACTTCCTGCTGACCGCGGCGGCCATCGGCATCCTGTACAAGGAAAACGCCAGCATCTCCGGCGCCGAAGTCGGCTGCCAGGGCGAGGTGGGCGTGGCCTGCTCGATGGCCGCCGGCGGCCTGGTCGCCGCGCTGGGCGGCAGCCCCAGCCAGATCGAGAACGCCGCCGAAATCGGCATGGAACACAACCTGGGCCTGACCTGCGACCCCATCGGCGGACTGGTGCAGATTCCCTGCATCGAACGCAACGCGATGGGCGCGGTAAAGGCCATCAACGCCAGCCGCATGGCCATGCGCGGCGACGGCAAGCACAAGGTCAGCCTGGACAAGGTCATCAAGACCATGCGCGACACCGGCCGCGACATGCAGGACAAGTACAAGGAAACCTCCCGCGGCGGTTTGGCGGTCAACGTCATCGAGTGCTGACCCGTAGGTCGGCCCCACGCGGCCGACGGCCGACGCCTCCCTCCGCACACCCACGCGCCGGGGATGTAACCCCGGCCTACCCGTAGGTCGGCCCCACGCGGCCGACGCCCGCCTCCACGCACCCACGCGCCGGGGATGTAACCCCGGCCTACCCCGTAGGTCAGCCCACGCGGCCGACGCCCGCCTCCACACACCACCCGCGCCGGGGATGCAACCCGGCCTACGTAGGTCGGCCCAACGCGGCCGACGCCCGCCTCCACGCACCCACGCGCCGGGGATGTAACCCCGGCCTACCCGTAGGTCAGCCCTACGCGGCCGACGCCCGCCTCCACGCACCCACGCGCCGGGGATGTAACCCCGGCCTACCCCGTAGGTTGGCCCTACGCGGCCGACGCCTCCCTTCGCACACCCACGCGCCGGGGATGTAACCCCGGCCTACCCGTAGGTCGGCCCTACGCGGCCGACGCCCGCTCTGGCGCGTCGCCCGCAACGCTCCCGCTTTTCTCCCGGTTGCCGCTTTCCCGCTCAACACCAGAATTTTCCGATACGCGGCGCGGATCTAATCCGATGTTCCCCGCCCTGTTTGCCTGCCATCGTGATTGCATGCCGCGCTATCGACGCTATTTTTCGCAACATCAGACGGTTTTTCTGACTTTGGCCGCCCACTTACGGAAGCCATGGCTTTCCGATGACACCGCCAAAACCATCGTGTTGGACGCTTTGCGCGAAATTCGCGAACGTCATCCCTTTGTTCATCTCGGCCACGTACTACTGAACGATCACCTGCACTTGTTGATCCGGCCCGCTGATGCCACGGGAACGCCCCAACTCATCAGCAGTTTCAAGCTCAACGTGCTGGCGCGAATGAGAATCCAGGGCGCGGACGGACGACTCTGGCAACCCCGTTATCATGATCACATCGTGCGGGATGATGACGACTTCGCACGACATCTGGACTATCTGCATTTCAACCCGGTGAAGCACGGATTGGTTGAAAACGCATCGGATTGGCGCTGGTCGAGCTTGTCCGCCTGGCAAGCGCGAGGCGTGTATCCCTCAGATTGGGGCGCCCAGATGCCCGAACGCATTCGCAACATGCGTGAGTAGACCGGCGTCATAACAACCCGCCGCCTCCACACACCACCCGCGCCGGGGATGTAACCCCGGCCTACGGCGCCGGGCAAATGTCCGCTCTGATGGTGCGCTCCATTCCACGCACCACCAATGCGAAGAACCCTGCACGCGCACCGCGTTAGGATCGACCCACCCCACATCGCCATCGATTACCAATGCGCACGTTCCCCATCGCAAGCATTACCGCATGCTTTTCGCTGTTCCTCGCCGCCGGCGTCCAGCCCGCAACAGCCGCCCAGCCGACATACGGTCCACAGTTGGAAGGCTTCGACTACCCGCACCCCGTGCAGCGCTTCGCATTCGAATCGCAAGGCCAGCCGCTGTCGATGGCTTACCTGGATGTCGCCCCCAAAGATCCCAATGGCCGCACCGTGGTCCTGTTGCACGGCAAGAATTTCTGCGCCGCCACCTGGGAATCGGCCATCACGGCATTGAACGAAGCCGGCTACCGGGTCATCGCGCCGGATCAGATTGGCTTCTGCAAATCCAGCAAACCGCAGCGCTATCAGTTTTCGTTCGGGCAACTGGCCGCCAATACCCACACACTGCTGACGCAGTTGGGAATCTACAAGGCCACCATCGTCGGCCATTCGATGGGCGGCATGCTCGGCACGCGCTATGCGCTGCAATACCCGCAGGCCACCGAGCGGCTGGCGCTGGTCAACCCGATCGGGCTGGAAGACTGGAAGGCCGAAGGCGTGCCGTGGCGCAGCGTGGACCAGTGGTATGAGCGCGAACTGAAGACCAGCTTCGACAGCATCAAGCAATACCAGTTGAACGTGTACTACAGCGGCCAATGGCGGCCGGACTACGAACGCTGGGTGGCCATGCTGGCCGGCATGTATGCCGGCGACGGCAAGCAGGCGGTGGCCTGGAACCAGGCGCTGACCTCTGACATGGTGTTCAACCAGCCGGTGTTCTACGAATTCCCCAAGCTGGCCGTACCAACCACGCTGTTCATCGGCCAGAAGGACCGCACCGCCATCGGCAAGGACCTGGCCCCACCAGAGCTGGCCAAGCGACTGGGCAACTACCCCGCTCTCGGCAAGCGCGCTGCCGCCACCATTCCCGGCGCCACCCTGATCGAGTTCGCCGAGTTGGGCCACTCCCCGCAGGTCGAAGACCCGCAACGCTTCAATGCTGCGTTGCTGGAAGCGCTGGAGTAGGTCACCACGCCATGCTGACGCATAGCCCACTGCAACGAAGTATCTCCCAGCCGGTCGGCCCCAAGTGGTTGATGCTCAGAATGCCGTCAATCAGGGCAAACGCATCACGCCTATTTCCGTAGCCATCAATGCCAATTCATTGACGCAGCAGGTGACCATTCGCGCAACCTCTTGCCTCTCCGGAGTTATCAGTTAAATGCAATGAGCTTTCCGAAAGACACTGCATTACTGCCACGCTCACACAACGGGTTCCTATCCTGCCCATAAAGCACCGCGGGAAAGCTCAGCAACGACGGTATAACGCCTGCAATTCATGATGCGGAAACCATTCTCCCAACCGACGCCAGTTGCCGGGGAAATAGCGTAGCCGTTCCAGCCGAAATCCTGTTTCAGCTACAACATCAGGCCTACTCAGCATTTCATGATCGACAAAAGTGCGATGGGTAGCATCAATCCGATAACCTGCCTTGCCAGGCACAATGACCAGGACGCAACCAATATTCCGGGAAGCTGCCGTATGCAGCAAGCTATGCAGAACAGCCGTCGGCCTCTCCAAGTGTTCCAACACGTGGCTGATGACCATCGAATCAAAACGCACTTCATACGGTACTACTGTCAATCGCCAGTCATCAGCGAACCCATCGTAGCGGTCCACGGCCAAACCTCTACTTCGGCACAACTCGACGGTTGTGAAGTTGTACTCCAAACCACGCGAACCAGCCGGCAATCGCTCCAAGAGTTCACCTATCCCGCAGCCGAAATCCAACGTGGGACCAGTCAGCTGCGAGGCCGCACTATTCAGATAGATCTTTCGCACCCATCTTCGCAGCCAACTACGATTGGCCTGGTACTCGGTGTAACGGGCATCGAAATCAATAGCCATTAGTTTGGCGATCCATTCGTTGGCCGAGGCTCACGTTGAGTAGGCGATAGCAGGCGATGCAGGGCGCGGCGTGGCACCGACGCTATGTCGTATGCCAAGAAACCAAGCACCAACTGGATGCCGACGATAACCTGCAATGCCACCAACATCACGCTACCTGCGGAGGCGGTAATTCCTGTTTGCGCCGATTGCGTCCAGAACCATATGCCCAACGCCGCGCCCGACAAAAGGAACAGAACGCCTAGAAGCAGCTCAATAGAAGCGAGCGACAGATCCCGGAGGAAATAGTTATAGAAAACTCGCTTGGCGGTATTACGCAGGTGCTTGATAGAGAAATCAAATAAGACCTTTGATATCTTCAAATTGCTCGTCTCGGCGCCATACTTGGCATCCATCGGAACATCTACAACTACCGCGCGGATGATGTTTAACCTAAACAACATATCAGTTTCAAAGAAGAAGCGCCGGCTAATTTTGCGCATCGGCAGCTTATCTATGATTCGGACATGCAAAGCGGTATAGCCGTTGGTGGGGTCAAAGACATCCCAGTAACCGGATGAGATCTTGGTCATGAACGACAGTACTGCATTGCCGACGATACGCGTGCGCGGCATCTGACTTATCTGCGCCAAATCGTAAAACCGATTACCCTTGGTGTAATCCGCCTCTCCGCGCAAGATAGGCCCCACTAGCTCCGGCAATGCCGAAGCGTCCATCTGCCCGTCGCCGTCCATCTTGACGATCACATCCATGCCATCAGCGGCAGCCAAGGCATAACCTGCCATTACTGCCCCGCCCACTCCCCTGTTCCTATCAAGGCGATGCACGCGAACCCGTTGATCGTGGCACTGCTCAAGCACCCATTGCCCTGTTCCCTCAGGACAGGCGTCGTCGATCACATAGATGCGCTCTACCTGCACAGGTATATCGGCAATCACATCAAGGATATGAGCCTTCACTCGGTAGCTCGGCACAACCACAGCGATTTTCGCGGCGACCTTGTCGGCCTGACGGGGGGGCGCTTCACAATGCGTCATTGACTGAGAGATACGACCCGACACGGCAGTCGTGGAAACGGGAATGTCCTGTGGGCTGCTCATTGTTTTGATTCCCGCTCGTAAGACAACGCATAGATTCGCGCCAACAAGTGAGCGATGGGACGCGCCCAAAGTGCACGAAACATCATCAGGTCCTCTCGGCTACGTACTCCTGCACGAATACCGTTGCTAGTCTCGCTTCCTGTGTGGATCCGATGCAACATCAAAGTCTCACGTATCCAGACAAACTCGCCTTCGCGCCCTGCCAAGCGTAGCCATGCGTCCCAATCCAGATTGAGCTTCAGATCCTCACGGAACCGCAGTGGCTCCGATGACAGTCTCAGCGTCACGGATGGGCATGGAATCGCACAACCGAAGCGCAGCAAACGGCGCTTGGCCTTGGTAGCTGCAATGGAACTACGACCCAGGAAACCCAATTCAAGCAATAAATGCTTAATAAAGAGCATGGGCGTCAGACTACGTACCTGCCCCCCGACAAGTTCTCCGTAACCGGTCATCACCAACCGCGCATCGGGATGTTTTGATACGGCAGCCAAGGTCTTCTCTGCAAAAGTAGGAAGATAGATGTCGTCTTGATGGGCGATCGTCGCCCAATCCGTTTGAGCCTGCGACAGGGCATGATTCCAATCATGGCCAATGCCGACATTTGGCGAATGAATGGCCAGGCCGGCACCATACTCCATCGCCAGCGCTTCCAGTCCGGGAAACGGTGTAGATGTACTGATTACAATGGGCGATGGAAACGTCTGTCCCCGCAGCGAAGCCAGACAATCGCGCAGATGAGGTGACTGCCTGTAAGCAGGGACTACGAAGGTATGCTGATTGCGTAATGTCATCGCCGATTCAATTACTGGCGCCCAACGTCGAAACCATAAGTACGCCTGCGGAGATCAGCGCAATGCCAATCCATTGCCAAACAGCCAAACGTTCGCCGTAAAGCACCCAACTCAGCACCGCCATCAGCACGTAGAAAAAAGCTCCCGAAATGGCGAAAGCGATACCCAGCTTTACCCTACTGACCACGACCATCCAGACGATGAATCCGACGCCTTGCACCAACACGGCAGCAATCACCGTTGGGGAGAACAAAGCAGCGAATAGCCATTCCATGCCGCTCAACGTCGGGCTACGTGCCGCCAGTCGGACCAGCGCATGCTTGATCAGAAGTTGGCTACCCAGCGTGGAGCAGGTAACGAAAAGAATCATCAGAATGTCACGGGTCATGCCTTCCTCAGGACAGCGGCCAGCGCATAGCTGACGGCCCCGTCATTCTAGGCCAGCTATGGTTGAAGTACTCGATGGCGCGCTCCGACACGGCCGACACCGCCATTGATCAACCTCACGGCCCCCTACTGGGCGTCACTGTCAAACCGTTGACGTCACAGTGACTATTTGCGTCACATTGTGACGTTAAAGGTCACAATGGTAGGTAAGCGCATGTAGCTGCCGGAAGCAATTTTCCAGACTGTGATGCATCGCCAACTTGAACGCCAATTCCCCGATACCCAGGCCATAAATTTGATGCCATAGTCCGCCCCGACTTCGGCGTCCGGGGTCTTTCCTGCACAGGGGTGTCGTTCGGGAAAGGGCCGTCGAAAGTTGGCACGCAATCTGCAAGACCTACCTAGCACGTGTACAAGCACGGCGCCCACGGTCCGATATCGAGGGACACGGGGTTTGTGTGTCCCTTAACCATCCAAGCCAAATCCTGAAAGGGGAATTGTTATGAAGAAGAACATGCAGGGCTTCACCCTGATCGAACTGATGATCGTGGTCGCCATCATCGCCATCCTGGCTGCCATCGCACTGCCGGCTTATTCCGATTACACTAAGAAAGCAAAAGTCTCGGAAGTGATCACCGCTGCCTCTTCCGGTCGTACCACGATCTCCGAGTATGTGGCTTCCAACAACGGCAGTTGCCCCACCGCCAGCATTATTGAATCGCAGTCGACCACGCATGTGAGTGGCGTGAGCAATGCCGGTTGCGTAGTTACCGCGGTGAGCCGCGTTCCGGGCGCCACAGGCAACATCGTCCTGACCGGCAATGTGAATGCCAGCACCTTCCAGGTAGACTGGGTCTGCGGCGGCACTGTTGATTCGAAGTATCGTCCGGGCTCCTGCCAGGGCGTCAAGAACTGAGTTATTGTTGAGTTTCGAAGAAGGCCCCGGTTCACCGGGGCCTTCTTTTTTAGGCTCCCCTACCTCACAGCACACTATGCAGAAATTCGCGCTCCTGCTACGCCCTGTTCTATGGCTCACCGGCGCCAGTATTGCTTGTGTTCTGGTGTACTGGTCCGGGTTGAATGGTCCGTTCCTGTTCGACGATACCCAGCACCTTCGCCAGGTCGAATCGTGGTTGCAAGGTGAGATTGGCTTCTGGGCCATGGCCGCCGGCAATGGGAACCTGATATTCCACCGCGCGCTGGCCATGGCCAGCCTGGGCCTAAACGCGGTTATAGGCGGCGAGAGTTCGTTCTCATTCAAACTCGGCAATCTAACGCTGCACCTTCTGTGCGGATGGGTGGCCTACGCTACGTTGAGTCGACTGCTACAACACGATAAACACCTTGGGGCACACGCGAAGCCTGTCGCCGCTCTGATCTGTGCAGTTTGGCTACTACATCCGCTCAATGTAAGCACGGTACTGTACGTAGTTCAGCGCATGAGTCAGATCGCCACGCTCTTCCCGCTACTCGGGATCTGGCTGTACGCTGCCACGCGCAACAGAATGCAAGCTGGGCTCTGGTCAACCTCCCGCGCATTGGCTGTGTTGTTCGTCACAATTCCCTTATTGACTTTCCTGGGTGTGCAGGGCAAGCAAAGCGCCATCATATTGCCTGGGCTTTGCTTGGTGGTGGAATTGGGTTGGTTCCAGCGCCCTCGTGAGTGGCCGGCCGCCTTACGTTGGTTCTACCTCTTGTCAATCGTGCTACCAGCCTTTGTCGTGGTCGCAGTCGTCATCTGGAAATGGCAACCGCTGCAGGCTTCCATGCTCGATTGGGGAATGACCCCACTTGAACGGCTGATTAGCGAGCCCAGGGCGATATGGGGCTACATTCGAATGTTGCTGGTCCCGCACTCGCAGTCCATGGGACTTTACACCGACGATTTCCCGGTATCTCGTGGCTTGTTGCAACCGCTCACCACCCTGCCGGCGTTGTTCGGACTGATTGCCATTAGCGTCGCCGTTTGGTTCCTGAAAAAGCGGCTTCCTGCCACCTTCGTCGGCTGGTTCTGGTTCCTGGTAGCGCACTCTATCGAAGCCAGCATCGTCCCGATTGAACTTTACTACGAGCACCGCAATTACCTGCCAGCCTTCGGCCTGCTGCTGATGGCGGTTGATCTGGTGGCAGCTGCTTTGCGATGGCTTGCAGGCAAAGGAATACGGGGCCAACGAATTGCCGGCACTCTGGCAGTGTGTGTTTTAATGGCATTTGGTGTGCAAACACTGATGCGCGCCCAACTCTGGAGGTCATCGCTAGGTATCAGCCTGGCCGCCATCGAATCGCATCCAAACTCTGCTCGTGCGCATATCGCCTTCGGCTATTCCGCAATGCAAGCAGGGCTGATAGGGGATACCTACTTGGCATTCCAACGACTTGCCTCCAATCCTGACCCTGCGTTGGCGAGCATAGGCAAAGTGGAGTTGACCGTGCTGAACTGCTATCTCCAAAAGGATAGTGCTCCCGCCCTATTGCAAGAGGCAGCGAGTGAGTCCCCTGCTTTCCTCAATTCGGTCATGCAGTATGCGATCAGTAACCTGGTCGAGGTTCGTAACAACAATGGATGTGGGCGCATCACGGCCATTCTGTTGGCGGATGCCATCACCCAGATGGTGAACCAAGCCACCGCACAGCCAGAGGCCTCTCAAGCCAAATGGTCGATGCGCTTCAATGCTGCATTGGCATACCATCAGGGTGGTGATTGGGATCGCGCCCTTGAACAGTCACGACTGGCTTGGAAGCAGAGTCCAGACCCGACCATTGCCCTCTTTCACGTCAAACTACTTCTGCACGCGAAGGAAGTCAGTGAGGCCAAGCTGGTTTTCTGGCAGGTTATGGACCGTGCTGGTTATAAACGGCTAGAGGACCTTCGTCCCATCCCTCGCACCAATGCCTTACGTGCCATTCGCAAGGAAATAGACACATATGCAGCCTCGAATGGTCTAGCCGGCATTGAACAAAGGCCACTCTCATTTTATTGAGGCCGCAGATAGGTCTTAGTACCGACATGCATGGAAGTGAAGGTGTGCGTATCAACGAAGCAAGGACTTCTTGAGGCGCAAGCCGAGCATTGACCATGCCAGCGTCGGCTCAGGCACACCACAGTTCTTTTACTACCAGCAACTTGGGGCCGCCGAAGATACTATCCATATCGATTTTAACAACCGTCATATTGCTTCCCGATGCGGTAAAGTTACTCCCGAAAGGCGAGGTATGGTCGCAAAAGGGACGCAAACTATCGCCGCACTCTGCGGGAGCTCACGTATATGAACACCATCACGAGCAACAGTGCCAATCTTGTAGGTATTACCGGTATCGCCCGCCGCTTGGTCCTCGACGGCGCCATGGACGAAGTTGCTGCGCGAAGCGCTATGGCCAACGCTACCGAGGCCAAAACACCGCTAGCTCAGTGGGTAGCAGAGAAGAAGCTGGTTACCGCCTCGCAACTGGCTGCCGCCAATGCCATCGAGTTCGGCATGCCGCTGCTGGATGTCACCGCGTTTGACGCTGCGCATAGCGCCATTCGGTTGGTTAGCGAAGACCTGTTGCAGAAGCACCATGTACTACCGCTTTTCAAGCGCGGCAACAAGCTGTTCATTGGCGTGTCCGACCCCACCAATACTCACGCGCTGGACGAGATAAAATTTCATACCAACCTGGTGGTGGAACCGATTCTGGTCAGTGAGGACACGCTACGGCGTATGTTGGACCAGTGGCTCAGTGCCGCCAGCAACCTGACCAGCGCGTTCGGCGATGATGACGATGGGCTGGAAAACCTGGAAGTCGGCACCGACGAAGACCTGGGCAATACCGCGGATGCCGCGGTAGACGGCAAAGGCGACGACACGCCGGTGGTCAAGTTCGTCAACAAGGTGCTGGTCGATGCGATCAAGCGCGGCGCCTCGGATATCCACTTTGAACCCTATGAGACCGATTATCGCGTGCGCCTGCGCATAGACGGCATCCTGAAGCAGGTGGCCAAGGCGCCGGTCAAGCTGAACCAGCGCATCGCCGCACGCCTGAAGGTGATGTCGCAATTGGATATTGCGGAAAAGCGCGTGCCGCAGGACGGCCGCATCAAGCTGAACCTGTCCAAGACCAAGCAGATCGACTTCCGCGTAAGCACCTTGCCCACCTTGTTTGGCGAGAAGATCGTACTGCGTATCCTGGACGGCAGCGCGGCCAAGCTGGGCATCGACAAGCTAGGGTACGAACCGGACCAGCAGAAGCTGTTTGAAGACGCCATCCAGAAGCCGTACGGCATGGTGCTGGTCACCGGCCCCACCGGCTCCGGCAAGACGGTGTCGCTCTACACCGCGCTAGGCATCCTCAACGACGAGGTGCGCAATATCTCCACCGTCGAAGACCCGGTTGAAATCCGCCTGCCCGGGGTCAACCAGGTGCAGCAGAACGTCAAGCGCGGCATGACCTTTGCCGCGGCGCTGCGCAGCTTTCTGCGCCAGGACCCGGACATCATCATGGTCGGCGAAATCCGCGATCTGGAAACCGCCGAGATCGCCATCAAGGCCGCGCAGACTGGCCATATGGTGCTGTCCACCCTGCATACCAACGACGCCCCGCAGACCGTAGCGCGCCTGATGAATATGGGCATTGCCCCGTACAACATCACCAGTTCGGTGACCCTGGTCATTGCCCAGCGCCTGGCCCGGCGCCTGTGCAATCGCTGCAAGCGGCCGGTGGACCTGCCGCCGCATGCGTTGCTGGCTGAAGGCTTTACCGATGAGGAAATCCAGACCGGTTTCAAGCTGTACGAGGCGGTGGGCTGCGACGAATGCACCGAAGGCTACAAGGGCCGCACCGGCATCTACCAGGTGATGCCGATGACCGATGAGATCGCCGAAATCGTGCTGGAAGGCGGCAGTGCCATCCAGATTGCCGAAGTGGCCAGGAAGGCCGGCATCCGCGACCTGCGCCAGTCGGCGTTGATGAAGGCCAGGAACGGCATCGTTAGCCTGGCTGAGATCAATCGGGTTACCAAGGATTGAGGGGGCGCGAACGCGCACGTAGGTCGGGGCCACGCCCCCGACTCATACCACACCGTCGGCCACGTGGGGCCGACCTACGGCGTCATCCTCGTAGGTCGGGTTATGCCCCGACGCATACCATACCGTCGGCCACGTGAGGCCGACCTACGCAAACCCTGCTGGGCGTCACATCGGGGTGGTTCCCTTCCGTCAATAAACCGTTACCATGCGGTAATAACGTCCGGCGGGGGATGCCGGTAGGGGAATCCGATGGCCGTCACACGTAGCGTCGCCAAGAAATCCGCGCGGACCACCGCGCCGACTACCCGCGATACCAAGCTTCTGGTCCCGTTTGTCTGGGAAGGTACCGACAAACGCGGCGTCAAGATGAAGGGTGAAACCGAGGCGCGTAATGCGAACCTGCTGCGCGCCGAACTGCGCCGCCAGGGCATCACCCCAGGCACAGTCAAGCCCAAGCCCAAGCCGCTGTTCGGCTCGGCCGGCAAGCCCGTCTCCGCAAAGGAAATCGCCTTCTTCAGCCGCCAGATGGCGACGATGATGAAGTCCGGCGTGCCAATGATTTCGGCGCTGGAAATCATCGCCGGTGGCCAGAAGAACGTGCGGATGAAGAAGATGGTCGAGACCATCCGCACCGATATCGAGGGCGGTTCATCGCTGTCAGAAGCCATCAGCAAGCATCCGGTGCAGTTCGATGAGCTGTACCGTGGGCTGGTGGTGGCTGGCGAGGGCGCTGGTGTATTGGAAGTGGTACTGGAAACCATTGCCAACTACAAAGAGAATATCGAAGCGCTGAAGGGCAAGATCAAGAAGGCCCTGTTCTACCCAGCAATGACCATCGCGGTGGCTATTATCGTCAGTGCCATCCTGCTGGTATTCGTAGTACCGCAGTTTGAGGAAGTGTTCAAGAACTTCGGTGCGGAACTACCTGCATTTACTCAGTTGATTGTGGGTGCTTCTCGCGTGATGGTGAAATGGTGGTGGCTAGTTTTGGCCATAACTATTGGTGCCATCTTTGCCTTTATTTTTTTCAAGAAGCGCTCACCTGCGTTCCAGCATTTCCTGGATCGGATAATTCTGAAAGTACCGGTAATCGGCGAGATCATGCATAACTCAGCCATTGCCCGCTTCTCCCGTACGCTGGCGGTAACCTTCAAGGCCGGCGTACCATTGGTGGAAGCGCTGGACACCATTGCCGGTGCCACCGGCAATACCGTCTACGAAAAAGCGGTGTTCCGTATCCGCGACGACGTGGCGGTCGGCTATCCCGTCAATATGGCAATGAAACAAACCAATCTGTTCCCGCATATGGTAGTGCAGATGACCGCCATCGGCGAGGAAGCCGGCGCGCTGGACGCGATGTTGTTCAAAGTGGCCGAGTACTACGAACAGGAAGTCAACAATGCGGTCGATGCGCTGGCCAGCCTGATCGAACCGATGATCATGGTCATCATCGGTATCCTGGTCGGTGGCATGGTGATAGGCATGTACCTGCCCATCTTCAAATTGGCCTCGACCATTTAAACTCACCCGATGGCATTCCTGGATCAGAACCCCGGCATCGGCTATCCGGTCGTTGCCACCCTTGGCCTGCTGGTCGGCAGCTTTCTCAATGTGGTGATCCTGCGGTTGCCGCCCCGGCTGGAGTGGCAGTGGAAGCGCGATGCACGCGAGATCCTGGAGCAACCGGAGATCTATGACCCGCCGCCACCGGGCATCGTGGTGGAGCGCTCGCATTGCCCGCACTGCAAGCACCAGCTGTCGTGGTTCGAGAACATCCCGCTGTTCAGCTGGCTGGTACTGCGCGGCAAGTGCCGCCACTGCAAGGCGCCTATTTCCCCGCAGTACCCGCTGGTGGAGCTGCTGACCGCGGCGCTGGCGCTGGCCTCGGTCTGGCATTTCGGCTTTGGCTGGCAGGGTTTTGGCGCCGCGTTGCTGAGCTGCTTTCTGGTTGCGCTGTCCGGCATTGACCTGCGCACCCGCCTGCTGCCGGACCAGCTGACGTTGCCGCTGCTGTGGCTGGGGTTGATAGCCAGCACCGACAACCTGTACATGATTTCCAAGCCCGCCGTGCTGGGTGCGGTGGCCGGCTATGTATCGCTATGGTCGGTGTGGTGGCTGTTCAAGCAGATCACCGGCAAGGAAGGCATGGGCCACGGCGATTTCAAGCTACTGGCCGCCATAGGCGCCTGGGTAGGCTTGAACGGCATCCTGCCGACCATCCTGATTTCCTCGCTGGTGGGCGCCATCATCGGCTCCATCTGGCTGGCCGCCAAAGGCCGCGACCGCGCCACCCCCATCCCCTTTGGCCCCTACCTGGCCATCGCCGGCTGGATAGTCTTCTTCTGGGGCGAGCAGATAGTAGGCGCTTACCTGCGATATGCCGGATTGCGTTAGGTCGTAGCGCCAGCTGCACATTCTTGCGGCCGGGATGAAGAGCACGGGCTGCGCCCGTCCCCTCTCCCCCGCTTCGCGGGCACCCTCTCCCGCGAAATGGCCGCTCCTCTCGGATTCCTAGAAGTGACAGGAACGGTCAAGCGGTTGATTGCTCAGTCCCTCACCGCGGGCCATTGGCGCGCTGTATGGACCAGGGCCAGCACCCATAGGGCGCTTTCGTCGTTCGCGATCTCATACACCAGTCGGTAGCTCTCGTGAGGAATCCATTCGCGAGTGCCGGGGATCTTTCCGGCATGCCCGAGCATCGGGAATTTCGCCAGCTTTGCGGCGGCCTGGCTAAAAAGTTGATCCATCCGAACCGCGGCGGGCGGGTTGTCGGCCGCAATCGCATCCCAGATGGTGTCGCGGTCCTGCTCAGCCTCTGGCGTCCAGAGCACCCTCACTCCTGATTCGACACCTTGGAACGCCGCGCGGCGAACTTGGCTTCGATCTCATCGTTGGATTGGCCTTTCCCCGACCGCACCGAACTCCGGGCCACTTCCACCTTGCGTTGCAGGAATTCGTCGTACTCCCGCGCTTGGCGCTGACGTTGAACAAACTCGCGCATCAGTTCCCTCACCACCTGCGAGGCAGGGCGATGCGCCGCCTCGGCCTCGGCCATGAACTGATCCCGCAATTCGGGTTCCAGCTTCATCGTGAACACGGCTTCTTTCGACATGACGACGACCTCGACGGCCTTTGGTGTTGATGAAATATATACGTTTTCATTACTTGAGGTCGGCTGTCAAGTTAGGACGAATAGCTCCATCCGTTCAGTTTGGCGAAGCTCCCTCTCGTTGCCGGAGAGGGGACGCAGCGTCGACTCCGCGCTTTCCAAGGTCCGCACGACTATTGTGACTCAGCGATAATCCCGGCATGAGCGATTACATCATCGGGCTGACCGGCGGCATTGCGTCCGGCAAGAGCGCCATCGAAAAAGCCTTCATCGCGCACGATGTGGTCGTGGTGGATGCCGATCTGATTGCGCGGGAAGCGGTCGAACCCGGGCAACCGGCATTGGCCGCCGTGGTGGCGCATTTCGGCAATGACGTGCTGCAGGCCGATGGCCGGCTGGACCGCGCCGCGCTGCGCGCGCGGGTATTCGGCGACGATGCGCAGCGGCGCGTGCTGGAGGGCCTGTTGCATCCGATCATCCGCGAACGCATGCGGGTCCTTTGCGAAAACGCGCCAGGCCGGTACGCGGTGGCCATGGCGCCGTTGTTGACCGAAGGCGGCGGCCGCGCCCGCTACCCATGGCTGGACCGGATTCTGGTGGTGGACGCACCGGTCGCCACCCAGAAAGCGCGGCTGATGCAGCGTGACGGCATCGACGCCGAGCTAGCCGACCGGATGATCGACGCCCAGGCCAGCCGCGCCCAGCGATTAGCGCTGGCTGATGATGTGGTGATCAACGACGGCGACATCGCTCACCTGCAAACCGCAGTGGCCGAGCTGGACGCGCGCTACCGGGTGCTGGCCAGCGCGATGGCAGGATAAATCCGTCCCCCACGGTCGGCTCCCCTGGCCAGGCGCATGCGCACCGGCGCCACCGATGCGGAGCGGAAGATTGGCAGTTGCTGCGCACAGGCCGCTTGCAGGCGCCCAAGTTCAGGCGCCAGCAGCCACTTGGCGATTACCGCGTCGATTTTGTCTGTTTCGAAAAGCGCTTGATTGTCGAAATCGACGGCGGCCAGCATCTGGACAATGCGGAATCGGACGCGGCCCGTACCGCCTGGCTGGCGTCGCAGGGTTACCGGGACAAACGCTATTGGAACCACGACATGCTGAAGCAGCCTGATACGGTTGCCGAAGATGTCCTGCGCGCGTTGGAGTGAAAAGCACGGGCTGCGCACTTCCCGCTCCACTGCAGATGGCGGAACGCTTGCGCCCCCGATCAGACCGTCGCCAACGCCACCGGCCACAGTGCGCGAATGGCGGCGACGCCTTGGGCGCCGTGCTGGCGCGCTTGTCCTATGTCGTCTGCGCTCATGCCGCCGATGGCGTAAATAGGCAGCGATACCGCTTCTCGCAGTTTCGCGAATCCATCCCAACCCAACGGTGCGACGCCAAGGTGGCTGGCGGAGGATTTCAGGGTGCCGAGTACCGCGAAGTCGCAGCCGATGGCTTCGGCCCGTTGCAGCTCCTTGGCGTTGTGGCAGGACACCGCGACCACTGCCGTGTCCGGCAGGGGCCGCGCCGACAGCTCCGCAAGCTGGGCCGCGCGCAGGTGGACGCCGGTGCCCAGCTCGCGGGCCAGTTCGATATCGGCGTTTATCAGCACCTCCACCTTGGCCTTGCGGCAATGCCGCACCGCCGCCTTGGCCAGGTTGCGCCAACGCGCGCCATCGATGCCGCGCGCGCGCAGTTGGACCCGGCGGATGCCGCTGTCGATGGCCTGCTGCAGGCTGGCCAGCCAGCCGGCATCATCGTCGCCCGGTTCCGGTGTGACCAGATAGCGATCCGGGTGCAGCAGCGCCGCCACCACCGGACGATCCGCCGGCGGCATGTCGTAGCGCGGCAACTTGTCCGGCGCCACCCAGGCCAGCGCTTGTCCTTCGTGGCCGCGCGGATGGCCTTCCCAGGCCGTTACGTAGCGTACGTCCAGGCGCAGGCGTTTGTCGGGGTAATGCTGCGGCACGTTGATCAGCGCCGGGCCAACCTTGGGGGTGATGCCCAGTTCTTCCTGCAGTTCCCGGATCAGCGCATCTTCTGGCGTCTCGCCCGGTTCGCGCTTGCCGCCCGGAAATTCCCAGCGTCCGGCCAGATCCCGGCCCTCGGTACGCCGGGCCAGCAGGATGCGGCCGCGGGCGTCGGTGATGACACCGGCCACGACATGGATGGACCTGAGCGGTTTTTCGTCGGACATGACCGAAGCTTGCCGGTATTCGGCGGCGAAACGCAATTGGTTTGTGCGGAATACCCGCGCTCGCTGCGGGTTTCCGTGACCGTGTGCGGCTGCCGGGGCACCACGTGGCCGCACTGCGAACGCGGCATGCGCCTCTTCCGCAACGCTACCGACTCCGCTCCCCCCTCACCTGCCTTCGGCATCCTCTCCCCCATGTATGGGGGAGAGGAAAAGGGCAAGGGCGTACGCGTGCGGCGGAAGCATCCCGATTTGCTTTTAGCCCCCTCTCCCCCGCTCGCGGGGGAGAGGGTTGGGGTGAGGGGGGCGCAACACCAGCTGCGCGATGGCGGCGGCGATGGAAAGCACGGGCTGCGCCCGGTATCAGCCCAACTGGCCGTGGCAGTGCTTGTACTTCTTGCCGCTGCCGCAGGGGCAGGGATCGTTGCGGCCGACCTTGGGACCGTCGCGGTGGACGGTCTGCGGGGCGGACTGCACGTAGCCGCCCTGGGCGGCGGCCGCGGCGGCCTGCGCCTGGGCGGCTTCCTCGTCGGCGCCGTAACCGCCGGCGTCTTCGTGCTGGAAGTTCAGCTGCCGCGCCTTGGCCTCGGCCAGCGCGCGCTCCTGCGCTTCCAGCGCGGCGACTTCTTCTTCGCTGCGGATGCGCACGCGCGCCAGCAGGGTCACCACTTCGCGCTTGACCTGCTCCAGCATGCTGGAGAACAGTTCGAACGCCTCCTTCTTGTACTCCTGCTTGGGCTGCTTCTGCGCATAGCCGCGCAGGTGGATGCCCTGGCGCAGGTAGTCCATGCGCGCCAGGTGCTCCTTCCAGTTCCTGTCCAGCACGGTCAGCATGATGTGCTTTTCCAGCGCGCGCATGGTCTCGGCGCCGATCGCCGCTTCCTTGGCGTCGAAGTGCTGCGCCATGGCGTCCTGCACGCGCTGCTCGATGGCTTCGGCGTCCAGTTCCTCGGTTTCCTGCGGCCAGCGGCTGACCGGCAGTTCCAGCGCGGCCTCCTCGGCCAGCTCGCGCTCCAGGCCGGTCAGATCCCACTGTTCGTCGACCGAACTGGGCGGCACGAAACGGGCGACCATATCCTGCACCACGTCGCCGCGGATGCCGTCGATGTTCTCCTTGACCGAGTCGGCTTCCAGCAGCTCGTCGCGCTGCGAATAGATGACCTTGCGCTGGTCGTTGTTGACGTCGTCGAAATCCAGCAGGTTCTTGCGGATGTCGAAGTTGTGCGCTTCGACCTTGCGCTGCGCCTTCTCGATCTGGCGGCTGACCAGGCGGTCCTCGATGACGTCGTCTTCCTTCATGCCGATCAGCTTCATCGCCTTCTGCACCCAGTCAGAGGCGAAGATGCGCATCAGGTTGTCTTCCAGCGACAGGTAGAAGCGGGACGAACCCGGATCGCCCTGGCGGCCGGAACGCCCGCGCAGCTGGTTGTCGATGCGGCGCGACTCGTGGCGTTCGGTGCCGATGATGTGCAGGCCGCCGGCGGCCTTCACTTCGTCATGGCGCTTCTGCCATTCGCGCTTGATGCGGACGCGGTCCAGTTCGCTGGCGTCGTCCGGCAACTGCTCCAGCTCGGCTTCCAGCGACCCGCCCAGCACGATGTCGGTACCGCGGCCGGCCATGTTGGTGGCGATGGTGATGGCCTTGGGACGTCCGGCCTGGGCGACGATGTGCGCTTCGCGCTCATGCTGCTTTGCGTTGAGCACTTCATGCGGCACGCCGGCCTTGCGCAGGTGCTCGGACAGCAGCTCCGAGGTTTCGATGGAGGTGGTGCCCACCAGCGCCGGCTGGCCGCGCGCGTAGCAGTCCTGGATGTCGGCCAGCACCGCGTTGAACTTGCCGGTGCGGTTGAGGAACACCTGATCCGGCCAGTCCTTGCGCACGGTCGGGCGGTTGGTCGGGATGACGATCACTTCCAGGCCGTAGATGCTCTGGAATTCGTAGGCTTCGGTGTCGGCCGTACCGGTCATGCCGGACAGCTTCTTGTACATGCGGAACAGGTTCTGGAAGGTGATGCTGGCCAGCGTCTGGTTTTCGCGCTGCACCGGCACGCCTTCCTTCGCCTCGACCGCCTGGTGCAGGCCGTCGGACCAGCGCCGGCCCGGCAGCGTGCGGCCGGTGAATTCGTCGACGATCACCACTTCGCCATCGCGCACGATGTAGTCCACGTCGCGCTGGTAGATGGCGTGCGCGCGCAACGCGGCGTTGAGGTGATGCACCACCGACAGGTTGTTGGCGCCGTACAGGCTGTCTTCGGCGCTGATGATGCCGGCCTGGCGCAGCAGCTCCTCGGCGTGTTCCATGCCCGCTTCGGACAGATGGGCCTGCTTGCCCTTCTCGTCGACCCAGTAATCGCCTTCTGCTTCCTCGCTCTCCTGCTTGACCAGTTGCGGGACGATGCGGTTGACGCGGATGTAGAGTTCCGGCGATTCGTCGGCCGGGCCGGAAATGATCAGCGGCGTGCGCGCTTCGTCGATCAGGATCGAGTCGACCTCGTCGACGATGGCGTAATGCAGGCCGCGCTGGTAGCGGTCCTGTTTGGCCATGGCCATGTTGTCGCGCAGGTAGTCGAAACCGAATTCGTTGTTGGTGCCGTAGGTGATGTCGGCGGCGTAGGCGGCGTGCTTGTCGCCATGCGGCATGCCCGGGTAGACCACGCCGACGCTCAGGCCCAGCCAGTTGTACAGCTTGCCCATCCACGCCGAGTCGCGACGGGCCAGGTAGTCGTTGACGGTGACCACATGCACGCCCTTGCCTTCCAGCGCGTTGAGGTAGACCGGCAGCGTGGCGACCAGGGTCTTGCCTTCGCCGGTGCGCATTTCGGCAATCTTGCCCAGGTGCAGGACCATGCCGCCGATCAGCTGGACGTCGTAGTGGCGCATGCCCAGCACGCGGCGGCTGGCCTCGCGGCAAACCGCAAAGGCTTCCGGCAGCACCTTGTCCAGCGGCTCGCCGGCCTGGATGCGCTGCTGGAATTCGGGGGTCTTGGCCTTCAGTTGCTCATCGGAAAGCTGCTGCAGCTCCGGTTCAAGGGCATTGATTTTGCTGACGCTGCGTTGGAGCTGTTTCAGCAGGCGCTCGTTACGGCTGCCAAAGACACGGGTAAGCAAGTTGTTGATCATGTAGGGAACCGGATTGGAAAGGAGCGTCGGGGGCGCACCAGCAATCACCCCTGGCGCCCAAAACGAAACAGGGCGCAATGCGCCCTGTCTGGCAACGGCCTATTGTAGCTTGGGGCGGCTCCGGGGGAATCAAGTAGGGTAGGCCGTGGCCTGCCACTGCCATCGCGGCGGCACAGGAACCATCATCAGAATCGCCCCTGGGAGAGAGATTCACGCGCCAAACACTAGCGATCCAGCGGCGGCTGCGAAGGCCGGTTGGACGGCAACGGCGGGCCAAAGGCCCGCTCTACCCTCGCTTCACTGCACCCACCGGCGTCGGGCCGTCGCCGAGGAACTTGCGCGGATTGACCACGCGCCCGTTCTCCCAGACTTCGAAATGCACGTGCGCGCCGGTGGAACGGCCGCTGGAGCCGGCCTTGGCCACCTCCTGACCCACCCGGACCAGGTCGCCGGCCTTCACCGTCAGCCGCGAGTTGTGCGCATAACGGGTGATGTAGCCATTGCCATGGTCCACGTCGATGACGTTGCCGTAGCCGCCCTTGACGCCGGCGAAGCTGACCACGCCATCGGCCACCGCCAGCACCGGGTCGCCGACCCTGGCCTTGAAGTCGATGCCCTTGTGGTACTGGCCGCCGCCGCCGAACGGGTCGGCGCGGCCGCCGAAGCCGGAGGTGATGTAGCTGTTGGCGATCGGCATCCGCGACGGGGTGGCGTTCTTGTCCAGCTCGCGGTTGAACAGCAGCGCTTCCAGCACCGACAGCTGCTGGCCGGAAGCGGCGAACTGGCGCTCCAGCCGCTCCACGCCGGATTGCAGTTCGGCCGGCTTCATGTCGTAGCTGACGTCGTTGCCGCCCAGGCCGACCGGTTCGTTGAAATCGAATTCGCCGTCCTGCAGCTGGCCGACCCGGGTCAGGCGGTCGCCCAATGCGTTGAGACGGTTGGCCTGGGCCTGCAGCTCGCCAAGACGCGCGGCCATGGCGTTGATTTCCTGCTGGGCGCCGCGGCGGACCTGGGCAAGCTCGCTGTCGCGCTGCTCGGCGCTGGCCTGCAGCATCGACACCTGGGCCATCCCCAGCGCGCTGCGGCCGCCGACACCGGCCACCAACCCTGCCATGAGAAGAAAACCTGCGCTGGCCAACGGCCGCGCGATGAAGACGCCACGTACCTGGTTTGATTTTCTTGTCAGCGATTCGGCCAACCAGGCGCGTGTATTGTTAGCGATGTTTTGAAAAGTCATAGATACCGATGTCTGATCCGAAGTCCAGAACGCGTCGCCCCGCCAGCACCCCGCAACCTGCCCTGCAGGCAGCGATGTCGGATGCCGCCACCGACCCGGTGCGGCGGGCCCTCTGGCTCGACGCTCTGGAACAGCAACTTCGCCCCTGTTTACCCCCGGCCCTGTCGCAGCATTGCCGGTTGGCGAATGTCGCGGATGGACGGCGGCTCGTTTTTATCGTCGACTCCCCTGTGTGGCGGGCCAAACTGCGCCTTGCCGCACCCGAACTTATCAACGCGGCCCAATCCATCGGACTGAAGGCCACCGAAGTGACCATCAAAACCTCGACCACGCCGCTCAGCCCAGCACAACCGGCCCAACGTGCGGTCAACCCACTTTCGGAAACTGCGCGCAAAGCGCTGTCAGCTGTCCTGGCATCCCTGAACGATTCCGTCTCCGCGGAACCGGATACCACTCCCGACCACCGGCGCGGCGGCCGGAAACGTTAAGTCCCGGGCGCACAGGCCAACGCATACTACCGGCGGAAGGCGATCCGGTCGTTAGTCATTCGTTATTTTTGTGTTAAATTCAGAAATGCCCGATGTGACGAGTCACATTTCCGGCATTGCGTAATCGCAACACCGCGGGCCTCGGAAACCGGGTTACCTGTTCAGGAATAGCCGGAAGATCTGTGCGCGATCCCGTAACCGCCCGCAGGTCCAGGGCGAAGCAGCGGCCAGCCAACCCGGCTCTGCAAGACCAAAATCCTTGCGGGAGTGGCGCGGGCATGCCCGCCCCGGTCGGTCATGACGGAGGCTTCATCGCGAGTCACGTCGCCCCGCAAGGCAGCCCCTGACGTGCCGCCGGAGATCGCGAACAGGTTCTGGGCGCTGGCCCAGCGGTCAGCCGGCCAGCGCCGGATTGCCGTAGGCGACCGGTGCCGGGCGCTGGGCCGGGTCGAAGCTCACCTCTTCCCAGGCCGAGGTTTCCGCCATCAGTGCGCGCACCAGCTTGTTGTTGAGCGCATGGCCGGATTTGTAGCCCTCATAGGCCCCCAGGATGGGGCGGCCGGCGAGATAGAGATCGCCGATGGCGTCGAGGATCTTGTGGCGCACGAACTCGTCGGCGTAGCGCAGGCCGTCGTCGTTGAGCACGCGGAACTCGTCCAGCACGATGGCATTGTCCATCGAACCGCCCAGGCCCAGGTTGCGCTCGCGCATGTATTCCAGATCGCGCATGAAGCCGAAGGTGCGCGCACGCGCCACTTCCTTGATGTAGGCGCCGGTGGAAAAGTCCACCTCGGCCCGCGACTGCGAAGCCGGAATCATCGGGTGATCGAACTTGACCGTGAAACCGATACGGAAACCGTCGTAGGGCTCGAAGCGGGCGACCTTGTCGCCGTCGGTCACTTCGACCGGGCGCAGGATGCGGATGAAGCGCTTGGGCGCGTTCTGTTCGACGATGCCGGCGGACTGCAGCAGGAACACGAACGGACCGGCGGAACCGTCCATGATCGGCAGCTCGGCCGAGGACAGTTCCACATAGACATTGTCCACGCCCAGGCCGGCCAGCGCCGACATCAGGTGCTCGACCGTCTGCACCTTGGCGCCTTCGCGGCTCAAGCCGGTGCATAGCGTGGTTTCGGTCACCAGCTCGGCGCTGGCGGGAATTTCGATCACCGGGTCCAGATCCACGCGCCGGAACATGATGCCGGCATCGATCGGAGCCGGCCGCAGCGTCATGTAGACCTTTTCGCCGCTGTGCAGGCCCACGCCGGTGGCGCGGATCACATTCTTGAGGGTGCGTTGCTGGGCCATTGGCTCGGACGTGGGAGGTGCTGCGAGAGCGGTGAGAATAGCACGCAATTAGCTGAATCTTAACGGAAGATCCGGTGTGTCCCACTACCGAAACAATCCGCTGGTAGGGCTCTTTTCAGCCTTGCCGGAAACAAAATGCTGCCGGGCCGGACGACCCGGCAGCGAAGGGACATGGCTTTGCTTCCTCCCCTGCGGTAGGCAGGCGAGGGGCGGAGAAGGGCCCGCGGCGCCTTGGCAGTCCGGCTCTCGTTGACTACCGAGCGGTGCGAAGTCCGCACTCGACAGATCACGATGCCGAACCGTCAACGGCCCCGGCTTACCCCTCCCCAGCCCTCCCCTGCTTGCGCAAGGGAGGGGGCTGCATCAGGAACTCGAGCAGTCATCCCTGACTTACCCTCCCCAGCCCTCCCTGCTTGCGCAAGGGAGGGGACTGCTTCAGGTAACTCCAATCAATCCGGCTGGCGAATCAGGGACTCGGTCAGTCGGCCTGGCGACGCAGGAACGCCGGGATGTCCAGGTAGTCGCTGGGCAGTTCCGCCGCAGCCGGCGCCGAGGCCGGTGCGCTGGCCGCCACGGAACCGCCGCCGCGGCGCAATCCCAGCGAACCGACCGCATCGGCCACCGGGTCCATGCCGGCGACGGCGTCGTGGATGGGCATGCCGGTGGTGCCGTCGCGGACCAGCTTGATCGGCGCACGCATCGGCTCGCGCTGGCTGCCGCCCAGATCGCCGCGCACCGGCTGGCGCACGGCGGCACGGTTCAGGCCGGTCGCGACCACGGTCACGCGCACCTCGTCCTGCATGTCCGGATCCAGCACGGTGCCCAGCACCACGGTGGCGTCCTCGGAAGCGAAGCCTTCGATGGTGCGGCCCACTTCGTCGAACTCGGCCATCGTGAAGTCGGGGCCGGCGGTGATGTTGACCAGGATGCCGTTGGCGCCGGACAGGTTGACGTCGTCCAGCAGCGGATTCTGGATGGCGCTCTCGGCCGCGGCCTGCGCGCGGTCGTCGCCGCGTGCCGAACCGGTGCCCATCATCGCCAGACCCATTTCGCTCATCACCGTGCGCACGTCGGCAAAGTCGACGTTGATCAGGCCCGGGCGCACGATCAGATCGGCAATGCCCTGCACCGCTCCCAGCAGCACGTCGTTGGCGGCGCGGAACGCCTGGATCATCGTCGCGTTGCGGCCCAGCACCGTGATCAGCTTCTCGTTGGGAATGGTGATCAGCGAATCGCAGTGGTGCGACAGCTCCTCGATGCCCTTCAGCGCCACCTGCATGCGCCGGCGGCCCTCGAACGGGAACGGCTTGGTGACCACGGCCACGGTCAGGATGCCCATTTCCTTGGCCAGCTGCGCGACCACCGGCGCGGCGCCGGTGCCGGTGCCGCCGCCCATGCCGGCGGTGATGAACACCATGTCGGCGCCTTCCAGCGCCTCGATGATGCGCTCGCGATCTTCCAGCGCCGCCTGCCGGCCGACTTCCGGGTTGGCGCCCGCGCCCAGGCCCTTGGTGACGTTGCCGCCCAGCTGCAGCTGCAACTTGGCGCCGCAGTTCTTGATCGCCTGCGCATCGGTGTTGGCGGTGATGAATTCCACCCCGTCGACGCTGCCGCTGACCATGTGCGCGACCGCATTGCCGCCGCCGCCGCCGACGCCGATGACCTTGATCACCGCATTCGGAGCCATTTTTTCAACCAGTTCGAAATGTGCCATGTCCGTTGTCCTCTTATTTAGTTATGTGTTGCTGGGTGAATCGGGTGTTGCCTTGTCGCCTTCGCCTTCGCCTCTTCCTGCCAGGAGTGAGAAGTGGGAAAACTTCTCGCAAGCACGCTTCTCCTCACTTCTCGCTCCTCTCCACTCACTTCTCGCTCCTTCAGAACTCCCCGCGGTACCAGTTCTTCAACTTGTTGAAGAAACTGCCGGCCTTGCCGGTGGGCAATGACGGCCGTCGCGGGTGTTCGATCTGGCTGCCCATCAGCAGCAGGCCCACGCCGGTGGCGTGCACCGGATTGCCCACCACCTCGCCCAGGCCCTGTACGTGCTGCGGGATGCCCACGCGCACCGGCATCTGCAGCATTTCCTCGGCCAGTTCGACCACGCCCTCCATCTTCGAAGCGCCGCCGGTCAGCACCATGCCGGCGCGGACCAGTTCTTCGAAGCCCGAGCGGCGCAGTTCGGCCTGCACCATCTCGAAGATTTCCTCGTAGCGCCCCTGCACCGCCTGCGCCAGCGAATGGCGCGGCATGCGCCGCGGCGGACGATCGCCCACGCTGGGCACCTGGATGCTTTCCTCGGCGGTGGCCAGCTGCGCCAGCGCGCAGGCGTAGCGGACCTTGATCTGCTCGGCTTCCGGCGTTGGCGTGCGCAGCATGTGGGCGATGTCGTTGGTGACGTGATCGCCGGCGATCGGCAACGAAGCCGTGTGGCAGATCGCGCCCTGCACGAACACCGCCAGATCGGTGGTGCCGGCGCCCATGTCGACCAGCACCACGCCCAGTTCGCGCTCGTCGCTGGTCAGCACCGCCACGCTGGAGGCCAGCGAGGACAGGATCAGATCGTCGATCTGCAGGCCGCAGCGCTGCACGCACTTGCTGATGTTGGCCGCGGCCGACTGCGCGCAGACCACCAGGTGCGCGTGCACTTCCAGGCGCACGCCGGTCATGCCGACCGGATTGCGGATGCCTTCCTGCGAATCGTCCAGCACGTACTCGCGCGGAATGGCGTGCAGGATCTTCTGGTCGGCCGGGATGGCCACCGCCTTGGCCGCTTCCAGCACCCGATCCAGATCGCCCCAGGTCACTTCGCCGTCGCGGATGGGCACGATGCCGGGAGAATTCTTGCACTGCACGTGCGCGCCGGAAATCGATGCGTAGACCGAGCGGATCTCGCAGCCGGCCATCAGCTCGGCCTCCTCGACCGCGCGCTGGATCGACTGCACGGTGGATTCGATATCCACCACCACGCCGCGCTTGAGCCCGCGCGATTCGTGCGAGCCGATGCCGATCACCTCGATGGGATTGCCGGGCGAATACTCGCCCACCAATGCGGTGACTTTGGAGGTGCCGATGTCGAGACCGACGATCAGCGATTTGTCGCCTTTGCGATTCATGTTTTAAGGCCGGGAATAGGGAATCGGGAATCGGGAATGGAAAATGCGGGAGACCAGTCCGGGACCGTTGGGTGGGCCGGAAGGGAGGCGGCGGTCGCGGCGTTGGCCGTCGCTCCTCCCATTCCCGATTCCCGATTCCCCATTCCCGGCTTTTCGCCCCATACCAGGGCAAAGCCGTTGGTGTAGCGAAGATCGGCGCGCACCAGCGGCGACGGCTGGCGCGACAGCAGATGCGGCAGCATGCGTACGAAACGGGCCAGGCGCGGGCGCGCATCGGCGCGGCCGATCACCACTTCGGTACCGTTGCCCAGCAACAGCGACCAGCTGCCGCGGCGATCCATCAGCAGGCTCCGCACTTCGATGCCCAGCGGCGCGAACAGCTGGCGCGATTCGTTGTAAAGCGCGACCACTTCCTGCACCTGCGAATCCGGCCCGCCCAGCTGCGGCAGCGCCAGGCCGTCCAGTTGCTTGGGAATCGGGAACAGCCGGCCGTGCTCGGACAGCAGCCGGTCTTCGCCCCAGCGCGCGAACGGCTTGTGCTCGACGATGCTGATCTCCATCACGTCCGGCCAGCGCTTGCGCACGTCCGCGCGCTCGACCCATGGCAGCTTTTCGATGGCGTCCTGCGCCTGCTGCAGGCTGACCGCGAAAAAGCCGCGCTGCGCATACGGCAGCACCACCGCGCGCAACTGCACCGGGTCCACGCGCTGGAACTCGCCATGCACGCGCAGCTTGGTCAGCGGCCAGCGCTCGGCGCCAATCCAGCCGTTGACCACGGCCACCACCGGCAGCGCGACCAGCGCCAGCGCCAGCAGCCAGGCAAGGATGCGCAGGGCGGCGTTCATTCGCTTGCTCCGCAAGCGACGGGACCGGGGACCGGGGACCAGGGACCGGGAACAGCGAAGCCATGCGCACGGCTACACCGTCCGCATGTCCCGAACAAGGAGGCGCCGCGCGGCTGCCTCCCCGGTCCCCGGTCCCCGGTCCCCGGTCCCGGCCTCATAGCGTCTGCTCCAGAATCCGCCAGCACAGTTCCTCGAAACCGATGCCGGCCTGCTGCGCGGATTTGGGCACCAGCGAGTGGCTGGTCATGCCGGGCGCGGTGTTGACTTCGAGCAGGTAGAAGTTTCCGCTGGCGCGGTCGCGCATCACGTCCACCCGGCCCCAGCCCTTGCAGCCGGCAGCCTGGAATGCGGCCAGCGCGATGCGGCCGATCTCGGCTTCGTCCTGGCCCTGCAGGCCGGGACACAGGTACTGGGTGTCCTCGGCCACGTATTTGGCGTGGTAGTCGTACCACTGTCCCTTGGGCACGATGCGGATCGACGGCAGCGCGACATCGCCCAGGATGGCCACGGTGAGTTCATCGCCCTCGATCAGCTGCTCCATCAGCAGTTCGCCGTCGTAGCGTGCGGCCAGTTCGACCGCAGCTTCCAGGTCGGCATCGGAGAACACGCGGGTCACGCCGACGCTGGAGCCTTCGTTGGCCGGTTTGACGATCACCGGCAAGCCCAGCGTGGCGGCGGCCTGATGCACATCCTCCCCGCTCAGCAGGCGCACGTAGCGCGGCGTCGGCAGGCCCAGCGACAGCCACACCTGCTTGGTGCGCACCTTGTCCATGCTCAGCGCCGACCCCAGCACGTCCGAGCCGGTATAGGGCATGCCGAAGGCTTCCATCAGCCCTTGCACGATGCCGTCTTCGCCGCCGCCCTTATGGCCGTGCAGGATGTTGAACACGCGGTCGAAGCGGCGCTGCACCAGCGCTTGGGCCAGCGCGGAAATGCCGTCGACCGCGGTCGCATCGACGCCGCGCGCGCGCAGCGCTTCCAGGACGTTGCGGCCGGAATCGCGCGAGACCTCGGCTTCGCTGGACGTGCCGCCCAGCAACACCGCGACGCGGCCGAAGGCAGCCGGGTCGGTCGCACGCAGCGGCGGGAATGCGTACTGGCTCATTCGGTCCGGCTCCCTGCAAATCCGTGCGCCGCGATCTGCTGGGCGACATGGCCGATGTCGCCGGCGCCCATCAACAGCAGCAGATCGCCATCGCGCAGCACATCCGGCAACACGCTCGCCAGATCCGCGACCTGCCCGACCACGACCGGTTCGTTGCGGCCGCGTGCACGGATGGCGCGCGCCAGCGACTTGGCGTCGGCGCCGGCAATCGGCGTTTCGCCGGCCGGATAGACTTCGCTGAGCACCAGCACATCCACTTCCGACAGCACCGCCGCGAATGCATCGAACTGGTCGCGGGTGCGGCTGTAGCGATGCGGCTGGAACGCCACCACCAACCGCTTGTCCGGCCAGCCGCCGCGGGCGGCGGCAAAGACCGCGGCCAGTTCGTTGGGGTGATGGCCGTAGTCGTCCACCAGCCGCACGCGCGCACCGCTGGCAGTAACAATTTCGCCAAGGTCGTTGAAGCGGCGGCCGATGCCGGCAAACTTCTCCAGCGCCGCGGCGATGTTTTCCGGCGACACGCCCAGTTGCCAGCCCACCGCCGCCGCCGCCAGCGCGTTCTGCACGTTGTGGCGCCCCGGCAGCGCCAGGCTGACCGCGATGCTGACGTCCTCGGGCAGGCGCAGGGTGAAGCGCATGCGGGAACCTTCCTGGTTCACGTCTTCGGCACGGATGTCGGCATTTTCGGCAAAGCCGTAGCTCATCACATGGCGCGGCGTTTCCGCGGCCAGCGCGGCCACTTCCGCATCGTCGATGCACAGCACCGCCAGCCCGTAGAACGGCAACCGCTGCAGGAATTCGGCGAAGGCGGCCTTGACCCGTTCGAAATCGTTGCCGTAGTTCTCCAGATGATCGGCATCGATATTGGTGACGATGGAGATCAGCGGATTCAGGCGCAGGAAGCTGCCATCGCTTTCGTCGGCTTCGGCGACCAGCCACTGGCCATCGCCGAGTTTGGCGTTGGCGCCAGCGGCCAGCAGCTGGCCGCCGATGACGAAGGTCGGATCCAGCCCGCCTTCGCTCAGCACCGCCGCGGTCAGGCTGGTGGTGGTGGTCTTGCCATGGGTGCCGGCCACGGCGATGCCGCGGCGGAAGCGCATCAGTTCGGCCAGCATCATCGCCCGCGGCACGATAGGAATGCGCTGCGAGCGCGCTTCCATCAGTTCCGGGTTGTCGGGCTTGATTGCGCTGGACACCACCACGCAATCGGTGCCCAGCACATTGGAGGCGTTGTGCCCGCGCATGACCCGCGCGCCCAGCGCGGCGAGCCTGCGGGTGGCGGCATTGTCGGCATTGTCCGAACCGGACACCTCATAGCCCAGCGTGCACAGCACCTCGGCAATGCCGCTCATGCCCGAGCCGCCGATGCCGACAAAATGGACGCGGCGGAACTCGCTGGCGAGATTGCCGGTATGTTGCAGGCGGCGTTCGCGCGCGGCGGCCATCATGGCTTGGCTCCTACGGAGCCGGGACCGGGGACCGGGGACCGGGGACTGGGGAAAAGCGAAAGGCAAGGCGACATGGAATGGTGGTGATCTACAGTCGATGTGGAAGATGACGAAAAGTGAGGGTCGGTACGGGTCCCCGGTCCCCGGTCCCCGGTCCCGGCTTCCTCAAGAATGATGTCGGCGATGCGTTCGGCCGCATCGACCTTGGCCAGATCGCGCGCGGCGGTGGCCATCGCCAGGCGCCGGCCGCTGTCGCCGGCCAGATCCCGCAGTACCGCCTGCAGGCGTTCGGGCAGTTGCTCGTCCTGCTTCAGCAGCACGGCGGCGCCGCGTTCGACCAGGAATTCGGCGTTGCGGGTCTGGTGGTCATCGACCGCCTGCGCAAACGGCACCAGCACGCTGCCGACGCCGGCCGCGCACAGCTCCGCCAGCGTCGATGCGCCGGCGCGGCACACCACCAGATCCGCCCATGCATAGGCCGCCGCCATGTCGGCGATGAAGGCTTCGACACTGGCCTCCACGCCGGCATCGGCATAGGCCTGCATCGCTTCCTCGCGCAGTTTTTCGCCGCACTGGTGGCGCACCTGCATGTCGACGGATGCGGCGCTCCCGGTCAACGCCGCGATCGCCCGCGGCAGCGCATTGTTCAGCGCGCGCGCGCCCTGGCTGCCCCCCAGCACCAGCAGGCGCAGCGGGCCCTGGCGTCCGGTCAGCCGCTCCCGCGGAGCCGGCAGCGCCGCAATTTCGTTGCGCACCGGGTTGCCCACGTATTCCTCGCGCTGCGGAAACGCGCCGGGAAAGCCGGTCAGGACGCGTCGCGCAACCCTGGCCAGGATGCGGTTGGTGAAACCGGGTGCGCGGTTCTGCTCATGGACCAGCAGCGGCGTGCGCATCAACCGCGCAGCCACGCCGCCTGGACCGGCCGCAAAGCCGCCGAAGCTGACCACCGCGCGCGGCTGGCGCCGGCGCAGCACGAAGCCGGCGGCGCGAATCGCGCGCAGCACGCGGATCGGCGCGGCCAGCAATGCCAGTGCGCCCTTGCCGCGCAGGCCGGAGATCGCCAGCGTGTCCAGTTCGATGCCGTGCTGCGGCACCAGCCGGGTTTCCATTGCGCCGTCGGCGCCCAGCCAGACCACCGGCACATCGCGCGCGCGCAGCACCCTGGCCACCGCCAACGCGGGGAAGATGTGCCCGCCGGTGCCGCCGGCAAGGATCATGATCGGCCGCTGGAGCGTGCGCGCGGTCATGCGATCCTCTCGAACGTGGGCTCGATGCGCGGACGCAGGCGGCTGGTGCCGCGCACCGCCGGTGCGGGCGCAGGCGCCGCCGCTTCCGCCGGCGCCGTTTCCGGTGCCGCCGCCGCTTGCATCAGGTCGCCACGCAACGCCACCTGGCGCTGGGTGCGCTCCAGTTCGTAGGACACCCGCAGCAGCAGGCCCATCGCCGCGCAGGTCATCAGCACGCTGGAACCGCCGGAGGAAACCAGCGGCAGGGTCAGGCCCTTGGTCGGCAGCAGGCCCAGGTTGACGCCGATCGAGACGAAGCTCTGCAGGCCGATCCACAAGGCGATGCCGAACGCGCAATAGCCGGCGAAGTGGCGGCGCATCTCCACGCAGCGCAGGCCCACCCACAGCGCGCGGCCTACCAGCAGCGCATACAGGCCGATGACCAGGCAGATGCCGGCAAAGCCCAGCTCCTCGCCGATCACGGCCAGGATGAAATCGGTATGCGCCTCGGGCAGATAGTTGAGCTTCTGCACCGAGCCGCCCAGGCCAACGCCGAACCACTCGCCGCGGCCGATGGCCATCAGCGCATTGGTCAGCTGGTAGCCGCTGCCGAACGGATCGGCCCACGGGTCCGAGAACGAGGTCAGCCGGCGGACGCGGTAGGGTTCGGCGATGGCCACCACCGCCAGCAGCGGCAGCCCCACCAGCACCGGGCCGAACATGCGCGGCATGTTGACCCCGCCCAGCACCAGCATGCCGGCGGTGATCGCCAGCAGCAGCGACGCCGAGCCGAAATCCGGCTGCAGCAGCAGCAGCACCACCAGCCCGGCGGCCACGCCCAGCGGCTTGAGCATCGCCGGCCAGGTGGCATTGACCTCGTCGCGGAAGCGCACCAGGTAGCTGGCCAGCCAGACGATGAACAGCACCTTCACCACTTCCACGACCTGGAAGTTGGACACGCCCAGGTTGATCCAGCGGTGCGCGCCCTTGACGCTGACGCCCAGCCCGGGCACGAACACCATCAACAGCAATATGAAGCAGGCCAGCAGCAACAGGCGGTTGTACTGCTCGACCAGTTTCAGCTCGGTGCGCATGGCCCATACCGCCAGGCCGATGCCCACGGTGAGGAACACCACATGCCGGCTGAGGTAATGGAACGGCGTGCTGCCCATCATGATGGCGCTGGACGCCACCATCACCACGCCCAGGCACGCCAGCGCCAGCGCCGCGCCCAGCAGCCACGGGTCGTAGCGGCCACCGATGGCCTCCAGTCGCGTCGCCTGGCGCAGGGAGTCGTTCATCAGCGCACCTTCAGCGTCGCCAGGCCGACCAGGACCAGGATCACCGAGATGATCCAGAAGCGGACGATGACCCGCGGCTCGGGCCAACCCTTCAACTCGAAGTGGTGATGGATCGGCGCCATCCGGAACACGCGCTTGCCGGTGAGCTTGAATGAGGCGACCTGGATCATCACCGACAGCGTTTCGATGACGAACACGCCGCCCATGATCACCAGCACCAGTTCCTGCCGCACGATCACCGCAATGGTGCCCAGCACCGCGCCCAGCGCCAGCGCGCCGATATCGCCCATGAACACCATCGCCGGGTAGGTGTTGAACCAGAGAAAGCCCAGCCCGGCGCCGGCGATGGCCGCACAGATGATCACCAGTTCGCCCGCGCCCGGCACCTGCGGAATCTGCAGGTAGCTGGAGAACACCGCATTGCCCGACGCGTAGGCGAACACGCCCAGCGCGCAGGCCACCAGCACCGTCGGCATGATCGCCAGGCCATCCAGGCCGTCGGTCAGGTTGACCGCATTGGAAAAGCCGACGATCCAGAAGTAGGCGATGGCGATGAAGCCCAGCCCGGCCAGCGGCAGGGCGATGGTCTTGAACAGCGGGATATAGAAGGTGGTCGCCGCGGCCACATCGGCGGTCTGCCACAGGAAGATGCCGGCCGCCAGGCCGAAGATCGACTGCAGCAGGTATTTCCAGCGCGATTTCAGCCCGTTCGGGTCGCGCCTGACGATCTTGATCCAGTCGTCGTACCAGCCGATCACGCCGAAGGCGATCATCACCGCCAGCACCAGCCACACGTAGCGGTTGCGCAGGTCGCCCCACAGCAGCACCGACAGTAGCACCGTGATCAGGATCAGCGCCCCGCCCATGGTCGGGGTGCCGGCCTTGGAGAAATGCGTCTGCGGGCCGTCCTGGCGAATCGGCTGGCCGCCCTTGAACTGGGCCAGCTTGCGGATCACCGCCGGCCCCAGCCACAGCGACAGGAACAGCGCCGTCAGCGCCGCCAGAATGCCGCGGAAGGTCAGGTAGCCGAACAGGGCGAAGAAGTTCTCCAGGCTCTGCAGCCAGCGCGTCAGTTCAAGCAGCATGTGTCTTGTCCTCCCCAGCGGACAGCAGTGCGGTCACGATGCGGTCCATCGCGCTGCCGCGCGATCCCTTGACCAGCACACGCAGATTGGCCGGCGCGGCATCGCCGCCGCCGCCGCCGGCAATCGCAAGATCGGCAAGCAGGACCTCGGCCAGCGCCTTGTGGTTGTCGAAATGGCGCGCGCCTTCGCCGAATGCGGCGCAGGCGGCCTGGCTCAACGGTCCCAGCGCATACAGGCGCGCGATGCCGGCGGCCTTGGCGCGCTGCCCGGCTTGCGCATGCAGCGCCTGGCCATCGGCACCGAGTTCGCGCATGTCGCCCAGCACCAGCCATGCCGGCCCCGGCTCTGCCGCCAGCGTATCGATGGCCGCCGCCAGCGAACCGGGATTGGCGTTGTAGCTGTCGTCGATAAGCACAGCGCCATTGACCAGCCTGCGTGCGATCTGGCGTCCGGCCACCGGCTGCGCGGCGGTCAATCCCGCCGCAATCACCGGCAGGGACACGCCGCAGCCCAACGCCAGCGCCGCCGCGGCCAGCGCGTTCATCACGTTGTGCCGCCCCGGCAGGTGCAGGTCTATGTCGGCCTCGCCCGGCGGCGCGGTCAGGACAAAGCGCGAGCCCTGCCCGCTCGTCCGGATATCGCGCGCGCTCACATCGGCCGTGGATTCCAGTCCGAAGCGGATGATCCGCCGGCCGGAAGCGCGCTGCGCGAAGTATTCGGCGAACGCGTCGTCGGCATTGATGACCGCCACGCCGTCGGCCGGCAGCGCTTCATAGATGGCGCCCTTGGTTTCGGCCACGCCCAGCAGCGAGCCCATCCGTTCCAGGTGCGCCGGCGCGACATTGTTCACCAGCGCCACTTCGGGCGCGACGATGTCGGTCAGATAGGCGATATCGCCGGGTTTGCCCGCGCCCATTTCGTAAACCGAAAAGTCGGCATCGTCCGGCGCGTCGATTACCGCCAACGGCAGCCCGATCTCGTTGTTGCGATTGCCGGGATTGGAATAGGCGACGCCGGCGCGCTGCAGGATCGACAACGCCATCGCCTTGACGCTGGTCTTGCCGTTGCTGCCGGTGATGGCGACCACCTTCTCGACGTGATCCTGCTGGATTCCCGCGGCGATGCGCGCCAGCGCCAGCTGGCTGTCGGCCACGATCACCTGCGGCAGGTCCACCTTGACCGCATGCTCCACCAGCACCGCCGCCGCACCGCGCATGGCCGCGTCGTAGGCGAAATCATGGCCGTCGAAACGCTCGCCGCGCAGCGCCACATACAGGCTGCCGGGGTGCAGCGCGCGGGTATCGTTGGCGATCGCGCCGATCAACGCATCATCGCCGCGCAGGTCGCCGCCGGCCCAGTGCGCCAACAGGGAAAGGGGCAGCCGCTTCATGGCCGCTCCCCCGCATCCTGCGGCCGCACCGCTTGCGTATCGCTGCGCGGCAAGCGCGCATCCAGCGCCTGCCGCGCGACTGCGGTGTCGTCGAACGGATGCTTCACGCCATTGATTTCCTGATAGGGCTCATGGCCTTTGCCGGCAATCAGCACGATGTCGTCGTTGCCCGCCTCGGCAATCGCGTCGGCGATGGCGCGCGCGCGGTCGCGCAGCACCACCGCCTTTTGCGGCTCGGCGAAGCCGGCCATGATGTCGGCGACGATGCGGTCGCCGTCTTCGCTGCGCGGATTGTCGTCGGTGACGATCACCCGGTCGGCCCAGCGTTCGGCGCTGGCGGCCATCTGCGGCCGCTTGCCGGCATCGCGTTCGCCGCCGCAGCCGAACACGCAGATCAAGCGGCCGTGCGCATGTTCGCGCAGGCTGGACAGCGCCTGATCCAGCGCATCCGGGGTGTGCGCATAGTCGACGACAACCAGCGGCCGCCCATTGCGGTCGCCGTCGCCGCTCTCGCCGCCCAAGCGGTTCATGCGCCCGTGGATCGGCTGCAGGCGCGACAGCGTGCGGGCGATTTCCGCCGGCGCTTCGCCCAATGCGTTCAGCGCGCCGGCCACCGCCAGCAGGTTGTCGACGTTGAAGCGGCCGAGCAGCCGCGACTGCACCGGGTGGGATTCGCCGCCGCTGTCCAGTTCGAAGGAAATGCCGCTGGCGTCCAGACGCAGCGAATCGGCGCGCAACGCCGCCTCGGCCTGGCCGCGCGAGCTGACCCCGATCGCCTGCACGGTGGCCGGCAGCGACGCGAACAGTTCGCGGCCGTAGTCGTCGTCCAGGTTGACCACCGCCGACTTCAGACCGGGCCAGGCGAACAGCCTGGCCTTGGTCGCACCGTAGCTGCTCATGTCGCCGTGGTAGTCGAGATGGTCGCGGGTCAGATTGGTGAATACGGCGACATCGAAATGCACGCCATCCACGCGGCCCTGGTCCAGCGCGTGCGAACTGACTTCCATCGCCACCGCCTTGGCGCCGGTATCGCGCAGTTGCGCCAGCAGCGCATGCATCTGCAACACCAGCGGCGTGGTGAATCCGGTCGGCACCACTTCGCCGTACATGCCCGCGCCCAGCGTGCCGATGCTGCCGCAGCGGGTGCCGCGGATATGCCAGGCCTGCGCCAGCAACTGCACGGTGGAGGTCTTGCCGTTGGTGCCGGTGACCGCAACCATGTTCATCTCGCGCGACGGATAGGCGTGGAAACGGTCCGCCAGCCCGCCCATGCGCTTGCGCAGATCCGGCACCGCGATGGCGTCCTTGGGAACGTCCATTCCGGCCGGCGCGGGCGGTTCGAACAGGATCGCGCTGGCGCCGCGCTGCCGGGCCTGGTCGACGAAGCCCAGCCCGTGCGCGCCGAAACCGGCGATCGCCACGAACGCGTCGCCGGGCTCGATCGCGCGGCTGTCCTGGACCAGGCCGCGCACGACGATATCGCGCGGCGCGTCGACATCCGGCAGCAGTTCGGTCAGCGCCATCATCCGCCTCATCGCAGCACCCCGGAGTCCGCCGCCGGGTCCGCCATTGCGGCGGGGATGGTGTCGTCATAGGCGGCGGCATCGTTGGCTTGCTCGATGCTGATCGGCGCCGGCGCTTCCGCCGGCCTGCGCGCGGCCAGTTTCGCCTCGCCTGCGGCCTGCGCGGCCAGCCAGGTTTCGATATCGTCCGGCGGCACGTCCATCAGCCGCAGCGCGCCTTCCATTACGTTGTGGAAGACTGGCGCCGACACCGCGCCGCCGTAGTAGCCACGGTCCGGTTCGGGATCGTTGACCACCACCACCATCGAGAAGCGCGGGTTCTCCACCGGCACCACGCCGGCGAAGAACGACACGTAACGGCGCGAATAGCCGCCGCCGCTGGCCTTGCGCGCGGTGCCGCTCTTGCCGGCAACGTGATAACCCAGGATCGCCGCCTGCGTTGCGGTGCCGCCGGGTTCGGTCACCGTCTGCATCATCTTCAGCACTTGCTGCGCGTGCGCCGGGTCCAGCACCTGCCGGGCCTCGTTGCGCTGGCCCTTGACGAAGGTAGGCGCTATCAGTTTGCCGCCATTGGCCAGCGCCGCGTACGCCTGCGCAATCTGCAGCGGCGTCGCGCTCAGCCCGTAGCCGTAGGCCATGGTCGCCTTCTGCAGACCGTTCCAGCGCGCCGGCGGCATCAGCACGCCGGCCGACTCCCCGGGGAAGCCGCTGCCGGGCTTCTGCCCGTAGCCGAAGCTCTGCAGGGTTTCGTAGAAGTAGTCGTTGGGCAGCCTGGCCGCCAGCTTCGCCGCGCCGATGTTGGAACTCTTGGTGATCAGGCCGGTGACGGTCTGCACGCCGTAGTTGCGGAAATCGCGAATGGTGTAGCGGCCCAGCGCCATGTGCCCGGGGGAGACGTCGATGCGGGTTTCCGGCGTCACCAGCCCGGCCTTGAGCGCCGCGGCCACGGTGATCGGCTTCATCGTCGAGCCCGGCTCCACCACATCGGTGACCGCGCGGTTGCGGCGGGCATCGGGCTTGCCGGCGTTGACCGCGTTGGGGTTGTAGGTCGGCAGGTTGACCATTGCCAGCACTTCGCCGGTGGCGACGTCCAGCACCACCGCAGAACCGCTGCTGGCGCCAAGTTCCAGCAGCTGGCGCTTGAGTTCGCGGTAGGCCAGGTACTGGATGCGGCGATCGATGCTGAGAGTCAGATCCTTGCCCGGCTGCGCGGCGCGCAGCAGATCGACGTTCTCGACGATGCGCCCGCGGTTGTCGCGGATCACCTTCTTGGCCCCGGGCGTGCCGCGCAGCCATTCGTCGAATGCCAGTTCCAGCCCTTCCTGGCCCTGGTCGTCGATGTTGGTGAAGCCCAGCACATGCGCCATCGCCTCGCCCTGCGGGTAGAAGCGGCGGAATTCGCGCTGCGAGAACACCCCGGGGATGCGGTGGTCGAGAATGCGGCGCGCTTCGTCCGGATTGATGCGGCGCTTGAGATAGATGAATTCCTTGTCGGCGCGCTGCGACAGCCGGTTGACCAGATGATCGGCCGGCACATCCAGCGCCTGGGCCAGTTCCGGCAGGCGTTCGGGAAATTTGAGCAGTTCCTGCGGATTGCCCCACACCGATTCGACCGGCGAAGACACCGCCACCGGCTCGCCGTTGCGGTCGGTGATCATGCCGCGCGAGGTCGGAATCGGGATTTCGCGCAGGAACCGCGCATCACCCTGGCGCTGGTAGAAATCGTTGTTGATCAGCTGCACATAGGCGGCGCGTCCGACCAGGCTGAACGAGCACAGGCCCAGTGCGCCGACAACCAGTGCCAGCCGTCCGCGCAGGTTGAAGCGCGCGCGGTTGCGGTTCTTGATCGGCGGCATATTGCGCGGCGGCATGTTCCTGGACGCGTTCATGGGCGCACCACCACCACATCCGCGGCTTCGGGGAACTTCATGCCCAGGCGCGTACGCGCAATCTGGTCGATGCGGTTGCTTTCGGCCACGGTCGCCTGTTCCAACTGCAACCGGCCGAACTCGATGTTCAGCTCATCGCGATCGCGCTCCAGCCGCGACAGCTCGACGAACAGCAAACGGTGGCGGTGGCGCGCATAGATCACCCCGATCGCCGAAGCGACCGTGGCGACGATCAGCACCGCCAGCAGCACGCGGGTCATGGCGCGCTCCTCTGGAGCGCCGGGAAACGGGAAGACCAGCCATTCGGCTGTTGAAAGCGGGGAGTCGGGAATCGGGAAAGCCGCGCCGCGCCGCGTCCGGCAGCCCGCCTCGAGCCTTTGCTTGCGCTCTTGCTTTCTTCGATTCCCGATTCCCGACTCCCGATTCCCAGCTTTTCGGCCACCCGCAGCACCGCACTGCGCGCGCGCGGGTTGGCGGCGGTTTCTTCGGGCAGCGCGCGCTGCGCATCGCCGATGGCGCGCAGGGTCGGCACGAAGGCATCCGGCGCCGGCAACCGGCGATTGCCCGGCGGCGCCTTGGCGTGCTGGGCGATGAAACGCTTGACGATGCGGTCTTCCAGCGAGTGGAAGCTGATCACCGCCAGGCGCCCGCCCGGCTTGAGCCGCGCCAGCGCACCGTCCAGGCCGGTTTCCAGATCCGCCAGTTCGCGGTTGATATGGATGCGGATGGCCTGGAAGCTGCGGGTGGCCGGATGGATGTCCTGCTTCTTGCCGCGCGGCATCACCGCGGCGATCAGATCGGCCAGCTCTGCCGTACGCGTCAACGGCGTTTCCGCGCGGCGGGCAACGATGGCGCGGGCAATGCGCCGGCTCATCCGCTCTTCGCCATAGGTCCACAGCACATCGGCGATGTCGCGCTCGTCGGCGCGCGCCAGCCAGTCGGCGGCGCTTTCGCCGGCTTCCGGATCCATGCGCATGTCCAGCGGACCGTCCTTGCCGAAACTGAAACCGCGCTCGGCCACGTCCAACTGCGGCGACGACACGCCCAGATCCAGCAGCACGCCGTCCAGGCCCTGCGCGGCGGCGTCCCAGTCGGCGATGGCGGCAAAACTGCCGCGCCGGATGACGACGCGGTCATCGCCCGCGAACGTCAGTTCGGCATGCGCGATCGCTTCAGGATCCTTGTCCATCAGCAGCAGACGGCCTCCCGGGCCCAGTTGTTGCAACACGCCGCGCGCGTGCCCTCCACGCCCGAACGTGCCGTCCAGATACGTCCCGTCTTCCTTCACCTGCAGCCCTTCCATGACCTGCGCGTACATCACCGGCAAATGCTGCACTGGAAGGTGAGCGGCCTGCGCGGACTGCCGCGTGCCGTCACCCTTGCTCACAATCTCAACTCAAGCATGTGGTCGCTCAGATCGTCGTCGCCGATGGTCTGGCGGATCTGCGCGTGGTGCGCCTGCTCGCTCCAAAGTTCGAACTTGTCGCCCATGCCCAGCAGCACGGCTTTCTTTTCGATACCCACCGCGCTGCGATGGCTGGCGGGAATGCTGATGCGGCCGTTGCCGTCCAGTTCGACCGGCGTGGCGGCACCGACCAGCTTCAGCTGCAGCGCACGGTGGGCGGCGCGGGTGCTGGGCAGGGCATTGACCGAGTCGCGGACCCGCTGCCATTCCTTTTCCGGGTACAGGTACAGCGAACCGGACTCGAACGGGTTGTAGGCGATGACCAGGCGGTTGCCGCACTCGCGCGCGACCAGTTCGCGGTAGGCGGTGGGCACCGCCATCCGGCCCTTGTCGTCAACTGTGATGGCGGTCTCGCCTTGAAACACTGCCGTTGCACCCTGCCCGTTCGCTTGTAGGCGTTAATTGAAACACGAAAAACCACTTAAAACCCGGTTTTCCCACATATACCCACATTAGCACCGCACACAGGGTTGTCAACAGCCGGATAGCAAAGAAATCGTCTTGTGTATCAATGGCTTGCAGGCAACTTCATAGAATTGTTCAAGGCTTATCCACAAGTCACTGTTTAGTCTCAAATTTTGAGATTCGACGATGATTCACCGACGTGAGCAGAGCTTCACGCGCGTCTCAAGCGATGTTGCGACGCACCACTGGCCGTAGCCGTCCTGCGGGTCCAGAATCCGGCCATGTGCGTCCTAGCCCTGGCCTGGAACTTCCATCCGCGCTGGCGATTGCTGCTGGCCGGCAACCGCGACGAATTCCATCAGCGGCCGACCGCGGCGCTGTCCCGCTGGCCGGATGAGCCATCGTTACTGGCCGGCAGGGATCTGGTGTCAGGCGGTACCTGGGCCGGCATCGACGACCGCGGCCGGCTGGCGGTGGTCACCAACGTCCGCGACCCGCGGGTGGCGCTGGCGCAGGCGCCATCGCGCGGCGGCCTGGTCAGCGGGTTCCTGCAGCAGGCGCGCAGCGTCGACGAATTCGCCAACGATCTGCTGGCGCATGCCCCGGCCTACGCGCCTTTCAATCTGCTGCTGGCCGATGCCGACGGCTGCCGCTTCATCAGCAATCATCCATTCCCGCGCCAGCGGACGGTGGCTGCCGGCATCCATGGCCTGTCGAACGGGGATCTGGACGAGCCGTGGCCCAAGACCCAGGGGCTGAGCCGCAGGCTGGCGGCCTGGGTCGCCAGCGATTCGGACGAAGTGTCACCGCTGTGGCAGGCATTGGCCGACCGGACCCCGGCCGCTGATGAAGACCTGCCCGATACCGGCATCGGCCTGGAACGCGAGCGCCTGCTCTCCCCCGCATTCATCGACAACGCCGTCTACGGCACCCGCGCCAGCACGCTGATCGCCATCGGTCACGACGGCCGCGGCTGGATCAGCGAACGCCGTTTCGGTCTCGACGGCATGTTCGAAGGCGAAACCACGCTGCGCACCGGCGATTATTGAAGGGAATCCGGTAGAGCGACGGCAGTTGCGACCGTGTCGCCCAAAGGTGGTTGGACACAGGCAAGTGCAGATAAATAGCGGGATGTCTTCCCCGCCATACCCGTTCCATCTGTGTCGAAAGCGCTTCGATGCACCGGGCTTTTTTGCATGGCGCGGCTCCAGACCCGCCCTACGCGGCCATGTGATTGTTGAAATCCTGCGGGAGTGGTGCCGGCATGCCGGCATTGGTGTGTTGCGATGGAGCTTTACCGGTAAAGCCCCATCGCGACTCACGTCGCTCCCACAGTTGGAAAGAGATGAATGAAGATGGTCGGGCAAGGCTTCGACATGCCCGCTGTTCAGCCCCTGAGTCAGGGGCGACTCGCGGCAACGCCGCGAGTGGGGTGTGGAAGCACAAGCCTGGGGCCCGCGATGCGAACGCATCGTGGGGCTTTCATTGACGCAGAGCATCGGGCATGTTTCGCCACGTTCTGCTGCTCAGCCCCTGAGTCAGGGGCGACTCGCGGCAACGCCGCGAGTGGGGTGTGGAAGCACAAGCCTGGGGCCCGCGATGCGAATGCATCGTGGGGCTTTCATTGACGCAGAGCATCGGGCATGTTTCGCCACGTTCTACTGTTCAGCCCCTGAGTCAGGGGCGACTCGCGGCAACGCCGCGAGTGGGGTCTGGATGCACCAGCCGGGGCCCGCGATGCGAATGCATCGTGGGGCATTCATTGACGCAGAGCATCGGGCATGTTTCGCCACGTTCCGCTGTTCAGCCCCTGAGTCAGGGGCGACTCGCGGCAACGCCGCGAGTGGGGTCTGGATGCACCAGCCGGGGCCCGCGATGCGAACGCATCGTGGGGCTTTCATTGACGCAGAGCATCGGGCATGTTTCGCCACGTTCTGCTGCTCAGCCCCTGAGTCAGGGGCGCGCTCGCGCAGCGAGCGGGGGTGTGGAAGGACATCGCGGGGCCCGAACTTTGCAAAGCAAAGTTTGGGCTTTTCCTGGGCGAAAAAAGAACTACCGCAAACGTTTTTTAGCCCCTGAGTCAGGGGCGACTCGCGGCAACGCCGCGAGTGGGGTGTGGAAGCACCAGCCTGGGGCCCGCGATGCGAACGCATCGTGGGGCTTTCATTGACGCAAGCGTCAATGAAAGCGGCGGAGCCGGCCGGTAAGCCGGGTTCTGTCGTGGACAGTCATTCCTCTAGGCGCAGCGTCGCCGCTACGCTCAAGCAACCTACCCGGAGGCACTGCGGGCCGCAGCATAGCCTCCCTATTTGGTCTTGCTCCCGGTGGGGTTTGCCGTGCCGGTCCGTTACCGGACTCGCGGTGCGCTCTTACCGCACCATTTCACCCTTACCTGTGCCCTGCCACCCCTGTATCGCCAAACCATCCTCCAACCCTGAGGGATGGGTTTGGTCGCCGCGCTACGCGCGTCGCCAAGTACCCGAGCTCTCCCTCAAACCCTGAGGGAGGACTTGGTCGCCGCGCTACGCGCGCCGCCAAGTACCCGAGCTCTCCCTCAAACCCTGAGGGAGGACTTGGTCGCCGCGCTACGCGCGTCGCCAAGTACCCGAGCTTTCCCCCAAACCCCGAGGGAAGGACTTGGTCGCCGCGCTACGCGCGTCGCCAAGTACCCGAGCTCTCCCTCAAACCCCGAGGGAGGACTTGGTCGCCGCGCTACGCGCGCCGCCAAGTCCGGACATGACTGGGCGATACAGGGGTGACAGGGCCATCGGCGGTATCTTTCTGTTGCACTTTCCGTCGGCTTGCGCCGCCCAGGCGTTACCTGGCACCGTGCCCTGTGGAGCCCGGACTTTCCTCGGCATTGTTTCCAATGACGCGACTGTCTGGCCGACTCCGCCATGCGCATTGTCGCACGCTGGACACCGCCAGCGCGGCGTTGCGCGCGGACAGGTTCAGGGGAAGGCCAGTCCCACGGCTAACGCCACCGCCGCCATTGCCAGCACCACGCACCAGGGCGGCAACCTGGCCCACATCAAGGCGGCAGCCGCCAGCATCACCAGCGCCACGTCGTGCCAGTCGCGCACTGCCGTGGTCCATAGCGGGTCGTAGAGCGCGGCCAGCAGCAGCCCCACCACCGCGGCGTTGACGCCGGCCAGCGCCGCCTGCATCCAACGGTATTGGCGGATGCGCGACCAGAACGGCAGTACGCCTATCACCAGCAGCAGCGACGGCAGGAATATCGCCACCAGACACAACCATCCCCCGGCCCAGCCGCCCGGTCCGGCCGACATCGCCGTGCCCAGGAATGCGGAAAAGGCGAACAACGGCCCCGGCAGCGCCTGCGCCGCGCCGTAACCGGCGAGGAATTCATCCGCCGCGACCCAGCCGGGCGCCACCACTTCGGCCTGCAGCAGCGGCAGCACCACATGACCGCCACCAAACACCAGCGAACCGACCCGGTAGAACGCATCGAACACCGACAGCGTCGCGTTTGGGCTGCGCTCCGCCATTACCGGCAGCAACAGCAACAATGCGGCGAACAACGCCAGCGCCACGCCTCCCCAGCGGCGCGACACAGCCACCGCAAATCCCGGCCCCGCTGCCGGCAGCATCCGCCGGTACCAGAACTGGCCGACGAGCGCGCCAACGGCAATCACCCACAGCTGCGTCGTCGCCTGCGGCCACAGCAACATCGCCACCGCAGCGGCCAGCATCAGCAGCCAGGAAGCAGCATCGCGGCAGAACATCCGCGTCATTCCCCACACCGCCTGCGCCACCACCGCCACCGCCACCAGCTTCAGGCCATGCAACACGCCGGCCGGCAAACCCTGGCCCCAGCGCAGGATTCCGAACGCGAACGCCATCATCAGCAAGGCCGATGGCAAGGTGAACCCGCACCAGGCCGCCAGCGCGCCCCGCAAGCCGGCCTGGCGAAGGCCGATGGCCATACCGACCTGGCTGCTGGCCGGTCCGGGCAGGAACTGGCATAGCGCCACCAACTCGGCGTATTCGGAGTCCGGCAGCCAGCGCCGGCGCACGACGAACTCGTCGCGGAAATACCCAAGATGCGCGATGGGGCCACCGAAGGATGTCAGGCCCAGGCGCAGAAAGGCGACAAAGACGGTGCCGGCGTTCAACGGCGGAAACTCAATGCGGGCCCGCAGATTTCACGGCGGGTCCTTCATCCCGTACAAGGCTTTCCTCGGCGCACCGGTAATGTCGGCCGCCAATTTGGCCGCGGTCGACGGCGGCAGATGCTGGCTGAGCATCGCGTAGACGCGCCGGCCTTCGGCCAACTGCGCTTCGGCATCATCGCCGGCGCCCTGCACGACGACCACAAACTCGCCCTTGCGCTGGTTGTCGTCGACTTCGACCTTGGCCTGCAGTTCGGCCAGCGTGCCATCGAGCACGGTCTCGAACAGCTTGGTCAGCTCACGGGCGATGACCGCCGGGCGGTCGTCGCCGAAAGCCGCGCGCATGTCCGCCAGCGATTCGGCGATGCGGTGCGAGGACTCGTAGAACACCAGCGTGCCGGTTTCACCGGCCAGCCGCGCCAGGTGTTCGCGCCGCGCCGACGCCTTGGCCGGCAGGAAGCCTTCGAAGACGAACCGGTCGCTGGGCAATCCGGCCACGCTCAACGCGGCAATCGCCGCGCAGGCGCCGGGAACCGGGCTCACCGGCACGCCGGCCGCGCGCGCGGCGCGGACCAGGCGATAGCCCGGGTCGCTGACCAGCGGCGTGCCGGCATCGCTGATCAACGCCAGCGACTCGCCCGCCGCCAGCCGCGCGACCAGGCGCTGCGCCAGCGCATCCTCGTTGTGCTCATGCAGGGCCAGCAACGGCTTGTTGACGCCGAAGTGCGACAGCAACTGGCCGCTGCGGCGGGTGTCCTCGGCGCAGATGGCGGCCACCCCGCGCAGGGTCTCCAATGCGCGCGGCGACAGATCGGCCAGGTTGCCGATGGGCGTGGCGACGATGAACAGAGTTCCAGCAGTCATTTAAGTGACGATCCTTCCGCAAGGGTAGAATCGTAGCCGGTTCCCACCTACGGCCGCTGAGTTATGCCCATGGACAAGCGATTCGGAAGGATTTTTCCCCTGTTGCTGACGGTACTGCTGGCCGCCTGCGCCACCACCCAGGTCAGCGGCCCGGCCAAGCCGGCGCTCAACCTGGATCCGGCCTTTGCCGCCGCCGCGGCGCTGGCCGCAGGCGATACCCAGCTGACCGGCCAGGCGCGGATCGACAACGCGCGCGAGATCGAACGCCTGTTGTCGGGCCTGGACGACGCCACACTGGCGCGCGATGCCGCCGCGCTGCCGGTCGGCGACCCGATGTACAACTTCGCCGGCCGCGCGCTGCTGCGCCGCGGGCTGCCGCTGCCGCGTCCGTTCGACCGCGGCGAGCAATGGCGTTTCAATGCCGGCAACCGCCCGCCGGCCGAACGCGACGGCTATCGGCCGCCGCTCAAGCTGGCGGTGCTGCTGCCGCTGTCCGGTGAGATGGCCACCGCCGCCGCGCCGGTGCGCGACGGCCTGCTGGCCGGCTACTACGGCGAACGCCGCCGCCGGCCACAGATCGATTTCTTCGACACCGCCGGCTCGGCCGGCGGCGCGGTGGCCGCCTACGACCGTGCGGTGGCCGCCGGCGCCGATTTCGTGCTCGGCCCGCTGGGCCGCGACGAGGTCAGCGCACTGTTCGCCAGGCCCGAACTGGCGGTGCCGGCGCTGGTGCTCAATCGCGGCGCCACCCCGCCGCCGCCGGGCAACGCGGGCTTTTCGCTGGCGCCGGAAGACGACGGCGTGGCCGCTGCCGAATACCTGCTCAACCGCGAACGCCGCAATGCGCTGGTGATTGGCGGCAGCGACGATAGCGGCCGCCGCGCCGCGCAGGCGTTCGGCGAACGCTTCCGCGAGCGCGGCGGCAACATCGTGCAGGCGCTCAGCGTGGGCGATGCCCCGGGCGATCTGTCCACGGCGCTGACGGCGGCCGCGCAAGCTGGCGTGGATGCGGTGTTCCTGGCGGTGAAGGGCGCCACCGCGCGCGCGATTACCCCGCAGCTGGCATTCGCCGGGCTGGGCGGCAAGAGCCGCGTCGGCACCTCGCAACTGCTGTCGGGCACCGGCAAGGCGGAAGAGGACATGGCGCTGGACGGGATCATTTTCCCGACCGAGCTCTGGACCTCGCGCGGCGTGGCCGGGCTGCCTGCCGCCAGCGTAGTCGGCGAGCAGTTGCCGACCGCGCGCGGGCCGGCTGCGCGCCTGTTCGCGTTCGGTTACGACGCCTGGCTGCTGACCGCCTATCTGGAGCAACTGGCGGTCAACGCCAATGCCGACCTGCGCGGCGCCACCGGCACCCTGCAGATCGACGGTTTCGGCAATGTGATGCGGGCACCGGCCTGGTCGACGTTCAGCGGCGGGCGCACGGTGCCGGTCGCCGATGGCGGTTGACCGCAAGACCCGCGGCAATACCGCCGAAACCGCAGCCCAGCGCTACCTGATCCGCGCCGGACTGCGGCCCATCGCCGCCAACGCCGGCTTCCGCGCCGGCGAGCTGGATCTGGTCATGCTGGACGGTAGCGGGCGCGAGGGCGACACGGTGGTGTTCGTCGAAGTGCGCTACCGCCGCTCGTCCGCATTCGGCGGCGGCGCCGCGTCGGTGAACCTGGCCAAGCGGCGCAAGCTGGTCCGCGCGGCGCAGCTGTTCCTGGCCGGGCATCCGCAATACCGGCAGGCTCCCTGCCGTTTCGATGTGGTCGAAGCCGACGGCGCTCCCGATGCGCCGCAACTGCATTGGATCAAAGACGCCTTCCGCGCCGACGATATCTAGCGAAGCGCCATTGCAGCAGCGGCCTCCGACGGCAGCTGCGCCGGGGACGGCGTTCCTGCCCCTACAATGCCCAGGTGAACACGCCTTCCTCTGCGCTCGATGCCGAATTGTCCGCCTTGCTGGGCGAATACTGGCGCACCGACGACGTTTCCCGGCGCGCCTATGGCGAAGACAATTCCAAGCGTTATGCGCTTCCCGCCGGCGTGGCGTTGCCGGGCACTCGCCAACAGGTCATCGCGCTGGTGCGCGCCTGCCGCGCGCACCGGGTTCCCCTGGTCGCCCGCGGCGCCGGCACCAGCAGCACCGGCGCCGTCATTCCGTACCAGGGCGGTGTGGTGGTGTCGTTCGAGCGGATGAACCGGATCCTCGAGGTGAATCCGCACGACCGCTACGCCATCGTCGAACCGGGCGTGCTCAATGGCGATCTGCAGCGTGCGCTGGCGCCGCACCGCCTGTTCTGGCCGCCGGATCCGGCCAGCGCCGACATCTCCACCGTCGGCGGCAATCTGGCCTGCAACGCCGGCGGCCCGCATGCGGTCAAGTACGGCGCCACCCGCGACAATGTGCTGGGACTGAGCGCGGTCACCGGCAGCGGCGAACCGATTACCTGCGGCAGCCTGACCAGCAAGGATGCCACCGGCTACGACCTGACCCATCTGCTGATCGGCAGCGAAGGCACGCTGGCGTTGATCGTCCAGGCCACACTGAAGCTGCTGCCGCTGCCGGCGCAGCACGGCAGCCTGCGTGCCCTGTACACGGACGTGTCCAGCGCGGCGGCGGCGGTCGCACGCATCATGGCCCAGCCGCAGACGCCATCGATGCTGGAATTCATGGATCGCGCCTGCATCCGGCTGGCGCGCGAGGTCGGCGGCGCGGATATCCCCGATGCCGGCGCGTTGCTGATGATCGAAACCGATGGCGATGCGGCAACCCTGCCGTACGCGCTGGAAACGATCGCCGGCGCCGCCAACGGCGAAGGTTTGATCGCGCTGGACGATGCGCCCGATGACGCCTCCCGGGAGAAGCTGTGGGCCGCGCGCCGGTCGCTGTCGCCGGCCCTGCGCACGATCGCCAGCGGCAAGATCAACGAGGACGTGGTGGTGCCGGTGTCGCGGATTCCGGAACTGGTGGCGGGGGTCGAAGCGATGGCCGCCGAGTACGCGCTACCCATCGTCGCCTTCGGCCATGCCGGCAACGGCAACCTGCACGTCAACATCCTGTTCGACCCCGACGATGAAGCGCAGAGCCTGCGCGCGCAGACGGCGTTGCCGCGGCTGTTCGCCTTGACGCTGTCGCTGGGCGGCACGCTGTCCGGCGAGCACGGCATCGGCGTGGCCAAGCGCGAATTCATGCGCGATGCCTTCGAGCCGGCCACACTGGCGACGATGCGCGCGGTCAAGGCCGCACTGGATCCCGACGGTATCCTCAATCCGGGCAAGGTGCTGCCCTGAGAACCTGTGCAAAGTCTTGCTGCGCCTGCCATCCGGCAACGCGCGGCGGGCGTGAAGACCAACAGGGGTCTGTGCCTGCCGCCTGCGCAGGTGTACAACAGCGCCATGGATATGGTTGAGCGCATGCTGCCGGGACAGATCAGCCCTCGGCTGAAGCACGGGACCCGGAATTCGGGACGCGAAGAAAGCGCCGGACCCGGGCCCCTGGCGGAGCGACAGCAAGAGCGGCGCGATCGATGGCGCTTCGCTGCTGCCGCAAGCCGCCATGGATCGCCGTGGCGGCTGCCTGCGGTTGCGGCTGGCGCGGCTTCTGTCCGTTGAGTCGAGGCCGATGAAGACCCACGCCACTACACCTTCCCCACCAGCGCCCACGCCGCCCTCTCCCGGCAGCGCTCTGCGCCCGGTCGAACGCTGGCGCCAGGGCGAACGCTGTCGGCTTGCCGATCACATTGCCGAGGAAGTGCCGGTGGCGTTTGTCTGCAACGGCCAGCCGTTCGCGGTGATGATGGCCACGCCGGCGGACCTGGAGGATTTTGCACTTGGCTTCGCGCTGAGCGAGGGCATCGTCGAAGCTGTCGCCGAGATCGCAATCGAGCGGATCGAGCCATCGCTGGAGGGCGTGGAAATCCGGCTGACGATTCCACAAGCCCGCGCCGACGCGCTGGAGCGACGCCGGCGCGGCCTGGGCGGGCGCAGCGGCTGCGGCATCTGCGGCAGCGAACTGCTGGAAACCGCATTGCGCCAGCCGGCGCCGGTCCGCGCCGATGTCCGCATCCAGGTCGCCGCGCTGCGGCGCGCGTTGCGCGAACTGCAGCCTGCGCAGGCGCTCAACGCACGCACCGGCGCCACCCACGCCGCCGGCTGGGCGGCGCCGGACGGCAGCCTGCGCCTGCTGCGCGAGGACATCGGCCGCCACAATGCGCTCGACAAGCTGATCGGCGCGATGCTGCGCACGGGCGAAGATGCGGGCAACGGTTTCCTGGTGGTCACCAGCCGCGCCAGCTACGAGATGGCGATGAAGACCGCCAGCGCCGGCATCGCGCTGATGGCGGCGGTATCGGCGCCGACCGCGCTGGCGATCTCGCTGGCCGAACGCGCCAACCTCACCTTGATCGGTTTCGCGCGCCAGGACGGCCACGCCGTCTATACCCACCCGCAACGCCTGCTGCCGGAACGGCCGGACGGCGCGCATCCATCCGGCCATTGAAAACCGCACCGGCGCGGCAACGATGAGCGACAGCCCCTGCGGTTCGAGAACGCCATGACCAAGAAGACCATCCGCGAATACGACGGCCCGGCAGGCGGCTGGGATTCGCTGCGCAGCGTGGCCAAGCACCTGATGGCGCAGGACGTGGCGGTGCGCGGTGCCAGGACGCTGCTGTCGATGAACCAGCCCGACGGCTTCGACTGCCCCGGCTGCGCCTGGCCCGACCGCGACCATGCCTCCACCTTCGAATTCTGCGAAAACGGCGCCAAGGCGGTGGCTGCCGAATCGACCCGGCACCGCGCCGGTCCGCAACTGTTCGCCCGTTACACGGTCGCGCAGCTGGCCGGCTACAGCGACCACTGGCTCGAGGATCAGGGCCGGCTGACCACGCCGATGCGCTACGACGCCGCCAGCGACCGCTACCTGCCGGTGCAATGGGACCAGGCCTTCGCGCTGATCGCGCGGCATCTCAACGGCCTGGATTCGCCCGACCAGGCGATCTTCTACACCTCCGGCCGCACCAGCAACGAGGCGGCGTTCCTGTACCAGTTGTTCGTGCGCGCCTTCGGCACCAACAACTTCCCGGACTGCTCCAACATGTGCCACGAGCCGTCCGGCGTGGCGCTGAAACAGCAGATCGGGGTCGGCAAGGGCACCGTGTCGCTGCAGGACTTCGAGCAGGCCGACGCGATCCTGATCTTCGGCCAGAATCCGGGCACCAATCATCCGCGCATGCTCGGCGAACTGCGCGACGCGGCCAAGCGCGGGGCGGCGATCGTGTCGTTCAATCCGCTGCGCGAACGCGGGTTGGAGCGTTTCGCCGATCCCAAGGACAAACTGGAGATGCTGCACAGCGGTTCGACACGGATCTCGTCGGACTACTTCCAGTTGAAGATCGGCGGCGACCTGGCCGCGATCAAGGGCATGATCAAGCATGTGCTCGAGCGCGATGCCGAGGCGCTGGCGCGCGGCGATGCCTCCCTGCTCGACCGCGACTTCATCGCCGCGCACACCACCGGCTTCGACGCCTTCGCCGCCGATGTCGCAGCCGAACCGTGGCCGACCATCGTCGAGGAATCGGGGCTGGCGGAAGCGCAACTGCGCCGCGCCGGCGACATCTATCTGCAGTCCGAACGCGTCATCGCCTGCTGGGGCATGGGCATCACCCAGCACAAGCATTCGGTGGCCACCATCCACATGATCGTCAATCTGTTGCTGCTGCGCGGCAACCTTGGCCGCCCTGGCGCCGGCGCCTGCCCGGTGCGCGGGCACAGCAACGTGCAGGGCGATCGCACGATGATGATCTACGAAAAGCCGCCGCAGGAATTCCTGGACCGGCTGCGCGACGTGTTCGGCTTCGAGCCACCGCGCGCCGAAGGCTACGACACCATCGGCGCGATCGAGGCGATGGGCGACGGCCGCGCCAAGGTCTTTTTCGGCATGGGCGGCAACTTCGCCACCGCCACGCCGGACACCGCCGCCACCCACCGCGCGTTGCGCAACTGCGATCTGACCGTGCATGTGACCACCAAGCTCAACCGCAGCCATCTGGTGCATGGCAGGGAAGCGCTGATCCTGCCGTGCCTGGGACGGACCGAGATCGACGTGCAGGCCGGCGGCCCGCAGGCGGTGACCGTCGAGGACTCGATGAGCATGGTGCACCTGTCCGCAGGCATCAATCCGCCGGCTGCGGACGGGCTGTTGTCGGAGCCGGCCATCGTCGCGCGGCTGGCCGAAGCGGTGCTGGGTACGCGCAACGCCATCCGCTGGCGCTGGCTGACCGAGGACTACGACCGCATCCGCGACCTGATTGCCCGCACGTTCGACGAATTCCACGACTTCAACACGCGCGTGCGCGTGCCGGGCGGCTTCCGCCTGCCCAATACCGCGCGCGACCGCATCTGGGTAAATCCCGCCGGGCGCGCGGTGTTCAACCCGCATCCGGTGCCTACCGACAACCCGATCCATCGCGCCCGCGTGCGCCGCGCCGACATGCCGGTATTCAACCTCAGCACGCTGCGCTCGCATGATCAGTACAACACCACGGTCTACGGCCTGGACGATCGCTACCGCGGCGTGTTCGGCGAACGCCGGGTCGTGTTCGCGCATAGCGACGACATCGCCGCGCTCGGCCTGGGCGCCGGCGACTGGGTCGATCTGGAGAGCCTGGCCGACGACGGCGTGCGCCGTACCGCCCGGCGTTTCATGCTGGTGGCCTACGACATTCCGCGCGGCTGCCTGGCGGCGTACTACCCGGAGACCAATGCGCTGGTACCGCTGTCCAGCTTTGCCGATGAAGCGCGCACGCCGACCTCCAAGTCGATCCCGGTGATCGCGACGCCGCACCAACCCCGGCCCGACGCCAGCGCGCCGGCGCCGCGCGACATCCCGGCCGCCCTTGTCCGCTGATCCGCTGGCGCAGGCCGTGCTGGCCGAACTTGCGCGGCATGCCGAAGGCGTTTCGCTGTCGCGGCTGTGCAAGCGCCTGGATGTGCGCATGAGCGCGCTGCTGCGCGCGCTGGCATGGCTGGGCGAAGACGCCATCGGCGGCACGCCCGGGCCCGGCTGGGTGCAACTGGAAACCGATGGCGCCCGCACCACCGCGCGACTGACCGAGCGAGGCAGATCGGCGTTGGCCGCACGGTCGCCGGTGGCGAATCAGTAGAGGGTATTCGCAAGCCGACGACCGTCCCCACACGTCGAACCCAGCTTGTTCACATCCGTTGGGAACCCGAGGCGATGGGAAGCTTGTGGGAGCGACGCGAGTCGCGACGGATGCATCAACGTCGCGACTCGCGTCGCTCCCACAACGTAATATCAATGCATCGAACCGTGACGCGGGCATCGACATGGGCAAAGCTAGCTCCGCTGGCGTCGACCATGCGGTCGAGCACCACATCCGCGCATTTGCAGGCGCGTCTCCGCATCAGGTGCCGGGCGACTTTTGCAGGAATTCTGACGGCGCTGGGCTGGCGCCTGTGCGGGAGTAAACCATCAAGGGCGCGGGAAACACCTAGCTGCATTTGCTCCAGGTATCACGGCCCCGTCAGGCGAAGTGATCGTAGCCTTGCCGCGACGGCTGCCAGCGGTTGCCTTGCGCATCGACAGCCAGGACACCCTGTCCTGTCCGGATGATGCCGATGCGGGTGAAGCGAAGGTCAAGGATCTGCGCCAGCGCTTCGATGCGTTCGCGCGCATCGGCGGGCGCGGTGAAACACAGTTCGTAATCGTCGCCACCGCCGGCCTGGAATTCGGCGCGTTGTGCGACGGCGAAGGTTTGCAACAGTGCCGCGGAGGCCGGCAGCGCCGCCACTTGCACCTGCGCCGCGACACCGCTGCGCGCGCAGATATGGCCCAGGTCGGCCAGCAGGCCGTCGGAGACATCGACGCAGGCATGGGCGAGGCCGATCAACGCCTGCCCGGCCGCCAGCCGCGGCGTCGGGCGATCCAGCCGCGAACGCAGGAACGGCTCGGGTTCGGACGCATCCAGTTGCGCCAGCGCGGCACCGGCGTCGCCCAGCGTGCCGGTGACCCAGACATCATCGCCGACTTGCGCTGCGTCGCGGCGCAGCGCGCAGCCGCTTTCGACCAGGCCGATGGCGGTCACCGAAATCGACAACGGGCCGCGGGTGGTATCGCCGCCGACCAGGCCGATACCGTGCGCCTGCGCCAGCGGCAGAAACCCGTCCAGGAAGGCATCGACCCAGGCCGGATCGGAAACTGGCAACGACAATGACAGCGTGCACCAGGCCGGGCGCGCGCCCATCGCCGCCAGATCCGACAGGTTGACCGCCAGCGCCTTCCAGCCGATATCGGCCGCCGCGGCCGATTCGGGGAAGTGCACGCCTGCATTGAGCGTATCGGCGGTAACCGCCAGTTGCATGCCCGCCGGCGGCTGCAGCAGCGCCGCGTCGTCGCCGATACCCAGCACCACGTCCGCGCGCGCAGCGATACGCGAACGGATGCGGGCTATCAGGTCGAACTCGCCAGGATTCATCGCCAGAGAATAACGGAGCCGCCTGTTGGTAGGAGCGCCAGGGACAGCGCTCGCACCGCACCCATTGAGGGTTCAGCGGCCTTTGTTGCCGGCCTCGACCGGCCGCCACTCCAGCGCGGCGCGATCCAGCACGCCGTTGACGTAGGTATGGCCGTGCTCGGCGCCGAAGCGCTTGGAGGTCTCGATGGCCTCGTTCAGCACCACCCGGTACGGCACATCGATACGGTGGCGCAGTTCGTAGGCGGCGATGCGCAGCACCGCACGTTCGATCGGGTCCACTTCCTCGACGCCGCGGTCCAGGTGCGGCAGCAGGGCCTCATCCAGTTCGGCCCGGTGCCTGACCACCCCGCGCACCAGGTCCTCGAAGTACTCCAGGTCGGCGATTTCGTGCGCCTGTTCATGGGCGAACTGGGCGATCACCTGCCCGATTTCGCCGCCGGACACCTGCCAGGCGTACAGCGCCTGCAGCGCACGGCGGCGCGCACGCGCGCGGGTGACCGGGTCGACGCCGTCCTTGCGGTGGGAATGATGATGTCGGCTCACGGTCGCTCCTGTGCAGCGCGGTTCAAGACAACTGCTCGAGCAGTTGCGCCATTTCGATGGCCGCCAATGCGGCTTCCTCGCCCTTGTTGCCGTGGCTGCCGCCGGCCCGCGCTTCGGCATCCTCGATGCGTTCGACCGCCAGCACACCGTTGAGTACGGGAATCCCGTAATCCAGCTGTACCCGCATCAGTCCTTCGGCGCAACCGTCGGCGACATGCTCGTAATGGCGGGTGTCGCCGCGGATCACGCAGCCCAGCGCGATGATCGCCGCATGGCCGCCAGCGGCGCCGATGCGCGCGGCGGCGGCCGGAATCTCCCAGGCGCCGGGCACGCGGATCACATCGATGGCGTCCTCGCCCACGCCGTTGCCGGCCAGGCTCTGCCGCGCGCCGGCCACCAGCACATCGGCGATGCGCGGATTCCAGCGGCTGGCGATGATCGCGAAGCGGGCGCCTTCAGGGGCGCGCAGATCGCCTTCGTAGTGGGACATGGGGCTTGGGGTTCCTTGGGGTTGTGCAGTTTAGCAGGCGGGGGAAGGGGAGCCGGGGGACGGGTGAGGATTGAGGAGTGAGGGGCGAGGAGTGAGAAACGAGGAACAGGACTCGGGACTCGGGACTCGGGACTCGGGAGGCGGGAGGCGGGAGGCGGGAGGCAGCCCTAGGAACAGGCCCCTTGCTGAGCCAGCAGGTAAACAGCCTCCTTGCGAGGCACTTCAACAGTCAAATGGCTGGTCAAGGGAGGGCTAGGGCGTGAGCGTTTCTCGTTCCTCACTTCTCACTTCTCACTTCTCACTTCTCGTTTCTCGTTTCTCGTTTCTCGTTCCTCGTTTCTCGCTCCTCACTTCTGGTCCCTGGCCCCGCTCAAGCCACCACATACTCCACCACTTCCAGGCCAAACCCGGCCAGGCCGACCTGCCGACGCGGCGTGCCCAGCACGCGCAGCTTGCCCAGGCCCAGGTCGGCCAGGATCTGCGCACCGGCGCCGTTGCGCCGCCAGTGGCCCACGTCCTTGGCATGCGCACCGGTTTCCGGCCGGTTGGCGGAGGGTTCGGCGCGCAGCCGCGCCAACAGTGCCTCGGTGTTGCGCGGCGCCGACAACACCACCATCACGCCCTGCCCTTCGGCCGCGATCGCGCGCAGCGCGTCGGTGCCGGCCACGCCGAAATCCTCCCGCTGCCAGTGCAGCAGGTCGGCCAGCGGGTTCTCCACCTGCACGCGCACCAGGGTGGGCGTGGCGCTGTCGGGTGCGCCGCGCACCAGCGCAAAGTGCAGATCATGGGCAATGCGGTCACGGTAGGTGACCAGCCGGAACGGACCGAACTCGGTTTCGATGTCGCGCTCATCCAGGCGTTCCACCGTGTGCTCGGTCGCCAGGCGGTAGGCGATCAGGTCGGCGATGGAACCCATCTTCAAGCCGTGCTCGCGCGCGAACGCTTCCAGCTGCGGGCGCCGCGCCATGCTGCCATCGGGGTTCAGCACCTCCACCAGCACGCCGGCCGGTTCCAATCCCGCCAGCATCGGCAGATCGCTGGCGGCCTCGGTATGGCCGGCGCGGGTCAGCACGCCGCCGGGCTGGGAGATCAGCGGGAAGATGTGGCCCGGCTGGCTGAGGTCGCTGGGTTTGGCATCGGGGCGCACGGCGGTGCGCACGGTGTGCGCGCGGTCGTAGGCGGAAATGCCGGTGGTGACGCCTTCGGCGGCCTCGATGCTGACGGTGAAATTGGTATGGAACTGCGCGGTGTTGTTCTGCACCATCGGCGCCAGACCGAGTTGCGCGCAACGCTCGCGGGTCAGCGACAGGCAGACCAGGCCGCGCGCATGGGTGACCATGAAGTTGATGTCCGACGGCTTTACCAGCTCGGCGGCCATGATCAGATCGCCTTCGTTCTCGCGATCTTCGTCATCGACGATGACGACCATGCGACCGTTGCGGATTTCTTCGAGCAGTTCGGGAATCGGGGCGAAAGGCATGGGAATTCCAGGAAGGGATTGTCTGCCCATCATCCCGGCACGCTGGGATGACGGTACGTGTCCTGTCAGGGCGCCGGGGAACCCTGCAGCAATCGCTCGACATAGCGGGCGACCAGATCGATTTCCAGGTTCACCGCATCGCCAACGCCGGTTTGCGAAAACGCGGTATGCGCGACGGTGTGCGGGATCAGCGCCACTTCGAAACCTTCGGCATCGACCTGGTTGACGGTCAGGCTGACGCCGTCCACGCAGATCGAGCCCTTCCTGGCGATGTAGCGCAGCAGCGGCGCCGGTGCGGCAAAACGCCAGCGTTGCGCGCGCGCATCCTCGTGGATGGACAGCACATGGCCGACGCCGTCGACGTGGCCGCTGACCAGATGGCCGCCCAGCCGGTCGGTCGGTTGCATGGCGCGCTCCAGATTGACCTGCGCATCGGACTTCAACGCGCCCAGCGTGGTCAGGGCCAGCGTTTCGTTGGAGGCATCGGCCTGGAACCAGTCTTCGCCGAAAGCGACAACGGTCAGGCAGACGCCGTTGACGGCGATGCTCTCGCCCAGCCGCACGCCGGTAAACGGCAGGGTGCCGGTGGTCACGGTCAGCCGCACGTCGCCACCCAGCGGTTCGGCTTTGGCCAGCGCGCCGACGCCTTCGATGATGCCAGTGAACATCAGCGCACCCCCGTCATGGCACGGCGAATGCCGGTGCGAAGCGGTGTTCTTTCACGATTCCCCGCACATGAGTGTCCGGGTTTTGGCAGAAGGAGCTGCATATCGACGTTTCCCGCAGAAGAAAGCGAAAAACGCCTCCACAGGCGCGAGGCAGGCGCGCGCAGCCGCGCCAGCGCGCAGTTGCGGCGTTGCCGTCTTCTTTCATCCGGACTCTAGCGAGCGACTGGCGCGAACCGCCGCTTGCAACCGTCGGCTCCGGCATCGGACCGGATCTGCTGACCCTTCCCGCAGGGAAGGCGCTCGCGGGCTTGCAGGCATTCCGGGGAATGCGTTGCCTACCGCCGGTGGGGAATCTCACCCCGCCCTGAAGACGTTACTGGTATGCCGGACAACCGGCGCCGGCATTCTAGCACTGCCCGCCAGAGCGGCCCGCCGGCGCAGGCTGAACAAACCGTTCCGTTTCCGACCGGAGGCGGGATTCGGCGCCCGAAAACCGAAAGCGGTCAAGGCCCGGCTGCCTGCTCTTTCGCAGCCTGCTCTTCCAGGGTCGGTTTGCGGCGCAGATGCAGGACCAGCGGCCAGCGCATCGTGCGCACCTGTGCCGGATCGCCCCAGGCCTCGGCCAGTGCCGGGGCATGGAGCTGGACCGGGTCCTGGCCGGTATCGGCGCGAAAGCACACCGTCGCCGACAGGCTGCCGAAATAACCCAGCAGCTGCGCCAGATTCCATTCGGCGGTCAGCCACATCGACGGCGCCGGCAGTGCGGCGAACGGCCAGGCATAGTCGGTATAGCCGATATCGACGTCGTCGCGTTCCGGCGGCCAGTAGCGGTCGATATCGTCGCGCAGGGCCTCGGCGGCCGGCGCCAGATCGTCGGTGAACACGATGTCCTGGTAGGTCCACGCCGCCAGCACCCCGCCGGGCTGCATCACCCGTTCGCAGCTGGCGAAAAAGCGGGTACGGTCGAACCAGTGCAGCGCCTGCGCGACCACGATCAGGCCGACGCTGCTGTCCGGCAGCGAGGTGGTTTCGGCGGTTTCCACCGCCAGCGTCACATTGGCCGGATGCTCGCGATTGGCCCAGTGATGCTCGATCTGCTGGGCGCTGGGGTCGGTGGCGAACACATGCGCGAAACGCTCGCTCAGCGCACGCGTGGCCTGGCCGCTGCCGCAGCCCGGTTCCCAGACCCGCGCGCTGGCGGGCACGACCGCGGAGATGGCGTCGTACAGCGCGGCCGGATAACCCGGCCGCGATGCGGCGTAGGTCTTGGCGATGCCGGAAAAATGGTCTTTGAAGGTGGCCATGGTCGCTATCGCAGAGGTTCAGCGGCCGGCAAGCGGCCGCAGCAGAAGACGCTGATCCTCGCCAATCGTGCGCGCGTCGACAATCTCCAGTTGCGTGCGCTGGGCCATCGTGTCGATGCCCAGCCCGCCGAACAGCGGCCGGGCGCGGTCGCCCAGCAGCACCGGCGCCACATACAGCAGGATTTCGTCGGCCAGCCCGGCGGCGATGAATGCCCCGGCCAGGGTGGCGCCGGCTTCCACCTGCACTTCGTTGATGCCGCGCGCGGCCAGCAGCTGCAACACCGCCAGCAGGTCGAAGTTGCTGCCCTGGGCCGGCGCCACCACCCGTTGCGCGTCGATCTGGCGCGGCGGTTTGGCGTCGGCGGTGTGCACATACAGCGTTGGGGCGTCCCCCTCGCGCACCCGCCCCCGCGCCACCGTGGCCAGGCCCGGGTCCAGCACCACCCGCAGCGGCGGCTCGAACGGCGTGCCGTCGCCCAACCGCACCGTCAGCGAAGGGTCGTCGGCCAGCACGGTGCCGGCGCCGGTCAGGATGGCGCCGGCGCGCGCGCGCCAGTGCTGCACATCCAGCCGCGAGGCCTCGCCGCTGATCCATTTGGAATCGCCATTGGCCATGGCGGTACGGCCGTCCAGGCTGGTGGCCAGCTTGACCCGCAACCAGGGACGGCCGCGTTCCTGCCGCGACAGGTAGCCGCGATTGAGGTGGCGCGCCTGCGTTTCCATCAACCCCGACGAGGCTTCGATGCCGGCGGCGCGGAGCCGGTCGAAGCCGGCGCCGTCCACCTGCGGGAACGGATCGCGCATGGCGGCGACCACCCGCGCCACCCCGGCTGCGACCAGCGCATCGGCACAGGGCCCGGTGCGGCCGGTGTGCGCGCAGGGCTCCAGGGTCACGTAGGCGGTGGCACCGCGGGCGCGATCGCCAGCGGCCTGCAACGCCAGCACTTCCGCATGCGCCTCGCCGGCCCTCTGGTGCCAGCCCTCGCCAATCACCTCGCCATCGCTGGCGATCACGCAGCCCACCATCGGGTTGGGCCGGGTGGTGTAGGCGCCGCGTTCGGCCAGGCGCAACGCGCGCGCCATGCACTGATGGTCGAAGGCGGTGAATGTCGCTTCAGTCACGGTCGTCATGTTCTTGCAGCCTGTTGTCGCCGAATGCGTCGGCCCGCCACCATCTGCGTACAGCGCCGGGTCCGCAAGGGTAACGGAACCGGCTGGCGCGGTTCCGAACCGGAGCAAGGCAGAGGCGCGCCGCGTCCCATCCGGTCAGCGCGCCGGCTCGATGGCCATCACGGCAACCGACAACGGCCCCAGCAACAGCCGGTCCTGGATGCGCCAGCCGAGCGCGCGGTAATAGTCGGTCAGCGCATCGGTGCAATACAGGTACAGCCGCGGCACCGCCAGCGCAGCGGCTTCCTCCACGCAGCGCGCCACCAGCGCGCGCCCGACCCCGCCGCTTCGCGCCCGCGGGCAGACGTAGAGACTGGCCAGCCATGGCGAATACTGGCGGATGTCATCGTGATCGTTCTGCAGCAGGCTGACCGATCCCAGCCACTGTTCGCCCTCCATCGCCACCCAGGTGGTGGGGATGGCGCGCCGCCGGGTATGGCTGCGCAACTCGTCCTCGGCCTGGGCCACCGTCCAGTCCGGCAGCAGCGCGCCGAAAGCGGCCACATGCGCCCGCGCCAGCTCGGGAATCAGGACCGGCCGATCGCAGAGATAGTCGATTTCCAAGCCGGTCAGCGCTTCTTGTTCTTGTCGATGTTCTTGTCGAACGGCACCACATCGCCGCCGAGCAGCGGCAACTGGCCGCTGGCGGTGGGCAGGTCGCGTTCGAGCTTCTCGATCTCCTCGCGGAAATCGGCCACGTCCTCGAAACTGCGGTAGACCGAGGCGAAACGCACGTAGCCTACGTGATCGAGCTTGCGCAGTTCGGCCATGACGAATTCGCCGATGCGCCGCGACGGCAGTTCGCGCTCCCCGCTCATGCGCATCTGGTGGATCACCGCGCGCACGGCCGATTCGATCTGTTCCTCGGACACCGGCCGCTTCTGCAGCGCGCGGTCGAAACCGGCGCGAAGCTTGCGCGCATCGAAGGTGTCGCGGCGGCCATCGCTCTTGATCACCGCCGGCAGCTTGATTTCGATGTTCTCCAGCGTGCTGAAGCGCTCCCCGCAGGCCTCGCACTCGCGCCGGCGCCGGATCGTCGCGCCGTCTTCGGAGACGCGCGAATCGATGACGCGGGTATCTGTGTGCTGGCAGAAGGGGCAGTGCATGGGGTCAGGAACGAGTGGAAGGAACGAGAAGCGAGAAACGAGGAACGAGGAGTGAGTAACGAGTGAAAGCAACAGCGCATCGAGGGGCAGGAAACACCGCCTCTACTCGTTTCTCACTCCCCTCCACTCGATCCTCGCTTCTCATCACTCGTTTCTCGTTTCTCATCACTCGTTCCTCGCTCTCATCCGTACACCGGGTACCTGCGGCACTGCGCGGTGACGTTCTCGCGCACCCGGGCAATAACCGCTTCGTCCTTCGGATTGTCCAGCACGTCGCAGATCCAGTTGGCCAGGTCCACGCAGTCCTGCTCACCGTAGCCGCGGGTGGTCACCGCGGGGGTGCCGATGCGCAGGCCGGAGGTGACGAAGGGCTTGCGCGGATCGTTCGGCACGGAGTTCTTGTTGACGGTGATGTGCGCCTTGCCCAGTGCCTCTTCCGCGTCCTTGCCGCTGACCTCCTTGCCGATCATGTCCACCAGCATCAGGTGGTTTTCGGTGCCGCCGGAGACGATCTTGTAGCCGCGGGCGATGATCGTCTTCGCCATCGCCTGCGCGTTCTTCACCACCTGCTGCTGGTAGGCGGTGAATTCCGGCTCCAGCGCTTCCTTGAAGGCCACCGCCTTGGCCGCGATGACGTGCATCAGCGGGCCGCCCTGGATGCCGGGGAAGACGATGCTCTGCAGCTTCTTCTCGATTTCCTCGCCCATTTCGCCGCTGCCCTGCCGGCTGGACAGGATGATGCCGCCACGCGGACCGCGCAGGGTCTTGTGGGTGGTCGAGGTGACTACGTGCGCATGCTCGATCGGATTCGGGTACACGCCGGCGGCCACCAGGCCGGCGACGTGCGCCATGTCGACGAACAGGATGGCGCCAACCTTGTCGGCGATGGCGCGGAACCGCGCCCAGTCGATCTTCTGCGAATAGGCGGAGAAACCGGCCACCACCATCTTCGGCTTGTGCTCCAGCGCGAGCCTTTCGACTTCGTCGTAATCGATCAGGCCCTGGTCGTTGACGCCGTACTGGATGGCGTTGAACAGCTTGCCGGACACGTTGACCTTGGCGCCGTGGGTCAGGTGGCCGCCGTGGGCCAGGCTCATGCCCAGAATGGTGTCGCCGGGGTTCAGCAGCGCCAGGTACACGGCCTGGTTGGCCTGCGAGCCCGAATGCGGCTGCACGTTGGCGTAGCTTGCCCCGAACAGCTGCTTGACCCGGTCGATGGCCAGCTGCTCGGCGATATCGACGAATTCGCAGCCGCCGTAGTAGCGCTTGTGCGGGTAGCCCTCGGCGTACTTGTTGGTCAGCACGCTGCCCTGGGCTTCCAGCACGCGCGGACTGGCGTAGTTCTCGCTGGCGATCAGCTCGACGTGGTCTTCCTGCCGCTGGGCCTCGCAGGCGATGGCCGCAGCCAGTTCAGGGTCATAACCTTCGATACGGGCGTCGCGCGGGAACATCGTCACTCCAGAGGGCAGGGGTAAGGGTCCTGGATTGTAACGGTTCCGGTCCCGGGACAGGCCCCCGGCTCCGGCGTGCCGCCTGCCCGGGCCGCCTTTCCCGACCCGCGAACCGGCAGCGGACGGGCCACGGCTGGCAAATTGGCGCGCCACCCCCATATCCGCGATAATCCCGGTTATCCCGATTTCCTTTCGCGGCCCCTGCTTAGAGCGTGTTGTGCACTTTGAAGCACTTTCCCGCGCGCCTGGGACGCTGCAAGGCGGTGTTGCGGTCCTTGCCAAGGCGGCCAGCCTTGGCGGCGGCCCGCGCCTTGCCTCGCAGCGCCCCAGACACTCGGATAAAGCACTCCAAAGTACACGACACGCTCCAGGCCGCCGCTGCCCGCCTGTGGAGTTTTACCCCCATGTCCTCGCAATACATCTACACCATGAACGGCGTCAGCAAGACCGTGCCGCCGAAGCGCCAGATCATCAAGGACATCTCGCTGTCCTTCTTCCCGGGGGCCAAGATCGGCCTGCTGGGCCTGAACGGCGCCGGCAAGTCGACCGTGCTGAAAATCATGGCCGGCGTGGACAAGGACTTCGAGGGCGAGGCGCGCCCGCAACCCGGCATCAAGGTCGGCTACCTGGCCCAGGAGCCGGAGCTGGATCCGAACAAGACCGTGCGCGAAGCGGTCGAGGAAGGCGTTGGCGAAGTGCTGCAGGCGCAGGCCGCGCTGGATCGCGTCTATGAAGCCTATGCCGAGGAAGGCGCCGACTTCGACAAGCTGGCCGCCGAGCAGCAGCGCCTGGAGGCCATCCTGGCCGCCGGCGACGCGCATACGCTGGAGCATCAGCTGGAAGTGGCCGCCGATGCGCTGCGGCTGCCGCCGTGGGAGGCCGTGGTCGGCAAGCTGTCCGGCGGCGAGAAGCGTCGCGTGGCGCTGTGCCGCCTGCTGCTGCAGAAGCCGGACATGCTGCTGCTGGACGAACCGACCAACCACCTGGACGCCGAGTCGGTGGAATGGCTGGAACAGTTCCTGGCCCGCTACACCGGCACCGTGGTGGCGGTCACCCATGATCGCTACTTCCTGGACAACGCCGCCGAGTGGATCCTGGAACTGGATCGCGGCCGCGGCATCCCCTGGAAGGGCAACTACACCGACTGGCTGGTGCAGAAGGACGAGCGCCTGAAGCAGGAAGAGAACCAGGAAAAAGCCCGCCAGAAGGCGATCCAGAAGGAACTGGAGTGGTCGCGGCAGAACGCCAAGGGCGGCCGCAGCAAAGGCAAGGCGCGCCTGGCGCGCCTGGACGAACTGCAATCGGTCGACTACCAGAAGCGCAACGAGACCAACGAGATCTTCATTCCGCCGGGCGAGCGCCTGGGCAACAGCGTCATCGAGTTCAAGAACGTCTCCAAGAAGTTCGGCGACCGCCTGCTGATCGACAATCTGAGCTTCCTGGTGCCGCCGGGCGCCATCGTCGGCATCATCGGCCCCAACGGCGCCGGCAAGTCGACGCTGTTCAAGATGATCACCGGCCAGGAAAAGCCGGATTCGGGCACCATCAGCATCGGCCCGACCGTCAAGCTGGCCTATGTGGACCAGAGCCGCGACAAGCTGGAAGGCAACCACAACGTGTTCCAGGAAGTCTCCGGCGGCCTGGACATCCTCAACATCAACGGCGTGGAGATCCAGTCGCGCGCCTACATCGGCCGCTTCAACTTCAAGGGCCAGGACCAGCAGAAGATGGTGGGCTCGCTGTCCGGCGGCGAGCGCGGCCGCCTGCACATGGCCAAGACCCTGCTGCAGGGCGGCAACGTGCTGTTGCTGGACGAACCCTCCAACGACCTGGACATCGAAACCCTGCGTGCGCTGGAAGACGCGCTGCTGGAATTCCCCGGCAACACCTTCGTCATCAGCCATGACCGCTGGTTCCTGGACCGCATCGCCACCCACATCCTGGCCTTCGAAGGCGACTCGCATGTGGAGTTCTTCCAGGGCAACTACCGTGAATATGAAGAAGACAAGAAGCGCCGCCTGGGCGCCGAAGGCGCGCAGCCGCACCGCCTGCGCTTCAAGGCACTCAAGTGACGTGATGGCCCGTGCGCTACGCGCACGGCTTTGCCATCACGTCACCCCGGCATGCTTTTAGCCGGGGTCCAGCGCCTTTGCTTTGAAGCCACGTCACCCCGGCCTGCCCTTGGCCGGGGTCCAGCGCCTTCGCTTTTTTTGTCTTTCCCCACCCCGAATAGAAAACGCCGGCTCACGCCGGCGTTTTTCTTGCGCCGCCAATTCTGCATTCGCACCTTCCGGCTTTGCGCGCGGACGGTACGGTCGCGGCTCATGCCGCTCCATTACATGCGGGCCGTGCCATCGTTTTACCGCCAAGACGCACCATTCCGGTGCCGATTAAAGTCCTGAACACCAGCGCCGATAGCGCCTCAACGGCAACAACGCATCGCGCCTCCGTGGCATGGCCGCGGTGCAGTCCGCCCTCTCCCGCTCAGGAACGCCATGAACGAACGTGTTGCATCCGCGGCAACCGACGCCAGCGTCGACGACCACATCCGCTCGGTGGCCGGCATTTCCGAGGCACTGCTCAAGCAGTTGCGCCAGTCGCTGCAGCGCATCGACGAAATCAACCGGGTCACCCGCATCATCTCGATGAATGCGCGCATCGAGGCCGTGCGCATCGGTGCCGCCGGCCGCAGCTTCGGCGTCATCGCACAGGAAATGGACAGCCTGTCGCGCAATGTCAGCGACACCTCGCAGGACATCGGCCGGATGGCCGGGCAGACCGGCAGCGAACTGCGTGAGCAACTGGAACGCCTGCAGAGCGATGTCCGCCGCACCCGGCTGACCGAACTGGCGCTGTGCAATATCGACCTGATCGACCGCAACCTGTACGAGCGCAGCTGCGATGTGCGCTGGTGGGCCACCGACACCGCCGTGGTCGATGCCGCGCAGAGACCGGATACCGACACCCTGGCCCACGCCAGTGGCCGGCTGGCGCAGATCCTGGATTCCTATACGGTCTATTTCGACCTGGTGCTGGCGGACCTGGATGGCCGGGTCATCGCCAATGGCCGCCCGCGCCAGTACGACTCGGTGGGCCAGCCGGTGGCGCAGCAGGAATGGTTCCAGAGCGCGGTGCGCACCCGCTCGGGCGAGGAATTCGGTTTCCACCCGATGCATGCCAGCGCATTGGCCGGTGGGCAGCGCGCACTGATCTACTCGTGCACGGTGCGCGAAGGCGGGCGCGTCAACGGCCGGCCGCTGGGTGTGCTGGGCATCGTATTCCGCTGGGATGCGCTGGCGCAGACCATCGTCGAACGTACGCCGCTGTCGGATGCCGAATGGCGCCGCAGCCGGGTTTGCATCGTCGATTCGCAGGGCCGGGTGCTGGCCGATTCCGCGGGCCAGGACAGCCAGCCGCTCCTGGACTTCCCCGGCCGGGCCGCGTTGTTCGCGCAGCCGCGCGGCGCGTTGGAAACCCCGTTCGAAGGACGTGCGCACTGCATCGCCCAGGCCGCCTCGCCCGGTTACGAGACCTACCGCACCGGCTGGCACAGCGTGATCCTGCAGGCCATCGAATGATGGCGCTTTATTGAAGCGAAGCCGCGCAGCAATGCCAGGCTGCCGCTTTCGCCGGCAATGCGGCCATTGCGAAACCGCTCACGAGCCTTTGCTTCAAGCGCCGGCAGAACATTGCCTTGCTTGGGCGGATTCCTTCGGAGAAGGAAGGGGCCATCGGACCCTCGCCTACGCGGGAGCGACGAAAGTCCGTTGCCCGAATGCCCCAGGGGCGGTTGCCGTTTCCCGGGCAGGCCGCGCCTCAGTCCAGTACGTCGACAAAGCTGTTGATCGACAGCCGCCCGTTCAGCGGATCCGGCGGCGGCACCCGCGCGTTGTCGATGATGCCCGAATGCAGCGAATTGCGCCGGTAGATCGCGATCCGGTTGAACACGCCGTCCACCTGGGCGATCCGTTCGAACAGCGCGGTGTCGCCGCCGATATAGCCGGGGCCGGGCGCATCGGCGCCCTGGCTTTCCTGCTGCAGCCGCTGGTAGTAGATGTCACGCCGCGCCTCGTCGATGCATTCGTAGCCGGTGCTGCGGTGGCGGTAGAAGGCCGTGCCGCCCCAGTCGCCGCGGAACAGGTAATGCACGGTCGCCAGCCCATTGGCCGCGGTCGAATCGATATGCGGTATCCGCTGCAGGAAGTCCAGCTTTTGCGTGGGCGTCGTCACCAGCGAGTAGTGGCACATCGGGAACTGCAAGCGACCCGGCTCCATGCCGAAGTGTTCGCGTACCAGCGGCCTGAGCAGCGCTTCGAGGAAGTACTCGTACGAGGCCGGCGCGCGCGTCCGAATGCCCGGGAAATAGGCACCCTGCGCCGAGAAATGGCTGCGCGCGGCCTTGTTCACCAGCTTCTCCGGTGCGGCCACCGCATTGTCGATGACCAGCAGCGGCGCGCCTTCCGCACCGATGGCGAACTTGCTGATGCGCAACCCGGGATGCGGTTCCAGCAGCATTAGCCCACCGGCATCGATCGGCGCAGGTTCCAGACCGCAGGATCGGCAGGGCAGTAGTGCTTGAGGAACTCCCCGTGCGACGGCATCGCCTCCACCATCCGGTTGATCGGAGCGCGGATGCCCTGGAACAGGCGTGCCATGTCCGTATCGCCCAGGCCTCGCGTCAGGGGATGGTGCTCACGCGGCACCACGCCCTGCCCCAGCATCACATGGGTCCACGAGTCCAGCCGGAACAGCTCGTCCTCGCCCTGCCAGGCATAGGCGGTGTCGCGGAACACGGCGATGCGCTGGGCCAAGGCGTCGGGCAGCTTCATTTCGCGGCAGTCGCGCCACAGCGGCTCGTCGCGCTGGTTGAGGTGGTAGTGCAGGATGATGAAGTCGCGCACATGCTCCAGTTCGTCGCGGCTCACATCGTTGTAGCGGTCGACGATCGAATCGTCGATGCCGGCGAAGGGGAACATCTGCACCAGCCGCGTCACCGCGCTCAGGGTCAGATGGATGCTGGTCGATTCCAGCGGTTCGATGAAGCTGCTTGCCAACCCCAGCGAAACCACGTTCTTGTTCCAGGCCTTGAGCCTGCGCCCCGTACGGAACGACACCAGCCACGGCTCGCGCACCATCGGTGCGTTGTCGTTGGCGGCCTTGAGCTTGGCCGCGGCCTCGTCGTCGGACATGTGCGCGCTGGAAAACACCCAGCCGCAACCGACCCGGTGCTGCAAGGCGATATGCCAGCGCCAGCCGGCCTCATGGGCGATCGCCCGGGTATAGGGCACCGGCGGCTCGACCGATTCGATCTGCATCGCCACGGCGCGGTTGCACGGCAGCCAGTTGTTCCAGTCCTCGTAGCCGGTTTTGAGGGTCTGCTCGATCAGCAGGCCACGGAAGCCGGTGCAGTCGATGAACAGGTCGCCTTCCACCACCTGCCCATCCTCCAGCACCAGCGCCTGGATGTAGCCGCTCTCCGGATCCTGCCGCACCTCGCGGATCTTGCCCTCGACGCGGGTCAGGCCGCGGCCTTCGCACTTGCGGCGCAGGAAGGCGGCGTACAACGCGGCGTCGAAATGGTACGCGTAGCTGACGTCGGCGCGTTCAAGCGAGGTCGGCGACTGGACCCAGCGCATCGACCACTGCTGGGCGCTGGCGCCGGCCTGGTCGAACAGCGCGAAGCGCTTCGCCCGCGCGGCGACGGTCTCCAGGCAGTAGTCGCCCAGTTCGGACTTGCCGCCGCGGCGCAGGCTTTCCAGCCAGAACTGGTGGAAGTCGCACGACCAGGTGTTCATGCCGGTCGTGCCGAACGGATGGAAGTAGTGATCGCCCGGATGCTTCCAGTTCTCGAACGAGATAGCGAGCTTGAAGCTGCCGGCCACGGAACTGAGGAACTCGCGCTCGTCGATCTGCAGCAGGCGGTGGAAGGTGCGGATGGTCGGAATGGTCGATTCGCCCACGCCGACCGTGCCGATCTGCTCGGACTCCACCAAGGTGATGTCGAGCAAGTCGCGGAACTGATGGGTCAACGCGCACGCGGCCACCCAGCCCGCGGTGCCGCCACCGGCAATCACAACTTTGCGGATTCTCTTTTCGCTCATGGTTCCCCTTCCCTCAGCGGTTCAGCTTGTTTATCAGCATCGCGCGCAGTTGCCGCGCCAGCGTTTCGTCGATCGGTCCCAGCGTCTTGCGCGCCTGCGGCGGCAGGTGTTCTCCGGCGCGCTGCGCATCGCCGAACACGTAGTAGTCGAATAGCGCTCGCCAAGCTTGTTTTTCGCGTTCAGGCCGGTCGCGCAGCGACCAAAGCGCATGGTATAGCGCCTGCGGCGGCGCCGGGATGTATGCCGGCGCGGCATTCCACCAGTAGTTGACCAGCACGTTGAACGGCTGCAGCGCCTGCACGTGGTGCCACCACAGGTTGGGAATGAAAATCGCATCGCCTGGTTCCAACACCGCGGTCTGCGCCGCAGCCAGAGCGTCGCGGAAACGCGGGTAACGTTCGAAATCCGGATTGGCGAAATCGACCACGCTGACCACCTGTCCGCCCGGCGTCGGCTCCAGTGGCCCCGGATACAGGTTTGCGACCTGCTCCGGCGGAAACACGGTGAAGCGGCGGCGGCCGACCGCGCAACAGGCGATGTTCTCCATCGCGTCGTAATGGCACGAAGCGGTAACGCGGTTGCCGATCCAGATGCTTGGCGGCGCGTGGATGCCGTGCGCGGCAAGATCGAAATCGTTCTGCGTACGGAATTCCGGGAAGCGCGTATCGACCAGCAGCGAAGCCACGTAGTACGTGGGCGGTTGTGCATCGCTGGCGTGCGCGGCGATGGCCTCGAGCACTTCGCCCAGCGGGCTGCGCCGCACCTCGATGTTGAGCGCGGTGAAATCGTCGTTGTAGAACGGCCGCCCGGCGATTTCCGGGCTGCCGTACGAATAGGTCACCGGCTGGCCGTTGTAGTGGCCACGCAGATAGTCCATTGCCTCGAGCATGCCGCGCCGGCCTGCCTGGACCAGGCCCCAGTCGCGAGCAATGCCGCGCAGTACGACCGGCTGGCCGGCGGCGAGCAGTTCGTCCAAAGGCAATGCGCCCGGCTGGCAATCCGGCAACTCGCGCACGCTGGCGATCGCGCCGATCATCGCGATCAGGCCGCCGCGGCGTCCTGCAGGCGCAGGCGGCGCTGCTTTTCCGCCATGAGCCGGCGCAGGTTGTGCGTCGATGCGAGCATCAGGTACGCGCCTTCGAGGTAGCCGTTGAGGTGCAAGCGGTGCAGCGCTTCGGCGTCGAGCGCGGCCAGGCGATCGCGGTCGATGCCATGCAGCCCGGTCAGGTTGGCGCCGTGCTCTTCGTCGAACTTCAGCTCGATGTTGACCGGCTGGATCAGGCCCAGTTCGTCGAATGCGGCGAATATCGCCTTGCCGGCGTCGTCACCGTCGCGGATACCGCGCAACACCGCCATGATGTGTTCCAGGTAGGCGCTGTTGCCGCCCTGCGGCAGGAACACCGCTTGAGCCGCCTCGGACCCGCTTTCCCCGACACAGATACGCGGGTGGTCCATGTCGACATGGATCACCGGTTCGTTGCGCAGTTCGCCGTCGATGTCCTGTTGCTGGAAACCGATCAGGAACGGCCCGCGCGCGACGTAGCCGGGCAGGTAGTTGGCATTCCAGCGCCCGTCTTGCAGGAACAGGTTCTCGTTCGACTCGAACCCCAGCAGCGCGACGGCCTGCCAGTGGCCGCTGTCGCGGTCCTTGCGCAGGAAGATCGGGTATTCGCGCTGCAACTCGGCGAACTCGGTCGGGAACGCCGGCACCAGGCCGACCTCGTCGCCGTATTCGCGGCCGAAGCGGGTAACGACGCGCAGGTCCCTGTGCGTCACATTGTTCAGCAGTTCGTAGCGTGGCATGTCGGCTCTGGGCGCGTGGCGTTCGCATGGATGTTAGCGCTTTCGGGGCAAAGGCGAAGACCCCGCCGGCACGCCCGAAAGAAAACGGGACCGCTGCTTGCGCAGCGGCCCCGATGCGGCGCCGGTCCGAGGAACCGGCGCGGCTGGGCTCAGAAGGTGTAGCGCAGACCCAGCATGTAGCGCGGCGAGTTGTCGACCAGGCGGACCATCTGGTTCTCGGTGCGGGCATGCCAGCGCGTGTCCTCCCCGGTGATGTTGATGGCCTCGAACGACACCGCGAAGTTGTCGTTGAACCGGTATCCGACGCTCAGGTCGTACTGGTAGTACGCCTCGACGAAGTACGGGTTGCGGTTGTTGCCGTTCTGGTTGGCCGCCAGCAGGTACTCGTCGCGCCAGTTCCACGCCAGTCGGGCCGACCAGCCGTACTTCTCGTACATCAGCACGAGGTTGGCGGTGTCGCTCAGGCCCAGCAGCGCGAACTGGTCCGAACCCGGATCGCCCGCCCGGTTGATGCCCACGTCGCCCTGGACGATGGTGTAGTTGGCCAGAACGCCGAAGCCGGTATCGCCGAAGAAGTACTGGCCTCCGATTTCCCAGCCATGCAGCTTGGCGGCACGCTGGTTGAACGGCCGGTTCACATCGAACATGTACAGCGGGTCGTCGGCTTCGCCGAGGATGTCGAAGCGCGACTCCATGTCGATGACCTGCGTATTGCTGCCGTCGTAGGCCGCCAGTCCGCCGGTCGCGCCGGCATTGCGCAGCATCGCCAGGGCGGTGAACAGCGTCGTGTAGTTGCCCGCGCAACCCTCGGCCACGTCGTTGCCCGCCGCGCTCACCTGGTCCGCGCAGGCCTGGCTGTTGAGGAACGCCAGCGCCTCCTGCGCATCCGGCCCGGAGGTCGGGTCGGTGATCCCGTACAGGTTCTCGCGCACCACCGTATTGCCGATGAAGTTCTTGACCCGCTTGTTCCAGTAGGTCACCGATACGTAGCTGGACGGTGCGAAATACCACTCCACGCCCAGGTCCAGGTTGTCCGATTCCAGCGGCAGCAGGCTCGGGTTCTGCGCTGAACCGGTCGCCCGGAAGGATTCGCCGAACAGGATCGAGCCGCTGGGAGCGCCTGCGGTCGGGCCGGCGTACAGATTGCCGTAGGGCGCGCGGGCGATGGTCTTGCTGTACGACGCACGCCCCTTGATGTCGGAGGTGAAGTCGATGCTGAAGTCCAGGTTGGGCAACACGTAGCTGTAGCTGGCCTTCTCGCTGAACGGCATCGCTTCAGCCGTACGTTCGATGACGAAGTCGTTGTTGGACATCCAGCGAATGGCGCCCGGCACCTGGATGACCGAGGTCGATTCCACATCGGTCTTTTCGTAGCGCACACCGATGACGGTGTTGGTGGGGAAGTTGCCGAGCATGCCGTCCTGTTCCCACTGGACGTACACCGCGTTGGTCTTCTCCTCGACCAGGTTGTTGTCGTCGTAGGTCGAGCGCACCCTGGAACTGATAGCGTCGCAATCCGGCCAGACCGCCGGCGCGCTGCCGTCGGCGCAGGCCGATTCGGCCCACTTGGCCAGCTCGCTGGCGTTGCCGTACCAGGCGTTGCTGTTGGCCCCGGAGGTGCTGAAGTCGTTGAACTTGTCGGTGATGCTCATCTGCCGCAACAGCGCGGTCATGCCCGGTACCTGCCCGGCATCGTCCACTCCCCAGTTGCCCAGGGTCATCAGGTGGGCATGCCCGTCCACGTTCAGCCGCCGCATCGACGACTTCGCCGAATCGATGCCGAACTGGAAGCGGCCGTTGTCGAAATTGAACTCGCCGTCGATGCGGCCTTCCTTGACCTCGCTGTCCTGGCGGGTCGACCAGATGCGCAGGATCTGCGAGCCCAGCTGTTCAGGCGCGAAGTCCGGATTGACCACGCCGTTGGTATTGGCCAGCGCGTCGGCGGTGGTCGGATACAGCGTACGCGCCATGATCGGCAGGCCGCCGTTGAACCAGTACTCCTGCGCCCAGTTGTTGTTCACCCTGTCCGGCGCGAGGCCGGCCAGGCTGAACGCCGTCGAGCTGCCGCCGGTGATCGGGTCGTTCGGGCGGCTGCGCACCTTGGTGTTGTGCGCGTCGAAGGTCAGCGAGAAGCGGTCGTTGACGTCCCAGCGGGCGTTCAGGCCCAGCGATCCCAAGGTGTACTTCTGCTCGTCGCGCTGCTGCTCGAAGCCGAAGTCCTTGGCGCTGCCGGCGATATCGCGGATGTAGATCGGCGTGGCCACGTCGGTGTTTCCGTCGAAGGTCACGTGCGAGAGGCTGTTCTGCAGCCACATCGTCTGCTCGCCACGGTTCTGCGAGATCTCGTTGGTCGAGTGGGTGTAGTCCAGGGTGAAGGTGAACGCATCGGTCGGCGCGAACTGCAACACCGCCTGGCCATTCACGCGCTCGCGCTCGAAATCCTGGAAGGCGTAGCGCAGGTCGTTGGGCATGCTGTAGAGCTGCCCGATCTGCGGCGCGTTCTCGACCACGCCACCCGGGCGCAGGCGCGAGTCGGTGCCGGTCCAGCGCGCGACGTTCCAGGTATTCTCCGTCGCCTGCACCGAGCCGCCGCGGCGCTTCTGGTAGCTGGCGTTGACGCCGACGCCCCAGGTCTTGTCCGGGTTGGCGTAGCTGAAGATGCCGGATATCTCGGGCGTGATGCTGTTGCCGAAGATCTGGGAGTCGTCGGAGACAGCCTTGACGCCGCCGTTGGCCACCACCTCGCCGCCAGGGAAGTTGAACGGGCGCGCGGTCAGGATGTCGACCGTGGCGCCGATGCCGCCGCTGGGCGTATTGGCGCGGCCGGTCTTGTACACAGTGACGCCGTTGACCGCCTCGGAGGCCAACTGCGCGAAGTTGAAGCCGCGGGTACCCGAACCGACGCCGCCGGTCTCCAGCCCGCCGGCGCCGAAGCCGTCCGCGCCGGGAATCTGGCGGCCATTGAGCGTTATCAGGTTGTAGCCGGGGCCGAAGCCGCGGGCGGTGACCTGCGCGCCTTCGCCGTCGCGGCGCTCGATCGAGATGCCGGTAATGCGCTGCAGCGATTCGGCCAGGTTGGTATCCGGGAACTTGCCGATGTCCTCTGCGCTGATCGCATCGACCACGCCAGCGGAATCGCGCTTGATGTTCATTGCATGATCGAGGCTGGAACGTATGCCGGTGACGACCACGGTATCGAGCGTGGTCGCTTGATCCGAGGTCTCCTGTGCCGTCTGCGCCTGCGGATCCTGTGCGAACGCGGGATTGATGATCAGCATGCCACCGACGAAGGTGAACATGGCTTTTGACTTGAACTTCTTCAGCTTGCGATTCATGAATGCGCCCTCAGCACTGGAGTTGGATGGCGAACGGCATGTCATTCCCGACATGCGAAGCGGCTTGACCAACCACTCGGCCAAACACCGCCATCGTCGCGATCGTCGTCAACGTGAAGCACCGGCACCTGCAATCTCTCATCTGGCTACCCTCCCCTCTTATCGATGGATGTCATCGCCCCTCCCAGGGCATCCGCAGGCTGCTGCCCGCGCCACTCACTAACCGGGCGCATGAAGCGCCCGTTCCAACCACGCCGATTCCGACCAACCAGCGAATCCAAAGCTCGCACGACAGCAACCTTCCAAAGACTTCACCGCTACCGAAGCAGCGGACGGTCCAGTGTCGGCACGGCGCGGATGTTAGCGCTACCAGAAGGAACGCCGACATCGATATCACGGTCAATTGGGCGTGTCACCGTGCAGTGCAACAGGGAAGCTTTTCGCCGCTGCCGCGAACGGCAATTCTGAAGACTCCGGCCGCGTAATCACGCTGTTTTGCCGAATATCCGAAGACGAATCGTCCGAGCCGGCTACAGCCTGAAAATCCGGCTTTTTTCGTCCGTTTGCGCAACGATTCGATGATACCAATTCAAGCCAAGCGGCCTGGCGGCAGCGCAAGCGGAGCGATGAAAAACAGCGGCGGTTGCCGGCACCACGCCGGTGCCTGCACCGCAGCGTCGCGATGGCGGCTTCACATTGATGAAAGCGGCCCTGCCTTCCGGTGCGAAGGTTCGACGCGGCGGGCTTCTACGCAGTTTTGAAGCACCGGAAGCCATACGGTGCGCCTGGCTTCGAAATCCGCTCGGGTTTTCCGAAGCTCCCCGCCTGCCGACAGGGCGGCATCAGCGGCGGCCGAACCATCGCGTCAGCGAGACTGCGCCAAAATGCAACCAGATGACGCCCCAGACCGCCACGCGCGTCAGCGCATGGCGCTGCCCGGCCTCGAACTTGCGGAAGTAGCGCCACAGGCCGCGGTGCTTGTGCCACTCGACGAACAGCGGGCGGGCACGGCTGGAAACGCCGCGCACATGCATCACGCGCAGTTCGTTGGCGACCGCCACCCGCGCGCCGGCCTGGCGCGCGCGCCGGCACAGGTCCAGATCCTCGGCGTGCAGGCGGTAGCCTTCGTCGAAACCGCGCAGGTTTGCGAACAGCTCGCGCGGCATCAGCATCAGCGCGCCGGACACCGCATCCACCGCCTGCAGCACCTGGCTGTCGTCCACCGCCACCCCCAGCCGCGCTGCCGCGCCGGGCGAGAAAAGCATCGCGGCAAACTCGGGATCGCGGCGGCGCGCAGCCGCATCGCGCAGGCCCGCCTCGTCCACCAGATCCACGCCCAGCAGCGCGTTGCCGCCCAGTTCTTCGGCATGGCTTCGCAGCCGCGACAGGGTGTCGGCCTCGACCATCAGATCCGGATTGACGAAGGCCAGCCACGGCGCACGGGAGTCGGCCGCGCCCTGGTTGCAGCCGACCGCGAAACCGGGATTGTCGGGGTTGGCGATGAAGCGTACCCGCGCATCGGCCAGGGCGTGCCGCTGCACGATTTCCAGCGTGTCGTCCTGCGAGGCGTTGTCGACCACGCGGATTTCGGACACCTCCGCGGCCGCGCGCAGGCGCGTCAGGCAGGTATCGAGCGTCGATCCGCTTTCGTGGCTGACCACGACCGCAGCGATGGAACCGCGCTCAGAACAGCTCACGCTGGGGCTCCGGCATGCCGACCTGGTCGTACAGGGCGGCCAGTTGTTCGCGCGGCTGTCGCAATGGATCGTGCATCAGGAAATCGGCCAGCCGCGGGTGCCAGGCCGGCCAGCGCGCGTTGATCGCATCCATGTCGCCGTCGGCGGGCCCGCCCTCGCCGCCGCGGGCGACGAACGCGGTTTCGCACAGCACGTTGCGCCAGCCCAGGCCGGACAAGCGCAACGACAGATCGATCAGCGCCGCATACCAGGAGGCATAGCTGCTGGCATCCAGCCCGCCGACGCGCTGGCGGGCGCTGCCGCGCAGCGCGACCGCATGGCCAACCGCCGCGGGTAGCTCGGGGTGCAGCGGCGGCATTTGTGCGCAGGCCTGGGCAGTGCGCTCGAAATCCGCCGGCGGCGGCGCGATCTCGCCCAGCCGCGGCCAGGCCGCCGATTCGCCGGCATTGCACCAGGGCGTGGCGGTGGCGATGGCCGCATCGCGCGCCAGGCAGGCAGCCAGTTGCTGCAGCCAGCCGGGCAGCGGCTGCGCATCCGGCGCCAGCACCACCGCATCGGCATCGCCGCAGGCGGCCAGCATCTGATCCAGGTGCGCGACCTGGCCGATCATCCGCGGGCGGCGGGTGTAGTCGGCCTGCAAGCGCGTGCGCTGGCGCCAACGTTCGACGATGGCCAACCCGCGCGGACCGGCCTGGGCATCGTCGGCCAGCCACACCCGGGTGCCGGCGGGCGTGCCGGCTTCCAGTGCGCCCAGGCAGGCGTCGAGCGCATCGTCGTCGGCGCCGACCGGCAGCAGCACGACCGGCAGCGGATTCGCCGATGGGCTCACTTCTTCGGGGCGTAAAGCGGCTCGAGCGCGCGGAAGCGCTGGCCGTACTCGTCGGTCAGATCGCGCGCCTCCTGCGGGTTGCGGACGATGGTGGGCGTCAGCAGCACGATCACTTCGCTGCGTTCGGTGTTGGAAGTCTGCTGGCCGAACAGCGCGCCGATGATCGGCAGCCGGCTCAGCCCGGGAATGCCCCTGGAGCCCTTGGTCGCGCCATCGCTGATCAAACCGGCCAGCATCACCGTATCGCCGGCCTGCACGGCCGCCTCGGTCTTCATCCGCCGGGTATTGATGCGGACATTACCGTTGTCGTCGGGTTCGCTACCCGGCGAACTGACTTCCTGCACGATATCCAGGAACACCATGCCGTCGCGGGTCACCCGCGGACGCACCTTCAGGATGACGCCGGTGTCCAGGTACTGCACCTGGCTGTAGGTGCTGTCGCCGCCCAAGCCCGGGTTGACCGTCACCGACGAAATCGGAATCCGGCTGCCGACGTTCAAGGTGGCCTCGGCGTTGTTGCGCACGAATACCGACGGCGTCTGCAGCAGACGTACATCGGTCACCTCGTCAAGCGCGCTGATAACGGCAGCGGCATCGTTCTTGACCAGCGTCCATACCGCCCCCGGTCCGCTGACGCCGCCGATGCTGCCAGCCAGCGTGCTCCATTTGCTGGGTCCGCTCACGCCGGGAATGCTGCCTGGCGGAGCGAACTCGGAAAGGCCGTTGTCGGTGATAGCCCGTTCCAGGAACCAGTTCACGCCATAGCTCAAGTCCCCGGTCAGCGACACTTCGGCAATCTGCGCCTCGATATGCACCTGCATCGGCATCACATCGAGCTTGTCGATGACCTCGCGGATCGACTGCCAGGCGCTGGCGCTGGAACGCACCAGCAGGGTGTTGGTTTCTTCCACCGCCGACACGCCGACCCGGCCGCCTTCCACTTCCAGCGTGACCGCGGCGTTGCCGTCATCGCGCTGGTTCAGCGACAGCGAACCGCTGCCCAGGCCGCCGCCGGTACCGCCCGAATCGCCGAAGCCGACACTACCGCCGCGGCTGTCGATGCCGCCATCGTTGATCTGCACCGGGTCGGTGCCCGGCATCAGCGAGACATTGCCGGGGCCGCCGGTGGAACGATCGCCGCTGCTGCCGCTGCCGGCGCCGAACACTTCGGCCAGCCGCTGCGCCAGTTCCTTGGCCTTGATGTATTTGAGTTCGTAGGAAAACAGCCGGCTGCCTTCGCCGGCGCCGTCGATACGCTCCAGCCATTGCTGGATCTGATCCAGATAGGCCGGCTGCGGCGTGATCACCAGCACCGCGTTGGCGCCTTCCAGCGGCAGGAAGCGGAACATGCCGGCACTGGGCGTCTTGCTTTCCTGGCCGAACACTTTTTCCAGATCCGCAACCACCTTGGTGGCGCGGCCGGAGCGCAGCGGGTACACCCCCACCGACATGCCCGACAGCCAGTCGACGTCGAAAATCTCCACCGTACGCAGGTAGTTTTCCAGCTCGCTGCGCGACCCGGCCAGCGTAATCACGTTGCGCGCGGCATCGGTGCTGACGATGGCGTTGGGCCGCGCATACGGTTCCAGCACCTTCTTCATTTCGCTGGCGGAAATGAAGCGCAGCGGCACCACCCGCACCTCGTAGCCGCGCGCGCTGGCCGCCGTGCCGGTGCGCGGTGCGACCGAGCCGGCCAATGCCTGGTCCGCCGGCACGATGTTGTAGCGGCCGCCGCTGTAGACCAGCCGCGCGTTGTTCCAGCCCAGCACCATCTCCAGCAGGTTCAGCGCTTCGGCCGGCGACACCGGCTTGGGCGTGCCCAGGGTCACCGTGCCTTGCACGCCCGGCGCGATCACGTAGTTCTGCCCCAGCATGTCGCCCAGGATGGCCTTGACCACCGCGTGTACCGACTCGCCTTCGAAATTGAAGGTGGCCGCGCCGCTGCTGGCGCCGCCCAGCGACGGCAACGGCGCCGCGGCCGCGCTGCGATTGATCATCTGCCCGCTGCCGCGGCGGATCTGCGCCTGCGGTCCGGCCTGTGGCGGCTCCTCGTCCTGCAGCGGCGAAGTCTGGGCGCTGCCCGGCGCGACCTCGCCAGGACCGGCCTGGCTGCCGCGGCGCATCTCAGGCGTCGGGGCGCTGGCGCAGGCGGCCAGCATACCCAGGCAAATGAACAGCGAAAGGGAACGTAACGTCATGCCTGCACTCTACTGTGTCTTCCCCGGCACTGCCGGAGGGGTGGTCGGGGATTGGTTCTGCCGGCGCATCTGTTCGCGGCGGGCCTCGATGCGCTTGCGGATGGCGTCCATCTGTTCTTCGGTCGTCGCTGGCGGCGCGCTGGCCGCCGCCGGCATGCCGTCGGCGTCGGCCGGTGCTCCTGGATTCTCAACGGCCTGCGGGGTGGGAACCGGCACCGGGATGGGCGGTGCGGTGCCGCCGGTGACCCGGCCGGGCGCGCCGGGAATGGGCGCGGGGGGGGCTGCCGTCAATACCGTCGGCGGCGCACCGCCGCTGCCGTCGAATACCCGCAGTTCCAGCGTCCGCCGCCCTTCCGGGCCCTCGAAGACGGCCGAGCGCGGCTCCAGTTCCAGCAATCGCCAGCCCGGCATGGCCGGCGGCGCGTCCCCCAGCTTGACCCGCACGCCTTCGCCGCCTGCGCTGGGCTGCAGAATCGCCAGGCGCAGTTGCGGGGTGATCAGCACGCTGCTGAGGACGAAGTCGAACGCCTGCGGCGCCGCTTCGCCTTCGCCGGACAGGAAAAACGGTTGCGGTTGGCGGTTTTCGGAAAACAGCGGGCGCGCGCCGATATCCGCATACTGCGCAAGCGGCCCCAGCCGTTCCGGCGCCGCTGCCGGCAGCCGCGGCAGCGGCTGGGTCAAAGCCGGGTCGGCCGGCAGGGGTTCGATGCGGCCGCCGAGGCCGAACAGCGCCAGCAGCAGGACCAGCAGCGCCCACCCGGCCAGTGCCGCCAGCAGCCAGGTGCGGGGATTGATCGTGTCAGCGCGCATCGTCGCCTCCGCTGGCCATGGCCTGCTGGGCCGGCATGGGCGCGGCGCCTTCCTGGACCGGCGCCGGCTGCAGGTAGCCGTACAGATCGAAACTGACGTCCAGCCCGCCGGCGCCGGTTTCCTGCGCCATGTAGGCGTAGCGCTGCGACAGGATGTTGAGGTTCTCGATGAACAGCCGCGGCCGGCCGGTTTCCAGCGCGTACAGCACTGCCGCGGTTTCCGGCACGCCGCAGCGGATACGCACCTGCACTGCGACCCGTGCGAACTGCTCCTTGCCCGGGATGTTCAGCGGCGACTGGTTGCTGATGGCGCAACTGCGGTTGCCCGGGCTGGCTTCGCGAACCACCGCTTCCAGCCGTTGCACCAGGCCGGCGGTGGCCAGCTCGACCGTGGCCTCGGGCAGGAAACCCGGGCGCTGCGCCTGCTGGGCAACGGCGGCCTGCCACTGCCGCGCTACCTCCGGCGCCTGCTCCAACTGGGTACGGATGCGCAGGTCGCGTTCGCGCAGATCGGCAATACGGCGGTTGGCTTCCAGCAACGGCACGGTCCACCACGGATGCACCAGCAGCAGATACCCGGCCGCCAGCGCCGCCAGCAGCAGTCCCAGCGCCAGCCAGCGCTGGCGGTCAGCGGGCAGCGGCGCCATTGGCGTCTCCCGGGTTGGGGGTTGCGGGCGGCGCGGCCGCCGCCTGCACCGACGGCGCCACCAGTTCGGCGGTCAAGGTGAAGCGGTCGACACGGCTGCGCGCGTCCGGCTGCAGCGCGCCGCTCAGCGCGGGCGAACGCCAGAAGCGCGACCCCTGCAACTTGCCGACCAGTCCCGACGCCTCCGGGCTGAGGCCGATCAGCGTCAGCCGGTCGCCTTCGATGGAAAGTTTTTCCAGATAGGTCGTATCGGGCAGGCGGCGGGTGACTTCGTCCAGCACCTCGACCGTCGTCGGCCGGTTGGCGCGGGCGCGATCCAGCGCTATCGCGCCCTCGACCAGGCTTACCAGTTGCTGGCGTTGCGCCGCGGCCTGACGGGCGGCGGCGGAGCGGGATTCGATGCTGGCGGCAAAGGCGTCGGCCGCGTTGCGGCGATTGTCCAGCAACTGCCAGCCCGCGGCCATCACCGCCAGCAGCGCCACCGCCGCCAGCAACAGCTGCCATTGACGCTGCGGTGCCTGGCGCTGCCGGCGCGATTGGGGCGGCAGCAGGTTCACTCCCAGCGGCAGGCCGTCGGCGTCGGCCACATCGACTCCCGCCAGGCTTTCGGCCAGCGCGCCCAGCGCCTGCAGGTCGGCATCGAAACGCACGCGCGGCACCGCGACCAGTTCGGTTTCCAACTGGCCATCTTCGCGCCGGCGCAGGATGCGCGCGTCGAAGCGCGCGGTATCGGCCGAGAACGGCGTCTGCCGGTCGATTTCGAAACCGACCACATCGCGCAGGCGATCGGCCGCCGCGGCCGGCAGCAGCAGCGGCCGGCGCAACGCACCGGCGGCCGGCAGCAGCCACCAGCGCGGCAATCCGGCCAGGCGGGTATCGAGCAACGCTTCCAGTTCGTCCGCGCTCAGCGGCAACGGCACGCGCGCGACCTCGCGCACGCCGTCGGCGTGCTGCCATTGCAGTTGCAATTCATCGCCGTGGGCCGACAGCAGCAGCCGTTCGCGCGCCAGGCCCAGCAGCACCCGCCAGCGCAGCGGCAACCAACTGGCCAGCGCCTGTCCCCACCAAGCGAAAAAACCGCCCGGCCCCGGCTTCAGCCGCAGGCCAAGGCGCTGCATGCTGTCACGCATTGTCGTCATTGCGGCGATGCTCCCTCCTCCCACCAAAGTACCGTGTATACCGAACCCGGTACCGGGCCCCCGCCCGCACGCACCACCGTCCGTAGCACCGCTTCGCGACCCTCCGGAAGCTTCGCGCGGCTGTCGATACTATACGTGCCGCTGCCCGCACCGACGAGTTGCGAAGCCTCCGGCGCCAGCGGCAGCTCGCGCTGCGCCAGCCACGCCTGGGCGTCCACGCCCATGGCCACCAGCACCGGCCCCGGCGCATAGGTGGCATCGGGCATCGCGCGGCCGGAGTGGATGGTCAGGTACGGCGCCAGCGTGGCAAAGATTTCCGGGGTCATCCCCAGTACCTGCCCCAGTTCGGCCACGGTGTCGAACGGCGCATCCTTGGCCCCATACGGCAGGCCGGCCGCGGCGTAGTCCGGGTCCTCGGCGCTGAAGCTCGGCTGGCTCAGCGCATCGGCATCGCGCCAGTCCAGGATGGCCGCGGCCAGCGCCTCGGCCAACGGCCGCTCGTGCCCCAGCGCCATCATCAGCGAAGCCAGCAGTGGCGCATCGGCCTGGTTCAGATCGACCTTGCCGCTCTCGTCGACGATGCGTACCTCGACCTGGCTGCCGGCAAAGGCCCAGTGGTAGCGGCGGCCATCGGGCAGCCAACGCGTCTGCGGCTGCGGGTCGGCCACCCGCGCCAGCGCGTATTCGATGCCCGCGCGCGCCACCTGCTGGGCCTGGGCGCCATCGCGGATCACCCGGCCCTGCAGGTATTCGACCCGCGCGGTCAGCGCGAATGCGCCGATCAGCGCGGTCAGCAGCGCCACCAGCCAAAGCACCAGCAACAATGCCGCTCCCCGAGAACGCGTCATTGCAGACCCGGCGCCAATGCGCCGCCTCCCCTGCCGCCTTCGCTGCGCGCCAGCGTGACCACCAGTTCCGGCCACTGCGTGCCGTCGTCCGACTGCATGTCCACCGCCACCTGCAACGGCAGGATGCCGGCGGCCTGCCATTGCGTCTGCCAGGGCCCCAGCGCGTTGTTGTCGTCCAGTCCGCGATAGCGGAAGCGCACGCTGCGCAGATCCGCGGCCAGCAATTCCGGCTGCGGCGTCACCCGTTCCTCGACGGTGTTGCCCGCCTGCACCATGGCAAAGGCGATCTGCAGTTTTCCGGAGCGCTCATCCATGCCGACGTCGTACAGATACGGCCCGCCGCGGCCCAGGTAATCGGGCAGATCGGCGACAAAGCGCATCCGTTGCGGCTCGCCGATGAAACTGGATTGCTGCAGCGTACCCGTATCGGTGGCGAAGGCGACCGGCAGCGCCGAGGCCAGGTGGATGCGCAGGAAATGCTGCACCGCGCGGATGCGCTCGTTGCGCTGGGCGATGACTTCGCCGCGGCCAACCATGGCGGTGGACGCGCGCAGCGTGGCGAACGCCAGCGCCAGGCCGGTGGCCAGCAGCATCGTCGCCAGCAGCACTTCGATCAGGGTGAAACCGCGGGCGGACCGTTTCATGGCAGCGCCTGCCCGCGGTTGGGATCCGTCGGCGCCAGCCGCAGCGTCTGCCAGCGCAACCGCTGCCCCGGCGCATCGCCCCACTGCACCGCCAGATCCAGTTGCAGCAATTGCGGCGCGCCAGGGTCGATCATCGTGGCCTGCGCCTTCAGCGGATCCAGATAAGGCGCAATCGACAGGCGCCAGCGGTAGCGCCCTTGTTCGAACTGCCCTTCCTGCAGACCCGGCTGCAAGGCCTGGCCCACGCCAATCCGGGCGAACAGCGATTGCGCGTGCAAGGTGGCGCAGCTGGCGTCTTCGGCCGCGCGCACCTGCCGCGCGGCGCCGGACAGCGAACCCAGCAGCAGGGTCAGCGCCAACGCCAGCAATGCGAACGCGACGATGACTTCCAGCAGGGTGAAACCGCGCTGGCGCTTCATGCGCCGTCGTCCACGCTGGCGCGCGAGAGCTTGACCTCGCCGGTCAGCCAGCCGACATCGATCACCCAGGCCGCGCGCCTGGCCTGCAACCGCACGCGGCCACCGGTGGAGCCGCCATCATGGAAGAACAGAATGCCGCCCTCGCCGGCGCGGGCCTGCGCCTGCCGTGCTCCGGTAAAGCTGACGCCCAGCGAGGCCGGGATGGTGCCGCGGCGGTTGTCGGGCGCCTGCCAGCGGTGCGAACGCGGGTCTATCACAAAGCGTTGCGGCCGGCCGGTGGCTATCGCCTGCGCACGCGTGTAGCGCAACTGTGCGGCCAGTTCCCTGGCTTCCGAGCGCAGCCGCATGCCATCGAAACCGCCGGTCAGCACCATCGCCGCCAGCAGTCCGGCAATCGCCATCAGGCCCACGACCAGCAGCATCTCCAGCAGCGAGACGCCGGCCGCGTGGCGATGGCCGCCGGTTCGGAAAGCGCCAGGACTACGGCGACTCATGGCAAAGGCTTACTCGTATCGGATATCGGCGTCGTAGCTGTCGCCGCCGGTCTTGCCATCGGCGCCCAGGCTGATCAGATCGAAACGCTGGTTTTCACCGGGCACCCGGTATTCGATGGGATGGCCCCAGGGGTCGTTCAACTCCGCCGCCTTCGCGTACGGACCCAGCCAGCCGCCGGCATCGCCGGGCTGGCTCACCAGATCCTCCAGCCGCGACGGCAGCCGGCCAGTGTCCAGCTGGTAGTTCTCGATCTTGCCGGCCAGGGTCTGGATCTGCGATTTGGCCAGGTTGGCGCGGCCACGGTCGGCTCCGCCCAGCACCCGGCTGCCGACCAGGGTCAGCACCGCGCCGATCAGCACGATGACGATGATGATCTCCAGCAGACTCATGCCGCTTTGCGCGGCCGGCGATGGAGAACGGGTCAGTGAACGGGAGCGGCGCATCGCGGGGGTCCTGGTAGTCATATCCATAGAGTGTGTACCGTCGTTTCTGAATGGGTTGTTGGGTGTGGGGCGGGGCATCCCCCGGCCGGGACGTACGGCTATCCGATGGCGTTGGTCAGGTCGTACAGCGGCACCAGCACGGCGATGATCACCATTCCCACCACCGCCGCCAACACCAGGGTGATGACGGGCACCAGGGCGGCCAGCAACCTGTCCATGGCCTGGCTGGTCTCCTGTTCGAAGGTGTCGGCGGTCTTCAGCAGCATGCTGTCCAGCGCACCGGACTCCTCGCCGACCTGGATCATCTGCAGCGCCAGCCGCGGGAAACGCTTGCCCTTGCCCAACGATACCGACAGGCCGTGACCGTTCTTGACGTCCTCGGCAGCCTTTTCGACATCGGCCGACAACGCACGGTTGCCCAGCACATTGCGGGCGATACCCAACGCGCCCAGCAACGGCACGCCATTGCGCAACAGCGTGCCCAGCGTCCGCGCCAGCCTTGAGGTTTCCAGCTTGGCGATCAGCGGTCCCACCAGCTTCTGCCGCAGCAGCCAGGCGTCCAGGCGATCGCGGAATGCCGGATCCCGGCGCTTGCGATCCAGCCACCACGGCAGCAGCGCCGGCACCGCCACCAGCAGCGGCCACCAGTCGCGCACCAGCAGACCCAGCCACAGCACGCCGCGGGTGAACCAGGGCAGGGCCACGTCCAGGCTTTCGTACATCGCCGCGAACTGCGGTACCACGTAGCCCATCAGGAACAGCAGCGCCAGCGATACCACCACCAACAGGATGGCCGGATAGATCAGCGCGTTGATGACCCGGCCGCGCAATGCGCGGCTGCGTTCCAGGTAGTCGGCCAGCCGTTGCAGGGTGTCGTGCAGGCTGCCGCCGGCCTCGCCGGCGCGCACCATGTTGATGTAGAGCCGGGTGAACAGGCCGTGCTGCCGCTCCAGCGCCGTCGACAGCGGCGCGCCGCTGCGCACGGCGTCGCGGATGTCGGAGATGATCCCGCGCGCCTTGTCGTCTTCCGGCAGGTCCAACAGGATCGACAACGACCGGTCCAGCGGCTGCCCGGCGCCCAGCAGGGTGGCCAGTTGCTGGGTGAACTGCACCAGCCGCTCGCCGGAGAAAGCCTTCGGCGACAGCAGGCTGCGCCATGACGGGCCGGCGCCGGATTCGGAGGCCAGCCGCGCTTCCATCGGCAGATGGCCCTGTTCCTGCAGCCGCGTCACCACCTCGGCATCGCTGCCGGCCTCCATCTGGCCATCCATCACTTCGCCGCGCGAATTCAGGGCTTTGTAGCGGTATAGCGGCATCTGCGCGGGTCGCGGCAAGGGGTCGTCAAGTTACCGCACTAGGGCACTTGTGCGCCAATCGGGGGCGGCACATCGCAAACGCGGCACCCCGGACTGCCGGGGGTGCCGCCAAGGCTTGCACAGTCGATACGCTTGCGGTTTACGGCTTGAAGCTGCCGCGGATGCTGACGTTGCTGAACGCGGTCTTGCCGACCAGGGTGACGTAGTAGGTACCGGCCTTCGGCTTGGCGATGTTGACCGTTTCGGTATTGCCGGGGCGGACCGAGCGGAAGTCGTAGCTGGACGCATCGGCCTCGCTGCCGAACTTGACGTACAGGTCGGCGTTGCCGCTGCCTCCGAAACTGACGAACGACAGTTTGGTGGCGCCGGCCGGCACCTCCAGCGCATACTTGATCGACGCATTCGCGGCGCCCGAATTGCCGCCAACGGCAACGTTGTTGGTCAGCGGGGTGGCGGTCGGCGGTTCGCCGCCGCCGATGACCGCCTCCACCGCCGCGGCCGCATCGACGATACCGGCGCCGATGGGCCGGTTGGCCGGAGGCGCTACCGGGAACGGACGCGCGGTGGCCTGCAGCGTCGCCGCCACTTCCGACGGCGTCAACGGCGTCTCGGCCACGCTCTGCATCAGCGCTACCACCGCGGCCACATGCGGCGCCGCCATCGAAGTGCCGCCCATGCCGAAATAGGTCTCGGTGGTCGGCACCGTGGTGCCGGCGTTGCCGGCCGACCACACATAACCGCCAGGATTGCCGTCGACGCTGCCGCCGCCGCCCGGCGCCGAGATCTCGACCACGTCGCCATAGTTGGAATACGAAGCGATGCCGCCGGTGATGCGGGTGGCGGCCACCGTGATCACGCCGTTGCAACTGGCCGGCGAATAGTTGGCGGCGTTGGCCGCGGAATTGCCGGCCGCAACGACCACGGTGGAACCATTGGCAATGGCGGTATCGAACGCGGCCTGTTCGGTCTGGCTGCATGCGCCGGAACCGCCGAGGCTCAGGTTGATCACTTCGGCGGGATTGGCATTGGCCGGCACTCCGGCCACCGTTCCACCGGAAGCCCAGATCACCGCATCGGCGATATCCGAGGTATAGCCGCCGCAACGGCCGAGCACGCGTACCGGCACTACCTTGGCGTCGAACGCGCCGCCGGCCATGCCCTTGGCGTTGTTGGTGACTTCGGCAATCGTGCCGGCGACGTGAGTGCCATGCCAACTGCTGTCCTGCACCGGCGAACCGGCATAGCATTCGCCCGCAACCGGATTCCAGTCGCCTTCATCCAGCGGATTGGGATCGCGCAGATCGCCGTCGCGGGAAACGAAGGTATCGCTGATGAAGTCGTAGCCCGGCAAAATATTGGCATCCATGTCGCTGTGCGGAGTGATGCCGGTATCCAGCACCGCCACCACCACGCCGGCGCCGGTGGCGTTGTCCCAGGCCGCCGGCAGATTGATGCCGCCAACCGGATCCTTGAAGTGCCATTGATACTGAGCGTAGTAGGTATCGTTGGGGACCAGATTGCGCGTACGCATCGCATCGACTTCCACGTACAGTACGTCCGGGTCCACAGCCAGTTGGCGCATCAGGTTTTCCGCCTCCACCCGATCCAGCTTGCGCGAGGTTCTGATCACATCCGCGCCGGTGGCCATGCGCCGCAGCTTGGCGGCGGCAACGGCAGAGCGCCCTTTCGCGGCCGCGCCCAGTCCGGCGCCGCTCAGGGCCGAGTTGAGCGATTGCTGCAACCCGGCGGAATTGCCGGAGGCGATGCTGCCGTCGCGATACTTGACGATAAAACGGTCGTAGTTGCCGCCGTCCTCCAGACCGGACGTGCCGATCCTGGAAGCGTCGGCGGCGAAAGCGCCTGAGGCGCTGCATGCCAATGCCAGCAACATGGCCGACATCAAGGCGTTGCGGTGTTTACGATTGCTGCGATTCTGAAGTTTCACTTGACTTGCTCCGTGTCTGACAGGAAAGAAAGAGCTCGTCCGATCGAACGCGACAACGCGATCGATCAAACGCTTGCCCTTGCCACTTCAAGCAACATCGGCAGGCATCCCCACCACCTGCCATCGAGCATTCTTCACGCCGTCTACACGCGGCAATGACGCAGCGTTAACACTTGAATTCATCTGCGAATGTCGATTCGCCTAACGTAGCAAATCCTCTCGCGTTTGCCACTGCGCGCATGTACTGTTGGACCGCATGGAGATTCTGTTTCACCTCGGGAAAGGGGAAAGGGGCATGCGGGAATGGGTTGGCACCGCGACGTTTCGCCGGTTGCCTGATATGGAATTCGCTGTCGGTGCCTGCTTGCGCACCGCAACATTCCCTGCGCGCCTGCCGCACGCTTCGCACGATTCCCCATCCGTTTCTTTTCCGCCGGCGCGTCTTGCGCCACGCGGCTCCGTGCCTGCGATCTTCACTCTTGTATTCCCGCTGCGCGTAGATCGCCGCATTACCTCCTGAAGTCAGCTACGCAACCAACCGGCTCCCGCAGGGAGTCCGGCGCCATCGCATTCCCCCGTAAAACCCCAAGCCAAGGACGTACTCATGAACAGGATTTACAGCAAAGTTTGGAACCGGTCGCTCGGCATGCTGGTCGTCGCATCCGAATTCGCAAAACGCCCCCAAGGCACGCTCGGCAGCGCGATGCGCACCCGCACCGGTGCTGGCGTTACCGCGCTGGCGCTGGCTATCGGCAGTCTGTTTCTGACGGCTTCCGCCGCCGCACGCGATAAGGACAAGATCCAGAAGCCGCCGCAGGCGCAACCCAATTCCAGCTCTGCCGTGTTCTGCGTGGACGCCAGGGGCAAGCCAGTGCCCAGCGCCAACGCCGGCAAGAATGCCGTCTCCTGCGGACGCGAAGTCGACGCTTCCGGCGAAGATGCGGTTGCCGTCGGTTACCGCAGCGTCGCCAACCGGAAAGGCGCAACCGCCATTGGCGGGTACGCCAGCGCCACCGCGGTTCATGCCACCGCATTGGGCTACCAGAGCCGGGCCGCGCAGGAAGGCGCGACCGCGGTGGGCAGCTACAGCCAGGCCAGCGGCGGCAACAGCACCGCCACCGGCAGCCAGGCGATCGCTGCGGGCACCGCGTCCACTGCGGTAGGCGCGCAGGCCTCGGCCACCGGCGGTTATTCCTCCGCGTTCGGCAACGGGTCTGCCGCAAGCGGATTGCAGTCGCTCGCAGCCGGCTACAACAGCACCGCCGCCGGTGCAGGTTCCGCTTCTTTCGGCAGCTACAGCATTGCCGCGGGCACGCTGGACTCGGCTTTCGGTTATGGCGCCGAAGCGAGCGGCGGCGATAGTACCGCCGTAGGATCGGGATCGCTTTCGAGCGGTTACAACTCGGTCGCCGTCGGCGGCGCGTTCTTCGGCTTGCTGCCGACCGAAGCTTCCGGCGACTACTCGGTAGCGGTGGGCGGCGGCGCCTGGAGTCCGGGCTTCAACAGCGTGGCCCTGGGCAACCTGGCCTCGGCCACCGCCGACAACAGTGTGGCCATCGGCGGCGACTCGGTTGCCGACCGCGAAGACACCGTCTCGGTCGGCAGCGCCGGCAACGAACGGCAAATCGCCAACGTCGCCGCCGGCACCGAAGGCACCGACGCGGTCAACCTGGACCAGCTCACCGCCGTGGCCGAAGCCTCCGAGAACGCCACCCGCTACTTCAAGGCCAATGGCCTGGGCGACGGCAGCGATGACGCCACCGCCAACGGCGACTACGCCACCGCCTCCGGTTCATCCGCACTGGCCGACGGCACCGGCGCCACCGCCACCGGCTCCGGCGCCTTCGCCCTAGGCGAGTTCAGCTCCGCCACCGGCTTCAATGCCCTGGCCAGTGGGGAGAACAGCGTGGCCAACGGCGCCGGAGCGCAAGCCACCGGCGCCAGCGCCACCGCACTGGGCGGTCAGCGCCAGTTGTTCGATGCCGACGGCAATCCGCTGCTCGATGAAGACGGCAATCCGGTCTATGCCAGCACCGAAGCCTCGGCCGATGATGCGACTGCGGTGGGCGCAGGCGCGGTTGCTGGCGAAGTCGGTGCCACCGCCACCGGTGCGGGGGCTGCTGCTTCCGGTGCCTACTCGACCGCAACGGGCACCGAAGCGGCCGCTTCCGGCCTCCAGGCCACCGCCACCGGCTTCCGCAGCGAGGCCTCCGGCATCGCCGGCACTGCCGTCGGCGGCTACAGTAGCGCCTCGGCCTTCGGCGCCTCGGCCTTCGGCTATGGCGCTGAAGCGAGTCTGGACAGTGCCACCGCGCTGGGTTTTGGCGCCGTGGCCAGCAACTACGACGCCACCGCCCTGGGCGCCAACTCGATTGCCAGCGGCGACAACTCGGTCGCCGTCGGCGGCGCGTTCTTCGGCTTGCTGCCGACCGAAGCTTCCGGCGACTACTCGGTAGCGGTGGGCGGCGGCGCCTGGAGTCCGGGCTTCAACAGCGTGGCCCTGGGCAACCTGGCCTCGGCCACCGCCGACAACAGTGTGGCCATCGGCGGCGACTCGGTCGCCGACCGCGAAGACACCGTCTCGGTCGGCAGCGCCGGCAACGAACGGCAAATCGCCAACGTCGCCGCCGGCACCGAAGGCACCGACGCGGTCAACCTGGACCAGCTCACCGCCGTGGCCGAAGCCTCCGAGAATGCCACCCGCTACTTCAAGGCCAATGGCCTGGGCGACGGCAGCGATGACGCCACCGCCAACGGCGACTACGCCACCGCCTCCGGTTCATCCGCACTGGCCGACGGCACCGGCGCCACCGCCACCGGCTCCGGCGCCTTCGCCCTGGGCGAGTTCAGCTCCGCCACCGGCTTCAATGCCCTGGCCAGCGGGGAGAACAGCACCGCTACCGGTGCCGAAGCCCAGGCTACGGGCGAAGACGCCACTGCTTTGGGCGCCAGCGCCACTGCCAGTGAAGCCGGCGCCACTGCCGTCGGCGCGGGTGCCAACGCTTCCGGCGCCTATGCCAACGCGCTAGGCACCGAAGCCGCGGCTTCGAATACCCAGGCCACTGCGGTGGGCTTCCGCAGCGACGCGTCCGGACTGGCGTCCACCACGATGGGCGGTTACAGCAGCGCGGGCGGCGATTTTTCTTCCGCGTTCGGCTACGGCGCCGATGCCGGCGGCAGCGGATCCACCGCCGTGGGCGAAGGCGCGTCGGCCGGTGGCGAAGAGAGCACCGCCGTGGGCGGCACCACGTTCTTTGGCTTGATCAATACGCGCGCCAGCGGACTGGGAGGATCGGCTTTCGGCAACGGCGCCTGGGCGACCGGCGACTACAGCACCGCACTGGGCCACAACAGCTATGCCGATGGCGACGACAGCGTGGCGGTGGGCGTCAACTCGGTGGCCGCCGCAAACAACAGCGTGGCGATCGGCGCCAACTCCTGGAACGACCGCGACAACACCGTCTCGGTCGGCGATACCGGCAGCGAACGCCAGATCGTCAACGTCGCCGCCGCAACCGAAGCTACCGATGCGGTCAACCTGTCGCAGGTCAGCTTCATGGCCAGTGCATTGGGCGGCGGAGCAGGCTTCTCCGGCGGAGTCTTCATCGCGCCGAGCTATTCGATCCAGGGCAGTGTCTACAACAATGTCGGCGCAGCGTTTACCGCCGTCGATGCCAAGCTGACAGAGTTGTTCGGCAAGTTCGAAAATGCGAATCCTGGCGCGACCGCGACACCGCCTGCGCAAAGCGGCCAGGCCAAGGTCGCCGCCGGCGGCACCGCTTCCCAGAACGTGCAAAGCGCAGGCGGTGCAGGTCCGGCAACGACCGGAGCGTCCCCGCAGTCGGCCAACGATGGCCAGCAGGCGGTAGCGGCCAACGCCAGCGAGGAGGTGCCGGTCGCTGCCGCGGGCTACGCCGACGCCGGCGACGCGGCCACGCTGAGCAGCGCACAGGCCTATGCCGACAATACCGCCACGCAGACGCTGACCAGCGCCAACGCCTACACCGATTTCAGGGTGATGGCGCTGGAAGACGACTTCAACGCGTTCCGCAGCGATGTCGACCGCCGCTTCTCGCAACAGGACCAGCGGCTGGACAAGATGGGGGCGATGAGTTCGGCGATGTTGAACATGGCCATCAATGCCGCCGGCAGCCGCAGTCCGCGCGGCCGCGTCGCGGTGGGTGCCGGCTGGCAGAACGGCGAGAATGCGTTGTCGGTGGGCTATGCCAAACCAATCGGCGAACGCGCCTCCTTCAGCATCGGCGGCGCGTTCAGCGGCGACGAGAAATCCGCCGGCGTGGGTTTCGGTATCGACCTGTAACTCGGTTCGCGTAGCCTCGAAAAGAAAAGCCCGGCTCCGGCCGGGTTTTTCTTCTCAGGATCTGTTCAACGTCTATCGCGAAACCGGCCAGTTGGTAGCGCAGCAAGATTTGGGCAGGTTCTCAAGCGTCCTCGGTGACCCGTAACACTTCCTCTATCGTCGTCTGCCCGGCCAACGCCTTGATGATGCCGTCTTCGTACATGGTGCGCATGCCGGACTGGCGGGCGAGTTGCTCCAGTTCGCCCATGCCGGCGTGGCGCATCACCGCGCGGCGCAGTTCATCGTTCATCACCAGGAACTCGATGATCGTGGTACGGCCCAGATAACCGGTCGGCGCGATGGCCGATGCGCGCGGACGGTACAGGAAAATCTCGCCGTCGGGCTGGAAGCGGCGCAAGCCGAACTTTTCGATTTCCTCCGGCGATGCTGGATAACGCTCGGCATGCGACGACTCCAGCCGGCGCACCAGGCGCTGGGCCAGGATGCCGTTGACGGTGGAGGTCAGCAGATAGTCCTCCACGCCCATGTCGAGCATACGGGTGATGCCACCGGCCGCATTGTTGGTATGCAGCGTGGACAGCACCAGGTGGCCGGTCAACGCCGACTGGATGGCGATGCGTGCGGTCTCCAGATCGCGCATTTCGCCGATCATGATGATGTCCGGATCCTGGCGCACGATGCTGCGCAGCGCGTTGGCGAAATCCAGTCCGATCTGCGGCTTGACCTGGATCTGGTTGATGCCTTCGATCTGGTATTCGACCGGGTCCTCGACGGTGATGATCTTGACGTCGCTGGTGTTGAGCTTGCTCAGCGCGGTGTACAGCGTGGTGGTCTTGCCCGACCCGGTCGGGCCGGTCACCAGCAGGATGCCGTGCGGCTGCTCCAGCACTTTCTGGAACTGCGGCAGGAAACTGTCGGTAAAGCCGAGCCGGTGGAAATCGAACACCACCGTTTCCCGATCCAGCAGGCGCATCACCACCGATTCGCCATGCGCGGTGGGCACGCTGGACACGCGCAGATCCAGTTCCTTGCCCTGCACCCGCAGCATGATGCGACCATCCTGCGGCAAGCGGCGCTCGGCGATGTTCAACTTGGCCATGATCTTGATGCGGCTGATGACCGCCGCGGTCAGATTGGCCGGCGGGCTCTCGCCCTCCTCCAGCACGCCATCGACCCGATAGCGCACTTTCAGGCGGTTCTCGAACGGTTCGATATGCACGTCGGAGGCGCGCAGTTCCACCGCACGCTGGATGACCAGATTGACCAGCCGGATCACCGGCGCTTCGGAAGCCAGATCGCGCAGGTGCTCGACATCGTCGAGATCGCCGGTTGCCTCGCCATCGGCGTTCTCGACGATGGTGCCCATCGCGCTGCGGCCCTGGCCGTAATAGCGTTCGATCAGATCGTCGATTTCCGAACGCAACGCCACCTGCGGACGCACCTGGCGCGAGGTCGCCAGCTGCACCGCATCGATGGCGTAGCCGTCCTGCGGGTCGGCCATCAGCAGGTCGATGAACCGCTCATCCTCGCTGACCGGGCAGACATGGAACTGTTTCAGGAAGCGTGGCGACAGCGTCACCGACTCGGGAGCGACCTCGGCCACGTCGCGGGCGCTGACCAGCGGCAGCGACAGCACTTCTGCCGCGGTCTCGGCATGGTCGCGTTCGGACACCAGCCCCAGCCGGGCCAGCAGCGACAACAGGCTGCCGCCGGTTTCCTCATGCAGGCGGCGCGCGCGCACCAGATCCGACTCTTTCAACCGGCCTTTGGCCAGCAGCGCCTGGACGATGCGTTCGTCGGCAGTGGCCGGCGGCGTTTGTTCGGTGGCGACAGCGCTCACGGTCTGCTCCCAGGGCGATGCGGCAACTTTAGCAGCAAGGGGCGGCCGCCGCGGCACCAGCCGCAGCGGTCGCCTTTCCCGGCATGGCTAGCCCACCCACACCCGCGCGTTGCGGAACATCCGCAGCCACGGCGAATCTTCCGGCCAGTCAGCCGGATGCCAGCTCAGGTTGACGCTGCGCAGCGTGCGCTCGGGGTGCGGCATCAGGATGGTGGCGCGGCCGTCTTCGCTGGTCAGGCCGGTGATGCCCTCCGGCGAACCATTGGGATTCAACGGGTAGCTGTCGGCCACGCTGCCGTCACCATCGATATAGCGCAGCGCGACGCGGGCCGCGGCCTGGTCGACGGCGCTGTCGAATTCGGCGCGGCCCTCGCCATGCGCCACCGCCACCGGTATCCGCGAGCCGACCATGCCGCGCAGCAGCACCGATGGCGATTCCACCACTTCCAGCAACGCCGTCCGGGCTTCGAACTGTTCGCTGCGGTTGCGCAGGAAACGCGGCCAATGGCCAGCGCCGGGAATGATCTCCTTCAACTGGCTGAACATCTGGCAGCCGTTGCAGACGCCCAGCGAGAACGTGTTGTCGCGGGCGAAGAATGCAGCGAAGGCATCGCGCAGTTGGCTGCGCTCCAGGATGGACGTCGCCCAGCCGCGACCAGCGCCCAGCACATCGCCATAGCTGAAGCCGCCACAGGCGGCCAGGCCGTTGAAGTCCTGCAGCGACACCCGGCCGGCGATCAGATCGCTCATATGCACATCGAAGGCATCGAAACCGGCGCGGGTGAATCCCGCCGCCATTTCGATATGGCTGTTGACGCCCTGCTCGCGCAACACCGCAACCCGCGGCCGGCGGCCGGTGGCGGTGAACGGCCGTTCTTGCGCATCCTGCGCTCGCGGCATTTGTACATCCATGTACGGTCGCCGCTCCTGCGCGTCCTGCGCTCGCGGCATTTGTACATCCATGTACGGCAGCGCGATATCCTCAGCCGGATCGAACGTCAGCTTGGGCTTGAGGCCATGGGCGGCGAAATCGCGCGCGGCCTTGAATTCCTCGTCCGCCGTTTCCGGATTGTCGCGCAGCTTCTGCATGGCATGGGTGACCGACCACCAGGCATCGAACAGTTCGTCCCAGCGCCATTGCGCTAGCACTTCGCCGTCCTGCTGCACACGGATGGCCGCGGCCGAGGTCGGTCGCGCGATGCGCTGTGCGCATTCGGTCAGCGCATGCCGCTCGACCAAGTCGGCGAATGCAGCGCGATCCTCGGCAGCCACCTGTACCACCGCGCCCAGTTCTTCGGCGAACAGCGTCCGGAACGGATCATCGCCCCAGCCATCGAGATTGATCTCCAGGCCGCGGTGCGCGGCGAAGGCCATCTCGCACAAGGTGGCGAAAGCGCCGCCATCGCTACGGTCGTGATAGGCCAGCAGAAGGCCGCTTTCGCGCGCATCGCGGATCAGCGCGAAGAAATCGCGCAACCGCTGCGGATCGTCCAGGTCCGGCACGCCATCGTCGGCATCTTCGCCCGCGAACGCCGGCAGGACGCCACTGCCGTTGGCTTCCGGATAGCACTGCGCCAGCACCGAACCGCCCAGCCGCTTCTTGCCGGCCCCCAGGCCAATCAGCCACAGCTCGCTGTCCTCTTCGCGCGCCAGCAGCGGGGTCAGTTGCTGACGCGCATCGGTAACCGGCGCGAACGCGGTGATGATGAGGGAGACGGGGGAAACCGATTTTTGGAGCCGGGACTCGGGACTCGGGACTCGGGACTCGGTGGAAACAGAGAATTCTGCGGATGCCAAGGCCTCGGCCTCAAGCTCTTTCCGAGTCCCAAGTCCCGAGTCCCGAGTCCCGCTCTCCACCCACTGCGCCTGCATCGACAGCGAATCCTTGCCGACCGGAATACTGATGTCGATGGCCGGACACAATTCCATTCCGATCGCCTTGACCGCATCGAACAGCAACGCGTCCTCGCCGTTGTGGTTGGCCGCTGCCATCCAGTTGGCCGACAACTTGACCCGCTCCAGCGATTCGACCGGGGCGGCGCACAGGTTGGTGATGGCCTCGCCCACGGCCATGCGCGCGGCGGCTGCGGCATCCAGCAGCGCCAGCGGCGTGCGTTCGCCGATGGCCATCGCTTCGCCGACAAAACCGTCGAATCCGGACAACGTGATCGCGCAGTCGGCCACCGGCATCTGCCAGGGCCCGATCAGCTGATCGCGCGCGGTCAGTCCGCCGACGCTGCGGTCGCCGATGGTGATGAGGAACTGCTTGGAGGCCACCGACGGGTGCGCCAGCACGCGCAGGCCAGCCTGGTGCAGATCCAGCTGCGCGGTCTGCAGCGAGGGCCACTGCGGCGCGGCGGGACGGCGGGTGTCGCGATGCATCTTCGGCGGCTTGCCGAACAGCACGTCCATGGGGAGGTCGATGGGGTGCTGCCGGGGCCCGGAAGAAGCGGAGTCGGCGGGAGTGGATGCAGCGGCGGTGGAACCCAGATCCTGCTGTTGCGCTTCCCCGGTCCCCGATCCCCGGTCCCCGGTCCCGAGTACGCCGTACCCCACGACCAGTCTTTCCTCAGCCGTCGCCACGCCGACGGCGGCAAACGGGCAGCGCTCGCGTTCGCAGATGGCGGCGAACTCGGCCAGCCGCTGCTGCGGCACGCCCAGTACGTAGCGCTCCTGCGATTCGTTGCACCACAGCTGCATCGGCGACAGCGACGGATCGTCGCTGGGCACCTTGTCCAGATCGATGACGCCGCCGACGCCGCTGTCGTGCAGCAGCTCGGGAATGGCATTGGACAGGCCGCCGGCGCCCACGTCGTGGAACCACAGGATCGGATTGTTCTCGCCCATCGCCACGCAGCGGTCGATGACTTCCTGGCAGCGCCGTTCCATTTCCGGGTTGTCGCGCTGCACGCTGGCGAAATCCAGATCCTCTGCGCTGTCGCCGGAGGCCACCGAACTGGCGGCGCCGCCGCCCAGGCCGATCAGCATGGCCGGGCCGCCCAGCACGATCACCGCATCGCCAGGCGACAGCGTCTTCTTGGTCACCTGGATGCGATCGATGGCGCCCAGGCCGCCGGCCAGCATGATCGGCTTGTCGTAGGCGCGGGTCAGCTGGCTTCCATCGGCCGCATGGTTCTCGGCCAGTTCGAAACTGCGGAAATAACCAAGCAGGTTGGGACGGCCGAATTCGTTGTTGAACGCGGCACCGCCCAGCGGCCCTTCCAGCATGATGTCCAGCGCCGGGGCCATCCGCGGATTCAGCGTGCGCGCAGCCTCCCACGGCTGCGGCAAGGTCGGGATGCGCAGATGCGAGACGGAAAAACCGGTCAACCCGGCCTTGGGCTTGCCGCCGCGGCCGGTGGCGCCTTCGTCGCGGATCTCGCCGCCGGCTCCGGTGCTGGCGCCCGGGAACGGCGCGATGGCGGTGGGATGGTTATGGGTTTCGACCTTGATGCAGAACGCCGAGTCGGTGACCGTTTCGGCGCGGTAATGGCCGGAAGCATCGGGGCGGAAGCGCGCGCTCGGGTAGCCCTCCAGCACTGCCGCATTGTCGCTATAGGCCGACAGCGTGTGCTGCGGCGTCTGCGCGTGGGTGTGCTTGATCATCCGGAACAGCGAATGCGGCTGGTCCTTGCCGTCGATGCTCCAGGAAGCGTTGAAGATCTTGTGCCGGCAATGCTCGGAATTGGCCTGCGCGAACATCATCAGCTCGACATCGGACGGGTCCCGGCCCAGCTCGCCGTAGCGCGTACGCAGATAGTCGATCTCGTCGTCGGCCAGGGCCAAGCCCAGGCGGCGGTTGGCCGCTTCCAGCTCCGCCAGCGGAATCCGCTCCAGCTCGCCCCGCGCCGGCGCGGTGAACAGCGCCGCCGCCTGGCCGCGCGCGTCCAGCAGCGACTGCGTCATCGGGTCATGCAGCGCCTTGGCCAGCGCGGGGTTGTCCTCCCAACCGGTCAGGTCGATGCGCAGGCCGCGCTCCACCCGCCTGATCGGCAGCCCGGCGCCGTGCAGCAGCTCGGTGGCCTTGCTGGCCCATGGCGACAGCGTGCCCAGCCGCGGAACGACGAAACGCGACACGGCGCCAGCGGCAAGCGGCGCATCGTCCGGGTTGGCCTGCAGGATGCGCAGCAGGCGCCCCTTGTCGATTTCGGCACCCGCTTCGGGCTCGACGAAATAGACATGCCAGGCGCCGGCGATGCCGACGGCGGGGACGAAGGACTGCAGTTTGCTTTGGAGCCGCGCGAGGCGGAATTGCGACAAGGCCGGCTGGCCTTCGAGGACGATCATGTCCGGAACCGTGGGTGCGTGCCGTCAGGACGGGGCCGGCTATTGTAGCAAGGCGGGGACTGGGGACTGGGGACTGGGGACTGGGGACTGGGGACTGGGGACTGGGGACTGGGGACTGGGGACTGGGGACCGGGGACCGGGGACCGGGGACCGGGGACCGGGGACCGGGGACCGGGAAAAGCTTCCGCTTTACCTCCCGCTTTAACAAAGGGGGATTTGCTTGCTCTTTAAAAGCAACAGCAAAAGCCCCCCGGTAACTCCCTTTTGACCAGCCATTCGGCTGTTGTAAAGCACTCCGCTTTCAACAGCCGAATGGCTGGTCAAGGGAGCGAAAGCCACATGGTTCTTCCCGGTCCCTGGTCCCCGCTTCTTCCTACTTGCCGCCGGCGGCCGAGCCGGCAGGCGCGGCCAGCTTGTCCAGCGCGGCGCGCAAGGCCTGCGGCGGCAGGTAGCCGCCCAGTTGGGTACCGTCCTCGGCGTAGATGGCCGGGGTGCCGGACACGCCGATGCGCTGGCCGACATCGAATTCCATGTTGACCGGGTTCTTGCAGTCGCGCGTCGGCACCGGCTTGCCGTTCTTGGCGTCGGTCAGCGCGCGCTTGCGATCGCTCGCGCACCAGACCGAAATCATGTCCTTGTGGTCCTTGCTGCCCAGACCCATGCGCGGGAACGCCATGTACTCCACCGCAATGCCCAGCTTGTGCAGCTCGGCGATTTCGCTGTGCAGCTTGCGGCAATAGCCGCATTCGATGTCGGTGAAGACGCTGATGGTGTACTTGGGATTGGGCGGGGCGAACACGATGCGGTCGCCGACCGGAATGGTCTTCAGCAGATCCTTGCGGTAGGTCGACAGCGCCGGGCTGCTCTGGGTCAGATCCTTCTGATCCTGCAGATCCAGCACCGTGCCCTGCATCAGGTAGCGGCCGTCGTCGCTGACGTAGATCAGCTGGCCGCCGGCGATGACTTCGCGAAAGCCCGGCATCGGCGCGGCGCCGACATAGTCGACGCTGATCTGCGGATTCAACCTGCCGATGGCCTGGCGCGCACGCTCGTCCGCCGAACCGGCCTTGGCAGCGGTAGCCGGGGCAGGTTTTGCTGCCGCAGGCGCCTGCGCCGCACCCGGTGCCTGCGGGGCCTGGGCGCAGGCGGAAAGGCTGAGCGCGCCCAGCATGGCGGCAACGGCGAATCGGGTCATCAACATGGTTCCTGTGGTGGCGCTTGGGCTGCGGCAGCTCGAAATGGAACGGAATCTTCGCACAGCCGCCCCGTCCCCCGGGTTAACCGCGCTCACAATCACGCGCGCGGGTGATGCTTGCCATGCAGTTGCTTGAGATGCTCGCGCGCCACCAGCGTGTAGATCTGGGTGGTCGACAGCGAGCTGTGCCCCAGCAGCAACTGCAGCGCGCGCAGATCGGCGCCGCGGTTGAGCAGGTGCGTGGCGAAACTGTGGCGCAGCCCGTGCGGGCTGATGCGGACCGGGTCGATGCCGGCGCCGGCGGCATAGCGCTTGACCAGTCCCCAGAACTTCTGCCGGCTCAGCGGCCGCCCGCTGGCCTCGATGAACAGCGCCGGCAGGCTGCGCTTGCCTGCCAGCGCCGGCCGTGCGCCGGCCAGGTAGGTTTCCAGCCAATGCTGGGCTTCCTCGCCCAGCGGCACCAGCCGCTCCTTGCTGCCCTTGCCGGTGACCCGCAGTACCCCCTGCCTCAGGTTCACCGCGTTGGATGGCAGTTCCACCAATTCGCTGACCCGCAAGCCGGCGGCGTACATCAACTCCAGCATCGCGCGGTCGCGCAGGCCCAGCGGCGATTCGGCATCCGGTGCCGCCAGCAGCGCGTCGATTTCCGATTCGGCCAATGCCTTGGGTAGCGAGCGTGGCAGCTTCGGCGGGTCCATCAGCGCGGTAGGGTCGTCCCGGCGCTGGTCGCGGCGCAGCAACAGCGCAAAGAAGGCCCGCAGCGACGACAGCAGCCGCGCGTTGCTGCGCGACGAATAGCCCTGGCGGGTGCGCCAGGCGAAGTAGTCGAACAACGCCGAGCGGTCCGCCCCGGCCAACCCGCCGTCGGCACCGTTGCGCCAGCGCGCAAACCCTTCCAGATCCCGGCGGTACCCATCCAACGACTGCTGCGCCAGTCCGTTCTCGGCCCAGATGGTGTCGATGAAGGCCTCGATGGCCTGCCGGTCCGGTTCCGGTACCGGCGGCAGCGCGTTGGCTTGGAGACGGCGTTCGGCGGGAGTGCGGGCAGGCATCGGCAAAGCATAGAGCGTGTTGCGGACTTTCAGCACGCCAGTGCGGCGTGAAATCCGGGCCAGCCGTTATCCTGTTGCGATGAGTTCCCCCGCCCCGACCCAAGAAAAACCGCGCGCGCTGATCGGCTGGCGCCTGCTGGCGCTGCTGTATGACCTCTGGCCGGCGCTGGCGGTGTGGATGCTGATCTCGGCAGGCTTCACCCTGGGCTACTACCTGACCGGCCACGGTGCGCGCGAGAACATCCCGCCGTTCAGCCCGCTGCAAATCGCCCTGTGGCTGGCCTGCTGGGGGGCCACCGGCCTCTACGCGGTGCTCAGCTGGCGCCGCGGCGGGCAGACGCTGGGCATGCGCCCGTGGCGGCTGAAGGTCGTGGCCGCGGGCGGCGGGGCACCGGGCGTGCGGGCGCTGTGGATACGCTTTGCCGTGGCCACGTTGTCGGTGCTGCTGGGCGGGCTGGGCTTCTGGTGGGCGTGGGTGGATCGTCGATGCCTGACACTGCACGACCGCGCCAGCGGCACACGGATGATTCGGTTGCCGAAGAATGCGCGGTAGGCTTCCGGCAAACGACACAGCGCTCATCAGAACAGGCACGTCATTATGTAGAAGCCGGCGGGCTGGGGGGTGCGGAGAGCCGCCCATGGATGGTCTGCGGTCCGATTTAAAGACACGAGGTCGTCAGGAGGGCGGAGCACCCCCAAGCCTGACGACCGGCGACTCCTGCCGAAGCCGACATCCCCGGAAACGGGAGAAGAACTCAAAAACCCCGCGTCTGGTTCAACTGCTTCGCCGCCGGAACATCAGCCCGGAGGTCAACAACAGCACGATCGACGGCAACGCGTAGGCGATGCGGAAATCCAGATGGAAAGCGCTGGCCAGGCGCACGAACATCGTCTGCAGCGCCCAGAAGCCCACCGCGAACACGATGCCCATAAACAGCCGCTTGCCCATGCCGCCGCTGCGCAGGCTGCCGAATGCGAATGGGATGGCCGCCAGGCACAGCGCCAGCACATTGAGCGGATAGAACCAGCGGCCCCAGTACAGATCCTCGTACTCGCGCGCATCCAGGCCATTGCGCTTGCGGTATTCGATGTTCTGGCCCAGTTCGCTGGTCGGCAGGTTGCGCGCACGGGTCATGCTGGAAGACAGCACCGCCGTGTCCAGGTCCGATTCCCAGCGCTCGCCGGCTATCTGCTGCTGGGTCACCGAACGCTCGTGGAAAGTCGTCCGGCGCACATTCTTCAGCAGCCAATAGCCTTCCATGTGATCGGCGGTCATCACATGGGCGATGGATGCCAGGCGGCCATCTTCGGCAAGCTCGTACAATTTCACGTCGCGCAGTTGCAGCCACTTCTTGCCGCCGTCGTCGCGCTCCTCGCCGCTCTGCGCGTACAGGAAGGTGTTGCCTTCGCGCGCCCACAGCCCGTAGTAGCGGTCCAGCGCCACATCGCCGAAACGGGCGCTGGTCTTGAGCCGGTCCGACTGTTGTTGGCCCCACGGTCCCAACGTCTCGCCGCTGAACACCATCAGTCCGGTCAGCAGCCCCAACGCCACCGCCACCGAAATGCTGAGCCGGCGCCGCGACAGTCCCAGCGCGCGCAGCGCGGTCAATTCCGAACTGGCCGCCAGCTGGCCCAGGCCCATCAGCGAACCGATCACCGCAGCGGTCGGAAACATCACATAGGCCCGCCGCGGCAGCGTATACAGCACCCCAGCCACGGCATGGCCGAAGGTGTAGTTGCCCTTGCCCAGGTCGCCTATCTCGCCGGACAGCGCCATCACCGCATCCAGGCCGACCAGCACCGCCCAGGTCAGCAGCACCGTGACCAGGACCACGCGGCCCACGTACAGATCGTGCAGGTTCGGGCGCAGCCTCATGCGCGCAGCCTCGGCCGGGAAACCTGCCCGTCGCGCCAGTAGAACCAGGCGGCGGCGGCCAGCAGCGGCAGGGTCAGCCACCACAGGCCCAGCACGCCGGGCAGCTTGCCGTCGGCCAGCAGCTGGGTGCCGTTGAACATCAGGCTGACGCCGACCAGGTAGGCCAGGAAACCCAGCATGACCCGGCCATAGCGGGTCTGCCGCGGCGCGCTGCGCGACAACGGCAGGGTCAGCAGCGCGAATGCCAGCGCCAGCAACGGCGGCGTCAGGCGGGCGTGCAGCTGCGCATTGGCCGCGGGGCGTTCATCGCCCAGCAGCGCCAGCGTGGTCGACCGCTGCGGGTCGTCCTGCTCCATGGTGTCGGCCCGCTCCGGCAGCGCCACTTCGTTGCTGGCATAGCGCATCAGCCGGTAATCCAGCCCCTGATCGGCCGGCCCCTCGACCCGGAAGCCGTCCTCCAGCCGCAGATAGCGGCTGCGCTCGCCTTCGAAGAACATCTGCCCGGACTTGGCGGTGACCACATCGATGCGGTCGTCTTTCTGCCGATGCATGAACACCCGCTGCAACCGGGTGCCGTCATCGGAAAGACCGCCGATGTAGACCACCGCACCGCTGGACAGCACGGTGAACTTGCCTGCATCCAGGCCCGACACCACCAGGCTGCGGTTGGCCTGCTCCAGCATCGAATCGGCAGTGCGCAGCGCCCACGGCCCCAGCCACAGCGAGCACGCGCCGACCAGCAGCACCACCGGCACCACCAGCAGCAGCAACGGTTTCAGCAGCCGCGCCGGCCCCACCCCGATGCCGGTCAGCACCGCCATTTCCGAGTCCCGGTACAGCCGCGAGAACGACAGCAGCAGTCCCAGCATCAGCGCCAACGGCACGATATAAGGCATGTAGCCGAGGAACTGCAGGCCCAGTTGCGACAGCAGCAGCCGCGCCGGCACCCTGCCATCGGCCACCTTGCCCAGCAGATCGGCCATGACCCCGCCCACGCTGACCATCAACAGGATGATCAGCGTCGCCAGGAAGCTCTGGGTGAATTCACGGAAAAGGTAGCGGTCCAGCTTCGGCATCGTGCTTGATTTACAATCCAGGGTTCGTTCGCTGGCGATCGGGCGGCGGTAGCGCAAACGCGCGCCGACTTCCGCCGGTAACCCGCGATTGTACGGAACTGACCATGGAATCTGCTCAATGACCCTGGAATTCACCCTGAACCACGATGCGCCGGCCGCGGCCGCTTTCGATTGCATCGTGGTCGGCGCCTACGCCGACAAGACCCTGACCCCTGCCGCCGAGGCCATCGACGCGGCCAGCGGCGGCAGGCTGAAGGCCCTGGCCGAGCGCGGCGACATCAGCGGCAAGACCGGCAAGACCGCCCTGCTGCACGACCTGCCCGGGGTGACCGCGGCGCGCGTGCTGGTGGTGGGCCTGGGCGATACGGGCAAGTTCGGGGTCGCCCAGTACCTGAAGGCGGTCGGCGATGCCGCCCGCGCGCTGAAGCTCGGTCCGGTCGCCAGCGCGCTGTTCACGCTGAGCGAGGTCGAGGTCAAGGACCGCGACAGCGCGTGGAAGATCCGCCAGGCGGTGATCGCCAGCGATCACGCCTGCTACCGCTATACCGCCACGCTGGGCAAGAAGAAGAACGACGACCCCGGCCTGAAGCAGCTGGCGGTCAGCGGCGACGACGCGCAGGCGCTGCAGCAGGGCCAGGCCATCGCCGCCGGCGTCAAGTTCGCCCGCGAGTTGGGCAACCTGCCGCCCAACATCTGCAACCCGGCCTATGTCGCCGACCGGGCCCAGGCGTTCGCCGCCGAGCATGCCGGCGCCGAAGCCGAAATCCTGGACGAAGCGCAGATGGAGGAACTGGGCATGGGCTCGCTGCTGGCGGTGGCCCGCGGCTCGGCCAACCGGCCGCGGCTGGTGGTGCTGAAATGGACCGGGGGCCAGGCAGACGCCAAGCCCTACGTGCTGGTCGGCAAGGGCATCACCTTCGACACCGGCGGCGTCAACCTGAAGACGCAGGGCGGCATCGAGGAAATGAAGTACGACATGTGCGGTGCCGCCAACGTCATCGGTACCTTCGTTGCCACCGTCACGATGCGACTGCCGGTCAACCTGGTGGTGGTGGTACCGGCGGTGGAGAACGCCATCGACGGCAACGCCTACCGTCCTTCCGATGTCATCACCAGCATGTCCGGCAAGACCATCGAGGTCGGCAATACCGACGCCGAAGGCCGCCTGATCCTGTGCGATGCGCTGACCTACGCCGAACGCTTCAAGCCCGAGGCGCTGATCGACGTGGCCACGCTGACCGGCGCCTGCATGGTGGCGCTGGGGCGCTACGCCTCGGGCCTGATGAGCAAGCACGACGATCTGTCCAACGAGCTGCTGGCCGCCGGCGAACAGGTGTTCGACCGCGCCTGGCGCCTGCCGCTGTGGGACGAATACCAGGGCATGCTCGATTCCACCTTCGCCGACGTCTACAACATCGGCGGCCGCTGGGCCGGCGCCATCACCGCCGGCTGCTTCCTGGCCCGCTTTACCGAAGGCCAGCGCTGGGCGCACCTGGACATCGCCGGCGTCGCCAACGACGAGGGCAAGCGCGGCATGGCGACCGGCCGGCCGGTGGGGCTGCTGACGCAGTGGCTGCTGGATCGAAGCGAGAAGTGAGCGCAGAGAAGTGAGAAGCGAGCAAAAGCTCCCGCCACCCACTCACTTCTCACTCCTCTCCACTCACTCCTGCCCTTATGCCCCGAGCCGACTTCTACCTGATCGCCAAGCCGCGGTTCCTGACCGAGCCGCTGAAGCTGGTCTGCGAGCTGGCTCGCAAGGCCTACGACGCCAACCTGTGGACGCTGATCCTGGCGCGCGACGCGGAGCAGGCCGAGGCGCTGGACGAGCTGCTGTGGGCCTTCGACGACGAGGCCTACATCCCGCACCAGATCGCCGGCACCGATGAGGAAGACGATCTGACTCCGGTGCTGATCGCCGCGCCGGAGTTCGACGCCCCGGCGCGCGCGCTGGTGATCAACCTGCGCGACGCCGCCTTCGAAGGTGCCTGCGAACGCGTGCTGGAAGTGGTCCCCGCAGATCCAGCGGCGCGCGAACCGCTGCGCGAACGCTGGAAGCAGTACAAGGCGCGCGGCTTTGCCGTGAACAAGTACGATATGTAAAAGCCAGGAACGAGTGGAAGCGGCCGCTTCGATTCCTTCGCCTCGTCGCCCCCTTTAGTTCTCCGTCCATCCGCAGCACCCTCTCGTTTCTCGTTCCTACTCACTCCCTACTCGCCCTATGTCCCTGGCCCCCAGCTACGATCCCAAATCCTTCGAATCCCGCCTGTATGCGCAGTGGGAGAACGCCGGCCATTTCAAGCCAACCGGCAAGGGCGAGTCGTATTCGATCCTGCTGCCGCCGCCGAATGTCACCGGCACCCTGCACATGGGCCATGCGTTCCAGCACACGCTGATGGACGCGCTGGTGCGCTACCACCGCATGCGCGGCTACGACACGCTGTGGCAGATGGGCTCCGACCATGCCGGCATCGCCACCGAAATGGTGGTCAGCCGCAATCTGGCGCAGGAAGGCAATGGTGAAACCCGCGATTCGTTAGGGCGCGAGGGCTTCATCGGCAAGGTCTGGGAATGGAAGGCGCAGTCCGGCGACATCATCGAGCGGCAGATGCGTCGGCTGGGCGCGTCGGGCGACTGGTCGCGCAGCACCTTCACGATGGACCCGCAGCCGTCGCAAGCGGTGATCGAAGCCTTCGTCCGGCTGTACGAGGAAGGCCTGATCTATCGCGGCCAACGGCTGGTCAACTGGGATCCGGTGCTGAAGACAGCCATCTCCGACCTGGAAGTGGAGAACGTCGAGGAAGACGGTTTCCTGTGGTCTATCCGCTATCCGCTGGCCGATGACCTGACCTATGAACACGTCGAGCGCGACGCCGACGGCAACGAAGTGTTGCGTGAGATACGCGATTATCTGGTGGTGGCGACTACGCGGCCAGAAACGATGCTGGGCGACGCGGCCGTGGCCGTGCATCCGGAGGACGAGCGCTACGCGCGCCTGATCGGCAAGACCGTCAAGCTGCCGCTGGCCGGTCGCGAGATTCCGATCATCGCCGACACCTATGTCGAGCGCGATTTCGGCACCGGCGTAGTGAAAATCACCCCGGCGCATGATTTCAACGATTACGAAGTCTGGACACGCCATAAGGATGAAGAACTGAAAGGCCTGCTCAGCGGCGGTTTGATCAACATCTTTACACCGGAAGCAAAAATCATCGGCGATGAAGGTACGACCAGCTATGGATCGGTGACTTCTAGCGCGATGGAGGCCCTCGACGCGGGCATCCGGGACGGCAGCGTCATCGAATCCATTCCTGCCAAGTATCGAGGCCTCGACCGCTACGAAGCCCGCAAGGCGGTACTGGCCGATCTGGAAGATCTCGGCCTGCTGGTCGAAACCAAGCCGCACAAGCTGCAGGTGCCCAAGGGCGACCGCACCGGCCAGGTGATCGAGCCGTACCTGACCGATCAGTGGTTCGTGAAGATGGACGCGCTGGCCAAGCGGGGCATGGAACTGGTTGAAGGCGTTGACGGCAAGCCAGGAGCGGTGAAGTTCGTCCCGCCGAACTGGATCAACACCTACCGCCACTGGATGGAAAACATCCAGGACTGGTGCATCAGCCGCCAGCTGTGGTGGGGGCACCGGATTCCGGCGTGGTTCGATGAGGCGGGCAACTGCTATGTCGCGCGCAGCGAGGAGGAAGCCTACGCACAGGCGGCCGCAAAGAGCGGCGGGTCCAGACCCGCCCTGCACCAGGACAACGACGTGCTGGAGACCTGGTTCTCCTCCCAGCTGTGGCCGTTCAGCACGCTGGGCTGGCCCAATGAGCAGGCGATGGCCGAGCGCGGCTTCGACCGCTACCTGCCGTCTTCGGTGCTGGTCACCGGCTTCGACATCATCTTCTTCTGGGTCGCGCGGATGATCATGGCGACCGATCACTTCACCGGGAAAATCCCGTTCAAGGACGTCTACATCACCGGCCTGATCCGCGACAAGGACGGGCAGAAGATGTCAAAGTCCAAGGGCAATGTGCTGGACCCGCTGGACATCATCGACGGCATTGCGCTGGAGGACCTGGTCGCCAAGCGCACCAGCGGTCTGATGCAGCCGAAGATGGCCGAGAAGATCGCCAAGGCCACGCGCAAGGAATTCCCCGACGGCATCATCGCCCACGGCGCCGATGCGCTGCGCTTCACCATCGCCGCGCTGGCCACGCATGGCCGCGACATCAAGTTCGACCTGGGCCGCGCCGAGGGCTACAAGAACTTCTGCAACAAGCTGTGGAACGCCACCCGCTTCGTGCTGATGAACACCGAAGCCCGGGATCCGGGACCCGGGACCCGGGACTCGGGCAAGCACCTGCCCGTCACCGACGCCGAAAAGTGGATCCTCGCGCGCCTGGCCAAGGTCAGCGTCGAAGCCGAAGCCCACTTTGCGCAATACCGCTTCGATCTGCTGGCGCAGTCGCTGTACGAGTTCGCCTGGAACGAGTTCTGCGACTGGTTCGTCGAACTGGCCAAGCCGGCGCTCAACGGCGACGACCCGGCTGCCGCCAACAGCACGCGCCACACCCTGCTGCATGTGCTGGAATCGCTGCTGCGCCTGCTGCACCCGCTGATCCCCTTCGTTACCGAGGAACTGTGGCAGCAGATTGCGCCACGGCTGGGTATTGCCGCTCCGACCATCTCATTGCAGGCCTATCCGACCGCCGCCGATTTCACCGGCCAGGATTACGCCCGCGCCGAAACCGACGTGGAATGGCTCAAGAGCATGGTGTCCGCGCTGCGCCGCGTGCGCAGCGAACTGAATGTGTCGCCCTCCAGGACGGTGCCCCTGCTGCTGCAGGATGGCGACGAGAAGGATCGTGCGCGCGTCGAACGGTTCGCACCGTCGCTGTCGTTCCTGCTGAAGCTGGAAAGCATTCGTTGGCTGGGCGCCGCCGAGACCGCGCCGGCTTCCGCCACCGCGGTCATCGCTGGCGGTGGGCCTGGCCCCGCCCTGCAGTTGCTGGTGCCGCTGGAAGGCCTGGTCGACCTGGATGCCGAACGTGTGCGCCTGGACAAGGAAATCAAGCGCGTGGAAGCCGAGATCGGCAAGTGCAACGGCAAACTGGGCAACGCCACCTTCGTGCAGAACGCGCCGCCGGCTGTGGTCGAACAGGAACGCGCGCGCCTGGCCGACTGGAACACCCAGCTCACCGCTCTGCGCGAGCAACGCGGCAAGCTGTAGGGCGGGCCCCGGCCCGCCATTGCCCTCTCATGCCAGCGACATCGCGTAACGGTTGCAATGCCCGGCGGATGCAAACGCTTCCGCACCCGGCATCAATCAGCGTTTGCGCAGCTGTCGCAATGGCAGGCCAAGCCCGGCCCTACAGCGGCGGCATCCGGGTGATGTCGTCGGATACCAGTTCCATCGCCATCACCAGCGCATCCTCGCGTCCGTCGCGGGCGGGGTAGTAGCGCGGGCGCCGGCCGATCTCGTTGAAGCCTTCGCTGTGGTACAGCGCAATGGCGGGAGGATTGGACGGGCGCACTTCCAGGAAGATGCGTTCGGCGTGCTGATCGCGCGCCATGCCGACCAGCGCGCGCAGCAGACGGCGGCCATGCCCGCGGCCCTGGCGTTCGGGCGCGGTGCAGATGTTCAGCACATGCGCTTCGCCCGCAGCCAGACTGATGATGCCGTAGCCGATCACGCAACCGTGTTCGGTCATCACCCAGGACGGGTATTGCGCCTTCAGGCAATCGCGGAAGATGCCGCGCGTCCATGGGAACGGATAGGCGCGTTGCTCGATCGCCATCACGTCGTCCAGGTCCGACTCGCGCATCGGCCGCAACGCGATGGCGGTTTGCGCAGCGTCGGAACTCAGCGCGCTCACGTCTGCGCGGATGATTTACGCAATGCGCGCAGGCGCGGCCACAATGCCCGCTTGGCCGCAGGATTGCCGCGCAGTTGCGACGACGGCGGCCAACTGGCGAACAGCTCCGCCGCCCCCGGCGCATTGGGATTGCAGCCGGAGGCGCGGATCAACGCGAAATGCAGCCGATCCGGCAAGCGCGAGCCGCCGCGCCGCGGCGCGGCTGGCTGCCGGACGGCCGTCGATGCTGCCGACGCCGTAGGCGCCGCGGCCCGCGATGCCGGTGCGGGAGAGGTCGGTCGAGGAGCCGGTGCGGCCGCCTCGAGCGGCATCTCCGGCAATGCCCCCTGCAGGTACAGGGTATGGCCCAGTGCCGACAGCCAGACCTGCTGCTGCGCCGACCACAGCGCCTGCGGCGCAACCGCGCTCACCGCACCGCCTCGCTGCGACGGCTCCGCTGCCACAGCCAGCCCAGCGGGCCGGACAGCGCATACAGCACGCCTATCGCAAACAGCACCCGCGGCAGATCGATGAACAACACCGCTATGCCCACCGCTGCCAGAATCAGCACCACGAACGGCACCTTGTCCGCCTTGGCGCCGCCTTCGCCGGTGCCCTTGAAGCTCCAGAAACGGATCCGGCTGACCATCAGCAACGCCGCCACCAGGGTCACCGTCAGCGCCACGTAGCGCAGTTCCTCGCCGCTCCAGCCCAGCGCGCCATCGGCGAACGCCCACACGAACGACATCATCAGACCGGCTGCCGCCGGGCTGGCCAGACCGACGAACCAGCGCTTGTCCACCGTACCGACCTGGGTGTTGAAGCGCGCCAGCCGCAATGCCGCGCAGGCCGCATACAGAAACGCCACCACCCAGCCGACCCGACCCATCACGCTGCCGTCGAACTTCAGCGCCGACAGCGACCAGTGGTACATCACCAACGCCGGCGCCAGGCCGAAACTGACCAGGTCGGCCAGCGAGTCGTACTGCACGCCGAAATCGCTGCTGGTGCCGGTCAGCCGGGCCACCCGGCCGTCGATGCCGTCCATCAGTCCGGCGATGAATACCGCCACCGCGGCAGTGACGAACTGTCCGTTGGCCGCGGCGATAATCGCGTAAAAGCCGGCAAACAGGCCCGCAGTGGTAAACAGATTGGGCAGCAGGTAGATGCCGCGCGAACGCGGAGGCGGCTTGATTTCGTCCATAGGTCGCAGTTTAGCCCAACCGGTGCCGGTCCCGACTTGCCAGCCCCGCCGCAGGATGCTGCAATCGCAGCCCACCCTGGTTACCCCCGGATATCGCCATGCGCGACCTGCCCGCTTCCCGGCCCCGTCACTGGCTGGGCACCTGCGCCTTCCTTGCTCTCGCCGGCACCGCCACGCTGGCCAGCGCCGGCCAGGTCTACCAGTGGAAGGACGCCCAGGGCGTCACCCATTACTCGGACAAGCCACCCGGCAACGAGCAATACAAGGACCGCCGCATCGACAATCAGGGCGGCCCTGTCCAGGCCGCCGAACCGACCGGCAAGTCGGTCGAGAACCCGCAATGCACCACCGCCCGCCGCAACCTGGAAGTACTGCAGGGCAGCGCCCCGGTGCACCAGCTGGGCGAAGACGGCAAGACCAGCGGGCAGGCGCTGGACAACGCCCAGCGCGAAAACCAGCGCGGGCTTGCCGAAGCGGCGGTCAAGGCATACTGCAGCAACTGATGCGCCACCCGGCCGGCCATGCGAGCGTTCTGGGCGGTGCCGGCAAAAGAAGCCCGCCCTTCGCTGCTCCGCTGGCGCAACGCCGCCGGCGCCCTGCACATCACCGAACAACCGCCGCCGGACCGTCCCTACCAGCGCATCGAGCGTGAGCCGACGCCGGCCGTCTTCGTACAGGGCCACGCGGGCTCAAGTCCTGCCGGATAGGCACGCGCGGGCGCCAAACCTGGCTCCACCGCCACATTCGCGCGCCAACGCTGGCAAAATAGCGGTTTTCTACCTGGCGAATCCTCCCGCATGCGTCTTTCGCGCTTCCACCTCCGCACCACCAAGGAAACCCCGGCCGATGCCGAACTGGTCAGCCACCGGCTGATGCTGCGCGCCGGCATGATCCGCAAGCTCGCCTCGGGCCTGTATACGTGGTCGCCGCTGGGCCTGCGGGTGCTGCGCAAGGTGGAGGCGATCGTCCGCGAAGAGATGGACCGCGCCGGCGCCGTCGAAATGCAGATGCCCACCATCCAGCCGCGCGAGCTGTGGCAGGAGAGCGGGCGCTGGGAGAAATTCGGCGACCAGCTGTTGAAGATCAAGGACCGCAAGGAAGCCGAATACTGCTACAGCCCCACCGCCGAGGAAGCGGTCACCGATTTCGCGCGCCAGGAACTGAGCAGCTACAAGCAGCTGCCGGTCAATTTCTACCAGATCCAGACCAAGTTCCGCGATGAAATCCGGCCGCGCTTCGGCGTGATGCGCGCGCGCGAGTTCCTGATGAAGGATGCGTACTCCTTCCACATCACCAACGAAGATCTGGTTCGCGAGTACCGCAACATGCACGCCGCCTACAGCCGCGTGTTCAGCCGTCTTGGCCTGGATTTCCGCGCGGTGCAGGCCGATTCCGGCGCCATCGGCGGCGACGCGTCGCAGGAGTTCCATGTGCTGGCCGATTCCGGCGAAGACGCCATCGCCTTCTCCACCGGCTCGGATTACGCCGCCAACGTCGAAACCGCACAGGCGGCCGCACCCGGCCCGCGCCCGGCGGCCGGCGAAGACATGCGCAAGGTGGCCACGCCCACGCAGAAGACCTGCGAAGAGGTTGCCGCGCTGCTGGGCATCGCGCTGCAGCGCACGGTCAAGTCGGTGGCGCTGATGACCGACGACGGCTTCGTGCTGGCGCTGGTGCGCGGCGATCATATGGTCAACGAAATCAAGCTGGCCAAGGTGCCGGGACTGGCCGATTACCGGCTCGCCAGCGAGGCGGAAATCGCCGAATACCTGGGCAGCGAGCCCGGCTTCCTGGGCCCGTTGAACGCCATAAAGCCCATCCGTGTGGTTGCCGATCGCGATGTCGCGGCGATGGCCGATTTTGTGGTCGGCGCCAACGAGCGCGGTTTTCATATCGCCGGCGTCAATTGGGCGCGCGATCTGCCCGAACCGGATCGGGTGGCCGACATCCGCAATGTGGTCGAAGGCGAACGCGCGCAGGACGGCGGCCAGATCCGCATCGTCCGCGGCATCGAGGTAGGCCATGTGTTCCAGCTCGGCCGTAAATACAGCGAATCGATGCAATTCACCGTGCTGGACGAGAACGGCAAGGCGGCAGTGCCTGCGATGGGCTGTTACGGCATTGGCATCTCGCGCATCGTCGCGGCGGCCATCGAACAGAATCACGACGACAACGGCATTATCTGGCCCGAACCGATGGCGCCGTGGACGGTGGCGATCTGCACGATCAACCCCAAGGGCGATGCCGCCGTCAACGACGCCGCGCAGCAGTTGTTCGACGAGCTGCAGGCCGCCGGCATCGACGCGGTAATGGACGATCGCGGATTGCGTCCGGGCCCGATGTTTGCCGATATCGAATTGATCGGCATTCCCCACCGCATCGTGGTCTCCGAGCGCGGGCTGGCCGCAGGCGCATTCGAATATCGCGCGCGCCGGGCAGAAAATGCGGAGAATCTGAGCCGCGAGCAATTGTTGGCGCGTCTGGCGGGCTGAACCGGATAATGCGGAGAAGCGTGAGTAACCTCACGTTTTCCCGCATTAATGGCCATTGTCCTGTGACGGTTTTATTTTCGTCGACTATCATCACGTTCCTGAGTCGAACACGTTCGGTGTTGAACAGGTTCCATCCCTTCCGATTTGGAGAGATTGATGTCGATTGACTTGCGTGGCCTTTCCGCCAAAGAGCTCAGCACGCTGATTACCCAGGCGAAACAGCAACAGAACAAACTCGCCAAGCGCACGCCCATTGCGACCATCCGCAGCAAGATCACCAAGTTCGCAAAGGCCGAGGGTTATACGCTCGAGGAACTGTTCGGCGCCAGCAACGGTTCCGGACGCGGCCGCAAGGCTGTGGCCAAGCCGGGTTCGCGGGCAGGCCGCAAACTCGGCAAAGTCGCGCCCAAGTACCGCAACCCGGCCAATCCCAAGGAAACCTGGACCGGCCGCGGCAAGCAGCCGCGCTGGATGGCCGCGCTGACCGCCAAGGGCAAGAAGCCGGAAGATTTCCTGATCAAGAAAGGCAAGTAAGCCCGCCGGTAGCCTGGAAATCTCATTGCTACCGGATAATCGCTTGAATCATCGCAGCGGGCGGCCTGGCAACGGGCCGCCCGTCGCTTTTTTGGTTCTTCTCCCAAGTGCGGGGAACATCTATGTGGAATCCGGTAGCCAGGGGCAGTGCCGGACACGCCGTAAATGCCCGCTGCGCGGGCCCGGCCCGCCATCGCAGATGGCGGGCGTTCGGCGGCGCGCGAAGCGGTGCTTCGCAAACGCTTGCCTCACCCATGCAGGCTCTTCCGCGGCATCCATGCCGCGGACGGTCCCGCACTGCCCCTGGCCACCGGCTTCTGGACACCTGGTCGGCGCTCGAAGAAAGGCCGTCCGAAGTCGCGACCTGCCATCTCACGAAAGACGACGGCCGGCGGGCTGGGGGTGCGGAGAGCAGGCCAGGGGTGAGTCAAGGCGGTTGGCGCGGCACTGCCGCGCGCCTTGGCGAACGCCCGGCGCGCTGCGCCGGGCCGGTTCGGGCCGCGAAGCGGAACGAGACTGCGGCCCGACGTAAAGACACGACGTCGTCAGGAGGGCGGAGCACCCCCAGCCTGACGGGCGGCGGCTCCTACCGAAGCCGAGCCTGCCGAAGCCGACATCCCCGGGAACAGGAGAAGAATCTTTTTTGCGGCATCCCACTTCTTACAAATTCTTGCGTGCCGATATCAGCAGATTGCCGAACAGCAGGCCGGCAATCAGCGCCATGACGATATTGGTCACACCCAGCAACGCCGACTGCCCCACGCCGACATCCTGCTGCTGCACCAGCGTCATCAATCCGCGCAGGCTGGCGCTGCCGGGCACCAGCATGATGATGCCCGGAACCCGGATCAAGGCACCAGGCCGATTGGCCCAGCGCGCGAACGCATTGCCGCAGGCGGTCAGCACCAGCGCCGACAGGAAAATGCCGACCGGGCTGCCCCAGGCCAGCCCGGCAAAACGCGAAATCAGATAACCGGTGATGGCCGCCGCCATTACCCACGGATAATCGCGCCGATGCGCGCGAAACAGCACCGCAAACGCATAGGCCGCCAGCACCAGCGCGCCCCACTCCACCCAGTCCGGCTGCGGCCGCAACGCGCGCACTTCCGGGTACAGCCCCAGCAACTGCGCCAGCGTCACCGCGATCAGGCTGCCGACGGTCAGTTTGAGGATGGTCGCCATCGCACCGGCGAAGCGCGCGGTACCCGACACCAGATGCTGGCTGGTCAGTTCGTTGACCGCGTTGGTCAGCGTCATGCCCGGCAGCAACACGATCAGCGAAGCGATGATGACGGTGTTGAGATTCAACGGGGCAATGAAGTTGGCCACCAGGATCGCCACCGAACCGGCGACGAACGCGGAGATCGCATCGCTGGCTTCCTTCATCTTCGGCTTGCGGTTGATCAGCAGCGCCAGCAGCCCAATCAGCAGGCCGATCAATCCCGCCGTGGCGATGTCCAGCCACGGCAACCGCCACAGCCCCGCCACCGCCGCCGAAGCCAGGCCCGAGGCGAACACCTGCATGGCCTGCCAGCGCCGGCTTGGCGCGCGATCCAGCCTGCGTAGGGCGGTGTGCCCTTGCGCGATGCTCATCCGGCCCGCCGCCACCGCCTCGGCAATGCGGTCGGCCTCGCTGAGCTTGTGCAGATCGTTCTCGCCCGGCGCCAACCGGATCACCCGGGTGGTATCGCTGGCGCCCAGCGGCCGGGTCGGGTCGCTGAAGCTGAGGATCACGCCGGTGGGGTTGGACCAGGGTTCGCAATCCAGCCCCAACTGCTGCGCCAACGCGACCAGCGCCCCTTCCAGCCGCTGCGCGGTGGTGCCGTAGGTGTGCAGGCGGCTGGCCATCTCGCAGACAAAGGCGATGCGCTGGGCGTAGGTGGCATTGATGGCGGTGTCGGTCATCGCAACAGTATCGCCCGAGTCGGTCCCGGATCGCTGCGTCCGGTTCGACTCGCTACCATGCTCCGTCGGGAATGCGGCGCGGGGAAATGATGACGGCAGGAATCGGCGAAGCGCTTGCGCTGGGCAGCGCGGCAACCTGGGCGGTGGGCATGATCCTGGCCCGCCAGCTTGGCGCCACCCTTCCGCCGTTGGCGTTGAACCTGCTCAAGAATGGCCTGGTGCTGCTGGTCCTGGTGCCATTGGCGATGTTGTTTTCGGCCGGTCCGTGGCCGCAGCTGAGCGCCAGCGAGCTGGCCTGGGTGCTGCTGAGCGGCGTCATCGGCATCGCCGTGGCCGATACCCTGTATTTCCGCGCGCTCAACGAACTGGGTGCCGGCCGCATGGGCATCATCGGCAATCTCTACAGCCCGCTGGTATTGGTGCTGGGCTTTCTGTTTCTGGACGAACGGCTGGGCCTGCAGCAGTGGCTGGGATTCGGCCTGGTCGGAATGGGCGTGCTGCTGGTCAGCAAGCCGCGCCGGGAATGGAAGACCCAGCCGGCGCATACCTTGCGCGGCGTGCTGTTCGGCATGCTGGCCATCGCCCTGATGGCGGTGGCGATTGTGATGGTCAAGCGGATACTGGAAACCCAGCCGCTGCTGTGGATTACCGCGCTGCGCCTGGGCGGGGCGGTGGGCGGCCTGGCGCTGCTGGCGGCGTTGCCGGCAATGCGCCACCGGGTCGCCTTCGATCGCCACCGGGTGCCGTGGGGACGGCTGGTCGTCGCGGCGCTGGTCGGCCAGGGCCTGTCGATGGTGCTGTGGCTGGGCGGCTACAAGTACACCTCTGCCTCGGTCGCGGCCATCCTCAATGAAAGCGCTTCGGTGTTCCTGGTCGTCCTGGCTGCGCTGTGGCTGCGCGAGCCCCTGGGCCGGCGGGCCTTTTTCGGTGTGCTGCTCACGTTCAGCGGCATTGCCTGTATGCTCCTTGGTCGAGCGACGCCATGACCGATCACGCCCTCCGCCCGCAATTCCAGCTCGACCAGGCCGACCCCACACGGGTGCGGCTGGCGGGCCAGTGGACGCTCAACGACGCGCTGCAGGTCGCCGAGCGTCTACGCGAAATTCCCGATAGCGCCCGGGTCATCGACGCCACCGGCATCGACCGCATCGATTCGGCCGGGGTGCTGCAGTTGTTGCGCTTTGCCAGCCGGCGCGGCTTGTCGCTGGACGACATCGATTTCCGCCAGGACCACCGCGCCCTGGTCTGCACCATCGAGGACGTGGCCGACGACCGTCCGCCGCGCAAGCGCGATTACGGTTTCCTGGCCGCGCTGGCGCGGCTGGGGTTCCGAATGGAGGAAAACGGCAAGGAGGTCGTCGCCCTGCTCAGTTTCACCGGCGAAAACATCGTCAAGCTGCTGCGGATGGTGCGCGAGCCGCGCCGCTTCCGCATGACCGCCACCGTGTCGCACATGGAGCAGGTGGGCCTGGACGCGGTGCCGCTGGTGATCCTGCTGTCCTACCTGGTCGGCACCGTCATCGCCTTTCTGGGGTCCACGGTCCTGCGCGACTTCGGCGCCGAAATCTACGTGGTGGAGCTGGTCAGCATCGCGTTCCTGCGCGAGTTCGCCGTGCTGCTGACCGCCATCGTGCTGGCCGGCCGTACCGCCAGCGCCTTCACCGCGCAGATCGGCACGATGAAAAGCCGCGAGGAGATCGACGCGATCCGCACGCTGGGCCTGGACCCGATCGATCTGCTGGTCATTCCGCGCCTGCTGGCCCTGCTGCTGATGCTGCCGCTGCTGACCTTCATTGCGATGATGGCCGGCCTGGCCGGCGGCGTCACCGTTGGCGCCTTCGATCTGGGCATACCGCCGCAGATGTACATCTCGCGCATGCACGAGACCATCGAAATACGGCATTTCCTGGTCGGCCTGTCCAAGGCGCCGATCTTTGCGCTGGTGATTGGCCTGATCGGCTGCCTGGAAGGCCTGCAGGTGCAAGGCACCGCGCAATCGGTGGGCGAACGCACCACCTCCAGCGTGGTGCAGACCATCTCGCTGGTGATCGTCATCGACGCGTTGGCCGCGCTGTGGTTCATGCATATGGATTGGTAGGAGCAGGGAATGGTGAACAGCAAATTCGCCCGCTGCGCGGGCTGCGAAACGGAAATGCAAGCTTCGCCGGCGCTTGGCCCCGTTTCGCCATTGGCAGGCCGCACAGCGGCCGGCTTGGCCGTTTGCCCGCACCGCCACCGGCGCGGCGGCAAGGCGGCGCCCGAATGATTTCCGAAGCAGACGACGGCGCCGTCATCTCCATCCGCGGCCTGGTCAATCGCTTCGGTGAGCAGACCGTGCACGAAGATCTGGACCTGGACGTCCGGCGCGGCGAAATCCTCGGCGTGGTCGGGGGCTCGGGTACCGGCAAATCGGTGCTGATGCGTTCCATCCTGGGCCTGCGCATTCCCAACGCCGGGCAGATTTCGGTGCTGGGAATGGACGCGCGCTCGGACAGCGCCCGGGCGCGCCAGCACATCGAACGCAATACCGGCGTGCTGTTCCAGGATGGCGCGCTGTTCTCGTCGCTGACCGTCGGCGAGAACGTGCAGGTACCGCTGAAGGAGCACCATCCCGAACTCCCCGACAGCTGGCGCTACGAACTGGCGCTGCTGAAGGTCAAGCTGGCGGGCCTGCCGGCCGATGCCATCAACAAGCTGCCTTCGCAGTTGTCCGGCGGCATGCGCAAACGCGCGGGACTGGCGCGGGCGCTGGCGCTGGATCCGCCGCTGCTGTTCCTCGACGAACCCACCGCCGGGCTGGACCCGATAGGCGCAGCCGCCTTCGACCGGTTGATCAAGACCTTGCAGGAAGCGCTGGGCCTGACCGTTTTTCTGATCACCCACGACCTGGACACCTTGTACGCTATCTGCGACCGCGTGGCGGTGCTGGCCGACCGCAAGGTGATCGCCACTGCGCCGTTGCAGGAGGTCGAGCAGTTCGATCACCCTTGGGTGCAGGAATACTTCCACGGTCCGCGCGCGCGCGCTGCGCGCGATGGCCGGCAGGGCTATCAGCAGCGCACCCCACAAACGGCGGTCTGAGCCATGGAAACCAAAGCCAATTACGTCCTCATCGGCGCTTTCACCATCATCATCATCGCGTCCCTGCTGATGTTCGGCCTGTGGGCAGCCAAGTATTCGTCCGAGCGCACCTGGCAGGAGTACCAGGTGGTCTTCCGCGAGGCCGTGACCGGCTTGTCGGTCGGCAGCCCGGTCCAGTACAACGGCATTTCGGTGGGTTCGATCACCAAGCTGACGCTGGCGCCGAACGATCCGCGCCAGGTCATCGCCCGTCTCCGGCTGGAATCGCGCACGCCGGTCAAGACCGATACCCGCGCCAAGCTGGCGATCACCAGCCTGACCGGCCCCACCATCATCCAGCTCAGCGGCGGCACCCCGCAGGCGCCGGCGCTGACCTCGGTGGACAAGCGCGATGCGCCGATCATCCAGACCGCGCCTTCGGCATTACAGAACATCACCGATACCGCCAACCGCATCGTCGAACGGCTGGATCAGGTGCTCAGCGACAAGAACGTCGCCAGCATCGCCGGCACGCTGGAAAACCTGGAAACCATCAGCGCTTCGCTGGCCAATCGCGACGAAGGCCTGCAGTCGTTGCTGGTCAGCGCACGCGACGCCGCGCAGAACCTGGACCGCACGCTGACCACCACCAACGGCACCATCGAGCGGCTGGATCAGAACTTGGTCCGCGAACTGCCGGCCATCCTCAACAAGCTCGACGCTACGCTGGCGAAGCTGGATTCGGCCGCCGACAATGCCGACGCCATCCTCGGCGAGAACCGCGCGGCCATCAACAGCTTCGCCAACGACGGCCTGGCCCAGCTGGCGCCCACGCTGACCGAGCTGCGCGGACTGGTCCGCGACCTGCGCCGGGTCAGCGACCGGTTGGAGGGCAATCCCGCGCGCTATCTGCTCGGCCGCGATGCACCCAAGGAGTTCGAACCCAAATGAATGCGTTGAAATGCCTGCTGCTGCTTTCGTTGCTGACGCTTGCCGGCTGCTCGATCCTGGGCAGCGGCCAGCGCGATCCGGTCACCATCTATTCGCCTGAAATACGCGTCGAAGCCGACCCTGCCTGGCCCAGCGTCGACTGGTCGCTGGTAATCGCCAAGCCCAGCGCCGCGCGCCTGGTCGACAGCCCGCGCATCAACGTCCGCCCTGTGCCCGGCGAAATGCAGGTCTATCGCGGCGTGACCTGGGCGCAACCGGCCACCGATATCGTCCAGGACGCGGTGTTGCGCACGCTGGAGGACTCCGGCCGCATCCGCGCGGTCGCCGATGCGGATGCCGGCATCCGCGCCGACTACAAACTGGTGATGGACATCCGCCGCTTCGAGTCCGATTACGCAGGCCAGAACATACCGTCGGCAGTGGTCGAGGTCAGCGCCAAGCTGGTCCACAACCGCGACCAGCGCGTAGTGGTGGCGAGGACCTTCCTGCAACGCCAGACCGCATCCGGCACCGGCACCGCGCAGGTAGTCAATGCGTTCGAGGACGCATTGTCGAACCTGAGCCGGGAAATCGCCGGCTGGGTACTGTCCAACGGGCAGTCGCAGGCCGTTCCAGCGGCGGTACCGCCGCGCCATTGATTCGGAACGGGTGCGCCGAACTCGACCGAATCAATCTTCCCTTCCGCATTGCCAGGCAGTGGAAAGAATGGCGCTCAAGCCATTCGAGCGCCGCTTTTATGGTGCCCTGGCGCAATCCAGCGAAATGTCAGGTTGATCCGTTCGCCAACCGGTTTCGCTGTCCGCGGCAGCGCATGCCGGTAGTTGCGCTGGGTATCGCCGGCCATCAGCAACAGACTGCCATGAGGTAGCGGCAATCCGGCGCGATATCCCGCTTCGCGCCGGTGCTTGAGCAGGAAACGCCGCTCGGCGCCCAGGCTAATCGATGCAATCAGCGGCTGCGGTCCCAGTTCGGGTTCATCGTCGCTGTGCCAACCCATCGCATCGCGGCCGTCGCGGTAGCGGTTGGCCAATACGCTGTTGAAACGCGCTCCGGTCTCGGCCTGCAGCCGCTCGCGCAATTCCGCCAGCGCTGCCGACCAGGGATGCGGCTCGAAACGGGTTCCGGAATACCGGTAGACAGCGTCCGCATCGCCAATCCAGCAACTCAGTCGCGGTGAATCGACCTGGCGGCCGAACAGGCGGATGCGATGCACTTCCCACGGCAAGCCGTCCAACAGCACGCCCAGCAAGGCATCTGCGCTGTTCGCGTCCAGCCATCCCGGCCGCAATCGCACGTCTGCGCCGGGTAGCGCCAGCGACTCACCGTTCGTGACTGGTCGATTCAGTATGGTGGGCGGCGACAAGGTCATCGGTGCCATGCTCGCGGATTTGCCCCGCATCACGCAAACGCCGAAAATGTCCGCAGCCATGAGCCAAGCCAAGGAACCCGCAATGACCGATGCCCCGCAAGCCCCTGTCGAACGGGACGTCATGGAGTACGACGTGGTCACCGTCGGCGCCGGTCCGGCCGGGTTGGCATTCGCGATCCGGCTCAAACAGCTCAACCCGGAGATTTCGGTCTGCGTCATCGAAAAGGCCAGCACCATCGGCGCGCACATCCTGTCCGGTGCGGTGATCGAACCCGGCCCGCTGGACGCGCTGTTGCCGGGCTGGCGCGATGCGCCGCCGCCGATCTGCGTGCCGGCCCGCGAAGACGAATTCTGGTTCTTCAACAAGACCGGCGGACGCAAGTTCCCCATCGTGCCGCCCGGCATGCGCAATCACGGCAACTTCATCGTCAGCCTGGGGGCGATGTGCGCCTGGCTGGCGCCGCAGGCCGAAGCGCTGGGCGTCGAAATCTATCCCGGCTTCGCCGCCGCCGAAACCCTGCACAGCGATGACGGCACCGTCATCGGCGTGCGCATCGGTGACATGGGCGTGGCCAAGGATGGTTCGCACAAGCCCGGCTACACCGCCGGCATCGACATCCGCGCCAAGGTCACCGTGCTGGCCGAAGGCGCGCGCGGCCACCTGACCAAACGGCTGGTCAAGCGCTTCGAGCTGGACAGGGACAGCGACCCGCAGGCCTATTCGATCGGCATCAAGGAACTGTGGCAGGTGCCGGAAGGGCGCGTATCGCCGGGCAAGATCGTGCATACGCTGGGCTGGCCAGCCGACAACAGGATCTACGGCGGCAGCTTCCTGTATCACCTGGACAACAACCAGATCGCGCTGGGCTATGTCAGCGGCCTGGATTATCAGGACCCGGACTACAAACCGTGGGAAGCCTTCCAGCAATGGAAGAACCATCCGCTGATCGCCCCGCTGCTGGAAGGCGGCAACATCCTTTCCGCCGGCGCCCGCGCCATCGTCACCGGCGGCTGGCAGTCGCTGCCCAAAGTCGAGATGCCCGGCGCCTTGCTGATCGGCGACACCGCCGGCCTGCTCAACGTGCCCAAGATCAAAGGCACCCACCAGGCCATCCGCAGCGGCATGCTGGCCGCCGATCATCTGGCCGCCAATGCGCTGGCGCCGGCCGGCTTCGACGCCAAACTGCGCGCTTCCGACGCCATGGCCGAGCTGAAAAAGGTCCGCAACATCAAGCCCGGGTTCAAGAAAGGCCTGTGGTTCGGCCTGCTCAACGGCGCCTGGGAAACCGCCACCGGCGGCTTGTCGCCGTGGACCCTGAAGGTCACCCCCGACTGGTCGTCGCTGGACAAGCTGGGCCAGCACGAACGCCCCAAGCGCGACTATGTCGACCGCAGCCTGGCCCCGCGCGATCGCCTGCAGGGCGTCTACTACGCTGCCACCGAACACGACGAGGACCAGCCGGTCCACCTGAAGGTCGCCGACACCTCGATCTGCGTCACCCGCTGCACCGAGGAATACGGCAACCCCTGCACCCGCTTCTGCCCCGCCGGCGTCTACGAAATCGTCGAAGACACCGCCGCCGATGGCAGCCGCCACAAACGCCTGCAGATAAACGCCGCCAACTGCGTCCACTGCAAGACCTGCGACATCAAGGACCCCTACGAAATCATCACCTGGGTGACCCCAGAGGGTGGTTCGGGGCCGAATTATCAGAATCTATAATATTCCCTTGTGATTGGCTGGAGTTGTGCCGACTCTAGAGAATTTTGATTTAGATATATACATCTGACACGCTAACCCGGCGCGCGTCCAGATAGTCGTCCCTGAAGTATCGATTTCAGGCAGCGGTTGCGATCTGCATCGACTGCTGGCGTGAAGTGCTCCGGACTGCAGTTCCCAGAACCCAGGCG
>NZ_OCND01000023.1 GCF_900215535.1 Pseudoxanthomonas wuyuanensis | reverse complement strand
TAGACCATGTGCTGCAACTGCCCGCTCTTGGTGTAGGCATAGCGCAGTTGGAACGCCTGGCCATTGGTGGTCTGCACCTTGCGCACCAGGTGGCCAAAGCGGTCGTAGCAGTACTGCGTGCTGCCGCTGCCGTCGGTCATTGCGGTCAGCCGGCCGACCGCGAACGTCTCGCCGGCCGCGCATACCGGCGGGGCGATGTCGTAGGTGTAGGCCACATTCAGGCTGCTGTCCGGGTAGGTGATGGCGGTCAGCCGGTTCAGCGCGTCGTAGCTGTAGCCGGTGGTGACGCCGCGCGCGTCGGTCTGGGTGGCGCGGTTGCCGGCAGTGTCGTAGGTGTAGCTGGTGGTGCCGGTATCGGGGCTGCTCAGTTGCAGCAGGTCGCCCAGGCCGTTGTAGCTGTACGTGGTGTCCAGGCCTTTGGGGTCGGTGACCTTGGTCAGGTTGTCCAGCGCGTCGTATTCGAACTTTGTCTCGGCGGCGATGCCACCGACATCCTGCAAGGTGCGCTTGAGCCGGTTCAGCGGGTCGTACTCGTTGCGGGTCTCACGGCCGAACGTATCGGTGACCGAAGTAGTGTTGCCGTTAGCGTCGTAGCCGAAGTCGGTGGGGTTCGCCTGCGCATCGGCCACCGTGGCCAGCTGGCCCAACTGGTTGTAGAGGCGCGACAGCGTGCGCTTGAGGTTGCCGCCGGCGTCTTTGGTGTCTTCCTGGATGCGGTTGCCGGCATTGTCCAGCAGGTATTCGATGCGGTTGCCGGCGTTGTCGGCAATGGCGACCAGCCGGTGCGCGGCGTCGTATTCGTAGGCGGTGAACGCGCCATCGGGCTGGGTGACCTTTTTCACCAGCCCGGTCGGCCAGTACTCAATGCGGGTCACCTGGTCATCGGCCTCGGAGGCGTCATCCGCGCCGCGTACTTTACGCGCGGTCAGCCAGCCACGCGGGTGGTACTCCAGGTCGGTAATGACGCCGTTGGCGTCCTTGACCGACAGCACCCGGCCGGCGCCGTCATAGCGCAGGGTCTCGGTGACCTGGCCCAGCGCGTTGGTGACTTTCCAGAGGTCGCCTTTGCGGTGGGGGCAGGTGGTGGGGGCGGTGGCGCAGGTCGCGTCGTCGGTGGGATAGTAGGTGTAGGTGGTGGTGTCGACGGCGCCGGTGAGCGGGCCGTCTACGGAGGTGGTCAGGCCGACTAGTGGGCATGTGCCTGCTGTAACGTCGGCTTGCTCGCAGTAGGTGGTGGTGACGACGCGTGCCAGGTTGGTGGCAGGATCGATCTGCGTTGAAGTCAGGATTTGACCGCGGGTGTTGTGGGTCCAGGTGTATTTGGCGACCAACGCGTTGGCGGCGCTGTAGGTGCGGCGCTCGGTAGGAACTCGGAACGTGGCGTGCCAGTCGGTCTGAGTGGTGCGCTCCTTACCTGTGCCGTCGTTGGAAGCTTCAACGCGTTGGACTTCCAGATTTCGCGCCGTATCAAAAGCCCGATTCATCACATTGCCATTGGAATCCGTCTCTGACGTCAGGTTGCCATTCGTATCGTACCCCCTGCTGACTGACAGAGCGCCACCGCAAACAAAGCATTCCGGACTGATTGCGACCGCTTTGTAGACCCCTAAAATCGTCTGGAATTGATAGGTGTGCGCCACACCAAAGGGATCTGTTACAACTGTCGTTGAGTGAAGCGAAGGAAAGCTAAATTGGAACTTATCCACACCGCCCGCATGTTCCGTTGAGATTGCTCTTCCCGCCGCGTTGTAACCAAAGGTTGCGAAGCGCTCTCCGTTCTCATCGACGATCCCAGTCATCGCACCAGGAAGATCTGCATCCTGCGTATACGCCGCCTCATTGTAGACATAGCCTCTAGCGTTTCCATCAGGAAATATCACCGACACAAGATTATTGCTGGCATCGTAGGTATAGGCGACCGAATTCCCGACAGAATCCGTGATTGTGGCGATGTTGCCTGCGCCAACCACCGCATCTACCGGGTTATAGGTAAAGCTGAGAGACCTTCCGTAATCATCCGTGACTGATAGCAGCTTCGGATCCTCACCAGAGGAAGAACTACCCGAGTACGCAAGCGTGGTTGTCCGGCCTTCCTTTGTTGTGATCGACTGAAGCAGTCCGCTCGCATCGTACACTTCGACCATATCCTCAGCCGTTGTCAGCTTGTAGCCAGAAGCAAGCGACTCTAGCCTGTAATTGATATCCGCATCGCCAACCCAAGCAGTGGATGGAGCCGTACGCTCGAAGGAGAACTCCTGCCCGTTTGGACGCCGCACTATCGCTAATGCCCAGTCCTGATAGATGCCAAGAGAAATCCGTTGGGTGAAGGTTGAATGCCAGTTCGCACCAATCACTCGCTTGATTCGGGTTGACCTGGACAGGTACGTCCTGACGTACCGCAGTTCGCCCTCTCCGATATCCGGACCTTCATTCTGTCGCTTAAAGCCCGTAGCAGCATCTATCGGGTTTCCGATTCCGTTACAAGGGTCGCAATTCTTCGTCTCGGGTGGACCACTGATGTATCCGATAGGACCGCCAGCGGCAACACTTCCATCCGGGTAATAGAAAGCCGTACTGATAGGTAACCAGCCATTCGATGGCGGCAGAACCAGCGGCGTATTTGGGTAGAATTTTTTCGTTGTCGACCCATCACAAGAAATGCTCGGGTCGGCATGATAGGGTTTCTGACTTCCGAAACAACCCGCTTTGGCCGCCTCGTCGATACTTGCAAGACCATATATTTGATCACTCCCCCATGGCGCCGCCACAAAGCTTCCAGATGCTGCGGCATTCACGGCAGCAATGCTTAAACCCATACACAGGGTGACTCGAACTATCAAGCAACGCATATCGATCCGCATATATGTTCCTTCATTGATGCAGATTGAAAACAACTAACCGACTGTTGATTTCTGACTGCGCGAGTATGGGGCTTTGGAGCAATCAGGCAGACCTCGTAGAGCGGAATCGCCAAGGGCGATAATCAGATTTGCTGTTAAAAATCCGCCGGACGTTTCTCCGCCCCAGATCGACATTCGGCGGAATCCGCTACGCGGGTTCCGCCCTACGCTGGCTGGCTTCCTTTAAGCCTATCTTCCCCAGCGCCGCTTTAGTTCCATTAGGCGAGCCTGGTTCTCTGGCGTCTCGTTCTTAGAGAGAAAACGTATCACTGTATCTCTTGCCTTTTCGTCTCCCGCGTCGCCGGCTTTCTCGATCCACGCAATACCCTCCGCTTCGTCACCAACAGACAGGATGTAATAATTGGCCAACTCTTTCATCGCAGCAAGGTCGCCATTCGAGGCACGCTGTTCAAGTAGAACTCTCTTGGATTCACTCAACTCGAATCGTTCTCCCGGCGTAGGAGCGTACGAATTGTGAACCATCTGGTCTTTGCTTCGACAGGCCACAAGCACCAGTCCAAGAAGAAGAACAATGAGCCACTTTTCTGACAGCGCTCGCAACACTCCAGTATTCATCATGGAAACTGCCTCATAGTCCTCGTAGGGCGGAATCGCCAAGAGCGATGACCAGCTTCGCTGTTGAAGACCCGCCGAATGATCCCAGCCGAAGATAGAAATTCGGCGGGCCTCTAACAGCGAAGTTGGTCATCCGCTACGCCGGTTCCGCCCTACGTCGGCTAATGTTCTTGGGAGTCAAACCGAAAGCCTGAAGCTTCAACAGGAAGCTCCAACAGAACCCTCCCAGACTTTGCGGCGAGTTTTAAGCAATCGTCCGTGAGACTTGCCATTACACGCGAAGAATTCGTCTTTCGGTAAGCAAGGATGTCCCACTGCCCGGTGGGGCTTTGACGATAAATATACGCCTCTCGAAGCTCCAGCCCCGAGCCGTAGTCCCTAGTGATGACAAGGAACTTTTCGGTACTAGAGGAAAGCTTTTGCTTAGTGAAAATAGGCTCCTGCAAACTATCTACAGCAGCCTGACTCAGACTTGCTTCTAGGGCCAAGTTTTCCGCATGACTGGACATTGAAAATAGCAGCGTAGTGGCGAGAACTAACGATTGGAAGCGCATAGGACACCGCATTTTTTGGAGTAGTTTGGACCCTTAGGGCCATAATTTCTATCCGCCGCCCCCGGATCGGCAATAGTGTTTCCGGAAGCATCAAGGTTCGTTGCGGGCGACCAGCCTGGCTTATGTGACCACATCCCATTCTGATCTTGTCTATACCAGTGATAGTCCACCTCGGGTGCGATGACAAGATAGACCTTGTGTGTGCACGAAGGGCAGTTGCCGTTCTTATCGGACTTTGTCATCCCATCCCTGATAGCAGCTCGGATGATCGAGCTGCAAGTAAGGCTTTCGAATGGTCGACCACTCCATTCACCAGGTTGAGGCTTACTTGGGAAGGGGCGTGGCAGCTGATCTGCAGGATTCTCCGGCCTATCTGCAGCGTAGCTGTAGCAATTATTTGTCCCTTGAACGTACCTGCCGTCGTTCCACAAGCCGGGTGCATAGGAGGGTGACGCCGGACAGGTGCCGCTCATTCCAAAAGGATCGATTAGTCCAAATGGCGTAGAAGATGCGTAACTATACGTTTCAACACCAGCAATCATGCCCATAGGATCGCTTTCAACATAACGCCCGCTGCCGGCGTCATAATCCCGGAAGTAGTTGTAATTCAAACCACTCGCCGCATCAGACCGCTGCCCCGGGAACCGCATATCGAACACGAAGGTGTGGGCGTCGCCATCCGGGTTCTGGTCGGGGGCGGTGTTGCCGAAGGCTTCGCCTTTCAGGTCCCAGGTCCAGACCGGGACGTTGCGGGCCACTTCGATGACGGTGCGCGGGGTGCCCAGGTGGTCGGGTTGGAGGTAGTGCAACTGGTTGTTGTTGGCGACCAGGCCCACCGGCAGGTCGTCCATCCAGAGTGCCTGTTGCAGGGCATTGCCGGCGCTGTCGTAGTCGCCGAGCCAGTGGCCGGCTTCGTCGTACAGCGTGTAGGTGTTGCTGGTGCCCAGGTGCTTGCGCACCTGTTCGCCGCGGCCGTTGTAGGCGTAGTTCATCGTCGCCACGCCGCCCTGCTTGACCTGGCTCATCCGGTTGGCGTCGTTGTAGACGAACTCTTTCGCGCCAATGTTGAGGGTGTTGCCAGCCGCATCGTAGGCGCGGATGACACCGC
>NZ_OCND01000024.1 GCF_900215535.1 Pseudoxanthomonas wuyuanensis | reverse complement strand
CTCTCGGTCGGGCCGCAGGCTCGTTCCGCTTCGCGGCCCGAACCGGCCCGGCGCAGCGCGCCGGGCGTTCGCCAAGGCGCGCGGCAGTGCCGCGCCAACCGCCCTGGCTCACCCCAGGCCTGCTCTCCGCGCCCCCAGCCCGCCGGCCGGCGACTTTGGCGAGATGGCAGATCGCGACTTCGGAAGCCCTTCTTCGAGCGCCGACCAGGTGTCCAGAAGCCGGTGGCCAGGGCAGTGCGGGACCGTCCGCGGCATGGATGCCGCGGGAGAGCCCACAGGGGAGAGGCAAGCGTTTGCGAAGCACGGCTTCGCGCGCAGCCGAACGCCCGCCATCTGCGATGGTGGGCCGGCCCCGCATCGCGGGCATTTACGGCGTGTCCTGCACTGCCCTGGCCACCGGCTTCCACATGGACGTTCCCCGCACTTGGGAGAAGAACCTAAAGAATCCGTGACCAAGTTCGATATATAGGCAGACCACTACTCCGCAGCGCCTGCAGCCATCCACTCTTCAGCAGTACGACGAACCCATGTCCGAAGACACCGATTCCGGCCGGATAGAACCGGTACGGTACGACGAAGAGGAAAAATATCTGCTGCGCAATCCGCGGGAGATCCGGCAGGTGCTGCAATCGCTGCTGGATCGCCGCTCCCTGATCAGCGCATATCCCGCGCCGCGCCACCACACCTATCCGACTGCGTTGATCGCGCTGGATGAGGACAGCGGACAGCTGCTGATCGATGGCAGCCTGCAGGAACCGGTCAACCGCATCATCGAGCAGGCCCACCACCTGACCTGCGTGGCGCAGTTGGACCGCATCCATATCCAGTTCCGGCTATCGCAGCCGGTCCGGACCATGATCGACGGCCAGACCGCGTTCCGCACCGCGGTGCCCGAGCAACTGTTGCGCCTGCAGCGCCGCGAGTTCTACCGGCTGCAGGTGCCGCTCACCCAACCGCTCACCTGCGAACTGCCGCTGCCGCGCGGCGATGGCGAAACCGAACCGCTGCCATTGCGGGTACTGGACATCAGCGGCGGCGGCGTCGCGCTGGCGGTTCCCGCCGACCGCCCCGACTTCCAGCCGTTCCGGGAATACGACAACTGCTACCTGCATCTGCCCGATGCCGACCCCATCCCGCTGCGGCTGATGATCAGAAGCCTGTTCCGCCAGGTCGGCCACAACGGCAGGGAAACCTGGCGCGCCGGCTGCCAGTTCACCGCCTTGCCGCGCGGCGCCGAAGTGCTGATACAGCGCTACATCTTCCGCATGGAGCGCCAGCGCAGCGCGCGCGAGCGCGGAATCGCATAAGCGCGCAACAGCCGTACGTCGGCTGTCCTTCAATTTCCGCTGGCGCTGGCCGATACCGGAATCAGCTGTCCCATCTTGCAGAACCGACCCATGAACCGATTCTCACGCCTCAATCTCGGCACCAAGCTGTCGTTGCTGGTTGCGCTGTCCGTGGCCCTGGTGCTGACGGCGCTGGCGCTGCTGGTGCAGGGCCAGACCAGCGCCGCCATCGAAACCCGCGCGCGCGAGGATCTCAAGACCGCCACCCGCATCATGCAGGAATCGATCGCCCTGTATCAGCGGACGCTGATCGAAAGCACCGAGCGCCAGGCCGGGAGCTTCTCCGCCACGCTGCCTGCGGGCGATGTCGTCAGCGATGCGGACAGAACCGTCACCGTGGGCGGGTTCGAAACGCCGCTGCTGAGCTTCGGCGGCAAGCCCATCAACCTGGATTTTGGCGCGGTCGACCGCTTCACCGAGGCCACCGGCAGCGTGGCCACCGTATTCGCCAGGACCGGCGAGGATTTCGTCCGCGTGTCCACCTCGCTGACCAACGAACAGGGCGAACGGGTCGTCGGCACCGCGCTGGACCATGCGCATCCGGCCTATCCGCTGATGCTGCAGGACCAGCCCTACACCGGTCCGGCGCGGCTGTTCGGCCGCGACTACATGACCCACTACCGGCCGCTGAAGGACGTCAACGGGCAGACGGTGGGCATCCTGTTCATCGGCCAGAACTACAGCGAAGGCTTGGCCGGACTGCAGCAGCAACTGCGCGATTCGGTCCCGGGCGAACATGGCTATTTCTTCGTCGTCGACATGAAGGAAGGCAAGCAGCGCGGCAGCCTGGTGGTCCACCCGCACGGCGAAGGCCAGCCGGCGGCCTCGTTGCTGGCGCCGGCCGACCTTGCCGCATTCGACGCATTGCTCGCCGCCGGCGAAGGCGATGCCCTGCTGTCGCTGGCGTCCAGGCCCGGCCAAGCGCCGGAAGCGGCGCTGTTGTCGGCGACCCGCTTCGCCCCATGGCAGTGGGCACTGGTCGCAGTCGAACCGCATGCGGCGGTTACCGCATCCACCCGCACCCTGGTCTGGCATATCCGCCTGCTGTCGGTGCTGGCGCTGCTGTCGATTTCCGCGCTGGCCTGGTGGGGTGTCCGCCGCCTGGTGGCGCAACCCTTGCAGGTCGCGGTTTCCATCGCCAACGAGGTGGCATCGGGCAATCTGGAAACCCGCATCGGCACCGGCCGCCAGGACGAGATCGGCGCCCTGATGCAGGCCATGCGCGGCATGCAGGCCAACCTGCGCGAACGCAGCGAACGCGATCAGGCGCAGGCGCAGGAAAACCTGCGCATCCGCACCGCGCTGGACGAGGTCACCACCAATGTGATGATTGCCGATGCCGATCGCACCATCATCTACGCCAACCGCCCGCTGCTGAACATGCTGGGCGAGGCGGAGCAGGATCTCCGCCGCGAACTTCCCGGGTTTTCCGTCGCCAGCATGCTAGGCAGCAGCATCGACGGCTTCCATCGCCACCCCGAGCGCCAGGCCAGGCTGCTGGGCGAACTGCGCGGCACCCATCGCGCGCAGATCGTCGTTGGCGGCCGCACCATGCAACTGATCATCAACCCGGTGATCGATGCCGACGGACAGCGCGTGGGTTTTGTCGTGGAGTGGGCCGATCGCACCGCCGAGGTCCGCGTCGAGGAAGAAATCACCCGGATCGTGCAGACCGCCTCCGCAGGCGATCTGTCCGGCCGAATCGCCACCGCCGGCAAGCAGGGTTTCCTACTTGCCCTGTCCGAACAGCTGAACGGTCTTCTGTCCACCATCGCCGGCAGCGTGGACCAGGTCTCCGGCGTGCTCCAGGCGCTCTCGCAAGGCGATCTGACCGCGCGCATGGACGGCGATTTCCACGGCGTGTTCGCCCGCATGCGCGATGACGCCAACGCCACCGTGGCCCAGCTCACCGACATCGTCGGC
>NZ_OCND01000025.1 GCF_900215535.1 Pseudoxanthomonas wuyuanensis | reverse complement strand
CAGGAACAGTCCGCCGGCATCGAACAGGTCAACCAGACCATCACCCAGATGGACGAAACCACCCAGCAGAACGCCGCCCTGGTCGAGGAAGCCTCGGCTTCGGCCCGCAGCCTGGAACAGGAAGCCAGCGATCTGGCCGCCGCCGTGGCCATGTTCCGGCTGGGCGATGACGACGCCGGCAGCGAAGTCCTGATCCAGGACCGGGTGGCCCGCATCGGCGGCTCACCGGCAGCGCAGCCGCTCGTCGTCTAGTAGCGAGGAACGAGTGAAGAAGAGCGAGAAACGAGGAACGAGTGAGAGCAGGAGCGCACCCTTTCCCCCAGCCTTTCACTCGTTCCTCGTTTCTCTTCACTCGTTCCTCGTTTCTCTTCACTCGTTCCTCGCCCTAAAGTTGCCCCCGCGGCGGCCGATAGTTGAAGACGAAGATCCCACACCGCTGCCCGGCAGCGACGCTACCGCCCCACTCCGGCCATCGATGCCACAGGAGCACAACAGAATGAGCGACAACAAATCCGCCGCCGCCGAGGAATTCCTCAGCTTCACCCTGGGCAACGAGCACTACGGCGTGGATATCCTGAAAGTGCAGGAGATCCGCGGTTACGACGCGGTCACCCGGCTGCCGGACGCTCCCGAATACATCAAGGGCGTCATCAACCTGCGCGGCACCATCGTGCCGGTCATCGACCTGCGGCTGAAGCTGCGGCTCAAGGAAGCGCGCTATGACGCCTTCACCGTCATGATCGTGCTGAACGTCGAAGACCGCGTGTTCGGCATCGTCGTCGACAGCGTCTCCGATGTGATTCCGCTGGAGTCGGATCAGATCCGTCCGACCCCGGAATTCGGCGCCAGCGTCGACACCCGCTTCATCTCCGGCATCGGCACCGTCGACGAACGGATGCTGATCCTGCTGGACATCGAAACGCTGATCAACAGCGCCGACCTGAGCCAGGAAGCGCTGGAACAGGCCGCCGCCTGAGCCTGGCGCCGCCGGCGCCCGTCTGGGGCCGTCCACTCCCCTCGCGACGACCGCGGGCCGCCCGGCCGCGGTCGTTTTCGCATGCGCAGGCGCAGCCCTCCATGCGGCGGCACCGCCTCAGCCATTCGTCGCACAGGTACGCGATTGGACTGAAGTTCCCGCAGAACCGGCCGCTAAAACCCAGGCAAGGATGCGCCATACCCAGGCGATGACGGCGCATCCCGGAAGCAATGCCAAGCAGTCCTGCGCCTGCACCACGAGACACACCATGAACGTACGAACGAAGTTCGCATCCGCACTGTCCAACATCCCGCTCAAGCGCAAGTTCCTGATCCAGACCTTCTTCGTGGCCGTGGGCATCATCGCGCTCGCGGTGGTGGCCGCGCGCATGCAGTACCTGGATCTGACCGGCACCCGCCAGATGGGCCTGAAAGCGCAGACCCAGATGGCATTGGGCGTGGTCGAGCACTACGCCGGGCAGGCCAAGAGCGGTGCGATGGACGAGGAAACAGCCAAACAGTTGGCGCTGCAGTCGCTGAGCGTGATGCAGGCCAACCAGGGCGTGGACTACTTCTTCGTCACCGACGAAGAACCGCGCATGCTGATGCATCCCACCCGCGCCGATCTGAAGGGCAAGTCGGTGGCCGACGTGCTGAGCCCGGACGGCAAGCGCATCTTCCCGGAATTCGTGCGTGCGGCCCGTGCCGGCGGTGGCTATGTCGACTACAGCTGGGCCAAGGCCGGCGAGGCCGACCCCATGCCCAAGACCTCGTACGCGGCCCTCTACGCGCCCTGGGGCTGGGTAATCGGCACCGGCGTCTACCTGGACGATACCCAGTCGCAGGCCATGCAGTTCACCCTCATCATGACTGCGGTCGGCGGCCTGCTGGTGCTGTTGAATCTGGCGATGGGCTGGGTGATCGGCAATTCGGTGCTGGAACCGGTATCGCGCGCGCTGGCCGCAATCAAGGGCGTTTCACGTGGCGACCTGGGTGTCCGCAGCGGCCATCACGGGCGCGACGAGGTGGGCCAGATGCTCAAGGCCACCGACGAGATGGTGCATATGCTTGAGCGCTTCTCGCACGAAACCCAGCGCATGATCGTGCTGCACGGGGCCGAGGACATCAGCCACCGCATGCCGGAAGATTTCCCCGGCGTCTACGGCCAGCTGGCATCCGGCATCAACACGATGATGTTCGAGCACCTGGATGCGATCGTGGATGCGATCGGCGTGCTCAACGAGTACGCCAACGGCAACCTGGCGCGCGACGCGCGGCGCCTGCCCGGCAGCCGTGCCGTGCTGCACGAGGCGATGGACGCGGCCAAGGCCAGCCTGCTGGCGATCAACGGCGAGATCAAGCGCCTGGCTTCGGCGGCTGCGGTGGGCGACTTCTCGCTGCGCGGCGACGAGCAGGCGTTCGAGCACGATTTCCGCACGATGGTGCAGGGCCTGAACGCGATGATGGCCACCAGCGACCGCAACCTCGCGCAATTGTCCGGCCTGCTGCAGGCCATTGCCCAGGGCGACCTGACCGCGCGCATGGACGGCGATTTCCACGGCGTGTTCGCCCGCATGCGCGATGACGCCAACGCCACCGTGGCCCAGCTCACCGACATCGTCGGC
>NZ_OCND01000026.1 GCF_900215535.1 Pseudoxanthomonas wuyuanensis | reverse complement strand
CCACGCCGCCATCGCCGCGCTGGCCAAGGAAGGCAAGATGACCGGCAAGGACGTGGCCCGCGCCATCAAGCAGTACAAGATTGATGTGGAGAAGGCGAACCCGGTTGGGGTTTGATCATCGGAAGCGCGCTAATGTGAGAGAGGGCGGCTGAATGGCCGCCCTTTTCGTTGAGTGCTTCAGGTTGGACGCGAACGGAAAAACCAGATGGACAATGCTCCAGCCGGTGGCTAGCATCGCCCTAAAGACATGGGGCATAGGAAATGCGGCCATTGTTTCTCACATTTGTTGCCATCCTCGCACTAGGGTTTTCGAGTGCGAGTATTGCCGTATCGTCGCAACATGGTAGTCAGCTTGCGCCGCTCCGGGGGTTGTTTCAGATGCCGGAGGATCGGGTTGACTTGGCCGGTGCCAAACTTACGATTGATCGCCTGATCGATCCGACGATTGACGCGGGTGCAGTGTTGCGTGAACTCGACCAATTGACGACTGCCGTCAAGCGTCGTACGCCCGCCGGGCTTACCAAGCGTGCTGAGCTGGAAGTGCTGCTGGACACGCTCTATAGGCCGAGCCCTTGGAATGACAATAGGCCATTCTCTTACGATCTAAACGACCCTTTCGGCAAGAACCGACAAAACAAACTGCTGGCCACTTATTTGATCACGCGCAAGGGAAACTGCGTGTCCATGCCGGTTCTGATCGCCGTCCTGGGGCAGCGTTTGGGCTTGATCATGACGTTGGCCACTGCGCCTGGTCATGTCATGGTCAAGTTCGTTGACGATGAGGGTCGCTGGCTCAATGTCGAAGCAACCGCAGGTGGATTCAAGGCCGATAGCAGCTACGAGCGCGAGACAGGAATCACGCCACTTGCCATCCAACACGAAATCTACTTGCGTCCACTGAGCCCACGAGAAGCGGTTGGCGTCATGGCCAGTACCTTGATGGAGCAATACGCGGCCCAGCAACGCGGAGACGATCTGCTGGCCGTTGCTGAAATGGCGCTAGCCGCCAATCCAAAGGATACGGTGGCGATGGTTCAGAAGGCGAATGCCTACTACCTGCAACTCCAGGATCGCTATGTTCGCAAATATCCGCGCGCGGAAGATATCCCCCAAAACGAACGGGCCGATTTCCAGCGGTTGAGCAGAGAAAATCTGGCTTGGTTCGCCAAGGCGAAGCAACTGGGCTGGGCGCCACAGACACCCGAGCAAGAAGAAAAGTATCTACAATCCATCCAGCGCCAGAATGGGCAAAGGGAGCAACTATGAGTAGAAGGACGTATCCAACGCTAGGACTCGCTTTGCTGCTAGCAACGAGCAGCGTACATGCCCGCTTCGTTTCTGTTGATCCAGTGAAGGCTGAATCCAACAAAGGGACCAACTTCAATCGCTACTACTACGGAAACAACAACCCTTACAAGTTCACTGATCCCGATGGCCGTATATCCGTGATTGAGGGCGACGAGAAGTATAAACAACAGGTTAAGTCGGTTCGGGACGACGTTTCAAATGCAAACCCTGAGCTAAAATCCAGGATTGAAACGATGGATAAATCTACCAATATCCACAGAATTGTCCCCGCATCCGAAAACCCAAAAGTTCCCAATTCGCCTGCCAATGTTGGCGAAGGCGGAACGCTCGCGGACGAATCAAATGGAGTGGGGACCGGTTCCGTAACTTACTTTGATCCAGCTCAAACGATCACATCGGCGAACGGTGTTGTTAGTGGGCCGGGCGAAGTTTTCTCCCACGAATATACTGGCCATGGCTTTGATAAAGACCAAGGAACTATCGATAGGTCAATCAACCCTGATACTGGGAAAATGCGCAGCGAAGAAAAAGCCATCGATGCAGAACTGAAGTATAGGCAAGGGACTGGAAATGAACTTAGAAATTGATGGATACTCAGGGCGACGCATAGTTTTCGTATGCATAAGCATGTTCTTTCTGATGAGCGCTTGTGCATCAGAAGATAAGTTGGTTATTTCGGTGCCCATGACCAAACCCGTTTCATCACAGCTTTCTGGCAATGATGTTCTCCAAGCTAACGTCAACCAGGATCTGGTGTCCGCTGCCATTTCTGACGCGAAGAGCACGGTGGGTAAGTCCGTCTCATTTCTCAAACTCATAAGAAATGGCGATGGTATTATCTACTATGTTTTCCTGATTGATCGCGTAGATGACAATTTCCTTGTTTATCAATCAAATAGCGATAACACAGGTTTTACTAGGAAATTTTATTACGCTGCTTTGCATCTATAGAACGATAAAGAAAGAGTGGAAAAACGGGGTCAGGAAAAACGGGGTCAGGTTCACTTATCTGTCGCAGCGGGCTGCCTTCGTGGGCGGTGAGCGGGTCGAACGCCTGCAAACCGTAGGGTCTTGGCTTCGACCATGCTGCGGAAAGCATCCCGTCCGAGTGCACGCTGCTGC
>NZ_OCND01000027.1 GCF_900215535.1 Pseudoxanthomonas wuyuanensis | reverse complement strand
CAACCAACGACCGAGAAAACGCTATGGCTTCCAGACACCCGCGCAGAGAATCCAGCAAGCGTCAGAAGCGTTGCACTTGGAGTGTTAATTCACCCACCTACCGACCCTCTCCGCGAAGCAGAACGTCCATATCAATGGAGTTGCGAGTAGTGACAGTAAAGGGCAGCTCGCGCAATCCAACCGGAGGCATGCTTTCTAACGCCCTGGACTCCAGTCCAACCCAAGACTCTCTCAACTCTTCATCCGTCAGGTGCGGCATCCGCCAGACCTCATAGTGGTCGATATAGTCATCGAGCTCATCATCGAATCGCGAGTAGAACAGAAACGTATCCTCGCCGTGCCTTGCAACGACCATGCGCGGAAAATCCCAGAAGCCTCTATATACGATGCCTGACCAAACCGACATAGGTGCCTAACGCCTGAGTTAAGCTGGCCCGCCCTAGCCAGCTGTCAGATCAAAGCCATAACGATGCGGGCTCGGCTTGAACGAATTGTTAGGCGGCAATCCTACACTCATGGAGAAAATCCGATAAGAAAGCTCCGCCACCGATCTGTGCCGACTACGGAGGAGAGCAAGTAGGTAACTGCAACCAGTGACATGAATCCAAAGACTACCGTGCGCAGGAGTGAGCTTGTGTCATAGCCAACAAAAAAAGCCGCCAAAGCCATTATCGCACCTAGTGCTAAGCACAGGAATCTCGTCGAGTAGCTCTTGATCTTGGACATGCGTGATTGCTGCCTTGCCGCCTAACGCCTGAATTAAGCCGCGCCGCGAAGCGGCGTCGGCTTGAATGAATTGTTAGGGCGATCAGCAGGGAAAGCCCAAGAGGCAATTACGAACAGAGTCTGCGCCGCCTGATGCAATGAGATCAACCGGTCTTGCGCCGTCCAACGAAGGTATGTGTCGGTGCAGCCAAGGAATGCTGTCGTCTCCGAGGTGGTAGAAGGTTGCCCATGCAATGTCAGGCTGTCCACCACAATATTTGATGAGTTGCTCTTGAAAATTGCAATCTCCGAAAGCTTCCTTGCAGAGGTTGGCAAAGATTGGCCAGCCGGACATGCCCATGAGCGCCCTAACACCTGAGTTAAGCCGAACCGCGAAGCGGTTTCGGCTTGAATGAATTGTTAGAGCGCGCCCTTGTAACCACAGGCCACCAGCTCTTTGTCCTCTGCAGACTTTGCCGCCAGCACCATCCCACGAGAGAAGTCTGGGGCCATCAGTTTGACTCCAGCGCTACTGCGGGAAAAGGCAACGATTTGCTGCATCTCATTCTTGTCGATGTCAGGGACCGTCAAATCCTCTGGGATGGCTTTGAGCTTGTAGAACTGCACGATGCCATATTGCGTGTACTTACCTCCAACAGGCGACTCGTAGAAGGAAAGTGCAGTGGCTATCTCGTCGGTGTTTAGCTTGGAACCAATAAAGCCGGCAATTGGTCCTGTGTAAGTGCCTAGCGGTATTGCTGCAACGCAGTCGAAATTGGCCTTTGGAATGTGTCCCTGAAGGGCCAGCGTCGTGGCCAATTTCGTTGCGTAGTCAAAACGAGCTGCTTGAGCGAGGCGACTTGCTGCGGAATCCGTAGCCACCGCCGGCATGGCGAGCAAAGCAAGCATTGGGAGAAGAAAGAATCGCACCCCTGGAACCTCCATAGCGCTCTAACGCCTGAATTAAGCCGCCCCGCGAAGCGGGGTCGGCTTGAATGAATTGTTAGGCCCCGCAGGTTAACAAAGTAAGTGCAACACCCGCGGCGCCCGAAGAAGGGGTGAGCTGGCAGACTGTAGGGGATCCCTCCGGCAAGAGAAGATCCCGC
>NZ_OCND01000028.1 GCF_900215535.1 Pseudoxanthomonas wuyuanensis | reverse complement strand
TAGTCGGTCCTGCAAAATTACGATCAACCCACGCACTGACCCGTAAGCCGGTTTGCGGATGGCATTGATCGCAGTATTGCCGACCACAGACGCGCCAGCATCCGGCACAAAAAGACCGCCCGGATACCCAAGCGGGCAATCGCCCGCAGCAACCAGCGGATGTTGTAGCCGGCCCCGCACAACACCGCATGCAGGGCATCGCCTTCGGCGCCCTTCAGCCAGCAGCGATGCATGCCGTGGTCGGCTTTCGCATGCCCAATCGCCGGTTCCACCGCACTGCGCCGTTTGATCAGATCACGCTGCGCTGCGTCAGCCGTCTTCCACTTGCCCGGATGCCACAGCACCGCCGGCGCTATGGCCGCGTCCACCCCGCGATAGCCCTTGTCCGCCGACACCACCTCCGGCTTCACGCCCACGCCTTCCAGCAGGATCGTCGCCTGCTCCAACTGCTCGGCCAGGGTGTGGCCGTCGTACGGGGTGCCCGGAAAACTGCGCGCACCCACCAGCAGCCCCTGCCGCGCAGTCACCGCGACGCCGACCTTGACCCCGAACTCGTACGGCTGCCGCGCCTTGCCCTTGCCGATGCACTCCACCTCCGGCGCATGCAGCGCATACAGCTTGCCCTTGTCCTTGGGCTTCTGGATGCGGATGCGCTCGGCCCGCTCCAGCCACACCTGCAGTTGGGCCTGGACGGCCTCGGGCAAGGCGTCCAGTTTGCGCTGCACATCGCGCAACAGCCGACCCAGGATCGTGCGCTGGCGCTTCAGAACCTTGCGCAGCCGCTTGTACTGCTTCGCGTGCGCATAGCCGCCGGCCTTGCGACGCAGCGCCTTGCCTTCCTTCGCGTAGCTCTGCTTCAACTCGATCCCGGCCTGTCTGGCCAACTGCGCGATCTTCGCCCGCGCCACCTCCAGCAACCGGCTGTCGGTCGGGTACGCCACCGCCTTCTCCTGCACCGTGGTGTCCACCAGCACCTCGGCGAACTCGGCCGGCTGCACCGCATCCAGCGCCACCGCCGTCTCAATCGTCGTCGCCAGCAGTTCTTCCACCCCCGCTTCCCCCAGCACCCGCCGGAACCGGCCGATCTGGGTCGGATCGCACGGCAACCGTGGCTGGTAGTGGGTCATCCCGCTGAAAAACTGCCACACCACGTTCTCCGCCCAGCGGGCGCACACCGATTCGTCGCTCTCGTTGTAGGCGTGCTTCAAATACAGCAGCGACACCATCAGCCGGATCGGCAACCGCGGCCGGCCCGCCGTGCTCACCCCGCCGCCCACCACCGCCGGCTCGCCGAACAGGTCGGCATCGGTCAGGGGGCGGCCGGCGCGGGGCGCACGGGCGAACAGCGGCGCCAGCTTTGCTTCGATCGCGGCCCAGTCGATCCGGGTTGCCAGCACCGCCAGCGGGTGGCGCAGGTCGATCATCTGGTCCAGGCGGGTGCGGAACAGGTCCGGATCGGTCATCGGCAAGGCCCTTCAACTCCCAGAAAACAGACCCCAGAATATCGACTTCTGGGAGATGCAAGCCAGCTCAGACTGCCCATATGCCTTGGTGCTGCGGGCTTTCAGGGATTTTGCAGGGCCGAC
>NZ_OCND01000031.1 GCF_900215535.1 Pseudoxanthomonas wuyuanensis | reverse complement strand
GCGCGTCTGTGGTCGGCAATACTGCGATCAATGCCATCCGCAAACCGGCTTACGGGTCAGTGCGTGGGTTGATCGTAATTTTGCAGGACCGACTATTTATCCCTGCAATGATTGCCTTTGCACTGCTTGAGGGCGCTTGCGTACGCTGGTATCGGAAAAATGGGCTCTTACCTTAATCGGCTGAGCCCTAACAATTCATTCAAGCCGAAGCCGCTTCGCGGCTCGGCTTAATTCAGGCGTTAGGCTGTGGTGGAGCAAGTGCATTGCGGCTTCCCACGTCGGCCGGTTTAGCAACATGCCTGTGGTCGGATCCGGGGCATAGTCCTCAGGTTCGCTGTCTTCGGTTCGGTCACTGCTTCGCCGCCTGACGTCATTACCCCGCTGCGCTCGCTGCCTTTGTCTTCGGCCGCATACCGCTGCCAGCGCTGCGGGGCAAGCTCCGTCCCGCAACCTATGGCACACTCGCCTTAGGCGGCAGTGCGGGGAGCACGGTGGCATCATCCAAGCCATTCCGGCCACCCACTGCCTAACAATTCGTTCAAGCCGAGCCCGCATCGTTATGGCTTTGATTTGACAGTTGGCCAGGGCGGGCCGGCTTAACTCAGGCGTTAGGCGGTGGTGGAGCAAGTGCATTGCGGCTTTCCACTTCGGCCAGTTTAGCGACCTACCTGTGGTCGGCTCCCGGGGCGTAGTCCTCAGGTTCGCTGTCTTCGGTTCGGTCACTACTTCGCCGCCTGACGTCATTACCCCGCTGCGCTCGCTGCCTTTGTCTTCGGCCGCATACCGCTGCCGGCGCTGCGGGGCAAGCTCCGTCCCGCAACCTGTGGCACACTCGCCCAGGCGGCAGTGCGGGGAGCACGGTGACATCATCCAAGCCGTTCCGGCCACCCACTGCCTAACAATTCGTTCAAGCCGAGCCCGCATCGTTATGGCTTTGATTTGACAGTTGGCCAGGGCGGGCCGGCTTAACTCAGGCGTTAGGCCTCATGCCCACTATTCGATCCATGCTCGCTAAAGCACTTGGGTACGCAGCTTTCTCCGCAAGCCTTGTGGGCATCGTTGCATGGAACACCAACAACAAGTGCCGTGCGGGGACGGGCATTTTCCATAGTCTTGCCAAGCACTGTCCGGAAGACCGTACCGTGTTCGTGCTGGTTGTTGGCATTGCTGCTGCTATCTTTCTCGGATTCTTGCTCTGGGCCAAGATTGCCAGTAGCCGGCATGTCGACAGGTCCACCAATGAGGGGTGAATTAACACTCCAAGTGCAACGCTTCTGACGCTTGCTGGATTCTCTGCGCGGGTGTCTGGAAGCCATAGCGTTTTCTCGGTCGTTGGTTG
>NZ_OCND01000032.1 GCF_900215535.1 Pseudoxanthomonas wuyuanensis | reverse complement strand
CGGCTTAATTCAGCAACTGTCTTGTGATCTTGGCTGTCAGGCGGCCAACTGCCCTTCCGCATGCAGCTCGTCACGTCGTCTGGCGTTGACGATGCCCAACAGCTTACGCATGCAGGCGACCAGCGCGACCTTGCCCAGCTTCCCGCGGGCCCGCAACTGCTGATAGTGCGCTTTCATCACCGGATCCCAGCGCACGGCCGAGAGCGTGGCCATGTAGAGCGCCACCCGCACCGGAGCTCGCCCACCATGAACGCGGCGCTTGCCCTGGCCGTTCCCGCTGTCGCGGTTCATGGGCGCCACGCCCACCAGCTTGGCGATCTGCCTGCGGTCCAACTGCCCCAACTCCGGCAGCAGCGCCAGTGCCGTGGCCTGGAACACTGGGCCCAAGCCCTTGCTCGAGCGCAGGGCGGGTGTGGTGTGTTGCTGGCTCAAGGCCTGCATCGCGCGCTCGATCGCCGCCAGCTCGCGGGCCAAAGCCGCAATGGTGCGAGCGGCCAGCTTGCGCACCTGCGTCGACGCCATCGCCGCCTGCTGCTTGTGCGCTTGCAACTGGGTGACCACCTGACCCCGTCGGCGCAACCAGTCGCGCAACTCGCGCTGCCATGGCAGTGGCGCAACGTGGCAGCGCAGCCGGTCGGCGAACACCCGCGCCATCAGCGCTAGCAGGCGGGCGTCTATCGCGTCGGTCTTGGCCAGTTCGCCAGTGGCCAGAGCGAAACTGCGGGCCTGGCGCGGGTTGACCCGGGCAATCCACAGTCCAGCATCGCAACACGCTTCCAGCAGCGGCTCTTCATAGCCTCCGGTAGCTTCCACCACGATCCGCGATGCGCCCAAGGCCTTCAGGCGCTTGATCACCTTGGCAATCCCTGCCCCGGTATTGGCAAACCGGGTCACCCCCGTCTGCTCATCTACGGCCAGGTCCAGGCTGGCCTTGCTCACGTCGATTCCTGCTGCTGTCATATCCGATCTCCGCTACAGTTGACTGGTCGAGAGCATCGCGCCCGAGGCCCACGCTTATCGGTTCGAGGGCAACCTCGATCAACTGTTCGGGCGCAAGGCGCGAGATCCGGCGTGCGGCCCCTGCTGAATTACGGTGGTGCTGACACCGAGGCGTTATCGGGCGCGCACGCCGGGCTCTCGGCTCCTACGGTAGGGGAAACTCAAGACATAAGG